>CAWBWW010000001.1:0-4033955 GCA_963792685.1 uncultured Gemmatimonadaceae bacterium | reverse complement strand
AGGGCAGCCGCCTGCTGTCCCGCGAGCTTGACCGCGTCCGGCGACACCGCCGAGCAGAGCGATATCATCGAGCCAGGAAATTCCCTTGATCTTCTTCTGCGCAGTCGTATACGGAAGGATGACGGTATCGTCCTGATCCTGGCCGCTCACCGATAGCCCCTTGGGTCTGAGCACCGCCACGACCTTGCACGGCAGATCCTTGAGTCGAATCACCTTGCCTACGGGATTCTCCGCTCCGAACAGCTGCTCTCGCACCGTTCGGCCGATGACGCACACATCTGCCGCGCGCTCCACGTCTTCTTCGGTAAACACCGCACCTTCAGTTACCGTCCATCGCTTGATGGCGAAGTATTCGGGAGACACGCCGCGGAACAATGTGAACCAGTTCTGATTACCGTAAATGAGCTGCGTTGAAGCATCAACGTTGGGCGAAACGCTCTTGATCAGCGGGATCTGACTCCTGATTGCGGCCGCATCGCCCAGGGTGAGCGAGCTCGTGCCGTGGGTGCCGGTGCGCACGCCGTTCACAGCGCGGCCACCTGCCTCGATCCACACGAAATTGTCGCCGAGATTGTTCAGCTGCTCTTCGACTCGAACCTGTCCGGCTCTTCCGATCGCGACCACGCAGATCACCGCGGCGATCCCGATCATGATCCCAACCACAGTGAGGAGGCTGCGCAGCTTATTGCGAATGAGCGCGAAGACGGAGGCGCCGAGGAGCGCGGAGTAATTCACGTGATGTCCATGGGCGTATCTGACAGAATACGTTCGCACGACGCGGATCGCCACTACGCGTCATGCCCCACGTGTGCGAACGACGAGACTTGTAATGATCCAGTAAGGTCGGCGCGTGAGCGCGGCTTCCAGAGATCGCGCAAATGCAAAACTTGACCGTGATCTGCAGCCGCGATTGCGAGCGTGGATCTCGCTGAGCCTCAGCTATGGCAACTCCGACGCGCTGCTCTTTCGGGGCTGATACTCGAGACGTTTCCTGATTCACTCCGATGTGCCTCGGCAGCGGTCCATGATGTCGTGGACAACATCCTGGACCGATGCCGCGCTGCGCTCCTGTCGCTCAGGACTGCGATAGCCCTACCAGATTGCCGTCCGCATCCCGCACTGTCGCGACGAGCATCCCACCGCCGACATCCTTCACATCCTGCTGGATCTCTCCGCCCGCCCCGACCAGCTCCTTCAGCCGCGCTCTGATGTCCGTCACGCCCCAGTAGCACGTGGCGCCGGTCATGCCCTGCGCATGGCCGTGGGGCACGAGCCCCACGTGCAGTGCGCCGGTTTCGTATCCTACATAGTAGGGCTGGTCCGCCACGGGCTCCGTTTTCAACAGCGCGCCGAACAACTTCTTCGCCTTCGCCACATCCTTCACGGGATACAGCACGGTCTTCATCACTTCACTCATTGTCGCTCTCCTGGAATGATCGATACGTCGTCGTCACATTTGCGATCCTGCAAACGTCACCTCGTTGACGGACGCAAACCGAGGAATGTGACCGATGGCTGACAACGAGTGGCTGGCCGAGCAGTTCGAGGCGAACCGACCGCATCTCCGCAAAGTGGCGTACCGGATGCTCGGCTCTGCAACGGAGGCCGACGATGCGGTGCAGGAGGGATGGCTCAGGCTGAGCCGTGCGGACACGAGCGCGGTGGAGAATCTGAGCGGGTGGCTCACCACCGTGGTCGCGCGCGTGGTCTCGATGCGCTGCGCACGCGCGAGTCGCGGCGCGAAGAGTCGCTGGAGCCGGGCGGCGTGGGTGCACTTCAGGCACACGCGCTCGATCCCGAGCAGGAGATGCAGCTCGCGGACTCCGTCGGCATCGCGCTTCTCATCGTGCTCGAGACGCTCGAGCCGGCCGAACGGGTGGCCTTCGTGCTGCACGATCTATTCGATCTCCCCTTCGCGGAGATCGCGCCGATCGTCGGCCGCTCGCGCGATGCGGCGCGTCAGCTCGCGAGCCGCGCGCGGCGTCGCGTGCAGGGCGCCGGAGGTGCGCAGCTTCCGGAGCGCACCCGCCACCGCGGCATTGTGGACGCGTTTCTCATTGCATCACGCGAGGGGGATTTCGGCGCGCTGCTCGCGCTACTCGACCCCAGCGCCGTCGTGCGCGCCGACGCCGCGACGATCCAGTTGGGCACCGATCCCTCGGCCCGCGGCGCCGAGGCCGTGGCGACCACGTTCGTCGGACGCGCGCGCGTTGCGCGTCTCGCGCTCATCGATGGCGCGCCCGGCGCGGTGTGGGCGGTGCGCGGCGTGCCTCGAGTGCTCTTCGAGTTCACGATTCACGACGGGAAGATCACCGCCATTGATCTCAACTCGAATCCGGCGCGGCTCGAAAGCGCCGTCGTCACCTGGCTCGACTGAGTCGTTCCCCTCGCGCGCCGGACGTCGTAAGGTACGGTGTTTGCCCGAAGGAGCCTTCCACCATGTCGAGGTTCACTCAATGCACACCAGGATGAAGAGAGCGCGCGTCGCCCGACTCGCGATCGCCGTCGCTTCCGTCGTACTGCTCGGTGCGTGCGGCAGCTCCAGCACGGGGCCGAGCAACGCCAACGTGTCCGGCTCGTACACGCTGAGCTCCGTCGGGGGCTCGAGTCTCCCGTACACGATCCCGAACACGTCGCAGCCGGAGATCGTGCAGAGCGCGACCATCACGCTCACGAGCGACTCCACCTATTCGGCAACCGCCACGGGCACGGTGAGCGGCAGTCCATCCACATTATCACGGATGCCGGACACTACAGCGTGAGAGGCTCGCAGGTGACGTTCACGAGCACGATCATCGAGGGCGGAAATTACACCGGAAGCGTGTCGGGCTCGACGCTCACGGTGAGCATCATTGGCGCCTTCGTCGGATCCTCGAACTCCTCGTTCTCTCTGGTGTTCACGAAATCGTCGTGAGGCAGCACGAGCGCAGCTCGCGGCACAGGGGCGTACCCCGACGCTGATCGGGTACTGCCCTGGACGAGCGGGCTCGTTGCCACGAGCAGCGCGCCAACGGCGAGCTTCATCGCGCCATTGATGAGCCACGCCACTTCGATACGATAGTCCGCCCGCTTTGACAAAAGGGCTGCGTTGAGCGCGCACAATGCGCCGAGCGCGCCGATCAATGGGCCGAAGGCAGGAAGCATCACGATGAAGTGGCAGCCGACTATCGCGAGCGTCGCAACGATCAGCGCGCGCTCGCCGCGCTCGCGCACGCGCGGGATGATCACTCCGAAGGCAATGACCTCGAGCGCGATCGCGAGCACGAGCGCTCCCACCTGTGTCGCGGTCGGGTGCGGGAGCCCGACCGCGAGGCGGCCGCCCAGCACGAGCGCGATCGTGCCCACCGCGAAGCCGATGTACGTGAGCGTGAGCCGTATGCGCGGAACGAATGCGCCCAGGAGAATGAAGATGCCGACCGTCGCCAAGAACAATCCGCCTATCGGGGCCATGGGAAAACGCGAGGCGTATCCCATGGCCCACCCCATCAGTGCTCCTCGAGGCGAATCAGCTTGCTGACGCTCAGTCCTTCCGCTTCACCCTGGAAGTTGAGCACTACGCGGTGGCGCAGCACCGAGTCGGCGATCGAGCGCACGTCGTCCAGATCGGGAACGCTCCGTCCATCCATCGCCGCCTTCGCCTTCGCGCCGAGCACGAGATACTGGCTCGCGCGCGGGCCGGCGCCCCAGCTCACGTATTTGCGGACATCAGGCGTCGCCTCGGGCGTATCCGGACGCGTGGAGCGCGCGAGCTTCACCGCGTAGCGCACCACCGTGGGCGGCGCGGGAAGCCGCCGCACGAGATGCTGGAGCTTCGCGAGCTGCGCGGCCGAGAGCACGGGGGAGATCGAGAGCGAGTCGTCGCTGGTGGTGGTGGAGACGATGCGCTCCTCCTCCTCGAGCGACGGATAGCCGACGTGCAGCTCGAACATGAAGCGATCGAGCTGCGCCTCGGGAAGCGGGTACGTGCCTTCCTGCTCGATCGGGTTCTGCGTCGCGAGCACGAAGAACGGCTCGGGGAGCGCGTGCGTCTGTCCCGAAGCGGTGACCGCGTGCTCCTGCATCGCCTGAAGAAGCGCGGCCTGCGTCTTCGGCGGCGCGCGATTGATCTCGTCCGCGAGCACCGCGTTCGCGAAGATGGGACCGCGCACGTACTTGAAGCTGCGCCGTCCCGTCGCGTGATCCTCCTCGAGCATCTCCGTTCCCGGTGATGTCGCTCGGCATCAGATCCGGCGTGAACTGCACGCGCGAAAAGGAGAGATCGAGCGCCTCGGCCACCGTACGCACCAGAAGCGTTTTGGCGAGCCCGGGAACGCCGACGAGGAGCGCGTGGCCGCCGCTCAGCAGCGCGGCGACGATGTTGTCGACCACCTCGTGCTGGCCGACGATCCGCCGACCGATCTGCGAAACGAGCTGCTTGTGCGCGCGCGCGAGATCGTCGAGCAGCGCGAGGTCTTCGTTTGTGGAAGTCGCAATGGTCATTACGCTTGCGAACCGGTGGCGGGAAGGAATGTCCAGCGAAACTAACCCGTGGCGCATGGTCCGCGAAGGGGAGCTGCGGGACGTTGCGTGCGGGAAATAGTTGCGCTCGGCACTCGCGGATGCCACCGTTTCCTGGAGAATGTTCACGTCGCGCGAGCGATCAGCGCTGCGCATCGCCAACCCTGAGGAATGCCCATGGCTCGTCCTCTGTCAAAAGCAGTGCTGTCGTGCGTCGTCGCGATCGGATTCGCGTCATCGCTCGTGTCGTGCGGCGGCAGCGATCTGCTGAATTCCGTCTCGCACACGTGGTCGCTGCAGTCGATTGCGGATGTGCCGCTGCCGGACACGGTGCCGCTCTCCTCTCCGGTCATCGTCATCACGTCGGGAACGGCAACGACGACTTCGGACGGGAACTACTCGTTCAGCTTCACCGGAACGACCGGTGGGGAACAGGGGTGGTCGGAACGGATCGATGGACATTGGACCATCACGAGCTCCGACCTTCGTCTTCAAGAGCGCGCACGGGGTGCCGGACTACCTCGCTGCGCTGAATTCGGCATCAATCCGCGTGGCGATCGCGGGACAGGTCGTGCATTCGACGAAACAGACGATCGACATGGTATTCAATGAGGCGCAGTGATCCGGATACTCGTATCGCGGAACGAGACCGGTACATTCTGGGTAGGGAGAGAGGCGGGAAGAAGTCCAAAGCGCACTCATCTATCATCGCGAGGCCACGATCATGCCAGCTGCACGGAGCTCATGCAGCTTCCGGGTTGCGCGCACGCTGTTCGCGCTCGCCGCCGGCGCATCGATCGCATCGGCGTCCGCGTGCGGGAGCGATGCGCCCACGGCGCCCAAGAATGTGGCGGGGCACTACGTGCTGAACACGATCGACGGGCTCGCGCTGCCGGTGACGGTGCCGAACCCCCGCAATCACCTGATCGTGGTCAACTCGGTGACGGCGACGCTCAACTCGAACGACACTTACGCCGTGGCGGGCACCGGCACCGAGGATGGAAACGCGAGCACGGTGCTCACGGATGCGGGAACGTTCACGCAATCCGGTTGAACGCTCAACTTCACGTCCACGACGCTGAACGGCGCGACCTACACGGGGACGGCGAAGACCGACACGGTGGTCGTGACGCTACCCGGCGGATTCGTGGATTCGGATAACACGAGCTTTTCGCTCCTGTTCGTGAAGCTGCCGAGCGACCAGGTGCAGCGCGTGGGCGCCGCGACGAACTAGGGGAGCACGAAGTCGACGCGCTCCTCCACCGGATGATTGCTCGAGCGCAGCTTGGCGAGCGCGGTGTAGCGGCCGTGGTAGCCGCTGCGGATCCCACTCGTCGCGAAACGATAGCGTCTCGTTCGCATCGACATTGCGGTTCTGCAGCGCCTGGGTGAACATCTTCCCGGTGCTGGAGCGCCAGATCTCGCGGCCGAGCGTGTCGACCACGACGAACTCGTGCGTCTGCCCGTTGGGGAAGTTGAGCTCGACGGCGTGTGGCGCGAGGTTCGTGATCTGGAGGGCGAATTTCACGTCGCTGGAACCGACCGCGACCTTGGCGGAGGCTACGAGCGAGGTATCGTGGGGTGAGCGGGCCTCGGCACTGCGCGAGCTCGGCACACTGGCGTGGGCATCGCCGTCTCCGTGTCGCGCATGAGGGCCGCAGGCGAGGGCGATGGCGGCAATGCAGAGAATCCAGGTGATCGAACGGCGCGTCATGGTGCCTGCAGAACGTGGAGCGTGGGGGATGGTGCTACGTGGCTGCCAAGTTATCGTGGGGAGGACGAGGGGTCAACTGTTTGTGTAACGTAAGTGTAGAAGATTGAATGACTTTCATGATTGGTCGGGAATCTTCGGGAGCCGTTCGGCCCGCTGTCACTTTTGCTTGCGAAAAATTTCACAAGCCGGTAAATTCACGGCGCGAAATGGCTGACCAGAATCGTTCGGCGGGCGGGCAGCGAAAATGCTCCGGGAAGCGGCGGAGCGCATGGCCCGTCGCCCGCGTCGTTCGCCGGCGCCGGCGTTCAGTTCGTGGTCGCGATCCTGCTCTTTCTCTATGTCGGAAAGTGGCTGGATGCGAAGCTGGGCACGGCGCCGTGGCTGTTGATGGTGGGCGTGTTCGTGGGCGCTAGTGCGGGATTTTACAGCTTCTATCGCCGAATCATGTCCGCTAGCCGGGAGTACCCGGATTCGCACCACCGATGAAGAGCACGGCGCGATTCGCGCTGGTGTCGCTGGTGGTGATCGCGGCGGTGTCGTGGATGCTGGTGTACGCGTTCGAAACCGCCGCGGACCGGCATGCGATTCTGGTGAGCGCAATCATCGCATGGGTCGTGCAGCTCGTGTCGTTCGCGATCGCCCGCAACTGGGCCGAGAGCAACATGGTGGCTGGCTGGGGGCTGGGGATGCTGATTCGATTTTTCGTGCTCGCGATGTACGCGCTCGTCGGTGTGAGGGTGATGGGGTTGGACGCGACGTCCGCGCTCGTGAGCCTCGCTGCTTTTTTCTTCGTTTCCACGCTGGCCGAACCGGTGCTGCTCAAGTCATGAAACTCGGCTCGATACTGCTCTCGCTGTTGCTGCTCCTCTCCGCGCCGCTGCACGCGCAGGACAGCTCGTCCACCTTCGGACGCGCGGGCGATCATCTGAAGGGCGAGCAATCGCGCAACGTCGACATCATCACGCCGCACATCACGGACTCGCATCGATCTCGAGCTTCCGTTCGTGGGCGAGCTGGAGCTCCCGCGCTGGGCGCCGTTTCACATCGGCGGGCTCACGATCGACATGTCGCCCACGAAGCACGTCGTGATGCTGCTCGTGGCGGCGTTCCTCTGTCTCGTCATCGCTGCTTCCGGCGGCCGCTGCGAATCGCCGGCAGACGGACGAGTACGGCCACGCGAAAGGATTTGCCGGCGTGGTCGAGTCGATGGTGCTCTACATTCGGAACGAGGTGATTCTCCCGAACGTCGGCCACCACGGTGAGGCGTACGTTCCGTTCGGGCTCACGCTCTTCTTCTTCATCCTGTTCGCCAATCTGCTCGGGCTTCTCCCCTACGGCTCCACGGCCACGGGAAACATCTCGGTGACCGCGACGCTCGCGATCATCACCTTCGTCGTGGTGGAAGCGGCGGGCATGAAGGCGCAGGGCGCGGGATACATCAAGACGATCGTCTATTGGCCGTCGGATATGCCGCTCGCGATGAAGCTGCCGATGACGCTCATCATGACGCCGGTCGAGATCGTCGGAAAGATCACGAAGCCGTTCGCGCTCGCGATTCGTCTCTTCGCCAACATGACGGCGGGACACGTCGTGCTTCTCGCGCTCATCAGCCTGATCTTCACCTTCGGCAGCTACTACGTCGCGGCCGCGCCGGTGGCGATGGGCGTCGCGATCAGCATGCTCGAGCTGTTCGTCGCATTTCTGCAGGCGTTCATCTTTACGCTGCTCGCCAGCGTATTCATCGGCCTCATTCGCGAGGGCGCTCACTAGGCGCCCTCGTTTCGCATCCGCCGCGCGACTCGCTCCACCTGCGCGGTGTCGTACCCGGTCGAGCGACCGGGGAAGCCCGTTGAGACCCGGGTCTCGTTGACGGGCAGCGCTCGAATCGCGAGCGCGGAGCAGCAGGATTCACGTTCTATCGGAGCAACACAATGCACGCAATTCTTCCACTGCTGCAGGCTGCAGCGGGCTACACGAGAGAGTATACGGGCGCGTGGGCGATGTTCGGTGCCGGACTCGGCGCGGGCGTCGCAGTGATCGGTGCCGGTCTCGGCATCGGCCGCATTGGTGGCCAGGCCGCCGAAGCGATGGCGCGTCAGCCGGAGCGCGCGGCACAGATCCAGACCGCCGGACTGATTCTCGCCGCACTGATCGAGGGCGCGGCGCTGTTCGCGATCGTCGTCACGTTCCTCATCCAGAGCAAGTTCAACTTCTAGTATCGCCGATCGGCCGCCGCGCCCCGGGGTGCGGCGCGCCATCGTCACCTATTCCAGAATCACAATGCGCAAGCTTCTCACAGCAGTCACCGCGACGATGATCATGCCGCGCTCCCTCTCGCCGCGCAGGAGGAGGCTCCGAAGGGCAGCCTGCTCACGCCGAGCGGCGGGCTGATGATCTGGACGCTGCTCATCTTCCTGATCGTTCTCGGAATTCTCTCGTGGAAGGCGTATCCGGCGATCCTCGCGTCCGTGCGAAGCGCGCGAAAAGGCGCTCGAGGATGCGATCGCGTCCGCGAAGAAGGACCGCGCGGATGCCGCGGCGCTGCTCGAGGAGCATCGCAAGGGCATTCAGGCCGCGCGCGATGAAGCGCAGAAGATCATCGCCGATGCGCGCTCCAGCGGCGAGAAGGTTCGCACGGACGTGATCGAGCAGGCGCACCGCGAGCAGCAGACGATGCTCGAGCGCGCACGCGCCGAGATCATCGCCGAGCGCGATCGCGCGATGGCCGAGCTTCGGAAGCAGACGGTGGATCTCGCCGTGCGCGCCGCGAGCAAGGTGATCGAGCGCAACCTCGACGTCGACGCGAACCGCGCGGTGGTCGACAACTTCCTGTCGTCGATCGGTCCCATCGGGGCGAGTCGCTGATGCGTGAGCCTACCATCGCACGGAATTACGCCGAGACGCTGGTGTCGCTCGCGGAGCGCGCGGGCGATCTCGATGGCTGGGGCGACACGATCACCGAGGTCGCGGATGCGATCGAGGGCGATCCGCGCCTCGCGAATTTCCTCGCGTCGCCCAAGGTGAGCGCGGCGCGGAAAGGTCGAGATCATTACGAAGGCGTTCCAGGATCGGCTGCCGCGGCTGTTCGTGCGCTTTCTCGGCGCGGTGATCTCGAACCGCCGCCAGCACCTGATTCCGCAGATCGCGACGGAGTACGGCGATCTGGTCGACGAGATGCAGGGGCGCGTGCACGCGCGCGTGACTGTCGCGAAGCGAGCCGGACGACGCGATGCGCGCGAGCATCGAGAAGCAGCTCGGCACGATCACGGGGAAGCGCGTAGTGCCGCACTTCGTCGTCAAGCCGGAGATCCTCGGCGGCATGATCGCTCGCGTGGGTGACACCGTGATGGACGGCTCGCTGGCGCGTCGCCTCGAGACGCTGCGCGGGCGGATGCTGGGGCGGGCGGGCTGATCCTCGCGTCGCAAGAGAATGAGGAATACGAGCGCGGCGCCCTTCCACGGGCGCCGCGCTCGTGTTTTCATCCTGCATGATCGCAATTCTTCCGCTCGTATTCCTGCTGCAGCAGGGTGCACCACGCGTGACTGCAACCGTGTCGCCGCCGAGTGGCGATACGGTGGGCTATTGGCAGCAGCGCGCGGACTACAGGATAGCAGCGACGCTGGATGAGGCGGCGCAGGTGCTGCACGGGAAGGCGACGCTCACCTACGTAAACCACTCGCCGGATACGCTGCGCGAGATGCGCGTGCAGCAGCTGCTGAACGCGTTTCGGCCGGGATCGCGATGGAGCGCGGCTGACGAGCGCGAAGGGCGCGTGCGCTTCCAGGCGTTGAAGGAGCCCAACTTCGGCTACGAGCGATTCACGCGCGCGCCTCGCGTGAATGGCGAGACGCGTGAGTGTGTCGTATCCGTTCGCGCCCGACAGCACGATTGCGCGCTTCGAGCTGCCACGAGCGCTCGCGCCGGGCGACTCGGCGATTGTCGAATTCGAGTGGGATGCGCGGCCGTCCGCGACCGTTTACCGACGGCAGGGGAGGAAAGGGCGCCACTACGACTTCTCGCAGTGGTATCCGAAAGTCGCGGTGTACGATCGCGGCGGCTGGGAGGCGCAGCCGTTCATTCCGAACGGCGAGATGTACGGCGAGTTCGGCACGTTCGACGTGACGCTCGATCTCGCGGCGGATCAGGTGGTGGGCGCGACGGGCGTGCCGGTGGCCGGCGATCCGGGATGGGAGAAGGCGAAGGCGTGGGGCGAGGTGCATCTCGCGCGCGACGCATACGGGAGCGCGGACACCGCGCTGCCAGTCGTAGCCGCGGGGCGAAAGGCGGTGCGCTTCTACGCGCGCAACGTGCACCACTTCGGCTGGGCGACCGATCCGAGCTATCGCTACGAGGGCGGGCTCTATCGCGGAACGATCCCGATCCACGTGCTGATCCCGCCGGCCGAAGTGCCGAGGCTGGGGCACGGCGTGTTCGTGTCGTGGAACGTGCACGCGCTCGAGTTCCTCGAGAAGATCTACGGGCCGTACGGGTATCCGCAGCTCACGGGGCTGATCCGTCTCGATCCGGGCGCGACGGAATTTCCGATGATGGCGATGTATGGGAGCAGCACGAGTGAAGGGACGGTGTCGCACGAGGTGGGGCACATCTACAGCTACGGGATGCTCGCGAACAACGAGTGGCGCGAAGGGTGGATGGACGAGGGGCTCACGAGCTATCAGAGCGAGTGGCGCATTCGGCAGACGCCGCAGGACTTCGCGGAGGGCGCGCCGCGCCGCGCGGCACAGCCAGCCACGGGCTATCGTGCGCACGCGCACGAGATGGACGGGTTCGACCGCGGGCGCATGCAGCTCTACGATGTGGACCTCGTCGGTCGCGCCGAGGCGCCAGAGCCGCGCGACATTCAACGAATTCAGTCTGTATCAGATGGCGGTGTACTCGCGCCCCGATCTGATGTACGGATCCCTCCGCGACATCCTCGGCGACAGCGTATTCACCGCATTCCTGCACGACTACTACGCGCGGTGGCAGTACAAGCACGTGGACGAGCTGGCGATGCGCTCGAGCGCGGAGCGTGTGTCCGGGCGCGATCTCGGCTGGTTCTTCGAGCAGTGGGTGCATCGCACG
This sequence comes from uncultured Gemmatimonadaceae bacterium, assembly GCA_963792685.1. GTDB lineage: Bacteria > Gemmatimonadota > Gemmatimonadetes > Gemmatimonadales > Gemmatimonadaceae > FEN-1250. The sequence goes on along the minus strand of CAWBWW010000001.1, from coordinate 4,022,658 downwards.
GGGCTCGTGGACTACGAGCTCGCGAACGTGCAGACGGCGCGCGTGGGAGAGGCGTGGGTCACGCGTGCGCGTGTGGTGCGGAATGGCGAGTACCGCCACGCAATGCCGGTCGGTGCGCGGACGGCGAGCGGCTGGACGATCGCGCGTGCGGATCCGATGCGCGACGATCAGTGGGTGGAGATCCGAACGGCGGAGAAGCCGTCGGATGTGCGAGTGGATCCGCTGCACTCCACGGAGGACTGGGATCGCCGGAACGATGTGAGCAACGGGATCGTGACGGTCGACGGACGCGCGACGATGTTCGTGCCGGACTGGCCCTTTCTGTCACAGAGCGATCGCAATCGGCAGCTCGTGGCTGTGGGTCCGGAGCTCTGGTACACGGGGCCCGGCGGGGTGACGACGGCGGTGCGGCTGCGATCGAGCTACGCCACGGTTGACGATCTCGCGTGGGATGCGCGCGAGCTTGGCGTCGGTGTGAGCGCGCAGGTGCCGCGCGGCGCGCCGGGCATCGAGCATCTCAATGGATGGCTGTCGTTCTCGAATCCGGAGCTGCCGTTCTTTTCGCGCCCCGTCTATGGCCTCAGTGCTGGCGTGTGGCTCATGGATGGAATCACGAAGGCGGAGATCGCGAAGGACTGGGATCTGAGCCCGTTCCTGTATGCCAACGGGCCGCAGTCGCGGCTCCGACTCGGCTTCGATGTCACGCATCCATACGACACGCGGTGGCTGGACCACGACCGATGGCAGCCCGCGAACGTGTACGATGCGAACGCCGAATATGCGTGGCGCGCGCGGGGGCCGAGCACGATGCGCGCGAGGGTGCGCGGCTTCGCGGGGCTCGTGCGCGATGACAGCGTTGGCACGACGCGTGCTTTCGAGCGCGTCGAGGGCGAGCTGTCGCAGACAGGGATGTTCGGAGCATCGCATGGGTGGGCGCATCGGCTTCGACTGTTCGGTGCCGTGAGCAACGATGCGCCGCTGCAGCGCTCCATCGGACTTTCGTCGCTGGACGTCACGGATACGTATCGCAACGACTTCGTGCGCGGACGCTCATCGCTGTTCGGGCGATCGGATGTGCACTTCCTGGTGCCCGGCGGCGCGGGGCTTCGCGGCTACTCTCCGCTTGCGCGCGTGGATCGTGCCGCGTCGGCGAATGCGGAACTCGCGCGAACGGTGGTGAAGGCGCGGGACAAGTCGCTGGTACCTGAGGTGCAGGTGGACGTGTTCGCGGACGGCGCGTGGGCGCGACTCTCGGGCGCACGGGATGGACACGTCTTTGCGGATGCGGGTGTGGGGATCATCGCTCGCGACCAGCTCTGGGATCGCGCGGTGACGCTGCGCTTCGATGTGCCGTTGTACGTGCGCGACCCGTCGCTCGCGCCTGGTGGCGCGCCGGGCGACGATCCTGTGAAGCTTCGCTGGACCTTTTCCTTCGCTGACCTCTGGTGAACGTGCTCGACGGTCAGCCGCACACTCTCACGACAGGAACTCAGTCTCGATGACCACGCCCCCGCCCAAGTCAGGGCCTACCGAGGTGACGCGAGTGCCCAAACCCTGGGGACACGAGATCATCTGGGCGAAGAACGATCGCTACGTGGGAAAGATCCTGCACATCAACGCGGGGCACGCACTCTCCGTGCAGTATCACGAGCGCAAGGACGAAACTGTCTATCTACTCTCGGGCGAGCTCAAGTACTGGGTGAAGGTCGGAGAGACGATGACGGACATGCACCTGCACGTGGGCGACGCGTTTCGAATCACCCCTCACACCATCCACTACATGGAAGCCGTGACTGACTGCGATGTCCTCGAGGCATCGACACCGGAGCTCGATGACGTGGTCCGCCTGACGGATCGCTACGGTCGCGAGGGGACGAGCGCGCCATGAAGGTGATCATTCCGCTCGCGGGGAAGGGGACGCGCCTCCGCCCGCACACGTACATCACGCCGAAGCCGATGCTCAAGGTGGCCGGCAAGCCCGTAATCGATTACCTGCTCGACGATCTCGAGAAGCTCGGTGGCATCGAGCAGATCGTCTACATCACCGGGCATCTCAAGGAGAAGGTCGAGGACTACGCGCGGAAGGAGTCCGACTTTCCGTCGGTGTTCGTCGAGCAAACAGTGCAGAACGGAACCGCGAGCGCCGTCGACCTCGCGCGCCCGTATGTCGATCAGCCGGTGCTGATCATCTTCGTCGACACGATCTTCGACGCGGATCTCTCGCTCGTGCAGAAGACCGATGCGGACGGGATCATCTGGGTGAAGGAGGTGGAGGACTACCAGCGCTTCGGCGTGGTGGTGACGGACAAGGATGGTTACATGACCAAGATCGTGGAAAAGCCCTCGACGCCGATCTCGAAGCGCGCGAACATCGGGCTGTACTACATCAAGAACTGGAAGCTGCTCTACGAGGGAATTGCGTACGTGATGCAGCAGCCGACGAACAAGGGTGAGTACTATCTCACCGACGCTTTCCAGTACATGATCGACAAGGGCGCGAAGATAAAGGTCGTGGACGTGGAGGGATGGTACGACGCGGGGAAGCTCGACACACTGCTCGAGACCAACCAGGCGATGCTCGAACGCGGTCGCGCGCGGAGGCCAGCGACGGTACCCGCGGGCTCGACGATCATCGATCCGGTCTACATTGAGGACAACGTGACGCTCACGAATTCCACGGTGGGCCCGAACGTGTCGCTTCAGGCAGGCGCGGTGATCGTGCGCTCGACCGTGAAGGATTCGATCGTCGGAGACGGCGCGAAGATCACCGACTGCCAGCTGAGCGGATCGATGATCGGAAACGAAGTCGTGCTGGAGGGTGTGAAGGGGCAGGTGACGATCGGAGACAGCAGCGAGGTGCACGCGGGCGGGGGGTGATTACCCCGCCAGCCCAGCCACCGCCGTCACGATTGCGAGTGCGCGGACGATTCCGAGATGTCCCGAGATGTTCTCGAACCATTCGGACACCGTGTGCGCCTCGCCGCCTCTGCCGCCTGCGCCGATCGCGATCGCAGGAATTCCGCGGCTGATCGGGATGTTCGCGTCCGTGCTCGCGGTGGCGAGGTCGGGCTCGCGACCAATCAGGCGCGTCGCCTCGACTGCGGCCCCGACCAGCGGGAGCGTGGAGTCGGTCTCGCCGCTCGGGCGATCGCCGATCACGGTGATCGCAAGCGTGAGCGGCGGCGCGCCCCGCACGCCGCGCAGATTCTCCTCGTGGAGCGCTGCGTGTGCCGCCGCGCGAATCTCGCCTTCGAACGTGCGCAGCGCATGCTCCGACGTCGAGCGTAGATCGATCTCGAGCCACGCGTCGTCGGGGATCGCGTTCACCGAGATCCCGCCGCCTATGCGCCCCACCGAGAGCGTCGTGCGCGGATGCGCGGGGAGCGAGGTGCGCGCGAGCATCGCCCCCGCGAGCGCCGCGGCGTGCACCGCGTTCGGCACGCCAAAGGCCGTCCAGCTGTGCCCTCCGGCTCCGCGATAGTGAATGCGGAAGCGTCGCGAGCCGAGGGCGCGGTGGACGATGCGCTCGTCTCCGGCGCCATCGAGGGCGATCGCCGCGGACGCGTCGCTCATCGCGGAGGCGAACAGCTCCTTCGCTCCGCGCAGATCGCCCGCGCCCTCCTCGCCAGTAGTCGCCGCGAATACGACCGGCGCGCGCGTGCGGAGCTTCGTTCCGTCGATGACACCCGCCAGGGCGAGCATCGCCGCGAGCCCGCGCCCGTTGTCGCCGATCCCCGGGCCGATGAGTCGCGCGCCGTCGCGCTGCACGCGAAGCGGCACGGCGCGCGGAAACACGGTGTCGAGATGTGCGCAGAGCACGACTGGCGCGCGATCTTCGATGCCCGCACGCGTGCCGGTCACGTTGCCGGCCACGTCGCAGCGCACGTCGCTCAGCCCCGCGGCGCGAAAGCGCTCTGCCACCCACGCGCCTCGCTCGGTCTCCTCGCCGGTAGGTGCGGCGATCTCCGATACCGTGATCTGCGTGTGCAGCGTCTCCGCGTCGCACTCGGCGAGCGCCGCGCGCGCGCCCGCGACGGGCGGCGCGTTCCAGAGCGCGCGGAGACCGGAGGAGACAGCCATGGCTGTGAATTGCCGCCCCGGGCGGCGTCGCGCAAGTAGCGCGCTGTACAGAGCCGGAATTGGCATCGCAGCCGCGCGTGCTTCACATTCCATTGGCTCGAACTGACACTTTTTCGATTCCGCCACGACCGATCCCGCATGAACGAGCACGAGCTCATCTACGACTGGAACACGCGCGCGCCAGCGCTCGACTGGCAGAGTTGCCGCGTGGAGCTCAACGACGAAACACTTCGCGATGGACTGCAGTCGCCGTCCGTCACCGATCCATCGATCGAGGACAAGAAGGCGCTCCTCCATCTGATGGCGGAGCTCGGAATCGCCGCCGCGAACATAGGCCTTCCAGGCGCCGGCCCGCGCACGCGCGCAGACACGCTCGCGCTCGCGCACGAGATCGTAAACGCGAAGCTCCCGATCTCGGCGAACTGCGCCGCGCGCACGCTGGCGACGGACATCGAGCCGATCGCGCGCATCGCGCAGGAGACCGGGCTCGCCATCGAGGCCGCCACGTTCATCGGCTCCTCGCCGATTCGCCAGTACGCCGAGGAGTGGACGCTCGAGAAGATGGTGCGCGTGAGCGAGGAGGCTGTGCGCTTCGCCGTAGGTGAAGGACTTTCGCTCATGTTCGTCACCGAGGACACGACGCGCGCGAACCCCGAGACGCTGAAGCGCGCTCTACGGCGCCGCGATCGCGTGCGGCGCGCGGCGCGTCTGCCTCGCGGACACCGTCGGCCACGCGACGCCCGACGGCGTGCGCGCGCTCGTGCGCTTCGTGCGCGAAGAGATCATCGCCGGCCACGAGCTCGACGTGCGCATCGACTGGCACGGGCACAACGATCGCGGCCTCGGGCTCGCGAACTGCATGGCCGCCATCGAAGCCGGCGCCGACCGCGTGCACGGCACCGCGCTCGGCATCGGCGAGCGCGTCGGCAACGCCCAGATGGATCTCCTGCTCATCAACCTCCAGCTCCTCGGCGTGCACAAGCACGACCTCACGCAAGCTCCTCGAGTACACGGCGCTCGTCGTCGCGCGCGCTCGGCGTCGCCATTCCGGCCAGCTATCCGCTGTTCGGCGAGGACGCGTTCCGCACCGCGACGGGCGTGCACGCGGCGGCGATCGTCAAGGCGCACAAGAAGGGCGACGCGTGGCTCGCCGACCGCATCTACTCCGGCGTGCCCGCGGGCGACTTCGGACTTACGCAGCGCATTGACGTGTCGCACGTGTCGGGGATCTCGAACGTCCGCGCGTGGCTCGAGGCGCATGGCCACGATGCGAACGACGAGACGCTCTGCAGATACATCCTCGACGCCGCGAAGAAAGCGAACCACACGCTGCGCGACGACGAGATCACGACGCTGATCGTCGAGCATCGCAGCAAGGCAGTCACCGCGTGAGCGCACCGCTCTCGGCCGTCATGGGCGGCTACCTCGATCTCAGGTGGCGCATGAACCCGGTGGAGGCGACGTACCACGGCGTCACCGAGTACGACGGCGTGTTCGCGACATACGACAAGGAATCGGTAAGCGAGCAGCTCGCCGCGCTGGTGAGCTACGAGAGCGCGATCGAGGAGGCGGAGGCGGAGGTGCTCGCGGATGAGATCGATCGCACGGCGGTGCTGCACTCGCTGAGACACGACCTGCTGCAGCTCGAGAAGGAGCGCCAGTTCGTACACGATCCGTCGTTCCATCTCATGCACGCGGTGCACGGAATCTTCCTGCTCCTCACGCGCCGTTCGGGCGACCCGAGCACGCGCGCGGCATCGCTGCTCGCGCGACTGCAGGCGCTCCCGACCTTTCTCGAGACCGCGACGCAGGTGCTCACGGAGCCGGACGCGGTGCTGGTGGGCATTGGAATCTCGCTCGTGCCGGGCGCGATCGCGCTCATTCAGGATGGCCTCGACGACCCCACGCTCGACCTTCTGATGCTGGACGAGCTCGAGTTGGAGCACGCACGACGCGAGGCGGTAGAGGCACTCGACGCGTTCGGCGACGCGCTGGCTGAGATGCGCGCGCGCGCGGGCAATCACTTTGCGATCGGACGCGAGCTCTTCGATCGCAAGCTGCACACGGCGCACATGATCGCGGAGAACGCAGATCAGCTGCTGCGCTTCGGTGAGCGCCTGCGCGCGACCGCGATCGACGAGCTGGTGAAGATCGCGAAAGAGATCGAGCCCGGCACTTCGTGGCAGGAGATTGCGGCGCGGCTGCGCACCGACATTCCGAGTCCGGACACGGCGCTCGAGGAGTATCGCGAGGTGATGGAGGCGTCGCGGAGCTTCACGATCTCACGGAACCTGATGCCGGTGCCGGATACGCCACTCGATGTGGTGCCGACGCCCAACTTTCTGCGTCCCATGATTCCGCTCGCCGCCTATCAGGGTCCCGGTGCGTTCGATCCGGTGCAGCGCGGGCTCTTTCTCGTGACGCTGCCGGAGGACGGGGAGGGATGGCACTCGCAGTGTCGCGCGGAGCTGCCGAGCACGGCTCTGCACGAGGGGATTCCGGGACATCATCTGCAGATGTCGATCGGCAATCAGCTGGCGAGTGTGCCGCGCCGGGTACTCTCGACGCCGGCGGCACGCGAGGGATGGGCACTCTACTGCGAGTCGCTGATGGCGGAGATGGGCTTTCTGGATTCGGCGGCCGAGCGGTTCTTCCAGGCGCATCATCTGCTCTGGCGCGCGGTGCGCGTGATTCTCGACGTGTCGCTGCACACCAAGGGGATGACGATGGAGGTTGCGGCGGCGCGGCTGCGTGACGAGCTCGGATTCGAGGCGGGCGTGGCGGAGGCTGAAGCCAAGCGCTACTGCGCGTATCCGACGTACCAGCTCTGCTATGCGGTCGGGCGGCGCGACATTCTCGCGCTTCGCGAGGACGCGCGGAAGGCGCGCGGCGCACAGTTTTCGCTGTCGGCCTTTCACGAGGAGCTGCTGCAGTACGGCGCGTTGCCGACGGCGCTCGCGCGGTGGGGTATGGGGCTGGCGGCGGTGTAGTACCGATCGAACACTCAATGGAGAACGCACATGTGGCCTAGAGGAATAGCAGCGATGATCACCGTGGCGGTTGCGATCGGATGCAAGGGCAAGAGCGAAGCGCCTGCGGTGGACACCTCGGCGGCGGAGCATACCGTACTCACTTCGTACACGAGCGGTGGTCCCTACCTCTTCGTGTCGAACGAGGACGGGAACGACATTACGGTGATCAACACGAAGACCGACAGTGTCGTCGGCACGCTCGATCCCGGACAGCGGCCGCGCGGCGTGCGCGTGAGCCCGGATGGGAAGACGCTGATCGTGGCGGTGAGCGGATCGCCGAAGGCGGGGCCGGGCGTCGACGAGAAGACACTTCCGCCGGCCGATCGATCGAAGGACGGAATAGCGCTGATCGATCTCTCGACGGGAAAGAAGACCGCCAATCTACCGGGGGGAATCGATCCCGAGGCGTTCGCGATCTCGAACGACGGCAATACGATCTACGTGTCGAACGAGGACGGCGGCTCGCTCACGCTGATCGATGTGCCCTCGAAGAAGATCATCGGCACCGTCAAGATCGGATCGGAGCCGGAGGGCGTGCAGATCCATCCGGACAACAAGGTGCTCTATGCGACCAACGAGGGGAGCGGCACGGTGAGCGTACTGGATCTGAAGACGCACAAGATCCTTGCGACATTTCCCACGGACAAGCGGCCGCGCGGCATCGCGTTCACGCCGGATGGGAAGAAGGCGTACATCACGAACGAGGTTGGCGGCACCGTGACGGTCGTGGACGCGACGAAGAACAAGGTGCTGAAGAACATCAAGGTACCAGGTGAGGGCGCGAAGCCCATGGGAACCGCCATGGCGCCCGACGGCGCGCGGCTCTACGTGTCGACGGGGCGGGGCGGCACCGTCGCGGTGATCGACACCAAGGCGGACAGCGTCGTCAAGACATTTGCTGCAGGGAAGCGCCCGTGGGGGATCGCGGTGTCGGCAGACGGAAAGACGATCTACACGGCGAACGGTCCATTGAACGATGTGTCCGTGATCGACGCGAGCACGGACTCGGTGGTCAAGCGCATCCCGGGCGGCAAGTCGCCCTGGGGGATCGCGATCTCGAAGTAGTGCCGCGGGGCGGAACCGGTCAGCAGCAGCGGCTGCCGGTTCCTTCGTAGCGTGCACGAAGCCGCTCTCGCGCGAACTCCTCGCGCGAGAGCGGTGTCGCATTGGCGTGCTTCGCGCGCATGTGCGCGACGTAGCGCGCGTAGTCCGGCGCGCCGATGATCATGCGCAGGTTGCCGATGACGCGCGCAAGGATTCCGTCTGGCGCCGGCGGCTCCCGCACGGGCTCAGTGCGCTGCGCTGGCATCGTGTGGCCGCGCGATCGTGCGGTCGAAGAGCTCGTAGATGCGGCGATACTCGTCCTGCCAGCTCGAGTTGCGCACGAAATCGTGCCGCTCCACAGGATAGACCGCGAGCTCCCAGTTCGTCTTGCCGAGCTCGATCAGGCGCTGCGTGAGGCGCACGATGTCCTCGAAGTGCACGTTGTCATCCACCATGCCGTGCAGCATGAGCAGCGGATCCTTCAAGCCCCTCGGCGAAATAGATCGGCGACGACTGCCTGTACGCAACGCTGTCCTTCTCGGGCGTGTTCAGGATTTGCGACGTGTAGCCGTGGTTGTAGTGCGCCCAGTCGGTGACAGAACGAATCGCCGCGCCCGCGCCGAAGTGCGGCGACTCCGTGAACAGCGCCATGAGCGTCATGAAGCCGCCGTAGCTGCCGCCGTAGATGCCGATGCGCTTGGGATCGATCGCCGAACTTGTCGTGCAGATATTTCGAGCCATCGACCTCGTCCTGCAGGTCACGCCCGCCCATGTGGCGGTAGATCGCGGTGCGCCAGTCGCGCCCGTAGCCGGCCGAGCCGCGATAGTCGATGTCGATGACGACGTAGCCCTTCGACGCGAGGAACTGATTGAACATGTACTCGCGGAAGTAGTACGACCAGTAGTGATTCACGTTGTGCAGATAGCCGGCGCCGTGTACGAAGATCACCGCGGCGCCGTTCGGCTGCGCGCGCATGTCTTTCGGCTGGTAGATCCGCGCGGGCACCTGCACGCCGTCGGACGCGGGGATCATCACGATCTCCGGCACGAGCCATGGATGGCTCAGCCACTCCGCGGTGGGCGATAGCGTGAGTCGCGACGCCACAGCGCCCGGCTGATTGCGCATCACGTAGAGCTCGGGCGGATGATTCGGCCGTCGAGTAGACATCCGCGAGCAGCAGCTCGTTGGGCGACGCGACCACCGTGTGGCCGCCGCTCGCTTTCGTGATTTGCGTGCGCGTGCCGCCGGTGACCGGCATCCGGTAGAACTGCTGCTCGAACGGCGACTCCTCGCTCGTGTGCAGATAGAAGGTGCGCTTGTCGTTCGAGAGCACGACGTCGTCCACCTCCCACTTGCCGCTCGTGAGCTGCTTCTCGATCCCCGCCAGTGGCGCTCATGGAGTAGAGGTGTGCCCATCCGTCCGCTTCGGACACGTACCAGATGCGCTTGCCGCCATCGAGCCACCCGGCTTCACCGTACGCAGGGCCTTCTACCCACGCGCTGTCGCGCAGCGTATCGAGAGCGGTGAGGACGCCCTTCGCGGCCACGGTGTAGATGTAGCGCGTCTTCCAGTTTGAGCTCAGGGCAAAGACGAGCGCCTTCGAGCCATCGTCGCTCCACCCTTTGAGCTCCACGTCTCCCGGCGCGTTCACCGTGTCGCCGGGAAAGAGCGCGAGCCACGTCGGCTCCCCGCGCGTGATCGGGATGTACGCCACTCGCGCGCCGTCCTGCACGTCGCCCACCTTCTCTCGCGACTTCTGCTCCTCGGTGTAGCCGCTCTTCGTGACGTAGTTCGGAATGTCCGTGGTGCGCTGCTTGTCGCCGCCGGGAATCGTCGTCAGGAGCAGCAGCGCATTCCCCGCCGGCGACACGGAGATGGTGCTCACGGATTCATCCTTTCGAAGCCAGAGCGTCTGCGGCCCGAGCGAGTCGACCTGCGCCTTCTCGCGCTTCTTCAGCGAATCGAGGTGAATCTCATCGCGCACGGCGCCGAGCAGCTCCCGCTGCTGTGCCTCGAGCGCGGCGCGCTGCGCTGTGGGCTTCTCGTCCTCCTTCTTGGGCCCCGTGCGAACATCGGTGAGCTGCCGCTCCTCGCCGGTCGAGAGATCAAAGGAGAACGCATTATTGTCGCGCACGAAGAACACGTGCTTCGCGTCGCGGTCGAAGTGCGGATTGCTCTCTCTCGCAACGGTGGCGGTGAGCCGGCGCACCGCACCCGTGCGGAGTGTCACGACGTAGATGTCGCCATTCCACTCGATTGCGCGCATGGTGCCGCTCGATGCGAGATCGCCCGCTGCGGCGAGCGGCCCCGCGCTGTCCATCTGCGCAACCGTCAGCGACTCGGGCACGGCGCCAGCCTCCGCACGCACACGATACGGGCGCAGCGGCTCACGCGCGTTCGTGCCCGGTGGATTCCAGGAGAAGTAGATCCAGCGACTATCAGCGGACCAGCGCACATCGGACGGCGTGCGCCCGACCATGTCGTGGCCACGCATGATCCCCTTGATGGTGAAGTCGAAGGAGTCGCGCGATGCGACCGGCTGTTGAGCGGCGAGCGAGACTGCGCCGCCTGCGAGGGCGGTGGCAACGAGCAGAGTTCGCATGAGACGGGGTCGAGGTGGAACGTGTGGCGCGGAGTACTACGCGCGGAACAAGCCTAGAGAAGCACGTGGACGTGCCCCTCGCAAGGCTCAGCCGTTCGCGGCGCGAGGCGATGCGTCGCCCCAGTGGTCGAACGCACTGCCCCGTCCCGCGGCACTGATCCGTTCCGCGAGCTCTCCCCGAAGCTGCGGATTTCGCAGCACCCGAATCACCGCAGAAGCGATCGCATCCGCGTCGCCGGGCGGCACGAGCAGCCCGTTCTCTCCGTCGCGCACGATCGACCCGAGCCCGCCCACACGCGTGGCGACGAGCGGCACGCCGGCGCTCAACGCCTCCATCGCAGCGAGCGGAAGTCCGTCATCCGTCGACGACACCACGGCGACATCGCACAGCCGGAGGTGAGCGGCAACGTCTTCGTTCATGCCGGCGAAGATCACGAAGGGCGAGATGCCGAGCCTGAGCGCCTGCGTCTCGAGCGTCTCGCGCGCGGCGCCTTCACCGACGATGAGCAGCCGCGCCGAGGGCACCGCTGCATGGATGCGCGGGAAGGCGTTGATCAGGTGCCGCGTGCCGGACAGTGGAAAGAATCGCGAGACCGCTCCGACGATCAGCGCATCATCGCTCAGTACGTAACGCCTGCGAAGCTCGCCGCCTGGGCGCGCGAACACCTCTCCCGAGCGGCGGCGCGTCTGATTTTTCACGAGCGCGACGCGCTCCTCCCAGAGCACCGTGCGCCCCACGCCCTCGAATACGGGAACCGTGGGCGTGAAGCCGAGCACGCGCGCGGCCTTGCCGATGTCGAAGACGTGGCTCTTGGTGAAGAACTCGAGACGGCCGCGCAGCGATCCCGCGAAGCTGAACTTCTCGGACGCCCACATCAGCATGCGCGTCGACAGCTCGGGGATGTGCACCTGCGGGCGACGCACGCCAATCGCGCGGGCGAGCACGGTGATCAGCTCGTCGAGTGCGAGGTGCTCGGGGCCACCGAGAATGAACGGCTCGCCGACGGCGGCATTGCTCGTCGCGAGAAGCTTGAGGCCGCGTACGAGATCGTCCACGTGAATCGGATGTACACGCGCCTTGCGCGTGCCAGGAATCACCACGTGTCCGCGACGCACCGCGGCCATCATGCCGCGGAAGCGGCGGTCATCGGCGCCGTAGGTCCAGGTCGGGCGCGCGATCGCCACCGGCAGTCCGCTCTCGCGTACGAACAACGACGCGAGTCGCTCGGCCTGCAGCTTGGTCAGCTCGAACGCGTTCGTCGGGCGGAAGGCAGCCTCTTCGTTGGCGGAGCCGCGGCCCGTGTCGCCGTGCACGCGCGCCGTGCCGCAGTGCACCACTCGGCGCGCTCCCGCATCCATCGCGCCCTGCAGAACGAGCCGCGTACCAAGCACGTTGATCCGCCAGTGATCGGCGGCGCTGGTGACGCGACCGGTTCCCGCGCTGTCGGCGAGGTGGTAGACCAGCTCCCGGCCTTCCATGGCGCGCGCCACATCCGCGCGCTCCGTGATGTCGCCGACCACGATCTCTGTCTCAGGCGGGAGCAGCGCTCGCGCACGCTCCAGTGATCGCGTGATGACGCGCACCGCGTGCCCCTCGCGAACGAGGTTGCGTACGAGATGCAGACCGGAAAACGTGGTTCCACCGGTGACCAGAACTCGGTCCATGCTACTCCGCTCGAGGGAGTGTGATTCGTCTGCGAAGTTCCGCGCGACGACACTGCACGAGTTTTCGGGACGTGACCGTCTTTCTATTTACCGAGAAATTGCGGGAGATGCAGCGGTCTCGAAAGCGATTTCGGTCGTTTTTCTGACTTTTCGGCCAGAAAGGATGAGCCACCACTCACGAACCGACGCCATGAGTACGACGATCACACAGGCAATAAAGAACGCGGCCACCGCTGCATTGAGCCGATCATTCAGCGCCATCCGCGCTGCTGCGGCCGCGCTCGCTACGCCCGACGGAAGGGTTCCGCCGTGTGCAGCGTCCAGCAACAGTCGCGCGTGCGCCAGAAATCCGAGCGCGGGATCGGGCGCCCAGATCTTTTGATACCCCGCTGTGAGCGTCACGGTCGAGAGCCACGCGAGCGGCAGGAGCGTCACCCACGCGTATCGCGCGCGATCCATTCTGATGATCACCGTGGTACCGACGCACAGCGCGACGGCGCCCAGCAGTTGATTCGAGATGCCGAAGAGCGGCCACAGGGAGTTGATCCCTCCCAGCGGGTCGCTCACACCTTGATACAGAAAATATCCCCACATGCAGACGAACACAGCGCTCGAGATCACAGTCGCAGGGTACGAAGCAATACGCCCAAGTGGGGGCCACGCGAGGCCACAAAGATCCTGCAGCATGAAGCGACCGACGCGCGTGCCGGCGTCGATCGTGGTCAGGATGAAGAGCGCCTCGAACATGATCGCGAAGTGGTACCAGAGCGCCATGGCGGTGCTGCCGCCCAGGATGTTCGAGAAGAGCTGCGCCATTCCGACCGCGAGACTCGGCGCGCCGCCCGTGCGCGAGAGCAGCGACAGCTCGCCCACGCGCGCCGCGAGGTCGCGCATCTCCTGCGGCGAGACGGTGAAACCCCACTGCGCGATCGCGCGCGAGGCGCTCTCGACGCTCGGTCCCAGTGACGCGGCGCTGGCGTTGATCGCGAAGTAGACGCCGGGCGTGAGCAGGCACGCGGCGACCAGCGCCATGATCGCGACGAACGACTCCATCAACATCCCTCCGTAGCCCACCAGCAGTGCGTCGCTTTCACGTGCGAGCAGCTTCGGCGTGGTGCCCGACGCAATCAGCGCGTGGAAGCCGGAAATCGCGCCGCACGCGATCGTGATGAACGCGAAGGGGAAGATCGTTCCGGCGAAGATGGGTCCACCGCCGTGCGCGAATCGCGTGAGCGCAGGCATTTGGAGCGGCGGCAGGACGACGATGATGCCGATCGCGAGCGCGAGCACGACACCGATCTTCACGAATGCGGAGAGATAGTCGCGCGGCGCGAGCAGCAGCCACACTGGGAGCACGGATGCGGCGAAGCCGTAGACCATGATGGCGATCGCAAGCGCCGGACGTGTGAGCGTCGCATGCGCCGCGAGCTCCGGCTGCGACGCCACCCAGCGGCCCGCGTACAGCGCACAAATCAGCAGCACGAGGCCGATCGCGCTCGCCTCGAGCACGCGTCCCGGCCGCAGCCACCGCAGCTGCACCCCCATGAGCAGCGCGATGGGGATCGTTAGCCCGATGGTGACCACGCCCCACGGACTCGCGGCGAGCGCGTTCACGACTACGAGCGCGAGCACGGCGATCAACACCACCATTATCCCCAGAATCGCCACGAGCGCCGTGGTACCAGCGACCGGGCCGATCTCATCGCGCGCCATGGCGCCCAGCGAGCGGCCGTCGCGGCGCACCGAGGCGAGGAGGATGACGAGATCCTGGACCGCGCCGCCCAGTACGACGCCGGCTACGATCCAGATCGCGCCGGGGAGAAATCCGAATTGCGCAGCGAGCGTCGGTCCGACCAGGGGCCCCGGTCCGGCGATCGCCGCGAAGTGGTGGCCGAATACGACCCACCGGTTCGTCGGGAGATAGTCGCGGCCATCCTCGAGTCGTACGGCGGGCGTGGCGCGCCGGTCATCGACGGCGAAGACCTTTGTGGTGATGAAGCGACCGTAGAACCGGTAGGCGATCGCATAGCAACAGAGCGCGGCGGCGATCAGCCACCCCGCGCTGATCGTTTCGCCGCGCGAAAGCGCGAGTCGTGCGAGGGCCGCGGCGCCGAGTATGGAGACGGCGACCCAGGCGAGAAGTGCGAGAGGGCGGCGCATACGGTCGGGAAGATGTACACGGTGCGCCGCGCGAGCCAGACGCAAACACGACCCGTGCGTGGCGACGGACGACGCATACGCGTCTTCAATCGGTATCACTCCCGAGCCCCTTCGTATAGCTTTCCCGATTCAAGGATGATGTCAGTGAAGATCTCCGCCGTCGTCGGCGCCGCCCTGCTCGCGACCACTGCAGTCGCCGTTCATCCGCTGCGTGCGGATGCGCAGGAGCAGTCCAAGAACGCACCGCACGCGCACGTGCTCGCGGCGTTTTCCACGCGGCGCCTCATGATTTTGCCCACGCACTATCTCCGCATGGGCGACTCGCTCGGCTGGGCCAGTCAGATCACGGACCAGACTGCATTTCTCTCGTCGCTCGACGATGAGGTGGCGTTCGCGTTCAGCGATCGCGGGGTGAAGAAGGTGTGGGTCTTCCCCGCGGCGATCGATGCGATTGCCAAGCGCAATGAGCCCTACGCGCCGGATCCGCATGGGATGGCTGCGCAGTGGCTGCGCTTTCCGGGGCCCAAGCGGCTCCCGACGCAGCTCCCGGATCCGCTCGCGTCGCAGCTCCGCACGCTCGTGGCGATGCAGGAAGGCGGTCAGCTGGTGCTCCTCCCGATCGAGCTGCGCTTCGAGCCCGTTCCGGGCGGAAAGGAGTGCGCGGTGCTGCGCTTTGCGATCATCGATGCCGTCCGCGCCAAGATCATCTACATGGCTGATGTGGCGAGCGACCCGCAAACCTCGTACGGACCGGCGCTCGCGGCATCGCTCGCAGGCCATCTCGCCGACCAACTCGGACCCCCGAATCAATGACTGATGCTATTCCCGTCACGCTGATCCCCGGTGACGGGATCGGTCCAGAAATCGTAAGCGCGACGGTCAAGATCGTAGAGGCAGCGGGCGCACGGATCGAGTGGGACCGGCAGCTCGCGGGTATGGCGGCGCTCAACGCAGCGGGCGACCCAATGCCGGTCGCTACGCTCGAGTCGATCAGTCGCACCGGCGTCGCCCTCAAGGGCCCGCTCGAGACGCAGCTCGGCAGCGGCTACCGCAGCGTGAACGTCGCCTTGCGGATGCGCTTCGATCTCTTCGCCAACGTGAGGCCCGCGCGCACGCTCATCCCGAACGGACGGTACTCGGGGGTGGACATCATCCTCGTCCGCGAGAACACCGAGGGGCTCTACAGCGGCGTCGAGCACTACGTGAAGATCGGCAACGACGATCACGCGGCAGCCGAGTCGGTGGCGATCATCACGCGGGCAGGGGCGGAGCGGGTGATCCGCTTCGCGTTCGAGCACGCGGTGGCCCGCAAGCGCAAGAAGCTGACGCTCGTGCACAAGGCGAACATCCTCAAGCTGTCCCAGGGACTTTTCCTGGAGACGGGCCGGCGCATCGCCAAGGAGTACGAGGGACGGATCACGTTCGAGGAGCGGATCATCGACGCGATGGCGATGCATCTCGTGCTCACCCCCGAGCGCTACGACGTGATCGTGACCACCAACATGTTCGGCGACATCCTCTCCGATGAGATCTCGGGGCTGGTTGGTGGATTCGGGTTGGCGCCGGGCGCGAATATCGGCGAGAAGGCGGCGATCTTCGAGGCGGTGCACGGCACTGCGCCGGATATTGCGGGGAAAGGCATCGCGAATCCGGGGGCAGTCGTCCTCGCGGCATGCCTGATGCTCGATCACATCGGAGACTCGCACACCGCTGATCGCATTCGCACGGCAATGAACGATGTGCTTCACTCCGGACGATCGCTCACCGCAGACCTGGGTGGAAATGCGACGACCACCGGGTTCGCCGACGCCATCATCGCGAGACTGGGTTGACGAGAGTTCTCCACGTATCGGATCTCCACTTCGGACCACCAGCAGTACCCGCACAGCTCGACACCATCGCGGAGATGATCGCGACGCGTCGGTTCGACGTCGTCGCCATCTCCGGCGATCTGTCGCAGCGCGCGCGTCCCGGCGAATTCCAGGCGGCGCGGCAGTTCCTCCGCGATGCGCAGAAGGTCAGTCGCACGATCGTCGTCCCCGGCAATCACGACGTGAAGTGGTGGCGCGCACCACTCGGCGTCGGCTCGCGTGCGTCTGCGATCGGCAACTATGCGAAGTACATCTCGCCTGACTTCGAGCCTGTGCTGACCGTTCCGGGCGTGACGTTCGTGGGGATCAACACCGCCCAGGGGGTCGTGCCGGGGACGCTCACGTGGAATCCACGGGACGTGGGCGTGGTTGGCAACATGAGCAGTGCGCAGGTGGACCAGGCACGCGCCAAGTTCGAGAAGGCTCCGCAGGGGGACCAGCGCGTGATCGTGATGCACCACAATCCGCTGCGCGGCGAGATCTCCAACCGGTACGGGCTCTCGAATCCTGCGCGCGCTGCGAAGGCGTTCGCCGATCTCCGCATCGACGTCGTTCTCTGTGGACACGACCATCAGGAGGCGGTGCACCACGTCGAGAACACCGCGTACGGCACGATCGTATGCACCGCCGGCACTGTATCCAACCGGACGCGCGGGCAGCGTCCGTCGGCGATGAACATCATCACGCTCTCGCCGGAAGCGATCGAGATCGAGCCACAGATCTGGTCGGTGGACGCGCAGAATTTCCTGCCTGGACCAGCGAAGCGATTTCCGCGATGAGACGGTTCATTGCGGCGAAGGTGAATCAGCTCCTGCAGCTCTTCCTCGAGTTCGATTCGCCGCCGCAAAATGCCGAGCAGTTGCTGTCGCGGCTCCGCACGTACGGGCTGAACGGGATCAAGTCGCTGAAGCTGACGTCGAACCGCGCCGTGATGGTGAGCTTCAGCGGCTCGGAGCTCCGCATCAACAAGGGATATCTCAGTGCGCCGGAGGATGTGCTGCGCTCGATCGTGACGTTCGTGCAGGGACGCACGAAGGCCGAGCGGCGCGCGGCGCAGAAGGTCATCCTCACGCACCCGGTCGCCGCGGCGCATCGCGCGCCGGTGCGCCGGCCGGGGCGCGCCGATCCGCAGGACGCGGTTACGCTGCGCGAGCTCGCGCACTGGCATCAGGAGTACAATCTCCGCTATTTCGCCGGAACGCTCCAGGAAATACCGATCAAGCTCTCGGGACGCATGCGCTCCCGGCTGGGACAGTACACCACGGCGACGCCGTACGGCGAGCCCGCGGAGATCACGATCAGCCGCGCGCACATCCGGAAGCACGGATGGGCGGAGGCGCTGCACACGCTGCTTCACGAGATGGTGCATCAGTGGCAGGCGGAAACCGGGCTTCCCATCGATCATGGCGCCGCATTTCGCGAGAAGGCTGTTGCCGTCGGCATTGCGCCGCAGGCGCGCCGCGAGCTTCACACGCCGTCGCCGGCATCGCTCGTCGTCACGCAGCACGAGCTGTCGCTGAGGGCGGCGCGGCGCAGCTGACGCAAGGGCGTCCAGAGGGCGTCAAGGTACTTTGATGCCGAGTCTCCGGGGCGTAGCTTTATCGCATGCAAGATTTCTTCGACATCGACAGCGCCCTCTCGGAAGAGGAGCGCGCTGTACGGGCCAGCGTCCGCCAATTCGTGG
Source organism: uncultured Gemmatimonadaceae bacterium (assembly GCA_963792685.1). Taxonomy (GTDB): domain Bacteria; phylum Gemmatimonadota; class Gemmatimonadetes; order Gemmatimonadales; family Gemmatimonadaceae; genus FEN-1250. The sequence continues at coordinate 4,004,518 of CAWBWW010000001.1, read as the reverse complement.
ACGAGCGCATTCTCCCGATCATTGGCGACTGCTACGTCGAGGGTCGCTTCCCGAAAGAGATCATTCCCGGACTCGCGGAATTGGGCGTGTTCGGCGCGAATCTCCCTGAGGAATACGGCTGCGCGGGGCTGAACAACGTCTCGTACGGCCTGATCATGCAGGAGCTCGAGCGCGGAGACTCGGGGATCCGGTCTTTCGCCTCGGTGCAGGGCGCGCTCGTGATGTATCCGATCTTCGCCTTCGGCAGCGACGAGCAGAAAAAGCACTATCTGCCGAAGATGGCGGCTGGCGAGATCATCGGATGCTTCGGGCTCACCGAGCCCGACTACGGATCGAATCCATCGGGGATGATCACGATGGCGAACGAGCAGCCCGACGGCTCGTGGGTGCTGAACGGCGCCAAGATGTGGATCACGAACGGATCGCAGGCGAAGGTCGCGATCGTGTGGGCGAAGACGAACGGCGAGAAGAGCGACAAGTCGATCCGCGGCTTCATCGTGCCAACGGATACGCCGGGCTTCACGGCGAAGGACCAGAAGGGGAAGCTCTCGCTGCGCGCGTCGGACACGAGTGAGCTCGTGTTTCAGGATGTTCGTCTGCCGAAGGACGCGATCCTTCCGAAGAGCGGCGGGATCAAGAGCCCGCTCATGTGCCTCACGCAGGCGCGTTACGGCATCTCGTGGGGCGTGATCGGCGCCGCGATGGCGTGCTACGAAGAGGCGCTCGCATATGCCACCAGCCGCGTGATGTTCGACAAGGCAATCGGCGGATTCCAGCTGCAGCAGCAGCGACTGGCGGAGATGCTCACCGAGATCGTGAAGGCGCAGCTCGTCTCCCTGCACCTGGGCCGCCTCAAGGATTCGGGGAAGCTCACGCCGCAGCAGGTGTCGCTCGCCAAGCGAAACAACTGCGACATCGCCACCAACATCGCGCGTGAAGCACGCCGCCTGCTCGGCGCGAACGGCATTCTGGCCGAGTATGCGTCGATGCGGCACATGGCGAATCTCGAGAGCGTCTACACGTACGAAGGGACGCACGACATCCACACGCTGATCCTCGGTCAGGCAGTGACCGGGTTGAGCGCGTTCAACTAGCCTGGTGCGTCTGTGAAGATCGCGGTGTGTATCAAGCGCGTCCCCGACATGGAAACGCGATTCAAGATCGCGGCGAACGGCACGTCCGTGGACGAGGCCGGGCTCAAGTACGACATGAGCGACTTCGATGGCTACGCCGTAGAGACCGCGCTCCAGCTAAACGAGAAGCAGGGCCCGGGCGAGACGGTCGTGATTTCGCTGGGGCCCGACGTCGTGCAGGAGCAGCTGCGCAAGGCGCTGAGCATGGGCGCCGATCGCGCGGTGCAGCTCAAGGCTGATCGTGTGCCCGCGGATGGACTCGCGATCGCGCAGGCGCTGGCGGCCGAGCTCAAGGGCGGCGGCTACGATCTCATCCTTTTCGGGCAGTCAGGCGGTGGACTCCGCGAACGCGACGGTCGGTCCGATGACCGCGGAGCTGCTCGGCCTTCCATGCGCGACGGCGGTTTCGACGCTCGACATCGCGAACGGGCGCGCCACGGCGCGTCGCGAGCTCGAGGGAGCGGCGGAGATGGTCGAGTTTCCGCTGCCGGCGGTGGTGAGCGTCGATGAGGGGATGCGCGCGTGCGCGGTACCCATCGCTCAAGGGGATCATGGCGGCCAAGAAGAAGCCGCTCGAGGTGAAGCCCGCGCAGCTCGGCGACGCTCGCGTCACCATCGAGAAGATGGAGCTGCCGCCCGAGCGCGCGGCGGGGCGGATCGTGGGCGAGGGACCGTCAGCGGTGCCCGAGCTCGTGCGACTGCTCCACACCGAAGCGAAGGTGCTGTGATGGCTAACGTCTTTGCATTTGCGGAATCGCGCGGCGGTGCGCTGCGCCAGGTGGCGCTCGAGGCGGTGAGCGCGGCGCGCGCGATCGCGGATGCGAGCGGCGGCGGCGAGGTGCACGCGATGCTCGCGGGCGCGCCGGGCGTGGCATCGCTCGCGGCGGAGCTCGGGAAGTACGGCGCGGACGTCGTGATCGTGGTCGAGCATCCGGCGCTCGCGAATGGAAACGTCGAGGCGGTGTCGGCGACGGCGGCGGAGCGCGATTCGCGCGGGCGGCTATCGGGCGGTGATCTTCGCTGCGAGCGCGCAAGGGCGTGATCTCGCGCCGCGCGTCGCGGCGAAGCTGGGACGGAGCATGGTGGCGGACGTCATCTCGTTCGAGCTCGCGGGGGATGCGCTCATCAGTCAAGCATCCGGCGTACGCCGGGAAGGTGATCGCGACGCTCGAGCTCACGGGCTCGCCCGCGATCATGACGCTGCATCCAGGCTCGCGTGCGGCGGTCGAGGTGGCGCGCGAGGGACGCGTCGAGAACGCGCAGCTGGCGAGTGATCCTGCGGCATCGAAGCTCGTCGTGAAGGAAGTGATCGCCGGCGGCGGCGCAAAGCTCGACATCGGCGATGCGCCGGTAATCGTGAGCGGCGGACGCGGGCTCAAGAGCGCGGACAACTTTCGCCTCGTCGAGGATCTCGCGGCGGCGTTCGGCAACGCAGCGGTGGGCGCGACGCGCGCTGTGACTGATGATGGATGGCGTCCGCACAGCGATCAGATCGGGCAAACCGGACGACAGGTGAGCCCCGATCTGTACGTGGCGTGCGGCATCTCCGGCGCGATCCAGCACATTGCCGGGATGCGCAACTCGCGCACGATCGTCGCGATCAACAAGGACAAGGAAGCGCCGATCTTCAAGGTCGCGGACTACGGCATCGTCGGCGATGTCGTGGAGATTCTGCCGGTGCTCACCGCCGCGGTGAAAGAGGCGCGCGCGAAGGGCTGACCTCGCTGGTTGTTTCGGCTACGAACGCCTCATAGCTTCGGTGCCATGCAAACCCAGAACGCGATCTTCCTGGTCGTGCTGCTGCTCGCAGCCGGCTTTTTTTCCTACAACGTTCAGCGCCTTCTCTCCTATCTCCGGATAGCGAGACCGGAGGATCGCGGCGGCGATCCTCTCGTGCGGCTGCGCAACGTGATCTCCGTTGCGCTGCTGCAGAAGAAGATCCTGCGAGACCCGATCGCCGGCCCGATGCACGCGCTGATCTTCTGGGGCTTCTGCGTGCTCACGGCGGGGACGATCGAGCTGCTGCTCAATGGCAGCTTCCCCGTGTTCTCGTACGCGTTCCTGCCCACACCTCTCTACAACTTCTACTCGATCTCGCAGGACGTCTTCGGCGTCCTCGTGCTCGGCGCGATTGCCTTCGCATTCTATCGCCGACTCGTGATGCAACCGCCGCGTCTCGACGGCGACAAGCTCGAGCACAGCGACGCGTACATCATCCTCGGCGCCATCGCCGGGCTCATGGTCACCATGTTCGCGGTGAACGCACTCGAGCTTGCGCGCGATCCCGAATCGATCACGCGCGCGAAGCTGCTATCGCTCGGGCTCTCGAAGCCGCTGGCGGCGCTCCCGGATGGTGCACTCGGCATTGCGCACGGCGTGTTCTGGTGGACGCACGCGCTGCTGGTGCTCGCGTTCCTGAACTTCCTGCCGTACTCGAAGCATCTGCACATCGTCTCGTCCATCCCCAACGTCTATCTCTCGAATGCGCAGGGACCGGGGCCCAAGGGCGCCATTCGCTTCATGGATTTGGAAGCGGAGGGAGTTGAGCAATTCGGCGCCGCCGATGTCGACCAGATGACATGGAAGGATCTCCTCGACGGCTACACGTGCACCGAGTGCGGCCGCTGCACCGATGCGTGCCCGGCGCACATCACCGGCAAGGTGCTGAGCCCGCGCAAGATCATCCTGGACACGCGTCGTCGCTTGATGGAGAAGGCGCCGCTGCTAGTGGGTGATCGTTCTGAGCTCAGGCATCACGCACTCCTGCACGGCGAGGGCGACGATGGAGGCATGACTGCCACAGCAATCCTCGAGAACCGGCTGCTCGACAACTACATCACCGAGGAAGAGCTCTGGGAGTGCACCACCTGTCGTGCGTGCATCCAGGAGTGCCCCGTGGGCATCGAGCATCTCGATCACATCATCGACATGCGCCGCAACCTCGTGCTCATGGAGTCGCGCTTTCCGCCTGAGGTGCTGCCGACTTTCGAATCGATGGAGCGGAACGGATCGCCGTGGGCGTTCCGTCCGGACGATCGCGCGAAATGGGCTGAGGGGCTCGACATTCCGACGATGGCCGAGCTGCTGGAGCGAGGCGAGCAGCCGGAGATTCTGTTCTGGGTGGGATGCATGGGCTCCTTCGACGACCGCTCGAAGAAGATCAGCGTCGCTTTTGCGCGGATCCTTCAGGCCGCTGGCGTGCCGTTCGCGATCCTCGGGCAGGAGGAGACGTGCAACGGTGATCCCGCGCGACGCATGGGGAATGAGTACCTCTACCAGATGCTCGCGAAGCAGAACATCGAGACGCTCACGCGATACGATGTGAAGACCATCGTCACCTTCTGCCCGCACTGCTTCCACCAGATCGGCAACGAGTATCCGCAGCTCGGCGGCAACTACGAGGTGATCCACCACTCGACGTACATCGAACGGCTGCTCGAGGCTGGGCGCGTGCCGCTCGACACCGATGCCGGCCGCACGCTCACCATGGCCTACCACGATAGCTGCTACCTCGGCCGCTACAACGACGTGTACGATGCGCCACGCGAGACGCTCAAGCGCGCGCTGCCGGTGATCACGATGGTCGAGCCGGCGCGCACGCGCGATCGCGGCATGTGTTGCGGCGCGGGCGGCGGGCGGATGTTCATGGAGGAGACGCTCGGCAAGCGCATCAACGTCGAGCGCGCGGAGCAGCTGCTGGAGACGGGAGCGGACACGCTCGCAGTGGCATGTCCGTTCTGCATGACGATGATCAGCGACGGCGTGAAGGCGAAAGGGAGTGACGTGCCGGTGCTCGATATCTCGGAGGTCGTCGCCTCACGGCTTCGAAGCTAGCGCGACTCCTCGCTGGCTACGGGTTCGGAACCCAGAGCACGGGGAGTCCTTCGGATTTGCCGCCGATGACTCCCGCGTTGTTGATGCCGGCGGTTGAATCGCCGGCCACTCCCGGGGGCAATACCAGACCAATTCCTACTCCGTTAGTCGTGACTACGCCGACATTACCAAAGTCATGGCCGGTCGTTTGATCGCGGGCGAACCCAAATTCTGATACCTGGTTGGATTCATTGATGCCTGTAGCCACCATCGAGTGAAAGAATGGCTCTTGACCGCCATCGTTATAGTCCGCAGTACGGGCGGGAAGGTCATAGTAGATTGGGTTTGCGGCGGGAATGAAAAACTGAAAACCCGTTCCGACCCCTATGCCGTGTGAATTCACCGACGCGATCGTGGTCCAATACAGATTCGGGTTGGCAATTGAAACCCATCCTCCAGCAGGAGACCACGAGAATGCATGGGGAAAATTCCCGAAATCATTTGTTCGCGGATCGGGCGTGACCACGATCGTATTGGCCACGAGGAAGCCGGGTGCGATCGATGAAAACTCGGCGTGCGTGCTGTTCGGCGGCACGCCGGCATCAATGCGAATTCCGTCCACCCAGATTGCGGCGTGCGTTTCTCCGTTCACCTGAACGCTTCCAACGACAGTAGCGGACTCGCAACGGCAGATGGCCTTTGCAATGCTCGTCGCGGTGTCGAGTACAGTCGTGTGCCCGTCTTTCCACGTTGCAGCGTGCCCGTCGATTGATCCTGCGACAGTCCCGTCGTTCGCAATCGCGGTGGGGATGATCGGAAGAGTGGTTCGCTCGTGCGTTGGCCCGTGCCACAGGACTCCGCCCGCTGCCGTGGCACCGACTACGTCACCGTTGTCGTTGAGCGCCACGACGGTCTCCGTTCCAGGGAGACTCGTTCGGGTATACGGCGCGAACATGTTTGACGGAAAATCCAGCTGTCCCGAGTGTCCAGGCTTGGGCGCGACGGCGCGATCACTGGAACAGGCGATGGCTGCGACCATCGTGGCGAGGACCAGCGATGATCGGATGGACCGCATGTTGGACCTCTCGTATTGAGCTCCGCGAACTAATTACCGCCTGCTGAGATGGATCGCACTTTGCGGGCCGTCAACCAGACTGAGTCGTTAGAGACGCGATCTCGTTGCAGACTCAGCCGCCAATTGCTCCCAACCGGCTGGTCAGCGCGCCGCGCCCGAGCGCACAATGTGATGCAGCCGGATCGTCTGCTGCGCCGGCGGTTCGTCGTAGTTGACCATCTCCGTGTCGCGGAGCTGAAGCCCCAGCTCCGGGAGTAACTCCAAGAACTGCTCGACCATTGGGCGTCCCGGATCCGCGATCGTCGCCACGCCGCCTGGCGCGAGTAGCCGCGAGACCGCGCCAGCGACGATCGGCGCGTAGCGGTCCTCGTAGATCACGTCTGCGGCGATCACACGCTCGGCGGGTTCCACATCGCGTGGGATGTCGCGCCAGTCGATCATCCGCGTGCGCGGCTCGTGCTTGAGCGCGCGCCAAGCGTTCGCGCGAGTGAAGAGCAAGGCGTCGTCGTAGTAATCGCTCGCGAGCACGTCGAAGCCGGCGCGCATTGCACCGATGCTGACCAGGCCGAGACCGGCGCCGAGCTCGATCAGTGTGCGCCCATTGCCCTTCTCGCGCGCGAGTGCGCGCGCGAGCACTCGTGAGGAGGGCCAGATATCCGCCCAATAGGGGAGACGGTCGTCGCGGACCATGTCCTCCTCGCTGATCAATGCGTCCGTGTTCTCTGGATGCAAGATCTTCACTGCGCCGCCCGGGAGATCCACGACGGTTTGAGCGACGACGAAACGCCGCTCGAGCTCCGCCACGAGCGGCTTTCCCTTGAGCTCGGTCATCTGGTCACAAGGAGAAATGCGTCGCGAGCTGTGCGTCGTCGGAGAGCAGCAACGCGTGCACCGTTTCGCCGGCCTCCACGCGCGGGCGCTCGTGCGGCACAATCAGCAGCGCGTTCGCCAGCGACATTGACGTGAGGATGCCGGAGCCCTGCGGCCCGGTGAGGCGCGCGCTCAGCGAGCCGTCGGGCTTCACGGTGACGATCGCGCGGAGGAAGTGGGTGAGCGACGCGCCGATCCCGACCGGCTCCTCGAGCGTCACCGTTACCGGGCGGCGGAAGAGGCGCGTGTGCCCGAGCATGCGACGCACCACGGGCCGCACGAAGAGCTCGAACGTGACCATCGTCGATACGGGATTTCCCGGCAAGCCGATCCACGGCATTTTGTCCAGCCATCCGAAGCCGAGCGGTGCGCCGGGGCGCATGCGCACCTTCCACACGTCGAGCGTCACGCCCTTCTTCGCCAGCACCGGACGCAGATAGTCGAACTCGCCTGCCGATATGCCGGCGGAGGTAATGAGCAGGTCGCATCCCGCTGCGCGATCGATGCGCTCCGAAATGTCGTCCGGATCGTCGCGTGCGACCCCCAGGTTCACTGGAATCCCGCCGTTGAGCCGAATGAGTGACGTGAGCGTGTAGCTGTTCGACGTCACGATTTTCTTCCCCTCGATCGCTTCCGAAAAGCGGTCGAGATCGACGATCTCGTCGCCGGATCCAAAGAATGCGATGCGCGGCTGCCGGTACACGTCGACCGTCGCTGCGCCCACCGATGCGAGCACGCCGATCTGCGCGGCGCCCACCGGCTGCCCGCGATCGAGCACGAGCGCGCCCGCATGAATGTCCTCGCCGCGGAAGCGCAGGTTGCGGCGCGCGTCACGGTTGTCGCGGATGGTCACGCGCTCGAGACCCCCGTCCGTATCCTCGAGACGGATCACCGTGTCGACACCCTTGGGCAGCGGTGCACCCGTCATGATGCGCGTGCAGCTCCCGGACTCGACCTCTCGCGTGGGGAACGCGCCGGCCGCAACGGTCTCGAGCACCGCGAGCGTGACCGGCGCGCCCGCGCTCGCCCCCTCCACATCCGAAGCGCGGAGTGCATAGCCGTCCATCGCCGAGTTGTCCCACGCCGGGAGCGTGAGCGGCGAGACCACGGGCGTCGCAAGCACTCGCCCGAGCGCGTCCAGCAGCGGCACGCGCTCTACGCTGATCGGCTGGATATCCGCAATGATGCGCGCGACCGCATCCGAGACGGAGAACACTAGTGCGCGTCCCGGAGTCTGAGCGACGTGAGCATCGCGCCGATGGTGTTGTGCACGCTGTCGACCGCGGCCTGTGACGTGATCCAGTTGTTCGCCAGAAGGCTGAAGATGAGCGTGTGGTTGTCCGCGGTGAGCGCGTAGCCTGAGAGCGAGCGGGCGTTCGCGATGGATCCAGTCTTGGCGTGGATTTTCCCCGCAGCCGACGTGCCCTTCATCCGATTGCGCAGCGATCCGTCGACCCCTGCGATCGGAAGCGCATCGTAGAACACGTGGAACGCAGTGTCCGCGCGAATCCTGTCGAGCACGCGCACGAGCGTCTCCGGGCTCAGGTAGTCATAGCGTGAGAGCCCGCTCCCATCGCGAATCAGATATCCATCGTGCTCGGCGCCCCATGCGGTGAGCTGTCGCTCGATCACCACTCGCCCGCTGTCCGCCGAGCCCACACCGGTTTTCTCGAGAGCGAGCGTCTTGTAGAGAATTTCCGCGATCTGATTCTGCGACGGCTTCTCGAGCGCGGAGAGAATCGCGCGGAGCGGAGGGGAGTGGATCGTGAAGAGCGGTGTGGCGGCGGCCGCCTTGTCGCGCGGTGCCACCGCGCGCAGCTCGCCGCCTGAGACGACAATTCCACGAGCGCGAAGCGCTTCGCTCAGCGCAGCGAGATAAGCCTCGCGCTGATCGGGGTAGACGTAGACGAGTGTGTCCAGTCCATCCTGGACGCGGCCGCGCGCGATGAACTGCGTGCGCGTCGGATCGAAGTCGAGCCGCAGCCTGAAGGTGTCTGTGGGTTGCACGGTGGAGCGAGCGGGGAGCACGATGCGCGGGTACGTGCTCGCGGGAACGGTCCAGATGCTGTCGGCCGGCATCCCAGGCCGGCCGCGCGCAACAGCCATCCCGAATCCCTCGTTGAAGTACAGCGCATCGACGCCGGCGCCGTAGTCCTCGCCGAGATCGTCCCACGACCAGCCGAAGCCGATCGACGTGTCAGGGAAGACGTCGGGTGCGGGCTGGATGCCGCCCGTGATCGTTCTGATCCCGTGTGCCTGCAGCGAGTCCGCAATCTCGAGCAGCGGCTGCATCGCGGAGCCGCGCATGTGATCGCTGATCGACGGATCACCGCGCCCGGTCACGATCAGCGTGCCGAACAGCGTGTCGTGCGCCACGCGCCCGTTCGCCGCGAAGTCCGTGCGGAACGTGTAGTCGGCGCCGAGCTCCGCGAGCGATGTCGCACCGGTCACGATCTTCATGTTGGACGCAGGCATGAACAGCTTCCCGGCGTTCAACGAGTACAGCGTGTCGTGGCGCTCCGGATCCACGATCAGCACACCGAACTGGGCGTCGCGGAACTGCGGCTGGCGCACCATTGAGTCGATGGCGAAGCGCAGCGCGGCGCGCGGATCGAACAGTTTGGCGTTCGTCGCGGGTGCGGACTTGTTGCCACCGGTGGCGCACGCCGCAGCGAGCAGCACGGGGATCACAATGCGAGCAAGCTTCATGTACGCATCACCTTTGTCTCGATGAGGTTTGCCAGCGTTGTGAGCCAATCGGGATTCTCGAACAGCACCACCGGCACGTGCGCCTGCATCGCGGGATCGTCGGTCGCAATCGCGATGTAGTGTTTGCTTTGCTCCGAGCCCGCATCGTACAGTGGTGACTTACCCGTCTCGCGCCGAAAGATCTCGATCTTGGGAAGCGCCGCGGCTTTGAATCCCTCCGCGACCACGATGTCCGCGTCCGACAGATACTCCTCCGCGATCTGCTCCGGCGTACGCTCCTCGGTCCATCGTTCGACCAACGCGAACTTGTCCGGCGACACCATCGCCACGCGCTCCGCCTGCCCCTCGTGATAATGGCGGTACGTGTCCGTCGTGGATGGATCGATGTTGAACGTGTGCGACCCGTGCTTCATGGTCATCACGCGATGCCCCCGCCGGTGCAGCTCGGCCGCGAGCTTCACCGTAAGCGTCGTCTTCCCCTGCTTCTTAGTACCGATGATCGTGACGATCGGCGGTCGAGGCATATTGCTCCGCGAGCGCGAGCTCGTCCGGTGTGTTGACGTTCATGAAGAGGCGCTCCGGATCTCCGAAGCGCCGCACTTCCTCCGCGGGCACGCGCGCCACGCGCACCTGATCGAAGAATCCGATGACGCGACGATCGTCGGCGTCGATCGATCGCTCGATCGGCGCGATGCACGCCTGCGAATAGAACGCGCAGAGCGGCTCGAGTCCACGTCTCGACGATCCGCTTTCGGGCGCCACCACATCCGCGTGTGCCCCGCGCGTGCGCAGCTCCGCGATCAGTGCCGGCGGCACGAACGGCATGTCCCACGCGACCACGATCACTGCCGTCCCCGCATGCACGAGCGCCGCGTGGATCCCGCCGAGGCTCCCGATGCCGGGGCGCACGTCGCTCGCGACGCGTACGCCGGGGAGCCAGTCCGCGGCACCCGGATCGTTCGCGATCAGCAGCAGCGAGTCCGTCTTTACGCGCAGCACATCCGCCACTCGGTCGATCACGCGCGCACCCTGCACGCGCTCGAGCCCCTTCGGACGACCGCCGTAGCGCGAGGCCTGACCCCCGGCCAGGATCACGCCCGTGCAAGTCGCGATCACGTCTGGTGCAGCTGCGGCGATCCACTCACTGCGCGGCCCACGATCCCCATCCCCGTGGCCTTCGCGATGTCCACCGCCATCGTGCTCGGCACCGACGGCGTCGCAACGAGTCCGATGCGCGCACGCGCGGCCTTGAACGCGAGCTCGCCAGAGATCCGCCCCGTCACGAGCAGAGTGAGATCTTCGGGACTCTTGCCCTCGAGAATCGCCGCGCCGATCACCTTGTCCACCGCATTGTGCCGGCCAATGTCCTCGGCGTGGTAGAGCAGCGTGTCGCAGTCGGTGATCGCGGCCGCGTGGATGCCACCGGTCTCCTTGTACAGCGCGCCGCGCGCGAAGAGCTCCTTGAACAGCGCACGCATTCTCGGGAGATCCACCGGTGGAAGCGCAGACTTGCGCCGGGGCAGGGAGCTGAACGAGCCGAGAATTGTGGTCACGGCACCGCATCCCGATGCGAGCACGCGCCTGCGATCGCTCGCCTCCACGGTCTGGTAGCGCTCGGGAGCGACATCCACCCAGAAGCCGAGCTCCTGTGTGCACGGGCGCATCTTCACGATGTCGGCAGCGGTATCGATGTAGCCCTCGCCGTGCAGCCAGCCGACCACGAGCTCGTCGAGGCGCTCCGGCGTACACATCCAGGTCACGGCAGGCACGCCGTTCACCTCGAGCCACACGGGCACTTCTTCAACCGCGTCGAGCGAGACGGCCTGATTGGTCATGCTGGAAATATACGGAGGACGCGCTTCTCCGAGCGAGACGCCGTGCTCAGTCCTCGCGCGTGAATTCCGCGGAGATGGTCTCGTCTTCGCGCACGATCACGCTCGTGAGGAGCGCTGGGCCTGCGATCGCGGTCGCGAGCCGCTCGAAGATGAAGCGCGCGAGATTCTCGCACGTCGGGATCAGCTTGCCGTCGCCGAACTCGGGAACGTCCACGCTGATGCTTTTCCCGTGAAAGCGCGCGCGCACTTCGCGGTCTAGCGCCTCGTCGAGCATGCCGAGATCCGTGAGCATCCCCGTCTCGTCGTCGATCGGGCCGCTCACCGTCACATCGCAGGCGTAGTCGTGCGCGTGCGGCACAGCTGCCGCACCGAAGCGCCGCTCGTTCTCGAGATCGCTCCAATCGGAGCGCCAGTAGCGGTGCGTCGCCGTGAAAGACACTCGTCGCGTGAGGGAGGCCATGCGTCAGCCTCCCTCTGCGGGAGCGATCGTGCGAGCCGTGCTATTCAGCGACGTCGCGCCCCTCGGGTGTCGGCTCGTCCGGTGGAATCCACGGCACGCCCTCGCTGACCACCTTGTTGTAGTCGTGCGTGCCGAAGAGTGCCGCGTCGTCGTTGTCGTTCACGCTCTCAGCGTCGGCGGTTCCGTCGTTCTCTCCGCTCGTACCCAGCAGCGAATCCTCACCCGCACCCATGATTTCACCGGCGGCGTCGTCCGCCGCTTCGGGCTGAAGATCGCGGCGGATCTCATCAATGAAGAGCTCGTTGGAGTAGTCCTCGAGACCGATCACATCGCTCAGCACGTGATCCGCAATCAGCTTCTCGCTTTCCGTTCCCACGCGACCTGACAGGGTGACGTGACCATCCTTCGCCTGCACGAGGATGTTGTCCACGTCCACCCCATCGTTCTGCTCGAGCTGATCGCGCACGAGCCCGCGCAGCTCGTCGTCGCTCAGGTCGTCGAGGTCGAAAACGTTCTCGTAGTCCTGTGCCATGGTGCCGCCTCGTGCTATCGGGAGAAGATGTACGAGATTCCGAAGGTGATCGTCGGATTCAGCTTCCATTCGTTCTGTGCCTGACTCGCCTGCAGAATGGAAGTGCCACCGGTTGGGGTGACGAAGTACGTGCCTGGATACGACAGCTGCCAGAAGTACTCGGAGAAGTCCAGGCGCGCGCCCCACTTTCCATGCGTGACGAACTTGAGTCCGAGGCCGGACTGGATTGCAAAGCCGGTGCCGAATTTGTAGGTGCCGATGTCCGCCGACGAGTTGCTCCTGGAGAGTCCGACGCCCACACCGAATGTGGGAATCAGGTGATGAAAACTCTTCTGGCCGGTGAGCGCGACGTTGACTGCGGCATCCGCGATCCAGATTGGATCCGACATCGTGCCGAGATTGCGCGCGGCGCCGATCTTGGTCGGGTCGAGCACGTTGCGAGTCGACTGTGCGCGTCCAATGCGAAGGCTGAGCTCCGCGGGGCCGCCAATGTGCAGCCCGTACCGCACGCCGAAGATCGAGCTGCTCTGCGGGCCGACGTCCGCCGATCCCTTGTTGCCGCCGAACCACCCTCCGAAAAGCGTGAAGTCCTCGTGGTAGGTGAAGTCCTGATACGGACTCTTCTCGGGCACGGTGCCCACCTGGGCTGCGAGGGGTGCGGCGCCGAGGACGAGCAGGGCGGCGGTCAGGGCGAGCTTCACGTTGCGGCTCCAATCTGTCTGAGGTCGATCCCGGTCATCTCGGTGGGCTTCTCCACACCGAGCATCTCCAGCACCGTCGGTCCCACATCCCGAAGCGCGCCGCCATCGCGCAGTGGACGATCGCCATCAGGATCGACGATCACGAGTGGAACCGGGTTGGTCGTATGTGCCGTATGCGGCCCGCCGGTGGCGGGGTCGATCATCATCTCGCAGTTGCCGTGGTCCGCCGTGACGAGCACGCGCGCATTGGCACGCTGCGCAGCCGCGAGCACGCGCGCGAGACACTCGTCCACCGTCTCGACGGCTTTCACCGCCGCCGGAATGACGCCCGTGTGCCCCACCATGTCGCCATTCGCGTAGTTGCACAACACGAAGTCGTAGTCGCGCGACTGGATCGCCTTGCACAGAACGTCGGTCACGCCATACGCGCTCATCTCGGGCGCGAGATCGTAGGTGGCGACCTTCTGGCTCGGCACCAGCTCGCGCACTTCGCCCTTGTACGGCGTCTCCACTCCGGCGTTGAAGAAGTACGTGACGTGCGCGTACTTCTCCGTTTCCGCCGTGCGGAACTGCGTGCCTCCGTGCGCCGAGATCACCTCGGCCACTACGCGCGCGAGCGTGAACGGCGGGAAGACGACGGGAAGGTCGTAGGTCTCGTCGTACTGCGTCATCGTGACAATGCGGATGTTGGGGCGCCCGCGAACGTCGAAGCCGTCGAACGGCTCCTCTGTGAGCGCGCGTGTGATCTGGCGCATCCGATCCGCGCGATAGTTGAAGAGGATGATCGCATCGCCCTCTCGTACCGTCGCAACGGGCTCCCCGTTCCGTTCGATGACGACGGGCTTCATGAACTCATCGCTCTCGCCGATCTCATACGCCGCGCGGATGGCGGATACGGGATCGGGTGCGCGCGGGCCGACCCCCTGCATCATCGCGCGATACCAGAGCTCCGTGCGCGGCCAGCGGCGATCGCGATCCATTCCGTGATAGCGGCCGCCCACGGACGCGACATCCGCGCGCCCCTTTGCGTACGCGACCGTCTGCTGCATGAATCCGAGTGCGGACCGGGGGAGCGTATCGCGGCCGTCGAGCAGTGCGTGGATCGCCACGTGCGGCACGTGCTCGCGCTCGGCCAGGTCGATGAGGGCGAAGAGATGCTTGTCGACGGCGTGCACGCCGCCGTTGCCTATCAGCCCCGCGAGATGGAGCGTGCCGCCGCTTTTGCGCACATAGGCGCACGTCTCGAGGAGTGTCTCGTTGCGGAAGAACGAGCCATCATCGATGGCGGCGTTGATGCGCACGAGATCCTGCGGCACGACGCGGCCGGCGCCGAGATTGAGGTGGCCGACCTCACTGTTTCCCATCTGTCCTTCGGGAAGTCCCACTGGAAGTCCGGACGCGTGCAGCAGCGTGCGCGACTCCGTCTTCCACAGCGCATCCCACGTGGGCGTGCGGGCCATCGCGATCGCATTTCCTTCTCGTTCCACCCGATAGCCCCAACCGTCGAGCACCAGCAAAACGACTGGACGTCTGCGCGAAGTCGACATCTTTGCTCAGTGAGAGTTCGAACGTATACTGCGGCGCGACCCCAGCCTCGGAAATGTACGCGCCCCCACAATCTCCATCCAGCGATGCGCTGTAAATCGCTCGTGCTGATCTGCGTGCTCCTCGCGCCATCGCTCCGCGCGCAAACGACGGCGGCCACCGCTGCGTCCGTGCGCGTGTCGCCCGAGGGGCGGTTGCTCGCGACCATGCGCGCAGGCGCGGCGGTGAAAACGGGTGCCACGAAGTCCGACTGGACCGCGGTGACGATCGAGGGCTATCTGCACAAGAGCGTCGTGAGCGCGAAGAAAAATACGCTCACGGTGCAGGCATCCAGCGGTGCGGCGCTGCGCGCGAGCGCGGAGTCGTCCGCGCCGGTGGTGGCGGTGATCGAGGATGGTGTGACGGTGGATCGGCTCTCCGCGAGCGGCGAGTGGTTCAGGGTGAAGCGCGATGCCTGGGTGCAGTCGCGCGAGCTCAAGGCACCGCCGAAGGCTCGAGCGGTTGCGAGCAGCACACCGGCGCGCTCGTCCGCGCCGAAGAGCGCTCCTCCGCCGCAAAAGGTCGCGTCAGTGCCGCCGCGAGCCGCCCCGTCGCCAGCGCCAGCGCCAGCGGCCGCAGCGCCGTCGCACGCCGACGTGCCGCTCGCGCTCGGCGATTTCGCCGCGGCGCACCCCGTCGTGCTGCGCGATGCGCCGGACGGGAAGGCTGCCGGCTCTGCGGATTCGGCGGCGCGCATGCGCATTGTTGCACGCGACCATGGATGGGCGCGCGTGGAGCTCGAGGGATGGGTGCGCGAGAGCGAGCTCGTTCCCTTCGACAGCTCGTCCGTGAGCGCGGTGAGCGCCGCCGACCTTCGCTCCGATCCCGATCACTATCGAGGGACGACCGTGCGATGGGTGGTGCAGGCGATCGCTGTGCAGCAGGCGGATCCGCTGCGCAAAGGGCTCGCGCCCGACGAGCCGTATCTACTAGCCCGGGGCCCCGGCAGCGAGAGTTCGCTCCTCTATCTCGCGCTCCCCGAGGCGCTCGTTGCGAATGCCCGCGCGCTGCAGCCGCTCAGCAACATCCTCGTGCTCGCGCGCGTGCGCGCGGGGCGCAGCGAGCCGTCCGGGGTACCAATTCTGGATGTGCTGCGCATCGTTCCGCGCTGACGCCCGGCGCCTGCGCCTCGCCGTCTCCTCCAACCATCTCTGATGTCCTTCTCTCAATTTCGCAGGCGCCATCCGGCGTTCATTGCAGCGATCGCGGTCGTCATCGCTGGGCTGCTCGGTATCGACGGGTTCGTCCTCTACAAGCGCCGAGCGTACGAGACGGAGATCGCGCGGCTCCGAGCGGATATGAGCGATGTGGAGCGCCGCCGGAGCGACGCGATCACGAACACGAACGAGAAGCGGCTCGAGATGATGATGGAGCTGCTCCGCAGGCAGGCGAAGATCGACAAGGAGATTCATCTCGCCGTCGCAGTGGACAGCGGGAAGATGTACCTCGAGCGGGACGGAGCGCTCCTTCGCGAGATGAGTGTGGAGCTGCCTGCAGAGAAGCGCGTCGGCTCGGGGCGCGACACGCTGCACCTGGCGGCGCCGCGCGGCACACGCACGGTGGAGCGCATCCTCGGCCCGACGGATGCCTGGGATGTTCCGGGGTGGGTTTACGCGGATCGGGGGCTTGCGCGGCCGGCGAGCACGTCGGAGGTCGGTGCTCTCGGGCCGGTGGCAATCGTCCTCGATGGAGGCGCGGTGATCTACTCACTCCCGAGCGTCGGGCCCCTGAACGACTCGGCCTACGTCCTGCCGGGGAGCATCCGCGTGAGGTCGGAGGACCTCCGGGCGGTGACGCCCAATCTCCAGCGCGGAACTGTGGTGTATTTTTATTGAACGGCCGCCGGTGAGCCGATTCATTCGAGGGACATGAGCATACCGAACGAAGGGGTTCCATTGCAGCCGCACGGCCAGAGCCCATCGCCCCAGGTGATTCCGCTGCACAGGGACACGGCCGGCGGGTGGAAGTGGATTGCGGGCGCTGTCGGCATCACGCTCGCACTCGCGATCGGTAGCGGACTGCTCGTGTACTCCACGATGCGCGTGCGATACGATCGTGACATCAATCGCATCGTGTTCAACCGGAACTGGGAGCTGCTCCACGACGTGAGCCGGAAGGCCGGCACCGTCGAAGATTCGCTGCAGAGCATGCTCGCCACGGCGCCCGACAGTACGTCCACGAAGCCATACATTGTGGTCAGCATCGAAGACCGCCGGCTCTGGTACAAGTTCGGCGACTCGACGCTCTACACGACGCAGGTCGCCGTCGGCAGCGGAAAGACGCTCGTCCAGAAGCGCGGCACCCGGCAGGAGTACAAGTTCGACACGCCGCGGGGCCGACTCGTGGTCCAGAGCAAGGAGATGGATCCCGTTTGGGTGCCCCCCGATTGGCATTACGTGGAGCAGGCCAAGAAGAAGGGACTCGGGATCCTGCCCCTCGACCGGAAGAAGACGATTCCGGCCGGCGATGGGACGGTGATCGCGGTCGACGGCAACGATGTCGTCAAGCGCCAGCCGGACGGCCAGGAGATCCCATTGGAGGCCAAGGATGGTCATGAGATCACGGCCGGCGGGAATATCGTTGTGCCCCCCTACGGCACTAACCAGCGGAAGTACAAGGGCACCTTGGGCGGGCATCGCCTCAACATGGGTGATGGTTACGCCCTCCACGGGACCGACGAGCCGCTCTCCATAGGCAAGGCGGTAAGCCACGGCTGTGTCCGGTTGCGAAACGAGGACATAGCATACCTCTACACCGTCGTCCCCGTCGGAACCCCCGTATTCATATACTGACCGTCTGGTCAGTCAGGCGCGTCGACTGCCATACGGTTGCAGTATCACGCCCGCGGCGTCTACTGTAACATAGATCGTGTTGACGCCCTAGCCTCTCCGGAGGCTCGGGACTCCTTGTAAAAGGGCACGTTGGCTTCGGCCAACACGCAAAACCAAGAGACGGCCTGCGAGCCGCCAGTCTGGTTGCCAGGGAGGGCATACCGTGACGAACTCCACCACTCGCGCTCGCCGATTCAAGGCACGCGCAGCAGGGGTCATTACCAGCATCGCGTTCGTCGGAATCGCCGCAGGCGCGTCCTTCGAGCTCGACGAGCACCCCGACCTTCCTAAAGCAAGCTCGGCAACGTTCCCGGTGGCCCCTGCCATCGCCGCTACGGCGGTTGCCGCGCCCGCCAAGCCGATGGCGTTTGCCTTTCTCGACTCGCTCGTAGGATTGAGCGGGAAGCTGCGCGCGCGCTTCGTGCCGCAGGGCAGCCCGACGCTCGGCATCCCGATCCTTGCCCAGCTCTTCGGAGACAGCGCGCTCGCCGTCGCCGGCGTGCACCCGCTGATGGATGCCTCCCGGTCGTTCTCGCTCATCACCATGCTGCCGTTCTCGGCCAAGCAGAAGGGGCGGATCGGGTCGTACTTCATCGGAAACTGGCCCTACGAGCACCGCGCGCCGCGCTCGATCGAGTACACGAGCCCGGAAGGCTTCATTGAGGTCACTGCGGCAAACGAGAGCACCTACGTCTCCGAGCACTTCCGCCTCGCTGATTTCCTGACGCACGACCAGCAGGACACGTGGCCCAAGTATCTCGTGCTCAACGAGCGGTTGATCGACAAGCTGGAGCTCGTGATCCAGGATCTGAACGCGCACGGCGTGCACGTGGAGCACCTCGCCATCATGTCCGGCTTCCGGACCCCTGAGTACAACCGGCAGGGCGTCGGTGAAGGTGGCCGAGCACGCGATAGCCGGCACCAGTACGGCGACGCTGCGGATGTCTACGTGGACAACGAAGCGCGCGGTCGCATGGACGATCTCAATCACGACGGCCGCGTGGACTCACGCGACGCGAAGGTGATTCGCGACGCCGTCGACCGCGTGGAGGCCGCGCACCCCGAGCTCGTGGGTGGTGTTGGTATCTACCGCGGCAACTCGATGCACGGTCCGTTCGCGCACGTAGATGCGCGCGGCGTACGTGCCCGCTGGGGACGCTCCTGACGGCAGAGTGAGCTAACGCAGCTCGCGATTCACCACTACGCCCTTCGCGATCCGCGAGGGGCGTAGCCGTAGCTGGGCCAGCGTGGTAAATCACACGCAGCAACATTCGCCCATCTCATCGCTCAGTTCGCAATGAATCCCACTCTTCGCGACCGGATCATCCGCATGCTCGAGGCGCTCCCCGACGAGCGTGGCTATCAGCTACTCGACTATGTGGAGTTCCTCGAGTCGAAGTACGCCGAGCGGACGGCGCAGACGCCGAACGCGCTGCAGCGATTCGCGGAAGGTGTGGAGGACACTCTTCGCGCCGGCCGTGTCTCCGCGTCGACGATCGCCGAGACCATGGGGCTCATGAACAAGGCAATGGGCGTACTCTCGGGGGTGGCTGCGGCTGGCAAGTCAGTTGCAAGTGATGTGGTGGACGCTGCGCAGAGAAACGTCGCGCGCGCCGCGACGGATCGGCCTCCGGCCGCTCCGCCGAC
Source organism: uncultured Gemmatimonadaceae bacterium (assembly GCA_963792685.1). GTDB lineage: Bacteria > Gemmatimonadota > Gemmatimonadetes > Gemmatimonadales > Gemmatimonadaceae > FEN-1250. Next base: position 3,985,328 of record CAWBWW010000001.1, on the reverse strand, counting down.
GACACCGCCGGCATCTCCGCCGGCATCTCCGCCGGCAGCACCCCCGGCCGATTCTTCTGGAGGGACCACGACGTGACTGCCTCGACTTTCACTGAAGCCGGCTCGCGGGAGGGACGCCGCAGGCGCGGCGCCGCTCCTCGCAGAGGCGCCAAGCGCACACTTCTCGGCACGATCGCCCAGATCCCTTCGTATCTCAGGCTCATGGGCGGGCTGATCACCGACCCGCGCGTCTCCGCCTTGGACAAGGTGCTGCTCGGCGCTGCCATCGCCTACGTGGTGATGCCGATCGATCTGATCCCGGACTTCATCCCGTTCATCGGGCAGGTGGATGACGTATTCATCCTCGTGCTCGCGATTCGGCGACTGATCTCGAATGCCGGCATGAACGTCATTCGCGACCACTGGGATGGCGCGATCGAGGATCTGCATCCGAGCGCGCTCCAGGAAGTGATCGCGGCGGCGGCGTTCTTCCTGCCGCGCGGAATCCGCAGGCGGCTCCGGAAAATCGCTCGATAGACGCCACGACGACGGCACGCCCGCGACTCGCCCCCCGCCGAGTCGCGGCACTCTCGTTCGCGCTGGGCGCGACGCTCGCGGTAGGCAGCTGTTCGCCACGTGCGATCGCCGCGCACGCTCCCCTTCGGTGGGGTGGGGATGCGGAGGGCGGCGCGCCGTTCGTCGAAGCGGACCCCGCAAATCCATCGAAGGTGCGCGGCTTCGACGTCGAGATCGCATTGATGGTCGGACAGGCGCTGCACCGCGACCCAGTGTTCGTTCAGGTGGCGTGGGCGAGCATCGAGGCCTCCGTCGAGCGAGGGGACTTCGCCATTGGGATGTCCGGCGTGGAGGATCGGCCGGAGCTGCGCGAGCGCCACGCGGTGACCATCCCGTACTTCGAATTTCGCGAAGTGCTCGCGGTGCGTCCCGCGGACACTGCGCGCTTCCACACGCTCGCCGATCTCTCGGGGCGGCGCGTCGCCACGCTCGGGGGCACGGGCGCGTACCAGATGCTGCTGGACCTTCAATCGCGGGGCGGTCCAGTCGTGGTGTCGTACGATGACGACGTGCATCCATACAGCGATCTGGTCGCGGGGCGCGTGGATGCTGTGCTGCTCGACAACATCATTGCCGATCGATCGCTCAAGCGTTCCGGCGGCTTCGTCATTCAGCCGGTTCCCATTGCGACCGGACACTACGTCGGCGTGCTCGCGCGCGCGGACACGGCGCTCCGTGACTCCGTAAACGCGGTGTTGCGCGCGCGCATGCGCGACGGCTCGCTCGAGAAAACGTTTCGCGCGTGGCACGTGTGGGATGACGCGGAGGCGAAGTACTTCGCACGCGTGCTCGCGGACTCGAGCGCGCCCCAGAGCACGGGTGTCGCGCGCGGGGTGAAAAGCATGGGCTCGTATCTCCCCGCGCTGCTGCGCGCGGGAGTCGTCACGCTCATGCTCTCATGTCTGGCAATGGCGCTCGCGATCGCGGTCGGGATCGCAGTGGCTGCAGGGCGCGTATACGGATCGCTGCCCGTGCGCGCGCCGCTCGCCATTTATGTGGAGCTGATTCGCGGTACGCCGGTGCTGCTGCAGCTCTTCGTGCTTTACTACGGGCTCTCGGGCATCGTGCGCCTTCCCGCGTTTCTCGCAGCGGTGCTCGGACTCGGACTCAACTACGCCGCGTACGAATCCGAGATCTATCGTGCAGCGCTCCAGGCGATTCCACGCTCGCAGCTCGAGGCCGGGCGTACGCTCGGATTGTCCGAGCTCCAGATTTTGCGACTGGTGCGCGGTCCGCAAGCGCTCCGTCTCGCGCTCGCTCCCATGACGAACGACTTCGTCGCGCTGCTCAAGGATTCTTCGCTCGTCTCCGTGATCACGGTGGTCGAGCTGACGAAGCAGACGGCGATCTACGCGACGAACATCGGAAGCTGGGTGGTGCCTGGGCTGCTCTGCGCGGCGATCTATCTCGCACTCTCGCTTCCGCTCTCGCGGCTTGCACGACGGCTCGAGCGAAAGTGGAGGGCCGCGTGACGCAGGCGCTCGACGTGCGCGACGTGCACGCCTCGCGCGGATCGCACGAGGTGCTGCGCGGCGTGACGATCGACGTCGCGCCGGGCGAGATCTGCGCGCTCATGGGAACTTCGGGCGCGGGGAAGACGACGATGCTCCGGGCAATCGCCGCGCTCGGTCCGTTCGACTCCGGATCCATCGTCGTCGATGGATTCGCGCTCAGCCCCGGGCCGGTGCCGCCCGAGTCGAAGCTTCGCGTGCTCAGGCGAAGCGTCGGGATGGTGTTCCAGTCGCAGTCGCTGTTCGAGCATCTCACCGTGATGGAGAACGTGACCCTCGCGCTCGTGCACGCGCTCGGATGGACGCGCGAGCGCGCAGAGGCCGAGGCGCGCGCGCTGCTCACGACGCTCGGGGTTGCACACCGCGAGAGCGCGCTGCCACGCCAGCTCTCGGGCGGCGAGGCGCAGCGCGTGGCGATCGCGCGTGCGCTCGCGCCCGATCCCACGCTGCTGCTGCTCGACGAGCCAACGTCGGCGCTCGATCCCGCGCGCCGTAGCAGCCTCGGCGACGTCCTGCGCGCGCTGGCGGGGGAGGGGCACGCGCTGCTCATCTCCACGCACGACGTGGACTTCGCGGAGGCGTTCGCGGATCGGGTTGCGGTGCTCGCGAAGGGCGTTGTGGTGGAGGAGGGGTCGCCGCGCGAGGTGCTCTCGGATTCGACACACGCGGACACCCGGGCGCTGCTCCGCTCGCCCAGCATGGAGCCACGCGAATGACACTTTACACCCTCGCTGCCACGCCCTAGCTTTCGCCATGGCAACCAGAACTCGCATCCAATCACGGCCCGCTGTCTCCGCGACGTCTTCACCGGAGAGCGGGCCGTCTCGTCATCAGGACGAGAGACCGGCGTCGCGTGTGCGCGCCGAGCCGGCACTCACGTTCGACGATGTGCTGCTGGCGCCCCGCCACAGCCTCACGCATCCGCGGGATGTGAGCACCGCGTCCCGATTCACGACGGGAATCTCGCTCAACATTCCGCTCGTGTCCGCTGCCATGGATACGGTCACTGAGTCCGAGATGGCGATCGCGATGGCGAGGGCAGGCGGCATTGGCGTGATCCACAAGAACATGTCGATCGACCGTCAGGCGGCCGAGGTCGACCGGGTGAAGCGCTCCGAGAGCGGGATGATCCTCAAGCCGATCACGCTTGGTCCCGAGGCGACGCTCCGCGAGGCGAATGCGCTCGATGATGCGCTTCAAGATCTCCGGCGTGCCGATCGTCGATCGCGAGAATCGGTTGATCGGGATCATCACCAATCGCGATCTGCAGTTCGAGCGGCAGCTCGACCGTCCGCTGCAGGACGTGATGACGAAGGACAATCTCATCACCGCTCCTGTCGGCACGACGCTCGACGAGGCCGAGCGCATCCTCGGCAAGCATCGCATCGAGAAGCTGCCGGTGGTCGATGGCGATGGCCGGCTGGGCGGTCTCATCACCGTGAAGGACATCCACAAGCGCCGCCAGCATCCGAGCGCGAACAAGGATCAGCACGGGCGACTGCGTGTGGCGGCGGCGCTCGGATCCGGCGGCGACTTCAAGGAGCGCGCGCGTGCGCTGTTCGATGCGGGAGTGGATGCGCTGATCATCGACACGGCGCATGGACACAGCGAGGGCGTGTTGCAGGCGACGTCGGTGATTCGCGAGATGCTTCCCGATATTCAGCTCGTCGCCGGCAACGTCGCGACGCGCGCGGGGACGATGGCACTGGTCGAGCGCGGCGTCAACGCCGTGAAGGTTGGCGTCGGCCCGGGCTCGATCTGCACGACACGAGTCGTGACGGGTGTCGGCGTGCCGCAGCTCACGGCGGTGATGGATGCCGTCGAGGGCGCGGGTGACATCCCGGTGATCGCCGATGGCGGCGTGAAGTATTCCGGCGACGTCGTGAAGGCGCTGGCGGCTGGTGCGTCGAGTGTGATGATGGGCTCGATGCTCGCGGGAACCGAGGAGAGTCCCGGCGAGTCGTTCCTGCTCGAGGGGCGCCGCTTCAAGATGATCCGCGGCATGGGCAGTCTCTCGGCAATGCAGGACGGGAGCGCGGATCGCTACTTCCAGGAAGGCGAGCTCTCTGTGAAGAAGCTCGTCCCCGAAGGCATCGAGGGGCGCGTGCCGTACAAGGGACCCGTGGGCGACGTGATCTATCAGATGGTGGGCGGACTGCGGAGCGGGATGGGCTACGTCGGCTGCGCGAACGTCGACGAGCTACGCACCGAAACGGAGTTCGTGCGCATCACCACGGCGGGGCTGCGCGAGTCGCATCCGCACGACGTGACGATCACGCGCGAGGCGCCGAACTACTCCGTGTAAGTCGCAGGGCGCGCGACACCGCGTGCGTTGCGAAAGCCGGTGCGCATGAGTGGTGCGATCGGGAGGAGCAGGAGCAGGTACGTGCCGAGAGCTTCGGCGCCACCTGCGATAGTGCGCGGATCGTAGAGCCGGTCGACGAAGATCACGAGTGCGAGGCACCACGCGAGCGGCAACAGCCCTCGCAACACGAACGGCAGTGCGCGCTCGTGGGCGGCCTGGCTCGCGACGATCGCGAGCACGCCGGCGGCGATCGTGGCCTGGGCGAGCACTGCGCCGCCCGCGACGGCGGCGAGTCCGAGCCCCAGGTGTAGCGCAAGCATCGAGCACCCGAGATTGATGCAGAGCGCCACCGCAGAAAGCACGGGGAGCACGCGCTGGCGGCCCACTGCCACCATGCCAATGGCGCCGAGTGTCGTGATCCCGCTCGCGGCAGCGCTGAAGATGAACACGCGCGCGGCGGGCGCGGCCTGGAGATAGCGCGGGAGTGCGAGGGCGATCGCCGGCTCCATTGCGAGCGCGAGCGCGCCGAGCGTAGGGGGAAAGAGCGCGGCGAAGGGGAGCACCGTGCGCTCGAGATGCTCGCGCATTGCCGGCGCCGCACCGGCAACACGCGCCGAGCCGTAGACGTCGGGGAAGATCACGGTTCGGATGATCCACGCGAGCGATGCCGCGAGCCCAGCGATTGATACGCCGAACGCGTACAGGCCGAGTGTCGCGGGGCCACCGTATGCGGCGACGACGAGGCGGTCTGCCGTGCTCAACGCGATCGTCAGTGCGGATGAGAGCGCGAGCGGGAGGCCGACGCCGAGCAGGCGACCCAGCACCACGCTTTCGAGCTCGGGGCGGAAGGGTGCGCAGCGTCGCACCGTCCACAGACTCGCGAGCGCACCGACGACGAAGCCCGCCACCGCGCCGCGCAGCCCAAATACGAAGGCCAGTCCCACTGCGGCTGCGAGATGGAGCGCAGCGTTCACGATCTCGAGCACCGCGTAGCGCCGCAGCTCGCGAAGCGCACGCAGATACGTAGTAGCGAAGACCCACAGCTCCTCGAGCAGCACGCCGAGAGACACCGCGCGAAGCGCGAGCTGCCAGGCGGGATCGGTGACGATGAACGACGCCACGAGTGCCGCGAGTGAGGCGGCGAGCGCAGTCGCAATGATCCAGCCGAGCGCCGTGCGTGTGGATGCCTCCGCGCGTGCGAGCGCTGCTTCCGTGCCGATTGCGCGCTCCTGCACGATCTCGAGCTCGAGTCCGCGCTGCACGCCGAGTCCGGAGAGAGGCGTGTAGCGCATGACGATGCGGAAGAGCGTCCAGATGCCGAACGCGCGCGGCCCGAGAACGATGGCGAGAAGCAGCCCGCGCGCGCTGCGCATTGCTTCCGTGGTGCCGCGCGTGGCTGCGTAGAGCACGATGCGCCGTCCGCGTCCGGGAGGGGCGGCGGTGCGCGCGTCGTGCGAGGCGGCTTCCGGTACTGTGATCGGCGCGGTCACGCGGGCTCGGTGACCGTGAGCGTGCGCGACGTGTGGAAGGGAAGCTTGCGGTAGCTGAGCCGCGCGATGTGTCGGATGTGTCCAGATGACCGGCCGCTCGCCGCGCGCGCGCCACGAACGTTTGTGGGATTGAGCAGATACCAGATCGCGCGCACACCCTGCTCGTAAAAGAACCGGTCGCTCTCGCTGAACAGCGCACTCGCAGTTCCGCGATGTCGCTCGTCGCGCGCGACGTGCACGTAGCCGTGGAAGATCGAGTCCGGAGGAAGCGTGAGAGGCGAGAAGTCGAGAATGCTTCCAAAATTCGTCGTGCACCACGAGTACCCGACGATGTGCTCGCCGCGAAAGGCGGCGAACATGGTGCAGTGTGCGGTATCGCGGGCGAGATGCGCACGCCTGTGACTCGTCATGAGCACGTGCAGCAGCTCCAGCTCCTCACGGTCGAGCCTGCGCACTTCGAGCCCAGCTGGTGGGGCCACCCGCCCGGAGGTCGCGAGATCGCGCTCGTAGAGATCGTAGTGCGCCGTGCGCGCAACGCGGTACACCGTTCGTTCGGCGATCTCGGCCCACAGCCCCCGTGCGCCGTCGCTCCGCCAGGCCACACGCGCGTCTCGAGGAAAGGTGGCCGCGTCGGCGACGTACTTGTTCATGTCGTATCGCCCGTGGCGAGCGTGCCGACAAGGCGGCGATGCTTGGCGCGATTGCGCATGTTCGTGACGGGCGCGAGCACGGCGAGGGCGGCGCGGGCGGCGGCGGTGAGGCCGCGCACCAGCGTCACACGATCCGCGAGCCGGGCACCACGAAGCAGCTTCGGATACAGCGCACTCGGCCCGAGATGAATGCGCGAGAGCTTTCCCTCGATCGCAACGCGAATCGGATCGTAGCAGAGGAGATGCTGATACAGGAGCCCATTGCGCGAATCGTCCGCCTGCGCGCTGAGGCAGAGGTCGAGCGCGTCACCGCCGTCGAGCGCGATCGCCATCTCGAGCAGCGTGTCGCCTTTCCAGGCGCATTGCGCGCGCACGCCCGACGAGCGCTGATTCGCGAGCTCGGCGAAGAACCGAGGATCCAGATTCGTCACGCGCCCGTTGCGCGCGACATACGAGGCGCGGTAGAGCGCATCGAACGAAGCGGCGTGCGCGCGCAGATCGGTTTCCCAGGACACGCGGATGCCCTGATCGTGCACCCACGCCAGCTCGTTCCGCAGCGTGCGACGAACGTTCTTGGAGCGCGACTCGAGATATTCGTTGGCGGAGCTCCACTCCACGTCGACCACCGCCTCTGCGTTCGCGAAGCTCTCGCGATACCCGCGCAGGCGCGCCGCGTCGCGAATGACTGTGGCGTTCGCATTGACGAAGGGCCACACGATCGCCTTGGCGCGCTCGCCACGTGCCTCGCCCTCGAGAAGCTCGAGCACTTCATAGAGGATCGTGTCGGTGAGCACACCATCGCCTCCCAACGGATCGGAGGCGCTGCTCATTGGCGCGCCGATCGCGAGCGAGGGGCGGAGCCCGGCGCCCAATGCGGATGCGACGCCGTGCGCGGGACCGTACCAGCGAGCGTGCAGATCGCCGTGAAGGGATTCGCGTTCAATGTATGCCGGGACCAGCGCGACGAGCTTCCCGCCACGGAATACGCCGACATGCCGCGGCTCGGCGCCGCACGCCTCCGCGGCGGCAAACCAGGCGTGCCGGTGATAGCCGCGGCGCGCCAGCGAGTCCCATTGCGCGCGCGGGATATATCGGGCGCCCCCGATCATGCGGACGTTCAACGCCGGAGCAGACACTGCGACCGCGCTCACCTGGCGTGCAGAAGCGCCGCACGAGCTGGCGCTGTTTCGGGACTCACCACTTCGGGAGTGAAGCGGTACCACGAACGTCCGAAGATACTCATGTAGCGCAATTCGCCAATCACGCGGGTGCTGGGCGCCGCCGTTTTCTGCGCGGTGCGCTGCGACGCCACGTTGTCGATGTCGATGAGCCGCCACCCTGCGCGAAACGACTTGTTGTGCACGTGGTGCAATCGCTCGAAGGCGAGCGCGGTGCCGAGCCCGTTGCCGCGCTCCGACGATGCCACGTAGAGATCCCAGTGATACGCGGTGTCGGAGGGAAGGGGGAGCGCGTAGGTCTCCATGTCACGCTCCATCTGCGTCGAGATCCAGGTGAACCCCACCGGCCGCCCATCGCGCCACGCCACGAGGCACTCGCGCCCGCGCGCGATCCGCTCCCGGAACTTCTCCAGGCGCGCTGGCGTGGTGAGCTCTAGAAAGGGCGACCAGTCGGGACCCGCGAACGGCGCGATGCGCACCCCTTCGGGAGTGGCAGGCGCGGTACGTCTGCGACGACGTGCTCGAGCAGCAAAGCCAACCCCCGTCTCGAGAAGCGATCGAAGGTGCGCACGCGAACCTCTCGCCACACGCCAGTCGCGCCCCGGTGCCTCCACGCGGCGCTTGCGTCGTGCGGGAACGTGATCGCGTCGCGCACGTACTTGTTCACGGCTGGCCCGTAGCGGAGAGCGCCGCGGCCTCGCGAGCTCCCGAGAGGTCGGGGATAAGCACGCCGTCGTACGATGACGTGACGAGGGAGCGCGCAGGGCGATATTTCCCGCTCGCCTCGCTCGGAATGCTGTCTACTATGCGAATGTCGAGCTCCACCCGAGGCCCGAGCAGCTCGGCACCCAGTGCGCGGACGCGCTCGATTCTCTCCGCAGTTGGGTCGACGCGCGGAATGATGCGGAGCGTGATGTGATCGAGTCGTTCCTGTGTGAGCTGGAAGTTCTCTATCCACTCGGGATCGCCCATGATCATCGATTCCGTGAGATAGTACGGATGGATCACACGGCCATTGGGAAGCGGGAACATGTCCAGCATGCGCCCCTGCACGCTCCGGATTGTGGCGAACGGAGCGCCGCACTCGCATTGCGCTGCGCCCTGCATGGCGAGATCTCCGATTCGAAATCGAACGAGCGGCATCGCGAACGAGTGGAGCGCGGTGACGAGCACCTCGCCAGTCTCGCCCGGTGCGACCGGTGCGCCGTCGGCGGCCACCACCTCCACGATCACCGTGTCGTCGGAGGTGTGCAGCGGGCCTCCGTGCGAGCACTCCCACGCCATGAGATTGCACTCGTTGCTGCCATACTGATCCCGCACTGGAGCGCCGAGTCGCGACTCGATCGTGCGTCGCAGCTCGGGCGTGAGCGACTCTGCGCCCGTGAGCGCCACGCGAATGCTGGGCTCCGGCATTGGATCGCGCGCGAGCGCTTCGGACACGCGGGCGAGCATGTTCGGATATCCGCTGAGCATCGCGGGACGACACGCGCGCACCTCTCGCGCGATGGTCTCGGGATCGAGATGAATGCTCAGTCGCTGCTGCTTCGTGGTCAATCCAAGGGTCTTGAGCGCCCGGCCGACTATCTTGTTGTCTCGGGCGTGAACCGTCTTCGGATTGAGGATATTGACTGCCCGCTCTCCGCGTCGAATGCCGTACGAGCGCAGTGATCGGACGCGCGCGACGTAAAGCACGTTCTGCTCGAGCCAGCTGCGACGAATTTGGAACGGACGTCCGCTCGACCCGCTGCTCGCAGCGGGGATCAGCAGCTCCGGGTCGAGTCCCCATGCTACGCGCTCGCGCTCAGGCGTCTCGCGAAAATGCGTCTTGTGCACGGGGGGTAGAGCGGCAGGTCTTCGGCGCCGCGAATCGAGTCGGGGTGCACCCCGTGCTCGTCGTAGAGTGCGCGATAGTACGGCACGTTGTGATACGCGTGCTCCACGATGCGACGGAGCTGGCGATCTCGAAAGTTCAACACATTGGAGCGCCGTGCACCGGCATGTCTCCGAATGGCATTGGCGCTGCGCAACTGCGCGATGCTCCCACTCATCGCGCGCACTCCAGCGAGATACGTGCGTACTTGTTCACGATCCTGCCGCGGTACCGCTTGCCGCCGGCGCCGAACGAAGCGCCTGCGAGCGTGGGAGTGGGTGCACCGCGCGAACCTTCGCGCGTGCGCCCCGTGCGAGACGATCGACGATCTCCACCTCCACGCGCACGTTCGCGGGGAGTTCGGCACGCAGCGCACGCTCGATTTCGCCAGCCGCAGTGTCGCGCGCGTCGCCATTGAGCACGGCGCTCACCCGCAGCATTGAGAGCTCGGACTGCACGATCTGGTACTGCGCCAGATCCGGTACGTGCTCGAGGGCCATCGTGAGCTGGTAAGGCGAGCGCGTCGTGCCATCAGGGAGCTCCAGCGTGTCCGTCTCGCGACCGCTCACGATGCCCATCACGGGCCCGGCGCGGCCGCACGGGCAGGGGAGCGAGCGCAGCGTGCCCCGATCACCAGTGCGATAACGCACGAGGGGCATCGCTCGATTCACCAGCAGCGTGACCACGATCTCGCCCTCGTCACCCGGCGCGACTGGCTCATCGCGCTCGTCGAGGATCTCCACGTGTACTACATTGGAGCTCACGTGACGCGAGCCGGCATGGCACTCCCACGTGATCTCCTTCGTCTCGGACGTGCCGTACACATCGCGCACATCCGCGCCGAATGCACTGGCGATGGTCCGTCGCGCGTCGGGCGTGAGCAGCTCGCCGCTGGTAAAGACGCGATTCGCACGAGCGCGCAGCGTCCGCACTTCCGTGGTGCGCGCGAGCTCGAGGAGCACGGACGGAAGAGCGTAGATCGCGGCAGGCTGGTACGCCGCGAGCATGCACGCGATCTCGGCCGGCTCGCGAAAGACGCTGATGCGACGGAGCCGGCCCATTCGCTCGAGCGTTGCACTTCCTTCGTCGGCTACCGGGATCGCATCCAGGATTGCGACGCGATCCGTCCAGCGCATCCCTGCAGCTCGGCGCGCGCGCGCTTTCACGAGGTACTTGAGCGTGGCCCACGCGCGCGCGTCGTACCAGACGCGGAACGGCTCACCCGAAGAGCCCGACGAGCGCGACGAGAACCACGACTCGTGCACGCGTCCGTCGTGAAGCGCCGCATCCCCCGCAGCGAGCAGCTCGCGCTTGCTCAACGGGGCGAGCGACTGGAGCGCGATCGGGAGCTCCAGATCACGCAGCGCAGCCGGGCGCGTGAGACCGGCCGCGCGCATGCGCTCGGCGTGGAACGGCGCACGCTGCGCTGCCACCAGCAGCGCGCGAAGCCGCCGCGCCCCCAGGGCGCGCAGCGCATCCGGCGGGAGGTCGAGTGCGCGCGATGCCTCACGGGCATCGCGCGCAAGCCAGAGCGCCACGGCAGCGTGCTTGCGCATCATGTCGCGCGCCCCGAACGCCGGGCGAGGAGCTCTGCGTAGAGGGACAGATAGTTGTCCGCCGCCGTGCTCCACGAAAGCATCGACTCGGCGCGCGCACGATTCCGGGTCGCTATCTCCGCGCGCCTCACGGGATTCTCGCCTAGCGCTCGCACAGCCGCGGCGATCGCTTCCGAATCTCCCGGCGTGACGAGAATGCCGTTTTCGCCGTGATGCACCAGCTCCGGAATTGCACCGATGTTGCTGCCCACCACCGGCAGCCCCGCCGCGAGCGCCTCCGCGAAGACGTTCCCGAATGCCTCCTCGTGTGGCGCGAGCACGAACAGGTCGGAGTGCTGGCAGCGTGCGGCGAGCTCCTGTCGATCGAGCGATCCCGCGAAGGTGACTTCAGATTCGAGCCCGAGCGAAGAGGCGAGCGCATGCAGCTCGGCGTGCTGGGGCCCGTCACCGACGATCTCGAGCGTGTATGCGCCGCGCGGGAGCAGCCTCCACGCCTGCAGTAGCTCGGAAATTCCCTTGCGGGCGATCAGGCGCGCGACGGCGAGACAGCGCACCGGAAGCGCGGCGCGTGACGAACCGCTCGAGCCGGGGCGGAACAGATCGAGATCAACGCCGTTGCCGATCACGCTGTATTCGAGCGAAGGCAGCGTCTCGCGTGCGAGCACGCCGAGGCTGTCGCAGACCGGAACCACGCGCGAGGCGCGCTGCCAGATCCAGCGCGTGAGAGGCCGCAGCGCGCGGTGCGCGAGCACGAGCCGCGCGTTGCGCTCGTCGTAGCCGGGAACGTCCGAACCGCGCAGCGACACGACCACGGGGATGTCTCCCGTCGGCAACACGGGCAAGAGCGCGCCCGTCGGAAGGGAGAAGTAGATGTGCACGAGATCGTAGCGCCGCTCGCGCAGCAGCCGCCGCGCGACGGGGAGCGCCGAGCAGAGATACGTGCCCGCGCCAATGAAGCCTGCCTGATGAATGCCGCGCCGAATGCTGCGCACACGAAAGAGTGTGAGCCCTGGTGCAGCGGTCACGCACGAGAGCCCGGCCATGCGCTCGCGATCGCGCGCGCGTGTGGGGCGCGAGGTCACGACATCCACCGTTACGCCGCGCGATGCGAGAGACTGCGCGAGCGCCGCGGACGCGATCCCCGCGCCGCCGCCAAGCGGTGGATACTCGTAGTTGAGCAGCAGGATGCGCAGCGCGCTCCCTGGGACAGGACCCAGCGATGCACCCGTCGAGCGGGTCGTCCTCGTTACTTCGTGCAGTCCTGGGGATGCCGGGAATGCCATTCAGTCGTGTGCGAGAGAATGAAGAGACGGCAACAGTTGCCGGGAGGGTGCGCAATAACTACGCGCGGCAGGCGCTGAATTTCGGCGCATGGAACGCGCGTACGCCGCTTCTACTACTATGAGGAATGGCGAGCGTCGCGCGGCCGCAACGCAGCGTCGACGCCGGCCCTCAGTGCTTGACAGCGCCGCGACTACGGTAGAACGTTGCTCGATCCCCCGGGGAGGACGCCCCCGGCCCATCCGACGCGTCGATCGCCCTCCCACCCGATTTGCCCGGAGACATTGCATGGGTTTGTTCGCCAGAAAGAGCATCGCCGTGCTTCAGGACGAAGCCGGACAGACTGGTGCAGATACGCTGAAACGCGTGTTGTCCGCGAGTAATCTGACGCTGCTGGGCATTGGCGCAATCATCGGCGCGGGTATTTTCGTGCTGACGGGCACGGCCGCCGCACTCCATGCCGGTCCTGCCGTCGTCTACTCGTTCATCCTCGCCGGCCTTGGCTGTCTGTTCGCCGGGCTGTGTTATGCGGAGTTCGCGTCGATGATTCCGATCGCGGGCAGCGCGTATACGTACGGCTACGCGACCCTTGGCGAATTCATTGCGTGGATTATCGGATGGGACCTCGTGCTCGAGTATCTCTTCGGCGCGGCGACGGTGGCGGTGGGCTGGTCCGGCTACTTCGGCGCGTTCCTGCATCGACTCGGTGTCGATCTCCCGCAGTCCTTCATGCAGGCGCCGTTCTCCGTGGAAGGCACGCACCACCTGGTGCGCGTACCCGGTGGCGTGATCAACCTTCCCGCTGTTGCGCTGATCATCGCGATGACGACGCTGCTCGTCGTCGGAATCAAGGAATCGGCGCGCTTCAACAACTTCATCGTCTACATCAAGATCGCGATCGTGCTGCTCGTGATCGGCTTCGGCTTCAAGTACGTGAACCCGGCGAACTGGCACCCGTTCGTACCGCCGAATACGGGCGGATTCGGGAACTTCGGATGGTCCGGAGTCGTGCGCGCCGCCGGTGTCGTGTTCTTCGCCTACATCGGATTCGACGCCGTGTCGACCGCTGCCCAGGAGGCGAAGAATCCGCAGAAGGACATGCCGGTGGGAATTCTGCTCTCGCTGGGAATCTGCACCGTACTCTACATTCTGATGTCGCTGGTGCTCACTGGCGTCGCAAACTACACCACGCTCAACGTGCCGCACCCGGTGGCCTTCGCGCTCGAGAACATTCCGGCGCTTTCGTGGCTCACCTATCTCGTCGAGATCGGCGCGATCATGGGGCTCGCATCGGTCGTGCTGGTGATGCTCATGGGCCAGCCGCGCATCTTCTTCTCAATGGCGCGCGACGGGTTGCTTCCGCCGGTGTTCGGCAAGGTGCATCCGAAGTTTGGAACGCCGTACGTGACGACGATCGTCACAGGAACGGTGGCGGCAATCGTCGCGGGATTCCTTCCCGTCGGGCTGCTCGGCGAGCTCGTGTCGATCGGCACGTTGCTGGCATTCGTGATCGTCTGCGCAGGCGTGATCGTGCTGCGCCGCCGCAGTCCGAACATGGTACGGCCGTTCAAGACTCCGCTCGTTCCGGCTGTGCCGATTCTCGGCATCCTGATCTGCGGCGGTCTCATGGCGGGACTTCCATCCGACACGTGGATTCGTCTGATAGTCTGGATGGCGATCGGCATCGTGATCTACTTCGCATACGGCCGCAACAACTCGAAGGTGCAGCGCGGTATCGGTGCCGCCACCGACTGACGGCACGAGCGGTTAGCTTTGATGCGGCGTCCGGATCTTCGGACGCCGCTTCTTTTTTCCCCACGACATGTCCACGACGCTCCCCGATCTCGTCGCCGTTCCCGCGCATTGTGCCGCGGCCATCGAGCGCTACTCCGCCCAGCTCTCGGGCGCGCGCTCGGTTGCGCTGCTCACACATATCAACTCCGACGGCGACGGCTGCGGCTCGGAGGTCGCGCTCGCGCTCCTGCTCGCGCAGCGCGGGATGAAAGTGCGGATCGTGAACCCGACGCCGTGGCCCGAGATGTTCGACTTTCTCCTGGGCGACGTTGCGGAGCGAAGCGCGGAAGGCGCCGCGGCGCTGGCGGGCGTGGACCTCATCATCGTGCTCGACATCAGCGATCTCAAGCGACTCGGCTCACTCGGCGAGGCGGTGCGCAACGCGCCGGTTCCGCGTCTGGTGATCGATCACCACGTGCCGCACGACGAGCCCGCGGGCGAGATCGTCGTGTCCGACACGACGGCCTGCGCGACGGGAGAGCTCATCTTCGACGTCGCGCGTGTGCTCGGCCTCGAGATCACGGCGCCGATCGCGCGGGCGCTGTACACCGCGATCATGAGCGACACGGGCGGCTTCCGCTTCAGCAACACGTCCCCGCGCTGCCACGCCATCGCGGGCCAGCTACTCGCTGCAGGCGTGGACCCCGAGGAGATGTATCGCCGCATCTACGCTTCGGTGTCGGTGGGGCGCCTGCACCTGCTTCGCGACGCACTCGCGACGCTCGAGGTCGACGGCGATCACGGCCTCGCGTGGATCGCGCTCCCGGCGGGCTCGCTGGAGAAGTACGCCGTGCGCCCTGAGGAGCTGGACGGACTGGCCGAGCATCCGCGCTCGGTCGCGGGAACGAAGATGGCCGTGTTCTTCCGCGACCTCGGACACGGAAAGGTGAAGGTCTCCTTCCGCTCCACGGGCGAGGTCGACGTGAACGCCTTCGCGCGCCAGTTCGGCGGCGGCGGCCACGCGAAAGCCTCGGGCGCCTTGATCACCGGCTCGCTCGCCGAGGTCCGCGACAGCGTAATCACCGCGGCGCGAGCGTTCCTGCTGCCGCGAGTGTGACCGTCGTGTTTGGCGAAGAGTGTGATAGCTGAACGGCAACGGCTTCACACGAATGACACAAATTGAGTTCAATCGAACCCGACGCGGCGAGAGGACATCGCGCGTTCTCGCGCGAACGGCGTTAGCGCGAGAGCTTGATCCGTTGAATCCGTTCACTCCGTTAAATCCGTATCTGATTCTTAGTGCATGTGTTCAGCGAGTACAGAGCTGATCGGGAAAACGACGCTCGGGCTGGCACTAACAATTTGAAGACGGATCTAACGGATTGAACGGAAAAAAACGGATTAACTGCAGTAGTCGTATCCGTTTTCTCATCCGTTTCAATCCGTTCAAGTCCGTGTCAAAAAGAAGTGGATGTATGTGTTCGGCGAGTACGCATTCGCCACGCGAACTGCCCCGAGGCCGGCTATCACTTTTCTTTGGACACGGACTGGACGAGCTGAACGGATTGAACGGATCTAACGACTGGAACGGATCAAGCTCCCACTCTTGGATCCGTTCGCCCTAACGACCGCGATGTCCTCTCGCCGCGTGGGGTTCGATTGAGTTCAATTTGTGTCATTCGTGTGAAGCCGTTGCCCGTTCCATACCCTCTCAACCCCTCGCTCCACTAGATTTCCACCATGTCACTCTTCAGGCAGCGCGCCGCACCGGATATCGATGATCGCATTCGTGCGGCCATCGACGAGATGCGCACCATGCTCAGGATCGACACGATGGATGTCGAGCTCATGGAATTCGACGCGGACACCGGAAGCGCGGTCATTCGCTGCGCCGGTGACTGTCCGGATTGCGACTTGTCCGCAGAAAATCTCACGGTGGGAATCGAGGCTCATCTGCGTCAGCAGGTTCCGGAGATCCGCGCCGTCCGCTTCGTAACGCAGTGAGCTTCGCATGACCGAGTCCATGCAGACGCGGATCGCGCACGCGCTTCAGCACGTCGTCAATCCGCGCACGAACGAGGACGTCATCCGCTCCGGCATGATCCGGGACGTTGCCGTATCCGTCGAAGGACGGGTGCGCTTCACGATCCTGCTCGATGCGCAGGATCCCGCTTCGCTCGTACGCGAGGTGCGCCAGGCCGTCGAGCGCGTAGAGGGCGTGCACGAGGTGCGTGTCGATGTGCGCGACCCATCACAGGCCTCATCGAATTCCGCAGTTCCGCCAGTGTCGCGCGCGTCCCTCTGCGCCACAGCCGCCGTCAGCTCCGCCCGCGTTCAATCCGCCGAAAGGCCGCGCGCTCCCCGTGATGGGGCAGGAGCCAAAGCCGCGCGCGCAGGTGCCGCCTGCGCCCACGCCCGTCGCATATCCCAACCTCGGTCGAATCATCGCGGTCTCGAGCGGCAAGGGCGGCGTCGGCAAGTCCACCGTCTCCGTCAATCTCGCGGTCGCGATGGCCAAGCAGGGGCTGCGCGTCGGTCTCATGGACGCCGATGTGTACGGCCCCAACATCCCGATGATGATGGGGATCAACTCGCCACCGCCCGTCGTCGGCGATCGCATCCAGCCGCTCTCCGCGCACGGCGTCAAGCTCATGAGTCTCGGATTTCTCATCGAGCGCGAGCAGCCGGCGATCTGGCGCGGCCCGATCGTGATGAAGATCGTCACGCAGTTTCTGCGCGACGTGAACTGGGGCACGCTCGACTATCTCCTCGTCGACATGCCCCCCGGCACCGGCGACGCGCAGCTCTCGCTCGTGCAGGCGACGCTCGTGTCCGGCGCGATCATCGTCACCACACCGCAGCCTGTCTCCACCGGCGACGCGCTCCGCGGCGCCAAGATGTTCGAGCGCGTGAACGTGCCTGTTCTCGGCATCGTCGAGAACATGAGCTATCTCCTCTGCGCGCACTGTGGCAAGCCGACGCCGCTGTTCGGCACGGGCGGTGGACGCGCGCTCGCGGACGAGCTGCAGGTTCCGCTGCTTGGGGAGATTCCTCTCGAGACCGCGGTGCGCGAAGGCGGCGACACCGGCACGCCAATCGTGCTGGCGCATCCCGAGAGTGCCGCAGCGCGCGCATTGAGCTCCATCGGTTTGCAAATCACAGAAGCCGCCGAGGCCCTCCAGACGTGAGCGATACGGTTCTCCCGTCTTCTGTCGTGGACACGCGGCCGCCGGACACGAACCCGGCGGCCGCGTTGCCGATGGACCCTCGCGATGGGCTCGCGACCGCCATCACCGGCGAATATCGCTCGGTGACGTCGCTCGTCAGCGGCTCACTCACGCGCACCGTCGCCGCAGTCGCGCTCCCCGCCGTCGCGTCGACGCTGCTCATGACGCTCTTCGCGACCGTCGACGCATTCTGGGTGGGCACACGTATCGGCCCGCAGGGGCTCGCCGCCGTGTCGACTTCGATCTTCTGGGTATGGATGCTCATCTCGTGCGCGGAGATGGTCAGCGTCGGGCTTACTGCGGTGGCGGCCCGCAGACACGGCGAGCGCCTGCACGAGGCGGCCGCGCGCGCTGTGTCGGATGCGCTATTCCTTTCCGTGGCCGTGGCAATCGTGCTCGCCGCGATCGGCATCACGCATCTCGACACGCTCTTCGGGATCATGCACACGCCGCCCGAAGTCACGGCACTCGGGAAGAGCTATCTCGGCACCTATCTACTCGGCGCACCGCTCATCTTCGGCTTCTTCGCCATCGATGCAGCATTTCGCGCGGCAGGCGATACGCGCACCCCTTTTCTGCTCCTCCTCTGCTGCGTGATCGCGGCGCTCGCGCTCGATCCCGTGCTCATCCTCGGGCTTGGCCATGCGCCGCGCCTGGGCATTGCCGGCGCGGCCGCGGCAACGATCTTCACGCGCTCAGTCGCGTTCCTGATCGGCATCGTGATTCTCGTGCGCCGCCGCATGGTGACGTTCGGAATGCCCAGCGCGCAGACCATACTGGCGATCGTGCGCGTGGGACTTCCGACCGCGGTCACAGGTGTGGTCTTCAGCAACATCTACGTCTTCCTCACGCGCACGACGACCAAGTTCGGAACGCCCGCGCTCGCGGCGCTCGGCGTCGGCCATCGCGTGGAGAGCTGGTCGTACATGGTGGGTGTCGGATTCGGTGCGGCCGCGGCTGCAATCGTCGGTCAGAACCTTGGCGCGCGGCAGGTGGAGCGCGCCGAGCGCGCGGCGTGGATCGCGACGGGATTTGCCATGGCGGTGAGCCTCGTCGCTGCCATTGCCGAGTACGCGCTGGCGACGAGCTTTGCGGGGCTGTTCACGAACGATCCAACGGTGATCGCCGAGAGTGCGCGCTATCTGCGGATCGGCGCGATCTCCACTTTCTTCGCTGGTGCGGAGCTCGTGCTCGAGGGCGCGCTCGGCGGCGCAGGCGACACGCTGCCGCCGATGATCACCTCCACTGCGCTCACCGCGCTGCGCATTCCCGTTGCTGCATGGGCGGCGACGCGATGGGGCACCACCGGGATCTGGTGGACGATCTCGCTCACCGCTCTGGGTCGCGGTGTGGCGATGATGGCTCTATGGAAGTGGGGGCGATGGAAGAAAGTTGTGTGGGTGACGCAGACGCCGTGATGGGCATGTCCGTGGACGCGCGTCCCGGATGCGAGGACGTGGTCACGCGTCCCGCGTAGACGGCACCGCGGCGCGGCTCGAGTGCCCCGATGCCGTGATGCAGATTCGAGTTCAGCTCGCCCGCCGAGAGCAGTACGATCATCGTGAGATACATCCACGTGAGCAGCACGATCACACCGCCGATCGTGCCGTACGTCTTGTTGTACGTCGCAAAGTCCGTGACGTAGAGGCGGAACAGGAGCGTCACAATCATCCAGAGCACGGTCCCGATGATGGCGCCGACCAGAATCTGCTTCGAGTTCTGCCGAAGGTTCGGCAGAAAACGGTAAATCAGATAGAAGGCGAGCACGATGAGGGCGATCGCGAGCGGATACTGCACGATCATCCACGCGATCACGAAGACTTTGTCGAGATGCAGCTTCTGGCCGACGGCCTTCGCGAGCTCGGGACCGGCGAGCATGACGATGCTCGCGATTGCGACGATGAGCCCCATCACGAGCACGCACGCGAGCTGGAGGAGCGCGCGCCGCCACCACGGACGCGTCTCCGTGACGTGATACGCGGTGTTCAGCGTATTGATGAGCGCCCCGAATACCGCGCCTCCGGACCAGGCGGCGAGAATCGCCCCGACTGATACGAGCCCGGGCGCATTCTTCGAGAATACGACGTCCTTGAGAACGCCCTGCACGAGCGAGATCGCTTCCGCGGGCACAACCGTGGCGAGCTGATTCATCAGCCACGAAAACGTCTTTTCCTTATCGCCGAAGAGCGAAAGCAGCGGCGCTGCGAACAGGAAGAAAGGAAAGATCGAGAAGAACGCATTGTACGCCGCCTGTGCGGCGAGCCCCAACACGTTGTCGTTCAGAATGTCGTTTCCGGTGGCCTTGAGCAGCGGCCCAACCCGAAATCCCTTGATGATCATCGCCAACTCCGCAGCTGCATCTGCTGGCGAAAGGCAAGCCGTGGGCCAGCGGCGTCCCTGCTGCTCAGAACGCCGTAAGCACTAACCGATATTCACGCCGCATTGGACGAGAAGGTGTCGCAGGCCTTCGGATCCCCGCTGTCGAAGCCACGCTTGAACCACGCGGCCCGCTGCGCGGATGTGCCATGCGTGAAGGACTCCGGAGACACGTGCCCCGTGGTCATCTTCTGCAGCCGGTCATCGCCAACGGAAGCTGCGGCCTGAAGTCCGGACTGAATGTCCCCCGGGTCGAGCAGCTGCCGCTGATCCGTGGAGTGGCCCCACACGCCCGCGTAGCAGTCAGCCTGGAGCTCCAGCTTCACCGATAGCTCGTTGGCCTGATCCGGGTGCTGGCGCTGCATCTGCCGCATCTGCTCATCGATCCCCTCCAGATGCTGCACGTGATGGCCGAGCTCGTGAGCGAGCACGTACGCCTGCGCGAACTCGCCGGGCGCGCCGAATTTGTCGCGCAGCTCATCATAGAAGCCCAGATCGATGTAGACCTTCTGATCGAGAGGACAGTAGAAGGGCCCCATCGCCGTCTGTGCCTGACCGCATCCCGACTCGACACCATTCCGGAAGAGGACGAGCTTCGCGTCGTGCCACTGAACCCCTTCCGGGGGCAGAATCTTGGCCCACGTCTGCTGCGCATCGTCCAGCACGAAGGAGACGAACTGCACCTCCTTGTGCTCGGCCGGCGTCTCGTTGGTGGGCGGCGCGGCGCTGTCTGCAGACGCCTGTGTCGTCGCGCTACCGGTATCTCCCAGCAGCGTGAACAGGTTGCGGTGAAAGAGCAGGCTCAGAACGAGCACGATCACCGTGCCGCCGATGCCAAGGTGGATGCCACCAAAACCGCCGAAGCCACCGCCACTGCTGCCGCGGCGATCCTCGATGTTCGAGCTCTCGTTTCCGGGTGTCCAGCGCATAGTGCCTCGGCTCGTTCAGATACTTCGAGCGCGAAGCAAGAAGTTGGCCGCGCTCAGTCCGTCCAAACCACTTCGACGGTGGCGAGCGTAGCGCTGCCATCGATCACGACGTGCCGCTTGGTCTGATCGTAGCCCGCGCTGTACATCACGCCGTCCCGCGCAGTGAAGCCGTCGGTGTTCACGTCCGAAATGCGCGTGGATAGGCGCACCGCGATGCCGACATCGCGCGGCGCCCGGATCGTGGCTGATGCGAGCGCGAGGCGCATCGTGACCGGCATGTCCCCCGTCCACTGACCCGCGAAGTCGAGATCGACGCTGCCAACCGTGCTCGCGATCGTGGTGCGCTGTGCACGCGCATTGCCGAGTCGGTGCATGGTGATGCTTCCGACGCCCGCGTCCACGAACAGGTCGCGCATGGGCTGCGGATTCGCGCTGCCGAAGGTGACATCCGCTTGCGTCGCACCGGACGATACACGCATTGCGTCCACCCAGAGCGAGCTCAGATCGACCGACGCGCGCGTGGTGCCGAGGTCGAGGTCGAGGTCGAGCGGAATCCCGGTCGCGAGTCCGAGCTCGAGCCGTGCTCCGCTCTTGCTGCTGCTGTGCGCCTGACGAGTGGACTTCTGCAGCGTCGAGCTGTCGAGTCCCACGCGCAGCGTGCGCGAAACAGCATTGTAGCTCCGGGAAACGCGCTGCTCGTTCGCGTCGAAGCGAGCGTTCGCCTGGTAGAGCAGCGGCGCCGCTGCCGCGCCCACGGAGAACGAGCCCGCATCGTAGCGGAGCACGACGTGAAGCGTGTCGACCGTGCCGCGCGGACGGCTCGCGGTGAGCGAGCGCCAGCTGCCCGCATCTGCGGCGGGATCGCCGAGAGAGAAGAGCGAGACGAGCGCGATCAGGAGTGGCTTCATGGTTCGCTCGGGCGCGGCGCCGGTGTCGGTCGGCGTGCCGCGGCGACGCCGCTAACGGGCGTGGGCGTCTGCCAGGCATACTCCTCTACCGGCGGAGCCGCGACACGTGGTGGAACGATCGCGCTGCGCGTGCCGGCGCGCGTGATGATCGTCGCGCCGAGTCCCACGGTGGCGGCGATCCAGGTGCTGAGCACCGCGAGCAGTCGAAGCACGCTCCCCGCAAGTCCGAGGAAGGACGCGCCGCCGGCGAGTAGCCAGAGCACGAGGAAGAGCGAGAGCCCGACGATCAAGTGCGTGACGAGCGGACGCGCATGCGGCTCGTAGCCGTCGGCGCGCATGAACGCGTCGCCAGCGAGGAGCGACATCGCGAGGAAGCCGAGCGCGAGCGCCCCGAGTACCGCGAGCGCGTAGGCGACAGCGGCGAACGGAATGAGCAGGATGCCGACTACCGTGATCGCGAGCGCGACCATCGAGAGAAGAAAGAGCGGCAACACGGCGATCTCGCCCAACAGCCCGAAGAGAAAGGCGCGGGTGAAGTCCGTACGAATGGTGCCCGCAACCGTCTCGAGGTGCGCACGTGCGCCGATCGCCACAGCGAGCGCCATCGCGACGAGAATGAGATAGCAGGCGATTGAGAGGGAGAGCGAGCGGCGAGTCGCCTGCGCGGGGGTGAGTCGCACGCCGGTGATCGGGCCCACGCTGAATGCGCTGATCGAGCGCGTCTCGCCATCCACGGTGCCGCCGGACATGCGCACCTGACCGCCTACGGAAAGCGCATCGCCCCGCACGTGGCCGCCGGGGAGAAGCACGACGTCGCCGCCGACCGCAACCGCATTTCCATCCACCGTGCCGCGGATCTCGAGCGGCCCGTGCCAGGTGGCAACGTCACCGGCGAGACGCTGCGTACTGTCGACCGTGCGCGCGCCCGACGACATCGCATCGCGGTCGATCGACATGCCGTTGGCATCGCGATGCAGCGAGTCGAGCGCGGCCGAGATCGCGTCGCTCGGCTTCGCGCCGCTCGACGGGGTTTGTGCGGCGAGGCCGAGCGCCGACAACGCGCCCGCGATGAGCGCGAGCGCCAGGGCCAGAAGACGCCGCACGTCAGCGGCCGCGCGCACGAACGGCCGCCACCCGGATCATCGCTCCGGCGGCCACGCCGGTGACGAGCACGAGTAGCGCCGCGGCCGCGAGGCCGAGCGCCCCGTTGCCGAGCAGCGGTCTTGCCGCATCGCCGAAGAGTGCCGAGACGCCGCTCGCGAGCGCATCGAACGCAGCGCCTCGCATGCGGTCCAGCACGAGATCGGCGGTGAACATTACAGCATCGATTCGTGCGAACGCCCACACCGAGACGATCGTGAGCACGATGGCGATCGACGCGAACATCCCCGCCGCGGCGACGCGCAGTGCGCGCGACTGTGGGATGAGCCCGCGCACGGAGTCGAGCAGCGCGACGTGCCACGGCACGAACAGCTGCACCTTCGACATCACGCGGCTCGCGAACAGCGGCGACGGCGCGATGTGGGGCAGATGCTCGAGCTGCCGGACGAGCGCTCGCGCGCTTTCCAGCTCGTTGCTGCACGCGGCACAGCTCCGGACGTGCGCCTTGAGCGGCGGTGTTCCGAATCCGACCTCGCCGTCCAGCAGCAAGTCGATCTCTTCTGGCAGTAGGTGTCGATCCACTAGTTCTCCTCCAGAGAGCCATACGGCACTCGGCCGAGGTGGGTTTCAGAGCCGGCTCGGCAGCAGGGGGGCACGAACGGGGTCATTGGCGCAGGTCTCCCAGCGCCTCGCGGAGCTCGTGCCGGGCGCGGTGGATGTAGGTCTTGACGGTACCGAGTGGCAGGTCGAGGGTGGCGGCGATTTCCTCGTACGATCGCCCCTCCACGTGCCGCAGGAGGATGCACGATCGATATTCGGGGCGGAGCTTTCCGATCGCCTGTTCAATGGCTGTCCCGAGCTCGCGCGACTCGATGGCCTCGAGCGCGGATTCGCCCCGCGACTCCACATCCAGCGAGGTGGCCTGCGCCTCCGCGGCAGTCTGCGCGTGCGGCGACCCATCGAGGCTCACGGTGGCGAGCTGGCGCCGCCGGAGATGATCGATCGTGACGTTGTTCGCGATCTTGAACAGCCAGCTCGAGAGTTTGAACTCGGGCCGGTAGCGATCGATGTTGTTGAGGACCTTGATGAACGTGTCCTGCGCCAGGTCTTCTGCGGTTTCCCGGTCGCGCACCATCCGGAAAATGAGCGAGAAGACGGGCCGCTCGTAGCGCCTCACCAGCTCCCGAAAGGCCGGCTCGCGCCCCTCTTTCGCAAGCGCGGCAACATCGGCGTCGGGAAGATTGACGAGATCGAGAGCGAGGGCCATGCAGTGAGTGAAAGAGACGGCGCGCTACATCTCGCTCTTCGCGTGTAAGGTAAGGCGCGCTCTCGGGGCGAGCCAGCTTGTGCAACGGGGTAACGCGCTTGCGCGCGTCATCCGCGCCCGGCACTTTTCGCTCAATGTCCACCGTAACCGAGGAGGAAGAGGCACTCTCCGCGGCCGCTGGCGGACGCGCGAAACGTGCGTACGTGCGGCGCATCTTCTCAGAGATCGCACCTCGGTACGACCTCCTCAATCACGTCCTCAGCGCCAACATCGACCGCGGCTGGCGCAGGCGCGCGATCGCCGCGCTCGACTGGCGCCGCAATCCGCGCGGCGTGTACGTCGATCTCTGCGCGGGCACGCTCGACATCGGCGCCGCCCTCGCGCGGGAGCCGGGATTTCAGGGACAAGTGCTCGGTGCGGACTTCGCCGAGCCGATGCTGCGCGCGGGATCGGCCAAGGTGCGCGAGCTTCCGGTGCGGCCGGTGGTGTGCGACGCGCTGCGACTCCCGCTGCGCGACGCGAGCTGCGACGGGATCATCGTCGCTTTCGGGGCGCGCAACTTCGATGATCTCGATGCAGGGCTGCGCGAAATGCTTCGCGTGACGGCGCCGGGCGGGCGCATCGTGGTGCTCGACTGCTCCACGCCGCGATCCGCCGCCGTGCGGATTCCATATCGCTTCTACTTCCATCGCATTCTGCCCGTGATCGGACGACTCGTCAGCGGTCATCGCACCGCCTATCAATATCTCCCTGGCTCTGTGGACAATTTCCCCGACGGCGATTCGCTCGCGGGGCGCATGCGCGATGCGGGGATCGCACGCGTGGCGTGGGAGCCGCTGACGTTCGGCATCTCCGCGCTGCACTACGGCGAGCGCGCCGCATGAGCATCGACAACATCTCCGATTTCATCGCACGCATCGACTCCATCGGCGAGCTGGTGCGCGTGGCGCATCCCGTGCGCGCCCACCTCGAGATCTGCGAGATCGCGGATCGCGTCATGAAGAGCGCGAACGGCGGCCCGGCGCTCCTGTTCGAGCACGTAATCCTGCGCGACGGCTCGCGCTCGGCGTATCCCGTCGCGATCAATCTGTTCGGCTCCATGAAGCGCATGTCGCTCGCGCTCGGCGTGACCGATCTCGACGAGATCGGCGCGCGCATCACGGAGCTCGTGCAGATGAAGGTGCCGGATGGGCTAATGGGCAAGCTCTCGATGCTGCCCAAGCTCCTGGAGATCGGGAAGTTTCCGCCGCGCGTGAAGGGCGGCTCCGCGCCGTCGCAGGAGGTGGTGTGGCAGGGAGACGACATCGACCTCGACGAAGCTGCCGATCATCACCTGCTGGCCCGAGGACGGCGGCCCGTACATCACGCTCCCGATGGTGATCTCGAAGGATCCCGCGCGCGGCATTCGGAACGTCGGCATGTATCGCGTGCAGCAGATGGGGCGCGACACGCTCGCGATGCACTGGCAGCGGCACAAGGTAGGCGCGGCGCACTGGCGCGAGATGGCGGAGCGCGGCGAGCAGATGCCCGTGTGCATCGCGATCGGCGCCGATCCGGCGAGCGTGTACTCCGCGTCCGCGCCGCTGCCGCCGACCATCGACGAGTTCCTCTTCGCGGGATTTCTGCGCAAGGAGCCGGTCAAGCTCGTGAAGGCGCTCACCTGCGACCTCGAGGTGCCCGCCGATGCGGAGTTCGTGATCGAAGGGTATATCGATCCCGCGGAGTCGCTCGTGACGGAGGGACCGTTCGGCGATCACACGGGCTTCTACTCGCTCGCGGATCTGTATCCGCTCGTGCACGTCACGGCGGTCACGATGCGCGAACATCCGGTATACGCCACGACGATCGTCGGCCGTCCGCCGATGGAGGATTTCTACCTCGGTCACGCGACCGAGCGAATCTTCCTTCCGCTGCTCAAGCTCACGGTGCCGGAGATCGTCGACTATCACATGCCGGCCGAAGGGATCTTTCACAACCTCGTGTTCGTCTCGATCGACAAGCAGTATCCCGGGCAGGCGTACAAGGTGATGAACGCGATGTGGGGGCAGGGCCTGATGTCGCTGGCGAAGGTGCTCGTGATCGTCGACAAGTGGGTGAACGTGCGCGACCCGCGCGAGGCGTGGTGGGTGGCGCTCAACAACATCGATCCGGAGCGCGACACGCGCTTCACGATGGGGCCGGTGGATGTGCTCGACCATTCGAGTCGCGCGTTCACGTACGGCTCGAAGATGGGCATCGACGCGACGAAGAAGCTTCCTGAAGAGGGCTTCACGCGCGAGTGGCCAAAGGTGATCGAGATGGATGCGGCGACGAAGGCGCGCGTGGATGCGATGTGGGCGCAGCTCGGGCTCGCGCGATGAGCGCGCCGAAAGCAGCGGGTGCGCGTGAGGGACAGACCTTCGACGGTACGTCGCTGGCTCGTGCGCTATGCGAACTTCGTGAAGCTGCCGCACACGCTGTTCGCGTTGCCTTTTGCGCTAGTGGGGGTGACGATCGCCAGTTATGTCAAAGAGGTAAAACTCGTGGACGTCTTCTGGGTGGCCCTCGCCTTCACCGCCGCCCGCTTTGCAGCGATGGGCTTCAACCGCATCGCCGATCGTGACATCGATGCGCTCAACCCGCGCACCGCCGCGCGCGAGCTGCCGAGCGGCGTGATGAGCGTCCGTGAAGCCTCGCTCGCGGTGTTCGCTGCGTCCGTGGTCTTCGTTGGCGCCGCGTGGATGCTCAATCCGCTCTGCTTCGCGCTCTCACCGATCGCGCTCGGCTGGGTGCTCTTCTACAGCTACACCAAGCGGTTCACCCGCTTCGCGCACCTCGCGCTCGGTGTCGGCATGTCGATCGCGCCCGTGGGCGGCTATCTCGCGGTTACAGGCGCATGGAGCCGGCCGTGGTGGGTGCTGATCGCGCTCGCCGCTGCGGTGATGAGCTGGGGCGGAGGCTTCGACATCTTCTACGCGCTGCAGGACATCGAGTTCGATCGGGCCCAGGGGCTGCACTCGCTGCCAGCGCGCCACGGCACTGCGCCGGCGATCGCGATCGCGCGGCTGCTGCACGTCGGCACCGTCGCGATGCTCGCGCTCGCGGGGCTCGGGATCGGCGCCGGCGCGTTCTACTGGGCGGGCGTGTGCGTCGTCGCGCTCCTCCTCGTGTACGAGCACTCGCTCGTGCGTCCCGCGGATCTCTCCCGCCTCGACGCTGCGTTCTTCACGATGAACGGCGTGTTGAGCGTCACCTTTTTCTGCTTCGTGCTCGCGGGGCGGGTGCTCGCCCGATGACCTCGCAAAAATCCCGCGCACCGATCGTCCTCGCGATCACTGGCGCATCGGGCGCGCCGTACGCGGTGCGTCTGCTCGAGGCGCTCCTCCGTGCGGAGGAGCGCGTGTGGCTCATCATCTCGTCCCATGGATGGCGGCTGCTGCAGATGGAGGCGGGCATCGGCTCGCTGGCCGAGCTGCGAGAGCGCACGTACGCGGACGGCTGGGACGACTGCGTCACGATCTTCGACGCCGAGGACCGCGGAGCGGCGCCGGCATCCGGCTCGGCGCACACACGCGGGATGGTGATCTGCCCGTGCTCCATGGGCACGCTCGCCTCGCTCGCGGCAGGCACGTCGCGCTCGCTCGTCGAGCGTGCAGGCGACGTCACGCTCAAGGAGCGGCGTCCGCTCATTCTCGTCGCGCGCGAGACCCCGCTGTCCGTGATCCATCTCGAGAACATGCTGCGTCTCACGCGCGCTGGCGCCGTGGTGCTGCCCGCGGCACCCGGGTTCTACAATCAGCCGCGCGGCATTCCCGATCTCGTCGACTTCGTCGTCGCGCGCATTCTCGACCATCTCGATGTAGAGCACTCGCTCGGCAAGCGATGGGGTACGGAGCCGGATGGGGAAGGCTGACGGCACGCACGTCATCGGGCTGATCTCCGACACGCACGGACTGCTTCGAGCCGGCGTGCACGACGCGTTCGCCGGAGTCGAGCTCATTCTGCACGCAGGTGACGTGGGCGGCGATGAGATCCTCGATGAGCTTTCGCTAATCGCTCCGGTGCAGGCGGTGTACGGCAACACCGATACGCCGGGGAATCCGCGCCTCGAGTCGCAGATCGTGCGGAACATCGGCGGCGTCACGATCCAGGTACAGCACGGGCACGAGTCGGGGCGCCTCACCGCAGAGTCACTGCTCGAGCGCTACTCCGCTGATGTCCTCGTCTACGGGCACACGCACAAGCAATCGGTTACGCGCCGGGAGGGTCGGCTCGTCATAAACCCGGGTGCGGCGGGTCCGCGCCGCTTTCATCTCAGCCCGAGTGTTGCGCGCCTGACGATTCGAGATGGACAGGCCGAGGTGGAGCTAGTGCCGTTGCCCGCTTAGGGCATCTCTCGAAATCCAGAGGCCTCCATGCGGCGAGCATTGTCGCTCCTCGCGTTCGCGTCGTGCACGTTTTCCAGCAGCGCACATGCACAGCAGGCGCTCGCGCAGAACGTCACGCTGCCCAGCGGCGTGACCGTCGCGCGTGCCTGCGACAAGCTGGTGTCGGAGGGGGTAAAGGTCGCCTCGGTGGACAATCGCATGCTCCCCGCACAGAGCGCGGAGTATTTCACGACGCTCGCGCAGGTTATCGCGCGGCGTGTGGGCGTTCGCGCGGGCGATCCGCCGCGTAGCGCGATGTTCGGTGTACAGCTCATGCACGACGGCTCCTTCAAGCATCAGATTCCCGTGGTGCGTGCCGGCGATCGCGAGCTCGACACGAAGATCGTCGAAGCACTCGACATCGCGAGCGACGACCCGGATCGTCTCGCGCCGCCCGCCGGGATGCCGGACACGCTGCGCGTGCTCGTCACCCTAGGTGTGAACGACGACGGATCTCCATTTACCGCGCCGCACGTGCGCTGCCCGGCGGTCGCGTTTCCCGACAATCCGAAGCACGGCACGGCAGAGTGGGCGCCGGCGCGCGCGCGCACGGTGGTGATACGCGGGGTCGTGATGCCGGGCGGACGTGTGGATTCTGCAACGGCGCACGTCGAGGATCCGGGCGACGATCGCTACATCGGCGCCGCACTCGACGCGCTCGCGCAGATGCGCTTCGTCCCCGCGGAGTTCGACGGCGTGAAGGTTCCGGCGCCGATCGAGATCATGCTGCCGTTCGGTACTGCGGACGTCGAGGAAGAAGCTACGAGCCCATAAGGCCCGTGAGGTGACGCCCGGTCTACGCGCTGAGTGCCGTGCGGAGATCGGAGAGCGCAGCAGGACGCGTGGGCGCGCGCACGGCGGCGCCGACGACGGGAACGAGGCCCACATCGGCCGCGCGCACGGTGCGCTCGAGCTCCGCCGGAAAGCGGCGGAACCACGACGAGAGCAGGAGCAGCTCGTCGATCTCGTGCGTCGGAATCTGCGTCGTCTCACGCTCCACCGTTCCGTACACCGCCTCCGCCAGGTGCGCGAGGCGCCGGTGATCGCGCTCCGCCTTGGGCGGAATGTCTTCGGCGCGCACGCGCCCGCGGCGGATGAGGTAGACGCGATCCTCGCCACCGAATCCCGGAACGGTGTAGATGAACGAGAGTGTCTCCACTGCGAAGCGGAAGCGCAGGAACTGCTGCTTGAGCGCCTCGAGGCGATGGAGCTTGTCGCGCATCGCACCGGCGCGCTCGAACTCGAGCTTGTCGCTCGCCACTTCCATCTCGTGTCGTAGCGTGGCGAGAGGGCCGTCATCGTGGCCGTCGAGAAACGCGCGGGCGAGCGCGACGCGCTCGAGATACTCGCGCTGCGTGCATCCGCCCACACATGGCCCGAGGCACTTCTTCACCTCGTAGCGGATGCATCCGGGCGTGCGCGCGATCTGAAAGAGCTCGCGCTGATCCGCGAAGTGCATGCGCGTATCCATCGAGCAGTCGCGCATGGAGAGCACGTCGTGCAGCTCGCGCACGGCGTCGTTCACCGCCTGCGCGCCCTGGAACGGTCCGTAGTGCGGCGCGCTGTCGTCGCTCGCGCCGCGCACGACCAGCAGCTTGGGCGCCGGACTCTTCACGACCTTGATGAACACGAAGTTCCGGTCGTCGCGCTTCATGGCGACGTTGAAGCGCGGACGCAGCCGCTTGATCTGCTGCAGCTCGAGCAGAAGCGCCGCGAACTCGCTCGGCGCGTACTCCCAGTCGATCCGCACCGCTTCACGCACGATGCGCGCGCCCTTCTCCTCGGGGAATGCACAGCGGAAGTAGCTGAGCAGCCGAGTGCGCACCTTCTTCGACTTTCCGACGTACACGATTTCCCCGTCCGCCGAGTGCATGCGATACACCCCCGGCCGGTCCTTGCACTCGGCCCGCACGTGCGCGCGCATGATCGCGAGCTGATCGTCGGAAGTCTTGGGGCGGCGGAGCGACTTGCGGCTCATCGCTGGCACCAGGCGCAGAAGACCGTGGTGCGTCCGTCGATCGCGTTCGTGTTCACGAGCGTGGCGCCGCAGCGAGGGCAGGGGAAGCCGCCGCGCCCGTACGCATCGAGGCGGTCGGAGAACCCACCCCGAGCGCCGGATGCGTCGCGGTAGTCGCGGAAGCTGGTGCCGCGCGCCTCGATCGCCTCGCGGAGTACGCCGGTCAGTGCTGTGTGGAGCGCCTGGGCTTCGCTTTCGTCGATCGTGCTCGATGGACGCGAGGGATCGAGTCCCGCGCGCCAGAGTGCCTCGTTCGCGTAGATGTTGCCCACCCCTGCCACGCGCCGCTGATCCATCAACAACTTCTTCACCGCCTGTCTGGAATCCCGAAGAATTCCCGATAGATGCTGTGGTGTGAACGCCGGGTCAAGCGGTTCGGGGCCCAATGCGGCATTGAATTGTGCGAATCGCGACGGCGACATGAGGGCGAGAGTACCGAGCCGGCGTACGTCGCGGTAAAGGAGCGAGCGGCCGTCGTCGAGCGCGAAAGCGACGGTGACATAGCTCAGCGACTCCGGTGGGAGGCAGCCATCGTCCACGAGCAGCGCACCGGTGAACCGTGGCTGGACCACGATCCGGTCGCCGGTGCTCAGGAGAATGACCACGGCTTTGGCCCGCCGGTAGCTTCGCTCGAATGCGCGCTCCAGCCACTCGTCGCGACAGCGTTGCGGCGGTGGCGTCGCGAAGGACATCCGTCCGCTGCACCTTCACGCTCGCGATCGTTGCTCCCGAGACGGCGCGATCGAGGTCGCGCGCAATGGTCTCAGTTTCCGGGAGCTCCGGCACTTCGCTCCTGCTCCCGCCAGCCGATGTCGCGGCGGAGCTGTTTTCCCTCGAACTGGATCTCGCCGGCCACGCGCGAGCTGGCTTCGCGCGCCTGCATGAGCGTGGGAGCGACCGCGGTCACGGCGAACACTCGCCCGCCGGAAGTAACCAGCTCACCGCTGGAGTCGAGGGCTGTTCCGGCGTGGAATACCTGAACGCCTGGTGTGCTGGCGGGCAAGCTGATGGGCGTACCTTTAAGCGGCTTGTCAGGGTAACCGCTGGCTGCTACTACAGTGGTTACTGCATGTCCCTGCGTCCATTGCAGATCAATCCCCGCGAGCGGAGTTCCGTTCGCGACAGCCAGCATGGGTTCCAGCAGGCTGCTCGCCATGAGCGGCAGGATCGCCTCTGTTTCCGGATCCCCGAAGCGGGCGTTGAACTCTACGACCTTGGGCCCCTGCGCGGTCAGCATGAGTCCGGCATACAGAAGCCCGCTGAAGGGTGCCCCCGCGACCCTGAGAGCCTCCAGCGTGGGCAGGAACACCCGGTCCACCGCATCGGACACCAGCGCCTCCGTGCCGAGGGACACCGGGGCATATGCGCCCATGCCGCCCGTGTTCGGGCCTCGGTCGCCATCGAGCAGCCGCTTGTGGTCCTGGGCGCCAAGCATGGTGAGCACTTCCGTGCCGTTTGTGATCGCGAAGAGCGAGAGCTCCTCGCCCTCCATGAACTCCTCCACCAGCACCTCACGTCCCGCTGCGCCGAAGGTGTCGTCGCGCAGCATGGAGTCGATCGCGGCGTCCGCCGCATCGATCGTGTCGCACACGATCACGCCCTTGCCGGCCGCGAGCCCCGACGCCTTGATCACGACCGGCGCGCCGAACTCGCGCGCCGCGCGCTTCGCGGCGGCCGCATCCACGCTCCGAATCGCGCGAGCGGTCGGCACCCCGGCCTCGCGCATGAGCGCCTTGGCGAACGCCTTCGACGATTCGATCCGCGTCGCCGCGCGCGAGGGACCGAACACCGGGATCCCGGCAGCGCGCAGCGCATCCGCCAGTCCTGCTGCCAGCGGCGCTTCGGGCCCGATCACCACGAGCTCCGGCCGCTCACGGGTCGCGAGCGACACGATTCCGCTCACGTCGTCCGCACTCACCGGCACACAGCGCCCCAGCGCCGCAATCCCCGGATTGCCCGGGGCGGCGATGATCTCGATCGATGGGTCGTCCTCGTGCAGCTTCCAGGCGAGCGCGTGCTCCCGGCCACCTCCGCCGACGATCAGTGCCTTCATGCGGGCGGGGTTCCGCCGCTCGTGCCTCCGCCATTCGGGCCACGGAACGCCGAGTTGAAGGCGTCACGTGCACGATTCAACACATCCCCAACGCCTGCCGCCGCACGTCGCGACTGCTCGGCGTAGTAGTCGCTCGCATCCGCGACATCGTCGCCGAGTGGACGATGGTCGTCGCCGCGGCGCGGATACTCGCCGTTCATGATACGCTCGTACGCTCCGCTCTGCAGCCACCGCTGCAACTCGGCCGCGCGCGCGGTGTTGAACGGATGCGAGCGGAAGAGGACGTTCAGCACCTTGAACAGCCCATCGATCGCGTGGCCACCGAGCTCGTACTCCTGGGCCTGCACGAGAAACTCGTCGAGGCTCGTCTCATCGTCGCCGCCCTTGCCGCCGGCGAATTTGAGAAACATTCCCATGGTGACGAGAGAGTCCTGCGATGCGAGCAAGCCCGCGCGGTCCGCGCTGAGCTCCGCCTTGCGCGACCACTCGAGCAGCGCGAGCTCGATGGGCAGC
Organism: uncultured Gemmatimonadaceae bacterium; assembly: GCA_963792685.1. Taxonomy (GTDB): domain Bacteria; phylum Gemmatimonadota; class Gemmatimonadetes; order Gemmatimonadales; family Gemmatimonadaceae; genus FEN-1250. Next base: position 3,952,401 of record CAWBWW010000001.1, on the reverse strand, counting down.
GTGATGAGACCGAGTCCCGGAATCGCGCTGAACCCTGCGCGCAGAATGATCAGCGCGATCGTCGTGTACGTCGCATGCCCGCTCATGATGTGGCCGAGCTCGTGCCCGAGCAGCACGCGGCGCTCCTCGCGGTCCAGCAGTCCGAGCGCGCCGCTGTTCAGCACGATGAACGGGCGCTCGAAGCCGACGGCCATCGCGTTCACGATCGGCGTTTGCGACACGAAGAGCTCCGGGCGCGCTCCGGTGAAGTTCATCGTCTCCAACACTTCGCTGTAGAGAGCGTCCAACTTCGGGCGCTGACGCGGTCCCACGCGCACTGCGTCTGCCGTGAACAGCAGTCGCACCCCGCGCTCGCCGATGACACCCATGACCTTGCGAACGATTTCGTCGAATCCCGGAAGGGCGCGCAGCGCCTGCAGTGCAGCGCGATCCGCGGGATGCTCCCACGCAGTAGAGGAGATGTCCGTGAGAATCTTTCGCTCCGCCATGGTCAGCTCCGCAGTTAGAGTCCGGCGAACGCCTGCTCGACATCTTCGAGCAGATCGTTCGTGTCTTCCACGCCGCACGAGAGCCGAATCATCCCTTCAGTGATCCCCAGAGTCGCGCGTCGCTCCGGCGGCACGGACGCGTGCGTCATGCTGGCGGGATGGCTGATCAAACTCTCCACCCCTCCCAACGACTCCGCGAGCGAAAAGATTCGAACCTTCTTGAGCACCTGGTTGGCGAGCTCCTTCGTACCCACGTCCACGGTCACCATGCCGCCCATGCCGCGCATCTGCATGCACGCCAGCGAATGCTGCGGGTGGCTCTTGAGCCCCGGATAGCGCACGCGCTCGTGGCCGAGATGCTCTGCGAGATAGGCCGATACCGCGCGCCCGTTGGCGTCGTGCATGGGCATGCGCAGATGCAGCGTTTTGATCCCGCGCAGCACGAGCCATGAGTCGAACGGTCCCGCCACTGCGCCCGCCGCATTGTGGATGAACTGCATCCGCGCCGCGAGCTCGTCATCGTTCACCGCGGCAACGCCGCAGATCACGTCACTGTGCCCGTTCAGATATTTCGTGGCCGAGTGAAAGACGATGTCGGCGCCGTGCGAGAACGGCTGCTGGAAGTACGGCGTAGCGAAAGTGTTGTCGACGATGAACAGCGCGTTGTGCGCGTGCGCGACGTCCGCTGCAGCGGCGAGATCCGTGATCTGCATCAGCGGATTCGTGGGCGTCTCGACGAGTATCGCCTTGGTGTTCGGCGTACACGCGTCCTCAATGCGCTGAATATCGGTGGTGTCGACGTAGGAGAAGCTGAGCCCCAGATGCTGGAGCAGCTTGTCGAACAGCCGAAACGTTCCGCCGTAGACGTTGGCGCCGCAGACGATGTGATCGCCGGATTGGAAAAGCTTCATGATCGAGTCGAGACATCCCATCCCGCTCGAGAAAGCGAACCCATGCTGGGCACCTTCGAGGGCAGCGATCGTTCGCTCCAGCGCCTCTCGCGTGGGGTTCTTGCCACGCGCGTACTCGTATCCTTTGTTTTCTCCGAGCCCCTCCTGCACGTACGTGGACGTGAGATATACTGGGGGCATGATCGCTCCGGCCAGCGGATCTTCGCGCTCGCCTGCGTGAATGGCGCGTGTACCGAACCCGGTGCCGCGATCGTCATCGAATATGCGTGTCATGCGTACTCGCGATTCAGGTTGTGGCTCGAAAATCTTCCAGCGCACGAGCAGCCGCGTCTCACCAGCTACCGCTCAACCAAGATAGCTTGACCGCACCCCCTCTGCAGCCACGCGCCGGAGCAGTGCATCCCGGCGAGACGATCCTGGATCCCGCGATCGGCCGCCGATGCCTGGTCGTGGATGACGAGCCGCGTCTGCGGCAGGCACTCGTCCGCTTGATGAACGGCGACGGGTTCTCGTGTCTCGAAGCCGGCTCCGGCGGGGAAGCGCTCGCGATACTCGAAAAGGAGCCGGTGGCGCTCCTGCTCTCCGACATGCGCATGCCGCAGATGGACGGCCAGGAGCTGCTCCGAAATCTGCGGCTCCGCCATCCCGACGTCGCGGTCGTCATGATCACCGCAGTCGCCGAGGTCGAAGTTGCGGTCGCGTGTCTGTCGCTGGGTGCGATGGACTACATCACGAAGCCGTTCGTGTTCGAGGAAGTACGGGCGCGCGTTGCCCAGGCGCTCGAGAAGCGGCGTCTGCTCGCAGACAACCGCAACTATCAGCAGAGGCTCGAGCAGCGCGTGAAGGCGCAGGCCGAACGACTCGAGACGCTCTTTCTGGCGAGCATTCAGTCGCTGGCGGATGCGCTCGAGCTCAAGGATCCGTACACGCGCGGGCACTCGGTGCGCGTGAGCCAGTACGGCGTCTCGATTGCGCGTGCAATGAGCCTGAGCCCCACGCTCATCGCGCAGATCGAGCTCGGCGGCCATCTCCATGACGTGGGCAAGATCGGCGTGCGTGAAGAAGTGCTGCGCAAGGCGGGGCCGCTCACCAACGAAGAGTACGAGCACATCATGACGCACCCGGTGCTCGGCTGGCAGATTCTCCAGCCGCTGCTCGGTGACAATCCGGTGGCGCTGAACATCGTTCGCTCACATCACGAACGCATTGATGGCAAGGGCATTCCGGATAAGCTCGGCGGCGAGGACATCCCGCCCGAGGCACGCATCATCGCGGTCGCCGATGCGTTCGATGCGATGATGAGCAAGCGCCCGTACAGAAACGGGCTCACCTTCACGGAGGCGATGGCCGAGCTGCGTCGAGTGGCGGGCTCGCAGTTCGACGTGAAGGTGGTGGACGCGTTCTTCGAGGTCGCACGCACCGACGCGTTTCTCCCCGGGGGCTCGAGCGACACGAAATCGACCAAGCTGCGCGCGCCGAAGCGGTAGCGGGTCGCGCGCTTCTTCTCGTTAGAGCTCGAACCGGTGCATCACGCTCTTCAGGCGCGCCGCGATGTCCGCCAAATGCTGGCTCGACTCCGTCACGTGCATCATGGACGCGGTCTGCTCCTGCACCACGGCGCTCACCTGCTCTGACGTCGACGCGTTCTGTTCGGCGACCACCGCCACAGCTTCGATCTCGCGCGCGAGCGACTCCGCCTCCTGATGCTGCGACACTGCGGACTCGACGATGCGCTGCACTGCCGCGCGGCTGCCCTCGATCTCCTTCGAGATCTGGATGAGCGCGCCGCTCAATGAGCGGATGACGGACTCGCCGGCGACGACGCTCGTGCTCACGTCATCGATGCGCGCCGCCATCGCCGTGCTCGCGTGCTGAATCTCAGTGGCGAGCTGACGAATCGTTTCCAACGCGCGCCCGCTTTCCTTGGCGAGCTTGCGTACCTCGTCTGCGACAACGGCGAATCCGCGCCCGTGCTCGCCTGCGCGCGCCGCCTCGATGGCCGCGTTGAGGGCGAGAAGGTTCGTCTGGCGCGCGATCGCGCCGATCGTATCCGTGATCTGTCCGATGCGGAGCGACTTCTCCCCCAGCTCGGCAACTGCGGGCAGCGTCTCACTCGTGACGGATGAGATGCGCGCCATGCTCTTGAGTCCTTGCTCGGCAGCCTCACCAGCGCGGCGCGCGGAGTCCGTGACGGAGTCGGCGGCTGTCTGCGCAAGGAACGCGTGCCCGGAGGTTTCCTGGGCGCGCACCGCGACTCGACCGGCGATCGCCACGACAATGTGAATTCCCTTGGTCTGCTGCGCGGCCGAGGTCGCGATGGACTGCGCGGCGGCGGCGACTTCTTCGGTTGAGGCGCTCATCTCCTCCGCGCCGGCTGCGAGCTGGTCAGCGGTGGCGGCGACTTCCGCTGCTCCCGTCTCGACGTCGCGCAGCAGCGTGCGGAGCCCGCCACTCATGGTGCGAAAGGACGCGGCGAGCGCGCCGATCTCATCGCCCGACTCGAAGGTGAGCTCGCGGCGCATGTTGCCGCGGGCGACGAGCTGCGCGTGGGCGGCGACCTCCTCGATGCCGTACGTGAGCTGCCTTGCGGAAATCAGCGAGGCGGCGAGTGCGCCGACGAGCACGACCAGCGGGATCCACGCAATGCGCATGAGATCCTTGGAGAGGTCGGAAATGATCGAGTCCGCGTCGAGCGTGACGAACGTGAACGCCGCGGCTGTACCGTCGGGGCGAAGGATCGGGTACTCCGCGCCGATCACCCGTCCCACCGGGCCCTCGTAGAGCCCTGTCTCCGCACCGACGTTTTTCGCGAGACTGTCCTTGACGATGGCGGGTGGCGACCAGGTGCGCGTGTACTCCGTCTCGCCGGCGTTCCATGACGAATGCGCGAGGTACCGATAGTTGTTTCCATCGCGCCGCATGATGGCGATGCCGCTCGTGAAGTCCGTCGTGTCGCCGCCGTTCGCGAACCACGACCGCTTCAGAATGCGGAGCACGTACGCCGATGCGCGCGTGGTGTCGCCGTTCGACGGAATGACGTCGAGCGACTCGGGAGCGATCGCGACACTGGTGCTCGCGGCGATGGCGTGCAGACGGTGCGCCGTGAGCTGCGTGAGCTTGTGCCGGCTCGCGACGTAGACCGGTGCGAGCACGAGCAACAGCGTGGCGAGCACCGCGGTCGCGGTGATGACCGCCATTTTCCAGCGGAATGGAAACGTCGAAAAACGGGAGCGAAGACTCACGTGAACATGACCGGAGGCTGACGAGCGGGCGCGCGAGAGCGGCGGAAGCCACTCTCTCCCGGTATTCACGCGTGAGAGCGCGTGGTGTAACGAGTTACGTCGTTTCCCCGCGAACAGGGTGCGCACTACCTTATGGGCATCGCATCGGGAGGAAGTCTCGTGTACGAGAAATTGATGGTCAGCGTGTCGGGTGTGCGGGGGCGTGTGGGCGACGGGCTCACACCGGACATCATCACGAAGTTCTCTGTGGGGTTCGGCGCGTGGGCGCTGGCGCGCGGTGGGTCGCGAACGATCGTCGTTGGGCGTGACTCACGTGTGTCGGGGCCGATGTTTCATCGCGCGACAGTCGCCGCGCTCATGAGCGTGGGATGCGACGTGCTCGATGTTGGACTCGCGCCGACGCCGACGATTCAAATGGCCGTCGAGGACGCGCACGCGGCCGGCGGGCTCGCGATCACGGCGAGCCACAATCCGATCGAGTGGAACGCGCTCAAGTTCATCGGGGCGAGCGGACTCTTTCTCAATGGTGAGGAAGGGAAGGCGATGCGAGCGGTGGTGGAGAGCGACATCGCGTATGCGACATGGGACAAGCTCGGAAGTGTGACCCAGGACACGAACGCAATTGCGCGACACATCGAGCGAGTGTTGTCGCTTCCCTTCATCAATGTCGAGCGTATTCGAGAGCGGAAGTTCCGAGTGGCGCTCGACTGCGCGAACGGCGCGGGTGGGGCGATCATTCCTACGCTGCTGGAACGGCTCGGATGCGAGGTTCGGGGTATCAACATGGAAACAAATGGTCGCTTTGCGCACCCACCCGAACCCATCGCCGTGAACCTCGGGGAACTGGAACAACTCGTGCTCCATGAGGGCGCGGACCTCGGGATGGCGACTGATCCGGATGTTGACAGGTTGGCGCTGGTGTCGGATGCGGGAAGCGCGATCGGAGAGGATTGGACGCTCGCGTTGGCGGCGCGATTGGCGCTGCGCTACAGGCCCGGACCCGTGGTAGCGAATCTGTCGACGAGCCGGATCGTCGATGATGTGGCAAAAGAGGCGGGAACATCCGTTATCCGCGCACCCGTTGGTGAAGTGAACGTTGCTGTGCGCATGCGAAACGAAGGAGCAGCGATCGGTGGCGAGGGGAACGGAGGGGTGATTCTCTCCGAGCTGCACCTTGGGCGGGATGCGCCAGCGGGCGTGGCCATGCTGCTGCAGATGCTGGTGGAGGATGGCGAGCCGCTGTCGCGAGTGATCGGTCGGTACCCTCGATATCGAATTGTGAAGGACAAGCTGGATCGGCCGAACGCACCTCTCGATACGGTGTACAGCTCTTTGCGCGCCGGATTTCCGGACGCAGTGGTGGATACGCAGGACGGTCTGCGGTTGTCGTGGAATGATCGTTGGGTGCACGTGCGGCCTTCGGGAACGGAGCCGATCGTGCGAGTGATCGCCGAGGCGCCGACAGATGATGAAGCACGTGAGCTGGTCGCGCGATCGCGCGCGCCGCTCGATGCATTGCGCTGACATTTTCCGGGAACGTGGTATATGTGCGGAATCGTGGGTTACGTTGGTCCTCGCTCGGCAACACCGCTGCTCCTCGAGGGGCTGAAGCGCCTCGAGTATCGCGGTTATGACTCCGCGGGCATCGCGGTCATGAACGGCAAGGGCCTCGAGACCCGGAAGGCTCCGGGGAAAATCTCGGAGCTCGAGACGCTGGTTGCGTCGACGCCGATCGTGGGCACGCTCGGCATCGCGCACACGCGCTGGGCGACGCACGGCGCGCCGAACTTCATCAACTCGCATCCGCAGATGAGCTGCGACGAGAAGATCGGTGTCGTGCACAACGGGATCATCGAGAACGGCTCCGCGCTGCGCCAGGCGCTCGAGGAGCTCGGCCACACCTTCCGCTCGGACACGGATACGGAAGTGCTCGCACATCTGATTGAAGAGGTGTACGACGGCAATCTCGAGCAGGCTGTGATCGAGGCGCTCTCGCGAGTGGAAGGGACGTACGGCATCGCGGTGGTGTCGAGCGAGGATCGCGACAAGATCGTCGCGGCGCGCAAGGGCAGCCCACTGCTGGTCGGCCTCGGCGAGGGCGAGTACTTCATCGCGAGCGACGTATCCGCGATTCTCGCGCACACGCGCCAGGTCATCTATCTCGATGACGGCGATCTCGCTGTATTGGATCGGAACGGCTACCAAATCATCGACATGAACGCGCTGCCGCTCGAGCGTGCGGTCGCAAGCATCGATTGGGACCTCGACATGATCGAGCGCGGCGGTTTTGCGCACTTCATGCTCAAGGAGATCTTCGAGCAGCCCGACACCGTGAAGAACACGATGCGCGGCCGTCTGTTGAGCGAGACCGGCTCGGCAAAGCTCGGTGGGCTCAATCTCACGGCGGAAGAGCTGCTCAAGTTCGACAACATCCTCATCACCGCGTGCGGCACGAGCTGGCACTCGGCGTTGATCGGCGAGTTCCTGATCGAGGAGCTGGCGCGCGTGCCGGTGGAAGTCGAGTACGCGTCGGAGCTTCGCTATCGCAATCCGATCATCAGTGAGAAGACGCTCTGCATTGTGATCTCGCAGTCGGGTGAGACGGCGGATACGCTCGCGGCCATGCGCGAGGCGCAGCGTCGCGGCGCGCGTGCGCTGGGCATCGTGAACGTCGTCGGCTCGACGATCGCTCGCGAGTCGGATGGCGGCATCTACATCCACGCCGGTCCGGAGATCGGTGTCGCGTCGACCAAGGCGTTCAGCAGCCAGGTGACGGCGCTGGCGCTCTTCGCGCTCAAGCTCGCGCGGCTGCGCGGGCTCACGGAGCTCGAGGGGAAGCGCATCGTGGACGCCATGGAGAAGCTCCCCGAGCAGATCGCGCAGATTCTCGAGACTGCGCCGGCGATCGAGGAGATTGCGGAGCAGTTCAAGGACGTGACGAACTTTCTGTATCTCGGACGCGGCTACAACTTCCCGGCTGCGCTCGAGGGCGCGCTCAAGCTCAAGGAGATCAGCTACATCCACGCGGAGGGATATCCGGCCGCTGAGAATGAAGCACGGACCGATCGCGCTGATCGACGAGAACATGCCGGTGGTGTTCATCGCCCCGCACGATTCCGTGTTCGACAAGATCGTGTCGAACATCCACGAGGTGAAGGCGCGTGGCGGGCGCGTGATCGCGCTCACGAGCCGCAGCGAGCCGGCGTTAGCCGGAAAGCTCGACTACGAGATCCGGATTCCGGAGACGATCGACATGTTCACACCGATCCTGGCATCGGTGCCGCTGCAGTTGCTCGCGTACTACATCGCGGTGAAGCGCGGCGCGAATGTGGACCAGCCGAGGAATCTGGCGAAGTCGGTAACGGTGGAGTGAGCGAGTACCGACGGACGAGGCGCGCCGGCGAGAGTCGGCGCGCTTTTTTTGTGCGTGTCACTCCGGCCGGGTGAGACGCATTCTCGTTCGTCGCGGTGAAGCCAAGGGACTCGTAGAGCGCTCGGCCCTCATCCGAGGCGTGGAGCGAGACGCGACCGATGCCGCTGGCGCGCGTGTAGTCGAGCACGTGCTGCATCAGGAGCGCCGCGATGCCGCGTCGGCGCCATTCAGGCTCGGTGTAGACATTCACGACCTGCGCTTCGCGCACCTCGACTGCTCCTTCGTGTCCGGGCCGAGGGATCATCGAGCGAACGATGAGCCCTGCGCCGGCGACAATGATTTCCGGCGAAGACGTCGGAGTCGCGAGCCAGGCGAGGTATTCGCCGGATTCGAGGGCAATTCGGAAGTAAGCTGACGACGCAGCGAAGAGCCGCTCTTCCTCGGAATCGGGCACGACGCCCATGTCGCGGTACATGCCGACGCGGTGGCGCGCGAGGGCATTGATGTCCGCGAGCGTGGCGCGGAGAACGTGGAAGTCGGGGTGTGCGGGTGGCATCACTCAGTGCGGAGTGACGACACGCTCCGGCGGCCGCATGAGCTCCTTCGCGCGGGTCAACGCATCACTCTGCTCGCTCGTCAGCATCTTCGCGAGATAGCGTTGACCCTCTGCCGTACGCTCGAGCTCCAGCGTGAGGTCGTCAATCCGACTCATCATCTCCGCCATTTTTCGCGAGCTCAGATCCACCATCGACTCTGACTCGCCTGGTGTGACCTTTCTCCTGGAGTGGCGCCCAAGCAGCCACGCGCCCGCCAGCGACGCCAGGAATCCGATCATGACAAGAAGGGCGCCGATCAGGCCCGTGAGCATCGTTATCGTTGCTTCCACGACGGTTCCGCTCCGCTGGAGGATATCGAGACCTACGCCTGCGCACGCCCTCGGGTTTCGCGCCGAGCCTCGACCAACGTAGACTTCCTCCCCGTGCGAGTCCTCCTTCAACGCGTCTCCCGCGCCGAAGTCCGCGTCGATGGCCGCGTCGTCGGAAAGATCGGCATCGGCTACTGCCTGCTCGTCGGCTTTACGCAAGCGGACGATGAGTCGCAACTCGTCTGGATGGCCGACAAGATCGCAGGGCTTCGCATCCTCGCCGATGACGCCGGGAAGATGAATCGCTCGCTCGCCGATGTGGGCGGCTCCGTGCTCGTCATCTCGCAGTTCACGCTCTATGGCGATGCGAGCGCAGGCCGACGCCCCAGCTTTCTCGCCGCGGCCCCAGGACCCGTCGCCGAGCCGCTGTACGACCGCTTCGTCGGCATGCTGCGCGAGCGCGGCTGCACCGTGGAGACGGGAGTGTTCGGCGCAATGAGCGAGGTCGAGCTCGTGAACGACGGGCCGACTACGATCTGGCTCGAGCGATGAGCACTCCGCGTGTGGTGCTCGCCTCCGCATTGCCGCGCCGGCGCGAGCTGCTGTCGCTCGTCGGCATCACGCACAGCGTCGAGCCCGCGGACATTGACGAGTCGTATCGCGATGGCGAGGAGGCTCCCGAGCACGCCGAGCGGCTTGCGCGCGAGAAGGCGGCGACGATCGCGGCGCGGCATCCCGATGCGATCGTCATCGCCGCCGACACGATCGTGCTCGTCGAAGGGCTGGTGCTAGGCAAGCCGCGCGATGTTGCGGACGCGGAGCGGATGCTCGCAATGCTCGGCGGTCAGACGCACGTCGTGCTCACAGCGGTGGCGGTCGCGCGCGGCGGAAACATGCGATCGAGTGTCGAGTCCGTGCGCGTGACGTTCCGTCCGCTCACGCGCGAGCTGATCCGCGCGTACATTGCGACGGGAGAGCCGATGGACAAGGCAGGATCGTACGGCATTCAGGGATTCGGCGCGACGCTCGTCGAGCGCGTCGACGGGGACTACTTCGCGGTCATGGGGCTCGCGCTCGCACGCATGGTCGATCTGCTCTCGGAGCTGGGCGTGCGCTACGACTTTGGCCCGCTCTCCATTCGCGACCCTGCGTAGCGCTCGCGCCAGATCGCGACCTTCGCGAGCACATCCGCGACGGTGATGGTGTGCATGCGATCCATGCGCCGGTCCGTCGCGAGTCGCGCGCCGTTCCACATCTCGCCATATGCGTTCACGATCAGCTCCTGACTCGCGCGGTATGGCCCTGTGCGGAGCGGGTTGCTGAAGCCGAGAAGCGAGATGACGGGGCGGCCCAGCGCGACGGCCATGTGCAGCGGGCCCGTGTCGAGCGAGATCACGAGCGAGCTCGCATTGAGAATCGAGACGAGGCGACGCAGCCCACTGTTGAGCGCCGACGTCGGTTTATGTCGGGCGCGCTCGAGGATGACGCGCTCCGTGGCCTCCTCGCGCGGCGAGCGGCCTCCCACGAGCACCGGCTCGAGGCCGAAGCGCCCGCTCAATGCATCCGCGAGCTCGCCCCATTGCTCGGCGATCCAGTCCTTCTGTGGGCGGCTCGTGCCGATTACGAGCGATACGATCGGGCGACTGAACTTCGCGCCGAACTCGCGTTGCCAGGCGCGCTCGTTGTCCCATGGACCGATGCGCCACTCGATCGGTGTGGGCTCGATGCCGAGCGCGCTGACGAACTCGAGATACTCGTCCTGAATGTGCTGCGGCTCGTGCGGCGGAATGCGGCGATTGGTGAACAGCCAGTTTGCGTCGCGGGCACGCGCGCGATCGTAGCCGAGCTTCACGGGCGCGGGAGCGAAGGCGGTGAGTACGCCGGCCTTGAAGTAATCCTGCAGCGCCAGAACGACATCGAACTGGCGGTCGCGCAACGTGTCTCGCGCGGCGAGGAAGGAGCGCCAGCCGAGCGCGCGGTCGAAGCGCACGATTTCGTCGATGGCGGGATGGCCCTCGACCAGCGTGGCCGGACCGGGCTGCACCAGCCAGGTGATGTGCGCCTGCGGATCCGCGCGCTTGATCGCATTGAGCACCGGGAGCACGTGCACGGCGTCGCCCACCGCGCTCAGCATCACGATGCAGTAGCGACGGCCGATGCTGGGGGGGAGTGGCTGCACGAGCGGGAATGTAGTGACTGGATGCGCGATGCGCGGTGCACCGAGCTCATTAGCAATGTATATTTCCGCCCGTCACCGGCAACGTGAATGCCTCCACGCATTGATCGCGTTCTTCTCATTCAACTGCGCCGGCTGGGCGACGTGCTGCTCTCGACGGCGCTGCTCGATGATCTGCATCGCGCCTTTCCGCAGGCGTCGCTCGACATGCTCGTCAGCAGGCACGCCGCACCGCTCGTCGCCGACCATCCGCTGATCAGGAGCCGGATCATTCTCGAAGACCGTGGCACGCTGGGAACGGCACGGTTGATTCGCGCGTCGGCCTACGACGCCGTGGTCGACGTCCAGGGGAGCATGCGCAGCGCGATGATCGCGCGCGCGTCGGGAGCTCCGCTGCGTGTGGGCTGGAAGGTTCGAGGCGCGCCGCTCGCGTACACGCACGCGCTGCCCCGTGGTGGCGCGCCGGAGTACGTCGTGCGGAGACGCCGCCGTCTCCTGGAGCTCGCCGGGATTCCGGTGGGCGACTCGCTCCCGCGGATCACGCTCAGCGCACACGAGCGGCTGCAGGGCGAGGCGGATCTGCGATCCGCGGGCGCCCCTCCTGCTGGGCGACGCGTCGCGTTTGCGCTGGTGACGAGCAGCCCGGCGCGGGACTGGCAGATCGAGAAGTTCTCCACACTCGGCAACGCGTTGCTCGATGGCGGCATCGCGCCGATCGTGCTCGCGGCCGGGACGCCGATCGCGGTGGTTGGGCGCATGCACGCGCTCTGCCCGCGAGCGATCATTGTTCCCGCGCTGGACACCAATCGCGATCGCGAGATGCGCCGCTTTCTGGGCGTGCTCGCGAATTGCGACGTCCTGCTCTCCGGCGACACCGGCCCCGCGCACATGGCCGACGCACTCGGCGTCCCGCGCGTGACGCTCTACGGTCCGACGACACCGGACAACTACGCGCCCTCGCTCGACACGATCGTGGCGCTGCGCACACCCGGTCCGGTCGTGCGCATCCGCGATGAGAATCGCATGCACGGCGAGGGACACGACTTCTTTTCCGGAGTGACGGTGAACATGGTGATGGATGCGATCGTCGCGCAGCTCGATCGCGCACCGGTGCGTGAAGTCCGGGGGGCCGCGCATGTCGACTGAATCGATCGGTGCTCTCATCTCGGAGCTCGCCCGCACGAACACGGAGCTGTGGCACGAGGAGGACAAGGCGCGCGCGGGGGACGACCACCAGATCGCCGCGGCGAAGCAAAACATTGACAAGCTGAATCAGCGCCGTAACGATCTGATCGAGCGCATCGACGACGAGGTGCTGCGCACCGTGCGCGAGAATCGGGGAGACGCGCGTGGCTGAGACGGTCGGCTGGCTGGCCGACAAGCTGAGCATCGTCGAGCTCAAACGCTACCACATGCGCGAGCAGATGGAGCGCAGCGACATCACGGCGGAATTCCGCGAGCAGTGCAGCAACAAGCTGCACGTGCTCACGCAGCAGCGCGACGACCTGGCGGAGGAGCTCGCGACGCTGCTCGCCGACATTGCGTCGGGGAAGGTCGTGCCGCGCGTGTACCGCCAGTTCAAGATGTACAACGATCCCGCGTACCGCGTGTCGCGCGGTGAGGGCACGGCGTGACGGAGGCTCGCGCTCCGCTCACGATTCTCTATCTGGACATCAATACCGAGTGGCGGGGCGGTCAACGCCAGCTGCTCTGGATGGGCGAGGGGCTGCGCCGCCACGGGGGCCGCCCGATCTTCGCGCTCCGCACGGGTGTTCCACTAGCAGCGCGCGCGCGCGCCGCGGGCATCGAGGTGTTCACGATCGATCCTCTAATCGCCGGGTGGGGTCCGTGGACCATCCTGCGCCTTCGTCGCCTCATCAGGCGGGAGAAGATATCGATCGTGCACGCGCAATCGGGACACACAATGGCATTCGCTGCGCTTTCAGCCGCGGGAACGCCGGCGCGAATTGTTTTCGCGCGACGCGTCACGACGCCACTTCGGGAGAATCGGCCGACACGCTGGAAGTACGCACGCGCCGAGCGACTCATTTCCGTGAGCCACGCTGGAGTAGAAGGGTTGCTGCGCGTTGGCGTCGATCCCACGCGCGTACGCGTCGTTCCCAGTGGTGTACCCCTTGACCCGGTCGTAACACCCGCGACCGCCGACCTCCTCGCTTCGTTCGGAGTTCCCGACGGAGCACCGTTGGCGGTAATGGTTGCATTGCTCACTACTGCAAAGGATCCGGGAACGTTCGTACGAGCAATTCGTGCCGCGCGCCGCGCTATTCCGGATCTTCATGCACTCCTGGTGGGCGAGGGGCCGCTGCGCTCCACCATTGCCGGAGAGATCGACGCGCTCGGACTTGCGGACGTGATACATCTCACTGGATTTCGCGCGGACCCCGAAGCCATTCAGTCGCTAGCCACCGTGGTGGTTCTGAGCAGTCGAAGCCTGGAAGGTACGCCGGGCGTGCTGCTCGACGCGCTCGCGCTTGGCAAGCCGATCGTGGCAACCAACGTTGGCGGCGTTCCTGAGGTAATCGAGAACGGACGCTCGGGTCTTCTCGTTCCGATCGGCGATGAAGAGGCGCTCGGCGAGGCGATCGCGCGGGTCGTGGGTGATCGCGAACTGTCGAACAGGCTCGCTGCCGGAGCGCGCGCGCGTGCGCCGCTATTTACCATTGAGCGGACTGTCGATCGAACGATGGAAATCTATCGAGAGCTTCTCGGCAAACCCCGGTCGCAGAAATGACGACGCATCTCCTGCTGACCTCGAATTTTCCGCCGCAGTACGACGGCATTGCGAGCTGGATGCACCAATTGGCGCTCCACTATGGCGATGACGCGCTGCTCGTCATGCTGGGCCGAGAGCCCGGAGACGAAGAGAGCGACGCGCGACAGACGGTGCGTCTGGATCGAATACCCATTGCGCGGGAGCGGCTTCGCAATTTTCCCGGACTGATCGCGTGGTCGCGGCGCGCGGCACGTCTCGCTCGAGCACATCATGCGTCGTTCACGTGGTGCGGAAATCTCAAACCGGCGTCCTACGTGGCGCTGAGTCTGCGTCTGCGTATGGGTGTGCCGTACGGTGTTTTCCTTCACGGTACGGAGTTGCTGCTCATGCGGGCGCGCGGACGCGGATTTGCGAAGCGAATACTGGCCCGTTCGCTCCTTGGATCCGCGGCGGTGATCGTCACCAATAGCGAGTGGACGCGCGCGAGAACCCTCGACCTGCTCGAAGAGTTGGGCATTCCCGACCACACCGACAGAGTGTACGCGGTACCGCTCGGAGCCGACCTGGAGCGCTTCGGTCGCGGCATTGATACGACCGCGGTGCGTGAGAAGTACGGACTGGGCTCGGGGCGATGGATGCTGACGGTGGGCCGGCTGGTGGAGCACAAGGGACAGGATCACGGAATGCGAGCATTGCAGCTGCTCCGCGACAGCGAGCCTGATCTGCGCTACGCGATGGCGGGCACAGGAGAGAATGAGCCAGCACTTCGCGCGCTCGCCGAACAGCTCGAGCTCGGCGAACGAGTTCGCTTTCTGGGCCACGTTACTGATGAGGATCTGCCGGCGCTGTACAATGTGGCTGATCTGTATCTGGGCGCGTCCCGTGTTGCCGTGAACCACGTCGAGGGCTTTGGAATCGCGCTGGTAGAAGCGGCTGCGAGCTCGCTTCCTGTGATCGCGGGTCGTGAGGGCGGAATGCCGGAAGCTGTGGTGGATCGCGTAACGGGTCTCCTCACAGACCCCTACGACCCCGCGGCAATTGCGAAGACGATACAAACGATACTGCACTCGCCCGAGCTGGCGGCGCGGTTGGGAGCGGAGGGACGACGAGTGGCCGAGAGCCGCTACAGCTGGCAGCGCGTCGTACGCGAGGTGCGTGCGATCGCGGACGCGCATGCCCTAAGCCCTCGCGCATGAACGAGCGCGCGCTGCGCATTGTGCACGTCGACACCGAGCGTGGCTGGCGCGGAGGCGAGCGCCAGGCGTTCTGGCTCGCCGAGCGCCTCGCGCGGCTCGGCCATCACTCGGTGATGGCGGTGCGGCCAGGGGAGCCGCTCGCGGTGAAGGCGGCGGAAGCCAAACTGCCGATCGTGGCGCTTTCCCCATTGTCTGAGATGGATGTGCTCGCGGCGATGACGCTGCGGCGCGCGATCGTGAACGAAGATGCGGACATTGTGCATGCGCACTCGGGCCACGCGGTGGCACTCGCCGCGCTCGCGACGCTCGGCACGCGTGCGCGCATGGTGCTCACCAGGCGTGTGAGCTTTCCGCTCAAGCGTAATCCGGCGTCACTGTGGAAGTACGCCCGCGCAGACGCGATGATCGCCGTCTGCAAGGCGACCGCGGACTCGCTCGTCGCGAGCGGAATCGAGTCGCCGCGGATCACAGTGGCGTACAGCGGCGTGGACCTCACGCGCGTGATTCCCCCCGCATTTGCCGAAACGATTGCATTGCTCGGCGTGCGCACGGGAGCGCCGCTCGTGGTCATGGTCGCGGCGCTGGTTGGGCACAAGGATCCACTCACCTTCATCCGCGCGATGGACGTCGTGCGACGGGCGGTGCGGGACGTGCAGGCACTAATGGTGGGCGAGGGCGAGCTGCGCCCGCAGATCGAGCGTGAGATCGCCACGCTTGGGCTGGGCGACTGTGTGCATCTCGCCGGCTATCGCACCGACGCGGATTCGCTGATGTCCGTGGCGGATGTGGTCGCGCTCAGCTCGAACGATGACGGCATTGGTGGCGTGGTGATCGATGCCATGTCATTCGGGAAGCCGGTCGCGGCCACGGCCGCTGGCGGCATTCCCGAGGCGATCGCCGACGGTGAGACGGGGCTCCTCGTGCCGGTGGGAGATGCGACGGGCCTCGGCAATGCGATCGCGCGCCTGCTCATCGATCGCGAGCTCGCCGCGCTCATGGGGGCCAACGGAATTCGCCGCGCGCTGCTGTTCTCGATCGAGAACACCGTGACGCGCACGCTCGAGGTCTACGAGCGCGTGCTCGCGGCGCGGTCGCGGTAGACCGACCGCCAGCGCTCGACACGATCGAGTACGTCGCGCACGGTGATGCGCGGCATGCGGCCGAGACGGTGCGCGTACGTGATCGGATAGTCCTCGCCGGGATCCCCGTACGCATTGACGATCAGATCGTGATAGCGTCGATAAGGGCCGACGCGCTTCGGATTGTTGTAACCCATCAGGCTGATAACGGGTCGCTCGAGCGCCACCGACATGTGCAGCGGTGCCGTGTCCAGCGAGATCACGAGGTCCGATGCACTCAGAATCGTGACGAGCTCGCGCAGCGGGAAGCCCAGCGTGCTATGCACACTCGCATCTGCACTCGCCATGCGCTGAGCGGTCTCGAGCTCGCGCGCCGAGCGTCCGCCCGCGAGCACTGGCTCGAGCCCGAAGTCGCTGCGCAGCGCGTTCGCTACTTCGGCCCAGCGCTCAGGGATCCACTCCTTCTCGCGATGCGTGGCGCCGATCACGAGGGTGGCGAAGGGGCTGGGTAGCGCGCCGAGCGCGCGCTCGCGGTCGGGAAGCTCGCTCGCCCATGGGCCGAGCTTCCACTCGAGCGGCTCCGACGGTACGCCGAGCTCCGTGAGAAATTCGAGATACTGGTCCTGCACGTGCTGCGGCGCGTGCGGAGGGATGCGCCGGTTCGTGAAAAGCCAGTTGAGGTCGCGAGCGCGCGCGCGATCGAAGCCGAGCTTCACCGGTGCGCGAGTGAACGCCGTCGCGATTCCCGCTTTGAGGTACACCTGGAGATCGATCACGAGATCGAAGTCGCGCCGTGCCAGCTCGTCGCGGAGCGCGAGCATGCCGCGCCAACCACGCGCGCTCTCGAAGATCAGGATCTCGTCGACATCGGGATGACCGCGCACGAGCGACGCGGGTCCGGGCTGAAGGATCCACGTGATGACGGCGCTCGGTTCACGACGTTTCAGCGCAGTCACGACGGGGAGCACGTGCACCGCGTCGCCGATCGCGCTCATCATCACGATGCAGATGCGGCGCCCCGGGGCGGCGCTCGTCATTGCTCGAGCGTGATCAGCTCCCGCGCTGTGCTCTCGATCGCCAGCAGGTCCGCTTCCTCGATGGGAAGCGCGTGCAGCCGGCGCCACTTCATTGCGGATCGCGTCAAGCGCCGCAGGTTCGCCTCGAGCACCGCGTCCGCGCCCGCGCGATCGAGCCATACGCGATCGACATCGAGCACGTACGCCTCGACGCCGCCGAAATCGTTTTCCGCGATCAGGATGTTCTTGATGTTGAGATCGGGGTGCCGCGCGCCCGCGAGGCTCATCGACTCGAGCAGCTTGCCCGTGGCCTCGAGCAGTGTGCGCTTGGAATCGCCCCGCGAGAGCGCCTGGAGCGCGGTGGCGAGATCGCGGCTGCGCGGCACCTCGCGCGACACGACATTGGCGCGCCGGAACATTGGCCCGGCGGGATACGTCGCGTACGCAACGACCTCCGGCGTAAGGACGCCTAGCCGCCGCAGGGTGAGCGAGATCTCCAGCTCGTGGGGTGCGCGCGTTGCTCCGATAAATCGATCATCGCGCACGGAGCGGAGTAGGCCGCCGTGGCGCGAGCGGCGCACCACGATGCGATCGCCGCTCGAGAGGGGGACGGCATACGCGATCCCGCGCCCCGTGAAGGCCTTCGCTTCGGCGTGATGCGCCGCGAACTCGTAGAAGCTTCCTTCCGCGAGCGCCACGCGCAGCGGAGCCTCGAGCGCCGCCAGCGCGGCGCCTTCCACTCCCGGCTCGCTCAACGCGACGTAGCCCGGCGGCACGACGAAGCCCGTCACGTCTTCACACTGAAAACGGGAAGCGCATCCTTCTTCCCCTTGAGCTCCATCGTCCCGCGCTCCCGCATGACAGGCGCATCGGTGAGCATCTGCCGCATCGCGCCGGTGAGCAGGATCTCGCCGCCGCCGGCCTCCGAGCATAGCCGGCTCGCGATATTGACGACGTCGCCAATGACCGTGTACTCGAGGCGGCGCTCGGAGCCGATGTACCCGGCGAAGCTTTCGCCGTAGCTCAGCCCGATCCCGATCTGCAGACACGGGCGCCCCTCTGATACCCAGCGCTGATTGAGCGACTCCAGCTCGCGCATCATGTCGAGCGCCGCATCCATGGCGCGGTCGGCATCGTCCTCGGCACTGATCGGCGCACCCCACTGCGCCATGACCGCATCGCCGATGAACTTGTCGAGCGTGCCACCGTGCCTGAACACGATCTCCACCATCACCGACAAATATTCGCTGAGCAGCCGCGCGACCTCGTCCGGCTTCATCGACTCAGAAAGCGCGGTAAAGCCGCGGATGTCGCTGAACAGCACGGCCACGGTGCTCTTGTCGCCGCCGAGCTTGAGCTGGTTCGCGGAGCCGGCGATCTGCGCCGCCAGCCGCGGCGCGAAGAAGCGCTCGAAGTTGCTCCGCACCATTGTCTCGTGCCGAATGCGCTCGGCGAAGCGGCTATTCTCGAGCGCTACGGCGGCGATGTTGGAGAACGCGGTGAGGAACTCGAGGTCCTCTTCGTTGAAGCGGTGCGTCGTCGTGATGTTGTCGACGTAGAGTACGCCCTGCACCAGATCCTCGGTGCCAACCAGTGGAGCGCACATGGCCGAGCGTACGCTCTGCATGAGAATCGACTGTCCGCCGAAGCGGTGATCCTCTGGCGCATTGTCGGAGAGCACGGCGACTTTCTGGTCCACGACCATGCGCGCGATGGATTGCGGCACGGACTTGCCCGTGATGACCCCGCGCCTGTCGCGCGAGACGGTGGGCACGCGCTGACCGGCCGAGTCGATGAGCTCGATCGCGACGCGATCGACGTCGAGGATCTGGAAGACGAGCTCCGTGATCTTGTCGAGCAGCGCGTTGACATCCACCGCCCGCGAGAGCCCCTTCGATACTTCGAGCAGAAGCGCGAGCTTCTTCTCCGTTCGTGCGGCACCGTCGAGCGCCGAGTGATCGGCCTTTGCATTGGAGAGGTTCGCCGCTCGGAACACCTGCGAGAGCAGGCCGTCGGGGCTGTCGTATGCGCGCTGCTTGAGCACCGTCGCGCCCGTGGCCGGTGTGGCCGAGCGTGTGCGCTCGTCGTGCACGATCGCGTTCATCTCGTGAACGATGAGGCGGAACGGAACCTTCCCGAACACGAGCTCGTCGCCGGGCGCGAGCGTCGCGTCCTCCACGCGCTCGCCGTTCACGAAGGTGCCGTTGCTCGATCCAAGATCCGAGACGCGTACGGCTGCGTCGGTCGAGATCAGCTTCGCGTGCCGGCGCGAGATCGTCGGGTCGAAGATCGGGATGTCGCTGCTGGCCGCGCGCCCGACGAGCAGCGTCGAGCCTTCGCGCAGCTCGAACGACTGTGAGCCACTGGTGGAGACGATCCGAAAAGCCATCTCTCAATATGGGCCGCCGCCGGGGCGGGCGGGGAGGGGCGCGCGACGACTCAGCGCTTCCGCACCTGTCCAATCGCCGTGAGCATCGCACGCGCCTTGTTCTCCGTCTCCGCCCACTCGCTCGCGGGCACCGAGTCCGCCACGATGCCGGCGCCGGCCTGGACGGACGCAACGCCATCGGCGATCACGCACGTCCGAATCGTGATCGCGAGATCCATGCGCCGGTCGCCCGCGGCGATGTAGCCAATCGCCCCTGCGTACGGGCCGCGGCGCTCGGGCTCGAGCTCATCGATGATCTGCATCGCACGCACTTTCGGCGCACCGGTCATCGTCCCCGCGGGGAAGGTTGCGCGGAACACGTCAATGGCTGAGGCGTCGTCCTGCAGCTGCCCTTCCACCTGGCTCACGATGTGGAAGACGTGGCTGTATCGCTCGACGACCATGAGGTCCGTCACCTCGACTGTGCCGTACTTCGCGATGCGTCCGACATCGTTCCGGCCGAGGTCGACGAGCATCACGTGTTCGGCGCGCTCCTTCTCATCCACGAGCAGCTCGGCCGCGAGGCGCTCGTCGTCCTCCGGCGTGAGCCCGCGCGGACGCGTTCCGGCGATCGGGCGCACGGTCACGCGGCCCCCGGCGACTCGCACGAGCAGCTCGGGCGAGCTGCCGACGAGCTCGAGCCCGTCGAGCACGAGGTGGTACATGTACGGGGACGGATTGAGCGCACGCAGCGCGCGATAGAGGTCCGCGGGATTGAAGTCGAGCGGCACCTCGATTCGTCGCGCGAGCAGCGCCTGGAAGCAGTCGCCCGCGAAGATGTACTCACGGATGCGCTCGACGTCCTGCTCGAACTTCTCGCGCGAGTAGCGATACGTGCCCGTGGCGGGCGGCGACGTGCGATCGAGATCGAGCGGCGCGAGGCTCCCAGGCGCACGCAGTCGCGCGATGGTGGCGTCAATGTCGCGAATGGCAGCGGTATGCGCTCGCTCGAGCTCAACATCACTCGCGCCAGCGCTCACCGGCACGCCCACGACCACGCGTGCCTGTGAGCGGAGCGCATCGATGATCACGAGTGCGTGCGTGAACACGAACAGCGCATCCGGTGCGGCGACGGTGCGCGGAGGCGCGTTCGGCAGGCGCTCGATGAGTCGCGCGATATCGTACGAGAAGAAGCCGACCACGCCGCTCCAGAACGCGCCAAGCTCCGGCACGTCCACAGGCTCGTGCTGCGCGACGAGGGATTGCAGGTCCGCCAGCGGATCAGCGGGCGTGCGTGAGCCGTGCCAGCCGTTCTCGGGCGACCAGTCTTCGACCACACCGTCCTTGAGGCGCCACGCTCCGCGCGGCTCGGTGCCCATGAACGTGTAGCGCGCCCACGTCTCACCGCCGGCAGGGGCGGACTCGAGCAGGAATGCAAACGGACCGCGGCGAAGCTTTGCGAATGCCGAAACCGGCGTTTCGCCGTCGAGCAGACAGTCGCGCCACACGGGCACGAGCCCGCCGCGATGCGCGAGCGACTTGAATCGATCGAGCGTCGTCATTTCACCCGGTCACGTGCTTGCCGCGCTCCGCACGTCCGCTGACATTTTCCGTTCATGAGCAGAGTCCTCGTGGCGCTTCGCGCCGCGTGTTGGATCTTCATTGCCGGTGCGATCGCACAGCCGGTGCGCGCGCAGGGGTGGAACGACGAGCGCGCACGCGAGCTCGTCGAGCGCGCGACGGATCGTCGTGCGCAGCAGTTGGCCGACACGGCGCTTCGCGACTATCACGCGACGGCGCACGGCTATTTGACGTTTCTCGCGCAGGTCGGCGAAAACTTCCCCGATCCGCCCAAGGTGGTTCGCTCCGATGAGCTCGCGCTGGAAGTGTACTGGCGCGCGCCCAACCTCAGCAAGCAGCGCATCATCGGGCGGCGCGACACACTCGTCCTGCCCACGAACATCGCCTATCACCAGGACCATCTCGGGATCGTTCAGAATAATTTTCCCAACATCATCCGGTTGGGCGAAGGCGATGAGGTGCGCGATGTGCCGCACCCGCTCTCGGCCGAGGGGATCGCCGACTATGATTTCGCGATCAACGACTCACTGAGCATCCGGCTTCCGGGGCGAACGGTCGAGGTGTACGAGCTGCGAGTGCGACCGAAGGATCCGCTGCAGCCGCGGTTGGTTGGTGCGCTCTACATTGACCGCTCCAGCGGAGATGTCGTGCGGATGGCGTTCACCTTCACGCGCCCCGCGTATCTCGACAAGGAGCTCGAGGATATCTCGATCGTGCTCGAGAACGCGCTCGTGCAGGGGCGCTTCTGGCTTCCGCTCCATCAACAGGTGGAGATCCGGCGCACGGGACGGTGGCTCGACTTTCCCGCGCGCGGCATCATTCGCGGCCGGTGGGAGATTTCGGATTACGACATGAACGCCCCGCTGCCGCCTACGATCTTCTCGGGTGGTCCCGAGATCACGAGCGCACCGGCGCGCGAGCTCGCGCAGCACGAGTGGCACGGGCGGATTCTGGATTCGCTTCCGTCCGACGTGCGCGCTGCGAGCGACGAGGATGTGCGCAAGGTGCAGGAAGAGGCGCGCGCGATCGTGCAGCAGCAGGCGCTCGCTCGCGCGCAAGGCGCCTCGCTCTCGGCACGACGCATCTCCGACTTCGCGCGCGTGAACCGCGTGGAGGGGCTCGCGCTCGGCGCTGGAGCAAGCGTGCGTGCCGGCGCGGGGATCGTGCCGTCACTGCGCGCGCGCTACGGCTTCTCCGATCACGTCCTCAAGGGGCGACTGGGCATCGCGTTTCGGAGAGGAACCACGGGTATCGAGCTGTTCGCCGGACGCGACTATCGGGACGTGAGCGACGTCGCCGAGCGATCGACGGTGCTGAACAGCTTCGCGGCCCAGGAGTTCGGGAGCGACTACACCGATCCGTACGATGTGCGCAACGTAGGGATAGGCGCCGAGCTGGGCGAACATGCGGGGCTCCGCTGGCGTGTGGAGGGCGCGTGGGAGCGACAGGACTCGCTGCGCATTCACGCGAGCCCGGCGTGGGGCAGCTACGAGCGCACCATTCCCGCGAGGCCGCTGCACGAGGAGCGGATCGCGCTAGGCTTCACTCGCGCTGCGCCGGTGATGCTTGGCGGCTTCGAGACGCGGATCGCGGGAGAGATTCGCGGCGGCGCAACGCAGGCGATCGATGAGCCTCCAGATCGCGATGTGCCCTTCGCGCGCGCGCTGGTGAGCGCGCACGGAGAGCGCCCTGTCGGCGATTCGCGCCTCGTGATCGAGGCGAGTGTTGCGGGACTCACCGCGCCCGCAGATGCGCCGGCGCAGGAGCTCGTGTACCTCGGCGGGCCAGTGTCGGGGCCGGGGTATGCGTACCACCAGTTCGCGGGGAGAGTAGGTGCGCGTGCGCGTGTGGAGTGGCGCACCTCCGTTCCGTTCTTCGGGCTCTCGCTCGGCCCCTACGGGAAGGCGCCGGCGCGCGCGACGCTCGCGCCGTTCGCGACTGCGATCTACTCGGGAAACGAGGCGGCGTTTGCTTCCGACCGCTCGGGGTGGTATCCGTCGCTCGGTGTCGGCGCGCTCTTCTTCTTCGATCTCGTGCGCGTGGATGTGGCGCGCGGGCTTCGTCACGGGCAGTGGACCTTCTCGCTCGATGTGACGCGCGATCTCTGGTCGATCTTCTGAGGGAGCTGGCTTCGCGCTAGCGGTCTGTGCGCGGTGCGATCACACCGCGCTCGCGCATCTGGGAGAGCCGAGCGATCTCGGGAGGAAGGTGCGCATCGCTCTCGTCGTCGACAGCCGACTTGAGCAGATCGATTGCCTGGCGATAACCGTGGAGTGTTCCAACGTCGACGTACGAGGTACCCGCACGCACGCCGACGGCGATGCCGCCGCGCGCGAGCCACGCGTTCACGAGCGTGCCGAAATATTCGTCGCGTCGCTCGCGCTCGTTCCACAGCGCATGCAGCTCGGCGAGCACCGATCCCGGCATCTTGAACGCGCCCCACACCCACGATGAGCCGGGGTTGCGCTCCTTCACGTGGATCGCGAGCACGCGCCCCGACGCATCAGTGCGCACGGCATCGAACAGCTCGGGGCGCTCGACGGGGAAGAGCAGAAAGGACAGCGTGCCTTCGGGAAGCGTGCGCAGCGCGTCCAGAGGATACCAGATCGTGTCCGGGAGCCCGACGATGACGCTTTCGTTTGGTGCGATGAGCGGCAGCGCGCAGAAGATGGCATTGCACAGGCCAGCGGGACGCGACTGCATCGTGTACGCGACGCGCGCGCTGCCGACATTTCCTCCGTAGTACTCGAGGATGTCCGTCTTTCCGGGAGAGACGACGAAGCAGATCTTGTCCGCGCCGGCGTTCAGCATGCGCTCGACGACGTACTCGCTCACCGCGCGCGGCCGCTCCACGCCGTCCTCGAGCCTGCTCCCCACAGGAAGCAGTTCCTTGGAGAAGGCGAGCGGCTGAATGCGGCTCCCCGCGCCAGCGGCCGGTACGATTCCCCACATGTCAGCGCTCCACGGCTTCAGCCGGCATGGCAGCGAGCAGCGACTCGAGCTCGGCCGCGCGCCTGGCTGCCGTGTGCTCGTCGAGCGTGCGCTCGCGAGCCGCGGCCGCGACCGCACGAAGCTCGAAATCGTCCAGCGCAATCGCACGAATCGCGTCGTCGCTGTCGTGCGCGACGAGAATCTCCGATCCCGGGGTGAAGAACTGCTCCAATCCCATCCAGTAGTCGCTCAGGATCGGAACGCCGCACGCGGCCGCCTCGAACAGCCGTCCCGAAGGACACCATCCCATTTCTGCCATCGCGCGTCGCGTCACGTTCAGCGTCATGCGCGACGATGAGAAGAACGCGGGGTGCTCGCTCGGTGGCAGATGCCGCTTGAAGTGGATGTTGTCGCTCCACGGAAAAGAGGATGGGTATTGCGCGCCGCCAATGAGGAAGCGTCGCGACGGCAGACGACGCGCCGGCTCCAGAAAGAGCTCGTTCAGCGCGCGCTGCCGGTCCTCCGCGTAGGTGCCGAGATACGAGAGGTCGCACTCGTAGTCGGCAACCGGAGCGACGGGCCGATGCTCGTTCGGGTCCACGCTTCCGTACAGCGGCGCAGTGACGCGAGCGCCAAGCTGCGTGCGCAGCTCAGTGAGTGCCGCACCCCCCGTGTAGCTGAGCACGAGGTCGAAGTCGCCGAGCCCTTGTGGAGGGAGGTAGGGAACGCGCTCGCCTGCGGAGAGTTGTGACAGCGTGACCGGCGTGTCGAGATCGTAGAACACGCGCCGCGCTACCGCGGAATCGAGCACCAGCCCACTCGCTGCGATGCCGTCCGGGCAGTAGGAGGTGACCATTGCGGCGTCCGCATCCGCAACCTCACGACGCGCATTGTCGCGCACGTCCGACCATTCCGAGTAGGGCGCAGATCGCCGTATTCGAGCTCGCGGAGATCGCGGTGCGCGGCGTAGTACGGCACGTCTCGCTCGAAGAAGACCACGTCGTGGCCGCGCTTCGCGAACGCGCGCAGCAGCGCGCGCCAGAGTGTGGCATGGCCGTTCCCCCACGATGAGCTCACCGTGAGACCAAAGATCACGAGCTTCATGCGACACCTCCGGCCGCTCACGCCGCAGGAGCTATACCACACACCGCTATGAGTGCCGTCCTAGGCGGCGCTGGAGATCAGTACGCCACCGCGCTGTCCGCGTACGAGAGACGCGTAGTAGCCGCTTTGATGCATGAGCTCGACGTGGGTGCCGACCTCCTCAATTCGCCCCGCGCGCAGCACGACGATGCGATCGGCATTGACGACAGTCGCGAGACGATGCGCGATAATGAATGTTGTGCGCCCGCGCACGGCGTTCGCGAGCGCATCCTGGACCAGCGCTTCGGACTCGGCGTCCAGTGCTGCGGTCGCCTCATTGAGGATGAGAATCGGTGCGTCCTTCAGCAGCGCGCGTGCGATGCCGATGCGCTGCTTCTGCCCGCCGGATAACCGACTGCCGTGCTCGCCGACCACGGTCTCGTATCCATCCGGCAGCGACATGATGAACTCATGCGCGAAGGCAATCCGCGCCGCCTCTTCGATCTCGGCGTCGCTCGCCGTTGGGCGTCCGTACGCGATATTGTCGCGGATCGTGTCGTTGAACAGCCCGACGTCCTGGTACACGGCGCTGATGTGCTGGCGCAGCGTGCGGGCCGAGATGTCCCGGATGTCCGTACCATTGATGGAAATGCGCCCCGATTCGATCGGGTACAGGCGCTGCAGCAGCAGAAGCATCGTGGTCTTGCCGCCGCCGCTCGGTCCGACGATCGCCACGGTCTCGCCCGGCGATGCGTGCAGGTCGACGTCATCGAGCACGCGCGAGCCCGTGTCATACGAGTAGCTCACGCGCTCGAAGCGCACCTCGCCGCGTGCGCCGTCTAGGCTCACCGGCTCGGAGACATCGGCCACAGTGTCCGGCGCATCCAGTATCGAGTAGATCGTCTCGAGCGCAACGGTGCCGCGCCGCATTGTTTGATACACGTCCGTGATTCCCTGCACGGGGCCTAGCAGCCCGCTGACGAACCCGAGCACGGCCACCAGCGTGCCGAGCGTGATCTGCCCGTGGCTGATCATGACGCTGCCGGCGACGATCACGCTGATGCGCGCAAGGATTCCCGCGAATCCCCGGAGCGCGCCCGTGCGTGCATCAGTGCGCGCCCCGCGCTCGACGATCGAGTTGCCTTCGCGCTGTCCGCTGAGGAACCGGCGTCGCTCGACCTCTTCCATCGCGAACGACTTGACGATGCGAATGCTGTCGAGCGTCTCGTTGAGCCGCGAATACAGTGTGGTCCACCGTTGCATGAGCTTGCGCTCACGCTCCGTCTGTTCGCGCGCCGCCCACGCACCGATGAGAGCGGGGACCGGAGTGAATGCGAGAACGAGCAGGGCAAGACGCCACTCGAGCCGGAAGAGTGCGATTGCGGCGAGGATCAGATATGCGAGCGCAGGCGTGAGCTTGAACGCGATCTCGCTGAATGCGCTGACGTAGCCGTCGATACCGCGATTCACGCGGTTGACGGTGCCGCCGACGCTCTCGTGCTGATGATAGGAGAGCGGCAGCGTTCCGAGCTTACCGAGGAGCGCCTCGCGCAGGCGATAGTCCACGCCGAGACGCGTGCGCCAGGTGGACGCGCTGAGCAGCCCCTCGAGCACCGTGCGCGATGCGAGCATGCAGAGAAGTGCCGAGGCGAGTACAAGGAGCGATGCGATCGATGCACGTGCGCCCAGCGCGTCGAAGATGCGCTTGAGCACGAGCGGCTCGGCGACGCCAAGGGCCGCGACGACGATCGCGAGGGCACTGATGCCCGCGATCTGCCGTCTGAGTGGAAACACGAACTCCAGCGAGCGGGCGAGGAGTGTACGCGAGCGGACACTCGTGCCTTGCGATCCTGCGAAAATCATGAGGCGTGTGTAGCGGTAATGCGTGAGACGCGGTTGCGGGTGCGTCTGATGACATTTCCTTGACGATCGAGAGCGCCTTCAGGGAACGAGAGATGTACACAACAATGTCCGCTCGAAGACCGAGCGAGGGCGCGAAGTGCGCATACGATGCGAGCGCTACAAGAATCGCGATGATGCATTCGGAATTGTCGTGGCCGCATTGCATCGCATGATGTGATGTGGGGCATGTGCTTTGCACCTCCCCCAAGCGGCGTCATCACAGACGCACACATGCTGATGCAATCGCGACGCGACACGCGATCAGTCGAGTCCCGCGAACGTGATGTGCATCGAGCGACATCGAAAACTGAGCGGCAGTGGAGGGGAGGAATGCGGCACATCTTGATCACGGGTGGTGCAGGATTCATCGGATCTCATCTCGCTGACGAACTGCTCGCGCGCGGCTACCAGGTTCGCGCGCTCGACAATCTCGCTGCGCAGGTACATGGTCCGAACGCGACGCGCCCCGCGTATCTGGATCCGGATGTAGAGCTCATGGTCGGCGATGTGCGCGATCCGGAGGCGGTGCGCGGCGCACTCGACGGCATCGATGCCGTGTATCACCTTGCCGCCGCTGTCGGTGTCGGCCAGAGCATGTACGAGATCGATCATTACACCGACGTGAACAATCGCGGTACCGCGGTTCTTCTCGAGGCACTGTCGCGCAGCCCCGTGGAGCGCCTCGTCGTTGCTTCGAGCATGAGTCTGTATGGCGAAGGATTGTACCGCGATGCCGATGGCTCACTCCTCACCGATGCGGAGCGCAGCCTCGAGCAGCTCAAGTCGGGTCGCTGGGAGCCGACGAACGAGGACGGCGAGCCACTCGCTCCAATGGCGACGCCCGAGTCAAAGCCGCCAAGCCTCGCGTCCGTGTATGCGCTTTCCAAGTTCGACCAGGAGCGGATGTGCCTCATGGTCGGCCGCGCGTACAACATTCCGACCGTCGCGCTCCGCTTCTTCAATGTGTACGGCTCGCGTCAGGCTCTCTCGAATCCGTACACGGGCGTGCTCGCCATTTTCGCCGCGCGCCTGCTGAACGACAACTCGCCGATGATCTTCGAGGATGGCGAGCAGCAGCGCGACTTCGTCAGCGTGAGTGATGTGGCGAAGGCATGCAGGCTCGCGCTCGAGGTGCCGGGCGCGGCCGACTCCGTGTTCAATATCGGCAGCGGACATCACTACACCGTGTGCGACATCGCCACGCGTGTCGCGCGCGCCGTGGACAAGAGCTACATCGCGCCGGTGGTGAGCGGGAAGTACCGCGTGGGCGACATCCGCCACTGCTACGCGGACATCTCGCGAGCGCGCGAAGTGCTCGGCTACGAGCCCGGTGTGGATCTCGACAATGGGTTGGTCGATCTGGCCGAGTGGCTGAGTGGGCAGTCCGCCGACGATCGCGTGGAGCAGGCGAGTGCCGAGCTCACGGCTCGGGGACTCACCGTATGAAAAAGAACTCGCATGTCGAGCGCGAGATTCACCCAGCACTGTTCAAGGAAAACTCGGCAAACGGAGCCCGCCCCGTGCTCATCACCGGTGGCGCTGGCTTCATCGGATGCAACCTCGCGCATCGGCTGCTCTCGACGGGTCACTCAGTGATCCTGCTCGACGATCTCTCCAGAAGTGGAGTCGAGCGGAATCTTCGATGGTTGTCCAAGACGCACGGCGAGCACCTGCGCGCCGACATTGCGGATGTGCGCGATGCTGCCTCGGTACGGGAGGCTGTGGGCGAAGCGCGGCAGGTGTTCCACTTCGCAGCTCAAGTGGCGGTAACGACGAGCCTCGACGATCCGCGACACGATTTCGCGGTGAATGCAGGCGGCACGCTCAACGTGCTGGAGGCGATTCGTGCGCAGAAGGATCCTCCGCCACTCGTGTTTACATCCACGAACAAGGTCTACGGCGGCCTGTCGGACATTCCGTTGGTGGAGCGCGAAGGCCGCTATGAGCCGCGCGATTCAGCCATTCGACAGCACGGGGTGAGCGAGGCGCGTCACCTCGACTTTCACAGCCCATACGGGTGCTCGAAAGGCACAGCCGATCAGTACGTGCTCGACTACGCGCGCTCGTACGGGCTCAGGGCGATCGTGTTCCGAATGAGCTGCATCTACGGCCCACACCAGTTCGGCACAGAGGACCAGGGGTGGGTCGCGCACTTCCTCATTCGCGCGATCGAGGGAAATCCCATCGTGCTCTACGGCGACGGGATGCAGGTGCGCAATGTGTTGTTCGTGGAAGACCTCGTGGATGCCTTTCTTCTCGCCCAGCGCCACATGGACCAGTTCTCGGGCTCGGCATTCAACATTGGCGGTGGACCCGAGAACACGACGAGCCTGCTCGAGCTGCTCGACCTCATCGAGACGATCCACGGCGACTCGCCGGACGTCGCAATGCAGGAGTGGAGAACCGGCGACCAGCGCTACTATGTGTCGGATACGCGGCGCTTTCAGGAGGCGACGGGCTGGCAGCCGCGGGTCAGCGTGGAAGAAGGTGTGCGCCGGCTCTACGAGTGGCTCGTGGAGTCGCGCAGTCCCTCCACCGCGCGCGCCAAGCGTGGGGCGGCCAGGCGCGTCGCCGCGGCGAGCTCGGTGGCGCGGATCGAGGAACGAGCGGCAGAGGACGGCGCATGAGCGCCAGCCTCGAACACGAGATCGAGCTTTCGGGTCCTGCGGCAACGCGATCGCGATCCGCTCACATCGTCGCGCCCGGCGCTGCGCGAATCGACAGCGTGCCGGTTCCCGTTCCTGGTGCCCGTGAAGTGCGCGTGCGCATGGAGGGGAGCGGCGTCTGCGCCTCGAGCGTGCCAGTGTGGGAAGGGCGCGAGTGGTTCACGTATCCGATGGAGCCCGGCGCTCCCGGGCACGAGGGATGGGGCGTCATTGACGCGATTGGCGAGGAGGTTCGCGATTTCGCAGTCGGAGATCACGTCGCCGCGCTCTCGTACCACGCGTTCGCCGAGCACGACCTCGCCGCCGATGATGCGATTGTGCGCCTTCCACCAGAACTGAGCGCACCGAGCTCCCGGGCGAGCCGCTGGGATGCGCCATGAACATCTTCGCGCGTAGCGACATCCGCGCGGGGCAGACTGTCGCGATCGTCGGCATCGGCTTTCTCGGCGCTCTGCTCACCCAGCTCGCCTCGCGCGCGGGCGCGCACGTGATCGCCATCTCGCGTCGGCCGTTCTCGCTCGAGGTCGCACGCGACTGCGGCGCGCACGAGACGATCCCGATGGACGATCACTGGCGCATCATCGAGCGCGTGAAGTCGCTCACTGCAGACGAAGGTTGCGATCGCGTAATCGAGGCTGTGGGGTTGCAGTGGCCGCTCGACGTCGCCGGCGAGCTCACGCGCGTACGCGGACGCCTCATCATCGCGGGCTATCACCAGGACGGCCCGCGCCAGGTCAACATGCAGCTCTGGAACTGGCGCGGCCTCGATGTGATCAATGCGCACGAGCGCGACCCGCGCGCGTACGTCGACGGAATGCGCGCAGCGGTGGATGCGGTCGCTTCGGGTGTGCTCGATCCCTCACCGCTGTACACGCATCGCTTTCCGCTCGACCGCGTCGGCGACGCGCTCGAGGCCACGCGTACACGCCCGGACGGATTTCTCAAGGCGCTGGTCGTCGTATGACGGCCATTTCGTCCGCCGCTCCTGCAGCCCCCGTGCATGCGAAGCCTCGGCTCGGCTTCCTCGGCGTAGGGTGGATCGGCCGGCACCGGTTGAGCGCCATCGCGGGGAGCGGCGCGGCGGAGATCGTCGCGATGGCGGACGCCTCGGAGGAGTCGCTGGCGCGCGCGAGCGAACACGCGCCAGGCTGCGACGTGGCGAGCTCGCTGGAGGAGATGCTCGAGGCGCGCCTCGACGGCATCGTGATCGCGACCCCGAGTGCGCTGCACGCGGATCAGGCGATCGCGGCACTCGATCGTGGAGTGGCGGTGTTCTGTCAGAAGCCGCTCGCACGCACGGCGGCCGAGACGCGTCGCGTGGTCGACGCTGCGCGGCACGCAGATCGTCTGCTCGGCGTCGACCTCTCGTATCGCTTCACGAGCGGGATGCAGCAGATCCGGCGCCTCGTTCAGAGCGGCGAGCTCGGCTCCATCTACGCGGTGGATCTCGTGTTCCACAACGCATACGGGCCTGACAAGCCGTGGTTCTTCGATCCGACGCTCGCAGGCGGTGGCTGCGTCATTGATCTCGGCATCCATCTCGTCGATCTCGCGCTCTGGACGCTCGACTTCCCGCGCGTCGATGATGCGACGTCGCGCCTCTTCAGCAAAGGGGAGCCGCTACGCGATCGACGGACGCAGGTGGAGGATTTCGCGGAGGCGCGGCTCGATCTGGACGGCGGAGCAACGGTGCGCCTCGCCTGCTCGTGGAATTTGCCCGCCGGGCGCGAGGCGGTGATCGAGGCTTCGTTCTACGGGACTCACGGAGGCGCCGCGCTGCGAAATGTGAACGGGTCGTTCTACGACTTTCGCGCCGAGCGCTTCCGCGGCACGGTGCGCGAGACCCTCTGCGAGCCGCCCGACGAATGGGGCGGGCGCGCAGCGATCGAGTGGGCGCGCCAACTGGAGCGCGACGGGCGCTTCGATCCTGCGGCCGAGCATCTGGTGGACGTAGCCCGAGCGCTGGATGCGGTCTATGGCCGCTAGAACGAAGCTGCTCATGACGGCAGACGCCGTGGGCGGCGTCTGGGGCTACTCGCTCGAGCTCGCGCGCGCGCTCGCGCCTCACGGCGTCGAGATCGTGCTCGCGACCATGGGCCCGCTCCCGAGTCGCGCACAGCGCGAAGACGCGGCGCGCCATCGCAACGTGCGACTCGTGTCGAGCGAGCTGCGGCTCGAGTGGATGCCCGAGCCATGGGAGGACGTAGATCGCGCAGGCGAGTGGCTGCTCGATCTGGAAAGGCGCGAGCGTCCCGATCTCATTCACCTCAATGGCTACGCGCACGCGACGCTGCCGTGGCACGCGCCGACGTGCCTCGTGGCGCACTCGTGCTCGTGCTCCTGGTGGCGCGCGGTCAAGCGCAAGCCAGCGCCCGAGTCGTGGGACCGGTATCGAAGCGCGGTACGCAGTGGGCTGACGGCGGCAGGTGTCGTTGTCGCACCGTCACGTGCAATGCTCGTCGCGCTCGAGGCGGAGTACGGGCGCGTGACGAATGCTCGCGTGGTCTACAACGCGAGGCGCGCAAGCGAGTATCCGCCGCTCGTGAAGGAGAATCTCATTCTGAGCGCCGGGCGCATGTGGGATGAGGCGAAGAACGTCAGCGCCCTCGAAAGAGTTGCCCCCCGGCTGGGCTGGCCCGTGTACATCGCTGGTGATACCACAATGCCGGGCGTCGGCGCCGTGGAGCCTTCCGCGTGCTGCAGCGTTGGTGTGCTCGATCCATCCGCACTCGCACGCTGGATGGGGCGCGCATCCATCTACGCGCTCCCGGCGCGGTACGAGCCGTTCGGGCTCTCCGCACTGGAGGCCGCGCTCGCCGGCTGCGCCCTCGTCCTCGGTGACATCCCCAGCCTGCGCGAGCTGTGGAACGACGCGGCGCTCTTCGTGGATCCCGACGATCACGACCAGCTCGCGCACACGCTGCAGCTGCTCATCGCGGATCGCGAGCTGCGCGCCACGGTCGCTCGCCACTGCCGGGTGCGAGCCCTCTCGTACGACACGGACGCATTGGCCGACGGTTACATGCGTGCGTACGCAGACGCATCCAGCGCCGCGCTCCCGGGCAGGGAGGAGATACGATGCGCATCGTGATGTTCTACCACTCCCTGCGATCGGACTGGAACCACGGCAATGCGCACTTTCTACGCGGCGTGGTCACCGAGCTGATCTCGCGCGGCCACGACGTGACCGTATACGAGCCGCGCGACGCGTGGAGTGTCCAGAATCTCCTCTCCGAGCGCGGAGCATTCGCCCTGGACGACTTTCGCCGCGCATATCCGCGCCTCACGAGCACGCGTTACGACGAATCCATCGATCTGAACCATGCGCTCGAGGGCGCTGATCTGGTACTCGTGCACGAATGGAACGACCATGCGCTCGTACGTCGCATCGGCGAGCATCGCGCGTCGAGCGGTGGCTATCGTCTCTTCTTCCACGACACGCACCATCGCTCGCTGACGGAACCGGAGAGCATGGCCGCCTACGACCTTCGACACTACGACGGAGTGCTCGCCTTCGGTGCGGTGATTCGGGACGTCTACCTCGACCGCGGCTGGGCCGCGCGCGCGTGGAGCTGGCACGAGGCGGCCGACGTGCGCGTCTTCCAGCCGCGCAGCCGGACGTACCGCAATGGCGATCTCGTCTGGATCGGGAACTGGGGCGATGGCGAGCGCGCCGAGGAGCTGAAGGAATTCCTCATCGATCCGGTTGTTGCCCTCGACCTCTCGGCGCGAATCCACGGAGTGCGCTACCCTGACCACGCGCGGGCTACGCTCGCGAGCGCCGGGATCGAGTACGCCGGATGGCTGCCGAACTACGAGGCGCCTGCGGTGTTCTCGCGCTTCGACGTGACGGTACACGTTCCACGGCGACCGTACGTGCAGGCGCTCCCCGGCATCCCGACAATTCGCGTGTTCGAGGCGATGGCCTGCGGCATCCCCCTTGTTTCGGCGCCATGGGATGACGCGGAAAGGCTCTTCACCCCCGGCTCCGACTATCTGGTGGCCCGCAATGGCGCAGAGATGTGTCGGCTCCTCCGCAATGTGCTGAACAATGGCGCGCTCGCCGAATCGCTCGTGCTGCACGCGTTCCGAACCATCCACGAACATCATACATGCGCGCATCGCGTGAACGAGCTCCTTGGCTTCGTGCACGAGCTGGATGCCGCACCTTCACACGCTCACACGTACGCCCAATGAACAGGAACTCCGCCGGACTCGACATCGCCTTCTTCGGGTCGAGCCTCGTCTCCGCGTATTGGAATGGCGCGGCGACCTACTACCGCGGCATCGTCCGGGCGCTCGCGGAACGTGGGCATCGCGTGACGTTCTACGAGCCCGACGCCTACGAGCGGCAGCAACACCGCGACATACCGGATCCGCATTGGGCCCGTGTGGTCGTGTACTCGGCGGATGGCGAAGATGGCGTGAGCGATGCGCTCGCGCAGGCGCGCGGCGCGGATCTCGTGGTCAAGGCGAGCGGGGTGGGTGTGTTCGATGAGCTGCTCGAGCGCGAGGTGCTCGCGCTCCAGAACGCGGCGACGCTCGTCGCATTCTGGGATGTGGACGCACCCGCTACGCTCGACCGCGTGCAGTCCAACGGGAACGATCCGTTCCGCGCCCTGATTCCGCGTTACGACCTGGTGCTCACGTACGGCGGGGGAGATCCGGTAGTCGATGCCTACACGGCGCTCGGCGCGCGCGAGTGCGTGCCCATCTACAACGCGCTCGATCCCTCGACGCATCATCCGGTGCCGCCGAATCCGCGCTTCGCGTGCGACCTCGGGTTTCTCGGCAATCGCCTCCCTGACCGAGAGGCACGCGTGGAGGAGTTTTTCCTGCGCGCCGCGACGCTTCTGCCGCAGTCGTCGTTCGTGCTGGGCGGGAGCGGTTGGGCCGACAAGCCGATGCCCGACAACGTGAATCCGATCGGGCACGTCTATACGCACGAGCACAACGCTTTCAACTGCACGCCGCGCGCGGTGCTCAACGTCAATCGCGAGAGCATGGCGCGCTACGGCTTTTCGCCGCCCACGCGCGTCTTCGAAGCAGCGGGCGCCGCGGCGTGCCTCATCACCGATGAGTGGGTGGGCATCGAGCTCTTTCTCGAGCCCGAGCGGGAGGTGCTCGTGGCCCGTGACGGAGAGGAGGTTGCTGCGCATCTCCGCTCGCTTTCGCGCGAGCGCGCGCGGGAGATCGGAGTGGCCGCGTACCGGCGGATCCTCAACGAGCACACGTACGCGCATTGCGTGGCGCAACTCGAGGCGCTGCTCGATGTACAGCCGGCGGAGGCTGCGCGATGACCGTTGCGAGCGACGGACTCGACATTGTGGTGCTCGGCCTCAGCATTACGTCGAGCTGGGGGAATGGACACGCGACCACGTATCGAGGGCTCGTGCGCGAGCTGGAGGCGCGCGGACATCGCGTGCTCTTCCTCGAGCGCGATCAGCCGTGGTATGCCGATAACCGTGATCTGCCGCATCCGCCGTTCGGGCGCACGATCCTGTACGAAGGGCTCGATGATCTGCGCAATCAGCACGGCGAGGCAATTCGCGACGCCGATCTGGTGATCGTCGGATCCTACGTGCCGGACGGCATCGCCGTCGGTGAATGGGTGACGCGCACTGCGCGTGGTGCTACGGCGTTCTACGACATCGATACCCCGGTGACGCTCGCGACGCTCGCGCGGGGCGCATGCGAGTATCTCACGTCTGAGCTGGTGGCGACGTACGACATGTATCTCTCGTTCACCGGAGGCCCGACGCTCGACCGCATCGAGCAGGAGCTCGGATCGCCCATGGCACGCCCGCTCTACTGTTCCGTCGACGAGCGCCTCTACTACGCCGATCCGCATCCGGTGCGCTGGCATCTCGGCTACATGGGGACGTACAGTGATGACCGGCAGCCCGCCGTCGAGAAGCTGCTCATAGATGTCGCGCGCGAGTGGAAGGACGGAAGCTTCATTGCCGTAGGCCCGCAGTACCCGGAGAGCATCGCCTGGCCGCCCAACATCAAGCGCGTCACGCATTTGGCGCCCAAGCACCACCGCGCGTTCTACAACGAGCAGCGATTCACGCTCAACATCACGCGCGCGGCGATGATCGAGGCCGGATGGTCGCCGAGCGTGCGACTGTTCGAGGCGGCGGCGTGCGGCACGCCGATCATCAGCGATGATTGGGCGGGGCTGGCCAGCTTCTTCACGCCGGACGAGGAAATCATCGTAGCGACGAGCACCGCGAATGTGCTCCGTGTGCTGCAGGATCTGCCCGAGGCGGAGCGGCTCGCCATCGGCGCGCGTGCGCGCCGCCGCGTGCTCTCGGAGCACACCGCCGCCCATCGCGCCGCGGAGCTCGAGTCTTACGCGTACGAGCTGCTCGGCGCACGGAGGGGGGCGACCGCATGAGCAATCTCCTGCAGCACGAGGTCTTTGCGTCGTCCGAGGAGCGCGCGCGCGAGATCGCGGCGCTCGGCCCGTGGTTTCACAACCTGCATCTCCCGGACGGCTCGCGCACCGCGCCGAATCATCCGCTCGGAGATTTTCCCCGCTTCAAGTGGGACCAGATCGCGCCGCACATCCCGGAGGATCTCACGGGCTGGAGCGCGCTCGACATCGGGTGTAACGCGGGCTTCTACAGCATTGAGCTCGCGAGGCGCGGCGCAGATGTGACGGGCATCGATGTCGAGCCGCTCTTTCTGCGCCAGGCCGAGTGGGCGGCGCGTGAGTGGAATCTCGAGAGCAAGCTGCGCTTCGAGCAGATGCAAGTATACGATCTTCGTCGTAGCCACGAGGCGTTCGATCTCGTGCTGTTCATGGGCGTGTTCTATCACCTTCGCTATCCGATGCTCGCCCTGGACATCGTGGCCGAATGCGTGCGTCGCCTGATGGTCTTCCAGACACTCACGATGCCGGGAGAGGAAGTATCGACGACCACGGCTGTGGACCGCGATGTAATGGATCGCGAAGACTTCCGCGCGCCGGGGTGGCCCAAGATCGCGTTCATCGAGCATGCATTCGCGGGCGATGCGACGAACTGGTGGGCGCCGAACCACGCCGCCGTCGAGGCTATGCTCCGGTCGAGCGGAATGCGAGTGCTCGGCCGCGCCGCGCACGAGATCTATCTCTGCGAGCCGGAACCGCAGCCTGACACGTGGCCGCGCACTGATCGCGGCGCAGCGGAGCTGGCGTCCGCCACTGGCGAGAGCGCGCGGCAGGGAGCGCAATGAGCATGCACGCGGAGACGGAGCTCGAGGCGACGCCCGAGGCGTGGCTCGCGCACATGCGGCGCGGCGACTTCGCGGCCGCGTGGGAGGTGAGCGATCGCATTCTCGAAGCGCGAGGCGGAGCGCCCACCTGGCATTTGCCTCGCCATGCGCAGTCCGTCTGGGGCGGTGAGCCGCTCGAGGGACGACGTGTGCTCGTGCGCTGCTACCACGGGCTCGGCGACACGATCCAGTTCATTCGGTATGCACCGCTCGTCGCGAGCGTCGCGCAGGAGCTGACGGTGTGGGCGCAGCCGGCGCTCCTGCGGCTGCTCGCGACGGTGCAGGGGATCAGCCGGCTCGTGCCATTGCACGACGGCGTGCCGGACGTTGACTACGATGTGGACGCCGAGATCATGGAGCTCCCGTACATCTTCCGCACGACGCGCGAGTCCGTTCCACACGACGTTCCGTATCTGCGCGTTCCGCCGCTCGCGCGCGAGTCGAAGCAGCTCACGGTGGGCATCGTATGGGCCGCCGGCGAGTGGGATTCGCGCCGCTCCATTCCGTTCGAGCTCCTCGCACCACTCGCCGAAGTCCCAGGAGTCTCGCTGCAGGTGCTCCAACAGGGGCCTCAGCGCGCGGACTGGCGCGAGGGATTCGGAACGCTCGCGAAGGAGCGCGACGCATGGGAGCAAGCGCGCTTCATGCGCTCGCTCGATCTCATCATCACTGTGGACAGCATGCCCGCGCATCTCGCCGGCGCGCTCGGCGTTCCCGTGTGGACGCTGCTCCATCACGACCCGGACTGGCGGTGGATGTCGCAGGGGAATCGAAGCGTCTGGTATCCAACCATGCGCCTCTTCCGCCAGCCTCGTCCGGGAGACTGGGCGTCCGTCATTGCCCGCGCGGCGGTCGAGCTCTCGCTCGTCGCGCGCGGCGACTCGCACCATTCCTCGACCCATGATCGACTCCATCAAGTTCTGGAACGAGCCGAACAACAAGTCACACTGGGACATTCTCGCGGATCCGGAATGGAAGCAGTACGCGCAGATGACCTCACTCGCCGCTGCGCGCGTGCGCGAGCTCTGTCCCGAGCTCACGCTCGTCCTCGGGGGCATGTCGCCGATCGATCCATTGTTCCTCACCCTGCTCGCGGCGCATGGCGTGCTCGATCTCATGGACGTCGTCGCGGTGCATGGCTTTCCGCTCGACTGGAATCACTGGAGGCTCGACGACTGGCCGCGCAAGATCGAGGAGATCGAGGCAGTCACGTCGCTTCCTGTGTGGGTGACCGAAGTCGGCGTCTCCAGCTTCGGAGCGGAGGAGGTGCAGGCGTTCGGCCTCGAGCGCACGCAGGAGTTATTGCTGGATCGTGTTGGGCGCGCCTACTGGTACAGCCTCCTCGACCTCCCGCCCGCGTGGGAAGCAACCACCAGGCACCGTGAGAGTGAAGGGAGCTCGTACTACCGTCACTTCTACATGGGACTCATCCGCGACGACCGCACGCCCAAGTTGGCGCTCGAGCGCTTCGATCCGCGAATGGGGATCTGCCAGTGGTTCCACTTCGAGGACCCGCGACTCGACTTCGCTGTGGAGTGGCTCAAGCGGCTCGGCGTGCGGCAGGTGCGCACGGGGCTGAGCTGGGCTGACTGGCTGCGCCCGAGCGCCGTGGCGTGGTTCGATCGCATGATGGATGCGTTGGCCGACTTCGATGTCATGGCCACGCTGTGCTTCACCCCGGAGTCACGCGGAACGCAGCCGCATCACACGAGTGTGCCGCTGCGCCTCGAGGAGTACGCCGATTTCGCGGCGGAAATGGTCGAGCGCTACGTACTCCCGGGGCGCAGCCCACGGCGCGAGCTCTCGGCGGATCCCTCCATCGCGAGCACCGTGTGAGCGCCCTCGCCGCCATGCGGCTCTATCTCGTGCGCCACGCGGTGGCCGACGGCGTCGGCAGCATCATCCACGGGCGGAGGCCTGGCGTGTCGCTCAACGAGGTCGGGCGCGAGCAGGCTGCATGGCTCGCGGAGCGACTGCGCGACGACCAGCTGCACGCAGTCTACTCGTCGCCGCTGGAGCGCGCGCGAGAAACTGCGGAGGCGATCGCGGCGCCGCACCGGGTGCCGGTTTGCATCGAGCCCGGCCTCAACGAGATGAACTTCGGAGAATGGACCGGGCGCTCCGTCGAGGAGCTGCGCGAGCATCCCCGGTGGCGCGCCTTCAACGAGCGGCGCAGCGCGACACGCGTGCCGGGGGAGAGCTGATGCTCGAGGTGCAAACGCGGATGATCGCCACGATAGACTCGCTCTACGATCGCCATCCGCGGGGCACCGTGCTCGCCGTGTCACACGGCGATGTGATCAAGGCCGCGCTCGCGCACTACATGCGCATGTCACTCGACCACATCCTCTGCTTCGAGATCGATACCGCTTCGATCAGCACACTCGAAGTAAAGCGGTCTGGCGCGCGCGTGATTCGGCTGAACGACTCCGCGGCTGCCAGCTCACTCAGCTCGTTCCAGCACCGCACGACGTAACGATCGACTGCGCGTCGCGCTTCGCCGCGTCTGACGCCGGCTCGTCGGTTGGTGTGGTGCCTCGGCGCGTCTGGTACTGCGATCGAGTGCCAGCGCGCACGTCCAGGCGCGTGCTCCCCTTCTCGGCCTTGGCCGTGGCCGGAGATGACGTCGAAGCGGCGGAACTCGTTCACGTAGCGAGTATCGGAGGTGTCGTTGCGCGTGGCCTCCACCCCGCGCTTGTGATCCACCACGCGCACGTCGTAGCCCAGCGACTTGGCCTGTTCGGCGACGCAGTTGACGGTGACGCTGACGGTCTGCGCAGAAACGCCCGTAACCGAGGGCCAGTTGGACTTGAAGCCACCGCAAGCTGTCACGAGCACGACAGCGCAGAGCGTGCAGACGACCGAAACCAAACGGATCATGATCGACTCGAGTTGAGAGGAAACGAAAAAGCTCGGGCGTGCCGTGGAGGGTTCAAAGAAGCTAATGCCCGATCGTTACTTGAACAGTATCGCGGGCCGGAGGTTCCGCAGCGTCGTGCTGCTCAACGAGAAATCATGGCGCAGTGCGCGCGTGGGCCAGCACGCTCACGCGGGTGCTCGCGAACGCAGTGCCGATGCGGGCGGTGACCCTGGTGACGCCAGGCGCTCGCGCCGTCACGTGCCCATTGCGATCCACGCGCGCGACGGCGTCGTTGTCGCTCGACCACGACACCGTCACCGGTGCCTCGCTCTCGGTGAGCGCGGCGACGGCGCGCACTGTCGTCGTGTCGCCCACGCCGAGCGCCACAGACGTCGGCCGATTCATGATCTGGAGCGCCGCGGGCGGATCGCTGCGGCGGCACGCAAGACACCCTGCGAGCACGAGCAACGCGGCTGTGAGCCGTGCCTTCGCGCTCGGCGTTAGGATCATTCCGGGTTGCGCCGCTCGCGGGCGGTGGGGAGGCAGTCGTTCTGCGACGGTGCGCTCGGCTTCACCCGCACGCTCTTCGCCGGGATGCCGACGTATACGTGATGCGGCCGCACGTCGCGCGTCGCCACGGCCATTGCGCCGACCATCGCGTCGCACCCCACGTGCACGCCCGCGAGAATCGTCGCGTGATACGTGACGCGCACGCCGTCCTCGAGCTGCGTCTGCGCATCCGTGACGTCGCGCTGGTCCACAATGCTGTGCGTGTGCGAGTAGATGTTCGCGTAGTCGGAGATGGACACCTTGTTTCCCAGCACGATGCCGCCGCGGTCGTCGAGCAGGACGTTGCGATGCACGACGCACGTCGTCACCAACCTCCATGTTGTACCCGAACGAGAACTCGACATTGTGAAACGCCTTGAAGCGCTCGCCGCACGCGCTTGAAGATGTACTTCGCGAGCATGCGACGCAGACGCACGCCGGCTTCCACGTTCTGCCCGCCCATGATCGTTCGATCGAAGCTGTACCAGAGCCACAAGAGCGGCTTCACGCGCTGAAACTTCTCGTCGTCGCACTCGGCGTAATACTCGGGCTCGAGCGTGACGCTGCGCGGATCCAGCGCCATGAGCGCCGCACGCGTGGCGAACGGAAGCTTCTCGTCGTTCACTGCCGTCTCCCACGAGCTCGCATAGTCCGGATACATCAGAGCGCAGAGCGCACGACGGCAGATCTCAGCGCGATCGGCGTTCGGAGCCGCGATCTCATGATCCAGCTGCTCGATCCAGCCGTCGATCACGGGAAGACCGGATTGCTGCGGAAGCTTGCGAAGGGGATAGATAGCCATGTTCGGCCGCGTGTGAGGGTGGTTCGGCTGCGATGCCCAAAGTTACAAGCGCCGCGAGTGCGTTACACCTCGGGCTCTAACGTGGGCGGCTGTGGCTCCTCACTTTCCGCCACTGTGCGCCACGAGGGCTGGCTCACCAGCTGCACCACCGCCTCGGCAAGCTCGTCCCGCCCCACCTTCGTCACGGTGCTGAACGGAATCACCTGGTCGTCGTCGAGGCGCAACGCCGCCGTGAGCGAGACGATCCGCTGCTTGAGCTCCGTGGTGCGCAGCTTGTCGATCTTCGTGAGCACGACGATGGTCGGCGCTCCGATCTCCGACAGAAAGTCGAGCATCTGCAGATCGTCCGGCGAGGGCTCGTGGCGCGAGTCGATGAGCTGCACGACGCCACGCAGGTGCGTGCTCGTGCGCAGATATCCCTCGATCAGCGGGCGCCACCCTTCGCGCGTTGTCTTCGCGACGCGCGCGAAGCCGTAGCCGGGAAGATCCGCGAGCACGAACTGCTTATTCACCCGGAAGAAGTTGATCTCGCGTGTCTTTCCGGGCGTCTTGCTCACGCGTGCCAGCGCCTTGCGCTTGACGAGCGCGTTGAGCAGCGACGACTTGCCGACATTGGAACGTCCGCTGAACGCGACCTCGGGGAGTGCGAGCTCCGGCGGGCGCCAGCTCGTCGGCGACGCCATGCCCCCGAGGAACTCGATCTCGCGTATGACGAGCGGATCCACGTTCGTCGTCGCAACGGGGGACGTCCCGTGCGCACCTCGCGACTTCGCGTTGTCCGACACGTGAGTCAATGCGTGACCGCGGTGGCCATCTCCGGCTGCGGCGCCACGTGTCCACCACGCAGCGCATGCG
Source organism: uncultured Gemmatimonadaceae bacterium (assembly GCA_963792685.1). Classification (GTDB taxonomy): domain Bacteria; phylum Gemmatimonadota; class Gemmatimonadetes; order Gemmatimonadales; family Gemmatimonadaceae; genus FEN-1250. The sequence continues at coordinate 3,910,464 of CAWBWW010000001.1, read as the reverse complement.
CGAGCACCTCGTCCATCGTCGACACGGGATGGAACTGCAGCCCACCGCGAATGTCCTCCGGGATCTCTTCGATCTCTCGCGCGTTCCCTTCCGGGATGATGATGTGCGAGATCCCCGCCCGTCTCGCCGCCACGAGCTTTTCCTTGAGACCGCCGATCGGCAGCACGCGCCCGCGCAGCGTCACTTCCCCGGTCATCGCTGTGTCCCCGCGCACCGGCGCGCCGGTCAGCGCACTCACGAGCGCCGCAGCGATCGCGATCCCCGCGGACGGCCCATCCTTGGGTGTCGCGCCCGCAGGGAGGTGGACGTGGATGTCGCGCGTCTTCGGGAACTCCGGATCGATGCCGAGCATCGTGGCGCGCGAACGCGCGTACGTCATTGCCGCATTCGCGGATTCCTTGAGCACGTCGCCGAGCGTGCCGGTGAGCTGCAGCCGTCCCCGCCCGCGCACCACCGCAACCTCGATCTCGAGCAGGTCGCCGCCCACGCTCGTGTACGCGAGCCCCGTTGCCACTCCCACCTTGTCGTCGAGCGTCTGCTCCTCGGCCTCGAACGGCGGCACGCCGAGCATCTCCTTGAGCTCCGCATGCGCTGATGTGCATGGGCTCCGGCTCGATGAGCTTCGCAGCCGCTGCGCGACGCGCCAGCTTGCGTGCGATGCGCGCGATCCGGCGCTCGAGATCGCGCACGCCGGCCTCGCGCGTGTAGAGTCGCGTCACCGCGGGGATCACATCCGCGTCGAACGTCACGAGCTTGGGATCCAGTCCGTGCGCCGTGAGCTGACGCGGCACGAGAAACTGCCGCGCGATCGCGTGCTTTTCGTGATCGACGTAGCCCGGCAGGCGAATGATCTCCATTCGGTCGCGCAGCGGCTCGGGGATTTGCGCCAGCGAGTTCGCGGTGGTCACGAACAACACCTGCGAGAGATCGTAGTCGACCTCGAGATAGTGATCGTTGAACGCCGTGTTCTGCTCGGGATCGAGCACCTCGAGCAGCGCGCTCGACGGATCGCCGCGCCAATCCTGTCCCAGCTTGTCCACCTCGTCCAGCAGGATCACGGGGTTCACGACCTCGGCGCGACGCATTGCCTGGATCACGCGCCCCGGGCAGCGAGCCGATGTACGTGCGGCGATGTCCGCGAATCTCGGCCTCGTCGCGCACGCCGCCCAGCGACATGCGCACGAAGGTGCGGCCGAGCGCGCGGGCGATGGAGCGGCCGAGCGATGTCTTGCCGACGCCGGGCGCGCCGACGAGGCAGAGGATCGGCCCCTCGAGCTTTCCGACCAACGCGAGCACCGCGATGTAGTCGAGGATGCGGTCCTTCACATCGCTCAAGTCCGAAATGATCCTCGTCGAGCACTGCCTGCGCGCGCGCGACGTCCACCACATTGTCGCTGCGCTCCGTCCACGGGAGCGCGACGATCCAGTCGAGATAGTTGCGCGTCGACCGTCGACTCCGGCGAGAGCGGCGCCGTGCGGCGCAGCTTGCGCATCTCGCGGTCGGCGCGCTCGCGCACCGCTGGCGGAAGCTGCTTCTTCTCGAGTGCGGCAGTGAGCTCGTCGAAGCCATCGCCCTCGTCCTGCCCGAGCTCGCGATGGATGGCCTTGAGCTGCTCCTGCAGGTAGAACTCGCGCTGGTTCTGGAAGAGCGAGCCGCGCACCTCTCCCTCGATCTTGCGCTCGAGGCGAAGGATCTCGATCTCGGAGGTGAGCGTGTCCGCGAGCATCGAGAAGAGCGCACCGATGTTCGCCGCCTGCAGATAATCCTGACGCTGATCGAGCCGCACGAGCATGTGCGCGGCGATCGCGAACGCCTGCTTCTCGCGCGCGTCCGTGCCCTGCACGAGCGAAACGAGCTCGGAGGGCAGGCGCCGATGCAGCGCGACGTACTCCTCGAAGAGTGTGACGACGCGCCGCGCCATCGCCCGCTCGTCCGCGTCGCTCGCGGGCTCGTCGAGCGCGAACGGGGTGATCGTGGCGCGAAGCACCTTCTCGGTGGGCGCATAGCGCGTCACCTTCGCTCGCGCGACACCCTCCACCAGCACCTTCGTCGTCCCGTTCGGCAGCCGCGCGACCTGGAGCACGCGGCCGGCAACGCCCACGCGAAACAGATCCGCGGCAGCTGGATCCTGCGTGTCGGCGGTGCGCTGTGCGACGAGGAAGATCCAGCGATCGCCCGCCAGCGCGGCCTCCACGGCCGCGAGCGACGCCGCGCGCCCAACCAACAGCGGCATCACCATATACGGGAAGATCACGACGTCGCGGAGCGGCAGGACCGGGAGGCGATCCTCGAGCTCGAATTGCTCTTCGTCGCGGGTGAGTGAGATGGACATGCCGCAATATAGGCCCTCCACGCCGAATGGCTCGACGAATTGTTAGCGAGTTGGACCCCCGTCTTGGTTGGCAAGCCGAGGCGACCCGCAACGCGGTTCAGGCACGCAATGTTCGTCCTGCTGAAACACTCGCCCAGTGCGAGTCGTACTCGACTACATGCGCGGCGAACACGACGCCGAACGTCGCTCGCGCGATCACAGTGTGGAAGGAGCGACCATGACTCTCATCTCAAGGCGAGCGCGCGTGCGCGCATCGCTCACGTTTGTCGCTCTCGTCGCCGCGCTTCCTGCGGCGGCCACCGCTCAGAGCACCGGCGCGCATTTCGAGGTGCACGCGAATCAGGATGTGAGCGCAGAACGGATAGGTCTTCCCGAATTCCCCGGCGCCCGCGCGTCTCACGATTCGAGCGAGGATGCCAACGCTGATGTCGGCTTCGACCTCGGTGACGTGCACTTCCGACTCCTGGTCTCGAAATTCATCACGAGCCGGACGACAGCGGACGTCCTCGCGTTCTACCGCAAGCCGCTCGCCCACTATGGGGACGTGATCGAGTGTGTGGGCGGGCAGCCGTACGGCCCAATCACCTCCACACGCGGCGGACTCACGTGCGACAACGAGCAGACCAGGGATCACGTGCACACCGAGACCGATACACACGAGCTTAGAGCCGGAACACACGAACGATTCCGAATCGTGGCCGTCGAGCCGGGGCGTATTGGGGGCACCGAGTTCACGTTACTGCTGATGGAAGTGCCGAAGAACACGAGCTCCGGCGATCGCTGAGAGAGCTCTCGGCGGGACAGCGTCCTCAAAGAACGAGTTCGGTACGTCCGGATACATTTCTTCGTGCGCCGGTGCATCTTTGTGGGCACGGCGTGGACGAAGGCTGCCCGGCCTTCACGACATAGTCGTGAGTCTCGTCCTCAAGAGGTATGCATGCGCCGAATCGCCCCACTGCTGCTGGTAGCCGTGGCATCCCGCCTTGCGGCCCAGTCCGGCGAACGCGCATGTCCGGCGGGCCCTGCGCTTCGTGCCAGCGTTCCCGCCTCCGCGCAGGCGATGGCAATGCCGGGGATGGACATGTCGGCGTCCGCAGTGGAGGTGGACTCCGCTCGCAGCGTGATTCGCATCATCGCCGGCCCGTTCCGCGTGGCCCCGATGGAGCATGAGACGGGCGACATGACGCTGATGGATACGCCCGTGCTTCGCGTCGCGTGGCCGGTGAATGGATGGGTGCGCGGCTACAGCGTGCAGCTCTGCGACGGCGACGGCCCGGGCGGGGCCGCGCTCGCGCAGGGGATGGTGCACCATGTGGGGCTCGCCAATTACAGCCGTCGCGAGCTGCTCTACCCAATGGTCGAGCGGCTCATGGCGGTGGGAAAGGAGACGCCTCGCGTGTCGCTCCCCGGCGGCGTCGGTGTTCCGCTCGCGCGCGGCGACACGCTCGGCCTCTACTCCGCGTTTCACGACGTGGATGGAAAGACCGTGGAGCGCGCCTATGTGATCGTGACGCTGCCGTGGATCCCCGCCGGGACACTCGCACCCGATCGAGGTCATGCCCTTCTTCGCCGACGTGAACTGCATCATCGGCGGAACGTCCGCGTGGGATCTTCCGCCTGGTCGCTCGCACAAGAGCGCCGAGTTCACGATGCCGCTGGGCGGATCGACTGCTCGCGCTCGGCGGCCACATGCACGACTATGCGCGCTCGGTGCGCCTCGAGGATGCGGAGAATGGCAAAGTGCTCGTGCGGCTCGACACGAAGCGCACGAGCGATGGGCACCTCGTCACGCTCGGAAAGCGCGTGTTCGGCTTTCACGAGGAGGGACTGGCTCTCCTCGCCCATCACCGCTATCGCATTGTCGCCGAGTACGACAACCCGACCGGGCAGGTGATGCGGCAGGGAGGGATGGCATTGATGGCGGGAGCGTTCGTGCCGGACGACGTGCGCCAGTGGCCGCATCTCGATCCGCTGAACCCCGATGTGCTCCGCGATATCGCGAGCGTCGGTGCGCACGACATGGTGCAGTGATGCCGGCGTAGGGCGCGGATGCAAAACGGGGACGCCGATCTGGCGTCCCCGTTTTCGTTCGTGCGTCGCGAGCGATCAGGCTTCCTTCTTCTGGCGCTTGGGCGAGATCTCGAGGAGCGGAGGCGTGCCGTTGAGCACGCACGATTCCGTGATCTTGACCTCGGTGATGTCGTCGCGGCTCGGGAGGTCGAACATGACATCCGTCATGAGCTCCTCGAGAATCGCGCGAAGGCCGCGTGCGCCGGTGCCGCGCTTGAGCGCGCGCTGCGCGACGCCACGGAGCGCCGCCTCGTCGAAGGTGATCTTCACCTCTTCGAGCTCGAACAGCTTCGTGTACTGCTTGGTGAGCGCGTTCTTGGGCTCCTTGAGGATGCGCACGAGCGAGTCCGCATCGAGCGCCTCGAGGGCGACGGTCACCGGAAGGCGGCCGACGAGCTCGGGGATGAGCCCGTAGCGGAGGAGGTCGTCCGGCTCGACGTCGGCGAACGGGTTCTTCGCGAGATCAGTCGCCTTGCCGCTCGCGAGCTCTTCCTTCGTGAAGCCGATCTGGCGCCGTCCCGTGCGCGCCTCGATGATCTTCTCGAGTCCGTCGAACGCGCCGCCGCAGATGAACAGGATGTCCTTCGTGTTGATCTGGATGTATTCCTGCTGCGGGTGCTTGCGGCCGCCCTGCGGCGGAACGGAGGCGACGGTGCCCTCGAGGATCTTGAGGAGCGCCTGCTGCACGCCCTCGCCGGACACATCGCGCGTGATGCTCGGGTTCTCGCTCTTGCGCGCGATCTTGTCGATCTCGTCGATGTACGACGATGCCGCGCTCGCACTCGGCGACGTTGAACTCGCCGGCCTGGAGCAGGCGCACGAGGATGTTCTCGACATCCTCACCGACGTAGCCGGCTTCGGTGAGCGTGGTGGCGTCGGCGATCGTGAACGGGACGTCGAGAATGCGGGCGAGCGTCTGGGCCAGGAGCGTCTTGCCGACGCCGGTGGGGCCCATGAGCAGGATGTTCGACTTGTCGAGCTCGACGTCGTCGTCGCGTCCGGTGGTGCAGTTGATGCGCTTGTAATGATTGTAGACGGCGACGGCGAGCGCCTTCTTCGCGCGCTCCTGCCCGATCACGTACTGATCGAGCACATCCTTGATCTCCTGCGGCGTAGGGACCTGGGTGATCGCCTCCGCTACCTCTCTCTCCTCATCCTCGGCGAGAATCTCGTTGCAGAGGGAAATGCACTCGTTGCAGATGTAGACCGAAGGGCCCGAGATGAACTTCCGCACGGAGTCCTTGGACTTTCCGCAGAAAGAACAACGCAGGTGTTTATCGTGACTCATTGGCATCCGCGAAACGAGAAGGAGCAGTCATACGGAGAGAAGGGCAGGTGCTGGGCCCGGGAGGCGCTATTAGTTAACACGCCCCCCGCGAGCCGGTCAACGACTTGACAGCCTTGTGAATGATTTCACAAGACTGCCTTCTTCTCCGCCGTCACAAGTGCACGTTCCTGCGCGATGACCGCATCGATGATGCCGTATTCCTTCGCTTCCTCGGCGCTCATGAAACGATCCCGGTCGATGTCGCGCTCGATCTGCTCCACCGGCCGGCCCGTGTGCTTGGCCATCAGCTCGTTCATCTTCGCGCGCAGATACAGGATCTCGCGCGCCTGAATCTCGATGTCGGCCGCGGTTCCCTGCGCTCCGCCCGAAGGCTGGTGAATCATGATGCGCGCGTGCGGCAGCGCCATGCGCTTGCCCGGGCCGCCGGCCGCAAGCAGAAACGCACCCATGCTCGCCGCCATTCCCATGCAGATCGTGCGAATGGGCGCGTTGAGGAACTGCATGGTGTCGTAGATCGCCATCCCCGCGCTCACACTGCCACCCGGAGAGTTGATGTAAATGTTGATGTCGCGCTCGGGGTTGTCCGCATCGAGGAACAGCAGCTGGGCAATGATGATGTTGGCGACATCATCGTTGATCGGCGTGCCGAGGAAAATGATGCGGTCCATGAGGAGCCGCGAGAAGATGTCGTACGTGCGCTCGCCACGGCTGGACCGCTCGATGACGTACGGAGGATAGATGGACATCTGCGTTTCTCGTTCTGAGAGAAATGGGGGAGCGTCCGGAATGATCCGGCGCTACGCGTGCTCTATCAGGTTCTTCTCACCCAGCCAGGCGAACACCTTGTCCTCGGTGATGCTTCGCTCGAGCTCCTTGAGTCGCCCGGCCTTTTGCAGCGACGCGTAGACCTGTCCCGGCTCCGCGCCGCGCTTCATCGCCACGTCCGCCACGCGCTCATCGATATCGGCTTCGGTTGCAGCGAGTCCTTCGCGTGCGGCGATCGTCTCGATCACGAGATCGCGACGAACCTGCCGCACGGCCATGGGTCGAAACTCGGAGGCGAACTTCTCACGCTCGCTCTCGGGAATCTGGTACGCCTCTCCATACGCCTGCACGAGCTGGTTCACCCAGCTCGGCGGAACGTCGAACGGGTTCGCGGCGAGCAGCTCGTCGATCGAGCTTCTGCCGCACCTCCGAATCCGCCTCGTGCTCCGCATGCTTCGCGAGATCCTCGCGCACCGTCGTATGCAGCGCGTCGAGTGAGTCGAAGTCGCCCACCTCGCGCGCGAACGCATCGTCGACGTCGGGAAGTGACTTGCGCTTCACGTCTACGAGAGTGACGCGCACCTTCTTGGTTTTGCCACGCTGCGCCTCGTCGGGGAAATCGTCCGGCCACTTCACCGGCCGCTCCGTCGACTCGCCGGGCACCGTCTCCATGATGAGCTCTTCGATGCCGGGAATGGCCTGGCCGCCGCCGAGCACGAGGCGGTACTCCTTGCCCTCGGGCATGGTGCCGTCGTCTTCGGCGGTCGCGAGCTGCACGGTGACCATGTCGCCGGGGAGCGGGCGATCGCTGGCCGGCGCCCACTGCGCGCGCTGGTCGCGCAGCGTCTCGACCTGCTCGCGGAGCTGCTCATCGGTAACGGGCTTGGACGTGCGCGTGACCTTGAAGCCGCTAGTGTGCGGCAGGTCGATCTGCGGACGAAGCTCGAGATGCAGCTGGAAGGTCAGCGGCTGCCCGTCCTCGGCCTTGAGGTCGTGGATGTGCGGCTGGGTGGCGAGGTCGAGCTTCTCGCGATCGAGCACTTCCTTGAATGCGGCCTGAACGATTCCCTCGATCGCCTCCTGCCGAATTGCCGCGGCGAACTTTTTCCGCACCATTCCTGCGGGCGCTTTGCCGGGACGAAAGCCGGGCAGCCTCACCTGGCTCGCGTACCGCTTCGCGGCGCGGTCCTCCGCCTCCTGCACTTCAGGAAGCGGAACGGATACTTCGAGGAGTCGCTCGAGCCCCTCGGTCTTGACTGGCGTAATGTCTATCTGCATGCGGGAAAGATAACGCCTTCGCCGCGCGCCAACGCGCTAGCGCCTCGCTTCGGCCCGTTCGTGCGCGAGCGACCATCCCTGATGGACGCTCTCCATCACGGCGTCCGGACGCGTGAGCTGGATCATGTGACCGGCGCGCGGCAGCACGATGAGATGCGAGTGGTGCACCTGATTGTGGAGCCGATAGCCGTGCCGAGCGGGCGATGCGACGCGGTCGCCGTCGCCCACGACGATCACCACCGGCATCTCAATGTCACCATACCGCGTGACGAGTCCCGCGGCCGCGCGCAGCGAGGCGGTGTTGCGCGCAAGCCGGCGACGCTCACTTGGGCGACGGATGTCTGCTGCCTCGCGAAGTGGCACGAGCGTCTCCGCGGCGGGCAGCGGCTCGGGAGAGAACTTGGCGCGTAGCGCTGCATCATGCGCCGGGCGCCCCACCATTGGTGCGACGAGCGAGCCGATTCTGCTGACCACGCGCACCTGCGGATCGGTCGCGCGAATCGATGCGTCCGCGTAGCAGAGCGGATTGATCAGCACGAGACCGGCGAAGTCATCGGGGTAGCGGAGCGCGAGCGCGAGTGCCGCCACCGCGCTCCACGAGTGCGCGACCAACAGCGGCTGCTCGGCGCCGAGCTCGCGCAACGTCAGGCGGACGAGCCGCGTCTGCGTGTCGAGCGACAGCTCGTGTCGCGAGCGGTCGCTTCCACCGCAGCCGGGGCGATCGACGAGCAGCGCGCGGAAGTCGTACGCCACGCGGGCGATCAGCGGGCCCATGAAGTCGGATGCGTCGCCATCATCGCCCTGCAGCACGACCACGGGGCGTCCTTCGCCGTGGTCGATCACGTGCAGATGTGTCTGCTCCACGCGCACGAGATTTCTCTCGCGCGGAATGGAGGGTTGCTGCGCAGTCGGACGTCGGAGCATCGCGACGACGAGGAAGCCGCTCGCGATAACGATGCCGAACCCCATGAGCCAAGTAGCCACAGACTCCTCCCCGGAAGAGGTAGAGCGCTACGGTGCAAGAGGATACGGTACCCATCCTGAGATGCCACGTCAACTGGCGAGCTCAGCGATGGATGACTGAGTCATCGATCTGATGACGGGCGAGCGGCCGGTTGACATAGGGGAGTGGGGTATAGAGCTTTGATACCTGCAGGGGGTATCGATCTTTATCAGGAGACGCTTCATGAACACAATGAACGTTGCGATCGACGGCATGAGCTGCGGGCATTGCGTCGCGCGGGTGCGCAAGACACTGGAGTCGGCGCCGGGCGTGCAGGTGAACGACGTCGCCATCGGCTCTGCTTCGCTGTCGTACGATCCTGCGGTGACGACGCCCGAGAAGATCGCGGGCGCAGTGAGCGCCGCCGGCTATCCCGCGCGGCGCGACGGACGGCTCGTCGGCGGGATGAGCACGACACAGTCCGCGCCGCGATCGGAATGCGGACGGCCGCGACCGCGCCGCGCACGAGCGCGCCGCGCGAGCAGATCCGAATCCCCGTGACGGGGATGACGTGCGCCGCCTGTCAGGCGCACGTGCAGCGCGCGCTCGCGCAGCAGCCGGGGGTCGATGACGCGTCGGTGAATCTCATGATGGAGAGCGCCGCGGTCACCTTCGATCCAGCCGTTGCCACGCCAGATCGGCTCGTGCAGGCAATCCGCGACGCGGGCTACGGCGCCGAGCTGCCGGCGGTGGATCTCTCCGTACTCGAGGAGCAGGAAGCGCGCGACCGCTCGCAGCGCGAGGAGTTGCAGTCGTTGACGCGCAGAGCGATCGCGAGCGTCGCTGCGGCCGCACTCGCGTGGGTGATACAGCTCGCCGGTCTCTCGCCGCGCGCGCTGTCGTTCGCGCTCCTCGCGCTCGCGACCGTCGTCATGTTGTGGGCGGGACGCCACTTCTACGTGCGCGCGTGGAAAGCGCTGATGCATCGCACCGCCGACATGAATTCGCTCGTCGCGGCCGGCACTGGCGCGGCGTACGTGTACTCGCTCGTCGCCACGCTTGCGCCAACCTTCTTCGTTGCGCACGGGGTCGCGCCAAATCTGTACTTCGAGCCGGTGATCATCATCATCGCGCTCGTGCTCACGGGGAACGTGCTCGAGGCACGCGCCAAGCGACATACGTCCACGGCGCTGCGAGCGCTGGTCGAGCTGCAGCCCCAGCAGGCGCGCGTCGTGCGCGGAAACGAGGAGCACGAGCTGCCAGTGGCGCAGGTGATTCCCGGCGATGTGCTCGCGGTTCGTCCCGGCGAGCGAATTCCCGTGGACGGAGAGGTCGTCTCCGGAGCGAGCGCGGTTGATGAATCGATGCTCACCGGCGAGTCGATGCCGGTGGAGAAGCGCGAGGGTGATCGCGTGATTGGCGCGACGATCAATCGCACCGGCGCCTTCCGCTACCGCGCCACCACGCTCGGGGCCAACAGTGTGCTCGCGCGCATCGTGAGGCTCATGCGCGATGCGCAGAGCTCGCGTGCGCCGATCCAGGCGCTCGCGGATCGCGTGAGCGCGGTGTTCGTCCCCGTCGTGATGCTGCTCTCGGTCGCGACCTTTCTCACGTGGTACGTGGCGGTCGCGAGCACGGGCGCATCGAACGCAACTGCGTTCGTGCGCGCCTTCGCCGCGGCAGTGACTGTGCTCATCATCGCCTGCCCCTGTGCGATGGGGCTCGCCGTGCCCACCGCGGTAATGGTTGCAACGGGACGCGGCGCGGGCGCGGGAATTCTGATCAAGGGCGGCGAGGCACTGCAGCGCACGGGCGACGTGACGACGGTGGTGCTCGACAAGACGGGCACGGTCACGGAAGGCGCGCCCACAGTCATCAACACCGTTCTTGCGCCCGGCTCGGCAATCGATGCGCGCGAGATGCTGCGGATCGCTGCGTCGCTCGAGGCCAACAGCGAGCATGCCCTTGCAGATGCCATCGTGCGGGGGGCGCGCGACGGGGGACTCACGGTGGATGCGGCCGAGTCAGTCGAGTACGTGGTGGGAAAAGGCGTGACGGGTGTGGTGGGCGGCGCCGCTGCGGCGGTCGGCAATGCCACGCTCATGCGCGAGTGGTCCGTGAACGTCGCGCCGCTCACGGAGCAGACGGCGGCGCTCGCCGGAGAGGGGAAGACCGTTGTCTACCTCGCGGTGAACGGCGCGCTCGCGGGGATGTTCGCGATCGCCGACCCGATTCGCGCGACCTCGCGCAACGCGATCGCCCGGCTCCGCGCGCTCGGGCTCGGCGTTGTGATGCTCACCGGCGACGAAGAGCGCACCGCGCGCGCGATCGCGCGTGAAGCCGGCATTGATGACGTGATCGCCGGCGTGCTTCCCGACGGGAAGGTCGCGGAGATTGCGCGACTGCAGCAGGGCGGCGCGGTCGTCGCGATGGCGGGCGACGGCATCAACGACGCGCCCGCGCTCGCGCGCGCCGATGTCGGCATGGCGATGGGCGGCGGCACCGCGATCGCCGCCGAGGCTGCGGACGTCGTGCTCATGCGCAGTGACCTCGGTGCAGTGGCGGATGCGGTCGCGCTCTCCAGGCGCACCATGCGCACGATGCGACAGAATCTGTTCTGGGCCTTCATCTACAACGTGATCGGCATTCCCGTCGCCGCTGGCGTGCTGTATCCGCGCTTCGGGATTCTGCTGTCGCCCGTGATCGCGAGCGCCGCGATGGCGTTCAGCTCCGTCAGCGTCGTCACCAACAGTCTTCGCCTCAAGCGCGCCCACCTTTCGAGGACGGAGCACGCCCGCATGAAGAAAGCCGTGGGAGTCGAGCCCGACATCAAGCAGCGCAATCTCAAGCGGCTCCGCCGCATCGAGGGGCAGGTGCGCGGGCTGCAGAAAATGGTCGAGGAGGACCGCTACTGCGCCGAGATCATGACGCAGATCTCATCGGTGCACGAGGCGCTGCGCGCCGTGGGGCGGGAGCTCATGCGCAATCATCTCAAGCACTGCGCGACCGCCGCGATCAGGAACGGCGACGGGAAGGCGGACGAGATGTACGACGAGCTCGTGGAGATGATGTACAAGCACAGCCGCTGAGCAGCGGGCTAGACCCAGCCGTTCTCCCGGTACCACGCCAGCGTCGAGCGCACACCCTCGCGGAGCGAGATCTTCGGCGTGTAGCCGAGCTCCGTGCGTGCGCGCGTGATGTCGAACGCGCGGCTCTTGGTGAAGAACGCGACGCGCCTGCGATAGATCGGCGGCTCGACGCCAAGCGGCTTGCACACGGCCTCGCACACTGCGCCCGCGGCCCAGAAGGGCCACACCGGCAGGTGCACGCCGAGCGGCTTCACCCCTGCCTCTTCGGCGATGAGCTCGACGAGCGCGTTCAGCGTCATGAACTCATCGCTGCCGATGATGTACGTGCGACCCACAGCACTCGGCGATTCGCCCGCGAGGCGCACGCCGTCGATGAGGTCATCGATGTGCACCATGCTGAACAGCGCGCTGCCGTCGCCGAGGATCGGGAAACGGCGGTGGGCGACGCCGCGGAAGATCTTGAGGAGGCGGCGATCGCGCGGCCCGTACATCGGCGCGGGGCGCACGACGGTGAGCGGCACGCCGAGTCGCGCGGCGGTGCAGACGGCCTGCTGCTCGCCCTCGAGCTTGGTGCGCTGATACACGTCGCCGGGGCCAAACGGCGATGCCTCGGTGGCGGGCGGGTTCTCGATGTCGCCATGCACGCCGACCGTGCTGATGTGCACGACCCGCGACACACCGGCGCTCGACGCGGCGATGATGAGGCGCGACGGCCCTTCGGCGTTCACCGAGCGGAACTCTTCCTCGGGGAGCCCGGCTTGCCGGAAGATCGACGCGAAGTGGTAGACGACGGACACGTCGCGCAGCGCGCGCGTGAGCGAGGCCGAGTCTTTCATGTTACCGACGGCGACCTCGATCCCGGCGAGCTCGAGCGCCCGCGCGTGTGACCGGTCGCGAATCAGTGCACGAACGCGATGGCCGCCACCGACCAGCGCGCGCAACATCGCCGACCCAGCAAACCCGGTGGCGCCCGTGACGAGTACGCGGCCACCGCGCGGATCGGCGGGGGCGTCGTAGTCCATGGTGTCTCCGGGTTCGTCGCGGTCGGCTCGCGTGAGCGTGCTTGCCATGTGCAGGGTGTCCAGGCGGCTAGTATACGTCATGTATCAGGTAGACGCCCAAGGTGCGCGGTGCGTATCGGCCAGGATGGCGACGCGTCTACCGTGGGCAACACCGTGTTTCATTCTTTGCCATGTTCGTGCCGCTTCCCTAGTTACCGCGCCGATTGACTGATCACGCTGAGCTCGCGCATCGCTCGCCACGCACCGCCATCCGAGTCGTCGTTCGGGCGGCGTTCATCCTGGCGGCGCTCTACGCGCTCTGGCACTGGGTGGACTGGGCGCGCGTGTGGGCGGCGCTCTCATCGATGTCTCCGGTTGCGCTCTTCATTGCCGTCGCGCTCGCGTCGACCGATCGGGTGCTGATGGGCTTCAAGTGGCGCCAGCTGGTGCGGGCCGCGGGCGGATCGCTCCGCCTGCGCGATGCGACGAACATCTACTATCAGACGTGCTTCACGGATCTCGTCTTCCCGAACGTGGTCGCCTCCGAGGGGCTCCGCGTCGTGCTGGGGCGCCGGCTCGGCATTCCGCTCGCGCTCCTGCTCGGCTCGATGGCGATCGAGCGAATGGTCGCGGCTGCGGTGTCCATCGTACTCGCGGCGTGCGGGCTGCTGTATCTGGCGGCGGCCGTCGAGCCGCAGATGCGCACGACCTTTCTCGAGATCATCGCGGCGACGGGAGTCATCGCGGCGCTTGGCGTACTCGCGGTGTGGTGGACACCGCTGCACCGCGTGGCAGGACGAGCGCTGCGCGAGCGCGTCTCGCCGAAGATCTTCCAGCTGCTCAAGAAGCTGTCGGCTGCGCTCGTCGCCTATCGCTCACAGCCGGGGACACTCGCGATCAATCTCGGGCTCGCGATCGCGGAGAATCTGCTCCAGATCGTGAACTTCTACGTGATCGGGCGAGGGCTCGGGATCGAGGTGCCGATACTCCCGTTCTTCGCGGCGATCGCGGTGACTGCGCTCGTGCGCCGGCTCGCGATGCACGTCGAAGGAAAGGCCCTTGGCGAAGGCGCCGCCGTGGTGATGTTCGCGCTGCTCGGTGTGCAGAAGGATGCGGCCGTCGCGCTCACCTTCGCGCATTACGCACTGTGGCTGCTCGCGTCGACGCCGGGTGCGTATCTGCTGCTGCGGAGCGGGGTGCGGCTGCGGGATGTGGAGGGTTCCGGCATCGGCGTGAAGCGCTGGGATCGGTAGGCCTTCGCAACAGGAGTTGCCATGAGTGGTCACTTTCGCGTGAGTAGCTTCGCGCTACTGCTTCTGTGTGCCATGTCTGCTGGAGCTCTCGCCCAGGATCTCGTCATCCGCGGACGGGTCGTTGACTCCACAGGACACGGGCTCGAGGCGGCGTCGGTCTCGCTCGAGGGAATGCAGCTCGCCACGCATTCCGCGCTCGATGGGTCATACACGCTCGTCGTTCCCGACTCGATCGTGCGGGGGCAAATGAGCCTCCTCATCGCGCAGGTCCCCGGCTTTCAATACGCCTATCTTCCGGTCTCGATTGGCGGATCCATCCTGACGCACGATTTCGTCTTGCGCTCTGCGGAGACACGCAGAGGCGTCAAGACGTCGCAGCCTGAGGAGGATAAGATCTCAATATGGGGGCGCGTTGCCGACAGCACCGGCGCGGGACTGCCGTCGGTAGCGGTCGTGTTGGAGGGTTTAGCGGCTGGGGGCGAGACGGATCTCAATGGATATTACCACTTCACGGTTCCAGCACTCCGTGTGCGTGATCAGCGGATCGTGATCGTGGTTCGTCGAGATGGGGCTTCTTCCGCGAAATGACACCGTGGTCGCGACGGAGAGTGTCATGCGGCGCGACTATGTAATGTTCCGTCCGATCTATAGCGGCAATGCCAGCAAAGCCTTGGTCGAAGAGCGAAGAGTTGATCGGGCAGCCGGATTGAGCGACATATCAAAGGGCCCGCATCCCCTTCACCAGCGTGAGCTGCGGGTTCGCATCTGCCGGGGGAATTGCCATCCCATATCTCCTGTACCGATTCACCGAGCGATCCGGAAAGAGGAGCGGCGAGGTGATCGCGTACTGGCCGGAGAATGTCGACGAGCGCGAGACGGGCAGGGGACCGCCGTACGGATACCATGGCACCTCGTGCCGTCGAGCACGTGATGGCACTCATACGTGCCGAGTGCGATTCGCGCGAAGCCCAGACTGGAACATGCTCTGGAATACACTGGACAGTCTGGACGTCTGGACCATCCCGGATGAAGCGAAGCTGCGCAAGCGCATGGAGTTCGTTCTCGACGCGAATTCTGTGCTGGGCGAATCCTGGAGTGGGCAGAAGTACAACGCATGGGCGTACGCGCCCGGAGTCTTCGACACCGGTTCGGGGCGCGCTCGTGTTTCGAGTCTCACCAACCTGCTGCACGGAATCGACACGCTCTTCGCGCCGTGACGTCGGAAGGCGCGATTGCACTTACAAACCGCACTCCTTCCGAGCATCGTTGGGCGATGACCTTCGACTCCCCGCCCGAGGAGCGCACGCGATGCACGATCCTTCCCGCCGCGACTTCATCGCCACGCTCGGCATCGCAGCGCTGCAGCCGCTGCTTCACACTGCGCCGTTCACCGTTGGCATGCGCATGACCTCCGATTCTTCTCCGGCGGCCGACAACTCGTCGACTCCAGCCTCTCGCGGCGTGCGCGTGCGCACGATCACCGCCGGCGTCGCGATGGAGGGCATTGGCGATCATGCCGCAGTTGATCGCGCGCTCGAGGTTCTCGCGCGTGCCCGCGCGCGGTTCGAGCACGAGGGCTACGAGGTGCAGACCACGCGCGTAACCATGACGCCGGTGATCGCCGCGCTCGACGCGGCGGCTCGGCGCGCCGCTCTCCCTGCAATCGCCGCGATCGATGCGCTCATTGCCGATAAAGGCGCAGTGTGCAGCCTCGGTCCCGTGCTGACGGCCGATCGGCTCGATGCGGAGCTCGCGCCGTGGAGCGCCGATCTCGTGAAGGCGACACGCGCGACCTCGTTCAGCGTGGTAGTGGCGTCGCCCGCGGGACACGTGCACGAGAACGGCGTGCGCGCGGCCGCCGAGGTGATGCACGCGGTCGCCGGTGCGGTTCCGAACGGGAAGGGGAGCTTCCGCTTCGCTGCCGCCGCGAACGTCCCCGCGGGCACCCCGTTCTTCCCCGTTGGTTGGCACGATGGGCCGAATGCGCTCGGCGTCGGACTCGAGTGCCCAGATCTCGTGCGCGATGCATTCACTGGGGCGCACGACGCGGACGATGCGAAACGTCGGCTCACCGAGCGCATGACGACGGAATTCCGGGCCGTCGAGAAGATCGCGGCGGATATCGCACGCGCGGAGAAGCTGCACTACAACGGGATCGACGCGTCTCCCGCGCCTCTCGGTCAGCATAGCATCGGCGCCGCGCTCGAGGCGCTCAGCGGCGTGCCGTTCGGCGAGGCGGGAACGCTCCGCGCGTGCGCGCTGGTGACGGAGGTGCTCAAGAGCATTCCGGTGCAGCAGTGCGGCTACTCGGGGCTCATGCTTCCGGTGCTCGAGGACGCAGTGCTCGCGCACCGCGCGATCGAGGGGCGGTACAGCATGCGCGATCTGCTGCTGTTCTCGAGTGTGTGCGGCACGGGACTCGATGTCGTTCCCATTCCTGGTGACACGTCCATTGGCACGCTCTCGAACATTATCCTCGACGTCGCGGCGCAGTCGGTGAAGCTGCGCAAGCCGCTTTCCGTGCGGCTCTACCTCATTGCCGGCGCCAAGCCGGGCGATCCGGTGCACGTCGACGATCCGCTGCTCACGGACAGCGTGGTGTTTCGCGCGACTTAGCGCAGCGCGAGCAAGCGGTCGAGCACCGCGCCGCGCGCCGCCACCACCGCGATCTCCGCGTTGCGCGCGCTCTCCAGGCTGGCGCGGCGCGCGCCGATGTCGCGCGTGAGCTCCCGCATCGCACTCTCCACCTTGTTGAGGGTGAGCGGCGCGAGCGGCGCGTCACCGAGTGGCACCGCGACTCCGAGCGCCTGGCACTTGGCCGCGAGCGTCGGCTGATCCCAGAAAAAGGGATACGAGAGCATCGGCACCAGTGCGACAATTGCCTCGTGTGTCGAGTTGATCCCGTGATGGGTGACGAAGACATCCGTCTCCCGGAGGATCGCGGGCTGATCCACATACGATGCCACCCGCACGTTCCGCCGGCTGATCCGCGCACACTCGACGGGGTCGAGCGCCGCGTGTCCGAGGCTGACGAGCATCACCGCGTCTCGTCGGGATGAGAAGTAGGAAGCCAACACGTCGATAGCGGCGAGTGCCTCGGCGCGAAAGTACCGCCAGACGACGGTGCCGAATGAGACGTACACCCGGAGCCGGGATTGGTCGGCCATATCAAACGCGGAGCGCGACGGCGGAGCGATCGACGTGTCCTCTTCGGGGAGCGCGCCGAAAAAGGCGAGCGGCTCGAAGGCGGGTCGCTGATCCTCATCGAGAAAGAGCGGCGGCTCGCAATAGAGGTTGAGAGCCGGGCTTGTGGATGTGATGAACGAAAAGGGCGACGCGTCGACGATTCCATACCGCTCGCGAAGAACGGCCACCGCCTCGTGGCAGCTCCTCGACACGGATACACGAGGATCAGTCTCGAGCTTTCGCGCATACGCTTCGGGATTTAGATCGTGTCCCGGCGAAACGTTCACCCATGGTCTTCCCATCTGCTCGGCGGCCACGCGCCCAATCAGCGCGAACGTCTCGCAGATGAACAGTGTTGGATCCCAGCCCGCCAGCTCGCGCGCAAACTCGGAACCGAACGTGCCGGCGTAGCTGACGTAGCGGCAGGTGACCGGGGTCGACGAGTCGTCCGCCGCGTCGAGCTCGAAGCGCGCGAACAGATCTGCGAATGTTGCGCCTTCTGCGCGCACGAGTGGCTCGAACGCGACGTGGGTAAAGACACGAACGTCCGCGCCGCGACGCACGAGCCCTGAAATGATCGGACGCATGAGCTGAAAATGCCCGAACTCCGGCATGCAGATGACTGCGACGCGGGGCTGCATGGACGCGGAGCTACGGACGCCCTTCGATCCAATCGCGCAGCGGATCCGGAGGGGAGGGATCGAGCTTGCGCACGAGCGTGAGTCCTGACACGCCGAATGGCCAATCCATCACCTGAAGCTGCGGGTTGCGCTTCAGCTGGTCCACAAAATACTTCACACGCATCTCGTAGGCCTTGTCCGCGCCGTAAACCTTGTCATCGCGCACCACCATGCTGTCGTGCAGCAGCACGAAGCCTCGCGGCGCGAGCTTGGATGCGAAGGCGGAATAGTCGAAGGACGCTTGCTCCTCGGTGTGATACCCATCAATGAACACCAGCCCCACATTGCCGAGCGCGCGGTACGCATTCGGTCTCCACGAACTGTTGTGTGGTGAGCTGGAAGTGCTTCACATTGGTCACACCGCATCCGGTGAAGTACTCTTTGACCTCCTCCGGCTTCGTCCAGAACGGGTCGGCCATGGAGGGATCGATGAACGTCACGACACCATGCTCGAGGTTGTCCTGCAGCGCCCGCGCGAACATCAACGGTACGAAGCCTCGATACGAGCCGATGACGACGACGTTCGCCGGACGGACGATGCGCCCCATTGCGTAGTACAGCCATCCGAGGCCCAGGTTGAGATCCTCGGCGCGCTGGCTGTGGCCCATTCGCAGCAGATCTGATCGTTCGAACAGTTGAGCGATCCACGGATCCATTCGCGGCACAAGGCAGGAGTGATAAAAAATGATGCAGGAAGATGCGGAGGCGCCGATGAGGCAACCTCCTGCCAAGGTGCTACAGGACAGACTGACTGGCAATTGGACGACGCAGGCCATTGACACGATGGCCGAGCTGTCGCTCGCGGATCACATATCGCAATCGCCGTGCACGAGCGAACAGCTCGCGGCGCTCACGCGCACACACGAGCCATCGCTGCGACGACTGCTTCGCGCGCTCGTCGCCATTGGCGCGATCAAGGAGGCTGGTGACGCGTACGCATTGACGGAAGTGGGCGAGCTATTGCGCACTGGTACCGAGAATTCGCTCCGGTCGTGGGCACGGTGGTGGGGCCGATCCCTCGTACCGGCGTGGGGAGAGCTGTTGTACTCCGTGCAGACGGGCGACAGCGCGCGACGACGGCTTACCGGTGCTGACGCATTCGATCACCTCGTGCACGATCCAGTGAGCGCGGAGATTTTCTACGATGCGACCGTAGAGCTCGCGCGGTTGTCTGCATTGGATGTGGTTGAAGCCTGTGACCTCGCCACGGCGCGAACGATCGTCGATGTTGGTGGCGGCTACGGAGAGCTGCTCGTCTGGCTGCTTCGCGCGAATCCGGACGCGCGCGGCCTCTTGCTCGAATTAACCGCAAGCAGTCGACGGTGCGCGCCGGCACATTCGCGACTCGGGGATTGCGGAACGATGTGAGGTGCATGTGGGTGATTTCTTCGTGAGCATTCCGCCCGGTGCCGACGCCTACCTGCTGGCCAACGTACTTCACAACTGGAGCGACGAGCGCGCGCTGGTGATCCTCAGCGTGTGCAGAGCCGCGATGCAGGCCGGCGCGCGATTGCTCGTCGTCGAGCAGCTTCTTCCCGAGCATGGCGATGGCCGCTCGCCCACGAGCCTCGCGCTCTCCGATCTCACGATGCTTGTCGCTCACGGCGCGGCGGAGCGAACGCGCGCGTCGCTCGGGTCTCTGCTCGCCTCTGCAGACTTCGAGATCGCTCGGGACGTGCCGGTCGGCGCAACCTCGCGGTTGATCGAGGCGATACCCTCGCGCTAGGACACGACTGGTCTTGGCAGATAGCTCCACAGGCCGGATGCGAGCTCACGAAGCCACGGAAGCGCCTCGTCCATCGAGACCGCTCCCAGGCTCGGCGTTCGGTTCGCGTCATACAGCACCGTTCGACCATCAACGATCGCGAAGTCGAACTTCCCGAAATCGAACCCGAGCTCCCGGCGCATTGCGCGCAGATCGTCTGGCACCTCTTCGAGACGATCGCGACCAATGATGTTGTGCGACTTCACCACCGGATCGTTCGAGTAGAAGATCGCCATTCGCTCCTGGTCCCCCAGAAAAAGCCACGTGCGCAGGCAGTAGCGCGCGTCGCTGCGCTCGGCCAGAAAGCGCTCGACCACCAGATCACGATTGTGCCAGACGCCAAGCGGCACGTCGCGCGGGGACGCGAACACGGGATATTCATCGAGCCTCGAGCGAAGGCTCCACGGGAGACGATTGCGAAGCGCATCCATCGCGCGGTGAGCTGCGCGGCCGCGCCCCGCCTCCACCGACTCGATGACGCCCCGGAAGTTGCGGTTCGTTTTCACGATGACGGGGCCGCTGTATGCATCCCCTCGCGCCAGGAGGTTGCGGCTGACGCGACGCTTCGAGATATCGGTCACGCCACCATTGATGACGACCGGATAACGCTCGAGCGCACGCAGGTATTCGTCGGGCACCTGCGTGAGGCTCACATGGAGCACGATCGCGTCCGCCGCCGTGTACGTGGCGGGATCGTCGGTCACCGACACTCGCACGCCGCACTCCTCCCAGATGCGCGCGAGGGTGGCGAGCAAGGTATCCTGGCCGAGCGATTCGCCTCGCTGCACGAGAACGGCCACGTGTGGCATGCGTCTATGCTTCTCTTTGTCGGGGGCGAAACGCGATGACGGCGCTACGGAACACTGGAGAATACCGCCGGATGGTCGCCCGGTCGAGTAACTCCGCTCGCTCACATCGCGCTCTTGGCTCCGTCGCCCTTCGTGAACAGCATGCTCGCGTGCTTCGCGCCGGCAGTCGCCTGGACGATGTTGATCTGATCGTCGAACAGCTCGGTCAGCATTTGATCCGAGAGCTTCACCGTATTCGGCGCGGCCACGTTCGCGGCGCGCACGCAAAGCCAGAGCACGTCACCCGCGCGGCGCGAACCGCACCACGTGAGCGGCACTGGGCGGCCGCTCATATCCGACATGCGAAACGTGCCGCCGACGTAGGACATTGCGTCTTGGTCGCTCACGCGATCATCGCTGGGCGTCGCCGCGCCCTTCCGCTTCGCGACCGCTGCGGCGAAGTCGCTCGCGAAGACTCGAATGGTGCTCTCCATCGTGCGGGTGTGCTCATCGTACGTGAGCTGCACGAGGGTGGTGTGCAGCGGGTGCGCATCGGCGGCGCGTGCGAGCGACACGATCGCGCAGCCGCACAGCGACAGCGCGATGAGCACCATGCGCCGCGTGCGACTCCTCGAGCGTGCACCCCGAACCGTCATGTGCGGCACAACATCACCACGGTGCCCGCTGGATGGCCCAGTGCGCCGCAACCACGGCGACGAGCGACGACACCGCGAGCACGCGCAACCGAAGCGGCGCCGGCGCGCTGGCGGGGAGCTTCACCCACGAGATCGCGCGGTCGATCGCCCACAGCAGCGTGAATGCCACCGCGAGCACCACCAGCTGTCCGATCTCGATGCCTACGTTGAATCCGAAGAGCGGCAGCGCCACGTGATCGACGAACAGGCTCTTGAGGTAGCTCGCGAAGCCCGCTCCGTGTACCAGCCCGAACACGCCGGCGAACACGGGACGATAGCGGCCATTCCAGATTGCGCCTCCCCGATCGCGCACGACGATGTTCTCGACCGCCGTGATCATGATCGTGAGCGGAATCAGGAACTCGACGAGGTCCGGCGAGATGGTGAGGACTCCCGTCACCGCGAGGGCGAGGGTGATCGAGTGGCCCACGGTGAACGCCGTCACCACCCAGAGCGTCGAGCGCCAGTCCCTGAACCGATAGATCGCGGCCAACGCCAGCAGAAACAGGATGTGGTCCATCGCGCTGATGTCCACGATGTGGCGAAAGCCGAGCTGGATGAACGTCGCGAGGTCGCTCATTCGGCCGCTGCCTGCACCAGATATGGATTGAGCGCACGCGCATGCGCGAGCTCGCTCGTCGCGATATCGCGCTTCCCGAGGGCGCGGTCGATCATGCCGGCGTGATAGAAGAGCATGGCGTCCTGCGTTCCGAGTGCAAGCGCACGATCCATCGCCTCACGCGCTTCACTGTCGCGATGGCTCGCGTGCAGCGCCCATGCGAGCGCATCGTAGCCGTAGATGTCCTGACGGGTCTTGAGCTCCTCCTGCGTCTTGGCGAGCACCTCGCTCACGCGCCGGCCGTGGTCGAGTAGGAACAGGCTCCACTCGCGATGGTAGGAAGTCGCCTGCTTCGTAACCGCGATTTCCATTGCGTGTGCAAACTCGTTCGCCTTGGCGCTGTCACCCTGCGCAGCGTACGCATTGCTCATGACACCGAGCGTTGCGGGATCGAAGCTGGCGGCCACCGCTCGCTCGCCGAAGTCGATCGCCTTCTGCCAGTCATGGCGCGCGCCCTCGAGCTTCGCCGTCGCCGAGAGCAGTCGGTAGTCGTCCGGGTGCGCAGCCAGGCCGCGCTGATAGTCGCTCGCCGCCTCGTCAATCTTGCCGAGACGAAACTGCAGGTCGCCCATGCGCAGCCAGAACCAACCCTTCTGCTCGTCGGACACATCCTTGCGATCGACGACGGCAAGCAGCGCCGTATTGAGAAGGCGGTACGCGGAATCCGGCTGCCCTCGCAGCTCGGCCCAACGCGCGAGTCGAGGCGCGACCGAGAGATCGCTCGTGTTTCCCGCGACGGATGCGAAGCTCGCGCGCGCATCGTCATAGTGGCCGAGCTCCATCTGGATCTCGCCGACTGACGCGCGAAAGGCGGCATTCGAAGGGTCGCGGGCGGCGAGCAGCTGCGCGATGCCAAGCGCGTCGCCAAAGCGGTGCTCGGAGAGGAGCGAAGCGGCGAGGGCCTGCATTGCGCGCGTGTTGTGCGCGCCGCGATTCTCGAGCGACTTTCGCGCGGCGCTCTCCGACCGCAGCACATCCTGATAGTCGCCAGTCGCGCGCGCCCGGCGCATGTAGAAGAGCGCGAGCTGCCCGAGCGCCATTCCACCCGATGGGATCGCGCTTCGCGACTCCCTCGTAGAACGCGATGTTCGAGTCGAGCAGCTCGGCCGGCGTGTAGCCGCGGAGTCGCCGCGAGCGCGGGTGCGCTGTGCGGGCGAAGGAGCAGGGCACCGCCAGCGATGGCGAGCACGAGGAGCACGAGAGCAGTCGGTCGATTGAGCATTTTCATTCTCCACACGCCTCGCGTGCCCGCCGCACTTCGCGGCGGGACACGCTTGGACGTCATGCCGGTGGCAGGAGGTACGGGAACGTATCCGAGTGACGCATTGGATCGGCGACGTTGTCGGTGCACAGCGGCAGTGCAAAGTTGTTGCAGACCTTGTGCGTCGGATCGCCGAGTAGCGGGCCGAAGATCGCGGTGAGTCCCGCGTCCACGACGTCGTCGCTCAGCTTGCGACCACCATATCCGTTCGCCAACGCCCAGCTGAGCCAACCAGCGGTCGTCGGATCCTTGTCGAGCTGTACGATGAGCATGTCGGGGAGCAACACCGCTGCGAGCGTGTTGCCGATGACTGCGTCGCGGCCGAATGCAGCCGGAAACGCTTTCACCGTCGGCGCGAAGGCCGCGACGTCTTCCGACGGCCCAATCGATCCGTGAAATGCGTGATCCTTCTTCGCGAGGAACACTTCACTCACGAGTGGATTGCCGAGACGCTGCACCTGATTGTACTGGCGAATCGTCGGGGCGGTGGAGTTGTTGTTGTCGCTGCTGCAGGCGGCGAACGCCAGCAACATGGTGGCGAGCGCGGGGCCGACGATCCGGCGAGCGACGCCGCGACGGATGATGCCGTGTCGCATGGAGGAAGTCCTCTGAAGTGTGCGCATGGTGGATGTCATCAGCGGCTGATCGTGCCCCACAGGCCGATCTTGCCCGTCGAGTTGCCCTTGATCTGGGACGACGGAAGCTCGATCACGATCGACAGCACATTGAACGGGTGTCCGCCGCTGCCGCCGAGAATGTCGACAGCGCTGCCGGGAGCGCGGAAGCTGCTCGCGGTGGCGGTATCGGGGAGCTGCGATAGCGGTCCGGTCACCGGCTTGCGATCGGGGATAATGCGGAAGAACTGCTCGAGATCGATGTAGAACGGATCCTGTCGCGGTCCGGCGAACACCTGCATGCCGCTCGCGGTGCCGAGCACCGTCGCGACCTTGCCGCTGATCGTCGGCGTGACGGCGGCGACCGTGTTGCCCATCGCGCCCACAACCGGCGGCGCCATTGGGCCACGCACTTCCACCGTCTGATTCGCGCCGGAGCCGTGGAAGGTCACCTGAATGACCTCGTCCTCCTGCGCATCACCGGTGTTGTCGATCTTGAACTGGTAGAGCAGGTTGTCATTGAAGCTCGTGACGCCGGGCTGTGCTTCCGCCGGTGTGAGGAGCGCCCAGCTGTTGAGCACCAACGCGATGCGATCGGGCGACGAGCCCGGGAACGCATACACGTCGGTCATGTCCATCGACGGATTCAGCTCGACGTCGGCGGTGTCCTGGTGATCAGACGCCAGGGAACGCTTGACGAGCAATCCGGTTGCCGTGACGACCACGGCCAGCACCGCGATCGCAATGCGCGATCGGGTTCTGATGTTGTTGTGCCAGTGCATGGCTTCCTCCCAACGGGTGAGATCGAGTCGCAAATGCGACCAAGGCATTGGGCGATACCTGGCTCTCTACGTCGGGATTCGTGTATTGGATCTGTGCAAACAAAACGAACAGCGGCGCGAACGTGATCGTTCGGTGGACAGCCGCCGGACGCGCTGCTAGTCGGTCTTGGCCGTCGGGCCTACGAGAATGGGAGCAGTCGTGGGCTGTGCAGAGCCGCCAGCCGGCTCGTTCGTCACGGCGATCGCGGCGAGTGAGTCAGGGGCCAGGGCGTACGTCGCGCGCACGATCGCGGAGCCGTTTGCGCCCGCATCGAACGTGCCTGCGCTCACCTTCTTCTGATCGCGCGTGACGAGCCAGAGCTGGTACGTGTGGCCGGCAGCGGTCGCGGGCAGGTTGTACGCCACGAAGGTCCAGCGGTTCGTCGGCTGATCCCAGAACATGCGACCGAACGGTTGCCGCGCATTCGTCGCGCCGGCGTCCATCACCTTCACGCCGGGGCCCGTGAGTCCTTGGACGATCGCCTGCTGATCCGCGAGCCGCCGCTCGAGCACACCCGTGCTGTCGCGCAGCTGCGCGCGCGCGACCGAGAGTCTGCGAATGACCATGCCGCGGCTCACGTCGTGCGCGAGGATGCCCATCGCCAGCACGATCGCCGCCGCGGCGAGCCAGCGCGCGAAGGTCGGACGCGTCGCGGACCCCGCGCGCGCCGCCACCGCGCCCGATGCGGACTGCGGAGCCGGTGAGGGCTCGTCATCCGGGCGGGGGCGAAGCGGGATGATGCCCGCGCGCTGCTCGATCGCGCGCGACATGAGCCGTGCGCGCATTGCGGCCCCGCGCTCCACCGGCATTGGGCGCGGCGGAAGCGATGCGGCGAGCGACGCAGTCGCGTCGCGCAGCGATGCGAGCTCCTGCCTGCAATCGTCGCACGTGGTGAGATGCCGGTCGAGCTGCGCGCGCTCCGAGGGCGACAGCGCATTCGAGCGCGTCGAGCGCGAGCATCTCGCGCATGATGTCGTGACCGGTCGGATCGCTCATCGCGCCTCCTCGCGGTGCATGGCGAGTGGCGCTCGCAACTTCTCGAGTGCCAGGCGCGCGCGCGTCTTCACGGTGCCGAGCGGGAGCGAGGTGCGCGTGGCAATCTCGCTCTGACTCAATCCACCGAAGTACGCGAGCTCGATGACCTCTCGCTGTTCCACGGGAAGCTTCGACAGCGCGGCCGCGATCGCGCGTGCCCGCTCCGATGCCTCCGCATCCTGCTGCGGATTGGCGGCAGACGGCCGCGCGTCGGCTACGTTGCCGGCACCCGTGCCATCGGAGGATGGAACCACGCCCTCGAGCGGCTCTTCAGCACGACGCCGGCGCGCGCGCTGACGATCGAGCGCGCGGCTACGCGCGATCGTCGACAGCCACGTCGATACAGCGCCGCGAGAGGCATCGTACCTGCCAGCCTCCCGCCACGCCTGCCAGAACGTCTCTTCCACTGCATCCTCCGCCTCGTCAGCCTGCCCGAGCAAGTAGTACGCGAGCGTATGTACGGTCGTTGACCACCGGTCGTACAGTACGCCGAGCGCGTGCTCGTCCCCGGCTGCCATGCGCGCGACGAGCGCGGCATTGGAGTCAGTATCGTTCGGCACGAGCGCCTGCAGAGACTACGTTCACAACGGGCGAAGCGGATTCATTTCACTGAATTTAGGTCGCAAGGGGAGACATATGCCAGCCCGTGCCATACAACTCTCAGCCGCGCATCGTCTTGTGGGTCGTTGCGGATCGCTCTGACGCGCGGCATACTCTGCGCGCCCACTACCAGAGGATCTATGAGACGTATTGCAGCCGTCGCGTTGATGCTGGCCATTCCGCTGTTCGTACTTCACGCGCAGGACCACTCCGCTTCGCCCGATCAGGCCGTCGGTACGGCGCGCGCGCTCTGGATGCAGCTGAGCGGATTCGTCACGCAATCAGCCGAGGATGTGCCGGAGTCCAAGTACGGTTACAAGCCCACCCCAGAGGTGCGGTCCTTCGGGGAGCTGATTGCGCACGTGGCGGGCTCCCAATACTCGTTTTGCGCGTCCGCGATGGGCGACAGTGCACGCGGGGAGGACGACATTGAGAGCAGGAAGATGACCAGGAAGGCGGATCTGGTCGCGGCGATGAAGGCGTCGAACGACTACTGCGCGAAGGCGTACGCGCAGACGGACGACGCAGCGACCGCGAAGATCTCGATGTTCGGGCAGGAGCGCACGCGCCTGTACGCACTCATGATCAACGCCACGCACGACGCGGAGCACTACGGCAACATCATCACGTACATGCGCCTGAATAAAATGGTGCCGCCGTCGAGCAAGAAGCAGTAGGTCGAGACCGGCGGCGGGCGCTGACGATCAGAGCGCTTCGCCGACGGCGCGACCCTTCCGTCGCGCCGCGACGAGGATTCCCACGCCCACGAGATTCGCGAGCACGATCACGAGCGTGATCTTTGCCGCGAACAGTCCGACGCTCTCCACCTTGATGATCGGGAACACGGAGAGCACGACGTAAAGCACCGTCATCGCGAGCCCAGATGCCGACGCGAGCTGCAGCCAGAGCGGTGGCCTGGGCGTCACTCCGCGCAGACCAATCAGCGGAATCGCGAACATCACGACATAGGTGAGTGCGTAGAACATTCCGCTGGCATTGAAGAGTAGCTGGAACGACTCCGCCTGGCCCACGCCCACGAGGCTCAGGAGCGCGATGAGGAACGCGCACACGCCTACGAGGACGATCGAGTTCACGGGCGTGCGATAACGCGCATGCAGTCGGCTGAACCACGCTGGAAGCAGGCGATCCCAGCCCGCGACCATAGGAAGCCGCGCGACCGCGGTGAAGGCGACGTTCGTCTGGGCGACGCGCATCGCGAGCGTCAACAGAATTGCCACCGTGACGAGCTGGCCGGCGATGCCGAGCGGGCCGAAGCCCACGCGAAGCACCTGCGGGAGCGGGCCGACGAGATCGATCTGGTCCGTCGGGATGTACGCGACGACGGTGCTCGTGCCGAGCACGAACATGAGCGCGATGACCGGCGCGGCGATCAGCACCGATCGGCGCACCGCGCGTTCCGGCGCGCGCGTCTCGCCCGCGAGAATGGCGACGTACTCGAAACCCCCAAGGGCGCCGAAGCCCATCTTGCCGAGGATGTTCAGGTTGAGCAGCGAGAACGAAGGGACCGAGGTGCGGAGCGGGTGGTACTCGGGCAGATGGCCCGTCGCCAGCCCTATCAGCGGCATGAGCAGCAGCGCCCCGAACACCACGAGCATCACCACTCCGCCGATGTTGTGCACCCACTTTCCCACCGCGAGACCGATCACGGACGCGAGAATCATGAGCGAGAGCAGCACTGCAGTCGCCAGCGCTACGAACCAGTTGCTCTTCGTCATCCACGAGGCGTTCGGCCCGAGCGCATACGAGAGATATGTCGCGCACTCGAGGCCGATCTCGGACGTGTGCACGATGACGTAGAGCCAGAGATTCCACGCGAGCAGAAAGCCGATGGTGCCGTTGAGCCCGAGCTTGGCCCATTGATACAGTCCGCCTTCGAGTGGCATGAGGCGGCTGAGGTACATCACCACTACAGCGGATGGCAGATAGAAGAGCACGATCGCAAGCAGCCAGAAGATGACGTGCTGCGGTCCGAGCTTTCCTGCGACGCCGATCCACGAAAGCCCGACGATGAAGAGGATCTGCGTGAGCACGAGGTCGCGCACCCCGAGCTCCTTCTTGAGCGACGCGCTGTGCGCCTCGACGCGCGCCTCTGCCTGCGCGAGCTCGGTGCGCGACTCCACAGTGTCGCTCACGCGTGCTCCCGGCCGAGGATCGCCCAGTAGCGCGCCCATGCCTCGAGCCCCTCGTGAAGACGATGAATGCGGAAGAACTCGTTGGGTGCGTGGTAGTCCTCGTCCGCGGTGGAGAAGGAGAAGAAGACGGTGTCCAGCCCCATGTGCCGTTGGAACAGTTCCGAGATCGGCACCGTGCCTCCCATGCGCACGACGAGTGGATGCACGCCGTAGACCTCGTGCAGCGCCTCGTCCGCGGCACGCAGCGCGAAGTGTCCTGCGTCGATGTGCGCGGCGCGCGCGCCGTGATCCTCGGGAAACACCGAGAGCCGCGTGCCCACGGGCACGTGGCTCTCGAGATGGCGACTCACCAGCGCAACGATCTCGGCAGGATCCTGGTCGGGGACGAGGCGGCAGCTGATCTTCGCGTGCGCCTCGGACGGAATCACCGTCTTCTGCCCCGGGCCCGTGTAGCCGCCCCACATCCCATTCACTTCGAGCGTGGGCCGCGTCCACTGGCGTTCGAGCGTCGTGTATCCGCGTTCGCCGAAGACGGCGGGCGCGCCGACCTGCTCGAGATAACTCTCTTCGCGGAAGGGGAGCGCCGCGATGACGTCGCGCTCCGCGCGCGTGAGCTCGCGCACGCGGTCGTAGAAGCCCTGCACGGCAACGCGCCCGTCTGTGTCGTGCAGCGACGCGATGAGCTGCGCCATCGCGTGCAGCGGATTCGCGACGCTCCCGCCGTGGCGCCCCGAGTGCAAATCCTTCTTCGCCGCGGTGAGCGTGAGCTCGAGTCCAGCGAGCCCGCGGCTCGACACCGTGAGCGACGGTTCATCGATGCGCCACATCGCACCATCCGCGGAGAGCACGACGTCGGCCGCCAGGAGCTGCATGTTGTCGCGGATGAACACGTCGAGGCTCGGGCTCCCGACCTCCTCTTCACCCTCGAACATGCACTTCACGTTCACCGGCAGCGCGCCGCTCGTCGCAAAGAACGATCGCGCGACCTCGATCGGGATCAGCATCGGTCCCTTGTCGTCGGACACGCCCCGCGCGTACAGCCGGCCATCGCGAGCGGTGGGGGCGAATGGCGGCGTCGTCCACTTCTCGAGCGGATCCGCGGGCTGCACATCGTAGTGGCCATACACGAGCACCGTGCGTGCGCCTGGTGCGCCGAGCCACTCGCCGTAGATCACGGGATTCCCGGGCGTCTCGATCGTGCGCACGGTGAATGGTCCCGCCGCTGCGAGCGCGTGCGCGACCCAGCTCGCGGCTGCGCGCACGTCGTTCGCGTGCGCGGGGTCCGTGCTCACGCTGGGGATAGCCGCGAACTCCACAAGCTCCGCGAGGATCGCATCATGCCGCGCGGCGAGGTGCGCGACCACCCGATCGGTGGAAGTCACTGCGGCGCTCAGCGCAGAGCTCACCGCCCGCCGTCCACGGAGAGCACCTGCCCCGTGATCCAGCGCGCGTAGTCAGACGCGAAGAAGAGCACTGCGTGGGCGATGTCCTCCGGCGCGCCGAGCCGCTTGAGCGCGATGCTCTCGACGAGCGAGCGCTGTCCCTCGGCGCCGTACGACTCCCACTGCCGCTCGGTGGTCGGGTTCGAGCGCACGAAGCCCGGCGCGACGTTGTTCACCGTGATCCCCCACGGCCCGAGCTCGTGCGCGAGCTGTCGTGTGAGCCCGATCTGCGCGGCCTTGGCGGACGCATACGCCTGAATGCCCGTGAGACTGATCCCCAGCCCGGCCCCGCTCGAGATGTTCACGATGCGCCCACTCTTCGCCGCCTTCATGCTCGGCGCCACCGCCTGCGAGAGAAAGAACGCGCCGCTCACGTTCACATCGAAGATGGTCTGCCACTCCTCGGGCGACACATCCTCGAGCGGGCGTCCCACCTGCCCCAGCACGCCGCCCGCGTTGTTCACGAGAATGTCGACGCGACCGGTCGTGGTGGACACGTCATCCAGGAGCTCGAGCGCCGCCATCTTGTCACGCACGTCGAGCACGCGCGTCGCGCACGTGCCCCCGTTATCCTCGCAGATCCGCTTCGTATCGCGCAGCTCCTCTTCGAGCACATCGCACGCCCACACGCTCGCGCCACGCTGCGCAAACGCGACGCTGATCGCGCGACCGAAGCCGTGCGCCGCCCCCGTGACGATCGCCGTCTTGCCACGGAACTCGATATTCATTGGCGCGCCGCGCTCGGCATCGCCTCGGCGAGTGCATCGAGCGCGTCCAGCGACTGCGCGCGCGCACCACTCTCGATCTCGTGAATGAGCTCGACCAGGCGCGTCGTGAGCGGCGCTGCGACACCCGCCTGCTCGCCGAGCGTTACTATGATGCCGAGCTGCGCATCGACCTCCGTTCGCCGCTTGCGAACTGCGAGGTCACGCCAGATGCCGCTGTGCGTCTTTACGGACTTCCGGTTATGCGCGACGAGCTGGTCGAGCGATCGCTCCGCCGCGCCCGCGGGTGCGTGCGGAAGGTACGCCGCGGGATCGAAGCCGTCGAAGCCCTCGGGGCTCACCCCGCGCGCCGCAGCCACCGCGAGAATCTCTCGTGCGAGCGCGATGTAGAGCCCGCGGTACTTTGGATCGGCGAGCCCGTCGGCAATCGATTCGTTGGTGAGCGCGCCCGCGAAGAGCATCGCGCCGTACGCTTCCTTTCCCCACAGATATCCCCAGACGTTCGGCGTCACGATCGCGCGCTCATCGAAGTCCAGCCACGCAGCGCGAATCGCCTCCGCCCTCGGCGTGATGCGTCCATCGATCTCGCCCACCACCACAGCGCCGCGCCCACCGTAGAGGATGACGCCGGGCTCCATGTAGTCCGCGCCGAAGTTCACGAAGGCGCCCACTGTGCGCTCGGCTCCGACGATTTCCGCGATCGCAAGCTCGTTGAGCCCGTTCTGCGCAGAGACCACGCAGCCGTGCGCGCTGAGATGCGGGAGGAGCGCGCGCGTCGCGCTCTCGGTGTGGTGCGCCTTCGTGGCGAGGACGATCGTGTCCCACTCGCCGCGCAGCGTCTCGGGCGTGAACACCGGTGTGCGCACGCGAAAGTCCGCGATGGGGCCGGTGATGTGCAATCCGTCACGCTCGATCGCGTGCACGTGCTCGGGCACGTTGTCCACCATCGTGACATTGTGGCCGGCGCGGGCGAGGTGTGCGCCGAGCGTGCCGCCGATCGCGCCTGCCCCCCAGATGAGAGTTCGCATCGCGGGTTACGCGCCTCCCCACGCCCCATCGAGAACGCTCCGCGTCTCCTCGACGGCGATCTTCCAGATCGCGAGCATGTCCTCGTCGGATCGCTGATGCAGCCCGCCGAAGTTTCCATCACCGAGATATTTGCGCAGCGCGACCGGGTCGAGCGCGCGCACGCGATCCGAGTCGACCATCGCGCGCTGCTCCGCGGGAGGCGTGACGCCCGGGAGCCGTGTCCACGGAAAATTCTCCATCCATGACCCGTGCGATGCGACGGGATCGATCGCCTGCACCTTGGCCCACGTGCGCGGCGCATTCCACCAGTTGTAGAAGATGACGCGATGCTCGGGATGATCCGCAGTCCACTCCTGTGCGAACTGCTGCACGGCACCGTTGCCGCCGTGGCCATTCACGATGAGGATGCGGCGAAAGCCCGAGTGCGCCATGCCGTCGAGGATGTCGCGCACGACACGCAGATGTGTCTCGACCCGCAACGAGATCGAGCCGGGGAACTCACGGAAATACGGAGTCACGCCGTAGGGAAGCACCGGGAACACCGGCACGCCCAGCGGCTCCGCTGCCTCCGCGGCCACGCGCTCGGGGAGAATGCAGTCCACGGTGAGTCGCAGGTGGCTGTGCTGCTCGGTGCTGCCGAGCGGCAGCACGGCGCGGTCATCGTGGCGGAGATACTCTTCCACCTGCATCCAGTTCATGTCGCCAATACGCACGCGGGGCTCCACTTCGGAATGGGTCCGCGACAAGTTACGCGATCACCACGCTCTCGGCACTACGAGAGCGGAAGGTGCTGGCGCGCGGCCAACCCGGAGCGCATCCTCCCTCTCCGTCCAGCCATTGTGCGCCTCGCCCGTCGTCTCCAATCCGCTGACATGACCCGCATCGTTTCCGCACTCCGCCCGCGCTCGATCGTCGCAACTCTCGCCATCGGATCCGCGATCGCGTGCGGCCCACGCGAACACGCACCCGCGCGCACGGTCGCGGGCGACTGGGACGCCTACGTTGCACTTGGCTCCACGCCGCACGAAGGGTTCGAAGGGTGGCGGCGCATGGGCTTCGCGCATCTCGAGGGGCACGACACGGCGATGACCGGGGCGATCCGCCGGCGTTCGGGCGAGCCGATGCTCGACGTGAAGCGCGTCGTGGCGCACGGGGATTCGGTGCTGCTCGCCAACGACAGCACGAGGCTCGATGCGTCCTGGCACGGAGACACGCTTGTGGGTGAGCTCTTCGCTGCTGGCGGTACGCCTGCGGGGCGGCGCATCCGGCTCGTGCGGCGCACGACGCCGTTCACCGTCGAGCAGCAGTACCTGCTGTGGCCCGGCGCCGTTTCGGATTCGCAGTACGCGGTCACCGAGGACACGCTGGTGTTCATGCGCACGCGCGATGGTGCGCGGCTGGCCTCGTACGTGGCGCGACCGGTGGGGAAGGGCCCGTTCGGCGTCGTGCTCCAGCGCACACCGTATACGCGTATCGTGCATCCGGCCGGCAAGTGGTGGGCATCGCGCGGCTACATCTTCATTGCGCAGCACGTGCGGGGGCGCGATGTGTCCGACGGCACGAATTTCGGCGACTACGACACCGACGTGCGCGACGGCTACGATGCCGTGGAGTGGGCGGCCAAGCTGCCCGGCGCGAACGGCCACGTGGGGCTGATCGGACACTCCGATGAGGGGCGGCTCGCGTGGTACGCGGCGGTGAGCGGGCCGCCACACCTCTCCGCGATCGCGCCGTCGGCGGCGTCGAGCGATCCATGGCGCATCGTGCCGTACGAGGACATGGTGTTCTCGCCGATCAACGTGGACTGGGCCTGTCTCATGCGCGCGCGCACGCTGCAGAACACTGCCGAGCTCGACATCGGTCCCGCGCTCGAGCATCTGCCGCTCAGCGATCTTCCGCAGCGCCTGGGCTGTGGCGATGTGCCGCTCTGGGATCGGTGGATCGCGCATCCCACGCTCGATGCGTATTGGCGCGCGCACGCGGTGACGACGAACATCGCGCACGAGAAGGCCCCCGTGCTGCAGATCGCTGGATGGTACGATGATTCGCGTGGACCGATCGATTACACGAACGCCCTCAACGCCGTGCCCGGACATCCGCCCGTGCGACTCGTGATGGGCCCGGGTGCGCACAAGGGTGTGGACTACGTGGCGGGAGACTTCGGCCCGCAGCAGCGCGTGGAGACGCGGCGTCTGCAGCTCCGATTCTTCGACCACTACCTGCTCGGCAAGGACAACGGCGTTGACCGCGAGCCGCCTGTGGACATCTTCGTGTTCGGCGACAACACGTGGCGGAAAGAGGCCGCGTGGCCGCTCGCGCGTGCGGTGCCGACAAAGTGGTACATGTCATCGGCGGGGAATGCGAACACGAGCGGCGGCGACGGCGTGCTCGACACCGTACCACCGAGTGGTGCGGCGGCGGACACCTTCACGTACGATCCCGCGAAGCCGACGCCGTTTCTGATCGACTCGCGTGAGCTCGAGACGTCGCTCAACGAGGACTACACGGCGATCAACGCATCACGGCGCGACGAGCTGGTGTTCACGTCCAGGCCGCTGGCCAAGCCGGTGGAGGTCACGGGGCAGATGTCGGCGACGGTATGGGCCGCGAGCGATGCGAAGGACACCGACTGGAACGTGATGCTGCTCGACGTCTTCCCGGACGGCCACGCCCAGCGCGTGCAGGATGGCATCGCGCGTGCGCGCTTCCGGAAAGGCTTTGACAAGGAGCTGCCGCTCACGCCCGGGAGCGTCGAGCGCTATGACATTGACCTCTGGTTCACGTCGCGCGTGTTCGAGCCGGGGCATCGCATGCGCGTGACCGTGTCGTCCGCGCTCTTCCCGAAGTATGATCGGAATCTGAACACGGGCGGCAACAACGAGCGTGACAGCACGTTCGTGGTGGCGCATCAGCGGCTCCTGCATGACGCGGCACATCCGTCCCAGGTGGTGTTGCCAGTGGTGCCGCGCTAGTCGCTCCGGCTATCGCGCGACGAGCCTTTCGCTCTGACACTTCACGTCGCTCACGTCTTGCGGCCCGGCATGTCGTGTCCCCCCTGGTGCAATACGAGTCCCGTCACCACTCCTCGTGCATCGCGCACGAACGTGACTTGTGCGTCCACCTCCTTCAGGAAAAAGTCCGAGTCCGTCTCTGGCCAGAGGCGCAGCGTCGCCTGATTTGTGGGGTGCATGTAGAGCGCGCCGTTGGACAGGATGATTTGAAGTGTGAACGCCGGCGCGAGCTGGTACTCTCCTACATAGCGCGATAACACGTCCGCTGGCAGCGTGATGGCCGTACGAGCCTTCTGCGTCGCGGGCATTGGCGCGAGCGGCAGCGACGGGTCGAGCAGATGCATGCCGATGTCGTCAGCACCCGCGCCGGTGGTGTTCGTCATGATGACGACTGCGCGTTTCCGGGCCGGCTCGAGCCCAAGGAAGGTGCGGTAGCCGCCGGTTCCGCCATTGTGCCAGACGATCGTGTCGGTTCCAGTGTGCTCTGTGAGCCAGTTCAGTCCGATCGACATGTTACCGGCTGGTGCGCGCACTTTCTGTGCGAACGCCATTGCGCGCTCCAATGCGCCGCGCTCGGGATGCACGTTCGCAGCGGCAAACGTCAGAATGTCGCTCGTTGTGGAGCGAATCGCACCTGCACCGGCAAGAGTGGGAAGGTCCCAATTCGATACCGTTTTCCCCTGCTCGTCGTGGCCAATCGCGAGATGCTCCTTCATCCACGGTGTGAAGGTGACTGCCGTGTGCGTCATGCCGAGCGGAAGCCAGATGCGATCGCGAGCCAGCTGCTCGTACGATTTCCCGGTCGCCAATGACAGCACGTGACCGAGTAGTCCCACACCGAGGTTGGAGTACTCGAACTGCGCACCGGGATCGCGCGTGAGCTGGTAGCCCGACAGAAAATCATACATCTGCTGGACTGTGTAGTCAGCGTACGGGTTCGACGGGTCTGAGGGGTGGAAGTTGGAAGGCAGGCTTGGCAACCCGGAGTTCTGCTCGGCAAGGTTGCCCAGCGTGATGACCTTCCCGTTATGCGTGGGCATGTGCACGCTCGCCGGCAGGTATTTCTGAGCCGGGTCATTGAGCTTCACCTTCCCCTCCTGCACCAGCTCGGCGAGCAACGTCGCGGTGAAGACTTTCGAGATCGAACCGATCTCGAATACGCTGTTGCCATCGAGCGGCGGCTGACCAGGTCCGGGGTCACCATAGGCGATGATGCGAGTGCGACCGTCGGGCTCCAGTAATCCGACCACGATGCCCGCGCTCCGTTTTTCGTCGACGCGTTGCCGTATGATCGCGAGTACCGCAGAATCTGAAGGGAACGCTGGCGCCTCGGCGACGGCCGCTGGCGCAGCTTTCTGCGCGCACGCGGAGAGCGGCCAAGCGAGTGTGAGCATGATGATCGAGAGTGCGGATGCAAGTGCGAGGCGTGTGCGCAACATGGGATTCACTCACCTGCCTGTTGCAACAGTTGCGTGATCTCGTCGCGCTGTGGTCGCAGCACGCGCGCGACAGCGCGGCGGTTCGCCACGTAAATCCTCCAGGACACGACCACAACCAGAAGTGCATACACAATCGTGAATCCCGTTATGCCCGAAGCGCCGGCGACCACCATCACCGCGCCAATGGCCAACGGGGCCATGTACCACCAGAGAACACTGTTCAACAAGTCGATCTGCGCATCCACCTTTGCCCGCTGGGCACGTAGCACGTCCGTGAGCGAGAGCGTTGAACTTGCAGCCCGATCCCCGGTCCGCGCGCGCGACGCAACTTCCAGTACATGAGAGCGCAGCTAGCCAGGACGAGCAGAGCACCTGCGCGGGCGACCCAGGAGGATGGCAGCAGTAGCGTCACCAGAACGAATGGAGCGCACACGACCATGAGGAGTATTTCGCGCAAATCGCGGTTCCTGATCTTCGCGTCGAACGCGCGTGATTCCTCCCTCACCATTTCAAGGATTTGACCGTCAGACATAGCAACTCCGGCTAGTTGTTCCTGTGATTGCCAGCAGGCCTTGGCATCATCGAGATTCATGAGCGTCCTCCGCGAGCCACGAAGCGAGCACCTTCTTTATACGATGAAGCTTCACTCCGATGTGACTCTCGCTGATCCCGAGAACCTGTGCCATCTCGCGATAACTCCGCTCATCCAGAAAAAGCATCACGAGCGCCTTGTCGAGGTCGTCGAGCCGATCGATCGCGGCGTACAACCTCTCGAGTCGTTGGCGCGCGTCAAAGCGTTCGTCGGGCGTCGGTGATCCGTCTTGCCACACGGTGTGCGACCCTTCGGGCGAGTCATCCAGGCTCTCGTGCTGTTCTTTTCTGCGCACCGTGTCTGCGCGTCTCTGGCTGAGCGCCGTGTTGAGCGCGACGCGATAAAGCCAAGTGCCCGCCTGCGATTCGCCCTCGAAGGACGGAAACGCCCGCCAAAGCTGCGCGAGAATATCCTGGTAGAGATCCTTTTGTGCCTCGGGGTCCTTCGCGTACACGCGGCTAATTCGTTGCAGCCGCGCTTCGTTCTGCCGCAGGAGCTGTATGAATGCCTCCTCTCGATTCGTCATGTCCTCGCGATGAGATTGATCCATACACTTCTATTAGTCGCGCGAACCGGGCCTTTCTTACAGCCGTGCACTTTGGCGCGGCTCATTACGGATTCGTCGGGAGCTACGACCTCAGCAAGAATCCCGGCGCGCGCGCGCTAGCGAGCGTGTCGGCCGAGTCGATGCACGAATTGCCAGTGGATGACGTGCCTCGAGGCGGGATCGCCCCAATGCATCCGCAGCTCGCGTTCGAATTGCGTCGTCGGGTTGCTCGAGTGCGCATCCACATATCGTTGCGTCGCCGACCAGCTTCGCACGTAGCCGACCAACTGGTCGATCGTCCAGGTCGCCTCGAGCGTGAATGCAGGAGACTCGATCTCGTCGAACGGGAACGGTAGATCGAGGAGCGCCTCACCGACGAGCGCTCGACCGGGAGGCCAGTAGCTTCCGAGCGTGTCGTATTCGAATTGCGCGATACAGTCGCTTAGTGCAGGAGTGTCCGCGGATGCGCTTCCGTAGCTCCAGACCGAGAGCATACCTCGGGGCACCAGAACACGTTCGACTTCGGCGTAGAAGCTCGATAAGTCGAACCAGTGCAGCGCCTGCGCTACCGTTACGAGATCAACGGAGTGAGCGGGCAGCCCGCTGTCATGCGCTCGCGCGATTCTGTATTCAATGCGTTCGTGTTGCTCTGCGTGATGCAGCTGCGCGGCGCTGATGTCGGTGGCGAGGACTCGCGAAAAATAACGTGCGAGTGGGACTGCGGCCTGCCCATTGCCTGTCGCGCAATCCCAGGCGAGATCCCGCTGCGGAACGAGGTCAGCGAGAAACGCAAAGAGCTCCTCCGGATACCGCGGCCTGAACGCCGAGTAATCCGCTGCCTGCGAGGAAAAGTGATCTCCACTTTCGCGAGGAGCGCTCTCGTTGGGCCATGGATCCCGGGAATGCGGTGGCATGGTTGAACTTAAATCCGGGCGCGCGCACGTTGACACGGGCACCCTGAATGTCGCATCCTCTCGTATATGGCAGCGGGGCTCTGACTGAGATGTCGAGTGACATGGATCGCGACAATGTGACGGCGCTTCCCTCGAGCGCCGGCGAAATGCTCGCGCGCGTGCGTGAGTTCGACTGGGCATCGACGCCGCTGGGGCACCCTGGCGAGTGGCCTGAGTGCCTGCGCACGGCAGTCGATGTGGTGCTCGGCTGCGCCTTCCCGGCGATTCTCGTTTGGGGCCCGCAGCTCATCCAGATCTACAACGACTCCTACGTCCCGCTCATTGGCGCGAAGCATCCACGCGCGCTTGGTGTCGCTTCACATGAATGCTGGCCGGAGATACGGCACGTGCAGGAGCCGACGTTCTCGCGCGTCTTCAGCGGCGAGACGGTTCATTTCACCGAGGCGCACTACGCGCTGGACCGCTACGACACCGGCGCGGTGGAGGATTGCTGGTTCGATGCGACGTTCATCCCCGTGCCCCTGGCAACGGGAGATATAGGCGGCTCGCTGAGCATTCTTTTCGAGAGCACGGGGCGCGTTCGCGCGCGCGCGCTCGAAGCTGCAAGCGAGGACCTTCAGCGAACGACGGAAGCGGCGGAGAGAGCGGAGCGTGAATCCGCTGCTCAACTTCGAATCGCGCTGGAAGCGGCGACGCTGGGAACGTGGAGTTACGATCTCGGCGCCGAACACGCATGGAATTCCGCGAGGGCGAATGCGCTGCTGGGCCGCCCGCCGGTACCCGGGCCAATCACGTTCACCGA
Organism: uncultured Gemmatimonadaceae bacterium; assembly: GCA_963792685.1. Classification (GTDB taxonomy): domain Bacteria; phylum Gemmatimonadota; class Gemmatimonadetes; order Gemmatimonadales; family Gemmatimonadaceae; genus FEN-1250. The sequence continues at coordinate 3,871,725 of CAWBWW010000001.1, read as the reverse complement.
GTTCCTCGAGTGCGTAGAAGAGCGCGACCGACTACGTGTGCGCAAAGCCTTTGCTGCCGCAGTTGCCAGTGATGGGCGATACGAAGTGGAGTATCGCGTCGCGCGTGCGGACGGCACCACCACCTGGCTTGCCTCTCTTGGGCACGCGCTTCGCGGCGAAGACGGCGCAGCCGGCCGCGTTGTGGGAATCGTGCAGGACATCAGCGAGCGCAAGGCCGCTGAGAAGGAACGTGAAAGATTGTATCAAACCGAGGTGAAGGCGCATGCAGCAGTCGAGCAGGCGCTGCTGGATGTTGCGGCAGCGAACCGTGCGAAAAGCGAGTTCCTCGCCGTGATGAGTCACGAGCTCCGCACGCCGCTGAATGCGATCGGCGGATACGTCGAGTTGATGGAGCTCGGCATCCGCGGCCCGGTCACGAGCGAGCAGCTCGTCGATCTCAATCGGATCAGGGCGGCGCAGCGCCACCTGCTCGGCCTCGTGACGGACGTTCTGAACCTCGTGCGCATCGAGAACGGACGACTCGAGTACTCGCTTGCGGCCGTACCGCTTGCCGAGGTCATTGCCGCAGTGGAAGTGCTCGTTGCGCCGCAGCTCCGCGCGAAGCGGATCGTCTTCGATTGCAGAAATGCGGATTCGTCCCTGTACGTTCGAGCCGATCGCGAAAAGCTGGCGCAGATTCTTCTGAACCTGTTGACCAATGCGCTCAAGTTCACCGATCCTGGAGGACGGGCGGGTGTCGAGTGTGTGGCGGACGAGGCGCTGGTGACGCTCTACGTGCGAGACACGGGTATCGGCATCGCGCCGGAGAAACTGAGCATGATCTTCGAACCGTTCGTGCAGGTCGATCAGCGACTCACGCGCACGAACGACGGGGTCGGACTCGGGCTGGCGATCAGCCGCGATCTCGCGCGCGGGATGGGTGCCGAGCTGCGCGTGGAAAGTACGCCGAACGTGGGAAGCACGTTCATACTGACGCTGCCTCGCGCTCATAGAGTGTAGGAGATGCCTAGGCACGGGTAACGTTGCGTCGCCACGCAGCGCGGTACACGACTTGCCTTCTTCATACGTACACCGCCGTGCCTCGCGCACCGTTTCCGCGGACGTATGACCATGGACTCGCGCACACCTGAACCGGTCGGCCCGCCGGTAACTGCACCACGCCTCTCACTCACGCGCAAGCAGTACCTCGGGTTGCCGCTGCTCGCGGCCATTCCGGTGCTGACGCTGTTTGGCGTGTTCGGCGAAAGCCGGCACTCGGTGCGAGCCGCTTCGGCCGCGCTCGAGATGACGGTTCGATATCCATCGCGCTTCCGCTACCGACAAATCCAGTCGCTCGAGGTGACCGTTCGCAATCGTTCGACGCGCGCACTCGACACCGTGAGCGTCTCGCTCGATACCTCGTACATCACGCGCTTTTCGAGTGTTCGGATCGAGCCCGCGCCGCGCGACGCGTACGTCGTGAAGCTGCCCAATCTCCAGCCGGACGAATCGCGGTTGGTGAGCGCGGAGCTGTGGGGAGAGCACTACGGCTCGCATGGGGGAAGGATTTGGGCTGCCGCAGGAACTGATACTGTCTCGTCGATCATCCGCACGATCGTGTTCCCCTAGCTCTATACCAGCACGGGAGGGCGTCGATGGAAACCGTCGTTCGTGTCGTCTTCGTCTACGTGTTCGTCTGGGCCTGCTTTCGCGTGCTCGGCAAACGTGAGCTCACGCAAATGTCCCCCTTCGAGCTCGTGACGCTGCTCTTCATTCCGCAGCTCTTCTCGCGAGCGCTCACGCGACAGGACTACTCGATGACGAACGCGGTGATTGGGGCGAGCACGCTGTTCCTGCTGGTCTTTCTCACTTCCGTTGCGAGCTATCGAAGCAATCGGTTTGCGCGAATCGTAGAAGCCAAGCCCACCGTGCTGGTGCGACACGGCCTTCTCGTCCACGAGCATCTCGACCGCGAGCGGATTCCGGCTCGCGATATTTTTTCCGCCATGCACAAGGTCGGATTGGAGCGACTCGAGCAGGTCGAATGGGCGATTCTCGAAGGCGATGGGAAGATCTCCCTCGTGCCGAGCAGCCGCGTCGCGCAACACACTGCACCCGAGGGCATTGTCCTTGCCGCTGGGGGACCCGGTGGTCAGCGGTCAGCACTCGACAAATGACGACCTCCGTCGCGTCTCCAGCCATTCGCTCGGTGCGCCCGCGCCGAGCGCCCCGCCCGGGAGGGCGGCGAGCCATTTCCTCGCGCACGCTGGTGCTCGGCGGAATCGCCGTGACCGCGTTCGGATCGACAGCCGCTCTCGCCCGATTGGTGAGCATGTCGAAAACTCGTGGGCTCGATCATGGCTCGAAGCGCCTTGTGCGCCGAATGCGCAGCGACACGCTCGATCTCGTCGCGCACGTCGTGACGGAGCTCGGTGAGCCGGTGGTCGAGCTCCCGCTGGCGATACTCGCGGGGCTCGCGATCGTGCGTCATTCCCGATCGCGCACCGATCGACGTGACGGCTCCGGACTCGACTCGCGCGTGTGGGTGGCGGCCTCGTCGCCGACGCTGGCCGGCGTCGTTGCGGTGATGGCGCACCATGGGCTCAAGTTGTTTTTCAAGCGGCGGAGGCCGATCGAAGCCCGGCTGCATGGAAACACGGAATCGAGCTTTCCGAGCGGCCATACGAGCGTCTCAACGGCGGCAATTGGCGCGTCTGCGTATGCACTCGCACGCGAGGGTCTTTTTCCAGTAGTGGGGCTACCCGTCGCGATTGCGATCCCATGCGCCGTCGGATTCAGCCGCGTGTACCGCGACAAGCATTGGGCATCGGAATGTCATTGGCGGCTTTCTCATGGGGATCGGCATCGCTGCCGCGGCCGCAATTCTTCGTGACCAGGCACTCGCACCTCTGGACCTCCAGGCAGCAGGAACTCCTTCATGACACGCAAAGCCACTCGGCGCGCGCCGCCGCTCTCGGAGCTCCCGCCGATCGACGAGGAGGCGAAATCGATCAACGTGATCGTCGAGACGCCGAAGGGTGCACGCACGAAGCTCGCGTACGATCCCGAGCACGAAGCGTTCATTGTGAGGAAAGTGCTTCCGCAGGGAATGAGCTTTCCCTTCGACTTCGGATTCATCCCGTCCACCGTCGGAGATGATGGCGATCCTCTGGACGTGCTCGTGCTGATGGATGAGTCGGTGCCGAGCGGCGCGATCGTGCCGTCGCGATTGATCGGAGTGCTGGAGGCGACGCAGACCGAAGAGGGCGGTGCGTCCGAGGGAAACGATCGCCTGATCGCGATCTCCGAATCGTGCCAGCTGTTCGCCGAAGTGAAGAAGCTCAATGATCTACCTGATGCCGTTACGCATCAGATCGAGCAATTCTTCATCACGTACAACGCGCAGGAGGGGAAGAAATTCGTGATCGAGGGACGCCATGGCCGGAAGCGCGCGCAGGAGGTGTTGAAGAAGGGCAGGCGCAAGCGCGCGCGTCAGCGCGGGAAATAATGCTGGCGCGTGCGCGCCAAACGCACCATGCGAAAGCCGGGACTCGAACCCGGACGGGTTTCCCCACTGGATCCTAAGTCCAGCGCGTCTACCAATTCCGCCACTTCCGCTTTGGCGTACGGCGCGTACACCAGTAATATGAGCCGTTTTCGCGGAATCGTCAGTGATGTCGCAGCGCCCCGCCGCCCTTCAATGCGAGCGGAGCGCGTGCGGCACACTAGCTCCTGGTGTGGATCACTGCGATCCTCCCTCCATGTCCAGCGCCGCGTCGTACGAGTTCGCGTCGCGAACTGCGAAGCGGAGTACCTGTCCTGGCTGCGGCGGCCCGAAGCCCATGTTTGACACGTAGAACGCCCCATCGGGCCCAAACCGAAGCGACGTCGGGAGGAATAGTCCATCCGCAACTACGACGCGGTTCCCCCGTCGGTCGAGTCGAATGACGCGGCCGGTATTCGGAGTCGGAAAGCCCGCGACTGATGTCGTCTCCAGCACGTACAGTCGACCCGAGTGGTCGAAGTCGAGCCCCAGCACCGAAGTGAAACCATTGGCGACGACTGCGAGATGTCCGTCGTGAGAAACGCGGAAGACCTTCTGACTTCCCGGCGTTACCGGAAATAGTCCCAAAGTGCTTATATAGAGCGCTCCCCGGCGTTCGGCGACCACCGTCGGGACTTGGTGTCCGAGCGTAGCGGAGATATCCGTGATACGCCTGATCCGTCCGTTAGCGGGGTCGATGCGGACCATCTCCCCGTGATTCGGCTCCACGGCGACGAGCGCCCCGTGCGCGCGGATCATGGAGTACCAGGAGCCATCGGGCTCCCGACCTGAAGTAGGATCCGGGTTTGCGACCGGGTGCTCAGCCTGCCACCTGCTGAGATTCGCGATCACCGACCACGACCCGGAGCGGCCAACGCGTGCGACGCTCGCCGGGACGTCAGGCGATCCGTGAGAGCAACCACCACCTGCAATCAGCGCGAACAGTTTGCCGTCGTGGAACGCGACGTCCGCGACGCCCTGAATGTCGCCGAACCCGTTGATCGCCGAGGGAAATCCAGATGCGAAGGTGGTTCGTGCACCGCTACGATCGATACGGGAGATGCGGCTCGTCGGACCATTGAAGTACGGACCGGCCGGCGGGACTAGTTGAGCACACTGCGCGTTGGTGGTGAAGTTGGTGCCGGCCGTCCCCGCCTCGGCCACATACAGGTCGCCATCCGGTCCCCACGCGAGGCCGCGGGGATATTCGAGACCCGTGGCGAATACAGTGGGGGTTATCGGGCCCTCGGGCACTCGCGATTCAAGGGGTGCAGCGGCGAGTTTCGGAGATGGAGCCGTTGAGGAGTCGCAGCCGTATGCGGCGAGGGCGGCGCCAAGAAGAAGTGGAAGTGCGCGAGAAAAGTGGGACATTGGTCAAACCTCCGTGACGGGAGAAGGAGCAGCTGTCTCGTCACGGTAGCGCCTAGGCGTCCTCGTCCTGTCTCCAATGCGTCCATTCGCTCGAAACGCTCGAAGAATCGTCGCAGCGAGAGCGATCGGATCGTGCTTCGACCCTCGATTGGTTACGCACCCGCGACGAAGGTGTGCGGAAGGCGATGCATGCGCGAGTGACCATCTCCTACCCCTCGTTCCGCTGGCGTCGCTCGCCGCTCACAATTCTTTATCAGGTATCGATGAAAACCCGAGGTCTTCTGGCAGCCGCCAGCACGTTCGCCATGTGCTGGACGGTGAGCTCCTGTGCCGACAACTCCGCCACTACCGCGCCCTCCGCCGCAGGAGCCGTCGCTGTTCAGGCGGCAAAGCACGTTCTTCTGATCAGCATCGACGGACTTCATCAGTTGGACTTGGCGAACTTCGTCGCGAGCCACCCCAATTCCGCGCTCGCCAAGCTCACGCATCGCGGGATCACGTACTGTCACGCGAGCACCTCGAAACCCTCGGACTCCTTTCCCGGACTCTTGGCGATGGTCACCGGTGGTTCACCCTCGGTGACCGGCGTCTACTATGATGATTCGAGCGACGATGATTCGTACGACCGCAAACTCTCGCCACCAGGTTACGAGTGCGCGACTACGGGGATTGAAGTAGTCTACCACGAAAGCGTCGACCGCAATCCCGACGACAATTCCCGACGCCAACTGATGTCGGCGACGATCGAGGTGAATAGCAGGTAGACCCCCATTGATCCCAGGTCGCCGATTCTGTAGCGAAGGAACAAGGCCGTGGGTAATTCCAGAACCATTGCGGGCGCGCGACCGCGAGAACTCCCAAGGTGACGGCGAAAAATCCGAAACCCACCGCGTCTTCATTGAGATGAAGTCGATCCGCAAGAATCAACACGCCAAACGTGATCGCCATCATCGCAACAATTGCCACGATGAACGTCCAGACGCTTGGGATGTCGACAGTGGTGATATCTGGTCGCTGGATCATCGGGCAATGATTAGGTGAATGGGTCGCGCTGCGCGTCGGGATCACAGCCTCACCGGTGTACACGATGACGATTAAGACGCCCTCATCGTGGGCGCCCATGCGTGCGCCCGCCCACTGGCATGAGACAGCTGTTTGCCTCCGCCAGAGGCCACCAACGCGCGCATGGGAACTCACCTCCCCACTTGGACAGTTCATTTAGTGGCGCCCGCGATCAGCTTACTACTACGCCGATTCGCTCGTCCTTCCAGTACAACGCGCCGCTCTTTCTTCAATCAACACCGTCGTGCATTCGCATCACTCGCAATACTCGAATCCCTCGCGCTCACGCGCGATCTCGCGCCGGCAGTCGCAGCGCGATCGTAGGCTCCCGGTGCTGCTCGCTGCAGCCGGCGCCACCTTCGCGCTCGCGCTTCGCCCGGATGTGGCCGCCAGTATTCCGTGGCAGTCGGTAGTCGGCACCGTGCTGCTCGTCGGAGTCGTCAGCGGCGCGGTCGCTTCCGCGATGCGGGTTGGCGATCTCTACGCTGACACGCTTGCGCGCTCCTCGTGGCCCGGGCACCACGAATCCGAATAGCCCGCGCGACAACCTGAACAACCGATCGCCCGGCGCGCCCTCGCACGCCGGGCGATTTCCGTTTTGCGACACGACGTGCTGACGTCGGCAGTGATTTTGCACCCCTGACAATTATCAACGCGTCGCACTTCGCGTGTGCGGGATGCCGCACGCCTCGGTGCGCCAATCACTGCAGAGGGCACATGACGACGAGAGTTCAGATCCTTTCAGGTGCGGCGCTCGTGTTCGGGGCGCTCGCGTGCGCGCACAAACAGCACACCACGGACGCCAACTCGCGCATTAAACCCTCCTCCGCCAATCCGGCGCGCGACACCGCGTCGGAGTACGGCAACCAGAGCACGCGCATGGGATCGGCATCCGACACCAGCCGCAGAGACTCGACAAGAGCCACACCGTCGGGATCGACATTGTCGAGAACGCCGCCAACCTCCACGACGTCGTCCAGCTCGACGTCGAGATCCTCTTCGGGTTCATCCGCAACCCCAAGCCAGGGCGACGCAAACATGATCGGCACGCCGGCATGGTGGCGCACACATTGCACCGCTGATGGCAAGCCGCTGCCGTAATCACCATTCGCAAAAAATCGCCCGGCATGCAAGTGCACGCCGGGCGATTCTCTTGTGCGTCCAATCCCTACTCGATCCCTAATATCCCGGATTCTGCGTCAGCGTCGGAGAGACCGCGATCTCGCGCGCCGGAATCGGATACAGCGTCTGGTTCGGATCGATGCCCAGAACGGTCGCCGCGACGCCGAGGCGCACGAGATCGGGCCATCGATCTCCCTCGAACGCGAGCTCTTTCTGCCGCTCGTCGGACACGGCCTGAATGATGTTCGCCGCCGTGTGTGTGCCAAGAGAGTAGAGCGGCACGCCGGCACGTGCACGAACGCGATTCAGATCCGCCACGGCTTCCGTCAGATGACCGAGCCGCGCCTGCGCTTCCGAGCGAATCAGCAGCACTTCCGCGAACCGGATCACTGGAATTGGATCCGTGCCGACGACCGAGCGGAACTTGTTTCCGTATGGCGTGCCATTATCGATGAGAATATTCCACTGCCCGCGCTTGTCGGACGTGCTGAAGGTGCTCAGGTCCGCTGGATCCAGCGTCGGATCGTACGCCTGCATCAGCTTCGTTGACGGCGCCAACTCATACACCGACAGGTAGTCGTACGAGACGTAGTTCTCCTGCGTCAGCGCCGCGTTGATGACGAAGATGTCCTCCGGCGGCGTGGAGCCCGGAGTGGACGGGAACAGATCGCCGTAGTTGCTGGCGAGATCGATGCCCATACCCTCGACGGCGTTGGCCGCCGCGACGGCACCCGCGTAGTCCCCCTGATACAGGGCCACACGCGCGCGCAGTGCCGGCACCGCCGCGGTGTTCGCCTGCGTCGGAGGTCCGTCATTCGTGATCAGTGCACCCGCCGAGTCGAGATCCTTGTTGATCTGCGTGTACACGTCGGTCACCGATGCACGTGTGACGTTTCCCACATCACTCACCGATGTCGTTGGCTTCAGGTTGATCGGAACGCCACCGAACAGCTTCACCAGGTTGTGATACTCCAGCGCACGAACGAAGTACGCCTCCCCCGTGAGCTCCGCCTTTTCGGTATCCGCGAGACCGGACACGCCCGGCACCTTCGTGATGATCTCGTTCGCCCGGTTGATGGCGTCGTAAGACTTCGTCCAGATGTCGTAGATGGTCGAGTTGTTCGCTTGCAGGTCGTTGCGGTCCGCCTCGAGATACGACGTGTACGTTCCGGTGTTGTCCGCATTGTCGGACGAGAGATCGCCGAACTCGGTGAGCTCCTCGCCGTAGTTGCTCGTGCTCTGCAGCGCGGTGTACATCCCGACCACCGCCGCGCGCGCGCTCGGCGCGTCAACGATCGCACTGCTTTCGGGGATCGTGTCCTTCGGCGTCGTGTCCAGGATTCCATTGCACCCCGAGGCCACGAGCAGCAGCGCCGGCACGAGAAAGCGGATTCTCATAACTCCGGAGCCCTCGATGAGAAGTCAGAGATGCGTGTCGTATTTACCATTGGCTGGACACTCCGAAAGTGAAGGTCCGCGCCCGCGGATACGCGTAGTAGTCGGTGCCGAGATCGATGTTCGAGCCGGCGCCGTTGCTGTTCACGTCGGGATCGTAGCCCGAGTACTTCGTGAAGTTGTGCAGATTGTGACCGGACACGTAGAGCCGTGCGTTGTCCAGCCCGCGCCCTGACAGCCAAGTGGAAGGAAGCCGCCAGCTGAGCGTGATCTCCTGGATTCGGAGATACGATCCATCCTCGATGAAGCGATCCGAGATCGTGTTGGCCACCCGATGTTCCATCGAAGCTCGCGCGCGGCTCGTTGGTGATGTCGCCCGGATGCTGCCAGCGATTGAGCGCGTACGTGTACTTGTTGTCGTAGTGGTAGCCGCCATCATCCGCGAAGATGCGCACGAGATTGAACACCTTCGCGCCATGACTGAACTCGAGGAAGCCGCGGAGCTCGAAGCCCTTGTACGAGAACGTGTTTCCGAGACCGCCCCAGAACTTTGGCTGCGGGCTTCCGGCGTTCACGCAGTCCGGACGTCCGAGTACATCGCGTCGCCGGTCGCCGGATCGACGCCAAGGAAGTGCTCGCACGTAGAACTCGCCGAGCGGCTGGCCCGACCGCGACGTGATTGATCTCGCGGAAGTTCGTGCCGGGCACCGACTGATTGTTGTAGAGCTTCGTCACCTCGTTGTGATTGAACGAGATGTTGAAGTCCGTCGTCCACCCGAATCCGTTCGCGTTCGAGGCTCGGAAGTTCTGCGTGTTCAGCCCGAGCTCGAAGCCGCGATTCACCGCCTCGCCAATGTTGTCGAAGTAATCGGTGTAGCCGCTCACGCCGAGAATCGGACGATCGACGATCAGGTCAGACGTCGCCTTGTGATAGTAATCCGCGATGATCGCGAGACGGCCACCGAACGGATTCCAATCGAGTCCGGCGTCCCACTCCTTCGTCGACTCCCATTTGATGTTCGGATTTCCGATCGCATTCGGCGCGATGCCGGGCAGCGTGCCGTACGGCGCGCTGAAGTACGTCGAGAGATACTTGAAGTTCGGGATGTTGTTGTTTCCCGTTTCTCCGAAGCTGCCGCGCAGCTTGAGCGCACCGAACTTGTCCTTGAAGCCGTTCATGAACGGCTCATTGGAAATCACCCAGCCGGCGGCGATCGCGGGAAAATATCCCCACCGGTTGTTCGGGCCGAAGCGCGAATCGCCGTCGGCGCGCATGCTCCCCTGAAGCAGATACCGATCCTGGTACGAGTAGTTCGCGCGCGCGAAGAACGACTCGAGATTGTGATCGGGGTTCGGAAGACCGGAGTACTGCACAATGCTCGTGGCGCTGCTCACGTACTGCAGTCCAGGGGTGCTGAATCCCTCGCCGCGAACGTAGTTCGCCTCGCCATTGTTGTACTCGACGCTTCCACCACCGACCAACGTGAAGCTGCTCGCGTCGCTCGAGCCAGCCTGGTACGTGCCGAAGCCTTCCAGCGTGTACCGGTTCTCGTTGTTGAACGCGCTCTTCGCCACGCCGCCCGCGCCTTCCGCGTATGTGCCGCCAACCAGCGGCGACTGCCACTGGTCCTCGTGCACGTGCACCACGTCCGCACCCGCGCGGCCGGTGAGCGTGAACTTGGGCGTGAAGTGATAGTTCCCCTCGACGTTGCCCAGCACGTGATCGGTGATCGTCGGCAACCGATCGAGCGTTGCGATCGCCACCGAGTTCGTGAGATACAGGCTGTTGCCGTCGGGGAGCTGGTCGTTGGGGCTGAAGAAGCTTCCGTCGCTGTTCCGGATAGGGTAGATCGACGGATTGCCGATGGCGTTGGTGACAATGCCGTTGTTCGAGTTGTCGCCCTCGACGCGCGCATTGTTCTCGCGCGAGAGCGCGATCGACGTCTTGATGCCGAACTTGGGCGTGGGATCGTAGTCCACGTTCACGCGGCCATTTCCACGATTGTACTTCGAGCCGATCACGATGCCGGTCTGCGTGAAGTACGAGCCGTCGACGAGATAACGAAGCTGCTCGCTGCCGCCGCTCAGGCCGAGATGGAGATTGGACACGGGTGCCGAGCGGAAGATCGCCGCCTGCCAATCGGTGTTGGCGTAATCGGAGAGCGGGTTCGGGTAGGGCAGGTTCTCACCATCGTTGACGGCGCCCTCGTTCATGTACGTGACGTACTGCTGCGTGTTCATCAGCTTGAGCTTCCGCTCGGCGTTCTGAAATCCGGTGGACGCGTCGATCGAGAAGCGCGCCCTGCCCGCAGAGCCACGCTTCGTTGTGATCATGACGACACCGTTCGAGCCGCGCGAGCCGTAGATCGCGGCGGACGCTGCGTCCTTCAGCACCGTGATCGACTCGATCTCGTTCGGATCGATTCCCGAAAGCGCGGTGGGCCGCTGTCCGCCACTCGGCGTCAGCTGCGCGAGGGTGTCGTTCTGGACGGGAACGCCGTCGACGACATAGAGCGGCTGGTTCGATGCGCTGAGCGAGGCCGCGCCGCGGATACGCACCGAGATGCCGTTGCCAGGCTCGCCGGAATTCTGCGTCACCTGCACGCCGGGTGCGCGCCCCTGCAGCGCCGCGTCGAGGCCGGCGACCGGCTGATGCTGAATCTCCGAGCCCTGCAGCGTGGTGACGGCTCCAGTGACCTGGCTGCGATCCTGGGTGCCGTATCCGATGACCTGCACTTCGGAGAGCGTCGTCACGACCGCGTGCATGCGGAAGTCGACGGTCGCCTCGCTTCCGCGCGCCACCTGCACTGTGCGCGCGACGGGCGCGTAGCCGAGTCGCTGCGCGCGCAGCGGCACCGTGCCGGCTGGCACGCGGAGAGTGTACGCGCCGGCGGAGTCGGTGATCGCTCCGCGCGTGGTTCCGATCGCGATGATTTGCACGCCCATGACGGGCTGCTGGGTAGCCGAATCGCTCACGACGCCGTGTATGGTCGCGAGGTCGGCTGCCGAGCTTCCTTGCGCGCTCGCCTGCGCGACGGGCATCGCAGTGATCGCCGCGAGCGTGATCTTCCAGATCCAACGGGAAACATTCATTGGCAGTTCTCCATCGGGAGTTGCAGACGATGTTCGCCCGGCGCTCGTGTGGGAGAGCGCCGGTTGAGGCGGAGGAGCTTTGTTAGGGCTTTGTATACCTTTGTGGTGGACCGTAAATGGACAGGAGGACCGCCGCTTGGCAAGTCCATTTGGGCGTCATCTCAATGCGCTCACCCCGCATTAAAGCGCGCTCATCCTGCGATCGAGACCCTTCGCGGCGTACGCCTTGCTTCCCAGCGCATTCCCTAGGCTTTTCGCCACAAGGAGCGCAGCATGGACAAGCAGATTCCACTCGACCGGAGCGTCGAAGCCGGGCTCGACGATCATCACTCGGTACGCGAGAGCGCGCCGGACATCGCATACAAACGCCTCGTGATGGTGAACGTCGTGTATCTGGGCACGCCGGAGGCAGGAGCGGGGCAGTGGGTGCTCGTGGACGCGGGGCTCCCTGCGTCCGCAGGCGCCATTGTGCGCGGCGCGGAAGAGCGATTCGCCTCCAAGGGACCGCCGGCGGCCATTGTCATGACCCACGGACACTTCGACCACGTGGGTGCGCTCGTCTCGCTTGCCGAGCGCTGGCGCGTTCCGGTGTTCGCGCACACGCTCGAGCTGCCGTACCTCAGCGGCCGCGAGAGCTACCCGCCACCCGACCCGCACGTGGGCGGCGGGCTGATGGCCACCCTGTCACCACTCTATCCGCGCGGCCCCGTAGATGTGAGTGAGCATCTGCAGCCGCTGCCAGCCGATGGCTCGGTACCGTTTCTCCCCGAGTGGCGATGGATCCACACGCCGGGACACGCGCCCGGGCACATCTCCCCTCTGGCGGGAGCGGGATCGCGCGCTGGTTGCCGGTGACGCCTTCATCACCACGAACCAGGAATCTGCGTACGCCGTGGCGACGCAGGAGCCCGAGTTGCACGGGCCGCCGAAGTACTTCACGCCCGACTGGGACTCCGCGCGCGCCTCCGTGCAGCGCCTCTCCGCGCTCGCGCCCGAGCTCGTGGTGACGGGACATGGCCACGCCATGGAGGGACCCGCCATGCGCAACGCGCTCGAGCTGCTCGCTCGCGACTTCGATCGCATCGCGGTCCCGGAGCACGGTCGCTACGTGCACACGCACACGACGGACACCGGCGACGGCGGGCTCTCCAACGCGCGCTGAACGCACGGCACGTTGGTTGGCGAGATGAAAAAACGCCCGGTGTGCAATCGCACACCGGGCGTTCTTCATTGCGCTAGCAGCGACTCATCCGCCGATTCGCAGATTAACCACGCGCGACTGCTTTGCCTGCGTGTTGTAGACGAGCAGACTCACGACGTCACCGTTTCTGAGCTTCGAGATCGAGCTATCGAGATCGGAAACGCTCCGGATTGCATGCGGCACCGGATTGAGCACCTTCACAATCACATCCGACTCCGCGATCAGCTTCTGGTACGACGGGCCGAGCGCGTCGACGCTCATCACTACCAGCCCGCGCTGCGCGTCGGAGACCTCGGCGCGGCTCGCACGATCCGTGGTCATCGGCTCGACCGAGATCCCGAGCTTGTCGTACGCGGCCGGCTTCGCCGCCACGCTGTCCGTGCTCGAATCCTCGTCGTCCGCGTTCGCCACCTGCGACTCGCTCGGTGCTTCAGCGAGCTTCACCTTGTACGAGTGCTTCTGGCCGTAGCGCATCACGTCGACACTCACCGTCTCGCCCGGCTTGTGCACCCGGATGATCCGCTGAAGCTGCGCGACACGATCTACCGGAGCTCCATCGATTGCAACGATCACGTCGCCCGCCTCGATGCCCGCCTGCTCCGCGGGGCTCTGCTGTCCCGGCGTTCCACCGCCGACCAGCGCGCCGCGGATTTCCTTGAGTCCAGCCGCCTGCGCGTCTTCCGGACGCAGGTCCTGGATCGAGACGCCGAGAATCGCACGACGCACGCGGCCGTACTGAATCAGGTCGTTCATGACCGTCTTCGCGAGCGAGACCGGAATCGCGAAGCCGTATCCTGAGTAGTAGCCCGTGCCGCTCGCGATCGCGCTGTTGATGCCGATCACGTCGCCACGACTGTTGACGAGCGGACCGCCCGAGTTGCCCGGGTTGATGGCCGCATCCGTCTGGATGTAGTCGACGATCGCGTACTGGCTCGCGTAGAGATTGCGAAGCTGTCCGCTGCGCCCCTTCGCGCTGATGATACCGGCCGTGACCGTGAAGTCGAGGCCGAGCGGATTGCCGACTGCGAGCACCCACTCACCCACTCGCGAGCTCTCGTCATTGCCGAGGTTCAGCGTGGGGAAGCCCGTGCCGTCGATCTTGATCACGGCAACGTCCGTCGTCGGATCGCGGCCGATCACCTTCGCCTTGAACACGCGCTTGTCGAGCAACGTCACCGTGAGCTTGTCCGCATCAGCGACGACGTGGTTGTTGGTGAGAATGTATCCGTCCTGCGTGACCAGGAAGCCCGAGCCGCTTCCCTCCATCGGCTGCTGTTGCTGCTGCCGTGGGTCGAACTGCTTGAAGAAGTCTTCCATGCCGGGCGGCACCTGCTGCCCACCATGCTGCGGCATTTTTACGGGACGCGCCTGCCGTTCCATCTGAATCGATACGACGGCGGGCGTCACGTGCTCGGCGATCGCGACGAACGCGTTGCTCGCGTCGGTTACCTGCTGCACTGCGGCCTGCGGAGGCTTCGCGCCGCCGCCCACCTGCTGTGCATAGCCGAAGGGGGTAAGGTTGAAGCCGGCAGCGACTACCAACCCACCGATGAATGCGACGATGGCAACAACGCCGACCGTCAGCCGAGTAGAAAATCGAGACGCCATTGCAATTCCTGACTGTGGAGAGTTGGCGATACTACACCACGCGCCGCCGGCAAGTTTCGTTGCCGGCGGCGCGTGTAGCTCATGCGAGTCTACTTGTTGTCGTCGACGATCTCATAGTCCGCATCGACCACATTGTCCGTGCCCTTCGGGTTTGCGTGGGCACTGGCGGTCGCCGCCTCATCGGTGGCTACCGTCCCCTGATCCTGCTGCCCCTGCGCATACAACGACTGACCCGCCTCGCTGTATACACGGCTCAGCTCTTCCTGGGCGCTGCGGATCTCGCCCATGTCGTCCGCGCGAAGCGCCTTGCGCGACCGCTCGACCGCTCCGTCGAGACGTGACTTGAGGTCTGCGCTGAGCTTGTCCGACCACTCCTTCGCATTCTTCTCGACCTCATACGTCAGGCTGTCGAGACGATTGCGCGTGTCGATCTCCTCGCGGCGGCTCTTGTCCTCGTCCGCATGCTGCTCGGCATCCTTGACCATCTTCTGGATGTCGTTCTCATTCAGGCCGCTGGACGCCTCGATCCGGATCTTCTGCTCCTTCCCGGTCGCCTTGTCCTTGGCGGTCACGTGCAGGATGCCGTTCGCATCGATGTCGAAGGTGACCTCGACCTGCGGCATGCCACGCTGTGCCGGCGGAATTCCGGTGAGCTGGAATTTGCCGATCGTCTTGTTGCCGGAGGCGAGCTCGCGCTCACCCTGCAGCACGTGGATCTCCACGGTCGTCTGATTGTCCTCTGCGGTCGAGAACACCTCGGACTTCTTGGTCGGAATGGTCGTGTTCCGCGGAATGAGCACCGTGGTGACGCCACCCAGCGTCTCGATGCCGAGCGAGAGCGGGTTCACGTCGAGCAGGAGCACGTCCTTCTGCTCGCCAGTGAGCACCGCGCCCTGAATCGCCGCACCGATCGCGACGACCTCGTCCGGGTTTACGCCCTTGTGCGGCTCCTTCTTGAAGAAGTCCTTCACGACCTGCTGCACCTTCGGAATGCGCGTCGAGCCGCCGACGAGAATCACCTCATCGACCTCCTCGGGCTTCATGCCGGCATCCTTGAGCGCCTGCTGCATAGGCGGGATCGTGCGCTGGATGAGATCGTCCACCAGCTGCTCGAACTTCGCACGCGTGAGCGAGTAGTTCAGGTGCTTCGGACCGCTCTGGTCCGCCGTGATGAACGGCAGATTGATGTCGGTCTGCTGCGTGCCCGAGAGCTCCATCTTCGCCTTCTCGCCGGCTTCCTTCAGGCGCTGAAGCGCCATTGGATCCTTCGAGAGGTCGATGCCCTGGTCTCGCTTGAACTCGGTGACGAGCCAGTCGATCACGCGCTGATCGAAGTCGTCGCCGCCCAGGTGCGTGTCGCCATTGGTCGACTTCACCTCGAACTGACGGGAGCCTTCGACGTCGTAGAGCTCGAGCACGGAGATGTCGTACGTACCACCGCCGAGGTCGAACACCGCGACCTTCTCGTCCTTCTTTTTATCGAGCCCGTACGCGAGTGCCGCGGCCGTGGGCTCGTTGATGATGCGCAGCACGTCGAGTCCTGCGATGCGACCGGCGTCCTTCGTCGCCTGGCGCTGCGAGTCATTGAAATATGCGGGAACCGTGATGACCGCCTTGTCGACCTTCTGGCCGAGGTAGTCCTCCGCGGTCTGCTTCATCTTCTGCAGAATCATCGCGGAAATCTCGGGCGGGGAATAACGCTTGCCCGCAACCTCGATCGTAGCGAGATCGTTCTGCCCTGCCTGGACCTTGTAGGGCACGCGCTTGAGCTCCTCCTGAACCTCGGAGATCTTGCGGCCCATGAAGCGCTTGATCGAGAAGATTGTGTTCTGTGGATTGGTGACGGCCTGCCGCTTGGCGACCTGGCCGACGAGTCGCTCGCCATCCTTCGTGAAGGCGACGACCGACGGGGTGACACGACCACCTTCGGAGTTCGGGATGACGACGGGGTCGCCGCCCTCCATTACCGCGACGACCGAGTTGGTCGTTCCCAGATCGATACCGATTACCTTTTCGGCCATAACTAGCCTCGAATTGTGTGTGAAAGCGTGGGCGAGGAAGCCGTGGCTCTCTCTCTGCCACATGCTCAATCCCGCTCATGCGCAATTGGTTCGAGCAATTGGGGTGCCCAACTTTTCGGCCAATTTGGCAGGGGCTGGGTGCTCTGGGAGCCATATCTCTGTAAGAGCGGCGGATTTAGACCGCTCGTGCGGGGCTGCTGAGGGCGCCTTTCCGGCATAGGAGCATATGATCCCGTTGGGCGACGATCTCCATCCGGCGCGCAGGGCGGCGATGACCTACCTGTTGCTGGCCATCACGTGGGCCGTCTGGCTCTTCATCCAGCAAGGCGGGCTGAGCCCCGAGGCGCTCGCGCGGACCGTCTGCGACCTCGGCCTGGTGCCAGGCGAGCTCACGCACAGAGCACCCATCGGCACCTCTGTGCCGATCGGGCCAGACATGGCATGCGTGGTGGACAACTCTCCACTCAACCGCTTCACCCCGCTCTTCTCGATCTTCCTGCACGGCGGGTGGGGCCACATCATCGGAAACTCGATCTACCTGCTGGTATTCGGCAGGGGGGTGGAGGCGCGGATGGGCGCGATGCGTTTTCTCGTGTTCTATCTCGTCTGCGGCCTGGTTGCGGCGGCCTCGCACGTCGCAATCAATCCGACGTCGGCGATCCCGACCGTTGGCGCCTCGGGCGCGATCTCGGGCGTGCTGGGCGGCTACCTCATCCTCTTCCCACGCGCCCGCATCCGCATGTACTTCCCGCCGATTTTCCTCTTCTGGATCCCGGCCGTACTGGTGCTCCTCTTCTGGTTCGCGGAACAGCTTCTCACAGGGCTGCCACAGCTCTCATCGGTAGACCCGGACGTGAACGGCGGCGTCGCCGTGTGGGCGCACGTGGGCGGATTCTTGGCGGGCGCCATCCTGGTGCGCGCATTCGCGAAGCCGGCAACACCGGGGGCGATGTTCGTGCCTGCGTAGGGATGCTGTTAGGGAAGCGGGAAGTACAACGGAAAGGGCAACGGTAAGTGCAACGGCTTCACACGAATGACACGAATTGAATGCAATCGAACCCGACGCAGCGAGAGGCCATCACTCACGTGGCGCGAATGGCTTTAGGCGCGAGAGCTTGATCCGTTCAATCCGTTGAATCCGTATCTGATTGTTAGGGCGTGTCTTCAGCGAGTGCGCAGCGAATAGGCGAACTGCCGCTCGGGCTGGCGCTGACAATTTGAAAACGGATCTAACGGATTGAACGGAAAAAAACGGAGTAACTGCAATAGCCGTATCCGTTTTTTCATCCGTTTCAATCCGTTCAAGTCCGTGTCAATAAGAAGTGGATGTATGTCTTCGGCGAGTACGAATTCGCCACGCGAACTGCCCCAAGCTGGCTATAACTTTTTTTGGACACGGACTGGAACGGAGCTGAACGGACTGGAACGGATCAAGCTCCCACAGTTTCGGCAGTTCGCCCGAGAACGTGGAGATGTCCTCTCGCAGGGTCGGGTTCGATTGCATTCTATTCGCGTCATTCGTGTGAAGCCGTTGCACGTTCGCTCCTCCCTCCACAAGCCCCTTTCCGAGCGAAGCACTACTCCGGTAGCTTCTGACACGCTCGCGTATCGACACCCTTCCCGCCTTCGACCGGATTTCTGTGGTGCGGCTCATTCCGCGTGACACCGCGTTCTTCGAGATGTTCTCCGAGCTCGCGAAGCATGCGACGACCTCGGCCACGCTGCTGCATGATCTCTTCGCCGATCCCTCGCATCTCGAGCGCTTCGCGGCCGAGATCAAGGAGGTGGAGCATCAGGCGGACGACATCACGCGCGATGTGATCAGTCGAATCGACAAGTCGTTCGTTACGCCCATCGATCGCGAGGACATCCACCTGCTCGTGTCGCAGCTCGACAACGTCGTCGACCTCATCGATGGCACGGCGCGGCGTGCGGCTATGTTCCACATCACCGAGGTGAAGGAGCCCGCCAAGCGGCTGTGCGACGTGCTGCTCGAAGCCACGCGGTCCATCGAGAGCGCGGTGATGAACATGCGGAACTCGAAAGAGGTCGTGATGCGCGGGCGCGAGATCAAGCTCAAGGAAGAGGAGGGCGACGCGCTCTACCACCAGGCGGTCGGCGCGCTCTTCGCCGGCTCGCCCGACCCGCTCGAAGTCATCAAGTGGAAGGAGCTCTACGACACGCTCGAGCGCGCGCTCGATCAGTGCGAGGATGTCGCGAATGTGCTCGAGAGCATCGCGTTGAAGCACGCGTAGCTCGTGGTCAACTACATCATCGCGATCATTCTGGTCGCGTTCCTGTTCGACTTCAGCAACGGCTTCCACGATTCCGCGAACTCGATCGCGACGGTCGTGGGCACGCGCGTGCTTCGCCCGCTACAGGCGGTCATGTGGGCGGCGTTCTTCAACTTCGTCGCCGCGTTCGTCATCGGCACCGCCGTCGCGAAAGCCGTGTTCACCGGATTCGTCCTCCCCGCCATCGTCGATCCGAACGTGATCCTCGCCGGCCTGCTCGGCGCCATCACCTGGAACATCGTGACGTGGGGGTTCGGACTCCCCTCGAGCTCATCGCACGCACTCATCGGCGCGTATGCAGGCGCAGCGGTCGCGAAGGCGGGGATTCACGGGCTCGTGCTCGTGCACGGCAAGTGGCCCACCACGCTGGTGTTCATCGTGCTGTCGCCGGTGATCGGCGCGTTCCTCGGCTTCTCGCTCATGACCGCGGTGTTCTGGATCTTTCGCAGAGTTCCGCCCGCGCGCGTCGACAGATTCTTCAGAGGTGCGCAGCTCGTGAGCTCCGCTCTCTTCTCACTCTCCCACGGCGCCAATGATGCGCAGAAGACGATGGGGATCATTGTCGGGCTCCTCGTGGCGAGCAAGAGTGTGTTCGCGGGGCAGACCGGCTGGATGCACCACCTCTATCTCGAGAACGGCAACAAGATTCCGCCGTGGGTCGAGATGGGCGCCTACACTGCGATCTCGCTCGGCACACTGTTCGGCGGATGGCGCATCGTGCACACGATGGGCAACCGCATCACGAGGCTCAGGCCGGTTGGCGGGTTCTGCGCGGAGACCGGCGGTGCAATGAGCATTCTGCTCGCGACAACTCTCGGAATTCCGGTGAGCACCACGCACGCGATCACCGGCGCGATCGTCGGTGTCGGCGCGACGACGCGCCTTTCAGCGGTTCGCTGGGGCGTCGCCGGCAAGATCGTGTGGGCCTGGATCCTCACGATTCCAGCGGCCGCAGCCGTGGCCGCGGTGTGCTGGATGGTCCTGCAGCGAGTACACCCGCTGTAATTCGGGGCGAATGAATGGCGAATCCGGTGTAACGGATCGCCCGTGACCTTTTCGTGACATCCTCCCTCGCCTTAGCATAGGTATCATAGAGAACTGATGCATTTACGCCGTCCGCGCGTCGCGCGCGGGCGGTTTGCTTTCGGCAACGACGAATGACGGATCTGACGCTGTCCCCACCACCAACTCCCGCGCCGACGCTCACGCCGAGCCTGTACATCAATCGCGAGCTGAGTTGGCTGGAGTTCAACTCGCGGGTGTTGCACGAGGCCTTCGACGAGCGGAATCCGCTGCTCGAGCGGCTCAAGTTTGCGGCGATCTTCAGCACGAATCTCGACGAGTTCTACATGGTGCGCGTCGCCGGCCTTCGCCGGCAGCTCGCAGCGAACGTCACCGTCACCGCGCCCGATGGACTCTCGCCGCAGGAGCAGCTCGACGCGATCTCCGTTCGCGTACGCGAGCTCCTCGCGCAGCAGCAGTCGCTCGTGCACGAGCAGCTGCTCCCCGACCTCGCGTCGCGCGGCGTGCGTCTCGTACCGCTCAACGAGCTCACCTCCGAAGAGTGGATGCGTCTCGATGACTATTTCGAGAAGCAGGTGTATCCGGTGCTCACGCCGCTGGCCGTGGACCCGGGGCATCCGTTCCCCTACATCTCGAATCTCTCACTCTCACTTGCGGTCGAGATCCGCGATCCCGTCACGCTCGAGGATCACTTCGCGCGCGTCAAGGTGCCGCGCAGCCTGCCGCGGTGGGTGAAGTTTGGGCGTGCGAATCAGTTCGTGCCGCTCGAGCAGCTCATCGGCATCAACCTCGGTGCGCTCTTTCCGGGAATGGAGATCCTGAACTGGTACGCGTTCCGGATTACGCGCAATTCCGACATCGAGCTGCTCTCCGCGGAAGAGCCGGACGATCTTCTCGCGACGATCGAGGAGCAGGTCTTCCTTCGTCGCTTCGGTGAAGTCGTGCGGCTCGAGGTGCAGACGGGAACGTCGCCGTCCATGCGCACACTGCTGCTCGACGAGCTTCGCGACGACCGCCTTCCGCCGAACGCGACGCTCTCGGAAGCGGACGTGCACGAGATGGGGCCGCTCCTCGAGCTCGGAGATCTCCGCGAGCTCGCGCAGCTCGACATTCCAGAGCTCCGCGATCCACCGCTCGTGCCGAGCACCCCGCCTCGGCTCCGTGGCGTGAACGGCGGCATGTTCGACGTGATCCGACAGGGCGATGTGCTCGTGCATCACCCGTTCGACTCGTTCCAGACGACGGTCGAGCAGTTCATCGAGCGCGCGGCCGAGGACGACGATGTGCTCGCGATCAAGCTCACGCTCTACCGCACGAGCGGCGACACGCCGATCGTGCGCGCGCTCACTGAGGCCGCCGAGAGTGGAAAACAGGTGGTCGTGCTCGTGGAGCTCAAGGCGCGCTTCGATGAAGCGAACAACATCACCTGGGCGCGGCAGCTGGAAAGCGCGGGCGTGCACGTCGTGTACGGCATGCTCGATCTCAAGACGCACACGAAGACCTGTCTCGTGGTGCGGCGTGAGGCCGATGGGATTCGGCGCTACGTGCACGTCGGCACCGGCAACTACAACTCGAAGACGGCGCGGCAGTACACGGACGTCGGACTGTTCACCTGCAATCCGGAGATCGGCGCGGACCTCAGCGACCTTTTCAACTTCCTCACCGGCTTCTCGCGCCAGCGGCACTACCGGAAGCTCATCATCGCGCCGGGCGACATGCGCGAGCGGTTTCTCGCCCTGGTCGAGCGCGAGACGATGCACGCCCGAGAGGGACGGCCCGCGCGCATGATCGCGAAGATGAATGCGCTCGCGGACCCCGCTATGGTCTCGGCCCTCTATGCTGCATCGCAGGCGGGGGTTGAAATCGACCTGATCGTGCGCGGCATCTGCTGCCTGCGTCCCGGCGTCGAAGGGGTGAGCGAGAGCATCCGCGTCACGAGCGTCGTCGGGCGCTTCCTCGAGCACTCCCGCCTCTGGTATTTCCTGAACGACGGCGACGAGGAGTACTACCTGGGCTCCGCCGACTGGATGCCGCGCAACTTCGAGCGGCGCGTGGAGGCCGTCACTCCGGTGGAGGACAAGTCGCTGCACGAGCTGCTTGCCTCGCTGCTCGCCACGTATCTGCACGACAACCGGAATGCGTGGGCACTGGGACCCGACGGATGCTACACGCAGCTCAGCGCCGGGGACGGGCCCGAGATTTCGACCCAGCAGATCGCGGTAGCTGCTACGTGGGGGAGCGCGCCACGCGATCCGTGATCGCGGCGACGGTTTGCGCTGCGCGCGAGCCCACGATCTCCACCTTCACCCCTGCGACCTTCTCGAGCAGCTGCGCCTTCCGGCTCGCGCCCCACACCTCGAGCCGCATCGGCTGATGCACGTTGCGCGGAACCGGCGTGATGCGGATGCGATTGTGCATCCAGCGCACCTTCACGTGGTCCACGGCCGAGATGTGTCCGCGATCGAGACCGTCGGCGAGGCGTAGAATAGCGGAGAGACGCTTCACCTGGTCGCGCTCGGGCTTGGCCAGCGTGCGATAGCTCGGGTGCTGCTTCGACGGCGGCGCGCCGCGATGATAGCGCGCGACGTTCGCGACCACGAGCTGCTCCATCGGCGACATGCCGAGCAGCTCCGCGTTCGTGATCAGATAGTACGAGTGCTTGTGGTGCTTATCGTAGCTGATGTGGTAGCCGATGTCGTGCAGCATCGCGGCGGCGGCGAGCAGCTCGCGCTCGCCGGCGCGCGCGCCGAGCCTCTGGCCGAGCGCGTCGAACAGCTGAAGCGCGAGCCGCTGCACGTGCATCGAGTGGCGCTCCTCGAAGTGGCAGGCCTCCGCGAGGCGCCGCACGGAACGCTCGCGCGCCTCGCCCGGACTCGCGACCGTCGGCAGCACCTTCGCGGTCTCGAGCAGAAGTCCCTCACGGATGCCGTATGCGGACACCACGAGGCTCGGCGCGTCGAGACGCGCCATCACTTCGGCGATGACCGCGAGCCCAGCGACGATGATGTCGGAGCGGCCGGCGTTCAGCCCCGCGACTGTGAGCCGCTCGGTCGGCGTCATGTCCTGCAGGCTGTCGAGGATGTGCTCGAGCTCCACGCGCGGCACGCGCGTGCCGTGCACGCTCTGCGGGGGACGAATCCCCTGACGCGCGAGCGACATCCCCGCGAGGTTCGTGAACGTGCCGCCGGAGCCGATGACCTGCGCGTTGCGCCACTCGCGCGCAGGGAGATGGCGCTCGAGCTCGTGCTTCACGTCACGGCGAAGCTTCTTGACCGCGCCGCGCGTCATCTTCTTCGCGAAGTAGCGCTCGGTCATGCGCAGCGCGCCGAACGGGAGCGACACGAGGCGGTCGACGAGCCCCGCCGCGCTCAGCGCGAGCTCGAGCGAGCCACCGCCGATGTCCACGACCGCCGCGCGACCGGACGCGAGATCGAAGTGTGCGAGCGCGCTGCGGAACCCGAGCAGCGCTTCATCGGTGCCCTCGAGCACGCGGATCTGGAGCTTCGCGGCGCGTCGCACCATGTCGCGCGAACTGGCGCGCGTTGGACGCATCGCGCACGGCGCTGGTCGCCACCGCCTCGATGCGCGTTGCGCCGAGCTGGCGCGCGAGCGTCGCCATGCGCGCCACGGCCTCCGTTGCCCGCTGCATCGCGGGCTCCTCGAGCGCGCCGCGCTCGTCCATCCCCGCGCCGAGTCGCGGCGCGGACTTCATTTCATCGACGACCTTGATGTGTCCATCCGGCGACACGTCGGCGACGATCGCGCGGATCGAGTTCGATCCGATGTCGATCGCGGCGACGCGGTCCATGCCGCTCGCGCCCTCAGGCCGTTGCGGCGACAGCGCGGTCCTCCAGTCGGTGCTTGATCTGCTTCCCCTCGGCGAGGTAGACCGCGTCTTCGCCGATGTTCGTCGCGAGATCGGCGACGCGCTCGAGGTTGCGGCTCACGAGCAACAGCTCGAGCGACGGCGAGATGGTCGTTCGGATCCTCCATCATGTGCGTGAGCAGAATGCGGAAGACCGAGTCGTGCAGCGCGTCGACCTGGTCGTCGCGCGCGGCACACGTCGCGGCCGAGCGCGCCGTCGGCGCGGACGAATGCGTCGAGCGCGTCGCCGAGCATCTGGCGGGCGCGGCGCGCCATGTCCTCGATCTCGGGATCGGGCGTGATGTCGGACTTGCATCTCCACGAGGCGCAGCGTGGACTGCGCGATGTTCACCGCGTGGTCGCCGACGCGCTCGAGATCGCTCGAGATCTTGATCGCGCCGATGATGAAGCGGAGATCGCGCGCCATCGGCTGCTGCAGGGCGAGCAGCGAGACGGCGAGTGCTCGACCTCGACCTCGAGGGAGTCGAGCTCGCGGTCGCCGGCGATGACCGCCTCCGCCTTGCCCGCGTCGCGGTGCAGCAGCGCGTCGACGGACAGGTCGACCAGCGACTCGGCGCGCTCGGACATGTCGAGCAGCCGCTGCTTGAGCTGATCGAGCTGCTCGTGGAAGTGGCGAAATCCAGCGCTGTCGGCGGGGCGTCATCCGAATCTCCCTGTGATGTATGCTTCCGTCCGCTCCTCGCGCGGACTGGTGAAGAGGCGATCGGTCGCGTTCACTTCGACGAGCCGGCCCAGGTAGAAGAAGGCGGTGCAGTCGGAGACGCGCGCCGCCTGCTGCATGTTGTGCGTGACGATGACGATCGTCAGCTCCCGCTTCAGCTCGTACAGCAGCTCCTCGACCTTCTGCGTCGCGATCGGGTCGAGCGCGCTCGCGGGCTCGTCGAGCAGCAGCACCTCCGGATCGTTCGCGAGCGCGCGCGCGATGCACAGCCGCTGCTGCTGGCCGCCGGAGAGCCCGAGCGCGCTCTGGCGCAGCCGATCCTTCACCTCGTCCCAGAGCGCGGCGCGGCGCAGCGACGTCTCGACGATCTCGTCGAGATCGGCGCGGGACGTGGTCGCCGTTGATGCGCGGCCCGTAGGCGACGTTGTCGTAGATCGACTTCGGGAACGGATTCCAGCGCTGGAACACCATCCCGACCCGCTGACGGAGCGCGACGACGTCGGCGCTCGGGCGCGTAGATGTCCTGATCGTCGAGCAGGATCGCCACCGGTGTGGCGCGCCCCGGGGATGAGCGCGTTCATCCGGTTGATCGAGCGCAGGAACGTCGACTTGCCGCACCCCGACGGACCGATGAGTGCGGTGACCGCGCGCGGCGGGAATCGACGCAGATTCACGTCGAACAGCGCCTGCTTCTCGCCGTAGCAGAACGAGAAGTCCCGCGCGACGATCGTCCCCGGATGCGTCGTGGTCCACCACCGGGAGGACGGCGGGCGGCGCGCTCGAGTGTCGCGTTCGACGTCGCTCATCCGAAGCGTCCCGTGATGTAGGCTTCAGTGCGCGGATCCGCGGGCGTCGTGAACAGCTCGCTCGTCGGCGCCATCTCGACCATCTCGCCGCCGAGCATGAACGCCGTGCGAGTCGGACACGCGCGCCGCCTGCTGCATGTTGTGCGTGACGATCACGATCGTCATGTCGCTGCCGCAGCTCGTAGACGAGTTCCTCGACCGTCTGCGTGCTGATCGGATCGAGCGACGCCGTCGGCTCGTCGAGCAGCAGCACCGTGGGCTCGGTGGCGAGCGCGCGCGCGATGCAGAGGCGCTGCTGCTGTCCGCCCGAGAGCGCCGACCGCGCTCGTGGAAGACGATCCTTCACCTCGTCCCAGAGCGCGGCGCGCCTGAGCGCCCGCTCGACGATCTCGTCCGTCTTCGCGCCGCGTCGGCATGCCCGCGCATCTGCACGCGAAGGCCGGCGGCGACGTTGTCGCGGATCGACATCGTCGGGAACGGCGTCGGGCGCTGGAAGACCATGCCGACGTGCCGGCGCACCGCGATCGCGTTCACCCCGCGCGCGTAGATGTCGCGCCCGTCGAGCTGACCTCGCCCTCCACCCGCGCCGTCGGCACCGTCTCGTGCATGCGGTTGAGGCAGCGCAGGAATGTCGACTTGCCGCACCCGGACGGGCCGATGATCGCCGTCACCGCGCGATCCTCGAATCGATCCATCGCGACGCCCTGTCACCGCGTGCAACGCTGCCGAAGTACGCGTCGAGCGCGGCCTCACGGCGCGACGCGTGGCGGCGCGGACTCCGGCCGCGGCTGCGGGACGCGTGCATCGTGGCGACACGTCCGTCCTCGCAGGATGCGCGCGCTCAGTCGCCAGTGCCACCGGTCGCGAAACGGGCGCGCGTGGCGAAACGCGCGATGAGGCTGATGACGAGGACGAGCGCGATGAGGACGAGCGCGCCGGCCCAGGCCAGCGCATGCCACTCGTCGTAGGGACTGATCGCGTAAGTGAAGATCTGCAGCGGAAGCGCGGCGATCGGCTGCTTGAGCGAGGTGGACCAGAACTGGTTGCCGAACGCCGTGAAGAGCAGCGGCGCCGTCTCGCCGGCGATGCGCGCGACGGCGACGAGCGCACCGGTCACGATTCCCGGCGCACGCCGTGCGCAGCACGACGGAGAGCGACGTGCGCCAGCGCGAGTAGCCGAGCGCGAGCGCCGCCTCGCGCAGCGACTCCGGCACGATGCGGACCATCTCCTCCGTCGTGCGCGTGACCAGCGGGATCATCATCGCGCCGAGCGCGATGCCGCCGGCGAGCGCCGAGAAGTGTCCGAACGGGCGCACGAGGAACTGCCACGCGAAGATTCCCATCACGATCGACGGCAGCCCGTTGAGCACGTCCGACAGAAAGCGCACGGTGTTCGCGAGCTTCGCGCGCCTCGATGCTCGGCCAGATACAGGCCGGCGCCGATGCCGACCGGCAGGCCGACTGCGGACGCGATGCCGATGAGGATCAGCGTGCCGACGATCGCGTTCGCCATCCCGCCGCCGGCTTCGCCGACGGGCTTGCGGCATCTGCGTGAAGAAATCGACGGTCGATGGACGACTGCGCCGGCCTTCGATCGAGATGCAAGAGGATGAAAAGCAGCGGCAGCGTCGCGAGCACGGCGGCGATGTACGAGCACGACGACCATGATCGCGCTCACGATCCGGCGGCGCGAGCGTGCGCACGTGCCTCGCTGACGCGCGCTGGCGCGAGCGTCGGCGACGGTGGTCTGAGCGTCGCGGCGTCATGCGACCTTCCCGCTGTGTCGCGCGACACTGCCACACGAGCCAGCGCGCGATCGCGTTCACGATCAGCGTGATGAGGAAGAGCACGAATGCCGACCGCCATCAGCGCCGAGAGGTGCAGGTCGCTCGTCGCCTCGCTGAACTCGTTGGCGATCAGCGACGCCATCGTGTAGCCCGGCGCGAACAGCGACGCCGAGATCTCGGCGCGGTTGCCGATCACCATCGTCACCGCCATCGTCTCGCCGAGCGCGCGCCCGAGTCCGAGGATGATGCCGCCGATGATGCCCGGACCGCGCGTACGGGATCACGGCGTCCCGGATCGTCTCCCAGCGCGTGGCGCCCAGCGCGAGCGCGGCTTCGCGCTGCGAGCGCGGCACGGCGCAGCAGCACCTCGCGCGACACGGCTGAGATGTACGGCAGCACCATGATCGCGAGGATGACCCCCGCGGCGAGCATGCTCGGCCCATACGCCGGGCCGGTGAAGAACGGCGTCGCTGCCCAGATGCAGCGTGTCGCGCAGAAACGGCATCACCGTGATCGCGAAGCAGCGGGATGAGGACGAAGATCCCCCACAGCCCGTAGACGACGCTCGGGATCGCGGCGAGCAGATCGACGAGAAAGCGCGACCGGCTGGCGCAGCCATCGCGGGGCGAACTCGGAGAGGAAGATCGCGACGCCGATCGCGAGCGGCGTCGCGAGCAGCAGCGCGATGATCGACGAGACGATCGTGCCGAAGATCGCGGGCGCGGCGCCGAACTGTCCGCTTGACCGGATCCCACTCGCTCGACGTGAGGAACGCCAAAGCCGAACTTGTGGAACGCGGGCCAGCCGGCGACGCCGATCTCCGATCGCGATCGACGAGGAGCAGAAGCGGAACGCAGCAGCGCGAACAGCGTGATCGCACCTAGATAGATCCGGTCGCCGAATGCGGCGCCCTCGATGCGAATCGGGAGCGCCGTCGCCGCTCGCGGGCTTCCACGGCACGTGCGCGTCTCGGGAACGCGTCACGCGCGCCGACCTTCGAGATCGAGTCCACGCGTAGCGAGCAGCGTCGCGATGAGCGTCTGCGGGAGCGGGGCGTAGTCGAGCGCCGCGGCGCTCGGCTCACCGTTCTGTCAGCGCACCAGCGAAGGAAGTCGGCGAGCTGCTTCCCCTTCGTCGCGTCACGCGATCGTCTTGTGGAACGAGCAGCCAGGTGAACGACGAGATCGGGTAGGCGCCGGTGCCCTCCGCGTTGACGATCGACAGGCGGTAGTCGGACGTCGGCGGAGAGCGTTCGGCCGACGGCCGCAGCCGCGGCGGTCGCGGACTCGATCGATGGCTCGACGAACTCGCCGGACTGCATTCGCGATCGCTGCGTACGGCGAGCGTGATTCTGCTTCGCGTAGGCGAGCTCCACATATCCGATCGCGCCCGGCGTCTGCTTCACCTGGCCGGCGACGCCCTCGTTGCCCTTGCCGCCGAGTCCGACCGGCCACGCGAGCTTCCTTCCCCTTGCCCGGAGCCGCGCTTCCACGCGGGCTCACCGCGCGCGAGATAGTCGGAGAAGATGTACGTCGTGCCGCTGCCGTCCGAGCGGTGGACGACGAGTATGTCCGTGGCGGGGAGCTTCACGCCCGCGTTGAGCGCCGCGATCCGCGAGTCGTTCCACTTCGTGATCTTGCCGGCGAAGATTCGGCGACGCATCGGCCGTTGAGCTTCAGCGCGCTGCGTCACGCCGGGCAGGTTGTACGTGACGACGACGGCGCCCAGCACGGTGGGGAAGTGCAGGATCGGCCGCCTTCGCCTTCGCCATCTCGGCGTCGCTCATCGGCGCATCGCGACGCGCCGAAGTCCACCGTCCCTTCGGTGAGCTGGCGGATGCCGCCGCCCGAGCCGATCGACTGGTAGTTGATCTTCACGCCGGTCGTGCGCGGCGTAGTCGCTGAACCACTTCGAGTAGATCGGATATGGGAAGGTCGCGCCCGCGCCGGTGAGATCGGCGCCGCTCGTGGTGGATGGCTTTGCCGCAGTCGAATCGGCGCCGGCCTTCCTGTCGCCGCCGCAGGCAGTTGCCGTGGACAGTGCTATCGCGAGGAGAATTCGTCGGGTCACGCTGGGCTCCGGATGGACGAAGTCGGTAGGTGCCTAAAGATGCCCGCCGAGGTTCACAGAATGAGGCCGGGCCTGTAACAGCATCGTCACAGGCCCGGCCCAGGTGCTACGCGCCACGAAAGGAGCTTAGAACACGAGGTTGAAGTGCAGGAAGATCGACGAGGCCTTGGCGCCCGAAAGACCGCCCTTCGGCGTCGTCTGCTGGTAGTCGAGCGCCAGCGCCGTCTTGCGCGTGGGCTCCCAGAACACGCCGGCGACGATGAACTGCGCATTGGCGCCGGAATCCTTGTTCGGCTTCCAGTGATCGAAGCGCCCGACGAGACCGAACGACTGCTTGATGTCGGGCTGCGAGAACTCGAGCGGGCGCACGATCAGGAACGCGTCGTACAGCTGACCGGTTGTGTTGACGATCTGGTCGAGCGTCGCATCCGTCGTGTTGTTGTCTGTGCCGTCCTTCCGCTGCGCATACTCGGCGCCGAAGGTCAGGCGACGATCCTTGTTGCCGACGAATACGCCGTAGCGATCCTTCGTCAGCTTGTCAGTGATCGGATTCGTCGTGCTGTTCAGGAAGACGCTCGTGTTGCCACCCCACGAGAACCATGGCGTGATCGTGAACGTCTTGAGGATCGACGCGGACTTCGAAAGCGGCGTGATCGACACGCGCCCCTGGACGTCCTTGTACTTGTTGTTCTCGGGATTGTCGTAGCCTGTGCCGTTGACGACGTCCACGTAGATCTCGCCGAGCTTGTTCGGCAGCGTGACCTGCGTGGCGACGCCGAGATCCGCGGAGGAGAAGAATCCGTTCCTCTCGAGGGCGGTCTGCGCCAGATAGCGCGGCCAGAAATTTTCCTCATGATCGACGATGACGGTGTGCAGCACGACCGAGGCGCGCGAACGCCGAGGCGCCATCCGCATTCGGCTTCATGTAGTCGTACTGGAGGTACGCGTACTTGAGGCGCACGAACCAGCCCTTGTACGAATCGGTGCCGCCGCCCTGCTTGATGTCCGTGGTAGCACGGTACGACACGCGGTCGCCGAGGGAGCCGCTGAACGTGAGGTAGACACGTCCAATGTCGAATTTGTTCGGAGCCGAGCCGCCGTTCGCGGCCTTTGCGGCATCATCGGTCTGGTACTGGTAATCGCCGAAGATCCAGGCCGAGAAGTCGAACCCCGGCGTTGCGGGCTTCATTGGCGAGGGCGCCGGCTTTGGCTGATCGGGCGACTTCGCGGTGTCGGTCTTCGTCGTATCGGCCGTGGTGTACTGCGCGCGCGCAGCGAGCGGCGCAGCGACGATCGATACGGCAACGAGCGCGGACCAAAACGAATTGGTACGGGTCATTCGAGTCTCAGTGGTTGGTGTGGGGAGCACGCACGGTGAAGCGACGGGACGTCGCCTCACCGTGCGGTGCGATCAATCAGCGTGAGGCCATTCGGATTTCGCTCAGCCGCTTCTCCAGCTGCGCGACCATGCTCTCGGGAAGCGGCGCGTAGTCTAGCGACGCGGCGCTCTTCTCGCCCTCGCGGAGATACCAGTGCAGGAAGTCGACGAGCTTCTTCCCCTTCGCCGCATCGGGCTGGGTCTTGTACACGAGGAGCCAGGTGAACGAGGTGATCGGGTAGGCGCCCTTGCCCGGCGCATTCACGATCGAGATGCGATAGTCGGTGTTCGCGGGCAGCTTGGCCGAGGCGCCCGCTGCAGCCTTCGTGACCGACTCGATCGACGGAGCGACGAACTCGCCTTCCGCGTTCTGCAGCTCCGCATACGGCAGCGAATTCTGCTTCGCGTACGCCAGCTCGACGTAGCCGATCGCGCCGGGCGTCTGCTTTACCTGTCCAGCGACGCCTTCGTTGCCTTTGCCGCCGAGACCAACGGGCCACGAGAGCTCCTTTCCCTTACCCGGCGCCTGCGCCCACGAGGGGCTGACGTTCGAGAGGTAATCGGAGAAGATGTACGTGGTGCCGCTGCCGTCGGAGCGGTGCACGACGAGAATGTCGCTCGAGGGAAGCTTCAATCCCTTGTTGAGCGAGGCGATCTTGTCGTCGTTCCACTTGGTGATCTTGCCCGCGAAGATGTCCGCGACGACGGGGCCGCTGAGGCGGATCGCCTTCGTGACGCCCGGAACGTTGTACGTGATCACGACCGCGCCGAGCACGGTGGGGAAGTGGAGCACGGGGCCCTTCAGCTTCGCCATCTCTGCATCGCTCATGGGCGCGTCGGACGCGCCGAAATCGACGGTGCCTTCCGTGAGCTGGCGAATGCCGCCGCCGGAGCCGATCGACTGATAGTTGATCTTCACGCCCGTAGCCGCGGCGTAATCGGAGAACCACTTGCTGTAGATCGGATTCGGAAATGTCGCACCGGCGCCGTTCAGGTCCTGCGCCATCAGATTGCCGGCGAAGCTGCCGACGAGAGCACTCGCCAGGGCGAGCATGCGTACACGAGAGTTCACAATATTCTCCGCGAAGGTTGATCGTCCGCGGAAATTGCCGAGGCCGCGTAACCGAGAGTTCGTTACTGAGTAACGCTCGTGTCACGGCGGGGCGTCGGAGCGAGTTTCCGCTGAGGGATGAGTGCGTGCAACGGCTTTACACGAATGACACGAACTCTGAACGAATCGAATCGTGGTCGAGATCGGATTCGTGTGCGAAGTTCAAAGTGCTCCAGTTCGAGCTTCGTGCACTCACAAGAAAATTCTTTGTCTTTTTTGGAGAGTGTAGGGAGTCGAGCGAGAACGCTTGTTCGCGAATCAAACCAATAAGGACGAATTGAACCGATGCGCGATTGACGCTTGTTACGCGGCAGATTCGATTCGTGTTGCTTATTCGTGTCATTCGTGTGCAAGCCGTTGCACGTTCCTCCCTCTTCACCCTGCGTCCGGAAAGAACGCCGACACCGTCGTCCCCTCGCCCACGGTGCTCGACACCTGCACCCTGCCCCGGTGCGCCTCCACCAGATGTCGCACGATCGCGAGGCCGAGTCCCGTGCCGCCCGCGTCGCGCGCGCGCGCCTGAGTCTGCGCGATAGAAGCGCTCGAAGATGCGTGACGAGATGCTCCGGCGCGATGCCCACGCCCGTGTCGCGCACGCCGATCGTGGTGCCGCGCTCGGCCCGCTCGCTGAACATCACGATCGAGCCCGCGTTCGTGTGGCGGATCGCGTTGTCCGCGAGATTCGCGAACACCTGGCGGATCGCCGTCGGATCCGCGAACGCCGTCTCGGCCTCCTGCGGGATCTCCACACTCAGTCGCACGCCCTTCTCCAGCGCCGCGCGCAGACGCCCCGCCGACACCTCGCTCGCCACCGCGCGCAGATCGACCGCCACCGGATTCGGCACCCAGCCACCCGACTCGATGCGCGAGAGATCGAGCAGGTCGTCCACGATCTGCTGCATGCGGCGCGCGTTCGACTGGATCGCCTCACGAAACGCATGCCGCTGCGCCGGCGGAACATCACCCGCCGCCAGCGTCTCCGCGAAGCCGAGGATCACGGTGAGCGGCGTCTTGAGCTCGTGCGACACGTTGGCCACGAAGTCCCTGCGCACAGCTTCCACGCGACGCGAGGCGGTGAGATCGAACACCGCGAGCACTGCGCCCCCGTCGCCAAGTGCGCGCGCGGTGAGCATCATGCTCTGCCCGTCGACGGTGATCTCCGTCGGCTCCGTTGGCTCGCCCGCGAGCGCCGCGGCGAGCGCCTCGCGTAGCGTGCGGTCGCGCGGGAGCCGGTCCGCAGGGAAGGGCGCCGAGTCGGTGAGCCGCAGCATGCGTCGCCCGCTCTCGTTCACGCGTACGACCTGTCGTCGCGCATCGACCGCGATCACCCCTTCCTGCGAGCGACTCGATCACCGCGTTCATGTGCATGTCATCGTCCTCCAGCGCCTTGAGCCGGCTCGTCGAGCTGCTCGGCCATGCGATGCACCGCGGCGGCGAGATCGCCCACCTCGCCCGGCGCCGAGAGCGCGGGGCGGCGCGACAGGTCGCCCGCCGCGAGCGCCTGCGCGACATCGCGCAGCTCGACCACCGGGTTCGATACCGCGCGCGAGAACGCCGCGGCGAGGATCAGCGCCGCCACCAGCGCGACGAGACCCGACGAGCAGCACGTCGCGCTGCCCGCGCGCGACGATCGCGTCGAGACTCGAAGTCGAGATCGACACGCGCGTGACGCCGAGCTCCGATTTCACCGCGACGTAGATCTCGTCGATCGCCCGCGGACGGGCTCGCGCGATCCGCGCTCCCGACGCCTGTCACGCAGCGCGGCAATGACCTCGGGGCGATTGCTGTGGTTCTCGAGTCGCGTGCGCGCCTCGCCACGAAACTCCGAGTCGCCGACGACGCGCCCCGTCGTGATCGATGAGCGTGACGCGGTGACCGATCGCGGCACCCGCGCTCGCGGCGAGCGCATCGGGATCGACGCAGGCGGTCCAGTCGCGCGCAACGAGCCGCGCCTCGCGCGTCGAGCTGCGCCACCTCGAGCTCCTGCGAGCTGGTGGCGAAGGCGCACACCGCTCAGGAGCACCAACAGCACGATGAGGACGGTTACGACGAGCACCACTCCCAGGAGGAGCCGGTGCGCAAGCTTCACGAGGCTGCGCGCTGACGGAGAGCGCAGTCGGTAGCCGAATCCGCGCACGGTCTCGATCAGATCGGACGCGACGCCGAGCTTCGTGCGGAGACGCTGAATGTGCATGTCCACGGTGCGTGTCTGGATGTCGGGCGCGGCATCCCACACGGTCTCGAGCAGATGCGCTCGGCCCTGCACGCGGCCACGCCGTTCCGCCAATGTGAGCAGCAGCTTGAACTCCGTGGCGGTGAGCTCGATCTCCTGCGCCGTCGATCCGCACGCGATGCGCCGAGCGATCGATCTCGATCGGGCCGATCGTGAGCGCATCGCTCGCCGCGGTGCCGGCAGCCGCGAGACGTCGCAGAATCGCGCCCACCCGCAGCACGAGCTCCTGCGGGCTGAATGGCTTGGCGAGATAGTCGTCGGCGCCGAGCGAGAGGCCGCGGATGCGGTCCGCCTCCTCGCGTCGCGCCGTGAGCATCAGCACTGCCACCTCTCGCGTGCTCTCGGCCGCACGCAGATGCTCGAGCACCTCGAACCCGGACATCCCCGGCAGCATGAGGTCGAGCACTACGATCGCCGGGCGCTCCTCGCGCGCGGCCTGCAGCGCCTCGGCCCCGGTCGATGCGGTGGACACGCGGTAGCCGCTCTTCGCGAGATGGTACGCGACGAGAGCGACGATGTCCTTCTCGTCGTCGACCACGAGCACGCGCTCTCCGCCGGCAGTCGCGGTCACGGAATCACTGTATGAAATGGGTCCTCGAAGCCTGTGACGATCATGGCGACGGCTCCGCATTGCGGCCGCCGCGCGGCACGCATGCATGATCACGGGGCCGAAAGCGATTGAGAAGCGCGAGAGCCGTCACGATCGTGTAACCCATGCATTGAAGTTGCGTGTGACGGGGGCGTCGGTCAACGCCGGGCACGTATTCGCGCTGCCCAAGCGAGCCCGCTAACTTTTCCCTCCGCCGCGCCTCGCCCAACCCCTCATTCCGCCAATGACACGCATCATCCCCGTATTCGTGAACTCCGCGAAGGTCGAGCTTGCGAGCGACTCGACGGCGCTCGATGCCATTCGCATCTGGAGCGAAGCGGCAGCGCGGGAGGTGGCGGAGGGCACGCGCGTCGTGCTGGACGATCGCGGGCTGCCGATAGATCCGCACACCACCGTTCACGGCGGCTCGATCTTTCGCCTCGTTCCGGCGCGCGCGGCCGGCGAAGTGCCAGACGACACGGACCAGGACTAATGGCCCCGATCAGGCGGGAGCTGCTGCTCGCGCTCCCCAAGGCGGAGCTGCACTGCCACCTCGACGGCTCCGTTCGCCCACAAACGTTGATCGATCTCGCCGCGGAGCGCGACATCACGCTCCCTGCGCACACGCCGCTCGGGCTCAGCGAGTACATGCTGGTTCGCAATGCGGCGAGTCTCGAGGATTACCTGACGCGTTTTTCGGTGACGCTCTCCGTGATGCAGGACGCGGCGGCGCTCGAGCGCGTGACCCGGGAGCTCGTCGTGGATGCGGCGCGCGATGGCGTGCGCTACATCGAGATACGCTATTCCCCTGTGCTCAACACGCAGGAGGGGCTCTCCCTCGATGAAGCGGTGGAGGCACCGCTGCGGGGCATAACCGCCGGGACGTTCGAGACGGGCACCGTCGCGCGGCTCATCATCTGCGCGCTGCGCCACCTCGAGCCATCTGTGTCCAGCGAGCTCGCGCGCCTAGCGGTCGCGTATCGAAATCGCGGTGTCGTCGGCTTCGATCTCGCGGGCGGAGAGCGCGGACATCCTGCCACCGAGCACGTCGAGGGATTCGCATATGCACGCGCGCACGATCTCGCCGTCACGGTGCACGCAGGGGAGGGCGATGGCGCCGACTCCGTGCGCCAGGCGGTGCACTTCTGCGGTGCGAATCGCATCGGGCACGGCACGCGGCTGTTCGAGGATGCGTCGCTCGCCCAGTACGTGAACGATCGGCGAATCGCGCTCGAGATCTGCCTCACGAGCAACGTGCAAACTCGCGCCGTGAGCTCATACGAGACGCACCCGCTGCGCTCGTACTTCGATCACGGGCAGAACGTCACGCTCAACACCGACAACCGGCTCATGAGCGGTGTCACGCTCACCGATGAATTCGAGCGCGCCGCATCGCTCGGCTTCACACTCCCGGAGCTCGCGACCATCGCGCGCAACGGCTTCGAGAGCGCGTTCGCGATGTGGCAGGAGCGCCGCTCGATGCTGAGCGCCTTCGATCGCGATGTCACTGCGCTCCTCGCGCGCGCGTGACCGCCAACGCAGAGATGGTCGCGCGCGCCGCAGATGCGGTGCGCGGCGCCATTGGCAGCACGATCGACACGGCGCTCATCCTCGGCTCAGGACTTGGTGGCCTGGCGGATCGCATCGAGAATCCCACGTCGATTCTGTATCGTGCAATCCCGGGATTTCCACCGGCCACCGTACCGGGACATGCCGGCCGCTTCGTCGCCGGCATGCTCGGCGCTCGGCGCGTGATCGTGGCGTCGGGTCGATACCATCTCTACGAGGGGCACTCCGCGGATGTGGTCGCGCTGCCTACGCGCGTGCTGCACGCGAGCGGCGTGCACACGCTGCTCGTCTCGAATGCAGCAGGCGGGATCAATCGCACGTTTCGCCCCGGCGATCTCATGATCATCGAGGACCAGATGAACCTGATGTGGCGCACGCCCCTCGCGGGACTCGCGCGCGCGGATGAAACGCGCTTCCCCGACATGTCGGCGCCGTACGATCCCGTGCTCACACGCATGCTCCGCGATGCGGCGCTCGACTGCGGCATCCCGGTCGTGAATGGCGTCTATGCGGGGCTCATTGGTCCCGCGTACGAGACGCCTGCCGAGATCCGCATGCTCGCGAAGCTGGGCGCGGATGCAGTGGGCATGTCCACCGTACCCGAGGTGCTCGTGGCGCGCGCGCTCGGCATGCGCGTGGCGGGCGTCAGCTGCATCACGAACGTCGCCGCGGGGTTGAGCGCTGCGCCGCTCGCGCACTCCGAGGTGCTCGAGACGGCGGCTCGCGCGTCGGCGAGCTTCGAGCGACTCGTCACCGAGTTCGTGCAGCGCGCGGTGGCGCCGTAGTCTAGTCGCTCCAGTGGTTCAGCGGCCCGTGACCGCTGCCGATGTTGGGGGCCGTCCGAATGGCGCGATGCACCCAGTCGATCGCCTGCTCCACGGCGAGATCGAGCTCGGTGCCGAGTGCGAGCAGCGCAGTGATCGCCGCGGAGAGCGTACAGCCGGTGCCGTGCGTGTTCTGCGTCGCGATGCGCGGATGCGTGAACGTGCGCACAAGCTCCCCGTGCACGAGCACATCGATCGCGGCATCGCCTACGAGATGCCCGCCCTTGATCAGCGCCGCCGTCGCGCCGCGCTCGACGAGCGCGCGTCCGGCGCGCTGCATCGCCTCCGCATCGCGCACCGCCTCTCCAACCAGGATCTCGGCCTCATCCAGGTTCGGCGTGACGAGCGTGGCGAGCGGGATGAGCAGCTCGCGTATCGCAGCGACAGCGTCGCGCTCGAGCAGCGGATCGCCGGATGTCGCTACCATCACGGGGTCGACCACGAGCGGGGTGAGCGCGTAGCGCCGAATCGCGCCCGCGACGGCGGTGACGATCGCCGCGTCGGCGAGCATGCCGGTCTTCGTCGCGGCTGGACGAAGGTCGGACGCCACCGCATCGATCTGCGCCTCGATCATCGTCACGGGCACCCCCACCCACTCGGCAACACCCCGCGTGTTCTGCGCCGTGACCGCGGTAATGGCCGAGGTCCCGAAGACGCCAAAGTGTTGAAACGACTTGAGATCGGCCTGGATGCCCGCGCCGCCCCCAGAATCGGAGCCGGCGATGGTGAGGGCGATGGGCGGCGTCATCCGCGAAGGATGCCGCAAACTCGGTACAGGGACAACGCCGCGTGACCACGGCGCTGCCGATACCGTCAATTCCTACCGGCACTTGCGTCGTACAGTCCCGTAGAAAGTGGTGAACCATGGAACTCCAACCGATCGCAGCACTCCTCGTCACCCCGGACTCTCCGGCATCGCGTCTCCTGAGCGCGTCGCTCGCGCCCACGGTGCCCTCGCGCCTGGCAGCGTTCACCCTCACCCCGGTGGGGATGAGCGATGACGCGCTCGTGCGGCTCGCCGAGCAGCGCGTGGACGTGGTGCTGCTGGATCTCACCGGACCGCTCGATGTGGCGATGGATCTGCTCATTCGCGCGCGCGTGCAGGTCCCCGACACGCCGGTGGTCGTGCTCGTGGAGCCCGGGCACAAGGGCGAGGCGAATGGCGCAGCGGCGATCGAGGCAGGCGCCTGCGACTCGGTGGTGAAGGAGGAGCTGAGCAATGCGCTTCTCGCGCGCGTACTGCACTACGCGATCGAGCGCTACCGGCTTCACGCCACGCTCGATCAGCTCTCGCTCACCGATCCGCTCACGGGGCTCTACAACGCACGCGGCTTTCGCACGCTCGCCGAGCATCATCTCAAGCTCGCGCATCGCACGCGCGGGCTCGTGATCGCGGTGGCCGATGTCCGCGCGCTCGACCAGCTCAACGTCGACCACGGGCGCGATGCCGGCGACCGTGCGCTCGTTGCCGCGTCGCAGGTATTGCGCGAGACCTTCCGCGCATCCGACGTGATCGCGCGCATCGGCAACGACGACTTCGCGACGCTCATGCTGGACGCGACCGACGAGACGACCGAGGTGGTCGCGCCGCGGCTGCGGCAGCGTCTCGAACACTACCGCGCCGCGCATCGCGATTCTCCATGGCGACTCTCGATGACGGTCGGCCTCGCGCGCGTTGCGCCGGGAATGCATCCGGGGATCGATGAGCTGCTCGCCGAGGCGAGTGCGGCGGCGCTGGCGGAGCAGGTGCGCGCGGGGTAGCCGCGCATCATTGTCGTTCGCCGGATTTGCACCATCTTCAGCGTGCGTCATCGTGCGTCCACCTCGCGCACGCGCGCACTGAGCATCGCCGCCTCACTCCCTCACTCATCTGCCATGTCCGCGAAGCTGCTGACCGTCGCCCGCGATCTTCAGCGGCGTAAAGCGCGCGAGCGTCAGCAGCTCTTCGTGTGCGAGGGAGTGCGCGCGATCGAGGAGCTGGTGCGGAGTCCGATCGAGATCAGCGGAGTGCTTGTCGCGCCGGCGCTCGCCACCGCGCCCCGCGAGGCGATCCTGCGCAGCGCGATCGAGTCGCGCGGCATTCCGGTGCTCGAGGTGAGCGAGCGCGAGTTCGAGAGCGCAGCCACGACGGAGTCGCCGCAGGGGATTCTCGCGATCGCGACAATCCCGAAGCGCCCCGCAGAGCAGATCGAGATCCCCGAGAACGCGCGCGTGCTGGTGCTGGACGGAGTGCAGGACCCCGGAAACGTCGGCACGATGCTGCGCACAGCCGCCGCGCTGGGCACCGCTGCCACCCTCGCCGCACCGGGCACGGTTGACCTGTGGAACGCCAAGGTCGTCCGTAGCGCAATGGGCGCACTCTTTCATTATCCCGCGGCCGCGGTCACCTGGCAGGAGCTCGAATGCGCTCCTCGCCGGCAGCGCCACTCCTCTCTGGGGCGCCGACGCCGCGGGCGAGCCGATGGAATCCGTCGCGAAGCCCGCGAGCGTCGCGCTCGCAGTGGGGAACGAGGGCGCGGGACTCTCCGTGGAAGCACGCAAGCGGTGCGCGCGGATGGTCGGCATCTCGCTCGCGCCCGAGATCGAGTCGCTCAACGTCGCCGTGGCGGCCGGCATCCTCCTGCACGGGCTCCGCGCGTGATCAACTTCGTCACCCCGTTCGGCCCCTGGTACTTCCTCACGATCGCGTTTCTCTTCGGCGCCTGCATTGGCTCCTTCCTGAACGTCTGCGTGAGCCGCTGGCCCGCCGATCTCTCCGTCGTGAAGCCGCGGTCGCGCTGCCCGAAGTGCGGACACGAGATCCCGTGGTACGAGAACATCCCGCTCGTGAGCTGGCTCGCGCTGCGCGCCAAGTGCAGCGGATGCCACAACCCGATCTCCGCCGTCTATCCGCTCCTCGAGCTCGTGGTCGCGCTCGGCTGGGTCGCGTGCGTGCTGCAGTTCGGCCCCACGCTCACCGCTCTTCGCGTCGCAGTCTTCGGCACCATTCTCCTCGGCATCATGATCACCGATGCCACCGACTATGTGATCCCGGACGGCTTCACGGTTTTCGGATTCTTCTTTGCGCTCGTCGCCGCCGGTGTGGGAACGGTGCTCGGTGAAACTCTTCCGTTCGCCACGCTGTATGATTCACTGTTGGGAGCGTGCGTCGGCGCCGGCGCGATCGCGATTATCGGATGGCTCGGCGAGCTCGCGCTGAAGAAAGAGGCGATGGGGTTCGGGGACGTTACCCTCATGGCAATGGTGGGCGCATTCCTTGGCCCGGGCCG
Organism: uncultured Gemmatimonadaceae bacterium; assembly: GCA_963792685.1. GTDB lineage: Bacteria > Gemmatimonadota > Gemmatimonadetes > Gemmatimonadales > Gemmatimonadaceae > FEN-1250. The sequence continues at coordinate 3,831,828 of CAWBWW010000001.1, read as the reverse complement.
CACGCTCCTGACAACTTTCATTGGCGCATTCCTGGGCGCAGTCGGGTTCCTCGCGTTCGTCTATCCGATTTCCTGGATGCGCTCGAGAAAGGCCGGAATTCCTTTTGCGCCACCGCTCGTGCCGTTCGGCGTGTTCCTCGCGCCCGCAGCAATGATTGCGCTTCTCTGGGGGAGTCGGATGATGATGTGGTACGCTCACGACGTGCTCGGACTGTGAACTTCGGCGACATGCTGCGCACGGGCGCGGACTCGCTGTCCCGCTTCACGCGCGACCTCACGGATGAGGCGCGCTCGGGGAAGCTCGAGCCCGTTCGTTGCCGCGAAAACGAGATCGCGCGCGTCATCGACATCCTGCTCCGCCACGGGAAGAACAATCCGGCGCTGGTTGGTGCGGCCGGTACCGGCAAGACGGCCATTGTCGAAGGATTCGCGCAGCGGATCGCGGCGGGGAACGTGCCGTTCGCGTTGCGTGAGGCGCGCGTGCTCGCGCTCGATCACGCGGGGTTGCTCGCGGGCACCATGTATCGCGGCCAGTACGAGGACCGCCTCACCGCGATCGTCAACGCGTGCTCGCAGGATCCGCGCATCGTGCTCTTCATCGACGAGCTGCACAACCTGATCGGACAGGGCGCCGCGATGGGTGTCGCAATGGACGCGGCGAACATGCTCAAGCCGGCGCTCGTGCGCGGCGAGTTCCGCGTCATCGGTGCGACCACGGACGACGAGTATCAGCGCTGGGTGCTCGGCGATCCCGCACTCGAGCGCCGATTCCAGAAGATCGCCGTCACCGAGCTCTCTTCGGCGGACACGCTGGCGATCCTCGAGGCGCGCCGCGAGCGGCTCGAGCGCCACCACAACGTCTCGATCGCGGACGAGGCGCTCACCGCGTCCGTCGCGCTCACGGATCGCTACGTCACGGACCGCGTGCGCCCGGATCGCGCGATCGATGCGCTCGATGAAGCGTGCGCACACGCGCAGGCGGTCGCCACGTACTCGCACGCAACGGAGTCGCTCATCCGCGAGCGCCTCGCGCTGCTGCGAAACGCGGAGAAAGTGAGCGCGCCGCCGCGCGAGCGTGTCGAAGAGGTGGAGCAGACACCGGATGAGACGCTCGAGCGGATGGCACGCTCGGGACTCGCGGCGCTCGAGCGATTCGGGCTCGAGCTCGAGGCAGCGTTTACCGGTGCGCCTGCCCCTGCGCCCGCTGCGGCGGCGCCCGCTCCAGCCCCAACAGCTGCTGCGCCGGCTCCCGAGCCGTCGCCCGCAAACGGTGGCGCGGCCGGTGGTGCGACGAGCGGCGCGCCCAACGGCTCGCGCCTCGCGTCCGTCGAGCGCGAGCTGCAGCGTCGCCTTCTGGAGGAAGGGCTCGTGGTACGTGCGCCCGACATCGCGCGCGTAGTCGCCGTCGCAACGGGACGAACGGTCGAATGGCCCTAGCACGTTCGCTGGCGCGCGGCACAGAGGGCGTGCTGCTCGCCCTAGTCGCAATGATCGCGATGGGTTGCCCGAGCCGCGACAAGGTAACGGCGCAGGGCCCGTACGCGCGCGAAGTCGCGGACGCGATCCCCAAGATCGAGAAGGTGACGGGACTCAAGTTCAAGAAGCAGCCGGTGCTCGAGCGGCGCACGAAGGAGCAGGTGCACGACTTTCTCGTGAAGCAGTTCGAGGACGAGCGCTCGCAGGCGGATCTCGCCGCGCAGCAGATACTGCTGCGTCGGCTGGGACTCGTGCCCGAGGATTTCGATCTGCGCGCGCTCATGCTCGACCTCTACACGGAGCAGATCGTCGGCTTCTACGATCCGGCGACGAAGGTGCTGTACGTCATCGACGGCGCGAAGCCGGACGAAGTGGGTTTCGTCGTGGAGCACGAGCTCGTGCACGCGCTTCAGGACCAGTACACGAACATGGATTCGCTGCTGCACCTCAAGGGCGACGATGATCGCGTCCTCGCGGCGCAGTCGGTGATGGAGGGACAGGCGACGCTCGTCCCGCTCGAGTCGATGCTCGGACCGGCCGCAGGGCTGCCAGGCGGCTGGGAGAAGGTGCGCCAGCTGATTCGCGAGAATCAGGGCTCGATGCCGAAGTTCGCCGCCGCTCCGGAGATCCTGCAGGAGACGCTGCTCTTCCCGTATCTCAGCGGCGCGGAGTTCATGCGCCGCTACCAGGATCAGGGGCACTCGGGGATGCCGCTGGGCGCCGATCTCCCGGTGTCATCGACGCAGATCCTGCACGCGCAGGCGTACTTCGGCGCACATCGCGAGCAGCCCGTCTCGATCACGCTGCCCACACCGCGCGGCGCGACAAGCACGTACCAGAACGACATGGGCGAGTTCGAGACGCGCGTCCTTCTCTTCCAACACCTCAAGGATCAGAACACGTCGGTGCTGGCGGCTGACGGATGGGTGGGCGACCGCTACATGATCCTCCACACACCACACGGCGACGGCATCGCGTGGCTGACGGTGTGGCGCTCCCCGGTGGACGCCGGCGAGTTCCGCACCGCGATGCAGAAGGTGTTCACTGCGCGATTCCCGCACGTCCAGGCAACCGAAGGCGCCCAGGGCACCCACCTCGTCGCCGACAAGCGCGCGATGGTCCTCTCGGGCGGCGACGTCGCGGGCCACTCGGTAGTGCTCTACGTCGACGTCCCCGACGGCGACCGGACCGACGTGATCGATCTCTCGAAGATCGAGATCAAATAGGGCGTAGAACTGCCGATCGGGCTGGCTATAACATTTTTGGATACGGATTGACCGGACAACAAACGGACTGAACGGATAACTGAATTCGTAGTTATCCGTTTTTTCATCCGTTTCGATCCGTCAAATCCGTATCTTCAAGTGTCAGTGTATGTGTTCCGCTGGTGCTCAGCTGATGATCGGTCCCATCAGAAATATCGCGATCGCGAACGCCATCACGATCGCGCTGATGGTGCCGATCGCCACCACGAGCCACTGCGCGGCGCTCATCGCGCGATCGTAACCCGCACTTCGGGGCGCACCCCGCTCGGCTCGTCGCGCGCTCGAGAATTCCCCACAGACCGAACGCGCCCGCCGAGACCAGCGGCAGCGCGAAGGCCCACCATGCTGGCCTTGTCGCGATGAGCGCGATCGCCGCAACGACTCCGATTCCTGTCAGCGCGGCCAGCACGCCATCGGAGGCACGACGCGCTCTTGCCGCGAGGATCGCGAAGAGCGACGGCGGATCGGTGTTTACGGTGTTCGGATCCGCCGCAGCGATCACGTTCGCCTCTACCGCCCGATAAAGCGCGACAGCGTATAGATCGCGAGTCCCACCAGCCCCCCCACGATCGTGCCGTTGATGCGGATGAACTGGAGGTCCTTGCCGATCGCGAGCTCCACGCGGTCCGACGTCACGGCCGGATCCCACGACGTGACCGTGTGCGAGATGAGATCGGCCACCTCGCCCTGGTAGCGGTCAACCAGATGGCCAGCCACCTCCGCGACGAGCGCGTCGACGCGAGCGAGCAGTGCCTCATCACGCGCGACCGCTTCGCCAAGCGACACCAGTCCGCGCTCGATCGCGGACGGCGCGAATGCGTTCGGCGCGTCCGCATACCGGAACAGCGCCGCCTTTGCATCGTCCCAGATCGACGCCGAGAAATTGCGCACCGCCTCCGCGTCCAGAATCTCTCCCTTGATCCGCTCGGCGCGCGCGCGCACGTCCGGGCTCTCCTTGAGCTTGTGCACGAAGTCCGCGAGCGCTTCGTCGAATCGGCGGCGCAGCGGATGGTTTGGATCGTCGCGCACGTCCGCGAGCGTGTGGTCGAGCCCCGACACGATCTTCCGGTGGATCCGGTCGTCCACCACACCTGGTACCCACCACGGGCTCTCCGCCTCGATGCGGTCGCGAATCAGCTCCTGGTTCTGATCCACCGCTTTCGCGAGCAGCCCGATCGCCTCGTCGAGCAGCTCCTGATGGCGATCGCCCGCGGTGATGAGCGTGAGCATCTGTCCCAGCAGCGGTGCCACTTCCGTCTTGCGGATGCGCTCCACCAGCACGCGGTCGATCATCCCCTGCACGTCGTCGTCGGCGAGCATGCGCGCACCGTTCGCCAGCGCCTTCGCCGCGTGATGCGCGAGCGTGCGGCTGTTCTCAGGCACCGCGAGCCAATTGGCGAGATGTCGCGAGATGTGCAGCGTCGCGAGACGAGCGGCGAGCACATCGCGGCTCAGGAAGTGTCGCGACACGAAGCTGCCGAGGCTGCGGCCGATCTGATCCTTGCGCGCCGCCACGATCGCCGTATGCGGGATCGGGATCCCGAGCGGATGGCGGAAGAGTGCCGTTACCGCGAACCAGTCCGCCACGCCGCCGATCATTGACGCCTCGGCCGTCGCGCGCACGTACGCGAGCCACGGATAGCGCGACACGAGCAGCACGCTCGCGATCCACACGACCGTGGCGATGAGGAGGAGTCCGCTCGCGCGCCGCTTCATGCGCGCGAGATTCTTCCGCTTGGTCTCCTCGTCGAGCGGCGGCAGCGGCGCGCTCACCGCCAGCGCAGGGCGTGCCGCCAGATCAGTCACCGGTTTCGATCGGCACCGACCGTTCCGCGTCGCTGCTCCGCCGCTCTTCGAGTTCTGGCATCACCACCGGCGGCAGATCCGCTGGTGATGCCACGACGGCAGGAAGCATCGCGAGTCGCAGCACCTCATCCATCGTCGCGACGAAGGTGAACACCATGTTCTTCCGCACCTCGTCCGGAATCTCGCGCAGATCCTTCTCGTTCATCTTCGGCATAATCACCTCGCGCAACCCCGCGCGATATGCGGCGAGCACCTTCTCCTTCACGCCGCCGATCTCGAGCACCTTGCCGCGGAGCGTCACCTCGCCTGTCATCGCGACATCGCGGCGCACCGGGCGCTCGCTCAGCGCGCTCGCGATCGCCAGCGTCACCGTGATTCCCGCGCTCGGCCCATCCTTCGGAATCGCGCCCGCCGGGAGATGGATGTGCAGGTCGTAGTCGCGGAACATGCGATCGTCGATGCCGATCTGCCCCGCACGCGAGCGCACGTACGAGTACGCCGCGTCTACCGACTCGCGCATCACGTCGCCGAGCTGTCCCGTGACGATGAGTCGTCCCGTGCCCGGCATCTCGCAGCGCTTCGATCGTCATCAGCTCGCCGCCTGTCGCCGTCCACGCGAGCCCTGTGACGCGCCGATCTCCGGCTCCTTCTCCGCCTCGTCTCGCGAGTAGCGGGGAACGCCGAGGATCTCTTCGACCATCTTCGCGTCGACGATCCAGGCGCCTTCCTCATCCTTCTGCCTTGCGATGCGCGCGCTTGCGCATGATCGCCGCGAGGTTGCGCGCGAAGTTCGCGCAGCCCCGCCTCGCGCGAGTAGCCGCTCGAGATGAAGGCTCAGCATCTCGTCCGTGAACTGCAGATCCTTGTCGGTGATGCCCGTGCTCCTCGAGCAGCTGCGGCAGCAGATACCGCCACGCGATCTCGACTTTCTCCTCGATCGTGTAGCCCGCGATGCGGATGATCTCCATGCGGTCGCGCAGCGGCGCAGGGATGTCGAAGAGATTGTTCGCCGTGCAGATGAACAGCGCGCTCGAGAGATCGAACGGCAGATTCAGATAGTGATCGACGAACGTGTTGTTCTGCGACGGGATCGAGCACCTCGAGCATCGCCGCCGTCGGATCGCCGCTCATGCCGCCGTGCGTCATCTTGTCGATCTCGTCGATCATGAGCACGGGATCCTTCACGCCCACGCGCCGGAGCGCCTGGAGCAAGAGCCCCGGCATCGCGCCGACGTACGTGCGACGGTGCCCGCGAATCTCCGCTTCGTCGCGCACGCCGCCAACGGAGATGCGATAGAACTCGCGCCCGATCGAGATCGCGATCGCCTCGCCGAGCGAGGTCTTGCCGGTGCCCGGAGGTCCGACGAAGCAGAGGATCGGGCCGTGCGTGCTCGCCGCCGCGCAGCTTGCGCACCGCGAGGTACTCGATGATGCGCTCCTTCGCCTCGCCGAGCCCGTAGTGCCGCGACGTCGAGCGCCTCCTCCACCTTCTTCAGCTCGATCTGCTCCGTCCCGGATTTCTTGTTCCACGGCAGCGCGATGATCCAGTCGAGATACGTGCGGATCACCTGATACTCGCTCGACGCCGGCGAGAGCATGCGCATGCGCTCCGTCTCGCGACGCGCCTCCTGCATCACCTTCTCGGGGAGATTCGCTTCCTCGATCTTCTTGAGGAGATCGACGGCCTCCTTCTCTCCCGGATCGGTCTCGCCGAGCTCCGCCTGGATCGCGCGCAGCTGCTGGCGCAGATAGAACTCGCGCTGGTGCTGCTCGATCTTCACCTCGGTCTGGCGCTTGACGTCCTCCATCACGCGCGCGCGCGCGACCTCGCGCTCGAGGCGCGTGAGCATGAAGCGGATGCGCTCGCCGATGTCGAGGCGCTGGAGGACCTCGTCCTTGTCGGCGATGCGGAAATTCATGTTCGTCGCCGCGAGATCGGCGAATCGCCCCGGGTCCGACATGTTCATCTTGAGAATCGCCGGCACTTCATCCGGAATGCGATCGACGAGCTCCGCCAGCGTCTCGGCCGCGTTCACCAGCCGGGCCATCAGCTCCTCGCCGTGCACCGGATCCAGCGGCGTCTCGGGCGCCGGCCGAATCCGCGCGACCGGATACGGGTCCCGCTGCTCGACTCCCTCGATGATGATCCGACGCAGCCCCTGCAGCGTGATCTGCACGGTGTCGCCCGGCAGATTGATCCGCTCGTGCACGCGGGCGGCGACGCCGACGCGGCCGAGGAATGCCGAGGGATCGATCGCCTCGTCGTGGTCACCGCCCGCGACCACCAGAGCGACGATCAGTCCGGCTTCGTCGTGGGAACGGATGAGCGAGAGATTTTCCGGAGCTCCCATCTGGACCGCGATGGTGCCGAGCGGGTAGACGATCGTCGACCTCAACGCCATGAGCGGGAGGGTCGGCGGCAGCTCGGACTTGAGGATCTCTTCCTTGCGCTGTGCTCGGGCCATGGAGGTCAGTTGGGGGCTCGTGGCTGGGGCAGTCGTGCTCGGATTGCCCTAAATACTAATCACGCATATGTTTAAAGGCTATGTTCGATGAACTGAGCGAAAAGCTCGACGCCGTTTTCCAGCGCCTCCGCGGCCGCGGAGTCCTGACTGAAGCCGATATCAAGGAAGGGCTGCGCGAGGTTCGCCGCGTCCTTCTCGAGGCAGATGTCAATTTCCAGCTCACCCGCGAGTTTCTGGAGCGGGTGGAGCAGAAGGCGACTGGTGTTTCCGCCCTCCGCAGCGTGTCTCCGGGGCAGCAGCTAGTCAAGATCGTCCATGACGAGCTGGCTGGCATGCTGGGCGAGCGGCGCGAAGGGCTGCGCTCGGCACCGTCCCGCCGGGGATCGTGCTCATGGTCGGCCTCCAGGGCTCGGGAAAGACGACCACGGCCGCCAAGCTCGCGCGCAAGCTCAAGGCGGAGGGGAAGACTCCTCGCCTGGTCGCGGCGGACGTCTATCGCCCCGCCGCCATCGATCAGCTCGAGACGCTGGCGAAGCAGGTGGGCGTTCCGATCTATCTCGAGCGCGACAGCACGGACGTCGTCAAGATCGCGAAGCGCGGCATCGAGGAGGCACGTCGCGGACGCGACCGCGTCGTGATCATCGACACTGCAGGCCGCTTGCAGATCGACGACGACATGATGAACGAGCTGCGCCGCCTCAAGGATGCGGTGAAGCCGGACGAGATCCTGTTCGTCGCCGACGGCATGACCGGACAGGATGCCGTCAAGATCGCCAAGGGCTTCGACGACGCGCTCGGCATCACCGGCGTGGTGCTCACGAAGATGGACGGCGACGCGCGAGGCGGTGCGGCGCTCTCGATCTACGGCATCACGAAGAAGCCGATCAAGTACATCGGCGTTGGCGAGAAGATCGATGCGCTCGAGGAATTCCACCCGGAGCGCATGGCCGGGCGGATTCTCCAGATGGGCGACATCGTCTCGCTCGTAGAAAAGGCGCAGGAGACGTTCGACGAGGAAGAGGCGCGCAAGCTCGAGAAGAAGGTCAAGAAGGAAGGGCTCGATCTCGAGGACTTCCTGACGAGCATGAAGCAGATGCAGCGACTCGGGCCGCTCGAGGGCGTGCTCAAGATGCTCCCTGGCGTGAACGCGAAGATGCTCAAGCAGGCGAACCTCGATCCGAAGCGCATGAAGCACATCGAGGCGATCGTGCTTTCGATGACGAAGGAAGAGCGGAAGAATCCCGGGATCCTCACGGGCTCGCGCCGCGCGCGCATCGCGAAGGGCTGCGGCCGGCCGGTGAGCGAGGTGAATCGGCTTCTCGAGCAGTTCCGCGAGATGCAGAAGATGATGAAGAAGATGGGGAAGGGCGGCCGGATGGGATTCCCCGGAATGCCGCCCGGCATGATGCCGCCGCGCATGGGCGGTCGCTGAGTAGTAGCTTTCAGAGCTGCACCCGGGTGCGCACCGGACATTCCGGATCGCGCGATGAGCCCGCGTACCACGACACTCTCTGCTGGAGATACCATGGTCAAGATTCGACTTCGCCGCGTTGGACGTAAGAAGCTTCCGGTCTATCGCATCGTCATCGCGGATGCGACGAGCCCGCGCGACGGCCGCTTCATCGAGCTCATTGGTCAGTACAACCCGCGCATCGCAGAGGGTGGCTTGAAGGTGGACGCAGATCGTGCGAGCTACTGGCTGAGCGTCGGCGCGCAGCCCACGGACACGGTGCGCTCGCTGCTCCGCAAGGCGGGAGTGCTCAAGGCGCGTCATGAGGCGCGCGTCGCCTCCAAGCGCGCCGGCAGCGCCGTTCCCGTCAGCGAGAACGCCCCGGCGTAACATGCCGCCTTCGCCCGAATGGGTCATCGTCGGGCGGTTGCGAAAATCGCACGGGCTCCGCGGCGACATCATCGTGGAGCCGATCACGGACGCGCCGGCCGAAGTGTTTTCGGCCGGCCGCGTGCTTTTTGCGGGTGACGCAGAAGGCAATCCGTTGCCCAATCCGCCCGAGTTGACCGTCCGCGAGGTGCGCCCGCACATGAATGGACTGCTGGCGGTGCGATTCGAGGAGATCCGCGATCGGGACGAAGCCTCGCGGTGGACCAATCGCTACCTGTTCGCGCCGGCCTCCGAGTTGGCCCCACCCGCCGAAGGGGAGGTGTACCTGCACGAGCTGGAAGGGATGCAGGTGGTGCTCGAGTCGGGTGAGCCCGTCGGCACCGTGTCGAGCGTGTTCGAGCTTCCCCAGGGGCTCGCGATCGACGTGCAGCGGGAGACGGGCACGGTGCTGATCCCGTTCAACGCGGTGTTCATCCACGAGATCAGGCGCGCCGATCGCACGGTGGTGATCGCGCCGCCGCCGGGACTCCTCGACTGATGCTCCGCATTTCGATCGTCACGATCTTCCCCGATTTCTTCGCGACGCCACTCTCGCTCAGCATTCCGGCGCGCGCGGCGGCATCCGGGGGCGTGCGCTACGACGTGGTGGATCTCCGCGCCTTCACGCACGACCGTCACCGCACGGTGGACGATTACCCGTTTGGCGGCGGGGCGGGGATGGTGATGAAGCCCGAGCCCTTCTTCGAAGCCGCCGAAGCGATCGGTGCCAAGGCGCCGATTGTGCTCGTGTCCGCGCGCGGGCGTCCGTTTACCCAGGCGGACGCGGTCCGATTCGCAGAAGGGGATGAGCTCACGATCCTTTGTGGCCATTACAAGGATGTCGACCAGCGCGTGGCCGATCATCTCGCCACCGAGGAGATCTCGCTCGGCGAGTTCGTGCTGAGCGGGGGCGAGATCGCCGCGCTGGCGATCGTGGACGCGACGGCACGGCTGCTCCCCGGCGCGATGTCGGATCTGGAGAGTGCTCGCACGGACTCCTTCTGGGGCGGTAGCGAGCTCAGCGCCCCGAGCTATACGAGGCCGGCCGAGTACCGGGGGCACAGAGTGCCGGAGGTGCTGATGTCGGGGGACCACAAGCGCATCGCGGAGTGGCGAGGCGCCGAGGCGGAGCGGCTGTCGAGGGCTCGGGCGCGGCGCGGCGAGTAGGCGAACCAGCCCCCACACCGGGCGTAGCGCAGTCGCCTGTCGACCCTCCCGAGTGATGTTTTACTCATGCGCATGGTCGCCCGTCTACCAAGCGAACTGACCACCTGGCAAGCTGAGCATTTCTGTCTGGCCGCTCAGTCAGGCGAGCGCAAGGTACCTTGCGCCACGCTGTTTTTGTGATCCAGGAAGTAGTACCCTGCTGCCGGCGCAAGTAGGCCGAAAGCTGGTGTCCCCCAGAGCACCGTTCGCAGTCTTACCTATGCGAACGTGCCGATCATCCGTTGTGTCCACTCTGTAGTCGCACGGTTACTGAGCCGCTGGTTTAGTGACGAGGGCAAAACCGTCGAAAGGCGGTGACGCAAAGCTACGAGGCTACCGTATCCGCTCAGGATGCCATGCCAGTCGGGCTGTCGCGCGGACCCTTCCCAAAGGAGTCCCACGATGAAACGCCTCCTCGCCGTAAGCGCATGCAGCCTTCTACTGGCTGCATGCAACGATGCAACAGCGCCGTCCATCGCGAAATCCACACCGAGCGTTCCAGTCTCTACGACACTCGGTGACATTCGCGCCGGCCACTACATCGTCGTCCTCAAATCGGGTGCGCCGTCAACCGACGCCGTCGTCCATCGCCACGCGTTCAGCAAGGCGTTGACGCTCGAGCATCGCTTCCAGACGGTCATGCATGGCTTCTCTGCAGCCGTGAGCGACGAGGACCTCGACAGTCTCCGCCAGGATCCCGATGTCGAGAGCATCGAGCCGGATCGCTACGTGCACCAGCTCGGCACCGAGACCGGCATGGGTTGGGCGCTGGATCGTGTCGATCAGCACGACATGCCGCTCAACGGAGCGTTCGCGTACGGCGCGACCGGCGCCGGCGTCAACATCTACATCGTCGATGGCGGCATTCGCTACAGCCACGTCGAGTTCGGCGGTCGCGCGCACTTCGCGTTCGACGCGCTGGGCGGCGACGGCTCCGATTGCAACGGCCACGGCACCGGCGTCGCCGGTATCGCCGGTGGAAGCGTGCATGGCGTCGCGAAGGCGTCCACGATCTACTCGGTTCGCGTCTTCCCCTGCAGTGGCACGAGCAACCTGTCCACGATCCTGGAAGGGGTCGACTGGATCACCGCGCATCACCACTCGCCCGCCGTCGCGAACCTGAGCCTCGGTGCCGCAGCCGCGCCGATTCTCGACACCGCCGTCGAGCGCTCGATTCGCTCGGGTGTCACGTACGTCGTGGCCGGCGGAAACAATGGCGGCGACGCGTGCGCCATGTCGCCTGGCAAGCTCCCCGACGTGATCAACGTCGGCGCAAGCGATGCCTCTGACTCGCGCGCCTCGTGGTCGAACTACGGATCCTGCATCCACATGTTCGCGCCGGGCGTCAACGTCGGCTCTGCCGATTACTACTCGGACGTCGCGCTTGCGAGCTGGAACGGCACCTCGATGTCCGCGCCGTTCGTCACTGGCGCCGTCGCGCTCTATCTGCAGGAGCACCCCACGGCCTCGCCCGCGACGGTTCGCTCGGCCATCCTCGCCAACACGACCGGCAACATCGTGAAGAACACCTCCGGGCTCGGCCAACCGGCTGCTCTACACGTCGTTCATCGGATCGGTGTCGGCCCCCGCGCCCGCGCCTCCTCCGCCGGCCCCGGCGCCCCCGCCGGCACCTGCGCCCCCGCCAACGGGCTCCGTGGGTGGTGTGAGCGCCTCGTACCACTGCGCATCGCAGTCCTGCTCGTTCGACGCCGGCTCATCCGCGCCAACGGGCGGCGTCAAGGGCTACACCTGGTACTTCGGCGATGGCAGCTCTGCCACCGGGCGCACGGCGAGCCATCACCTACGGCTCCGGGAGCAGCTTCCACTGGTCGCTCTTCATCACCACGGGCACGGGCAAGAAGTACGGCATCGACAAGTCGATCAATCCGGCGAACGCGTCCGGATCGACGAGCAGCACTACCCTACGTACGTGCCGCCCACGAGCGCACCCGCTCCGCCCGCCGCCCCCGTCGACGGGCAGCTTCAGCGCGAACTTCACGGTGAGCTGCAACACGAAGCACAGCTGCACGTTCGACGCGGGCAGCTCCGTGATTCCCAAGGGCGTCTCGTCGTACAACTGGTTTTTCGGGGACGGCTACGAGGGCACGACCGTGAAGCTCACGCACGATTACTCGGGCAAGAAGACGGTGACCGTGCTGCTCAAGATCTACGACAAGTCGTACGCGTATCGGACGATCTCAAAGACGGTGACGGTGCCCTGATCGTCGCACATCGCTTCGCCCTGGTGCGGAGCGGTGAGCGGGCCGAGAGCGACCGGTGGCCCACGCTGCCGGTCGCTCTCGTGCGCAGTGGACCGCTCCGTGCATGCAGCGCTCCGGACTCTTGAGTTAAGTGCTGCCTGCAGTTAGCTTAGCAGATCTTCCCACGACACTTTCCCGGGCCCCGCTACAAGGCCCCGAGCGCCCTATGCATGTATTCAGCGAAACCCAGAAGGAATATCTCCGCACCGACATCCCGCCTTTCCGCGCGGGCGACACGCTGCGCGTGAACGTGCGCGTCAAGGAAGGCGAGAAGGAGCGGCTCCAGGCGTTCGAAGGCGTGTGCATCGCGAAGCGCGGCAGCGGCGTGAGCGAGACGTTCACGGTTCGAAAGATCTCCAACGGCGTCGGCGTCGAGCGCATCTTCCCGATCCACAGCCCCATGCTCGGCGACGTGCACGTCGTTCGCCGCGGCCGCGTGCGTCGTGCGAAGCTCTACTACCTGCGCGAGGCGACGGGTAAGGGAGCGCGGATCAAGGAGCGCAAGATTCAGGTCGCGCGCCCGGTCTAAGTCGAAGCCGCAGCACTCCGCGTACTGTGCATCGCGCGCGGTGGACGACGATCGAACGGGAGCTGCGCCGCACCGGTGGCGCGCTCATCGCCGGTGTCGATGAGGTTGGACGGGGCTCCCTTGCGGGCCCCGTCGTCGCATGCGCCATCGTGATGCCCTCCGACACGCGCGCGCTGCGCGGCGTCGATGACTCCAAGGTGCTCACGCCACAGGCGCGCGAGCGCCTCGTCTCGCAGATCATGGCGCGGGCGGTGAGCCTCGGCATTGGCGCCGCATTCGGCCCGCGAGATCGATCGCATCAACATCTATCACGCGAGCACGCTCGCGATGCGCCGCGCGCTCGCGCGCCTTCGCGTGTCCCCCGATCACGTGCTCATCGATGGCCGCCCGATTCGCTCGCTCGGCGTCGAGCATCATGGCATCGTCGATGGTGATGACAAGTGCTTCAGCATCGCGTGCGCATCGATCGTGGCGAAGGTGACGCGCGACCGGCTGATGGCGAGTCTCGCGCGCAGACATCCGCATTACGCGTGGGATCACAACTGCGGCTACGCCACACGTCGCCACATCGACGCACTACGGTCGCACGGCACCTGCGCGCATCACCGGCAGTCGTTCGTGGTGAAAGCGCTCTCTCCCGAAGCAATGGTGCTCGAGGTCATCGAAAGTGCGGACGCACATCACACATCGCACGACATTCCAGACGCAACTGCATCGCCGTGAGCACGAATGATCGATGCGCGTGAGGCGTGTCACAGAAGCGCACTGAGGCACGCTTTTAGCTTGTCGTACATACGAAAAGCCAGTACCGGTCACAGCGACTAAAGGAGATCACGATGAAGGGTCATATCAAATTGTTTGCGGGAATCGCGCTCGTGGCACCGGTGATGGCCGGCTGCGCCAGCAAGGGCTTCGTTCGCGAGCACATCGCGGCCGAGCAGGTGCGCGCCAATGCACACGCCGATTCCTCCGTGAGCGCCGAGCGCTCCGCGCGCATGTCCGCCGACAGCTCGCTGACGCAGGATGTCGCGTCGCTCCGCAAGGACCTCGACAGCCTTCGCACCGACTACGGCGCAAAGATCACGGCGCTCGAGAACGGCATGCAGTTCGCGCTTCCCGTGCACTTCGCGTACAACGACGCGACGGTCCGCGATGAGGACAAGGCTGCGCTCGATCATTTCGCGAAGGTCGTCACGAAGTACTATCCGGGCTCGATCATCACGGTCGAGGGCTTCGCCGATCCGAAGGGTGGCGTGAAGTACAACCTCGATCTCTCGAAGCGTCGCGCGGGCTCCGTGCAGTCGTATCTCTCGTCCACCGGCGGTGTGACGGATGAGATTCGCGCGGTCGGCTATGGCAAGACGCGTCTCGTGGTTCCGAACGCCTCCGGCGATCAGCCGGGCGCGGAGCTCAGAACCGTCGTGTGGTGTTCGTCGTCGAGAGCGCGCAGGCTGCCGCGAGCGGCGTTGCGATGAGCTCGCAGAAGTAACGGCAGTCGCACTACGCAACAGGCGCGGCGCACCTTCGGGTGCGCCGCGTTTTTTTTGTGCGCTACACCTTTTCGGTATCCGTCGCCCGGCGATGCTCGCCCCGTCTCACTCCTCGCCGTTCCGCGCTTGTCGCGCCAGTGGAGAATGCAGCTCCGGCGCCACGACCATGGCGAGCAAGGTGACGGGCAGATTCTGAATGAGCTGCAGGAGCAGCGCGACCGCGACCGCCTGCGCCTTGTCGAGTCCAAGTGCCTGCGCGGTGACTCCGTAGACGACCTGGAAGACTCCCACGTTCCCCGGCGTCGCGCGCACGAGAAAGCCGACGTTCGCGGTGATGAGCGTCGTCACGCTGCCGACGATGCTGATCGGGAAGTGCGCGGCGACCGCCACGAGATGGTACGTGGCGATCTGCGCGGCCCAGTTCACGAGCGACAGCAGCATCGCGAGACAGATGCGCTGAATGGTGAGAATGTATCGCACGCTTCGGATGAAGCGGTCGAGATATGATCGCACGCGGCCGATGAGCGTCGCCGGATACACTGTGTTCGCCGCCGATTCCGGCTTGCGCCGGAGCAGCATCCCCAAGAGCACGACGATGCCGAGCAGCACGCCGACTGCTGCGAAGCGCCAGCGCTCGACCTCGCGCCGGCATAGGCAGGAAGTATGCGGCGCTCGCCATCAGTACGATGTAGCCGATCAGGTCGAACAGCCGCTCGAGCGCGAGCGCAGCCAGCACCGAGGCGCTGGACGCGCCCGACGCGCGCGTGACGAACACGACGCGCGCCGCATCACCGCTGTTCGCGACGAGAATGTTGTTGAGCCCCGCGCCGGCGATCGTCGCCTCGCGTCGCGAGCGCCAGTGACGGCACTCCCACCGACGCGGAGAAAGATCCACCAGGTGAGCGCCTTGGCGCCGAGCGTGATGAAGTTCGCGAGGGTCGCGATGAGGAGGATGGGCCAGGAGGCGTTGCGGATGGCGCTCCACGCCGTCGCCCAATCGATCGTGCGCCCGTACAGAACGACCGCAACGAGCATGGCGATCGAGAACATCCAAGCGGAGCGTGTGCTTGACGGCGGGCTTCATGCGCGCGCACCCAAATGCCGCGCGAGCTGCTTCGCCGCGCGATGGCCGCTCCGCATCGCGCCGTGCACCGTGCCGCTGTCGGACTCCTCCGACCGTCGCCTCGCCGGCAAGGTAAAGCGTGCCGCGGATCGGCTTGGCGAGCATCTCGCTCGCACTTCGAGCCGCCGACCAGCGGATAGCTGTACGCGCCGCGCGCGAAGGGGTCGTCTTCCCAGTTGTGCGTCCAGCAGTCGACGAGCAGCGATGCGAGCTTCTTTCGCGCGAATGCCGAAGTTGCGCGCGGCCGCGGCGATCGCGCGCTCGCGACGCTCCTCCACACTCACGAGTGCGAGCGCCGCACCGCGACGTCCACCCGCCCACGCGACGAGCATCGGCGCGCGAAGCGGCGCGAGTGTCCACCATACGCCAATGTCCGGGTCGGAGCCCTGCAGAAAGGTGAGATTCGCGAGCTCTCCCTTGCGCCAGAACTCCTCGCGAAAGAGGAGCACCATGCGAGTCACGGGTCCGGTCGTCAGGAGCGTCAGCGCCTCCTCGTGCTTCGGGATCGCAGGATGAATGCGTATCGCGCCGGGATCGCCGGCGCGCGCCTGCAGCACGCCGATCGGGAGCGTGATGATCGCCGCCTTCGCTTCGAAGCTCCCCTTTGATGTATCCGCGCGCACCGCGCCCGGCTCCCACTCGATGCTTCGCACGGTGGTGCGCAGCCGAACGGAGTCGTGCGGCTTGCGCGCGAGCCAGCCGGGCACGTGATCGTAGCCATCGAGCACGCGACCGATGCGCTGCTCGTCGGCATCGCCTTGTGGACTCCCGCCCTTCGCGAGCGCGCGCTCGCTGATGCGCAGCGGGTCCGCTGCATGAAAGCCTTCGACGTACTCGCGCGCGAGTGCGCGATCTCGCGCAAACTTGCGACCGCCCGGCGCGCTGGCGAGAAACTCGTGGAACGAACGGTCTGGTTCGCGGCTCGCACTCATCCGCGCCATGATGTGTTCGAGGCGCGCCCAGAAATTCTTCGAGGGCACGCGCCGCTTGCCCCGATGCTCCCAGCGCTCGCCGGAGATGTCCACGGCGAGCAGCCCCGCCTCGCGCACCACCGCCATCACTTCCGGCGCGCTCCCATGCACGAACTCGGCACCCAGCTCGATCGGCGCGGGCGCGCGCGGATCGCGATGGGTGAACACGCGACCACCGATGCGGTCGCGCGCCTCGAGCACCTCCACGCGAAGCCCGCGCTCGCGCAGCGCGCGCGCTGCAGCGAGTCCCGAGGCGCCCGCGCCTACGACGATGACATCCGACTTTCGAGTCGTGCTCAACTGACCTCCGGATGCCGCCGTCGAGGCAGATTCTGTGCCCCGTGTCGAGCGGTACGCGTGCGGGTGCGAGGTGGGCACGGCCCCTGCCACGAATTCAGCGACCTTCTCCCGTGAGCACGATGTCCAACATGATGGTGAGCGACTACATCCTCGAGCGTCTGCGCGCGTGGGGCGTGCGACGCATCTTCGGATATCCCGGCGATGGGATCAACGGCGTGATCGGAGCGCTGCGCCGAGCCGGTGATGAGTTCGAGTTCGTGCAGGTGGCGAATGAGGAGCTCGCTGGGTTGATGGCGACGCGCGCACGCCAAGTATACCGGTGAAATGGGCGTCTGTCTCTGCACGAGTGGCCCGGGCGCGATCCACATGCTCAACGGGCTGTACGACGCCAAGCTCGATCACATGCCGGTGTTCGCGATGGTCGGGCAGCAATCGACCAGCGGGCTCGGTGGCGCACAGCAGCAGGAGATCGACCTTCACAGCATGCTCAAGGATGTCGCGTCTGCATACGTCGAAACCGTCGTCTCGGCAGACCAGGTACGGCACGTGCTCGACCGCGCCGTGCGCATTGCGCGCGCCGAGCGGACCGTGACGGCAATGATCCTTCCGCACGATGTACAGAACGAGGACGCCGTGCCGGAGCCGCCAAAGGAGCACGGCGAGCAGCACTCGAACGTGGGCTACGTGCCGCCGAGGCTCATCCCGCAGCAGTCGGAGCTCGAGCGCGCGGCGGAGATTCTCAATGCGGGGCAAAGCGTCGCGATGCTCGTGGGTGCGGGTGCGATGCAGGCGACGGACGAGGTGATCGCCGTGGCGGAGCTGCTTGGCGCGGGCGTCGCGAAGGCGCTGCTCGGCAAAGCTGCGGTGCCCGATGATCTCCCGTTCGTCACGGGGAGCGTGGGATGGCTTGGCACACAGGCGAGCTACGACATGATGAACGAGTGCGACACGCTCTTCATGATCGGCTCGTCGTTTCCGTACGGCGAGTTTCTTCCCAAGCCAGGACAGGCGCGCGGGGTGCAGGTGGAGCTCATGCCGCGCAACATCAATCTGCGCTATCCGTTCGAGGTGGGGCTCGTGGGCGACGCGGGAGAGACGCTGCGCGCGCTCATCCCGCTGCTCCGGAAAAAGCAGAACGGCGCCTGGCTGCAGAAGATCGAGAAGAGCGTGCAGGACTGGTACGCGGAGGCGGATCGTCGAGCGCACGTCGAGGCGCGGCCGATCAATCCACAGCTCGTCGTGTGGGAGCTCGGACAACGGCTTCCGGACAACGTGATCATCGCCGGCGACTCCGGAAGCTCTGCGGTGTGGATCGGCCGCGACCTGCGGCTGCGTCGCGGCATGAAGTGCTCGCTCTCCGGTACGCTTGCGACGATGGGCTCTGCCGTGCCGTACGCGCTCGCGGCGAAGATGGCGTATCCGGATCGCGTGGCGATCGGCATCGCCGGCAATGGCGCGATGCAGATGAGCGGCATCAGCTCGCTCATCGATGTATCGAAGTACTGGCACCAGTGGAGCGATCCGCGCCTGATCGTGCTCGTGCTCAACAATCAGGATCTCAATTACGTGACGTGGGAGCAGCGCGCCATGGAAGGGGAGCCGAAGTACGAGAAGTCGCAGCGCATCCCGGATTTTGCGTATGCAGACTACGCGAAGCTGCTCGGCCTGGACGGCGTTCGAATCGACGATCCGTCACAGGTCGGCGATGCATGGGATCGCGCGCTGAAAGCGGATCGCCCGTTCGTCATCGACGCGCGCGTGAACGCGGACGTGCCGACGCTGCCGCCTGCGCTGACCAAGAAGCAGCAGGAGCATCTCGACAAGGCTTTGGCAGGGGGAGATCCGGACGCGGAAGGTGTGAGGGAGCAGATCGCCGCGACGAGGCTGAAGGTCGCAGCCGAGTAATTCGCGCGCGGGCGCCGCGAGCACCGCTGGAGTCTTAGCTTTGGATCTCTGTCGTACCTCCTTCAGCTACGGACTCCAGTGATGCGAACGATCGCCCTCGTCGTCGGCAGTGCAAGTGCAAGCTCGATCAACCGTCGCGTGGCGACTGCGCTCGAGCGGCTCGGCGAGGATCGCTTCCGCTTCGTGCACGTGCGCATCAATGATTTCCCGCTCTTCAACGTCGACCTCGCGAAGGATCCGCCGGCGCCGGTGCTGCGAATGAAGGGAGAGATCGCGGCGGCAGACGGCGTGATCTTCGTGACGCCGGAGCACAACCGATCGATTCCCGCGGTGTTGAAGAACGCGATCGACTGGGGCTCGCGCCCGGCGGGACAGAGCTGCTGGATCGGGAAGCCGGCGGGAATTCTGGGCGCTTCAACCGGGCAAACGGGAACGGCGGCGGCGCAGCAGCATCTGCGCACGATTCTGTCCCCGCAGCAGGTGATCATCATGGGGCAGCCGGAGCTCTATCTCCACTGGAAGGATGGCTTTCTCGACGCGGATGGAGCGGTGGCGGACGAGGCGGTGAGGAAGCGGCTGGAGCTTTTCCTCGAGCGATACGGGCAGTGGCTCGACCGAGTGGGCGTGAAGCGGGCGTAGCGCGTCCTCCGCATCGCCCTGTGGCGAGCGGCATTCTCTCTTTTTATGATTGGGAATCGCCCCAGCTCTCTGCACCCAGGCGGGCGAGGGAGGCTTCATGCGCATCAATGAGTACGTCGTCGGTGCACTAGCAGCCGTTGCGATGCTCGCGATGACGCCGCGCACGACCGCGGCGCAGGCAATGGATGAGTGGCAGGTGCATCGCGAGGACGGCTCGTACCTGTACGAGCTCCGGCTCGAGAAGCTCGACAGTAACGCGCTTCAATTCGAGCGTGACGGACGGAAGATCGAGATTCCGCTCGCGGATATCGATGAGCTGCGCCGCATCCACAAATCGTTCAAGCACGGCACCGGCGGCGCACGCGCGACGTTCGGCGGACTCGCGGGTGCGGATGACGACGTGTTCAAGCTTTCGCTCTATTCGATCCCCGAGCGGCGGGAGATCGTGGCGAAGGTGCTTCGGGTGTTGTCGGACAGCACCTCGGCACGTCAAGGGAAGCGCTAGGCGCAATCTCTTTGCGATCGATCGGAGGTGCGCCTAACTTTCATGCGCACCCCGTACACAGGTCGCGACCCGATAGCTCAGCTGGTTAGAGCAACGGACTTTTAATCCGTAGGTCCTGGGTTCGATTCCCAGTCGGGTCATAGAGTTAGCGGCGTGGACACCGCGAATGTGTGCGTGCTGTGTGCGAGCCTGCTCGGAGAGGCCGTTACACTCTTGCCCTCAAGCTCGCTCCGCAGTGCACGCATATCGTCGCTTGGTGCGGGATATCAGCCCCGCATTGTATGCACATTCTTGGATCGGCGCTCCGATGCCGAATCCGTCGCGCAGTCCGAGAAGGTAGAGACATCAGCCTCACCGACTAACGCTGCAAACTGACCCACTACCTCGAGCGGGGGAGAGGGTACCGTCGGCCTAAGGGTCCGTCGGTGGGCTATCGCATTTGCGCCAGGAAAGCCCAAATGCCGGAGCTAAGCACGCCGATAGCGATGTCGCGAACCGCCCTGAGTGCCTGCGCTTTCACGTCGTCGCTGGTTGCGGCTCTGCCTTGCTTCACGGCCTCAAGGACGCGATTGCGATCTTGCTCTTGTAGCTCGATGGCGTGCGCTTCGATTTGAGCGAGAAGTTCATCGGCCGACACGCGCTGACGTGGAGCCTGCGGGGGACCGCCGATTTGTATGCCGACCTGCGCGTTCCTGATAGTCATGCCGGAGATCGTTCCACTCTTGCCAACATCGGCGATGTAAATGGCGGTGCCGTCGATATTTTCAATGAGGCCGTTACTGATAGTCCACGTAATGGAACCTCGGGTCTGAGAAGCGCGCCACTCATCGCCTAGTAGGTCCTATATAACGCGATGTCGACCGCGGAAGTACGCGGGCCATTCGTCCCACACAGAGAATGCCCGAACATCCCCCAGGAGAACATTTGGACATCGGCGCGGTAGGTACATGCCGACGACGCTATTTCACGTCGTGCCTGACACGCCATCGTTCTTACGCAGAGCGGTTCAGGATGACGTAGGAGCGACGATCTCCGGTTCTGCTGCACATAACGACGGCACAACCTGTAAATGTGACATAGAGCGAGTGCGGGACAAATGAATGAGCCCGCACAGGAGTAGAGCTCCCGTGCGGGCTCATTGCGCATCGTGTTTCTGGCTTTACATCCAGCCGCCGGAAGCGATCACCTTGTACTGAGCGTCGAGATGCACAATCAGAGAACTTGCCTGCGATTTCAAGTCGGCGGGGAATGCAGCGAAATCTGATCCCACCTGCATGAGATAGACGGGACCGCCTCTTGGAGCACTCCAGAATGTCGTGTCAAGGGATTTGGTTACGCGCTGACACTTCGCCTCATCCGTTACCCACGTGACGGAGCTTACATGCGAAAACTTCAGGATCCGACGCGAAGCGGTGTCTCCGCCTACCGCTATTTTATTGACATAGGCCGACAGGATGATGGCCTTTTTCGTTGTTGTGGGTGCGCAGTACGTTCCGAGTGAGGCTTCTCTGGTCTTTGGTGACCTCTGCGAACCGAATGCTGTACCCGCTACTCCGAGGAGCATGCCGATGAAGGCCAGTGATCTCGCCGCGCCCGAGTGTTGTTTGGTCATCGCGTCACCCCGTCCAATGTGAATCGGGAAGCAAGCAGGATGATACCCCACTCGCGTCGCTATCGAATTGCCACCTTTTTGACTGACCAACGACGCCAGTATAGCGATACACATAGCCGTCTTTGGCGACGATCCAGCCCAGGAGAGCGCTGCCTTGGATGGTACCCATATCATCGGGACTTGGCCCCTCGAGGACCGATACCACCACTTGACTCTTCAGGCCACCGACGCATTCAGGCGGATATGCGTTGCCTTTCACATAGGGGTGCGTATGTAGAGCTCCACCCTCCGCTGAGAAATCACTTGACAGCACTTTCAACGGGTGCGCCATGTCCGGCCAATAGTGATTGCACGGCACGGTGTCCGTGCGGCCTATAAATAGATTGGGGTGAGGGATGGCATCATAGGTGCTGTCGGACACTCGGAGGTACGTGTCCGCACCGGTTTCGTACTTAGTGATGCCCTTTTTCATATCAGCCAGCATCTTTCGGAACGTCGGATTGTTGAGGTGCATGTCGGACATTGTATCGGAAGGGCATGGCACTACCCACGCGTAGGAATAGGTGCTGCCGCTCACTACCAGCTGTCCATTGATCGTTCCGTTTTGACCGACCACCCACAGCCAACCCGTTTCGTAAAGCGGAAATGAACACGTCGTTCCCGTTCCGCAGTTGTCGACAGACGTTATCGCCGCCCCACGAATTGGGGGAGAGTTTGGATCGGCCTGCCAGAACCACTGCTTCACGACGGCCGGCGTGCGCAGGTTCGACGTGACGCTGAAAGAAACAAGCTGCCCGACCTTTCGCTGTGCGGAGTTCGGGGCAAGGGTCAGGTTTTCTGAAAGCGGGGGTGGCGGTGTGGGAACGTCGAAGATGAGGTCGCGCCAGAAAATCGCGTCCGGCGCATTCGTGGCCGGTCGCAGCTCGACCCTGCGAATGCGAACCTGATCGTCGACGATGATTCGCCCGCTCGTTCCTGCGTGAGGAGATGTCGGGCCGTAGTCGAAGGCGACGGAGCCGAGTTGATTGCCCGCAGCATTCGAACGCAACCATTGTCGGTGCTCCGACGTCGGCATCCATCGCCACGACCTGCACACTATACAGTGGCTTGTCGAAGTTGATGACCATCAGTTTTGTCGGCGGCACAATTCCGTTGGAGCCTACGGGCGAGCTAGTCCACTCGTACGATCCGGGCCAATAGAACGACCCTCCATAAAATGGAGAGATCGTGCCCGTGACCTGACACATTGTTGAGTTGAACGTCCCAGAGTTGACGAGGCACTCCGTGAGTGCTCCGCGCACTTGATCTGCCGATGGCCGACTCTCAGTTGGGGCCGTTGCGAGCTTGTGCTCACAACTGGCGAGGGCAATCGAGCCACCGGCCGCAAACATCACTGCCAAACGCTGCCACTTGAAACGACGTCGCTCCATGATGCGGACTCCTTTCGTGGGGGGAGAGTCCATCAGCGCGAAGCTCGAAATGAGCACCGCGAAGACCCATCACAAGGGGAGGATGCGACATACCGTCAGCGCTCCGTCATTGTGAGAATGTTCTAGCTTGTGTGATAGGGGTGGTGCGACCTATGCGCCGCTCGACGGGGTCGTTGACGAGGATGCCCCGTGGCGCACCGGCATGAGCTGACGGCGGCGGAGTGGACGCGGATCGCGCCGCTCCTGCCCGCCCGCGAGACGAAAGGGACGTACTACGCCAGCCATTGACGGGTCCTCAACGGCATGCTCCACCGGCACGCCACCGGCTGCGCGTGGCGTGACCTACCCGAGCGCTACGGGCCCTGGTCGACCGTGGCGTCGCGCCAGCGACGGTGGACGCGTGAGGGGCTGTGGGACCGCATCCTCGCGGCGCTTCAGCGCGAGCTGGCCGCTGCCGGGCGGATCGACTGGGCGTTGTGGTGCGTCGATGGCAGTCACGTCCGGGCACATCGGCACGCCGCGGGCGCGGGGGGAAAACCGGCCCGCGTTGGCGCGTTTGGGGGAACCCGCCGACCACGCGCTCGGGCGGAGCCGCGGCGGGTTCACCACGAAGCTGCACCTCGTCACTGACGGCGCGGGCCTGCCGCTCGCCGTCGCGCTCAGCGCCGGGCAGGCGCACGAGAGCCGATACGCCACACGCGTGCTCGACGCGGTGCGCATCCCGCGCCGCACGCCTGGGCGACCGCGCCGCCGGCCCGCTGCGCTCGCCGGCGACAAGGGCTACAGCTATCCGGCGATTCGCGCGTGGCTGCGCCGCCACGGCGTGCGCGCTGTCATCCCCGAGCGCGCCGACCAGCTGAGGCAGCGCGCGCGGCGACCGGGACGCAAGCCGGTGTTCGACCGCAGCGCCTACCGTCGTCGCAGTGCCGTCGAACGCACCGTGGGCGCCCTCAAGGAGGCGCGCTCGGTCGCGACCCGCTACGAGAAGCTCGCGATTCACTACCTCGCCCTCGTGCAGATCAGCATGATCCGCTTCCTCGTGCGGCGACTCGCACGACCCCTGTAGCAGAAGCCCAAAGCGTGCCCTATCAACAGTTTGCGAAACAGTCCATCTGCCGTATCGAACTTCGACAGGCTACAAAGGCACCGACGATCCAGCCGACACTCACTCGCCCAAGCAATTTGCGCTTGCGTCTAATCTGGATACTAATATAGTATCTATTGATGGCTTCAGTAAACACTCAATTTTCGATCGCCGTCCACGTGATGGCGGCAATCGCACATCACGAGGGAGTTTTCACGTCGGAAGTTCTCGCAGGCAGCGTGAATGCGAACCCGGTTTTCGTTAAGAGAATCCTCGTTAAACTCTCGAAGGCGAAGCTGGCTAAGACGACTGTTGGTAAGTCGGGTGGTTATGGCCTGGCACGAAGCCCAAAGAGCATTTCCCTCTTGGACATCTACTCTGCGGTAAACCCTCCAGATGCTTTTGCCATCCATGCCTATCCCAAAACGAAGGAGTGTGTCGTGAGCTGTAACATCAAGGAAGTCATGAGCGACGTGCTGGTTGGCACTCAGGAGGCCGTCCGTAGGGAGCTGAGGCAGACGACGTTGGCGGATGTGGTGTCCAAAATCAGGGCCAGGTCCGGTTAGCCTTTTTTTGCTCGCAATAGATACTTTTATAGTAACTAATACTCCACCGAAAGGAACACGAGATGACGAAACTGAATGGAAAGACCCCTGTGATCACCGGTGGCGCCACCGGAACCGGGCCCGCCGCTGCAAAGCAGGGCATGGATGCGCCCACCGCCGTTCTCATCGGGGTGACCGGAGGACTTGGTCACGCGCTGGCCAGGCTCCTCGCGGCCGAGGGCTTCCGGTTGGTGCTCGCGGCGCGGCGAGAGCACGACGCCGCCGCGCTGACCGGCCGGAGCGACGGTTCGGCGATTTACCTGCGCGCGGACGTCACCGATCCGGCGAGCCTCGAGAAGCTGGCGGCGGCGGCCTTCGAGCACCTCGGCCGGATCGATGCGGTGGTGAACCTCGCGGGCATCTCGCCGCGCAAGGCCATTGAGGACTACACGTCGGCCGACGTCGACGCGCTGCTCGCGGTCAACGTGAAGGGGCCCATCTTCGTGACCCAGGCATTCCTGCCGGGGCTGCGCAAGCAAGCCGGCGGCGGAGTGGTCGTCCACCTCGGCGGCGCCATGGACGGCCGGGTGGCGCTGCCGTTCATGAGCGCCTACGCGGCGACCCGCGGCGCGCTGGCGAGCTACGTGCAAGGCGCCAACCGCGAGCTTGCCGGGACCGACGTGGTGCTTTCTTTCTTCGGGCCTGTGCCCTCCAACACCGAGTCGGAGTCCGCATTTTTCGACATGTGGCGCAAGATGGGCGTCGCCCTCTGCGAGCCCGACGTGGTCGCGCGCGAGATCCTCGCCACCATCCGCCAGCGACGTCGGGCCCACATCATGGGCGGAGGGCTGCTCAAGATGCTCACGCTCGCGAACGCCGTGTCGCCATCCGCTGCCGACGCGATCGGTCTGCGGCGGTTCGGGAAGCTCATCCAGCAGCATCGTCCACGCTGACCACCGCTCGGAGGCTCCTCGCCGGCGCCCCCGTCGAGTACCGCATAGGCCGCACCCCTGTCACACAGAGCCTAATAAGATGCGTCTTCCTAAACGCCCTATTGCGCCGGACACCTGGCCATGTTGCTCCAGGAGAAGCTTTGGACATGGGCGCGGTAGGTAGATGCTGACGACGCTACCGCACAAAGCGCAGGAGTTGCCATCCATTCGACGGACTGCCGCGCAGGATCGCGCATGACCGACGATGCCGCGCTGTACTACACTGAGGGTGACGGCACGCGCTGGCGTGTCTACGATGCGTGCTACGGCCCGCCGCTCGCACCTCCGCACGTGCGCCGTCTTGTACCCATCAGTGACCCGCGCGCCAATACGCGCTACTTCGTGAGCGGTGGCGGCGTCGTGCGCTGCGCGCCACTGAAGCGCGGCGAGTCTCGCGCGACCGACGATGCGACGCTCGTTCGGCACTTCTCCGCCGCAGGATTTGTCTCACAATCGCCGTCGAGCGTTGCCGCCAAGCATCCACGGTAGTGATCAACACGGCAACGTCGTGACGCGCGCTGAACGCTCACACACATCAGCTTCAGGGTCTCTCGGTTGACTCGCGCGTAGTCATCGTGGCCAGTCGTTCGCGAAGACTTGCCAATTGAGAGCGGTCGTCGAGCTACCGGGCGAGTAGGAGCTAAAAAACGATTTCCCTTCCACCAAACCTGATGCTCTGCCGGAGTACAGGAGACGGTGCTTGAGACGTTCCCTCTCCAATTCCAAGTAGTCGCGCGACAGCCTCGGCAGCGCGAGTGCGATCCGCGAATTCCGCGAGTGGCTGCAGTCCGAGGCGGATCGAGATCGAGATGCGATTGTCGCGTATCACAACGAAGCTGGCAAAGACAGCGGACTGCTCCGTGCTGGCCGAAAATCACTTGAACTTTTCGCCGTGTTGGCTGGCGCCGCAGTGGGTGCTCGGACAGCGGGACCGCTCGGCGCCATCGGGGGCGCGGCACTCGGTAAGAGCACCAAGTATGTTCTCGATCTCGCATTGAAAATCGGAGCGGACTGGAAACCAGTCGTTTTTGGTAACTGGATGGAAGGGCGCATCAGCAAGTATGTCGCCGACCTCTCGGAGTGATCTCGACTACGGGTCACGACGAACGCGGAGGGCAGGTCAGTTCACATTGCGGTGAGGATCCCCGATTGGACGGAAGATCGAGTGTGCGTTTTGTGTGCGAACTCCCTGCATCGTGGCACAACTCAGCAATTCTGCACACATGACGCCGCGACCGAGTTGCTTGACCTGCAAACACTTAGAACTTCTCACTTGAAGTCAGTGAAACTTGAAAGTCGGACTTTTAATCCGTAGGTCCTGGGTTCGATTCCCAGTCGGGTCATTTCGCACAAGGGTTGCGGCTGTCGCCACGAGGATCCGACGACCCCGAGCGCTATGGCGCCGCCGCACCCACCACGACGATCTCCACGCGCCGGTTCGCCCTTCTCCCGGCAATCGTCGCATTCGATGCGATCGGCTGCCCATGCCCCACGGCTCGCGTCTCGACCCGCCCGGCATCCAGCCCGCCGCTGACGAGTGCCTCGCGCACCGCCTGTGCCCGCGCGTCCGCGAGCGCATCGCCCTTCTCGCCGCGAGCCGTCGAATCCGAGTGCCCCTCGACGATGACGTGGTAGTTCGCGTACTCCGCAATCGCGGGAGTCAGGCGTCCGATGTCGCGCGTCGCGAGCTTGCTCAGCGTGTGCGCGCCCTCAGCCGTGGTCCCGTTCAGGAACGACGCATCTCCAATCGTCACGACGAGCCCGCGCGGTGTGAGCGTAGGACTGCGCAGCGTCGTCGCGGTTCGACTGATCGTCGAAACCGACGCGCTCAGCTTCGTGCGTCCTTCCACGTCCGCACGCAGCGAGTCGCGCGTGCGTGTGGCTGATGCAGCCTCGGCCCGAAGGGAGTCGACCTGCTTCGCGGACACCATGGCGAGCGCCTGCACCGAGTCGCGCTGACGCTGCGTTTGCGCGGCGGATCGCCGCAGCGAATCGAGGCGCACGTTCGCGAGCTCGGACATCCGTCGCAGCGAGTCGGAGCGCTGACGCTCCACCATTGTCTCATTCGCGGACGCGCGCACAGACGCGGAGCGCATTGAGTCCGCGATCTGCGCCTTGAGTGCGGCGGCGGCCACTACCGAGTCCGCACGCATTTTTTCGAGCGCGCGCGTCTGCTGGAGCACCGTCTGTGTGATACGCAGCGAGTCCTGCTGTCGAGAGGCAAGGTCGGACACGGCACGCGTGGAGTCGCGCACGCGGAGCGAGTCGCGCACGTAGGCGGTGCGCCCGACGACGCGTCGCAGCGAATCCGCCTCGAGCATTGCTATGTGCGCCGCGCGCTGCAGTGAGTCGGTGCGCAGCCGCTCCGCTTCGGTCTGAACGCGTGATGCCTGAGCGCTGGCATAACGAATCGAATCGACCTGGCGCTGTGCGCGATCCGCCACCTGCCGGAGCGAATCCGTCTGATGACTCTGCGACGAGCGCACCTCGTTGGCGGCGGCCTGCGCTATCCGCACCGAGTCCTGCTGTCGCAGCACTTGCGCCTGCATCACGCGCGAAGAATCGAGCTGGCGCGCACTCACTTCCTGCGCGCTTGCCGCGGCCGCCTTCACTGAGTCCAGTTGCAAACGAAGAGAGTCCGATTGCGTTACCGTCAGCAGATTCTGCGCTCGCAAATCCACGATCTCGGCGTGCGAGAGCTGGTTCTGCTTGAAGAGCTCATCCCGCTGCCGTTGGGAAAGCGCGACGAGTTGCGTCAAACGATAGGCATGGAGGCTATCCGCCACCTGGCGATCATGGATGCGACTGTTCGCAGCATCCGCGGCTTGGGCATCGTGCAGCGCCAGGATTGCCATCGCGCTGACGATCGATTCATCGCGGCCCTGCGATCTCGCTGAATCGGCGGCTTCGATTGAAGCGCGGGCCCGAGCCATCTCGGGTGCGACGCGATCCGTGCCGCCACTCGACGCGACCGTTTCGTAAATGCTTCGGGCTTGCTCGAGGGAGCTGCTCTGTGCGTTCGCGCGTCCGGCGATCAGCGTGAGCAGCGCGATCGCGAACAACGTGGAGATTCGGCGTGTCGACATGAGATACCTCTGGGAGGTCGCCACGCTTCAGACCGCATGGCACGAAAGACTTGCATTCACGTGCAGGCGACGATCGCGATTGCCACGCAAGAATCGTATAGTTTCATACGACTGAGCAATGTAATCATTCTGCTTCCGACGATTCTCAGAGCTTCCGCAACTGCCGCAGTCAGAGCTCGACTCTAACAGTGAGCACCTCGCGTAGACGCATGACAGAGAAGCAGATAGCTTATGTGAGCAGACCTCGGCTACCTGCTGAATCGGACAACGATCCGCAGGTCCTGGGTTCCACTCCAGTCGGGTCATCTAGTATATGTATCTCTAACGAAGCTGTGGCTGCAGTGCTCCGAGTACCGCTGCTCGCGACCACCAACCCCGCACAGATTTCCTTGCGCACCCGTCTCCGTGAGCTTCTCACCGCTGGATGCCGCGCTCACGATGATAGCCACGATCGTCGTGTGCATTCTACTGATTCGCCAGTGTCGCAAGCCGACCTTCGCCCCGGGGCGATTACTTGCGCATGTGATGAACTCGACGCATTCCGGGCTCACGAAATGGGGATTGAGTCATGTGCAGCTCGAGCCACACAGCTTCGTTCTCGACGTCGGCTGCGGCGGCGGAGGAACCATTCAGCAGCTCGAGCTGCTCGTTCCAGAGGGAAGAGTTGACGGCATCGACTACTCGGCGGCCAGCGTTGCCGTCGCGCGACGAACGAACGCATTGGGAATCAATGCGGGACATGTCGGGATCCGGCAGGGCTCCGTCTCCCGTCTCGAGTACCCCAACGAGACGTTCGACGTGGTCACCGCGATTGAGACGCACTATTACTGGCCCACTCTCGAACGCGATCTCCTCGAGGTACGTCGGGTGCTCCGGCCCGGCGGTCGCGTTGTGATCATGGCCGGAACGTATCGTGGCCGTCGCTTCGGCGCCCCAGATGTGCTCGCGATGCGATTGCTCGGGGGGAGACTGCTCTCGATCGAGGATCACCGCACGCTGCTTCTGTCGGTGGGGTTCACCGATGTACGTGTGTTCGAGAATCGCGAAAAAGGCTGGATCTGCGCGGTGGGCGTGCGATGACCTTGCCACATCAAGCGACTCGCATCGGCGTTCGATTTGCGCAGCTTGCAAGCCGCGCGGTGTCCATCGCGCTACTCGCGATCACGCCCGCGTTGCACGCGCAGGACACCAGCATCGTCGCCGATAGCGCGCGCCCGGACTCCGTCTCTTCCGTCCGGACCTGCGACAATCAGCGCATCACTACCATCACGATTCATCCGCAGGATCCTCCAGCCATGGGCCGCCGCGGATCGATGCGGCACGTCGTGAGCAGCGTGATGCTGCAGCACAGAACCACACAGCCACGCGTCGTCCGGGCGTTTCTGCAGCTCAAGGAAGGCGGCGTGTGCACCGAGCGGCGGCGTGCGGAAACAGAACGCGTGCTTCGCGCGCAACCGTTTCTCGCGAACGCCGTGGTCACCGCAAGACCGGACGGACCCGGCACCGTCGCGATCGATGTGACCACCGTCGATGAAATTCCGCTCGTGATCGGCGCGTCGTTCAGCGCGCTCACTCCCACGTCCTTTCGATTCGGGAACGCGAACCTGCTCGGCACCGGACAGTACGTGGACGCGTCCTGGCGGCAGGGTGGGGCGTACCGCGACGGCTTTGGCGCGCGATACGTGGACAACTCCGCGTTCTGGTCCCCCGAGCGCCTCACGATCGATGTCGCGCGCGATCCGGTAGGCGGGCACGCGCTCGCGGCGCTCGAGCATCCGTTCTATACGAATCTGCAGCACGTCGCCTGGCACACGGGGATCTCCTACACGAACAGCTATCCCTCTTTCGAGCGCCCGCACGACGATCCGCTGTCGCTCGGCATGCACTACTTCCTCGCGGACGCTGGACTCGTGAGCCGCGTAGACGTCGGAACGCACCGGCTGTTCCTCGGCGGCGTGCTCACGCACGAGCGCATGAGCACACACGATCGCAGTGTCATTGTCTCCGATTCCGGATTCGTGCATCAACCCGACAGCGTGTTCGGCGCGCGCTATCCCGACTTCCACGCGACGCGACTCTCGGCCGTTGCCGGCTTGCGACTCCTGGGATACCGGCGCGTGACGGGATACGACGTGCTCTATGGCACGCAGGATCTGCCGGTCGGCATACAGCTCGCAGCGCAGATCGGACGCGGGCTCCCGCACCTGGGCAATACCAACTGGGTGTTCGGCGGCGATGTGCTCGGTGGCCATATGTTCGGCCCTTCGTTCCTCGGCACTCGACTGGGTGGCGAGATTCAGCGCGATGCGGCGACTGGCGGTTGGGCGGGGCTCGTCACCACCGCACGACTCATTCGACGACACGAAGCCGGGGCTCTACAACACCGTCATCATCTCCGGTGACTTCGCGGGCGCGTGGCGCTCGCTGCTCCCCTACGAGCTCACTATTGGCAACTCGCGTACGGGCGTGCGAGGCTTTCGCGGCTCGCAGGAGGCGGGTGCGCAGCGCGCGGTCGCTCGCATTGAGGATCGCTGGGCGATCCGGCGCTTCGGCTCGTGGTCCGCATTCGGCGCCGCCGTGTTCGCGGATGCCGGAACGGTATGGGCTGGTGACTCGCCATACGGCGTGAATAGCACGGTGCGAAGCTCAGTGGGCGTGAGTCTTCTAGCCGCGGTGCCCGCGCAATCGCAGACCACCTGGCGCGTGGACATTGCGGCCCCGCTCGATCGTGGCGCGGGAGCGCACCGCAGCATTGAGATTCGATTCGTGAGCGAGAACAGAGCGCGCAACGCACTTCGTCAGGCAGACGATCTCTCGCGTGCGCGCGCAGGAACCGCCGCCACGAACATTTTCTCCTGGCAGTAGCTCGAGAGCCTCAGTAGTAGCTTTCCCGGCACCACACGGAATTGCGGCGCGCAAGGTGGCCACTTCGCGGAAGATTCGATGACCGACGTCGCATCCCGATTGAACGAAAGTCTCGCCGGTCGCTACCGCATTGAACGCGAGCTCGGGGCGGGAGGAATGGCCACCGTCTATCTCGCGCGCGATCACAGACATGATCGCGAGGTCGCGATCAAGGTGCTGCGACCGGAGCTCGCCGCAGTCATTGGCGCGGACCGGTTCCTCAGCGAGATCAAGACCACCGCCAATCTCCAGCATCCGCACATCCTGCCGCTCTTCGATTCCGGAGAGGCAGACGGATTCCTGTTCTACGTGATGCCGTTCATCGACGGCGAGTCGCTGCGCAGCCGCCTCACGCGCGAGAAGCAGCTCCCCGTTGGGGACGCGGTGCGCATCGCGACCGAGGTTGCCGGCGCGCTCGACTACGCGCACCGGCACGGCGTCATCCATCGCGACATAAAGCCGGAGAACATCCTCCTGCATGACGGTCGCGCGCTCGTCGCGGACTTCGGCATCGCGCTCGCCGCCAGCAAGGCGGGCGGCGGCCGCATGACCGAGACGGGGATGTCACTCGGCACTCCGCTGTACATGAGTCCCGAGCAGGCGATGGGCGAGCGCGAGATCACCGCGCGCAGCGATGTCTACGCGCTGGGCTGCGTCACCTACGAGATGCTCGTGGGCGATCCGCCATTCACGGGATCTACGGCCCAGGCGATCGTGGCGAAGGTGCTCACTGAGAAGCCCATACCTCCCTCACGCGCTCGCGACACCATTCCGGAGGAAGTGAACGAGGCGATTCTCATCGCGCTCGCCAAGCTGCCCGCCGATCGCTTTTCGACCGCAGCGGAATTCGCTACCGCGCTCAATGGTGGAGGGCCGACGGTTCGGCGACGCGGCGATGCAGTCGCGCACACGGGGACGCCAGCGAGGCAATGGCAGCGAACCATGCTTGCCGCTGCGGCGCTCCTGATGCTGACGGTCGGATTTCTCGCGGGGCGCGCAGGGCTCGGGCGTCATGCGGCAACGGGGATTGTCTTTTCACCGAAGACCTTTCACCGGGAAGGGATCTTCAACGCGCGATATGCGCCGGATGGGCGCGCGATCGTGTTGAGCGCGACGTCGGTCAACAACGTTCCCGAGCTCTTCATTCTACGGCCCGACTACCCGGAGCAGGCCTCTCTCGGTCTTCCGGATTCCCATCTGCTCTCGATCTCATCCAAGGGCGAGTTGGCCATTCTGGTGCGCGCGGAACACAGCAACCACCGGGTGTTTCAGGGTACGCTGGCGCGAGT
This sequence comes from uncultured Gemmatimonadaceae bacterium, assembly GCA_963792685.1. Taxonomy (GTDB): domain Bacteria; phylum Gemmatimonadota; class Gemmatimonadetes; order Gemmatimonadales; family Gemmatimonadaceae; genus FEN-1250. The sequence goes on along the minus strand of CAWBWW010000001.1, from coordinate 3,799,066 downwards.
GCCGCTCGACGGCGGAGCTCCTCGCGAGGTGCTCGACAGTGTCCGCGAGGCGGACTGGTCGCCGGACGGCTCCGAGCTCGCGATCATCCACGGCGTCCACGGGAGGGACCGCCTCGAGTTTCCCATCGGCAAGGTGCTCTACGAGACAGCGGGCTATGTCAGCGATGCCAAAGTCTCGCCGGATGGGAAGCACGTCGCGTTCGCCGCGCATCCCTATCGCTGGGACGACCGCGGCACGATCGACATTATCGACCGACTCGGAAAGACCTCCGTCGTCACGCGGGAATTCGCATCTCTCGAGGGATTGGCGTGGCGCCCTAATGGCGGCGAGCTCCTGTTCTCAGGCTATGGCACCAGTGGACTCGTCGTCTATGGGCTCAGTGAATCCGGAGCGCTTCGAGAGGTTCTCTCCGGACCCGGTGATCTCACGGTGCAGGATGTCTCACGCGGCGGTCAGGTACTCCTGACACGAGACGACGAGCCGTATCGCCTCATGCTCAAGGATCGGGGAAGCGCGAGCGAGCGCGATGTCTCGTGGCTGAACTTGCCGTTCCATCCGATCCTGACGCGAGACGGCGCGCTCCTCGCTTTCACGGATGGCAGTGCGAGTGCGGGAGCAAACTACGAGGTCATGATGCGAAAGTCCGATGGCGACAAGGTGGCGCGCCTCGGAGAAGGGGCAGCCTTCGGCTTCTCCCCCGATGGAAGATCGCTGCTGACGGTCATCCCGTCGCGTCCGCCGAGAGTCGTGCTGTATCCGACGGCCGCCGGCGTGGAGCGAACAGTGAACGTTGGGTCATTCGAATCGATCGCATCCGCTGACTGGTTTCCGGACGCAAAGTCGATCCTTCTCTGCGGCAACAAGGTGAATGAAGCGAATCGCTGCTACGCGCACTCTCTCGACGGCGGAGAGTCGCACGCGTTGACGCCGCCGGGCACCACCTCGGGGCTCGTGTCGCCGGATGGGAAGGAAGTCGTGGCATACGGCCAGGCACTCGGTCACGTGCGCTACCCGGTCGCCGGAGGAGCAGGGCAGGAAGTTCCGCATCTCGCGTTCAACGAGCACGTCGTCCGCTGGAGCAGCGACGGCCGCGCATTGTTCGTCGTCGGCGTCAACTCGCGGACAGTGGATCGGCTGGATCTCGCGACGGGGATTCGCAAGCCCTTTCTCACGCTCGCACCCGAGAACCCGAATGAGCCGATGCGGATCTTCTATGCCGCGCTCTCCGACGACAACGCGGTGTATGCGTACATAGCTTCGCCGAGGCTTTCCCAGCTCTTCACGGTCGACGGAATTCAGTAAGCCGCGCCGATCGCGCTGACTACGCGCGCGTTTCGAAATCCAGTCCGAGGTCCAGCGACGGCGCCGAGTGCGTCAGCGCGCCAATGGAGATCCAGTCCACGCCCGTCTCCGCCGCCGCGCGCACGCTCTCGAGCGTGATCCCGCCCGACGCCTCGACGATCGCCTCACCGTTCACGAGCTCCACGCACGCGCGCATCTCGCTCGGTGACATGTTGTCGAGCAGAATCACGTCGGGACCTGCCCTGAGCGCAGCCACCACCTGGTCGCGCCGGTCGCACTCCACCTCCACCTGCATCCCCGACGGCGCACTCGCGCGCGCCTTGCGCACGGCGAGCGCGACGTCGCCGCCGATCGCCTCGAGGTGGTTGTCCTTGATCAGCACGGCCGCCGCGAGATCGTAGCGATGGTTCGTGCCGCCGCCGCATTGCACCGCGTAGCGCTCGAGCGCGCGCAGCCCCGGTGTCGTCTTCCGCGTGTCGAGAATCTTCGCGCGCGTGCCGCGAATCGCATTGGCGAAGCGCGCGGTGAGCGTCGCGATGCCGGACAGGCGCTGCACGAAGTTCAGCGCCACGCGCTCGCCCGAAAGGAGCGCGCGCGCCGTGCCTTCGATCTCGAGCACAGGCTCGTTCGCCGAGACACGTGCGCCATCGTGCGCGAGCACGCGGAAGGTGGCGGCGGGATCGAGAAGCCGGAACGCGGTCTCCACCAGCGGCAATCCCGCGATCACGCCCGCCGAGCGCGCGACCAGCACGGCGCGGGCGCGAAGCGTGGCGGGGACCACGGAGTGCGTCGTCACATCGTCGTACGCGCGATCCTCCTCGAGCGCGGCACGCACGAGATCCTCGCGCTGCTGCCGCAGCGAGCGGAAAGGAGAATGTATCGCGCGCCGCCACCTTTTCGAGCGTCGCCATTGTCAGTCGACGGCCATTGCCGGAGGGCAGGGCGCGATCGGCGAGCCACCGACCTCGATCATGCGCTCGATCGCCAGCCGCGCGCGATCTGCGATCTCCATGGGCACAGTGATGCGCGGCTCCATCATCTCGAGTGCGCGCAGCACCTTTGGCAGCGTCGTCACCTTCATGAACCGGCACGACGCACGCTCATCCGCCGCGTAGAACGTCTTCTCGGGATGCGCCTTGCGAAGTCTGTGCAGAATCCCCACTTCCGTCGCGACGATGAACTCGTCCGCTCCGCTGTAGCGCGGCCGGCGCATCATCCCTTCGGTCGACAGCACCTGCAGTCCCGTCGCGTCGAGCTGCCCTGAGGACGATGCCTCGAGTAGCCCTGTCGTGCATCCGCACTCCGGATGCACGAGAATCTCCGCCCTGGGATGCTCACGACGTACCGCTGCAAGCGAATCGGGCGAGATCGCCTCGTGCACGTGGCACGCGCCCTCCCAGATGCGGATGTTGTTCCGCCCTGTGACGCGCTTGACGTGTGCGCCGAGAAACTGATCGGGGCAGAAGAGAATCTCCTGGTCTGCAGGAATCGCGTTCACGATCTCAACGGCATTCCCCGACGTGCAGCAGTAGTCCGACTCGGCCTTCACTGCGGCAGTCGTGTTCACGTACGACACGACCACCGCGCCCGGGTGCTCCGCCTTCCACGCGCGGAGCTGGTCCGCAGTGATCGAGTCCGAGAGCGAGCAGCCGGCGCCGAGGTCCGGCAGCAGCACGATCTTCTCCGGCGAAAGAATCGCCGCAGTCTCCGCCATGAAGTGCACGCCGCAGAACACGATGACATCCGCCTCGGTCTCGGCCGCTGCGCGCGAGAGGCCGAGCGAGTCGCCTACCACATCGGCGATGTCCTGCACTTCGGGGCGCTCGTAGTTGTGCGCGAGAATCACCGCGTTCTTCGCGCGCGCGAGCTCCCGAATCTCCTCCGCCAGGTGGCGGTCGGTCATCGTGGCGCCCATCAGACGGCCGCCCACGTCGCGCCGGCGCGCGAGCGCACGTGGCGCTCGGCGAACGCTCCGCTCGGTGACGGGAAGTCCGCGCGATAGTGGCCACCACGAGATTCCTCGCGCAGGAGCGCCGCCTCGGTGATCAGTCGCGCCGTGAGCGCCATATTGGCCTCATCGGTCGCACCAGCGGGAAGCTTCGCTTCAATGCGCTCCAGCGCGTCGAGGCACGTGCGCAGCCCAGTCTGCGTCCGTTCGAGTCCCGCGTGCTCCCACATCAGTGTGCGTATGCGCTTCGCGGCGCTTTCCGTCACTCGCGAATCAGGGCGCGCAGGAATGCTCCACGCGCGTGCGCTCGGTGCGCGCTCGAGACCGGGCGCGCTCACCACCTCGTGCGCGACACGTTCGGCGAACACCAATCCCTCGAGCAGCGAGTTCGACGCCAGCCGATTCGCGCCGTGCACGCCGGTGCACGCGACCTCTCCAACCGCGTACAGGCGCGACACCGACGTGCGCCCGACGAGATCCGTCACGACGCCGCCCATCGTGTAGTGCGCCGCCGGCGTCACGGGAATGCGGTCGCGTCGTGGATCGATGCCGCGCGCCATGCACACCGCGAAGATCCCGGGGAAGCGCGTCGCGAAGCTTTCGCCGAGATGTGTCGCGTCCAGAAAGACCTGACCGGTGTCGCGCTGCGCTCGAACCACGGCGCGCGCAACGATATCGCGCGGTGCGAGCTCCGCCGCCTCGTGCACCAGCGGCATGAAGCGGCGCCCGTCCGCGTCGAGCAGCAGCGCGCCTTCGCCGCGCACCGCCTCGCTGATCAGTACCAGTGGACTCTCCGGCGTGTCGAGCGCCGTGGGATGGAACTGGATGAACTCCATGTCCGTCAGTTCGGCGCCCGCGCGATGCGCGAGTGCGTAGCCGTCGCCTGTTGCCACCGTAGGATTCGTCGTGTGGCGGAATACCTGGCCGCTGCCGCCGGTCGCGAGCACCGTGGAGGCGGCGATGATCTCGACCGCCTTGCCGCCCGCGTTCACTCGCGCACCGTAGCACTCGCCGTTCTCCACCATCAGCTCGAGTGCACGTGCATGCTCGAGCACCGTGATGCGGTTGTCGGCACACACGCGCGTCACGAGCAGTCGCACCACCTCGGCGCCCGTGCGATCGCCGTGCGCGTGCACGATGCGGCGCTCCGAGTGCGCGGCCTCGCGGCCGAGCAGCAGCTCGCCGCGTGGTCCGACGTCGAAGTGCGCGCCGGCCGCGCGAAGCTCCTGCACGCGGCTCGGTCCTTCGGTGACGAGCACCTCCACGGCTTCGCTGTCGCACAGCGCGCCGCCCGCAGCGAGCGTGTCCTGCCGGTGCAGTGCAGGGGAGTCGCCCGCGCCCAGTGCCGCGGCGATGCCGCCCTGCGCGTACGAGCTCGCGCTGTCGAGCAGCGACTGCTTCGTCAACAGGATGACGTCGCCGGGATTGTCGCACTGCTCGGCGGCGCGCCACGCGGTGTGGAGGCCGGCTACGCCGCTCCCAATGACGAGAACGCGTGCGTGAATTCTGATGGGGAGTGGTGGCTGCGAGCTCTCGAGTGCTGCTTCGCCGAGGTCGCGCACGCTAGAGGTGAGCGCGGTGCTGCGAGGTGCTGACATATGTCATTCCCATTGGTAAAGAGGTACCTCGCTGCGGGGCCGGTTGGGAAACGCCTTGGCTCGCCGGAAATGGCAAACCACTCGCAGAAAGTGGCGCTGACTACTGCGCCGTTTTTGTACTACACCTGAATCCTAGCATTTGTTCAGGCCTGATGCACAAACGTGGTGAGCTCCTGCATTGTTCCATGCCTCGTACGCGGCCCCGCGCCAGCCTACTGTTCAGCATTCGTAAAGCCTTGACACACTCTCGCCTCGGCTCTTACGTCACTCGCGAGTGGCGCGATCTTTGACAGGCACATTGCCACAGTAACGGGTCTCCTGAGGCTGGAACCGTGGACAACGACTCCGTGAGCCCGTCCGAGCGACACTCGGCATCCGAGGCGCACACCGATTTCGCCGGCGCCATGAGCTACGGCGATTATCTTCAGCTCGACACGCTGCTCGCGGCGCAGCAGCCGCGCTCGGACTCGCACGACGAGATGCTCTTCATCGTCATCCATCAGGCGTCCGAGCTGTGGATGAAGCTGACGCTGCACGAGCTCGATGCCGCGCGCCGCTTGATGGAGGCCGACGACCTCGCGCTCGTGTTCAAGCATCTCGCGCGCGTGAGCCGGATCCAGTCGCAGCTCATACAGTCGTGGGACGTGCTCTCGACGATGACGCCGAGCGATTATTCGCACTTCCGCGGCGCACTCGGCCGCTCGTCCGGCTTTCAATCCGCGCAGTACCGGCTCATCGAGTTCGCCTTCGGCAACAAGCAGGACGCGATGATCGCGCCGCACCGCCACCGCGAAGATGTCAACGCGCGGCTCGAGCGCGCGCTGGCGACGCCGAGTATTTACGACCAGGCGATTCGTCTCCTCGCGCGGCGTGGCTTCGCGATCGACCGCGCGGTTCTCGACCGTGACGTTCGCCAGCCGTACGAATCCAACGGGTCCGTGCTCGCTGCGTGGACGCGAGTGTACGAGGATCCGCGGAAGTACTGGGATTTGTATCAGCTCGCCGAGGAGCTCATCGATCTCGAGGACTGGTTTCAGCAGTGGCGTTTTCGCCACGTCACCACCGTGCAGCGCATCATCGGCCGTAAGCGCGGCACCGGCGGCACCGCGGGTGTCGGCTATTTGCGCCAGGTATTGGATGTCACCTTCTTCCCCGAGCTCTGGGACGTACGCACCGAGCTCTAGATGATCTCATGAATAGCAGGATCACTCGCGCCGATCTCGAGGCGCTCGATCGTGAAGATCCGATTCGCGCATTCCGCGATCGATTTGCATTGCCCCAAGGCGTCATTACCTCGACGGGAATTCGCTCGGTGCGATGCCGAGCGCGACACCGGAGCGGCTGCGCGTGGTGATCGAGGAGCAGTGGGGGCAGGATCTCATTCGCAGCTGGAACGTGCATAGCTGGATCGATCTGCAGCAGCGCATTGGCGCGAAGATCGGGCGCCTGATCGGTGCACGCGAGGCTGAGACGGTGGTTGCGGATTCGACGTCGATCAATCTCTACAAGACACTCTCCGCAGCGCTCGAGCTGAGACCGGACCGCCGTGTGATCCTGTCGGAGTCGACGAACTTCCCGACGGATCTCTACATCGCGCAGGGACTCGTGCGGCAGCTGGGGCGAGGGCACACGCTGCGACTCGCGGAGCCCGATGCGATGGAGAATGCGATGGCGGATGATGTCGCAGTCGTGATGCTGACGCACGTGAACTATCGCACGGGGCGAATGTACGAGATGGATCGCATCACGGAGCGCGCGCACGCGAACGGCGCGATCATGCTATGGGATCTTTCGCATTCCACGGGCGCAGTGCCGGTGGACCTGTCGGGTGCGAACGTCGATTTCGCCGTGGGCTGCGGATACAAATATCTGAATGGCGGTCCGGGCGCTCCCGCATTTCTCTACGTCGCGAAACGCCATCAGTCCGGGCTCGCGCCCGCGTTGAGCGGATGGCTCGGCCACGAGTCGCCCTTCACGTTCGAGCAGTCGTACCGCCCGGCTGCCGGCGTCGACCGCATGATCGTGGGCGCGCCCCCGATCCTCAGCTTGACGGCGCTCGATGTCGGTGTCGACGTGATGCTGGAGGCATCGGTAGGCGCGCTACGCGCCAAGTCGGTGCGACAGACAGAGCTCTTCGATGCGCTCATTCAGCAGGAGATCGGCCCCGACACGTTCTCGCTCGTCACGCCGCGCGATCCTGCGCGGCGCGGGAGCCAGCTGTGCTACGCGCACGATGACGGATGGCCGATCATGCGCGCGCTGATCGATCGCGGCGTGATCGGCGACTTCCGCGCACCCGACATCATGCGCTTTGGATTCACTCCACTCTACGTCGGCTACGGCGACCTCTGGGATGCGGTCGCCATACTCAAGTCGATCATGGCGGAGCGCGCGTGGGATGCACCGCAGTACCACGCGCGCGTTGCCGTCACCTAGGTGAGCGCCGAGCGGCGCGGCTACGGGTCGAAGGGATCCTCGTCGTCGCCGCCGCTCGCCGATGCACCGCCGCCACCTGCATTCTCTACCCGCAGCACCTGCCGCTGCGTCGTTCCACCGGCAGTCATTGTCACGAGGTAATCGCCGCTCGGGACGTTCGCTACGTTGCGGCCGCCGAAGAATCCGCCGCCGGGAATCGCCTTGCTCGCGCGCACCGCATTCGCGACCTGGCTCAGAATCTCCTGCGTCAGCCCGCCCTCGCCCTCTTCCGCCTCGGCGCCACCCTTCTTCGTGCTGTCGCCGGCAGCACCCTTGTGCGCACTATCCGCACGCGCGCCGCCGTGATGCTTCGGCAGCGGGCTCTCACCGGGCCGCTCGGGGAACTTCCCGCCGCCGCCACCACCGCCACCGCCCGACACCTGCGAGAACAGCTCGCCCACCGTTCCGCTTTCGAAGTGCTCGCGGATGTTCTCGAGCACTGGCTTCGGCGCCACACCCTCGGCCGAGAGTGAGTCGAACACGTGATCGAGCTTCCGCGCGGTGACGAGGCTGTCGCGCCGCGACGCAGGGGTGAGTGGAGTTGGCTTCGGCGGCTTGGACTTCATGTCCCACGTGACGTGGTGCATTCCGGGGCCGCCCTTCCCCGTGAGCGTCTTCAGCGTGTCGCCCTTCAGATCGGTGACGACGATCTTCACCGTATCCTTCGCCGAGCCGCCGGTGAGGCGATAGACGATGTCGGCGCCGAACGGCGCGCTGCGTCCCTTGTAGATCCCCTGGCCTGCGGTGATGTCCTGCCCCGGCGCTTCGCCGAATGCGTAGGCCGTCTTGGGCGCGAGGAGATACGCGCTCTTGGCGAACACGCTGTCGTTGAGCTGCTCGAGCGCCGCGACATCCGCGATCCAGACGCCGCGGCCGTGCGTGGCCGCGATGATCTCGTGATCGCGCGGATGGATCTTGAGATCGTGCACGGGCACGGTGGGGAGCCCGCTCATGAACTTCTGCCAGCTCTGTCCGCGATCGCGTGAGATGTACGCACCCACGTCGGTGCCGACGTACAGCAGATTGCGATTCACGGGATCCTCGCGGATCACGTGCAGGAAGTCGGGGCCGCCCTTCGGCAAATCGTTCACGATCGAGCGAAACGTCTTTCCAAAATCGTTGGTCACGAACAGATACGGCGTGAAGTCGTTCACGCGATGGTTGTCGAAGGCCACGTAGAACGTCGCGCTGTCGTAGTGCGACGGCTCGATGCGCACGACGTACGTCTTTGGCGGCACGCCGGGGAAGCGGCCCGTGAGATTCTCCCACGTCGCGCCATCGTTGTGCGTGAGCCAGACGTTGCCGTCGTCGGTGCCGGCGAACAGCAGGCCGGGACGCATGTACGACTCCGCGAGCGTCGTAATCGTGCCGTAGGTTTCTGCGCCGGTCGCATCGTTCGTGATGCCGCCGGTCGAGTCCATGCTCCAGCGCACCTTCGACATGTCACGCGTCGACAGATCCGGCGAAATGGGAAGGAACTCGTCTCCGCGGTTGGTCGAGCGCAGCACGCGATTGCCGCCGACGTAGATGGTAGACGCGGCGTGCGGCGAGATGAAGTACGGCGTGTTCCAGTTGAAGCGAAGATCGAGATCCGTCGAATCCTTCTCCTGCTGCGCGCGCAGCTCGGCCAGCCGCTTCTTCCCCGTGGCGGACACGGGCTTCGTCGTGTCGCCTCGTGCGACGAGGATCGAATCCTCGATCTGCAGATAGCGCGGCCGCCACGTAGGCTTCACGATCGGCTTGCTCTCACCGGTGCCGTAGTCGAGTCGCCGAATGTTGCCGCCCTGCGACTCCGCATAGATGATGTTCGGATTCGTGGGATCCTGCGCGGTGTAGAAGCCGTCGCCACCGCCAACCGTGAACCAGTCCTCGTTGGTGATCGGCCCGCCCTTCTTCCTGCTCGGACCGCACCAGCTGCCGTTGTCCTGGAGTCCGCCGCACACGCGGTACGGCACGGCCATATCGTAGCTCACCTCGTAGAACTGGCCGATCGCGATGCGATTCAGGAACTCGTAGTTGCCGCCGCGATCCCACGTCTGCGACACGCCGCCGTCGTCGCCCACGAGGAAGTGCTCGGGATCGTTCGGATCGATCCACATCGCGTGATGGTCGACGTGAATGCCGACCGTCGCATTGCGCACGGTCTTGCCGCCGTCATCCGAGAAGTTGACCGGCGTGGATGACCAGTACACGCGGTTTGGCAGCTTCGGATCCACGCGCACCTGCGAGTAGTAGAACGGGCGCACGTCGTCGTCGTTCATCCAGTGCCATGTCTTGCCCGCATCTTCGGAGCGATAGAGTCCGCTTAGAAGGCGCTGCTTCACGGGCTTCTTCACCTTCTCGCCAGCCGAGTCGCTTGCGGGAGCGCGCACCGCGTGCGTCGCGCCGCGCATCGAGTCGGCTTCGACGAGCGCATACACGGTGCTCGGACTGCTGCGCGAGATCGCGACGTTGATGCGCCCCTTCATCGTCTCCGGAAATCCGCCGCCCTGAATCTGCGTCCACGTCTTCCCGGCGTCCGTGCTTTTCCAGAGACCGCTTCCCGCGCCGCCGCTCTTGAGGAAGTACGGGCCGCGCACGCGCTCATAGCTCGACGCATAGAGGACGTCCGGGTTCGACGGATCCATCGCGACGTCGATGAACCCCGCCTTGTCGCTCACGAACTTGATGAGCTGCCAGCTCTTTCCACCATCGACTGTCTTGTAGAGCCCGCGCTCGGGATTGTTGTCCCACGCGTGCCCCAGCGCCGCCACGTAGACGATGTCGGGATTCGTCGGGATGCACGATGATGCGCCCGATCTGCTGCGTCTTCTCGAGCCCCATCAGCTTCCACGTCGTTCCTCCGTCGGTGCTCTTGTAGATCCCGCCGCCGGGTGAGATCGAGTTGCGCGTGTTCTGCTCGCCCGTGCCGGCCCACACCTGGTTGGTGTCCGACGGCGCGATCGCGAGCGATCCCATGGAGATCACGCGCTCGTGATCGAACACGGGCTTGAACGTCGTCCCCGCATTCGTCGTCTTCCAGATGCCGCCGCCGGCTGCGGCGACGTAGAACGTCTTGGATGGACTCGGGATGCCGACGATGTCGGCGATGCGGCCGCCCATGTCCGCCGGGCCAATGTTTCGCCATGCGAACGAGGCGAGTGTGGCCGAGTCGAGGGCGGTGGCGCGCTGCTGTGCGCGAGCGGCAGGGACGGCGAGCAGAGCTCCGCTCGCGAGGGAAACGAGTGCGAGCCGACGATGTGCTTTCATCATGTGTAGCGCGGTCCTCTCTGAATCCGACGAAGACATGGGAGCACGCGCCTCCGGTCAGGAGGCGGACGAGCTCGGGTGACGGCGGGTGATTGTCATGCTTACGTCAACGTGCTGCATACCGTTGGCCAAGCGGTTGGCGATCTCTACCGATTCGGCATGTAGGTACGTACGTACCAGAGCAGGCTCACGATCAGCACGGCGCCCACTGCGAGCAGCTTGACGATGCGGCGTCGCTCTCTCTCCGGCGTCATCGGTGTGTTGTCGCCGAACCAGATCTCTCCCATCATGATGCCGAAGAGCACGGACATTCCAGCCACGAAGGCCAAGTCGTCAGCAATCGGTCCATTGTTGGGCGTGAGCTTCAAAACGCGATCGACGACCATCACCATTCCCAAGTACGGCATGACGGTGGTGATCCCGGCGACATAGCGTCCGACACGCCCCCATTGCAGCAGGTGTCGGCCGATGAGACTGTAGCTCGCGCCGCCCAGCGCGCCGCCGAGAATCAGGAGACCCACGCCCGTTGCCCCGGTCGCGAGGTCGGCGAGCGGAGTGTGACTCGTGAAGAGCACGAACACTGCGATCAGCGGCAGAAAAATGAAGCCGCCTCTCCACAACAGGACCACCGCGGCACCGTAGACGATCGGCCGCGTCGAGTCGGGGAGCGCCTCGATTCGCTCGGCGAGGCGCTCGAGGGCCGATCTTTTCAGCTCTCGCACGTGATGAGGTCCTCGGTGAAAGGCGAGGCGAGCCGCTGCACCTACGATAGCACCAGCCGCGCTCGGCGCCTACTCGTCAGCTCTCCGCGCGCGCGACGTTGACGATCACGCCGCACCACGAGAACCCGCGACGCACGTGCAGACGGGGCATACGCTCTGCAATCGACACGCTCCACAATCAATCGGAGTTCATGAGGTACACATGCGTCAGCCAATCTCTCGCAAACAGCACGGGATCGCGGACTTCTCGTACGTCCCGACCGTCATGGCCGCGCCGAATCTCGCGCGCTTCACCGACGACACGACCCCAGCGCGACTTAGCCGTGCGTTCGCGGCCACTTCGCTCCTCAACACGTTTTTCACGCGCGCCGAGTGGGGCGTAGTGAAGGTGATGCCGTACAAGGCGCACCTGGCTGTTGACGCGGTGACCGGCGTCGCTGCGCTCGCCGCGCCCTGGCTGTTCGGCTTCGCCGACGACCGTCGCGCGCGGAACACCTTTCTCGCGATGGGGATCACCGCACTCGCGGTGACGGCGCTGTCGCGCCCCGAGGAGATGCGCGCGCGAGCCTAGCCGCGCATCACACGACCGCGACCGCTCGCTCGGCCGTCCTGCCGGCGAGCGCCGCGGTGATCGGATCGTCGCCCACTCGAGCGCTCCAGCCGCGCACCGTCTCGCCCGTCTCGCGTCCGTCCTCGTACGCGCGGTAGAGTCGCTCGAGTGCATCCGGCACGTCGTCCGCCGCCGCGCGATAGCCCACGCGGTGCGCGACGCCACTCGCCCGTCCGAGCCCGCCTCCGATGAAGAAGTCGAACCCCTCCACCTGCGCGTCGCCGTGCTTCAGTAGAATCCCCTGCAGTCCCACGTCCGCAATCCAGTGCTGTCCGCATGAGTTCGGGCAGCCGCTCACGTTGAGCTTCATCGACTGCGTAAAGCCGGGGAGCCGCTCCTCGAGCTCCTTCGCGAGCCGGATGCTGAACAGCTTCGTCTCCGTGATCGCGAGCTTGCAGTACTCCGACCCCGTGCACGACAGCGTGCCGCGCTGGAACGGCGATCCGGAGAGTGGAACACCCAGTGTCGCGGCCTCGGCGACGAGCGCATTGAGATTCGCGGACGGAACGTTCGGGATCACGACGTTCTGCATCACCGTGAGTCGCAGCACGCCGTCCGCATAGCGATTCGCGAGATGCGCGAGCTGCCGAAGCTGGTCCGTGCTGATGCGACCGGACACGACCGAGAAGCCGGCGTAGTGCATTCCTGGCTGCTTCTGCGGATGCACGCCGACGTGATCGCGATACGATCCCTCCGGGGGCGTTTCCTCGACCGCGGGACCGAGTGTGAAGCCGATCCTGCGCTCCACCTCTGCGAGGAAGGACTCTGCCGTCCATCCGTGATTGATGAACAGGTACTTCATCCGCGCCTTCGCGCGGTTCACACGCAGCTCATCCGAATCGCGAAAGATCCCCGCGACCGCGTTCACGACGGCCGGCAGCTGGGTCGGGAGCACGAAGGCGGGAAGCAGGATCGCGAGATGCGGACGCGTGGACAGCCCGCCGCCAACGCGCACGTGAAAGCCGACTCTTCCGTCCGGCGCACGCACCGCCGTCGCGCCGATGTCGTTGATCTCGGGATAGGAGCACCAGTGCGCACAGCCGGAGATCGTGATCTTGAACTTGCGCGGCAGATTCGCGAAATCCGCGTTGCCGTTCAGGAACCTGTCGACATTGAGCACGATAGACGACGCATCGATCAGCTCGTCGTGCTCGAGCCCCGCGAGCGGGCAGCCGGTGACCGTGCGCGTGTTGTCGCCGCAGGCACCCATGCTGGTCCAACCGACGCGCGCGAGCTCATCCCACACCGTGGGCACATCCTCGATGCGAAGCCAGTGGAGCTGGAAGTTCTGCCGATTCGTGATGTCGATGCTGCCGCGCGCGTACCGATCGGAGATGTCCGCGATCGTGCGCACCATGGCGGAGGTGAGAAATCCGTTGGGCGTGCGCACGCGCATCATGAAGAACGGCTGCTCCTCGCCGCGCGTGCCGTGCCCATCACCCTGCGTGTACAGCCCCCACGCGCGAAAGCGGACGGTCAGATCCTCGGCGCTGATGGACGCGAAGCCCTCCTTCGCATAGCGCCGGATGTCCTCCATGATCGACCATGAGGCCTTCTCGCGCTTGATGCGCTCGACGCGTTGTGCGACCGTCTCCTTGCGTGGCGCCTGCGTGCTCTCACTCATCTGCTTGCCCTGCGCTTCGATGTCTTCCAAGGCGGAAAAGGAAACCCGGTCGCGAGTCAGCGGCCGGGCTGCGATCTCCGTGGGTTGCATGTAGCTTCAAGCGACCGCGTGCTCGATGCAAGCGTGTCCCGCTCCCCCACTCGGCTCTCGACATGAACGCCACAACACGAGCGATAGTTCTCGCATTCGCCGCGGCAACGTCGCTCCATGCGCAGCACGCGTCGGCTGTCACGCCGCCCGACATCGACGCCTTCAACAACTCGTTCGCGAGTGCGACCCGCGCAATGGACAACGTCGCGACGCTCGCGTTGTGGGACGACGATGGTGTGAGCCTCCTTCCAGCCACGAAGCCGATCGTCGGCAAGCCGGCGATCGCGAAATTCCTGACTGCCGTGATGGCGTCGCTCTCCGGCGCTCACATGACGAGCTTCGAGATCGCGTGCTACGACGCGCACGTCTCTGGCGATTGGGCGTCGGAGTGGTGCACGGAGCATCAGGTCGTAAACCTTGGCCCGGGCAAAGCGCCATTTGATGGCTACGGGAAAATGCTGCTCGTGCTGCACCGCGGGCCCGGAGGGACGTGGCGCATTCACGAGGAGATGTGGAATCAGGCGCTCGCTCCCGACGCACCCGCACGCTAACACACCTATCTCGTATACTGCCCACAATGACTCATACCTCGAACGCACCGCGCACTGCGCCGCCCCCCGGACTCCGAATACGTCCGGCCACTCTCGCCGACGCTGCTCTCATTGCGAAGCTCGGGGCCGAGACCTTCGTGACGAGCTTCGGCGCGCAGAACACGCCCGAGAATCTCGCGAAGCATCTCGCCAAGGCATTCGGGGAGGAGATACAGAAGCGCGAGATCGCCAACCCGGAGATCACCTACTTCATCGCCGAGCTGGATGGGCGCATTGCGGGGTACGCGCAGGTGCACGAGGGAGAAGCGCCGGAGTGCGTGACGGGTCCGGCGCCCGTGGAGGTGCGCCGCTTCTACGTGGTGCACGACTTTCACGGCACCGGGATCGCGCAGGTGCTGATGAGTGCGTGTGCGGCCGAGGCGAGGCGTCGTGGCGGGCGCACGCTCTGGTTGGGCGTGTGGGACCAGAACCCGCGCGGCATTCGCTTCTACACGAAGTTCGGCTACAGGGACGTGGGCGGGCAGACGTTCATGCTCGGCGACGATGCACAGCAGGATCGCGTGCTGTCGCTATCGCTCGAGGAGCCCCGCAGCTAGCAGCGGAGTAGCACCGATCAAGGGAGATACTCCCGGGCGAAGCGCTGTGCATAATAGAGCGCCACGCCGCTTCCGACGGCGCTCAGGCTCACGGCGGTGAAGATCCCCACGAAGGCGCCCAGCCACCATCCTGCGGCGCCTCCGATCGAGGTAGCGATCATCCAGACCATTGCCTTCATGCGACCTCCACGGGCTTTGGTGCGCGGCCCGCGCGTGCGGGCATCCGACTATTGACTGCTTGCGGCGGCCCTGCGTTTCGCGAGCTCCAGAGGGGCAGATGACAAACACCCCGCATTGTGAGATGCGGGGTGCTGTCGCGTATCATGCTGCAAGAACCTCGTGCTTACCGCAGGATCACGGATCGCAGGTGATGATACCGTCGAGGGTCGTCGCAGCGGCCTGGCTACCAAAGCCGGCGTAGCACTTCTTGGTCGTCGCGCTGTGGCTCGACGTGCCCTTCCAACCCTTCGCATCGGCAACCATACCCGACACCGTGACACCCTGCGACGTCGTGAAGTTCATCGCGCTCTGGTCAGTGCTGTACGTCTGGTTGCCGGAGAAGTACGCCTCTTCCGACGTCGCCAGGTTACGCAGATCCGACTTCTCGGACGCCAGATACGCCTTTTCCTTCGTGCTCGCGAACTTCGGAATCGCGATCGCGGCAAGAATGCCGATGATGACCACGACGATCAGAAGCTCGATCAGGGTAAAGCCCTTGCGCATGCGCGACATGTAGATCTCCTGTTTCTGGTTGGTAGCGTCTGTATCCCCCACGATCGGGTGGGTGCCGTTGTAATTCACGGCGGACACTAAAGCACGCATGGTGCCGTTCGGCAGAGCTCGGCTAAGTCGCTATGGTGTCGCTGCTTACAGATCGCCGCCGCTCGGGGTGTCACCCTTTTTTCATGGCATATTGCGTGTGCCTTGCAGATTCCGGCAGCGACCCGGCGCAGAATCGAACGGCGAGCGGTCACCCAGTCCCAGAGGAGTAGCCCAGCACTGCAAAGAAATGACACACACTTCCGGCGGCCACGAACACATGCCAGATGGCGTGACCGTACCAGACCCTTCTATCCGTGGCGTAGAAGACCACCCCGGCGGTGTAGCACAGCCCTCCAGCGACCAGCCAGACGATTCCCACGGGTGCCACGTGGTCCAGCAGCGGCTTGATGACGACGATCGCCAGCCATCCCATACCTATATAGACGGCGGTGGAGAGCTTTTCGTACCGGAATCCCACCGTCGCCTTCATGGTGACGCCCAGGGCCGCCAGAACCCACACGACCGTCAGCAGCGACCAGCCCCAGGGCCCCCGCAGCGCACCGAGCGCAAAGGGAGTGTACGTGCCGGCGATGAGCAGATAGATCGCGCTGTGGTCCAGCACCCGGAACACCCGCTTTGCGCGGCCCGGCGGAAACGCGTGGTATAGCGTGCTCGCCGTGTAGAGCAGACAGAGCGTAATGCCGAAGATGCTCACCCCGGCGATTTCCCTGGCATCATGGCTTTGCACCGCGGACCATATCAGCACCGGAAGCGCGATCAAGCTCGCGAGAAGTCCCGCGCCATGCGTGATTGCATTCGCGATCTCTTCCCCCAGCGTTGGATCGTGCTCCCGCAATTCCCAGCTCCGTCTCATTCGATCTTTTCCCTCATGGGCTCACGAATCATCATCCATTGATGACCAGACGACTGCTCCTGCTCTCGAGCTCTCGCGACGCGAACGGCGTCTACCTCCTACACTCGATCGAGTCCATCCGCTCCCTCTTCGGCGACGCGGTTCGGCGCATCCTCTTCGTGCCGTACGCAGGGGTCACGATCTCACACGAGGAGTACGCCGCGCGCGCCGCGGCGCCGTTCGCAAAGATGGGGTACTCGTTGCAGTCGATCGCGGCGGAGCCGGATCCCATTGCGGCGGTGGAGCGCGCGGAAGCCATCGTCGTCGGTGGCGGCAATACCTTCCAGCTTCTCGCCACGCTATACGAGCGCGAGCTCGTCGCGCCGCTGCGTGCGCGCGTGCACGCGGGCATTCCGTACCTTGGCTGGAGCGCCGGCGCGGTGATCACGGCTCCGACGATCGGCACCACCAACGACATGCCGATCGTCGAGCCTCGCTCGCTGCGCGCGCTCAACGTCATCCCGTTTCAGATCAACGCGCACTACACCGACTTTCATCCGCCGGGGCATTCGGGCGAAACGCGAGCGGAGCGCCTCGAGGAGTACGTCGCTGCGAATCGCACCACGCGCGTGCTCGGTCTCCGCGAAGGTTGCGCGCTCCGCATCGCGGGCGAAGAGATCGCACTCACCGGTGACGGCACGGCGCCCGTCTTCGCGTACGGCGCCGCGCGCGTCGAGCACTCCGCGGGTGATGACATTTCGTATCTGCTGCGCGCCTGATGCTACGCTGATGTGACGACTGTCACGGCGCCGTTGCCGTCGCGTTGCTTACTTGCAAGCCGCCCAAGTGTTAGCGTTTGTCCTTCTCTCGCGTTCAGGAGTCACATGATGCCTCGCGTGCCCGTGTACCTGTTGCTGGGTCTCACGCTCGTTGCCTGTGAAAAAATCGGGTCCGGCGGAAGCACCTCCGCTGCCGCACCGGATTCCGTAGCGGTGTTGAACTCGCAGCTCGCGCAGGCGCGTGCGGTTTCGGCGCAGCAGGACTCGCTGATGCAGGGCTTCCAGCAGACGACGCAGCTGCTGGCGGACATGGACAAGGAGCTCTCGAAGGTGAAGGGGCTGCAGTCGCACCTTCCGCTCAACGTGAAGGGCGAGGCGGGCGGCGATCCGCAGGCCGCGTATCGCGCGAGCCTGCTGGGCAAGGTGCAGGAAGTGACGGCACTGCTGAACAAGAGCCGCGCGCGCGTCGCGTCGCTCTCCGCGCAGAACAAGACGCTGGGCACGCAGTCCACGGACTACACGGCCACGATCGCGAACCTCCAGGCGATGCTCGAGCAGAACAAGGCCGATCTCGCAGCGCTGAACATGCGCGTCGACTCGCTGACCACGGCGAACACCACGCTCGCGTCCTCGAACGCTGCGATCGCGGACACCGTCACCGACCTGCGCAAGGTTGCGAACACCGTCTACTACGTGGTTGGCACGAAGGCGGACCTGAAGGCGAGGGGGATCATCGTCGAGGAGGGCTCGAAGTTCCTGTTCTTCGGACACAAGGCACTCGTCCCGGCCCGCAAGCTCGATCAGTCTGCGTTCACCGCGATCAACAAGTGGGATGACACGCCGATCACGCTCCACATTTCGAACAAGCCCTTCAAGGTCGTCTCGCGTCAGGACCCGGCGCTGATCCAGCAGGCACAGGGCCCCGACGGCAAGCCGACGGCGGACCTGCACATTTCCCAGCCTGCCGAGTTCTGGGGCCCGTCCAAGTATCTGATCATCGTAGAAGGCGCGTAACGCACCAGGGCAGCGGGACAAACGAGAGGGCCGGCCGAATTCGAATTCGGCCGGCCCTTTGTTTGTGCGCACAAGCATCCAGCAGCCCGTTCACGTTCATATCGCGAGCGAGCAGCGCCCGCCGTTTTCCGTCTCAATCCGTTTCAATCCGTTCAATCCGCGTTCAAAAAAAAGTTGATGAATGTGTTCGGCTAGTGCACGCCCGCCATGCGAACCGCCGCTCGGGCTGGCTATAACTTTGCTTTGAACACGGACTGGAACAGATCTAAACGGACTGGAACGGATCGAGCTCTCGCGCATTGAGCCCTTCTCGCGACAGCTCGAGATGTCCTCGCGCTGCGTCGGGTTCGATTCGTTCTAATTGGTTTGATTCGTGTACAGCCGTTGCCCTCACGACACGCTCCGGTCCTCGCCTAATCCCCCCGCGGCGCATGCGCCAGCGGTCCCGGATCGGCGGGCTCGCGCTTCGCTCGCTTTTCCTCGTACATGAGCGTGTCGGCGCGCGCGAGCAGATCGTCGAGCGGGGTCGGGAAGTCTGGGTCGTAGTACGCGACGCCCATGCTCACCGAGAGCGCGTAGGTGCGGTTCGGCCGCCGATTGCGGATCACGATGTTCTCCTGGACGCGCTGCTGCCACGTGTCCTCCAGCTGCCCCGCGGCATTGTCCATCGCGAGCACGACGAACTCGTCGCCGCCGATGCGCGCGATGATGTCCGACTCGCGGAACGTCTCCTTCAGCATCTCCGCCGTTTCCACGAGCGCATGATCGCCGTGCCGGTGGCCCATCGTGTCGTTGATGCGCTTGAGCCCATCGAGATCGACGAAGATGTGCGACACGCGCTTGCGTAGGCGGTCGGCCATCTTGAGGTGCTGGCGGGCGAGCGTGAGGAAGCCGCGGCGGTTGTAGAGCCCCGTGAGCTCGTCGATCAGCGACATCGCGTGGAGCGCCATCTGGAGCTGGTGGCGCTCGATCGCGTACCGGATGGCGCGCACGAGCAGGTTGCCGTCGATGTGCCCCTTCACGAGAGAGTCCTGCGCCCCGGCCTTGAGCGCGCGCACCGCGAGCGTTTCGTCCTCCATGCTCGTGAGCACGATGATCGGCACGTCGGGCGCGTGCTCGTGCATGCGCCAGAGCGGCTCGAGCGGATGCGTGTGCGCGACCGCGAGGTCGAGCAGGATGCAGTCGAAACGGAGATCGCTGAGGCGGCGGACCGCGGCCCCGACGTCCAGCACATGCGTCAGCTGGACGTGGCTCGCCCCCGGAACGGAGACGACGCCCTGCAACCGGCGCACATTGCGCTCGGTTGGAGTGATCAGGAGAACCTTGATCGGATTACTCGTCATGCCCACCTGCCAACATGCGAACCTGTCCGATCGAGGAGTGAGCTCCGGGCCTTCAGCAGCCCGGAGTATACTACGCTCACTCGGCCCTGTCGGTTCCCACAGTCGTGAGTCCGTACTCGCGCATCTTGCGCGCCAACGTGGGCCGCGAGATGCCCAGAATTCGCGAGGCTGCACTGCGATTGCCACGAGTGATCTCGAGCGTTGCAGATACTGCCTCCTTTTCTATCATGTCGAGCGATTTTCCCTCCGGCGGAATCTGGATCTCGCGCATTGCGCCATCCGTACGCGCCGCGGAATGCGAGCGGCGTTGCTGGATCATGAGGTGCGAGGCGCTGATCACCTCACCCTCGCACAGGATCGCAGCATGTTCGATCACGTTCTTCAGCTCCCGAATGTTGCCGGGCCAATTGTGCGCACGCAGCGCCGCAACTGCGCCGGCATCGAGTGTCTTCGGGTCGAGTTCCTGCTGACGTGCGAGCTCATGAAGAAAGTAGTTCCCGAGCAGCTCGACGTCACCTTCGCGTTCGCGGAGTGGCGGCAGCGCAACCCGGAATACATTGAGACGATAGTAGAGGTCTTCTCGAAACTCGAGTCGTGCAACCGCGTCGTGGAGCGAGCTGTTGGCCGCCGCGATGATGCGACAGGTGATCTCTACCTCCTGCAATCCACCGAGCCGGCGCACGCGACGCTCCTCGAGCGCGCGCAGCAGTTTGGGCTGTAGCCGCGGCGGCATCTCGCCGATCTCATCGAGGAAGAGCGTGCCCTGGCCGGCCAGCTCCATCAGTCCGCGCTTCTGCGACCGCGCATCCGTGAACGCGCCGCGCTCGTGGCCGAACAGCTCGGACTCGAGCAGCGTCTCCGGAATCGCCGCGCAGTTCACCGCGACAAAGGGCTCGCCGCGCGCCGGACCCGAGTAGTGGATCCCTCGCGCGATCAGCTCCTTTCCGGTGCCGGTCTCGCCGACGATCAGCACCGTCGTCATGCGGCTCGCGGCAACCTTGCGCGCCCGGTCGAGCGCGTCGCGCAGCGCGTCGCTCTCGCCAACAATGCTCTCCAGCCCGAACTCGGCGCCGGGAGCAGGCTTGGGCTCCGTCAGCGACATGTCCGACGGGGCACGCTGATAGCTCGTGACGGCGGGGTTGACCGTCCGGCGGGCCTGCGAATTCTGGGACATAGAGGGCGGGGTCTGCGCAGCATGGGTTAGCGCCGTGGGGTGGCGCGTACAACGCGGGCGCTGATCCCTCAAGCAACGCCTGTGCCCGCTGTAACCCATTGTTACACAATGTGTTCTATTTTCGCCCAGCCCCCAATTCCCTCATTTCGCACAACATTTCGTTGCAGAACGGAAACTTTGTTGCGACGAGCAGAGGGAGTGCCGCGGCGATCGCCGACTCAGGATCTGATCTTGATCGGCGGGGCTTCCATGGCGTGTGCATACACGAGACGTGATAGATCGGCGATGAGCTTCTGCGCCGTCGGCTCGTCCGGAATTCCCTTGGTGAGCACCACCAGCACGTAGGTTGGGCCGTGCTCCGGGTACACGAGCGCCGCGTCGTGCGTGACGCCGGTGATCCATCCCGTTTTGTGCGCCACTTTGGTTCCCTGCGGCAGCTCGGCTGGAATTCCCGTGTTGAATTCCTGCTCGAGAAGAATGTCGCGCATCATCGCACAGCTCTTCGGCGACGCCGCCTTGTTCTCCTGAATCGCCGAGAGAATGATCGAGAGATCGCGCGCAGTCGTCGTGTTGCTGAGCCCCGCGTCGAAAGCCTTCTGGTCTTCCACGCCGCGCAGCACCTTGATTTTCATGGCGCCGAGCGTTCGCATCGTGGACTCGGCCGCCGCAGCGTTGGCGAGGGCGACGAGTGAGTTCGTCGCGAGATTGCTCGAGCGCATGATCATGCGCGTGATGAGCTCCCGCACCGGCACGCGCTTGCCGACCATCATGTACATCGCGCTGTCCGAGTCCACTCCCGGATCCAGCGAATAGGGCGAGCCGTCCACGATGGAGCCGAACTGGTTCACGAGCAGCAGCGGATAGTCGAGCGTCAGCGTCCCCGCGTCGATCCGCCTGAACAGCTGAATCATGATCGGCACCTTCATCGTGCTCGCCGCGTGGAAGCTCTTGTCCGCATCTATGTACAGCGAGTCGCCTGTGCCCAGCTTGTGATAGGCGAGGCCGACCTCGGCGCCCGGGAGCTCGGCAATGCGCGCCTGGAGCTGCGCAGCGAGAGAGTCTGTGGCGGAAGGCGACGGATTCGTGCTCGCGGTCACCGCGAGTGCGAGTGCTGCAATGAAAGTGATCATGGTCGCGAATATGAGCGGAGACTCGCCGAGGCGCCAGCGCGTTGCTTTCGTCACGTTTGTTCGTGATGTGGATGCCGGCACTACCGAGCGCCGACGTCATTCCGCCGCTCCCGACGATATGCCGGAACACCCGCTGATTGCCCCCAATCCGAGCGCGCCGCAAGAGCTGCAGCAGCAACGGCAACGGTTGCGCTTCAGCGACTTCAAGTTCCATCGGACGCCGGGCGGACGCTGCACGGCCGAAGTCGAGCTCGAGTGGATCGAGGGCATCAAGGTCCGCGGATCAGCTTCTGGCCAATCGAGCCCCACGGTAGATTTGCGCGTTGCGGCGGAAGCGGCGCTCCGTGCGATCGAACGCTTCTCCGACAACGTGCTCCAGTTCGATCTCGCCGGCGTGAAGTCCATCCGGGCGTTCGACGCCAATGTCATCATCGTCTCGATCACCAATCGCGCAGAAGGCCCGCCGAAGCTGCTCGGCTCCTGTCTCGTGGAAGAGGATCAGGTGCGCGGCGCCGTCATCGCGGTGCTCGGAGCGACCAACCGGGTGCTCGGCAATTTCATCGCGATGCGCTGAGGGCAGGCGCCCCTCGCATCACCACGGAGCCACAATGATCGGATTCACGACAGTTCAGACGTCCGGCCGAGCCGCGCGAGGATGTTGGTGAAGGCGGGAGTTGTGGGCCGTGACGCTGGCGGTGCTGCTCTCCGCCTGTCACGGCTCGAAGCCGAACCACGCGCCGACACCGGTGACCGTCATCCCCGGGCGCAATCGACACCACCACTTCGCTGGCCACCGTTCCGCTCGACAGCGGGAAGCCCGACTCCGTGCACGTCCCGCAGCCGGAGGTGACGCACGAGGCCGTGCGCATCTTCGGCGATTCGCTGCCAAAGATTCCAGCGGTCGCGATGGAGCCCACGTGGGACATCGACGTGCGCTCGTTCAGGACGCACGAGCGTGTGGTCTACTTCGTCGGACGGTTCACGGGCCCATCAGGAGATCGGTTCGCGGAGGAGCTCGCGCGAGGCGGCCGCTACGAGCCGATCATCCGCCGGAAGCTTCACGCGGCGGGAATGCCGGAAGACATGACGTATCTCGCGCTCATCGAGAGCGGATACAATCCGCACGCATACTCGAGCGCAGCAGCGGTCGGGCTTTGGCAGTTCATGTCGAGCACGGCGCGCAGCACCGGGACTTCGCGTGGACTGGTGGGTCGATGAGCGTCGCGATCCGGTTCGCTCGACGGACGGCGCGATCAAGTTCCTCGGCTGGCTGAAGGAGCAGTTCGGCTCCTACTATCTCGCCGCCGCGGCCTACGATGGCGGTGCGGGACGAGTGTCGCGCGGGCCTCAAGCGCTACGCGGATGAAGTTGAGGGACAGAGCGGTGACAGCGCGTTCTTCTCGATGATCGCCGCGGGCAATTATCTGCGCGCCGAGACGCGCGACTACGTGCCGAAGCTGATCGCGGCGGCGCTCGTGGCGAAGGAGCCGGAGAAGTACGGGCTCAAGGTGAAGTATCTCCCCGAGTTCACGTACGACAGCGTGCAGGTGAGCCCCTCGACACCGCTCGCGGCGATCGCGAAGGCGGCCTCCGCGTCGCTTGCCGATATCCAGGATCTGAATCCCGCAATCTTGCGCGGTGTCACGCCACCCGATCAGCGATTCATGGTGCGCGTGCCAAAGGGACATGGCGACGGATTCGACAGCTCCTACGCGCAGCTGCCCGCGAGCGAGCGCGCGGCGTTCACGAAGGCGTCGGTAAAAAAGGGCGAGACGATGGAGACGCTCGCGGAGCGCGCTGGCGTGTCCGTTCGCTCGCTCGCCTGGTACAATCGGAGCCTCAAGCCGACGAAGCGCGGTCGCCTGCCGCAGGGACAGGTCGTGCTGCTGCCATCGTCGTCCGTGGTTGCCGGAGCACTCGACATTCCGGATCCGTCGGTAGAGAAGTGGGGCAGGTCAACGCGCGGGTCGACTGTGACGCACGTCGTCACCAAGGGCGAGACGCTCGGATCCATCTCGAAGCGCTACGGCACATCGGTGACGTCGCTCATGCATCTGAACGGAATGAGCGGCACCCGGTTGATTCCCGGCCAGGTGCTGATCGTGAAGACCGGACATCGCTCGCAGGGCTCGCACAGAAAGAGCAAGGCCGCGACCTGAGCGCGCGCGTGACACGATGACAAAGGGCTCGCCGGCAATGCGCGGCGAGCCCTTTGTAATTCGACGTGTACCGAGATCAGCTCAGTCGACCGTACCCTTGCCCGAGTAGCCACGCGTCACAGCGGCTTCGTACCCGTTGCGTGGGTCGAGCCCAAGCGCGCGGAGACTCTCCACAGCGACGGGACCGCGGTTGTAGACGAGCAGCGCGAGCTTCACGTCGCCCTTGTACTGCGTGATGAGATCGTGCAGGTAGTGGAAGCCGATCTTCAGATTCGTCTTCCGGTCGTAGAGCTGCTCGTGCGTAATGCCCGGCACGAAGTCCTTCGCCGTCGACGGCATCACCTGCGCCAGCCCCAGCGCACCGGCGGGACTCGTCGCGTGATCGTTGAACTCACTCTCCACGCGCACGAGACGGAAGCCGAGATCCGGCTCGATTCCCTCGGACAGAGCGACATCGTAGATCGAGCCCGCGAGATCGGCGCTCACCTTGTACTTCGCCGAGTACTCCATCACGGCGTTGGCGCGATCGAGCTGCGCCTGCGCGCGCTCCAGCGCGCCCTTCGTGGCATCGAGCTCCGCGCGCATGCGGCGCGCATCGGCGATGCTGAATGGAAACGTGCTGGTCGTACCAATAGAGGACGCATGTGCATCCCGGGGGCGCTCGCGT
This sequence comes from uncultured Gemmatimonadaceae bacterium, assembly GCA_963792685.1. Taxonomy (GTDB): domain Bacteria; phylum Gemmatimonadota; class Gemmatimonadetes; order Gemmatimonadales; family Gemmatimonadaceae; genus FEN-1250. The sequence goes on along the minus strand of CAWBWW010000001.1, from coordinate 3,774,419 downwards.
GGCAACAGTGCGACGACTACGAGCAGTCCCGCCACGATCAATCCTTTCCGTATCCTTTCAATGCGGCGAATGCGCTCGCCGCGATATGCATAGTTCGACTTGAGATGAGTCATTCACACTCCGTCTGCTGAGGGAACCAGACGTGCAAACGGGGCGACGAAGCCCCGCACCACCTTTCCTAAGGCAACGGTCGTGCCTCGGAAGGCCGCTTCCAGCTACCAGTTCTGCCTCCTGCCTTCTCCTGCAAACATATGTCACTTATGGACATATCCCGATCAATCGACTTGGCCATGTCATATACTGTGACAAGGCTGATCGCCACCGCAGTAATGGCTTCCATCTCGACGCCTGTCTGGGCGGTTGTGCGTGCCGTAGCCTCACAGCGCACGCCCGGGAGGGCGTCGTCGAGCGTCAGGTCCACCTGAATGTCGCTGAGGGGCAGCGAGTGACAGAGCGGAATGAGCTCCGCCGTCCGCTTGGCGGCCAGCACTCCGGCCACCTTGGCTACAGATAGTACGTCCCCCTTCGCGAGCTGGTTCCTGCGAATTGCGTCGAGCGTTTCGGCCTTCATGCGGATGCTGCCAGTTGCCCTCGCGTGCCGGGCCGTAACTGCTTTTTCCGTCACATCCACCATGCGCGCCTGACCAGTGGAATCTGCATGACTGAGCTCTCCCATACTAGAGCTCGCTCATGGAACGAATTATTGCACTGGCAACTAATTGGGGGTTGACGTTCCCGCTCGCGCGCTGCTTCGCACCCTCTACCAGGTCGATGGCGCGGCTCGCGCGCTCCCCCTCTCGCGCGTCGCCTGTCTGCGAAGCGCGCTGGACTCGGGCGTGAAGCGCGACGGTGAGCGCATCGAGCACCTCGGAGAAGCCTCCGCGTGCGCCGCCGGCCGAAAGCGCGAGCGCCGCGCGCATGCGATCGGCGCGCGACCCCGCCGCCGCATCGAGCATCGTGCGGGCGATCTTCATCGCCTCACCGCTCGCGGCGACGCCGAGGAGCGTCCCCGGTGCGCCGGCGGCCAGCGCGATTCGCTCGCTCTCGGACGGCGGGAGGTCGATCGCGGCGAGTGCCTTGGCCACGTGAGGGTCGTGGAGGAACTGGGCGATCGCGCTGTTCGGGAGCGGCGCAACGCGCACCACTACCACGCGCGAGCGGATGGTCGGCAGCAGCGATCCGGATTCGCTCGAGGTGAGAATGATCGTCGTGTCGGACGGCGGCTCCTCGAGCAGCTTCAGAAACGCATTCGCCGCTTGATCGGCGCCTTCCTGCGGCACCATGCGCTCCGCGTCGCCAACGATGATGACCTTCCGCTTCGCGATGCTCGGGCTGTACGCCGCGAATTGCACGAGGGCGCGCACGGTCGCCACGAAGACCGCATCGCTCCCACTCGGAGGCGCATAGAGCCCGAAGTCGGCGACGCGCGCGCGGACCGCCTCGGCCTGATCGTCGAGTATCTCCTGCGCAGTGGGATCGGTGCTCGCGAGGCGCGGGCGCGGGAAGAACCAGCGCAAGTCCGGGTGGACGAGCTCCGCCGAGTAGCGGCAGCTCGCGCACTTGCCGCATGGCCGCTCGGCGTCGTTGGTGCAGAGGAGGAGTTGCCCGAGCCAGAGCGCGAGCCGCTGCTTGCCAATCCCGCGTCGCCCTTCGATGAGCAGGCTCGCGGGTAGCGAGGAACGGCTCGCGCTTTCCGCGAGCCGTTTCCGAAGAGCTTCATGACCGAACAGAGGAACGAGGGGCACGCACGGAATATCGGATGAGCGCGCGCCCCCCGCCAGCGAACTAACCGGCGGTCGACTGCCCGCCGAGCACCGCCAGCACTTCGCCGGAGACGTAGCTCGAATCGGCTTCGGAAGCGAAGTACACGTACGCGGGTGCGAGCTCCTCGGGCTGCGCCGCGCGCTTCATCGGCACCTTGGCGCCATGCTCCGATACCTTTTCCGGCGTTTTGTCAGCGACGTTGAGTGGCGTCCACACCGGGCCCGGCGCGACGCAGTTCACGCGAATCCCTTTCTCGACGAGATTCTGCGCGAGTGCCTTCGTGAAGGCGTGGATCGCACCCTTGGTGGAGGAGTAGTCGATGACCTCCTTGCTCCCCTCCATGCCGGTGATCGAGCCGGTGTTGATGATCACGCCGCCGCGCTGGAGATGCTTGAGCGCCGCGCGCGCCATGTAGAAGTAGCCGAAGATGTTCGTGCGGAAGGTCTGATCGAGCTGCTCGTCCGTGATGTCCTCGATCGACTGCTGATGCTGCTGGAAGGCCGCGTTGTTCACGAGAATGTCGAAGCGCCCGAACTCCTGGCGCGCTCGATTCACGGCATCGTTGCAGAACGAGGAGTCCGTGACATCGCCCGGGATCAGCAGGCAGCGGCGGCCCAGCGCTTCGATCGCTTGCTTGATCTCGTCGGCGTCACGCTGCTCTTCGGTGAGATAGACGATCGCGACATCCGCCCCTTCGCGCGCGAAGAAGTACGCGACGGCGCGACCGATTCCGGAGTCGCCACCGGTGATGAGCGCCGCCTTCCCCTCGAGCTTGCCCGCCGCCTTGTACGCGGATCCCTCGTACTGCGGACGCGGCGTGATCTCCGCCTCGATGCCAGGATGGGACTGGTGCTGCTGCGGGTACGGAGGCGCCGGCATGTCCTTCACCGTGGGTTGCTGCGCGCCACCCTGCTTGTCCTTCTTGCCTTTCGACTTCGCCTCGTTCGCTTCAGAGCGCCGTTGCGATGAGACGAACGCCGCACGAGTGCTCGGCCGCGTCTTGGATTTCGCAGCGGACTTCGTGGATGTATTCGAGCCGTTGCCGCGGGCTGATCGTCCGCCGCTCTGTTTTTTCGTCGCCATACAATCTCCTGGTTGATTAGAGCGCACAAACGCAAGCGTCGGGCCCCAGGAGGCGTGCGGCACCGATTCTGCCTGCATAGATTGCCTCGCAACGCGTGCGCGCATCGCGAGTGCACCATCACCGAGAGATGATCATGACGCTACCGCTCGAGCACCTGAAGGTCGCCTTTCTTTCCGCCAATGGAGTGGAGCAGCTCGAGCTCGAGGCGCCGCTGAATTCGGTGCGGCAGGCTGGAGCGTCGGCGTGCGTCGTTTCCGTCGATGAGGGTGCGATCGATGCCGTCGAAGGCGATCATGGCGGCGACTCGTTCGACGTGGACTTCCTCGCGCGCGACATCGAGGCGCGCGCATTTGCAGCGCTCGTGGTTCCGGGCGGCTCGCGCAGCCTGGACTCGTTGCGCGGCGACACCGGCGCGCAGGAGCTCGTGCGCGCGTTCTGCGAGCTCGACAAGCTGGTGGCGTCGGTCGGCTCAGCCTGCTCGCTGCTGATCGCGGCGGATGTGGTGCGCGGCCGCACGCTTTCCGCTCCGCCAGAGCTCAAGAGCGCTCTCGAGGTTGCGGGCGGGATCTACTCGGAGCGCGCGGTCACGCGCGACCAGCATCTCGTCACGTGCAGGTCGAGCGACGATCTGGCGGCGTTCTGCGGGCTGCTCATCGAGCAGCTCGCGCTGCTCTCCTCGAACGCGCGCGTGGATGAGGCGAGTGAGGAGTCCTTTCCCGCGAGTGATGCGCCGGCGTGGAGTCCCGCCGCGATCGGCGCGCGCAAAGGGAAGAAAGAGCGGCGGACGAACGGGGACTGAGCAGCGACGGTGCGCCTTCAGCCGTGGCCGATGGTACGTCGAGTGCATTGTGGGGTACATCAGGGAGTCGGTACCACACACTCAACGCAAGAGAGCACGAACATGAGAGCACATATCACAAGGCTGGCTGCGGTCGTCGCAATTATCGCGAGCGTCGCCGCGTGCAGCCATCCGCGCAGCTACCACGACGACAATGGTCCGCAGCCCACGACGCGCGTGCACGTGGAGAATCAGGCTTTCCTCGACATGAACGTGTACGTGATCGGCGACGGCGGCTCGCGGCAGCGCCTGGGCACGATCACGGGGAACACGAACCAGGACTTCGTCATTCCGGACTACATCATCGGACCGGCGAACACGGTGCGATTCCTGATCGAGCCGATCGGCTCCAATGCAGCCCCGATCAGCAACTCGCTGAGCATCCAGCCTGGACAAACCGTGACGCTCACGATTCCACCGAACGTCTGAACGAGCGGCGTTCCGATCGAAGGCTCGAAGCGGCCACCGATCTTCCCGGTGGCCGCTTTCGCATCCGCGCTTGCAGCCTTTTCTGCACGCCGGTAGCATCCGCTGATGTCGAAACCCGCCTCTCCGGCCGGCAGAGTTCGCGCGCTGTGGGCCAGGCTAAGCCCGCTGCCCGGCGGTCGCGCGCTGTTCAGCCGAATACTCGGCCTCATGATCCCGTACACTGGGAGCATCCGTCCCTACGTTGTCGAGCTTCGTCCCGGCTACGCGAAGATACAGATGCGAGACCGTCGCGCAGTGCGAAATCATCTGCGATCGATTCACGCAATCGCGCTCATGAATCTCGGCGAGGTTACCACAGGGCTCGCCATGACGCTCGCCATGCCGGATGATGCGCGCGGCATCGTGACGGGACTCTCGATGGAATACCTCAAGAAGGCACGCGGGCTTCTCACAGCCGAATGTACGGCGCCGAGCTTCGACGCGAGCGTGAGTGGCCAGCACGAGTTCACCGCGAATATCGTGGACCAGAGCGGAGATGTCGTGGCGCGCGCGACGGCGCACTGGCTGGTGTCTCCGGTATCGCCGAAGTGACGTCGATCGACACCGCGTTCTCGCGTCAGGTCGGGATCGACGTGCCGCTCATCTGCGGCGCGATGTACCCCTGCAGCAACCCGGAGCTCGTCGCCGCCGCGTCGGAGGCCGGCGCAATTGGAGTAGTGCAGCCGATCTCGCTCACGTATGTGCACGGCCACGAATATCGCGAAGGGCTGCGGCTCATTCGCTCGCTCACGTCAAAGCCGATCGGGCTCAACGCGCTCATCGAGCAGTCGTCGCGCATCTACCGCGAGCGCATGGAGAAATGGATCGAGATCGCGCTCGAGGAAGGGGTGCGCTTCTTCGTCACCTCGCTCGGCAATCCGCGCTGGGTCGTCCAGCGGGTGGAGAGCGTTGGAGGCGTCGTCTACCACGACGTCACGGAGCGGAAGTGGGCGCAGAAGGCGGTCGACGGCGGCGTGCACGGGCTCATCGCGGTGAACGCACGCGCCGGTGGACACGCGGGCACGCGCACCGCACAGCAGCTCCTCAATGAAGTGGGCGACTTCGGATTGCCGGTGATCTGCGCGGGCGGGATCGGCGGTGGCGCGTCCTTCGCCGCGGCGCTCCAGATGGGCTATGCGGGTGCGCAGCTGGGAACGCGCTTCATTGCTACCACCGAGTGCAGAGCGAGCGAGGCGTACAAGCGGGCGATCGTGAGCTCGAGCGCGGACGACATCGTGCTCACCGAGCGCATCACGGGAGTGCCGGTCGCGGTAATCCGCACGCCGTTCATCGAGCGCATGGGCACCGCGATCGGACCGCTCGCGCGCCGGCTTTTTCGCGGACGCAAGACGAAGCACTGGATGCGCAGCTATTACGCGCTGCGATCGCTACGACAGCTGAAGAAGGCGTCGCTCGACGAGCGAGCGGACTACTGGCAGGCAGGGAAGAGCGTCTCGGAGATCACCTCGATCAAGCCCGTCTCCGAGATCGTGCACGAGCTCGCGAGCGCCGCAGCGTCGGCGATCGTCTAGCGAGGGAGCAGCCGCCCCCGCGCGTCGATCGCGAGCGCGACCGCCTCCTCCGCAGTAGAGCCGACCGCACCGACGTGCCCCATCTTCCGCCCCGGTCGCGGCGATTTCCCGTACAGGTGCAGTCGCACCGCGGGGAGCGCGAGCGCCTCATCCCAGCGCGGATCCGAGCCGTGCAGCCAGAGATCGCCGAAGAGATTCGCGATCGCCGCCGGACGCATGCTCTGCGTGTCGCCGAGCGGGAGATCGCACGCGGCGCGGATCGCCTGCTCGAACTGGCTCGTGAGCGACGCGAGCTCCGTGTGATGGAAGCTGTTGTGCGGCCGCGGCGCGAGCTCGTTCACCACGACGCGGCCATCGCGCAGCAGAAACATCTCGACCGCGAGCAGCCCCACCACATCCATTTGCTCGGAGATGCCGCGCGCGACGCGCACGCCTTCGAGCGCGATACTCCCGGAAATCGGCGCGGGGATCACTGACCAGTCGAGCACGCCGTTCACGTGGTGATTGAGCGCCGGCGGAAACGTCACGCACGATCCGTCCGGACGGCGCGCGACCATCACCGAGATCTCACCCTCGAGGTCGAGCGCTTTCTCGACGACGCAGGTGGATGAGCCGAGCGAGCGCCAGATCTCGCCCGCATTGTCGTTGGGTCCGGCGCGCGCCTGACCGCGCCCATCGTAGCCGCCGAACGCGGACTTCACGAACGCCTTCGCGCCCGCTTCGCGCAGCGCGCTCGCGAGCTCCTGCTCGGTTGTCGCAACCCAGAACGGGCCCAGCGGAAAATTTCGGTCGGCCAGCCACTTCTTCTGGCGCGCGCGATCCTGGATGATGTGGAGCACGTGTCCGCCCGGTCGTACCGGAACGATCGCGCTCGCTGCCGCCATCGCATCCGCGCCGATCTTCTCGATCTCGACGGTGATCACGTCGCACGACGTCGCGAGCTCCGTTGCGCCGGCCACGTCGTCGAAGCTGGCCGCGATCACGCGATCAGCGACGGCGCCCGCGGCGCAATTGGGATCCGGATCGAGGATGATGACGTGATAGCCGAGTACACGCGCGGCGAGCGTCATCATGCGGCCGAGCTGTCCGCCACCGAAGATCCCGATCGTACTGCCCGGAAGCACCGGAGTCACCGCGAGCGCTCCTCCTCCATCACTTCCTCGGTGCGCGCCGTGCGCCAGGCGCGGAGACGCTCGCGCAGGTCGGGGCGGCTCGCGGCGCAGATCGCGGCCGCAAGCAGCGCGGCGTTCGCGGCACCGGGCTTGCCGATCGCGAGCGTACCGACCGGAACGCCGCGCGGCATTTGGACGATCGAGAGCAGCGAGTCCACGCCGTTGAGCATTGTTGCGGGCACGGGCACGCCAAGGACGGGGAGAATCGTATGTGCAGCGACCATTCCCGGCAGATGCGCCGCGCCCCCCGCGGCTGCGATGATCACCTCGAGACCGCGCGACTCCGCACTCGTCGCATACTCGGCCATCCACACCGGCGTGCGGTGCGCGGACACCGTGCGTACCTCGTGCGGGATCTGCAGCTCGGTGAGCAGGTCGACGGCGGGCGTGAGGGTTTCGAGATCGCTCTTGCTGCCCATGATGACACCAACCCACGGCAGCGGCCCGATCGATTCGCTCCGGCGCCTCATCGCCATGGGCGCGCGATCACTTCCCCGACTGCCAGGAGTACGACCGGCCCGCGAGGCGGATGTCGTCGTTCGGCACGACGTGCCACGCGCCGTTGTAGCGACGCACCGTGATGCGCTCCACACCGTCGTCGCTGGTTCCCGGCGGCGTCGGCGTCATCCGGTAGATCACGTGGGTGATGTACTCGCTTTCGGGGACCTCGCCGAGGATCGTGCGCGTGGTGGTGCGCTCGTTGGACTTGACCGCATCGCCTCCGGCGAGCCAGCTCGCGAAGAGCTGCTCGGGGGTGAGCGTCTCGAGCTGCGCGATGGATTTGGCTCCGGCGAACCCTTTGAGGAACGTGTCGCTGTAGTGGGACTCCTGAGACTCGAAGTACTTCTGCACGCACTTCGGGAGCCCGTACTGCTTCACGTGCTTCTTCTTGTTGTCGCGCTCGATCTTGTCCGCGTCGGCGTACACGAGCTGCTGCTCGCGCCAGGTGGCGAGGAACGCCGAGTCGGAGAGGCGATGCGACGCGCGCCCACTGCTTGTGCGACATTGCGTCGAACGCGGCGTTCACGGCCGCGCGCGGTGATGACAGCGCGGAGTCGTTCGCGCTCTGCGCGCGCGCGGGCGCTCCTACGAGCAGCGCGGCGGCAGCCACCGCGAGAGCGGACAGCGCGCGGCTCATACGCCGGCGCGACACTGGTGCAGCCGGGTGACGTAGTCTTGCTGGAAACGGCATAGGCGACAGTAGGATACTCATACCTCAGACAAAGCTATAGCGAGCGCCGCCGCTCCGCGAATGTCACGGAGCGTTACGACTGGATGGCGCCGAAGGCGACGCCGTGCCTCTCCCGGCCGAGCGCGGCAATGACGGCAGCGAGAACGAAGACGGTGAGGGCGGTGACGGACATTGCGTTCGCGTACGACATGTGCAGCCGCGAGACGAGATCCGTCTGGATCACCGGCACGGTTGCGGCGATCAGCACGCCGCATTGATACGCGAACCCTGGTAGAAAGCCGCGAACCGAGTCGGGCGCGAGCTCCGTGATGTGCACCGGGATGACTCCCCACGCGCCCTGTACCATGAACTGCATGAGAAACGCGCCGAGCACCAGGAGTGGAATGGCCGGGGAGAACGCCCAGAGCGGAATCATGATGACCGCGAGCGCGAGGGCGAGCACGATCGACTTTCGGCGCCCAATGCGGTCCGAGAGCATGCCGAATCCGATGCCGCCCATAATCGCACCGATGGCGCCTACGGCGTTGATCGCGGAGCGCATGTGCGGTGACATGTTCCAGTCGCGCTGGAGAAACGTTGGATAGAGATCCTGCGTGCCGTGCGAAACTCCGTTCATGCACGCCATCAGCAGTGTGAGATAGAGGAAGAGCCGCCATTGCGAGACGATGGCGCGGCCCAGCGACTTGAAGTCGTGATGCCGAGTGCGCTGCCACACCTCCGACTCCTTCACGCGCATGCGCACGAAGATCGCGAGCAGCGCGGGCAGGCCGCCGATGAAGAAGAGCGGACGCCATCCCCAGTGCGGGAAGATGAGAAAGTACGCCACAGAGGCGAGAAGGTTTCCCGTCGCGTATCCCTCCTGCAGCAGCCCCGAGAGCATACCGCGCAAGCGCTTCGGTGCCTTCTCCATGACGAGGGTCGCGCCCACGCCCCATTCGCCGCCCATTCCGATGCCGAAGAGCGCGCGCAGCCAGAAGAACATCGTGTACGACGTGGCGAGTCCCGATGCCACCTCGAGCGCCGAGTAGAACACGAGGTTGATCATCAGCGGGATGCGGCGGCCGTATCGGTCCGCGAGCACGCCGAAGATCAATGCGCCGATGGGGCGGAACGCGAGCGTCACCGCCAGCGTCTTCGCCATGTCCGCATCGGAGACGTGAAAGTCCCTACCGATCGCGGTAAGCGTGACGACAACGATGAAGAAGTCGAACGCGTCGAGCGTCCAGCCGAGGAAGCCCGCTACGACGGCCGCGCGGTGATCGCCCGTTGCAGCAGCCGTCGCGTTGGTGCTCGCTGCGCCAGATGAAGAAGTCGTCATTCGAAGACGAAAGACCTCTGAGAGTGCGGAGCCGCTATGCCAGGACGATCAACCTGATATCCCCTGGTACGGCAGGATCGCTAGGGGCGCACGCTCGAATCAAGGAGACCTTCCTTGCGCGCGCCTCGACAGCGATCAGTCTCCGAGGAACTCCCCAACTGGCGCGAGGGTCTCGATGTGGTCACAGAGAATCTTGAACGTCGCAAGCAGCGGGACCGCGATGAACGCGCCGGCCACGCCCCAGATCTCCCACCAGAGAATCAGTCCGATGAGAATCGCGACCGGATTGAGCGTGAGCCTGCGACCGAGCAGCAGCGGCGTGAGCACGTACGCCTGCAGGAGGTTGATGAACAGGTAGCTGGCGGGGACGGCGATGATGTGACCAACGCTGTCGAACGTGACGAGCGCGGCAAGCGTGAGCACGCCAACCATCACGAGCGCGCCCAGGTACGGGATGAACTCGAGGAAGAGTACGAGCACTCCCCAGAGCACGGGGTTGGGCATGCCGAGCGCCCACATCACGAGCGCGACGACGGTGCCTTCGAGCACGTTCACCAGAGCAACCGTCGACAGATACATGGAGATGGATGTCTCGGTCTCGCGCGCGATGGCGACCGCCTTTTTCTTGTCGCGAAATTCCGGCAGCATCCCTGTCAGCTTCTGGAGGAACAGATCGCCGGAGGCGAGCAGGAAATAGAGGAGTACGAGCGTCTCCAGCATCCCTGCGAGCAGCGCCGCCGATGTCGAGATGACGCGATCCATGACCGACGGGCCGGCGAGCGTGACCTCCTGCGTGCGGGGCGCACCCGCGGTCGACGACGCGGCGCGCGCCATTCTGGTCGGCGGACTTCGTCACCTGCTCTACGGGGCGCCGAAGCCTCCGGATCTTTGCGCTTGCTGTGGCCACCGACTGCGGCGCCTTGGAGAGCCACGACTGCGCGGGCTCGGACAGGAAGTAGCCGCCGACGACGAGGGCTGCGACCATCCCCAGAACGACGATGGCGGCGCCGACGGGGTACGGGATGCGCGCGCGCTTGAGCGTCCGCACGAATGGGCTGAGGAGCAGATTGAGCAGCAGCCCGAAGGTGACCGGAATGAAGAACGCGCGCGCGAAATACAGTGTGTAGAAGAGCGCGATGACGAGCAGCAGCGTGGCGGCGAGGGATCGCACGGCGGGCTGTGTTTCCATCGCGCCCTGGAGCTTCTCGATGTTCGCGGGCTGCACCTCGCCTGGCGGTGCGGGCGTAGTGGGGCGTTCGTCGCGCTCGCGATCGGCGTCGATCTTTCGTGCGGGGAAGGGAGCAGTCATTCGAGCAACCTATGCACGTTTGCAGCCAGCGGGCTCGGGCGGCTCGAGCACTGTGGGCGCGCCCGTTCTCGCTCCGGGCGCCGGCTCATCGCTATCTTCCCGAGCGTGACGGCCCCCGATCCCAGCCCCAAGGACGATGAGCAGGCGGCAGCGCTCAAGCTCTGGGTGATTCTCAGTCGCGCGCGCGATGCGATCGGGGAGCTCGCCAAGCTCGATGTCGAGCGCAGCGAGCTCTCGCTCACGGAATTCGCCGTGATGGAGGCGCTCTTCCATAAGGGTGACCTCACCGCGGGAGAGGTGAGCAGACGCGTGCTCCTCAGGAGCGGGAGCCTCACGTATGTGATCGACAAGCTGGTCGATCGCGGGCTGCTGAAGCGGCGTGTATGTGATGAGGACAAGCGTCGAACCTACCTGCAGCTCACGGGCGCCGGCAATGCGCTCATGCGGCGGATCTGGCCGGGACACGCCGCAGCGATCGAGGCCGCGATGAGCGGCTTGACTCTCGCGGAGAAGCGGACGGCCGCCCGTTTGCTCAAGAAAATGGGACTCGAGGCCGAGCTTGCCAAACGCAGGGAACCAAACGGGGACGAGATATCTTGAATTCAAGAGATCGTCATCCCACGTCACCGGAGCAGCCCTATGGCCACCACGCAGTCACCCACGAAGACCACCACCTGGAAAATCGATCCGACCCATTCGGTCGTGGAGTTTGCGGTCAAGCACCTGATGATCAGCACCGTGAAGGGGCGCTTTTCCGAGATCGAGGGTGAGATCGTGATCGCGGACGCGGATCCGTCCCAGTCGTCCGTCAGCGCCACGATCAAGGCGGCGAGCATCGACACGCACACCGGCCAGCGCGACGACCATCTCCGCAGCGCCGATTTCCTCGACGCGGCGAACTTCCCCGTGCTCACGTTCAAGAGCACGCGCATCACCGGCGACAAGCAGGAGTTCAAGGTGACCGGCAACCTGACGATTCGCAGTGTGACGCGAGAGGTCACGCTCGACGCGACGAACGAGGGCGCAGGGAAGGACCCGTGGGGCGGCGATCGTATCGCGTTCAGCGCCACGACGAAGCTCAACCGTGCCGACTTCGGCCTGACGTGGAATCAGGCGCTCGAAGCTGGCGGTGTGCTCGTTGGCAACGACGTGAAGATCTCGATCGACGTCCAGGCGGTGAAGCAGGCGTAACTCGCCGCCTAGCCGTCGCCGAGCTTCGCGGCGATGCGCTTGGGAGCGGTGAGTCGAAAGGCGTCGCGGATGTGCTCCTCGACCGTCGCCCAGTTCGGGCGGCGGTCGAGTCGTATGCCGACCCACCCTTTCGGCCCAACGTAGGGCGGCGCGAAGTACCGGTCTCCATCCTCGTGGATGAGCATGTCCTGGATCAAATGCGTCGACTTGATCCAGACGCACGGGCGCCCCGCCCCGTGATGCTTCTCCGAGGCAGCGTACATCGCGAAAATCTTGTTCTTCACGCGGAACGTGGGCTCTCCCCACGCCTCGACCTCGTGCGCATCGGGCAGAGCGAGGCAGAGCGTGCGAAGGCGGTCGAGCGGCAGAGTGGACGCGGGCTTCTTGGGCATGCGCGGAGAGCGGCGGGGAGTGGAGTGGGAGTCTAACACGCGAACGTTGGGTCGTGGTGGCTTGCGGGGGAGGGAAATCGTCGTTCATGAGCGGCCAGGCGTCGCGCATCCCCCCGCGGTCGAGGTTCAAATGGAGCTGCGCACAATCGCGCGTCTCGCGACGCTGTTGATGATGGTCCCGGCATGCGCCGCATGCGGCAATCGTGAGGTGGGGACCGAAGCAGGATCCGGCGCCTTGATCGTGGACGTGAACACGCCGATTGCGCGATCCGGCGCCGTCTGGATTCACGGGCCTGCAGCAAGCAGCGCGCACGTGACTCAGACCGACACACTGCGTGGTCTCACCGCGGGCGAGTATCTGGCCAGGGCCGAGGACGCGACGCCGGCCGACTCGCTCGTGAGCCCCGTGCTCACCGGCACACTTTCCGACAGCTCCGTGCAGCTCGCGAATGGCGAGACCAAGACCATCACGGGCACGTACACGATCCGCGGAGGGTCGGGCGCGCTGTGGGTAGGCAAATGGGGGCGCGCGAATCTCGCCGAGGGCTTCACGTCGCCGCAACTCGCGAGCGCCGGGACGGTTGCCGCAGCGGACACGCTCGGCGATGCCACCATCAAGCAGACCATCGCGGGCACGGCGTTCGATTCCGCCGGAAATCTCTGGGTCACGAGCTACATCGATCAGGAGATCTACAAGTTCACTCCCGCGCAGCTCGCGAGCGGGGAGTCCACCCCCGCAGTCACGATCTCGTGGGCAAAGGAGCCGTGGGGCATTGCGTTCGATGCGCGCGGCAATCTCTGGGTGGGCTCGTACAACGGGAACTACATCGTCGAGTATCCGGCGGCGGAGGTATCAGCATGGAGCGGCGCGCTCACCGATCCTTCGTTCGCGCTCAAGATCGCGACCCCGAACGGACCGCTGGGCTTTGCGTTCGACGCGAGCGGCAATCTCTGGGTCGCGGGCTTCGATGTGGCGAAGACATACGAGATCGCGGCCGCGCATCTCAGTGGCAGCGGCACGATCGCACCCACAGACAGCCTCGTCTCCAGCTACCTCGACTTCGGCTCGGGCGTGGCGTTCGATCGCGGAGGAAATCTCTGGGAAGCCACCGAGTCCGGCTACATCGTCGGCTACTCGGCCGCGCAGCTGGGCGGGGTGTCGCACGGCGAGCCGGTGTTCGCGCAACAGGGGCCCGGATACGCGTTCGACGGTCTCGCGTTCGACAATAGTGGCAATCTCTGGGTCGCGACCGAGGACGTGGCGGTCGCGATGTTCTCTCCCGCGCAGCGCGCGGGAGGCGATCTCTCCACGCCGGCGCGCACGCTCACCGCCGCCAGCGGCGAGCGCACGTTCAGCCTCGCGTTCAACACGCATGACGCGGAGCTTCCGATCGCGTCCACCGTCGTGTCGGCGTCGCGCGCATCGAGCGCGGTGCGCGCGAGCTACGCGATCGATGCCCATTGCGCGCCGCCGCCGGCCGTGCATTGGGGTGACGGCATTCGCCCGGGCGGCGTGGTGCGGCCGTAGCCGCCCGTATCGGCTTCGTCTGAGCTCGTCAGGTCGCGTGCCTCGCGCCCAACTGTGCGCGGTGCGGTCCGGACATTAGAATCCAGCGCGCACCGAATCCCGGGCGCCCGCGTGCTCCGCGAAATGCCGCTCGCATAAGGAATCCGACCACTCGTGCACAAGACCGCACTCGACGCCCGACACCGCGCCCTCGGCGCGCGCATGATCCCGTTCGCGGGATGGGAGATGCCCGTGCAGTACCGCGGGCTGGTCGAGGAGCACAATGCGGTGCGCACTGCGGCGGGACTGTTCGATCTCTCGCACATGGGCGAGCTGTTCGTGACCGGTCCCGATGCCGCGGCGGCGCTCGACTACGCACTGGTCACCGCGCCCGGCAAGCTGAAGGTTGGGCGCGCGCACTACTCGATGATCGTCGACGAGAATGGCGGGGTGCTCGATGACCTCATTGTCTATCGTCTGGGCGACACGCGATTCATGGTGGTGCCGAACGCGTCGAATGCGGCGACCGTCTCGGCCGCACTCGCCGAGCGTCTCGCGCGCTTCGATGCGACGCTCGATGACGCCTCGATGCGAACGTCGCTCGTTGCGATCCAGGGGCCGCGCGCGGCCGAGATGCTGCAGCCATTCGTGGGCGTGGATCTGGCGACCATCAAGTACTACTCCGGCACCGAGACCACGGCGTGCGGCGTCCCCGCCATTCTCGCGCGCACGGGCTACACAGGTGAGGATGGATTCGAGCTCTTCCTCGCGTGGGATGATGCGGTGCGCGTGTGGGACACGCTGCTGGAGGCTGGCGCCGGGCGCGGGCTCGTGCCCGCCGGGCTTGGCGCGCGCGACACGCTGCGACTCGAAGCAGGAATGCCGTTGTATGGCAACGAGCTCGATCGAAACACCACTCCCTTCGAGGCGGGGCTCGGTCGCTTGGTGAGCTTCGGCAAGAGCGGCGATTTCGTGGGGCGCGCGGCGCTCGATCGGGCGAAGGATTCGCCGCGCAAGACTCTCGTGGGCATGAAGATCGATGGACGCGGAATCGCCCGAATCGGGTACCCTCTGTATCTTCCCGCCGCTACGGAATCCTGCGGCAGCGTGACGAGTGGAACGGCATCGCCGACTCTCGGTTACGCGATCGCGATGGGGTATGTGCCGGTGGGGGATCGGTCAGCGGCGGAGCCCTGGAAGTCGGCATTCGCGATCAGCGCGCGAATGCACAGGTAGTACAAATGCCATTCTATCGACGTTCGACCTGAGGAGGCGGAGAGCCACGTGGACATTCCCGACAATCTGAAATACTCGAGCGAGCACGAGTGGCTCGCGCCGGCTGGGAAGACTGCGAAGGTGGGGATCACCGGATATGCTGCGGAGCACATTGGCGACATCGTGTTCGTGGAGCTGCCCAAGGTCGGGAGCACGGTCACGGCCGGAAGCTCGTTCGGCGTGATCGAGGCGGTGAAGTCGGTGAGCGAGCTGTTTGCGCCCGTGTCGGGAAAGGTGGTCGCGATCAACGAGCGGGTGGCGAAGGAGCCGGAGCTCGTGTCCGCGGAACCGTACGGCGCTGGATGGCTGATCGAGATCGAGATGAGCAACGACGGGGAGATCGCGGCGCTCAAGGACGGCGCAGGGTACCGCGACTTCCTCGCGACCCTCCCGGAGTAGTCACGATGTCCGCCCCGAATGAGTTCGCGGCCCGCCATGTTGGCCCGCGCGGCGATGATGTCGCCTCGATGCTGGAAGTGCTTGGCTACCAGTCACTCGATTCGTTCATCGATGCTGTAGTGCCCGACGCAGTGCGTATGCGCCGGCCGCTCGCGCTGCCGCCGGGGCGCGGTGAGAACGCGGTCATCGCGACGATGCGCGAGCTCACGGACCAGAACGAGGTGTTCCGCTCGTACCTCGGGCTCGGCTACAGCAACTGCGATGTCCCCGCGGTGATCAAGCGGAACATCCTCGAGAATCCCGGTTGGTACACGGCGTACACGCCGTACCAGGCCGAGATCGCGCAGGGGCGGCTCGAGGCGCTGCTCAATTATCAGACGATGGTCAGCGATCTCACCGCGCTGCCGGTCGCCAACTCCTCGCTGCTGGATGAAGGAACGGCGGCGGCCGAGGCGATGGGGATGACGATGGCGGTGGTGAAGCGCACGAGTGACGGGACGCCGGTCTATCTCGTGGATTCCGGCTGCCATCCGCAGACGATCGCCGTCGTCGCGACGCGCGCGGTTGCGCGCGGGATCGAGGTGCGCGTGGACGATCCGGCGAACTTCGAGTTCGGCGGAGACGTGGTGGGTTGCCTCGTGCAGTATCCGGCGACGGATGGTGTGGTGCGTGACTACTCGCAGCTGTGCGTGCGCGCGCACGAGGCGGGCGCGCTCGTCACGGTGGCGACGGATCTGCTCGCGCTCGCGCTGCTCAAGCCGCCGGGCGAATGGGGCGCTGATGTCGCCGTGGGCAACTCTCAGCGCTTCGGCGTGCCGCTCGGCTACGGCGGCCCGCACGCGGCGTTCTTCGCGACGAAGGATGAGTTCAAGCGGAACATCCCGGGACGCATCATCGGAGTGTCGCGCGATGCGGAAGGGAATCCGGCGCTCCGCATGGCGCTGCAGACGCGCGAGCAGCACATCCGGCGCGACAAGGCGACGAGCAATGTGTGCACGGCGCAGGTGCTTCTCGCGGTGATGGCGTCGATGTACGCAGTGTACCACGGGCCCGAGGGGATCCGGACGATCGCGACGCGTGTGCACCGGCGCGCGGTGCAGCTGGCGCGCGGACTTCGCGCACTTGGCGTCCAGCTCGAGCACGAGCACTTCTTCGACACGATCTGCGTGGTGGTGGGAGCAGCGCGCCAGCGGCAGATCATGGACGAGGCGGCGTCGCGGCGGATCAACCTGCGCGCACTCGGGCGCGAGCGAATCGTCGTCGCGCTCGATGAGACGGTGCGCGAGCGCGATGTATCGGACGTGGTGGCGTGCTTCGCGACTTCGCAGCAGACCATTCCGGCGCTGGTCGATCAGCGGAGCATCGCGCCACACAGCATCATCCCCGATGCGCTCGTGCGCACCAGCGAATATCTGACGCACCCGGTGTTCGCGCGGCATCGCTCGGAGACGGAGATGCTGCGCTACATGCGCGGGCTCGAGGCGAAGGATCTCTCGCTCACCGCCGCAATGATTCCGCTGGGCTCGTGCACGATGAAGCTCAATGCGACGACGGAGATGCTTCCCGTGTCGTGGCCCAAGCTGTCGGGCATTCATCCGTTCGCGCCGCGATCGCAGACCACCGGCTATCTCGAGCTCTTTCACAGGCTCGAGGCGGACCTGTGCGAGATCACCGGCTTTGCGGCGGTATCGCTGCAGCCGAATGCCGGATCACAGGGGGAGTTCGCGGGGCTGCTCACGATCCAGGCGTATCATCGCTCGCGCGGCGACGAGCACCGCGATGTGTGTCTGATCCCGGTGAGCGCGCATGGCACGAACCCGGCCAGCGCCGTGATGGCGGGGATGCGCGTGGTGGTCGTCGGCTCGGATGCGAAGGGGAACATCGACCTCGACGATCTGCGCGCGAAGGCCGCCGCGAACGCGGACAATCTCGCTGCGTTGATGGTGACCTATCCATCCACGCACGGCGTGTTCGAGGGCTCGATTCGTGAGATCTGCGACATCATCCACGAGCACGGCGGGCAGGTGTACATGGATGGCGCGAACATGAACGCGCAGGTGGGGCTGTGCAGCCCGGGCGATCTCGGTGCGGACGTGTGCCATCTCAACCTGCACAAGACGTTCTGCATTCCGCACGGCGGCGGTGGACCGGGAATGGGGCCGATCGGCGTCGCTGCGCATCTCGCGCCGTTCCTGCCCGACCACCCGCTCGTGCCGCTCGGGCACGCGCGCGCGGAGGGGACGGTGTCCGCGGCACCGTGGGGGAGCGCGAGCATTCTTCCCATCTCGTGGATCTACATCCAGCTCATGGGCGCCGAGGGGCTCATGTACGCCACGAAGATTGCGATCCTCTCGGCCAACTACATCGCGAAACGGCTCAGTGGCGAGTACGAGCTGCTCTACTCAGGGGCGCACGGACTCGTGGCGCACGAGTGCATCCTCGACACGCGCCCGTTCAAGCAGAGCGCAGGCGTGGACGTGGAGGATATCGCGAAGCGCCTGATCGACTACGGCTTCCATCCACCCACGGTGTCCTTCCCCGTGCCCGGGACGCTGATGGTCGAGCCAACGGAGAGCGAGAGCAAGGAGGAGCTGGACCGGTTCGTCGACGCGCTGCTCGCGATTCGCGAAGAGATTCGCGAGATCGAGATCGGTGTCGCATCGCGCGAGGACAATGTGCTGCGACGCGCGCCGCACACGCTGGCGCAGGTGGTCGCGGATGACTGGGATCGCCCCTATCCGCGCGAGCGGGCGGCCTTCCCGGCGCCGGGGCTGCGTGCCCGGAAGGTGTGGCCCACGGTCGCGCGCATCGACAACATGTTCGGCGACCGCAATCTGGTGTGCAGTTGTCCGCCAGTAGAGGCATACGAGTAGCTGCCCCTGGGCGGTACCACAGCGACATCGTGCGCTGACTCACATAGCATTCGCACGCGATGCTTTTCGCGAAAAAGCTTCTGTACAACTGGCTCGGAATTCGCGAGTAGCGTATAGTGTGGTCGTTGGATTAGTCACCACATTGATATTTCTGATAAACACGCGTAGTCGTTGATGGCACGTTTCGTTTCATGCACTCCGCGGAGTTGTCGATTTGGTGACCTGGAATCCGGCGAGCTGCGCGTAACGTCGCGCAAATACACGAGCTAGACCCGCGCGCGCAGCGCGGACGCAGCATTGAGCTGGTTGGCGGTCGCACACTTTTCCGTTCTGCCCATGCTGCAATCTCTCCGCGCCGATATGTTGCGGCGCTATTCATACGATCGATCCGAGATGCTGGAGCGCGTGGTCGCGAGACTTCTCCGCGCGCCTGCGCCACGCACGCCATCGGTGCTGTGGACGGATGCGATCTTCGGCTGGGGCAACGAGCGCTGGACCGCCGAGGCGCCGTATCTCTCCGCGGTTGCGCGACAGGCCGAGAGGGCGAGCGGCGCGATACTGGAGTGCGGGTCCGGGCTCACGACGCTCCTTATGGGCGCGATTGCCACGCGGCGCGGGATCGCGCTGCACTCGCTCGAGCACAATGCAGACTGGCACGCGCGCGTGTCCGAGTCGATCGATCAGTTCGGGCTGAAGAAGGTGAAAGTCCATTCGCACCGCTGCGCGATTTCGGGGAGTTCGACTGGTACGACGTGAAGCGCGACGAGCTGCCGAACGATTTTTCGCTGGTCGTGTGCGATGGTCCGCCCGGTGTGACGCGGGGCGGCCGGAGCGGGATGCTTCCGCGCATGCGGACCAAGCTTGCGGACAAGGTGTCGATCTTCGTCGACGACACGAATCGCGAGGCCGAGGGCGCGCTGGTGAAGCGGTGGATTGGTGAGTTGGGCGCCTCGCTCGGCCGGCACGGCGGTGGGCGCGGATTCGCGCGTATCGATGCGCAGGGCGTGGGCATTCGGGGGGAGGAGCTCATTGGCTGATCGCGAAGTGTCGCTCCGCTCCAGCGCGTCGCCCGGGTTCATCGCCCTCGTGCCGCACGAGTGGAACGATCAGTGGCTCGGACGAGCGCAGGTGATGAGCCGGATCGCGCGACGCTTCCACGTCGTGTGGTGCGGGCCTCCGCACGAGTGGCGGGATATTCCGCAGCGCGCGGTCTCGGGTCCGCCTGTGCAGCATCCGGTGGCGGAGCTGCCGAAGCTGCACACGTATCGTCCGGAGCCGTGGCTGCCGCAGGTGTATCGCCCTCGGAAGCTCGCGTCGCATTCTTCTGCAGCGTCGACTGCTTCATGCGCGATCGATTCTCGAGAAGCAGGGCTGCTCGCACGTCGTGCTGAGCATTCGGAGCCCGCAGTACTGGAACGTGCTCCCGTTCGTGCAGCACGACGTGAGTCTCTATCACATCAACGACGAGTACTCCTTCGCGCGAGTGCAGCAGCCGATCAGCGAGGAGGAGCGCGCGCTGATGTCCGGAGTGGATGAGGTGTTCATCCACTCGCCTGCGGTGATGGCGCGCAAAGGTGCGCTCTGCTCGTCGGCGACACTCACACCGAATGGCGTCGACTTCGAGGCGTTCGCGATACCGCAGCCAATGCCTGCGGATCTCGCCGCGATCCCCGGACCGCGCATTGGCTATTCGGGCTTTCTCAAGACGCAGCTCGACTGGGAGCTGCTGTTCGGGATCGCGAAGCAGAATCCGCAGTGGTCGTTCGTGTTCGTCGGGAAGGCGCTCGACCAGCCGGGACTGTCCGAGATGCTCGCGCGGATCGACGCGCTGCCGAACGTGCATTTCCTGGGCGCCAAGTCCTCGCGAGAGCTCGCGTCGTACCCGCAGCATTTTGATGTCTGCATGCTGCCGTACTGCGTGGACGACTACACGAAGTACATTCGATCCGCTCAAGCTGAGCGAGTATCTCGCGAGTGGCCGCCCGGCTGTGGGCACGCCGATCCTGCCGCTGCAGGAGGTGTCTCGATCCTCGTCGTGATGGCCGCGACGCCCGAAGAATGGCGCCAGGCGATCTCGGCGCAGCTGCTCCCCGCCGCGAACACGGCGGAGGCGCGCGCGAAGCGTCAGAGCTGGGCGAAGGCGCGTACGTGGGATTCGCTCGTCGACACGATACTGGATTGCGTCGAGATGCATTCTGGCTTGGTGCCTGCGTCGGCGGTGAATGTCGGGCGAGCGGCGAGTGCCAGCGTGGGCCCCGCGATGCCTACTGCGACGCTGGAGGCTCGGTAGGGCAGCAGCTCCTGCTCCGAGCTCACGGCGGCGCTGGCGGGCGTATCGCGCAGAAGTAGCCACCTGCGGAATAGGTGGTGTAACCCAGACCGGAGCTCCAACGCCCGGCAACCTCGCTGGCACTGATGCGGGTGACGTTGAACTCGTTGAAGCCGCCGTCGAGCATCGGGCGATATCCCAGCATCAAGGTGAGTCCTGATCTCGAGCTATCGAGGCTGGAGGAGACGCCCGGTCGTGCGTGGTCGTGCGAGTCCAGCGGTACGCCGGCCGTGGCAATCCCCAAGTCGCCTGCGAGATCCGTCCAACCCACCAGCGTCTGCTCACGAGCACGACGCGAAGGCTCCTTCAGGAAATAGCCGTTGTAGCGATTGAAGTCGTCGGCTCGCTCGAGATGTAATGTGCCCCGAGCGATCGCTCCTTTGCGTGGTCCCGACTTCGCGATCACGATGAACTCGTAGTCGCCGGCGAGCTGCTCAACGAAAATCGGTGAGAGCGGCGCGACGGGAACGATAGGTGGCTCAGTGCAGGACGGCGCGACATGAGGCGGTCGCGCGCGTCCGCATGCGGCACTCGCAAGGACCATTGCGGTGATCGCACCTAAGATTCGATGCGAAGGCGTGTGTTCGGCGGAAGCGTTCATTCTCCTGTGCCCAAGGTAGCACTTTGCTTTCGAGAACTCTGCGTGCGCTATCTCGCATGGCTGGCATTGTCGCACTCTCCGCATGCGCGTCGGCACCCAAAGGACAGTCCATTCGCGGAGTGTGAGCGCGTTCTTGATTCGACGCTCGCTCGGGTGGATACGACTATCCGATTCCCAAGTCGGCTTTTCCTTGATTCAACGGTCAAACGTGGAGAAGTGGAGGGGCAGGTCGTCAGCGCTCTCGACGATCAGCCCGTCGCGAGCGCTCAGCTTTTTCTCCACTCGCCGGATAGCGCGAGGCATTTCTTTCGGTTCACGGACGACGAAGGGCGATTCCATTACTCGCATCGGGTACCCGGACGTCTCGTCATCGAAGCACGAAGGCTCGGCTTCAAGCCCGACAGCGTACAGATCGACTCCTTCGCCGGCACCTTCGTGAAGGTCGCGCTGCGAGTGCAACCGCTCAGAATCAATCCCTCCTGTTGTGGGCCGATGCGCAAAGGCCAGATCTGCATTTAGCGCTAGGGCTTCTGTTCCCTTTGCAAAGGAACGAAAAAAGGCCACTCTCGCGAGTGACCTTTTCACGTGGGCGAGCCTCATTCGCGACTCGCTAGCCGAGTCGCTTCATGAGGGCCAGTAAATCTTCCTCGGGCAGGTCCTTCCAGCCACGCGGATAACGCCATAGACGCCGGCAGATCGTAGCAGAATCAAACACGAGGCAATGAGTGCCGCGCGAGCCCGGCACGTCACCCGCCATCATCTCGCGTACGATCCATCGTGTTCCCTCGAGATCGCAGGCTGTTCGTTCGTTCGTTCGTTCGTTCGTTCGGTGTTCCGCTCGACGTCGAGAGTCTTTTCGTTCCCCATCCCGATGCCCCGAAAGTTTGGCCGATCCCCCGAGCGAAAATGGGGCCAAATGCATGATCGAAGGTCAGGATGGTCTCTGTATTCCAAAGTACAAATCGAGCGCAGTCGTGACCACGCCGCTTAGGCGAGGACCACTCACCTCGGTGTTGGAGATGTCGCGAGACGAGGGTTGAGCGAACCAGATCTCCTTGAGCATGATGACAACTCGCTCAGCGGGGACGGCGTGCGCACGGGCGTCAGCTGCGAGCGCTTCCAGAGAACCACGCAGGCGCTCTTCGTTGGTCGAGCCAGTGCTTCGCAGAGCTCGCAGATCGTCAATAAGATTTTCGCGCCATGTTGGTCCCTGATCTTCAACAGCCACTTGGCGCCTTCGAAGTGAATGGAGGCGTACAGGCGTTCGGGGACGCTATGATGCGCTCCTGGTATCGATTACGCAACGAGGGCGTTGTGCAATCTTCGCCACGAAGGTTGTTGCCCTTTGTTGCCCTTTGTTGCCCTTTGTTGCCCTTTTTGCCGTTTCGCGCATAAAAAAAGGCCACTCTCGCGAGTGACCCTTTTCGTTACGCCTCTATCAATTCAACTACTTATCTCACAACTCCCGAGTAGGGACTCGAACACTCGACCCGGATTAACAGTCACCGGCTCTATCACCTGAGCTACTCGGGATCAGGCGCAGTGCTACGCCGCTGATCGGACTTTCATGCATGGCCCTGGACATTGAGCGTCACCTTCGCGCTCTTGTGGCCGACGCGCGTGCTCACCGTCAACAAACGTTCTCCCGCCGCGAGCAGGGCAGAGATGGTGGTGTGCCTGACATCGTAGACTCTGAGCTTGGGATCGAGCCCTCCGCGTGCATCGCGCACGACGAGCGCAATGTGCACATTGTTCCGCAGCTCGCGCTCGACCTGGGGAATCGCGCTTCGATCCGTTGAGCACCACGCGCGCGATCGGCGCCACACTGCGCTGATCGAGCGCGCTCTGAATCGCTGCGCGCAGACAGGCTGCTCGCTCGCGTAGGCCGAGTGTGGGGATGATAACCGTGACCGCGGGTTCGCGCGTCGTCATGCGCGGCAGAATTGCAGCGGAGAAAAATGGAGCTCGACGCGAAGCACTTCACCGGAAACACGATGCTCGACACCGACATCTGCATCGTCGGTGCCGGGCCCGCGGGCATGGTGCTGGCGAGCGAGCTCGCAAGTCTGCACTGCGACGTGATCCTGCTGGAGAGTGGGGGGAGCTGCGCCGAGCCGCAGATACTCGCCCTCAATGTTGGTGAAAGCACCGGAGACGCCTACGCAGGACTTGGCGCTACTCGTCACAGGCAGCTCGGGGGGACGCCGCACCTTTGGCGTACCGCCTTAGAGGCGAAATTCGGCGCGAAGTACGTGCCTCTCGACGCCTCTGATTTCCTGCGGAATCCGGGCGTGGAGCTCGGCGGTTGGCCCTTCGAGCTCGGCGAGTTGCGCGCGGACTACGAGCGTGCGCAGCGCATTTGTGGACTTGGTCCGTTCGCATATGACGCGGAGTCGTGGGCACTGCCGGGCATGAAGCCTTGGAGCGGCATTGGCGATGAGCTCGTGTCGCGCGTCTATCAGCTCGGCACTCGCGACGCACTCATCGTTCGGCTCCGCACCGTGCTCGCGGGAGCGGCGAACGTGCGCGTCTGCTCGCACGCGACCGCCATTGGCTTCGGCTCCGGCGGAGCGGGGAGGTGTGTGTCGTCCGTGGCCGTAGCGACGCCCGGAGGCGAGCGATGGAGCGTGCGCGCGAAGCGGATCGTGCTGGCAGCCGGCGCCGTGGAGAATGCGCGGCTGCTCCTCGTGCTCAATGGATCGCTTGGCATCGCGGGCGATGGCGCGGAGTGGGTGGGCCGGTGCTTTATGGAGCATCCGCGCGACCGTGCGCTCACATTGCGCCCGCACTCGCCGATGACGATGGCGAGCGCTGGCTTCTACGATCTACAGCGCGCGGCGGATGACAGCTTGAGCGTCGGCCGCATTGGGATCGCCGAGGCGGCTCTCGAGAGCGGAGCTCAGCTAAACGCCTCGGCGACGCTCTTTCCGCGCATGGCGCGCGGGCGGTTTCGCGAGCGATTGCGCGCGACGCTTCCCGCGCTCGCGGCGCGCTGGTTTCTGGAAGGCGGCCATGGTTGGTCGGCCCGCCGCGGCGCCACAGGATCAGTCGGGGCGTTCGAGATCTTGCTCAACCTCGAGCAGTCTCCGCACCCCGATAATCGCATCACGCTGAGCCATCGACGCGACTCGCTGGGCGTGCCGCTTCCCTCGCTGCACTTGAAGTGGCGCGCGGATGATCATGCTCGACTAGTGCGCTTGCGGGAGCTATTTGCGCGAAATCTCGCGAGTGTGGGCGCGGTGACGATCGACTCGAGCTCGCTCCCAGACCTGAACGGGCACCACCATGCGGGGACGACGCGGATGCACGATGACCCGAGTCGCGGCGTCGTCGACCGGCACGGGCGCGTGCACTCGTCTGACAATTTGTACGTGGCCGGCGCATTGACTTTCCCAACCGCAGGCTTCGCCAACCCGACGCTGACGATCGTCGCCATGGCGGTGCGTCTCGCGCGCCACCTCGGGGCCGCTTATCGCGGCGCGACGTGGCTCGAATCAGCGAGCCCGGGACTCATCGTCGAACCTCTGCTACGTCCGGGGTACCTCCAGCAAGAAAAAAGGGCCAGCCTGTGAGGCTGACCCTTTCATTTATGTTCCATCGAATCAATCACTAGCCAAACAACTCCCGAGGAGGGACTCGAACCCCCGACCCGGTGATTAACAGTCACCTGCTCTACCACCTGAGCTACTCGGGATCAGCGCCGAACTTTACCCGGTCCGCGCAGCACGGTCAAGCGAACCGCGCTCGGCTACGCCCTCCGTGCCGCGCCTCGCGGCGAGGCGCAGATCGCTCACGCTGCTCGACGGATCCATGTGCAGCAGCGGCCGCAGCCAGCGTCCCGTATGCGAGCCGTCCACCATCGCGACTTCCTCCGGGCGCCCCATCGCCACGAGCTCGCCGCCCGCGTCGCCCGCCTCTGGGCCGAGGTCGATGACCCAGTCCGCGAGCTTGATGACGTCGAGATTGTGCTCGATGATCACGAGCGTGTGCCCCTGGTCCACGAGCCGCTCGAAGCACGCGCGCGAGCTTGCGAATGTCCTCGAGGTGCAGCCCGGTTGTCGGCTCGTCCATCACGTACAGCTTGCGGCGTCTTCGTCTTTCCCGCATTCGTGAGCTCGCGCGCGATCTTCACGCGCTGCGCCTCGCCGCCCGAGAGCGTGGGCGCGGGCTGCCCGAGTCGGAGATAGCCGAGTCCCACCTGCTGCAGCTGCCAGAGCGCCTGGCCGAGCTTCTCCTCGCGCGGGAAGAAGCGGATCGCCTGATCGATGGTCATCTCGAGCACGTCGTAGACGCTCTTTCCGCGCACCTTCACTTCGAGCACGTCGTTCTTGAAGCGCTTGCCACCGCACACGTCGCAGGGGACGAAGACGTCGGCCATGAACACCATCTCGACCTGCAGATAGCCCGCGCCCTCGCAATTCTCGCAGCGGCCGCCCTTCACGTTGAAGCTGAAGTGGCCGGCGCCGTACCGCTTCTGTCGCGCGAGCGGCTGGTCCGCGAAGATGCGGCGGATCTCGTCGAAGGCCTTCACGTACGTCACCGGATTCGAGCGCGGCGATTTGCCGATCGGGCTCTGGTCGATGCACACGACATCGTCGAGCGGCTCCCAGCCCGTGACGCCGTCGAAGCCGCCCACGCGCTCGCCAAGGTGTCGCTTCGCAGTGTGCTCGCCCGTGAGCCGCGTCTCGAGCGCGCGGAGCAGCACATCGTGCACGAGCGTGCTCTTGCCGGAGCCAGACACGCCGGTGACGACGGTGAGCGCGCCGAGCGGGATGCGGATGTCGACGCCGCGCAGGTTGTGCTCGCGCGCGCCGGTGAGGGTGAGCCAGCGAGGACCGAGCGGGCGACGCTCCTCGGGGAGCGGGATCTCGCGCTCGCCGCTCAGATACGCTCCCGTGAGCGGACTCTCGCCCGCGCGCGCGAGCGGCCCCTCGAACACGATTTGTCCGCCCTGCTCACCGCTCCCCGGTCCGAGCTCCACCATGTAATCCGCTCGGCGAATCGCCTCGAGATCATGCTCCACCACGAGCACCGTGTTCCCGCCGTCGCGCAACCGGTGCAGCAGCGAGAGCAGACGGTCCACGTCGCGCGGGTGCAGTCCGATCGACGGCTCGTCGAGCACGTAGAGCGTGTCGACGAGCTTGGAGCCGAGCGAGTTCGCGAGGCCGATGCGCTGCGCCTCGCCGCCCGAGAGCGTGCGCGTCGCGCGATTCAGCGTGAGATAGCCGAGCCCCACGTCGAGCAGAAAGCGCGAGCGGCTGCGCGCCTCGCCGAGAATATTCGCGGCGATCTGCTGCTCGAAGTCCGAGATCGCGAGCGTCTCGAGCCACGGCACGAGCCGCTCGATCGGCATGTCGCTCGCCTCCGCGATCGTGCGCCCGGCGAGACGCACCTGGAGCGCCTCGCTCTGCAGCTTCGCGCCGTGACAGGTCGGGCAGTCCTGCGCCGTTTGATACTGGCGCAGGAAAATCCGGATGTACTGCTTGTAGCGCTTCGCCTCGAGCTCCTTCAGGAAGACCATGATGCCGCGAAATCCCTTCGTCTTCGCGTACATGAGCTGATAGCGATCGGCCATCGGGATCTCACGCCACGGCACATCCATTGAGATCTTGTTCTTCTTCGCATACTCAGCCAACGAGCGTCGCTTCCCCTCGTAGCGCGGCTTGGTCCACGGATCGATCGCGCCCTCACGCAGCGAGCGATCGGGGTAGGGCACGACGAGCGCCTCGTCGTACTCGAGCACCGCGCCGAATCCGTTGCACGTCGCACACGCGCCGCGCGGATTGTTGAACGAGAAGAGCTGCGGTGTTGGCGTGGGTGCGCGCGTGGCATCGTACGGACACTCGAAGCGCTCGGTGTACATGAGTCGCGACACGGGCGTGTCGTCGTCGCTCTGCGTGCCCGAACCCGCGAGCTTCGCCGCGATCGGTGACGCGAGCAGCACGATGGCGTCGCCATCTCCTTCGCGAAATGCGGTGAGCACCGCGTCGGCGAGACGCGGGCGACTCTCGGGCGCCGCCGTGAGCCGGTCGACGACGACGAGCAGCTCGGCGGCCTTCGTGACATCGGTGCCTGCCGGAAGCTCGTCGAGGTGTACGAGCGATCCTTCGATCACTACACGGAGGAAGCCCTGTGCGCGGAGGTTCTCGACCACGACCTCGTGCGTGACGAGGTTGCTCAGGCGCAGCGGAAAGGCGACGGAGAAGCGCGTGCCGGATGGCAGCGCGAGCACCTCATCGGTGACGGACTGCACGGTGTCGCGCTTCATTTCACGGCCACACACCGGGCAAAACGTGTGGCCGATGCGCGCCCAGAGGAGTCGCAGGAAATCGTAGATCTCGGTCGCGGTACCGACGGTCGACCGCGATGTCTTCGTCGGATTCGACTGCTCGATGGCAACGGCTGGCGAGAGCCCATCGATGAAGTCGACGTTCGGCTTCTCCATGCGCTCGAGGAACTGGCGCGCGTAGGCCGAAAGCGATTCCACGTACCGCCGCTGCCCCTCGGCGTAGATGGTGTCGAACGCGAGTGAGGATTTTCCCGAGCCCGACGGGCCGGTGATCACCGTGTAGCTGCGGCGCGGAATCTCGAGGTCGAAGCCCTTGAGGTTATGCTGACGGGCGCCGCGCACCACGATGTGAGACTTCATTCCGAAAGCTAACGCTTGCGGTATCCATTCGGGCTACGTGTTGCGACGCCTCAGACGCGCGACGAGGCGTCCGATCAGCAACAGGACGATGGCGCCGAGAGTGGCGAGTGCGATCGAGCGGATGCTGAAGCCTGTGGCGCTGACGGCGCCCCAGCCCAGGTGCGAGCCGATCCAGCCGCCGAGCAGCGCGCCGGTGATGCCGAGGATGATGGTGATGAGGCAGCCGGCGGGATCGCGGCCGGGCATCAGGAATTTGGATAGCGAGCCGGCGATGAGGCCGAGCACGATCCAGTGGAGCCAGAGGGGCATGCTGGAACGTAACGATATCCGGCCTGGGCGTGCTTGCCGCCAATTACGGCGAGGCGTAGTTTCGTCACACTGCGAAGTGGTACGAGTCCCCCGTGGTGCCGTTTCCGCTACCTCCACCTTTCCGTCGCTTCTCGACGGTCTCCCTATCTCAATGCCCTATTTACAGTTGGATGGTCAGCAATATCCGCTGATCGTGGGCGAGAATACGGTGGGAGGGAACGAGCAGGCGTTGG
Organism: uncultured Gemmatimonadaceae bacterium; assembly: GCA_963792685.1. Lineage (GTDB taxonomy): Bacteria > Gemmatimonadota > Gemmatimonadetes > Gemmatimonadales > Gemmatimonadaceae > FEN-1250. Next base: position 3,745,984 of record CAWBWW010000001.1, on the reverse strand, counting down.
TTCGGTTGGCGGTAAATGGGACGAACGGTGTACTCGCGACGTTCGATGTCGGAGGGGATGGCTCGACGGTGGTGCGCCGCGTGGACGGAGGCGTGAAGGTGAACGGAGTGACGTTGGGCGCGGAGCCGGCTCCTTTGCTACATGGCGACAAGATCGACGTCGCCGGCAGGGAGCTTTTTTTTGGGGATGATCGCCGCGCGGGAAACACGCAGTTTGTGCCTCACGTACGTGTAGCTGAGAGCGGTGCGCATGCGGTTGGGAAGCCGACGGCGGCAACCGGAGGGCGCGTGATCTCGCTGACTGACGGCCGTGAGTACGTGGTCCCTGCGACCGGGGTGGTGTTTGGGCGTGACCCGAGCTGCGACATCGTGGTCGCGTCGACGGAGGCTTCGCGAAAGCACGCCTCGCTTACACCGTCATCAGAGGGCTACCTTCTTCGGGACACGAGCACGAACGGTGTGCTCTTGAACGGAGCGCCGGCGAGCTCGCCGGCGGTGTTGGGACGGGGCGATGTGCTGACGATCGGCGACGAGCAGTTTCGCTTCTATGCGGACAATGCGCCTGCTCCCAAGGCGCCGTTGGCGACGCTCGAGGTGATCAGCTCGGGGATGTTGAAGGGGACGACGATGGAGGTTCGTTCGCCGCTGTCGCACGTGGGGCGGGGCGCGCACAACGACATCGTGGTTTCGGACGAGAGCGTGTCCGACTCGCACGCGAAGCTGCAGCGGCGCGAAGATGGTTGGTACGTGGTGGATATGGGATCGACGAACGGGACGTACGTTGGGGGGCGGCGGATCGACGGAGAGGCGCCGCTAATCGGTGCGCCGGACCTGCGCTTTGGCGGTGTAAAGTTCATCTTTCGGGTCCCAGAGGGCTCGGGTGGGGCCGGCGCCAGTCCGACGCGTGCGATTGCGGCGTTCAAGGTGGATGCTAGAAGAGCCCCTGCTGGGGAGAAGACTCCGGTCGTGTCGCAGCCGGGACATCGTTCGGCGCCGAGGGAGACGAACGCGGCTCCGGCGAAAAAGTCGTCGCGTGGATTGTCGGTGCTGGTGTGGCTCGTGGTGCTGATACTCGTGGCGGGCGGCGTATTCATTCTGATCAAAGGTCACTAGTGCAGCTCGAGGTCGGTCAGGGAACGCATACGGGAATGGTCCGCTCGGGGAACGAGGACAGCTTTTTCGCTGACCCGCCCGCGGGACTATTCGTCGTCGCCGATGGGATGGGCGGACATGCGGCGGGCGAGATCGCGAGCGACATGGCGGTACGGATTCTCTCTGATGAGCTGCGAGTGGTCCGCGACATCAGAAGCGAAGACGTACCGGCGAAGGTGTCGGAGGCGCTGAAGCGCGCCAACCACGAGATCTACGAGCGCACGCTCACCGAAGTGGACAAGCAGGGGATGGGCACGACGGCGTCCGTCCTCATCGTTGGGCAGGACCGATACCTCATCGGGCAGGTCGGCGATTCGCGCATCTACCTGCTGCGGGACGGCAAGCTGACGCAGCTCACGAAGGATCATTCGTACGTGCAGGAGCAGGTGGACGCGGGGTTCCTGACCCCGGAGCAGGCGCGCTACCATCCCTACAGCAACGTGATCACGCGCTGCGTGGGTGCGGGCTCGGATGTGGAGCCGGACACGTACACGGGCGAGGTGAAGCGCGGGGACACGTTCCTCGTCGCGAGCGATGGGCTGACGGGAATGGTCGACGACCGCCGCTTGCACGGGCTCTTGTCCTCGCGCGGAACGGCGCAGCGCGTGGTGCAGGCGCTCATCTCGGAGGCGAATGGGCGCGGTGGCCTCGACAACATCACGGCGATCGTCGTGCGCATCATCGCGACGGACGCAGACATGGCCGAGTCGAAGCCTGGAGTGGCGGCGGCGTCGTAGTGTGAGCGACGAGACGGTAGGCTCGCTGGCGGAGTTGTACCTCGGGAATCTGCTGTACGCGCTCGAGCTGGCAGCGCTGAGTCTCGAGCAGCAGGAGAAGCCGACGGACGCGTCCTTCTATCGGGGGATCGCGCGAAAGCTGGCCGAGGCGAGAGGGAAGGAGGTCGCGCAGCACTCATGAGCGAGTCCACGCCTTCACTCGAGAGCGCGAGCATCACTGCGTGGCTGGTGGAGCGCAGCCGCGCGGATCAGAAGGATCTGCTGGACGAGCTCGTGATCATGCTGTCCGGCGCGGTGCCGGGTGTGAACGTCGAGCGCTCGCTGCTCCGCCGAAAGATCACCTCCGTGCGCATTCCGCTCGGTACCTACGAGTATGTTCTGGACAAACGCTCCGACGGATCGTTCGCGGCGACGCGGCAGCAGCTCGTGCGCGGCGTTGCGATTCGCACGATCCCGATGGAGATCGACGCGTTTCTCCCGGAGCTCGCGCTCGCGCTCGACGTCGAGCTGCGCCGCACTGAACGCGGGCGCGCCGCACTCGAGTCCTTCCTGAAATCAGGCACTTCCTGATCACTGCTCGAACGAACGCTGCTGGTCCCCCACAACAAGGAGCTTCCATGCCGGATTACGTGCCGGGTTCGTCCGCGAATTTGCCGAGTGGCGCCGCGGAGCGACTTCGAGCGATGCGCGGCACGGGCGATCGCCCCGCGTTCTTTACGAGCGATCTCACGGTCGACGAGTTCCTACTGGTGGAGCAGGCTGGCTTCGAGGCGCTCGGTCTGGTGATGGGCTCCTCGATCTACCATGTGGGTTTCCAGTGGCAGAAATGGAGCGTGAGCCAGGAGCTCGGCGTGTTGAGCAACGCGATGTTTCAGGCGCGCGAGCTGGCGATGACGCGCATGGAAGAGGAAGCGGATCTGCTCGGCGCCGACGGCGTCGTGGGCGTGCGCCTCGTGTTCAAGCAGTACGCGATGGATGAGGGCGTGCTCGAGTTCCAGGCGATCGGCACGGCGATCCGGCACATCGAGCGCGTGGGGAGTTTCCGCACGAAGGACAATCGCCCCTTCACCTCGGACCTGAGCGGACAGGATCTGTGGAAGCTCGTGCGTGCGGGCTACCGTCCCGTGAGCCTGTCGATGGGCGCGTGCGTGTATCACATCGCGCACCTGAGCTTCATGCAGGCGCTCAAGCAAGCGGGGCGCAATCAGGAGATGAAGATCTACACCGAGGCGACGTACGCCGCGCGCGAGCTCGCGCTCGAGCGGATGCAGGCGGAAGCGGTGGAGCGCGGCGGTATCGGCGTCGTGGGCGCGCGCGTGGAGGAATCGAACTGGGGATGGGGCGCGAACGCGATCGAGTTCTTCGCGGTGGGAACCGCCGTGGCGCGCATGAGCGCGCAGGGAGAGATGCCGAAGCTCGAGGGGGTGCAGCAGGTGGTGACGTTCAACGACAAGGGGTGAATAGCGAGTTATGCGCGAGATTCCGGCGAGCGATGCTGAGATCGAAACGATGATCGAGCTGCTCGCGCGGGATCTCGAGGCCACGAGGGCGGCGAAATGTCTCTACGTGCTCCCGACCAGCGTTCAGGATGTTCGTGAGCATTGGGAGTTTTCGCTCTATAGAGACATCTGGTCATTGACGGAGAAGGTCGTCGGCGACGTGCAGCAGGAGTTGATGGACACGCACGTCGACACGACGTGGCCGACGTGGCCGACGTGTCCGCGTCATCCGAATCATCCGCTCTGGTTTCACGATAATTCGTGGTTCTGCGATGCGGACGGCGTGGCGCTCGCGCGGCTGGGCGGGTTGCATCACGTGCTTCCGGCGCTGCCGGCGGAGGAAGCGGTGAAGCCGCGGTCGTTTGTGAGGAGGCGCCGCTGAGCTACCGCTCGGACAACAGCTCGATCCCTCGCGTAACGCGCCCAATCACATACGCACGCTCGCGGCCTTCCATTTCATTTCCGCTCATGAGCCCATGCGGCGCTACATATGTCCAGGCTCGGTACGCGCTACCGTCCCATAGCTCCACGGTCACCGGACTGCCCAGGCTGGGATCCACGAGAATTGGCGTGCTCCACGTTTCGTCGCTTGGCAGATCCCAGATGCCGGCGGCCTGGAGCTCATCCCACGGCTGCTTCCAATTCGCATCGTCGGGAATCGACGTCCGACAAGTGAAGAGGAGCTTTTTGACCGTGATGTGCGAGCAGTGCCTCGCGTTGTCTTTCCTCTGGAACGGCAACATCATGTCGCGGGCGCGCGCGTTCGGCCAGTAGGTATAATCGAAAAACTCTCCATGCACGACATTGGATCGCTCCACCATTCGCAGAAGCTCGAGCGACCCTGCTCTCGCCGTCCAGATTCGCAGCTCACGCTGTCCGCTGCGATGGTTCCTCCATAGCTCCTTCAGCCCCACCGCACGCACTACATCGGGCCGCGCTCGAACAACGTCACCGGTGGTCATGGTATATGGCGGGGACGGGGTGACAGGATCGACGAAGCTGAGAATCGGCACTGATGCGAGTATAAAATCCTGGACATTCGATGTTCCGGAGAGCACGACGTCGACACTCGTCGTGCGATAGCCCATGAGACTTGCAGTCAGCTTGGCGGTTTGGCCATGAAGGCGCGCGGCGGAATAAATGAATGCGTACTTTCCGTCAGAATCCGTTATACCACCAATCCCGGTTCCTTCGAGGACGACTCGCACGTACTGAATGGGCTTCGCACTGTCGGAAAGAACACGACCGGTTAAGCGAAGGTCCTGTGCATTGGCAACGCCCGTCACCGTCAGTACGAGAAGCGTGAGGAATGCGCCGGTGATCCGTAAGACTCGCATCTGCGCTTCCCTTTTACTGGTCAATGCCGCGGTCGCCGACCACCGCACATTACTCGGGACGGGAACCTCTCCTACATTGACGGGCTCGGGTCCAAACCGAAATCGGTCTTGATCCGTTCGAGCCATGCCGCGTCGTTGAGGGCACCGAAGTCGACCCATGCTTCGTCGCTCATGCCGCGGCGCCATCCGAGGAACGGTGCGGCGTCGGGACCGACGGGATGGCGGAGTTGCCATGACTCGCTCGTGGCAACCTCGAGAACCTTGTCGGCGACGAGCGACGGGGGGGCCGGATTCTGCAGCACTGTAGTGAACATCGCTGCAGTGCGCCGGCGGTGTGGATACGGCGACGGAGCCCTCGGGGTGCCGATGTTCCGGGCCATCCCCGTGTCGATAATCCCCGGCTCGACGATCGACACGCGAATGCCGAACGACTTTACCTCCTGCGCAAGACACTCGCTGAGCGCCTCGAGCGCGAACTTCGATGCGGTGTACGACGCCATTGGAGCCATTGCGATCTGCCCCGCGACGGACGCGACGTTTATGATGTATCCGCTGCCGCGCGCGCGCATCGACGGAACCACGGCCTGAATGCAGCGGATCACGCCGAAGTAGTTCGTCTCCATCACTTCACGGAACGCAGCCAGCGGAAGCTCCTCCACGGAGCCCATTCGTTCGATGCCCGCGTTATTCACGAGCACATTGATCGGTCCGAGCGTGTCCTGCACCAGGCGAATTGCCGAATCGACGGACGCGTCGGAGTCGACATCCATGGTGAAGATCGTGATTGGCAGGTGCTCGCTCGCGATCAAGTGCGCGAGCTCGGGCGACCGCGCCGGATTCCGCATCGCGGCCGCTACAGTGTGACCGGCGCGACCAAAGGCGAGCGCGGTGGCCAACCCAATCCCGGTGCTGGAGCCGGTGATGAGAACGATGGCCATGGGTGTTCCGGTGCGGAGGAGAGCTACAATGGGGATCGGTGCGAGCGCCGATCCAGAGCGGCGAACGTATCACCCCAGCGCCGCAAACGCCATTCGCCTGCCACCCGCAAACGCCTAGCGCCTCTTGAAACTCAAATTGACGTCGTCGACGCCATTGATCTCCAAGACTCCGGCGATGCTGTCCGCCGTCACGTATGTGCCCGAGTATCTCAGCGGTGTGCGAACGGAGGTCCAGTGGAAGTTGACGGTGGAGGCCGTCGTGGTGCCCGCGATGTTGAAGAACGTGTTGCTCGGGCCAGCAACCGTGAAAAAGCCGGATGCAATTACAGCGCTTCCGCTCTGTGTCGCGATCAACTTCACGTTGAGAGGAGAGGATGCATCCGACGAATCAACTCCAGTCCACGTGCCGTTGAGCGTTCCGTCCGATGCACCACTGATCCTCTTCAAGCTCAGCGCGTCCGTTTGAAAACCGTTGTAATCCATGTAGCCATTGATACTATCGGCGGTGATGAAAGTACCCGTGTACGTGTACAGTGCGAAGCGCGACGGTCCAACAAAATTGACCGTGGGCGGCGTCGATCTACCCGTGAAAGCGATTGTTTCGGAGTACGTGGAGAGATAGTTGACTGTACCGGCCACGTTGCCTCCGCCTTCTGACGCGACGACCGTGAATCGGAGCGTGTCCGTCGATATCGGAGCGTAGAAGGCGCTACCGGACCACGTTCCACTGAACTTGCTGCTCGGCTTGTCAATCGGCCCGCTACTGTCACTACCGCAAGCAGCGAGGAACACTAGGATCGCGACGTTTGCGACACGTTTCATGGAGTGCTCCCGAGGGGGTGATGGCAGACACACCAGATGCTCACGTCGCCGATGCCTCGGATGTGAGAACGGGTCCAGCCCAGCCGCCAGGCGAAGTTCCCTGAAAGCGGAAGACGCTGACGGAACGACGTTGGCCGAGCCGGTCTCAGTTCGCAATGGCTCCTGAAAAGGAGCGGTCAAAAGAGGGCGCAACTCCCTCCTTAGGCCAGCAACTCCTCCACCAACTCCCGCGGCACCCTCGTCCCTTCCGTTGCGAACACCCGCATCACTCGCGTCGACTCGTACAGCTCCTGCGCCAACAGCGGGAGATTGATCGCCGCCGGCCATCCACTCTCGTCGAGGCGCCGCACCTCGCCATCTTCCATGCGCACGGGGAGATCGAGTCCCAGCATCCGCGGCTTCTCCGGATAATCGAGGAGCACGTCGCCCGGCGCGACGCCCAGTTCGCGCGCGAGCGCATCCTCGGCCGCGAGGACGCGCGAGCGCTCACCGGCGATCCAATCGCCACGCCCTGATTCGAGCTCCGAGGCCGAGCATTCGAAGGCGCGCTTGTACAGGCGTCGATTGCGCAGCGCGTGGAGCAGCGACGTCGGTGCGCGCTCCTCCAGGCGATGGAGCAGCCCCTCGTCCGTGAAGCGCGCAAGCTCGCGCTCCTCGATTGCACCGGCACGCATCGCATCGTCGACGAGGCGCTTGTACATCGCGGTCGCGCTGCGCACCGCGTGGTGCCAGTAGACGTTGCGGTACATCTGATACTTCGCGAAGAGCAGCGACTCGAGCGCCGCGAGCCCTTTCTCCACGAGGCCGATCGCCTGCGCGCCCGTCGCGGGATCCTCCACGATCGTCAGCGAATGGAGCAGTCGGTCGACGTCGATCTCGCCGTACGGCACGCCGCACATGAGCGCGTCGCGCTTGAGATACTCGATCTTGTCGAGGTCGAGCGATCCCGAGATCAGCCCCTGCAGCGGGCTCGCGCTCTCGCCGGCGATGATCGCGTGTGCGCGTCGCGCCGCGTCTTCACCGATCGTGCGACGCGAGCACCGACGCGATCTCGCCGCCCGTGATCAGCGTGCGCGCGACGGCCTCGTGGTGCAGCGCACCGATCTCCTCGAGCGCGTGCGAGAACGGGATAGTGCCCGACGTCGTGCAGCAGCGCGGCGGCACGCACGATCGCGCACTCGTCCGCGGGCAGGCGCGCGAGCTCGCCGCGCTCACGGAGCAGGGCGAGCGTGCGCCCCGCGAGGTGGTACGTGCCGAGCGCGTGCTCGAAGCGCGAGTGCGTCGCGCCCGGGTAGACGAGAAACGCGAGGCCCAGCTGCCGTACGTAACGCAGCCGCTGAAAGACGTCCGTGTCGACGAGCCGCATGGCATCCGCGTCGAGCGGGATGTTGTTCCAGAGCGGATCGCGGACGATCGTCACGTGCGTGTGCGTCTCATCCGCGCGGGCCCGCACTCGCGTACCGCCGCATCCACGCCGTCGGCGAACTGCTCGAAGTTCTTCGCGAACATCTGCGCGAGCGTGCGCGCCTGCGCGTCGTACGCCGCTGGATCCGCCCACGTGCTCGCGCGGCGACAGCAGCGCCGCTCGGCACATCGCGAATCGACTTGGGCACCGCGAGTCCGAACATCGGATCGGTGACGGTTTGAGCGCCGGTGAGCTCGCCCGCCGAGCGCCGCGCGCACCATCGCGCGCGTGTGGCCGAGCTTCATGCGCTCGCCCACGCCGTACGGGCCGCCGGTCCAGCCCGTGTTGACGAGCCACACCTGCGCGTCGTGCTGCTCGAGCAGCTCGCCGAGCATCTGCGCGTACTTCGACGGATGCCAGACGAGGAAGACCGCGCCGAAGCACGCGCTGAACGTCGCCTGCGGCTCCTTCACGCCGCGCTCCGTGCCGGCGACCTTCGCGGTGTAGCCCGAGAGGAAGTAGTACATCGCCTGCTCGCGCGTGAGCGCCGCGATCGGCGGGAGCACGCCGAACGCATCCGCCGTGAGGAAGATGACGTTCTTCGGATGGCCGGCGCGGCCGCCCGCGACGTGCCGCTTGATGTAGTGCATCGGGTAGGTCGCGCGCGTGTTCTCCGTGATCGACATGTTCGCGAACTCCACCTTGCGCGTGTGCGGATCGAGCACGATGTTCTCGAGAATCGTGCCGAACATCTGCGTGGTGCGATAGATCTCCGGCTCGCCGTCGGCGGAAAGATTGATCGCCTTCGCGTAGCAGCCGCCCTCGAAGTTGAAGATCCCGTTCGTCGCTCCATCCGTGCTCGTCGTCGCCGACGAGGAAGCGATGCGGATCCGCGGAGAGCGTCGTCTTGCCGGTGCCGGAGAGTCCGAAGAAGAGCGCGGTGTCGCCCTGCTCGCCGACGTTCGCGGAGCAGTGCATGGACAGCACGTTCTGCTTCGGCATCAGGTAGTTCATGACGGTGAAGATCGACTTCTTGAGCTCGCCGGCGTAGCGCGTGCCGCCGATCAGGATCATCCGCTTCGCGAAGTTCAGCACGATGAAGGTGCCGGTGCGCGTGCCGTGTCGCTCCGGGTCCGCCTGCATCTCCGGCGCGTGCAGCACCGTGAAGTTCGGCGCGAAGCTCGGGAGATCCGCCGCGGTGGGGCGGATGAACATGTTCCGCACGAACTCCATGTGCCACGCGTTCGGGCTCACGAAGCGCACCGAGAGGCGGTGCGCGGGATCGGCGCCGGCCCAGAGATCCTGCACGAACAGATCGCTGCTCGCGTCGAGGTGCTTCGCGCACGTCGGCGAGCAGCGTGTCGAACTGCTCGGGCGGGATGCGGCTGGTTCACCTTGCCCCACCACGACGTCCTCCGAGACTCCGGTCCTTCACGACGAACTTGTCGTTGGGCGAACGGCCGGTGTGCGGCGAGGTGACGGCGACGAACGGCCCCATGTCCGCGAGCAGGCCCTCGTCCCGCCGCACCGCCTGCTGGATCAGCTCCGGCGCGACGAGATTCCAGTGCACGCATCCGCTCGGTCGCAGTCCCTGCTGCGCGAGACTGCGATGTCTCGGAGCGACTGGCAGCCGTACGGGGCGGGCGCCGCTTCAGTCGTCATATGTGGTAGGAGTCCGTGATATTCAGTGTTGTGCATCGACGGCGCAATGGCTCAACGCGCTGCTGCCTCGTGCTGCTGCGCGTCGATGACGGCCACCGCCGCCATGTTCACGATGTCCTGCACGTCGGCGCCCTGCTCCAGCACGTGCACGGGCCGCCGCATACCGACGAGAATCGGCCCGATCGCCGTCGCGCCGCCCAGGTGGTTCAACAGCTTGTAGGCGATGTTGCCGGCGCTGAGGTTGGGAAAGATCAGCACGTTCGCCCGTTCCGTCAGGGTGCTGAACGGATACATGGTCTTGAGCCGGCGTTCGTCGACCGCCGTGTCGGCCTGCATCTCGCCATCCACCATGAGCGCAGGGTTCGCGCTGCGCAGCATCGCCACGGCCTGCGCGACCTTCTCGGTCTCGGGTGCCGCACCGAGCCGAAATTCGAGAACGAGAGCATCGCGATGTGCGGCTCGATGCCGAACGTGCGCACGAGTCGCGCCGCGCCTTCGGCGATCTGCGCGAGCTGCTCGGCGGTCGGGTCGATGTTCACCGTCGTGTCGCCGCAGAACACGACGTGCTTCTCGAAGACGAGCATGTACATTCCGCTCACGATCCCGACTTCGGGCTGCGCGCCGATCACCTGCAGCGCGGGACGAATCGTCTCCGGATAGTGCATGTTCACGCCGGAGACGAGCGCGTCCGCGTCGCCGCAGCGCGACCATGCACGACTTCCGAAATAGTTGCCGTTGAGCAGCCGCTGGTGCGCCTCGCGCGAGACTCATGCCCTTGCGCTGGCGGCGCTGCCAAGATGTACTCCGCGTACTCGTCGCGGCGCGGGGACGTCGACGGATCCTCGATCTCGATGTCCGTCCAGCGAGATGCGGCGCCGGCGGCGACCTGCTCGATCGTGCCGCGGTTGCCGAGGAGAATCGGCTGCGCGATGCCCTCCTCGAGCAGAATGCGCGCGGCCCGAATGATCTTCGGCTCCTCGCCCTCGGGAAACACGACGCGCTTCGGGCTCTGCATCGCGCGGCTGATGATCCCGCGCATGATCCCGCGCGCGCGGCCGAGCCGCGTCTCGAGCGCGCTCGCGGTACTCGTCGAGATCGATGAAGTGCGTTCGCGACGCCGGTCGCGACCGCCGCCCACGCGACCGCGGGCGCGACCCAGAGCAGCACGCGCGGATCGAACGGGAAGGGAATGATGTAGTCCGGCCCGAACTTCACCGAGCGACAGCCCGTAGAGGCGCGCGACGCTGTCCGGCACGTCCTCCTTGGCGAGCGAGCGCGAGCGCGCGCGTCGCCGCCATCTTCATCTCCTCGTTGATCTGCGTCGCGCGCACGTCGAGCGCGCCGCGGAAGATGAACGGAAAGCCGAGGACGTTGTTGACCTGGTTCGGATAGTCGCTGCGGCCGGTGGCGATGATCGCGTCGGTCGCGCACCGCGCGCACCTCGTCGGGGAGGATCTCGGGCACCGGGTTCGCGAGCGCGAAGATGATCGGGCGATCGCGCCATCTCCGCGACCATCTCGCCGGTGATCGCGCCGCCGGCGGACAGCCCGACGAAGACGTCCGCGCCGACGAGCGCCTCGGTGATGGTGCGCATGTGGCGTCTCGCGCGCGAAGCGCGCCTTGTACGGATCCATCGCGATCGTCGCGGCCCGCGTAGACCACACCCTGCAGATCGCACATCATGATGTTCTCGCGCTTCACGCCGAGCCGCACGTAATGCTCCGCCGTGGACATCGCGGCGGCGCCGGCGCCGGAGAAGACGACGCGCACGTCCGCGATGTTCTTCGCCACGAGCTCGAGCGCGTTGAGCAGCGCGGCGCCGGAGATGATCGCGGTGCCGTGCTGGTCGTCGTGAAACACGGGAATCTTCAGCGTCTCGCGAAGCGTCTGCTCGATGTAGAAACAGTCCGGCGCGCGGATGTCCTCGAGGTTGATCCCGCCGACCGTCGGCTCGAGCAGCTTGCAGAACGTGATGAGGTCGTCCGGGCACCTCCGAGCCAACCTCGATATCGAAGACGTCGAGATCGGCGAACTGCTTGAAGAGATTCGCCTTGCCTTCCATCACCGGCTTCGCGGCGAGCGCGCCGATGTTGCCGAGCCCGAGAACGGCGGTGCCGTTGGTGACGACCGCGACGAGATTTCCCTTCGCCGTGTACTTGTACGCGTCCTCGGGATTGCTTCTGAATCTCGAGACACGGCTCGGCGACGCCCGGCGAGTAGGCCAGCGAGAGGTCGCGCTGATTGTCGAGCGGTTTGGTGGGTACGACGGCGATCTTTCCCGGGCCGGCCGCGTGCGTGATAGTCGAGCGCGTCCTCCCGATCGTAACTCATGGAGGGAAGGTAATGACGGGAGTTCCACGATGTCAGCAGCGGACGTAGGTTATCGCCCGTGCAACCCGGCACTTCTCGCAGCGGATCGCGTGTCGACACAGTGAGTCGCCCGCGGGCCGCGTGCTCTCTCGCGATGTCGTGATCGCGATCGCTCTTTTCGGCTCTCGCTGCTCGCCGATGGCTGGGTTGCGGAGCACGTGCGATTCGGGCGCGTGTACGAGACCGATTGGGGCCGCATGCTGCGCAACTTCGGCTATCTCCCGTTCTGGCTGCTCGCGGCCATCGCGCTGGCGCTGCACGACCGCGAGAGCAGGGAATGGTGGCGCCGCGGCGCGCTCCTGGCCCTGGCGCCCACCGCTGCGGGAATCGCTCGGCGAGCTGCTCAAGATCACTGGTGCGCCGCATGCGGCCGCCGGATGTGGGGAGCGCGTATTCCTTCCGCGCCTTCAGCGATCATCCCTTCAGCTCGCGCGGACTTCGGTTTCCCGAGCAGCCACGCGGTTGTCGCGTTCGGCGCGGCCGAGATTCTCTCGCACCTGTTCCCGCGGGCACGCGTCATTTGGTACGCGGCAGCCGTGGGATGCGCGGTGAGCCGGCTGCTCGCGCACGCACACTACCTGAGTGATGTGGTCGCGGCGCGATCCTCGGCATTGGACATGGCGCGCTGGTCTGGCGCTACTGGTGCTTCGCGCGCGAGCTGATCCCCGGCTACGCCGCGCCCGTTGCGAGAGGCCGATCGTGAACGTCGAGCCCACACCCTCTTCGCTGGTCATCGTGAGGGTGAACCCCATCTGCTCGCAGAGCGCGCGTGAGATCGAAAGGCCGAGCCCTGTTCCGCCGTAGAGGCGCGCCGTTCCGGCGTCTGCCTGCTCGAATCGTTCGAAGATCCGCGCTGCCCGCTCGGCAGAAACGCCGATTCCTGTGTCGCGCACCTCGATGCGAGACGCCTCTTTCGACTCGCCGCACACCACCGCAACCGTGACGCTTCCGTTCTCCGTGAACTTGATTGCGTTCGACATCAGGTTGAGCACGATTTGTCGAAGGCGAAGCGCGTCCGCACGGATGTAGAGCGCATGCGACGGGAGATCGGCGATCAGCTGCACCCCGGGTCGCGTGTGTAGCTCGCACTGCGCCTTGAGGTCGCGCACCATGGCATCGAGGCGCACTGACTCGAATCGTGAACTCCATGTGGCCGGCCTCCACCTTCGCGATGTCGAGCACATCATCGATGAGACGGAGCAGCGATACGCCATTCGAGTGAATGCGCTCGAGGTACGTGAGATCGCTCCCCTCCAGCGTTTTCGCGCGGTTGCGACGGAGCACGTTTGCGAAGCCGATGATCGAATTGAGCGGCGTGCGCAGCTCGTGGCTCATGTTCTCGAGGAACTCGCTCTTCGCGCGACTCGCGCGCTCGGCCTCCTGCTTGGCCAGCTCGAGCGCCTCAGCGACATGCTTGCGATCGGTGATGTCGGTGGAGGTGCCTGCCGCGCGGAGCGGCCGTCCGTCCGCGTCACGCTGGACGATCTTTCCCTTGGACGCGATCCAGCGCCACGCACCCGATGCATTGCGGAGTCGGTACTCAGCCTCGTGGAACTCGACGCGCCCCTCGATGAAGTCTCGAAAGCTCGCGTAGGCGACGCGCTGGTCGTCGGGGTGCGCGATCTCTCGCCAGTGTTCGAGGGATGAATCGAAGGGCGCGGACCCGTAACCGAGCATCGTGCTCCATCCTGTGCTCCGATACACCACGCCCGTAGTGCAGTCGTAGTCCCACACGAAATCGCGTGCGCCGTCCAGCGCCGCCTGCAGCCGTCGCTCGCTCGCCTCCGCCGCTACCTGCGCGCGCTGATGTGCCGCGGATTCTTCCTCGAGTGCGGTAAGACTCTCACGCAGCGCGTGCGTCCGCTCGTTGACGAGTGCTTCGAAACCGTCCCGCTGCGCCGCGAGGAGCTGCCGCGCGAGTTTCTGATCGTGGATGTCCGTCGACGTGCCGAGCCAGCACTTCACGACACCGTTCTCGTCCCGCAGGGGGATGCTACGATTGAGAAACCAGCGCGCCTCGCCATTGGCTCGGCGCAGATGGCATTCGTGCTCGAACGGCTCGCCGTTCGCGAGCGATCGCACCCATTTCTCGATCCACGCGGGCCGCTCCTGGGGGAGCAGCACTTCCTTCTCCGCGATCTGAACGAGGTCGGCTTCGCTCAGCCCGAAATAGTCGTACCAGCGGCGGTTACAGTACTGCAGCTGCCCCGGCGCATTCGTGATCCACACCAGCTGGGGAAGCGCCTCGGCGATCCGCCTGTCGAAGCTGAGCGGGTCGGGCTCGGGGCGCCGTCGTACCGGGAGCGCCTCGTCGAGCACCGGAGCGATGGAGCCGACGATACACGTCCCTTTGGTCGACGACCCACCAGCGGACGGACATCTCGAACAGGAACTCCACTCCGTCCTTGCGCAGCCCCGCCCACCGCCGACGAGTCTCGAGCAACTTCTCGGGCGGCCGCATGCCGCCGCTCGTCGCAGTCCTTGTTCATGGGCCGCCCGAAACCGGATCGGCATGAGCATGACGTACGAATGGCCGAGCACGTCGGCCTCCGAGTAGCCGAACAGCTCCCGGGCGCGGTCGTTCCATACGGTCACACGGCCATTGCGATCGCAGCCCACCAGCGCGTCGACAGGAAGCGACGCGGTATTCGTTTCCATGTCGGTTTCTAACATTGAGGAGGTCACTGATCTAGCGTCGGTCGAGCGCACAGGAAGTTGAGCGCGCCCGCCTCTCACCCCGTCATGAAGCCCCTGAGCAGGTGCAACATGCAGCTATCGGTGAGCATGTCGTTGTCGAGCTTCGGCGTCTCGAGCACCTTGGGGACGCGCGCGAGGCGGGAATCGGTCATGATGCGCCGGAACGGCTCCTCGCCGAGTGAGCCGAAGCCGATCAACTGCGTGCCGATCGCGCCGCGATGCGAACGGCGTCTTGGAGTCGTTGAGGTGCATCACGCGCAGCCGCTCCATGCCGAGCGCGTCTCGAATCGCTTCCACACCTCGTCGTACGCGTTCACGAGATCGTAGCCGGCCGAGTAGATGTGGCAGGTGTCGACGCAGACCCCGATGCGTGAGCGATGCGGCTCCGGGACGCGCTCGATGATGTGCGCGAGCTCCTCGAACGTAGCAGCCGAGCGATGTGCCGGAGCCGGCGGTGGTCTCCAGGCAGAGCACCGTGTCGCCCGGCGCGCGCGCGAGCGCCTCGGTGATCGCATCCGCATTGCGCGCGATGCCGCTCTCGCGCTCGTCCATGTAGTTGCCGGGATGCGACACGAGATACGTGAGGCCGAGCGCCGCGCACCGCGTTGCAGCTCGCACACGAACGACTCGATCGACTTGCGCCGCAGCGCGTCGTCCGGGCTCGCGAGATTGATGAGATACGAGTCGTGCGCGATCGTCACCTCCACCCCGGCGCGCGCGAGTGCCGCGCGGAACTCATCGCGCTCGCAGTCGTCGCACTCGCGCTCGGCCCAGCGATTCGCCTGCTTGGTGAAGATCTGCATCGCGGTCGCGCGGATGGCGCCCGCGCGCGGCGGCGCGGCGGGCACGCCGCCCGCGGATGAGACGTGTGCGCCGAGGAGATGGCTCATCGCTGAGCTCGGGACGCAGGAAGTCGATCGGGTCCACTGCGTGCCCCTGCGGCCGCAGCTCGAAGTGCAGGTGAGCGGGAAGATCCGGATCCGCGGTGCCGACGAAGCCTATCACCTGTCCCTTCGTACGAGCGCGCCTTTCTCGGTCGTGATCTTGCTCAGCGAGCCGTACACGGAGTAGTCGCCTCCCGGATGCTGTACGATCACGGTGAGCCCGTACGTTCCGAACTGATCGGCGACGAGCACCTTCCCAGCAGCGACGGTGTGCACCTCGGTGCCCGACGCCGCCTTGATGCCAATGCCGTTCCAGCGCACGGTCGTGTTGTTCGGGTTCACGACGCGACCGAAGCTGTAGATGATCGGATCCCTGCACGGGCCAGTCCATTGAGCCGTTCCCCTTGCTGATCGTGCTCGCCACGCGCGACGCGCCCGGAGACGAGCGCTCGGCGCGCAGCCGCGCCGACTCGAGGCTCGCGATCACGTTGCTCAGCCGCGACTCGTCGCGCGAGATAGCGCTGAGCCGCTCATCGGTGTCCTGCGCGCGACGCTTCGCCTGCGCGAGGCTGCGCGACTGCTCGAGGCGCAGTGTCTTGAGGCGATCCTCCTCCTGCGCCTTCTCGTCGAGATTGAGCTTGATGCTCTCCTGAAAGCGCACGAGGTTCGCGCGCTGGTGGTTGATCTGGTTACGCAGATCCTCCACGCGGTGCACGAGCGTCTGATCGCGCACGGCGAGCAGATGCAGATACTTGTAGCGCGCGAGCAGCTCGCCGAAGCTCCGCGCCGAGAGCAGGACCTCGAACGAGAAGAGCGGCCCGCGCTTGTCGATATCCACGAGGCGACGGCGGAGCGTCGCCTGCTTGACGGTGATCTCGTCCTGCGCGCGCACGAGATCGGAGGTGGTGGTTCCGACCTCGCTCGAGATCGCGTCGAGCTGCGCATCGAGCGAGTGCATCACGCGCGCGGTGACATCGGCCTCGCGGTCGAGCGTCTCGACTTCCTCGGAGAGATCGTGCACGGTGTTCTGCAGACTCGTGCGACGGCGCTGCAGCTCCTCGCGCTCGTTCTTGAGCGCCTCGAGCCGCGCCTTCTCATCCTTGATCCGCTGCTCGGCGCTCTTCTGATCGGCATTCTGCTGCGCCCGCACCACGGGCGCAGCGAGTAGCAGCAGTGCGAGCATGACGACGCCGCGCGCGACTCAGACGCGGCGTAGGTGCCTCCCGACGGACAGCGCGCTGCCGAGCAGGCCGATGATCCCGCCGCCGAGCACGCCGAGCGTCGCGATCCCGGGATCGAAGAAGTTGTCTGGATGAGGCTGTGGCTGATCACGGCGTTCGCGCCCCAGGTGAGCAGCAGCGCGAGCAGGCCACCTACGATTCCCTTGAGGAAGCCGTCGACGAGGAAAGGGCGGCGCACGAAGCCGTCCGTCGCGCCGACGAGTCGCATGATCGAGATCTCGCGCGAGCGTGCGAGCACCGTCATGCGAATGGTCGTGCCGATGATGATCACGGCCACCGCGGCGAACAGCAGTCCGAGGCCGATCCCCGCCGCGCCGGCGATGTTCCGGATGTCGTAGAGCTTCTTCACCCAGTCCTCGCCGAAGCGCACGTCGTCGATGAACGGATAGGTCTGGATGCGCTGCGCGACGCCCTTCACCGTACGCGGGATCCCGATGTCCATCCTTGAGACGAACCTCGATGCGACGGCGGGAGGAAGCTTGCGTCGAACACATCCTGGAACTCGGGGAGCTCCGAGCGCGCTCGCGCGAGCGCCTGCTCGGGCGACACCTGCTCGACGTGTTCGACCTCGGGGAAGCTCGAGATGTCGCCCATCGCCGTGCTCACCGCCTCGGGGAGCGTGCCGTCCGCGATGAACGCGACGATCTCGACGTGTTCCTCCACTCCACGCAGCGCGCGGTCGACGTTGAGCACGAGGAGCCCGAACAATCCGAACGCGAACAGGCTGAAGGCGATCGTGACGACGCTCAGGCTGCTGAGCAGCGGCGAGCGGCGCAGGCCGAGCAGGACTTCGCGAAAGGTCAGCCGCATCAGGTGGGTGTGGATGTGGTGACCATGCCCGCGCCGTTCCCTTCGGCGGAATCGAACACGAGCTGGCCGCGATTCACCTCGATCACGCGATAGTCGTTGCGCTTCACGAGGTCGAGATTGTGCGTCGCCATGAGCACGGCGGTGCCCGGCGGCGTTGATGTCGCGCAGCAGCTGGAAGACGCCGCGGGTAGCGCGATCATCGAGGTTTCCCGTGGGCTCGTCGGCCACGAGCAGCACGGGATCGTTCACGAGCGCGCGCGCGATCGCGACGCGCTGCTGCTCGCCGCCGGAGAGCTCCTTCGGATAGCTGGTGCCTTTGCTCGCGAGTCCGACCTGCGTGAGCAGCCGGCTCACGCGCGCGGAGATCGCGTCGCGCGGGGCGCCCGTGACCTCGAGCGCGAAGGCGATGTTCTCTTCCGCCGTTCGATCCTCGAGCAGGCGAAAATCCTGGAAGACCACGCCGATCTTGCGTCGCAGCCGGGGAATTTCGGCGCGCGGCAGCCCGCGTGGTGAGGCTGCCGCTCACGCGCACCTCGCCCGCGGTGGGCGTCTCCTCCACGATCACGAGGCGGAGAATCGTGGACTTCCCCGCGCCGCTCGGCCCGGTGAGAAACGCGAACTCGCCCTTGTTGACGCGGAAGGTCACGTCCTGAAGCGCAAGTCCGGTGCGCGGATATTCCTTGACGACGTGCGAAAAGCGGATCATCGGCGATGCGCGCTCGGTGGGGGATCACGAAAGATGGCGAGCGGTACTGTTACAGGAAGATACACGCGCGAGCACGGCGCGTGTCGCCCGCGTGCTAGACGAGTCCGCGATCCCGCGGCGTGCCGTACGCCGCCTTCACGAGCGTGATGATCTCCGATGGCGATGCACCCGCCACATCGCGGAGCACGACGTCGCCGCGCGGGAGACTGTCATCGATGCGCACGGTCGCGAGCTCCTGCCTGCGCGGACCATGCACCCAGACGAGCTCGCCCTCGCTGAGCAGGCGCATGCGCGCATCGTCGCTGCGCATGCGCACCTCCGTCCCGCGCTCCGCGTCACCCGCGCGCGTCGCGATCAGCTGCGCCACCCTGAGGGGCGCATTGTGCCGCGGCTCGCTCACGTCACCGCGCCGACCACGACATAGCCTCCATCCAGCTCCATCGCGAGCCGGCGGCGGCAGAGCGCGCCGATCACGCGTTCCACCTGCTCCGGTTCGATCGCCGGCCTCACGCGCGAGATCGACCGCCATCGCGCGGCCCAGTGCGCAGCATCGCCTCCCATGCGCGTCGCTCCGGATCGTCCACCGTGCCGACGAGCACGACGGTGCCGTCCTCCGCCTGCGCCACGATCGCGAGGCCGTGACGCTCGAGCACCGTCTCGATCGCATCGAGATGCGAATCGCTCACGCCGCGAAAGAGGAAATACGCATCGCGCGGCGCGTTCGACATCGGCGTAGCGCATCAGCAGCTTCGCGACGATCTCGTCCGCGCACGAGTAATCGAGCATCCCGACATGCGAGAAGTCGATGACGGTGAGCGAGCGATCGCCGAGCTCGGACAGCTGTTTTTCGATGCCGTCCCGCACGGCAGCGCCGGTTGGCCGCGTGACGAGATCGGAGTAGAGATCGCACACGGTGCGGCGAAGCACGGTGCTGAGGTCGATGTGGTTGATCACCGGTCGGTAATCCGCTCCGGTATGGTTATTTGCATCTGTGCCCCTGGAAACGGCGGAAGCTTTTCTTCGAGCGGGACGTCCTCATCCCAGCTCGGAACGATGGCGATGCGTGCGGTCCCGCAGCGAACGGACAGCTTGCCGTCCCAGCGGCCGATATAACGACGCACGCCGGCGAGCCCCTGCCCGCGTCCCGGATCACGAAAGCGGCTCACGCCGCGAATCACTGCTTCCTCGAGCGCCATGCCGTCGTCCCAGCGATCGCTCATGCGCCGGCCCTGCGCGCTCTCGAGCGACTGACGGAATCCGACGCCGGCGTCGCACACGGCGATCACGACGACGCGGCGGCCGAGCCGCTTCTGCCAACGATAGGTCTGCACGGCCACCCACCCGCCGCGCCCCGCGTGCTCGACGATGTTCTGGCAGGCCTCGCGACAGCGTCATCGCGAAGCCCATCGTCGCCTTCGCATCGATGTTGAGCTCCTTCACCAGGATCGACGACGACTTCTGCTGAATGCGGCCGACGACCTCGTGCACGTCCTCGCTCTTGGCGACGGGCGTGATCTCGAGCAGCACGTCGGACTCGCCGACTCGCGCGCGCGCGATGCGTCGCGCCGTGCATCTCGAACAGCTCCTCCGCGTGCTTGAAGAAGCCGGTGCGCGCCCAGTACGACCCGGTCTCCTCGGACTCCGGCGAGACCAGCGCGGGCTTCTCGGCGCGCGTCTGCGCGAGCGTGAGCAGCGCGGTGAGTCCGTACGGCGATGCCCAGCGCGTGTGTCGTCCGTCGAGCAGCACCTTCTCGTCGATCGGAACGGGCGCGAGATGCTCGAGTACGGTCTCGAAGGTGCGCTCGTCGAGCGAGGGCGGGAGGTTGATGACCGTGGTCATTGTGTGATCAGCTCCCCGCGCAGATGCCGGGTGAGCCCCGTGGCGCCGCGGAACTGCACGTTGCGCGCGGCCGCAGCGTGCGCGGCGCGCATGGCGCCGCGCTAATGTCTTCACCCGCGAGCAGTCGCGAGAAATAGGTTGCGCCCCAGACGTCGCCGCAGCCGGTCGGATCGCCGCTGTCGAACGTCGCCGAGCGCAGGCACGAGCGCCGTGCGCAGCGGTCCCACCCCGCCCATCGACGCGCTCGGCGCGTCGCAGATCGGAGAGGCGATCGAACCCCGGCGCGGCGAAGTACACCGCGCCCTTGCGAGCCGAGGGTCACGGTGAGGCAGCGCACGCCGGCCATCATTGCGGTGGCGGCCAGCTCCATCGGATCGTGCGCGACCGTCGTCACCTCGTCCTCGTTCATCTGCAGCAGGTCGAAGCAGCGGCACCACTGGTCGAATGTTCGGCAGCGGCTGCAGCACGCGCCATCCGTCCGGCTGCACCGCGTGCACCTTCATGTGCAGATCGCAGTAGATCGGGCCGGAAAAGTTCTGGCGGAGGAGCTGGCAGGTCTCCAGATCGAGCTCCCAGCCGCTCATGAAGTTGATGTACAGCGCGTCGAGATCACGAAGCAGCGGCTTGAGCCCGAGCCAGCTCCATCCCGGGAGCCCGCCCGTGAGCTTCTCCGCGCGACGCTCGCTCGTCTCGTAGCGCAGCTCGACGCGGTTGTTCGGATAGGGCACCCCGATCAGCGCGGCGTCGGGCGCGACGTGACTGAGAGTGCGCGATGAACTCGCGCGCGCGGGGCGCAAGATCGTCGCCCACCTTCACGAGCGGCACGATCTCCCAGTCGCTGGCGAGCTCGCATCGAGCGCGCTGAGCGCGTACGCGAAGCCGCCCCACTCGGTCACGGGCTCCGTGCGCGGATCGCGGCCGTAGATCGTGTCCCACACGAAGGTGCCGATCACGCCGAGCCGCTTCCGTCGCATCATCTCAGACCGCCCCGAGGCGCTGCTGCTTGAACGTCGCGACCGCACCGACCATGCCGGCGCTGCCGCGGAGCGAACCAGGACGATGCGGCACGCATCGACCGCCGGGCGGAACGCGCGCCGCTTCACCTCTGCGCGCAGCGGCTCGAACAGCGCCTCGCCCGCCTGCGTCACGCCGCCGGTGATGACGACGACGTCGGGATTGAAAATGTTGAGCAGATTCGCGATGCCGGTGCCGAGAAAGCGCGCCGTGTCGCGCACGACCTCGAGCGCGAGCGCGTCGCCCGCGTTCGCGGCGGCGTAGATCGTGGCGGCCGTGAGCTCGTCGAGGCGCCCGTCGACCATGCGGCGCAGCATCGACACCTCATCGCGCTCGAGCGCCTCACGCGCACGCAGCGCGATCGCGGGCCCGGACGCGTACGCCTCGAGGCAGCCGTAGTTGCCGCAGCGGCAGTACCGTCCCGTCGAGTCGATGGTCGTGTGCCCGATCTCGCCGGCGACGTCGGAGGAGCCGTGATAGAGCACGCCGTTCATGATGATGCCGCCGCCGATGCCCGTGCCGATCGTGATGCCGACGACGTTCCGCGCGCCCTGCGCCGCACCCCTCCACCACTCGCCGATCGTCGCGCAGTTCGCGTCGTTGTCGAGCGCAACGGGGAGCCCCGTGCGCTGCGAGATCGAATCGCGCAGCGGGAAGTCGCGCCAGCCGAGATTCGGCGCGACGACGACGACGCCGCGCTCGCGATCCAACGGTCCCGGCGCGCCGACGCCGACACCGAGGAAGTCGCTGTCGCGCGCCTTCTCGGAGGCGGTCGACATCGGCGATCACCTCCGCCACCATCGTCGCGATGCGATGCGACCACGGCCTCGGCGCCGAGCTCCGAGTGCGTCGAATGCCTGGCGTACGGCGAGCTGCTTGCTCCCGTCCTCCGGCATCGCGCCGACGACGATGTTCGTGCCGCCCAGGTCGACGCCGACGATGTACTTGGTGCGTCCGTCGCTCATACGCGCGACTCCCACACGTCAGCAGGCATCGAGTATCTCGTGCACCGCGCTCGCGACCGCATCCACGCCGAGCTCGCGCATGCAGCGCCAGTGCCCGAGTGGGCAGCGGGGAGGACCGTGATGGTGGCAGGGGCGACAGGCAAGTGCGTCTAGACCGAGTGAGATGGAGTTAGGAGCGAGCGGACCAAAGCCAAACTGCTCGACGGTCGGCCCGAAAATAGTGATCGTCGGCGTGCCAACTGCGGACGCCAGATGCTGCGGCGCGGAGTCGTTAGTAACCAGCAACTTCGCACGACGTATCAATTCGGCTGAGGCAAGCAACGTCAACGAGGCCGTCCCGTCAACCACCCCTTGCGCGCCGGAAAATTCAACGATAAGAGCGGCGTCCGTTTTGTCCGAAGGGCCGCCGATAATTGCCAACCGGAAGCGCGGCGCGAGGCGTTTTGCGAGCTCCGCGTAGCCGGGCCAGCGCTTCGTCGCCCACACGCTGCCTGGCGCGAGTGCCACGATCGGGCGCGCGTCCGCGCTCTCGCCGATGAGCGCATCGACGGCGGCGCGCTCGTCATCGCCGGGGAAGAGCTTCGTCTGGTGCGTGCGCGCATTCGCCGGGAAGGCGCGCTCGCCGTCACCCGCGTCGGGAAAGGCGAGTCGCCAGAGCCGCTCCGCGTGATGCAGATCTTCGCGATACGCCACGCGCGCGGTGTAGAGTCGCTGCCCTGCGGAGCCGTCGAAGCCCACGCGCTCGACGTAGCCTGCTGCGAGCGCGAGCGCTGCGCTGCGCGCGGATCGCTGAGCGAGATACGCGACGGCTGGCGGCGCGCCGCTCGCCACCTCGGGCGCGCGCACGCGCTGCGCGAGGCGGCGGAATCCGAGGAGTCCCGAGTCGGCGCCGCGCTTGTCGTAGATGACGAGATCGTCAATGTCGGGATTGCGGGCCAGGAGCGGAGCAGACGCCGGAGTCACGACGACGTCCACCGGACCTCGCGTCGCGAGCTCCGCGATGAGCGGGGTGGTGAGCACAGTATCGCCGAGGAAGCTGGTCTGGATGACCAGCTGGTGTGGGCCCGTCGCGCGAGCGAGGGCCATCAGTCCACCTGCAGCACCGCGAGAAACGCTTCCTGCGGGATCTCCACCGAGCCGACCTGCTTCATTCGCTTCTTTCCTTCCTTCTGCTTCTCGAGGAGCTTGCGCTTGCGCGTGATGTCGCCGCCGTAGCACTTGGCGAGCACGTCCTTGCGCAGCGCCTTCACCGTGCTGCGCGCGATGACCTTGTTGCCGATCGCCGCCTGGATCGCGACCTCGAACAGCTGGCGCGGAATGAGCTCCTTGAGCTTGTCCGCGATCTTGCGCCCCCACTCGTACGACTTGTCGCGGTGGATGATCACCGAGAACGCGTCGATCGGGTCGCCGTTGATCAGCATGTCGAGCTTCACGAGATCGCTCGTCGCGGTAGTCGAGCATGTCGTAGTCGAGGGACGCGTAGCCGCGGCTGATCGTCTTCAGCTTGTCGAAGAAGTCGAGGATGATCTCGCCGAGCGGAAACTCGAAGTCGAACTCGACGCGCGCGGTGTCGAGGTACGACATGTTCTTGTAGACGCCGCGCCGCTCGGTCGCCAGCGTCATGATCGGCCCGATGTACTCGGACGGCGCCATGATGCGCGCCTTCACGAACGGCTCCTCGATGCGCGAGATCGAGCCCGGCGTCCGGGAGCTTCGCCGGGTTCTCGAGCAGCTCCATCGTGCCGTCCGTGAGGTACACGTGGTACTCCACGCTCGGCACGGTGGTGACGAGGTCGAGATCGAACTCGCGCTCGAGCCGCTCCTGCACGATCTCCATGTGCAGCAGGCCGAGGAAGCCGCAGCGGAAGCCGAAGCCGAGCGCGGTGGACGTCTCGGGCTCGTAGTTGAGCGACGCATCGTTGAGCTGGAGCTTCTCGAGCGCGTCGCGCAGCCCCTCGTACTGCGTGGTGTCCGTGGGATACAGCCCCGCGAACACCATCGAGTGCACGTCCTTGTAGCCCGGCAGCGGCTCGACGTCCGGCTTCGACGCATCGAAGACCGTGTCGCCGGCGCGCGTCTCCTTCACCGTACGCACGTTGGCGACGACGTAGCCGACCTCGCCGGGGCCGAGCGCATCGGTCTCCACCTGGCGGAGCTGGTTGTAGCCGACCTGCGCCACCTCGTATGCCTGCCCCGAGCCCGCCGCGAAGCGGATCTGCATCCCCGGCTTGAGCACGCCGTCGATGACGCGCACGCTCGGCATGGCGCCGCGGTAGCGATCGTAGTACGAGTCGTAGATCAGCGCGCGGAGCGGCGCGTCGGCATCGCCCTCCGGCGGCGGCACGCGCTTCACGATCGCCTCGAGCAGCTCGGGAATGCCGAGCCCTTCCTTGGCGCTGACGAGCAGAATGTCGTCGACGTCCGCGCCGATCAGCTCGTCGAGCTCCTGTTTGCGCCGCTCGGGCTCGGCGCCGGGAAGATCGATCTTGTTGAGGATCGGGATGATCTCGAGCCCCGCATCCATCGCGAGAAAGAGATTCGAGAGCGTCTGCGCCTGGATCCCCTGCGACGCATCGACGACGAGGATCGCGCCTTCGCACGCGGCGAGCGAGCGCGACACCTCGTAGGTGAAGTCGACGTGGCCCGGCGTGTCGATCAGGTTGAGCTCGTAGGCCTCGCCGCTCTGCGCGTTGTAGGTCATGCGCACGGCGTTGAGCTTGATCGTGATGCCGCGCTCGCGCTCGAGATCCAGCGTGTCGAGCACCTGCGCCTTCATCTCGCGCTTCTGCAGCATGCCCGTGGCTTCGATCAGCCGGTCGGCGAGCGTGGACTTGCCGTGGTCGATGTGCGCGACGATGCAGAAGTTGCGGATGTGATCGAGCTTCAACGGCTGTCCAGGTGTTAGGCGTGGGGAATCAGAAAATATAACGGACGCGAGGGCACTCCGTCGGTCGCGTGACGATTGGATTTGCCTGGAGCGACGCCTAACTTCCTCTCTGCAATGGATACGGCACGCGCGACGCGCGCCGATCTGCTCGACCCCGCGACGATCGCGGCGCTCGGGCGGATCGAAGTGACTGCTCGGTGGATCGTCGACGGCTTCCTTTCCGGGCTGCATCGTTCGCCACGGAAGGGATTCTCGGTGGAATTCGCCGAGCATCGTCCGTATCAGGCGGGGGATGAGCCTCGTCACGTCGATTGGAAGCTCGCTGCGCGCGCCGATCGCTGGGCGGTGAAGCAGTACGAGGAAGAGACCAATCTTCGCGCGACCGTCGTGCTCGACGTGAGCCGCTCGATGGCCTGGACCGGCGCCCCCACCCGACTCACCAAGCTCGCCTACGCCGAGCGGCTCGCCGCTGCGATCGCGCTCCTCTTTCTTCGTCAGCGCGACGCCGTAGGCCTCGTGCGCTTCGATGACATGGTGCGGTCGTCCGTGCCGCCGCGCGTGCGCACGGGGCAGTGGGTGCGCCTGGTCGCGGCGCTCGAGGAGCCGGGCGCGGGGCGCGCGTCGCACGCGGCCGCTGCGCTCGAGGCCGCGGGACGTCTCATCGCGCGGCGCGGGATGGTCGTGCTGATCTCCGATCTCCTCATGGACCGCGACAATGTCGTGCAGACCGTGCGCGGACTCCGCAACGCGGGACATCAGGTGGTAGTGATGCACGTGCTGGATCCCGCGGAGCTCGATCTGCCGCAGTCGAACGAGGCGCTGTTCGTCGATCCGGAGAGCGGCGTCGAGGTGGCGACGACCGTCGCCGACGTTCGCGCGGCGTACCAGGCGACGGTGCGCGAGGCGTTGGTTGAGTGGCGCCGTTCGCTCACCGCCTACGGCGCATCGTACGAGCCGGTGAGCACGGACGCGCCATTCGGCGTGCCGCTTGCGTCGGGCATTTTCGGCGAGGCAAGAGGCACCGTAATGGGCTTCCTCGCGCCGCTCTGGCTTCTCGCCGGTGCCGCGGCCGCCGTGCCGCTGCTCATCCATCTCATGCGCCGTCGTGCGGGAGCGCGCATCGAGTTCCCCGCGGTGCGCTATCTCGTGCGCGCCGAGCGCGAGCACAGCCGCGACCTTCGGCTGCGCAATCTGCTGCTCATGCTGCTGCGCGTCGCGGCGGTGCTGCTCATTACGCTCGCCGCCGCGCATCCGATCATCCGCATGGCCGGCGCGGGACACGCACCCACGGCGCTCGCGATCGTTCTCGACAACTCTCTCAGCACCTCTGCGGTGGTGAATGGCAGGCCGGTGCTGCAGCAGCTGCAGATGCGGGCGCGAGACATCATACGGCGCACCGCGGCGTCCGACCGCGTGTGGCTGATAACGGCAGATGGCATCGTGCACGGCGGCACGCGGGACGCGGTGCTCGATGCGGCAGCGCACGCGGAGCCGTTCGGCGGCAGCGGCGATCTGCGCGCGGCCACATCGCGCGCCGCGCTGCTCGCGCGCTCCGCGGCGCTCCCGGCGAAGGAGGTCGTGGTGCTCACTGATGGTCAGGCGACGAGCTGGGGCGATCCGCTCGCAATCGGCGATCTCACGGTGCACGCGTACCTGCCCGCAGCTCCGGCGCCTGCGAATCACGCCGTCATTGCCGTTCGCGCGATTCCATCGCGCTGGACCCCGCGCGGCGCCGTCCGCGCGCGCCTGCTCGCGTCGGACTCCGCGACGTATCGCGTCACGCTCGAAGGGCGCACGCTCGCCCGCGGCATCGCGGCGCGCGACGAGGAGATCGTGTTGCGCGCGGAGCCGCCCGAGCGCGGATGGAACGCCGGCACTGTGGAGCTCGAGCCCGACGAGCTGCGCGCCGACGACGTGCGCCACTTCGCCGTGTGGATCGGCGCGGCGCCCGCCGTCGCGATCCATCCGCTCGCAGGACCATTCGCGCACAGCGCACTCGACGCCCTCGTGCAGAGCGGACGCGCGAGTGTCGGCAACGAGATCGCCCTCGCGCCCGCGGATGAGGCCACGAAGCTCCCCGCGCTCCTCATCGCGCCCTCCGACCCCGTGAAGCTCGGAGCTGCCAATCGCGCGCTGGAGCGGCTCGGCATACCGTGGCGCTTCGGCGCCGCGCAGCGCGGCGAGACCGTCGCGCGCACGGTAGATAGTACGCGCACCATGGACGGCGTGACGGTGGGCGTGCGCTACACGCTCACGCGCAACGCCGGCGCCGAACGGACGGATACGATCGCCACGGCGGGCGGCACGCCATGGATCGTTGCAGGGCCGCGCTACGTGCTCGTCGCGTCGCCGCTCGCTCCGCCCGCCACGACCTTTCCGCTCCACGCGTCGTTCGTCCCCTGGCTCGACGACATGCTCTCGCAGCGGCTGAGCGGCGAGGGAGGCATTCCGCGCGAGGTAGCGCCCGGCGAGCATCTCGCGCGACCGGCCGGCGTCGACGCCCTCGACCTCCCGGAGGGTGGAGCGACGACGCTGAGCGGCGACTCGCTCACCGCTCCCGCGCGCGCGGGCACCTACTTCTATCTGCGCGGCACCACGCGCGTCGGCGCGCTCGTCGTGAATGCGGAGCCGGCCGAGTCGCAGCTCGCGCGGCTTACCACGGAGGCGCTCGCGAACAAGCTCGGCACACGTTCGGCGAACGTCACCACCGACAGCACCGCGATCACGGCCCGCGTGCTCGTCTCGGCGCCACAGCGTCCGCTCGTCGCACCACTGCTGCTGATCGCGGCGATTGTGCTTCTGGTCGAGACGCTCGTCACGGCCCCCGCGCGCCGGAGCGCAGCGTCAATGGCACTCCCCCAGCTTCTCGACGCGGTTTCCGCGCTTCCCGCGTATCGCGAGCTCATGGTGCGCCTCCCATCGCTCGGCCAGGCGATCACGGTTGGCGGGCTCGCGGGATCGAGCGACGCTACGTTGAGCGCAGCACTGGGCCGCGAGCTCGGCGCGACGCGCTTCCAGGTGATTCTCGCGGAGGCGCTGCCGGAGGCGGAGCGATGGCTCGCGGATCTCGACGCGCTCGCGGTGGATGGCGCCGTGGCGCTCTACCCGCCGCGCGAGGGATTCGGCGAGGTCGAGCCGCATCTCGAGGTCGCGGGCGAGCGCGTGGAGACGCTCGAGCGCGTGGCGCGCGGCGAAGTGCGGATGCTCGTCACGACCGCGCGCGCGATTCTCGAGCGCACGCGACTCCCCGCTGCGGTGCGCAACGCGCGGCTCGAGCTGCACCAGGGCGACACGCAACGTCTCGACGCGCTCATCGCGCATCTCGAGTCGGTCGGCTTCGAGCGCGTGACGCTCGTGGACGACGTCGCGCAGTTCAGCGTGCGCGGCGGCATCGTCGACATCTACAGCTTCGGCATGGCCAATCCCGTGCGCCTCGAGTTGTGGGGCGATGAGATCTCGTCGCTCCGTCACTTCGATCTCGCCACGCAGCGCTCGACGCGCGACGCGCCGAGCGCCGTCATCCTCCCCGTCGACGGCCACCGAGGCGAGGAGGACGACAGCTCCGCGCGCGGCACCGTCGCCGATCTCTTCCCGCCCGACACGCTCATCGTGGTGCCCGCGCGCTCGCATCTCGAGCCGGAGATGCGCCGCACGTGGGACGAGGCGGCGCATCACATCGATCTCGCGCGCCGTCGCGGCGAGGATGTGCCCGAATCGCGACGAGCTCTTTCAGACGCCCGACGAAGCACAGCAGCAGCTCGCGCGCTTCGGACGCGTCGCGATCCTCCATCGCGATGAGACATCGGATGCGGGTGCGCGCAGCGCCGGACATCGTCTTCCCGATCCGCCCGCCCGATGCGATCGACCGCGACATCAAGCGGCTGCGCAGGCTCGTGGCGGACGGCATGCCGACCGTCATCCTGTGCGACAACGTCGGACAGTGCGAGCGGCTCGACGAGATCCTGAACGAGGATGCACGCGCGCCGTCGCCTGCGGCACTCACGGTCGGCGTGGTCGATGGCGGATTCATCGTGCCGGGCCCGCGCGCGTCCGAGCCCGGGCTCCGCATCCTCACCGATCACGAGATCTTCCGGCGCGAGCGGCGCATCCGCCGCCATCGCCGCTACGGATCGGGATCGTCGCTCGAGAGCATCACGGCACTCAAGCCCGGCGACTACGTCGTGCATCTCGAGCACGGCGTCGGCATCTATCGCGGCATCGAGCAGGTCTTCGTGCGCGAGAGCACGATCGAGGTCGCGGTCATCGAGTACGAGGGCGGCGACCGCCTCAACGTGCCGCTCTACCGCATCGATCAGGTCGAGCGCTATCGCTCCGCCGACGATGTCGGCAGCGACTCGCCGCCGCCGCGGCTGCACAAGCTCGGCGGCAAGCGCTGGGCGCAGCAGCGCGACAAGACGCGCGCGGCGCTCCAGGAGATGACACTCGAGCTGCTCGACCTGTACGCGCGCCGCCGCGTGGCCGACAAGACTCCCGCGTTCCCGGACAGCACCTGGCAGCGCCAGCTCGAGTCATCGTTCCTCTTCGAGGACACGCCCGATCAGCGCAAGGCGACCGTCGAGGTGAAGGCGGACATGGAGTCGACGCGGCCGATGGATCGGCTGCTCGTCGGCGACGTCGGCTACGGAAAGACGGAGATCGCGGTGCGCGCGGCGTTCAAGGCCGTGCAGTCCGGCCGGCAGGTCGCGGTGCTCGTGCCCACGACGATCCTCGCCGAGCAGCACGGGCGCACGTTCACGCGAACGTCTCGCGGATTTTCCGATCACCGTGCGCACGCTCTCGCGCTTCCAGAGCGCGAAGGAGACCACTGCGGCGCTCGTCGCAGCATCGCCGAAAAGAAGGTCGACATCGTCATCGGCACGCACCGGCTGCTGAGTCCCGACGTCAACTTCGGCAACCTCGGCCTCATCATCGTCGACGAGGAGCACCGCTTCGGCGTGAAGCACAAGGAGCGGCTCAAGCAGCTCAAGCTCGAGACCGACGTGCTCACGCTCACCGCGACGCCGATCCCGCGCACGCTGCACCAGTCGCTCGCGGGGCTGCGCGACATGACGGTGATCGCAGACGCCGCCGCGCGATCGCTCGCCGGTGCTCACCTTCGTCGAGCCGTGGGACGACGGGCTGATCGAGGAGGGAATCGCGCGCGAGCTCGATCGCGGCGGGCAGGTGTTCTTCGTGCACAACCGCATCGAGACCATCGTCGGCATCGCCGACCACATCCAGCGCCTCGCACCGCGTGCGCGGGTATCGCAGTCGCGCACGGACAGATGCGCGAGCGTGAGCTCGAGGAGGCGATGCGCCGCTTCGTGAGCGGCGAAGTCGACGTGCTCGTGTCGACGATGATCGTCGAGTCGGGGCTCGACGTGCCGAACGCGAACACGATGTTCGTCAATCGCGCCGACCACTTCGGGCTCGCGCAGCTCTACCAGCTCCGCGGGCGTGTCGGTCGCTCGCACCGGCGCGCGTACTGCTACCTGCTCGTCCCGGACGCCGTGGACATCGACGCCGAGCGCCGGCTGCAGGTGCTCGAGCATCACACGGAGCTCGGCTCGGGATATCGGATCGCGCTCAAGGATCTCGAGCTTCGCGGCGCCGGCAACCTGCTCGGCCCCGAGCAGTCGGGGTTCGTGCAGGCGGTGGGCTTCGAGCTGTACCTTCGTATGCTCGACGAGACCGTGAACCGGATGATCAAGGGGGACAACGCGCCCAAGCTGCGCCCCGCCGATGTGTCGATGGACATCGCGGCATTCATCCCGGACGACTACGTGCCCATTCAGGAGGCGAAGCTCGACGTCTACCGTCGCCTCTCGACGTTCACCAAAGCAGACGAAGTCGAGGCGCTGCGCGAGGAGCTGCGCGACCGTTTCGGGCCGCTTCCACCGCCGGCCAATGCGTTTCTCTCGAGCGCACTGCTGCGCGTGAGCGGCGGCGCCATGGGCATAGAAGGAATCCTGGTGCGCGGCGACGAGGCCCGTATTACCTTTCGCGACGATGCGGTACCCCGGCTCAAGGGGCTCACATCGGCGTTCCATGAAGTGCAGTTCCAGGCGGAGGTGCGACGCGCGCATCCGCTCTCGCTCAAGCTCACGCGCCTCGGCGGCGCATCGCTTCTCGACGGGCTCGTTCGCGTACTTCGCGGAGCCACGCGCGACGCGTGACCGCGCCGGGCTTTCTGCCGCGCGCAGTTCGCCCTCGACTCCAGCCCACTCAATTCCGAAAAATGAAACGTACCTTCGCCATAGTCATGATCGTCGGCGTGCTCGTCGCCTGTGAGGGATTCAAGAAAGCGATGGGCGCGCATGCCGACACCGTCGCCAAGGCGGGCTCGCAGGAGCTCACCGTCGATCGCCTCTCGGCGCTACTCAGCCAGGCCAAGGTGCCGGTGAACGCGGATATCGCGAAGGCGATCACGAATGTCTGGGTCGACTACCAACTCCTCGGTGAAGCTGCGGCGCACAATGACTCGCTCTCCGATCCGAAGGCGGTCGAGGACGCGCTCTGGCCGATCATCGCGCAGATGCGAGCCGGCAAGTGGCACGACCAGGTGGTGAAGACGTTCCACATCGACACGTCCGGCACCGAGGCGAAGTTCAACGCGGGTGAGGTGCTCGCCGCGCGCCACATTCTCTTCACGGTGCCGCAGGGCGCGACGCCTGCGCAGACAGATTCGATCCGCAAGGTCGCGGAAGGGGTTCGCGCGCAGGTGACGCCCACGAACTTCACGCAGATGGCGCAGAAGTACACGCAGGAGCCGGGCGGCGCGCAGCGCGGCGGCGATCTCGGCGTGTTCCCGAAGGGCGCGATGGTGCCGCAGTTCGAGCAGGCCGTTGCGGCGCTCAAGCCTGGGCAGGTTTCGCCGCTCGTGAAGACACAGTTCGGCTACCATATCATTCGCCGCTCGACCTATCCGGAAGTGTCCGCCGAGGTGGCGCAGCGCCTCAATGGCCCCGCGCTGCAGACCGCGGACAGCAGCTACGTCGCACAGCTGGAGGCGAACGGCAACATCCAGTTCAAGCCAAACGCGATTGCGACGATCAAGGACGCGGCGAAGGATCTCGACGCGCACCGCAACGACAAGACGGTGATCGCGACGTCCAAGGCGGGCGACTTCACGGTGTCGCGTCTCACGCGTTGGCTCGAGGCGTTCCAGCAGCGCGAGGATCTCGGCAAGCGTCTCCAGACCGCGCCGGACAGCATCGTGCTGAGCTTCGCGAAGAACGTGCTTCGTAACGAGCTCGTGCTGCATCAGGCGGACAGCGCCAAGATTGCGTTGACCCCGGAAGAGGAAAAGGAGCTGCACTCCAAGTTCACCCAAGTGGTGACGTCGAGCTGGGATCAGCTCGGTCTCAACCCCAAGTCGCTTGCAGACAGCGCCAAGTCGGCGTCGGGGCGCGAGACGCTCGCAAGCGCCCGCGTGAACGCGTACCTGGACAAGCTCATGCAGCAGCAGGCGGGCTTCGTGCAGGTTCCGCCGCCGCTTGAGATGATGCTCAAGCAGAAGTACTCGGTCACGATCAACCAGGCCGCGATGGACAAGGCCGTCACCGCGTCGACGGCGCTCAAGACGAAGAACGATTCGCTTCGCGCCAAGAACGCGCCGCCCACCGAGGTTCCGATGGGTGGAATGCAGATGCCGCAGGGCGCGCCCGCGCCGGCACCTGCGCCCGCCCCGCCAAAGCCGCGGGACTGAGCCAATTGTCGTGATCGAACCACGAGACGAGTCGAGGGTACGGTGAGCATGCGCCATTCATTGATGTTTGCGGCTGCGGCCGCAATTGTGCTCGTCGCACCGCTTCACGCTCAGCAGGTCAAGGCGGCGGGGGGCAGCGGCACTCCTCCCGTCGACGGCGTCGTTGCCATCGTCGGGACCACGCCAATCTTGCGCTCCGATGTGGAGGAGCGTCTCGCCCAAGCCCGCGCCTCCGGTCAGAAGATGCCGGACGATTCGGCGAGCCAGCAGGCGATGATCAAGAGCATTCTCGACGCGATCATCGACGAGGAGCTACTCGTTCAGAAGGCCAAGGACGAGAAGGTCGAAGTGTCCGACAACGACGTGAACGCCGACGTTGACAAGCGCATGCAGACCATCCGCACGCGTTTCACGACGGAGAAGGAGTTCCGCGAGGAGCTGAAGAAGTCCGGCTTCGGCACCGTCGAGGAGTTCCGTCACTGGCTCTCGGACCAGTCCCGCCGCAGCCAGCTGCAGCAGAAGCTGTTCGAGAAGCTCCGCTCCGATGGAAAGGTCACGCCGGCGGCGGTGTCGAACACGGAGGTGGACGAGTTCTTCAACAAGAATTCGAGCCAGCTCCAGAAGCTTCCGGCAACGGTCACGCTCCGCCAGATCGTCATCTCGCCGAAGCCGAGCGCAAAGCAGGACACCGCGGCGGTGCTGAAGGCGGATTCGCTGTACAACGAGATCACCAAGGGCGGCGACTTCGAGAAGATCGCGAAGCGCGAGTCGATGGACCCGAGCACCAAGGAGCTCGGTGGCGATCTCGGCTGGCGTCGCCGCGGCGACTTCGTGCCGGAGTTCGATCGCGTGTACTTCGCGCTGCGTCCGGGAATCGTGAGCCCCCCGGTGAAGACGGTGTTCGGCTATCACCTCATTCGCGTCGACCGCGTACAGCCCGCAGAAGTGAAAGGGCGGCACATACTTATTCGTCCGGCCATCGATTCGGCGGACGTGCAGGCGGCGCGCGCCGAGGCGAACGACGTGGTGAAGCAGTGGCGCGCCGGCGTTTCGTTCGACACGCTGCGTGCGAAGCATCACGACCCGTCCGAGGAGTCGTCGATCCCGCAGCCGTTCCCGCAATCGCAGCTTCCGCAGGAGTACCAGACCGCGATCGCGGGGCACAAGGCGAACGACATTCTCGATCCGTTCGTGATCCAGGACAAGGCGCACAACACGCCGAAGTTCTTCGTCGTGCAGATCACATCGATCGCCGGCGAGCACGAGCCCACTGTGGCGGACTGGCGCGAGAAGATTCGCGACCAGCTCGCGGAAGAGAAGGCGATTCGTCGCTATCTCGACGGGCTCCGCAAGGACAGCTACGTGTCCATCCGCATCTGATTCGTGCGCGTCGACCTCGCGCTCAAGCGGCTGCTCCTGGTGAAGAGCCGCACCGAGGGGAAGGAGGCGTGCGATGTGGGTGCGGTGGCGGTGAACGGCAAGCGCGTGAAGGCATCGGCGGAGGTTGGGCCGGGTGACCACATCAAGGTCGACTATGCGCATCGATCGCTCGAGATCGAGATTCTCGCGGAGATTGGCAAGAACGTGAGCCGCGCGAACGCGAAGACGCTGTATCGCGTGCTCAGCGACGTGGTGACCGAGTGAGCATGCCGCGTCTGGCGGTCACGCTCGGCGATCCGCGCGGCATCGGCCCCGAGATCGTCGCCGCCGCACGCTCCGATGCGCGGGTCCGTGCGCGCGCAGAGCTGGTCATCGTCGGTCCATCCGGCACCGTGGTGCCCGCGGACGAAGAGATCGGCGAATGGCACGCTGGCGGCAGCGAGCAGCTCGGCGGCCACCTCGCGGGGCTCGCGATCGAGCGCGCGACGGCGCTCGCGCTCGCGGGCGACGTGCAGGGGATCGTCACGGCACCCATCGACAAGCACGCGCTCTTCGCCGGCGGCTACGACTTCCCCGGCCACACCGAGATGCTCGCGGCGCTCACCGGGGCGCACGTCGCCATGATGCTCGCGTCGAACCGGCTGCGCGTGGTGCTCGTCACGACGCACATCGCGCTGTCCGATGTGCATCGCGAGCTCACGCACGCGCGCATCGTCGAGTGCGCGGAGCTCACGCGCCGAGGGCTGCAGCAGCTCTACGGAATCGCGGAGCCGAAGATCGCGCTGTGCGCCCTCAACCCGCACATGGGCGACGGCGGCCGCTTCGGCGCAGAGGACGACACGCTGCTCGCGCCCGCCGCGCGTGCCGCGCGCATTCTGGGACCGTTCCCCGCAGACACGGTGTTCGTACGCGCAATGCGCGGTGAGTTCGATGCCGTGCTCGCGCCGTACCACGATGTGGGCATGACCGCGATCAAGGTTGCGTCGTTCGGAAGCGCGGTGAACGTCACGATGGGGCTGCCGTTCCCGCGCACCTCTCCCGATCACGGCACCGCACTCGACATCGCGGGGCAGAATCGTGCGGATCCGTCGAGCATGATCGAGGCGATACTCGAGTGCGCGCGCTTTAGCGACGCGATGGAGCCCGCGAGGAAGTAATTGTGGCGCGGCATCTGGACGCGCCTGCTTCACCGGTGAAGCTTTCACCCATGGCGCACTCACATACGGGGCACTCGCACTCCCACTCGCACGGCGGACACTCGCACGGCGGACACTCGCACGCGGGACACGGACACGCGCACGCGCACGGCGGATCGGTGGGGCGGCTGCGCATCGCGCTCGCGATCACCGCCGTCATCCTGGTGGCCGAGGCGGTGGGCGGGTTCCTGGCGAACTCGCTGGCGCTGCTCGCGGACGCGGGGCACATGCTCACCGATGTCGCTGCGCTCGCGCTCTCGCTCTTCGTCGCGTGGTTCAGCCAGCGCCCCGAGACGGACAAGCGCACCTACGGCTACCTGCGTCTCGAGATCCTCGCCGCATTTCTGAACGGCGCGACGCTGCTTCTCATCTCGGTGTGGATCATCTGGCAGGCGGTGATCCGCCTGCACAATCCCGAGCCGGTGCAGAGCAAGCTCATGCTCGGAGTCGCCGTGCTTGGACTCGTCGCGAACGCGATCTCCGCGTGGGTGCTGCATCCCGAGCGGCGAAGAGAACATGAACGTGCGCGGCGCGTATCTCCACATTCTCGGCGACCTGCTCGGCTTCGTGGGGACGATCATCGCCGCGTTGCTCATCTGGCGCTTCGGCTGGCTCGCGGCGGACACCGTGGCGTCGGTCATCGTGAGCACGCTGATCCTGCGCGGCGCGTGGACGCTCGTCCGTGATTCGACGGACGTGCTGCTCGAGTCGACCCCCGCGCACATCTCGGCGGCGGCGGTGCGCGATCAGCTCACCGCAATTCCGGGCATCGAGTCCGTGCACGATCTGCACGTGTGGACCGTCACCTCGAACGTGATCGCGATGAGCGTCCACGCGATCGTGCGCGAGCCGGAGCGCCACCAGCACGTGCTGGAGCACGTGCTCGACGCGATGCGCCTGTTCGGCATCCAGCACGTCACCGTTCAGCTCGAGCGGCAGGAACTCTACGATCGCGAGCTGCACCTGCACGCCTGAGCCGGATGGGGTCGCTGCGCGCCGTAATTCGGGCGAAATGCCCCTGAGGGCGTTTTCATGGCGGCCCCGGAGTGCCAAATGGTGACGGCAGGGCGCGAGGGCTCGTCTCCACACAGACCATCGTGAGGGGAAAACGGGCGTGTCACCGTCGCAAACATGGAACGACGTTCGGATCGAGAAAGAGCGCATTGCGGTCTCGATCACGATGGTCGGTGGTGAGACGCTGAGCGGCAGCTTGTTCGCTCCGCAGGTCTATCCGCCGGGCGGACAGGAAGATCCGCTCCGTCTCCTGAATGAGCCCGAGCCGTTTTTCCCGCTCGGCCTCGAGACGGGCGAAGTCCTGCTGATCGCGAAGGACCGCGTCCTCGAGATCGTGCTCGATGCCACATCCGGAACGCGAAGATCTCCCGGGAAGCGCGCCCACGGCGCTGCTCCAGCTCACCCTGACGGGCGGCCGCACCTACGTCGGGTCCATGCGACTCGAGGTGCGCGCGTCGCGTCCCCGCGTGCTCGACTACATGAACCATTGCACGGAGCACTTCATGGCGCTCCGAACCGATGAGGGTGTCCGCTTGGTCAATCGAAAGATGATCGAGCGCGTACGCCCACTGGACTGATAATGCCGCAACTGGATCGCTTCTTCGCTGCTCTCGTCTCGCATCGCGCGAGCGCCCTCATGCTCGGTGTGGACGTGCCGGCGCAGCTCGATATGCAGGGCACGCCGCGCGCGATTACGAAGACTGCGTTCAACGAAGCGCAGCTGCTCGCGTTGCTGCAGGAGCTCGCGCCCGGGAATGCACGGATGGCGCTCGACTCCGGCGCGGCGACGACGTTCGCGTATACGTGCGAAGATGGCGCATTCGATGTCTCGGTGAGTGCGCGCGCCGAGGGGCTGCGCGCGGTGGTGCGTGTGCAGGGCTCGGCGCAGAAACCGGCGGAGCCGCAGGGCGCTGCAGTGGCGCAAGCGGCAGCGGGCGCGCCGGGTGCACAGGCGGCGCCGCAGCATTCGTCGTCGCAGGCGCGCGTGGGCGATTCGCATGAAGAAGTCGGCGCGCCGGGGCAGAGCCCTGAGCGCGACCGGATCGAGGGCATGCTCCGGATGATGGTGCAGCGCGGGTCGTCGGATCTTCACCTGCGCGTGGGTGAGCCTCCGATCGTGCGCGTGGACGGCGAGATGGTGCGCATTCCGGATACGCAGCCGCTCAACTCGCGCGAGATGGAGGCGCTGGTCAAGTCGATCATGCCGGAGCGCAACCGCAGCGAGTTCGACAGCTCGAGCGACACGGACTTTGCGCACGACATTCCGGGCACGGGACGTTTCCGCTGCAACGTGATGCGCGAGCACAAGGGATGCGCGGCCGTCTTTCGAATCATTCCTGCGAAGGTGGTGAGCGTCGAACAGCTCGGGATCACGGACGAGGTGCAGAATCTCTGCTACCTCACGCGTGGGCTCGTGCTCGTGACGGGGCCAACGGGCTCCGGAAAGTCGACGACGCTCTGCTCGCTCATCGATCTCATCAATCGCAAGCGCAGCGAGCACGTCATCACGATCGAGGATCCAATCGAGTTCGTGCACGAGAACAAGCAATGCATCATCACGCAGCGGCAGGTGGGGGTGCACACCGGCTCGTTCAAGACGGCGCTCCGTGCGGCGCTGCGCGAAGATCCGGACATCGTGCTCGTGGGTGAGCTGCGCGATCTCGAGACCGTGTCGATCGCGATCGAGACGGCGGAAACGGGACATCTGGTGTTCGCGACGCTGCACACGACGTCGGCGGCGGGAACGATCGATCGTCTGATCGATCAGTTCCCACCCGACCGGCAGGAGCAGGTGCGCGCCATGTTGTCCGAGTCGCTGCGCGGGGTGATCTCGCAGACGTTGTGCAAGAAGATCGGAGGCGGTCGCGTGGCGGCGCGCGAGGTCCTGCTCACGATTCCGTCGATCGCGAATCTCATTCGCGAGGGGAAGACGTTCCAGATCGCTTCCGTGATCCAGACATCGAAGCGGCTGGGAATGGTGACGCTCAACGATGCGCTGATCGACCTGGTGGATGCCGGGCAGGTCGAGCCGAAGGAAGCGTACATGAAGGCGAACGACAAGCAGGGGTTCGCGCACATGCTTCGCAACCGGAACATTGAAGTGAGCTTCCTCGATCCGACAGCGGAGCAGCCGGCGGCGGCAGCGGCTCCTGGCAAGGCGGAGCCGCTCGGCAAGGCGAAGGCTGGCGCGCGCTAGACGCAGCCGCGCATCGAGATACATCCGTAGTAGCCTGTATAGCCGCGATCAGCTATATTTCACGGCTATGGAAATTCGCAACGTCGCCATCATCGCGCACGTCGATCACGGCAAAACGACGCTCGTCGACAAGATGCTCCGCCAGTCTGGCTCCTTCCGCGAGAACCAGGTCGTGCAGGAGCGTGTGATGGACTCCAATCCGCTCGAGCGCGAGCGCGGCATCACCATCCTCGCCAAGAACACGTCCATCCGCTGGAAGGGCGTGAAGATCAACGTCGTCGATACGCCGGGACACTCGGACTTCGGCGGCGAGGTCGAGCGCATCCTCCGCATGGTGGACGGTGTGCTGCTCGTGGTCGATGCGTTCGATGGACCGATGCCGCAGACGCGCTTCGTGCTGCGCAAGGCGCTCGCGCTCGGACGCACGCCGCTCATCGTGATCAACAAGATCGATCGCCCGGGCGCAGATCCCATGCGCGTGCACGACGAGGTGCTCGATCTGTTCATCGAGCTCGAGGCCACTCCCGAGCAGCTCGATGCGCCGGTGGTTTATGCCTCGGCGCGCAACGGCACGTCGACGATGGATCTCGATGCACCGATCGGCGATCTCTCGACGCTCTTCGACGCCATCATCGAGCACGTGCCGGCCGCGGAGGGCGACACCGAGGGGTCGTTCCAGAATGCTCATCTCGACGATCGACCACTCGCCGTATCTCGGGCGACTTGGCATCGGCAAGATCGAGCGTGGCACCGTGAAGGTGGGCGATACGGTCGCGCTGTTGCCGGTGGAGACGACGCGCAACGCGGCGATTGCGAAGGTGACGAAGCTGTTCGGCTACGAGGGCCTCGAGCGGATCGAGATCCAGCAGGCGTCCTCAGGCGAGATCGTGGCGATGGCCGGGCTCGAAGGTGTCGAGATCGGGCTCACGGTCACGGATGTCGAGCATCAGGAGCGGCTGGAGGGCATCGCGGTGGAGGAGCCGACGATCTCGGTGGACTTCATGGTGAACAATTCCCCGTTCGCGGGTAAAGAGGGCAAGTTCGTCACTTCGCGCCAGGTGCGAGAGCGGCTGTTCAAGGAGCTCGAGCGGAACGTGGCGCTGCGCGTGGTCGACACGGACGCGACGGATACGTGGACGGTGTCGGGGCGTGGCGAGCTGCATCTGTCGATCCTGATGGAGACGATGCGGCGCGAGGGGTTCGAGTTTCAGGTGTCGCGTCCGCGCGTGATCACGCGCGAGGGAGCGAACGGCGAGCGTCTCGAACCGTACGAAGAGCTGTCGATCGACGTGCCGGAGGAGTTCCTGGGGGCGGTGATCGAGAAGCTCGGTCCGCGCAGGGCCGAGATGATCGAAATGAAGAACCCGGGGCAGGGTTTGGTGCGTTTGTTGTATCGCATTCCGGCGCGCGGATTGTTTGGGTACCGGTCGGAGTTCTTGACTGACACGCGAGGGACGGGAATCATCCACCATCGGTTCCTGGAGTACGGCGCGTGGGCGGGTCCGTTGGCCGGGCGCAAGCGTGGGACGCTGGTGTCGATGGAGTTCGGGAACGCGGTCGCGTTCGGGCTGGCGAATCTGTCGGAGCGTGCGACGCTGTTTGTTGCGCCGGGAACACCGGTGTACGAGGGGATGATCATCGGGGAGAGTGCACGTCCGGGGGACATGGACGTGAACCCGACGAAGGAGAAGAAGTTGACGAACATGCGGACGACGTCCACGGATGAGAACATCCAGCTGGAGCCGCCGCGGGAGTTGACTTTGGAAGGCGCGCTCGAGTACATCGAGGAAGACGAGTTGATCGAAGTGACGCCTGAATCGATCCGGTTGCGGAAGCGGTTCTTGAGTGCGAACGATCGGAAAAAGCTGTCGCGAGAGGCGAAGCGAGAGCGGGCAACGCTGTAATTCGTAGGTGTTACAGTCAGTTCCCTTACCGTCAGGAGAAGCACGGAAATGTTGGAGGAGCTCGAGTCGTTGCACCTGGTGCTACGGTCGCGCAACGACGACGATGTCGACGATGAACCGCTCGACGACGAGCTGGACGACGAGGATCTGGATGATGACGAGCTCGACGATGAACTCGACGATGATGATGAGGATTTCGACGAGGACGACGACGATCTCGAAGCGGATCTGGACCTTGTGGACTTGGACGACGAGTACGACGACGTGGACGAGATTCGTCCGAAGCCGCCGGGGCATCCGCACCGCTACGATGATTGAGCGGGGGGTGTGATTTCGAGTCGCGCCGGAGTGAGGAAGCGGGTGTGATTTGGGGTTGACTCGTGTCTCACAAGCCACTAGAATGACTGCTCCCCGCGAGCATCATCAGCGGGGAATTTGAATGACGCTGTTTGACAATCGAGAGTGACAATTTTGTGTGATGGCTCTTGTTGATCTGCTGCGCTCGTGCGCGGCAGGGAGAGAAAAATTCACGAGATTGATTCCGGACGCAGTCTTTTGGACTAGCGTCTGAAGGACGGCGTTTGGAGAGCTGTTCGAACTAATTCGATATAACTATTGGAGAGTTTGATCCTGGCTCAGGACGAACGCTGGCGGCGTGCTTAACACATGCAAGTCGAGGGCACTTTGGGGGCAACTCTGGAGTGACCGGCGAACGGGTGCGTAACACGTGAGCGACCTTGCCTCGTGGTGGGGGATAGCCGGCCCAACGGCCGGGTAATACCGCATATGGTGTTTGCTTCGCATGGAGCGAACAGCAAAGCCCTGGAGCAATCCAGTGGCGCCACAGGGGGGGCTCGCGGCCTATCAGCTAGTTGGGGGGGTAATGGCCCACCAAGGCGACGACGGGTAGCTGGTCTGAGAGGATGGCCAGCCACATTGGGACTGAGAGACGGCCCAGACTCCTACGGGAGGCAGCAGTGGGGAATCTTGCGCAATGGCCGAAAGGCTGACGCAGCGACGCCGCGTGGGGGAGGAAGGCCTTCGGGTT
Source organism: uncultured Gemmatimonadaceae bacterium (assembly GCA_963792685.1). GTDB lineage: Bacteria > Gemmatimonadota > Gemmatimonadetes > Gemmatimonadales > Gemmatimonadaceae > FEN-1250. The sequence goes on along the minus strand of CAWBWW010000001.1, from coordinate 3,704,572 downwards.
GTAAACCCCTGTTGCCCGGGACGAATGTGCACTTCAGAGTGCATTGACGGTACCGGGTGAGGAAGCACCGGCTAACTCCGTGCCAGCAGCCGCGGTAATACGGAGGGTGCAAGCGTTGTCCGGAATCACTGGGCGTAAAGGGCGCGTAGGCGGCTCATGAAGGCTGTGGTGAAAGTTCGGGGCTCAACCCCGAATCGGCCGTGGCGACTCGTGGGCTGGAGCACTGTAGAGGCGGGTGGAATTCCGGGTGTAGCGGTGGAATGCGTAGAGATCCGGAAGAACACCAGTGGCGAAGGCGGCCCGCTGGGCAGTGGCTGACGCTGAAGCGCGACAGCGTGGGGAGCAAACAGGATTAGATACCCTGGTAGTCCACGCCGTAAACGATGGGCACTAGGTGCTTGGGGGAGCGACCCTCTGAGTGCCGGCGCTAACGCATTAAGTGCCCCGCCTGGGGAGTACGGCCGCAAGGCTGAAACTCAAAGGAATTGACGGGGGCCCGCACAAGCAGTGGAGCATGTGGTTTAATTCGACGCAACGCGAAGAACCTTACCTAGGCTTGACATACACGAGAAACCCTCGAGAAACCGAGGGCCTCCTTCGGGACTCGTGCACAGGTGCTGCATGGCTGTCGTCAGCTCGTGTCGTGAGATGTTGGGTTAAGTCCCGCAACGAGCGCAACCCTCGCTTCCAGTTGCTACCGGGTAATGCCGAGGACTCTGGAAGGACTGCCGGTGCCAAACCGGAGGAAGGTGGGGACGACGTCAAGTCATCATGGCCCTTACGTCTAGGGCTACACACGTGCTACAATGGACCGTACAAAGGGTTGCGAAGCCGCGAGGTGGTGCCAATCCCAGAAAGCGGTCCTCAGTTCGGATTGTAGTCTGCAACTCGACTACATGAAGCCGGAATTGCTAGTAATCGTGGATCAGCATCGCCACGGTGAATACGTTCCCGGGCCTTGTACACACCGCCCGTCACGCCATGGAAGCTGCGAGCGCCCGAAGTCGGTGTCGGAACCTTCGCAAGAAGGGCCAAGCCGCCGAAGGCGAGCGCAGTGACTGGGGCGAAGTCGTAACAAGGTAGCCGTAGGGGAACCTGCGGCTGGATCACCTCCTTTCTGGAGCGATGAGTAGAGACTTCTCGAAGACTCGAAAATCCTCAGAATCGTCGCGCCATCATACAATTGTCACGATCGATTGCCTTCTTGCAGCCCCCGGGTGCCTCGCGCATCCGGGGGCTGTGTCGTTTTTACCGCCCGTGCGCCCGGAACACGATGTCGAACAGAGGCGACCACGTCGCGCCCGCATCCTTCGACTGCTCCGCCCGCTCCCGAACCGATTTCCCTTTCGTCCACCACGCGACACGCACCAGCGACGAGCGCCCATCGCTCTCGCTTTGTGTGGCAGTGAACTCCATGCGCCCGTTCACCAGGCCGCCGTCCAGGAGCAGCAGCGAGCCATGGTTCGTCACCCAGCTCTGGTGCCAGGTGCGCCGGCTCGCGTCGTACACGCTGAAGCTCTCGCCACGGAGACCGTCGTTTTGCGAGTACTCCTCGCGCACCGCACAGCCATCGAGCATTGGCGTGACTTTGTTGCGCGCGATGAGCTTCGTCGAGTCGGCAACGTCGTAGGTGTCCCAGTCACCTTCGAAGAAGTCGAACTGGTGATACTCCGGCGCGGCACACCGGCCCGGCGCCTTCGCCGCGAGTGCGGCCGCGGCCAACGCGAGTATCGCGATCCCGGCGATGGCAATCGCCGGTCGCGCGAAGCGCGCCGGTCGCATCGTCAGCTTGCCAGCGATGCGTGAGTGTTCGTCTGGCATACGTGCTCCTGCCTCGATGTGAAGTCCTGCTGCGGGACCGGGGGATGTGCGAGCTCGCCGAGCCAGAGGTGCAACGCCGCGTACGCGCGCCACGGGCGCCACCGGTCCGCGCCGGATCGGAGATCGTGCGCACTGAGGCCGCCAGTGGCACCCTGAAGCGCCCGATCGCTCGCGGGGAACGCATCGGGCCAGCGCAGCGCGCGCGCCACCAGCATTGTCTCGACCTGTTCGCCGATGCCGCGTACGGACTCCAGCGCTCGCCGCACCGTCGTCGGATCGCTCCCGGCATCCAGCCGGAGCTCCCCGTTCGCCACCATGCGCGCAAGCGCCACCGCACACTCGGCACGCGCCCTCGAAACGCCAAGTGCCTCGAGCGCCTCCGTTCCAGCGTCCGCCACGCGCGGAGCCGTCGGCGAGAGACGCGCGAGCTCCGGGAGGCCAGTCTCGATCGCCTCGCCAAGTGCCCAGGTGACGCGAGCGGCGGGATCGGATGACGACACGCCCGGTGCACTCACCGCGGAAGCGCGCGCTGTTCGCGCGCGACCACGCAGGATCGCGCGCAACGCGATGTCGAATCCGTCGATCGCGCCGGGGAGTCGCATGCCCGGGATGGCACTGACTTGGGCGCCGAGTCCGCTCTGCGAGAGATGCGCGTCGATCGCAGTCGGGTCGGCGTCGAGATCGAAGAGCTGGCGCAGGCACGCGAGCAGTGGCATGAGCGCAGGCACTAGCGAGGCGGAGACGTCGACGTTCACGTGCGTCTGCTTGCGGCGTCCACCCGCATCCGCCGCATCCTCTGCGAAGATGACGCCCTTCCGGCCTTCGATCTCGACGGTGCGACCATAGCGACGCCCATCGACGATCTCGACCCCGCCAATGCCGTCGCCTGCGAGACACTCGAGCAGCACCTCCCAGGCGAGCGGCGCTCGATATGACAGCGTGAGGCGCAGCGACTCCTTTTCCGCACGTGGCGGCTGCACGCGCGCGGTTTTCGCCGAGCGCGTGACGCGGCGCACCGCGGTCGGAGGCATGCGATACTGCTCGGCGAACGACGCATTGAATCGCCGCAGACTCTGGAATCCGCTCGCGAATGCGATCTGCGTGACGGGCAAGCGCGTGTCCGCCAGCAAACGCTTTGCAAAGAGGAGGCGATAGGTCTGGGCGAGCCGGATCGGCGACACGCCGACGGAACGCTCGAGCGCGCGCCGAAGGTGCCGCTCGCTCACACCGAGATCGCGCGCGAGCTCGCAAACGCTCCGACCGTTCAGCGCGCCAGCCGCAATGCGGCGCTCGGCGAGGCTCCCGATGCGCGACATCGAATCCCACGATGCACGACCGGGCGCAAGCTCGGGGCGGCAGCGCAGACACGGGCGATAGCCCGCCTCCTCGGCCGCAGCCGCAACAGCGAAGAAACGGCGATGGCTGTGATAGGCGACGCGCGCGGGACACACGGGCCGGCAGTAGATCTTCGTCGTCGTGATGCCGACGAAGAACACGCCGTCGAAACGCGCATCGCGCGCGTCGAGCGCCCGTGCGTACACGCGTCCAAGCGCGGTGCTGAAGAAATCGGCGGATTCGGACACGCTCAGAAGCTACTCGCGGTACGCGCTGGCGCCTCGCCGCATTCGGACATGGAATTCGTTGAGCGAGAGAATTCGGCGTCCGAATTCGGCACGCGTGTCTGATGCACGCGGTCTACCGTGCGGCGTTCGGGGCGCGCGCATCCGCTGCGCACCGACGCCACGTGTGTCACGGAGGGACAGATGCATCGAATGGGATTGTTCGTGTCGGTCGCGCTACTCTTTGCGTGTGGGGATGCTGCCGAGGTTACTCCACCGGTCGCAGGAATGCGGGCGGCGAGCGATCGCGACGGCGCGCCGGCGTACGAGATCGAGAAGCTCCCGACGTTGGGCGGAACTGCAAATCGCGGAAGCGCGATCAACAACGCTGGATGGGTGGCCGGATACGCGAACCTGCCGGACAAGACTCGCCACGCGGCGCTGTGGCGCGGCGGAGCGATCACGGATCTCGGAACGCTGGGCGGAGCGAACAGCAGCGTCGTGTGGCCGGGCATCAACGATCGTGGCATGGTCGTGGGAATCTCACAGACCGCGGATCTCGACACGCTGCACGAGGACTGGAGCTGCGCCGCCTTCCTGCCGGCCACCGGGCAGGTCTGTCTGGGCTTCGTGTGGGAGAATGGCAGCATGCGTGCGCTCCCGACCTTCGGCGGAATCAACGGCTTCGCGACGGACGTGAACGAGCGCGGGCAGGTGGTGGGCTGGGCCGAGAATCGCGTGAAGGATCCGACGTGCAACGCCCCGCAGGTGCTGCAGTTCCGTGCAGCGCTCTGGGACGCGCGCACACTGCGCATGCGCGAGCTTCGCCCGCTGCACGGAGACTCGACGTCCGCGGCGACTGGGATCAACAATCGCGGGCAGGTGGTCGGCATCTCCGGAGCGTGCGACGTGGCAGTGGGCGAGTACAGCGCGACGCACATGGTCATGTGGGAGCACGGTCGCACGATCGAGCTTCCCACGCTCGGCGGCATCGCGTGGAACACGCCGATGGACATCAACGACGCGGGCGACGTAGTCGGCTTTTCGGATCTGCCGGGAGATGTGAACGCGAACTCCAACGCGCACGCGTTCTTCTGGTCGCGCCGAGAGGGAACAAGGGATCTCGGCACCCTCGCTGGCGACGCAACGAGCCAGGCGGCAGCGATCAACTCGCGACGCGAGGTCGTTGGGAATTCGTGTGGAGCAGTGGCGTGCCGTGGCGTGGTTTGGGAGCACGCGCAGATCTACGACCTTAATCAGCTCATGGGTGCGAGCTTCGCCGACTCGATCGTATCCGCGCAGGCGATCAACGAAGACGGAACCATCACGGGGAGAATGATCGAGAAGAGCACGGGACACGCGCTCGCGTTCATTGCGCGTCCGCGGCGTGGAGATCGCTGACATGCGGTAGTCATTTCGAATGCTCTGGTCGCTCCGCCGCTCGGCGGCGGGGCGACGAGAGTCGTGCGCCGAACTCGTACGTTCCGTTACAGTCATGGAGGGGTGGGCCGCCTTTCGCACTGAGTGCGACAGGCCGATATTCGAGGCTCCTCTCACCTCGTCCATGCCGCTCCCGAAGTTCGTCGCTGTCGCCGCAATTGTCGGAGTACTCGGAGCTCAACTCGCCGTCGCGACGCCGCTCGCGACGGACCGGAGCTGGTACTGGCCGTTTCTTCCCTATCCAATGTACGCGAAGGCGCACGCGCTGTCGGACACGCTGGTCGTGCCGCAGCTCCGTGTGGCGACGTGCGCGGCCCCACATCCGGAGACGGTGATGCCGGCGCGCACGCTCGGCCCACCACTTCAGCAGGTGATGAGTCTTCTGGGCACCGTCGCGCGAGCACCGGAGAGCGAGGAGGGCACGGCTGCCCGCGCGCGGCTGAGTCGCGCGATCGAAGCCGAGTTTCCGGCGCGCTACTGCAGCGCGTCGGTATGGGTCCGCATCGTTCGAGTCGCCGATCCGTCGACGTACGATCTGCGGAATCCCATGCAGCGCGCCGCAGCGTGGAGCGTGAACGAGGCGAGCGCGCGATGAGTGTGCGTGAACGGCTCGACCGATACTGGTTCGATCCCGCGCCGCTGCGCGATCTCGCGCTGCTTCGCGTGGCGATTGTGCTCGTGCTGCTGGGGGAAGCGTTGTGGCCCGGCGCGCTCGCGACGCAACTGCGTCTTGCGCGGCTTCCGGGCGAGTGGTTCGACCCCATTCCGTCGCTCAAGATCATGATGCTGCCGCTCGGCTGGGGCGCGCGGCCCGGCGCGGCGGCATTGGTGGCGGCGTGGATCGTGTGCGGTGTGTCCGGGCTCGCGGCGCTCATCGGCGCGTATACGCGGCTGTCGATCACGATCTTCGCGATCGCGGTGACCTTCCTGCTCTCACACCTGTACTCGTACGGCACGCTGCAGCACTCGGAGGCCGCGGCGGTGATCGTGCTGTGGATGCTGATCCTCACCCCATGCGGCGAAGCGCTCTCCGTGGATGCGCTGCGCGCGCGAGTGGCGCGCAGCGCGCGACTCCAGCGCTTTGTTCCGCGCGAAGGGCAGGCGATGAGCCGCGACGCGCGATGGCCGCTGCGCGCCGTGCAGTGGCTGCTGGTCATCATCTATCTGTCGGCCGCGCTCTGGAAGCTCGTGCGCGGCCATTCCGCTTGGATGAACGGCTACACGATGCAGTTCCACCTCTTGGTCGACGGGAGCACGCACGGCGTCCCGCTCGCGATTGCCGCGGCGCGTGTGCACTGGATGGGTGTCGTGAGTGCGGTGGTCACGGTGCTCTTCGAGCTGACGTTCGTCGTGTGCGTGCTCTTTCCGCGAACGGCGCCTGTCTATCTCGCGGTGGGAGTCGCGCTCCACACGGGGATCTGGATCCTCATGCGTGCCGAGTTCTTCCAGCTGGTCGCGCTCTACGCGGCGTTCGCGGAGCCGATTCGCGATGCGGCGCGCCGCTGGGCGCCGAGGCCGGCGCACGGAGGTGCGATGCGGGCCACCGCGGTGATCTTCGACGGGTACTGCCCGCTGTGCATCCGCACGGTGACGCAGCTTAATGCGTTGGATGTCGCGGGACGGCTCGGGTTCGTCGACCTCGAGCGCGAGTGGGCGCGGGCGCACGCACTTGCCCCGGGCGTCACGCGCGAGCAGATGCGAGCGGCGATGCTGGTGGTGACGCCTGACGGGCGCGTGCGGAGCGGCTTCTTGGGCGTGCGGGAGATTTGCAAGCGGCTGCCCGTGCTCTGGCCGCTGGTGCCGATCATGTATGCGCCGGGCGCGGTGTGGGCGGGTTCGCGAGTTTACGCGTGGGTGGCAGCGAATCGAGTGCGGCGCCTGTGCGAGGGGGATGCGTGCGCGGTGCACGGGACGAGAGGAGCCGCCGAGGGCAGCGCGAGTGGTCCGGTGATTGAATTTGAAGGGAGTGCGTCTTAATCTTGATGGCTGTCGGTCGGGCCTCGTTGAGGTCCGCCGGCAAGGCAATTGTAGGTGCAGGGCCTGTAGCTCAGGTGGTTAGAGCGCACGCCTGATAAGCGTGAGGTCCGAGGTTCAACTCCTCGCAGGCCCATAGATATCTACTTCGCGCCACGCGGCTGGTTACAGAGCCGCGTGGCGCGTTTGTCATCTTCGATCGCTACTACTGCTGACGCGAGATCGCGCTACGGCCCCGCCACCCGAGCGCCGGTCAATACGAAGCCTGGCTGGTTCCACATACGGAACGTGAGCCAGCCGATCTCCGTCCTAGAGTTGTGCGCATCGCCCGCCTGCGTGAGCGCACTGTCCGAAGCAGCTCCATCCTTCCCGCTCGCCGCCCCAAGCCCAACACTGGCCGCGGAGTCCGCGCCGAAGTCGAAGGTCGTGCCTGGCTCCTCGGAATTCGCGAATCGGCCGTTGCCCAGGGACACGAGCTCCTTCGGAGGTGAGCCCGGACTCCAGACGAGGAGCCGGCCTCCTTCTTCATACACCGTCTCCGTGACCGAATACAATGCCGCGCGCGACGGTGCGTTCATCACGTGCAGTCGATAGCGACCCAGGTACATGGTGGTCGCACCGGGTGTGAGTGATGCTCGCGCTGCACGGGTCGGCTCAGGAGGAGTGCGATCGGCGGTATCCACTGGGAGCGACAAGGCCGCCTGCGCCAGTCGTTTCGCCAACGCGTCAGCGCCGATGCCCTCCGTGTTCGTCACCACCCCAATGCCGAGATCAACATCCGGCACGTCGATGAAGCTCGCGTTGAAGCCATTGATGTTGCCGCCGTGTTCGACCGTTCGATGTGCGCCGAGCATACCCATGCCCACACCATAGCCGTATTGCTGCGTCGAGTCGCTGGGATCCGGATGGCGTCCCGCGAATTCACCCGTCGTCATCGCACGGTACGACGTGGCATTGATGACATGCCCATTTCGTAGCGCGCGACCCCACACCGCAAGATCTCGCGCCGTGGAGCAGAGTGCGCCCGCGGCGAACGGGATAGTCATCGAGATCGCCGATGCGTTTACGAACTTTCCGTGCGCGCGGCCGTAGCCGAGGGCGCGATGAGTCACGAGCGTGGCATCATCACAGTACGCCGTCTCCCTTAGTCCAGCCCGTGGGAAAATCTCGCGCGCGAGATACTCGTCGTACGGCGTGGAAGTGACCTGCTCTAGAATCATTCCGAGCAGAGCGTAGTTCGAGTTGCTGTAGCTCCATTTCGTGCCTGGCTCGAACTGTAGCGCTCGTCCGCGAACGAAGCCGATGATCGAGTCGTGCGGAACGTCCTCGGCCGCCGAGCCACTGAACGCGTCACCCACGGACGTGTAATCCGGGATTCCCGACGTGTGATTGAGCAGCTGACGAATTCGAACGGCCTTCCACTCCGCATACTCGGGAAAAAACTTTCCGAGCGTGTCATCAAGCGTGAGCTTGCCGCGCTCGACCTGCTGAAGGATCGCCGCCGACGTGAATGACTTCGTGACGCTGCCCAGCCGATACTGTGATGAGACTTGGGCCGGTGCTCGCTGCTCGAGGTCGGCCATTCCGTAGGCGCGCACGAGCAGCGTGTCGGCGCCACGAAGGATGGACACGGAGACGCTCGCCAGCGGGCCGTCCGTCACCGCCTTTCGCGACAGGGAGTCCAGGCGTTTGACGAGCGCCGCACGGTTTCCGGCGGAAGCGTGAGCTGCAGGAACGGCCTGACTGCTTCCACGCTGGACTGCGCTGACGATCGCGAACGAGACCAGCGCCAGCATCGACGGCACACGCATCTGCAAAACCACCATGAAGAGATGCCGCGGACGCTATGGAAGGCGCACGCACATCGCAAGCGCTCGCGCTCACCGGGCCAATGGCTCTCCGGGTAATTCGACCCTCAGGTCCTCTTTCCCATTCGCACAAGAGCTCGCGATGCGATCATGCTCCCGCGCTGATCGCGCATACGTCGCATGACGTATGTGTGGGTGCCCTGGCTCGTCCTACGTTCTCGGTCGACGTGCTTGATGTTCACCCTTCATTGCCGGAGACCTCATGCGCCATTCGCTTTCCATCCTCGTATTCGCAAGTGTGACGGTCTGTATGACGTCCTCCTGCTCGGACTCGTCCTCCACATCTCCGCTGCGCGCGCAACCCGATGTTGCGCGGCAGGGCGTAGCTGCGTACCGGGCGGTCGATCTTGGCAACATTGGAGGTTCGACGGCACTGGCTTGGCGCATCAACGACCGCGGACAGGTAGCAGGGTGGGCCACCAATGCTTCCGGGCACACGCATGCAATCACCTGGACAGCGGCGCGAGGAATGATCGACCTGGGCACGATTTCCGGAGGTACCGAAAGCGAGGCGTGGGCGATCAACGAGCATGGTGTGGTCGTTGGCGAAATCGATCTTCCGAACGGTCACCATCGGGCCTTCTCGTGGACGGCCACGAGTGGGATGCAAGACCTCGGGACGCTCGGTGGTGAGGATGCCATCGCTGAAGGCGTAAACGACGCGGGAGAAATCGTCGGATTCAGCACGGTGGCCGGGGGTGGGGCGACGCAAGGCTTCGTGTGGACCGCGCACGGCGGGATGAAGGACGCGGGCACGCTCAACGGGGCCAACACGCGCCTTCGGTCGATTACTCATTCCGGTGCTGTCGGAACGGGCACCGGTCAAGGACAAGCAGTTCTGTGGCATGCGTCCACGGGCTTTATCGGTCTCGGGTTTCTGGCCGGAGGATCGTTTAGTTATGGTGCACGGATCAATGCGCGGGAGGAGATCGCGGGATTTGCCGACACCGATGTCTCAACCCATGCGTTCCGATGGACGCAAGCGACTGGCATGGTTGATCTGAGTCCACTGAGTGGCGAGAGCGGAAATTCGGAGGCGCTCGACATTAACGACAATGGAGCGATCGTCGGCGCGACGACGACACTTGTCGATCCCGAACACCTTCATGCTTTTGTCTGGAGTGTGCAAGCTGGAATGCGACAGTTACCAGTCTTTACCGGCGACGTCGATGACGAGGCGTATGGAATCAATCAAGCCGGTACCATTGTTGGATACGCAGACACGCCTGATGGAGTGAGACACGCATTACTGTGGTCTGTGAGGGAGTAGCAGCCCGTGAGATCTCCATGAGCCCAGGAATGAAGGCGCTTCAGCTGCCATTACTCCTGGGCTCGCCGGCGATTATCTCCTGCGCAGCACTCTTGACTGCCGCAGATCCGATGCAAGTATATGGTAGCGTCGCCCAGCGGCCGCAGGGAATTGAACACCTCTACCATTCAGGGAGGAATTCACACCATGCGCTCGAGAGGAATTCGCAGACATCACGAGAAGCGCATCAAGTCACGCGTGCGCTCGTATTACGGCGGGCTCGCGGACGGCGATCCACGACACATTGGCAAGATCGCGCACGCGCGGCGCATCTGCTCGTGCCAGCTGTGCGGCAATCCTCGACGACACTGGGGCGTGGCGACGATCCAGGAGCTGCGCGCGAGCCAGCTGGCGGACGGTTGAACGAGTAGCGCACACCTCGAGGTTTGCGTTCGGAGCGGCTGAGGAGATTCGTCGCGCCGAGGTCGCGCGCGCATCCTGCCGAGCTCCGCAGCGGCGGCTATCGCGCAGTTTTCGGGCGCGAACGTAGCGTACGTACCGAGCCCGCGTTCAAAAGCAACGCGAATCGAGCGATGTGTCGGCATTCCACATTGAGTTGTCAGAACGGCATTGAGTATGCGTCGGGATCGCATTGTCTTTCGCGGAGCACGGGTTGGTGCGGTATCTCGCGCCGTTCGTCACATTACCGCGCACCATCATCTGCGTCCCGCGCTCGCGTGTGGCGCGCGATCCGCCGCGCGCACGTGCGCATTCCCCTCCTGTCGCGCATCGCATTGCCGACGCGTCAACGGAGCGTCTCGCCCGAGCGCTCCTGTCCTGAAATCACGCAATCAAAAAAATCTCGCGAACCCCTGAGGAGGTCGACATGAACTCGATGCCAGGTCTGGCTCGACGAAATTCGTGGTCCACGCTCGCCGCGGCGGCGCTGTTCGCGCTGGCGACGCTGATCGCAACACCGCTCCTCGCTCGTGCACAGGGCGGCGGCAACACCGGATCCGTGTCCGGCAGAGTGGTCGATGAAGCCGGCGCGCCGGTTGCCAGCGTGCAAGTGTTCGTCGACCGCACCGCCATCGGCACGATCACGCGAGACGATGGGACATATGCGCTCATTCAGGTGCCGGAAGGCAATCACATTTTGCGCACGCGACTCATTGGTTTTCGCCCGGAGTCTGCGACCGTGTCGGTCGCGGCGGGCCAGCAGGTGTCGCACGACTTCACGATTCGCCGGGATCCGCTGCAGCTGCAGGCGATCGTGGTGACGGGAACGTCGGCGCCGACGGCGAATCTCAAGTCGAGCGTTGCCATCACGACGCTCACGCCGCAGGAGATTCAACAGTCGCAGCCCCGCAGCACGACGGAAATGCTGCGCTACGTGCCGGGCTTCACCCGTGTCGAGAGCTCGGGCGGTGAGGTGAACGAGAACATCAGCATGCGCGGCATCCTCGGTGTCGAGTATGTGATGTTCATGGAAGATGGGCTGCCGGTGTTTCCGACCATGCACACCTTCTTCATGAACGCCGACAATCTGTTCCGCCCCGACGAGAACATTGATCGCATGGAGGTCGTGCGCGGCGGCAGCTCGTCACTGTTCGGATCGAATACGCCGGGCGCGATCGTGAACTTCATCAATAAGACGGGTGGCGATCAGGTGCAGGGCAGATGGTCGCGACTGGCGGTACCGAAGGGCTCGGGCGCTATGACGTGGACGTGAACGGTCCGATCGGCGATCAGTGGCGGTTCAACGTCGGTGGCTTCTATCGCTACGACCACGGCGTGCGCGATCCCGGATTCCCCGGCGTGCGTGGAGGGCAGTTCAAAGGGAACATCACCCGCCTGTTCGACAACGGCTACGTGCGGTTCTCGGCGAAGGTCATCAATGATCGGAATCAGTTCATTCTCGATCTTCCCTTCGAGAATCCCTCGAATCCGCACTTCGTGCCGGGCTTTGGCACCTACGGGTCGATGAACACGAACGAGGCGCTGGGGCTGACGGTGCCAACGCCCAATGGGTCGCTCGCGCTTCCACTCGACAACGGACTTCGCACCGCCGCGACGTGGTTCACAGCGGATGTCGGCTTTGATCTGAAGAACGACTGGCACATCCGCAACAGTGCGCAGGTGATGAACAACAATCAGGAGTGGAACGCGCTCGTCCCCTCGAACGCGATGACCGTGAACGACTTCGTCACTGGGCCGAAGGGACAGGCGGCGCTCGGTCTGCCCGCGGGGAGCACGATTCAGCTCTTCTACACGAACCACTTCGATGCGTCCGGCAATCCGCTTCCGTTCAACACGCCGAATGGACTCGTCGCACCTGGACAGGACATTCACGTGGGTAAGCCGCTCTCCGCGTTCCAGGATCAGATCTCGCTGAACAAGACGTTCGGCATCGCGAACGTGAGCGCGGGTGGATACCTCGCCAACTACACGCAGACCAACAACTGGTACTTCACGCAGGTGCTCACGGACGTCGAGAACAATCCGAAGTTCCTCGACGCAGTCGTCACCACGCCGGGCGGCACACCAACCGCGATCACGAAGAGCGGATTTCTGAATCAGCTCTCGGGCTACACGAACGGAACCGGACAGACCACCGTGGTGTCCGGAGTGCTCGGCACCGATCTGCAGCTCACCGACAAGCTGCGCGCCAATCTCGGCGGCCGCGTCGAGTATGACGATTACGTGCAGAGCTCGGAGAACACCTCGAGCTTCGATCTCGATGCCAATCCGAACACGACGTACAACAACGAGACGTACGGCAACGGCAGCTTCCGTCACTTCCAGAAGGGGATGACCGACTGGGCGGCCTCCGTCGGATTGAACTACAGCGTCAACGACAATCTTTCTGTGTACGCGAACGCGGCTCGCGGCTACAAGATGCCGGCGCTGGATGAGTTCCTGAACGCCTCAGCGCAACAGCAGGTCGACCTCTTCGCGTCACGCAGCGTCAAGTCGGTGGAGGGAGGAGTCAAGGGAGTCATGGGGCCGCTCGGCTTCACCGTGAACGGCTTCTACACCAAGCTCACCAACATCGTGAGCCAGGGGCTCATCGTCGATCCCAACACCGGTGCCTCGGTGTGGACGATCATTCCTTCGCCGGAAAATCGCTCGTACGGAGCGGAGGTCGAGCTACTCGCGAGTCCGATTCAGGGGCTGCAAATCCTCGCGAACGGCACCTTCCTTCGCGCCGAGTTGGGCGCGGGAGCGGGCGCGGACATCGGAAGCCTGATCAACGGTGTGCCGAAGGTGATTGGGAATCTCTCGGCCACGTATCTGAACAGCCGCTTCCGTCTGACCGGGGACTGGCACTACGTCGGATCGCGTTTCGCGGACGTCACGGTGGGCACGACACTTCCGCGGTACAGCTACTTCAATTTCGGCGGCACGTACATGTTCCCGAACTCCAACATCTCGCTCGATGCGAATCTGTTGAACGCGTTCCAGAGCGAGGGGCTGGAAGAAGGGAATCCGCGTCTTCTCAGCAACGGCGGCACGGGCATCTTCCTCGCCCGTCCGATCCTGCCGCGGAGGCTCATTGTGGCAATGCGCTACAACTTCGGGAATCAGGGAGCAACGCAGGCGCGGCAGTAAGCGGTGATGGTGAATGACAGCAAGGGATGGCGGGTGTGCGCGTGCCCGCCATCCAGCGCGAGGAGAGCCGTCCCGCATGGCACGCTGGTGGCTCTCCTCGTCGCGTTGTGCGCGGTGCCGATGCTCCATATCGGGGCGCTCGCCGCGCAGCGCTCGACGCAGGATTCGACGAGCGATTCTACATTCGTTCTCTCGACGCGCGACCCGGCGCGCGACCCATCGCCGTTCATCGGCAACGGGCACGTCGGCCTCGTGATCCCGCCGCTCGGCGTCGGTGCGACGCGCTCCATGGTCGCCGGACTGTACGAGCATGGCACCGTCAATGTGCCGCGCATCACATCAGCGCCGGCGTGGAACGCGATCGATGTGTTCGATGGTGAGCGATGGCTCGGGACGACGACGCCGGCTGTGAGCGCGATCTCCGACTATCGGCAGTCCATCGACATGCGCAATGGCATTGCGCGCACGAGCTACCAGTGGAGCAATGGCTCACGGCGCACGACGGTGCGCACCGAGACGTTCATCTCGCGCGCGGATCCGTCGCAGGCCGGGATTCGGTTGGTGCTGGTGCCACAGACCGCCGGGCGCATGCGCGTGCGATTCGCGCTCGCGAACTGGCCCGAGCCGAATCGGCTCCCGCTCGACACGCTCTCGCACGTACAGCGGGAGTGGGGCGCGCGCGAGCTCTGGTATCCCGGGCACATGATGGTGCGCACGAGAAGCGCCGAGCTCGTGCCCGGTGGTGCGCGGCTCGGCATGATCGCAGCGCCGGATGGACGCACGCAGACACTCGCGCTGTCCGCGGAGATCGGATGGGCGCGCGGGCTGAGCGGAGTCGCAACGAAGCTCACATCCGCGGGCGACACCGCAATGGTGGAGCTCACCTTCGATGCGTCACCAGGGCAGACGTACACATTCAGCGATCTGGTTGGCATCGTCTCGTCACTGGACTCGCAGCGTCCCGTGCCCGAGGCGTCGCGCACCGCGTCGGTGGCACGCGCGCTTGGCTACGAGTCCATCGCGGCGCGCAGCGCTGCATCGTGGCGTAAGCGTTGGGAGTCGGACATTGAGCTCGAGGGCGATCCGTCGTTGCAGCGCGTCGTGCGCTCGATGATGTTCTATCTCCTCTGCAGCGCGGATTCCGGTACCGGGCTCGCGATTCCGCCCATGGGACTTTCAAGTGGCGGCTACTACGGGCACATGTTCTGGGATGGCGACACCTGGATGTTCCCATCGCTCCTGCTCCTGCACCCGGACATCGCACGCTCGCTCGTGAACTTTCGCGCCCGCACCGTGGACGCCGCCGAGAAGAACGCGCGCGCGAACGGCTACCGCGGCGCGATGTATCCGTGGGAAGCCGACGATCGTGGCAATGAGACGACGCCGCACTTCGCGTCGCAGAACGCCCACCTCGAGATTCACGTCAACGGCAATGTCGCGGTCGCGCAGTGGCAATACTTCCAGGCGACGGGCGACAGCGCGTGGCTCGCGCGCAGCGGATTCCCGGTCATCCGCGAGACCGCAAACTTCTGGGCGAGCCGGGCGCGCTTCGATTCCGCGCGCGGCGAATACCACATTGACAGCGTCGTCTCGGTCGCGGAAGGTCTCGTGGGAGTGAACGACGACGCGTACACGAACAGCGTCGCGAAGCGGAATCTCGAGATCGCAACCGCCGCGAGCGCTCGCCTTGGCGCGCGTGGGAATCCGCAATGGGCGGCCGTCGCAGCGAAGCTGCACATGCCGTTCGACTCCGCCACGCAAAGCTTCCGCACGTACGAAGGCGCGCCCGACTCCACACTCGGCTGGATCACTCCACTGCTCAGCTATCCACTTGGGGTGCCGATGAGCGATCGCGCGAAGCGCACGCATCTCACGCAGGCCACGCGGAACATCAAGGACGAAGAGCAAGGCGCCATGATGGGCGTGACCATCCTCTCGGTGGATGCCGCGGAGCTTGGCGATCGCGCACTCGTGGACACGCTGCTCCCGTACAGCTACCGGGCGCACATGCAGGGACCATTCTTCATGCTCTCTGAAACGCCCACCAATCACGCCGTGAACTTCCTCACGGGCGCGGGAGGATTTCTGCAGCAGGTGATCTACGGCTACACTGGCCTTCGAGTCGGGAACGGCGGCCTCGAGACTCGATTCCCGCCGGTGCTGCCGTCGCAGCTGCGCAGGCTCGTGCTCCGCAACGTGCACGTTCGAGGGAAGGCGTACGATGTGATCGTCGACTCGGCGGGACGACGTATGGTGCCGCACACCGCCCGCGGCGCGCGATGACATTGGCGCTGTTCGTGCTCGGGCTTCTCTGCCAGACGCTCGCGTCTGCAGCGCTCGGCGGTCCTGCACTCCCGACGCGTCCGGTGAGAGCGCCGCAGCAGGTCGCGCCCGTGCTCTTCTTTCCGGAGCAAGGGATGGACGACACGGCGGCGTATCAGGGCTACGCGACGCGACTGTATCGCGATTCGAAATCGAATACGGTGCAGATCTATATCGATCGGAAGGCCGGTCGCGAGGTGCTGCTCTGGGCGGATGCGCTGGACGAGAGTGCTGCGTTCACGGTGCGCGATGCTCGCGGCCGCGCGTCCGCGCTCGACTGGGACGCTGACTCCGCCGCTGTCAGCGATTCGGCCGATTCGCGCACAATCGCGTATCGACTGCGCGCGCCGTCCTCGAGCGTAACGCTGGGATGGTTCCTGCTCGGGACGATGCGCGTCGAGCGCGACTTCCAGTACTCACATGGGCATCTGAAGCCATTCACAGCGGCTCCGTACGTGGTGACGTCGGAATCCCTTCTCGTCGCAAACGTCCAGCGGTTGCCGTCCGCGGAGCGAACTGATGCTCTACCCAGCTCGGCGCGCAAAGCGCGGCCGAGCTGCGGTCCAGGCTCGTGCCGACGATCACGGTGCGGCGCGCGGACAGCGCGTGGATAGCGCGCGTCGAGAAGCCTGCGCTGGACGGGAAGAGCCGAATAGCCATGGAGATTTCCGGAAACACGCGGGAGTCATCCGCGCGCATGGTTGGGCGAACGCTGTCGGTGCGCTCCCGTGCGGGTGGAGCGGTGCGCCTTGGCGTGCGCGTCACCACCAACGGGACGGCGCTCACGCCGCTCGCGCGCAGGGAGATTTTCACCCCCGAGTTTCTGAGCTTTCTCGATCGCAGCCCCGCGGCAAATGCCGCGCAACGAGCATCGCCGACTCGAACGCGAGGTGCGGAGCGTCGAGCTGCTGAGCTCCAACGAGAAGCTCATGGCGGGGCTCCCGAACTACGCGACTTACTTCGGTCGTGACGGGATGATGACCGCCCTCATGATGCGCCCGATCTGGATGCCGCGGATGTCGGAGCGTGTGATCGCCAGTGTGCTCGGCAAGCTCGGACCCGCTGGTGACGTGTCGCACGAGGAAGCGCTCGGTGAGCAGGCCATCCGCGAGCACGCGGACGAGTACAACGCGCTGATCGCATCATATCTCGCAGCTGCGCGGCGGGGCGCGCGGGCGCGCGCGGACAGCGATCTCGCTGCTTCTCGCGACGTGCTGCGCGGAATCCGGCGCACGCGCGAGAACTACCACATGATGGACGACGAGTTCCAGCTTCCGGTGCTCGAGGCGCTCTACTTCGCCGACAGCGGAGTCTCCGCCGAGCAGAAGCGCGCGTTCCTGCGCGACACGTCGGCCAACGGCGAGCGGCACCTGGTGCTCATGCTGCGCGAGATGGCGCTCGTCTCGAAGGAGACGCAGCCCTTCGTGGAGAATCCGGTGGCCACGAATCTCGTGAGCTTCGTCAAACACGACTCCACAAATTGGCAGTCCGCGAGTTGGCGCGACAGCGACGTCGGCTACGCCAACGGGCGCTTTGCTATGGATCTCAACGCGATCTGGGCGCCTCGCGCGCTGCAGTCAATCGCGAGCGCGCTCGCCTCGCTCCGAGCACTGGGGATCACCACCGACTCGCTCGCAACGATCACCCCGGAGATCGCGCGCTCGCCGCTCGGCGGATGGCTGCGCGATTCGGCATCGCTCGGGCGCGCGATCGAGCGCTGGCAGCGCGCGCGCAAGCTCTTCACCGTAGCGCTCGGGCCGCGGGAGATCCAGCAGCACGTTCGCGCGAAGCTCGCGTCACTCCCGGTCGGCGAGCGACGGTACTGGGAGACCACCATGTCGAAGCAGCGCATGGGCGACGACTCGCTGATCTTCCTCGCGCTCTCGCTCGACGCGCGCGGCGCACCGATACCCGTCGTCAACACCGATCCGGCGACTGATCTCTTCCTGCGCGGCGTGGCCGCTGGCGGTGACAGCGCGCGAACGGCGCCGGCGGAGGTGTTGCAGGAGGTGGCGCCATTCGTTCGCGACTATCCCGTAGCACTGTTCGTCGACACGCTCGGCCCGGTCGTGGCGAACGACACGTACGCGCGTCCCGACGTGTGGAAGATGTTCGAGCGCGAGGCGTACCATTCGCCGCGCGTGGTATGGGGACGGGAAGTGAGCCTCTTTCTGCTCGGCACAGCGAATCAGATTTCGGCGTCGGTACGGGACCCGTCGAAGCAGTCGTACCTACGGTCGCTCCAGACCTCGCTCGAGCGGGTGCGGGCGGCCGTGTCCGAGTCGCGCCTCGGACACAATGAGGTGTGGAGCTACCGAATCAGCGACGGACGCCTGCTGCCCACGCGCTACGGCACCAGCTCGGACGTTCAGCTCTGGAGCACGGCCGATCTCGCGGTCCAGTTCGCGCTGTCACGACTTCCGCGTCACTGAGCGGCAGTGCGGCACCGAGCGCGCACTAGCCGAGCGTGCGCGCGAGTCGCACGCTGAGCGCGACGATCGTCAACATCGGGTTCACGAATCCCGCGGTGGGAAAGGTCGACGCGCCGGCGACGTAGAGGTTGTCGCTGCCGTGCACGCGCCCTTCGCGATCTGCCACGCCAAACAGCGGATCGTCGTGCATGCGAGTGGTGCCCGCGTGATGATGCGCGTTTGGGTCGACGAGTGCGCCGCGGTCGATCGTGACCGTTCCCAAGGACTCGAGCGATTTCGCGACCAGCGTGCGCACACGCTCCAGGCGCGCCTGATCGTCCGCGCGCCACTCCCAGTGTAGCGCGGGGAATGGCACACCCAGCGAGTCGCGTCGCGCGCTCAGCGTCACGCGGTTCCCAGCGTGCGGCGACTGCTCCAGATTGAGCAGAACGTCGAATCCATCGAATACAAGCGCGGCGTTGCGCCTCTCTGACCACCCGTGCCCCTCGCGTGGCAGCCAGCGCGCAGCAAAAGCGGGGAGCGCCGAGCGCAGGCGCCGCTGCGCGCCGCCGAGTCTTGGCATGAGGGTGGCGGAAGCGTTGAGCAGCGCATCGCTGTCGAGGGTGTCGCGCGAGAGGGCCAGGCGCCCGATCACCCACGTACCGTCGCGCGCGCGCCATTGATCGTAGAATGCGGAGTCGGCGTAAAGATGAGGGGATGCGGGGCGAAGGCTGAGCGCACGATCGCGCGGATGCTCCATGAATCCGCGGCCCACCCATCCTGATGCATTCCCGAGCGCGCCCGAGCCGTCGTCCGTGAGCAGCAGCAGTCGCGCGTTCTCGACGGCGCCGCTCGCGAGCACGACGCGCTTCGCACGCACCTTCCACCGTTCGCCGCCTGGCGTCGCGGCGCTCACGATGTTGATCGCGCGTCCCGATCCATTGCGGCCGAGCGCGATGACGGTCGCGTGCGCGCACAGGCGCACGTTCGACGCGTTCGCAATGGCGCTCCGGAGCGGCGCGAGCAACGCGTCGCGCGTGCCGGCCTGGTATACGCGTGACCTCAGTGCGGGCCCAACGTTGCTCCAGGGCGCGTGGCTCGAATCGTTCCAGTCGTCCGCGTCATACGCGAACGGGCCGAGTCCGCAGATGCGCTGCGCGCGGTCGTAGTCGGGGCGCAGCTCCTCCGGCGTGATCGGCCAGCCACTGTGCTCGCGGCCTGGGTGAGGGGCGAAGTCCGCATCGTCGAGCGGCGCATACTTCGCACTGGCCGCACCGGCAACGCTCGAGTTCCAGAGATGCGCGGTGCCTCCGACCTGCCTGTGACGAGTCGGACCAAGGCCGGCATAGACATCTCCGCTCGTATCACCAACATTGAGCGCGACAATGTCCGCTTCGGCTCGATGTCCCCCGCTTTCCAACACAAGCACATCGCGGCTCTTGCCCACCAGCTCGGACGCCAGCACCAGCCCTGCGGGCCCGCAACCGACAATGCACACGTCGGTATCGAGCATCGTGCCTGTGCTGAAATCACGTGCGTCGAGCTCCATGCTCCTCCGCTTCTCGTGAGGCGAGTGTGAGCGCAGCCGATCCGGCCGTCACGATCATCATCCCGACGCTCGGATTGCGCGAACGCGCGACCTCGCTTCGAACCGCCGTCGAGAGCGCGCTCGCGCAGAGCGGCGTGCATCCGATCGTGATCGTCGTGCTGAACGGTACGCGCCGCAACGCCGAAGTCGAGCGCTCGCTCCGGGAAGATCGCCGGCTGACGCTCGTCGTGCGGGATGCCCCTGGACTTCCGGCGGCACTCTCGGCCGGGCGCGCGATGGTCCAGACGCCGTGGTTCACCGCGCTCGACGATGACGACTTTCTTCTTCCAGGCGCGCTCGAGCTTCGCGTGCGCGCCCTTGAGGAGCGCGGCGATTGCGCAGCGGTGATCACCAACGGCTTCCGTCGGAACGGGAAGGGAGATGAGCTGCACGTGAGACCCGGAAGCGGAGTGCACGACGATCCGCTGCGTGCGATGCTGCAGGGAAACTGGTTCCTCCCCGGCAGCTGGTTGTGCCGCACGGATCGCGTGGGCGTGAACGTGTTCGAGGATATGCCGAGCTACCTCGAGTGCACGTATCTGGCACTGCGGATAGCGGCCGAGCATTCGATCGTGTGGCGCGACACGCCGACCGTCGTGTACACGGTTGGAAGCCCTGCTGCGGAGTCGCTCTCGCGCGCGTACGTGATGGGACAGGTCGCGGGGCTGCGTCGCATCATCGCACTGGATCTTCCCGCCGATGTCCGTCGCGAGCTGCGCTCGCGTGTCGCGCACGCGTACCACGACGCGGCCGAGCACGAGCGCAGGGCGGGCGCGCTCGTCTCGGCGTGGCGCTGGCATCTGGCGTCGCTCACGCAGCCTTCAGGATGGCGCTTTCTCCCGTTCGGGCGACACTTGCTGCGCGACGCGGTGCGCGCACGCGCATGAGCGCGGCGGCGACGCGGCTGCTGGTGATCGGCATCGACGCCGCGAATCCGGAGCTGCTCGAATGCGTGGACGGCAGACGGCACGCTCCCCAATCTGGCCGCGCTGGTGCGGCGCGGGATGGTGGCGCGAACGCGCGGGCTCGAAGGCTTCTTCGTTGGCTCGACGTGGCCCTCGATGTACACGGGCACGAACCCCGCGCAGCATGGCTTTCACTATCAGCTGCAGCTCGCACCTGGGAGTTACCGGCTGGAGGATCGCGCGCAGGGTGCATTCGTGCAACGCGATCCATTCTGGCGAGTGCTGAGCAGGGCGGGGAAGCGCGTGGCGGTGCTCGACGTGCCGCTCAGCAAAGCGGAGCAGCAGGTGAGTGGTGTGCAGGTTGTCGAATGGGGCGGCCACGACTCGTTCTTCGGCTTCTCGACGCTGCCACCCGAGCTCGCACGCGAGATCGAGGCGCGCGCCGGCGCACATCCAGCGGGCATCTCGTGCGATGCGAGCGGGCGTGGCGCGAGCGAGTATCGCGCGCTCGTAGAGGCGCTGGAGGAGGGCGCGCATCGCAAGGGCGAGTGGAGCGTAGACCTGCTCGCGCGCGGCGACTGGGATCTCTTCATGCAGGTGTTCACGGAGTCCCATTGTGTGGGGCATCAGTGCTGGCATCTGCACGATGCCACCCACCCCTCGCACGATGCGCGCATGGCTGCGGAAACGGGCGACCCGCTGCGCGCGGTGTACGTCGCGATCGATCGCGAGATTGGCACGATCCTCGACGCGGCTGGTGATGCGCGAGTAGTGGTCTTCGCTGCGCATGGGATGTCGCACCGCTACGGCGCGCACTTTCTCCTGCGCGATATCCTCATCGCGCTCGGCGTCGCGGCTCCGCCTCCCACGCCGCTCAGCGCTCGCGCGCGCGATGCTGCAGCGCGCGTGTGGCGCGCACTACCGGCGCGGGTACGCGCGCGGCTCGCACCGCTGCGCGCGCGCGCTGCGGGGGAGAGCGCGATGCTGTCGCATACGCCGGAGATCGGCGTGGATCCGCATCGAAGCCGCTGCATTCCGCTCTCGAATGGTCTCGCGGTGAGCGGCATTCGGCTCAACATTGCGGGGCGCGAGCCGCGCGGGGTGCTCGCGCCGGGCGAAGAGGCGGATCGCTTCGCCCAAGAGCTCGCGCGCGACTTGCTCGCGATCGTCGACGAGAGCACCGGCGCGCCGCTCGTCCGCGCGGTGCGGTGCACCCGCGACCTGTACGCCGGCGAGCACGCAGGCGCCCTCCCCGATCTGCTGGTGGAATGGAGCGAGCGCGCTGCGAACGGGAGCACGGCGCTCGCGAATGGAGCGGGCGCGCGCGTGATCGCGCGCTCGGCAAAGATTGGCGCGATCGAGGGGGCGAACGACTACGCGCGGAGTGGCGAGCATCGCGCCGGAGGTTGGCTCGTCGCTGCGGGGCCGGGAATCGCGCACGGGCGTCTCGCGCGCGATCCGTCGCTCATGGATCTCGCGCCGACCATCACCCGCATGCTCGGCGTCGACATGCCCGGCGTAGATGGCGCACCGATTGCCGAGCTCGTGGAATAGCGCACGCCGCGCGGACAGATTTGACCTGTCGACCACCGGAACGGGTCTCCATGCCTGGCACAACGATCCACCTTCGCGACGCGATCCCCGCTGACGCCGCCGCCATTTCCTCGCTCCTTACCGATCTTGGCCACACCACGCCGAGCTCGGAGATTCCCGCACGGCTGGAAGTAGTGCGCAAGGCGAATGGAGCGGTGGTGGTAGCTGTCGACGAGCACGACCAGCCCGTGGGGTTGTTGAGCCTCGGGCTGCAAGTCGCGATTCATGCACCCGGTCCGATCGGGTACATCACCGCGCTCGTGATCACGAGCTCAGCACGACGCCGTGGTGTTGGGCAGCTGCTGGTGGAGGCTGCCAAAGAATGGGCAGTCGCGCATGGGTGCGTTCGCCTGTCGGTTACGAGCGCGGAGCGTCGCTCTGACGCGCACGCCTTCTATCCGGCCTGCGGGCTGCCCTACACGGGGCGCCGCTTTGCGATGGAGATCCCGCGCAGGAGTTAGCCGGCGCTGCACGCGCGCAGCAGCAGATTCAAGACGATCGTGAGTATGATCGACAGTACGATGCTGGTGACGCACCCTGTCATCCGGATCTGCACGCAGTGCTCCCGCGCTCGAGACGTGGCTCGGGTGGCAGAGATGTGCCGCCGACCAGCCAGAGGCGCGAAGCGCCCGGAACCGGAGTTTCGGCACCGGGCGTTGAACGTCCGCAGGACTACCACTTGCTAGGCGGCCGCAGCCTTGGCCAACGCGTTCTCTTCCGCGGTTGAAGGGTCGATGATCGTAGCGATCTCGAGGATCTTGTCTGCCGGGAAGCCACCGCGCCGAGCGTGCTCGCGGATGAGCTCCATGTTGGTCGCGATGTAGACACAGGTGATCTTGTCCTCAGTGACGTAGCTCTGCACCCACTGGATGTCCGCGCCAAGCTCTCGCAGCACTCCGCAGGACGTCTTCGCGATCGCTTTCAGCTCGGCTGGCGTGAGCGCGCCTGCATTGGGAATCTCCCGCTCGATCAGGAACTTGGGCATCTCGGTTCTCCGGAGATAAGTCGTTGGTTTCAATGCTTGCGGTCAGCCACGGCCATGGCCTGGATGTCGGTAGTGTTGTTGCAGTTCACCTGCGGATTCCAGTCGGCGTACAGACCGCTCGGATTGCTCTTCCACGCCCACACATGCAGCCCCCAGAGTTGGAACGTGTCGTTCTGCTTGAACTGCTGGCCGAAGAGTACCGGTGGCGAATCGCTGCGCGCGTGCGCCGTGTACGGGATGATGTATTCCACGGCCACGAGCTCCTCGCTGCCGTCCGCCTGGGGCTCGTACAGCAGCAGCTCCGGCTGATCGACGGCAACCGATCCGTCGATGAGGGCGGTGTTGCCGTAGTGGAAGCCCATTCCACCCGCCGTCTGATCCGCCATGCACGACGTGATCTTCGCGCTCCAGCCGGCCGCCGTCGCCGCGCTGAAGGTGCGAAAGGGTGAAGTGACGCTGCGGAGCGTCGCGAGGTCGCGATTCTGGCTGGAGGTGGCATTGCTGCAACCAGCTATCAGTGCGACCCAGGTGATCAGCTGTGCGGCTCGTTTCATGTGACCCTCGTGTGATTAGGTTTGCGATTACCAACGCGGGTATGATGAGCGGCCCGGGTTAGCCGGTCCTTGCGCTCGGAATTAGCTACGAATTAGCTGGTGAACGACACCCGATGATCACTGTCCAGCTGCTCGGTGGTGTGAGTCTCCGGAGTGGTGACGCGTTGCTCGCCGGCCCCCCGGCGCAGCGCCACCGCATCGCGCTCCTGTCCATGATCGTCGCGTCGTGGCCACAGCCGCTCTCGCGCGACCGCGCGATGGCGCTGCTCTGGCCGGAGCGCGATCTGGCGAACGCGCGTCGCCTGCTCAACCTCGCGGTGCATGTGCTCCGTACGGCGCTTGGGGACGAAGCGATCGTCTCTTCCGGCGATGGGTTGCTGCTGGATCCGGTCCATCTTCGATGCGATCTGCACGAGCTGCGTGCTGCGATCTCGTCGAACGTTCCGGATCGCGTCGTGCGACTGTACACCGGTCCACTCCTCGACGGCTTTCATCTCGACGAGTCGAACGAGTTCTCATACTGGCTCGACGAGCGACGCGACGAGCTCGCGCACGCATACGTCGGCGCGCTGCTCGCGTTGTCCGAGCGCCAGAAGAAGACGGGCGACGTGCACGGGCGAGTGGGTACGTGCCGGAAACTTGTTGCGCTCGATCCGCATTCGGGCGTGTACGCGCAGGCGCTGATGCGCGCGCTGGACGCGGCGGGGGACCGGGCCGCTGCGCTCCAGCACGCGAGCGATCACGCGCAGCGGCTGCGCGTCGATCTCGATCTCGAGCCCGACGCGAGCGTCGTCGCGCTCGCGGGCCAGCTCAATCGCGCGCCGCCCCGCATCGAGCCGATGCTCACACCCAGGAGCGCGATCCGTGCGTCGGTCGTTGCGGTGCTGCCGTTCCGCAACATCAGTGCGGATATCGAGAACGAGTACTTCGCCGACGGCATCACGGAAGACGTCATCGCCAACCTCGCGAAGATCAGATCGCTCGAGGTGATCTCGCGCGCTTCGGTGATGCCGTTCAAGCACCGGCAGCAGTCGATCAACTCGATCGGCACCACGCTGGGTGCGACGGCGGTGCTCGATGGCAGCGTGCGTCGCGCGGGCGATCGCGTGCGCATCGTCGCGACGCTAATCGATGCGGGCACGCAGCAGCAGCTGTGGGCCGAGACGTACGATCGCGAGATGACGGACATTTTCGCAATTCAGTCGGACGTGGCACTCAGGATCGCGACGTCGCTCAAGGCGCAGTTGACGCGTGATGAACAATCGCGCGTGTCACGGAAGCCGACGAGAGATCTGCAGGCGTATCATCTCTTCCTGCAGGGGCGACAGTCGCTCGCGCGCTGGACCACCGAAGGCGTGGATCAGGCGATCGATTTCTTCGAGCGCGCGATCGCGCGTGACCCGACGTTCGCCCTCGCGTATGCGCACCTCGCGATGGGACGTGTGGAGCTTGCGGAGAGCGGGGCACGCCCACCGGAGGCTTCCTATGCGCGAGCGGAGGAGTCCTCGAAGATGGCGCTGCGGCTCGATCCAGAGCTGAGCGAGGCGCACTGCACGCTCGCGTACCTCAATACGGTGCGCGAGTTCGACTGGGTGGGTGCGGAGCGTGAGTTCCGGCGCGCGATCGAGCTGAGCCCCAGCAATGCGGACGCATTCGATCTCTACGGCCGGCTATGCGCAGCGCTTGGGAGATTCGACGAGGCGGTCGACCTGCTGCAGCGCGCACGCGAGCTCGATCCACTCGCGCACCGCATCGATCTCGCGACCGCGCTCATGCGCGCGAACCGACTGGACGAGGCGGTGGCGTTCGCGGAGGAGGCGGTGGAGATCGATCCCGACTACGATCGCGCACTCGCGACGATGGGCTGGGCGTATCTGTTGAGTGGGAGGCGAGAGGAAGGGCTCGCGGCGCTGGAGCGCGCCGTTGCGGCCACGCCGGAGAACACGATGTGGTGTGGCCAGCTCGGCGCCGCGTACGCGATGGCGGGGAAGGCGCCACGTGCGCGCGCGGTGCTCGCGGATCTCGAAACGCGCGCGAAGAGCACGTACGTGTCCCCCTATCACATCGCGTACGTGCACACCGGACTCGGGGACAAGGAGCGCGCGCTCGACTGGCTCGAGCGGGCAGTTCACGAACGCTCGGGCGCTGCGTACGGCATCAAGAGCTCGTTCCTGTTCTCTTCGTTGCACACGCATCCGCGATTCAAGGTGCTGCTCCGGAAGATGAAGCTGGAGTAGGCACGGAAGTGAGCGTCCCTACTTCGAGGAGGAGGCGGTGGTGAGCTTCGAATCGGCGCGATGACCGTTCGCGCATCGGATGTCGCGTTCGGCGATGCGATCTCGCGCGTGTACGAGCGGCACCTCGTGCCGCTGCTCTTCGAGCCGTACGCGCGCGACATGGCGACGCGTGTCGCCGCCTTGGCGCCGAAGCGCGTGCTCGAGCTCGCGGCCGGAACCGGTGTCGTGACCCGCGCGATGGCAACAATGCTGCCACGGAGTACGGTGATTGTCGCGACAGACTTGAACGAGACGATGCTCGCCCAAGCGGAGCGCGTGGGTACCGCGCGCGCAGTCGAGTGGAAGCAGGCGGACGCAATGACACTTCCGTTTAGCGAAGCATCATTCGACGCGGTGGTCTGTCAGTTCGGTGTGATGTTTTTCCCAGAGAAGCCCAAGGCGTTTGCCGAGACACGACGGGTTCTCGCGGATGGCGGCCACTTTGTGTTCAGCGTGTGGGATCGCGTCGAGGCGAACGAGCTGGTGGTGACAGTGCGCGAGGCGCTCGCGGCCATGTTTCCCGAGGATGCGCCGCGTTTCATGTCGCGCGCCCCGCATGCGTATTTCGATGTCGAAGTGATCGCGAACGATCTGCGGCTCGCGGGATTCGCGCGCGAGGCGAACATCGAGGCCGTGGTGCTGCGGAGTCGATCGCCGTCGGCGGCTGAGGCGGCGCTTGCCCTGGTCCAGGGAACGCCCATGCGAAACGAAATCGAGGCGCGCGATGCGTCGCGGCTCGGAGCAGCGACTGACAGAGTTGCGGAGGCGATTCGGCGACGGTACGGCGAGGGCGTGGTCGATACGGCGATGCGGGCGTTCGTGGTGGAGGTTGGGAAATGAAGGCGGGCAGACCGTTTCAGGGGTCATGCTGAGCGCGCACACAGCTCCGTGCAAAGATTTACAAACAGTGCTCAGGTCTCCGGAAATGAGGATGTAACGAATGGCTGGGCCGCTGGGTCCCGAGCGCTCGGTAGTAGCGCGCGTTCGCCGACCAGCACAGCTTGGATATGAAGATTTCAGGGCCGCCCTCGTCAACGGCTCCGCACGACCGCCCGTGGGTCCGCTGGCAAGCTCGCGGCACTCGTTCTGTAATCCATGCCAATTTCCTACTCGATTGACCGACAGAAGAACTTCATCACCGAGATCTGGACCGGTGACATCGCCGCTCGGGATCTCGCGACTCACTGGCGAACATATCTCGCCGACCCTGCAGTGATCGCCATTCGACGGACACTGGTCGATCTTCGCCAGAGCAGAATCCTGTTCACCGGGGCCGAGCTGTCCGCATTGGTCCACGGTCTCGTGATTCCAACTCTCAAGGGCGCAGACTGGAAGACGGCGATTGTCGTGGATGGAACGGTACAATTCGGAGTCTCGCGCCAGTACCAGGTGTTCGCCGAGACGTATAGTCGCGACTCGATCTTCACCGATCCAGATGAAGCGCTCGAGTGGCTGCTCGGGTGAGGTAGCGCGAGAGGCGATCCGTCAATGCGTGACGGGCGATTAGTGACCACGTGAATCAATCGTCGAATCTGCTCGCGCCGCTGCTCCCCCTCGTTGGCGATTGGGAGACCACCGCGGACTCACCAATGGGCCGCACGCAGTGCAGCCGGCGATTCGCGCTCGCCGTGGGGACATCCTTCGTGGAGCTGCGCGCGAACTGGTCGTTCCCATCCGGTGACGGCTACGAAGAGCGTGCGTTCTTTGGGCCAACAAAAGAGGGCTCGCTCGGAATTTGGTCGTTCACCTCGGACGGCAAGCACGCCATAGGGAGCGCATCGGATGTGCGTGATGTTCATCCGAGTGCGATCGGCTTCACCTCCGCAATGCCCGCTGGACGTGCGCGTCAGGCGTATTGGCTCAATGGCGACGGGAGTCTCTACTGGACCGTCGAGGCGGAGACGCCGAAGGGGTGGGAGCGAATGGTGACTCATCGGTATCAGCGTCGCAGCTAGTGAGTTGACCCTCTGGAGACGCACCGATGCACGACGCATATTCGTGAGAGTTCATGCAGCCGCTCCCGCACTCCACCCGCGAGCTCTCGATGCCGCACGGCGAGTCCCGTGTCACGATCCACATGGCGGCCTCTCTCGACGGCTTCATCGCGCGGAGAGACGGGCGCGTCGACTGGCTCCAGACATCGGATCGCTTCGAAGCGGGCGAGGTGATGGCGCCAGAGGAGGTCACTGCGTTTCTGCGCACGATCGACTGCTACGTCATGGGCTCACGCACGTACGAGACCGCCCTCAATTTCGAAGCGAAGGGATTTGGCTGGTCATACGGCGACAAGGCGACGTTCGTGCTCACGAGTCGCGATCTGCCGAAAACCAGAAGCACCGTCGAGTTCTACTCGGGCGACCTCACGCTCTTCGTCGAGGAGCGACTCCGTCCGAACTTTCGCAGCATCTGGTTCGTCGGCGGCGGCGCGGTCGCGGGCGAATGCCTGCGTCGCGGTCTCGCCGATGAGCTTCGCTATTCCGTTCTTCCAGTGCTGATCGGCGACGGCGTCACCTTCTTCGATCATCTCGACCGCGACGTGCCGTTGCATTTGCTCGAATCGAAGGCGTACAAGAATGGAATGCTGGCGCTGCACTATGAGGTGAAGCGGGAACCATCGAGCAATGCGCGGTGACGGAGCGAGGACGCCGCCATGGGTGTGAGACTTCCCGCGCCGGTTCCTGAGATACCTGTCCGCGATCTCGCTCTGGCGGTGGTGTATTATCACGACACTCTCGGCTTCGCCGTAGACTGGAGCAGCGGGGAGCTCGGACTCGCCGGCATTTCGAAAGGCGATTGCAGGCTCTTTCTTGCGGGCCCGCACTTTCGTGAGACGCGCAGTACGGTCGGACCCACGCTGATCTGGCTCAATCTGCAGGGCAAGGAGCAGGTTGACGCTCTCTACCGAGAGTGGAGTGCCGGCCAGGCGAAGCTGATCAGCGCGCCCGAATCCAAGTCGTGGGGACTGCACGAGTTCACCGCGACCGATGTCGACGGCAACTTCCTGCGCGTGTTCTACGATTTCGCGACGGCCGAGCGCGCCGCCGTGTCTGTGAGTCGCACGAATGAGGCGCAGTAACGTTTGACATTTGGCGCAGTGCGCGAAGGATCGGCCGAATCGCCTCGGCAGTACCTTGCACGAGTGTTGCGCAAGGAGGGTTCGCGTCTCCACGATTCGGTATCACTCATTTGGTGGAGCAGAGCCATGCCAGGCCCTAGCAAAAAGAAGAAAACCGTGGGCAAGAAGCCCAGCGCGAAAAAAAGCACCACTCCAAGAGCTTCATCGCCATCTCGACTGATTGACGAGAGGATTCAGGAGCTCGGCGACTGGCGCGGCAGGACGCTGGCGCAGATCAGACAAGTCATCAAGCGCGCCGACCCCGAGGTGGTCGAGGAGTGGAAATGGAGGGGAGTGCCCGTGTGGGAGCACGATGGAATCATTTGCACAGGGGAGACGTACAAGAACGTCGTCGAAGATGACATTCGCGAAGGGCGCCGCACTCGACGATCCGACTCGGTTGTTCAACTCCAGCCTCGACGGGAACACGAGGCGCGCCATTGATTTTCACGAGGGCGACAAGATCAATGAGAAGGCGCTCGCGACGCTCATTCGCGCAGCCGTGACCCTGAACTCATCGCGCGCGCGCAAGTGAGGAGAGCCACTCAGACCTTTACGCCTCCGTGTTTCGTCTAACGCGTCCCTCCGTCGAGGACATCGACGCGTTCGCCAGTGGCGGCTCTCCGACGACAGCGTGTGGTATGATCTCTTCGCCTTTTCGCTGCCCGCTCACCCGCTCGCTCGCCTTGGCTTTCCGCGCGCGCGCGGCCTGCAACGCCGATTGCCGACGATGCGAAGCGTGTGATGTTAGTCGCCGTTGGCGCCGCGTAGCGTCTCACACAACGTGCAGCATCACCGAATCGCCCAATCGGTCATTGAGGTCGGTGAGGGGAAGAGCAGGACGGCGCGAATATTGGGATGCGGGGGGATAGTTACAAACAGACTGCACCGCGCAGGGCTTGTGTGGCGCAACGCCTACATCAGACTTCTGTATAGCTTCCCGGCCAACAAGGACTCGACGCCGAACATCGTCGACATGCACTCACATCTACCAGCCCACATGGCACTGCCATCCGAAGTCGTCGAGAGCTCGCGCGTTCCCCGCATCGGCCCGTACTCGCAGGCGGTCCGAGTCGGTGGCCTCGTCTACACCGCGGGCCAACCGGGCATCGATCCCGCCACCGGTGCCGTGGCCGGACCCACGTTTGAAGCGCAGGCGCGCCAGGCGTTCGCGAATCTGAAGGCGGTGCTCGAAGACAGCGGCAGCAGCCTCGCACGCGTCATTAAGGTCACGTGCTTCGTCGCAGATGCGGAGGCATTTCCAACGCTCAATGCGCTGTTCGCCGAGCTCTTCCCCGTCGCGCCGCCCGTCCGATCCACACCGCTCGTGCAACTGCCCCGGGGGCTGCTGTTCTCGATCGACGCGATTGCCGTCGTCGAGGGCGAGTAGACACGCAACACCACTAGCGCATGCAGACACCCAGCGAATCCGACATTGTAGGAATCGGCGGATTCATCACCCGATATCTCTCGTTGCCCAATCCGAGTGGCGGTTCGTACGCCCTCGTCGAGCATACGCTTCCTGCCGGCTTGCTCGGAGCGCCGCCCCACCGGCACTCCCGCGAGGACGAATGCTCGTACGTGCTCGAGGGAACGCTCACCGTGTGGCGCGCCGGCACGGTGCAGGCGTACGGGCCGGGTAGCGCGGTCACCAAGCCGCGGGGCGAGTGGCACACTTTCTGGAATGCGGGCACCGAGCCGGTGCGCTTCTCGAGATCATCGCGCCGGGTGCGTTCGCCGCATACTTTCGAGAGCTCGCCCCGGTAATCGACGCCGCCATCTCCGCGAATCGCGCCCCCGACCCCGCGCAGATCATCGCGCTCGCCGCACGATACGGAATGGAATTCGACTTCAATGCGATGGGTCCGTTGCTCACGGAGCATCGCCTGCGGCTCGGCTAGCGAACGTGTACGCCACCGATATCGACCGAATCAGCGGATGAAACCGTGAGTACTCAGAGCACGCAATGTGTGCTATCAGTGAACGTGGGCGAGGTGCGCGAGGTATTGTGGCACGGCCGACGTATTACGAGCGGCATATGGAAATCTCCGGTGCAGGGGCGTGTGCCGCTCCGCGGTGTGAATCTCGTCGGTGACGACCAAGCCGATCGAACGGTCCACGGTGGCCGCGACAAGGCCGTGTACGCGTATGCGCGAGAGGACTACGACTTCTGGCGCACGGGGATGGGAGTGGAAACCGCTCCGGGATTGTTCGGCGACAATCTCACGACGGAAGGACTCGATCTCACGAATCTCACTGTCGGAGAGCAGTGGTTCGTAGGATCAGTGGTGCTCGAGGTCGCACAGCCACGGCTGCCGTGTTTCAAGATCGGCATGCGCATGGACGATGCGCACTTTCCCAAACGCTTCATGATCGCGGGACGCATGGGCGCCTACTTCCGCATCATGCAGGAAGGCGATGTGGGCGCTGGAGACGTCGTACGCGTGAAGCACGTGCCCGCGCACGGAATCACATTGCGCGACATGGTCGACGCACTGCGCGACGATGACAAGGCGGCTGCGCTGCGCGCGATTCCGAACCTTCCGGAGTTCTGGCAGCAAGTCGCGGAAGGACGCTGACCGGAGCTATGCAATGAATGCCGTCCTGACGACCGACACGCTCATCCTCGAAGCGTGGCGCACGAACTGTCGCGTCACGCGTGCGCTCGTCACGGCTTTGCCAAACGAGATCTGGTCGATGCCCGTCCCGTGCCTTCCGCGTCGCACGATCCGCACGATCGCCGCGCATCTGCACAATGCGCGTAGCAGCTGGATCAAGACACTTGGTGTTCCGCTCGGGATCGAACGTCCACCCCTGGTCAATCTGCGCGACGTCACGCGACGATCCCTCCTTTCCGCGCTGCGCACCAGCGACGCGGGAATCGCAGCGCTGCTCGAGCTCGGGCTACGCCACGGCGGGCTGGTGCCCGCCACGAAGGCCTACGTGTGGCGCAACCTGCCGCTCGATGTAGGACACGTGTTGACTTACTTCGTCGCACACGAGGCGCACCATTGCGGGCAGCTCGTGCTTGCTGCACGACAGCTCGGAGCACCACTGCCGACTGAGGCGAAGAACGCGCTCTGGTGGTGGCAGCCGCCGAGAGACCCTCGTCGCAAGCGGCGCTCGTCAACACGATGACCACGCTTCCGACGGAGATTCGCACGACGCGCCTGCTCCTTCGGCCATGGCGTGCGCAGGACGCCGAGCAGCTCGCGCCCATCCTCGTGCGCGATGTGCCGCATCTCGCGCCATGGATTCCGGCGAGAGTTGCCGAGCCCGCGACAGTGGAGGAGCTGGAGAAGAGGATGACCGCCTTCGCGTCCGACTTCGATGCGGCCCGAAACTTTCGGTTTGCGCTGCTCAGTGCAGAGAGCCAGGAACTGCTCGGCGAGATCGATCTCTTTCCGCGCGACGCATCGGGCCGCGTTCCGCTCGCGCAGTCCGACCGCGCCGAAGTGGGCTACTGGCTTCGCAGCGATCGCACCGGCGACGGGCTCGCCACGGAAGCCGTTCAGACGGTCATAGCAGTCGCGGCCCGGCTCGGCCGCTTCTCGCACATTGAGATCCGCTGCGACGTCGCGAACGTGCGCAGCGCTGCACTCCCCGCGCGGATCGGATTTCAGCTCTCGCCCGATGCGTCGCTCGGCGGCATGTCGAGCGCTTCCGATTCCGTATGGACTCTGGTGCTCGAGGCGGGCAGATGAGGTCGTGATGGAGTATGGAGTTCTGATTTTCGGGATGATGGTCGCCGTCACGTTCTTCCTCGTGCGACGAGCCTCACGAAAATACGAGCGTGAGCACATTGCCAACGGCACGTGGGACGAGCAGGGTCCACTGCACCCCACCTATCCGAAGCCATGGGAGATTGTGAGCCGCAGAAGCCTCGGCTTGCGGCTGCGCGATCGCGACGAGGATTCAGAACAAGATGACGAGGCTGCCCGTAGGAGCTGATATGTGAGAATCGACGAGCGCCTGCGAGAGAGAAGAACATACGGGCGTTCCGATTGTCGGAACGCCCGTCTGCCTAGTCACCAGCGCGTGACACGACGGGACGCCGTCGGACTGTCGAGAGGGTGACCACCTTGGCATTGTTCCGTGACACGTCGGCTTCCCGAATCTTTTCCCGTATGCACCGCCTCACCTCGCGCCTGCCGCTCATTGCAGTGCTCTTCGCTGCCGCGCTCGTGCACTCCGCGGGCGCGCAGGACGCGCCTGCCGATCCCGTCCCGGCTCACGACACACTCACTCTCCACTCGCGCGCCCTGAACGAGCCGCGGCTGATTAATGTCCACACGCCAGCGGGCTACGAGTTCGGGACGACGCGATATCCGGTGCTGTTCATGCCGGACGGCGGGATCGACGAGGACTTCTCGCACGTCGTGAATACGGTCGACTCTCTCGTGGCGCTCCATCGCATCCGCGCCGTGATCATTGTCGGCGTTCCGAACACGGAGCGCCGACGCGATCTCACCGGCCCGACGCGGGTCGCGACCGACAGCGCGATTGCTCCGCACGTGGGAGGATCTGCGGCGTTCCGCGGCTTCTGGCACGACGAGCTCGTTCCGGCCATTGATGCGCGCTATCGCACGACGCGCGAGCGCGCAATCGTGGGCGAGTCGCTCGCAGGACTCTTCATTGTGGAGTGCTTTCTCCGCGCGCCCGCGATGTTCGACCACTATGTCGCCTTCGATCCGAGCCTCTGGTGGAACCACGCGTCGCTCGTCGACTCGGCGCGTGCGCTGCTCTCCGCCTCGCCGCGAGCCATGCGCGGACGCACGCTTTACTTCGCTGGCTCACGCGATGACATTGGCAACGGCACCGCGCGGCTTGACTCAGCTCTACGCGTTGCGCCGCCCTCCGGCCTCGCGTGGACGTACGTGGCGCGGCCGGACCTCACGCATCCAACGATTTTTCGCGCCCTCGCACCCCAGGCGATCGTGGCCGCACTGCGCTAACGCAGGAGACTCTGCGCGTTCCGTCTCTCTGATTCCGGCTATGATCCCGAGTGCGCTCCCGCCGCGCGCGCCGCATCGCGCGGAGAGCCTCCCCACTGCCGGCTCCATGCGCGGCGGAGCTGCAGCCCCGAGCTGAAGCCCGCCTCCTTTGCGGCACGCGTGACGGTCGATCCGTATTCGAGCGACTGCTTCGCGCGCTCGAGACGGATCAGCCGCAGGTAGTGCAGCGGCGACACGCCCGCGTGCTCGATGAACAGGCGCAGGAGATGACGCTCGGTCGTGTTGCCCACGGCTGCGAGGGACGCCATGTCCCAGTCGCGATCGGGCTTCGACATGATGGCGTCCTGCACGCGATGGACGGTCGCATGCAGGTGACGGCGGTGCATGTGGAAGGGCGAGAGCTCCGGATCTCGCGGTGAGCGTCGCAGATACACGACCATGTCCTCCGCGACGCTCGCCGAGAGCGCCTCGCCACACTCCTCGCGCGATGAGATGCAGCGCGAGGTCGATCCCGGCCGTGATTCCCGCGCTCGAGGCGATCGGCTCCGTCCACCACGAACACGCGATTGTCGATCACGCGCGCTCGCGGGGCGATCGCGCGAAGCGCATCGATGAGCTCGTGGTGCGTCGTGCACGGCGGCCGCCGAGCAGCCCGGCGCGAGCGGCGAGCAGCGTGCCGGAGCAGATCGTGAGCAGCCGGTGCGGCGTGCTCGCGGCACCGCAGCCGCGTCGCGCAGCATGAGATCGAGCCACTGCGCGGTGGCGGCGATCGCCGGCGTTACCTGCCGCACGTGGATCGTCGGTTGGCCGACCACCACGACCCACGTCGGCGCGCTCAGTCGCTCCGGCAAGCGGCGCGAGCGTCGGCAAGCGTGATGCCGACCGATGTCTGCAGCGTCGCCGTCGGGCCCGCGAATCGGAGACGGAAGCGCGGTGAGAGCCCGCGTGCCTCGCGATGCTGGTTCGCGAGCCGAAACGCCTCGGCTGGCCCTGCGATATCGAGCAGCAGCGAGTGCGGCACGATGACGAAGAGAACGTCGATGACGTCGAGCGCGTGAGATCATGCGGAAGACACCATGGTGACCGAGACGTGTGTCAGCATGTGCGTCCGGGATCGAAACGGGAAGTGCGATGTCCGAAACTGATCCAAAGTTGTCGCCCCGAAGCGGCGACTTCACTGCAACGGGCCAATACCTTCGCCGTGTGATGCTCAGGCAGCGATCGCCGAGCTCCGCGCAAGCATCCGCTCTCCGATCCGAGGCACGCGCATGGCCAGGTCCCCAGCGACGGAACACAGCACCACGAGAATATCGCGCACGGTCGTATCAGTCGCCATCTCGGTGATGGCATTGACACTCGCTGTCCCGGCACCCGCCGTCGCACAGGCCCTTCAGAATCCCGGCGCGCATCTCGAGCACGGCGTGAGCACCGCCCTCCAGCCTGGCGAGGATTTCTTCGCATTCGCCAACAGCGATTGGCTCGCCGCCACCGAGCTCCCGCAGGGAAAGGAGCGCTGGGGGGCACGGAACGAGATCGAGGAGATCGCGCGCCAGCGCGTCGCAAAGCTGCTCGACGATGCGGCCACGGCGCCCGCTGGGTCCACCGCGCGCAAGGTCGCGGACTATCGCGCTGCGTACCTGAACTCATTCCGCCATCGAGGCGAGAGGGATCGCGCCGCTCACGCCGCTGCTCGAC
Source organism: uncultured Gemmatimonadaceae bacterium (assembly GCA_963792685.1). Lineage (GTDB taxonomy): Bacteria > Gemmatimonadota > Gemmatimonadetes > Gemmatimonadales > Gemmatimonadaceae > FEN-1250. Next base: position 3,668,650 of record CAWBWW010000001.1, on the reverse strand, counting down.
AGCATCGAGCACATTGCCGACAAGCGCTCCCTCACTCGCATGCTCGGCGCCGGTCTCCGTGCCGACGTGGATCCGCTCAACTGGGGGATCTACAACTCGTCACACGTTCTCGGGCTCTGCGTAGAGGAAAGCATCCACGGCGAGCGGAGCTACGTCGCGTTCCTCGTACAGGGCGGGCTTGGTCTGCCAGATCGAGAGAGCTACATCGGCGTCGACTCCGCCAAGGCAGCGCTCCGCATGGCGTATCAGCAATACATCGGTCGTCAGCTGGCGCTCGCGGGATTCGATCGCGTGGACGAGCGCGCGGCGCAGGTGATGGCGCTCGAGATCGCGCTCGCGCGCACTCACGGGACGGCCGCGTCATCCGCGAACGATCGCAACGCGGATTCGCTCTGGACGCGCGCCGAGCTTGCGCGCCGCGCGCCGGGGATGGATTGGGATGCGTTCTTTGAGGCGGCCGGGCTCGCGAGGCTCGGCTCATTCGTGGCGTGGCAGCCGTCCGCTATAGTGGGCGTCGCGGCGCTGGTCGCTTCGGAGCCGCTCGACGCCTGGAAAGACTATCTGCGATTCCATGCCGTCGACCGCTACGCGGAGGTGCTGCCGCGCGCGTTCGCCGAACAGTCGACATCGCTGCGCGCGAACGCAGCATTCGGCGCGCCGCCGGATTCGTCGCGAGCGAGTCGTGCGCTCGCGGCAACGCAGCTCGCGATGAGTGACGCGATCGGGCAGCATGTACTCCGACCGATACTTCCCGCCCGAGCAGAAGGCTCGCGTACGCGCGATCGTCGCCAACGTCTCCGCTGCGTTCGCGCGACGCGTGCAGGCTGTCGCTTGGCTGACGCCAGCAACGAAGAGCCTCGCGCTCTCAAAGTTGAAGACGCTGTACGTCGGGATCGGCTATCCCGATCGCTGGGAGGACTACGCTGATCTTGCAGTGGACTCGGCGGACGCAATCGGCAATCTCCGTCGCGCGGAGGCGCGTGCTTATCGGCGAGCGGTCGCTCACGTTGGGCGGCCGGTCGATGCGACGGAGTGGATGATGGCGCCGTACACGCCGGGCGCCTTGCTCGTGTTTCAATTGAACATGTACGACTTCTCCGCAGCGCTGCTGCAGCCGCCCAAGTTCGACCCCGCAGCTTCCGATGCGGCCGCCTACGGTGCAGTCGGCGCTGTGATCGGGCACGACGTATCGCACTACATCGACGTGCTGGGCGCAGAGTACGATGTCGACGGCGCCATGCGTCACTGGTGGACGGGTGAGGACATGCTTCGCTTCCAGGCCGCGGCCGAGCCGCTCGTCGCGCAGTTCTCGAGCTACAGGCCGTTGCCGAACATGAGTGTGGATGGAAAGCTGACGCGCACGGAAAACGTCGCCGACCTCGCCGGACTCACCGCGGCCTTCGACGCCTATCGGCGTACGCTCGGTAGCCGCGCGCGAGACAGAGACTACGTGAAACAGCAGGACCGCGAATTCTTCATCGCGTGGGCGCAGAGTTGGCGCGTCGAAGATGAGCGCCGCGGGCATGCGCGCGCAGCTCGCGGGCGACCATGCACCAGAGATGTATCGCGTGGCCACGGTTCGGAATCTCGATGCGTGGTACGACGCGTTCGACGTGCGCCCAGGGCAGGCGCTGTACGTCGAGCCCAAGGCGCGGGTGAGAATCTGGTAGCGCCGGAGAGCGCGACCGTGCGCGTGACTGCGTGCGAGCTCCCGCACGAATCCACGCAGCTGGAGAGCGCGTGGAAACGGCTGTGCGAGCACACCACGCAGAAGGCGCCGGAGCTCGTGCTCCTGCCCGAGCTCGCGATGGTCGAGCCGGTATGGGAGTGGGAGCGCTTCGACTCGTCGCGCTGGGCCGCGATTCGCGCGCTCAGCGAATACTGGCTGGAGCGGCTCGGCGAGCTCAATGTCACGTACGTAGTGGGCACGCGCCCCGCGAGCGACGCACGCGGTCGCTTCAATGAGGGCTTTCTGTGGTGCGCCGAGTTCGGCGCGAGGGCGCTCCGTCGCAAGTGCCATCTCCCGAACCAGGCGCGCTACTGGGAGACGCAGTGGTTCGACCGGGGAGACGCATCGTTCTCTCCGTTCCACGCTGGCGCGCTGACCTTCGGCCTCAACATCTGCACGGAGCTGTGGGCGCTCGACACGTATGGCGGCTACGCCGAGCAGGGAGTGCAGGCGATCCTCTCGCCGCGTGCAACGGAGACGGCAACGATGGGGAAGTGGTTGTCAGTGGGTGTCGTCGCGGCGGTGCGGTCGGGCGCGTACAGCATGTCGTCGAATCGCGTGGACCCGCTGGGTACGTGCGGTGGCATGGGTTGGGTGATCAGCCCTGACGGTGAGATCCTCGCAGTGACCACTCCGAAAACGCCCTTCGTGACGGTCGACATTGACCTTGACGCGACGGCTCGCGCGCGCAAGCGATATCCCTGTTACGTGTTCGATCCTGCACGAAACGAGATGGCGGAAGCAGGCGACGACTGAGCGCGATGTTGCCGTCGCACAGTTGACGGCGCATTATTTCAGGTGAGAGATCTCATAGCGCGGAGCAGTCGGAAGGATGCCGTCACCCGTGCACGGTGCTTCGGAGCGGATGGTGAACGAGGCGATGGAAGCGCCACTAGCGGACGCGCTTGCGCGCGTACCGGGCGCGCCGCGGGAGGTACTGCTCGCCCGTCGGGTGCGAGCGCTGCTGACGGTGTCATTGTGTGTCTCGTCATGAGTGGAGTGACCGCCTTCCCGCTCGAGAGCGAGTTGCAGTGGGTCGTGAAAAACATTGCACCCAGTGGTAGTGACACCGGAGTATCGTCGCCGCTGGTGTCCTGGCTCACTACCGTTCGGGACGCACTCGCCGTTACGAACGCGCGATATCCAATCCTCGCCTACGGCACCGACTGGCTTGCGTTCGCGCATCTCGTCATCGCGATCGCGTTCATTGGCCCGCTACGCGATCCCGTGCGCAACCGATGGGTCGTCGTATTCGGGCTGATCGCCTGCGCGGGCGTGATTCCCCTCGCGCTCATTGCCGGCGCGATTCGCGGAATCCCGGTGTTCTGGCGCTTCATCGATTGCGCGTTCGGCGTGGGTGGTGCAGCGCTGCTGTGGCCGTGTCTGCGTTTCATTGACGAGCTGGAAACCGAAGCTCCACGCGTAGCTCGCACGCGCCTCACTCACCACTCGGCGGTGTAAACGTCACACGCCCAATCGAATCCCTCGACACCACTCCCGCGAATTCACCGAGAAACTCTCGCGTCCACCACGCGCCCGTTTTGCGCTTCGCCGCCGCGCTTGTAAACCAGTACTGCCAGAGCACCGTGCGCACCATCGTGGGTGGCTGACCCTTGAAGGGATCGCGCCGGAAGAGTGAGAGCACGTCGCGGCTCCCCTCGAAGGAGCCGCGCCTGCGCAGCAACGACCCACGGCGACGCCTGCCACGGCGCGAGCGACGCGAACCAGAGATTCCACTCGAAGCGCGGCTGGTACGGCGCGTATATGCCCGGCCGCTCCATTGGATCCTGCGGCTTGTAGCGGAACGGATACGGCGACCCACGTGCGACCGCCATCGTTGCTCCCCTGAAACTCGATCTCGTATCGCTGCTCGGTCATTGTCGCGAACAGTCCGTACGCGTTCGCGACTCCGGAACGGCGCGAGCGCGCGCTCCGGCGCGCCGAGCACGCTCGACGAGCCCGGCGCGAGAAACGCCCAGAACGTTGCGTAGAAGATCCAGCCCAGCACGAACGCCTCGACGATGACGCGCACGGGTCCGCGTGACCGCACTACTGCACCGACCCGCTCGAGCTCCGGTCGCAGTGTAGCGCCGTGCGAATCCACGTTTTCCGCTGGCGCGCTCCCGCGTCGTAACGCGCGAGCGCGGAACCACGCGATCGCATCGATCGTCGAGCAGCAGCACGCCGAGCATCAAGCACGAGATAATTCAGAAAGGCGTAATTCGCCGTGGCGATGATGCCGATCTGCAGCGCCGTGACGACGACGAAGCACGCGAGGCGCAGCGCGGCGCGGCATGAACACGGCCCAGACGACGAACGAGCTCCACCACGAGCGTCACCGCGACAGTTCCCGCGTGGAACCAGTGCGGAAAGTGCTGCACGTACCAGCCCGGCCACGCGGGGAGCGGGCCGTTCTGTAGTAGTCGTCCATCGCCGTGAAATTGCGCCAGTGCACGTCGCCGCTCATCAGCTTGACGATCCCGGACTCGAAGTAGATCCGGAACCACTCCCAGCGCAGCATGAAGAGGCTGAGCCGCGACGGAGGATCGTGCGCGCCGAGTCCGGGACGAATGCCGCGCGGCGCGAACCAGATCGAGATGAAGCCCGCCTCGAGCAGCATCCCGTCGGACTGGTACGACGAGAAGTCCTGCAGCGTCGCGACGAAGGAGAGAAAGAGCAGCGTGCAGATCGCGATCATCGCGCGCGGCCAGATGTTCGCCGTCAGCAGCAGCGAGCAGACGATCCCTATCGCGACCGCCGCAGTCAGCGCATCGTCGTGCGAGCGCAGCCAGAACAAGCTCGGCGCGTACCAGAATCGCGAGATGCCCGTGCAGCGCCTTCGCTCACCTGCTGCAGGTACATCCCGGCCGGGAGAATCGCCGTGCTCGCCGATCAGCCCGATGCACCTGCCGCGCAAGCGAGTAGAACGCGGAGAAGAAGATCAGCCCGAGCGCGCGGAGAAAGATCCAGCGCGGCACGAGCACGCCGTTGGCGCGGGCGCCGAGACTTCGGATCAGCGAGCTGCTGTTCGTGTCGTAGGCTGGAGCCGTCACGTGAGTCCGATCGCTGGCGCACGAGGCGCGTGACCGGCAGGCCGGCGCCGCGCCGCGGTACGTGTCCGAACGTACCAGAAGCAGGAGCTGTGTGCTCTAAGCCAATGTCGTACCGGCGTCTGTATTACGAGCGGTAAGCCTGCGCTTCCGGCCGCTTGATTTGCGTGTCTCGATAGCCGTAACTACAGGATTCCCCTAGACGGAGCGGGCGTGTCGACAGCGTTACAAGACCGGCTGCAGGCTACCCTGGGCGAGACCTATACGGTGGAGCGCGAGCTTCCGCCTGGTGGCATGAGTCGACTCTTTCTGGCGACGGAGCAGGCGCTCGACCGGAAGGTGGTCGTGAAGCTGCTCCCGCCAGAGTTCGCCACCGAGCACAGTGCGCAGCGTTTTCAGCGCGAGATGCTGCTCACGGCGAAGCTGCAGCACGCGCACATCCTCTCCGTGCTCACCGCCGGTGCGCGCGACGGACTGCTTTACTACGTGACGCCCTTCGTCGCTGGCGATTCGCTGCGACATCGCATCGCGCAAGAGGGCCCGCTCGCCATCGACGATACGCTCCGCCTCCTGCGCGAAGTGGCCGACGCGCTCGCATTCGCGCACGCGCGCGAGATCATTCACCGCGATCTCAAGCCCGACAACATCCTCCTCCAGCACGGTCACGCGATACTCGCCGATTTCGGAATCGCTCGCGCGGTCGAGCAGGCTACGCGCGGCTCACCGGCGGAACGGCTCACGCACACCGGGATCGGGCTCGGCACGCCGGGCTACATGTGTCCCGAGCAGCTCGCCGGCGAGCCCAACGTGGATGCGCGCGCCGACATCTACGCGATGGGCGTGGTCGCCTACGAGATGCTCGCCGGACACGCACCATTTCCTGGTCGCTCCCCGGCGAAGGTGGTCGTCGCGCACATGACGGAAACGCCCGAGCCGGTGTCCACGTATCGCCCGGACGTGCCCGCCGAGCTCACGCAGCTCATCGCACGCAGTCTCGCGAAGGATCCCGACGAGAGGTGGCAGACGGTCGATGCGCTGATACCGGCGCTCGATGCGTTGCTGGTGACGCAAACCACGCGCAGCGGCCCGCGCGCATCCGTAGAGCGCGCGCTCGATCCGGAAGCGATGTCCGCCCTCGTTCGCATGCGCGAGCGACTGCGCGCGGGGCTGCAGGCGTTCGAGCGCAGCGACTGGCATCTCGCGTTCGAAGAGCTGAGCGCGGCAGAGCAGGCGGGAACGCTCTCGCCAGCCGATCTCGAGCGGCTTGCCGAAGCCGCGTGGTGGATCGGCAAGATCGACGAGTGCATCAGGCTGCGCGAGCGCGTTTACGCGATGTACGTCGAGAGCGGCAACGCGATCCGTGCCGCCTCTGTGGCAACGGCGGTGGCGGAGGACTATTTCCACAAGCTTGCGCGCTCGGTGGCGCACGGCTGGCTGCAGCGCGCGGAGCGCCATTCTGGAGCACACTCCGGAATCCATCGAGCAGGGGTGGCTCGCGCGGCTCAAAAGCGTGCTCGCGCTGGGCGAGCAGAAAAATCTCGAGCGCGCCTGGGCACTCGCGGGCGATGCGCTCGACATCGGACGCCGACTCGGCGATCGCGATCTCCAGATGCTCGCGCTGCAGGACCGGGGGCGCATGCTCGTCTCACAGGGGCGCCTGGCCGAGGGAATGGCCGCGATCGATGAGGCGATGGCGGCATTGGCGAGCGGCCAGATCGGCGCGCGCACCACAGGGCGCATCTACTGCAACATGATGAGTACGTGCGAGCGTCTTGCGGACTATCGGCGCGCGCGCGAATGGAACGAAGCGGTGCGGGAATGGTGCGAGCCGCACTCGGACTCCGGATATCCCGGTATCTGTCGCGTGCATTGCGCCGAACTGCTGCGCTTGAATGGTGCGTGGCCAGAAGCAGAGATCGAGGCGAAGCGTGCATCGGTGGAGCTCGAGGGCTTCGTCAGCGATGTGGCCGCAGAGGCATACTACGAGCTCGGCGAGCTCCGGCGATTGATGGGCGACCTGACTGCGGCGGATGGTCTCTTTCGCCGCGCGCACGAGCGTGGGCGCGATCCGCTGCCGGGGCTGGCGCTGCTGCGTCATTCGCAGGGGCGCATCGAGAGCGCACGCTCGCTCCTCGAGCGCGCGCTCTCCGAGCCGACGCTCTCGCAGCTCGATCGGGCGAAGCTCCTCCCGGCGCAAGTGGAGGTTGCCATTGATGCGGGTGCGACGGAGCTGGCGCGGCTCTCGGCGGAGGAGCTCTCCTCTATCGCGGAGACGTACGGGTCACCGGCGCTGATCGCACGCGGAGCCTTCGCGCGCGGGATCGTGGAGCTCAGTGAAGGGAGACCCGTGCCGGCATCCGCGAATCTTCGCCGTGCGTGGAAACTCTCGAAGGATTGCGATCTCCCGTACGAGGCGGCCCGCGCACGCGTCTCGCTCGCGCAGGCGTATCGTGCGGTCGGCAACACCGAGGACGCGGAGCTCGAGCTCAAGGCCGCGGCGGCAGGATTCGAGCGACTCGGCGCGCTCGCCGCCGCGCGCAGCACGACGGAGCTGCTCGAGACGTTTTAGCGACACGCTCGCGAATCGATCGTTTGTTTTGGGATCACGCAGTGCGCATCCAGCGCGACATTGCTCACTCGCCCTCTTTCGGTGACTGACATGCGTCGCAGAGAACCGCTCGTGCTGCTCGTTGGCGGCATTCATTCGTCTCGCCCTCTCGCGCGTTGGTGCCGCGGAGCCCGGAACGTGGGTGCTCGAGGTGTTCCCGATCTTCATTGCGGTGCCGATCCTCATTGTCACTGCGCGGCGTTTCCCCCTGACGCCGCTCGTGTATCGACTGATCTTCGTGCACGCGCTCATCCTGATGGTCGGCGGACACTACACGTATGCCAAGGTGCCGCTCGGCTTCTGGATGGAGCACGTGCTGCACCTCACGCGCAACAACTACGATCGCATTGGGCACTTCGCGCAGGGATTCGTTCCAGCGATCATTGCGCGTGAGGTTCTCCTCCGTCGCACACCGGTGCCGCGAGGCAAGTGGCTCTTCTTTCTCGTGACGTGTGTGTGTCTCGCGATCAGCGCATGCTACGAGTTCATCGAGTGGGGCACCGCTGTGATCGGCGGATCGTCTGCGGATGCGTTCCTCGGTACGCAGGGCGACGTGTGGGACACGCAGTGGGATATGTTCACGGCCCTGATCGGTGCGATCGTCGGCCAACTGCTACTCGCGGGCGTGCACGACCGCCAACTTCAGGAGATGGGCGTACAGCCACTTCCGTCGAGCGGCACGAGCCGAAGTCCCGAGGTCGTACCGAGTTGAATCGCAGAGCGTTCATTGGGCGCACCGCGGGCGCCCTCGTCGGATCGGCTGTCGGCTGCGTCGGGTACGCGGTTGGAATCGAGCCTCATTGGTTGGACATCGTCGAGCGGGAGCTTCCGATCGAGCATCTCCCGCGTGACCTGGAGGGCGCGCGGCTGGCGCAGATCAGTGATCTGCACATCGGGCCACAGGTCAGCGATGACTACATCGTGCACTCCTTCGACAGGCTCCGCGCACTCGCGCCCGACATACTCGTCATCACCGGCGATTTTCTCACCTACCGTCACTCGCGACACGAATCGCAGTACAAACAGATCGCTTCCGTGCTCGAGCATCTTCCGCATGGCCGGCTTGCCACCATCGGCATCCTCGGTAATCACGACTACGGCTACGACTGGGGCGACGAGGCCGTTGCCCGACGGGTCATAGCCGAGGCGGAGCGGGCGGGCGTGCGGATACTGCGAAACGAGGTCGCGGTGGTGCAGGGGATGGACATCATCGGCATCGATGATTTGTGGGCGCACCGCGGAGATCCGCTCGCAGCGATGCGCGCCCGCGAGAGCGCGGCTGGACTGGTGCTCGTCCACAATCCGGACGCCGCAGACGAGCATGCGTGGGGTGGATACCGCGGCTGGATGCTTTCGGGACACACGCATGGTGGCCAGTGCAAGCCGCCCTTTCTTCCGCCGCCACTCCTGCCGGTGAAGAATCGTCGTTACGTGTCGGGCGCGGTGTCGGTGGACGCCGAGCGCACGCTGTACATCAGCCGGGGAGTCGGGCACTTGACGCGTGCACGATTCAACGTGCGCCCGGAGATCACGCTGTTCACTCTGCGGGCTTCGGCGCTGGTATGATTCGCGTGGCCACGCCCGCCGATGTGCCCGCGCTGCAGGCGCTCATCGCCAGGTCGGTGCGCGAGCTCAGCCCGGCGTACTACTCGCAGGCGCAGATCGAGTCGGCGCTCATCGCCGTGTTCGGCGTCGACACGCAGCTGATCGCGGACGGCACCTACTTTGTGATCGACGGCTCGTCCGCGCCGGCGGCCGCGGGCGGCTGGAGTTTTCGCCGAACGCTCTACGGCGGCGACCAGATGAAAAGTGCGGAAGATCCGCGCCTCGACCCAGCGACCGAGCCCGCACGCATCCGCGCCTTCTTCGTGCATCCCGAGTGGACCCGCCGCGGCCTCGCGCGCCAGTTGTACGATGCGTGCGCGCGCGCAGCACTTCACGCGGGCTTCCAGGAGCTGGAGCTCATGGCGACACTGCCCGGTGAGCCACTCTACGCCTCACTCGGCTTCTCGGCGATCGATCGCGTGTCGGTTCCGCTGGGGCAGGGTGTCGAGCTTCCGCTCGTGCGCATGCGGAGGCACATTGCGGGAATCGAGTCTCGTGGATCGGCGTCTCCGTGAACTCTCACGCTGAGTTCATGCTCGCGTAATCCAATTACCCGCGCAGATTCCGAAACGTCACCGAATATCGCAGCGCGTCCACCGGCGGAATGCTGTGCTCCCATTCCGTGCGCGATAGTCCGCTCAGCAGATATGCGGATCGCGGCTCCGCGATGATGTTCACGCGCTCCCAATCATCTCCACGCTTACGCCGGAGTCGGAACACGCAGGGTGCGAGCAGCGAGATTCCGATCACCTCTCCGAAAACGGCCTTGTCGCGATGCCAGCCGATTGCGGCGCCAGCGTCGTACTCGGTCACCAGCACCTGCTGGAACGCGTGGGCGCGCATCCCCGCGAATGTCGCGGCCTTCTCGCGCAAGGTGAGCAGAAAGTCCGGAATCGGCTCCGCATCCAGGAGCCTGCGCTCGCCGAAATCGTACTTCCACCCGAAGGAGACAACCCGACGCTTCCCCGTATAGCCGTGAAACTCGAACTCGCGGAAGGGAAGCTCGCGCACGCGTGCGAGCAGTGCATCCTCCTCCGCGTCGGAGATCACACCCTGCGCGTACCGGAAGCCCGGCGGTAGTGCCGGGTCCGGTATTGCTGCGCTTGCGAACAGATCGATCTGCGGAGTCATGGCCCGGACAGATTGAAGGATCGCGCCTGCGCCCCGGGCGCATCGATGCGCCGGCGACGGTCAGCGCGAGCTAGGCAAGTCGCTCGAGGAGCCGCATGGCGTCGAACGGCGCGTGCACTTTCGCATCGTTGTCGAAGTAGACGTACACATTGCGCGCGCCGCCTTTGGGAGAGCGCCATCCGCGGATGAGCGCTGCCCACGAATCGAGCTCCTCGTCCGTGTAGCCGCTGACGTACAGCTCCTGCGAGCCGTGGAGTCGAACGTACACGAAGTCCGCAGTGACTTCGTGCGCCATCGGGAACTTCCCGGCGCTGTCCGCGATCACGAAGGCGCAGCGATGCGCCCGGAGAATTGCATAGAACTCCTCATGGAAATAGCTCGGGTGGCGCACCTCGAACGCATGGCGATAGGGCACGTGCTCGCTCGCCTCGGTGAGCGCACCGCGCCGCAGCCGCTCATCGTGCTGCTGCGCGACGACTTCCCCCTCGCGCGAGTTCCTGGGCAGCTGTCGCATGAAGTCGTCCAGTCGCTGCGCGTCGAACGAGTACGTCGCCGGAAGCTGCCAGAGAAACGGACCGGTGCGCGAGCCCAGCGCGAGCACGCCACTCGCGAAGAAGTTGCCGAGCGCGGTCTCTGAGCGGCGCAGCTTGAGATTGTGCGTGATGAAGCGGCCGCCCTTGATCGCGAATACGAAGTCGCGGTCCGGAACCTCGCTCGCCCATCGCTCGAACACGGGTGGCGACTTGAGACTGTAGAACGTGCCGTTGAGCTCGATGCTATTGAAGCGTCGGCTGGCGTATTCGAGCCAGCGCCGAGCGGGAACGTCGTCCGGATAGAAGCGTCCGCGCCAGGGCTTGTAGTCGTACCCGCTGATTCCGATGAATGCGCGGGACGGCTTATCTGTCTTCATGAATGCGGGAGGGGCAGATACGGTGCCAGTGCGAAGCAGAGCCCATCCTGTAATGCGGAAGAGTCATTTCCGCGACGATTGCGGTGTGAGAGCTGGCAGCGTTACTTGCTCCTGGCCCTCGGTTCATTCATTCACGAGCACCAGCGAGACCATGCGCGCGTTCGCCAGCAGCCTCACCTTGCATGTCGCGATCGGGCTTGCGATCGCGATCGCCGGTTGCAAGCCGCCGCAGTCGCCGAACGCCGCACCAGCAGTCGCGCGAGGAGGCGAAGCACAGGCGGTGCGCGAGGCGCGGGCGGCGCAGAACCGCGCCATCGCGCAATGGGACGTCGACCGCATTGCGGAGTACTGGACCGAAGATGTCGAGATCCGCCGTGGGCTCGGCACGTTGATCGTCGGGCGCGACGCGTATCGCAAGCTCTTTACTCCGGGCTCCTCGTTCGACTCCGCCGTCGTGTATCAGCGTGAGCCGTCGACGATCACCGTGAGTGAGCACTGGCCACTCGCCTACGAGAGCGGAACGTGGGCGGGGCACCGGGGGAATGCGACGGGAGCTGCGATCATTGGCGGGAGCTACGCGGCGCAATGGGTGAAGCGCGATGGGCGATGGCTCATCCGCGGCGAGGTGTACGTTGCGCTGACGTGCGCGGCGGAGGGATGTGCGTTTGCCTCTGTGCCCTAGCAGAAGCAGCGCACCATGACAGCGCCGCACGAGCAGCTGCGCCACGCGCTCGCCGCAGCGCGCCGGCGGCTCGAGGCGATCTCCGACGCTGATGCGGCCGTAGCGCGAGCGCCCGGCAAGTGGTCGCGCAAGGAGCTCATTGGCCATTCTCATCGACTCGGCATTGAACAACCACCAGCGCTTCGTGCGCGCGCAGCTCACCGAGGACCTGGTGTGTCCGACGTACGATCAGGAGCAGTTCGTGCGCGTGCAGCGGTACAACGACGCGCCATGGAGCGAGCTGCTCCCACTTTTTCTGCTGTTCAACGAGCATATCGCACGCGTGATGGAAGCGACTCCGGCGAACGTTCGCACCATGCCGCGTGTACGACACAATCTGCATCGCGTCGCGTTTCGCGAGCTACCGGCCACCGAGCCCGCGACGCTCGAGTATTTCATGGAGGACTATGTGGTGCATCTCGAGCATCACCTATCGCAAATCCTGAGCAAAGGGACGGCGCAGCAATGAAGATCGAGGATCTGCCCCGCTTTACCGTGGATTCCGTACAGCCTACGGACGCAGATGGCAACACGCTCGTGGTCGGGCATCTCTCTCACCTTCGCGGAGTGCGCAGCGAGTCCGGGTTTCTCTTTCGCGCGAAGGGCCCGTCGCTCCTGGGCACCCTCGAGCGCGTGCCAACGTCGCCCGCGGACGAGGTCCGGTTCGTAACGCGTGACGCGGAGTATGCACCGGAGCTGACGCGCGGCGCCGCGTTTCCATGGCTCGACGGCGCCTGGAAGCCGTACCATTTGAAAATGGTGCAGACGCCTCCGGAGCACTGGCAGCGCCGGGTATTCGCTGCGTCGCCCATGCGTCATTTCCTGCTCGACGGCATGATGGGCTGGCAGCCCGTGGACGAGAAGTTGCCGCGCGGCGCCACCGATCTCGGTGTGCGGGCCGGCGACTCGCATTGCGCGCAATGTGAGCTGTGTCCCGAGGAGCTGGAGGCCGCCAAGTCGTCGGAGGGTTTCGTGAATGCGGATGGCCGCTGGATCTGCGCCCACTGTTTCGACAGCTACGTGCGCACGAATGACATTTCTTTCGCCAACGAAGAGGGTGGTGGCGGAACTAACGCCGGCGAATGAATGCGACCCACTTCACCGGTCGGCGGCGTGTGAGCGAAGATCCGCGTGCGGTGTATGAAGGGTGGCTGGCACCAGCGGCCGCGTGTACGAGTGTACGGCATTCGCTAGCGCGGTCGCACAAGCAGGTCTGAGCATCCAACGCCGGGACGACGCGTGCGTCCTGGAAGAGGCAGTGATGTGCAAGTAACGATCGTCGCAGTGCCGTTCGACTCCGGGCACCGCGACGCGCGCATGGGCCGGGGTCCCGGGCATCTTCTCGAGCTCGGAATCGCCGACCGCCTTCGCTCGCTCGACCACGATGTGGCCGTTCTGCACGTCGAGCCGGCGAGCGATGTGTTTCCCGCCGAGATTCGCATGGCGAATGAGCTGCAGCGAGTGGTCGCCGCAGCTGTGTCGGCGATTCGTGCGACCGGCGCGTTCCCCCTGGTGCTCGCAGGCAATTGCAACGTTGCCGTCGGCATTGTCGCAGGGTTGCACGCCGCTGGCAACCTCGATCCCGCCGTCTGCTGGTTCGACGCCCATGCGGACTTCAACACACCCGAATCGACGATCGGCGGATTCTTCGACGGAATGGCTGTCTCCATGCTCACGGGACGCAGCTGGCGTGAGCTCGGCGCGCAAGTGCCCGCATTCCATGCGATTTCCGAGTCGCGAGTGCTGCTGATCGGCACCAGGGATGTCGACCCGCTCGAGCAGCAGCTTCTCGACTCCTCCGGCGTTCGCGTGGCTGCGTCTCACGATGTGCGCGCCGATGTGGATGCGCTGCTCTCGTTGACGAGTGCCCGAGATGTGTACGTGCATCTCGATCTGGACTCTCTCGACACCAGCGAAGCGCGCGCCAACCCCTACGCCGTGAGTGGCGGCCTCTCACGAGCGGAGCTGCTCGCTGCGCTTGACACCATCTCCGACCAGGGAAGCGTGCGCGCCGCTTCGATCACGGCGTACGATCCCTCGTGCGACGAGGACGACCGGATCGGGCACATTGCGATCGCGGCAGCGGTCCGCGTCGTACAGGCGGCCGCAGAGCGCCGCTAGCGGTCCAGGTCCGCGTGCTGCCTCCACCCGTAGCGCGAAATTCCAACAATTGGCTCTACCGCCGTGTCGATTTCGGCTCCTACCATTCGACGTATTGGTAGAGCCGCAGTTGCGACCGCAATTCGGCTGGAGAAGCGCGGACCTCTACAATCAGGAGCATGCCCAATGCGGTTCATGATGCTGATCAAGGCCGACAAGAATACCGAAGCCGGCGTCATGCCGGACGAACAGATTCTGCTCGCAATGGGGAAGTACAACGAGGAGCTGATCAAGGCTGGCGTGCTACTCGCGGGCGAAGGACTCCAGCCGAGCTCGAAGGGCGCGCGCGTGCGCTTTGCGAATGGGAAGTCCACAGTGACCGACGGCCCTTTCACCGAGACGAAGGAGCTGATCGCCGGATTCTGGATGATTCAGGTGAAGTCGAAGGAGGAGGCCATTGAGTGGGCGAAGCGCGTGCCCTTCGACCCGCACGGCGCATTGGCGACAACCGGCGGCGTCGGCGAGATCGAGATTCGCCAGGTGTTCGAGGAGTCGGATTTCACCCCCGAGCTGTATCCCTCGGAGGAGGCGCGGAAAGTACTCGAAGCCGAGTCCGAGCATTGGCGTGCGAGGGGCTGATGTTCCGGCGCTCGCGTCTCCTTCGCGGCAGATGTCGATTCCAACATCCGTCATTCGTCGTGGTGATGAAGCAGTGGAATCGCCCAGTCGCGGTTCCGGAACTTTCAATTACGAATCATGAGGAGCAGCAATGATCACGCACATCCACGCCACTACCATTGTCGTGTCGGACCAGGACAAGGCGCTGCACTTCTACTGCGACACACTCGGTTTCACCAAGACCGAAGATGCGCCAATGGGACCGCACATGCGCTGGGTGACTATTGCGCCACCAGGTGCAGTCACGAGCATCTCGCTCTCGTTGCCGAGCTGGTACACGCAAAAGCCCTCTCTCGAGATGGGAATCAACACCGGCATCGCGTTCTCAGTGACGGACATGAAGGGCACGTACGCGGAGCTCAAGAAGCGCGGTGTCAACTTCAAGGGTGAGCCCGAGATGATGCCGTGGGGGAAGCTCGGCGTCTGGTTCCTCGACCCGGATCGCAACGAGTTCTTCATGGCCGAGACATGAGCGGTCGCGCAAGAGCGGCGAGGGGGCGCTGGGCCGGCCTCCTCGTCACGGCCGTTCCGGTGCTCTTCCTGATCTTCGATCTATCCATCAAGCTCGCGCACGCGAAGCCGGTGACGGAGGCGTTCGCACGGCTCGGCATCCCTGATGGGCTCGCAGTAACGGTTGGCGCGCTGGAGCTCTTGTGTCTCGCGCTCTATCTGGTGCCTCGCACGGCAGTGCTCGGCGCCGTTCTGCTCACGGGCTTCTTGGGCGGGGCAATCATGTTGCATCTGCGAATCGGCGATCCGCTCTTCAGCCATATCCTCTTTCCGGTCTATATCGGGGGGCTGCTGTGGCTTGGACTGTATTTGCGCGACCCGCGTGTGCACACGCTCCTTTCCTCATGACCTTAGCCGCGGTGATCGCGACATGAGATATCTCTGCCTCATCCATCTCGACGAGCAGGTGATGGCTCAGCTGCCGCACGCGGAGACGAACGACCTCAACGTGCGGCACCTCGCGCTCAACGAGAGCCTTCGAGCCAGCGGCAATCTGATCGAGGCGTCGGCGCTCGAGCAGTCCGCGAGCGCCGTTCGCCTGCGCGTGCGAGGTGGAAAGCGCACCGTTGTCGATGGACCGTTCACCGAAACGAAGGAGCTCGTCGCCGGATTCTACCTCATCGAAGCGCGCGACGTGCAGGAAGCGATCGAGATTGCGTCACGCTTTCCTAGCGCCCCGCTCGCGACCATTGAGGTGTGGCCCACACGCGAGCTCGAGATCGACTAGTGCGTACCGTCTCGCGGCTGCGGTCCGGGCTTGCACAGCGTCCGTACGCTCGCCTGATTGCAGCCCATGGCTGCCACAGATGCGCACCGCGCAATCGATGCGGTGTGGAGAATCGAGTCGGCGAAGGTGATCGCCGGACTCGCGCGCCTGGTGGGTGACATTGGCCAGGCGGAGGACCTCGCGCAGGATGCGCTCGTAATCGCGCTCGAAAAGTGGCCGATCACGGGCGTGCCGGACAATCCCGGCGCGTGGCTCATGGCAACGGCGAAGCATCGCGCGCTCGATCTGCTGCGCCGGCAGAAGCTCCTCGAGCGCAAGCACGAGCAGCTCGGCCGCGAGATCGACTCGCGGCAGGAGTCCGCCATTCCCAACCTCGACGCGGCCATCGACGACGACATTGGCGACGATCTGCTCCGCCTGGTCTTCACGGCGTGTCATCCCGTGCTCTCCACCGACGCGCAGGTCGCACTCACCCTGCGACTGCTCGGCGGGCTCACCACGGATGAGATCGCGCGCGCCTTTCTCGTTCCGGAAGCCACGATCGCGCAGCGCATCGTGCGAGCGAAGCGAACGCTGGCGGAGGCCAAGATTCCTTTCGAGGTGCCACGTGGGGCCGAGCTGGCGACGCGGCTCTCATCGGTGCTCGGCGTCATCTACCTGATCTTCAACGAGGGCTATTCGGCAACGGCAGGTGACGACTGGATGCGCCCCGGGCTGTGCGAGGACGCGCTGCGACTCGGGCGGATTCTCGCGGAGCTCGCGCCGGGAGAGGCCGAGGTGCATGGGCTCGTGGCGCTGATGGAGATTCAGGCGTCGCGCACACGCGCCCGAGTGGGCCCGGGCGGAGAGCCTGTGTTGCTGCTCGAGCAGGATCGCGCGCGCTGGGACTACGTGCTGATTCGGCGCGGACTGGATGCGCTCGCGCGTGCGGAGGCGATCGGCACGGCGCCGGGCCCCTACGCGATGCAGGCGGCCATCGCCGCGTGTCACGCGCGCGCGAAGAGCGGGGAAGACACGGACTGGGAGCGCATCGCGGCGCTCTACGACCAGCTCGCGCGCCTGACGCCGTCGCCTGTCGTCGAGCTCAATCGCGCGGTCGCGGTGTCCTTCGCGCGCGGACCTGCGGCGGGACTGGCGCTCGTCGACGCGCTCGCGTCCGAGCCGACGCTCACGCGCTACCATCTGCTGCCGAGCGTGCGCGGCGATCTACTGGCGAAGCTGGGTCGCGCGAAGGAAGCGCGCGTGGAGCTCGAGCGTGCGGCGTCGCTTACGCGCAACGTGCGTGAGCGCGACCTGCTGCTCGCGCGCGTCGCCGCGCTGGGAGACGCGTAGGCGCGCTCGCCGGCGTCACTGGACAATCCGCGCTCCGAGCAGCAACATGCAGCTCTACCTTCAACCGGGCTTTTCCTCATGCACATACGTGTTTTCGCGATGTCTATCGCGCTCGCTGCGCTTCCCCGTCTTGCTGCGGCGCAAGGCAGTCCCGTGACGGATGCCTTTCGCGAGAGTGCATCATCCGCCGCGAAGAACCTGATGGCAGCGGCCGACGAGATGCCCGCGGACAAATACACCTTCAAGCCGACGGCGGCGCAGATGAGTTTCGGCGACATTGTCGCGCATCTCGTTGAGGGTAACGATTACCTCTGCGGAACGATCGGTGGCGCGAAGGCGCCGGCGCGCGACAAGGTGACTGGTGCGAGCAGCAAGGATGCGCTCGTGGGCGCACTCAAGGACTCGTTCAAGTTCTGCGACAATGCGTTTGCGAAGCTGGATGATTCCAAGCTCAGCGAACAGCTCCCGTTCTTCGGCGGCAAGACTCGTTCGCGCGCGAACATTCTCTTCGTGACGGTGGGCGACTGGGCCGATCACTACAGCCAGAGCGCGATCTATCTTCGCCTCAACGGCAAGCTGCCTCCGACGGCGGCGAAGAAAGGCTCGTAGCGCGTCGAAGTACTTCCTGCGAATGTGAGGGCCGCCGGCAATCATCGCCGGCGGCCTTGTCGCGTGTGAGTGTCCGATTCCGGACACTCCGACTCTTTGACACTTCCTTAGAAACTCTAGGGGTCGGTCTCTCGTAGGCTCTCCTGGCGGGCAACACCAATGCCGACCGGATCGTAGTTGCAGTCAAACCATTCGCGCTCTGGCGGTGTCGAATGAGCGATCGTCACTCCAATCCTGGCTCCCCACACGCATGTCTCTGAGCCTCGCACTCATCGCGCTTCTCCAGGTGGTGGCTCCCACGACCTCGACGACTGGAGCGCAGCCGTCCCCACTCAAGACGAACGCGCCGGTGTCGGCCCCAGCCCCCGCCACTGCGACGACCGCCACTGCCGTGCGTGCGCTCAGGAAGCCGGTGATCGATGGTCGGGACGACGACGAGGTTTGGAAGGAGGCGCAGCCGATCACGAACTTCCGCCAATTCAGCCCCGTCGCGAACGGGGACGTGAGGTTTCGCACCGAGGGGAAGGTCGCATACGACGACGAGAATTTCTACGTGTTCCTGCGTATGTATGATCCGCACCCCGACAGCATACTCCGGCTGCTCGGCCGACGGGACGTTCGAGTCGCGACGGATCAGATCAAGATCATCGTCGACTCGTATCACGACAGGCGCACGGGTTACGAGTTCGCGGTGAACCCCGCCGGCGTGAAGCGTGACTACGCCGTGTACAACGACATCAACGAGGATGGGTCGTGGGATGGCGTCTGGGAGGCCGCCACCACCGTAGACTCTCTCGGGTGGACGGCCGAGTTCCGCATCCCGCTCTCGCAGCTCCGCTATGCGGACACGAAGACGCACACGTTCGGCTTCGGCATTCTGGCGCGACATTGATCGCTTCAAGGAGCGAGACAGCTGGCCCGAGTTCCACTTCAGCGATGCGCGCCTCATGTCGCAGCTCGGCGACGTCGAGAAGATCGACGGAATACCATTGCCGCGGCGGCTCGAGATCGCACCATATGTCGTTGCCAAGAACGTGTCGAACGATCCGTTCAGCGGGGCGGCTGGGCGCGATCAGAAATTTTCCGCGGGCGCTGACGTCAAGTACGGGCTGACCTCGAATCTGACGCTCGACGCGACAGTGAATCCGGACTTCGGACAGGTCGAGTCCGATCCATCCGTGCTCAACCTCTCGGCGTTCGAGACCTTCTTCGCCGAGCAGCGGCCGTTTTTTCTGGAGGGCACGGGAATCTACAGCTTCCAGATCGACTGCAATGCCGTGAACTGCAACAACGAGGGATTGTTCTACTCGCGCCGTATCGGCCGTTCCCCACAGCTCGGCTCTCTCTACGGAGATGCAACCTCGCCCACGTCGACGACGATCCTCGGCGCGACGAAGCTCACGGGCCGTCTATCGACCGGTACCAACATCGGCGTGCTCGACGCAGTGACCCAGCGTGCCGACGGTCCGCTCGGCCAGACGCTCGAGCCGACCACGAACTACGCGGTCGTGCGCGCGCAGCAGGATCTGCGCGGAGGCGAGAGCGGCATCGGCATTTTGTTGACGGGCGTGGATCGCAGTACCGACAGCTGGACGCACGACGTGCTCAATCGCGACGCGTACGTCGCGGCGACGGACTTCCGCCATTGCTTTGCGGGTCAGCGCTTCGAGTTCACCGGCTCGATCGACGCGAGCCGCGTGAGCGGGTCGGCAGCATCCATCCTCGCGACGCAGACGGATCCGGTGCACTACTTCCAGCAGCCCGACGGCGCGCTGCATCTGGATCCGACGCGCACGTCGCTGTCGGGCGACGCCGAGCAGATCACGTTCGGCAAGGTTGGCGGCGGCGTCACGCGCTTTCAGACGTCGTACAACCGAATCTCGCCGGGCTTCGAGCCCAACGATCTCGGCTTCCTGTTGCGTGCGGATCTCCAGAACTGGAGCACCTGGTTTTCGCTGAACTTCACGAGCCCCAAGCTGTTCTTTAATTCAGCGAGTCTGAATTTCAACGAGTGGAATTACTGGAACACGTCGGGGCTCCTCATCGATCGAGCTGTGAACACGAACTGGCACTTCGTCCTTCGCGACAATCTCGGGATCGACATGGGAGCCACCGCGTCGCAGCTCCCGGGGACGTTCAGCGACCGCAACTCGCGCGGCGGCCCGGCTGTGCGGCACTCGCCGTTCTACAACGGCATCTTCGACGTGGTTGGTGACAATCGGAAGCAGGTGATCCCGTCGATCACGCTCAGCGCGGGGCGGAGCGACTATGGTCGCGGTCACTACTACGACATCACGCCGGCGGTCGATCTGCGAGTGGCGAGCCGGTTCCACACGACGCTGAGTGTCGAGTACAATCACAATCGCGATGACACGCAGTGGTTCGGCAACTTCACCGACTCCGCTGAGGTGACGCACTACACCTTCGCGCATCTCGATCAGCAGACGCTGAGCGCGACGCTGCGACTAGACTACACCGCGACGCCGAATCTGACGTTCCAGCTCTACGCGTCTCCGTTCGTGACGAAGGGCGCGTTCTCGAACATCCGCGAGCTGAACGACCCGCGCGCGCAGGATTTCGATCTGCGCTACAAGCCGTATGCGGACGAGACGGTGCTCGCGGACCAGCCGACGGGCTTCAACGTGAAGCAGTTTCGCTCGAACGCCGTGATCCGCTGGGAATATCGCCCGGGCTCGGCGCTCTTCCTGGTGTGGACGCAGCAACGCCAGGGCGACCAGCCGCTCGCGGGCGACAACTCCTTCGGCGGCGACTACCATGGCCTCTTCAATCTGCACCCGGACAACACGTTCCTGGTGAAGATGTCGTACTGGTTCAATCGGTAGTTCTAGGCGAGGACCTGCGAAGGGCGGTACACGAATCAAACCAATTGAACACGAATCGAACCCGACACGGCGAGAGGGCATCATGCAATTCGTAAGACGGCAGTTCGCGTAGCGAGTCGAGCGCGCCTGAACACATACATAAACCTCTTCTTGATACGGACTTGAACGAATTGAAACGGAATGAGACGGAAACGGCGACAGCAGTCAATCCGTGTTTTTCCGTTCAATCCGTTGAATCCGTTTCTTATTGTTAGTACCAGCCCGGGGGTGCTCTTCGCTAGTTCTCCCCCGCCGCCGCGCGTGCCTGCTTTTCCACAGCACTCCACTGCGCCATCACCGTGCGATACGCCGCGCTCGCGCGCCTGCACGCCGCGATCTGGTTGGCGGTGGGGGTAATGTCCGCGCCCTGCATTGACATCGCGGCCGCCATCAGATCGTCGCCCACGCTCTTGAGTGTCGGCGGACCCTCCGGCTTCGGCGCGCGCGGATCCCGCCGCGCATCCGAGTCTGCGATCGCCGGCGCGAGTGCATCGACCTTCTCCGCGAGCGCCGTCGCGTTCGCTCCATTGCCGTGCTGCAGCTGATCGCGCAGGGCGCGCGCTCGCGCGTACGCCGCTCGCGCCGCCCGCGCATTGTCGTACATCTCGGTCGAGAGGGATGAGAGCTGCGCGAGTCCGGCCGCCGGCGTCGTCACGCGAGGGTCGAGCTTGAGCGTGAGCGGCTGCTCGTAGCGTTTGCCGCCGGCCGAGAGGCGCACGGTGTACGCGCCGGGTGGTGCCCACGGGGCGTCCATCGCGGGGAAGGTGCGATGCGGCACCGCGCCGTTGCCGCTCTCGTCCTCCGCCAGATCCTCGCGCTGGTTCACCACGGGATCGAAGCGCAGGTCCCAATTCACGCGATGCATTCCCGGCGACGTCGGAAGCGCCGCGGTGGGTGCGGGCCAGTAAAGCGGGAGGTTGCAGTCCGGCGCCTTCGGATTTTGCTGGCACACGTGCGTGTATGCCTCCGGGTCACGCGCGGGATCCGGATTCAGTACGGGATCGGCGCTCGAGTACGTGCGCACGACGCGCCCGGCGGCGTTCACGATTTCGAGCTTGAGCGTGTCGTGCACGGCCGAGCCCACGTAGTAGTCGATCGTGCCGCCAACGGGCGGATTCTCTCCAGCCGGAAGCTCGGGCGGCCAGGGCGTGGGATCGTTCGTGCCCGAGCGCATGCGCACCGCGATCGCCGGCTTGAGAAGATAGAGATCGTGCGCGGACTCCACTGCCGCGCGCTGCCGGAGCGGCGTGACGTCGTCGAGAATCCAGAAGCCGCGCCCGTGCGTGCCCGCGATGAGATCGGAGCAGAGGCAGCTGCTGTCGTCCTTCACCTGCAGATCGCGCACGGAGATCGCCGGCATGTCGAGCTTGAGCGACTGCCAGTGATCGCCGTCGTCGAACGACACCCACACCTGCGCGTCAGTCGCGGCGTAGAGCAGCCCCTTCACGCGCGGATCCTCGCGGATCGAGTTCGACACCGCGCCCGGCGCGATGCCCGTGTTGATCTCGGTCCAGCTCTTCCCGCCATCGTGCGTGCGCCAGAAGTGCGGGCTCAGATCGTCGATGCGCAGCGTGTTCGCGGCCGCGTACGCGGTGCGATCGTCGAAGTGTCCCGCCTCGATGTTGAAGATGCGCGTCCACGGCTTGATCGCCGCGGGCGTGACGTTGCTCCACGTCGCGCCGCCGTTCGCCGTCGTCTGAATGGTGCCGTCATCGGTGCCTGCCCACAGAATGCCCATCATCGCGCGGCGAGGGGGAGAGCGCGGTGATCGCGCCCTGTGGTTGCACCTTCACCGTGCTCGCGTACTTGCCCGCGCTCGCAGGAATGTCCCACTGCTGGCGCGCGAGATCGGGGCTGATGCGCGTCCAGCGTGTGCCCGCGGTCGATCGTCTTCCACACGGCGTTCGATGTGTAGTAGAGCACGTCGCGATTGAGCGGCGACCAGTTGATCGGCATCGTGCGCACGTTGCGGTTGTACGCCGTGCCGCGCTGTGTCGCATCCGGGCCGACGTACGTGATCTGCCCCGTCTTCCGATTCCAGAGCGAGACGTTGGTGCGCATGCTGCCGAACACCTTGTCCGGATCCTTCGGATCGGGCGCCGCGATGCCGTACTCCTGGATGTCCACCGGATGCCAGTCGTGGAAGGTGATCTCGCCGTCCATCGATCTGCTGTCGACGCACGCCGAGCCGGAGTCCTGCTGTCCGCCGCACACGCGGTAGACGAACGACATGTCCGTCGAGACGTGGTACATCGCGGCCGTGGACTGCGTGTACCAGTTGCTCCACGACGCGCCGCGATTCGACGAGACCACCGCGCCCTGATCGGAGACGAGGAGCAGGATGTTCGGATCGTTCGGATTGACCCACACCTTCTGATAGTCGTCGCCGCCCGGCGAGCCGCGCACCGGTGACCACGTCACGCCGCCATCTTCCGTGCGCCAGAATACGATCGACGCGCTGTAGACGACGTTGTCGTTCTTCGGATCGACCGCGAGCGTCGCGAGATCGCCGCCGCCGATGCGAAGCAGCGGGCGCGGATCCTGCTCGCGGTTCGCGCTTTGATCCTTCGCGTTCGGATCGTGTGCGGCGAGAAACCAGTGCTCGCCTCGCGTCCGTCGTCTTGTATAGGCTGAGCTCCTCCTTCGCACCCGTTCGCGGCCGCCTGGGACGATGGCGCGCCGGCCACCATCGCGTAAATGATCTTCGTGTTGGAAGGAGCAATCGCGAGATTCGCCTCGAACACCGTGGGCAGCCCCGCACTCGAGCTGCTTCCATGTGGTGCCACCGTCGACCGACTTGAAGATGCCGCCCGATGCGCCGCCGAACTCGTTCCCCTCGATGAAGCTCTGCTGCTGCTGCCAGAGGCCAGCGTACACCGTGTTCGGATCGTTCGGATCGATGCGCACGTCGTTCGCGCTCGTGTACGCATCCTTGTAGAGCACCTTCTCGAACGTCTTCCCGCCGTCGGTCGACCGGAAGATGCCGCGCTCCTCGTTCGGCCCGTATGGATGTCCGAGTGCTGCGACGAACAGCCGGTCCGGATCGCGCGGGTCGACGTCGATCATCGCGATCATCTGGCTGTCGCGAAGCCCGAGGTGCGTCCACGTCTTTCCCGCGTCCGTCGACTTGTAGACGCCGTTGCCGACCGCGAGATCGGGGCGGATGATTCCCGCGCCGCTTCCCACGTAGATGATGTTCGGATTCGACGGCGCGACGGCGATCGCACCGATCGATCCCGTGGGCTGATCGTCGAAGAGCGGCACCCAGGTGGAGCCGTAGTCGGTGGAGCGCCACACGCCCCCGTTGTCGAAGCCCGCGTAGAAGACGTTGGGCTGCGTCGGCACCCCCGCGAGGGCGCGAGCACGCCCGGCGCGAATAGGGCCGATCGAGCGCCAGTGCATGGCGGACGCAATGTCCGCGGACTGGGCGACGAGAGGGGAGGGGGCGCCGGCGATGATCGCGGGCACGACGAGGGCGAGCCATGTGGGGAGTGAGCGCATCCAGAGAACCTATCGCGCGAACGATCGGTTGGATACCGCGCGACGGCATCCGTTGGTGTTCGCAGGCGTCGCGATCATCCTCTCGTGCATCGCTCTCGCCGCGAGTGCGATCCCCGCATCGCGCGCCGTTCGCGTGGATCCGAGCATCGCGCTGCGAACGGAGTAGCGCTCACACTCCGTTCGCGCGCGCTGGACGACTTACGTGCCCGGCTCCGGGAACCAGACGGCGTTGGTCTGCAGATCCCAGTCGATTATCCCGCCGCCGTTCGTCGCAGTGATCGGCTGTGACACGACCCTTCGGCCCGCCGTACGCTCCGCGATGATGCGAAAGCTCGTCCCGGGGAAGATGTCGTTCGGAACCTTCAGCGCGCGGTCCTTGTTCGGCGGAACATCGCCGAGCAGCCGGCGCACGCCATCCTGCGAAACGGCGTAAACCGTCACGTCCGACGGTGGCGCGAGGTCGTTGGTGGAGATGCACGACGAACTCCTGCTGACCACCTCCTCCCCAATGCGAATGTCCTGACGCGCATGCCCCGAGTGCTGCCGCCGCGAACATGGTCATGGCGGTGCCTGCGATCGCCCGTCGAAACGCACTCCCCGACCGCGCGCGCGTCGTTGGGTGTCGCGCGGCTCCAATGCCTTTCATCGTTTCCTCCTGGTGTCGTGCATTCAGCAATCGTAAATGCATGATTTCAGCCAGCAATTCCGAGCGCGGTGGCGCCTCGGCGCTCAGTCCGGCGATCCCCCCATTGCGCCAATGGAACGAGCTCCGCCATTACACAGTATGGTAATTACAGGAAATGCCCATTCAGGAGGATCCATGACTATGACTGCTTCGAGCCCCGCCACGTTTACTGCGCCACGATCAATGCGTGCGCTCGCCGCGCTTCTCGTCGCGCTGCCGCTTTTCTCGTCCGTCGTCGCCGCCCAGGACAAGAGCGACGAAAAATTCAGCAAGCGCGCGGAGCGCGCGG
Organism: uncultured Gemmatimonadaceae bacterium; assembly: GCA_963792685.1. GTDB lineage: Bacteria > Gemmatimonadota > Gemmatimonadetes > Gemmatimonadales > Gemmatimonadaceae > FEN-1250. The sequence goes on along the minus strand of CAWBWW010000001.1, from coordinate 3,643,583 downwards.
CTGAGGTGCTGAGCGAGCTCGTGTCCGTTCCCGACCGATCGCCCCCGAAAGCGTTGCTCGACGATGCGACGTGCATCGCCGTGATCCCCGGCGTCGTGCAGGCTGGATTAGGCGTCGGCGGGCGCTTCGGATTCGGCGTGGCGAGCTGTCGCACCGGGAGCGGGTGGAGTGAGCCTGTGTTCGTGGGGCTCAAAGGTGGCAGCTTCGGCTTTCAGATCGGCGGTCAGTCGGCAGACGTGGTGCTGGTGTTCGTGAACAAGGATGCGAAGCGGCTCGCGTCGTCGACGTTCGACATCGGCGCGGGTGCCTCGGTCGCGGCCGGACCGGTGGGGCGCAACGTCTCTGCGGAGACGGACTACAAGGCGAAGGCCGAGATCTACTCGTACTCGAAAACCAAGGGGCTGTTCGCGGGGATCAGCCTGTCCGGCACGAAGTGGGAGAGCGACTACAACGCGAACAAGTCCGTGTATGGAGCTGGTGGCAACCCGAAGGGCGTGACGACGCTCCTGATGACCAACGGAGATTCAGCGCCTGCAGACACGCGCGCGTTCGTGGAGAGCCTGCGAAAGAACGTCGGGGACGGAAAAGAGCAGTGAGGCGCGGTACGGCGCGGTAAGACGCTCAGGGCTTTTCGTCTGCGCCGCTCAGTGAAGTCTGCTGAGCGTATTTGAGCTCGATCGACGCGATCTGGTGCACGAGCGCGGCGAACTCGCCGGGCGGAAAGTGCGCGCACGCGTTGCGCAGCCGGGATTCGATGTCGGCCTTGAGGAAATCGAGGTCGCGCGTGTCATCGTGACGCATCCAGAAATGCCTGCTCCACGGGTCGTGAGACGGTACGTCGGGCCGGAAACTTATGTCTTAGAACGCACCGCGCAACACCTGTTTCCCACGCCGACCCACCTCGCCCAAGTGTCCGATTCCGGGACGCGCATTCTCGATTCCGGACGTGTCCGCACTGTTCGGACATTCGTGACAGTTTGTCAAGTCGTTGTTCGAGAACGACTTACGACGTTTCGCGAGTGGCACGATCATTCCATTGGCGATCATGGACTCCGCATGCGCTGAAGTGCCGCCTGCAGCGTCGTCGTATCGCCTTTCCCGACCGCCGAGAGCCACTTTGGACATCAAGCGCGAGCCACCGAAAAAAGGGAAGAAGTTCGTCTTCATCGGCGGGGCGATTCTGGCGCTCGTCGTAGTCACGGTCGCGCTGAGTCGCCTGGAGGCGGCTCCGCCCACGGTCGAGCGCGGATCGCTCTGGATCGATACGGTGCGCCGCGGTGAAATGGTGCGGCAGGTGCGCGGCCCGGGCACACTCCAGCCCGAAAATATTCAGTTCGTCTCCACCGTCACCGCCGGTCGCGTCGAGCGCGTGCTCGTTCGCCCCGGCGCGCGCGTCAGCGGGAACACAGTTCTCGTCGAGCTTTCGAATCCGGACGTGCAGCTCGAGGCCCTCACCGCTGAACAGCAGCTGAACGGCGCGGAGGCAGCACTCGTCACGCTGCAGACGAATCTCCAGACGCAGCTCCTCAATCAGGAAGGAGTCGTTGCGACCACGCGCTCCGACTACAACGAGGCGAAGCGCAACGCGGACGTCGCGGTGGGACTCGATACGCTCCTCTCCAAGAACGAAGTGGGCAAGGCGCACGACAAGAATCAGGAGCTCGAGACGCGCATGCGGATCGAGCAGCAGCGTCTCGCCGTGATGTCGGACAACATCAAGCAGCAGATCTCTCTGCAGCGCGATCAGGTGGCGAAGCTCCGCGACATCGTGCGCTATCAGGAAGGGCGGGTGCAGTCGATGAAGGTGCTCGCCGGCGCGGATGGCGTGGTGCAGGACATGGATCTTCAGCCGGGGCAGTGGCTCCAGCCAGGAACGCTGCTCGCCAAGGTCGCGCAGCCCGGCAAGCTCAAGGCGGTGCTCCGCATTCCGGAGACGCAGGCGAAGGACATCCAGATCGGCCAGCCCACATCGATCGATACGCGAAACGGGATCATCCCTGGTCACGTATTCCGAGTAGACCCCTCGTCGCAGAACGGCACCGTCGGCGTGGAGGTCGCGCTCGACGGCACGGTGCCCGGTGCCCGCCCCGACCTCTCCGTGGACGGCACGATCGAGATCGAGCGGTTGAAGGACGTGCTTTACGTGGGGCGCCCGTCGTACGGGCAGGCGGAGAGCACGGTCGGAATGTTCCGGCTCACACCCGATGGCAAGGAAGCAACGCGCGTGAACGTGAAGCTCGGCCGCAGCTCAGTAAACACGATTGAGATCAAGCAGGGGCTGAACGTCCATGATCGCGTCATCATCTCCGACATGTCGGCAATGGATTCTCACGACAAAGTGCGAGTGCAGTAGAGCAGTGATGCAGTAGTGCAGTGATGTAGATCGATCCCCCATTCCTGTTTTCTCCGTTCTCTCACGAGCGATGCCAATGACCTCCTCTCAGCCTTTGACAACCGGCACGACGACGCTTGATTCACCGCTGCTGCGCCTCGACGGGATCACGAAGGTCTACTACACGGACGAGGTGGAGACGCACGCGCTCTCGGGCATCCATCTCGAAGTGAAGCGCGGCGGCTACCTCGCGATTGCCGGCCCGTCAGGCTGCGGCAAGACCACGCTCCTCTCGATCCTCGGCCTCCTCGACACGCCCACCGACGGCACCTACCTGCTCGACGGCGAGCCCGTGGGCAAGCTGAGCGCGGCCGAGCGTGCGCGTGTGAGGAATCGGCAGATCGGCTTCATCTTCCAGGCCTTCAACCTGATCGGCGATCTCACCGTCTACGAAAACGTCGAGCTGCCGCTCACGTACCGCGGCATGGAAGGGAGCGAGCGAAAGAAGCGCGTGCACGACGCGCTCGAGAAGGTCGGGATGTCGCATCGCATGAAGCACTATCCGTCGCAGCTCTCGGGCGGTCAACAGCAGCGCGTGGCCGTTGCGCGCGCGGTGGCAGGCGAGCCGCTCATTCTCCTCGCGGACGAGCCTACCGGAAATCTCGATTCGACCAACGGCGAGGCCGTGATGGAGCTGCTGCGCGATCTGCATCGTCAGGGAGCGACGATCATCATGGTGACACACGATCCGCGCTACGCTCGCCACGCCGATCGTTCGATCCATCTCTTCGACGGCCTGATCGTGGAAGATCTCAATCAGGAGCAGGCCGCGCGGGACGAGCAGCAGCTCCGCGAATCCGGGTTCGAGGTCAGCTGACCATGGACGCACTCGTTCGCGACCTGCGCTTCGCCGCGCGGATGCTGATCTCGCGCCCCGGCTTCACGGTGCTCGCCGTGCTCTGTCTCGCACTGGGCATTGGCGCGAGCGCGGCGATCTTCAGCGTCGTGAACGGTGTGCTGCTCAAGCCGTTGCCCTATCCCGACTCGGACCGGCTGATCGCGTATGGATCGAGCCGCGGCAAAGCGAGCATGGGATCGATGTCGGCGCCGGACTTCGTCGACCTGCGAGCCGGGGTCACGAACGCGGATCTCGCGGTGTACAACGAAGAATCGTTCAGTCTGCGCAACGCGGACGCGGCGGTGCAGCTCTACGGCGCACGCATTTCGTCTAATCTGTTTCGCGTGCTGGACGTTGCGCCGCTGCTCGGGCGTGGGTTCACGACCGAGGACGAGCTGCCGAAGCGTGATCGCGAAGTGGTGATCAGCTACGGCGCCTGGAAGCGCCTCTTCAACGGCGATCCCAAGATCGTGGGAAAAAACGTTCGTCTCGACGCAACCGACTACTCGCTCATCGGCGTGATGCCCAAGGGCTTCAGCTTCCCCAGCCGTTCGCTCGAGGTGGACGCCTGGCTGCCGCTGACGCTAGCCGGTGACTCGACCTTCGCCGAGCAACGGGGTGCGCACTATCTGCAGGCGGTTGGAAAGCTCAAGCCGGGTGTGACAATCGCGCAGGTGCAGTCCGAGATCCAGACGATCACGAACAAGCTGGCAGAGCTCTATCCCGCGACGAATCACGATCGCCTAGCGCTCGTGAAGGGGCTGCAGGAAACGATCGTCACGAGCTCGCGGACGTCGCTCCTCGTGCTCGCGGGCGCGGTGTGCTGTCTGCTGCTGATCGCGTGCGCAAACGTCGCGAATTTGATGCTCGCGCGCGCGACGCTGCGCTCGAAGGAAGTTGCCGTGCGCACGGCGATCGGCGCGAGCCGCACCGTGATTCTGCGCCAGGTGCTTACAGAGAGCGTGCTGCTCGCCGCGGTAGGTGGTGTCTTTGGACTTCTGCTGGCGGTGTGGGGCACAGACCTCCTGCTCGCGATAGCGCCGCGCGCGTTGCCGCGCGCGCACGACATTGGGCTCGATTGGCGCGTGGTGGGGTTTACCGCGCTCGTCACGATCGGCACGGGCATTCTCTTCGGCCTTATGCCGGCGATTCAATTGAGCTCGGAAGATCTCAATGGAACGCTCAAGGAAGGCGGCCGCTCGGTGACAGGGCCTGGGAGCTCGAACCGCACGCGCTCGACGCTCGTCATCGCTGAGGTCGCGCTGTCGCTGATCCTGCTCGCCGGCGCCGGGCTGCTCAGTGCCACACTGCTCCGCCTGCAGAAGGTGGACCCTGGCTTTGACTCCACCAACGTGCTGACCGCCACAACGTCGCTACCCCAGTCAAAGTACAAGACGGACGCGCAGCAGACCGCGTTCTACGACCTGCTGCTCGACAAGGTGCACACGATTCCGGGCGTGCTGTCCGCCGCGGGAGTGAGCATTCTGCCGCTGAGCGGGAACAACATGATGATCGGCTTCGCGCTCGAGAACGAGCCCCGCGGCGACGGAATCGCGCCGCAGCACGGCGAGATGCTCGACGTCGTTACACCTGAGTTCTTCACAACTATGAAAGTCCCGCTCAAGGCGGGGCGCGTGTTCACTGCGGCCGAGGATTCGACGCCGCTCGTCCTCATCGTGAACGAGGCGTTCGCGAAGAAGTACTGGCCCGGTCAGAATCCGCTTGGCAAGCGCGCATTCGATCGGCTACAACAGTGACTCGCTCCGCACAGTCGTGGGCGTTGTGGGCAATGTGCGCCGCACCCAGCTGGACGAGGAGCCGGCGCCCGCGATGTACTTGCCGCATCGCCAGGCAGCGTACAACGGGCTCACGCTCGTCCTGCGCACGCGCGACAACGCCACCAACGTTCCCGCGGCTCTCAAGCACGAGCTGGCGGCGCTCGATCCCGATCAAACTCTCGGTCCCGTGCGCCCGATGCAGACGGTGGTCACCACCTCGCTCGCGCGGCAGCGCTTCAGCGCCTCGCTGCTCGGCATCTTCGCGATGATCGCGCTCGCGCTCTCGGCGGTCGGCATCTTCGGCGTGATGACCGCAATGGTTACGCAGCGCACCCGCGAGCTCGCGGTGCGGCTCGCGCTCGGCGCCCATCCGCGCAAGGTGCTGCAGCTCGTGCTCTCGCACGGTGCCACACTCGCGGGGATCGGGATTGCAATCGGCCTGTTCGGCGCATTCGCCCTCTCGCGCGTGGTCGCCGGAATGCTCTACAACGTTGCAGCGACAGACCCCTTCACGCTCTTCAGCGTGTCGCTTCTGCTCGCCGCAGTCGCGCTCCTCGCGTGCTACATTCCGGCTCGGCGCGCGACGCGACTCGATCCGATCATCACGCTGCGGGAGGAGTAGGCTCGTGGGCGTTCGGTTTTCAGGGGGTGAGGGTTCGTGATCGCAGTGAGTGGCGATAACGGCAAGGAGCGGCCTCCGCGCATCCTGATCGCGGACGATCAGTCCGATGTACTCGAGGCGTTGCGCCTGATGCTCAAGGGACGCGGCTTCGAGATCGTCGTCGCGCGATCAGTCGCCGAAATCGTTTCAGCGGTGCAGACCCGCGCGCTCGACGCCGTGCTGATGGATCTCAACTATTCGCGCGACACGACATCCGGAATGGAGGGGCTCGACATTCTTCCGCGACTGCAGGCGGCCGACCATACCATGGCCGTCATCGTGATGACCGCGTGGGGGAGTGTGGACAGCGCGGTCGAGGCGATGCGCCGCGGCGCGTGGGATTACATCGAGAAGCCCTGGGACAACTCGCGGCTCCTCACCACCCTGAACTCCCAGCTCGAGCTCTCGCGCGCGCTGCGCCGTTCACAGCGGCTCGAGGGGGAGAACGAGATTCTGCGCGGTGAGGGCGCACCCGAGATCATCGCGGACTCGCCGCGCATGCGCCCGGTGCTCGAGCTCATGTCGCGCGTGGGTCCATCCGACGCAAACGTCCTTCTCGGCGGCGAGCACGGAACTGGTAAGGAGCTCGCCGCGCGGTGGCTGCACGCGATCTCGCCGCGCCGAAACCACTCGTTCGTCGCCGTCAACATGGGCGGCTTGTCCGAGGGGGTGTTCGAGAGTGAGCTGTTCGGGCACGTGAAAGGGTCGTTCACGGACGCGAAGAGCGATCGCATGGGGCGCTTCGAGCTCGCCGACCGCGGAACGCTCTTCCTCGACGAGATCGGCAACCTGCCACTCCACCAGCAGTCGAAGCTGCTGCGCGTGCTGCAGACGGGTGAGGTCGAGCGCGTGGGCGATTCGCGGCCGCGTCAGGTGAACGTTCGCGTGCTCGCCGCGACGAACGTCGATCTGCATTCGGAAGTGGTGGCGGGGCGCTTCCGCGAGGATCTGCTCTTTCGCCTCAACACGATCGAGATCCAGCTCCCTCCGTTGCGCGAGCGCCGCGATGATGTCGCTCCTCTCGCGAACTTCTTCCTGCGCAAGCACGCCACGCGTTACGGCAAGCCGCTCGCATCCTTCGACAATGCCGCGATGCAGGCGCTGCTCGAGCACTCGTGGCCCGGCAACATTCGCGAGCTCGATCACGTCGTCGAGCGCGCGGTGCTCCTCGCGCAGGGAGAGCAGGTGCGCGCGATCGATCTCGCGTTGCGCGCCGGCACCGTGCCGAGCGCGCGCACGGAGGAGGTGACGCTCGAGGAGGCCGAGCGCGTGCTGATCCAGAAGGCGCTCTCGCGCTATGATGGGAATGTGAGTCACGCCGCGAAGGCGCTCGGCATCAGCCGAAGCGCACTCTATCGCCGCCTGGCCGCGCATGGCCTCTGACCATCGACGTCAGCGCAGGCGTCTCACGCACGAATCACGTGTCTTCGTGCTCGCGCTGTTCGCTGGAGGAGCTGGAAGCGGCACCGCGCTCCTCCTGCTCTGGCTCGGTGACTACGACGAGAAGGTTCGCTGGACGCTGACGCTGTTCGTCGTCGCGTGCTGGCTCTCGTTCGCCATCGCGACGCGCGAACGCGTGATTCGCCCACTGCAGACGATCTCGAACATGCTTGCTGCGCTCCGCGAGGGAGACTTCTCGACGCGAGCGCGCGGCGCGCGCGACAGTGATGCGCTGGGACTCGCCCTGCTCGAGATCAACATGCTCGCGGCCACCCTGCGTGCGCAGCGACTGAGCACCCTCGAGGCGACAGCGCTGCTGCGCACGGTGATGGAGGAAATCGACGTTGCAGTCTTCACCTTCGATGCGCGACATCGCCTCCGCCTGCTCAACCGCGCGGGTGAGCGCCTCCTCGCACAGCCCGGCGAGCGTCTCCTCGGCCGCACGGGCACGGAGCTCGGCCTCGAGGAGTGCCTGAGCGGCGATGAGATCCGGACGGTCGACACGATGTTCCCCGGTGGTGCGGGTCGCTGGCAGCTGCGACGCACGACCTTTCGCCAGGACGGTGAGCCGCACCTGCTCGTGGTGCTCTCGGATCTGAGCAAGGCACTCCGCGACGAGGAACGCCTCGCCTGGCAGCGCATCATCCGCGTGCTCGGCCACGAGATCAACAACTCGCTCGCACCGATCAAGTCCATCGCCGAAAGTCTGCAGTCGCTGATGGATGCGCAGCGCCGTGACTCCGAGTCGGAGGACGACGTGCGGCAGGGACTCTCCGTGATCTCGAATCGTGCAGGGTCGCTCAGCCGCTTCATGACGTCGTATGCGGTGCTCGCGAGGCTTCCCGGTCCGCGCCACGCCACGGTGGACGTCACGACGTGGGTGCGCCGCACTGCGAAGCTCGAGACGCGGCTGCATGTGGACGTGCAGGAGGCGCAGCACATCAGCATTGTCGGCGACAGCGACCAGCTCGATCAATTGCTGATCAATCTCGTGCGCAATGCGGCGGACGCGTCGCTCGAGACCGGCGGCGGCGTGAGTGTCGGGTGGGAGCAGTGCGGCGCGTGGCTGCATCTGTGGGTGCGTGACGAGGGGTACGGGATTGCCGACAGCTCCAACCTCTTCGTGCCGTTCTTCACGACGAAGCCCGACGGCTCCGGAATCGGCCTGGCGCTGAGCCGGCAGATCGCCGAAGCCCATGGCGGCACGCTCACACTCGAGAACCGCGCGGACAGGGAAGGGTGCGAGGCGATGCTGCGACTGCCCATCGTATAGCGGGCAGCCGCAGCATCCGCGTGTGAGCTCAGTGAACTACGCGACCATCGCCGCCGTGGTCGTCGCCTGATCCATCATCGAAGCCGTCGTTGCCGTGACCGTCATCGCCATGATGCTGGTCGTCCTCGAAGGCGTGGAATGAACGGCGTACGTTGTCGCGCACGAGCTGCTCGTTGGCGCCACCGGTGTTCGCAGTGGACGGGTCGATGAGATTGCCGCTTCTGTCGGTGAACCACCGATCAATGCTCGCGTGCACGGTGACGGTCGTCGCGGTGCTGCCAACGGTGATCGGCGGATTGAACGCCAGCTCCAGCGATGCGTTTGGCGATCCGGTATAGGTGAACGCGGCTCCGTCGAAGGTGCCCACAACGCGCACACTCGCGTTCGTGAATTCGGGATGCGCAGTGAGGAACGCTGCACCGCCCGAGTCGTTCGCGCTCATAGGGCGAATCTTCGCCTCGAGCGTCTGGTACGTTCCGGCGGGGAGCTGCAGCGAGAGAACGGAGACGACTGAATTGTCCGTCGGGAGATCCACGAGCATCGGTCCGGTCTCGAGCTGGTGGCACCGGTCACCATCGTGCTCCGGATGATCATCGTCCGCGCAGCCGGCAGAGTCGGTGGTGGCGAGCTCGAGACGTCGCAGCGCGATCGAGGCGCTGGTGATCACGAGCGTGTGCGTGCCGCCGGTGTTGGTGACGTGCCGGTCGAGCGAGAGGCCCGGCGCCACAGTTACGCGTCCGGAGCTGCCGGCGGTGAGCGTGGCCACGGCGATCGACAGGCTCGTTGCGGACCCGCTCGTGGGGCCGTTCGCGTCGCTGCAGGCACTCGCGAAGACGCTCGCACCCAGCGCGCAGGCGGGGAGAAGCACGCGTGCGATCGAACGTACTGAAGACATTGAATACCGTCCGGTGAAGAGTGTGTTGGTTCGCGATTGGTGATTCGATCTCGCGCAAACTCCACCCACTGCACTTAGTTCACCATCATCTCGGGCTGAACTTCACGATCGGAGCCGTGACGAGCAACTACTGCGTGGTGAAGTGCATCTCGCGATGTGTGCCCGATCTCACAGTTGAGGTGCATGCAGCGCGATCACCTCGTCTCCCGTCGTCACCCAGACGCGGTCTTCGATTCGCGGCTCAATGTCCGCGAGTCCCGTGAACTCGCCGAAGGCGGGGAGCACCGCACACTGCGCTCCGAACCAGAAGCAGGGAACGCGCACACGCTCGCGTCCCGATCCGTGCAGCCGTGCGCCCGGATGGATGTGGCCGGCAAGTGTGTACGCGGCCGGCGTGCTGCCCGGATGATGTGCGAGCGCGAGTGCGCCCTCCACGTGCGGACCATCCACGCACTGGATCTCGGAGATGCCGCGGTGGGTCTCCCGCGCGACGATCGTGATTCCCGCGCACGAGCAGCATGCGGATCGCGGCGTGCGTGGCGCGCCACGCATTGATCGCATCGAGTGTCGCTGGATGGCGCCCCTCGCGCGCGTGCAGAAAGTCCCCAAGGAAGACGATGCGCTGTGCACCCGTTACCGCAAGAAGCGAGTCCAACCGAGCGAGCGTAGCCGCCGTGGTCTGCTCTGGCACGAAGATGCCGGCGGCGCGAAAGGTCGCGGCCTTGCCGAAGTGAGGATCCGCGACGAGTAAGGTCGATGCCTGGTTCCAGTAGACGGCACGATCCGGAAGCAGCACGAGCTCGGTCCCATTCACTTCAGCCGTGACCGCGCCACGAATGGCTTCCGTCACTCGCTCAACCTGCAGCACGCTCGAGCGAGAGCTGCATGCGCCTAATGCGATCCGCGAGCTTCTCGGAGGACACGCGATCGCGATTGCGGTCCACCCAGAGTGGAAACGCGAGCGGAGAGATTTTGGGTGGCGACGTGACGAGCACGCGCGCTCCGGCGATGCGCCGCAGCGTACGTCCAAGCCGACTCCGTTCGAGCTGGCGCTCGAGCACTTCGCGATGTGCCTGCGTCAGCAGCAGATTCGCCGGATCGTACTGTCGAAACACATCGAAGAAGAGGCCGCTCGTGGCCTGCAGCTGACGAGCCGATTTCCCCGCGCGCGGCAGTCCAGGAAACACGAGTCCCGCCACCCGGGCGATCTCGCGGAACTGCCGCTTCGCCATCTCCGTCGCGTTGAGCGACGCGGGAATCTCTTCGAGCAGCCGCTCCGGCGACAACAATCCCGCGGCGAGCGCCTCCTCGAGCGGCGGCTCCTCGGCCGAGAGAAGCTCGAAGCCGTAGTCGTTCGACGACATGGAGAAGGTGATCGGGCGAAGCCGCGACATTCGATAGGCAAGGAGCGCCGCCAGCCCCTCGTGCACGAGCCGTCCTTCGAACGGGAAGAAGTAGAGATGCCATCCTTCGCGCGACTTCACACGCTCGACCAGCAGCTCGCTGGGGCTCGGAATCGCCGACCACTTGCGCTGCACCTCGAGCAACGGGCGCACGGCCGTCATCTCCGGATCGCGAAAGACGCCGTTCGATGCCTCGCCGAGTCGTGAGCGCAGCATCTCCGCGAGCTCGCCCGACAAGGGCATCCGGCTCCCCGCCCATCGCGGAATCGCGCCCTTCACGCTCGACGCGCGTTTGACCCACGCCTTCATGTCGCGCACACGGATGAACTCGAGCGCAGTTCCCGCGAACACGAATCGGTCGCCTGGCGAGAGGCGCGCGATGAACGATTCCTCCACGGAGCCGAGCGTGCCGCCGCGCAGGTAGCTCACGGCGATATGCGCGTCGCCGACGATCGTGCCGATGGCCATCCTGTGTCGCCGCGCGATCTCGGCGTTCTCCACCACGTAGCGCGATCCGCTTCGCACGAGGCGCGCATACTCGGGATATGCGGTGAGCGCCGCGCCTCCGCTGGACAGAAACGAAAGCGTCCACTCCCACTCATCATCCGTGAGCCCGGCGTACGATCGCGTCGCCCGCACCTCGGCGAGCAGCTGCGCGGGCTCGAAGCCGCCACCGATGGCGACGGTCACCGAGATGCTGCGCGAGCACATCGAGCGGCCGCTCGACAGGCTGACGTGCCTCAATGGCGCCCGCGCGCATCCCATCGCGCACGGCCGCTACTTCGATGAGCTCCAGCGTGTTCGTGGGCACGCACGTGATGCGGCTGATTGCGCCCGGACGATGACCGCTGCGTCCCGCGCGCTGAAGCAGGCGCGCGATGCCCTTGGGGCTGCCGATCTGCAGCACGCGGTCGACGGGAGAGAAATCGACACCGAGGTCGAGCGACGATGTGGCAACGACGCAGCGAAGCCGTCCGGCGCGCAGCCCCGCTTCCACCCAGTCGCGCTTCTTGCGGTCGAGTGAGCCGTGGTGGAGCGCGATCGTTCCCGCCCACTCGGGGCGGGCAGCGAGAATCGCCTGATACCAGATCTCGGTTTGCGAGCGCGTGTTCGTGAACACGATCGAGCTCTCGCCTTCCTCGATGGCCGCGACGACTTGCGGCACCATCTGCGTGCCGAGATGGCCGGCCCATGGAAAGCGCTCGATCACTGGCGGGATCAGCGAGTCGACGATCACCTCTTTCGGCTCGACGCCACGCACGATGCGGGACGCCGTGCGCGCACCGCGCACGCCGAGGAGGGATTCGCGCGCCTGTTCGAGATTGCCGATCGTTGCGGACAGCCCCCACACGCGCACCGCAGGCGCGAGGGAGCGCACCCGCGCGAGCGCGAGCTCCACCTGCACGCCTCGCTTGGTACCGAGGAGCTCGTGCCACTCGTCGACGACGACTGTCCGAAGATTCGCGAAGATCTCCGCGACATCGTCGCGCGTGAGGAGCAGTGACAGACTCTCGGGAGTGGTGACGAGCGCAGTAGGCAGACGCTTGCGCTGGCGCGCGCGCACGGCGGCCGAGGTGTCGCCAGTGCGGGATTCGAGCGACCAGGGAATGTCGAGATCGCGCAGCGGCGCCGAGAGCGACTCGACGGTGTCTGCGGCCAGCGCGCGCAGCGGCGTGATCCAGAGCACGCGCATGGGCGGCGCGGCGCTGCGCCGCACGCGCGACGTGCGCGCGGGCGTTGGCGCGTGTACGCTCGCTGTCTTTCGCGCAGGATCCTCGGCCGCTCCACTTTCGTCGAGCCACTCGAGCAGCGGTCCCCACCACGCGGCGAGCGTCTTCCCCGTACCAGTGGCGGCGTGTATCAGCCCGCTCTCGCCTGCGCGATACGCACTCCACACCTCTCGCTGAAAGTCGAACGGGCGCCAGCCCCGCGTGCCGAACCACCGCTCGGCGGCAGCGAGCGACGCGCTCGGCGTTTCCGCCCCGCTCGGATGCACGCGCGCAGCGAGTGCGCTCATGAGCGCTCCTTCAGGAGCGTGTGCAGCGTCTCGAGCGTGTCCGCCTCGGCCACCGGCTTGTCCTTGCGCCAGCGCAGAATGCGCGGGAAGCGCACGGCGATTCCCGACTTGTGGCGTGGAGAGGCCTGGATGCCTTCGAACGCGAGCTCGAATACGTGCACCGGCTGCACGTGCCGCACGGGGCCGAACTTTTCGATGGTGTTGCGGCGGATCCAGCCATCGAGCTCACGGATTTCGACGTCGGTGAGCCCCGAGTACGCCTTCGCGATTGGCACGAGCACGCCGTCGCGCCACACCGCGAACGTGTAGTCGGTGTGCAGTGACGCACGCCGGCCGTGGCCGGCCTGCGCGTACACCATCACCGCGTCCACGCTGAACGGCTGCACCTTCCACTTCCACCAGCCTCCCTTGCGGCGGCCCACGCCGTACGGTGAATCGAGGCGCTTCAACATCAGCCCTTCGGCGAGCTGCTCGCGCGAGCGCGCGTGCGCGTTGCGCGCGTCGTCCCAGCTCTCTGCGCTCACCACGGGTGAGAGCAACAGTCGCGACTCCGCGCGCGCGCTTGCAACCACTGTGGCGAGCTGCGCGCGCCGCGAGGAGAGCGGCTCCGCGCGCACATCGCGTCCTTCCACTTCAAGGAGGTCGTACGCGATCAGCACCACCGGAACATCCGCGAGGATCTTGGGGCCGAGCTTGAGACGTCCGATGCGGCGCTGGAGCTGCGCGAACGGGAGGGGCGCGCCGTTGGACCACGGCATGATCTCGCCATCGATCACTGTACCGTCGGGCAGAAAGTCGGCTGCGGCCGCGATCTCCGGGAAGCGATCGGTCACGAGCTCGTCGCCGCGGGACCAGAGGTACGTCTTGCCGTCGCGGCGGATGAGCTGCGCGCGAATGCCATCCCACTTCCATTCGAGCTGCCATTCGCGCACGTCGCCAAGCTCCTCGAGCGAATCCTCGAGCGCGTAGGCGAGGAAGAAGGGGTAGGGACGCGAGCGGTCAGCGTCACGCGTGTCGGGAGCGATGAGCGCGAGATATGCGCTCGCGGACGGCGCCCAGTGCCCCGTGAGGCGATGCGCGATCGTCCCCTCGTCGATGCCGCTCGCGCGTGACAGCGCCCGTACCACGAGCTGGTGCGACACGCCCACGCGAAAGCCGCCGGTGATCAGCTTGTTCCACACGAATCGCTCGGTGCCGTCGAGCGCGCTCCAGCCATCGCAGGATGCTGGCGCGCTGTGCGTCCTCCGGCATCTTCGCGAGCGGGAGCACGCGCGCTTCCATCCATTCGTGCAGCGTGCGATCGCTGTGGCCCGTCGCCGGCGGCAGCAGCAGCGAGATCGTCTCGGCGAGGTCGCCCACGGCGTCGTAGCACTCGTTGAACAGCCACTCGGGAATACCAGCGATTTCCATCGCCCACGCGGAAAGCCGGCGCACGGGAATGAGTCGTTTCGGGCGCCCGCCGGAAAGGAAGTACACGGCCCACGCGGCGTCAGCGGCATCTGCGGACGCGAAGTACGACGTCATCGCTTCCACTTTGTCGTTCGTGCGCGTCGTGCGATCGATCTCCGCGAAGAGCTGCGCGAATCGCCTCATGCGACAATCTCCTCGCCCGCCGCTGGCGATTCGACCTCCTCTTCGCCCTCCCAGTGGCTTGCCACGCTGCGCGCTTCAATGCCGTGCTCGAGGAGCCAGCGTACGACCGGCTCGCGAAAGCCATGCGTCACCCACACGTGCTCCGCGCCGGTCGCTTCGATGGTGGCCAGCAGCGCCGGCCAGTCGACGTGATCCGAGAGCACGAAGCCGCGATCCACTGCGCGCCGGCGGCGAGCGCCGCGGATCTGCATCCATCCCGACGCAAACGCCGGCGATGCGACGCCGAATCGTCGAAGCCACGTGCTCCCCGCGGCCGAGGGCGGCGCGATGATCAGGCTTCCGCCGAAGTCGTGGCCGCGCGGCATCTCGCTCGCGTGCTGCGTGGGCGGCAGCGCAATGCCCGACTCACGATAGTCGCGCGTGAGCCGCTCCACTGCGCCGTGCGTGTAGATCGGGCCGATGTTCGCGTCGAGCAATCCGGCGAGCACGCGCTGCGCCTTGCCAAGCGCATACGCGTAGATGATCGAGGCACGCCCCGCTTCCGCATTCCCGCTCCACCACGCGCGCATCTCGGCGAACACTTCGCTCTGTGGGCGCCACCGGTAGATCGGGAGACCGAACGTCGACTCGGTGATGAACGTGTGGCAGCGCACGACCTCGAACGGGGAGCAGGTCGGGTCCGGATCCACCTTGTAGTCGCCAGAGGCGACCCACACTTCACCCGCGCGCTCGATGCGAATTTGTGCCGAGCCGAGAATATGTCCGGCGGGGTGGAGTGAGAGGCGGACGCCGTTCAGATCGATGTCCTCGCCGTACGCGACCGTCTGGATCAAGGCGTCGGCGCCCAGACGTGTGCGCAGCACTCGGCGACCTTCATCGGAAGCGAGGTAGTGCCGCGATCCCCAGCCCGCGTGATCGCCGTGCGCGTGTGTGATGACGGCGCGATCGACGGGCTGCCACGGGTCTATGTAGAAGTCGCCGGCCTCGCAGTACAGCCCACGATCGGTGAAGCGGAGAAGCATCCGGAAATTTAGCTGAGTCAGCCACGCGATTCCGTGACGGACTCAGCCTGCTACGCGCTCGGCTCACTTTCCGGTGTTCTGCTCCTGCATGGACGGAAGTGAGACAAGATCGTTTCCGCGAAACGCCCGGAGCGTGTGCGCGCTCTTGCGGTCGCGATAATTCCACGAGTACCAAGGAGACTCAGGCTCGTGCTCCTTCTTTGCGTCCCGGTTGCGCAGATAGCGAACCAGCTCAGCCCTCTCCTTGTCGTGCAGCCGCGGAACGCTCTCGATAAGCACGGGAACGGCGTCTTCGGAGCTCCGAGCCTGGTTCTCGAGGTATTGGAGATCGATCGCGCCAGTCACCACATAGCGATCCACGTTCTGCTTCACGATCCACGCGTCGGTGTTGTACACCACGCTCCCCATGAACACCGTGAGCGCCGCAGTCGCGCTGTGATACGCGAACCGGGTGGACTGCGAGCGCCGCACGATCTCGAGAAGCAGGAGCGCGCTCATGCAGCCGAGCACGAGCATGTACCCCTGCGCCTGCAGCCGCGCGTTGGTGTAGCCGTACGCCTGTTCGTAGCGGATCACGCGCATGAAGGCGATGCCGACCATGCCACCCTCACCGGCGATCCCGGCGAGCGCCGCACCTCGTGCCCATGCATCGGCAGAGACCCACGACCGGCGCGTGATGAGAATGGCTCCGATCACGATGGTCGCCGCAATCGAGAGCTCGGCGAACCCGCGGTGGACGTACTCCGCGTAGGTGACTCCGCTCCCGGCGACCGCCGCAGGATTTTTCATGAGCGAAATGGCGGCGCTCCCGACGAAGAGCCACATGACGGACGCGAGCGCGAAGAGCAGCGTGCGGCGCTCCGTCGCGGCCAGCATGGCTCCATGCGCCTTCGGGGGCGCGTGGATGCCGAGGTGCCCGCGCTGCGCGGTGCTGTAGGCGCCCAGTGTCACACCGAGCAGCAAGGCGAAGAACAATGCGCGCGGAATGACGTCGTCGGGCAGAATGTGCGCGAGTGCGTGGCGCATCGATGCGAAGACGGGATCCGCCTCCGCCAATAGCAGAACGAGCGCGATGACGACTGGAGCCGTGATGAACGTCGTGCGCGCGAGGGTGGCGACCGCGGGCGAGCGAGCGGAGCGCGAGCTTCCCATTGCTTCGGATGCAAGCCCCGACAACACGGAGCTGAGTGCCAGGATTGGAGCGAGCGTGGCAACCGTTGGCTGGAGCGCGTCCACCGAAGAGTCGCCCGCCGTGACCAGCGCGACGGCGAGCAGCACGAGCGAGCACATGACGAGCAGCGCGATGTGGAACCCATTCGTCGTGATCGCAGTGCCGAACGCGAGGACGACGGCCCACAGCCCAGCGGCGAGGGTGGGCGCACCGACCGCGCCGAAGCGATCGCGCAACACCGCAAAGAACGCGGTCACGACGCACGCGGTCCACACGCCCCAGTTGATTCCGAGGCGGGTGCTCCAGAGGATGGCGGTGCCGAGCGTGGCGAGAGAGAGGGAGAATCCCCAGGTCGCCAGGCTCGAGCTGTCGGACGGGGATCGGTCGATGCTGACGGCGGCGCTCATACCTGCTCCGATGTAGTTGCAAGTACTTTATAACGCAAAGTACTAACACGCAAGCTGCATGTTCTACCGCCCCCATCCGTTCCGCCGCCCGTCGTAGATTGTGGCGTGCACCCGCCCACCGACATCAACGCCCCCGGCGAGCCACTCCCCAAGCTCCGCTTTCTGGCGCGCTACATCGCCTTCTGGGTCGCCTACTTCACGCTGCTTCGATTCGCCTTCCTCGGCTATCACGGCGCAGACACGGCCGCGCTGCACGCATTGGACATCGCGGGGCTCCTCGTGCGCGGCGCTCGCATGGACCTCTCCGCCGCGTGCTACCTTGCCGCGCTGCCGATGCTCCTCCTCGCGCTCTCGCCGCTCATCCCGACGCGCGCGCTCACGCTGCTGCTCAGCGCGTGGAGCTACATCGGCATCTTCTTCGCCGCGCTCCTGGCCTCAGTCGACTTCGAGCTCTTCTCCAAATGGGGCTCGCGCATCGACTCGACGCTGCTCCCCTATCTTCGCACGCCCCGCGAGGCTGCAGCGAGCGCCGAGTCGTCGCCGCTCGCGCTGCTCGCGCTACTGCTCTTCGCGTTGATCGCGCTCGGCGCGCTCGGCTACCGGGCGATCGTGGAGAGACACCTTGCCGAGGCACCCGGTGGACGCGTGCAGCGCGCGACACTTCCGCTGCTCCTCACCGGGTTGCTCCTCCTGGTCCCGATTCGCGGCGGGCTGCAATGGACGCCGCTCAACCCGAGCAGCACATACTTTTCGCACAGCGATTTCGCGAATCAGGCGGGGCTCAACGTCGCCTGGAATTTTCTCCACTCACTCACGATTCGCGACTACCGCACCACGAATCCCTACGCAGCGGCGATTGCGGAGCCGGAGGCGCGCGCGCTCGTCGACAGTCTGCTGCGCACCTCGGATGCGACCACGCGCCGCCTGCTGCGCGTGCGACAGCCGAACGTCATCCTCATCATCTGGGAGAGCGCGACCGCCAAGGTGATTGAGCGGCTTGGAGGCTTTCCCGGCATCACGCCGCACTTCGACTCGCTCTCCCACACGGGCGTGCTCTTCGACGAGATCTATGCGTCCGGCAACCGGAGCGCGAAGGGACTCGCGGCGATTCTCAGCGGATGGCCCGCGCAGAACAACGCGCCGATCCTGAGCTCACCCGCGCGTGCTGCGCGCCTGCCGGGCCTCGCCGAGAACATGGCGCGCGCCGGGTATCACACCGCGTTCTACTACGGCGGCGAGCTCGAGTTCGCGGACTTCAAATCGTATCTGGTCGCACACGGCTTTGATCGCGTAGTGGGCGAGCAGGACTTCGATCGCAAGGACTGGAGCTCGAAGTGGGGGGCGCACGATCACATCGTACTCGCGCGGCTGCTGCGCGACGCAGGCACCGCGGCGCGCCCGTTCTTCACCACCCTGTTCACGCTGAGCAGCCACGAGCCGTACGACGTGCCGATGGTGCCGGTCATCAAGGGGAGCACCGAAGAGGCGCAGTTTCTCAATGCGCACGTCTATGCGGATCGGAGCATCGGAGAGTTCGTTGCGCGTGCGTCGCACGAGTCGTGGTGGGACAGCACGCTCATCATCATCATTGCGGACCACGGGCATCCGCTCCCCAGATTGCCCGAACCCAAAGGCGAGATCAGCGTCGCAGCTCTACCACATTCCCATGCTCTGGCTCGGCGGCGCGCTCGCGATCCGCGACACCGTGATCACCGTCGTCGGCTCACAGGTGGACGTGGCGCCAACGCTGCTCGCGCAGCTCGGGCTGGCGCACACGCAATACAAGTGGGGGAAGAACCTGCTTGCGGCCGACGTACAGCCGTTCGCGTTCTTCTCCTATCTCGATGGCTTTGGATGGGTGGACGCGCGGGGCCGGCTGGTCTACGGCTACAACACGCATCAGGTCATGCAGCGCACCCCGGGCGCAGACCATCGGGAGGTCCGCGCCGGGGAGGCCTATCAGCGACTCACGTATCAGGATTTTCTGGGGCGATGACGCAACGCTTCGACAGTCGTGTGGCGCGCTCGCCGACGGGCAACTACTGGACGATGACGACGCCCGTGTGTTCGGCGTGGAGGGTATCCACGTAGGCGTACGTCCCTGTCTGCAGGAACGTCGTCGACGCCGTCTGGTTGAGCGTCAGCGTGCTGCTGTTCGGATTGCCGCCGGACGGTACCGTTCCGGTGAACTTGATGACGTGCGAATCACCACCCGAGGTTACCGTCCACGTCACGAGCGTGTTGGTCTGGGCATTCAGCGTCTCGGGTGCGAAGCCGGCGTTGGTGATTGAGATGCTGGCCGTGTGCGCCGGCGGCGTGGGGCCAGTGCTGCTTCCACCGCACGCGCCGATCGCGATCGCGGCCAAAGGCAAAACAAGACGTACACGCATGGAATTTCCTCCGAAAAGAGAGCCCGCGGCAGCAATGGCTGACCGCCGGCTGGTGAGTATCAATTATTTACATGCGGCTCGGCAAGTGCGCGCGCGCCACCATCCAACCCGTCTACGAGCAAGAGTTCTGCCTGAGCAATCTGAACAACGCTGCCGCGGCGCAACGTGCGCCGGATCACGGATCGCCGTACTTCTGTCGCTGCTCTGCGCTGGCGCGGCGCGGGGGCAGGGCAGCGCCTCCCCGCCCGTCACCGATTCGGCGGTCACTATCGTCAGCATTGACGGCTCCCACATTCTGGCGACGTTCTCGCCATCCGCCGCGCTCGGCGCGGGGGTGGACGGTCACGGCAAAGGCACGCTGCGCGACATCTACACGCACGAAAACATAGCGGCCATGCGAACTGCCGGCCTCAGCCGCCTCACGTACCGGCTCCGAACGGAGCTCGGAGTCGAGGCCTGGCACTGGAACCCTCGCGGTCACTGGAGTGATTCCGCCTCATCCCGCGGCTATTGGGTTTCCGACTCCACGTCGAAGGCACCGATCATCGTGACTCACGGCTATCGCCTTCCGCGTCGCGGCAACACGATCGACCAGGCGGACAACACCGGTTACTCCCGCCTCGATGATGGCGCTCTCGCCACGTTCTGGAAGAGCAATCCATACCTCGATCCGCTCCTCTCGCCGGGTGACAGCACACCGCATCCGCAGTGGGTCATCGCGGACCTCGGCTTGCGCACGCGCGTGAACGCGATTCGGATCGCGTGGGCGGATCCATTCGCAATCGAATTCCACGTGCAGTATTGGCGCGGCGATGAGGTGAACGACATCGATGAGAGTCCGCCCGGCCGGTGGGTGACCTTCGCGGGCGGCGATGTTCACGCAAACCGCGGCGGCGACCAGCTCATCACACTCGCGGATACTGCGATTGCCGCGCGATTCGTGCGCCTCGTGCTCACCACGAGCTCGCACACCGCCGCCCCGGGCTCGCGCGATCTTGCGCGACTCGGCCGGCTACGCGATCCGCGAGCTCTGGGTGGGACAGCGTCACGGGCACACCATCAGCGACGCACTTCGCCACGGCACCTCGCGGCAAACGCAATCGCTCACCTACGCCTCATCCACGGACCCGTGGCACCGCGCGTCGGATATCGATCTCGATCTCGAGCAGCCGGGCTTCGATCGCGTCGAGAAGAGCGGCCTCACGAATGGCCTGCCGATGATGATCGCCGTCCCCGTGTTATTCTCGACACCGGAAGACGGCGCGAATGAGCTGCACTTTTTCGCGCATCGTCGCTTCGCTGTCAGCCGCGTCGAGCTGGGCGAGGAGCCCGACGGACAGTACGTCACTCCCGAAGACTACGCATCGCTTTACGCGCGCTGGGCCCGTGCCCTGAGAGGGATCGTGCCGAGCACCGTGCTCGGTGGCCCAAGCTTTCAGAGCCCGGAATCGCAGCGCATGATGGCCTGGCCCGAGGACTCGGCCGGCGCTCCCTGGATCACCCGCTTTCTTGGCGCGTTGCAACGAGAGAGCGCGCTCGGCGATTTCGGCTTCCTCTCCTTCGAGTGGTATCCCTTCGACGACGTGTGCGCCGCCACGCCACCGCAGCTCGCCTCGGCCCCCGGCCGGCTTCGCGACGCGATCGCCCATCTTCGAGAGCAGGGACTTTCGGATTCGATTCCTCTCGTGATCGCGGAGTTCGGCTATTCGGCATTTGCGAGCCGAGCGGAGGTGGACATTGAAGGCGCGCTGTACGATGCCGATCTGGTGGGGCACTTCTTGTCGCTGGGCGGAGGAACGGCTTTTCTGTACGGCTACGAGCCGACGTATCTCGATCACGAGGCGCGGTGTGATGCGTGGGGGAACAACGCGCTTTTTCTCGCCGCGAACCGCCGCGAGATTCGACAGCGGGTGGCGGCGTACCACGCGATCCATCTGCTCACGCACGAGTGGCTGCAGCTCGGCGGCGAGCGACACGAGATGTACGACGCGTCGCCCATTCGCTCCGGCGCCCCCGACTCGCTGCTCTCGGCCTACGCCGTTAAGCGCCCGGACGGTGCGTGGAGCGTGCTGCTCGTGAATCGGGATGCGCGAAATTCGCGTCGTGTGCGATTGCGCTTTTCCGCAGCGCCGGGCGCCGATGCGTTCGCAGGCACGCACGACGAGTGGCTCTTCTCGCGTGAGCAGTACCGGTGGATCCCGAATGGAGAGAACGGGCAGCCCGGCCGCGATCGCTCACCGCGCCACCGCAAAACGCGCGACTCCACGATCGAGCTGCCGCCGTACTCGCTCGCGGTGGTTCGCGGCTCGCACTGAGCTCGCTTGGAAATTTGCATCCGCCCAACGGAAGGCGCGACATTTCCAGCGTCTCTGAGTCTCGCGACACCACCCGCACATTGGACGTCCCTCCATGATGCAGTTCGCATCTCGCACGCGCGCGTACGTGACACTCCTCGTCGGCGTACTTCTCCTGCCGGTCGCAGCACGCGCGCAGGATTCGACCGTCCGCGCGCGTGACACGACGCGCACGGACTCGATCGGGCGCCTTCGGCAGGACTCGATGGCGCGGTCCGTTCAGCGCCTCGCGCCCGTGGTCACCGTAAGTCGCGACGTCGGTCGCTCCGTGCTCGACCTGCCGTACGCCATCACGAGCGTGCGCCCCGATAGCCTGCGTCCCGGGCAGCAGCATCTCTCCGCCGATCAGACGTTCTTCGGGCTTCCGGGCGTGATCGTGGCGAACCGCAACAACCCGTCGCAGGACATTCGCCTCGCCGTGCGTGGCTTCGGTTCGCGCTCGTCGTTCGGTATTCGCAGCATCCGCGTGCTGCGCGATGGCATGCCGCTCACGAACGCCGATGGACAGACGCCGCTCGACTATCTCGATCTCGAGTCCGTCGGCCGCATTGAGGTGATTCGCGGTACCGCGTCGTCGCTCTACGGGAACGCGTCGGGCGGCGTGCTCGACATTCGAAGTGCGGATCCGCCGAGTGATCCGATCGCGGTGCAGCTGCGCAGCGAGGGAGGGTCGTTCCAGACCTCGCGCTTCACAGGCCTCGTCGGCGGCTCGTATACGAATGGCGGCTACGAGGTGAACGTCGGCCATACGGCGACCAACAACTATCGCGATTACTCCGATCAGCGCGTCACGAACGGCTACGGCCGCGCGACGCTCACCGCGGGCGGCACGGATTTCGAGCTGCAGGCGATGGGCATCGACGAGCCGAAAGCGCAGAATCCCGGCGCGCTCACGCGCGCGCAGGCGGACAGCGCACCGTGGATGGCGGATCCGGCGCAGATCCGGAAGCAGACCGGGAAGAAGGTGACGATGGTGCAGACGGGGCTCTCCGCGCGCCACGCGCTGCTCGGCTCGGGCGAGCTCACCGCGCAGGTCTACGGCGGCGGACGCTCGTTGTACAATCCGCTTACCTTCGCGATCGTCGGTGTGAATCGCGGACAGTGGGGCGGTGGCGCGCGCGCGACTGCGCCGTTCACGCTCGGCAGCCTGTCGAATCGCGCGAGCGTCGGCTTCGACGTGCAGGGCGTGAGCGATCATCGCTTCAACTGGGCGAACTGCAACGGCCTCTCGGCAGCGACGGGCGCATGCCCGGTGCTCGGTCACGCGCAGGGTGCGCGGACGCTCGACCAGCAGGAGAAGGTGTCGAGCATCGGACCGTACGTGCGCGACGAGCTCGCGTTCGGCGATCGATACACGCTCACCGCCGGGCTGCGCGCCGACTACGTGAAGTTTGAGGTCGACGACTTCTTCCCAGTGTCCGACGCGAATCCGAACGACTCGGGCG
The DNA here is from genome assembly GCA_963792685.1 of uncultured Gemmatimonadaceae bacterium. Taxonomy (GTDB): domain Bacteria; phylum Gemmatimonadota; class Gemmatimonadetes; order Gemmatimonadales; family Gemmatimonadaceae; genus FEN-1250. The sequence goes on along the minus strand of CAWBWW010000001.1, from coordinate 3,620,504 downwards.
AGCGCACGCTACACGCGTGGAGCCCGATGGTTGGTTTCGTCGCGAAGGTCTCCCCGTTGCATTCCGTGTACGCGAACATCTCAACCGCGTTCGAGACGCCCACCACCACGGAGCTCGGGAATCAGGCTAACGGATCGGCGGGATTCAATCCCGATCTGCAGCCGCAGCTCTCGACGACGTACGAGCTCGGATTCAAGGGAATCGCGCTGAACCGCGTCCAATACGACCTCGCCGGTTTCGACACCGAGGTGCGCGACGAGCTCATTCCGTTCGAAGTGCCCGGCGGGGAGGGGCGCACGTACTATCGCAACGCAGGGCGCACGCGTCGCGAGGGAGTCGAGCTCGAGCTCATCACGGATGTGAACGCATTCTCGTTCGGTGCGTCGTACACCTACTCACGCTTCCGCTTCCGCGACTACGCGGTGGATTCCGCGAACTACGCGGGAAACACCATCCCGGGCATTCCGGAGCATCAGCTGCAGGGCAGCGCCACCTACCATCACCACAATCTGTTCGGCACGGTGGAGGCGCAGGTCAAGTCATCGCAGTTCGTGGACGATCTGAACTCACAGAAAGCGTCCGGCTTCTTCCTGATGAATCTGCGTGCGGGAGGCACCGCGCTGTTCGGCCGCCCATGGCTCGCTCCGTCCATTGGCCTGCAGAACGTCTTCGACAAACGCTACGTGCCGTCGGTCGCGATCAACGCTGCGGGCGGAAAGTTCTACGAGCCGGGCGTCGGTCGTTCGCTGTATGTCGAGCTCACCGCCGCATACGGCCACTAGAACGGAATCGCGCTGAGCTACCCGCCGTGCGCGAGGCTGTAGGTCAGCAGCGCGAGCACTACCAGCGAGCACGCGACGTACATCCAGTCGCGCTCGCGCGCGAAGCCGATCACGGAGATGAACACGCGCGCGATCGGCGTCGCGATGAGGAGCAGTACTCCGAGCTGGATGATCGAAATGCTGTCTCCGCGCGAAACGCCGCCGAACACTCCGCCAACGGTTCGTAGCGCCGTGGGCTCTCCGGCGAAGGTGTGAAAGCTCGCCTGCTCGGCGCCGTGCACCGCGAGAAACATGATGCCGCCGATCAGTGTCACAACTGCAGAGAGGATCACGCCGCCGCGGAGCAGCCCTCCCAGCCGCTGCTCGAGCGCGAAGTCCTCGTGCGCGTTCACTGACGTGAATTCGCTCATATGTGCCTCGTGAGCCCCTGGTACAGCATCTCGATCGCGAGTGCGACCATGACGATCGTGAATAGCATGCGCAGCGGCTTCACCTGCACGCGCGCGAGCATCCGTGCCCCGAGTGTGGCACCCGCGAGCACGCCGAGCACTACCGGCATCACGAGTACCGGGTCGATGTAACCGCGGTGCAAATAGACGCCCGCGCTCGCCGCCGCGGTCACGCCGATCATGAAGTTGCTCGTGGTCGTCGAGACCTTGTACGGGAGATGCATCGCGCGATCCATCGCGAGCACCTTCACCACGCCGGAGCCAATGCCGAGGAGCGCGGACAGCGTACCGGCGACGAACATCATCGCGAAGCCAGCGGGGACGTTCTTCACGCCGTAGCTCACCACCTTTCCATCCAGCGGATACGTGGATGCGAGTCTCAGCCGCGCGCCGAGAGTGCCGGGCTCAGTGACGGCGATGTGCTCCACGCGCTGCCGCAGCGATTGCGCCGCGGAGAAGAGCAGCACGATGCCGAAAATGACGGCGAGCGCGGAAGACGAGATGTACGCGGCCAGCACCGTGCCGAGCAGCGCGCCGACCGTCGTCGCGATCTCGAGGAACATCCCCACGCGGATGTTCGTGAATCCTTCCCGCACGAACGCCGCGGCAGCGCCGGACGAGGTGGCGATCACGCATACCAGCGAGGCACCGATCGCGTAACGAAGGTCGACGCCGAGCCCCAGCGAGAGCATGGGCACGAGCACGACTCCACCGCCAAGGCCAGTGAGGGAGCCAACGAGTCCCGCCACCAGCGCACCCGCAAGCGTGAGGAGCGAGAACGTCAAAACGTGCATTCGCCTCGGCGGGTGAAAGTGCGCTAAGTGTACGCGGCGCTCCTCGCGTCAGCAACGCGCGCGCTTTCGGCGGCACTCGCCGCGCTCCATATTGTGGGGCGCATTCCGGGGACCGCGATGGATGAGGTCAGTCGGCACGGAGGAGAGCGAGCAGCGCGGCGCGTGGGGCGTGCTCGCCATCCTCACTGCGATCAACCTGCTCAACTACATCGACCGCTTCGTCTTCCCGGCGGTGTCCGAGAGCATCAAGCGATCGTCGCTGCATCCATCCGACACCGCGATCGGATTGGGCTCGACGGCGTTCCTCGCCGTGTACCTCATGGCCGCGCCGTTCTTTGGTGCGGTGGGTGACCGGCCGCAGCGTACGCGATGGGTAGCGGCGGGAATCGTGCTCTGGAGCCTTGCGACCGCACTCGGGGGAATCGCGCGCTCGATGCCTGAGCTCATCGGTGCACGGGCCCTCGTAGGCATCGGCGAGGCCGCGTACTCGGCGATCGCGCCAGCGATCCTCGCGGACTATTTCCCGGAGAAGACCCGCGGGCGCGCATTCGCGATCTTCTTCGCAGCGACGCCCGTGGGTGCGGCGCTTGGCTACGGGATCGGCGGCTTCGTCGATGCACACTGGGGATGGCGCGAAGCATTCTTCGTGGCGGGCGCGCCAGGGCTGTTGGTCGCGTGGCTGATGCTGCGCATGCGAGCGCCGGAACGCGGCGCGATGGCCGCAGGCGCTCCGCCGCGTGCGCTCGGCGTCTACCGACGCCTCGCGAGCGACGCGCAGTACCGGCTCACAGTGCTCGGCTACGCGGCGTACACCTTTGCGCTGGGAGGAATCGCGGCGTGGATGCCGGTGTTCGTCCAGCGGGCGCACGGGGTGAGCAGCGCGGCAGCCAACAGCCAGCTCGCGGTGATGCTTGTGGTGACGGGGCTGGCGGGAGCGCTCGGCGGCGGGTGGATCGGCGACCGGATGCTGCGCAGAAATCGCGAGGCATACCTCTGGCTATCGGGAATCACGACGTTCTGCGCCGCGCCTCTCGCCTGGATTGCGTTGACGACTGCCGATATGCGTGTGTATCTGATTACGTTATTCGCGGCGGAGCTTCTCATATTTACGTGCACTGCGCCAATCAACTCGAAGTTGATCGGGATGGTGCCGCCGGGAATGCGGGCGGCCGCAATGGCGCTCTGCATTTGCACGATTCACGTGTTGGGCGACGTGCCGTCGCCAACGCTCATCGGCTGGATTTCGGATCGTAGCTCGATACAGCAAGGCGTACTGGTGATCCCCGCAGCGGTCCTCGTGAGCGGGGCGATATGGATGCTGGCCGCTTTGCGCGGTGGCCGGCTCGCAACCACCGAAGCCGTCGAGGCCTGAGATGATCGAAGCGCACTCCCCCGAGCTCCTCTATCTCCTCTCCGGCGATCCTGCGGAGCTTGCGGAGATGCTCTCGTCGATGCGTCCCGCCGACGTTGCCGAGGCATTGAGTCGCCTTCACCCTGATGCAGCCGCACAGCTCATCAAGGCGCTTCCGTTCGACCTGGTGGTGCAGGTCTTCGACGAGCCCGAGCTCGAGGGTCGTGCGGCGATCTTCGAGAAGATCGACGCCGCGAGTGCGGCGCCGCTGCTCGAGGCGATGTCTGCGGACCAGCAAGCGGATCTCTTCCGCGAGCTCTCGCAGGGCGAGCGAGACAGGCTCGCGAAGCCGCTCGACGCTCCCACGCGCCAGGCGCTCGCGCTGCTGCTGCGCTATCCGCCCGAGGTCGCGGGCGGAATCATGACGACGGAAGCGGTGACAGTCCCGAGCGACTGGACGGTGGAGAAGACGCTGCAGTACATCGTGAGCGTGGGTGGTGCGAAGGAGACGGTCTACACCATCTACGTGCTCGACTCCGATCAGCGCATGGTGCACGTCGTATCGCTGCGTCAGCTGATACTCGCGGACCGGAACCAGAAGGTGCTCGAGGTCGGTCCGCAGCGTGTGCCGCTTTCGGTGAAGCCGACGACCGATCGCGAAGATGTCGCACGCCTGCTCTCGAAGTACAATCTCCTCGCCGTGCCTGTCGTGGATGAGGGCGGCCATCTGCTCGGGATCGTCACGGTCGACGATGTGATCGACGCGATCGTGCGCGAGCAGACCGAGGATGTGCAGAAGTTCGGCGGTATGGAGGCGCTCGATGAGCCGTACATGGAGATCAGCCTCCTCGCGATGATCAAGAAGCGGGCAGGCTGGCTCTGCGCACTCTTCCTCGGCGAGATGCTCACCGCGACCGCGATGGGCTACTTCGAGGGCGAGATCAGCAAGGCGGTCGTGCTCGCGCTGTTCATCCCGCTGATCATCAGCTCCGGCGGCAACTCGGGCTCGCAGGCCACGTCGCTGATCATCCGCGCCATGGCGCTGCGTGAAGTGACGCTGCGCGACTGGTGGAAGGTCGCATCGCGCGAGCTTCCGTCCGGGATCGTGCTCGGGCTCATCCTCGGCGCAATCGGCTTCATCCGCATCACGATCTGGCAGAAGTTCGGCTGGTACGATTACGGCACGCACCACATGCTGGTGGCGCTCACGGTTGCGTCCGCGCTCGTGGGAGTGGTGACGTTCGGCTCGCTTGCGGGCTCGATGCTTCCCTTTGTGCTGCGGCGGCTCAACTTCGATCCGGCGAGCGCATCGGCGCCATTCGTGGCCACACTCGTGGATGTCACCGGACTGATCATCTATTTCAGCGTCGCATTCGTGATTCTCCGCGGCACTCTCCTCTAGCGGAAAAAACCGCTCGCGTCCGCTCGAATCGGTGCGCGTTATGCACCACTTCATCTGCGTCGCCACTGTGGCGACATGGATGGACAACGAGAGAACGGAGGAGAGGAGAGCGATGGAACTGAAATGGATGGCTGTGGGCGCCTTCGCGCTCATTCCGTGCGCCGCAATGGCGCAGAGCAAGACCGCGCGTGACTCGTCGAAGCAGAGCACGGCGAAGCAGGGCAGCTCGCAGACCACGAGCTCGCAGACCACAACCTCGTCGACGTCGACGGGTGACGTGAGCAGCAACGATCCGAACGTGACGCAGGCGATGATGCAGGCGCAGAACAATGCGAACATGATCGGCACGCCAGCGTGGTGGAAGACGCATGGTACGGCGCAAGGCGGGCCCATCGTGAATCGATCCGGTTCCGGCACCACGCACTGAGCCGGAAGCGCACGACGCGAGCTAGCCGCGCAGCAGCGCTTCGTCCGCCGGTGGAGGCGCGCCGGCGGACAGCCGCATCGCGTTGAAGAGCCAACCGCCCAGCGCGATCGCGAGCAGCAGGGAGGAGATCGCGAGCAGTCGCGTGAAGCGCGCGAGCGCGTGGTCGTCACCCAGCATCGCGTAGCGCCCGAGGATGAAGTGCCAATCGTGGATCGGATCCCCGCTGCCCATGCTCACGAGTGGCAGGATCTGGTCTCGCGCGTCGCCGATGTACGTCGCGAGGTTCGTGAGACTGATCGAGAGCCACACGAGCGCGACGGAGATACCGAAGTACTCGCGCTGCCTGAGGAACAGGTAGGCCACGATGAGTGGTACCGCGAGCTGCGTGATGCTGCCGCCCATGACCGTGAGCATCTCGCCAAAGGGAGAAAAGATCACGTGCCCGGCCTCGTGCACGACGAGCGTGATTCCTCCAAAGATCGTCCCGTACTCGTAGTCGCGGAGCGAGCGGATACTCAGGTACACGAGATAGGCGAGCAACAGCGCTCGCCAGCTCCATGCACGCCCGGCGCACCACTCGAGCGCGTCCGCACGACGTTCGGGAGAGATCAGTCTGGAATCGCCGAGATGAACGTGAGCGAGCGGCGACGGCGTACCACGTTGCTGAGCGCGACGAACACGTTCGGATCGATCAACGTGCCGATGCGCTTGCCGAGGTAGTCGAGCGTGCTCTGTGCGTTGAGCGGCTCCTGGTACGAGCGACCGGTCACGAGCGCGTCGTATGCGTCAGCGGCGGCGAGGATGCGGCCGCCGACAGAGATGTCCTGGCCGACAAGCTGGCGCGGATAGCCGGTGCCGTCGATGTGCTCGTGGTGATCGCGCACGAACTCGAGCACCGGTCCGAGATGCTTCATGGGTGCGAGAATCGCGACGCCCATCTCGACGTGCTCCTTGACGTGTTCGTACTCCTCGGGGGTGAGCGAACCGGGCTTGTTCAGGATCTCTTCGCGAATGCCGATCTTCCCGACGTCCATGAGACGCGCGGCAAGTCGCACGGCTTCTACCGTGTCGTCGTCGAGCTCCATCTCGTGCGCGATGGCGGCGGACATCTCACCGATGCGAACGGAGCGGCCGCGCATGTACGGGTTCTTCGCCTCCATCGCCATCACGAGCGACTCGGCCACCTGGATGGTGAGATCACGAAGCGCTGCCTTCTCGCGCTCCAGCTCTGCGGTGCGGAGGGTGACCTCTTCGCGAATGACGTGGTCGATCTCGCGCTGCTGGAGGATCATCTCCCGGCGATGCAGTGCCTTGAGAATGGACTCGTGCAGATCGGGGAGCTCGACTGGCTTCGTCAGATAGCCCATCGCGCCGCGCGAGAGCGCCTCGGTGGCAGTGGGCGCATCGTTGACGGCAGTGAGCATGACGATCGCGAGATCGGGATTCGAGGCGAGCGCGCGCGGAACGAGCTCGACCCCCGTCATGCCGGGCATGCGAATGTCGCTCAGCATGACCGAGTATTTCCCCGTGTCCAGCATCTCGAGCGCCTGCGGTCCCGAGGCGGCCGTCGTGACATCGTATCCGGTGCGGGCCAGATAGGTGCTCAGCGACAGCCGGATCGCTTCCTCGTCGTCCACGAGAAGCACGCGAACCGTTCGTTTGTCCGCCAGCAGGAGCTCGGGAGAAGTCACAGTGGCGTTGTACGGCTGAAGGACGAGAGGATCGATCGACTATGGAACGAGGACGGTCGGGCTCGTTTCGTTCGCGCTTGTGGTGACGATCGAGGTGACGGTTGCATCCGCCGCAATCGAGACGATATCGCCATTCGAGCCGTACGCGCCTTCCACTGCGAAGCACCCGCTCGTCGAGCACGTGGGCTGGCCGACGCCGAGTCCGTCGTATACCCAGTCTGACGTCTCACCGGTGGCAACCGTCACGCTGCGGAGCGACGGCGCGCCCACCACGGAGACGTAGTAGATCTGGGTGCCGTCAGCGCTCCAGACGGGGTTGAACGCGCCGTTCATTTCGTTCGTCACCTGCGTCGGCGTTCCGCCGTTCGCGGAGATCACGAACACCTGCGAATTGCCCGAGCGAGTGGACGTGTACACCAGCTTCGTTCCGTCAGGACTCCACGACGGCGCCATCTCCGGCACGTAGCTCTCCGAGCCCGTCGCGATCGCCGTCTGGTTCGCGCCGGTCGAGTCCATCATCCACAGCCGCGGCGCGCCCGAGCGGTAGCTCACGAAGGCAATGCGCGATGCATTCGGGGCTGAGCTTCGGCTGCTCGTCCTCGCCGGCGGACACGGTGAGGCGCTTGAGCCCTGAAAGATCGTTCTTTCCCATATAAATTTCTTCATCCCCGTCCCGATAGGATGCGAAGACGAGGTGACCTGCTGCACTATGTGGATCCTTGTCGACCGCGTTCGAGAACGTGAGGCGCGAGGTGGCACCGTTCACGACCTTCCAGAGCTGCTGGACGCCGCTCGAATCCGAGACGTAGACCACGACCATCGGGGCCGGTGCAACGGGTAGCGAAGCCTGCTGCTTGGGCGCGCTGGACAGACTCTGATCGGCGGAGCATGCGGCGAGTCCACCGATCGCGACAAGGGCGGAAACCGCGCGGCTCAGCGAGCGTACACTGAACTTCGGAGCTACCGTCGATTCGAATCGTGATTCGCGAGTATTGCGACGCATGAGCCGATCCTCTGTGGAAGTCGTGGGGTACCAGATTGCAGTCGGTAGCTCTGACTCACTCTCCCCAATGATTATCGGTGCTCGCTGTTCGCGATTAACAGAAATCGCTGTTAAAAGCGATTCATACTCGCATGCGATCGCTCATCTTAGAATGCTTTCATCATGGGCGAGGCGTTCGACCTCGCTAAGTTGACTGAAGTGGAGAAGACAATTCGATCGACCCGACGTTCCCCGATCTTTCTCGACGAAAGCGGTCGCCGCTGGCGCCGCCTGCGTCGCGCCGCGCTGGTCATAGGCGTCCTCACGACCATCGTCGTAGCGATCACCGCTACTATGGTGATCATCCCGCCGCTCCTTCCTGAGATTCCTCTAACGGGAGGCCCGATCTCGCGGGCGCCTGGGCTGGCGACGAGCAAGATCGAGCGCGAACGGCTGTCGAAGAAATTGCAGCTGTATTTCACGCTGCGGAAAAACCGCGTGCCCGGTGTGCGCGCAAATTCGCTTCCCGTGCCTGGGCGCGGGGTGAAGGGGCGACCGCGCGTACCTGGCGCTCCGATCGTCGCCGGCTTCTACGTCACCTGGGACGACAACTCGCTCGACGCGCTGTTGCATCACGCCGACGACCTCGATTGGGTCGTCTGCGAGTGCGCATGGCTCGGCGCGAACGGCAACGGGCTGCGACTGCGCATTGATCGCCGCGTGGGCGTCACGATCGCGAGCGCGGTGCCGGACGTGAAGAAGCGCCCGGAAATTTTCGTGATGGTGAGCAACTTCGATTCGGCGTCCAAGCGATGGGACGCGGCCGGGCTTCGTCACATGCTGACGACTCCCAGCTCGCGCGCGCTCGCGCTCAAGCAGCTCACGGACAGCGTCTCCTTTTACGGATTGGGCGGGGTCACTATCGATTTCGAGGAGGAGCCGCAGGAGCTCACCGAATCGATTGTGACATTCGTCTCGGAGCTGCGACAGCGTCTCGCGCCCATGGGGAAGCTCGTCACGCAGGCGGCGTCCGTGAACGACAGCGATCGCCAGCTCACGCGCTTCGGCCAAGTGAACGACTACCTCTTCCTCATGCTCTATGACGAGCACTTCGGGAAGACGGGCGACCCGGGACCGATCGCAAGCCAGCAATGGTTCGTCGAGCGAATGCGGCACATGCTGCGCTTCGTCCCCGCGCAAAAGGCGATTCCGATCGTCGGCGCTTACGGGTACGACTGGAACGACGGAGACAGCACGACGAACGGCCAGCAGCTCACCTTCCAGGAGATCATGTCCGCCGTGCGCAAGGCGGACACGAAGGCGCTGCACTTCGATTCGACGACGCTCAATCCGTACGCGACCTGGACCGATCGGGACTCCACCGAGCATCTCGCGTGGTATCTCGACGCGATCACCGCGTACAACCAGACGCTCGCCGCGCAGGCGATCGGCACCGCGGGCATGGGCATCTGGCGCATGGGCTCGGAAGATCCCGCGATCTGGCGTGTGATCGGCAAGGCGGGCATCGACTCGTCGGCCACGCTGCTCAACGTCATCCCGCCAGGATACGACGCCGAGATGGAGGGGAACGGCGAGATCCTCGATCTGTTCGCGTCTCCGGATTCCGGCAGCCGCACGGTGCGCATCGATCCGGTCACGCATCTCGTCGTCAGCGAGGTGATCCACAAGGTCGGCACGCCGTACATTGTCAATCGATACGGCAGTGGCGATCCGCATCTGATCGCGCTGACGTTCGACGACGGTCCCGACGGTCATTGGACGCCCATGATCCTCGACACTCTCAAGTCGCGCAACGCGACCGGCACCTTCTTTCTCATCGGGGAGAACGCCGAGCGGCATCTGCCGCTGCTGCGTCGTATCGTCGGCGAAGGACATCTGATCGGGAATCACACCTTCCTGCATCCGAACCTCGCGTTCACGAGCGACAAGCGCACGAAGCTCGAGCTCGACGCCACCGAGCGTCTCTTCGAGGCCGTACTCGGCCGCCGCACCGCGTTCTTCCGCCCTCCCTACTTCGGTGATGCGGAGCCGACGACGCTCGACGAGCTCGTGCCTGCGCAGATCGCGAAGGAGCGCGGCTACATCATCGTCGGACTGCACATTGACGCCGAGGATTGGCAGTCGCCGGGAGTGCAGACGATCATCGACACGGTGCTCGCGCAGCGCACGCGCGGGAACGTGGTGCTGCTGCACGACGGGGGCGGCGATCGCAGCCAGACCGTCGCGGCGCTGGGCCCGCTCATCGACAGCCTCCGCGCCAAGGGTGACACGATTGTGCCGCTCTCGCAGCTGATCGGCCTCACGCGCGATCAGGCGATGCCGGGGCTGCCGCCGCGCAACCGTCTCGCGCGTGCGGGCGAGCTGCTCGGCTGGGGCACGCTGAGCGTCGTGCAGTGGCTCCTGTACTGGATCTTCTTCCTCGCAATCTTTCTCGGGTTCGCGCGCCTCGTGTTCATGACGGTGCTCGCGATCATCCAGCGCATTCGCAACCACCAGAACCGCGACGCGCCGATCACCTTCGCGCCATCGGTGAGCGTGATCGTGCCGGCGTATCGGGAGGAGAAGGTCATCCTGCGCACGATCGAGACGCTGGTCGCGCAGGAGTATCCGGGCGAGCTCGAGGTGGTGGTGGTCGACGATGGGTCACCCGACAACACCTACGAGATCGCGCGCGAGGCGTACGGCGATCATCCGAAGGTGCGCGTCTACCGGAAGCCGAACGGCGGCAAGGCGAGCGCGTTGAACTACGGTCTCGGGTACGCGAGCGGCGAGATCGTGATCTGTCTCGATGCGGACACGCTCTTCGCGCCGAACACGGTGGCCGAGCTGGTGGAGCCGCTGCACGATCCACAGGTAGGCGCGGTGGCCGGCAACGCGAAGGTGGGGAATCGAATCAATCTGGTGACGCGCTGGCAGGCGATCGAGTACGTCACGAGCCAGAATCTGGACCGGCGCGCCTTCTCGCTGCTGAACTGCATCACGGTGGTGCCGGGCGCGGTTGGCGCGTGGCGGAAGTCGCTCGTGCAAAAGGCGGGCGGCTTCAGCGAGGACACGCTCGCCGAGGATCAGGATCTGACGCTCTCGATCAGGCGCCGCGGCTTCTCGATCGCGTACGCGGACGAGGCGATCGGCTACACGGAGGCGCCGGACTCGCTGCGCGGACTTGCGAAGCAGCGCTTCCGCTGGTCGTTCGGCACGCTGCAGTGTTTGTGGAAACACCGCCGCACGTTCTTCCATCCGCGGTACGGCTCGCTCGGATTCGTCGCGCTGCCGAATGTGCTGGTGTTCCAGATCATTCTATCCGTTCCTCTCGCCGATCGCGGACCTGATGTTCGTGCTGAGCCTCTGGTCCGCGTGGGCGATCCGCGAGGCACACGGCGCGACGTACGCGATCACGTCGGTGGAACAGGTGCTCACGTACTACGCGGTGTTCCTGATCATCGACTGGGTGGCGTCGATCATCGCGTTCGTGCTGGAGCCCGACGAAGACAAGTGGCTCACGTGGCTGATCTTCCTGCAACGCTTCGCGTACCGCCAGGTGATGTACTGGGTGGTAGTGCGCTCCGTGGTGGCAGCGTTGCGCGGACGCGTGGTCGGCTGGGGCAAGCTCGAACGCAAGGCGACCGTGGAGCTGGAGACGGCGTCGTCGCGATAGGGAAGGGGGAAGTGCAACTGCTGTACACGAATGACACGAATTGAACTGCAATCGAACCCGACGCGGCGTGAGTGCATCACGGCTCTCGGGCGAACGGATTCAAGAGTGGGAGCTTGATCCGTGTGAATCCGTTCAATCCGTGTCCAAGAGAAGTAATAGCCAGCCCGAGCGGCAGTTGCGTGGCGAGTCATGCGCGCCTGAACTCATACATCAACTTTTCTTGAACGCGGATTACACGGATTGAACGGATGAAAAAACGGATAACTGCGAGTGCAGTTATCCGTTCAAACCGTTTGTTATCTGTTCCGTATCCATAGATGTTATAGCCAGCCCGGCGCAGTGCTCTTCACTCTCCAGCTCAGAACCCCTCGGCCGAGCCGTGGATACGGGGGTCGTAGGCGCCGATGATCTTGCCATCGCGGCGGAGGATCGAGGCTGCGAAGCCCATGTCGCCGTTTGACGGGACCGGCGACATCGCGTAGCCCATCGCGCGGAGTGCGTCGAGCGTCGCTGGGGTGAGGCCGCCGTTCTCATAGTAGAGCGAGTCCGGGAGATGCTGGTCGTGTACGCGCGGGGCGCGCACGGCCATACCCACATCCATGTCGTAGTCGAGCACGTTCGAGATCATCTGATACGTCGTGCTGATGATCGTCGGGCCGCCCTGCGCGCCCGTCACTAGCAGCGGTGCGCCCGCGCTGTCGAGTACGATCGTCGGCGTCATGGACGAGAGCATGCGTTTGCCGGGCGCGATTGCATTCGCCTCGCCCTGCACCAGCCCGAACATGTTTGGCCGTCCTGGCTCCGTCGCGAAGTCGTCCATCTCATCGTTCAGCACCATACCCGTGCCGGGGACCACGACTGCGCTGCCGAAGCTGCCGTTGAGCGTCGTGGTCAGCGCGGCGGCGCCGCCCTTGCCATCCATCACGGAGAAGTGCGTCGTCTGCTTCTTCTCGACAGTTGCCCCTTCGCCGATATGAATGCTCATCGACGGCGTCGCGCGCTTGTCGGTGATCGTCGAGGAGAGCGAGTCCGCGAACGTCTGCGAAAGCAGGCGCGTCGTCGGGATCGAGACGAAATCCGGATCGCCGAGCAATCCGTTGCGCACCGCGAATCCACGGCGCATCCCCTCCGCGAAGAGATGCAGCTCCTCAGGCGTATGCCATCCCGCCTTGCGCATGTCGTAGCGCGCGAGCTCGTGCGCGACGAGTGCGATCGTGATTCCGCCGGATGATGGCGGCGGCATTGAGATCACCTTGTGCCCGCGATACGTGAACTCGATCGGGTCGCGCCACTTCGCCTTGTACTTCGCGAGATCCTCCTGCGTCATGATCCCGTGCGCGCGGCGCATTTCTGCAGCGATCAGCTGCGCCGTGCGCCCCTCGTAGAATCCCTTCGGGCCGCTCTGCGAGATGCGTCGCAGCACCGCCGCGAGCTCCGGATTGCGCCAGCGATCGCCTGGCACCGGCACCTTGCCGTGCGGGAGAAAGAGCGCCGCCGATGCAGGGTAGTGCGAGAGCCGCGTGCTGTCCGCGTGAATCGAGTGCGCGAAATCCGAGTCGACGACGAAGCCCTTGTCGGCGAGCTCGATTGCGGGCGCAACGAGCGCCGCCCACGGCTTCGACCCAAAGCGCGCATGCGCCTCGTAAAGCCCCGCGACGGATCCCGGAACTCCCGCGGCGAGCTGTCCCGTGATCGAGCGGTCATCCGAGTGCCCGCTCTTGCCGATGTACATGTTGCGCGAGGACGCGAGCGGCGCCGCCTCGCGGAAGTCGAGCGCAGCGTCGTGCCCGTCCGCGGTGTGCACAACGAGAAATCCGCCGCCGCCCAGATTTCCCGCGTCGGGATACACCACTGCGAGCGCAAACGCGGTTGCCACCGCCGCGTCCACCGCATTACCGCCGCCGCGCAGGATCTCTGCACCAACGTGCGTGGCGATCGGTGCATCCGTCGCTACCATCCCGTGCTCGGCCGTCGTGGAGTTGTTCGCGTGCACGTACGGCCACGTCTCCGGCATTGTGATCGTTGGAGGCGCCGCGCTCGACGCGACGGCGGCATTCCGCTCTGTGCTTCGAGCAGCCGACAACTGCGACACAAACCGGGAGGAAGATCGAGAGCGCAGAGGTGCGCATGCACTCGCCTGAAAGGGAAAAAGAACCGCGCTCACTGCGAAGCGCACGAGTGCAGCGGTCCAGTCTACGGGGCAGGCGCAAACTGTCTACCGCCGGTCTGACAGTATCAGTGCGGCCTGTCGGTCGGCGGCGAGTCCGGTCGCGCGAAGCCGAGCAGCCCGGAATCGATCTCCACGGGCACGCGCTCGCGATTGCGAAGCGCGATCACTGCGACAATGCAGCACCACCATCACGACGAGCACGAGCGCGAGCTCATCCTCATGCCGCCGAATGCGGCCGAGCAGCAGCACCGCTGTCGACCCGAAGATCCAGCCAAACGCGGTAAAGAGAGCGCTCCAGCTCCAGCAGCTGATCCCACTGCCAGAGCAGATACTTCGCAATGGGAATCTCGGCCGCGCCGCACGCGATCGGGAGCGGAATCCGCGCGCCGTACGCGTAGCGCACGGCAAGCGACGCACGTTCCGGATGCCGGCGCACGGACTTGAGCAGCTTCTCCATAGGTCCGACGAGCTTCGGCCATCGCGCAGTGATCTTCACCGCGCGCCACCGGCCAAGCGCGTACAGCGCGATATCCGCCGCCCAGCTCCCGATGGCGCACGCCATTGCAGCCTGCACCACGTGGAGATGGTGCTGATGTGCCGCGAAGCCCGCGAGCACCGGCGCCGCCTCCTCCGTGATGATGCTCGTCGCGCCAAGGGTGACGTACACCCAGAGGCGCGAGAGCATGCTCAACAGCGTCGGCGCAAGGTGCGCGAAATGCGCATGGTGCTGCTGCACGACTCTCTACACCTCGCGCAGCGCCGCCATTGGCGTCTCGGCGAACACGTCGCGGGCCGCGAGCAAGCCGGTGATCACCGTGAGCAGCATTGTCGCGAGCGCAACGGCAGCGAGCGAGAGCGGCGTCACGGAGAATGGCGTCTTGAAGATGAAGTGTACGGCCGCCCAGCCGCCGCCCACCGCCAGAATGATTCCTGCGACGCTGCCGATCGCGCCCAGCAGCGCGTACTCGGTGAAGAGCATGCGAACGATCTGCGCGCGGGTGGCCCCCAGCGTCTTGAGCAGCACACTCTCTCGCACGCGCTGCCGCCGCGACGCGGCAATCGCGCTCACGAGCACGAGCACTCCGGTGACCACGCTGAAAAGCGCCATGAAGCGCACGGCGAGCGAGACGCGCTGAATGATTCGTCCGACGGCATTCTCGATGAGCGTGAGATCGATCGTCGACACGTTCGGGAAACGTTGCACGGCATTGCGCTGCAAACGCGCTCGTGCGGCGTCATTGGTAGCCCGTGTGAGAATCACGAACGACTGCGGGGCTTCACGCAGCGCTGCCGACTGAAAGACCACGAAGAAGTTCGGCTCGAAGCGCGTCCACTCCACCTCTCGAAGGCTCGTGATGCGCGTGGGGATGCGCACCCCCTGCACGTCCCACGTGATCGTATCGCCGATCCCAACTCCGAGCTCCTCGGCGAGGCTCTGCTCGACGGAGATCTCGTACGTGCCGCCGGCGTCCGGCCCCGGTGTCGTCCACCACTTTCCCGCGACGATCTTCTCGCTCGTGGTCGAGCTGTCGCGATAGCTCGACCGGTACTCGCGGCGCACGGCCCACGAGGGGCGGTTTGCCTCGGAGTTGCGGGTGCTCGTATCCCGGTCCGTATTGCGAGCGCGCACGACCGGCTTGTGTCCGTGATACGCCGCAATGCGCATGGGGACGATTGGCACCTGCGACAACACCGGAAGCTCGCGCGACCGGAGCACGCTGTCGAGAGGGGACGCCTGATCCGTCTGCACGTCGAAGAACGCGAGATTCGCCGCGGATGCGTTCGCGGCTGAGGTCAGCTGACGCAGCAGATTCCCCTGCGCGAGCGCCAGGGTGCCGAGCAGAAAGGCGCCGAATCCGAGCGCGAGCACCACGGGGCGCGTCTGATTGCCGGGACGATCGAGGTTCGCGATCCCGTGTCGCACGATGAATTTCCACGGAAGCTGTGCGAGCCGGCGCGCGACGCGAACGCACACGATCGCAGAGAGCCATGTGGCGCCGATCGCTGCGGCGATGCCGACGCTCATCCACAGCCCCACCACTCGGCTGTCCGCTCGAGCGACGCACACCGCGACGACGCTGAGTGCGAGCACCAGCGCGGCGACCACTCGCGCCGGGTCGCGCCACGCCGAGCGCGAGGTCGCCTGCGCACTGTCGTCGTCACGCCGGAGCACCTGCAGCGGCGCGACGTTACGCACGCTGAGCACGGGGCCGAGCGCGAAGAGCACACCCACCCACGTTCCGAGCGCGAGCCCGCTGAGCGCCGGGATCCACTCGAGCTGCGGAATGACGTCTACCGGGATGAAGCTGCCGAGCACGTGCGGGAGCACGAGCTGCGCCCCGACGCCGAGCACGACGCCGATCAGCGCACCGGCGAGGCCGAGCCCGGCGGCCTCGATCACGAACATCCACACCACCTGGCTCGCGCTCGCACCGAGGCAGCGCAGCACCGCGATGGTGTCGATCTTCTCGCCCACGTACGCGCGCAGCGCGCTCGCCACGCCGGTGCCGCCGAGCAGCAGCGCGATCAGCCCTACCAGTCCGAGGAATCTGCCGAGCTGCTCGATGGAGCGCGTGAGCGAACGCTCAGTGTCGGCAACCGTGCGCACGCGCACCTGCATCGAGCTCGAACTGCATCGCGATGCGCTTTCGCGAGCGCGTCAGCGTCGAGTGTAGCGGGGAGCCTGAGCAGCGTCTCGTACTCCGCCCGGCTCCCGAAGGTGAGCAGCTGCGTCGCCGCGAGATAGCGGTCGGGGATGTAGACGCGCGGCCCGAGCGCCGAGGCGATGCCGACATTGCCGGGCACGTTGCGCAGCGTGGCCATGAATAGCGAAGCGCGCGTAGCCGAGCGAGAGCGTGTCGCCGATCTGCGCGTTCGAGCGCGATGAGGAGCGACGGAGTCGACGATCGCGTACGGGCCGCTCTGCAGCGTCCTTCCATTGGCCGGTGGCGACGTCTCGATCGTTCCGTAGAACGGCGCGCCCGCGCCCATTGCGCGCACCTGCACGAGGCGCGTGCCTTTGCCGCCGCCGGCATCGAGCCGCCGAGCGCCATCGACGAGAAGTTCGTCACGTGCGTCTCGCTCGCGCCGCGCGCGCGCAGCGAGTCGAGCCACGCGAGCGACCGGCGGCGGGAGCGCGCGGCGCGCGCTCACCGACAGATCGGCGCCGAGCAGCGCGCGCGACTGCACGTGAACCGAGCGGACGACATTGCAGAGTACGAGTCGATGGCGACGAGCGCGGCGACGCCGATCGCGATCGACGACATGGAGAGCACCAGGCGCCGGCGCGTAGTGCGGGTGTCGCGCCATGCGAGCGCCGAGCAGACGCTTGCGCGCAGTGCCATGCATCATGCGGCGCGCACGCTGTCTTCGACGACGCGCCGTCGCTCAGACCGATCATGCGCCGCGCGCGCGCAGCGAGCTCGAGGTCGTGCGTGACGATGATCACCGTCGTGTTCGCATCGCGGTTGAGCTGCTCGAGCAGCTCGACGATGCGCACGCCGGTGGCGTGATCGAGATTGCCGGTGGGCTCGTCGGCGAAGAGCACGCGCGGCGAGTTGACGAACGCGCGCGCGATCGCGACGCGCTGCTGCTCGCCGCCGGAGAGCCGGACGGGATAGTGGTGGGTGCGGTCGCGAGTCCGACGCGCGCGAGCAGGTCGTAGCGCGCGCGAGCGCGTCACCGTCGCCGCGGAGATCGAGCGGCACGCGCACGTTCTCGAGCGCGGTGAGCGTCGGGATGAGTTGAAAGCTCTGGAACACGAACCCAACTTTCTCGCCGCGCAGCCGCGCGCGCGCATCCTCGCTGAGCGCAGCGAGGTCGACGTCGTCGAGGAGCACGGCCTGCGCTTGGAGTATCGAGCCCGGCGAGCAGGCCGAGCAGGGTCGTCTTGCCGCTGCCGGACGGGCCGACGATGGCGACGAAGTCGCCATCGCGCAATCGTGAAGCACACATCGCGCAGCACGGTGATCGTCGTCGCCGCTGGGAAATGATTTCGTCAACTCACGGGCAACGAGCATGTCGGCGAGAGTAGTGTGGAAGTGGGCGACGCTGGCGGTGCTCGCGGCGGCATGCAGTCGCGATGGATCGCGGCAGGAGAGAGGATGGAATGCGGGACACGTGGCCAGAGTCGCGGCGATGCGCGCGTCGCCGTGGCGCAGGCGCCCGCGAAAGATGCGCGGAAAACCATCCTCTTTGTGGGAACGAGCCTCACGGCGGGATACGGCATCGATCCGCAGCAGGCGTATCCGGCGCTGATCCAGCGACAGATCGACTCGCTCGGGCTGAACTACGAGGCCGTGAATGCGGGCGTGAGCGGCGAGACCTCCTCGGGAGCGGTGCATCGGATGCCATGGCTGCTCAAGCAACCGTTCGACATTTTCGTGCTCGAGACGGGCGCGAACGACGGGCTGCGCGGTCTTCCGATCGACTCGCTGCGCGTCGAACATCCAGTACATCATCGACGACGTGAAGCGCACCCACCCGCAGGCGAAGATTCTGCTGATCGGAATGGAGGCGCTGCCGAACATGGGGCGCGCGTACGTGACGGGTTTCCGTGAGTGTGTACGCGGAGCTCGCGAAGAAGAACAACGTGACCTTTCTGCCGTTCCTGCTTCAGGGCGTGGCGGGGGTGGACACGCTGAATCAGGGCGGACCTGGTGCATCCGAATCCGCGCGGGGCGGCGATCATCGCGGAGACGGTGTGGGAGACGCTCCAGGGGATGCTGGAGCCGAGCGCGAAGACGCGGCGCTTGACCGGCGTCTTCGCCAGACGCCGTAAATTCAAAGGCTGAAACGTTTTGCGTCAATCCCGCGATCAGCTGGACGCTCCGGCTGATCGCATTCATTTCTCTGCTATCGACTCATGGCAATTCCGGCAACGCAAATTCGCCGCGGAATGGTGATCGTCTTCGAGGGCGATCCGTGTCGCATCACCGAGTTCCGTCACCACACGCCGGGCAACCTGCGCGCGATGGTGCAGGCGAAGCTCAAGAATCTTCGCTCCGGCTCGAACTTCGAGCATCGCTTCCGCGCGGCGGACACGATCACGAAGGCGTCGCTGGAAACGCACGATCTGGAGTTTCTCTATCAGGGCGGCGACACGTACCACTTCATGAACACCGAGAACTACGATCAGCTCGAGATGGACGACGAGACGCTCGGCGACGGCGCGCAGTGGATGCAGCCGGGAATGAAGATCGTGGCCGAGTATTACGACGGCCGTCCGATCGCGATCGATCTTCCGAATGCGATCGAGCTCGAGATCGTGGAGACGGCGCCGGTGATGAAGTCTGCGACGAAGAATGCGTCGTCGAAGCCGGCGAAGCTCGAGAACGGTGTGAGCGTGAACGTGCCGGAGTTCATCAGCTCGGGCGAGCGCGTGCGCGTGAATCCGAACACGGGCGAGTATCTGGATCGCGCGAAGTAGGCGCGCGGCATGTGAGTTGGCGCTGGATTCGCGTCGGCGTTGATTCGCGATCGGGCGCCGATTACAATTCCGGTCTTGCCGCCAGCACTTTGGCGGCGCTCTGGTGGCCGTAGCTCAATTGGTTAGAGCACCGGACTGTGGCTCCGGGGGTTGTGGGTTCAATTCCCATCGGTCACCCTGCGGTGAAGTTCGCGAAGTGGTGCGCGAGCGGCGCCAAGTGGTTTTCGCACGGGTATAGGTCCGTAGCTCAATTGGTAGAGCACCGGTCTCCAAAACCGGCGGTTGGGGGTTCAATTCCCTCCGGGCCTGTGCGGTTGGAACGGTGAGTGGGTGGTGTGGGAGGCGTGAAGGTGCAGGAAAAGTTCGGCGGTATCGTCTAGGGGACTAGGACGGAGCCCTCTCAAGGCTCAAACACGGGTTCGAATCCCGTTACCGCTATTGGGAGCGACTAGATGGAACGGCGCGCGGCCCCATCGTCTATCGGTTAGGACGGCACCCTTTCACGGTGCAGAGAGGGGTTCGATTCCCCTTGGGGCTATGGGGGGAGCAGTCGTACGACGCACGAATAGAATGCTACTTGGGGCTGTAGCTCAGCTGGTTAGAGTGCCGGTCTGTCACACCGGAGGTCGCGGGTTCGAGCCCCGTCAGCCCCGTTCGAATGCAGGAGTCGCGTGCGTGGTCGCAGCGCGCGAGTGAAGAGGAAGAGCAGGCCCTGGTGGTGAAATTGGTAGACACGCCATCTTGAGGGGGTGGTGCCGCAAGGCGTCGCGGTTCGAGTCCGCGCCAGGGCATGAAGAGCAGGGCACGACGATTCGCCAGCGTAGCTCAGTGGTAGAGCACTCGATTCGTAATCGAGCGGTCGTCGGTTCAATCCCGACCGCTGGCTCTCAAAACAGTGACTTCGATATCCATGGCGCCTCCGCACAGCGGAGGCGCTTTGTTTTTTGCGATCAGTCGCTCGCCACGCGCCCGAGCCGCGCGAGTCGCGTCTCGAGGTGACGCCGCACATCGCGCCACTCGCTCGCGAGGATGCTGAACATCACGCTGTCGCGCACGGTGCCATCGCGACGCGCCTGGTGATGCCGCAGCACGCCGTCGCGTTGCGCGCCGAGCGCCGCGATGGCTTTCTGCGACGCGAAGTTGAAGTTGTCGGTGCGCAGTCCGACGACCTGGCAGCCGAGCGTGTCGAACGCGTGTTCGAGCAACAGCAGCTTGCACGCGGTGTTGAGATGCGTGCGCTGCCATCTGCGCGCGTACCATGTATACCCGATCTCCAGGCGATCTACCGTGGTCACGATGTCGTGGTAGCGGGTGGTGCCGACGACGGTGTCGGTCGCGAGCTCACGCACCGCCCACGGAAGCATCGTTCCTGCGCGCTGTCCCTCGAGCGCCTGCGCGATGTACTCGCGCGTTTTCTCCGGCTCCGGCACCGACGTGAACCAGAGCTCCCAGAGATTGCCATCGGAGGTTGCGGCGCGAAGCGCGTCCTCGTGCGCCGGTGTGAGCGGCTCGAGGCGAACGCCGTGTCCCTCAAGGGTGATGGCGGCAGGGATCAGCATAGTGCGATGAATGTCGCGAGCTTGGCGAAAAGTCCGGAGGTGCAGTTGGCGCTTGGGCTTGCTAGTGGTTAAGGTACCGCCTTGTACACTGGGCACCACTGATCCAGCAATGGCCCTGCCAACTAGGAGTCGCGTGAGCGATCAAGGTATCCGGCGGGCGAATGCGTCGACAGTGGCGGTTGTGGTTGTCCTTCTCGCGTACGTTGCTGTTCTTCTTACAACAGCAAGTACCTACCCCGGCGACACGCGGGACTACGCGGATTCCATCGCCGCGCATTTCCAGGGGCGCGACCTGAACTTCTGGGAGTTCGGGCACCTGATCTGGCGTCCGGTTGGATATCTCGCGGTGCTCTCGACACAGTGGTTGCGCGCCAGCAGCGCTCCACACCCGCTCTATATCGCCGCTGTGCACTCACTGGTCGCCATCAGCATCACGGCGGGTGCGATTGCTCTGGTGGCGTTCGTTGCCTGGATGATTCGCCTTCGCGTACCTACGCAACTCGCAATAGCTACGACCATTGCGATGATGCTCTCGTGCACGCTGCTGAATTATGCGCAAACAGGGACCTCGTACGTGCCGGCATTTGCAATGCTGTGCCTGTCTCTGTGGGCCGTCATGCGCGCGGACGAGCTGCGCAATGCACGGAAGTGGATGCCAGCCCTCCCGCTCGCGCTGACAACGCTCTTCTGGCTTCCGATGGTGCTGGTCATTCCAGCCGTGTGCGCAGCGCCGCCAACGCTGCTGGAAAATACGCCGGAGCGAAGGCGCACAGCCTATCGTACGTTTGGCCTCACAACGGGTCTCGTGCTTGCGGCGTATGCGAGTGTGATGCTCATCAAAGGCATCCACTCGGCCGCGGCGTTCAATGCCTGGATCTCCGCCGCCTCTCACGGCATTCGCGACAGCGGCGGCGTCACGCGAGCGACAGTCGGTTTCGCCCGATCAGTAGTCAGCAGTGAACAACTCGGCCTTGCGGCGAAACGATACCTCCTCGCCGATCCATTCAATCCATCGACCGCAGGTGACGTTCTCCGAGGTGGCTTGTGGCGCCTCGGATTGTTTTATCTCGCCGGATTGGCGGCGATCATTCTACTTGCGCGGCGTGACGCGGTGGGGCGAAAGGCCCTGGTATTTTTCGCGCTGTCCGCAGTGCCGGTGCTCACGCTGGCGGTAATGTGGCAGGGCGGTGATCTCGAGCGGTATCTCGCTCTCCTTCCCGCACTGTATCTCACGGCGGCATTCGCACTCTCGTCGTTGACGCCCCGCCATCGCGTAGCGGGCGAAGTGGCACTGGTCGTATGCATTTGCCTGTTGAACGTACCGGACTTCCTTCGCGGGAAATCGGAGCTGCTCTGTGCGGATCAACTGCGGCGCATATCGGCGATACCGGAGGATCCTGGGCTGAAGGCTCTTGTGATCACACCGCTCAAGTCGGATGAGATCACCCAATTGGCCGGCCTGTGTCCGAACTCTCCGCTGCTCCGCACCCCCACCAGTCCGTACGTAGTTGGTCTTGTCACTCCGCACGAAACATCCGCACCGGCCTGGCGATCCTATTTTGCGAGCATGGTGACCACGGCTTGGCATTCCGGGCGTCGGGTGTGGCTCTCGAAGCGCGCATTCGCGGCACGTCCTGCACCGCAGTGGGCGTGGGTGGAAGGAGATGAGCCCCGAGTACACTGGAAAGACTTTCCGGAGTTCTTCCGTAAGTTTGAATACCGCGACGCGGACCCCCGGAGCAGCTTTGTAGAGCTTCTGCCGAGCACCGTCAACGTTGCGATCGTCGATGGTGTGAGCGGTCCGATTGCTCCTCGACCGGGCCTCGTTGCCGTGAATTCCGCGAAGCGATAATTTTTCGCTCGATCCTACCTATCTTCGACCTTTAACAGTCGAGTCGCACGCATCCACAGCTCCGCAGCAAGACAGGAACGGTATCTCGCGGGGCCGACGTGACCGACATGCGATCGGGGATGCCCGATAGGCGCAGCGGCCGCAATCCGCGCGTGATGCCCGTCGCCGGCGTAAGGCTCTCCGCAGGCCAGCGTATGGCGGCGATTGGCGGCCTGGCGGTCATTGCGTTGCTACGTTGGACTTCTGACGCTGAGCGGAATCGAGAGTGCTCGGCGCTCGCGCGTCGGCGTAGTCGAAACGCATAACGCCATTGAAGCTACCCAGGCCGTGCTCCAGGACATCACGGATGCGGAGACTGGGCAGCGCGGCTATCTCCTCACTTCGGATCAGCGCTACCTCGAGCCGTATCACGCAGCAATTCAGCGTCTCTCCGCCGATCGCGCTGAGCTTCGGGCGCAGCTGGGAAACGATCCGGTGCAGCTCAGGCAATCCGATTCGCTGTCGCGCCGGATAGACGATAAGACGACAGAGCTCGCGCAGACGATCGAGTTAATGCACACGAAGGGATTCGACGCCGCGCGTGCCGCAGTCGACACGCACCTTGGCCAGCGCGTGATGGTCGACATTCGCGGGCTGCTGCACCAGATCGCTGATCGTCAGCAGCGGCGGCTCGACGAGCGGATGATCGATTCGGATCGCCGCTACCGCCTGCTCGGGGTCATCGTCGTCGCTGGCACCCTCGCGCTCATCGTGATCGCGCTCATGCTCAACACGGTGCTCACGCGATACGGGCACTCGCAAGCCGATGCCGCGCGTCTCCTCGATTCGCAGAACGCCGAGCTTGTGGACTCCAATCGAAGGCTGAGCGACCAAGCCGCTGAGCTCGAGCTGCAGAACCAGCAGCTGCAGGAGCAGGCGACTGAGATGGAGGCGCAACAGACGCAGCTCCAGGAGCAGGCGACGGAGATGGAGGCGCAGGCCGCCGAGCTGGAGGTCACTGTCAACGAGCTGCAGGAGCTCTCCGCCGTCGCCGAGAAGGCGCGAGAGAGCGCGGAGGAGGCGTCGACTCGAGCAGAGGAGGCGAATCGCGCGAAGTCGCTGTTCCTCACCACGATGTCGCACGAGCTGCGCACGCCCTTGAACGCGATCGCAGGGTACGTGGATCTGCTGGCGCTGGAGATCCGTGGACCGCTGGTCGATGCGCAGCGTGAAGATCTCCGGCGCATCAAACGAAGCGGGCAGCATTTGCTGTCGCTGATCAACGACATTCTGAATCTCGCGAAAATCGAGAGTGGCCAGCTCGATCTGGAGATCACCGACGTGCCGATCGTGACGGTGATCGAGAGCGTCGACATGCTCGTGCAGCCGCAGTTCAACACGAAGGGGATCAGCTACGTGCTTCCGAAATGCGACCCGTCGCTTACGGTGCGGGCGGATCGTGAGAAGCTTCAGCAGATTCTACTCAACGTGCTCTCGAACGCATGCAAGTTCACGGACGAGGGCGGCGTCGTCACGCTCGAGTGCGACCCCAACGTCGAAGGAGACGGACCCGATCGCAGCATGGTTGCGATCACGGTGCACGACACCGGGCGTGGCATCGCGCAGGGAAAGCTCGAGATGATCTTCGAGCCGTTCGTGCAAATCGACCGTCATCTCACGGGCGCGAGCCAGCAGGGCGTGGGCCTCGGCCTCGCGATCTCGCGCGACCTCGCGCGCAGCATGTCGGGTGATCTCGTCGCGCGCAGTACAGTGGGGGAGGGCACGACATTCACCCTGACGATCCCGCGCGCCGAGGGAGCGAAGATGCCCCCGGGCGAGAGTGCATTGCTCGACAGCACCGATCCTATAACTGCCTCCTGAAGCTGAGCTCATAGCGGCGCGGATCGTGCATTCTGGCGCGATCCGGATGGTTCTGGGCTCGATCGATCGAACGGAGGTTTCACGTGCAGCATTCACGCGCCACTTCACTGCGCTCGTCACGCAACAGCACGCGCAGCTCTGGCACTTTTGTGCGAGTCTTGTGCGGCGCCGCGATGCTCGCGGCGCTCGCCGCCTGCGGTAGCGACAACACCACCACCGCCCCACCGACGCTCACCACGATTACCGTCACCCCGGATACGGCGACGATCGCTGAGGGAACGTCGCAGCAGTTCACGGCGGTGGGGAAGGATCAAAACGGCAATACCATCACGATCGACCCGACGTGGGGAGTGTCGGGCGGGTCGGGCTCGATGAGTGGCGGCGGGCTGTTCACGGCTGGCGACACGCCGGGCACGCTCACCGTGACGGCGACGAGCGGAAGTGTCGTCGGGCATGCGACTGTGATCGTCCAGGCGCCAAGCTCCAACGTCGTGGGCGACTACGCGCTGCAGAGCGTGAACGGCAAGACGCCGCCAGATACCGTCGTGCAGACGAGTGCAACGACCGTGGTGTTCAACGACGGGCAGCTCTCGCTCCACAACGATGCCACGTACAAGCTGCTCTTTCACAGCACGACAACGACGAGCTCCGGAACCGCGGCAGACAGCTCGGGAAGCACGGGCACATACACGGTGAACGGGAGCAAGGTCGTCATTCACAACACGTCGACTGGTGACTCGGTGGTCGCGACGGTGTCACCGCCAACGCTCTCGTTCGTCGACGGGGGGCAGACGTTCGTCTTCTCGAAGTGAGCGGGCGCGTGCGTTGCGTTTGGGCGGTTGACGCCCGATTCCGCGACCGCTAAATCTTCTCCGTCGTCAGCATGCAACCGATCGCGCGCTGACGACGGGGCGTTTCATGCCTCCTCGCGGGCGTAATTCAGTTGGTAGAATGCCAGCTTCCCAAGCTGGACGTCGCCGGTTCGAGTCCGGTCGCCCGCTCTGATGTAAATGCTGTTTCCCGGCCGCGAAGTAGGCGCGGTGCGCGCCGCTAATACTGCCGCTCCCGATCGACCGTGCGCGCTGGGAGCCGCCCGTTCTCGATGTCGCCGAGACATTCGAGAAAGCCCTCGACCGCCCCTTCCGCCGTGGTAATGCCGGACATATGGGGTGAGATCATCACGCGAGGATGGTCCCAAAGCGGCGATGCGGCCGGGAGCGGCTCCACATCGAACACGTCGAGGGCGGCGCCAGCCAGCCAACCGGCATCGAGCGCCTGAGGGAGCAGCGATTCGTCCACTACCTCGCCCCGTCCGGTATTGATCAACACCGCATTGCTGCAGGCGCTCAGCACTTCGTGGCCGATGAGCCCCCTCGTCTCCGAAGTGAGCGGGACGGTCACAATGAGCCAGTCCGCGTCCGCTGCCAGCCGTGGCAGCTCCGACACCTTCGAGAGAGACGCGAACGCCGCGCGGCCACCGCCGCCCGAGCGCGAGACGCCGTGCACCTCCACACCGAGCAAACTAAAGAGCCGCGCGATGCTGGAGCCAATGTCGCCAGTGCCCACGACAACGGCACGCGAGCCGCGCAGGAATCCCACCTCACGCGGTGCCCACTCGTGCCGCCGCTGACATTCGGCGAGCTCGAGGAGCTGCTGCCGGAATGCGAGTGCCCTCGCGAGCGTCCATTCCGCAATGGAGGCCCCGAACGACTCCGTGGTGCGCGTGAGCAGGATCTCCGGGGGCAGCGGCTCTGGATGGAACCACGCGTCCACGCCGGCGCCAGTGCAGTGCACCCACCGCACGTTGCCCATCGTGGGGAGCGGCGGGCGCTTGAAGCCGAGGTAGGTGTCGCCCCACGCCAGGTCGTCCGCGGTGACGTCGGTGTATTTGCTGCCGCGGAGCTCGAGGTCGCCACGCCGCGACCGGATCAGCGACGCCAGCTCGGCGTGGGCGCCCTGCCCGATCACGATGCGGCGGGGAAGAAAGGGACGGATCATCTGTGGTGAACGGGGTGTGTCGAGAAGAGCGTGCGAACACCGGCAAGATGCGCAAGCGCCGCGACGGGGCGGAAGGAGGGTGAGGTCTAGCGAACCCTCATCTGCGACGAGACCTTTGCTCCCGGCGGATGAGCAGTGAAGTCACGCCGATCGTGTCAACCGTCATGCCGTCCTCCTCGATCACCCTCCCCAATCGTGCATTGTCTCGCGCGCCTACTGGCCGTCACCCTGTGCCTCGTTCCCCTCGGCGCACGCCCACCAGTCGTTCCTGGTGAGTTCTCCGCTTTCGTCGACAGCTACCTCGACGGATTCGCGATGCGGCATCCGTCGATTGCGGCGGGGAACGGGCTGCACGCACACGACGACCGATTGGAGGACTTCTCTCCCGCGGCAATCGGCGCCGAAATCGCGACGCTCAAGACGCAGCGGAAATTCCTGTCGCAACAGCTCGACACCACCGCGCTCACCCTGGACGAGCTCGCGGACCGGCGAATTTTGCTCGGCATCATCGACGGGTGGCTCCTCGAGCAGGAGACGCTGAAGAACTGGCAGCGGAATCCGATGATCTACGCGTCCGCCCTGAGCGACGGCATCCACGACTTGATGACGATGGAGAGCGCGCCGGCGCCGGTGCGGATGCGCAACATCATCGCCAAGCTGCACGCAGCACCATTGCTCCTGGCACAAGCTCGGCGAAACATTACGAATCCACCACGACTGTTCGCCAAGCGCGGCGCGGTCTTTATGCGCGGAGCGAGCGAGATGCTTGGGAAGGATCTCGACCTCGCCTTCGCCGCGTCGCCTGATCGCGCGCTGCGCGACTCGCTGCGCCAGGCGGCAGACGCCGTGATTCCACTCGTAAACAGCTACGCGACCTGGCTCGAGCGCGATGTCGCACCGAAGGCCAGCGGTAAATTCGAGATCGGCGCGGCGAATCTCTCGCGGCGTTACCTGGCCGAAGAGCTGATCGACACGCCGCTCGACCAAATGGTGGCGATCGGCCAGCGCGAGCTGTTGAAGTCACAGGCTGAATTTCGTGCGGCGGCGAACAAACTCGCGCCGGGGAAGGACCCACAGGGTGTATGGCTCGAGGTCCGCCGCAACCATCCTCCAATGGGCGGGGTAGTGGCGGCGACGCGGAAGGTTGTGGACTCGCTCACTGCCTTCGTCGCATCGCGCGGCATCGCATCGCTGCCATCGGACGAACGGGTCGTCGTTGCTCCGGCGTTGCCGTTCGACCTCGGCTTCGCCTCGATGCACGCGTCGCCCCCGCTGGAGCCGGTTCCAGTCAAGAGCGTCTTCTACATCACGGATGCGAGCGCCGATCTCTCACCGGCGCAGCAAGAGGAATGGCTGGAGCGCTACAACTACGCGTCGCTCTCCAACACCGCGGCGCACGAGGCGATGCCCGGGCACTGGCTGCATTCCATCTACATGCGTCGCACGCCTGGGAAAGTGCGTCGCATTTGGATCGGGCTGAATCCGTTTCCGCAGCCCTCGTCGGGACAGGACGGCTGGGCGCACTATGCGGAGCAGATGGTGCTCGACGAAGGTTTCGGTGATCGCGATCCGCGGCTGAGGCTCGCGCAGCTGAGCGATGCACTCACGCGGATCTGTCGCCTCCTCTCGGGGATCAAGGTCCACACGGGCGTATGGTCGCTGGCCGACGCGCAGCGCTGCTTCGAGCAGGAAGCGTACGTCGCCGCGCCGGCTGCGAAGCGAGAAGCCGAGCGTGCGACATACGATCCAACGTATGGCGGCTACTTCCTCGGCAAGCGCGGCATTCTGAAGTTGCGCGCCGATTATTCCGCCCGCATGGGCGCGAAATTCAACCTCCGCGAATTTCACGAGCGCTTCATGTCGAACGGCATTGCACCGATTCGCGCGCACCGTATGCTCATGCTCCCCGGCGACACCTCGGCGGTGATCGAATGACGACGATGCGGACGATTCGCGGCGCCAAGGTGCGCGTAGGTGTGCTGGGTGCGGGTGCTTGGGCCGAGTTCGCGCATCTTCCCGGCTTCAAGCGCGACGCACGCTGCGAGCTGGTGGCGATCGCGGATCCGATTCGCGAGCGGGCAGCCGCCTTCGCCGAAAAGTTCGGCATCCCGCACGTGTACGACTCGCACCAAGAGCTGATCGCGCGCGAGGATCTCGACCTCGTGGACGTGTGCACTCCGAGCGCCACGCACTTCGAGCTGAGCTGGGCAGCGCTCGAGGCGGGCAAGCACGTGCTGTGCGAGAAGCCGGTGGCGTACGACTTTGCCGACACGCTGCGCGCTGCGGAGCTGGCGAGGAGCAAGGGCGTAAAGACCAAGTTGGGCTTTACGTTCCGATATAGTCCGGCCATGCAGTACATGAAGGAGCTGATCGAGCAGGGATGGGTGGGAACGCCATTCATCTTCAACGGCTACGAGCAGAACTCGCAGTGGCTCGATCCGCAGACGCCGCTGCGTCAAGTGGATCACCTCGCGGACCAGTCAGTGATCCAGGTCTCGTCGCTGGAGGGCTATGGCGCGCCGATCATGGATATTGCGCACCTGTTCATGGGTAGCCGCTTCGCCGAAGTCGTGGGCACGATGAAGAACTTCATCCCCGAGCGCGTCGTACGCACCACCGGCACGATGATGCGGATGAACATCGACGACGGCGACATCTTCATTGGAAACTTCGAGAACGGCGGCTTCGGTTCCATCCAGACCAGCTTCGTCACCGTCGGAAATTATCCCGGCATTGAAGCGCGAGTGTACGGGAGCAAGGGTGCGCTGATCTGCCGGCTGGTCGAGGAGAACGGCATTTGCGAATCGCTCAAGGGAGCGACGAAGGATAAGGTGGAGTTCCAGGAGATGAATGTGCCTGAGCGCTTCTATCCGCCCGGTGGGAACAGCAAGGAGTCATGGCGCTCGCTCTTCTATGCCAACCTCGTGAGCTCGTTCATCACGGAGATTCTCGCCGGCGGTGAGGAGAACCAGGGGAACTTCGTGGACGGGGCCCACGTGCAGGAGTTGATCAACGCCGTGGAGCTCTCCTGCCGCGAACGGCGCTGGGTGAATATTCCCCTGGCGCGATGACCGATCCGCTCGAGCAGTTCGTCGAACAGTATTTTTGTCGTCGTCCGGTGAATGCCACCTTCACGGGCGCGCACGAACACGACGCGTGCCTCCCCGACTGGTCGGCATCCGGCCTGGCGAGTATGGACGGCGAGATGAGCGACTTCATACGGCAGCTCGGCGCGCGCTATCCCGCACCGGCGCGCGCAGCTGCGTTTCGCGACGACGCTGATGCGCTGGACGCGGAGCTGATGCGTGGTTTCTGCGCGATCCAGCTGAGCGAGCACGACTCCTTGCACGGGCCGCGCGGAAACCCGGCGCTCTGGACCGGCGAAGCAGTGTTCTCCGTCATCGCGCTCATGATCCGCGATGCCGCACCGCTCGACGAGCGCGTGCGTCTGGCATCGGCACGCATGGAGGCGATCCCGCACTTCCTCGACCAGGCGCGCGTCACGATGGGCGAGTCACCGCTGCCCGCTCCGTGGGTGGCACGCGCGCTGCGCGACTGCGAGGGTGCTGAGCGACTGTTCGCCAGCGGCGTGCATTCGATGGCTCGCGTCCGGCTCCGTCGCCGACAACCTCGCCGATACTGCGCGCACGCAAGCAAGGAACGCGGAGGATGCATTCCGCGCCTTTGGCGGCTGGTTGCGCGAGCGTCCGCACGCAACGGAAGTCGCGATGCGCTGTGGCGCGACGCACTACGATCTCCTGCTGAGGCGCGGTCATCAGACCCTTCGCTCGCGCACCGAGCTCCTCGCCGCCACGCGCTCGGCGCTCGACGATGCATGCGGCCTGCTCAACGAGATGGCGGCGGATGTTGCCGGCTCGTGGGCCGAAGTACAGCGCCGGCTCGCCGCCGACCATCCCGCGCCGCAGGACTACCTCGGCACCTTCGCGGCGGAGTGGGCGGCGTGTCGCAAGACCATTGTGGACGCCGACGTCGTCACCTGGCCCGACTGGCCGTTGCGCTACGAGGAGATTCCGGCATTCACGCGCGAGGCCGCGCCGCATTCTCTACTACCTGTTCTATCGCGCGCCCGCTCCGCTCGATCCATATCACGAACACGTGTACGTCGTGTCGCCGTTGCCGGAGGGCGATCCAACGACGCACCTCCGCGCGTGGAACCGCAGCGTGATCCGGCTCAACCATGTGCTGCATCACGGCGGCGTAGGCCACCACGTGCAGAACTGGCACGCCTATCACCGAGCGCCCACGCGCGTGGGGAAAATTGCCGCGGTGGACTGCGCATATCGGATCGGGATGTTCTGCGGAGGAAGCATGGCCGAGGGATGGGCCTGCTATGCCACGGGGCTGATGGGCGAGTTGGGTGGACTCACGCCGCTCGAGCTCGTAGCCGAGCAGCATTCGGCGGTGCGACAGCTGGTGCGCGCCGTGGTTGATCTCTCCTTCCACGCCGGCGAGCTGTCGTTCGACGAGTGCGCTTCGCTGTTCGTCGACCGGGCGGGGATGGACCCTGCGGTGGCGCGCGCCGAAGTGGTGAAGTGTTCCATGTTTCCGGGGACGGCAGTGATGTACTGGCTTGGCACACAGGGCATCCTCGACCTGCGGGAGGCGATGCGCGCGCGCGTTGGCGCCGGCTTCTCGCTCAAGCATTTTCACGACGAGTTGCTCGGCCACGGCTCCATTCCGGTGCCGCTCGTCGCACGCATGATGACGGAGGGTGCGGCATGAGGCGAAAAATTCTCTTGCTCGCACTGCTCGTGTCGGCGTGCACGAAGGCGTCGTCCGGCCCGTCGAACGAGCTGCTGATCGTCGGCTACGATCGCGAGCCCGACACGATGAACCGGTACGCAACGCACATCCTGGAGGACATCCAGACCTGCGTCGTCGAAGGGCTCGTGACGACCGACGAGCACATGAACGTGGTGCCCGTGTTGGCGACCGAGGTGCCAACGCTGGAGAACGGCGGTGTCGTCATGCGGCGCGATGGGGGAATGGACGTCACGTGGAAGCTCCGTCCGGGCGTGAAGTGGCACGATGGCCACGCGCACACGTCGGCCGACGTGAAGTTCACCGCCGACGCGATGATCAAGGGAGATTGGAAACCCGAGAGCACCGACGGATTCGATCGCATCGCATCGGTGGACACGCCGGATTCACTGACTGCGGTAGTGCACTACAAGGAGCCGTACGCTCCGTACCGCTTGCAGTTCCTGCGTGGCACCCTCCCGAAGCACCTGCTCGAGGGTCGCGACATCGACAAGGCGAGCGACTACAATCGGAACCCAATGGGCACCGGTCCGTATCGCGTGGCCGAGTGGAAGACAGGCGAATACGTGCTGCTCGAACGGGTGCCGAACTATTGGCGCGGCAACGCTTACCCGAAGATCGCGAAGATCCTCTTCCGGTTCGTGACCAATGCGACGACGCGCATCAACCAATTGAAGTCGGGCGAGGTGCAGCTCGTACCACTGGTGCCGTGGGACAAGGTGCGTGACTTGAAGGACCTCCCTGCCGTCCGCCTCAACCGCGTGCTCGGCAATGGCTACGAGCACGTGACGTTGAACGAGCGACACTTTCCTCCCTTCGCCGATCTACGAGTGCGTCGCGCCCTCGCGTATGCCATTGACCGGAATCTGATCGTAAAGACAATCCTCGATGGCTTGGTGTCTACGGTGGATGGGCCGATACAACCGCTATCGTGGGCGTACGAGCCGCATGTACCCAGCTACCCCTTTGACCCGACTAAGGCAGGCGTGCTGCTCGACGAGGCAGGGTGGATCCGCGGTGCTGACGGTAAACGGTGGAAGGAGGGCAAGGCGCTCGCCTTCACTCTCATTACGCAGTCGGGATTCACCATCCGCGAGAACGTGGCGCAGGCGATCCAGCGCGAGCTCGCCGACATTGGTGTATCGATGCAGATCAAGCTGATCGATGGCACGTCGATCAGTCCCGTGTGGTTCAGCGGCGACTTCGACGCGATGCTGCACTGGTGGCAGTCGGGCGCCGATCCGGAGATCACCACCTTCTATGCCGCCGACAAGATTCCGCCCGACGGTCGCAACATTGACTACCTGAGCGATGCGCCGCTGACGAAGGTCCTGTACGCCTCCGACCGGGAGATCAATCAGGACAAGCGGCGCGCGCTGCTTCAGGACGCTCAGCGTCGCGTAGCCGATCTGGTGCCGGAGTTGTTCCTCTACAACACCTCGAAGATCGACGCGGTGCCGGCGACGCTGCGCAACTTCAAGGGGAACCCGACCAACGCCGGGCCGTTCTGGAACGTGCACGAGTGGGAGATCGCGCGATGAACGATCGGCGGATCCGGAGTCGATCCGCGCTCGAGCGATGCTGAGCTTCCTCCTCCGGCGCGTGGCGCAGATGCTGCCGCTGCTGGTACTCGTGTCGCTCGTGGTGTTCGCACTCATCCACGCTGCGCCTGGCGGGCCGCTCGCTCTCTATCTCGACAACCCGAATGTCCGCCCGCAGGACATTGAGCGACTGCGCAGGCAGTTGGGACTCGACCGGCCCCTTACCGAGCAGTATTTCGCCTGGGCGTGGGCGTTCGTGCGCGGCGAGTGGGGCTACAGCTACGCAGACGGCCGCCCCGTGATGGACCGTCTGCTCGAACGTGTGCCCGCCACGTTGCAGCTCGCGGGGCTTTCGTCGCTGGTTGCCGTGGTGCTGTCGCTCATCGCGGGCGTCGTATCTGCGGTGCGGCGTGGAGTGGATCGCGCCGTCACTGCGGGGGCGATCGCCGGCATATCGCTGCCGGTGTTCTGGCTCGGGCTCGTCCTTCAGCTCGTCTTCGCGAACCAGCTGGGCTGGTTTCCATTGGCGGGTCGCAGCTCCTTCGCCGGCGGCGGCTTCGCCGATCGCCTCGCGCACCTCGTGCTGCCGGTGATCGCGCTGGCGGCAGCGACTGCGGCGGGGTGGTCACGCTACCTGCGCAGCTCGATGCGGGAGGCCTTGGCCCAGCCGTTCATCGACGCGGCGCGCGCACGTGGGGTGAGGGAAGGGCAACTCGTGTCGCGGCACGCGCTGCGCTATGCGCTCCTTCCTTTTGTCACCGTCGTCCTGCTCGACGCCTCGCTCATGGTGTCCGGGGCGGTGGTGACGGAGAGTGTCTTCGCCTGGCCGGGAGTCGGGAGCCTGTTCACCGAGTCACTCGCAAAGCGCGACTACACGGTGTTGATGGCGTTCCTCATGTGCGGCGCGATAACGGTGGCGCTGCTGAGCCTCGCGTCTGACGTCGTGGTACGCGCGCTCGACCCGCGGCTACGGGACGCCGCGTAGTGCTGCGCGGCGCGACGCGCGACCGCGCCGTACTTGCCGCCGCGATCGTGCTTGGCGCGCTCCTGCTGCTTGCGCTGCTCGCCCCGTTGCTGGCGCCCTACCCGTTTGACGCGCTCGACCTCGCGCAGCGTCGGGGCGCACCGTCGGCACATTACCTGTTCGGCACCGACGAGCTCGGGCGCGACCTCCTTACACGCATCGTCTACGGCGCGCGTATCTCTCTCGATCGGCCTCGTGGCAGCGGTGTTGAGCGCGGCGATCGGCGTCACGGTGGGGGCGACGGCGGGCTATGCGCGGGGTGTGACGGACGCGCTGCTGATGCGCTTCACCGACGCGATGCTCTCGATCCCCACGCTGCCGTTGCTCATGATCGCCGCCGCTGTGCTCGATCCGGGAATACCGCTGCTGATCGCGCTCGTGGGTGCAGTGGGGTGGATGGAAACGGCGCGCGTGGTCCGCACCGAAGTGCAGTCCCTGTCGGTGCGCGAGTTCGTGACGGCCGCGCGCGCGTCAGGGGCGCGCGGTCCCCGCATCCTCGTGCGCCACGTGCTCCCGGGAGTGCTCCCGACAGTGATGGTGGCGCTCACGATCGCTGTCGGACGCAGCATCCTGCTCGAGAGCGCGCTGAGCTTCTTCGGCGTCGGTGTCCAGCCACCGACGGCGAGCTGGGGCAACATGCTCTACCAGGCGCAAACGACGATGAGCAGCGAGCCATGGCTGGGGATCTTCCCCGGTGCATTCATCTTCGTGACCGTGTTGTGTTTCAATGTGCTGGGAGGCGCGCTGCGCGGGGGAGAAACCCGCAGGTGACGGCCCGCTCTCCGAATTCTCTGGCGCGCGCGAACTGCCAGTCGTAAACGTTCCGTTCGATTCATCACTGACACGTGCAACTCGCCACGACAATGAATTTCGACATCACGCAGGGCATCGCAGTCCTCGAACGCACGCCGGGTACGCTGCACGCGATGTTGCACGATCTGGACGCGGCGTGGGTCGACGCGACGGAAGGGCCCGACACCTGGAGCCCGTATGTCATCGTCGGCCACCTCGTACACGCCGAGCGCGAGGACTGGATCCCGCGCGCCCGGATCATCCTTGCTCAAAGCACGAACCGCCGCTTTCCCCCGTACGATCGTTTCGCACAGTTCCACGAGAGTCAGGGGAAATCCCTGTTCGTCCTCCTCGATGAGTTCGGGCGATTGCGTGCGGAGAACGTCGCGACGCTCGCGGCCTGGCGGTTGACGGACACGGAGCTCGCGCTAACCGGCGAGCATCCCGAGTTCGGCACCGTCACACTCCGGCAACTGTTGGCGACCTGGGTCGTGCACGACCTGGGGCATATCGCGCAAACCGCCCGCGTGATGGCGAAACAGTACCGTGACGCAATCGGGCCGTGGCGCGCGTACTTGCCCATCGTGGACCGATAGATGACGATCGAGCTGGTAGTCGTTGATGCGTGGGACGAATCCTGGCGAGCGACTCAGAGACCGTACCGCAAAACGAGCGTCGGCAAGTATCCTTTCCATACGTCACCGTAGATAAGCGCGGTCGACAACAGGCGATTGGCGTGAACGCAGCTCTACCCCGGGAGTTTCGCGCCCAGTACCTCGGCGCGCTCGATCGACGGAGAAGCGGCGAGCAGGTTCGGCGCGTGAGTCATCAACGCCTGAGCGATTGGCCCACTGAGATGCGCGTGTCGCCCCGACTCATCGCGAAATGCGTCGAAGATGGCGAACGTGGTCGGTCCGAGGCGCAGCGCGAACCACACGGGCGTGGTCAGTTCCTGATTGGCGAGCTGGAGTCCCTGCATTAAGAACGCGGCAACCTCTTCCGCCTTGTCGGGCTTTGCTTCGAGCCGAGCAAACAGTCCAAGCGTCAACATTGGTATCCTCACCGGTGAGCGTGCGAGATCAAGTGCTCGAGCTTAGGGCACACTACGGCGAGATGCCACGGGCAGGAATGCCATTCTTGGAAGCATTCCTGCCATCATCGCCGGAGAGATCGCAGCACGAGTCGCGTCTCAGCGCAATCGATATCTCTCCCACTCGTCGCGTGGCAAGATCGGTAGCAAAGCTGGCATGTTTGCCATGGCCTCGAATGGCGCGACTCGGCTACCTTCCGTTGGTCCCCCGGTGGGTCCTTGGGCGTGCATGTGTCCACTGGCGTTTGTCACAGGGAGTAGCATGCGCATTGACGTGCTCGCGTTGGACGGCGTGTTCGACCTCGGGCTCGCCGCCGTGCTCGATGCGTTTCAAACGGCAAACGAGTTGATCGGCGTTGCATCGATTGCTGCAGCACCGTTCGACGTGCGGATCGTCGGCGTTCGACGCCACGTCCACACGTCGCACGGCTTTCGCGTCCCGATTGCCTCGCGCCGCCGGCAGACGCCGGACTGCATGATCGTACCGGCGATCGGCTACAAGATGCCTGATACGCTGTTGCGGGCTCTGGAACGCCGAGATGTGCGTGACGCGGCAGACATGTTATGTGAGCTGGCTGTGAAAGGACCGCTCATGGCCGCCGCGTGCATCGGCACGTTCATTCTGGCCGAGTCACGAGTCCTGGACGGCCACGACGCGACGACCACCTGGTGGCTCGCGCCGATGTTCCGCGATCGGTACCCTGCTGTGCGACTCGATGAGTCACGCATGATCGTTCGATCCAAGTCGGTGGTGACGGCGGGCGCCGCGCTCAGCCACATGGATCTGGCGCTCTGGATCATTCGCCAGGCAAGTCCGCAGTTGGCGGCGATCACGGCGAAGTATCTCGTCGTCGACTCGCGTCCGTCGCAGTCTGCCTACGCGATCATTGATCACCTCGCGCACGATGACCCGATCGTGCGGCGCTATGAAACGTGGGCGCGCTCTCGGCTGGCCACGGGCTTCTCACTGGACGATGCCGCGCGCGTCGTCGGCGCCAGCAAGCGCACGCTCGCGCGTCGCATGGAACGCGTGATGGGGAAGTCCCCGCTCGCGTACTTCCAGTCGCTGCGCGTCGAGCATGCGGTACACCTGCTGAAGACACGCGACCTGAGCGTCGATCAGGTTGCTCGCCAGGTCGGTTACAACGATGGCACGACGCTGCGTACATTGCTCCGCCGTGAGTTGCACCTCGGCGTGAAGCAGATTCGGCACCCACAAGGTACCTGAGCACCCGACCCTTTCCTTATCACGCCACGCCGAGCGCCCGCACGCAGATGATCATCCCTGCACCCAGCGCTAGCGCGCCCGTGACCTGCGCAACGCGCGCACCGTTGGGTGCGAGACGCTCGGCTAGAATCGCCGCCGTGATCACGGCCATGGCGCGCACATCCATCAGGCCGACGGCGAACAGAATCGCCATCGGCCCCGCGCAGCTGAGGGCGCAGCGAACGCCAAGGTCGCAGCCGACCTTCCACGCAGCCGGCAGATTCGTTGATGCTGCGCCGCATCCGTCGGCGAACATTCTCTCGGCACCGCGACAGCTGGTGCGCCTTCCATCTCGAGCGCTGCAGCGCACCAGCGCAGAGGAAGATCGCGCCCGCGAGGCCCGGTGCGACGCTCGCGTCCATCGAGGACATCTCGCGCGTGCGCAGCATCGCATCGAGTGCGAAGAGCACGACACCAATCACGCTCCACACGGCCGCGTAGCCGAGGCCGACCACTGTCGTCCACCACCCCGCCCATCGCACGCCCGCCGTGGCGAGCGCGCGATGGTGCCGCCGGAGCACTGGTGCGACCGACGGCAGCATCATGGCTGCCATCATGAGCGCCATCATCGACGCGCGCATGAATGGGGCGGAGCTCATCGTGCGTCGTACGCGTCGTGGTGACGCATCCAGACGCCGCGCTCGTTGCGGCCGAGCGGAGCGCGGTCCAGCCACTGATACATCCCCCAGAGACCATCGAGTCCGCGGGAGAACGTGGAGTACGTGTGATAAACCTCTCCATCGCGCAACGCGAAGGCGCTCACGCCCGGGCGCTCACGCAGATATGTGGCCACGTCGGTGCCAGTCTGGGAGGCATTCTGGCCAACAGGCGCTTCGCTGCCGAGGTCATTCCACTCCGGGAGCGTGCGCTTCATGATCGCTTCGGGCATCGCGCCCTCACGACGATAGTTGTACTCGATGCCGCCGCTGCGCTGCTCGAGCTCCGTGAACGTGACGCTGAAATCGGTGTTGAAGTCGCCGCCGAACGACGACGCCCAGGGAAACGTCCAGCCCATGCGCTGCTTGAACGCGTTCAGCTTGGCGAACGGCGCTCGCGAGATCGCGTAGAACGACACGTCGTGATTCTCGAGATGCACGGCGATGCCGTTGAAGCCGTCGGCGATGCTGGAGCACGAGGGGCAGCCCGCCTTGTAATCTGGCCCGAACATGAAGTGGTAGACGAGGAGCTGCGAGCGTCCGCGGAACAGCTCCGCGAGTGAGACGCGGCCCTGCTCGGTGTCGAAGTGGTAGTTCTTGTCGACGGGCACCCAGGGGAGTGACTGCCGCTTCCGCGCCAGCTCGTCACTGCGGCGAGTCAATTCCTTCTCGGCATTCAGAAGCTCGAGTCGAGCGGCGAGCCACTCTTCGCGTGTGCCGGTCATCAGTGTTGTTGCCATTGTCGTTCGCTCCGTTCGTGTTCGGTGATTGCCTGTGGCGCCGTCGAGTGACGAGCGGCCGGTGAACGAGAGGTAGATTAGATCCGAACCTTTCTCGGGTGTGAGTAACAAGAGTGACGGGATTTCGATGGACGCCTTGATCGTTGCGGCCGCGCGCGCGCTTGCCGCTGGCGACCCCTTTGCGGCGCTCAATCGCGTGGCGCTGCGCGACGACGCACCCGCACTGGCGCTGCGCGGCATCGCCATGGCGCAGCTCGGGGATCTCGAGCGCGCGCGTGTGCTGCTCCGCCGAGCGGCGAAAGCGTTCGGCCCGCGCGAGGGTGTGGCGCGTGCGCGATGCGTAGTGGCGGAGGCGGAGATCGCGCTCGTCACGCGCGACCTCGGGTGGCCTGTCAAGTCGCTGGAGGCGGCGCAGGCGACGCTCGCGCGAAGCGGCGACATCGTGAACGCCGCACACGCACGTCACCTCACGGCGCGCCGGCTCCTGCTCACGGGTCGCCTCGACGAAGCGGAGCGCGCGATCGCGGATCTCGACGTTTCACTCTTCCCGCCGGCATCGCGCGCCGCGTTCGAGCTGGTCGTCGCAGGAATCGCGATGCGACGGCTGCGCACGCACGAGGCCCGAGAGGCACTGTCACGGGCGACCAGCGCCGCACGGGCGGCGCGGATTGCGTCTCTGCAAGCAGAGGTGGAAGCGGCGTCGCGCGTGCTGGAGACGCCCGCGGCGCGACTCATCGGACACGGCGATGAGCGGACGCTGTTGCTCGCTGATGTCGAGGAAGTTCTCGCATCCGACGCGCTGATCGTCGACGCGTGCCGCAACGCCGTCCGATTGTCCGGCGCGTCGATAGCACTCGCAACACGCCCCGTGCTCTTCGCGCTCGCACGCGCGCTCGGCGAAGCGTGGCCTGACGATGTCACGCGCGATGCGCTTCTCGCGCGCGCGTTCGGCGCGAAGTACGTGGACGAGTCGCACCGCGCGCGCCTGCGCGTCGAGATCGGGCGGCTGCGCGCCGCGCTTGGCGACGTGGCCGACATCCGCGCGACCAAGCGCGGATTCGCGCTTGTGCCGCGACGCGCGCGCGAGGTGCTGGTGCTGGCGCGCCCGGTCGAGGAAGCGCACGCCGATGTGCTCGCGCTGCTCGATGATGGCGAGGGCTGGTCGACATCGTCGCTCGCGCTCGCGCTCGGCGCGAGTCAACGCACCGTTCAGCGCGCGCTCGAGTCGCTCGCACGCGAAGGAAAGGTGCAGCCGTTCGGCCGCGGCCGCTCGCGCCGGTGGATCAAGCCGCCGCTCTCCGGATTCACGACAGCTTTGTTGCTCCCATCCGCGCTGCCGATCGAATAATTTCAGAGCATGACACAACCAACTGTCGAAATCATTCGCGAATATGGCCCCTTCGCCGGAACCAAGAAGGTAGCTGGCGTCACCTATGACGGACGCTCCGTCTGGTTTGGCGACGGCGAGAAGCTTCGATCGTTCGACCCGGAGACTGGCGACGAGTCGCGCACGCTCGATGTGCCCGCGCACGCCGGCACTGCCTACGATGGTCGGTTCCTCTATCAGATCGGGCAGGGCATGATCCAGAAGGTGGAACCGGCCACGGGTCGCATCGTGTCGACGATCCCGGCACCCGGTG
This sequence comes from uncultured Gemmatimonadaceae bacterium, assembly GCA_963792685.1. Taxonomy (GTDB): domain Bacteria; phylum Gemmatimonadota; class Gemmatimonadetes; order Gemmatimonadales; family Gemmatimonadaceae; genus FEN-1250. The sequence continues at coordinate 3,580,551 of CAWBWW010000001.1, read as the reverse complement.
ACGGCGATGCGGCCGGACTCGCATGGGGTGAAGGGACACTCTGGGTGGGGCAGCATCGCGGGCGCAAAATCCATCAGGTGGATCCCGAGACCGGCGCGGTACTCCGAACTATCGAATCGAACCGGTTCGTCACAGGCGTCACGTGGCTCGGCGAAGAGCTGTGGCACGCCACGCTGGAGAACGACCGCAGCGACTTGCGCCACGTGGATGCAGTCACTGGTGAGGTGCTCGAGCAGCTCGATCTGCCGGAAGGCGTTGTGGTGTCGGGGCTCGAGTCGAATGGGAGCGATCGCTTCTACTGCGGTGGTGCCGGTCGCAGCGTCGTCAGAGCGATTCGCCGTCCGCGAAAAGCGTGAGCTCGGGCGACGCATAGCGCAGCGTGCCGTCCGCTAGCACGCGCGCGCCCGGCGTCAGCTCGGCAGGAACGACCTTGCCGGGCCCCATGATGTGCTCGACGCGCGTGCCCTCCGCGAGCAGGTAGTCCGCGATGATGCGGCGATGGCAGCGCCACCACACCGCCTCCGCGCACATGATCGCGCACTGGCTGGCGCGCGCCAGCGCACGTAACTCCTCCAGCCCGGCGCGAAACTCGGGCGTGGCCGCATAGTCGGCGTAGTTGCGGAATGCCTGTACGCGCCAGAGCGTGTTGGGCGACGGCGGTGCGCCCTTCGCGTGATGCCGGCGACCACCCAGCGCACGCAAGTTGATGTAGCTGATGCCTTCGTGTGCGAGAGATTCGGGGAGCGCGTCGGCGTTGAAATGCGGGACGGTGCGCGAGCGCGGAATCGAGCGTACGTCCACGAGCATGGTGACGTTCAATGCATGCAGCAGCTCGACGAATTCTTTGAGCGTGCGCGTGGAATGGCCAATGGTGTAGACGAGATTGCCCGGACCGATCCCCTCGTCGTGAGAGGTCACCGCACGCGCAGCGCCTCGCCGATCGCTCGATCTACCAGCCGCGCCGTGATGCGGTAGCCGGCCTCGTTCGGATGGACACCGTCGGGCGAGAGCTCACTGCGCATGCCGCCGTCCGGATCGGCCATTGCCGAGTGATAGTCGACGTACACGTCCCCGTGCTTCGCGGCGTAGTCCCTGAGCCACGCGTTGAGCGCGATGATCTTGGGCGCGGGTTGCAGCCCGGGCTTCCACGGATAATCGCGGACGGGCATCACGGAGCACAGCACCACCGCGATCCCGTTCGCGCGCGCCAGCTCGGCCATTGACGCGAGATTGTCTTCGATCATCTCCAGCGTCGAGGGACCCGTGTTGCCGGCGATGTCGTTGGTCCCCCCAAGGATGACGACGACGCGCGGGTGCAGCGCAATGACATCCTGGCGAAAGCGCACGAGCATCTGCGGTGTCGTCTGCCCGCTGATTCCGCGGTCGATATACGGCTTTCCCGGAAACATCGAGGGAAAGTACGGCGTCCAGCTCTCGGTGATCGAGTTCCCGAGAAACACGACGCGCATCTCGTCGGCCGCGGGAGGCGAGACCGCGGCGTTCGCATCGCGGTACTTGGCGAGATTCGCCCAGTCGGTGCGCAGCTGATCGTCAGCGGTCTGCGCCAGTGCATTCGCCGCGCCGAGCGCGCTCAGTGCGAGGCCGAGAACCAATGCTCTCACGGTTAATGGGGAAGACATACGCATGGTGATTCGGTGCTCTCCGCTGATGCCTGCCCAGGCAATCTCGAATCGTGCAACTGTTGAGCTACATGCTCTGCACGTCGCGCGCCTCGGCGCTCGCGTTCGCGGACTCGGCGGCCTGGGGCCCGCCGGCGGCGATGAACGTCACCGAATCCCACGCGTTGTGGATGCCGATCACGACCAGGAGAAGCGTCGCGCCGCCGATGGCAAAGAGCGCATCCACGACGTGGCGTGCGAGCGTGATCCCGGCCACCAGGATCGCCAGATATGCGAGAAACGGCAGCGCCGTGTGGAAAAGCCAATCCTCGAGCACGAGCGCGTACTCCGTCTGTCGCGACACGCGTCGGGCGACGAGCGCCGTATAGAGAAGTCCCGCCCCGCCGAAGATCGACATTGCAACGGCGGCGTTCGCGAGCTCTCGCCAGGGCGCGCTCAGAATTGCGGAGATCACGAGCGCGCCGCTGAAGTGCACGATCGTGGGCGTCGCGAACGCGTCGAACTGGCTCGTGGTCCGTCGGCGACGCAGCTCGGTGGTGAGCGCGATCACAACGAATTGCAGCCCGGTGAGCGCCGCCCCCGACGATCCGACGATCACGTAGAAGTTCTCCCACGCCGATAACGGATTGGACGCGTCCTGCATGCGAAGCTCGTGTGTGCGGGTGGAGCTGCCGAACCCGTGCGGAGCGGACGGACAGACGTTAGTGCACGTCTTGCGACAGAGCAATTGCGTCGCCCGGCCGATCGCACCCGGTCTCCGGCTCATCCCGGCCCACATTCGTCCCTACATGTTCAGTGGCCGACCCGTTCATAGCCGCCGTTCAGCCACGCGCTCGCTATGCGACCGAATTCGTCTGCCTCTTCTTCCCACGCGTTGTGGCCGCATTCCAGAATATTCAGCACGCTGTTCGGCAGCAGCTGATGCAGCCGCTCGGCGTCCACGATAGGCACTTCGGGATCGTTGCGTCCAGCGATGATCTGAATTGGCGTCGTGAGATTCGGGAGAAGGCTGGCGAGTACCTGGAGCTCCGCCGGATACTGTCTCACGAAGGCCATTGAGTCGACAAATCGCGTCCCCGCATACGATTCGACGTAGTCCTCGCGCACGAAATCCGGTACGACGTAGTTCCGGATCTGCGAGACCGCGTTGCGAACGACTACTGCGGGATCGAGTGCTCGATAGGGAGCGAGATCTTGAGCCTCGATGATGTTCTTGAGGATGTCTGCGACCTGGAGCGGATACGTGCTCGCTCCTCCTCCGATCACGAGGCTTCGGAATCGGGCAGGGTGCTCCGCAGCCGCGAACAGCATCGTCGGCGTGCCGACGTCGGGCGCGATCACATGCGGTCGGTCGAGATCGAAGTGATCCGCGACGCGGACGACGAATTGGCACATCGCGCGAGGTGACATGAGATCACCGCGTCCTTCCGACTGGCCGAAGCCCGGCAGGTCGATCGCGAGCAGGGAGAAATCGGTATTCAGAGTCGCCCACAACGACTGATACGCGTACAGGCTCTCAGGCCAAGGACTGGTGAGCAGCACGGCGGCGCCGGAACGATTCGACCCCCGTGCGTACCTGATCTCGAGGCCATCGATAACCGCAATCTCCGGCGCAATCGGAGAACGTGAAGCGAGCGCGTCGATGTTCTTCGTGCTGGCGTCGGAGACGCTGAGTGGTGTGGTTGTCATGACTGCAACATTGCGACGCTTCGACGTTCACGCGTCCGCCATTCGATGAGACTTCGCCTACATACAACGGTTAGGGGTGATTCGCCCTAGTTCCGTGGCGAAGTCAGTCGAGGTGGATCACGCCCCGCTTGAGCGCGATCGCGACTGCCTCAGTGCGGTCAGCGGCATTCAGCTTGGTGAGAAGATGCTGGACGTGGACCTTTACCGTTGCCTCCGTGCGGCCGATGACCTTGGCGATCTCCTTGTTGCGAAATCCTTTGCCGATGAGAACCAGCACTTCGAGCTCGCGGTTCGTCAGCTCCACACGAGGAGTGAACTGCGCGAGGCGCTGGGCAACAACCCCTGGGAGAACTCGCTCGCCGCGGTGCACGGCGCGAATCGCGTCCACGACCTCATTGCGCAACACGTCCTTGAGGAGATATCCGCGAGCACCGGCTTCGAGGGCGCGATGAATGTCGGCATCGCCGTCGTAAGTCGTGAGCGCGATCAACCTCGCGTTAGGGAACGACTCGACGATGACTTTGATTGCATCTGCGCCGCCCATGACGGGCATGCTCAGGTCCATCAGCGTTACGTCTGGCAACGTGCTCCGGTACAGGGCGATGCCCTCCGCACCATCACCTGCCTCGGCCACGAGCTCCAAATCCTGATGTACGGCCAACAGCGCAGACAATCCGTCGCGAAAGATCGGATGATCGTCGACCGTCATCACACGGATTCTTTGGCCGAGTCGATCCTCTGGCGCAGCATCGGTCCCACGTGCGGAGTGTCGCATCGCTAAACAATCTGCTCCAGGGAGGACGGCGACAATACGCCGTTTTGCTTAGTTCCGATCGCCCAGGGCGAGCGCACGCAAGAACGTGCCGGGGTAGCGTACGTCGACGGCGACCATCGTCCCTCCAACGGGGCCACTGGTGAGCGCGAGGCGTCCGCCCATCCGGCTAGCGCGCTCGCGCATCCCGAGAACTCCCCAATGTCCCGAGCGTGTTGCGGTAGTCGCCATGTCGAACCCGCGCCCGTCGTCCGTGATTGTGATGCGCAGGGAATGCCACCTGTAATCCAGCATCACGACAACGTTCGCAGCTGCCGCATGCTTCCCGACATTAGTCAAGGCCTCCTCCACGATGCGCAGCGCTTCGGCATGAGTAGTCCTCTCCAGGTGTCGCTGCCGGCCGCGCGACTCCACGCGCGTCGCGGTAGCGCTGTCTCCGAGAAGCCTGCGTGCGGCGTCGGCGCAATCCGTGGAAAAATCGACGTCGGATACTCCATGCAGGCGGATATCCCACACTGCCTCGCGCGCCTGCGTGAGTGTCCGGTCCGCGAGCAGCAGCACGCGGTCGAGCAGCGGCTGTTGTGTCGCCGACAGCGAAAGCCGGGCCGAGGCGGCGTGCAATTGAAGCGCGATGCCACCGAAGCCTTGTAGCAGCGAGTCGTGGATTTCTCGCGCCATGCGGGAGCGCTCGTCGCGAATTGCATCGGTGCGCGCACTGAGCACCGCCACGTGCGCCGCCCACAGCATGAAGGCCACTGCCAAGGCTGCAGCGAGAATGAACCAGGGCCGGCGATAGGTGGGAGGCTCCACGACGATCTCGACTGCGGCGACAGCGGGATTCCAGAAACCGCCGCCGGTGCGGCCGGCGACACGGAAGCGGTAGCGTCCGGGCGCGAGGCGCGTGTATGAGGCAACGCGCTGCGTGCCGCCATCGGTCCACGTCGTGTCGAAGCCATCGAGTCGGTAGCGGAAGCGCACGGCCGGACCATCGGTGAGGTCGATGCCGGTGTAGCGGAGCTCCAGACGTCGCACGTCGGGCCCGAGCGTTTGCCGACCACTCGGGCTCGCGACGAGTCCGTCCACGATCGTCTGTTCAATGCGCAGTGCAGGCTGGCTCGTATCTCGTTCCACATGTTGCGGGTCCACGACTACGATGCCGTGTCCCACCGCGAACCACAGCGTGCCCGCGGCGCTGCGGAAGGACCATGGGTGCCCCCACCCACTTGGGTCTCCTCCGGGCATGCCATCGAGCGCTTCGTATGATGCCGCCGTCGTAAGCGATGGCTTTGTACCGTTCGCCACGGAATCCAGGTCGGAGGCTTCGACTCGCGTGAGGCCCCCGAGCTGCGCGAGCCACACGTGTCCTGCATCGTCGGGCTCCGCTGCGCCCACCCAGTTCTCAGGAAGACCCTGCGCGGTGGTCAGCAGCGTTGGTCGTACCCCGCTTACGCGGGCCAGCCCCTGCGCAGATCCGATCCAGATGGTCCCCGAGGTCGCGGGCCACTCGAACAGCGTGATCGCGCGCGATGCAGCGCCCGGTGGGACATTCAGGGCCGTGAAGCGAACGTCGCCGCGATGCGCCCAGGCGATTCCCGTTTGAGTTGCGATCCAGACCGTTCCCTTCGAGTCGCGAAAGATTCGCTGGACCGCGTCGTCGGGGAGTCCATCGTGTGTGGTGAAGATCGTGCGCTGGCTTCCAACGATGTGATACAACCCATGCCAGGTTCCAATCCACTGTGACGCGTCTTCGCCCTCGAGCACGTCGGTGACGGGAGGCAGGCCGTCGGCAAGGAGTGTGTTGGTACGCGAGCCCGCTTCCACTCGCCGGACCGAGCCTCCAAGCCATCCCGTGAGAATCGCCCCGTCTCGCGCGCGAACGAGGGCCGTCACTCGATCGGTGGAGCTCAACGGACCGATCGCGACGAAGTGCGCATCCTCGGCGCCGACCTCACCCCGATAGAGCCCGCCCGTTGGCGGCGCGACCCAGACAGCACCTGCCTCTCCCCGGATCATGGCCCCAGGCAGGTCAGCTGGAAGCCCGTTATTTCGCGTGATCGTGCGGAACGGCTCGGGTCGAAGGCGATCGAGGCCATCGCGTGTCGCAATCCAAACGTTGCGGCTGCGGTCGACGAGAATGTCGACGATGCGGTCATCGGATAAACCATTGCGAGTCGTGAACAAGGCGAATCGCTTGCCATCATAGCGATACAGTCCTGCACCCTGGGTCCCGACCCACAGCGCTCCATCCGGACTAACGGCGAAGCACGAGACTGCGCCAAATCCAGTTGTCGGCGGCAGCGGAATACGCTCGAACACACCGTGTTGCAGGCGCACGATTGCGGTTGCGGTACCGAACCACACTGCGCCATCGCTCGAGCCATAGACGCGGTTGACCGTTCCGAGATGGAGCGCGGCGGGAAACACGACTTGCGACAGCGCGTTGTTCTCCACGTGATAGACGGCGTGCTCGCCTGCTGCGACCCAGACGACGCCCGTTGCGTCGACAGTGATCCCGCTTCCGGAGTAGCTCGCAGTCGTGCCGGCGAGCGCGTGCATCGACCCGTCGCGTGCGATGCGCAGGACTCGCCCGCTGCGCGTGACCGCCCAAAGCGTCCCAGCGGCGTCGAACACTGCGGCATTTACCTGATCGGTCGCGAACGCCGAGTCGAATGCCGCGGGGCGGAGCAGTCTGTTCTGATAGGTCAGCAACCCGGCGTCGCTCCCAATCCAAAGCGCCCCGTTCGGATCCGCAACGACTGGATATGTCTCGAGGCTGGCCAGAGTTCGCAGCGCCGCCGAGTTGGATGGATCGAACACCGTGAAGCGGACTCCGTCAAAGCGAGCGAGCCCGGATTGCGACGATAGCCAGAGATACCCGTCAGCCGTCTGCACCAGATTCGACACGAACGCCAGTCGCACAGCGTCCTGTCGCCGCCAGACGTCCAAATGGTAGTGTCCGACTGCGGTCGAGAGCTCCTGTCCACCGACGCGCAAGCAGCCGAGAACGAGCAAGGCTGCCGGCAGTGCGATCGTGTAAAGCTTCTGACGCGCGCGCCTGAGCAATGTGAGGCGATTCAGAGCGGAGCTCCATCGTCGACGTGCCGCTGATTCGTGCATACAGCAAGCGTAGCGACCCCGCACGGAATCGTCGAGGCGCATCGCGTGCGAGCGTGCCTGCGCGTCAACCAAAAGTCGTAGCTGAAGATCGCTCCATCTGTCAATACTCCGTTGAGAAGTGCAGGCACATCATACGTGAGCGTTGCAGTCGGCCTCTCAGACATCACTGCCGGTTGGCTTTCCGCACCAACGCCGTGTGACACGACCGTTACGAGTGGGCGTACCATCGCGCGCACTTCAACTTTCCGAGGAAACCAACCATGAAAGCAACACGCATCGCCGCCATTACCCTACTTGCAGGGGCCGCGCTGACGGCAGCCAGCCGCACAACGCCGGCATTCGGTGCCGCCGCCCGCGTCGCCAAGCCGACGATTGTCCTCGTGCACGGCGCCTTTGCCGATGCCACAGGATGGCAGCACGTCATCCCGCTGCTGGAGAAGGACGGCTACAACGTGATCGCCGTGCAGAACCCTCTCACGTCGCTCAACGACGACGTGGCAACGACAAAGCGGGTGATCGACGCGCAGTCGGGACCGGTCGTCGTGGTAGGGCATTCGTATGGCGGCGCAGTCATTAGCGGCGCCGCGTCGGGAAATCCCAATGTCACAGCGCTCGTCTACATTGCCGCGTTCGCGCCCGACGCCAACGAAGCGTGCGGCCCCTATCTCGAGAAATACCCAACGGGACTGGGCAAGGCACTGCGCCCCGACGCTGCGGGCTTCCTGTACATCGATCGCGCCCAGTTTCACGACATCTTTGCAGGCGACGTAGAGGAAACGGAGTCACGGGTGATGGCAGCGACGCAGAAGCCCGTAAGTGGCGGCGCGCTCGCGGCGAGCTCCCCGTCGGCGGCATGGCGCACCATCCCGTCCTGGTACATGGTGTCGAAAGAGGATCACGCAATCAGCCCTGAGCTCGAGCGCTTTTACGCGAAGCGCATGAACGCGCACACCTCCGAGATCGACGCGAGCCACGTCTCCTTCATCTCCCATCCGAAGGAGATCACACACATGATCGAGCAGGCCGCCGGACAGTAGCTCGACCTGAGGTCTTACCGTTTGGAAGTCGCGCGCCGAGCATTGTTTTCGGCGCGCGACTTCATTGCGGCTCGCATGCGTTGCCCTCCAGGACAGGGACGCCTCTCATTCGCTGCGACGCCGATCACATGCGCATCCGAGGACGCCAGGTTACAATGGTGTGAATGAGAGATCATCTGGCTCGTGCCATCTCACCCATCTCGCGCCGAGCGGCAATACTGATAGGGAGCATCGCGCTCACTCTCGCCACGGTCGTCACCGCCTCCGCGCACGACACCTGGCTCATCTCCGCCACCAACTTCGGACGCGTGGGCGTGCCCTTCCGACTGGGGCTCACGAGTGGCGAGACCTTCCCGACCGACGATTTCGCGATCGTTCAGAATCGCGTGACGAAGGCGATCGTCCGAGAGGCCGGTGTCACACGCCAGCTGCCACGCCCGTCGCTCGCGGCGCTGCGGTTGGAGTACCTGTGGACGCCGCGCGCCGCGGGTGTCGCCTCACTCGGAATCGAGCTGCAGCCCAAGACTCTCGTGCTCGATCCTCGACTCATCGAGGAATATCTGGGCGAGATCGACGCCAGCGATGCGATTCGCGCGACCTGGAAATCGCTCGGCGACAAGCAGAGGTGGACGGAGTCGTACACGAAGCACGCGATGACCTTCGTGCGCGTCACGCCAGCCAAGAGCGACAGCGCGTGGGTCGAAAGCCATAGCTGGGAGAAGCCACTCGGCCTCGTGCTCGAACTGATGCCCGAGCGCGATCCAACTGCGCTCCGCGCCGGCGACACACTCGGTGTTCGCGTGTTGTGGCACGGATCGCCGGTGCCCGCATTCTCCGTCGGAGCCATGCGCGAGGGGAGATCAAAGGCGACCTTCTTCCACACCGACAATACAGGCAGCGCCCACGTCATTCTCGACGCAGACGGCCGCTGGCTGCTCAACGGAACCATCCTTCGTCGATCGGCCAGTGGCGCAACCGTGTGGGAAAGCGACTTCGTGACCGCGACGCTGCACGTGGCGCCGCGCTCCTAACTCGCGCGCATCACACCTCGTTTCGACGGAAGCACCCTGCCACGTGATCATTGACCATTCCCGTTGCCTGCATCCAGGCATACACGGTGGTGGGCCCGACGAACTTGAATGCGCGCTTCTTGAGGGCGACTGAGATCTCCTCCGAGAGCGGTGTTTTCGCCGGAACGTCACCGCCGATCTTTACCGGGGCGTCGCCGAAGAACGACCACGCGAAGGCGGAGAATTGCTCGCCGTCCGCTTCCATTTTCAGGTAGGCACGCGCGTTCGCGATGGTTGCCTCGATCTTCGCGCGCGAGCGCACGATCCCCGGATTCGCGAGCGCTCGTACGATGTCCTTCTCCCCCATCTCGGCGACGTCGTGCGGTTTGAATCCGCGAAACTCCTCACGAAAGGCGTCCCGCTTCTTGAGGATGGTGATCCAGGAAAGGCCGGCCTGGAACCCATCCAGCACGAGCGCCTCCCAGAGTGCACGGCCGTCGCGCTGCTGTACTCCCCACTCGGTGTCGTGATACTCCTGCATCACCGGATCACCGTCGGCCCACGAGCACCGGTGTACCGTAGCACTGCGCGCCATAGCACATCTCCCCGGCTGCTCGCCAGCCGATCGACTGTTGCCGGCGCTATCGCTCGCTTCGCGACAGCCGCCAGTCTCCGAACACCGCGAGCGCTGCGAAGAGTGTCGCGGTGAGGAAATATGCGGCGCGCACCCCATTGTCAGCGGCACCGTTCCATCCCGCGAAGTCGAATTCGGGCGCGCGCGCGCTGCTCACGACGACATAGAGAAAGAGCAGGGCAACGCCCGCGAACAGCTTGGGCGTGCGCGCGACGGTGCCGAGTCCTACTCCCGCGGCCGCGAATAGCCAGCCGCCGATGAGCAGCGAGAGCGCATCGGCCGGAGCGACCCAGGCGATACGGAGCAGCGGCACCAGGAGAAACGCGATTGCAAGGCCGATCGCGGCGAGCAATTTGGCGTACACATTCGCTGCGCGCACACCCGGGATCCCGTAGCGAATGCCATCCACGCGCGCGATTTGGTCGCGCGTCGGAAGCTCGGACAGCGTCGCGACGAGCGCGACGAAGATCAGCGGGACGAGTGCCGAGCGAATGGTTGCCGCGCGCATCACCACGCCGGCGATGGCGGCGGCGGCTACCGCGAGCACCACCAAGGGGCGGAGCATGAGCGTGAGCGCGATCTCGCCGAGCGCGGCGCGCACGAGCCCGTGCCCGCCCCACGTGGCGGGGCGCAGCACGCGCAGCGCCCCCCTGAGCGGCGCCGACACACGTCCGCCCACGCTGCGGCGGGCTGCGCCCCCACCGCTTTTTGTGCGCGCCGGATCAAAGCGCGCGAACGCGAGCCATGCGATGAGCAGCGCCGGCAGCGCGATCAGCGCCGAGGTGATGCGCGATCCGATCACGGACGCTGTCCAGGTGACACCCCGGAAGCTCCATGGCGCCTGGTTCGGATCGAATCGGCTGCTCCCGATGCTGACCTCGGGGTGCGCGTGGAAGTCGCTCTCGACCTGCGGGTTCGCCGCATTCATCACGAAGCCCATGCCGAACACGTCCAGCTGTGCGCCGCCAGTACCGCCGGTTTGCACGGTGGTCGCGGCGGGCACGCTGAGCAGAATCGCCCAGAGAAAAAAGTAGAGAATGTCACCGAAACGTCCGGACAGCGGCTTCACGCACTCGAACATCAGCGCGATTGCCGCGACCACAATCACGACCGGCGCTTCGATTGCCAGAAACATCGAGAGATACGTGAGCGGTTCGATCGGCGCCTCGCCCCGCAGGAGCTGCATTGCCATGACGTTGAGCATGTACACGACGACGACGAGCGTCAGAAACGCCGCGCTCCCCAGCATCTTCCCCACGAGGTATTCGATGTTGCGCACCTGCGTCGATGCGATGACGTAGCCCGTGCGCGAATCCGCATCGCGGCGAACGGTGTTGCTCGTGAGATAGAATCCGGCGAGACCGAGCATCACTGCGCAAAGCGAGGACGTCGCCAGCGCGATGGTCGCGGAGTTGTACAGCGCTCGATGCCCGTTCACCTGCATCAGTGCGCGTCCTGTCGACAGGTCGGGCACGAGCACGTACGCGAAGATGCACAACGCAACGAGCAGCACCGCGCTCGAGCCTCGCGCGACTCGCATGCGCACGTCGGTCGCTGCGATGGTGAAGATGCGTCGCGATGCCGATCCGCGGTCGACGACGCTCATGCGGCGGCGCCGAAGTTCAGCGCGAAGATGAACGCATCCTCGAGATCGGGGTCGACGTTCGTCGCGCCCGGGAGCGGACGCTCGGGGTGAACGATGCGCGCGACGACGCCATCCGCCGTGCGAACGGAGCGGGCGATCCGGAGCCGCTTCCGCTCCTCGTCGAATTGCGCCTGCGTGATCGACACCTCCCACACGCTCCCCGCGGCAGCGCGCAAGAACGCCGACGGCGCCGCCGTCGCGATGAGCCGCCCGGACTTCATCACCGCGATCTCCGTCGCGATCGACTCGATGTCGCTCACGATGTGTGTCGAGAAGATCACCAGGCGATCGAAGCCTATGTCCGACAGGATGTTTCGGAACCGCAGCCGCTCTTCCGGATCGAGTCCGGCAGTCGGCTCGTCGACGATGAGCAACGCCGGATCGTTGATCAGCGCCTGCGCGATGCCGAGCCGCTGCTTCATCCCTCCCGAAAACCCGCCCACGGTTCGATCGGCAACCGAGTGCAGATTCACCAGCTCCAGCATCTGCGCCACCCGCGCGCGGTCGTGAATGCCCTTGAGTGCCGCGAAGTACGTCAGGAACTCGAGCGCCGTGAGTCCGTCATACACGCCGAAATCCTGCGGCAGGTAGCCGAGCGTGCGACGCAGCGCGTCCGGGTCACGCGCGATGTCCGCGCCGCCGAATGTGATGCGTCCGGCCGTGGGGCGCGTGATCGTCGCGATCATCTGCATGAGCGTCGTCTTTCCGGCACCATTCGGCCCGAGAAGCGCGAGCACGCCCGTCCCCATGGAGAGCGAGACGTCGTTGACGGCAACGACGCCCTTGCGAAAGCGTTTGGTGACGCCTTCCAGAGAGAGCACGGCAGGCGCAGCGGATGAGGTAGCCATGCTCCCCCTACTCGGTCCAGGCTACTTCGGTTTCAACTCCCCCGGTTCAGCGAGGATCGAAGGTGGCTTCGTCGCGGTACTTCGCCTGATCGAGTCCCTTGATTGCGTCGCGGCCGACGATCTGATGGAACGTTGCCCCCGACAACTCCGCCAGTGACAGGTCGCAGTCGGTGAGATTCGCCCCGGTGAGCGTCGCCCGCGTGAGCTTCGCCTTGCGCAGATTGGCGCCCGTGAGGTCGGCGCCGCTGAAATCCGCGGTCGAGAAGTCCGTGCGCATTACACCCATAGGCTGATTGCGCGGGTCCGCGCCCAGATCCGCATGATCGAGCTTCGTGTGAACGAAGATCGCGCCAGTCGCGAGCCCGATGATGCGCACGCGGGTGAGATCCGCATCGGTGAAGTTCACTCCGGGCATGATCACGGCGTACATGCTCGCGCCCTGCAGCCTGGCGTGCGTGAAGTCCGTGCTGCGCATCGTGCTCACGTCGAGGGTGGCGCCCGAGAGATCCGCATCGTGTGCCGTCGCGCCGTCGAAGTTCACCGCGAACATCTTGGCATTCATCATCTTCGTGCCGGTGAGCTTCGCGCGCGAGAGATTCGCCCGCTTGAAATCGAGGCTCGAAAGATCGAGCCCGGACAGATCCTCGCCGCTGAAGCTCGCCGGATGGTCGACAGAGGCGGAGTCGAGCCGCGCTACCACCCGTGCGCGCGTGAGCGGCACCGTGCGAAGGTGCGGCGCGTACAGCATCGACGCCGCAAGCAGCGCTACCGAGAGGCCGCGTTTGTCGAAGCTCACGGCTTGCGCGCGTGCACGAGCGGCGCACCCGGACGCGCCAGCGCTCAATGCGCGGCTGCGCTGTCCGGTGCTCCCGACCTGTCGAAGATGTCTGCCAACGTTCCCTCGGTGCGCCGGTACGAGTAGAGATTCGGATGCGGGCTCGCCCGCAATGTATCCAGCAGCGCCCGGAGACGCGCAACCGCGGCCTCGGGCTGGCGTCGATCGCGGAGTGACAACGCTTCGACGCGCCCGAGAGCCGACCACTGCGCATCACCGTTGGGGAGTATGCCGTTCCAGAATGTGCGCGCGCTGTCCGCCAGCGCCTGCGCTCTGGCGTCGTCGCCCGTGCGCGCAGCAAGCTCCGCGCGATTCGCCAACACCGCTCCACACGCGACGCACTCGATTCCGCCGCGCCCCTCCGCCACGAGCATCGTGTACGCGCGCCGCAGCAGCGAGTCCGCAAATGCGGCATGCCCGAGCATCCCCTGCGGACGCCCCGAGAGAGGTGAGCGCGGCCGTCATGCTCGCCGTGTCGGTCGCGGAAGCGGATTGCAGCTTCTCGACCTCATCCTGCAGCTCGGCCGACGCCTCCTCGTTGCGCCCCTGGCGGCGAAGTGCTTCGCCGAGCAGCAGACGCGCGGGGATGCTTGCTGCTCTCGATGGACTCTTCTCCTGCGACGCCACGATGTCGCGGAAAATGTTTTCCGCCTGCGCGTACTTCTCCTGCTCGAGCAGCGCGGTGCCGAGCGTGGCGGCCGCTTCCTGATCGTCGAGCCCAGATGGGAGCCGCGTGCGGATCCCATGCGCTTCCATCCCCGCCGACTCGGCGGCCGCATACTGCTCCGTTTGCGTCAGCGTTTTCGCGAGCATCTCGAGCCGCGCGGCGAGGAGCGCGGAATCGCGCCGGAGCTCGCGCTGGCTCGCCACCGCCTTGCGGAGCAGCCGTTCCGCGCGCGGCAGGTCGCCGTTGCTGAGATAGATCTGACCGAGCGCGGACTCCATCGACGCGCGCGTTCCAGGATCGTTCGCATACTGCCGCGCGATCGTCGGCTCGGCGTAGTCCACAACGTCGGCAACGGAGAGCGGATGGCCGAGCGAGTCTGTAAGGGGCCCGAGGAGCGACCACAGGGTGTGCGTGACGGGACTTGCCTGGTCACTCTTTGCCGCAAGCTGCGCCGGCCGTGGATCGACGCCCTGACGCTGCGCCCGGCCCATGATCGAAAAGGTGGCAACCGCGAGTGCGCTCACCACGATCGCGCCCACCGAAGAGCTATTGCGCCGCAGGAATCTCACCACGCCATACGCTCCGCGGCTCGCGCGGGCACGCACGCGGCGTCGCTCGAGATGCCGGCGTACGTCGTCCGTCATGCGATCCACTGACTGATAGCGGAGCTCCGGTTCGCGGCGCAGCGCCATGAGCACGATGGAGTCGAGGTCGCCGCGCAACGAGATTCCGTCGGGCACCACGGTCGAGGGCGCGCGCGGCACGGACTCGCGAACGAGCCGAGTCCACTCCGCAGGATTGCTGCGCGTGAGCTTGAGCGGGCGCTGTCCCGTGAGCAGCTCGTAGAGGATGACGCCGAGCGCGTACACGTCGGCGCGCGTGGTCACGGGCTCGCCCAACACCTGCTCGGGGCTCGCGTACTCCGGCGTGAATGGCTGGAACCCCGTCCGCGTGATCGTCTCGGTCGTGAGCGACGGCGCGAGCAGCTTCGCGATTCCGAAGTCCAGCAGCTTGATCGTGCCGTACGGCGTGACGAGAATGTTCGACGGCTTGAGATCGCGATGGACGACGAGGTTGCGATGCGCGTACGAGACCGCATCCGCAATCTGCAGGAACAGGCGGAGCTTCTCGGGCACCGTGAGCGTGCGCCACTCGATGTATCGGTGGAGCGGCACTCCATCCACGTACTCCATGGCGAACCACGGATGCCCCTCGCCCGTGACGCCGCCTTCGAGCAGGCGCGCCACTCCCGGATGCTCGAGCGTCGCGAGAATCTGCCGCTCCTCCGTGAAGCGCCGGAGGAGCACGCGATCGTGATCGAGGCCGTTCCGCATCACCTTGAGCGCGACGCGCGGCGCGTTGTACGCGTCATCACGCCGCGCCGAGATACACCGCGCCCATCCCGCCTCGGCCGAGCACGCGATCGATGCTGTAGGGGCCGATGCGGGAGGGGACTGCGAGCTCGCGCTCGAGGAGGATCGGCTGCGCCCAGGCCACCGCTCCGATTTCTCCGTTCGTTGGCGTCGTCGTGCTGCCCGCCGATACCAGGAGTCGCTCCACCGCTTCACGCAGCACCGCGTCTCCGCCGCACGCGGCGTCCAGAAAGTCAGGCCAACTCTCGGGCGCGAGATCGAGCGCCGTATCGAGAATGGGCTCGATGCGATCCCACAGCTCGGAGACGGCCGCGCGTGTCACGGGTGCTCCGCGTCCATTGCCACCGCGAGCCACATGCGCGCCTTCGTCCAGTCGCGGCGCACGGTGCGCGGCGTGAGCTGCAACGCGAGCGCCGTTTCCTCCTGGCTCATTCCACCGAAGAAGCGGCAGTCGACGACGCGCGCGAGGCGCGGATTCGACGCCGCGAGCGCGGTGAGCGCCTCATTGAGCGCCACCAGCTGCTCGGCGCGCCCCTCCGCGGCCACCTCGATGTCGTCGAGCTCGACGCGCATTTGGACGCCGCCGCGCTTCTGCGCCGTGCGCTGGCGCGCGTAGTCGATGAGCACGCGACGCATTGCCATTGCGGCGATCGCGAGAAATTCGGCGCGCCCGCTGATGTCGAGATGCGTGGGTGCCGCGAGGCGGAGATACGCCTCGTGCACGAGCGCCGTCGTGTTGAGCGTGTGACCGACGCCCTCGTTGCGAAGCTGCCGGCGCGCAATACGGCGCAGCTCTTCGTAGACGAGCGGCAGCATGCGCTCCACGTCGGAGCCCTCTGGTGCTTGCGGAGGGGACGTCGTAGGCGTGCTGTCGTCGTGCACTGCGCCTGCCTGATCGGACTTGATCTGCGTGCTCAATGCGGACCTGCACACTGCGGAAACGATGAATTATAGGCTTAGAAACGAATGAAAGCGACCACAGCCGGTGGTCGCTTTCATGTCGAACCTCGTGCTCCGGGTTACATCATGCGCGCTGCGTAACCCGCAGTGCCGCAGACGCTTACGAAGCGCTCTTGAGTGATTCGATGTCGATCACGAACCTGTACTTCACGTCGTTCTTCAGCATGCGATCGTAGGCCTCGTTGATCTGTTGAATCGGGATCATCTCGATGTCCGAGACGATGCCGTGCTCCGCGCAGAAATCGAGCATCTCCTGCGTCTCCGCGATTCCGCCGATTCCCGAGCCGGCGAGCGATGCGCGGCGGCCGAGCAGCGAGAACACCGGCACGGAGAGCGGCTCTTCCGGCGCGCCGACCATGCACAGCACGCCGTCGCGCTTGAGCAGGTTCAGATAGCCCGCAACGTCGTGCGGCGCCGAGATCGTATCGAGAATGAAATCGAACGTTCCCGCGTGCGCGGACATCTGCGCCGCATCCGTCGAGATCACTACCTCATCCGCCCCGAGCTTCTTCGCGTCCGCCACCTTGTTCTGCGACGTCGTGAACTGCACGACGTGCGCACCGAACGCGTGCCCGAACTTGAGCCCCATGTGCCCGAGGCCGCCGAGTCCCATGACGCCGAGCTTCGAGCCCTTTCCGACGTTCCAGTGGCGAAGCGGCGAGTACGTGGTGATCCCGGCGCAGAGGAGCGGCGCGGTCGCCGCGAGATCGAGCTTGTCGGAGATGTGGAGCACGAAGCTCTCGTCGACGACCACGGAGGTGGAGTACCCGCCGTAGGTCGGCTCGCCATTGGTATCGCGCCCGTTGTACGTGTACGTCGCGTGCGGGTTGTTGCAGTACTGCTCCTCGCCGTCCTTGCAATTCTCGCAGACGCGGCACGAGTCGACCATGCAGCCGACGCCGGCGAGATCGCCCACCTTGAACTTCGTGACATCGGAGCCGACGGCGGAGACGCGACCTACGATCTCGTGTCCCGGCACCATGGGGAAGATCGAGCCGCCCCATTCGTCGCGCGCCTGATGGATGTCGGAGTGGCAAACGCCGCAGTACATAATCTCAATTGCAACGTCGTTCGGGCGCGGCGCGCGGCGCTCGATCTGGTACGGCTCGATCGGTGTCGTGGCGCTCAGTGCGGCGTAGGCTGCGGTGCGCGTGCCGCGCGCGTTGCGGGTGGTCGTCTCGTGGAGCTCAGCGGTATCTGTCATTAGCTCGGTCCAGGGGTCAGGGCAGTGCGTGTTCTGATCGAAGATGCGGGAAGCGTGCTTCGTTCCCGCATCCATCGTCACGGTGCAGCTACTTGTGTGACTTCGCAGCCTGCTTGAGCGCCGCGAGGAACGACTTCGCGTCCGACCAATTGCCGTCGTAGCGCTCGCCATTCAGGAAGAATGTAGGTGTGCCGTTCACGCCGCTGCGCACGCCGCCACGGAAGTCCGCGTGCACGCGATCCGCGGCCTCTCCGCTGCGGAATGCCGCGAGCACCTCCGATCCCGGCACGCCCACCTCCTCCGCGTAGCCGACGAGATCGTCGTCCTCGAGCGCGTCCTGATTCTCGAACAGCGTGTCGTGCATCTGCCAGAACTCATCTTCGCCCTGCATACCGACCGCCTCCGCGGCGATCGCCGCATGCGTCGCGTGCGGGTGCGCTTCGCCCAGAGGGAAGTTTCTGAAAACGAAGCGTAGCGACGTGCCCATCTCTTCCTGCAGCTGTTTCACGATTCCAGCCGCGCTCCCGCAGTACGGACACTCATAGTCCCCATACTCGACGAGCGTGACCCGCGCCTGCGGCGATCCCTGCGCGTGATCGTGGTCGCTGACGGGCGGCGTCAGCGTTCCGGTCGTATCGATGACACTCATGATGCACTCCCTGCGGTAGCGGTGCCGCGCTGCTCTGGTGTGAGCGCGTCGAGCGCCTTGAGAATTCCGGCAGCGCCGGGGTTCACGCCGTCCGGCGAAAGCAGATTCCAGCGGATGACGCCGTTCGCGTCGAGCACGAACAGCGCGCGGGCGGACTCGCCGAGCTGGTCGTGATACGCCCCGTACTTCTTCGACACTTCGCCCTTCGGCTCGAAGTCTGCGAGCAGCGGGAAGTGGAGATGCCGATCCTTCGTGAACGCGAGATGGCACCACACGCCGTCCACGGAAATCCCGAGCACCTGCGCATTGGACTCGGCGAACTCGCCGAGCATCTCGTTGTAGAGTGCAACCTGGTCCCCGCAGACAGGGCTCCAGTCCGCGGGATAGAAGACCAGCACCACCGGCCGTCCCCGAAAGTCGCTGAGCGAGACCTGCTGATCCGGCGTCGAGTGCAGCGTGAAGTCGGGAGCTTCGGTGCCGACCGCCAGCAGCTCGCTGTGTTGCGCGTCAGTCGTGGCCATGCGTCTACTCCAGCTGTGCAGTGAGAGCGGCCGTCGGGGATCCGCTGAGGATCATGTCGACTGCCTGAATGTCTTCCGGTTCCAGAATCCAGCTCGCGGCGTTCGCGTTGTCGTGCACCTGCTCGGGGCTCGTGGCGCCCGCGATCACCGACGAGACCGCGGACAGGCGCAGAAGCCAGGACATTGCGAGCTCGAGCAGCGTGTGCTGTCTGGATTCGGCAAACGCGATCAGCCGCTCGACGATTGCGAGATTCTCATCCGTGAACTTCGATGCCAACCATCCACCCTCCGCGATTCGTGTGCCTTCAGGAGCACTTTTGCCCAAACGGTACTTCCCAGTCAGCAGCCCACTCTCGAGTGGGAAGTAGGGAAGATACGCGACTCCGAATCGCTCGCACTCGGGGATGACGTCCCGCTCGTCATCGCGCCTGAGCATGTTGTAGTGGTTCTGCACGCTCACGAACCGCGCGATTCCAGCGTGCTCGCTCGTCTCCTCTGCCTCACGGATCTGCTCTGCGGTGAAGTTCGAGCAGCCGATCTCGCGAACCTTGCCCGCTTTGACGAGCTCGTCGAGAGCGCCGAGCGTGTCTGCAATGGGAACGGTTGGATCGGGCGCGTGGAGCTGGTAGAGATCGATGTAGTCGGTGTCCAGGCGGCGCAGGCTGTCGTTACACGCCTGATGCACGTATTCGGGACGCGCGCCGGTGCGATGCTCGTCCACCGGCTTCCCGAACTTCGTCGCGATGATCACGTCCGATCGCCTGCCGCGGAGCGCGCGACCCATGAACTCCTCGCTTCTGGTCTTGCCGTAGGTATCGGCCGTGTCGAAGAAATTGATGCCGCTCGAGATGGCCGCATCGATGACGCGGCGAGTGGCATTCTCATCGATCTTCCAGCCGAAGTTGTTGCACCCCAAGCCGATGACTGAAACTTCCAGTGTGCCGATCCGTCGTGATCTCACGATAGTGGCGCTCCCCGATTGAGTGTCGTTGCGACAGGAACTAAATGTTGTCGGCGCGCGCTCGTTCCCGTATGAGCTCCCTAGAAACGCGCCCGTCCGCACACGTCATCACGCTCTTCCCCGCTAGTCACCAATGATATCCGTTCCAAAATCCATCGCGCGCACAGCGCTTCTCGCGTGTGCGCTGCTGGCCGCCTGCAAGCAGGCCGCACCTCCGCAATATCCGCCCCCGGCGGTCACGGTCATGACGGTCAAGCCCGAGCAGGTCGAGGATAAGCTCGACTTCGTCGGACAGGCCGAGGCCTCGAAAGCGGTCGAGGTGCGCTCGCAAGTCACCGGCGTGATCGTCGCCCGGCCGTACACGGAAGGGACGGACGTCGCGCAGGGGACGGTGCTCTACCGCATCGATCCCACCATCTACGAGGCTGCGCTCCGAAGCGCGCAGGGTACGCTCGCGAATGCGCAGGCGCGACTCGCGAACGCCGAACGCAACCTGAATCGCGTGAAGCCACTGCTCGAGGAGCACGCGGTGGCGCAGGTGGACGTCGACAACGCGGAGACCGAGATGCAGCAGGCGCGCGCCGGTGTAGACCAGGCGCGCGGTGCGGTGGATGAGGCGAAGAAGAATTTCGACGACACGTTCGTGCGCGCACAGATCAGCGGGCGCGCGGGACGCGCCCTCCTCGTGCTCGGCGCGCGCGTCACGGGGCCGAGCGATCTGCTCACGACAGTCGAGCAGGTGGATCCGATCTACGTGAGCTTCAATCCATCGGACCGCGACGTGCTGCGGTGGCGGCACGACGAGGCGACGCGCAAGATGATCGCAGGTGGCAAGCTCAAGGTGGCGCTCACGCTGTCGGACAAGAGCACGTTCCCGCACCAGGGGGTCGTGAACTTCGTCGATCAGTCGCTGCAGAACACCACAGGCACGCTGCTCCTGCGCGCGACCGTTCCGAATCCGGAGCACATCCTGCTTCCGGGACAGTTCGTGCGCGTGCGGCCGGTCGGCATCACGCGCGACAGCGCGATGCTCGTGCCGCAACGCGCGGTGCAGCAGGGGCTCTCGGGCACGTTCGTATATCTCCTCGGTCCGAACAACACGGCCATGGCGCGCGACGTCTCCGCCACGAATTGGGAAGGCGGACGCTGGCTCATTGATCAGGGGCTCAAGGCCGGCGACCAGGTGATCGTGGACGGCGCGCTCAAGGTCGGGCCGGGTCGCCCCGTGAATCCCTCGCCGTACGATGCGTCGAAGGATTCCACGCTGCGTCAGTCCGGCGACACGGCGGCAAGCGTCAAGGTGGGTCAGTGAGCGCCGCCGGGTCCGATCCGCTGGACCAGCCGCGCGCAAAGGAAGTAGTCGCTCAGGAGGCCGAGGAGATTCGCAATCTCTTCATCCGACGTCCGATCTTCGCGGCCGTCATCTCGATCGTCATCGTGCTGCTCGGATTGTTCGCGCTTACGAACCTTCCGATCGCGCGCTATCCGAACGTGACACCGCCGGTGGTGCAGGTGAACGCGAACTATCCGGGCGCTACCGCGCTCGATGTCGCGACCACCGTCGCCTCGCCGATCGAGCAGCAGCTCGCAGGCATTCCGGGGCTTCTCTACTATAAGTCCACGAGCTCGGGCGACGGCTCGATGAGCCTGCAGGTGTCGTTCGACATCACGCGCGATCAGGATCTCGCCGCAGTGGACGTGCAGAATCAGGTGGCGCTCGCCACTCCGCAGCTTCCCGAGCCGGTGCGCCGCAACGGCGTCGTCGTGCAAAAGGCGCAGCCGGACATTCTGCTGGTGGGCGTGCTCACCTCCACGGACCCGCGTTACCAGGGCGAGTTCCTCAGCAACTACTCGAAGATCTATCTCGAGGATGAGATCAAGCGCATTCCCGGCGTCGGCAACGCGACGACGTTCGGCAATTTGAATTTCGCGATGAACATCGAGCTCGATCCCGAGAAGATGGCGCAGCTCGGCGTCACGGTGTCCGACGTGAACGCCGCGGTGAACGAGCAGAACAACACCAATCCTGCCGGCTCGGTCGGGCGTGAGCCCGCGCCAACGGGCACGCAGCTCACGCTCCCCGTCACGACGGTGGGGCGGCTGAGCACGCCGGAGGAATTCGGAAACATCATCGTCCGCGCGCGCCCCGACGGCTCCGTGCTGCGCGTTTCCGATGTGGGCACCGTGCGCCTCGGCGCGCGCGACTACAGCCTCGTCGGCATGTACAACGGGAAGCCGGTCGCGCCGATCATCGTGTACCTCCGCCCTGGCGCCAACGCGCTCGCAGTGCGCAACGCGTACATCAAGCGGATGGCGGAGCTGGAGAAGACGTTCCCGGCAGGCGTGCATCACGAGGTCGGGTTCGACACGACTCCCTTCGTCACCACGTCGATTCACGAGGTGGTCAACACGCTGCTGATCGCGATGGCGCTCGTCACGATCGTCGTCTTCGTCTTTCTGCAGAACTGGCGTTCGACGTTGATCCCGCTGCTCGCGGTGCCCGTGTCCATCATCGGCACGTTTCTGGGCCTCTGGGCACTCGGCTTCACGATCAATTTGCTCACGCTCTTCGGCCTGACTCTCGCGATCGGTATCGTCGTCGACGACGCCATCGTGGTGATCGAGAACGTCGAGCGCATCATGGCGCAGGACAAAGTCTCGCCGCGCGTGGCTGCCGACCGAGCGATGAAGCAGGTGACTGGTGCGCTGATCGCGATCGTCGCCGTGCTCTGCGCGGTGTTCATCCCGGTCGCGCTCGTGGGCGGTATCACGGGACAGATGTACAAGCAGTTCGCCGTGACGATCGTGTTCTCGGTGGTCATCTCCGGAATCGTCGCGCTGACGCTCACCCCCGCGCTCTGCTCGGTGCTCCTGCGCCCGGGCGATCATCCGCCGGAAACAGGCCCGTTCGCGTGGTTCAACCGCACCTTCGAGAAGTCGCGCAGTCGCTACCTCGGCTCACTCGGACGTATGCTCGGCAGCCCACGCGCGGTGTTCGCGACGTTTGCGGTAGTCGTGGCGCTCGTGATCGTGCTCGTGCGCGTGGTGCCCGGAGGGTTTCTCCCCACTGAAGACAAGGGCTTCTTCGCAATCGCGATTGAGCTTCCGTCCGGCGCTTCGCGTCAGCGCACCGATGCCGTCGTCGCCCAGGTGCAGAAGTATCTGCTCGAGCAGCCGGGCGTGGCGCGCACCGTCGCGCTCACGGGACTCAGCCTGCTTCAGGGTGGTGCGGCGCAGACCAGCTCCGCAACGGTCTTCGCGGGCCTCAAGCCGTGGGACGAGCGCAAGAAACCCGACGAGCAGCTCGACGCGATTCTCGGAAAGGCGAACGGCGCGTTCTCGCAGATCAAGGACGCAATCATCTTCGGCTTCAACTTCCCCGAGATTCCGGGGCTCGGCGTCACTGCCGGACTCGAGAATGGATCTACAGGATCGCAGCGTCAACGACGTGAACAAATTCGCGGCGCTGTCACAGCAGTTCGTGGCCGATGCGAACAAGCTCCCCGAAGCAGCGGGGCTGACGACGAACATCAACGTCAACTTCCCGCAGATCTTCGTGCACGTCGACCGCGAGAAGGTGAAGGCGCTCGGGATCTCGCTCACCGATCTCTTTCAGACGCAGCAGGCGATGTTGTCGACGCTGTACGTCAACGACTTCAACATCTACGGGAAGACGTTCCGCGTGCAGATCGAGGCGCAGCCGCAGTTCCGCGAGCGTCCCGAAGATGTCGGACGGCTCTACGTGCGCAGTCCGGATCAGAAAATGATTCCGGTCTCGTCGCTCGTCTCCACGGAGTTCAAGGGTGCGCCGAACATCGTGACGCGCTTCAACGGCTTCACGGCCGCAGTCGTGAACGGCACGCCTGCGCCGGGAAAGAGCTCGGGACAGCTGCTCACCGCTGTGCGCAATCTCGCGGACACGAAGTACGCGCCCCTCGGGCTCGGCTACGCATTCAGCGGACAGTCGTACGAGGAAGTGCAGGGTGGCACCGCGACGCTCGTCTTCACCATGGGAATCATCATGGTGTTCCTCGTGCTCGCAGCGCTCTACGAGTCGTGGTCGATTCCGTTCGCCGTGCTGTTCGGCGTTCCCTTCGGACTTCTCGGCGCGCTTCTCGGCGTCTGGCTTCGCCGCATGCCGAACGACATCTACTTCCAGGTCGGGCTCATCGTCGTCGTGGGACTCGCGGCGAAGAACGCGATTCTGATCGTGGAGTTCGCGAACGAGCTTCGCGGGCAGGGGCTGTCGATTCGCGAGGCGGCGATGGAGGCCGCACGTGAGCGTCTGCGCCCGATCCTCATGACGTCGTTCGCCTTCATCCTCGGCGTCGTACCGCTCCTCGTTGCAAGTGGCGCAGGCGCCGGAAGCCGGCACTCGATCGGCACGGGCGTGTTCTTCGGAATGCTGTTCGCAACCACCGTCGGAATCTTCTTCGTTCCCTCGTTCTTCGCCGAGATTCGGATGTTGAGCGAGCGTGGTCTGTTCAAACGCAGGCGTGCGACCGCAACGGCTGCTTCTCCATCCGTAGCGGGGGACGACTGAGCATGAAGGCACTACGACAGATGGCACCACGTGTGCTCGTGATCCTCGCGGCCACGGGGTGCGCCATCGGGCCGAGCTACAAGCGACCGCAGGTCGATGCACCGCCCGCGTGGCGCGCGCCCTCAGCGTCTGAAGATTCGGCGCGCACGTTCTTCGACTCGCTCTCGAGCGGGAAAAATCTCATCGCGCCCCCGCCGGCGGCGCGCGCCGACACGCCGTCGGGCGCGGCCACGGTGCGCCGCCCCGACTGGCGCGGAAGCTTCGAGTCGCGCGCCATCGATGCTCGCGCAGGGCTCGGGTGGGCGGAGCTCATCAAGGATCCTGTGCTGCAGGCGCTCATCGACACTGCGGTGCAGAACAACCGTGATGTGCGAGTGGCAATCGCGACGATCAACGAGTTCCGCGCGGAGTACGGTGTCGCCAAGGGCGCGTATTTCCCGCAGATCAATGGTGTGGTGAGCGGCGGTCGCGAGAAGATTCAGATTCTCCCCGGGCAGTCGACGGCATTCAACGTCGTGCAGATCACCGCGAATCTACAGTGGGAGCTCGATTTCTGGGGACGGCTGCGGCGGAACACCGAGGCCGCGCGCGCCGAGTATCTCGGCAGTGAGGCGGGACGGCAGTCTGTGGTGCTCACGCTGATCAGCGATGTGGCGACGGCGTATCTGCAGCTGCGCGAGCTCGATCTCGATCTCGAGATCTCGCGTCGCACGCTCGCATCGCGGCAGGAGACGCTGCGGCTCGCTCTGCGGCGCTTCCAGCAGGGGCTGATCTCGGAGCTCGACGTTCGCCAGTTCGAGTCCGACGTCGACAACTCGGCGGTGGCGATCGCGGATTTCCAGCGACAGATCTCGCAGCAGGAGAACGCGCTGAGTGTGCTCCTGGGACATTCACCGGCGCCCATCACGCGCGGCCAGTCGCTCACCGACGTCCTCGGAACGTTCGTGCTTCCAACCGAGCTGCCCGCTGAGCTGATCGCGCGGCGCCCCGATGTGCGGCAGGCCGAGGAGGCGCTCGTCGCCGCGAACGCGCGGGTCGGCGTCGCGGAGGCTGCTCTGCTTCCCGCACTTACGCTCACGAGCCAGTACGGCACGCAGGGCGACAAGCTGAGCAACACTTTCCGCAGCAACGGAGAGATCTACCAGATCTTCGGCGGCATCTCCATCCCGCTCTTCCACGGCGGCGCGTTGCGCAATGAGCTGCGAGCGTCGCGTGCCCGCGCTGACGAGGCTCGCTTCTCGTACGAACAGGCAACGCTCGTCGCGCGGCGCGAGGCCGAGGACGCATTCGTTGGCGTGCGCACGTCGCGCGATCAGGCGGTAGCGCAGCAGCGGCAGGTGGATGCGCTGCGGCGCGCGTTCGATCTCGCGAACCGTCGCTACCAGAACGGCGTCTCGAGCTATCTCGAGGTGCTGGACGCGCAGCGCAACCTGTTCACGAGCGAGTTGGCGCTCACGCAGGCGCAGCGGCTGGAGCTCGTGTCTGGAGTGCAGCTGTACAAGGCGCTTGGGGGCACCTGGACCGAGCCGCGCGCGGGACGGTAGCCACTACGGAAACAGCGCTCACCGCGCGCGCATAGTCGTTCGCCCCCGATTGGTTCTCGGTCGCTGCGGGCACGTCTAGACTGACGTGTCACTCGAGTAACCTTTCTATGGGAGCCAAGGCCATGTTGCGAAGTGTTTTGCGCGCCGTCGTGGCCGCCGGTGCGGCGGCGATGCTCGTTGCGTGTGGTGGGAGCAGCGATTCGACATCGACGGGGCCCACCCCCGTGTTCACGTCGGTGGCGGTGTCCCCGACGTCGCCAACGGTGAGCGTCGGCAGCACCGTTGCACTCACCGCCGTTGCAAAGGACCAGAACGGAGCCACCTTCTCCGCACCAGGCGCTGCGTGGTCGTCGGATCACACCGACATCGCAACCGTCGACGCGGCGACGGGCGTGGTCACCGGCGTCGCCAATGGCAACGCGCTGATTACCGCGTCGATCACGGCAGGAAGCATCACGCACGCCGGGTCACAGACGGTCGCCGTGAGCACGCCGTCGTCCACCGCGGGTATCACCGGCACGACGACGCTTGCCTGGTCGCCGAGCACCGTGACCATCAGCCGCTCCGGGGGGACGGGCACGGTGACGTTCACATTTCAGAGCGTGGCGCATACCGTCACGTGGGACAGCCAGCCTCCCGGCGCGACGGTCGCCGACATTGACGCGACGCAGAACAAGAGCGTGGCGCTCGGTTTCACGGTTCCCGGCCACTACACCTTCCACTGCTCGATTCATGCGAACATGAATGGTGTCGTGAACGTGCAGTAGCTCCCGAGGCTCCTGCCGTTCACGACGGCTTCCGCCGGGAACAGGGCGGGAGCCTTCGTGTATGCGGGCTCTGAGGAGCGCGGGCCGCCATTCGGTGACCCAAACACGTTGCACCGCGTCACCCTACGAACTCTCCTTCAGCGAGTAATCACGCCATGCCCCGTCCAGTCGTTCGCACTTTCATTGCCTGCGCGATCGTTGCGGCCCTCGCGGCCTGCGGGAGCTCTTCCACCGCACCCACAACGCCGAACACAGTCACGGCGACATTGAGCCTTCAGTTCAATCCATCGACGCTCAACGTCACGCTCAACGGCGCGCCGGTGACGGTGACGTGGGTCTTCCAAAACGTGGCGCACACGGTGGTGTGGGACACGCAGCCCGTCGGCGCGACTGTCGCGAACATCGGGGCGACATCCGGTGCGTCGGTGGGGCGCGACTTCTCCGTTGCGGGCACCTACACCTATCACTGCTCGATCCACTCGAACATGACAGGGACGGTGGTCGTTCAGTGACCCGCGTTCACCGCGACGCGGTTACAACGCGTCGCGGATGAACGCCTGCAGCTTCTGCCGGTAGCTCCTGCCGCTCGTGTGTCGCGAGCCGTCGTGCAGGATCACCACGAAATCCCCCTGGAACCACGGCTGCAGCTCGCGCACGCGCTCGGTGTTCACGATCGTCGAGCGATGGATGCGCAGGAAGCGCGCGGCCGGCAGCCGCTGCTCGAGGCGCGTCAGCGTGTCGCGCACCACGTGCGTGTCCGTTCCGACGTGGATCTTGGCGTGGTTGTCCACCGCCTCGATGTAGTCGATATCCGTCGTGCGAATGAGCAGCAGTCGTCCGTCCACCTTGATCGCAAGGCGGAGATCGCGGCGCTGTCTCCGTCCGAGATGCTCGAGTAGCGCCGCGAGCTGGTGCTTGTCGGGGCCCGGATCGGCCTTCGACGCCGGATCGGTGAGCCGCGCCTTCGCGCGCTCGAGCGCCTCCGCGAAGCGCTCGCGCTCGACGGGCTTCAGCAGATAGTCCAGCGCGTGCACCTCGAATGCCTGCACCGCGTACTCGTCGTAGGCGGTCACGAAGATCACGAGCGGCATCCGATCCGCGCCCACCGCCTCGATCACGCCGAAGCCATCGATCTCCGGCATCTCGAATGTCGAGAAAGACGAGCTGCGGCGAGTGCTTCTCGATCGCGAGGATCGCCTCCGCACCGTTGCCGCACTCCCCAACGATCTCCACGTCGGGATGATCCTCGAGCAGCGTCCGCATGCGCGCCCGCGCGAGCGGTTCGTCATCCACGACGAGCGCGCGGATCGCGGTCGTTGTCGTCTTTTCCGTTGCCGGGCTCACGACAGCTCCTCTCCAGTGTGATATGGAATCGAGATGCGAACCGCGAAGCCGGCATTCGGAGCCGTCGTCACGGCGAAGGTGTGCAGCTCACCGTACAGGCGATCGAGCTGCTCGCGTATGTTGCTCAGCCCGATCCCCTTGGGCAGCTCGTCCGGTGCATTGAGCTCGCAGCCGACGCCATCGTCGATCACGGCGAGCTGCACCATGTCGCCCTGTCGCTGCGCGCGAATCTCGAGCTTCCCGCCGCACGCGCGCGGGCTCAGCCCGTGGCGAATCGAGTTCTCCGCGAGCGGCTGCAGCAGCAGATTCGGAACGAGCGCGCGGTTTGCCGCCGGATCGACATCGATCGAAATGCGCAGACGATCCTGGAAGCGAAGCTGCTGGATCATCACGTAGCGCTCGAGCAGCTGCACCTCTCGCTCAATCGGCACCTCCTGCTCGCCGGCGTTGTGCAGCGAGAGGCGCAGGAAGTCGCTCAAGCCGGTGAGCATGCGCTCCGCGGAGCGTGGATCGCTCGGGATGAGCGCGACTATCCCGTTCATCGTATTGAACAGGAAGTGGGGATTGAGCTGCAGCCTCAGACTGCGGAGCTGCGCCTGCGCGAGCGCCACGCGCAGATCCTCGCGCTCCTGCGACTCCCGATAGTACGTCTCGGCCAGCCGCTCGTGCCACGATGTGGCGTACGTCGCGATTGCGCCGGCGGTCACGAGCAGCAGGATCTTCGCACCCTCGTCGAGGAAGGACACCGCCGCGGTGCCGCTTGCGAGAATCGGACTGTCGGTCATTGGCACGCGTCCGGACACCAGCAGAATCGCGACGAGCGTCGTGTACTGCACGACCACGAGAATCGAGGCGGCCGCCGCCTTGCGCGTGGACGACGCGATCGGGCGCGCAGCGAGAATGACGAAGTAGGCGAGAAAGATCGGCGACTTGAGCGCGAGCGCGGACGGCTGGGCGAAGCTGTAGCCCGCGAGAATTGCCGTCACCGCCGTAATGTCGACGAACGGATTCACCACCCCCACCCACGGTGGGAGCGGCTGCTCGCGCACGTTGCGGTGCGCGTCGAGCCAGAACTGGGCGAGCGACCACGCCAGCGCGGGGATGAGCACCATCCAGTTCGCGCGCTGCACCGACAGCGGGATGTGCGGTGCGTATACGAACGCCGCGAGCGCGAGCGATGCGAGCACCGCGGCGCGCACTCCATTCAGCAGCCGCTCGGCGCGCTCGCGTTGCACCTCGATTGCGGGACGTGCTATCTCCATGGGCAACATCATCGTGCCACGCCGTCCTCATCGGAAGGGTGATGCTTCCATGCGAGCACGACGAGCGCGACGAACGTGAGAGCCGGCGGTATCGGCGAGCGATCGAACACGATGATGCTCGCACTCGTCGCCCCAACCATGATCGCGGCGAGGGCCAACGCCGCGAGGTATTCGAGTCGCCCAACGATCAGCAGCAGCCCTCCCGTGAGCTCGACCAGGGCGGTGCAGTAGCGCAGCCACTGTCCGAAGCCGAGCGTCGCAAAGAGGTCGACCATGAATGGCATCCCCGACAACTTCACGGTTCCCGCTGCAACGAAGAGCAATCCGAGTCCGAGCTCGGCGATCCGCACCCAGCCGAGGCGGATCGGCCACGGCGCTTCCATTAGTGCAGCCGATAGCTCGCGGCCACGCGCCAGGTCGTCGCGTCCTTCGGAACGGAGTAGACCTCGGTGGTGAGCGCGAAGTTCGCGGGCAGGTGCAGGGTCGCGCCACCCAGCACCGAGATGCGGGTGAGATTGACCTCGACCTGTGTGTTGTCGGTGACCCCATCGAGGCTGGTGAATCCCACCTCGAAGCGGGGTCTGAGCCACGTGACGCCCGGACCGGCGAAGAGCTCGAACCGGCCGCTGCGAGTGGCCACCCCGTACACCGCCTCGAGCCCGAACATTGTGGGGTTGAACGTGTCGTTCGACGGTTGATTGCCGTAGCAGCCCGCCTCGGGATCCGACTGCTGCAGTGCGGACTGGGCGCAAGTGATTGGGCCGCGAACGTGGCCGAACACGGTGTGTCCCCGGAGCATGAACGCGGAGGAGCCGAACGGACCAAAGCCACCCAGGGCTGCCGTCTCGGAAATTGCCGCGGCACCGAGGTGCGGGTGAGCGTCGCCGATCTGCACCGGCGGGATGTAGCTCGCCTCGATCGCGAGCCCCAGCGGGAGTGACAACAGCAGCCGTGGGCGAGCGAATACGCTGGTCAAGCGGGAGTGCTGCCGAGCGCTGGCAGTGTAGCACTCACTGGCGTGCTCGAGCGCCGGGTCGGCCGTGGGGATCGGCGACAGCTCACCCTGTAGCTCGAGGTGCCAGGTCGAGCTGCGTCGTGGGGCGTCGAGGGCCGAAAACGCCAACGGCACCGAGTAGAAGGCGAGCAGCTTCGCTTCGTTACTGTTGGGTCCGGGACGGCATTGGGCTCGTGCGGCGGGGACGACGGCACCGGCCAACACGACGAGAACTGCGAAGGGTTTACGCACGGCGTGAGATTATCCGTTATGTGGGGAGGGGAGAACGGCTGGGTGGTGGATGACTATCGAAGGGGGGTGAAGGTCGCCGCAGTGGGGGCGACGGTTCAGCCGCCGCCGCGAGGAATCGAGTACTGGCCGGTCAGGAACTTGGGATGGGTGGTGGCGCGTTGAGCCTGCGTACCCTATCCCAACCGACTCACGTGGCGACACAGGCAGCTCCGCTCCCCGCAACAGCATCCGCGCGGGCGGCGGTCGAAAAAGACGAGGGCGTTCCGTACCGCTGGCTCATCCTTCTGGGGCTGATCACGGCGGCCATGATGGAGGTGCTCGACACCACCATCATCAACGTGTCGCTTCCGCAAATGGCCGGAAACCTCGGCGCGACCACGGAGGAGATCGCGTGGGTCAGCACATCGTACATTCTCGCGAATGTCGTCGTGCTTCCGATGACCGCCTTCTTCACGGAGCGCTTCGGCAGGCGGAACTACCTCACCTTCTCGATCCTGCTGTTCATCGTCGCCTCATTCCTGTGCGGCACTTCGCACAGCCTGAGCGAGCTCGTGGTGTGGCGTCTGCTGCAGGGAGCAGGCGGCGCGGCGCTCCTCTCCACTGCACAGGCGACGCTGCGCCAGATCTTCCCGCGCGAGCAGCAGGGAATGGTGCAGGCGATCTTCCTGCTCGGCATCATCGTCGCACCAACGCTTGGTCCCACTCTCGGTGGCTGGATCACCGACAATTATACGTGGAACTGGTGCTTCTTCATCAACATCCCGATCGGCATCACGTCCACGTTCCTCGTCACCACGTTCCTGCAGGATCCGCCCGGCGCTCGTAAGATCGTCCCGGTGGACTGGCTCGGGATCGGGCTCTTGATCGTGGGTATCGGGTCGCTGCAGTACGTGCTCGAGGAGGGAAACCGGAACGACTGGTTCAACGACCAGCTGATCGTTCGCCTGTCCCTCCTCTCGGCGGTCTGCCTCATCACAATGGTCTGGTGGGAGCTCTCGTCGCGGAACGAACACCCCGTGATCAACTTCCGCGTGCTGCACAATCGCGATCTCTCCGCTGCGATCTTTCTGTTCGTGGTGCTCGGCTTCGGCCTGTACGGCGGGACGTTCCTCTTTCCGCTGTTCACACAGGGAATTCTCGGTTTCACGCCCACGGAGACAGGGCTCACCATGCTCCCCGGCGGACTCGCCACCGCCGTAATGGCCGTGGTGTGCGGCCGGCTCCTCAGCGGAAAGAAGGCGCTCGTCGACGCGCGCCTTCTGATCATTCTCGGCGTGGTCGGATTCAGCATCTCGATGTGGATTCTCGGACATCTCACGTCGCAGGCCGGCGAGGGCGATGCGCGCATCGCGCTGATCGTGCGCGGCGCCGCGATGGGATTGCTCTTCACTCCGATCAACAACGCGGCGTTCGGCAGTCTCAAGCCGAGCGAGGCGCAGCAGGCGTCGGGGTTGATCAATCTCTCGCGCCAGCTCGGTGGCTCATTCGGGATCGCGGTGCTCAGCACGTATCTCACGCGTCACGTGCAGTATCACCGCGCGGATCTCGCGTCGAACTACTTCGCCGGCAATCCCGCGTTCGACCAGCGCTACTCGGGGATGGTCTCGAGCCTCGTCGCGCACGGGACGTCGCTCTTCCAGGCGCAGAAGACCGCGTACGCGGTGCTCGACCTGCAGCTCATGAAGCAGGCGTCGATGCTCGCATACAACGATTCGTGGCTGCTCATCCTGCTCTCATTTCTCGTCGTGGCGCCCGCCGTGCTGGTGCTGCGCAAACCGCAGGGCGTGGCCGCGCCAGCGGACGCGCACTAGGGCGCTACTGCACCGTGAATTCGTGGTGCATGCCGAGCAGGTAATGCGGCTTGGCGGCCGGACCATCGTTCATGATGCAGTCCAACTGGTAGCGCCCGGGTGTGAGATCGAGCGAAGCGACGCTCGATTGCCCTGGCCCCAGCAGCGCCGCTCCTCCGTTGACAGGGCCGAGTGGCGCGGGCTCGCTCTTCCCATCCCACTTCGATGACATCGGCCAGCGTCGCCTTCCCGAGAAAGCGCGCGAGGATCATGTGATGGCGTTGCGTGCCCACGTTCTCGACGCGCACGAGCTGTCTGCCCGAGTGCATGGTGCCGTTCACCGAGAAGCTGTAGTCGGAGAGCCGCACTGTGATCGGTTCCATCGGGAGCTTCGCGCCCGATGCAGCTCCCGTGACCACGAGCGTCCGCATCATGCCCATGGCCATGTGTGAGTGCCCGGACTGATCATCGGCGTATCCGCACATCAGCACGTAGCGCCCCGGCTCCAGTACGAGCATCGTCTCGGCGGGATCACCGGGTTGCGCGGTCTCGACGCCACCCATCCAGCGCACACCTGTGAGCTTCGCCTTGTCGTCGGCGGCCGACTTCAACACACGAGTCATTGACGAGCTGTCATCGAGACGAACAATCGAGACCTGGTGAGACTTCTTGCCCCTATCGACGAGACGCACGGTGGTCAGTCCCGCGGCGATGCTGTCGGGCGCCTGAAAGGCGAATTCGAACGATCTGACCTCGAGGAGATGGCCGGGCATTGCTGGCGCTGGTGGCGAGCTCGCAGCGTGCGCGCGCGCGAGCACGAATGCAACGATCATCCCTGCGACGACTCTCGACATGCGACCCTCCGGCGATCTCGGAATTCCAGGTGCTCGCGGAACGCTACCGATGCATTTACCCGGGCGCCAGACGAGCCCGTTCGCGGCACCATTCCTGCCCTCTCATGTCGCCACGATTCGGCGGGCAGATCGCGCGGTGCTCCTCCTGTCCGGTCGGTCAGTGTCGAATCACTCACACTTTCTGCATCGTGTGTCGACGGAGCTTCGGAGGCGGTGCAATGCGCGTGCGGGTCGGCTGTGAATTCCAGTATGAAGCGCTGTCGGTGGTTCCGACGGTGATGCTCGTGCGTGCGCGCTCGGACGGCTCCCACCGCACCGTGTACGAGTCGCGCTGGGTTGATCCGGCGCTTGCCATTCGCGAGTATCGCGACGGCTTCGGCAACATCTGCTGGCGGCTGACGCTTCCGGAGGGAATCACCACACTGCGCTACGACGCAGTCGTCGACGTGGATGACGAGCCTGATCCCACGCATCCCGGTACCGCGCTCACCCCAGTGGCTGACCTTCCGGATGAAGCGCTGGAGTTCACGCTGCCGAGCCGTTACGTGGAGTCGGACATCCTCTCGAACGACGCATGGCGGCTCTTCGGCCACACCGCCCAGAGCTGGGAGCGGGTGCAGGCCGTGTGCGACTGGATCCACCAGAACATCGAGTACAAGGGGGGAAGCAGCTCGCCGGACGTCACTGCACTCACGGTGTACGAGCGGCGCGTCGGCGTGTGCCGGGACTTCGCGCTGCTCGCAGTCGCGTTCTGCCGGGCGCTCAACATTCCCGCGCGCTACACCTTTGGCTACCTGCCTGACATCGCGGTGGGCGTGGTCGAAGGCGCGATGGATTTTCACGCGTGGTTCGAGGCGTTCATCGGCGGCCGGTGGTTCACCTTCGATGCGCGCCACAACGTTCCGCGCATCGGGCGCGTCGTGATCGGCTACGGACGCGATGCCGCGGATGTCGCCATGACGACGTCGTACGGCGCGCTGAGGCTCGCGCGCATGACAGTCTGGGCCGATGAGGTGAACCCGGGTCTCGCCGACGATGGTGTCGTGCCTCCGCCTCCGGGACTTACTGTGTTGGGAGCGGAGAGCGTCAAGCAGTGACGGTCGATGCCGTCCTGCACGCACGTCCGGCCATCGACGTTCCGAAGGATTGGACCGACGTCGCGCGCGTGCGGCTGCACGTGGAGCAGGAGTACCGCTACGGTTACACCTCGCCCGTCACCGATCTCCGCCAGCGGTTGATCATGGTCCCACCCTCGCACTACGGCGACCAGGAGCTCCGCTCGCACGAGCTCACCGTGGATGGGGCCGACGACGTGACGATGGAATGGGAAAATGATCGCTTCGGCAATCGGGTGTGCAAGGTACGTGCATTGCGCGTACAGGAGTCTGTGCGCTTCGCGGTGGAGTTCGAAGTCGAGCGCGTCGCGCCACCTACTTGGCAGCGGCTGCACGCCAATGCCGCCGTCGATCCGTTCCTCGCGCCCACCGCGCTCACCGCGTCCGACGAGCGGATTCGTGGCGCCGCGGACTCGCTCATCGCAGCGCTGCCGCACGCGCCCGTGCCGGAGGAGATCGTGCCGCTGGACGCGCACGCGCTGCGGCAGTGGATGCTCGCGATTCTCGCGGGCGAGTGGACGAGCAAGGCCATCACCTACCAGCATGGGCAGACCGGCGTGCAGACGCCCGCCGCCATGGCGCTGCACCTGGGTGGCGGCGTCTGCCAGGACTACGCGCACATCGCGATCGCCGTACTTCGCACACTCGGCGTTCCTGCGCGCTACGTCTCCGGTCACGTGCTCGGCGAGGGAGCGCCGCACGCCTGGTTCGAAGCGATTCTTCCGGATCCTGCCGATCCTGCGCGGTTGATCGCGATGGCGTATGATCCCACGCATCAGCGCCGTCCCGGAATGAGCTACGTGACCGTCGCGGTGGGACGCGATTATGCCGACGTCGCTCCCACATCCGGATCGTTCACCGGAATTGCCGGTAGCCGGCTCTCGCCGAAGAAGGACGCGTGGATTGTCGATCTCCAGAGGGTGATCGAATGACAGGCACTGCGACCGAGCCGATTGTGCCGGACTACGATCCGGGGCCGTTCTGGGACGAGATGTTCGAGGCGCCGGGCGTCGTGCGCCCGCACTACGCGACGCTCGCGCGCCGTCTGGCTACGCTGCGCTCCGCGGACGTTGCCCGTCGGCAGCGCGCTGCGGAGCTCTCGTTCACGGTGCGTGGAATCACATTCGCGGTGAACCAGGGAGCGGAGGGCGTGGAGAAGATCATGCCGTTCGATCTGATCCCGCGGCTGATCACGGCGGAGGAATGGGCGCGCATCGAGCACGGGCTCGAGCAGCGCGTGCGCGCACTGAATCTGTTCCTGCGGGATGTCTATCACGATCAGCGCATCCTGCGATCGGGTGTGATTCCGCCCGAGCTCGTGCTCGGCGCCCGCGGATATCGGCGCGAGTTCCGCAACGTGGACGTGCCACTCGGCGTCTACACGCACATCGTCGGCAGCGATCTCGTGCGAGACGGGGCGGGCGAGCTGCTCGTGCTGGAGGACAACCTGCGCACGCCGTCGGGTGTGTCATACGTCGTCGAGAACCGGCGCGTGCTCAAACGCACGTGGCCGCAGCTCTTTCAGGGCTATGACGTGCGTCCGGTGGAGGGATATCCGCAGGATCTGCTCGAGGTGCTGCGCTCGATCGCGCCGCCAACCGCGGACGATCCGGTGGTCGTGCTACTGACGCCGGGCGCGTACAATTCGGCCTACTTCGAGCATGCCTTTCTCGCGAAGGCCATGGGCGTGGAGCTCGTGCAGGGCTCCGATCTCTTCGTAGACGATGCGAACGTCTTCATGCGGACGACCGAAGGACGCAAGCGTGTGGACGTGATCTACCGCCGCGTCGACGATGACTTTCTCGACCCGCTCACGTTCCGCTCCGATTCGCTGCTCGGCGTGCCGGGGCTCGTCGCGTCGTATCGGCTCGGCCGCGTGAGCCTGGCCAACGCAATCGGTACCGGAGTGGCAGACGACAAGGCGATCTACGCGTACGTGCCCGCAATCATCAAGTACTACCTGGGTGAGGATCCCGTGATCGCGAACGTGCCGACCTTCCTGCCCACAAGGCCGAAGGAGCTCAACTATGTGCTCGCGAATCTCGACAAGCTCGTGGTCAAGTCGGTGAACGAGAGCGGCGGGTATGGAATGCTGATCGGTCCCCACGCATCGAAGGCGGATCGCGAGATGTACGCGGCGCGCATCAAGGCGGACCCGCGCAGCTTCATCGCGCAGCCAACGCTCGCGCTTTCGCGCTCGCCATGCTGGACCGATGATCATCTCGAGGGCAGGCACATCGATCTCCGCCCATTCCTGCTGTTCGGCCGCGAGGTGACAGTACAGCCAGGAGGGCTCACGCGCGTGGCGCTTCGGGACGGCTCGCTCGTCGTGAACTCGTCGCAGGGCGGTGGCGGGAAGGACACGTGGGTGTTGGCCGGGGGAGGAAGCTGACATGGCGATGCTGTGTCGCGTGGCCGAGGATGTGTTCTGGATGAGCCGGTACGTCGAGCGCGCTGCGGCGGTGGGGCGACTGCTCGAGGTGACCGGACATCTCGAGCTCGACGAAGGCGACTCGGCGTCACGGCGCGAGCTTTGGCAGCGGCTCGTGCAGCCGCGTCCGGGCGATGGCGCGCTTCCCGAGGAGCTCGCGCCCAATGTGGGTGGCCTGGAGCCACTCGCTGTCCGACACTGGCTCGCGCGCGATCTTCGCAACCCGCGCTCGCTGGTCTCGTGTGTGGCGCGAGGGCGCACAGCGGCGCGGCGCGTGCGCGAGAGCATCTCCAGCGAGATGTGGGAGGCGATCAACGCGCTCCATCTCTGGCTGGCGGCCGGTGGCGCGAACGCGGCGATGGAAGAGGACTCACATCCGTTCTACCGACGCGTGCTGATGGAGACGCAGTACATCCAGGGCCTCGCCGATGCGACGCTCGCGCACGACGACCCCTGGTACTTCACGAGCCTGGGCAAGTACCTGGAGCGCGCGGACAATGTTGCGCACATGATCACGCTCCAGGCGCATCTGCTCCATGAGCGCAACGACGACGATCAGGTGCGATGGCTCGCCGTCTTGCGCTCGTGCGGAGCGGCGGAAGCGTACGCACGTTACTACTCGCTTCGCGTCGACCCCGCGCGCGTCGTCGAGTTTCTTCTGCTGAACTCCTCGTTCCCGCAGACGGTTCGCTTCAGCCTGCGCCATGCCTGGCATTCGCTGCAGCAGGTGAGCGGAGCGCAGCGTGTCGAGCTGGGGAGGGAAGGGGCGACGGTCGCCACGCGCTCGCTCGGGCTGCTGAGCGCGCAGCTCGAGCACGCCGCGGTCGATGAGATCCTCGAGAGCGGGCTGCAGAGCTACCTCGCGACCTTGCAGAAGAACATCGCGCGCGTGTGCGACCAGGTCTTGCGCGTGTATCTCCGCGATGAGCCGCAGCCCGGACGCGTGGTCGCCGTCGCACGTGCGGCGATGCTGATGGCCGAGCAGCAGCAGCAACAGCAGCAGCAATGAAGGTTCGTCTGGAGCACGTTACGCGACTCGATTACAGCACCGACGTCGTCGAAGGCGTCATGGACGTGCGACTGGGACCGCTGTCCGATGCGGACCAGCGGTGGGATGTCTTCAACATCACGGTCACTCCGTCGGCGTCGGTGCGCCGGTACACCGACGGCTTCGGGAATCGCGCGCACCTCATCACGATCGCGAAGCCGCATTGGATGTTGGAGGTCACCACGAAGTGCGACATCGTGACATTGCTCGCCGACCCGTTCTCGCCACCGTCGCAGCGGCTTCGCCCGCTCACGCCCTCAGAGCTGGCCGACTATCTGTCTCCCTCGGCGCTGGTGCCGGTGTCGTCCGAGCTCGCGGCAATCGCGGAGCCATTTCGGCCCGCCTCTCCCGAAGAGTCATTCGAGGCAGTGCGAAAGCTCTCGAGCTACGTGCACGACTCGTTCAGCTACCAGAAGAACGTCACGACGGTCGCCACGACGGTGGAAGATACGCTGCGCCAACGAAGTGGTGTGTGCCAGGACTTCTCGCATCTGCTCATAGGGCTCTGTCGCTGCATCGGAATCCCCGCGCGCTATGTGAGTGGCTACACTGTCTCCAACGTGACCGGCCACGATGGGGCGCAGATGGCGGAGACTGAGGCGTCGCACGCATGGGCGGAGGCATATACTCCGGTACATGGGTGGCGAGGCTTCGATCCAACCAACGATCTCGTCGCCAGCACGGCCCACATCAAGATGGCGATAGGCCGAGACTACGCGGACGTGCCGCCTACTCGCGGAACCTTCCGAGGGCAGGCGGACGAGCGGCTCACCGTTCGTGTGGAGACCCGGCAGGTAGAATGAGCGGCTGGCGCTCGCCGCACGAGACACCGTTATCTAGCTTTCTTTCCCATGATGATGCTTCGCCCCGTCGCTGCGACTCTCGTCGCAGGCGCAACGCTCGCCATGTCGGCCGCCTCGCTCGCGCACGCTCCCGCGCCCGCCGCGCGTCGCTCCTACTCGGAGCCTGCCTATTCGCCGGACAGACGCGAGATCGCGTTCGTCTCGGGCGGCGGCATCTGGACGGTGCCGGCCGCCGGCGGCGACGCGCACCTGATCGTCTCGGACGCGTCGAACGATCATTGCCCGCTCTACTCGCCCGACGGGTCCCAGCTCGCGTTCATGTCCAACCGCAACGGCGGCACGAACGTCTACGTGCTCTCGCTTTCGAGCGGCACGCTGCGTCGTCTGACCTTTGGCGATGGCATTGATCAGCTGGACTCCTGGTCGCGCGACGGCAAGTGGCTCTACTTCTCGACCACCGCGAACGACATTTCCGGCATGAGCGATGTCTATCGCGTGAGCATCGATGGCGGAACACCGACACCCGTCGCTGCGGATCGCTACGCGGCGGAGTACTGGGCCGCGACGGGCCCCGATGCGGCGACGATCGCCATCACGGCGCGCGGGCTGCCGTACTCGCAGTGGTGGCGCAATGGGCACAGCCACATCGACGAGAGCGAGATCTGGCTCGTGCACGGCGTCGCTGCCGGCGGAAAGCAAACGCCGAAGTACGAGCAAGTCACGGCCAGCGGCGCGAAGAGCGAGTGGCCGATGTACTCCGCGGATGGCAAGACGCTCTACTACGTGAGCGATCGGAGTGGCGCACAGAATCTCTGGTCGCGTGAGGTGAGCGGCGGGTCGGAGAAGCAGCTCACGCGCTTCACGAACGGGCGCGTGCTCTGGCCGACCATCGCTGCCGATGGCAAGGCGATCACGTTCGAGCGCGACTTCGGGATCTGGAGCTACGAAATCGGCGGCACGCCGAAGCCCGTCGCGATTGCGCTCCGCGGCTCGGCCGCGGGAGCGCTCGTCGAGCATCGCACGCTCACCAACGGCCTGCAGGAGCTCGCGGTCTCTCCGGACGGGAAGAAGGTGGCGTTCACCGTGCGCGGGAAGATCTTTGCCGCCTCGAGCCACGAAGGCGGGAGCGCGCAGCGCGTCTCGAGCGCGGGCCTCACCGAGCAGCAGCCCGCGTGGGCGCCGGACAGCAGGCGACTCACGTACGGCGACGACCGCGGCGGACACTACAATCTCTACGTGTACGACTTCGTCACGCACGAGGAGCGCAAGCTCACGTGGGGAGGCGAGAACGACGTGTCGGCGGTATGGTCGCCCGACGGGAAGTCCGTCGCGTACGTGCACGGCGGAAACGAGCTGCACGTCGTTTCCGCGGATCCGAAGGCTAAGGGCGATGCTCCGCCTCCGGATCGCGTCGTTGCGCGCGCGCCGCTCGATCGCGCACCATTTCTCTCCGATCGCCCCATCGTCTGGTCGCCGGATGGCAAGTGGATCGCGTACGCCACGCGAGACGGCAGCAAGCTCTTTGCGAACGCATACATGGTGAGCGCGTCCGGCGGCGATTCGCACCCGGTGAGCTTTCTCTCCAACACGAATGCCGACGCGTTCGCGTGGAGTCCCGACGGAAAATTCCTGCTGCTCGTCTCATCGCAGCGCACGGAGCCGGGCGTGCTCGCGCGCATCGATCTCGTGCCGCGCACGCCGCGCTTTCGCGAGGATCAGTTCCGCGATCTGTTCAGCCCCGATGCGCCGTCGCCCTCGACGCAGCCGCTCACGCAGCCCGCGCCCACTCCGGCACCCGCGCGCGACACGCGCACGTCTCCACCCGCTCCTGCCACTGCTCCGCGCGACACGGCTGCGAAGCGCGACAGCACTCCCTCGCCTGCAACGGACAGCACCACGCGCGCCGCGGACTCCACGCATCGCGATGCGTTGCGGCACACGCCGGTGGTGTTCGAGGGGCTGCGCTCCCGGCTCTCGTTTCTTCCGATCGGACTCGACGTCGTAAACGAGGCGCTCTCGCCGGACGGCAAGTCGATCGCCGTCACTGCCGTCGCCGCGGGGCAGGCCAATCTCTATCTCTTCCCGCTCGATGATCTCGCGAAGGAGGAGCCGGTCGCGAAGCAGCTCACTTCTACCCCCGGTCCAAAAACGAGTGTGCAGTGGTCGCCCGACGGCCGTGAGATCTACTACGTAGAATCCGGGCACATTGCCGCCATCGATGTCGGCAGCCGCTCCGTGCGCCCGGTGCAGGTGAGCGCCGAGCTCGACGTCGACTTCTCCGCAGATCGTGAGGAGCTCTTCACGCTGATGTGGCGCGAGCTGCGCGACAACTTCTTCGACGAGAAGATGAATGGCGTAGACTGGTACGGAGTACGCGATGAGTACGCGCCACTCGCCCAGGGCGCGCAGACACCGGAGGAGCTCAATCGCCTGATGAACGAGATGGTCGGCGAGCTCAATGCGTCGCACTCCGGCGCGCGCCCGCCCTCATCGGGAGCACCGTTCACCGGCCGTCTTGGCGTGCGCTGGGACGGTGCCGAGTTCGAGCGCACGGGCAGGCTGCGTGTGGCGGAGATCATCCCGCTCGGCCCGACCGCTCTCGCGGGCAAGCTCGCCGTGGGCGACGTCGTGGTCGCGATCGACGGAAAGCCGGTGACGGCGCACACGAACGTCGACGAGCTGCTCGCCTATCGCATCGGCAAGCAGACGCCTCTCAGCGTCGTCACGAACGACTCGGACAAGCCGCGCACCGTGACCGTGCTTCCGGTGAGCACGAACGCCGAGAAGGGATTGCTGTATCGCGCATGGGTGGAGCAGTCGCGGGCGTACGTCGCGCGCGTGAGCGGTGGGCGGCTCGGCTACGTTCACATGCCGGACATGAGCGCCGAGTCGCTCGAGCGCTTGTACGCGGATCTCGACGCACAGAATCAGGCGAACGAGGGCGTCGTGATCGACATCCGCAACAACAACGGTGGCTTCGTAAATGCGTACGCGCTCGACGTGCTGGCGCGCGCACCCTATCTCACGATGCAGATTCGCGGCATGGCGGTCGCGCCCGCTCGCACACTCCTGGGCCAGCGCTCGCTCGAGCTTCCCACCGTACTCGTGACGAACATGCACTCTCTGAGCGATGCGGAAGACTTCTCCGAGGGCTATCGCACCATGCATCTCGGAAAGATCGTGGGAGAGCCCACTGCGGGATGGATCATCTACACATCCAACGACGTGCTCTTCGACGGATCCACCGTGCGCATTCCGTTCGTGCGCATTCGCGGAGCGGACAACACGGACATGGAGATGCATCCGCGCCCCGTAGACGTGGCAGTGACGCGTCCCATGGGCGAGAGCTACACGGGACACGATTCGCAGCTCGACGCCGCAGTGAAAACGCTGCTCGGCCAGATCGGCTCGGCGCGGAAGATCGGCGGCGCGCACTAGCCGCGTCGGACGACACGTGAGCGCCGGGCGAAGAGCAGCGCAATCGGCGCGACAGCTTTTCGCGTTGGGGGAAGGGAATCTCGCGATGGGCCGCGGCGTGCGCACCGCCTTTGCGCTGCTCATCCCCGTCATCGCCGGTGATCTGCTCGCGCAACCGCTCTTCTCGTGGGCGGCGCTTGGCGGATGGTTGGGCTCCCTCGCGGACAAGGGCGGCTCGTACCGCACGCGCGCGCTCACCATGGGCTCATTCGGTGTTCTCGGCTTCGCGTGTGCGTATCTCGGCACCGAGGCCGCGCACATCGTGCCGCTCGCCGTCGCATCGATGCTCCTCGTCGGGCTGCTCGCAGGTCTGGCACGCATCTACGGCGACGAGGGATCGACCGTCGGGCTCTTCATCGCGGTGATCTACGCTGTCGCGGTGGGCTCGCCTTCTCCGGCGCCGCACATCGCGCTGCTGCGATCGGAGATGCTGGCGCTCGGAGTCGCATGGTCAATGGTGCTGTCGCTTCTTCTGTGGCCGCTCCATCCCTTTCGCCCCGCGCGCCGTGCGGTCGCAAGCGCGTACCATGTGCTCGCGGACTTCGCGCGAGCACTGGAGCAGGTGACGCGCGCGCTCGGTGACGCGAGCTCCGCGCCACTCCGCGAGCGCGCTCGTGCGCTACCACGCCAACGTGCGCAGCGCGCTCGAGGAGGCGCGTGTCGTGCTCGCCCAGACACGGAAGCCGCGGCAAGGGCGGTCGAGCCGCGGCGAGCAGCTTCTCGTGCTGACGGAGGGCGCCGAGCAGCTCTTCGGGACGCTCGTCTCGATCGACGCCGAGCTCGAGGGCGCACACGAGAGCGGGTCGGCGCTCGCGGACGAATCGTTCGCACGCGCGTTCGCCTCCCTCGCGACCACGCTCGATGTGCTCGCGAATGCGGTGGACGACACGGTCATCGCATGGCGGCGCGGTGCCGCGCCTGCACCGAAGATCGGCGAGCTCGGGGTGCCAGGCGAATGGGCGAACGTGCACCTGCGCTTCGCGGCCGTGCTCTTCTCGCGTATCGTCGGAGACGTGATGATGCTCGCGTCGACGGCCGCCAACATCAATGCGCGCGCGAGCACAGTGATCGCGGAGACCGGCGAGCATCCCGTGCTCGCGCCCGCGAAGCGCGACGCACTCGCGTGGCTGCGCCCACTGCGGGACGCGCTCACCTCGCGCTCGCTCCCTGCGCGCCACGGCATGCGGATGGGAATCGCCGCGGCCTTCGCGGTACTCCTCTCGTTCACGCTCGACATCACACGCGGATACTGGGCAACCATCACGACGCTCATCGTCCTGCAGCCGTACACTGGTGCGACGATGCGAAAGACGCTGCAGCGCGTGGGCGGCAGTGTGCTCGGTGGACTCATCGCGGCGGGGCTCGCGGTCGTCGCGCGAACGAAGCTCGCGATCGCGGGTGCCATGGTGCCGTTCACGGTCGCGGCGGTGGCGGTACTCCCATTGAACTACGGCGTGTTCGTTCTCCTCCTCACGCCGGTGTTCGTGCTGCTCGCCGAGCCGCATCCGGGTGATTGGGGGATCGCCGGATTACGAGTGGTGAACACGTTGTGGGGAGGACTCATCGCGCTCGCGGCCGCGCAGCTGCTCTGGCCCGCGCAGGAGATGGAGACGTACGCGGGCCAGCTCGCCGATCTCCTGCGCCAGCTGCGTGCCATGCTGGTGATCGTCACCGGTGAAGCCGATCCAGCAAGCCCCGGATGGCGTCGCGCGGTAGACGATGCGCGCCGCAGCTTCG
Source organism: uncultured Gemmatimonadaceae bacterium (assembly GCA_963792685.1). Taxonomy (GTDB): domain Bacteria; phylum Gemmatimonadota; class Gemmatimonadetes; order Gemmatimonadales; family Gemmatimonadaceae; genus FEN-1250. Next base: position 3,537,028 of record CAWBWW010000001.1, on the reverse strand, counting down.
GCGTCGCTGTCACCAATGCCGAGGCCACGATGCAGCGCCTGATCACGGAAGAGGCGCCCAATCCGCAGCGCGTCGAAGCCGCGATGACAGTTACCACGTATGGGCGCCGAATGGCCTCGACACTCTCCGCGCTCGCCGAGGCACGCGCGCGCGAGTCGCTCGCGCTCTCGGCGCAGGAAGTCTCCGGCGATGACTGAGCGATTGGACGCCGCCATTGCCAGCCTCGAGCAACCAGGAGATACGCTACTCCTGGAGAGCGCCGAAGCGCCCAAGCCTGTGAATGGAAACACTGGATTGTCGGCGTCGCTGCATGATGCGCAGATCGAGCGATTGCGTGCTCAGCTCGCCGTGCTGATTCGTGCCGTGGCGAGGTATCGGGCCACCTAGCAGATCGCGCGCGACGATTACTAGCTTTTTTCGAACCGCTCCCAAGTCGCCCCGTACCTCCGAATGTGCATGCGTATTCGAGTACCCGCTTTCCGACGGTGATCTCCAGGCGCTCGCTTCGCATGGCCGCGACCATCGGTCCGGCGCTCGTGACACTCGCGATCGGGGCGCTTTCTCTGGCTGCGCTCCAGCGGCTCGGAGAAGCGCGCGACGCGGTTTCTCACTCGCGCGACATTGCCGTGGCGCTGCAAACCGTGCTCGCGCGTCTCACCGATGCGGAGACGGCGCAGCGCGGGTATCTCATCACCGGCTCCAGCCAATATCTACGAGCCGGGCGTCGGTGCAGCGGCGGACGTGCACCGCGCGCTCGCCTCGGCACGCCGGCAAATCGCGGACGCTCCCGAGCAACGGCGCTTGGACACGCTGTCCACGGTAATTTCCGAGAAGCTCGCGGAGCTCGAGGGCGCGATTCACGCCTACGACTCGGCCGGACTCCTGGGGGCGAATGCCGTGGTCCGGTCGAATCACGGACAGGAGCTGATGGAGAAGGCGCGAGAGCTCGTGCGCAATATCGAGATCTCCGAGCGCGTGCGACTCGAAGCGCGCGAAGCACGCGAAGAGCGCCTCCGCGTGCTCACCGCCGTCGTCATCTTCGCGGCCATTCTGCTCGCGGGTCTGCTCTCGCTCTTCGTCAACACGATGCTGAGCCGCGCACTCGCCGCGCGGGAGATCGCTGACCAGCGACGGGAGCGAGCACTCGCCCAGCTGGCCTCCGCGAATCAGGAGCTCAGCGCCCAGGCGGCGGAGATGGAGGCGCAAGCCGTCGAGCTCGAACAGGCGAACGAGGACCTGCGCTCGGCGACGGACGATCTCGCCCGGCAGCGTGTGGAAGCGGAAAGTGCGCGAGCGCGTGTGGCCAACGTGCTCGACACGATGAGCGATGCGTTCATCGTCTTCGATCGCAGCTGGACCATCACACAGCTCAATCGCGAGGGACGTCGCCTGACGCAGAGGGACGGGCCACCGATAGTGGGCCGCAATCTCTGGGATCTGTGGGGCGCGCACGTCGCGCCGGAGCTCGCGACCAGGCTCCGCGACGGGATGGAGGGCAAGCACGTCGAGGCGTTCGAGTTCGAGGTCGCGCCCGGCTACTGGTTCGAGATCCGCATGAACGGCACAGCCAATGGACTCGCGATATTTTTCCGCGACATCACCGCCGAGCGCGGCGCGCGCGTCGAGCGCGAGCAGCTCATCGAGCAGGCTGAGGCCGAGCACAGTCGGCTCATCACCGTGGTTCAACAGTCGCCGCTCGCGATCTCGATAGTCGAAGCGCCGAGCGGCCGGCGGGTGATGGCGAATCACGCGGCAGAAGAAGTGCTCGGCCTTCCGCTCACGGAATCGATGGACGTAACAGCGGCGCACCTCAAGGGCTTCCGCGACGATGGCAGTCCGCTGCAGCAGGACGACTGGCCACTCGCTCGCGCGATCCGCGGCGGCGACGTCGTGATGAACGAGATCATCGAGATCGAGCACTCGAATGGCGAGCGCCGGCGTATCTGCATGAACTGCTCACCCGTGCGCAATGCCGAAGGGAACGTCAATGCCGGTGTCGCGATCTTCTGGGACGTGACCGAGCAGCAGAAGGCGGAGCAGGATCTCCGCAAGGCGCGCCACGAGGCGGAGACGGCGAGTCGCGCGAAGAGCGAATTCCTCGCCGGTGATGTCGCACGAGCTGCGCACGCCGCTCTCGGCGATCATCGGGTACGAGGAGCTGCTCTACGACGGGATCACGGGCCCGGTGAGCGAGTCGCAGCGCACGCAGCTCGCGCGCATCAAGGCGAGCGCGACACATCTGCTCAGCCTGATCGACGAGGTGCTTACCCTGTCTCGTGTCGAAGCCGGGCGCGAAATCGCGCATCCCGAGCGTGTCCCGGTGTTCGCGGCGCTGCATGAAGCGGCCATGATCGCCGAGCCGCTCGCACACGAGAAGAAGCTCGAGCTGCGCGTGATTCGCGTGCCGCGCGAGCTGGAGGTGTGGGCGGACCCGATCAAGCTGCGACAGATTCTGCTCAACCTGCTCACGAACGCGATCAAGTTCACCGACGTGGGGTGCGTCGAGCTCGAAAGCCGCGGCTGCGATGACCACGTCGAGATCATGGTGCGCGACACGGGAATCGGGATCGCACCATCCGATCACGATCGCATCTTCGACACCTTCTGGCAGGTCGAACAAAAGTCGACGCGCAAGGTGGGCGGAACTGGGCTCGGCCTGAGCGTCTCGCGCAGACTCGCGCGCCTCATGGAGGGCGATCTCACCGTACAGTCGCAGCTCGGGAAGGGAAGCACCTTCACGCATCCGGCTTCCCTCCCATAGAAAGGCATGAGAGGTTACTAATTCGATTCGCGCCGAGTCTGCGCCTGTGTGAAGTATCCTTCGCATGTTTTCTCCGGAGCTCCCGGAGCCATCAGATGCGGAGTGGCGCGCAGGAGTACGTATGAAAGGCCAGCAGCAACCGGATCCCGCATCGCCATCGCCTCGCCTCTTCGTCATCGATGATGAGCCGAGCATCCGCACGGCGATCGGTCGCTTCCTGACGCGGCGCGGGTGGCTGGTGGACGAGGCGGAGGATGGCCGCGCGGCGCTCGAGGTGCTGATTCATTCGGAGCCGAACCGCTACAGTGTCGTGCTGTGCGATTTGCGCATGCCGCACCTATCGGGAGCGGAACTGCATCGCGAGCTTGGCGCAAAGCGCCCTGACTTGCTCGACCGTCTCGTGTTCTCCACGGGCGACGTCGCATCGAGTGACGCCGCGAACTTTTTGTCGGCGTCGGGTCGCCCGGTGATCGAGAAGCCGTTCGAGCTCTCCCAGCTCGAAGAGATTCTGAGCCACATCCTGACTCAGACCAAAGAAGAGCCCGTCTGAGCCGCGTTGCCCCGTCGGATTGGGCAGTAAGTCATCTTTGTGTTGCAAAGTACTTGTAAATGACTGCGTCAGGATGCATGATGCTGGCATGTCGACGTCCACCCTTCACACCCGCGCCCTCGACGACCTGCGCTACATCCGCGAGACCATGGAGAGCGCCTCGGCGTTCACCGGCGTCTCGGGGTGGGGGCAGATCACGATCGGCGTCATCGCGTTCGCGGCGGCGCTGATCAGCCGAAGGATCACCCCTGGCCCGGTGTGGCTTGGAGAGTGGCTCGCGGCCGCGGCGCTGGCCGTGATCATCGGTGTCGTCTCGAGCGTGTGGAAAGGACGCCGCGCGCGAGAGCCCTTCATCTTCGCGCCGCTGCGGAAGTTCGTTCTTGGATTCGCACCGCCGATCTCCGTCGGTGTCGTGCTCACGTTCTATTTCGCGCGCCAGGGGCTGTACGCCCTTCTCCCCGCGTGCTGGCTTCTGCTGTACGGCGCAGGGGTCATGACAGGCGGCATGTTCTCGGTGCGATCCGTGCCCGTGATGGGCATCTGCTTCATGGCTCTGGGATGTGTTGCTGTGCTCGCGCCTGTTGCCTGGAGCGCCGCCCTGCTCGCCGCCGGATTCGGAGTGCTCCCGATCGTGTTCGGCGCGCTCATCGCCTGGCGCTACGGTGGCTAGGTCCAGTGCGGCACGCCGCCGCGCCGAGCCGCCCTTGCCGCGTGCACCCGAGAGCACGCCCGTGGGCAAGGAGGCCGCGAAAGGATCTCGCGACCTCGACGAGCTCATACATCACCGTCTTCGCCTCGGGATGGTGAGCGCGCTCGCTGCCAACGACGAGCTGTCCTTCAGCGAGCTCAAGTCATTGCTCCGTACTACCGACGGCAACCTGAGCGTGCACGCGCGCAAGCTCGAGGATGCCAGCTACGTGACCGTGACCAAGACCTTCGAGGGGCGCAGGCCGCTCACGACCTACCGGCTCGCACCCGCGGGACGGCGGGCGCTGCAGCGCTACCTCTCGCACATGGAATCCATCATTCAGGTGACCCGCGACACGCTCGAGCGTTGATAGTGTACATCTTGCTCTCCGACGGCTGGGACTCACACGCACACTGAGAACATGTCGCCACGACTCTACCCGGACACGCAGCCGCTACACGTCGCGATCATCATGGATGGCAACGGCAGATGGGCCACGCAGCGGGCGATGCCGCGAGTGGCAGGCCATCGGGTCGGCGTGGAAGTCGTCCGGAAAGTCGTCGAGCACGCACCAACGCTCGGAATCACGACGCTCACGTTGTACGCGTTCAGCAGCGACAACTGGCGCCGCCCCGCGGCCGAGGTCTCGACGCTGATGCGCCTCTTCCGCTCGCGACTGGTGAGCGAGGTACCGCGCCTGCTCGAGAACAACGTGCGCCTCACAGCTATCGGCCGCCGCGACCGGCTGCCGCTCGCGCTGTCCAGCGCGCTGAGTGAGGCCGAGGAGCGCACCGCACACGGCACGACGCTCCACATGCGACTCGCGATCGACTACTCCGCACGCGATGAGATCCTGCGGGCGGCCGCGCGCCTCGCCTCGGTGACCGACGCCACGCGCGAGGACTTCGGCCGCGCACTCGGCAGCGAGCATGACTCGCGCCCTGCGCCCGATGTGGATCTCGTGATTCGCACCGGCGGCGAGCGCCGCCTCAGCGATTTCCTGCTGTGGGAGTGTGCGTACGCGGAGCTCTACTTCACTGATGTGATGTGGCCCGAGTTCGGGCCCACCGATCTCGAGTCCGCCGTCGAATATTTTCAGAAGCGCGACCGACGATTCGGCGCGCTCAGTGCGGCGGGGTAACGCTGCACCCCGAAAAGCCAAGTCGTACGGCGCAACGTGTGGCCGAGCGGCGGGCGGCACATCAGCTGCTCGACAAGCCAGTCGTGTTCGACGATCCGCTTGCGGTGCGCATCATCGGTGCACGCGCGGAGGCAAATCTTCCCGAGCAGCCGAAGAACTTCGTCGCCGCGCGCTTTCGAGCGTACATGGCGGCACGCAGCCGATTCGCGGAGGATGAGCTGCGCGCCGCGATCGAGCGCGGGGTGCGCCAGTACGTTGTGCTCGGCGCAGGGCTCGACACCTTCGCCTACCGTAATCCGTATCCGGAGCTGCGCGTCTTCGAGGTGGATCATCCCGCCACCCAGGCGTGGAAGCGCAAGCGGCTCGCGCAGGTCGGCATCGCGGTTCCGCCGTCGCTGACGTTCGCTCCCGTGGACTTCGGGCGCGAGACCTTCGACGTCGGCCTCTCCGCAGCAGGCTTCGACGAAAACGCTCCCGCATTCTTCTCCTGGCTGGGCGTCACGATGTATCTCGACACGGCCGTCGTGCTCGCAACGCTGCGCGCGATCCGCGAGATGAATCACGCCAATGCCGTGGTGTTCGACTACGCAGTGCCGCGCGAGACGCTCGGGTTCGTGAGCCGTTTGGCCCTCGACGCGGTGAGTCGGCGCGTGAAGAAGGCAGGCGAGCCGTTCCGCGGCTTCTTCGCTCCCGAAGAGATCGTCGCGCAGTTGCGCGAGATCGGCTACACGCACATCGAGGATCTCGACAGCGCTGGGATCGATGCGCGCTACTTCAGCGGGCGTGCGGACAAGCTCAGAACGGGAAGTCAGCTCGGACGGCTTCTGAGCGCGTGGGGCTAGCGCGAGCGATTCGCGGGCCGCGCACGTAGATTTTCCCCATGCCGACTGACCAGAAAATTCATCCGCCCGAGACCCTCGAGGGGTGGTACGCGCTGCATCAACTCTTCGCGCACCCCGTGGGGCTCACTCCCAACGAGAAGGAGCAGGCCAAGACGACTGCGCTGCTCGACAAGCTCGCCAAACCCGAGGGCGGTGGATGGAGCGCGGTCGCGCGCGTCATCGGCTCGGTGACCGATACCATGATGGTGCACTTCCGCCCGACGCTCGACGCGATCGGCGAAGTGCAGCGCGAGCTCAACGCCGATCCGTACATCCAGCGGCTCGTGACGACGTACACGTTTCTCAGCATCACGGAGGCCGGACTCTACCACATCACGGCCGAGCTGGCGCGCGACGCGGTTGCACGCGGCGGCGCAGTTGGCGATGAGGAGTACGTGAAGGCGGTTCGCGCACGCGTGGAGGACGAGCGAAGCGCGCCGATGGTGATGCGCCGCCTCGAGCCGCCTTTTCCGGCGGAGATGCCCTACATTTGCTTCTATCCGATGTCGAAGAAGCGCGAAGCTGGACAGAACTGGTACACGCTCACACTCGATGAGCGGAGCCGTATGATGTACGAGCACGGCACGACGGGACGTAAGTACCACGGCCGCGTGCAGCAGATCATCACTGGTGCGATCGGCTTCGATGCGTGGGAATGGGGAGTGACGCTCTTCGCAAAGGATCCGCTCGACTTCAAGAAGCTCGTGACCGAGATGCGCTTCGATGAAGCATCATCGCGCTACGTCGACTTCGGTGATTTCTGGGTCGGCAAGGTGACGCCAGCGAACGAGTGGTTCCGTGCGTAGGCATGGAGATCGCGTGAGCCGCTGAAGCTCGCGCAACACACTTGAGGCTCACGATACGTACGTCGAGGATCGAAATGGCGGATCAGTCCGGAAAAGGGAAGGTGAAGCTGCGGTTCATTGGACACGCGGCGTTCGAACTCGAGTCGAGTGGCGGGACGAAGATCCTTATTGATCCATTCATCAAGGACAACCCGGTTGCACCGGAGTCGCTCAAGAATCTCGATCGCTACAAGGACGCGGAGAAACCCGCAGTCATCTGCGTGTCGCACTCGCACGGCGATCATTCCGCGGATGCGAAGCAGATCGCGAAGCTGAGCGGCGCGCCGGTCGTCGGCATGATCGAATGGGTCTCGGCGCTCGGGCTGCCCCAGGAGCAGGCCAAGGGTGGGAACATCGGTGGAGAGATCCGAATCGGCGACGTGAGCGTACATCTCGTGCCCGCGACTCACTCCACCGAAGGCGGCTCCCCGATCGGATTCGTCCTCGAATTCGCCGATGGGCGCACGCTGTACCATACAGGCGACACATGGATCATGAGCGACATGGCGCTCATTCAGGAAGTGCATCACCCGGACATCGTGCTCACGTGTGCCGGTGGCGGCCCGTATACGCAGAATCCGAAGGTGGCCGCGCTGGCCATGAAGAAGTTCTTCAATCCGAGCGTGATCGTGCCGATGCACTACGCGACCTTCCCTGTGCTCGCATCGGAGGCGGACGTGCGCGCGGGATTCGCGGGGGACTCGCGCGCGCTGTTCATGAAGCCGGGAGAATCGAGAACGGTCTAGCGCGCAGGACTCGCGCCATCGCCGCGATCGCGCTGCTCGCGCTCGCAGCTGCGCCACTCGCGGCGCAGGCGAAGTCGCAGGACACCACCGCACGCGTGCACTCAGCGAAGCTCGATACCGTGCAGGTGACAGGGCGAACCGACAACCTCGTCGGCATCGCGTCGTCGGCGAATCAGGGGACAGTGGGTGCGAAGGATCTCGCCCTCCGTCCCCTGCTTCGTACTGGCGAGATCGTCGAGAACATCCCGGGTGTGATCGTCACTCAGCACAGCGGGAGCGGGAAGGCGAATCAGTATTTCCTGCGCGGCTTCAATCTCGATCACGGCACCGATCTCGCGCTCGGCATTGACGGTGTGCCGGTGAACATGCCGAGCCATGCGCACGGGCAGGGATACGCGGACCTGAACTTCATCATTCCCGAGTTGATCGAGCGCGTCGACTTCGAGAAAGGTCCCTACTACGCGAATGTCGGTGACTTCGGGTCCGCCGGTGCCTTCGACGTGCACCTCTACGATCGCCTGCCCGCGGGAATCTTCCGCGCCGAGGGTGGGCAGGCGGGAACGGAGCGCGCGCTCGTCGCGAACAACGCTGCAATCGGTACGGGCAATCTCGTGTATGCGGGAGAGCTCGAGCACGCGAACGGCCCGTGGGATGTTGCGGACAACGAACGCAAGTACGATGGCGTCGCGCGCTACTCACACGGCGACTCACGGAACGGCGTGACCGTCACCGCGATGGGGTACCACAACGCGTGGCGCTCCACCGATCAGATCCCGGACCGCGCGATCGCCAGCGGAGCGATCGGTCGCTTCGGCACCATTGATTCGAGCGACGCGGGAAACACCGCGCGATACGCGCTGGGCGCCGATTGGCACACGGTGGGGAAGAGCTCGACGTCACGCGTGCTCGCGTACGTCGAACACTATGACCTCGATCTGTTTTCGAACTTCACCTACTTCCTGAGTGATCCTGTGCACGGCGATCAGATCGAGCAACAGGATGGTCGCACCGTAGCCGGCGCCACCGCCTCGCACAGCAAGTTTGGAACGCTGTTCGACAAGCCCTCCGAGTACACCGGCGGCGTGGCGCTCCGCTTCGACGACATCCGGAACGGGCTCTATCACACTGAGCTCCGGCAACGCCTCGGCACCGAGTCGCTGGATGGTATTCGAGAGTCGAGCCTCGCTCCCTACTTCGAGAACAAGACGTACTGGACCGAGTGGCTGCGCACGGTGGTTGGCGTGCGCGCGGATGTGTTCTGGTTCGACGTCCACAACGAAGCGGGCGGGAGCTCCGGTGTCGCGCGCGGCACTCGTCTCAGCCCGAAGCTGAACGTGACGCTCGGGCCGTGGAAGCAGACGGAATTCTACATTGACGGTGGTTACGGCTTTCACAGCAACGATGCGCGTGGCGTCGTCGCACACATTGATCCGGCGACGGCGCTGCCACGGAGCCTCGGCGGCGAGTTCGGCGTTCGCACCGCGGCCCTGCACGGGCTCCAGAGCTCCGTGTCCTTGTGGGTGCTGGACCTCGCGTCGGAGCTCGTGTGGAACGGCGACGCGGGGGGAAATACGCCCAGTGGACCGACACGACGGTATGGCGTGGAGCTGGCGAACTTCTATAGTCCCACGCGCTGGCTCACAGTTGACGCCGACTATTCGTGGTCGCACGCGCGGTTCACCGATGTCGAAGCAGACGGCCCATTCGTTCCCGAGGCCCTCGTGAGTACCGTCGATGGCGGCGTCGCCGCGCACGATCTCCGCGGCGCGCTCGCGCCGTGGTCCGGCGCGCTGCGCCTTCGCTATTTCGGGCCGCGGCCGCTCACGCAGGACGGCACCGTCCAGTCGAAGGCGACGACGCTGTTGTACGCCGATGCGGGATACACGTTCTCCTCGCATTGGCGAATGGGCGTAAGCGTGTTCAATCTCCTGAACACGAAGGCCAGCGACATTGACTACTACTATCGGTCGCGGCTCCCTGGTGAGCCCCTCGCGGGCGTTGACGACGTACACTCGCATCCGGCGGAGCCGCGCGAGCTGCGCGTGTCGCTGACCACGCAGTTCTAGCGCGGCTTCCGTCGCGCCAGCACCGTCCGTACGTTCTCTCCGGCCTCGAGGCAGCTCATCCCCCACGCCGGAGAGATGTCAGCTCGTGTACTTCCTCGTGATGGGTGCCATTCTCGGTGCATGGCACTAAACCCCTGGAACGCGCGCTCGGCGCGCCGGTAGAATTCAGCATGACCAGACGCTCACTCACCATGCGCGCCGCCGTTGCGAGCGCCACGATGCTCGTGCTCACGCTCGCCGCGGCAACATTGCAGCGCGAGGCGGGGGCACGCGTTCCCAAACCCGCGAAGCCCGGGCACATTTTCATCCTGATGCTCGAGAACGAGTCGTTCGCGCGATCCTTCGCGCCGAACTCTCCCGCGCCGTATCTCGCGCACGAGCTCCCGGCGCAGGGCGCGCTGCTCCGAAAGTACTACGGCATCGGACACTCCAGCCTCGACAACTACATCGCGCTCGTGAGCGGCCAGGCCCCGAACGTCGAGACGCAGCGCGACTGTCGCAAATTCACGGAGTTCGTGCTCGCGCAGCCAAAGCTCGATGAGAACGGCCAGGCGCTCGGGCAGGGATGTGTCTATCCGGCGATCGTCCCGATGCTCGGCGACCAGCTCGAGGCGAAGGGAAAGAGCTGGCGGGGATACATGCAGGACCTCGGCAACGATCGGGGGAAGGAGGTGGAGCAATGCGGGCACCCACCCATCGGTGCGATCGATCCGACCACCAATCGGACTCCTACCGATCAGTATGCGACCAAGCACAACCCGTTCTACTACTTCCATTCCTTCATTGACAATCACGATCGCTGCGTGCAGCACGTCGTGAACCTGCGCCGTCTCGAGGACGATCTGAAGTCTGCGAGGACGACAGCGAACTACTCGTTCATCACGCCGAATCTCTGCGACGACGGCCACGATGCACCGTGCATCGATCACGCGCCGGGCGGACTCGTGCAGGCCGACGGCTTTCTGCGGAAGTGGGTGCCGATGATTCTGAGCTCGCCCGCGTACAAGGCTGACGGTGTTCTGATCATCACCTTCGACGAGGCGAGCGGGCCTCCGGGGCAGGACTCATCGGCGTGCTGCGGCGAGAAGGGGCTCCCCGGTACGCCTCCGGGCGGCTCCGGCCCTGGCGGAGGAGTGGTCGGCGCGGTGGTGCTCTCACGCTTCGTGAAGCCGAACACCGTGTCCGACGTGCCGTACAACCACTACTCGACGCTGCGTTGGGTGGAAGATCAATTCGGCGCTCCGCACATCGGCTACGCCGCGGCCAGCGGGCTCGCGACGTTCGGAAAAGACGTGTTCCGCGCGCCGTAGCGCGAGCACGTCCTCGGCCTCACTCCTTCGACTTGAGCTTCGATTCGTTTGCGACGATGAAGCGTCGAATGTCGTCGGCCATATCGAGCAGCTTGGTCCACTGCTCCTTGTAGAGCGTCACCGGAAAGCGGCCAAGCCCATAGATCGAGAGCCCGCCTTTTTCGCTGACCTTCATTGAGATGCCGCGCGCGGCGCCCTGCTTGAGCGCGGCGTTCTCCTGCTGCAGTCGCGCGAGCTCCGCGCGAAGATCTTCATCGGACATGTGAGTTCCTTCTGTCGTGAGACGAGCAAACCGTGGCTGGCTGTGATTCCATCAATGTGAGGCCGGGAGAGGCGCGTCACCAGTCTCGGATGTCGCGACCGACGGATCCGCTGTGACGAGGGGATTCCCGCGCGGGAACGCAATGCCTGGCACAGTCAGTCCGTGCAGCTCGGCTTGCATGAGCAGCCAGACAGGCAGATAGCCCCACGCTCGCAACCCCGCGAGGCTAATAAGAACAATCAGCAGGCGAAACGGTTCGCGCCGGGAGTCGAGATACCAGATCGCAACACCGGCGGCAGCGATGATGTACGACGGTCTCTCCGCCTGATGGTTAAAGATCACGACGAATACCAGGAGAGACGCGAGAAAGGCGCGTCGAAAACGTTCATCGCCCCAGCGGTCGCGGTGCAGGAGCGGGAGGAGGAGCAATGCTGCCCCGGCGAGCTGCACCGGCCAGTTGGGCCACTGGACACCCGACAGCTGATGGATCATTCGCATCACGGATGAGCCAAGCAGCACGGCATCTGAACCTTCGACCATTCGCCACCACTCGTACTGCGCAATGAGCATCGATGGAGGGGTGACGAGCAGCGGAAGGAGGAACAACGCCACCACCCAACCGGCGAAGATGGCCGCGGCCCGGCGCCAGCGCGGATGAAAAATGGCAAGACTCAGCGCCGCGACCGGGAATATTTTAATCGCGAAGCCAATGGCGATCGCGCCGAGCGCTCGTACCTGTTTCCCCCGCTCGAAGGCGATGAAGGCGAAAATGATGAGCGCCGCTACGAGTGCGTTGCACTGCGATGCCTGCGTCGTGACGAAGAGCTCCGGAATGATGAGGAGCAGCACCAGCACTCTGTCCTGTCGCTTCGCCATGCGGTTCAGCGCAACGATGAGCGCGGCGGCATTCACCGCATTCCAGAGCAACAGCGCGACTGGGTACGGCGGGAAGGCGATCGGCGCGAAGAGGAGTGCGGCCGTGGGACTGTACTTGAAGAGATCGTGATGTAGGTAGCGCGCGTAGAGATTCTGTTGGCGAAACAGATGCCAGAAAGACGCGCGAAAGATCCAGAAGGTCCAGTGATCGTGCGGATAGAAGCTTCGCTGCGCAGTCAGCGCCAGCACCATTAGCGCCGTCGCCATGTACAGAAGCGAGAGCGTTGACAGGCGGGGAATCATTGAAAACAGCTTTCGACCTTCGCGCATTATGCTCGGTATTCATGCAGGGAGAGGTGCGCCGGCGCCCGCTTTTCGGACTGCATTCATTACACGCGCTCACGATGCGATGCTCGCAAGATTTTATTTGCTTGCGCGCGCGCGTGCACGGCTGACGGAGGAATATGGTGCTCGAAGCTTTCGGGACTCTGTCTCCAAAGTTTGATGCTCGCCTCCAAACTGTCGGCCGCCTGACACTCAGCATGTAGAGGGCCCCAAACCCGCGAGCTTCATCCCTCGGCGAAGCACCATGCGAATGACATGGCTCGGCGCTGCGCTGCGCGCGGTCACGGGGCTCGACAACGCACCGCGAATGCTGGCGTTTGCGAGCGAGAGAGACGTGAGTCCGAATGCGGGGAACAGCGTCATGGCGAAATGACGAACGGCCACGGATTGGTTCAGCTGCTCGTCGTTGGCGGTCACTCGCCAGATGGGCAGATCCGTGTGGCGATCCGTGTGCCTGGCGATCCGCCGCCGAGCGCTCGCGAGAGCGACTCCGCTCATCGGACACATCGCGATCCGCGTACGCACGATGGATGAGCACGCCGAGCCAGCGCCTGATCGATCGCCAGAGCGACAGAGGCGCGTCTTGAATCTCGAACATGTCGCGTATGAAATGATCGCGCGTCACACGCACACAGGGTATACGACTTGCCGCCTCCGCGCCCGAGCGATGATGTCACGTCACACGGGGAGATGGAGGAGACATGAGCAGCAGCACACTGGACGCGGATCGCATGAGTCAAGGCCAGAGAGGCCGCCAGGGGAACGGGATGTCCCGGAGCACTCGGCAGTCCTCGATGCGCAATAGATCCTCGGGGAACGGACAGGGCGGACTGCGCAAACTGCAGCAGCCGCAGCAAGCCAAGAAAATCGCGACCGGCCTCGGCTGGTTCAGCATCGGACTGGGAGTGGCCGAGCTCGTCGCGCCCGACAGCGTTGCGCGACTGATCGGCGTGAAGCCGACCGAGACCAGCCGGAACCTGCTCAGGGTTTTCGGCGCGCGAGAGCTGGCCGCCGGGATCGGAATTCTGTCGAGCGATCAGCCCACCGGGTGGGTCTGGTCCCGCGTTGCGGGAGACGTGATGGATCTCTCGGCGCTCGGCACCGCAATGACGAAGGATGACACCGATCGCGGCCGCCTGAACGCGGCCGCCGCTGCCGTTGTCGGGGTCACTGCGCTGGACATCCTCGCGGGGAGCGGGCTCTCTAACAAGCAGAGCATGCGCGCGAGCAATGGCCGCACCCAGAGCCGCAACGAAGGCATCCACGTGCGGCGCAGTATCACGATCGGGCGCCCGCGCGAGGAGGTCTACTCGTTCTGGCATCAATTCGAGAATCTCCCGCGCTTCATGAAGCATCTCGAGTCCGTCACGGTCACGGGGAACGGACGCTCACACTGGGTGGCGAAGGCGCCTGCCGGCTCGAACGTCGAATGGGACGCCGAGACGACGGCCGATCAGCCGAATGAGCTGATCGCCTGGCACTCGCTCGCCAACGCGGACGTGAGCAACAGCGGCATGGTGCGCTTCACCAACGCTCCCGGCGATCGCGGCACCGAGGTGCACGTCGATCTCCGCTACGATCCTCCCGGCGGCGCTCTGGGTGCGCTGTTCGCAAAGCTCTTCGGAGAGGAACCGGGCGGACAGATCGCGGATGATCTCCGTCGCCTGAAGCAGGTGCTCGAGCTCGGAGAGGTGACGCTGTCGGATGCGACGGTCACAGAGGGTCCGCATCCGGCGCAGCCAGTCGGCTCGATCGACAACAGATAATCGTGACAACCGAGCGGGCCGCCGTGCGCGGTCCGCCTTCTTTTTACGGGAGTCGAGACATGAGAGCGAATTGCTGGATGGGAAAGAAGAAAGTGGAGGTGCAGACAGTACCGGATCCGAAGATCCTGAACCAGCGCGATGCGATCGTGCGCATCACGTCCACGGCGATCTGCGGCTCCGACCTGCACCTCTACAACGGCTTCGTTCCCACGATGGAATCAGGCGACATTCTCGGCCATGAGTTCATGGGCGAGGTGATGGAAGTCGGCCGCGGTGTGAAGAACCTGAAGGTGGGCGACCGGGTCGTGGTGCCATTCCCGATCTCGTGCGGCATGTGCGCACCGTGCCGTGCCGAGGCGTATTCGCTGTGTGAGAACTCGAACCCCAATGCGTGGATGGCCGAGAAGCTGATGGGCCATTCGCCGGCGGGGCTCTTCGGCTACTCGCACATGCTCGGCGGCTACGCGGGAGGACAGGCCGAGTTCGCGCGCGTTCCCTTCGCTGATGTGGGGCCCGCTCAAGATCGAAAACGGCTTCAGCGACGATCAGGTGCTCTTCCTGTCCGACATTTTCCCCACCGGCTACATGGGCGCGGAGATGTGCGGGATCAAGCGCGGCGACGTCATCGCGGTGTGGGGGTGCGGACCAGTCGGACAGTTCGCGATCGCGAGCGCATTTCTGCTCGGAGCCGAGCGCGTGATTGCGATCGACCGCTTCAAGTACCGCCTCGACATGGCGCGCGAGAAGTGCGGAGCGGAGACGATCAACTACGAGGAAGTCGACAGCGTGGTCGATACGCTCAACGAGCTGACGGGCGGGCGCGGCCCCGACCACTGCATCGATGCGGTCGGGATGGAGGCGCATGCGCACGGAATGATGTTCGCCTACGATCGCGTGAAGCAGGCGATGATGCTCGAGAACGATCGTCCGATCGCGCTGCGCGAGGCGATTCTCGCGTGCAAGAGCGGCGGCACGGTGTCGGTGATCGGCGTGTACGGCGGCTTCATCGACAAGTTCCCCATGGGCACCGTCATGAATCGGTCATTGACGATCAAGACGGGGCAGGCGCACGTGCAGCGCTACATGCGTCCGCTGCTCCAGCACATCGAGAACGGCGACATCGATCCGAGCTTCGTCATCACGCACCACATGAAGCTCGAGGATGCGCCACGGGGCTACGACATTTTCGTGAACAAGCTCGATCGACTGCGAGAAGATCGTGCTCACCGCGTAACTGGAAGGAAACGGGAGTGGGACGACGGCGGGCGGGGCGAACGATGCTCCGCCCGTTCGCCGTCCGGGGCCTTGGCGCGAGAAAATCTTACGCGCGCACGGTTCCTCGCATACGTTGGCGACGAAAGCCCTTTCGTAGTCAACCGCGATCTCGTGCCACGGGGGATGTATGACTTCCATGGGTGCGCTCTGGCTGCCGATCGTTATCTCCGCAGTGCTCGTGTTCGTGGCGAGCTCGATCATTCACATGGCTTCGCCATGGCACAAGTCGGACTACCCGAAGCTCCCGAACGAAGAGGCGGTAATGGACGCGCTGCGTTCACTCGCGATCGCGCCGGGGGACTACGGCATGCCGCGGCCCACGAGCATGGCGGAGATGAAGACACCCGAGTTCCAGGCAAAGGCGGAGCGCGGGCCTCGCGTCTTCATGACGGTGCTACCGAGCGGACCACCGACGATGACCCGAGAGCTTGGACTGTGGTTCGTCTATCTCGTCGTCGTGGGCATTCTCACCGCATACGTCGCCGCGCACGCGCTGCTCCCGGGCGCGCCGTTCCGTGCGGTGGTGCGATTTGCCGGGCTGGTCTCGTTCATCGCCTACGCCGGGGCGCTTTGGCAGCTCTCGATCTGGTATCGTCGCGCGTGGTCGATCACGATCAAGTCGACGGTCGACTCGGTCATCTACGGCGCAATAACCGCCGCGACATTCGCGTACCTCTGGCCGCGATGATCTGACCGGTCTTGCATTCTCCGGCGGGTTCACCATATTCCAGACAATGTCTTACAAATGGTGAGCCATGCTCGGTGAGCTCGAACAGATCGTGTTGCTCGCGGTCATGCGCGTGGGCAGCGGCGCGTACGGCGTGCCAATCCACGATGAGATTCAGCGCCGCGCCGGGCGCGATCTCACGCTCGGGACGATCTACAAGACGCTGAGCCGGCTCGAAGAGAAAGGGCTGGTCGCGTCGCACGTTGGGGAGCCCACGGCACAGCGCGGGGGTCGTCGCACGCGCTGCTATGTGGTCAGCGCCGCGGGGCGGCGCTCGCTACAGGCGAGCCTGCAGACGCTACGTCACATGGCGCGTGGACTCGACGTGGGATTCGAGCCAACATGATTCGCTTCTGCATTTGGCTGCTCGAGCGCGCGCTGATGCCCGAGCTCGCGTCGCACGTGATCGGAGATCTCGTCGAGCAGCAGGAGCGCGGCGCGCTCTGGATGCTCGGCGAGACAATCTCTGCGATCTGGCACCTCCACGCACGCCCGCGCGCGGCGAGCACCTTCGTGCTCAGCGTGCTCGCCGATCTTCGCATCGCCGCGCGGCTCCTGGGCCGCGCTCCTGCGTTCGCGCTCGTCTCGGTGGTCACCCTCGGCCTTGCGATCGGCGCGACCACATCCATTTGCAGCGTTGTCGAGCCCGTGCTCCTCCGAGCACTGCCGTATCCGCACGCCGAGCAGCTGGTGCTCGTATGGGAGCGGAGCAGTGAGGGCACGCGCGAGAACGTCGGTTTCGCGACTATCCATGATCTGGTCGAGCAATCGCGCACGTTGGAGCGCGCCGCGGCCATCGGTGAGTGGCAGCCCACGCTCTCTGACCGCGGTGAGCCCGAGCGCGTGCGGGGTGATCGCGTCAGCTGGACTTACTTCCGCACACTCGGAGTGCAGCCCGCACTTGGCCGCGATTTCCTGGAGAGCGAGGATCTCCCGGGCAACAACCAGGTCGTGATCCTCAGCTATGGGCTGTGGCAGCGTCGTTTCGGGGGCGACTCGTCGATCATAGGAAACGCGATCTCGGTCGATGGCAGCCCGATGACGGTTGCGGGTGTCATGCCGGAGACGTTCGACAATGCGCTCTCTCCCTCCGCGAAGATCTGGCGCGTGCTGGGCTATCTCAATCAGCCGTACACCTGCCGCACGTGCCATCACCTGCGGATGCTCGCGCGAATGCGTCCCGGTGTCACCACGGAGGAGGCGCAGACGGAGCTCGAACGCATCAAGTCGCAGCTCGTGAAGGCGTATCCGAAGGAATACGCGACGGGAGGATTGCTCGTCGGTCGCGCCCAGGATGAGATCACGATGGGTGCGCGTCCCGCGCTGCTCGCACTGGTTGGCGCAGTCATCCTCGTGCTCCTGATCGCGGTCGCGAACGTCGTGAGCCTTCAACTCGCCCGTGCCATTCGGCGCGCGCAGGAATTCGCCGTGCGTGGTGCGCTCGGAGCGCGGCGCGCGCGCCTCATGCGCCAGCTTCTCACGGAGGGGCTTCTGCTCGCGGCGCTCGGCGGAGCCGCCGGAGTGCTCGTCGCGTTCGTGTCGCTGCCTCTGCTCGTTGCGCGACTCCCGCAGGGGCTTCCGCGTCTCTCCGCGATTCGGCTCGATGCGGGCGCATTCGCCGTGGTCACCGCGATCGTTCTCCTCATATCGCTCGTCATGGGGTTGGCCCCTGCGCGCGGCCGCTTCATGGATTTCGGCGCCACACTGAGCTCCGGTCGCCGGCTCTCCGGCACGGCGAGCCATGGCACGCGCGCCGCACTCGTGGTCGGAGAGATCGCGCTCGCGATGATGCTGCTCGTGAGCGCCGGGCTGCTCGGCCGGAGCCTCGTTCGATTGATGGACGTGAACGTCGGCTTCGCTCCGTCGCACCTGCTCACCCTCGAGATCAACTCGACGGGCTCGCGCTACGCGAGCGATAGCAGCGTGTTCGACTTTCACGATCACGTACGCGACGCCGTACGTATGCTCCCCGGTGTGGTGAGCGTCGCCGTGGCCAATCAGCTACCGCTCGGCGGCAACTTCGACACGTACGGCGTGATGGATCCGGACAACATGCCGGCAAATCCCGAGCTGGCCCCCGCCGCCGATCGGTACGTGGTGTCCACGGAGTATCTGCAAACCATGCGCATCCCGGTGATTGCCGGGCGCGGGTTCACCGCGCAGGACGAGAGGGACGCCACGAACAAGGTCGCGTTGGTGAGCGCATCGCTCGCACGGCAGCTGTGGCCGAACGAGAGTGCGATCGGAAGGCGCATCCACCTCGGCGAGCGCTCGCGCCCCTCGTATACCGTCGTCGGAGTGGTCGGCGACATCCACCACAGCGGGCTCGATGCGAAGACGACCATGCAGTGGTACGTCCCCGAGCGCCAATTCTTCTCCTCGGACAATCAGGAGGCGCTGATCGTGCGCACCGCGGGCGATCCAGCAGCGATCGCAACTGCAGTACGACGAGCCATCGCGGCGATTGATCCGACTCAGCCAATCGTGAAGGTCGCGACAATGGACGATATCGTCTCTGCGTCCACGCGCCAGCGACGACTCGCGCTCGCGCTCTTTGGCACATTCGCGGCAGCCGCGCTGCTTCTTGCGATCGCGGGTATTTACGGCGTGCTTGCCGGAACGGTGACGGAGCGTACGCGTGAGATCGGCGTGCGAAGCGCGCTCGGTGCGACGCCGGCGAGTCTCATCGGATTGGTCGTGGGCCAGGGTGGCCGACTTGCCGCGCTCGGTATCGCGCTCGGGCTGGCGGGCTCTTTCGCACTGACGCGCTATCTACAGTCGCTGCTCTTCGGCATCGCGCCGAACGACATGCCGACGCTCGCCGCGGTCTGCCTGCTGCTGGCAGCGGTGACGCTCGCAGCGTGCCTGGTTCCGGCGACGCGCGCAGCGCGAGTGAATCCGAGCACGGCATTGCGCAGCGAGTGAGCGGGAGCCTACTCGAGAGTCTGACGTGAACGGGGATCGCGACGCAAGTTAAATCTGCGCGCGATGTGTTCCGATCCGCGATCGCTCACTCGACACGCTGGAGAGCATGCCCCGAACTCGTGCTGACTGCCTTTGCCGGCTCGTACCCTCGATAGCGCTCGTCGTTCTCGTCTCGCTCGTCACGCCGCTCCGCGCCCTCGCACACGTGGTGCGCGTGGTCATCGACACGCGCGTGCCGCTCGCGGGAGGCGCGCACTTCGGTGAGGCGGGTGCATACGAGCGAATTACCGGGCGCGTGTACTTCGCCTTCGACCCATCGAATCCGCACGACCGTCAGATCGTGGACCTGAGTCGCGCCCCACGCAACGCGCAGGGCGAGGTGGAGGCGTGGTCCGAGTTCGTGATGCTCCGCCCCGTGGATCCTTCACGCGCGAGCGGCGTGACGCTGCTCGATGTCGTGAACCGCGGCGGCATGACGCTCGGCGTCTTCCACCTCGGTGCCAACCGTGAGAGCCCGCCCGACTCCGCCGCGTACTACGGTGACGCGCTGCTGCTGCGCCGCGGACTGACGCTGGTGATGCTCGGCTGGCAGTGGGACATTCGCCCTGACGCGGCAGGACTGCACTTCCATGCACCGGTCGCTGGCGATTCGACGCATCCGATCACGGGACTGGTGCGCAGCGACATCACCGTCGATGCGCCCACCCGTACCATTCCGCTCGGCCACGTCGTCGGCCCGAGTCTCGCGCTCGCGTATCCGGTATCGGACACGCTCGATCCGAAGGATCGGCTCACCGTGCGCGATGGCCCGATCGCGCCGAGGCGCGTCGTCGCGCGGAAGTTGTGGCGCTTCGCACGCGAGGACTCGAACGGCACCGTGGTCTCCGATCCGCGAAGCGTCTACATGCACGACGGCTTCCAGGCAGGGAAGATCTACGAGGTGGTCTATCGCGCGAAGGATCCCGTCGTTGTGGGCACCGGACTCGCCGCCGTGCGCGACATGATCTCGTATCTCAAGTACGACTCGGCGAGCATTGCGCCGACGAAGTTCGGAATTGCGTATGGTGTCTCGCAGACCGGACGCTTCCTTCGCCACTTCCTCTATCAGGACTTCAACGCCGACGAGCAGGGGCGTCGGGCCTTTGACGGAATCTTCGCGCACACCGGCGGCGCAGGGCGTGGCTCCTTCAACCATCGCTTCGCGCAGCCATCGCGCGATGCGCAGCCGTACACGACGTTCTTCTATCCGACGGACGTGTTCCCGTTTACGAGCGTCGAAGAGACCGATCCGGTGACTGGCGCGCGCGACGGATTGCGCGTGCATCCGGATCGCGCCGCGAACACGCTTCCCCCGCCCAAAGTGTTCTACGTGGACGGCGGCTACGAGTACTGGGGACGCGCGGCGTCGCTCACGCACACGACGGTCGACGGCAAGCACGACGTCCGGTTTCTGCCGAGCGAGCGCCGATACGTGGTGTCGTCGGCGCAGCACTCCAGCCCCGCGAGATTTCCGCCGAACGAAGACGCGCACTTCGCATCGAGCACCGCGTATCGCGGCGATCCGCTCGATCAGCGCCTCGCACTGCGAGCGCTCATGGTTGCGCTGGTGGAATGGGTGAAGGATGGGCGGGAGCCACCCGCCTCACGCTATCCGACCAACGCGAGCGGTACGCTCGTGACGATCGACTCGGCGAAGCGCCCGCAGATTCCAGGCGTACCGCTTGCGATGATTCCCGCGCAGCCGTACCGCTACGACTTCGGCCCCCGCTGGAAGGAGGGGATCATCGATCGCGAGCCGCCTGGCATCGGTGCTCCGTATGCGATCCGCGTCTCGCAGACGGATTCGATCGGCAATGATCTCGGCGGAATCCGAAGCATCGAAGCGCGCGTGCCGCTCGCGACGTATTTCCCCTGGCAGCTTCGCACGGGTGCGGCCTCCGACCGCATGGCGAGCTTCGGAGGCACCTTCATTCCTCTGCCGCGCACGGAGGCAGAGCGCGCCAATACGGGGGATCCGAGGCCGAGCATTGAGAAGTTGTACGGTGATCGCGCGGCCTTCCTCACGCGCGTGGATGCCGAAGCGGCGAAGCTCGTGGCGGAGAGATTTCTCCTCTCCGGAGACGTTGGGGCGGCGCGGGAGCGCATGGCGGCGACCTGGGACTGGGTGGAGGAGCAATCGCCTCGATGACCACGGGCGAGGTCTAATGATGTAGTCCCGGCTGGACTCCAGGATGACCTACGCTGTTCGACGTATGGGCGGACGCATTCGACGTTCCTATCGTGATCCCACACGAGTCGGTCGGCACGGCCGCAATTCATTTCTGGAGGCACCATGGTCAGCGTACAGATTCTCAATTCGCACTCTGCGCCTGTGCACCGCCGCCATTTTCCTTTCGACGGCGGTAGCGTGCAGAAACGGCGATTCTTCTGGACCCGGTGTACCGAATGTCAATGGAACGTGGAGCCTGTCTTCTCTCGTGCGTAACGACGCGTCCGTCGCGTGCTCGGTTGCAGGCTCGGTCACTATCTCACAGAGCGGACAGCTGTTCACTGGCGCCGTGAGCGGCTCGTCCGTGGTCTGCTATACCACTCAGGGGGACAGCACGCTGAATGGAAACATCGACGGGTCGTTCACCAACGGAGCGTTCGAGCACAACGTCGCTTTGAGCTTTTCGGAGAGCGTTTGTTACTTCTCGAATGCATTCGTCAGTCCGGCGACTCAGATCAACGGAACTCTCCATTGCAACATCTCTGATCAGGGCGACACGGCGGCATTCAACGGACGGTTCAGTCTCGAACGCGTATCCAGTGGAATGGCCGCTCGCATGGCGCGACCAGCTCACACAGCGAATCCTCACAGCGAGGACCGCGGCTCGTGATCGGGAAGAATCGAGCCCAGCGCTCGTCCTGCTCGAGCGTGGAGCAACTTCGCATACAATGAACGTGCTCGTCGCGCTCCTGATCGTGGACACCGGCCTGAGGCGGGCGGCGGTCATTGGCCGGCTTCGTGCGGAAGAATTCGTCGCGGGGTGACGACGACTCCCGCGTGAAATTCACACGCGTGCACAGGTGACGTGAACACATGTCGACATCAGAGGAACGAGCCGCGGACTGCGAGTCTCGAACGAAGCTTCGCGTCATGGTGCTGGGCGCATCGCTCAGAAAGGAATCGCTGAACGTGCGACTCGCGACGCTCGCAGCGCAGACTGTGCGTGCGCGCGGCGCCGAGGCACATCAGCCGAGCATGGCGGAGCTGGACTGTCCGGCGTACGACCAGGATGTGGAGACGTCGACGGGAATTCCGGACGGCGCGCGCCAGTTCTGCAAGCTGCTGAAGGGATCAGACGCGTTGATGATCGCCTCGCCCGAGTACAACGCGTCGATCCCGGGATACCTCAAGAACACGATCGATTGGGTTTCGCGCTTTCGCCCACAGCCCTTCAATGGCAAGCAGGCCTTTCTCCTCTCGGCCTCGCCGGCAATGAGCGGCGGCAATCGCGGACTCTGGTCGCTTCGCGTGCCGCTCGAGCATCTGGGCGCGCGAGTGTACCCCGACATGTTCTCACTCGCGACGGCGCTCGAAGCGTTCGGCACGGACGGTCGCCTGAAGAACGATCTGCTGCAACGCCGCTTCGACGACACGATCGGCTGCTTCCTCGACCTGGTCGAGGCGGCGAAGCACTATCCGGGACTCAAGAAGCAGTGGATCGAGTTCCTGGGCGAGCAGCCGAATGCGGCGATCGATCGCATTGAGACGAGCGATGCGGAGGCGGAGGTGGTGGGGGCGTAGTGCGGGCCTGGCGCGCGCGCGGAGCGAATGGGGCAGGGGCTTTCCCGAGAGGGGCGTCGCGGCTATCGTTCGCGCTCCGGAAAGGCGGCCGAGTGCGGCTGGATGCGCGCACAGGACGTCAGGCGTGATAACTTTCCGGAACACCGGTAGTTACGGGACGTAGCGCAGCCCGGTAGCGCACCTGAATGGGGTTCAGGGGGTCGCGGGTTCAAATCCCGCCGTCCCGATTGATCTTGAAGGACTTACGCTAGCGCATAGAACGGGCATTACCTGTTTGATTGCCCGTTTGCCGCTCGTGCGATGTGATGCTCTGCATTTGCGCTCCTCGGCCATGACGGCGAGGAGCGTTTGCGTTCCATGTTCGTGTGCTTGTGGACGACGTCCCGCCGAGGTACTGTTTTGGCCCCTGCCCACCTCCGGCGCCCCCCGTTCAGTGGTGACGGAGACGCCCTCTCTCCTTCATCACGAGGAAGAAATGAGAATCCACAGCGTATGTGCGGCGTCGTTGGCGTTCGCGATGCTCGGCATGATCGGCGCCTGTGCCGATAGCCCGACGCAGACCGCGAGCATCCATCCGGTGCAGTCCGCGAGCCTCGCCCGGAGCGGCGGCAACAATGACAACGCGAAGCTGTGTCAGAAGGGCGGCTACCTCACCCTGTATACCTCGACCGCAGCTCCGTTCGCGACCGTAGGGGACTGCGTCTCCTACGCCGCCCGCGGCGGAATCTTTTTTCCGGCCGCGTCGCTCGTCGGTGTGGGACAGTTCCTGGACCCCACCGCGCACGTCGACTTCACGGGCACTGGGCTCGCACCGTCGACGCTGGTCACGATCTACGCCACGTCCGCAGGGTCGGTCGAGCAAGTCGGGAGTGGATTCACGAATGCTCAGGGTACGTTCTCGTACCCCCTCCTGTTTTCATGCCCCACGAGCTACTCGAGCGTCTACGCCGTCGGTACCACGCCAGGCGGGGTGGCGATCTCTTCGAACGTCGTCGAGCCGTCGTGTAGCTGAGTCCCGCGTTGCGAATGGCCTCGCTCCGATACGAGCGTTGCCGCGCTGGTTCGGCCGCGTTTACTTCGTGGTGCACTCCCCTTTGCGCTCCTCGGCCATCACGGCGAGGAGCGTTCGCGTATCCGCCTGTCGGGATACGATCGCGCTCGACGATCCTACTGTTCTCGCTCGGCGCCGTCCGTGTCGCGTGGCGCGCCATGCATCCAACGGAGATGCGCGCGATGAGCATCCTTGCGCAGATCCTGTCTACCACCCAGATCAGCATCACTACGTTGGGCAGTTCGTGGAGAAACAGTCGACATTGGGGGCTTGAATTGAAAAGACCTTATAGCCGCCGTGAATTCATGGGCATGGCAATGGCCGGCGTCACAGGCGTTGCCATTCGGCCGATTCTGTCCGTCGCCGATGCCGATCCCGCTTTGATAGTTGTCAACGCGAAGGTGTACACGATGGATCCGCGGTTGCCGCGAGCGGAGGCATTCGCAGTCGCCTCCGGAAAGTTCACCGCCGTCGGCACGACGTCCGAGATCAAGAGCCTGGCACGAAAACGAACTCGTATAGTCGATGCGAAGCGCATGACGATCGTCCCGGGGTTTATCGACACTCACAACCATGCAGATGGCACAGCAGTTCTTTATGAAACGCTCGTTGGAAATCCGTTCGATGTCGAGTTCGTCACGATCGAGGGCATTGTCGACAAGTTGAAAGCCAAAGCGCAGGCGACGCCGCCTGGCTATTGGGTCGAAGGGTATTTTCTCGATGATACAAAGATCAAGAACGAGCGGCGGCTCACGATGCACGACCTCGACAAGGTGTCCACTGAACATCCGGTTGCGGTGCATCACCGCGGTGGGCACACGATGTTCTTCAACAGCAAGGCATTCGAGCTTGCGGGAATCACACGCTCTACGCCGAACCCGATGGGCGGCACGTTCGATCGCGACTCGAGTGGTGAGCTCACAGGTCGCGTTACGGACAATGCAATGGACGCCTTGGGAAAGGTCGGCAAGTTCGTGGAGTTTTCTGCGGCTGATGAAGCAAAGCGTGACCGTGATGGACTGACCTATCTCTCAAAGCAGTTCGCTCGCTATGGACTCACGACAGTCCATCATGAAGGCGGAGATCTCTCAACGGTTCAGGACGTTCACGCTCGGGGCGACTTGAAGCACCGTGTGAGTTACGAAGCATATCCGGACGTGCTGAAATCAATGATCGCGAGCGGAATCAGAACCGGGTTTGGTGATGAGTGGATCAGATATGGCGCTACCGCAGAACACATAGTCGATGGTTCGTTCTCGGAACGCACGATGGCGATGAGTGTTCCGTTTCCCGGGTCGAATCCCCCCTACACGGGGAACATCACTGAATCACAGGAAGACCTGAACGCTTGGATCGAGACAATCCATCGAGCGGGAATCCAGGTGAACTGCCATGCGAATGGAGATGTCGCGATCGAGATGTATCTCACGGCGATCGAGCGTGCGCAGAGGCTTTTTCCCGTAAAGGATGCGCGCCCCAAGATCACTCACTGCACGATGATCAATGACAACATTGTGAAACGCATGAAGGCGCTCGACGCTGTACCGGCGCTATTCTCGACCTACTCGTACTACAACTCGGACAAGTTTCCCTATTACGGCGAAGACTTGATGAAGCGGATGATGGCGTACCGGACGCTTCTCGATGCGGGCATCAGGGTAACTGGCGGCTCCGATTTTTCTGCGGGTGCGTTCGCAGTCCTGATGGGAATTCAGGGCCAGGTCACGCGCACTGGCTGGGATGGAAAGACGTGGGGAGCGAATCAGCGAATTACTGTGGGCGAGGCGCTGCGCGTTGCAACTCTACATGGCGCGTACGCCACTCATGAGGAGCGCATTAAGGGTTCGATCTCAGAGGGAAAGCTTGCTGATTTCGTGATGCTGGCCGAGGATCCGCATACTGTCAGTCCGGAGCGCATCAAGGACATTGCGATCGTGCGAACTGTTGTTGGTGGCGAGGCGATGTATCAGCACTAGAATCGCTATGGCACTCGGCAACAAAGCGTGAATCGAAGCCGCACGCTCACTCTTCGAGAAACGTCCCGAGCGGCTCCAACGATTTTACGTGCGATGCCAACACCCGAATCGCCGCAAGAATCGGTACCGCGAGGAACGCGCCGGACACGCCCCACATGGCGTACCACACCATGACTGCGACAAGGATGACGGTCGGGTTCAGCCGCAGTCGCTGCCCGTAGGCGACCGGGCTCACCACGTTGTTCTGAATCGTGGTAACCGCGAGATACGCCGCCGGCGCGAGCAGCCCGTGTCCAAGCCCACCACCGCTCGAAAGCCCAGCGATCAGGAGCAGCGCCATCAGCACGAGTCCGCCGAGATAGGGCACGAACTCGAACAGGAAGGTGAGCGCGCCCCACAGGACCGGCGAGGGAATACCGAGCCCCCAGACGATGAGGGTGATGAGGATTGCCTGTCCGAGATTTATCAGTGCGGTCGCGACGACATAGCGCACCACCACCTTCCGCATTTCGTCCGCTGCGTCGAGCACCGCTCGTCGGCGATCCGGCTTCGTGATGCACGCGCTGAGCTTCTCGCGCCACTCATTGCCTGCGGCGAGAAGAAAGAGCGCGAGGAGCAGCACCTCGACGATATCACCCAGTGCGGAGGTGGTGGTGCCGAGCGCCCGCACGGCGGCGCCGGCAAGTCCGGACGGGGCGCCGCCGCCCGAGCCCGATGGTGCTTCGCTCTCCGGAGTAGCTGGCGACTTTGAGGTGCTGTCGCGCGCTGGTTTCGCGCTGGCGGAATCCTTGGGGGCGCCCGACTGCGAGCCCGACTGATTCACCTGCTTCGCATTGGTGGAGCTCGGCGCGAATCGGGCGAAGGGCCCGCCAAGCTGCGAGATCCTGGTCCGCGCAGCGAGCACGCCCTTCGGCACCTCCGCGGCGAGCCCCCGCACCGGTCGCTCGAGCGAGAGTCCGATCAGGGCCACGATGATGATGGTGCCGAGAATCGCGAGCGCGGAGGCAACCGGGGCAGGAATTCGCACCGCTCGCATCGCGCACACGATTGGATTCAGTAACGCGGCAAGCAGCAACGCGAACGCGACGGGGACGAACACCTCGCGTCCCGCGTACAGAAGCGCCAGCACCGCGACGCCGGCCAATATCACCACGGCGGCGCTGATCCGCTTCGCCTGCTTGTCCTCGGACAGGTTCGCCATTGGCGTCGCGAGTGCAGGGAACGTGCTAGAGATCGAGAGTGCGCGGCGTTCGACTGCACTCATCTGTTGTCAGAAAACTCTCCTCGCTTCAGCTCCGGGGTTCGATGCTGGCGGCGCCTGCTTCGCGTCGTGATCTCATGTGACAGGAGGAGCCAATGTTCGAGAAGAAACTGGAGGGTATGCGCATCGCCGTGCTCTGCGCGGACGGCTTCGAGCAGGTCGAGGTGACGCGCCCGGTGAAGGCGCTCGAGAAGCAGGGGGCGGAGGTCGAGATAGTGTCGCTGCGCCCGGGATCGATCCAGGGGATGAACATCCTCTACCCCGGCAAGAAGATCGACGTGGATCGCACGGTGTTCACTGCGGACGCGGACCACTACGACGGGCTGCACATTCCGGGTGGCTTCATCAACCCGGATTTCATTCGACAGAGCGATACCGCTCTCGACTTCGTGCGCGACTTCGAGCGTGCCCGCAAGCCGATTTCGGTGATCTGTCACGGCCCATGGGTGCTCATCTCCGCCGGACTCATGCCGGGGCGAAGGATCACCTCATGGCCGGGCATTCAGGATGACGTGCGCAACGCGGGCGGGCAGTGGGTGAACGAGGCAGTCGTCCACGACGGCAACTGGATCTCGAGCCGCGGCCCGCAGGATCTGTTCTGGTTCGACAGAGCAATCGTGCGGCACTTTGCGGAGCATGCACAGACAGAAGGGCGGACGGCGTTTCGAGATAACGGGCACTCGACGGCGTGGAAGCCGATCGTCGCGGGCGGCATTGCGGCCGCAGCGGTGGGCCTGGCTGCGAGCCCGAGGCTGCGCGAGCGCGTGAGGAGCGTAGTGAGTTAGGATCGCGATGGTGACGTTGCGAAGGGCGCCCGGAGAAATTCCGGGCGCCCTTTTCCTCGGCTGGAGGAGGCTAATGTATCTTCTTAAGCGACAAACATAATCTATTGAATCACAGCAAGTTGTGATAAACAGCTAAAGTCATTCCTCAGGGCTCCTACGGCTCCACGCGCACGCCCTTCCAGAACGCCACCCGGTCGCGCACCGACGCCGCCGCTTCCTTGGGATTCGGATACTCCCACGCCGCGTCCTTGTTCACCTCACCCTTCGCGCGAACGCTGTAGTACCGCGCCTGCCCCTTCCACGGGCACGTGCTCGTGTGCGCACTCGGGTCGAGCGCCTCCCGCTTCACGTCCTGTTTGCGGAAGTACGAATAGCCGTCGACGACGACCACGTCGTCCCCCTCGGCGATGACGGAGTCTTTCCAGATGGCGCGCATGTATGGTTGGTCGCAAGAATAGAGGAGCGCTGCAGTGACGATCGTGTAGCCAACTCTCGGCCAGAGTCGAGAGTTCCCGATCACAGCGCTCCTGCCTTTCGTGCGCGAATGTCCAGCACGCGTCCATGCGCTGCGCGTGCGCGCCGTCTACTTCTTTGTCACCGGCGCAGCGACTGCTGGCGCCACGTCACCGCTGAACATGTCCACCACATAGCGCCAGCGACCATCGCTCCCTCGGCGCAGCACTTCGGTGTACTTCAGGCTCGCCGGAGCGCCCTTCATTTTGAACGTCGCTCTTCCCACGATGTACGCGAGATCGCCCACACCATAGACCGTCGTCGGAGTGAGTGCAAAATCCGTCGCGCCCTCGTTCATGAAACCGACGATCTGCGGATGGCCGGCGGCGCCCTCGAAGGCAGGCGAGTCCGGCGGCATCAGCTTCGCGTCCGGCGCGTATGCCGCGAAGACGACCGCCGTGTCCTTGGCGTTCATCCCGCGCGCGAAGGCCGCGTCGACTGCCTTCACGGAGTCGAGCGCCGCTGCCGACAACGGGGCGTTTGCAGCGGAAGCATTCGTCGACGCGGCATTGTCGGCTTTGGGGCTGCACGCGACTGCGACGAAGCCGAGTGCGACGAGCGATGTGAGACGCATGATGGCAGTTCCGGTCGTGGGGAGTTGAACATTGAGATCCGCTGCAGTTCGGCAAAGGTGCAGATTCAGAGAATGGGCATGCAACGCGATCCTTCATCCAACGGCCGATTGTTGGTCAGGGGGATGAGCCCTCGGCACCGGCGCCGATCGCTGATGAATCGGTGAACGATTGTCCTGAATCGGTGAACGGCATTGCCGGTTGACGACACCGGAGAGAGAGTAGAGCGCGACCGTGCGTCCATGTCGCCGCGCCTACCCTCTCTCCGGTGCTTTCGCATGAATCGGCTCCCGATTCTCGTCTTTCTCGCGCTCACCGGCTGCCGTCCGGCACAACCCAACGAGCAGTACGGCTACCTGGCGCTGCTCGGCAACGACACGGTCTCGATCGAGCATGTCACGCGCCGCGGAAACGAGATCGTGAGCGACGAGGTCGATCGCTTCCCGCGCGTGCGCGAGCGGCATACCACGATGCATCTCGCGGATGACGGAACCATCGTGCATCTCGACATGGAGATCACGACGCCGAGTGAGCCGACGAACGAGCGCTCGCGTCACGTGGTCGCGGAGGTGAGCCACGACACGGTGCATCTCGAGAAGCACGACTCCACGGGGACGAAGAAGTACGCATTCCCAACCGGCGGCGCGCTGGCCATGCCGCATCTACCGCAGATGTACAGCCTCACGGATCTCTACTTCGCCGCGGCGCTCAGGCAAGCGAAGGCGCCAGGCGACAGCGTCGTGCTGCGCCAGTACTATATCGATCGCGAGTTCGACCATTTCCCGCTGCACTCGGGCGTGGTGCGGCTCGTAGCGCCCGGGAAGGCGGACATCCACCACGACTGGCTCGCCGGCTATGGCGACGCGACGTTCGACTCGCTTCACCACATGCTCACGTACGACGGCGCGCGGTCGACGTACAAGGTGAACGTGCGGCGACTCACGTCCGCCGACCAGCCGGACATTCACGCGATCGGGGAGCGCTTCGCGTCGGTCGAGTCGTCTACCGGAGGCGCGAAGCGGCTCAGCGTGCGCGACACTACGCGTGCCACGATCGGTGGCGCCACGCTCACCATCGATTACGGACGTCCGCTTGCGCGCGGTCGCACGCTGCTCGGCAACATCATTCCCTACGATGAGGTGTGGCGCACCGGCGCAAACGAGGCGACGGAGCTCAACACCTCCGCGCCGATCACGCTCGCCGGGATCTCACTGCCGGCCGGCACCTACACACTGTGGACGGTGCCGCACAAGGACGGGCGCGCGGAGCTGATCGTGAACAAGCAGTTCGGGCAGTGGGGCACGGGCTACGATCAGAAGTTCGATCTCGCGACGAAGCCACTCACCGTGGAAAAATCGGAGGCTCCGGTGGAGAAGTTCACGATCTCGATCGTGCCGACCGCCGCGAAGAAGGGAACGCTCGTGCTCGAATGGGGCAACGTCCGCTGGAGTGCGCCCATCGCAGGCGGCTGAGTAGACGCAGCCGGCCTCAAGTCCGGCGGCGCAGACCGTCGATCAACAACTGCCACACGGCGTCGAACGATGCGTCGATGCCCGGATCGGACCACTCCTGCGCGTGAGCCGGATGGTGGAAGCGTGACGTCGCCGCCAACACCGCGCGCGCAGCGGTGGTTGGATCGACCTTTCGAAACGCACCTTCCTGTACACCCTCACGAATTACCGTCGAGGCGAGCTGCACCAGCTCCTCGACGTGCGCCGTGATCGCCGGTTGCGCGTCGATCGCAAGCGTGCGAAATGCGGCGAACAGCTCGGGATCGTCGAGTGCGCGGCGGCGCTTGGTCGCGATCAGGGCGTCGAAGAGCTGGCGCAGTCGTCGCGGCGCGGAGGTCTTTTTCGCGACGATCGCTCGCAACGGCGGCATCGTCGCCTCCGCCCATCGCGCCACTACGAGCCCTCGCAGCTCGGCCTTCGTGGCCACGTGCCGATAGACGGCCGCGTGACTCACGCCGAGCGCTTTCGCGACGTCGACGACCGTCGCCTTCTCCGGACCGAAACGACGAATGACGTCTTCGGCCGTGATGAGAATGCGGTCACGCGTGAGCGGTGCATCAGCAACGGCGATACGAACCTCCTTGCATGCGACTCCGGCTCAGGAAAAGTATTCGCTTTCGCGCATGTCCGTGAGCAGTCCGTTCTCCTCCGGGCTCCAGTGCATGGTCTCGCGCGTGTGCGCGCTCGAAGTGGGATTGTCGAGTGCGACGTAATGCGCGAACCACTCCAGATGCGTTTTGGCTTCCTCCGGCGTGAAGCTCTGCACCGGTACGCCAATGCCTTCACCAATGGCCGCGGCGATGTCGCGCATCGCCACGCCTTCTTCGTGCACGGCATGCAGCCGAGCGCCTGGTGCGGCCTTCTCGAGAGCGAGGCGGTAGAGTCGCGCGGCATCCATGCGATGGACGGCGGGCCAGCGATTCGCGCCATCGCCAACGTATGCCGCGAATCCTTTGCGACGAGCGAGGTCGATCAGCATGGGAACGAAGCCGTGATCGCCGCCGCCGTGCACGGTAGGCGGGAGCCGCATGATGCTGCCTCGCACGCCTCGACTCGAGGCCGCGATCACCGCCGCTTCCGAGGCGGCACGCGGCATCGATGCGGACGTCGGCGAATCCGTCTCGATAGCTACGCGCCCCGCCGCAAGCAGCGCTGTTCCCGACGAGATCACCAGCGGCTTCCCCGATCCCTCCAGCGCACCCGCAATCGCCGTCACAACACGCAAATCCGTCTCGGCTGCAACGTCCCGCGGTACGGACCAGTCGTGATTGTACGCGGTATGAATCACGCCGTCACATTGCCGTGCGGCAGAAGCAAGCGTATCCGGGCTCGAGAGATCCCCCCGCAACGATTCCAGTCCATCAGCTGCGAGAGCCTTCGCGGCGTCATCGCTTCGCGCGAGCGCGAGCACGTCGTGGCCCGCTGCGAGCAGCTCACGCGAGACAGCCTGGCCGATGAATCCCGTCGCGCCAGTCAGGAACACACGCATCGATATTTCTCCTCAGTGGGAAAGTCCGGAGTCAACGCCATCCAGCTCGGCCACCAGATCGCGCGGGAGCGAGAGCTCCGCGGCGGCCAGGTTCTCCCGCAAGTGCGCGACGGAGGATGTGCCGGGAATGAGCAGGATGTTGGGTGAACGCTGCAGCAGCCACGCGAGTGCCACCTGCATGGGTGTCGCCTCTAGGCGCGCCGCGACCGAGGAGAGAATCGAGGACTGCAACGGCGTGAATCCACCAAGAGGGAAGTAGGGAACGTACGCAATCCCGTGGCCCGCGAGGTCGTCGATGAGCGCGTCGTCCTCGCGCTGCGCGAGGTTGTAGTTGTTCTGCACGCACACGATGTCGGTGATCGTCCGCGCCTCGGCAACCTGCGCAGCGGTCGCGTTGCTGATTCCGATGTGGCGAATGAGCCCCTGATGCTGCAGCTCCGCGAGTGTGGCGACCTGCTCGGCGATCGATCCCTCTTCGCGCCCGTGTCCCGACCCCATGACGCGGAAGTTCACGATGTCGAGCACCTCGAGGCCGAGGTTGCGCAGGTTGTCGTGTGCGCCGGAGATGAGCTCCGCGGGAGAGGTCGCCGGCTGCCACGACGCGTCGGGCGGACGTCGCGCACCGAGCTTGGTGACGATCACCAGATTCCCGGGGTAGGGATGAAGAGCCTGCCGAATGATCTGGTTGGTGACGTGCGGGCCGTAGTAGTCGCGACGTGTCGATGTGATCGACACCGGCCGCAATCGCCTCGCGCAAAACCGCAACCGCAGCGTCCGGATCTCTCGGCGGCCCGAATACGCCTCGCCCGGCGAGCTGCATGGCGCCGTAGCCGATGCGGTTTACCGTGAGGGCGGAGCCGGGGAAGGTGAAGCGGCCGCCGAGGGCGGAGTCACGTGGCGTGAGGTGCGGGATCGCGTGTGGCATGGATGCTCTCTGCAAGTGTGAAGGAGCAAGCATACCGCGCATGGTTACAGATGTCAATATCTGTAACTAGTTACTTCTTTGGCCTCGTAGGGGATGTCGAAGCATCCTTAGCGGTGGCTGTCCGGATCAGTGTGCGGTCCACCGATTGTTCGTCGTGTCGGCATCCATGAAGATCCCGCTCGTGAGCCGTAGATCGCGGAGGGTCTTGGCCGAGTGGATGAGAATGCGCGTGTGCGTCTGATCGGCCATCCAGACGGATGGTGTCTGATGCATTGACTGCGTCGAGCCGTCGCCGTACGTGAGCTGCAGGTCGAACGGAGCAGCCAATCCTCCCACGTTGTCGATGTCCACCGCGTAAGTGCCGTTGGCGCGCGTGACAGTTCGCACCGCGAAGTCGATGTAGTAGGGACCGAAGAACCAGTTGTTCCAGAACCAGTCGAGATTGCGCCCCGACACATTGTTGAACGTCGCGAAGAAATCCCATGGTTGCGGGTGCTTGCCGTGCCAGCGATCGATGTACGCAGTGAGGCATTTGCGGAACATCTCGTCTCCGAGAAGATCCTTCACCGCGAGATAGCCCAGCGACGGCTTCCCGTACGGGTTGTGGCTGTTCGCGGCGCCCTTGAGCAGGTCCTGCGGCGTGATGATCGGGACGTTCTCGACGATCGACGGGTCGTTGATCCAGGATGCGACACGAAACTGCTCGTAGAACGAGTCCGCCGCGGGCTGTGGCATGTTCGCGCGCTCGAACAGATACTCGAACGTCGTAGCCCACCCCTCGTCCATGAAGCCGTAGCGCGTCTCGTCGATCCCCATGTAGAATGGGAAATAGGTGTGCGCGATCTCGTGGAGCGCGACGAAGCTCGAGAAGCTGGTATCCGGATATGATTCGTCGTTCACCATCATCGGATACTCCATCCCGGCGCCGCCCTGAAAGACGGTCGACTTCTCGTACGGATAGGGCACGCCGGGCCAGCTGTGCGACAGCCAATCGAGCGAGTGTCGCGCGAAGCGAACCATGGAATGGAAATCGGCTGCGCTGTCGTTGTACGCCGCCTGCACGCTCACGCGCCGGCGTGCGGCATCATCCACGACCACGCTGCCGCCGTCCCAGTCGTAGTGGTCGCTCAGCCCGAACGTCATGTCGGGGATGTTCGTCGCGGTGAAGTGCCAGCCGTTGCTCGCGGCCTGCGCCGTCACCGCGTGTGCGGCGAGCTCCCGTGCCGTCGCGATGTGCACGGCTTCGTCCGACGTGAACGAGGCGCGATAGCGGCGCTCCGGCTCCGACTGCAGCAGCGCCGCTGCGTTCGTCAACGTGCCGGTGCCCCAGACGATGAAGTTCGCCGGAACGTTGACCGTCACGTCGTAGTCATTGAAGTCGCTGTAGAACTCCTGCTGTCCGGTGAAGTCCATCGTATCCCATCCGTCCACGTCGTCGAACACGGCGACGCGTGGATAGAAGTAGGCCATGAAGAACGTCGTCGAGTCGATGACGCCTTCACGGGAGCCGCCAGCCGGTGCGAGATCGTAGTGCCAGGCTATGTCGAGCCGAATCGAATCGTGCGGCGCAAGCGGCGTGCGCAGCAGCACGGGTGCCCATGTGAAGTAGGTCGTATCGCTCGGCCATTCGGTCGCCTCACCGTTCACTGCGAAGGAGTCGACGTGCTCACCCGTCGTGATGTAGGATTGCGATTCACCGGCGCCTCGGGGCGCGCCCGCACGGTGCACGTTCATCAGCAGCTTGAAGACCAGGTGGTGCAACGTGTCCGGGCTGTTGTTTGCATAGCTCACGTGTTCGAGGCCGTGGATGGTTCGGTTCGGCGGCGATGCGGTCACGCTGATGCGATAGTGTGCGTGATTCTCCCAGTACTTCGGTCCCGGCCGCCCATTGCGCGAACGAGTGCTGTCGCGAAGCGCGCGCTGGTACGTGCGCGGCATGTACAAGGTACGCGGAAGCTGTGCCGCGAGGAGTGGCACGCAGAGCAAGGCAATGAGGCGACGGCTCACGCCGGAGCGACGTTTGGTACGCTTCTCGTGCGATTTCGCCATCCCGTTCTCCCCCAATGATCCTCGAGTGCGCACGCTACTGGCAGAGCCATGGCCAACCGAGGAACCTTACGGTGGCGCGCGCCGATTGGCTTCGCGCAACGCGAGTTCTGACATTTCTCTTTCCCTTCGCATGGCCGACACCATTCAGTTCCCGTCACTGACAGTCGTGAATCTCGCCGCCGAGGGCGCCGCGAGCTCCGGGCCCTATCGCAACGTGGTGATCAACCGTGTGAACGAGAGCTGCCTTCGACTCGCTTCCTTTGAGGTCGAATATCGCTGGCACTTCCATCCGGATTCCGACGAGCTCTTCATCGTCGTCGACGGCACACTGGAGATCGATTTCCTGAATGCGCCGACGCTGAGTCTCGCCGCGTGGGACATGATCACGATTCCCGCGAAGGTCGTGCACCGCACTCGAGCGCGCGGGCGAACCGTCAATCTCACGTTCGAACACCTCGACGCGGCTACGACGTTCGTGGAGGGCCCGCGGTAGTGCAGCACGGCGGCACGCGTCTTGAGAGGATTGAGATAGGAAGGCAACCTTGGTAGATTGCCTTCGTATCCTCAACGGACGTTCGATATGCCCGCTACACTCCTCACCGCCGATCCCGCTCGCGCGCTCGCCTTCGCTGGCGAGCTCCGCGTCGTAATCGGCAGGCTCAGCCGACGACTGCGCGAAGAGACTCGACCCGGCAATCTCACCGCCTCGCAGCTCTCGGCCGTTGGCCGTCTCGACCGTGACGGGCCCGCCACCGTCACGTCGCTCGCTCGCGCCGAGGGGGTGCGGCCGCAATCGATGGGCGCGACGATCGCGGCGCTGGAGTCGGAGGGGCTCGTCACCGGCACCGCGGACCCGGCGGACGGACGACAGACGATCTACGCGCTCACGCCGGAATGCCGGCGAATCATCAAGGTAAGCCGCGCGGCTCGTGAGGATTGGCTCTTTCGCGCAATCCAGGGAAAGCTCACGGCGCGCGAGCAGGACAAGCTCGAGGTCGTGGTCGATCTGCTCAGAAAACTCGCGGAGTGAGGGGGACATCATGGCTCTGACAACGCTGGATCCGGTGACCGCGCTCATCGTCATTGATCTGCAGAAAGGGATCGTCGGAATGCCGACGGCGCATCCGTCGTCGGATATCGTGCGTAACGCGGCGGCGCTCGCGAGGTCTTTTCGCGAGCATGGGCTTCCCGTCATGCTCGTGCACGTGACCGGTGGTGCGCCGGGGCGCACCGAGCAGCAGCGCACACCAACTCGTGCGGAAGACTGGGCCGACCTCGTTCCCGAGCTCGAGCGCCAACAGACCGATCACGTCATCACGAAGCAAACGTGGGGCGCATTCACGAACACCAACCTGCACCCGCTGCTGCAGTCGCTGGATGTGACGCAGGTGGTGATCGCCGGGATCTCGACCAGCATTGGTGTCGAGTCGACGGCTCGGTACGCGTATGAGCTCGGATACAATGTCACTCTTGCGGTCGATGCGATGACGGACATGAGCCTCGACGCGCACGTCAACAGCATCACGCGCATCTTCCCGCGGCTCGGCGAGACGGCCACGACGCACGAGATCGTGAGCCTGCTCGAGACGTCGCACGCGCCCGTGTCAGGGGCCGTGCAGCGATGAAGGCTCCGCTCACGGGCACCTTCCGCTCGCTGTCCATTTTCAACTACCGGCTCTGGGCCGCAGGCGCGCTCGTGTCGAACATTGGCACGTGGATGCAGCGGATCGGGCAGGACTGGCTCGTGCTCACGCAGCTCACGCACAAGAACGCGACGGCGGTCGGGATCGTCATGGCGCTCCAGTTCGGCCCGCAGCTCGTGCTGCTGCCGCTCACGGGCTACGCCGCGGACCGCCTGGATCTCCGCAAGCTCCTGATCACCACGCAGTCGTGCATGGGTGCGCTCGCATTGGGCCTCGGGCTTCTCACGGTTACCGGCGCGGTGCAGCTCTGGCACGTGTATGTCTTTGCGCTCGTCCTCGGGTGCGTCACGGCGTTCGACGCTCCGGCACGACAGACGTTCGTCTCGGAGCTGGTGGGCGAGAGCGATCTCTCGAATGCGGTGGGGCTCAACTCGACCTCGTTCAACGCCGCCCGCATGATCGGCCCCGCAGTCGCGGGCGTGCTCATTGCGCGCGTGGGCACGGGATGGGTGTTCCTCATCAACGCGGCCTCGTTCGTGGCCGTGATCATTTCCCTCAACTTTCTGCGCGTCTCCGAGCTGCATTGGCGGAGCAGGGCACAGCGCACGGCGGGAAGTCTCATGGAGGGATTCCGTTACGTGATGAAGCGTCCGGACCTGAAGGCGGCGCTGCTCATGTTCTTCATCATCGGCACCTTCGGGCTGAACTTCCCCATCTTCATCTCGACGATGTCTGTCGGCGCCTTCCACGCAGGCGCGAGTCGCTACGGACTTCTGACGTCCATGATGGCGATCGGATCGGTGACCGGCGCACTCCTCGCCGCACGTCGCGAGAGCCCGCGCATTGGCCTTCTGTTCGCGGGCGCGCTCGTCTTCGGCATTGGTTGCGCGCTCGCGGCGATCATGCCGAACTATTGGCTCTTCGGCATCACGCTCATACTCGTTGGCATCTCGGTGCAGACGTTCACGACGTCGACGAACAGCCTCGTGCAGCTCTCGACGGAGCCATTGATGCGCGGCCGCGTGCTCGCGATCCTCTTCGGCCTCGCGATGGGCGGCACGCCGATCGGTGCGCCGATCGTGGGTTGGGTGGTCGACCATTACGGCCCGCGCTGGGCCCTCGGCGTTGGTGCGTCGGCGGGAATCTCAGCAGCCGCGGTCGCTCTGCACTACCTTGCCAGACATTGCAACCTCCGCGTGCACTTCGAAGCGGGGTGGCCCCGCTTCGCGATGGATATGTGAAATGCCAACATGAGGTCCCATGATCGCTGTTAACCACGGAGTGATCATGAGCCACTCGACCGAAACGCAGCGCGCGCACGAGCCACGATGAATCTGGCGCGTCGGGGGGGGGTACTCGGCCCGCCCGATTCGAGGATCACGACGCACTCATGGCGCTATGGGAGCGATGCCTCCGCACGCACGACTTCCTCGCCCAGCATGACATTGCCTTCTACCGCCCGATCGTGGCGAGCGGACTGCGGAGGAGCACCTGGAGCTTTGGGTCATCGTCGGTTCCGGCGATGCGCCGCTCGGCTTCATGGGTCTCGTGGGAAATCAGATCGAGGCGCTCTTCCTCGATCCCCGGGTTATGCGCCGAGGCCTGGGCACGGCCCTCGTCGCGCATGCACAGTCGTTGCTCGGGGGCGAGCTCACAGTCGACGTGAACGAGCAGAACACCGTCGCACGACTGTTCTACGAGCATCACGGCTTCGCGATCGAAGGACGATCCGCTCTCGACCGCACGGGCCGCCCTTTCCCGCTGCTCCATCTACGCCGCGCTGCGCCGGAAGTTCGGCCGGCGTAGGGATGCGACAAACGTTGGAGGGAAAAGCAGCGGCCCCGGGCTGGCTATAACATTTCCGGATACGGATTGAACGGACAAGAAACGGATCGAACGGATAACTGCACTCGTAGTTATCCGTTTTTTCATCCGTTCAATCCGTTCAAATCCGTGTTCAAGAAAAAGTTGATGTATGTGTTCCTGCGAGCATGGCTCGCCACGCGAACTGCCGCTCGGGCTGGCTATCACTTCTCTTTGGACACGGATTTGAACGGATTGAACGGATTCACGCGGATCAAGCTCTCATTATCAAGTCCGTTCGCTCGAGATGCGCGATGTCCTCTCGCCGCGTCGGGCTCGATTGCATGTCCATTCGCGTCATCCGTGTGAAGCAGTGC
Source organism: uncultured Gemmatimonadaceae bacterium (assembly GCA_963792685.1). Taxonomy (GTDB): domain Bacteria; phylum Gemmatimonadota; class Gemmatimonadetes; order Gemmatimonadales; family Gemmatimonadaceae; genus FEN-1250. The sequence continues at coordinate 3,498,119 of CAWBWW010000001.1, read as the reverse complement.
TCGTTCTCCCCGCTCAGCCAGCCACTCGCCGCGTCGCCTTCTTGCCGTTTGCCCAGCGTGAAACTATCCTCTCCCTAACCTCGTTATGGGAAGCGCCATGCCACGCGACGCCAGCGATCTCCTCCACGGCACGCTCGACGTGCTCATTCTCAAGACCCTCTCCTGGGACGCGATGCACGGCTATGCCATAGCCGAGTGGATCGAGAAGCGGGGCGGGGGAGAGCTCGTGATCGTCGACGCCGCGCTGTACAAGGCGTTGCACCGGCTCGAGGACGCCGGGTCCATCGTGTCCGAATGGGGAGTGTCGGACAACAATCGGCGCGCCAAGTACTACTCGCTCACGTCGCGCGGTCGCGCGCAGCTGCGCGCTGAGGCGGCGACGTGGAAGCGATACGCGGGCGCCGTGCACCGCATCCTCGAGACCGCGTAGCATGCGCGTCCCCACCGGTGTCCGCCGTGTGCTGCGCTTCCCGAGCTCGCGCGCGCGGATCGCACGCGATCTCGACGACGAGGTGCGTTTTCACATGGAGATGCGTGCCAGGCGATTGCGTGAGCAGGGCTATCCGGACGAGCAGGCCGACGCCGAGGCAGCGCGCCGATTCGGCGACGTCGAAGATCTGCGTGACTACTGCGTATCAATGGAGGTGGCCCACATGCATCGGACCCACGCGCGTGAACGACTCTCTTCCATTGCCCAGGATCTGCGCTTCGCCCTCCGGCAGTTTCGCAAGAATCCCGGCTTCGCGTTCATTGCGACGCTGACGCTCGCACTCGGGATCGGCGCGACCACCGCGATCTTCAGCGTCGTGAATGGCGTCGTGCTGCGGCCACTGCCGTTCGCGCGTTCGGAGCAGATGGTGCAGCTCTGGGGGCTCGACTCGAAGGGACATCGTCTCACCTTCGCCGACCCGACGTTCGACGCAGTCTCGAGCAGCACGCGCACCTTCTCCGCGGTGGCGGAGTACGGGCGACAGGAAATGACCATCGTCGATGACGGAGAAGCCGAGCGGATCCAGGCTGCCGGTGTGTCCAGACAATTCTTCGACGTGCTCCAGGCCAAGCCGATCCTGGGCCGCACCTTCGTGTCCGAGGAGCAGCAGCTTGGCGCGCCAATGGCGGTGGTGATCAGTCACGGCCTGTGGGCAAAGCGCTTCGGGTCGTCGCCGAGCGCGATAGGGAAGACGATGGTCTCGGACGGAAAGCCGCTCACTGTCGTGGGTGTGCTGCGCGACGGCCAGGAGTTTCCCGCGGGCACCGATATCTGGTATCCGCGCGAGATCTACGAGAAGAACACGAGCTACACCGCGCACAACTGGCGCGTGATCGGCCGCGTGAGAGGCGGTATCTCGATCGCGCAGGCGAAGCAGGACCTCTCGATCACGCTGCAGCGACTGCACGCGTCCGTGGGTGAGGCAACGTGGACGTTCGACGGAACCGTCGTGGGACTGCGCGACCAGATGGTGGGGGACATCAAGCCGCTGCTCTTCCTGGTCCTGAGCGCGTCCGGCGTGCTCCTGCTGATAGCGTGTGCGAACGTCGCCAATCTGCTCATCGCGCGAATGGCGGTGCGTGAGAACGAGATCGCGGTGCGCCTCGCCATCGGCGCAGGACGCGGGCGTCTCGCGCAGCAGCTGCTCATCGAAGCCGCGATGCTCTCTGCAGCAGGGTGCCTCGGCGGGCTGTTGCTCGCACTTGCGGGAATGCGAGTGCTCCTCGCGCTTCGGCCTGCGAGCATCCCGCGCGTGAACGAGCTCCGGATCGACTGGGTAGTGCTCGCGTTCGCGCTACTACTGGCTGCCGGTATGGCGATCGCGCTCGGCCTCGTTGCTGCGTGGCGTGGCGCGCGCGGTGATCTGCGCGCGGCGCTGGCGCAGTCGCAGCGAACGCAGGGCGGCGGCGGTGCGAGCTATCGCATTCAGGGGATCGCTCGTGGTCGTGCAGCTCGCAATGACGGTCGTGCTGCTCGTGGGCGCGGGACTGCTGGCGCGCAGCTTCGTCCGTCTCATGACTATCGACACCGGCTTCCGCACGCACGGGGTCGTGGTCGCCAACGTCGCCTTCGACGGCGGGACCGGCGATGGACAACTCACGCGTCGCAACCAGTACATCGATCAGGTCGTGGAGCGCGCTCGCGCCATCCCCGGTGTCACGGCGGTAGGCGTCGCGAACGCGGAGCCGTTCTCGGGTGGGAGCAGCAACGGAACGTTCGTCGTGCTCCCACGGGCGGACATGAAGCTCACTCCGGAATCGATGGAGCTCATGTTCCGCGACAAGACGCTCTCCGGCTACGCGACGTACCGTCAGACCGATGGCGAATACTTCCGCGCGATGAACATTCCACTGGTCGCGGGGAGATTGTTCAACGATACCGACAGGGAAGGTGGCCCCGACGTCGCGATCGTGAGTGCGTCGCTCGCAAGAAAGCAGTGGCCAAATGAGAGTGCGCTCGGCAAGCTCATCGAGTTCGGAAACATTGATGGGGACCTCGCGCCCATGACGGTCATCGGCGTGGTCGCAGACGTGCGCGAGGAGGAGCTTGCAGCGGAGCCGCAGCCGGCCATCTACGTGTCCGATCGCCAGCGGCCCGTGGTGGGAGCAGACATGAATCTCATCATCGCCACGAACGCCGCCGAGTCGCAGGCCACGGCGGCGGCACGGCGGCTCTTCCGGCAGATTCGCGACGACGTGCCCATGCGGTTCACGACCGTCGAGCAGATCATTGCCGGCTCCGTCGCGAGCCAGCGCTTCATGCTGCTCCTGGTAGGCGTGTTCGGTGGCGTCGCTCTGCTTCTGGCCACCCTCGGCGTCTACAGCGTGATCTCGTATCTCGTTGCGCAACGCGGGCGCGAGATCAGCATCCGCGTCGCGCTCGGGGCGCACGGCTCGGACATCGTGCGGCTCGTCATCCGCCAGGGCGTGATGCTGGCCCTGGTTGGCGCGCTTGTGGGAGGAGTGGCGGCACTCGCGTCCACACGCGTGCTCAAGTCGCTGCTCTACTCAGTGAGCACCACAGATCCGGTCGCCTTCCTGGGTGTGCTCGTCGTGCTCAGCGGAGTCGCACTCCTCGCCAGCTACGTGCCCGCGCGGCGCGCGTCGCGACTCGCTCCGATGGATGTGCTGCGCGGGGGCTGATTGGCTGGTTCTTGCGCCCTGAGCATCCAGGTGGTACCGTCCTATAGGAATCCAATAGGACGGCGGTATGGGCGGCAAGATGGATGTGAAGCAGGGGACTCTCGCCCTGATGATCCTCAAGACTCTCGAGGCGCTCGGGCCGTTGCACGGCTACGGAGTCGCGCGACGCATTGAGGAGACGAGCGGAAAGAAGATCTCGCTCAATTACGGCACGCTCTATCCCGCGTTGGTGAAGCTCGAGCAGGAAGGCTTCGTAACCGCGGAATGGCGGAAGTCCGAGAACAACAGGCGTGCGAAGTATTACGCGCTCACGCCCGCCGGCCGCCGGCAGCTCGCGCGGGAAGCGCGCGATTGGAACCGGACCATCGAGCTGATGGCTGCCTTCCTCGCGCCTCGCACCGGAGAGCCGACATGATGTCGCTACGCGCGGCGCTCACGCGCCTCCGGAGCTTCTTCGCGAACACCACCTCGAGTGATGAGGTGCGCGAAGAGCTGAACCTGCATCTCGACATGGCTATCGCGGAGAACGTCCGCCGGGGAATGGATCCTGACCAGGCACGGCGCGCAGCGCTGATTGCGTCCGGAGGCATGACCGCGGCGGTGGAAGCTGTGCGCGCGCAACGGGGGCTTCCGTGGCTCGAGAGATGCCGCAGCCGATCTGCGATACGCCGTCCGCTCGCTGAGCCATAGCCCGGCGTTCACTGCCGTCGTGGTGCTCACGCTCGCGCTCGGAATCGGAGCGAACACCGCGATCTTCAGCGTCGTGCGCGGCGTGCTGCTCAAGTCGCTCCCCCAGCGCGATGGCGACAGGCTCGTGTACCTGCGGCAATCGAACGACGCCGCGGGAGGCGGCAACCTCAACTTCTCCGTACCGGAGACTCGCGACTTTCGCGAAGGCGCGCAGTCGCTGGGTGGTGTGGCCGAGTACTCGTCGTGGGGGGTGACGCTCCGCAGGGAGAGCAACACCGTTCGGCTGAACGTACTCCTCGTGAGCGGAAACTTCTTCGATGTGATGGGACTCAGGCCGGTGCTCGGCCGAGTCACGCGCCCGAGCGACGATGGGCCGGGTGTACCCCCGGTGATGGTGCTCACGCACGAATACTGGCTCAAGGAATTCGGCGGCGATCCGAGCATCGTCGGAAAGCAGGTGCACGTGGACGGGCAGTCGGCGACCGTGATCGGCGTGCTCGAGCCGGCGCCGCTCTATCCAACGCAGCCGGACGCGCTCATGAACATGGTGATCAGCCCTCATCACACGAGCGCGCTCATGGTGCAGGGGCGCACCCATCGCATGACGGAGCTGGTCGCACGGCTCGCGCCCGGCGCCACTCTCCTGCAGGCCCGGGCGCAGGTGGCGGCGGTGGACACGCGCATTCAGCGCGACTACAAGGAGTCGTACGATCCCGGATCGCACTTTCGCGTAACCGTGATCCCGTACAAGGAAGTGCTCGGCGAGACGGCGCGAACCACCCTGTGGCTGCTCATGGTGGCCGCAGTCTTCGTCATGATCATCGCCGCGGCCAACGTGGTGAATCTCACGCTCATGCGCGGCGTGCGCCGGGAGCAGGAGCTCGTGGTGCGCGCGGCACTCGGGGCCGGGGTGATGCGGCTTCGGCGACTGCTGCTCGCGGAAAATCTCGTCCTGGCAGTGCTCGGCGCATTGCTCGGGCTCCTGTTCGCGATTGGGGGGCTGCGCGTGCTGGTTGCGCTCGCGGAGCGCTACTCCCCGCGTGCGAGCGAGATTCGGCTGGATGTGGTGGTGCTTGCGTTCATGCTCGCGCTCTCGATTGCGGTAGCGCTGCTGCTCTCCTTCGTTGCAACGCTGCCCAGGGAAGGGGCATTTGCCTCGTGGATCGCCGCGGGAACCAGGCGCACGAGCGGCAGCGTGCGCCGGCAGCGACTCCAGCGCGCGCTCGTCATCGCGCAGATCGCCGTGTCGGTGGTGCTGCTCGCGGGCGCCGGGCTGCTCACGCGCACGATGATACGGCTGTCGGAAGTGCGCACAGGCCTGAAGACGGAGGAAGTGCTCTCATTGCGTGTACCCCTCGTGAGCTTTGCGGCGCTCGACACAGCCACGGATGCGGTCGCGAAACAGCAGTACGAACGGATGCGGGACGACCTCGCGACGCTGCCGGGGGTGATCGCTGTGGGGCTGGGGTCCAGCATGCCGCTCGAGGCAGACGGCATTGGCTTCGATCTCAAGGTCGAATCACGACCACTCGCACCCGGAGAAGCAGTGCCACGCGCGGCGTTGCGCACTGCGAACCCGGAGTACTTCGACGCAGCGGGAATCCCGCTCGTCGCCGGACGCGCCTTCACAGAGGATGATCGCCTGGGCACGGACAAGGTGGTGATCGTCAACCGGACGCTGGCCCAGACGTACTTCCCGAATGAAAGTCCGATCGGGAAACGCGTGGCCTGGACGGGGGATGTGCTGCGCTTCACTCCGTTCACGAGCGACTGGCGCACCATCGTCGGCGTCTCGGGCAACACGCAGGACGGCGGCATGGATGCGAAGCCGGCGCCGGTCGTGTACATGCCCTTCGCACAGGAGTTCGCGATCAGCGGCACGCTGGTCATGCGCACGGACAGCAATCCGGCACGGCTCGCGTCGCTCGCCACGCGTCATGTACACGCGATTGCACCAGATGCGCCGATTCAGAACGTGAAGACGGTCGCCGAGATCAAGGACCAGAGCGTCGCGCCGCGCAGGCTCAACGCCGAGCTCATCTCGCTGTTCGGCGCGCTTGCAGTTGTCGTCGCGGCAGTGGGGATCGCCGGAGTGCTCGCATTCTCCGTGAGCGCTCGCACCAACGAGATCGGCATTCGCATGAGCCTCGGCGCTGACCGCGGCCGCGTGCAGCGCATGATTCTCGGAGAGGGCGGCGTGTTGCTCGGTGTCGGCCTCGGTGTGGGCGTAGTCGTCGCCTTCTTCGTGGCGCGTGTGATTCGCGGACTGCTGTTCGGCGTCGCGCCGCACGATCCCACCACCTTCGTGACGGTGGCGGCGATGATGACCGCCATCGGCGTCATCGCGTGCTGGATCCCCGCAGACCGTGCATCGCGAATTGACCCCGCGATCGCCATGCGCTCGTAGGGCGGCAAGGCGGAACTACACGCACGGCCGCGGCGCGGCTCTTAGCGCAGCGCGAAGATCGTCGCGCCCTTGCCGTCGTAGATCGTCTCGTAGCGCGGATCGTCGCGCAGCGCTTCCAGCTGCCCGCGGCAGCACTCCACGCTCGGACCACTCGGGACGTAGACGTGAGTGAATCGCAGCGCGGGATCTTTGCGTAGCGAATCGAGGCACGTCGTCTCCCCGTTCGCGCACGCCGCGACGCGCAGTTGTCGGGCGATGAAGGTGCCGAAGGCGTGATTCGGCAACCACTCGCTCCCCTGCACGGTGGCGACGCTCCTTCGCTGGGCAAGCACCGGAAACCACTCGCTCACCTTGTCGATCTGCCAGGGGCTGCTCGTGAGCACGAGTATGCGCGCGGACGTATCGGTGTGCGCTGCCGTCCACTGCATCGCCTCACGCTCGAAAGGCGTGAGCGAGGTGAGTACGCCGGTCTCGTTTCGGAGATGGACTCGCGTGCTCGCGGCGGAAGCGGCGGCGATGAGCACCACGAGGCCAACAAGCGCGAACACGATCGGCCGTGATGCGCGTCGACCGTCCTCCGTCTCGCGGCCGGCGACGAGCGGCCACACGAGATGCACCGCGGCCAGCCCTGCGAGCATCGCCACCGGGGCCGCCGAGTACGTGGAGCCTGCGCGCGTGTCGAGGAGCAGAATTGTCCCCCACCACACCGGAATGAGCACGCGGCGCTCGCGCACGCACCAGACGACACCAAGCAACGCGAGGATCCAGATCACGGGGAAGCGCCCTTCGCCGGTATTCCCCAGAATGATCCGGGACAGAAAGCCGAGTGCGGGCTCGTGATTCGCTCCGACATCCGAGAAGATCGTTCCGCCCGTCGCACGTGCGGCGAGAAACGGCCCGACGCCATGCATCGACATCACCGTCGCCCACCACGGCGCCGTGAGCACGAGCGCACCCGCGCCGATCAGGAGCGAGCCGACGATCCCCTCGCGGTGCCTCCCGTGGAAGAGCAGAAAGAGGATCGCGCTGAAAGCGACGAACGGCGCCGTGCCGAGATGGCTGAGCACCGTGAGCGCGGAGAAGACGGCGGCGAGCGGCACGTAGCGCAGCGAGCGGCGCGTGTACAGCATCCAGATCTGGTGCAGCGACAGCAGCGCGAACAGATAGCCGAACGATCGCGTCAGCCCGCCGCCCATGAGCAGCCACACGAATCCGCGCGGGATGATCGCAAAGGCGATGAGCGCGACGGCAACGGCCGCGCGCGACTGCACCATCTCCCGCGCGAGCAGGTAGAACGCGACGATCGAGGCCATGCTCGCGACGAAGGGGAGCACGCGAAAGAGCGTGAACAGATCGAAGCCGGCGTCGTTCAGCAGCGCCGCCAGATAGAAGGTGAGTGGCGAGTAGCCGAACGGAATGTGCGCGTCGTTGTACGAGGTGAAGGCGGGCAAGTGGTAATGCGCGTGCTGAATGTCGCGCACCATCACGTAGAACAGCCCGCCGTCGTTGAGCGGGAAGTCCACCCCCCAGCTGTGCCATCCGCGAACCAGCGCTCCAATGAGCAGCGCAGCGACGAGGGCAATCCGCGTCGTACGGTCGGCGTCGTGCACGCGCGTAGCGACAGCATCCGTCCCCGTGCGCGGCGGCACGCTCAGGATTGGGCCGCGCAGCTCGTTTCCGCCCACGGCTCGGATCATTGCGTCCCCACCCGCGCGTTTGCGCGATATACCGTCCAGTGATCAGGGCCCACCGTCGCCACAGGCGTATAGTTCTCGGCGATGTAATCGTAGAAGGGGCGGAGCGCCGGCGTCATTGTGCGATAAGGCGCGTACCAGCTCAGCCGCGGGAAGTGCCACTTGGGATCCCATCGCGAGAGTGGAGGCGCCGACTCGTCCGACACCGACGCATCCACGATGATTCCCGGCGGCGTCCGCCGCAGCTCCGCCAGGAAATCAGGCGCCACCGAATCCCCGTACGTGCGCGTCAGTAGCGGGAACGCGAAGAGATACCGCGTTGCGGGCGGTCGCTGCGCGAGAAAGTACACGCCTCCGGAGAGTCCCCACACGAGCAGCCGCTCATCCGGGTTCGAATGCGCGCGCACGTAGTCCGCTGTCTGCACGACCTGGCTCGACACGCGTGAAGGAACGATGCCCGTGCTGCGCGCGCGGAGCACGAGGTCTCCTACGAACGGGCGAAGCATGACGAGCGCGAAGAGTGCAGCGACGATCGCCGGAGAGCGCGAGCGGTGCCTGCGAGTCGCAGTGATCTGCATATGTGCCTGGAGCTCCGCCACGAGCACGGCGGTGAGCAGCGCCATGGGCGGCAGCAGCACGATGAAGTAGTGATCGTACGGCCGCCCTGAGATCGACGCGAGGAGGAGCTCGACGAAGATCCAGATCAGCGTGAACATCATGACCGCGTGCGTGCGGTCCAGCGGGCTCGGATGCGCTCGCGACCGATAGAGCCAACGCGCGCAGACGACGAGCCCCGCAGCGGGGAGGAGAAGTGGAGCCGTGGTCGTCGCGAGCCACACGCCCGCGATGGCGGAGAGGAGGCGCTGCGAGAGGCTCGCCTGCGTGTACGCGAGATTGTACGTGATCGCTTGATCCCAGAACGCGCGCAGCGCGCCGCCGAGCGCGAGCCACGCAATGATGGGCGTAGCCACCGCGACCGCGCCGAGTGCGGCCCCGGCGGCCATACGCGCGAGTGCTCCAACGCGACGCTCGTGCAGCATGAGAAGCGCGATCGCGAGGAACGCGGCCGCGGGCGCGCCTATGAGATTGCCCCGAAGAAAGAATGCGAGCGCGCCGAGTACGCCGAGCGCGAGTCCGGCACGGATGGTGTCGCGCTTCGTGTGCGTCCACTGGACGAGCACGAGCGCCGCTCCCCACGCGAGCGGCAGCGCATATTCCTCGGTCATGTTCGTGCCCGTCTCGAATCCGCCGAGCGCGACGAGGAAGAAGATGAGCCCCGCGAGCGCCGCGGGCACGCCGAACGCATCGCGCATGGCGCGGTAGCCGATCGCCGATGCGAGCCACACGGTGAGGAGCCCGGCCACCCAGATCCCCCAGAGGTGACCGCCGGAGAGCGCGAGCCCCGCCGCATTGATCAGATAGAATGAGCGGCCCCTTGTGATCCCAGAAGGCGAGATACGGCATGGCGCCGTGTCGCACCATCGCGCCTTCGTAGGCGAAGATCGAGGTGTCGTAGCGCCACGGCCCATCGAACGCGGGGGTGAGCGGCGCCGGCCACATCGCCAGGAGCTGCAGTGGGATCCAGAGCGCGACCATCGCCAGCGCGAGCCGCTCCCCCCGACTCGGCTCGTGCGCGCGAATCAATGTCACGGTCGGTATCGCGCTCTCGAAGGGGAGCGCCGGACCGGTCAGCGTCGCGTGTTGAGGGGCGACGGCGGCGCCACTCGTCGTCACGGATGCGATGCGCGCAACCGTGTCCGTCGCCCGCGCCGATGCGGCCGCCACGCGCCTCATGGCGAGGCGATTGCCTCGCGCGGCGTCAGGTGCGCCTGGGCGGTGAGCGCACGAGCGATCGTCGCGCCGGCCTTTCGCCCGTCGCGGATGGCGTAGTTGGTTCCGCGGTCTTCGGGATACACCTGCGCCATCGAGCAGAGAAAGAGTCCCGTCAGCGGCGTAGTCGTCGCGGGGATGAGCGCGCTGTAGCGACGCACCACGACCGGCTGCGCGTAGCGCGCGCGCCAAACGTGATGCGCCTGGATCCAGCTCCGGTCGAATGCGGGAAACATTCGCGCGAGATGCGGCAGCGAGTACTCCAGCAGCGCATCGTCGCTCATCGTGTAGAGCTCCGAGTCCGCCGGCAGATACTTCGACAGATAGACGATGTGCCGCCCCGAGTAGGTCGACGCCGGCTCGAAGTTCGTGTGCTCGATGACTCCGACGAATGGAAATCCCGGATCGTTCACGTTGAGCCAGTACGTGCCGGAGAGGCTCCGGTCGAGCTCGAGCACGAGGCACACGTTGGCGAGGAACGGGATGCCATTGAGCTGCTCCACGTACTCGGTGGTCGCATGCGGCGCCACGAGATCCGCGACTAGGGGCAGCGCGGGTGTCGCGAGCACCGCGTCTGCGGAGATTGACTCGCGATCGGTGCGCAAGCCCACGACTCTACCGTCCTGCACGAGCAGCTCACGCACACTCTCGCCCGTGCGCACCTCGCCGCCGGCGTCGCGAATCCCCTGTGCGAGTCGCTCCGCGAGTGCTGCGAAGCCGCCGCGATAGTACGCGAGACTCTCGCCGCCGCCCTTGCTGCGGCTGCCGCCACGCAGCTTCAGCTTGTTCCAGAACCACACCGCCGAGACATCCTTCGCGAACGGGCCAAACTTGCCCTCGAGCAGCGGACGCCAGACGACGTCGAACACCTCGCGCCCGCCGAGCTGCACGAGCCACTGCTCGGCCGTGAGCTCCTCGAGCGGAGCCCAGTTCTTCACGGCGCGCGCGCGTAGGGCGAGGAGTCCGAGCTGAATTCGCGCGGGGAGCGAGAGCGGAGTGAAGCGCAGCACGTCCAGCGGCGAGCTGAGTCGGAATACGTGATTGGAGAAATACATCCCCGTGCTCGTCGGGCGATACACGATGCGATCTTCGGAGCCGAGCTCGCGCGCCAGCTCCGTCACGTGTGTGTCGCTCGTGAACCAGTGATGATAGAAGCGTTCGAGCCGCTCGCCGTTCACGACGAAGCTTCCGGCGAGGCCGCCTACTTCATCATCCGCTTCGAGTACGACGGGCGTGACGCCGCGTCGCGTGAGCTCCCACGCGGCCGCGAGTCCTCCGAAACCGCCGCCTATGATGGCGACCCGTGCATTCATGGTGTCGCGCGTCCCCGCTCCTTCACCACGGAGAGCCGTGCGGGCCGATCCGAATCACGACGCAGCGGCACGTCGCGACGCTCGTGCAGGTGCGTCGTCGCTTCCTCGAAGCCCATGCGGTCACGCACGAAATAAAGCGGGCGCCGCTTCGACTGCTCGTAGCTGCGTCCCACGTACTCACCCACGATGCCGACGGAGAGGAGCTGCACTCCACCCATGAAGAGAAGGCCGATCAGGAGCACGGTGCCGCTCGCCACCTGATCATCCGTGAAGGTGCGGAGCGCCACCGCGTAGCCCGTGCCGAGGATCGCAAGGAACGAGGCCAGGAGGCCGAGCAGCATCACTGCGCGCAGCGGAGCGTTTGAGAAGCCGACGATTCCGTCGAGCGCGAAGCGCAGCATCTTCGTGAGCGGATACTTGCTGTCCCCGGCGTAGCGCGCCGCGCGATGGTAGGGAACGGCGATCTGCCGGAAGCCCGCCCAGCTCACGAGCCCCCGAACGAAGCGGTCGCATTCCGGCATGGACCGCAGCGCGTCGATCACACGACGATCCATCAGCCGGAAGTCGCCCGTGTCGAGCGGGATGCGCGTATCCGTGAGACGATTGAGGAGCCTGTAGAACGCGTGTGCCGTCGCGAGCTTGAAGGGTGTTTCTCCTTCGCGCGACACCCGCTCGCCGTACGCCACGTCGTAGCCCTCGCGCCACCGCTGCACCATCTGCGGAATCACGTCGGGCGGATCCTGCAGATCCGCGTCGATGAGCACGACCGCATCACCACCAGCGTGCTCGAGCCCCGCTGTCACCGCCACCTGGTGGCCGAAGTTGCGCGACAGTCGCACGACGCGTACGTGTGGATCCGACTGCTGGAGCTCCTCGAGAATGCTCGCCGTGCGATCCCGGCTCCCATCGTCGACGTAGACGATCTCGTAGTCGAGGTCGTTCAGTCGCGCTGCCATCCGGGTAATTCGGGCGTGTGTTTCCTCGAGCACCGCTTCCTCGTTGAAGCAGGGCACCACGATCGAGAGTGACTGCGTTATCGGTTGCAGCATGCGCTACCCGGGACAACTCAGGTCCGATGAATGTCGGTGAGTACCTGTTGGAGCATCCCCGTGTCACGTGATCGCGGAGAAGTCCAGTTACATCGCCTATGCGTTTTGCCTGCACGTATGCAGTAGTAGTGCCTCGCGCGCGATGTCCCCCGCATCATTGCGCAAGCAGCGCACGTATTCGCACGGCGGCGCTCGGCGCGACGGTCATCGCATGCGATAGTCATGTACGACATCGGACGTTCATGCGTCGGTCGCGCACGTGCGCGCGTGTTCGCTCGCGAGATGCCGCGTCCGGTTCGCGCGTGCTCCTTGCGGAAGCGAGCTCTCCTTCATACTTCTACGTTCGGGGGTGCGCGGTGTACGCGCGCGAACCAACTGACTCTCATCCGTGACGACATGCGCCGTCTTCTGCTCGCTTCGCTGCTCATCGTTCCGCTCGCGTTCACCAGCGCGCGGCACACTGACAACAAGTATCAGGTTGGACGCATCGAGACGCGGCTCGGCGAAATTCTCTTCGTCCTCTACGATCAGACGCCGCATCACAAGGCGAGCTTCCTCAAGCTGGCGTCATCGCACTATTGGGACACGCTCACGTTCAATCGCGTGATCAAGAACTTCGTCGCGCAGGGCGGCTGTCCGGATACGCCGGAGGGATTCTCGAAGTCTCCCTATCTGCTCGCGCCCGAATTCAACGACAGTTTGCGACATGTGTACGGTGCGGTCGGAGCGGGGCGCGACAACAACCCCGAGCAGCTCTCGGCTGGGTGCCAGTTCTACATTGTGGCGAACAAGGACGGCCTCCCGAAGCTCGACAATCACTACACAGTGTATGGGCAGGTCTTCAAGGGAATGGACGTGGTCGAGAAGATCGTGTCGGAGCCGAAAGACTCGACGAATAAGCCGAACACGAACATCCCGCTCCACATTGATGTCGTGTCGATGACCAAGGATCAGCTCGCGAAGTACGGCTTCGTACCGAAGTAGCTGGATCGTTTACTCCGCGCGGCTAATGCGCGTGAGAGAGCGGCCGATGATTCGGCCGCTCTTTTTGTCCCCTCGCGTTGCGCAAGAGCTCGCTAGCATGCAACGACCTCGGCTGATCATGCGTTTCCATCTGGAGAGATCCGAGCGAAGATTCACGGTCTTACTTCTCGCACTCGCGTGTGTCGCCGATGGATGCTGCAATCAGGTCCCGAAACAACGTGAACGTGATCGGCTACGGTACTCAGCCGATGCTGTTCGCTCACGGTTTCGGATGTGATCAGAACATGTGGCGGTTCGTCACGCCTGCCTTCCAGGACGACTATCGCATCGTCCTCTTTGACTACGTGGGCTCCGGCAAATCCGATCTGTCTGCGTACGACGCCGAACGGTATTCCACGCTCGACGGCTATGCGAGCGACGTGCTGGACATTTGTCACGCGCTCGATTTGCGCAACGTCATCTTCGTCGGGCACTCGGTGAGCGGCATGATCGGAGTGTTGGCGGCCAATCGCGAGCCCGAGCTCTTCGATCGACTGATCCTCATCGGGCCATCGCCGTGCTACATCAATGATGGCGCCGGTTACGTGGGCGGATTCGAGCGGCAGGACATCGAGGGGCTGCTCGAGACGATGGATAAGAACTACATCGGGTGGGCAAACTTCCTCGCGCCCGCCATCATGAAGAATCCGGAGCATCCCGAGCTCAGCCAGGAGCTCGAATCGAGCTTCTGCTCCACCGACCCGGTGATCGCGCGACGTTTCGCCGAGGCGACGTTTTTCGCGGACAATCGCGCGGACCTCGCTGCGGTTCAGGTGCCGTCGCTCATCATGCAGTGCTCCGAAGACATCATCGCCCCCGATTCCGTTGGCGAGTATCTGGAAGGCGCGCTGGCCGGCAGCACGCTCAGGCATCTGCAAGCCACCGGACATTGTCCGCACATGAGTCATCCAGAAGAGACCATCGCCGCGATGCAGGACTATCTGCGCTCCCCCGTACATCGGGCGGAGGGCGGTGCGCGAGGTCGCTGAGCTGGTGGGTCTCACGCACGATGAGACGCGCTCCGCGAGCGCGCTCGATCCAATGCTCGATCTCGCGCCATGCGGCTTCGTGAGCTTCCTCGACGATGGACGTGTGCGCGTCGCGAACCGCACGCTGCTCGAGATGCTCGGGCTTTCGTCCGAGGAGCTCATCGGCAAGCACATCGAGTCGATCCTCGCCGTGGGAAGCCGCATCTTCTACCAGACGCATTTCTTCCCGCTGCTTCGACTGCAAGGGCACGCGAACGAGATCTTCCTTCTGCTCCGCGCGAAGGGGGGCGAGGACATCGCCGTGCTCGCGAACGCCGTGCGGCGCGAGCGTCGCGGCGAGTGGATGACGGACGCGGTGCTGCTCAGACTCGTCGAGCGCCGCAAGTTCGAGGATGCATTGCTCGATGCGAAGCGCATCGCGGAAGAAGCGACTGCGATGGCGGACGCGCAGCGGCGGGAGGCGGAGAGCGCGAACGCGCGGCTCGAGAAGCAGGCGGCGGAGCTCGCGGACAGTCACCGCCAGCTCATGACGCAGGCGAACGAGCTCGATAGACAACGCGAGCTCGCCGAGGAGGCGAATCGCGCGAAGAGCGACTTCCTCGCGATGATGAGCCACGAGCTGCGCACACCGCTCAACGCCATCGGCGGGTACGTGCAGCTCCTCGAGCTCGGCGTGCACGGCCCCGTCACGCCTGCGCAGGAGGAGGCACTCGGCCGCGTCACACGCAGCCAGCAGCATCTCCTGAGGCTGATCAACGATCTGCTCAACCTCGCGCGCATCGAGTCCGGCCGCGTCGATTATGATCTGCAGTCGATCTCCGTGAGTGACATCGTGCAGTCCACACTCCCGATGATCGAGCCGCAGATCGCCGCGCGCGGGCTTCGCTACGAAATCGAAGTTCCGCCTGATCTCACGGTTGCTGCAGACCGCGAGAAGCTCGAGCAAATTCTGCTCAACCTTCTCTCGAATGCCACGAAGTTCACCGAGCCTGGCGGGAGCATTCGCATCGAGGCGAAGATTGAGCCCCATGGCAATGGCTTCGTTGAGCTGAAGGTGATCGATACAGGAGTTGGCATTCCAATGGATCAGCTGGACAGCGTGTTCGAGCCGTTCGTGCAGGTGGAGAACACCCAGTCCTCGCGCGCCGAAGGAACGGGGCTCGGTCTCTCGATCAGCCGCGAGATGGCTGTCGGCATGGGCGGCGACATTTCGGCTACCAGCACCGCGGGCGTCGGGAGCACGTTCACGATTCGACTGCGGCGCGGATAGAGCGGCGCGCGCGTGCAAGACTCCCGCGTGTCCCGGTGGCGCGATACGATCGCGCAGGACCTGCACTCGGCGGTGAGGATCGCGCGATCGTCGCCAATCGTGACGGCGATCATCGTGCTCACGATCGCGCTCGGCATCGGCGCCAACACCGCGATCTTCAGCATCGTCAATGCGGTGCTTCTCCGTCCGCTGCCCTTCGCGAACGATGGGGAGCTCGTCTCGCTCTGGGCCACCAACCCCGACAAGAGCATCCCACGATTCGGGGTGTCTTACGCCGACTTTCTCGACTGGCAGGCGCGCACTCGCTCGTATCGCGCGATGGCGCTGTACGCTCCGTCGCTCACGTCGCTCAACGGCTCCGGTGGTCCGGAGAGTGTCTCGCTGCTTTCCGTGTCCCCGAATTTTCTCGCCGTGCTCGGCGTCGCGCCGGCACTTGGCCGTTCGTTCGATCCTGAGCAGCGAGGAGAGGCGAGCAACGCCGTCATCCTGAGCAACGGCTACTGGCATCGACGATTCGGGGCTCGCGCGTCGGTGATAGGCGAGCAGTATTCGATCAACGGGCGGCTGCGTACCGTGATTGGAATACTCCCCGCGACGGCGGACCTGCTCGGTCCCGCAGCTCTCGGGAGTGCCGCTCGACGTGATGACCGTGCTCGAGCCCTCATCCTATCCACACATCGAGCGGCACGCACAACATCTTTTCGGTGCGATCGCGCGCCTCGCTCCCGGAGTGTCGGTGCAGCAGGCGAAAGACGAGCTGGTTGCGACGGAACAGGCGATCGCGGGCGAGAATCCGGAGATTGCGGGTTGGACGGCAAGCGTCTTCCGCTTTCGCGACGATCTCTCGCTCTCCTCGCGCGAGCCGCTCCTCCTTCTGCTCGGTGCCGCCGCGGTGCTGCTCCTCATCGCGTGCATCAATGTTGCGAATCTGCTCGTCGTGCGCGGCGCCGCGCGAAGCCAGGAGATCGCCGTGCGTCACGCGCTTGGCGCCTCGCGCGGCCGACTCGTGCGGCAGCTCGTGATGGAGGGCATGGCGGTCGGCGTCGCCGGAGGTATCCTCGGCGTCGCGGCGGCCGCTGCGTCGCTCGGTGGCATTCGGCGCCTCGTGCCAATCTCCGCCGTGCCGCGCGCGGGCGACATCGGGATGCAGCTCTCCGTGCTCGTCTTCGCCCTGCTCGCGACACTCGCAACGGTCGTGATCTTCGGACTCTGGCCAGCGCTGCGCCTGAGTAGAGGCCAGCTCGCCCTGGACGTTACGTGAGCGGGGCCGAGGAAACACGGCAGCTTCGAATCGCAGCAGGCGCGCGCTTGTGATCGTCGAGCTCTCGCTCGCGCTCGTGCTGACGGTGTGCGCGACACTCGTGGTGGGGAGCATGCGACACATGCTCGCCATTGACCCCGGGTTCGACCCGGGGCACACCGTGACGGCGCAGGTCACGCTCGGAAACAACTATCCGGATTCGACGGTGATCGTGTTCTACCGTTCGCTGCTCACGAATCTCGAGGCGCGGCCGACGATCGTGGCCGCTGGCGCGACGGACACGCCGCCGCTGGTCGGCGGTGGCATCTTCAGCTCGATCCGGCTGCTCGGCGAGCCTCCGCGCCCGGCGAACTCGCCGCTCATGACCACGATACGCCTGGTGACTCCAGGATTCTTTCGGGCGATGGGAATGCATCTGCTGCGAGGCGCGGACATCGCCTGGAACGAGCCCGCTCCGACGATTGTACTGAGCCAGTCTGCGGTCGCCGATTTTTATCACGGCGCGATTCCCATCGACCGGCAGATCGCATTCAACACGGAGCCGGCGGGATTCCAGGTCGTCGGCATCGTCAACGATACGAGACAAGCGAGCCTCGCGACGCCTGGCGGACCGGTAGTCTACGTGTCGCTGCGACGAAACGTGCGGACGTTCCGCACGTTGACGCTGGTGGTCCGGAGTCGCACCGATCTCGCGTCCAGCGTTGCGGCAATGCGCGCGGCGGTGCGCGAGCTCGATCCGTCTCTTCCGCTCTTCAACGTGCAGAGTCTCGACGAGATCGTCAGCCAATCGATCGCGCAGCCGCGGCTCGAGTCCATTCTGCTCACCGTGTTTGCGGCGAGTGCTCTGCTGCTCGCATCGTTGGGCATTTACGGTGTGATCTCGCATTCGGTGATGCAGCGTCAGCAGGAGATCGGAGTGAGGCTCGCGATCGGCGCGAAGCGCACAGACGTGATGCGGATGATACTCGCCGAAGGCGCCGCCCTCGCACTCACCGGCATCTCAATCGGCTGTGCACTCGCGCTCTCTGCTGCTCGGCTCGTGCGCTCCTCACTGCAGGGCATACAGCCGGTGAGCGCGGTATCCCTGATCGAGATCGCCGCGGGGCTGTTGCTCATCGCACTCGTGGCGAGCGCGTTTCCAGCGTGGGGGGCCTCGATCATCGACCCGCTCAGCACGATGCGCCGCGAGTGATCCCTGAAAGATTTCTCTCTCCAGAGGGGACGTGCCTGACGAAGTACGCTGCGCTCTACGACATTCACGGAAAGCTGCCGGCACTCCAGCTTCGCACTTCGCGTCGATGGACCCGCACATCGGAGACTATTTGGACCTCCGCTCCTGCAACGGCCGCTATTAAACTCTGCGCATGAATTTCAGCCTCGCACGACGGCTCCTGATCGGCATCGCACTGCTGCTCATACCCGCAGCCGCAGTCGCGCAGCTCGCGTCCGATTCATCGAGCGCGGACGAGTCGCTCAGCGACGCCTGGTGGACCGGCCCCATGCTCGCCCCGTCCCCGAACACGCTTCCCGCGGGACACATTCTCGTAGAGCCGTACTTCTTCGACGTGAAGACGGCGCACTCGAACGGCTTCGGCACGCTGACGTACGCGTTGGTTGGTTTGCTCGATCGACTGACGGTCGGCGCGATCATCACCACGGGCTGGAACAAGCCGGACGAAGGGCCGAGCAGCTCCGGAATGGGGCTTGGCGATCTCACGATGCAGGCGACGTATCGTCTCACGCGCTTCAGGAAGGGAAGCTGGGTGCCGATCACCGCGATCGTGCTGCAGGAGACGCTTCCGACGGGGAAGTTCGATCAGCTGGGGAATCAGCCCGAGCAATGGATTAGGGAGCGGCGCGTTCACGACCGCGGTCGCATTCTACGCGCAGTCGTACTACTGGCTGCCGAACCACCGCATTCTGCGCATGCGCCTCAATCTCACGCAGAGCTTCTCGAACACGGCCACCGTTCGCGATGTGAGCGTGTACGGCACGAGCAACGGCTTCCGCGGCACGGCGAAGCCAGGCGCGGAGTTCGCGAGCGGCATCGCTGCGGAGTACAGCCTCACGCAGCGGTGGGTGTTGGCGTTCGACGCGCAGTTCAACCACTACTGGAACACGCGCGTTGCGGGAGATGTTGCTGCGCCGGATACGCCGCCGGCGTTCCTGTTCAATTCCGGATCGCGCCACTCCTTCGCCTTTGCCCCCGCGATCGAGTACAACTTCAGCCCGACGGTCGGCGTCCTCTTCGGCACTCGCTTCATCCCGAGCTCGCACGGCACGACCTCCTCCGTAACGCCGGCGCTCGCGATCAACTACGTGCACTGAGCGCTCGAGGTGCGCTCGCGTAGGGGCTGGTCGAGAGCCGTTCGCACGGCGGGTGCATATTCGCGGAAGGCATACATCAACTTTTCTTTGATACGGACTTGAACGGATTGAAACGGATGAAAAAACGGATACGGCTTGTGCAGTTATCCGTTCAATCCGTTTGTTATCCGTTCAATCCGTATCCCAAGAATGTTATAGCCGGCCTGGGGCAATTGCTCTTCGCTCCCCTGCTGCGCTCCGCAACTGCCACTTCCAATCGACAAGCCGTGGACGACGGAACACGCGCTTCAAGCGCGACGTTCAACGGACATACGTCGATCAGGATTGGATAGTGAAGGAATATCGAATCACCACTCGCACACACGTGCCCGTTCCACTCGAGCAGGCATTCGCGTTCTTTGCCGATGCCGCAAACCTCGGCCGCATCACGCCTCCGGAGCTCGGGTTTGCGATCGCGACGCCGCAGCCGATCGATATGCGCGCGGGCACTCTCATCGACTATACCATTCGCCTCTGGGGACTGCCGATGCGATGGAAGACGCGCATTGCCGTGTGGGAGCCCGGCGTGCGCTTCGTCGATGAGCAGCTGTCGGGGCCGTATCGCAAATGGGTACACACGCATCGATTCCAGAGCGCCGCCGGCGGCACCGACATCGAGGACGATGTCGTGTACGTCCTGCCCTTCGGCTTTCTTGGGCGCGTGGTCGCGCCGCTGATTCGCCTGCAGCTCTCGCGGATCTTCCGCTATCGCGAAGCAACCGTGGCGAGGCTTCTGGAGGGGGTCGCGAAGACATCCTAGCGCGTTCCATCATGGACGCGGATGCCGAAAGACCGTAGCTTGTTCCATCGCCGTGGCGCCCCCTCTATCCGAGCAGTCACGCATGGAAAACGCTCCGCCCCGTCTCGTAGAAGCGCTCGCTGATCGCTACCGGCTGGAGCGCGAGTTGGGCGCCGGCGGAATGGCGACCGTCTATCTCGCACACGATCTGAAACACGACCGCAGCGTCGCCGTGAAGGTGCTGCGCCCTGAGCTCGCCGCCGTCATCGGCGCCGATCGCTTCCTCGCGGAGATCAAGACGACGGCAGCGCTCCAGCATCCGCACATCCTCCCGCTCTTCGACTCGGGGCAGGCGGACGGCTACCTGTTCTACGTGATGCCCCTCATTGAGGGCGAATCGCTCCGAAATCGTCTCGATCGCGAGAAGCAGCTCTCCGTTGACGATGCGGTGCGCCTCGCGAAGGAGATCGGCTCAGCGCTCGATTACGCGCACCGCCACGGCGTGATCCACCGCGACATCAAGCCGGAGAACATCCTCCTGCACGATGGCTCGGCGCTCGTCGCGGACTTCGGCATCGCGCTCGCGGTGAGTCACGCGGGCGGCAATCGCATGACCGAGACGGGACTCTCGCTCGGCACACCGGGCTACATGAGCCCCGAGCAGGCGACCGGGGAGCGCAGCCTCGACGCGCGCTCCGACGTGTACAGCCTCGGCTGTCTCCTCTATGAGATGCTCGCTGGCGAGCCGCCGCACACGGGACCGACAGTGCAGGCGGTGATCGCGGCCGTCGTGACACGCGAGCCGGAGCGACTCTCGGCGCGACGCAAATCCGTCCCACCGAACATCAATGCCGCAGTACACAAGGCGCTCGCGAAGCTGCCGGCCGACCGATTCGCGACCGCGGATGCATTCGTGCGCGCGATCAGCGATCCCTCGTCGGCCTCCGCGTCCTCCGCGATGAGTGGCTTTGCGCCCGCGGCGACGGCGCCTGCTCCGCGAAGCAGAAAGACGACGATGCTCGCGGCGGCGCTCCTGCTGCTACTCGTCGCCGTGGCTGCGTCGGGATGGATGCGCCCGCGCGAAGCGGCGTTCATGAACCGCTACATCTTCGTACCTCCCACCGCCCAGGCGGTTGCGACGACAGCGCTTGGAGGCCGCGTCGCGATCTCGCCCAACGGCAAGCGCCTCGTCTACATGGGGCGCTCCGATGGGCAGACGCGGCTGTTCATCAAGGATGCCGATCAGCTGAATCCCGTTGCACTCTCCGGCACCGAAGGCGGCTCGAGTCCATTCTTTTCGCCGGATGGAAAGCAGCTCGGCTTCGTGAAGGACGGCAAAATAGTGCGTGTGATGCCCCTCGAAGGTGGCGCGCCGCTCACCCTTACCGACAGCGCCAACACCACGGGTGCCGACTGGGGTAGCGATGGCTACATCTACTTCGAGAATGAGCGTGGCATCGCGCGCATGCGCGCTACAGGCGGAAGCACCGAGCAGATCTACGCCTTCGGTCCCAAGGATCACATCGTCGGCGCGGAGTGGCCTGTCGTGCTTCCCGGCGGGAAGGGAATGCTCTTCCGGCTACGTCGCGAGGGACAGGGCGCGGGAGACTATGAGATCATGGCGATGTCGTTGCCGCACGGCACACCGCACTCCCTTCTGCGTGGGACCTACGCCAACTACGCCGCGAGCGGGCATCTGCTCGTTGTCTCCGCGGACGGCAAGCTGCTCGTGGCGCCATTCGATCCCGGGAAGATGGCAGTCACCGGGTCGCCGGTCGCGATGTACGACGGGCTCGAGTTCAATCCCTTCAACTCCGCACTCTCAGTCTCGCCCAGCGGTACACTCATCTACACGACAGCGAGTCAGGTCTCGAGTCGAGACGTGGTCTGGGTGACGCGCGAGGGCGTCGCGACGCCGATCGATCAAGGGTGGAACCCGGAGGGTACTATCTCTTCGATCGCGCTCTCTCCGGACGGTAAGTCCGCTGCGATAGGATTGACGCGCAACAGCAAGTCGGACATTCGGATAAAACAGCTCCCCAAAGGCCCGTTCTCCAGAATCACTTTCGGCGATACCGCCTTCTTTCGGCCCGCCTGGTCGGCAGACGGAAGCCATGTGCTCTTTCTCGCTGATCGCGGTGATGGTGGCGGCCTCGCGTACATGAAACGCCCCGACGGAGTGGGAGCCGCCACGGCCGTGATGCGAACGAAACTGGGATTGGCACAGGTGCTCGAGACTCCCGGCGGAAAATGGATACTGGGGCGGACTGCGATCGCCGAGAACGGCAACGGCGACATACTGGGGCAGCGCGCAGGCGACACCGCTATCGTGCGGCTGGTCGCGACCGGAGCGCGCGAGGGATATCCTGCCGTATCGCCGGATGGGAAGTGGCTCGCTTACGCGTCCGACGAATCCGGGACGTTCGAGGTCTACGTGCGCCCGTTTCCCGACGTCAGCACCGCGCGCTGGCAAGTCTCGACCGCCGGAGGCATCGCGCCGGTCTGGGCACACAGCGGCAAGGAGCTGTTCTTTCGAAATACCAAAGGCGATCTCGTTGCGGCGCAGGTGCGAACAACGCCGTCCTTCACCGTGGACGCGCAGAAGTCACTGTTCGCGCTCACGGGAATTGACGTCGCGAATTCACTGCAGGGGTATGCGGTCTCGAACGACGACAAGCAGTTCCTCATGATGCGCGAAACCGCGGCGGGCGCTGCGGGACAGATCATTGTGAGTGAGCACTGGTTCGAGGAGCTCAAGGCGCGCGCGCAGAAGTAGCGCGCCGCTCGCTACGGCTTCGTGAGATCCGCGATCCAGACGTTGCTCTGACGGTCTTCCACTGGGAAGTAGAAACGCGTCGCGCTCATGCCGAACCCCTGCCGCGACGAAGGGCGCGAGAGATCGGGAAAGCGAACGATCACGCGCGCCTGCCCACCGGTGGCGGGTACGACGCTGAACATCGCGTGCCCCGCCGCATCGTGCGACTTGAAGTACACCGAGCGTCCATCACTGCTGAACATCGCGGTTTCCGGCGTCGGATCGTTCGGCCCTGGCGTGTACAGGATTCGGTCCGCTCCCGAGTCGACAGAGGCGAGCACGAGTGAGCGGCCGATCACGGCAAACACCGACTTACCGTCGGGCGACCAGGGAGCGAACGCTGTCTCCGACGAGAGTGGTTTTCCGCCGAACGTGACCGCGCGCGGTGCCGCCCATTTTCCCGGAGCAATGCGCGTCGTTGTATAGAGGCTGAAGGTGGCGCCCTGATCGACGAAGTCGAGTCGCTTTCCGTCCGGCGACCACATCGGATAGCTCTCCTGCTTGGGAGAAGAGGTAACCAGCTCCACCGGTCCACCATCGAGGGGCTTTACCTCAATGTCGCGAGTGCCGGTTCGGAACGAGTGGTACGCGACGAACTTGTCGTCAGGCGACATACTCGGCGCAAACGTATCGAACGCCTCATTGGTGATCTGCTCGGGCTCTCCGCCAGCCGTGGCTACGCGATAGACGCTGGCAATTCCGTCGTGGTCCGAGTCGTACACCATCCACTTGCCGTCCGGCGAGATCGTTATCCCCTCGATCGTCTGCGGTCCGCTCGTCACGGGCGTCGCATCCGTGGAGAGCGCCACACCGGTTTTCGGAATTGGAAGCGAGTACACGTTCGCGTGTCCGATGTACAGCGAATACGCGACCCGCCTCGCATTGCTGGTGATGGACATCGAGCGCGCATTGAGCCCGGTGGTGAGCCGCATCGGCGGCCCGCGCACGGCGCCACTCGACGCGACCGCCACCTCGTACACATCGAGCGGCCCATCGCGATTCGAGATGTAGAAGAGTCGATCGCCGCTCGGTGACCACTCCGGGCTTTGGCTCATCGCACGATCATCCGTCACGTGTATCGCGCCACCGCCTTTGACGGGAACGATGACGATCCCGCTCGGCGCCTTGTTCGCGAAGTTCGCACCGGGATCGCGCGCGACCTTGTTGCCGGACGTACACGCGATGAGCGGCAAGCGCGGTGACCATCTGCACTCGTTGAGGTCAAAGACGCCAGACGCGACGAGACGATGCGTTTGTCCATCCGCGCTTCCGACAAACACCGAGTCGAAGCGCGCGTACACGATCTCCTTCCCATCGGGGGACCAGCTCGCGGTCGAAACGGAGTCGCCTGGAGTGTTCGCGATTATCGCATGTGCGTGACCGCCGAGTGCCGGTACGATCGACACGCCGCTGGGCGCGCGGAAGAGTATCTGCGAGCCATCCGGCGACCACTGCGGCTCGAACTCAACCTGCGAGGAGTCGTCGGTCAGCGGGATCGTGCGGCCGCCAGCGATCGGGCGAACGAAGATTCGCGCGCGCGCCGAGTTGCCCGCGGCGAAGGCGACGAGCTTCCCATCCGGCGAGATCGCGGGGGAGATCTGCAACCCACTCTCATTCGTGAACTGCATGGCGCGGCCGAACGCGATCGATGGTGTGATCTTGCGCGTGGCCGCAAGGAGCAAGGCTGCTCCCACAATCGCTACGAGCACGATCGCCGCAGCGCCCGCGATCCAGTAGTTGCGACGCGACGCGGGCCGCACGACCGCCTCCAGCCGAGCACTCGTGGGTTCGAGGCCACCGCTCGGCGTCGCCAGCGGCTCGAGCACACCCAATAGCTCGGCCGCACTCTGCCAGCGATCTGCGGGGAGCTTCGCGAGACACCGCATGACGGCGGCCGAGAGCGCGGGCGAGATGCCGGGGCGATGCTTCTGCACGGGCTCCGGCGCCTCAGTGACGTGCGCCGCAAGCACCTGCTGCGGCGTGCCGGAGAAGGGAAGTCGCCCCGCGAGCAGCTCGTAGGCGAGGACACCCACCGCGTAGATGTCGGCGCGATGATCGATGGCCGGATCGGCAGTCGCCTGCTCGGGCGACATGTACGACGGCGTTCCCAGCGCGACGCCCATCGTCGTGAGCGTGTCGGCGTTCGTCGCCTCGCTCACAGCGCGCGCGACGCCGAAGTCCGTGATAAGCGCGTGGCGCCCCGAGAGCATCACGTTGTCCGGCTTGATGTCGCGGTGCACGACGCCATGCTCGTGCGCGTGCGCGAGCCCGTCCACGACCTCGACGAGGATGCGCACGGCGTCCGCGATCGGCAGCTCACGCTCGCGGACGATTCGTTGCCTGAGCGACTGCCCGGGCACGTACGGCATCACGAAATAGAGGAGCCCATCGGCCTCGCCCGGAGTCGAGCAGCGGGAGGATGCTCGGATGCTGGAGCTGTGCGGCGATCTCGATCTCGCGCTGGAAGCGCGCAGCGCCCACGGAGGCCGAGAGATCGTCGCGCAGCACCTTGATCGCGACCTTGCGACGGTGCCTCACGTCGTCGGCGAGGTATACGGTAGCCATGCCGCCCTGCCCGAGCTCGCGCTCCAGCACGTACTCGCCGGCTAGGCTCGCGTTTATCTTCGCGATGCGGTCGGTCACGGCCGGGTGGGGGTCGTCATGCGCCAACTTATGGATTTGTTCGTCTATTGGATACCCGAGCCGGATCCCCTCACGCCTCCACCGGTGTCGCGGCTCGGCGTGGACCTTCGGCGCTGAATCCGGATACAAGTGAAGTCGGGCACGCAGAACTCGAAGCGATGATGCGAATGCGATGTGATTCAGCCACACGGCGCCAGCTCCTGCTGCTCGCCGCAATGATCGTTGCCGTACCTCGAACGGCTGCCGCACAGCAGCTCGAAACGGGCGACACGCTGCACGTCCGCCTTCTCGACCGGGCGCGCGGCCACCATCACGCGCATCCTGTGGTCCGTGCAATGGTCATTGCGCCAGTCATGAGCGCCAACGGAAGCACGATCGTTCCGCCGGGAAGTATTCTTTACGGCCCGGTCGCGGGCTCAGGCGTGGAGCGCGTTGGCGGCAAGCGTCATTGGCTGGATCTTCGCTTCGACAGCATCGCGGTGCCCCTCGACAATCCCGCGCATGACACGGTGCGCGCCGCGCTGTCGGTGCGTGTCATGGCCGTCGACGACTCGCGCGAGGGTGTGGACTCTGCGGGGCGGATCATTGGACCAGCCATCCCGTCCGTGATCCGGCCGAAGCGCGATCTGGCTCTCGCGCTGTTCGGCGTGCTGCATCCTGCTGGGGCACTCATGCTCGCGGCGATTTTCGAAGGCGAGCGATCGCAGCGTCACCGCGCGATATCGCTCGACCGTGGGCGCGAGCTCACCGTCGTGACCGCAGCGTCAATCACCCTTCCGCGATGGACCGCCTGGAGAGCGCCGCCGGCAATCGCGCCGAGCGTCAATGCGGATTCGATTGCTGCCGCAGTGCCGCTTCGTGCATCACTCCCCCAAGGCAATGCGCCGTCCGACATCGTCGCGCTCGCCGTGATCGGAACAGCCTCGCAGCTGCGCAACGCGTTCGCCGCTGCCGGCTGGACGCGCGCTGCGCCCAAGTCTGTGCGCAGCGACTTCATGACGATGTTGAAGGCGGCCCGGGGCGAGGGCTACGCTGCGCAACCCGTGTCCGAGCTGATGCTCGGCCAGCGTCCGCCAGACGACGTGTACGAGAAAGTCGCCGACACCTTTCTAAGACGACATCATTTTCGAGTGTGGCGCTGGCCCGCGACACCGCTGAAAGCCGACACGACATCGCTCTGGTTGATCGCTGCGACACATGACACGGGGCTCATGTTCTCGGGACAGCGGCACACGTTCACGCACACGGTGAGCCCGCGCATCGATCTCGAGCGAGACAAGGTCGTCACCGATCTCGTCGCAGCGGATCGTGTCGCGGGGCTGAGCTACGTCGACAGGCCTGTTCCGCTCACGGAACGATCGGCGGGCAAACGGCGACCGGCGATCACCGATGGACGGATGGCGGTGCTGGTGCTGAAGTAGCCGTCAGGGCGCGGCGCCCTTGTTCAGCGGCAGCTTTCGCCGTGCCCAGTCTTCGTAGGAGCCGTCGTAGAGCTTCACCGGCAGGCCGAGTGCGCGTGCTGCGAGATATGTGGTGCTCGCGCGATATCCCACCCAGCAGTACGTCACGACCGTGTCGCCCGGATGCATGCGATCCGCGTACAACTTCGCGAGCTCTGCGCGGCTCTTGAGGGGCTCGCCGTGCTCCGACCCGCTGTCGCCCTGAAAGAGCTGCTCCCACTGCAACTGCCGCGCGCCCGCCAGGTGTCCCTCGCTCGGCATCCCGTGACGCATTCCCGTTCCCAGGTACTCGCCGTCCGTGCGCGTATCGATGAGCGCGAGCCCCGGCTTGCCGATCCGCGACTGGATCCAGGGCGCCGTCGCGAGCACGGCTTCGTGGGGCTGCGCGTGCAAGGTACCGTGCGTGACCGACGTGGCCGTCGTGACGAGCGGACGATTCTCCGCTCGCCACTTGGGAAGGCCACCATCCAGAAATGACACGCGGCCGTGTCCGAGATAGTCGAGCGCCATCACCGCGCGAGCAGCCGTTGGCGCCTCGCCCGAGTAGTAGACGATGACGTGCGAGTTGTCGGAGACGCCAACACGTTCGAACGCCGCACGCAGCGAGTCGACCGACGGCATCTCGGAGCCGAGTCCGTCCTTGTCGATCGCGATGGCCTCGTAGGGAAGCTCACGTGCTCCCGGAATGTGGCCAGCCGCGAACGGGGCATCGTGCATCATGGCCATGCTCACGTGCAGCACGACGATGTTCGGATCGTGCAGGTGCGTTGCGAGCCACGCGGTCGAGACGATCACGGAATCGCCTGCGCTGGGCGGAGCCTGATGCGGTGCTCGCACCTGATGCACGGCGGCGATCGGGGCCGCGAGCGCGGTGACCATGAGCAGAGCGGGAAAGCGCATGCGGGCTCCTTCGGGGCGGGGGCGATCGTGCAGGCTCGGGAGGTGAGTGCACCTCCCGAGTGGATTACGGAAGCAGAGCGAGCGCGGTTTCGAGCTCGTCCACGAGCAGAATGCCCATCCGATGCGGTGAACGGCATGGGTGGACGAATCTTTACGACGTTGTGGTACGGACCATCCGTGCCGAGCAGGATGCCGCGCTCGCGCATGCGATTCGCGACGAACGAGGCCTCCGCTCCCGCGGGCTCGCGCGTCCGGCGATCGCGCACGAGCTCCACGCCCCAGAATAAGCCCGACCCGCGCACGTCGCCGACGATCGGAAACTTCTGCACGAGGGCGTGGAGCCGCCCTGCCATCTCATCGCCCACTGCGCGCGCGTGCTCCTGCAGCTGCTCATCGCGCACGACGTCGAGCACCGCGATCCCCACCGCGCACGACACGGTGTTGCCGCCGAAGGTACTGAAGAACTCCATCCCGTTGTCGAACGCGTTCGCGATCGCGCGCGTCGTCGCGACGGCCGCGATCGGATGGCCGTTGCCGAGCGGCTTTCCCATCGACCACGATGTCGGGAACGACCTGCTGATCCTCGAACGCCCAGAAGCTCGTGCCCATGCGGCCGAGTCCCGTCTGGACTTCGTCGGCGATGCAGACGCCGCCCGCGGAGCGCACGTGCTCGTACACGTTCGACGAGATAGCCCTGCGGCAGGATGAGCTGCCCGCCCACGCTCGGGCACGTCTCGGCGATGAAGCCCGCGAGCCCGCGGCGGCGCTCGCGCACTTCGCCACGCGATCTCGCGCGACGAACGCCGCGTACTTCGCGCCCGCCTTCGGGATCCGTCGCGCTGGAACTGCGCCGCGGTAGACGTCGGGGAGCGGCGCGACGTGCACCCAGTCCGGCGCGCCGCTGCCGCCGGGACCATCATGCTTGTACGGGCTGATGTCGATGAGCGACGTCGTGTTGCCGTGGTACGCGGCCTCGAGCACGATCATGTCGCGGCTGCCCGTGTACGCGCGCGCGAGTCGGAGCGCGAGCTCGTTCGCCTCGCTCGCCGAGTTGAGGAAGTAGCAGACGTCGAGCGCGCGGGGCAGCGTGGCGAGCAGCCGGTCGGCGTACTCGACGAGCAGGTCGTTCAGATAGCGCGTGTTCGTGTTGAGCATGCGCATCTGCGTCACCGCCGCCTCGACCACGCGCGGATGACAGTGTCCGACGTGCGGCACGTTGTTGTACGCGTCGAGATAGCGGCGCCCTTCGTCGTCGAAGAGATGCTGCATCCATCCGCGCACGATCTTCACCGGCTCGCGATACGCGATGCTGAGATTCCCGCCGATCGTCTGCGCGTCGCGCGGCGAGGGTCTCGCCCTTCGCCACAGGCGTTGCCGGGAAGCGCTCGGCGGGCACGCGCGCGATGAGATTCGGATCGGGGCAGAGCGCGCACCACACCGCGCGCTGCGAGGGCAGCGCGACGCCGGGGAAGTCGGTGCCGAGGCCCAGGATATCGGTGATGAGCTGGAAGTGCAGATGCGGCGTCCATCCGCCGTTCACTGCGGCCGGACCGAGCGTCGCGATCTTGTCGCCCGCGCTCACCGCGCGTCCGACCTGGAGATCATCGAGCGACTTCCGGCTCAGGTGTCCGTACAGCGTGAAGAACTCCGTGCCGTCCTCCGTCTCGTGGCGGAGCACGATCACGGGGCCGTAGTCGAGCGGCTGCCGGTTGTCGGCGAAGGCGTGGACCATTCCGTGCAGCGGCGCGTACACCGGCGTGCCCACGCCCGCGAACAGATCGAGCCCGATGTGGATCGTGCGATGCTCGGCGAGCGGCCCGCCGGCACCAGCGAACTCCGGCGCAGTGTAAATCAGCCGCGGCTCATCGTAGCGGCCGATCGACGAGCTGCACGCCCGAGCGTTTCATCGCGTCGAACACGCGCTTCGTGAGCTCGGGCTCGGTGTTGTTGCGCGCGTCACCGTCGATGAGCGGGCTCGCGATGCTGAGGTCGAGCACGATGCTCGGCTCGCGCTGCGGATCGATCGCCGAGCACCGGAGGAATAGACTCCGTGCGCGTTCGAGAAAGCGCGATCACACGCTCCGCCTTGGGCGAAATGCTCCGCCCGCCGGCGCTCGCGGAACACCGCCTCCGCGAGCGGGAAGGGAATCGCCGCGAGCATGGGCAGCGTGCGCGCGATCGCCTGCTGGCTCACGCCGAGGTACGTCGTTGTCGGGGCGCTGCGCGAGCTGGTCCGCTGCGATGCAGACGCTCGTGCAGAGGCGGAGCACGACGAGTCCGAAGAGCGCCGCCAAGCTCGTCGTCGGAGGGCGTGATGCTGCTCGCAATAGCCGCGCACCATGGAAGCTGCACGCCGCGAGCGGATCGGCTTCGCCGAGCATGACGTAGGCGATCGCGATCGCGAGGTCGGCAATGCGGAAGCTGTGCGTCATGTCGCCGAAGTCGACGACGCCGGTCACGCGCTGATCGTGCGATTCGAGATCGGCATCGCCGCCGACGAGCACGTTGTAGTCGTTCGGATCGCCGTGGATCGCGGCGCGTGGCAGCAATGCGAGGAGCGGTGCCGTACTGGCGTCGAACCGTTCCATCAACACGTCAATCGTGCCACCGAGATCGGGATCGGTGACGAGCCCGCGAAAGCGCTCGACGATCGCGCGGCCGTTCGCGAGATCCCAGTAGAAGTCGCGATGAATCGCGGGTGCATCGAAAGTCGCGAGCGACGCGTTGAGCGCGCCGATGCTGCGGCCGAAGTCCTCGAGCAGCTCGCGCGACTTGCGCGGCACCGTCGCGAGCGGGCGCCCCTCGAGCCACGAGATCGCCCACGCGAGATGCTCGCGCCCATCGCTCGCGGAGACGCTTACTATGGTGTCACCGCGAGTTGTTCGGAGGACGTGAGGCGTGATCTCGACATGACCTTCGGTGTGCAGCAGCGCCTGTTGCTGCGCCTCGAGCATCGCGCGCTCCTCGCGCGCGTTCGCGATCTTGAGCACGATCCGCGTGCCGTTCGCGGACTCGATGCAGAAATTCTGATCGCGCTCGCTTGTGAGCAGCGACGCGCGTCCGTTTACGCCGAAGTGTTCGCGCGCGACGCGTTCGGCGTCGCCCGGGGCAAAGCTTGGACAGTGCTCGAGCATGGGCAGGAAATTAGCGTGCGGTGCCGGATGTCGATACGGACAGATCCAACTGCATGCGCCCGGCGTATAGCTCCCGGGTCACGCGAAACCACCGTGACCGTCCGCTCGCAATGAGCGTAGCGGATGCACGCACTGTCACTCACGAGGATCCACGCAATGTTCAAGAATCTCAAGCTCATGGCCGCGCTGTCGGTCGTTGCGTTCGCAGCCCCACTCGCCGCGCAGGACATGTCGGACAACGCGATGGCCATGCCGTCGAACGGTGATGTCATGGTCGGTGGCAAGGCAATGTCGCGCGGCAAGGACATCGTCGACAACGCCGTCAACTCGGCCGACCACACCACGCTCGTCGCGGCGGTGAAGGCGGCGGATCTCGTCGGCACGCTCAAGGGCAAGGGCCCGTTCACGGTGTTCGCGCCGACGAACGAGGCATTCGCCGCGCTGCCAGCTGGCACGGTCGACAACCTCCTCAAGCCGGAGAACAAGGCCGCGCTGAGCAAGGTGCTCACGTACCATGTGGTCGCCGGCAAGTACGACTACGCAGCGCTCGCCGAAGCGATCAAGAAGGGACACGGCACCGCGGAGCTCCCGACGGTATCCGGTGGCAAGCTGTGGGCGCGCATGAACGGGCCGCGCAACATCGTGCTGCAGGATGAGTCGAACGGCGTTGCCTCGATCTCCGTGTACGACGTCTATCAGTCGAACGGCGTGATCCAGGTAATCGACAAGGTGCTGCTGCCGAAGATGTAAGGGCGGTGCAGCGATGTGCGAAACCCTCCGGTGGTAACGCCGGAGGGTTTTGTGTCTCTGCAATGATCAGCGCGGCTCAGGGCCGGAACAGAATGGCGAACGACCGCCCTTCTTCGAAGAGATTGCCAACCCCGAGATTCGAATTGTTGATCCCCGTCACGGCGTCGAACGTTCCCTGATCGATCGCAGCCCAGCCATTCGCCGAGGTCCATTCGCAGGCACGGAAGTCAGTTGCGCTTCCGGGAGGATTGGGCACGCACTCTCCGGCAACCACTCCCGAGTCGTTGATCGCCGCCACAAAACCTTCGCCCGGAATGGATGTTGGTGTGTTGGAGCCGTCTGGCCAGAGCTCCGCGATGCCTCCCACTGCGGAACCCCGCGCATTCACTCCGAAGACCGGAATGTCGACATCAGCCAATGATGTCCACCCTAAACCCGGAGCCCAGCGGAACCCGCGATAGTGATTCCGAACTCCGAGCGAGTTCCGATACGCATTACCGACGATGTGGCCGCGCGCTACGGCTTTCAACTCGGCATCCGCATACCCGTCAGGCGCGCCTACGTCGATCAGGATGTCGTCCTCCCAAATCGCGCCATGATCGTGGCCGTTCACGACGGTGACGCCAACAAGTGTGTGTCCATCACACGGACAGCACATCTTCTACCTCACCGAAGCCACCCAGTTGATGCAGGACATCATCACGCCAGTACACTGGGTGACACGAAGTTCGAGACGAGACGCTATCGCACAGCATTCCTCCAATCGTTCCATCATTGCCAATGGAAGACGCAATTGCGATTCCGGTTCCGGGATCGGGGAGATAGTGGACGCGGTAATCGGGTGGACTCCACACCGCCGCTCGTGAGCGTTCGGTCATGGAGGGCTGCGCCGTACCCACTACAACTCCGGCATCATCGATCGCGGTGGCAGTTGACTGATAGAGCTCAGTCGCTCCAGTCGCGCCCAAATTCAGCGACGCGCTGACTCGCGGTGGAGTCGGAGTGCTCGGCGCGAGGGCATGGTCGACGCTACAGGAAGTTGCTACCGCGAAAAAGAACGGCGCTGCACATTCTGGTGAGACGCATGGCGTCCTCGCTGTGTGTCGATATCGATAGCATGTGCAACTTCGTGGTCGAGCGCGGTGCAGGGTTTGTGCAAACCCTCCGGTGGAAACGCTGGAGGATATTGTCTTCTACGGTTGCCAGATCGTGGCGAACACGTGGTCTTGATTGCGCCAGTAGCCCACGACGAGTCCTGCATTGTTTATATCAGTGACGGTCGGCTTCACCTGATGCCCGAGCGCGATCCACCCCGTGGCGGCCGTCCACGTGCCGGGGGTGTAGTTATCCGGATTTCCGGCACCGAACGTCGGATCGAATAAACCGGCAACCACGCCCGAATCGTTGATGGCTGACGGAAAGGAGTTGACGGGCAGTGGCGATTCCAGGTTACTGCCTGCGTACCAGATCTCGTTGAACGCGCCGACTGCCGTTCCTGATTTGTTCACATCCAGCACTACCGTTTCGATGGTGCTCTGCAGTGGGACCCATCCCGCTGATGGTGACCAGCGAAACGCCGCTATCGCACCGGAGAAATTGTAGAAGCCATCGAAGCCGTTGCCGACGATGTTGCCCCGCGAGATCGAGCGGAACTCGCCTCCGGTAAATCCGGGCGGCATGCCAACATCGATCAAAATGTCGTCCACCCAAAGTGCTGCGTGATCCGCGCCATTCACGCGCACGCGACCGACCATCGAGTGGCTGTCGCAAGGGCAGATCGCATTGACGTTCCCGATGCCGTCCAAGCGATGGAGGATTCCCGCGCGCCAATACACCGGGTGACATGGGGACACCGAATCCTGCCCGTCGCACGCGGTGCCTCCGACCGTGCCATCACTCCCGATTGCTAACGCAGCGCTCTGACCATTCTCTACCAGGTCGGGAAGAACCTCGAGTCGATAGTTGGGCGGCCGCCACACTGCGGCCTTCGCGGGCGAACTCTCAGTTTGCTTCGCGAACCCAACCACGATGCCGGAATCGTTGATCGCATTCGCGATTGTGCGATACATTCTGCGTCCTGCCGCTCCAGGATAGATCGATGGACGCGGACTGACGCGGCGGCGGGCTCCCCGATGCGAGTACGTGATCCGCACTGCAGCTCACCACCGGCGCGACGACGAACAGCATCATAGCGGCATGCAGGCGCATGTCTTCCTTTCGTGTTGAGTGCACGAGCAACTCGAACACGATGTGCGAACAAGTGAGATTGCGAAAGTGCACCTCCCTCGCCCTCAGATGAGCTCGCAAACGCGACTTTACGGGCACGTCATCTGCACGCGAGCCACACGAACCTGTTCATGGAGGTTTCGATGGCACTGGACTCAAACCCCTCGCAGGGCTTCGGCGCGGTCACCGACCAGAACACGTGGGACAGTGAGGCGACCTACTGGCGCAACAGCTGGCGCTCACGTCCGTACGCGCAGGCGGACAGAGACTACGGTTATTACGAGCCCGGGTATCGCTACGGCGTAGATTCCGCGAACAAGTACCGCGGAAAGCAGTGGAACGACGTCGAGTCCGATCTCCGTGGTGGCTGGGACAAGTACGAACATCGCGGTACCGGCACGTGGGAGCACATGAAGGACGCTGTGCGGGACGCGTGGGATCGCGTTACCGGACACGGCCGCTGACGCCCAAGGACAAGAAAAAAACCCTCCGGCATTGTCGCCGGAGGGTTTTGTTTTCCTCGATCGCTCCTCTCGAGTCTTACCAGCCCAGCACGATCTCCGCTCTCGTGTACAGATACCGCCCGTCGTAGCCGAACGGACTCGCGGCTGCCCAGGGGAACGTGCGGTCGTTGTTGTTGAACTCCTTCTGCGCCTGATCGGGATAGACGTCGAACAGGTTGCGCGCGCCGATCGAGAGATTGATCTGGTTGAAGCGATATCCGATCTCCGCGTCGACGAGCGTCTTGCCACCATACGTCTCTGCATCCGTGAAGCTCGGCTGCGCCGACGTGAACTTGCCGTAGTACGACGCTCGCGCGAGCGCGTGGAAGCGCGACAACGAGTAGTTGCCCGTCAGCGTACCGCGCCAATCGGGACGCTCCTTCTCGATGCCCAGTGTCGTCACGAGATCCAGAATGCTGCTCACGTCCGTGTTACGCCCCTGGAGCACGGCGGGAAGCGGAGCCACACGCGTGATCTTGTTGCGCGTGTAGTTGCCATTGAGGTTCCAGTCCAGATTTCCGTTCCCGACTGGCATGTGGTAGTTGGCCGTAAAGTCCACACCATCCGTCTTGGTATCGAGCCCGTTCGTGAAGAACTGCACGCCCGCGATGCCCGTGATCCCCGAGTCCGCGAGAATGTCCTGCGCCACTGTGTCGGCAAAGGTGGCGCCGAGCAGGATGCGGTCGTTGATCTTGATGTGGAAGTAGTCGAGCGTGATCGTGAAGTTCTCGGCCGGCGTGTACGCGATACCGCTCGAGATGTTGACCGACTTCTCTTCCTTGAGCGGCTTGGCACCAAAGATCTGCGCCGCACGCGCATTTACCGGGAAGTTGCCGATCTCGTAGAGCTGCCCACCGATGAAGTTCGTCGTGATATGGCTGAAATAGCTCTGTGGGAGTCCCGGCGCGCGGAATCCGTTGCTCAGCGATCCACGGAGTACGAACTGCTTCGCGGGCTGGTAGCGCAGCGCGAGCTTGCCGGACACGCTCGATCCGAAATCACTATAGTGCTCGAAGCGCCCCGCCACGTTCGCGAGGAACTGCGGCGTCAGATTCGTTTCGAGGTCGAGATACGTTCCGATGTTGGTGCGGCTGTGATCACTTGCGTCTTGCGGACGGAAGCCGCCGAACCCCGAGGAGCCGGCCGGCGCGGGTCCGCTGCCGTCCTGCGCATCCATTCCGCCGTTGAGGTAGGACGCGAGCTCTCCCGCTTTGATCGCGTAGTCCTCGCCGCGGAACAGCACGCCCGCCGCAACGTTGAGGGGTGCGGGCAATCCCACCTGGTACGCCTTCGTGCCGTTGATGCCGAGCTCGTACTCGCTGCGCCGATTCGTGCCCGCATAGAACGAGGTCTGGTTCGGGATTCCCGGATCATCGGCCGTCCCCGGCACGCCATCAGGACCGGGTGCGCACGCGACATTGAGGCATGGGCCGAGTGATGGGTTCAGCGTGTTGCGAAGATTGTAGTCGAAGGTGCTGAGGCCGTACGATCCGCCAAAATCGAGCGCCCAGCCATCGACCTGCGTGCGCATGCCGCCCGTGACCGAATAGTCCTTTGCCGTGGGAGCAAACTCCGGGAGAAATCCCTCTGGATAGATGTTCTGCCAGTTGCGATTGCTGTCGAAGTAGCGCCAGAACGCGTTACCCGTTCCGAAGTGGTGGCTGAAACCACCGAAGGCATACAGCTCCGTATTCCCTGAAGCACTCACCGGCATACGGAAATTCATGTACGCCTGCTCGTTCTTGATCTCGCCGTCACCCCAGTGATAGTTCGGCTGCGGGATACCGTTGTTCTTGTGGATGATCTTCCCGGTGAGCGTGTCGATGGCGTCGCCGATACCGTTTGCATCCACCAGGAAGTGGTCGGGCCACGCGCGGTTCGTCGGATCGTCGTGCTTGAACTCACCGAACAGCGTCAGGGAGCCACGTCCAAGCTTGAACCCGACGCCGCTGTTGATGTCGATGCCAGCGCCGTCCGCCGGATAGTCTGCCGTGCGATACTGACCGCCCTCGACGTTGATGAATGGCGCGAACTGCCCTTCCTTCATCTTGATGTTGACGACGCCGGCGATCGCGTCCGAGCCGTAGTCCGCCGCGTCACCGTCGCGCAGCACTTCGATACGGTCGATCGCGCCAGCGGGAATCGCGTTCAGATCCACGCCGCTCGAGCCGGCGCCACTGCCGTACGGGAACGTGTTGAGCAGCGCCGTCTGATGTTGGCGCCACCCGTTGATCAGCACGAGGGTGTGATCGGGGCTCAGTCCGCGCAGCGTGAACGGCTGCACGATGTCGTTCGCATCCGTGACGCTCTGGTGCGGCATGTTCACGCTCGGCGACAGCTGCGCGAGAATGCGCCCCGTCTCCGTCGTGCCCTGCTGCTGCACCTGCTCGGCTGTGTACACGTCCACCGGCACCGCCAGCTCATCGGCAGCCTGGTGTCGTGCACGCGAACCGGCGACCACTTCGACGCGCGCGAGCTCTACGGCGTTGCTCGTGAGAGCGAAGTCCGCCGTCACACTGCCGCCCGGGGTTACGTTCACCGTCTGCGTCGCCTGCGTGTGGCCGAGTGCGCGCACGCGAACCACATGACTGCCACCTGAGACGCCGCGGAACTCGTACGTGCCGCGCGAGCTGGTCTGAGTGAGCAGCCCTGAGCCGTCGACCGTGACGATGGCGCCGATCACGGGACCGGTCGCTGTATCGCTGACCGTACCCTTGATCGTACCGCCGCCCTGCGCGGCAAGCACTACTGGGGTGGCTACAAGGAGCGTTGCTGCCAGGAGCAAACGATGGAGAATGCGCACGAGACCTCGGGGTAAACCGTGGAAGCGACGGCGGTCCCGCAGGAGGGAGACTCCATGGCAGGCGGACGGGACCGGGTTATGTCGGTCAGCATACGGAATCCGCACAATGGCGTCAAGCGACGCGCGGCGGATTTCTGCCCGGAGTTACTCCGGCTCGGTGATTTCCTTTGCGGCTCGCGCCTCGACGAGAAAGGCGAGCTCGCGCTCGCGCAGATCGAGTGGGTACCCCGCTCCCACCACGCCCACGCGCAGGTAGCTGAGTGTGAGAGCGGCGCGGCCGCTCTTCACGTCGTCCGCGTTGTCGAACTTCGCGTCGCGTCCATCTACATAGTAGACGTTGCCGGGACCCACCACCTCGGCCAGATGTCCGCGCACCACGAGTGCGGTGTTCTCATCGATGCCGATGCCGAGCAGCTCGGGGTTGCGTGCGACCTGCTGGATGAGGCGCTGCAGTCGCCCGCGACGCGCGAAATGTGTGTCGACCACGGATGAGAAGCCGAGCAGGCCAAGCCCTGGGCCGAGGTGGAGGGGCACCGAGGATCCTGCACTGTTGACCTCACCGCCTGCAAGCATTGTCTCCGATAGCGCGGCGGCGCCCGCGCTCGTCCCGCACACGATGGCGCCGCTCCCGAACGCCTCGCGCATGGCGCGCCCCACGCGCGAGCCGCCGAGTGTGGAGACGAGCTTGAGCTGATCGCCGCCGCCGAGGAAGATGCCGCGCGCGCTACGGACGATCTCCGCGCACGATGCGTCCTGCGCGCGTTGCCGGCTGTCGACGAGCGGAGCCTCCACGTTCGTCGCGCCGGCGCTCTCGAGATCGCGAGACCATGTCGCCGCGGCCTTCGCCGGATCGACGGACGCGGTGGTGATCACTACGATGCTCGCTCCGTCCCGCGCACCGCTCATGTCGAGAAAGCTTCCGAGTGCGGCGCCCTGCGGATCGCACGCACCCCCGATCAAGACCAGCGATCCGGCCTGATCGTCGCGCCGGCGTCGCTTCGGGCGAACGCTGGTCACCGTGCCATGGCCCTACGAAACATGCGCCTGCGTGAGCACTCGCGAGGCCAGGGCGGCGGCGAGCTGCGCGACCGTCGGGGTATCGGGGCGAATGGCTCCGCCATCCTCGACCGCACCATCTTCGCGCGCGATGCGAATGCGATCACCCTCTATGGAAGCGGCAGCGATCACCTGCTCGCCGAGCGACGCCTGATCGAGATCCGAATCCAGCGAGAAGAGCGCGAGCTTGCATCCGCGCTTTCGCGCGTACGCATGGATGTCGCCCTCATTCGCCGGCGCCACGACGATCCCTCCGTCGCTCGCACCATCGCACAACACGCTCACCAGCTTCCGCGCATTCTCGGGCTCCCTGTAGCGCTCGGGAACGTCGGTGAGTTCCGCATCGAGGATGATTGCCACATCGCACCACGAAAAGGGAAGCCCCTCGGCCAGCAACAGCGCGGGGGTGACCTCCACAGTTTTCTCGGGAGAGATGCCGAGCTTGTCGAGCTCGATGCGCGTCTCCTCACGAGCTGCGCCGCCGGTGATCGCGATCGCGACGCGGCGCTCGGCCACCTTCATCACGGGAAGCGCCGCGACCGCACGCAGCTCACCCACTGCATCGCCGATCCCGTCGAGCGTTCCTGCGAAGGCGCTCCGCACGAGGTCCAGCGCGAGCGTGGCCGCGCGCAATCCTACAGCTGGATGCTCGTGCTCGAAGACCAGCGTGTACTGCCTGGGCACGTCGCCACCGCGCGTCTTGCCGTAGCCGAGGTCGTAGCCGGCCATGTTCTGGAGCTCGAGCGCGACGTGCTCGACGATGTGCGGCGCGTACGTGCCGCGATCGAGACGCGTAAGGAATCCGCCGCGCTCACCAATGCTGCAGCGATGCTCGATGAGCCCCGGCATCGCGCGCTCGAGACTCTCTCGGAAGCCGGGGACGTCCGCGGACGAGATCTCATCGTACGCCCCAACCGCGAGATCGAGCCGCGTGACGGGATTACGCGACCAGTAATTCGCGCCCTGCACGTTGCAGAGGAGTATCTCGCGGATCTCCGTTGCCGGATCGGGGCGGCTCACTGCGCTGCGCGCTCGATCATCCTGGCGATGCACCCAGTCGCTTCACCACTTCCTCCACGTCATCTGCCAGGATGATCACCAGGTCTCCCTCGCGAATCATGGACGCCGCAGTACCGACGGCCTCGAGCTCATCGTTCACGATCCGGACACGATCCTCCGGCAGCCCACCATCGATGAGCCCATTGCGGATGAGCCCCGGCGTCTCGCCCTTCGCACGCCCTCTGAGATCATAATCCTCGCGAATGATGACATAGTCGAGCCCCGACGTCAGCTTCCCGAGATTGTAGATGTCCTCATCGCGGCGGTCGCCTGGCGCGCCCACGATGCCGATACGGCGCGATGCGGGAAGGCGCATTGCGAAGTCGATGAGTCCAGCCACGGCGGCGGCATTGTGGGCGTAGTCAACCAACGCGCTCCCCTCGCCAACGCGGATGAGGTTGAGCCGTCCCGGCGTCGTCGCGGGCGATGGGAAAAAGGTGAGCAGTCCGCTCCGGATCTCGTCGTAGCGCATCCCCTGCACGTACGCGCCGAGGATTGCGGCAAGGATGTTCTGCCGTTGGAACCTTGCCGCGCCACCCATCATGAGCGGCACCTCGTGCAGCGCGGCGATCGGAATGCGCACGCGCCCACGGCGGATCACGAACGAGTCGTTCTCTATGCGCGCGCCGACGCCGTTGCGCTCGAGGTGCTGCTCGAATCGCTCGTTCTGCCCCTCCGGCACCAGCGAGAAGAGCGCGAGGTCACCCATCACACGCTCGTGCATGCCATAGACGAGCGGATCGTCGGCGTTGAGAATAGCCGTTCCCTCGCGCTTCACCACCGCCGGCACCACACTCTTCACCTCGGCCAGCTGCTCGATCGTGTTGATCCCTCCGAGCCCCAGGTGGTCCGCCGAAACGTTGAGCACGATGCCCACATCGCACTCGTCGAATCCGAGCCCCGCGCGGAGAATGCCGCCCCGCGCAGTCTCGAGCACCGCAACGTCGACGGTAGGATTCGACAGTACGATGTTCGCGCTGAACGGTCCGGTCATATCGCCGGTGATCACGCGGCGATTGTCGATGTACACGCCATCGGTGGTCGTGAAGCCGACGCGCTTGCCCGTGCGGCTGAAGAGATGCGCGATCAGCCGCGCCGTCGTGGTCTTGCCGTTCGTCCCCGTGACCGCGAGGACGGGAATGTCCGCCGTGGAGCCGGGCGGATAGAGCATGTCGATGATCGCGGCGCCTACGTTCCGCGGCGTCCCCTCCGTTGGATGCGTGTGCATCCGGATCCCGGGTGCTGCATTCACCTCGATGATGACGCCGCCGTTCTCGCGGAAGGGCACCGAGATGTCCGCGGAGATGATGTCGATGCCGGCGATGTCGAGCCCGATGATGTTCGCGGCCGTCTCGCACGCCATGATGTTCTCGGGGTGCATTTCATCCGTGCGATCGATCGACGTGCCTCCCGTGCTCAGATTCGCGGTGGGTCGAAGCACCACGCGCTCGCCCTCGGCGGGCACGTGATCGCAGGAGAGACCGTTGTCGCGGAGGAAGTGTTCTGTTTCCTCGTCGACGATCAGCTTCGTGAGGATGTTGCGATGCCCGATACCACGTCGTGGATCCGCGTTCGCGATGTCGACGAGCTCGCGCACGGAGTGGCTTCCGTCGCCGATGACGTGCGCCGGCACGCGCTCCGCGCATGCGACGAGCTTTCCGTTCACGACGAGCGCCCGGTGGTCGCGCCCCACCGCGAACTTCTCGACTACGGCGCGTCGCGAGACCTTCGACGTAATCGGCCACGCGTCGCGCAGCGCTTCTTCGTCATCCAGGCGCGGAGAGATCCCGCGGCCGTGATTGCCATCGAGAGGCTTCAGGATGACAGGGAAGCCGACGTCCTTCGCCATCTCGAGCGCCTCGTCCAGCGATCCCGCCACGTCGCCGCTCGGCACCGGAAGTCCGACGAGGTCGAGCGCGCGCTTGGTGTCATCCTTGTCCTGCGCGATCTCGACGGCGATCGCGCTGGTGTAGTCGGACATCGTCGCCTGAATGCGGCGGAGATTTCGCCCCATTCCGAGTCGCACGAGCGAGTGGGAGTTGAGCCGGTGCACGGGAATGCCGCGCCGCTGCGCTTCGTCGACGATCGCCTGCGTCGACGGTCCGAGTCGCACATCCTCGCGGAGATTGCACAGCTCCTCGGCTATCGCCTCCGCGTCGAAGGGCTCATCCGCGATGCACGCGCGCATGAGGCGAACGCCTTCGTGCACCGCGCGCACGCCCACTTCCTCATCCTCATAGGCGACGATCACCCACCAGACACCTTCGTCTCCTGACGCGACGACGCGCCCGAAGTGCACGTCGCTACCAGCCTGCGTCTGCAGCTCGAGCGCGACGTGCTCGAGCACGTGCGGGAGATACGTCCCCTCGTGCATCCGCTGCACGAAGCCGCCGCGCTGTCCGAGCGAGCATTTGTGCTCGACGAGGGAGGGCAGCGCCGCCATGAGTCGATCGGTGAATCCCGGAATGTCCGCGGTCGACACGTGGTCGAGCGAGCCGAGCGCGAGATCACACGCGATGACGGGTGCGAGGCGCCAGTAGTTGGGGCCACGAAGCGCGCGCACGCGCGCAACACGGAGCTCGGCGGGATCTACGCTCGTGGCCGTGGCCGCCGAGCTCGACGCCGTACTTGGAGAGGACTGCATTGGAATAGCCTGCGAGGTTTGCCTCGCGAAAAGGCAAAAGACATACCTCAGGGCTGGGCGCGCGCGGGCGTGCTTTCTGCCAATTCGGTGAGCACACATCCACTCGAGGTATCCGTGTTCCTGCTTGTCGAGGGAGGCGAGCTCTACGATCCCGCACCGTGCGGCGTGCGCTCGATCCTCGTGGCGAACGAGAGGGTCGAGAAGATCGGTGACATCGATCGTCGCGCGCTCGACGCGCTGGGCGTGGAGTACGAGGTCATTGATGCGCGTGGCTGCGTCGTCGCGCCCGGGCTGATCGACCCGCACGAGCATCTGCTTGGTGGCAGCGGCGAGGGTGCGCTCTCGCTTCAGTCGCCGATGATGTTCGTCGACGAGATCGTGCGCGCCGGCGTGACGACAGTCGTCGGCACGCTCGGCGTGGATACCACGATGAAGACCATCGCGGGGCTGCTCGCGCGCGTGAAGGCGCTCGAGGAGGATGGGATCTCCGCGCGCATGTGGTCCGGCGGATACAACGTGCCTCCGACGACGGTGCTCGATTCGATACGCGAGGACATGCTCTTCATTGACGAGGTCGTCGGCGCCGGAGAGATCGCGATCTCGGACGAGCGTGCGCTCGCGCAGTCGCCTCGCGAGCTCGCGTCACTGGTGCGCGACACGCATGTCGGCGGCCTGCTGTCGGGAAAAGCCGGCATCTCGCACTTTCACGTGGGCGAAGAGGAAACGCGCCTCGCACCCTTGCGCGAGCTCATTGACGACTACCGCATACAGCCGGAGTGGTTGTACCCCACCCACGTGCAGCGCAACGAGCAGCTGCTCGACGAGGGGATCGCGCTGGCGAAGCGTGGCGCGCACGTCGACTTCGACGTCGTCGAGCGGGACCTGGGGAAGTGGGTGCCCTACTATAGAAGCCACGGCGGCCCGATGGACCGCCTCACGGTCTCGTCCGACAGCGACTCGAGCACTCCTGACATTCTCTACGAGCAGCTCTGTGGTCTCGTCGTGAAGTACGGCCTTCCGCTCGAGCAGATGCTCGCGTTGTGCACGGCAAATCCGGCGCGCGTTTTGAAGTTGGAAAGCAAGGGTGAGCTGAAGGTCGGCAAGGATGCGGATCTGGTCGTACTCGAGCGCGAGACGCTCGACATCCGCGAGGTGGTTGCGCGGGGGCGCCGCATGGTCATTGATGGTGAGCCCGTCGTGAAGCCCGCCTTCATCGAGAAGAGTAGCCGCAAGTGGTCGCTTGTCGGGGCGAAGGCGCCCGAAGGAGTCTGATGGCATCGTCGAAGGAAAAGCGTTTCTCCCGGAACGGCCGAGCGGTGGGCCGTCGTAACGTTGGTCACGGCACCGCGATCGCTATTGGGGGACACGAAGACAAGAAGGAAGAGAAGCGCATATTGCACGAGGTCGCGAGCCGCGTCGGCAACGGTCGGCTCGTGGTTGCGACTGTGGCGAGCAGCGAGCCGGATGCGATGTGGGAGACGTACGAGCCGCTCTTCCGGAACATGGGCGTCCGGCATGTGCATCATCTGGACATTCGCACGCGTGAGGACGCGCTCGAGGAGAAGCGCATCCGCGTGCTCGATGACGCGACCGTTGTGTTCATCACTGGCGGTGACCAGCTCAAGGTCACGAGCCAGATCGGCGACACGCCATGCTACGAGCGCATTCGCGAGATCTACGAAGGCGGCGGCACGATCGCCGGCACCTCGGCGGGCGCGAGCGTCATGAGTGAGACGATGATGGTCGGCGGCGACGGCGACTCGTCGCA
Organism: uncultured Gemmatimonadaceae bacterium; assembly: GCA_963792685.1. Classification (GTDB taxonomy): domain Bacteria; phylum Gemmatimonadota; class Gemmatimonadetes; order Gemmatimonadales; family Gemmatimonadaceae; genus FEN-1250. The sequence goes on along the minus strand of CAWBWW010000001.1, from coordinate 3,454,594 downwards.
CCGCCTTGGCGACGAGCTTCGCATGGCACCAGGACTCGGCGTCGTCTCGGGCGTGCTCATTGATCAGCACTTCGCGGAGCGCGGGCGCGTCGGCCGACTGCTGGCGGCGGTCGCGCAGAATCCGCGCATCGTGGGGCTCGGCATTGATGAGAATACGGCGGCGGTGATCACCGGGCAGCGTCTCACGGTGCTCGGCGCGGGTGCCATCTATGTTCTGGACGGCAGGGAGGTGTCGTACTCGAACGTGGCGGAGGCGAGCCAGGACCAGACGATGGCGGTCTTCAACGTGAAGCTGCACCTGCTTACGGAGGGGAACGTGCTCGATCTCAACTCGCGCGAGCCTCGCACCCAGCCTTCACGCGTCCGTGAGCGGGAGGTTGCGGCCAACGACTGATGGATGGTGCGGACTCTTCGCGGCGAGCCGAGCGCCGAGCTCGCTGAAGGAGTCGCGGAGCGCGCTTGGTGACTTCGGCGCACGCTTTGCTTTGTAGCTGAATATGCACATGAGCCCAGTCGAGCAGAACGTGCTGCTCACGGCGGCGCTTCTCGTTGGAGTGGCGCTCGCGACGTGGATCCTGCAGGGAATTTTCAAGCTCGCGCTCAAGGGGCGCGAGCAGAAGCGCGTGGCGTTCTGGGCGCGGCAGCTCATTCGCTTGCTGGGCGTCATTGCCGTGCTCGTCGGCGTCTTCGAGATCTGGCATCCGGATCCTAAATCGTCGGCCGGCGCCATCGGACTGATCACCGCGGGCTTCGCGGTCGCGCTGCAACGCGTGATCACGTCGTTCGCGGCGTACCTGATCATCCTCCGCGGCAAGATCTTCAACGTCGGCGATCGCATCACCATCGGCGGCGTGCGCGGCGACGTGATTGCGCTCGACTTCATGCAAACGACCGTGCTCGAGATCGGCCAGACGCCGGGCGAGCAGCACGATGCGCCGTCGATCTGGATCGAGGCCAGGCAGTACACCGGCCGCATGATCCGCGTGACGAACGACAGGATCTTCGATTCGCCCGTCTACAATTACACGCGGATCTTCCCGTATCTCTGGGAAGAGATGCACCTGCCGATCAGCTACAAGGACAATCGTCGCAAGGCCGAGGAGATCCTGATCGGCGTGGCGCACAAGCACACGGATTCGATCGTGGAGGAAGCGCGCCCGCACATCGCGAAGCTCGCGGAGGAGTACCGCTTGGCCACGTCGCCCGAGATCGAGCCGCGTGTGTACATGCGACTCACCGACAACTGGGTCGAGCTCACGCTGCGCTTTCTGATTCGGATCGAGGGCGGACGTGCGCTCAAGGACAAGATGAGCCGCGATCTCATCGACGGGCTCGATGCGGCCGGGATCGGAATTGCGTCGGGGACGTACGAGATCGTGGGGATGCCGAAGCTGGACGTGAGGGTGGAGAACCGGGTGTGAGTTGACAGCGACTGGCGCGGAGGCGAGCGTCAGTCGCGCGGATCACTCCAATCAACGGCTCATCACAATGCAGATGTCACACGTGCGGCTCGCCGGTTCATTGCTCGGCGGGCGAGCGACGCAGCTCGTGCTCCTTCTCGCATCACTTGCGGTATCTACGTTGACTCCGAACATCGCCGCGGCCCAGGAGCGATGCGACGAGGCGACGGTGCGGCGACTCTCGCCGTCGTCGATCCCGGACGTTGCGAGCACCGACATCTATTTCAATGTGCAGATCGGGAAGCCGCCCGTTGTCGGCACCGCGTCGCTCGACACGCTCGCGAAGACGCACGGGTCGGAGCGAAAGAACGAGAAGCCGCACGAGTACACGATCCTGCAACTCGCCACGAGCAAGGATGCCTCAATGGCGTATGACGACGGCAGCGTGCGCGTGGAGTTCGACGATGTGGCGATCGGGAAGCACGTCATTTACGATCTGACGTATCTGCGCGTGTGGAAGGTTGTGGGAGGGAAGTGCCGCATCGCCGCGGAGTATGGGAGGCGCGGGGATCTGGAGATGGGTGCTGGTTCGCGGTGAGAGCGGCTCTCGCCGCCTGCGGAAGCTATCATCGCCACCGCTAAACCGACAACCTGCGGGCAAGTGCCGGCCGCAGAACGAGCCCGAACAGATCGAACAGCGCGTGCACTCCCACCACTACCCAGATGCTCCTCGTCGCGAGATAGAGAGCAGTGAGCATGAGACCCATCGCTGTCGTGACGAGGACACCAACCCAGCCCTGATACAGGTGCACGAGTCCGAAAACGATCGCGGCAACGATGAAGGCGACGCCCGAATTGTGCAGCGTGAGCACGAGAAGCAACGGCAGCAGCAACCGAAAGAACAGCTCTTCGCTCAACCCCGCATTGAGCGACAACACCGCCGCGTGCGCCGACTCGGCGCCATTTCGCGGCAGCAACGGAGCGATGTCGCCGAGCACCACTTGTCCGGGCTTCGCAACTACGACGCCTGCTGAGAATCGCGCCAGCAATTAACGAACCTGTCATCCCAATCGCGATACCGACGAGCGTACCGCTGCTCAAGAAGTGAGCTGACTGGCAGCGCATGCGCGATTGTCGCAGAGAGCTCGGCGAATTCCGCGGGCATCGTCAGCAGGTACCCGAGGCGGCCGAGCACGATGAGCACCAGGAGGGTAACTCCGACGAAGAACCCGAAGCTCTCGACTATCCATTCCCGAAACTGATGCTGGCGTGCGTCAGTGTCTTCGAGCTGCTTGAAAGCCTCGTACTCGGCTATGTCCCTGCGCACGAACAGCGCGAGCGCCACAAGGATGACGACGAGCAGAATCGCCGCGATCATTTCATCGCCGGCTATCGATCGATGCTCACTTCTTGCCGTCGGACGCCGCATCGACGTCTTCCAGTATTCTCCCCTTCGACACCAACTGCGCCGCCAGCACCGTCTGGATGACGTTCGCGATCTGATTCGTCGTCGCGTTCGGGGCGCCTCCATTTTCACTTCCGGAGACCGTGATCAGCTTCGCCTCCGCGAGTGCCGACGCGATCTGCGGCGCAATCACCGGCAGCATCTCGATCTGTCGATAGCGGAAGTAGCTCTCGCCGCCCGCCGCGATCGCCTTGTTCACCTTCTCGATGCTCTCCGCGCTCGCCGCCGCGACCGTACGAATCCGAATCGCCTCGGCCTCGGCCGCCGCCTGCGCGGTGATCGTCACGCGCGCAGCGTCCGCGCGCGCCTGCGCGATCTGCGTCGCATCCAGCTCGGCGACGCGCTGCACGCCCATGGCTTCCTGACGCTTCGCTTCGGCCTGAGCAATGAGCGCGGCGTTCCCCGCCTTCGTCTGCTCGAGCTCGCGCTGACGATCCGAGATGATCCGCTCGGCCTCGATCGTCGCTTCCTTCGCGCGACGCGCCTGCTGCGCCTGCACGATGTCCGCCGTCGCCTGCGCCTCGGCCGCGGACATGCGACGACGAGCGTCTGCGACTTCGGACTGCACGACCTTGATGTTGAGCGAGTTGAAGATGAGCCCGAGGTCCGTGAGCTCGCGCGAGCACGCCTTGCGGATGATGACCGCGAGCGGATCGTCGTCGTCCTCGAGGGTCTCGATCGCGCCGCTGTCCTGCACCGTAACAGCCGCGCGAGGCGGCGCCGCGACGATTGCGCTCGATGGCGATGCCCCGGCGGTGAGCACGCGCGGTGCAGACTTCGCGGAGAAGAGCTGGTCGTGCGTAAGCAAATTGATCGCGCGGCGTGCAGAGCTCGAGAGCAGATCGGTGAGCGTGTTCACCTGATCCGCATCCGGCTTGGCGAAGAACCGGTTCGCAGCGGTCTTGATGAGAATGTCCGTGTCGCCTACTGACACGATCGCGCTCGCCAGCACGCGCACCTTGATCGGCTGGGGCGTGCCGTGTTCGTCGAGATCGGCCGTCTGATCTGTGATGTCGAGATCGACGTTGATCACCTTGCTCGAGATCGTGGTGCCCGTGGTGAGCAGCGGGATCTCCTTCGACTTGCCGGGCCCGCGATAGATCACGGTGCCGCCCGCGAGCCAGCTCACGAGACGAATCGTGCCCGCTTCGACGTTGCGCAGGAACGACGCGACGATCGCGGGGATGACGAGAAAGACACCGATGATTGTTGCTACTGCGATTATCGCGATGTTGGGCATATGGGTTGGCCGTGGGGGCGGGAGATCAACGCGTGGGTTGTGTGACGGTGCAACGACCTCGCTCGGCGTCGACTTCCGCGATTCGCACGAGATCACCGGAGCGAATGCGAACGCCGCGCGCGCGCTCGTCCGGTGCGAGCGTGGCGAGGAGCTGAACGAGCTGTCCATCGAGCTCGAGGGCGACGAGGCCGTTGCCGTTCGCGTCGAAGCTGGTGACGGCGCGGGCTTCGTCCTCGATGGTCGATTCGAGCGTGTTAGCGGAGCGGGATTCGAAGCGAAGAAGGAAGCGCCAGAGCGGGCCGACGAGGGCGACTTCGAAGGCGATTCCAGCGACGACGGCTAGCGGCTAGGCGGAGGGGCTCGTTGAGGGAAGCGGCGAGAATGCCGCCGGCGCCGAAGCCGACGAAGAAGGAGAAGAGGAGGCGAGGGGAGAGGAGTGAGGTCCAGCGCCATGCGCTGCTGCCTTTCGCGCCCGAGATGCGTGCGCCGCGGGCACCACGGGCGCCGGTGGAGAAGCGGAGGCCGCCTGGGTGCGCGGCGTGCGAGTGGCCGATGTGTGCGCTGTGCGAGAGACCGCCGATGCCATGATGCCCAGTCCCACGGCGCCAGTGGCGAGGGAGACCGTGTATAAGTCCATGCTATAAGAGATACAGTAAAGAAGCGCGAACTGACAGGTTCGCCGTGCAGTTGCGGCTCTTGCAAAGCGCTGCGAACTCGTTATGACGGCGTTGCGGGCAGCATGGCCACTGAGTTTCCGCTCAAGCTTTCGGCGCCTAGTTAACGCGCGGGAAGCTCTTAGCGCCGGCACCAACGTGCGAGGTGGCAGCACGGCGGCACTTTCGTCTTAGTGGTTGATCCGCACCACTAACGCTTTCGAGGTGCTACATGCACGAAATGCTGCTACTGAAAACGCAAAGCAAACACCTTCCTGGAGTGCGGCAGTTTGCCAAGCATGCAGCTCACGGGCGCATTTTACAGTTGAAACTCTGATTCAGATAACAGCTCAATCGTCGCCCACGTCCATAGCGAAGGTTCAGTGCGCCATGACGTTTGTGCGCTGCTACGAAGACATGAATAACGAATCTGATAAGATCTGGAAGCACCATTGGAGATACATCATTAAGGGGCGTGACTTCCACAAGCTGCAGCGTCCTTTCGACATTCGTCGCGTTCAGCGCAGCCAGCGCAACTACGGGCACGGCGCCATCAACTTCGTGTACATTGATGATCTTGATGCTCTTGCCATTCGGAGTGGTGGACATCTAGAGCCGCTCGCTTAGGTTGTGGTTCGCTTGCACCCGGCGATCGTCTTTTGAATAGGACCAGTAAAGATGAGCGACGAACTTGATGCGTTGGTGGATGTTGTTAGGTGTGGTCGCCAGGCTGCGGAAGGATCTCCCCGTGCAGCAATAGCCGGTCTATTCGGCTCGCGCTTTGTGAAGGCCCGGGAGAAAGACGCGCAGATCCGCGATGCCTTTGGGCTCGCGAAAAGTGACGGGGAGGATGCAGTTCCTTATGCGGGAATTATAAATCCCGACAATCCGCCCAGCGGGCCATACGGAGGCACCAGCCTTGTCTGGTTTCCAGCCGCTAACTGCAGCCTCATCGGTTTTGGGGTAGGAACTCGGGGCCTTTCGCCAGATGAAGGAATACTGACGCGTCCGGGGCACCGTCGACGAATTGCCGCTTTGCGTCGCTATTTGGCGCGCCTCGGCGTTGACGCTTGGTCTAAGCCTGATCCGGCAGCCCTTGGAACAATTGTACCGAAGGTGGTAGCTGAACGCTTCCCCGAGTGGGAGGCGGTTTTCCGAAAGTACGGCGCAGAGATGTATTGCTTTGCGCGAGTTCCCGATGATCACGCGCTTGCACGTCGAACGGTTGGAGCGTTCCTCGATTTATACGCATACGAGCGTGCCTGGAAACCTCTGAAGGCCGCGGAAGCAGAATTCCAAGCACTTCAGGGGGCACTACAGCAAGACCTGTTTCGCCATCCGAACGAAAACGACGTGAATTCCCTCTTGCGTGAGAGACGATTTGTAGTTCTACAGGGACCCCCTGGAACAGGAAAGACTCGTCTAGCCGAAACGATTCGTCGAAATTACTTCGACGCTCGTGGGGTGACGATTCAATTTCATCCGTCAATCACCTACGAGGACTTCATAATCGGGATCTCACCACGGACGAACGAAGCAGGACTGCAGTTTTCAGTGCGGGCGGGATCACTTCTGGAGGCTGCGAGTGCATCCGCAGAATCTCCGTTTCTTCTGGTCATTGACGAGATAAATCGAGCCGATTTGAGCAAAGTACTCGGCGAAGCCATTTACCTGTTCGAAGCAGCCGAGGTTGGCAGTAAAGGGGCGCGCCGAGTTCGCCTGCCGCACCCCTTTAATGGGTCGTACGATTTTTCCATGCCCGCGAATCTGTATATCCTCGCAACGATGAATACTGCTGATCGCAGCATTGCGACTATGGATCTTGCGATACGCCGACGCTTCGCTTTCGTTAGCGTGCCGCCAGATCGATCGGTGCTGGAGAAGCAGGGAAGCAGCCTTGCGTTGCGTATTTTTGATCGACTGACAGAAGTGTTCGTTGAGCACTCGCCCGAGGACGGAATAGATCTGCTTCCGGGGCACGCATACTTCTTGGGCAGCGATGATACAGTGCTGCGTCACAGATTCCGCTACGAACTTTTGCCCCTATTGGATGACTACTTGAAACAGGGCGTGCTTGGGGCAGCCACCAGTGAATTATTCGCGGTTCGTGATCAAATCGAAGATGAAGTGAATAGTGAAGCGCCCTAAAGCGCGCGGGCCTTCTACACGGCGTGCTAACACGTGGCGTGCGCCCGTCGCGCCATCCCAGAAAGCACTTTATCGGGGCGTGGACTATGGCGCCCCAATTGTCTTGAAAGCTGAGGACTTTGCCCCGCCCGGTCGCCACGCTGGCTGGGGGCCCTTTGCCGAACAATTTCTTCGTGCGAATCAAGCATTGTTGCAAATGCTAGACGTGCGGCCAGAGCTCCATGCCTTCGGTAGTGAGACTCGCATACACCTCGTCCCTGGCGGCCGCGCGGGGGCTCTGCCGCTCCGCTCCGCGCAGACGCAACACGTCAAGGCAGGACTGCTTATTACTCCCCGTTTCGGGTGGGTTGGCGTGGGTGCAGTTATGCAGGAGACCGGATGGTCCGCATCACCGGAGTTCTTGAACGCTCCGCTCGTTCCAGGGAGTGCGCGAGACGTGCCGCCGTGGGTGCTAGCAGGTCCCGTTATCGCACGGCTTATCGACCTGCTTTCTGCTCTCGTTCCGGGATTTGAACTAACAGCAGAGACTCTATCCGCCCCGCGAGGCCGAATTCTGTGGACGGAATACGTTCGCAGCTCTCTCCAATCAGGCTATTGGCATCGAATGCCATGCCAATTTCCAGATTTAACTCTTGATCGAGTTCTCAGGTCAGCGATCCGCTGGACGCTCGAGCATACGCGGGAGAGTCTTTTTTCTGCAGGTGAAAGGGATTCAATTGCGATCGACCTTGCTCAGACCATATCACGGCTTCTCCGGACTTTACAGGACGTCAAATCCGTCGAGCCTCGGATAAGCGATCTCGAGCGGCGCTTTTCTAAGCGCTTATCTCCCATCGGGCAGCTTCGCCTGGGATTGCAGGCTATAGGATGGGTGGTCGACGAGCGTGGACTCGGAGGCGGGCGAGAAATGGACGGACTTGCCTGGCAGCTCCCGTTGGAGAAGCTCTGGGAGTCCCATGTAGAGGCGATCGTTCGTTCGGAGGAGAAGATGCGCGGCGGCGATGTAAGAAGTGGGCGACTGCGTCAAACAGTAGTGCCGCTCAACTGGTCCGATCCGAGTTATCGATCCCTCGGGCATTCTTGTTCCTGACATTATAGTGCGTCGCGGGAAGTCGATTCAGATTGTCGATGCAAAATACAAGGCTCACTTTGCCGAGCTGGATGAATCAGCCTGGCGCGATTTCACCACTGATGCTCGCGAATCGCATTGTTCGGACATTCATCAAGTGCTTGCCTACGCGAGCCTATTCGACGCGGCTGAGATAACGGCAACATTGGCTTATCCGCTACGTTGGGAAACGTGGTCCAAGCTTAAATCCCGAGGACGCGATCGGGTGTTCGCTGAGCTATTTCACGGCGGTAGGTCGGTGCGCCTCGAGCTACGCGGCCTTCCATTTGGGAAAAAGAAGGACTCGACGAGCTGAGGCTTTCTTAGTTGGCGAACTATCACGCGTTGAACTCAGCCTGCGAGCATTCCCCCCGCATGGTCAAGAGATGCCTCGCCAACCGCAGTCCTGCGCGCCACATTAGCACCTCACCCCGCCTTCGACGCAGGCGCATGCGATACACCAGCTCCACCTTCAGTCTCGCGGCCACCGACCTCTCGAACTTCCTCGGCTGCCACCATTGCACAGCCCTCGAGATGGAGTCCGCTGCTGGCACTCTGCGAAAGCCGTTCTCCGATGACCCCCTCCTAGAGCTCCTCCGCAAACGCGGCGCAGATCACGAGGCGCAGCACCTCAAAGCGCTCCGCGCTGAAGGCAAGCAGATCGTCGATCTCAGCGCCATCTCCGTCGACCTCGACCCGCTCGTCGCGACTCTCTCCGCGATGCACGACGGCGCCGAAGTCATCTACCAGGGCGCGCTGCGCGACCACCAGTGGTACGGTCGCCCCGATCTCCTCCTGCGCACTTCAGCTCCAAGCGCTCTCGGAGCCTACTCATACGAGATCGCCGACACTAAGCTCTCGCGCGACACCCGCGCCGGCACCATCCTCCAGCTCGGCCTCTACTCGGCCATGCTCGCGATCGCACAGGGATGCGAATCCGAGCAGTTCCACGTAGTCACGCCCGATCCAGCGCATCGCATCCACACCTTTCGAGTCGACGACTACGCCGCCTACGTGCGACTCGTCTGTGCGCAGCTCGCCACACTGGTGATGCGTGCCGCCGCCGAGATCTCGGCGGAATTCTATCCCGAGCCTGTCGAGCACTGCATGATCTGCCCATGGGCGCGTGTCTGCGTTCAGAAGCGGCACGACGACGATCACCTCTCGCTGGTCGCCAACATCAGCCATGTGCAACGGCGCGAGCTCTACGATCGCGAGATCGGCACGCTGACTACTCTCGCGAAGCTCCCGCTGCCGATTGCATTCAAACCGTTTCGCGGATCGGTGAAGTCGTATGTGAACGCGCGTGAACAGGCGCGCTTGCAGCTCGAGTCCCGCGGACGCATTCCGCCGCTGCACGAGCTTCGAGAGCCGTCCGACGGGAAGGGGCTCTCCCGACTGCCGGAGCCTTCAGCAGGCGATGTCTTTCTTGATCTCGAGGGAGATAACATTGCGTTCGAAGGCGGCAGGGAATATCTCTTCGGTCTCGTCACCATTGGTGTCGATGGCGCACCGGTGTATCACTCGTACTGGGGATTCAACGACCAAGACGAGCGTGCGTCGTTCGAGAGCGTCATGGATCTGATCGTCGCCAGCATCGCCGCCCATCCGGGCATGCACGTCTACCACTATGCTCCCTACGAGGCGACCGCTTTCAAGCGACTGATGGGGAAGTACACGACGCGCGAGGAAGAATTCGACGGGATGCTGCGCGAGGGCAGGTTGGTCGATCTCTACGCAGTCGTGAATCAATCGATGCGCGCAGGCATTGAGCGTTACTCGATCAAGAATCTCGAGCCGCTATACGGATTCAAGCGCGAGGTCGAGCTGCCCGACGCACGGCGAGAGCTCGGGAACCTCGTCTATGCGCTCGCGATCGGTCAGGTCGCATCACTGCCCCCAGAAGTGCGCGACACGGTCGAGGGATACAACAGAGACGATTGTGTCTCGACGCTCCGTCTGCGCGATTGGCTGGAGACCATACGCGGCAGTGCGGTCGAGAGCGGGGTGAGCATTCCTCGCCCAAGTCTCGCGCCTCCCGAGCCGCCAAAGGAGCTCAACGAGAAGCAGCAGCGGACGCAAGCTCTGCGCACGCAGCTGTTGAACGGGATCGAAGGCCCGCCGGCAAAGGGCAGTGCGGAGTACGCGCGATGGCTGCTCGCGTACATACTCGACTTCCACCGTCGTGAAGAGAAATCAGGCTGGTGGAAGTACTACGACATCCTGAAGTGCACCGATGAAGAGCTCCTCGATGAGCCCGACGCCGTCGTCGGGCTGGAGCTGATGGAACGTGCCGACCTTACGGTGAACTCACGCACCAAGGCACCTACCGGATCAGTGGTGGATCGCTATCGATATCCACAGCAGGAAATGGAGATCGACAAGGGCGACGATCTCAAGTCGTTCGACAAGAAGGCATTCGGCAAAGTCGCTAGCGTCGATAGATCGAATCGCCTGATCGACATCAAGAAGAGCAAAACCTGTGCTGACCTTCACCCGCAGTCGCTCTTCGCGCACACCTTCATTTCAAGCGATCCGATTCCGAGCGCGATCGCGGACGTCGCACAATCGATCCTCCGTGCTCCGGGCTGCGAGGGCGCGAATGGCATCGCTCGAGCGCTGCTCATGCGTGAGCCGCCACGCCTTCGCGAGGGCACATTCCAACAACCCGAGCACGTGGACGTCACCATATTCGCGAGTGAGACGGTTGCGAACCTCGATCACTCGGTACTCTCAATTCAAGGTCCTCCCGGCTCAGGCAAGACTTACACGGGCGCACGCATGATCTGTTCGCTCGTCGCGGCGGGGAAGCGAGTGGGCGTTCTCGGACCGAGTCACAAAGTGATCGCGAATCTGCTCGAGGCTGTGGCGAAGGCAGCTCACGATCTTGGGGCGAGTGTGCGTGTCGCGCAGAAGCCCTCGACCGACGCTGAGTTCACCTTACCCGATGGTGTTTCGCAGTTAGGGAGCAACGACATCGTGCGCAGCAGGCTTGCAGATCACGAAGTCGACGTCGTCGGCGGCACTGCGTGGCTATGGGCACGCGACGACATGGCGAACACCGTCGATGTTTTGTTCGTTGACGAAGCTGGGCAGCTCTCGCTCGCGAATGCAATCGGTGTCTCGCGTGCTGCTGAGAGCATGGTGCTGCTTGGCGACCCGCAGCAGCTCGACCAGCCCCAGAAGGGATCCCACCCTGATGGCGTCGAGCTCTCTGCGCTTCAGCACATGCTCGGCACTCACAAGACGATGCCGAGCGATCGGGGGATATTTCTCCCGGAGACGTGGCGACTCGCGCCGAGCATTTGTGAGTTCACGTCGCAGGTCTTCTACGAGCGTCGCCTGGAACCAAAGGCTGGTCTAGAGAACCAGGCGCTGACCGGAATCGATGGACTGAGTGGTGCCGGACTCTGGTACATCGATGTCGAGCATGACGGTCGCACGAGTGCCTCAGATGAAGAGGTCGCGATTGTGGTGACGCTCGTCGCTCGGCTTCTCGAGCCAGGCTCGATGTGGACCTCCGAAACCGGAGCGCAGTCACAGCTCGGTGTGGACGACATTCTCGTCGTGTCGCCTTTCAACGCTCAAGTGAGCCGCCTGCGCGATCGACTCCCCGCAGGTGCGCGAGTCGGCACTGTCGACAAGTTCCAGGGACAGGCGGCGCCGGTGGTCATTTATAGTATGGCGTCGTCGTCGCCCGAGGATGCGCCACGCGGTATGGAGTTCCTCTACAGCCTAAATCGCCTGAACGTTGCGACATCACGAGCAAAGTGCGCGGTGATCATTGTCGCGAACGCGCGCCTCTACGCACCCGAGTGCAAGACGCCCAAGCAGATGAAGCTCGCCAATGCGCTCTGCAGATATCGGGAGCTAGCCCGCCCCGTGCAATAGCGGTTCGGCGCCTCGCCCTCGGGCGCCCACCACCCGCAAGATCTCCTCCGCTATCCGCGCACTCCCTGCACTCGACGGCTCGATCTCGTTCGCGTAGTGCTCGGCCCGATCGCACACATCGCGCAGATCGATGATCGGCACTTTCGCCGCCCATGCCGAGCGGATGATCGCATCGTTAAACGGAGTCAACGCCGTCGACATCACGAGCTGCGCACCAGGCTCGGGGAAGTTTCCGTTGTAGATCGTGCATACAATGATAGGGAGCCCCGTCTCACTCGCCCCGCGCAGCAGCTCGCGATATTCCTGCTCGAACGCTCGTGCCGCTTTCCCGAGCTCGAAGAACGCCTCGCCCGCTGACTCCACCGCCTGGTAGAGCAACGATTGCTGCGCCAGCGCATCGTTCCCGCCTGAGCTGATCACGAGGTGCGTAGCCGACCTCGGGATCCGTCGCAGCTGCGCACGCACGTCCGTCGTCACGCTGCCGTCCACGGCTAGCAGTGTCGCCTCCCATCCATGCGGGAGCCGCGCACGCAGCTGATCGATCGTTGCGCCGCTCGGCTCCACGTACGATGCGTTGTCGAAGATGGAATCACCGAGCAGAACGATGTGTGCCATGGGGCGACTGCCAGAGTAGAGATCGATAAAGAACGTGGCTCAATCGTCGAGCCTTGCACGATCCGCGCTCGTAGGCGTGCCGAGCTCCGTCTCTACGCTACCGGCTTCGCTCCAGCCAGCTTCTCCAGTCGCGCATTACCGCGCAGCGGCTCGAAGTTCGGATCGATCTTGAGCCGCGCCGGCGTGAGAAAGTATGGTTTCGTCAACACGCGCTCGAGGATGTCGAGCGCCTTCTCCGGCTGCCCCGCCATACGTATATGCGTGCGAGCAGGTGCTCGCACTACGGCCCGTTCTGCGCGTCAGTCGCCTGCAGCTCCCCGCGACTCGACTCGCTCAAGTCGTGACAGCTCCGCTCGCGAGGAGCTTCTCGAATCTCGGATTGCCGCGCAGCGGCGCGAACGTCGGATCGATGCGCAGCCACGCAGGGCTGAGATAGTGCGGGTGCTGCAAGATGCTCTCGAGGAGATCGACCGCACGATCCGGTTGACCGGTCATCATGTAGATCCGTGCGAGGAGCTGATCGAAATACGGTCCGGTCACGTGGTGCGTTCTGTAGGACGGCTCAACCGCGAGGGCGCGCTCTCCCTCCTTTACCGCTTCTGCATTTCGTCCAAGATACGCGAGGGCAAGTCCACGAAAGAGACGGATCTGTACGTCGGATGGGTTCTGCTCCAGCTGCTTCGCGGAGACCCTCGCGGCCATTTCCGCTGCGATTCTCGTGTTCGCCTCATCGCCGTGCAGGTGGTACTGCGCCGCCCGCACGATCCCCATGGCTGCGGAGTCTCCGTCGTATGCGTCGACGTCGAGACTCAGCAGCAGCTTGTTCTGCGCGCTGTCGAGCACCCATCCGAGGTCGTAGTAGTTGGCGACGTAGGCCACGTAGGCAGCAGGATCCAGCGCTGTGCCTGGGCGACGATACTCGCGACGAGCGGCCTCGAGATCTCCGCGCTGCAAGTCGGCCATCATGATCTCCTCGATATACAGAAGATTGGCGGGGGCGACAGCGAGTGCCCGTTCGATAGACGATCGCGAGCTCTCCGTCTCGCGCCGCTCCAGTGCCACATGCGCTCGACGCGAGAGAACATTTCCGTTGCGAGGATCGAGATCCGACGCTCGAGCCGCATCGGCGGCAGCTGCATCCCACTCGCCAAGCGCCTCCTCTGCGTTGATCGCTGCAACGAGCAGCGCGGGAGTCGGTGCATGCGCGAGCCCTGTCTTCGCCTCCTCGAGCGCGCGGGGGAGGTCCTTGACCACCGCGGCGTAGTAGCCGGAGCGAGCCGCCCGTGCCAGTGGCAGGTCCGGCTGGAGGGCGAGAGCGCGCGCCGAGGATTGGTCCGCCGAGTCTGCAAGGCCCCGAGTCGGAACGCCATTGCTGTAGAGGAGCGAGTACGACGAGGCGAGGCTGCTCCAGGCGAGCGCGAACGTCGAATCCCGCTGCACCGCATCCTGAAATGCAGCGACTGCGCGACGCAATGTCGCTGGCGAATTGCCGCTGGCTCTCAGCGCGAGGCCACGAAGATACGAGTCGTATGCAACGAGATCCTTCGTCGGACTCGACGCGAGATCCTGCTGCGACTGAGGCGTGAGCGCCACCTTGAGCGACTGCGCCACCTTGCTCGCGATGTCGCCCTGCACCTGGAACACGTCGGTGAGCGGCGCGTCGAAAGGCTGCTGCCCACTTGTCTGCGGCCGTGCTCGACATCGACCAGCTCCGGGTTCACGCTGCACTCGGCTCGTGCCGCCAGCAGCTCGCGCCCACTGCATGCGCCCGATCGAGCAGATACTGCACGCCGAGCTCCTTCCCGATCTCCTGCGGCGTCTTCTTCGTCTTCGCGATATTGTCTCGAGCTCGCCGAGCCGATCACCTCGATCCGGGAACTCCCGTCAGCTTGTCGTGCACGGCGTCGGTCATGCCGTCGCGAAGTAGCCATCAGCTGAGTCACCCACGTTCTCGAACGGCAGCACCGCAAGCGAATCGCTCCGGACTCCGTTGGCGCCGCACGTGCGTATGCGAGTGCCACGCGAACAGCATTCCCACGCCGATCGCAAACCCGGAGAGCGCGAGCGCGCACGCCAGAACTCTACGTCGAGCTGTCGGCGTTGCTCGCTCGCGGGAGCGCGCCGCAGTCACGCCCGCGAGTGCGTCGCAACGACTCGCCTCCAGCGCCGCGCCATCTCCCCGCAGTCTTCCATCGATCGCCGCACGCGCTCGAGCGCGCGTGCGAGCACCTGTGCCATGCGGGAGACACACGGGACGCAGCACGCGCACCGACGGCGCGTCGGTCCTCATCATCTTCGCGATCACCGCCTGCTGCGTGGGCGCCGAACGGCGTTCGCCCGCCAGCATCTCGTAGCACACGGCGCCGAGCGCTAACGTCGCTGCGTGCGTCGAGCAGCGCTCGCCGCATGCCTGCTCGGGACTCATGTACTGCGGCGTGCCCACGAGAGTCCGTCTATCGTGAGCCCGCGCGCGCTGCTCGCCCGTGGCACTCGCTCAGGCGCGCGCGATGCCGAAGTCCGCGAGCAGCGCATCGCCGCCCTGTCAGCAGGATGTTCTCGGGCTTGATGTCGCGATGGACGCACGCCCTGCTGCGTGCGCGTAGTCGAGCGCGCCCGCGATCTCGCGCGTGATGCGCAACGCATCCGCACGGACAGCTGTTGCTCGCGCGCGAGCCGCGCGCGCAGCGTCTCGCCCTCCACGTACGGCATTCGTGAACCAGAGCTGCCCGTCCGACGTCTCGCCCGAGTCGAAGACGCCGAGGATGTGCGGATGCTGGAGCTGCGCCGCAATCGTGATCTCGCGACGGAAGCGCTCGGCCCGAGCGACGCGGCGAGATCGGGGAGAAGCACCTTGAGCGCGACCGCGCGCTGATGCTTGGTGTCGCGAGCGAGATAGACCGTCGCCATTCCGCCGCGGCCGAGCTCGCGCTCGATCGTGTATGCGCCGCCGAGTGCCGCCTGCAGCTCCCCGCGCTCGACTCCCTCAAGTCGTGACAGCTCCGCTCGCGATGAGCTTCTCGAATCTCGGATTCCCGCGCAGCGGCGCGAACGTCGGATCGATGCGCAGCCACGCCGGTCTGAGATAATACGGGTGCTGCAAGATGCTCTCGAGGAGATCGACCGCACGATCCGGTTGACCGGTCATCATGTAGATCCGTGCGAGGAGCTGATCGAAATACGGTCCGTTCACGTGGTGCGTTCTGTAGGACGGCTCAACCGCGAGGGCGCGCTCTCCCTCCTTTACCGCTTCTGCATTTCGTCCAAGATACGCGAGGGCAAGTCCACGAAAGAGACGGATCTGTACGTCAGATGGGTTCTGCTCCAGCTGCTTCGCGGAGACCCTCGCGGCCATTTCCGCTGCGATTCTCGTGTTCGCCTCATCGCCGTGCAGGTGGTACTGCGCCGCCCGCACGATCCCCATGGCTGCGGAGTCTCCGTCGTATGCGTCGACGTCGAGACTCAGCAGCAGCTTGTTCTGCGCGCTGTCGAGCACCCATCCGAGGTCGTAGTAGTTGGCGACGTAGGCCACGTAGGCAGCAGGATCCAGCGCTGTGCCTGGGCGACGATACTCGCGACGAGCGGCCTCGAGATCTCCGCGCTGCAAGTCGGCCATCATGATCTCCTCGATATACAGAAGATTGGCGGGGGCGACAGCGAGTGCCCGTTCGATAGACGATCGCGAGCTCTCCGTCTCGCGCCGCTCCAGTGCCACATGCGCTCGACGCGAGAGAACATTTCCGTTGCGAGGATCGAGATCCGACGCTCGAGCCGCATTGGCGGCAGCTGCATCCCACTCGCCAAGCGCCTCCTCTGCGTTGATCGCTGCAACGAGCAGCGCGGGAGTCGGTGCATGCGCGAGCCCTGTCTTCGCCTCCTCGAGCGCGCGGGGGAGGTCCTTGACCACCGCGGCGTAGTAGCCGGAGCGAGCCGCCCGTGCCAGTGGCAGGTCCGGCTGGAGGGCGAGAGCGCGCGCCGAGGATTGGTCCGCCGAGTCTGCAAGGCCCCGAGTCGGAACGCCATTGCTGTAGAGGAGCGAGTACGACGAGGCGAGGCTGCTCCAGGCGAGCGCGAACGTCGAATCCCGCTGCACCGCATCCTGAAATGCAGCGACTGCGCGACGCAATGTCGCTGGCGAATTGCCGCTGGCTCTCAGCGCGAGGCCACGAAGATACGAGTCGTATGCAACGAGATCCTTCGTCGGACTCGACGCGAGATCCTGCTGCGACTGAGGCGTGAGCGCCACCTTGAGCGACTGCGCCACCTTGCTCGCGATGTCGCCCTGCACCTGGAACACGTCGGTGAGGGGCGCGTCGAAAGGCTGCTGCCACTTGTCTGCGGCCGTGCTCACATCGACGAGCTCCGGGCTCACCTGCACTCGGCTCGTGCCGCCCGCCGCGCGCGCCCAATGCACGCGCCCGATGAGCAGGTAGCGCACGCCGAGCTCCTGCCCGATCTGCTGCGGCGTCTTCGTCGTCTTCCGATACTGACCGGAGCTCGCCGATCCAATCACCTCGATGCCGGGGAGGCCCGTGAGCTTGCCGCGCACGGCGTCGGTCACGCCGTCCGCGAAGTACGCATCACTTGTGTCACCCACGTTCTCGAACGGGAGCACCGCGACGCGTATCGCGCCGGACTCCGTTGGCGCAGCGGGTTGCGTATGCGAGCGCCACGCGAACAGCGCGCCGCCGCCGATCGCCAAACCAAGGATGAGCGCGAGCGCGGACGCCGGAACTCTACGTCGAGCTGTCGGGCGTTGCTCGCTCGCGGGAGCTGTCGTCGCGGTGGGGCCGGAGATGTGAGTCGCATACGACTCCGCCTCGAGTGCATGCGCCATCTCCCCCGCAGAGCGCCAGCGCTCGGCCGGCACGCGCTTGAGCGCGCGTGCGATGATGGCGTCGATTGCGGGAGACACATCGGGACGCAGCACGCGAACCGACGGCGCGTCGGTCGTAAGAATCTTCGCGACGATCGCCTGCTGTGTCGGCGCGGAAAAGGGCGACTCGCCCGCGAGCATCTCGTAGCACACGGCGCCGAGCGAGAAGATGTCGCTGCGCGCGTCGAGACTGCGCTCGCCGGCCGCCTGTTCGGGACTCATGTACTGCGGAGTGCCGATGGACAGCCCGGTTAACGTGAGGCCGCTGCCCGCCGAGTGCTCGCCGGTGGCACTCGCATCCAGCGCGCGGGCGATGCCGAAGTCCGCGAGCAGCGCGTCGCCGCCCGCGGTCAGCAGAATGTTCTCGGGCTTGATGTCGCGATGGAGCACGCCCTTCTGGTGCGCGTAGTCGAGCGCCCCCGCTACTTCGCGGATGATGCGAATGACATCCTGCACGGACATTTGTCGCTCGTGGCGGAGCCGGTCGCGCAGCGACTCGCCCTCGACGTACGGCATCGTGAACCAGAGCTGGCCGTCGGCCGTCTCTCCGGAGTCGTGAACGCCAAGGATGTGTGGATGCTGGAGCTGCGCCGCGGTCGTGATCTCGCGGCGAAAGCGCTCGGGGCCCAGCGATGCGGCGAGGTTGGGGTCGAGCACCTTGAGTGCGACGCGCCGCTGATGCTTCGCATCCCGCGCGAGAAAGACAGTCGCCATCCCGCCGCGGCCCAGCTCACGCTCGATCGTGTACGCGTTGCCGAGTGCCGCCTGGAGCGAATCGTAGCCTGATCCCGTCACCCGAGCTCGCCCCCGAAGCCAAATGTCAGGAACAAGTTAGGGCTCGGCAGCCCGTCCCGCCATGTGAGTTGATGCTAGTCGGGGGAACGGGGACCTGGTGGCGCCAGATCCGTCTACTCGCGCATAGGCCTGTACACCTTCGCGACGTTTCCCGCAGGGAAGACGCTCGAGCTCACGAGCTGCAGTCGCATGCGACCCGGGAGCTCCGAGAACAGTGGGAGACCTCGTCCGAGTACGACCGGATGCACCAGGAGCTGATACTCATCGACGAGGCCGAGCCGCACCAGGCTCCGTGCGAACGACGCACCGCCGTGCGCCATGATGTCGTTTCCCGGCTCGGACTTGAGCTGTGCGATGTCGGTCGCGAGATCACCAGACATCACACGTGCCTCGCGCCAGCTCTTCTCGGTTTCCGGATTGCTCTTCGGCGCATTGGCGTCTGCACCGCTTGCACGCGAGGCGTCGTTCACAGCCTGCGAGGTGGGCCGAGTGACTGCCGTCACCACAGATGGGTTCTTGGAGAACACGACCTTCGGGATCGCGTTCATTGGCGCGGCGTACACTTCATTCGAGTACGGCCAGTAAGACGCCATGTCGTGAAAGGTGCGACTCCCCATAATGTGCGCGCCGGCGCGCGAGATCGAGTTGATGGTCCAGGCAACGGCGCCGTCGTCCATGGTCGGAAAGATCCAGTCGACTTCGCTCTTCTCGCTCGCGACAAAGCCGTCGACCGTGATCGACATCTTGAGAATGAGCCTGCGCATGAACTGCCTCTTTGTCATCACGTGAAAGTGAACTGCGGTCGACTCCCAACAAACTACGAATGGCGATGGGCGAATTTGACACTCGGGCCGTAAAGCAGAGCACAGGGTGTATAGACGCGGGTTAGGGCCGTCGACCAGTCACAGCGCCCCATCAAAAGACTAAATGGTGCTAACCTATTGACACCATGCTAACCCATTAGCATATTCGCTGAGTCCTCACCGGAGCACCTCGTGAAGCCTCGCGAAGTCTATTCCGAGCTCGGCCGCAGAGAGCGCCAGCTCATGGAAATCGTCTACCGCCGCGAACGGGCCACCGCCACCGAGATCCAGGGCGACCTCCCCGATCCGCCCAGCTATTCCGCCGTCCGCGGCATGCTGCGGCACCTCGAGGACAAGGGCTACCTCCGCCACGAGCAGGAAGGGCCCCGCTACGTCTACCTGGCGACCGCGAATCGAAACCACGTGAGCAAGAACGCCGTACGCGATCTTGTACGGACGTTCTTCGACGACTCGGCCAGCTCCGCCGTCGCCGCGATGCTCGGACAGTACGAGGGGCAGCTCAGCGAGGCAGAGCTCGATCGCCTCGAACAGCTCATCGAGCGCGCGCGGGCAGCCGAGCGCAAGAACTCCAAAGGAGGACGGTCATGACTTCCTTCATTCTCTCTCTCGCGATTCGCCTCACGCTGATCATGATCGCAGGCGGACTCGCGGCGCTGCTCCTTCGCCACTCGAGCTACGCGGTGCGACACGTGGTAATCGCCGCGACGCTCGCCTGCGCGATCGCGCTGCCACCGCTCATGGTGCTGATGCCCGAATGGCGCGTGGGCGTGCTGCCGTCGGATCTTCCTGCGCTGCGTCTCCCCAGCGTGACGCAGGTGACGGCGCACGTCTCCGCGCCTGCTCCCGCGACGGACGTCGAGCGCGCGGCTCCGTCGCCGAGGGACGCTGCGCCTGCCGAGACGCAGCAGTCGATCCGACCGGTGCTCGTCACCAGCTCCATGGATGCGAGCGACACGCAGTCACGTGCGGCGACTGTCGTGGCGCCGTTCCGGCCGAGTCTCACGCAGCTTGCGCTTGGCGTCTGGCTTATTGGCGTCGTGTTCGGATTGCTGTGGATCGCGCTCGGGCAGATCGGCCTCGCGCGCTTGCGACGCAGCGCGACGCCGCTTCGCTCGCTCCACTGGCGCGCGCTGCTCGAGCTCGAACGCATGCACGCGGGGGTCGCGGCCGATGTCGTGCTACTCGCGAGCGAAAAGGTCAGCTCGCCCGTGACGTGGGGGATCCTGAAGCCGGTGATCGTGCTTCCCGAGGCTGCACGCTCGTGGACCGAGGAGCGGAAGCGCGTCGTCGTCCGGCACGAGATGGCGCACATCGCGCGGCGCGATGCCGCGACGCAGATGGCCGCGACGCTCGCGTCGATCATATACTGGGTGCACCCGTTGGTCGTTCTCGCCGCACGCCGCCTGCGCGGCGAGTGCGAGCGCGCGTGCGATGAGCGCGTGCTCGAGATGGGTACGCCGGCCACCGATTACGCCGCGCACCTCCTCGACGTCGCAAAGTTCGCGCGCTCGTTCGGCGCGTCGAGCATCGTCTCGGTCGCGATGGCGCGCCCCTCGCAGCTCGAGGGACGACTCGTCGCGGTGTTGCGCGCGGCGCCCTCTCGCGGACGGATGTCCGCGAAGGCGCGTGCGAGCGCGGTGCTCGTATCGGCGATGATGCTCATCGCGATCTCGGCGTTCAAGCCAGTCGTAAAGGCCGCGAAGGCACGCGATGCAAATGTGGCTGCGCGCCTAGATCAACCGAGCATGCAAAGCGCCGACGCACGGCCGGCACCAACGAGCATCACCGCGCACGCCGGCGCCACCGCGCATGCGAGCGCGTCCGCCAGCGCCAGCACAATTGACGACGCAGGCCATGTGCACAGCACGAGCGTGCACGTCGACGTTCCAGCGATCAGCACGGACGTCTCCGTCGCGGTGAGCACGGCGGTGGCTGCGGCCGTCGCACCGGTAGCTCTTGCGGCACCCTCCACGCCAGCGGCGCTCTCGCCACCGAGCGCGGAAGGTGCCCTCGATGCGCTGATCGCCTCCAAGATCGATGCAGCGGCGAAAGCCAGCTCGTTCGCCAGGATGGCGTTGCCTGCATTCTCCAAAGCCTTCCCGACGATCGCAACCAGGCTGCGCCTGGACACGATCATCTCGATCCCGAGAGCTCCCTTTCAACCGCTCACCGATTCGCTGTTCGAGAAGACCGTGACCGCGCAGCCCGGCGGCACACTCGATCTCGATCTCGACACGGGCGGCGACATCACGATCGTCGGCACCGACGATCAGAAGGTCAGCGTCCGCGGGAAGCTCGGCGGCTCGGACTGGCGCGAGACGAGCGTCGATCTCGAGGAGCGTCATGGCAGCGCGCGACTCGTGAGCCGGTACGAGGGAAGCTCGGGCGACACGCGGTTCGACAACGCGTTCACCATCCGCGTGCCAAAGCGGTTCAATGTGCGGCTGTCATCTGCGGGCGGCGACGTGCGCATCGAGAACGTCGACGGCTCGTTCGAGGGGCAGACGGGAGGCGGCACCATCGCGCTCGAGCGCGCGACCGGCGAAGCGCATCTCTCCACAGGGGGCGGCGACGTGCACGTGGCGCGCTCGAAGCTGGACGGCAGCGTCTCCACCGGTGGCGGCACGGTGCACTTTGACCAGGTGACCGGAAACATCACGGGAAGCTCCGGTAGCGACGCGATGCGCATGGGCAACGCCTTCTACTACAAGATGCCGAACTTGAAGGGGC
Source organism: uncultured Gemmatimonadaceae bacterium (assembly GCA_963792685.1). Taxonomy (GTDB): domain Bacteria; phylum Gemmatimonadota; class Gemmatimonadetes; order Gemmatimonadales; family Gemmatimonadaceae; genus FEN-1250. Next base: position 3,432,852 of record CAWBWW010000001.1, on the reverse strand, counting down.
TCGAGAGCCTGCCGCGCATGAGGATGGATGCCGAGACGATGCGCGCGACGCAGGAGGCGATGCGCGCGAGCCAGGAGGCGCTCAGGGAAGCGCAACGGTCGATGCGAGACAGCGGCATGCGCGACATGACGCGCGCGATGAAGCGTGCGCAAATCCAGATGATGCGCCAGCGCTCGCAGATGGATAGTGCTGGCAGCAACATGCGCTGGTATCAGTGGAACTCGGATAGCGCGGACGATATGGGCAATGATCCCGAAGCCCACGATCCCGAAGCCCGCGATCCCGAAGCCCGCGATCCCGGAGCGAACGATCCCGAAGTGAACGATCCCAAAGCGAACGATCCCGACGAGAACGGCTCCCGCGTGCGGAGCAGGCACAAGGAGATCATCCGCGACCGCAAGCGCGGCGATACGCATTCGTCGATAATCAGTAAAGACGGCTTCATCATCATCGACAAGGACGGCGGCAGCATCGAGCTCGGCGATGCGCCGAAGGGGGCGGAGGTCACGACTGGCGGCGGTGCAATCGTCATCGGCAAGTCACGCGGCGATGTGCGCGCGCAGACCGGAGGCGGCGACATTGAGCTCGGCCCAATCGACGGCGGTGCGGACGCCACGACCGGCGCGGGCGACGTGACGATCAGTCTCGTCGGCGAGCGGCCGCATCCCGTGAACATCACGAGCGGGAAGGGAAGTGTCGAGCTCGTGCTCCCCGCCGATGCGAACGTCACACTCGATCTCGAGACGGCGTACACCGAGAACTACGCGAAGCACGCGAAGATCAAGGGCGACTGGCCGCTCAACGTCACCGAGACGAAAGACTGGGACGACTCGCACGGAACGCCGCGCAAGTACGTTCGCGTTCGCCAGGACATTGGGAAGGGTGGACCGGTGGTTCGCGTTCGCACGGTGAACGGCGACATCTCGATCAAGCGCGGAAGCTGACGCAGCAGCGCGAACGACAAAGAGCCTCGTGCGAGCGGTCGCACGAGGCTCTTTTCGCTTCATCCATGTGCGAAGGCATGGACGATGCTTCCTGTGCAGTCCCTCGTGGTTCAACAGCCGTGGCCGAGTGAGCTCGGCCTTTTGTTTGTGGAGAAACACAATGAAGAAGAATGGAACTGCTCGCGCGCGACGCGTGGGTCATCGGCACGTGCTGCTCGCGCTCGCTGGTGCGACGCTCGTGATCGCCGCATGCAATCCGGTGCAGGTGCGCACCCAGACCGCGCCCGGCGCGGATCTGCGATCCCGACCCACATTCCGCCTCCTGCGACCGCGCATGCGCCACGACACCCAGCTCGGCACCAACGATCCGATGCTGGTGAACTCGATCACCTACCGGAGAATACGCGGAGAGATCAGCCATGCGCTCGAGCAGCGAGGCTATCAGTACGCGGAAGATGGCGAAGCGATGGACGTCGCGTACTATGCCACATCGCAGCGTCAGATGGACGTGCGCACGTGGGACTAAGGGTATGGCTGGCGCCGTTTCGGACCGCGCGAGCGTACCGAGGTCTACCAGTACGAAGAAGGAACGGTGATCGTCGACGTCGTCGATCCCTCGTCGCACGAGCTCCTGTGGCGCGGGCAGGGGCGTGCGCAGGTGTCGGACGATCCCGACAAGTACGCCTCGCAGCTCGAGACTGCGGTCGACAAGATCATCGCGAAGTTCCCGGAGCGATCGGGAAGGTGACGGACGGCGGCCCGCGGCGCCGCCCATTCAGTCCCGCCCGCGTCTCACTGCAGCGGCGCGGGCGAGATCAGTCCGTACGTGTTCGGGCCCGTTGCGAGCGATCCGCCAACCCACACGCGTGCGCCGATCATTCGGCGAAGCGCGACCGGTGGATTGCCGAGTGGCTGTAGGCCGGTGTCGGTGAGGAGCAAGAGGTGATCGCCGTCGCGGCGGAGCGTGCCGTCGGATACGGCGGAGCCGTCCACCGAGCGCACCGTGTATGCGACTACGAGAAAGCGCTTGCCGTCGTCGCGCCCGCGAATGGCGATCTCGGTTCCGCCCAGTCGCACGAGCGCGGTGGAGTCCCAGGCCGACGTGGTGAGCTCCACGACCCGGCCGCCCGGAGCACGAAGCACGATGTGCTCGTCGAACGCGGAGCCGGTCACGGCGACCGTGCCGGCGAGCGTGTCGGTGCGCGCATCGCTGGTGTGCTCATCGATCGCCGCGCGATGCGTGCAGGCGGCGAGTGCGCCGCACGGTAGCGCGAGCGCGATCACAGCGAGTGCGACGCGCACGCTCACTGCGTTCGCACCAGCGTGAGATCCACGGACGCTGGCAGTGCGCTTCCGGACGACGACCCCGTGAGCGTCGCGATCCCGTTCGCATTCACGCGGAAGCGAAGGTAGGACGAGCCGCCGCCGTTGAGCGAGACCGTGAGCGGTGTCGCGACGAGCGGATGCGTGAGGAGCGGGAAGGAGCCACCGCTGAGCGGTGGCAGGAGGCTCCGGAAATTCCAGCTCGGATACGTGTACTTGGCGAGCACGGGGACGCCGCCATTGTCGGTGATCTGCGCGACCGACCAGTCGTGCGCCATCGTCGCCATGCTGCCGAACACCGCGTTGAAGTTGTCGACACCAGTGAGCGTGGTGTTGACGAGCGGATACCACGTGGCGCGGCCGCTCCCTGCCAACCGGTCCTGCGAATAGCGAAGCAGCTGCCAGATCGCGCCGCGCATCGCGAGACCATCCACCTGTGAGTAGGGCGAATTCACTTCCGGCGACGTCAAGTAGGACTTCGTGCGCAGGAAATTCTGAATCTGGTAGAGATTCGCGTCGTCGAGCTGCGCCTGCGACGACTGGATAAACGGCAGGTCGATGTTCGATTCCGGCAGGTTCCCCGAAACACGATAGTAGAGCAGCTCCTCCGCGATGTGACTGAGCCCCTCGTTCAACCACACCTCTTCGAGACTGCTCGCATCGTTGACGTAGATGCGGCGTCCCGCGTTGATGAGGTGCTGGAACTCGTGCACCAGCGTCGATAGCACGAGTTTCGAGAGTCCGGTGGTGGACGAGTAGTTCGTGTTGATCGTCGAGTTCGGGTCCGGAACGGGCATGTAGAACATCTCGCCCTCGTTGCTCCCGGCGCAGGTCGCGACGTCGAAGAGATCTCGGCTCGTTTGCAGCCCTCCGATCACGCCGCCTGGCGGGCCCGGGATCGCGTTGACGCCGGGGGTGAAGAAGATCGCGATGCGATCGTTTCCGTCGATGTCGGATGGCGCGCCGAAGTTGAGCGTGTCGAGAGGGAATCCGATCTGGTCGAACGACTGGCCGAACGCCGTCAGCTGCGTATCGGTGTAACCGCCCGCGGGCGCGAGCGTGTCGATGAGCACGATCGTGTGCGGAAACACCGCAACGACGCGCGACGCGTGCAGCTGCTTCGCAGCGCACAGGCTTCCCGTGAGGCCCACGTTGAGCTGCACGATCGATCCGACCACGGGCGCAGCCGAGATGCCGGTGAGAAACGGGTGCACGACTCCGCGGGTGGAGAGCGTGCCCGAGCGGCGCGCACGCGACATCAGCGGAGCGATCTGCGCGCGCTCCTGCGCACGGAACGACGCTTCCATGTTGCGGCCGAGCGCGAGCCGAGCGTCCGCGCCGAAGGCGCTAGTGGTGGGCGGCTGCAGCGACGACAGTGGGGCCAGCACGGACACCGTGTTCGTTCCGGCGAGCGTCACGGGAATCGTGGACGCGGCGACAGACGAGTTGTTGAATGCGACGAGTGCGTACTCGGAGCCGGATGACCCGGCGCTGAGACAGAGGAAGGTTTTCTCGCTCGAAGTCAGCACGTGCGCCTCGCCGGCGATGAGCGAGAGCGTGCTCGGACAGGTCTGCACGGTGATCTGTGCGGTGTCTGCTTTCCCTTCGCTGGTCGCGGAGACGTTCGTCGTGCCGATCGCGACAGCGGTGACCAGACCGGTGTTCGAAACCGTGGCGACCGTGGGCGCACTGCTCGCCCAGGCGATGTCGCGGCCGATGAGCGTGTGCCCCGCGGAGTCGGTGGTCAGGGCGGTGAGCTGCGTCGTGGCTCCCACCGCGATCGTGGTGGTGAGTGGCGAGAGCACGAGCGCGTTGACGGGTACGGCGCTCACATTGATCTGCGCTGAGCCGGTCTTCCCCTCGCTCGTCGCGAAGATGGTCGCAGTACCGGCCTTTATGCCGTTGACCAGTCCGGCGGATGTAACCGTCGCCACCGTGTTGGACGACGAGGTCCATTGCACAGCGCGTCCCGTGAGCGCGTTGCCGTCCGCGTCCTTTACCGATGCGGAGAGCTGCACGACCTGGCTGACGAGGAGCGCGTTGGTGGGCGGCGAGAGCTGCACGCTTGCCACGGGCTTCTGGCCCGGTGACGTCGTGTCGCTACCACCGCCGCACGAGATCGCGATGAGTGACGCGAAGGCTGTGAGCGCGAAGGGCTGCAGCGACAGCCATCGACGGAGCGTGCGAGCAGAGCGCATGTGGGTCCGGGAAGGGAATGTGAGCCACGAGTGGCTCGCGTGCCGGGGCGGGGCAGCCTCTGTATCAGACTCTCGACGGTGCGGGGCTGGTAACATTGCCGCGCCCGTTAGAGCTTCAATGGCGATTCGGCGCGGCTTTCGAGGCCGCGCGCGCTCGACACCTTTCATCATCCCACGATTTCCGTGAGCATCTGGCACCTTGAATGTTCAGCGTGCGACTACCGCGCGCCAGGGACCGCGCTCGCCTCCGTGTGCCCCACGTGCGGGCAGCCGCTGCTCGTCCGCTACGACTCGCCATATCCCTCGCGCGATGCGCTCGCGCCGCGCTGGGACATGTGGCGCTACTCGGGTGTGATGCCGCTGCTCGACAGCGAGCAGCCCGTGTCGCTCGGCGAGGGGCTCACGCCCATGCACGACGCGCCCGCTGCTCGCGCGCGAGATCGGCGTCGCGCGGCTCTGGGTGAAGGACGAAGGGCTCAATCCCGACCGCCTCGTTCAAGGCGCGCGGGATGAGCGCCGCCGTCACGCGCGCGCGCGCGCTCGGTGTTCCGGGATTCGTCACGCCCACCGCAGGCAACGCGGGCGCTGCGCTCGCCGCGTACGGCGCCGCAGCGCAGCCTCCCGGTGCGCGTGTACGCGCCGGCGACCACGCCGAGCCGATCCTCGACACGATCCGCGTGTTCGGCGCGGAGCTGATGCTGGTCGACGGACACATTGGCGATGCGGGGAAGCAGGCGCGCGCGTTCGCCGCGGAGAGCGGCTACTTCGACACCTCGACGCTGCGCGAGCCGTACCGCATTGAGGGAAAGAAGACGATGGGCTACGAGATCGCCGAGCAGCTCGAGCTGGAACGGCTGCCCACGCACATCATCTATCCGACGGGCGGCGGCACGGGGCTCATCGGGATGTGGAAGGCGTTCGCCGAGATGCGCGACGGCGGCTGGCTGCCCCGCGACATTGCGCATGCCGAAGATGATCGTCGCGCAGGCGGATGGCTGCGCGCCGATCGTGCGCGCGTTCGCGGCGGGCGAGATCGAAGGCGACGCCGTGGGAGAATCCAACGACGCACGCGAGCGGCCTGCGCGTGCCCGGCCCGCTGGGCGACCGGCTCATTCTGCGCGCGCTGCGCGAGAGCGGCGGCGACGCGCTCGCGGTGAGCGAGGACGCGATTCGCGCGGGGACGCTGCAGCTGTCGCGCGCGACGGGCGTGGACGCCGCGCCGGAAGGTGGCTGCGCACTCGCGGTGCTCGCGGAGCTCGTGCGCGCGGGGCGCGTTGCGCGCGATGCGGAGGTGCTGGTGTTCAACACGGGGAGCGGGGCGTCGTACAGGTTTTAGCGCGCGCCGCTGGATATCCCGCGGCGCGCGGCGCAGTATGGTGCTTTCCGACTCCCCGGTGAATCGATGACGGCTGCTGTGGCACCGCGCTCGCGCGACTCGCGCGCAGCATGGCAACTCGCGTTCCTTCTCGCCACGGCGGTGTTCATCAACTATGTGGATCGCGGAAATCTCGCGACCGCCGCGCCCGTGCTCGCGACCGAGCTCCATCTCTCGGCCACCCAGATCGGAGTTCTCCTCTCCTCATTCTACTGGACGTACGCGGTGAGCCAGCTGGGTGCGGGATGGCTCGCGGAGCGATATCCGGTACAGCGCGTGATCGCCGCGGGATTCACGCTCTGGTGCATCGCGACGATCCTTACCGGATTTGCGAGCACATTCGCGGCGCTGCTGCTGCTCAGACTCGTGCTCGGACGTCGGCGAGAGCGTCGCGTTCCCGTGCAGCTCGAAGATGCTGGCGGAGAACGTGTCGATCGATCGGCGCGGGCGCGCGAACGGCATCATCGCGATCGGACTCGCGCTCGGGCCCGCATTCGGGACGTACACGGGAGGATTGATCCTCGCGAGCTACGGCTGGCGCGTGCTCTTCATGTCGCTCGGTGGGCTCTCATTGCTCTGGCTCGTTCCCTGGCTCGCTGGGCCCCGCGCGCGCGCTGTCGCAGCGCACGGCGCGGCGAACGACCGCGAGCGCCGAGCCGTCGTTCCTCGAGATCATGCGGAAGCGATCGGCGTTGGGCGCGGGGCTCGGTCACTTCTGCGCGAACTACATCTTCTACTTCGTGCTGAGCTGGTTGCCCTACTACCTGGTGGAGGTGCGTCATTACTCGTTGACACGCATGGCGACGATCGGCGGCCTGACGTACGCGATGCATGCGTTGAGCGCGTGGTGCACGGGCTACGTCATTGATTGGCGACTCAAGAGAGGCGAGTCGACGCATCGCGTGTACTCGTCGACGCTCATCGCGAGTCAGATCTCATCGCGATCTGTCTGGTGGGCGTGCTGCTCGGCGGACCCGGCTTGCTCGAGGCGAGCCTGCTCGCGGTGGGATTCACCTTTGGTCTCGCATTGACGACGTTGTACGCCGTGGGACAGCTGCTCGCGGGACCCAAGGCAGCGGGGCGATGGATCGGATTCCAGGGCGCGGTGGGAAACGTCGCGGGGATCGCGGGCCCGGCGATCACGGGCTTTCTCGTCGATCGCTCGGGGTCGTTCTATAGTGCGTTCGCGCTCGCGATCGGCGTATCGCTGGTAGGCGTGCTTGCTTGGACGGTGGTGATCCCGCGCATAAGCGAAGTGCAGTGGAGTGGGGACGCAGCTGCCGCGTAACGGGGCCGAGGGAGTCGGAGAACGGCTTCACACGATGACGCGAATCAGAACGAACCCGGCGATGACGAAGGTTGTCATTGTCGGGTTTGACCATTACGGCTTCTGCTTTATCCGTTTTTTCATCCGTTCAATCCGTTCAATCTGTGTCAACAAAGAAGTTGGGTTTTGGTCGGCGCTCAGTCGCTGAGCGGGGAGCAACGGCCCCAAGCTGGCTATAACTTTTCTTGGATACGGACTTGAACGGATTGAACGGACTGGGACGGATCGAGCTCCCACTCGTAAATCCGTTCGCCCGCGACGCACGATGCACTCTCGCCGCGTCGGGTTCGATTGCATTCGATTCGTCTCATTCGTGTGAAGCAGTTGCTCTCACTCATCACTATCCACGACTCACAGCTCGCCAGGCACGATCGAGTGCGTCTCTCAGCTGAGGGATGAACAAAGCCCCCGCACAACGCAGTGCGGGGGCTTTGTTTTCTTCGCGATCGAGGCAATGCGCCTTAGTGATTGTCCCGGTCGCGATCGCGATCGTTCGAATCGGGGAGCCTGTTCATGTGTCGCTCCTTCGCGCGACGGTAGCGATCCTCCAGATCCTGCCTCTCGGCGGCCTGGCGTGCTTCGCGCCGCTCAGCGCTCTCGTCAGCGCGCGCGTGCGCGACCTCGTCTGCGTGGCGACGCTCCATCTCGGCACGCCGGCTCTGGTAGTCGCGGTCCAGCGGGCCTGAATCCCATTCGCCGGTGCTGGCGTTGTACGCGTCGTCGTGTCGCGCGTGGTGACTCGTGCATGCGGAGACTACAGTGAGCATCGCGACGGCCAATGCGAGTGTCGCTATGTGTCGAGTGCGCATGGATCCTCGGGTGGTGAGAGTGACACGCGCAGTCGGTGAGCAACACGCAGCGCGCGAGCTCGCTAAGGGCAATCGACGGGCCAAATGGCGAGCAGAGGCGCGGGTGCGATGCGTGCATGGCGCACGCATCGCACAAGAATCTCTTTGTCCAGGAGAGATGCTTACGCCATCAACTCAGCGAGCAGCTCGCGCCCGCGAGGCCAGTCTCCGAGCCCACTCGCGGAGTTGATGTGTCCCCTCGCACCGATGTTCTCGAAGCGGCTTCCCCACGCGTCCGCGAACGCGCGTGCGCGGTCGAACGTGACGTACTCGTCGTCCGTGCTCGCGACGACGATGCTCGGGAAGGGCAAGCGGTTCGCCGGCATGGGCGTCCATCCAGTCGGGCCCTTCGGATAGCTCGGCGCCTCGGTGTCGCTTGGAGCGACGATGAGCGCGCCGCGTACGGTTCGCGATGTCTGCGCCGCCCAGAAGGCGATGAGTACGCACGCGGTGCTGTGGCCCACGAGCACAGAGTCCGGGCCGGTCTCGCCCACTGCACGCTCGAGCGTCTCGACCCAGTCCTCGCGCGCGGGTGTCTCCCAGTCGCGCTGCACGACTCGCACGACGTTCGGTAGCGTGCGCTCCCAGTGCGACTGCCAGTGCTCGGGGCCGGAGTCGTAGAGTCCGGGGAGCAGCAGGATGTGCGTCATGCACGCATGCTACCTCGCCGCTGCGCCTCCGCGCAACGTGCTCGGCACCGCCTCGAGAAAGGTGCGCTCCTCGCGAACGATGAAACGTTTCTCCGCCGCGAATTGCAGATTCGCTTTACCGTCGACATCCAACGGGAGCCGTTTGCGATACGCCTCGTACGCGGCGAGCGAATCGAACGAAATGAGTGCGAACGCAATGTCGTTGGTCCCCTCCTTCGGAAGAAAATAGCCGACGAGATCTCCGCCGCATCTCGGAATGACTTTCGACCAGCCGTCGGCGTACTTGGCGAACGCGTCGCGCTGGAAAGGATCGATCTGATACCGAATGAAGAGTGTGATGGACATGTCAGCTCTCGGGCGGGTGAACAGCGACCTGGGTGCGGCGATGAGACCGACAGCGACTGCGCCGACTCGACTCAGGAAAGAGCGGCGGGAAGTCGGATTCGTGGTGAGGGTATGCGACATGATCCGCCCGGGTACGAAGAAGCGTTCTCGATCATCGTATCTTCTTGACCTGCGCAAATGGTTCGACCATCATGGAACAATGCGCGAAACTGGCGAGAGCCCGGACATTGCCTCAATAGGCGCCCTCATCGGCGACCGCGGGCGCGCCACGATGCTCATGGCGCTCATGACAGGGCGCGCGCTCACCGCCACGGAGCTGGGCCGGGCAGCGGGTGTGAGCAAGCCCACGGCGAGCTCGCATCTATCGAAGCTCGCAGCCGCAGGGCTCGTTAGCGTGGAGGCAGTCGGGAGGCACCGCTATTTTCGTATCGCGAATCACGAGGTCGGAACGGTGATCGAACAGCTCGTCGCTCTCGCGCACAGTCTGGGTGCGGTGCACGTCCGGTCGGGGCCGACGGACGTGGCCATGCGCACGGCACGGGTCTGCTACGATCATCTCGCGGGCGATTTTGGCGTACTCGTTTACGACGGGCTTCGAAAGGGCGGCTGTGTGCGCGGCGATGGACGGGAGCTCGAGCTCACCCAACGGGGCCGCCGCTTCACCGAAGACTTCGGAGTCGATCTCGCATCACTAGAGACTCGGCGACGCCCGCTCTGCCTCGCGTGCCTGGATTGGAGCGTGCGGCGGCCGCATCTCGCGGGCGCGCTGGGAGCGGCGTTGCTCGAACGCTTCTTTACTCTGCGATGGGCCGCCCGAGGGAAGAAGACGCGCGTCGTTGTCTTCTCGGCCATCGGCGAGCGTGCACTGCGGGCGAGATTCGGAAGAGTGCTCTGACGCGTTTCTCACGACGTTGTGGCGAGCTCTGATCGCCGGTCACCGTCCGAATCGGTAGCTCGCCTTGAGGAAGATCACGTTCTTCGCTGGAACGCCGAACACTCGCCCCGTCTCGTGGAAGAGCGACTCTCCATCGAAGGCGGAACTGCCATCGCGCGTCTGCTGCCACACGAGATAGATGGCCGAGCCGCTCCGATACTCCCAGCGGATGACAGCGTTCACACGGATCGCGCGCGAGACGAAGCTCGTCTCCTCTGAATCATGCGCGAGCACGAACGCGCCCTGCGCGCCGTCTCCATCTGGATCGATGCGCACGCTTCCATTGGAGAGCGTCTCGATCGAGCCGCGGTCCCTGCCGAAGACGTCGAAGTCGAGTGTGCGCGGCGCGCGGAGTGCCTTGTAGCTGGTGAAGTGTGCGCTCGAAACGAACGGCTGTGCGAACAGCTGCACCGAGAATGTGTTCGTAAGCGACCAGTCGGCACGGCCGCTCACGGAGAGCGTGCGCTGACGAAGATCGGCGAAAACGTAGTCGTGCATGTTCGTGAGGACATTGCCGGAATCGACGACTGTGGTGACGTACTGTGCGGCGTCGTGCAGCACATTGAACGTTGGCGCGAGCGAGAGCTGAAGCTTTGCCATAGGTCGGTATATCACTGAGGGCGTGATCGACCACTCATTCCCGGCCGTGCCGCCACGCGCGACGGATGCACCGAGGCTGCCGATGATCTTGTTGCGCAGGTCGGTCTGTACGCTTGCTCCCGCTGTCCAGCGCGTGGGTGCCTCCACGAGCGGTCCTCCGCGCGTGAGCCGATCGTCGAGTGAGGACGGGAGGAACGCGGCGTGCGCGCTCACGTTCCAGAGCGACTGCAGCTCAGCGGAGCTCGTGAATCCGATCTCTCGAGAGATCGGATTGCCTCCGAAATTCCACGCGTCTATCGTGTACGCGTCCACGCGGGTGCTGCGCAGGACGCTCGACGACGCATCGTGGGAGGCGCCGATCGCCAGCGCCACCGAGCGCGCGTCGCTCCGCGCCAGGTAGCCGAGGTCGTTGATCTCGAACCCGGGCGTCGTCTCGCGGAGCTGCAGCGACGCAAAGACGGGCGCGCCCTGATACACGACGCCGGCAGAGGCGTCGTGCCCCGTGAGCGAAGTGCGTGTCGAATCAAGCGACAGGTAGGTGGCGTCGGGCCTGCCGTAATAGCGCACGCTCGACTGCTGCGTCGCCGCGATGGCCGCGCCGCTCCCCTCCACTCGGCTCCCGATCCAATATCCTGCGAGCGTCCATCGCCTGTTAGCGGAGGCGCGCGTGCCGTCGATCCCCAAGGTGTACGCGCTCGACCGGAGATAGGGCGAGAACTCCGCGTCCATCGATCGGTTCGTCGCGGTGCCGAGCACGCCGAGCGCAGCGCGTCCGTCGGAAAAATCCTTTTTCAGACGGCCCACGAAATAGTTTGTGCGCGGCTCGACGCCCACCGTGGTTTGCGAGCCGCCTCCATCGATCACGGCGGCATTCTCGCGCGAGGTGACGGCGTCGAGTATGCCGAGCGAGAACCCGGAGGTCGTGCGCCCCGTCAGCTTGGCGGCGCCGAGGATGGTCGTCTGGTCTGGCGCGTCGGTGTAGGCGGCACTGGGAGCGAGCTGCGGCGTACGGCCGATGCGCCGCCAGTGCACGAAGCGCGAGAAGCCGTACTGCGAGAACACGGGAAGCGTTCCGAACTCGAAGATCCCCGCGCCTTCCAGGAAGAACGGGCGCTTCTCCGGGAAAAATGTCTCGACGGCTGAGAGATTGAGCACTGCGGGGTCGACCTCGACCTGCCCGAAATCCGGATTGATGCTGCCGTGCAGCGAGAGAGCGGAGCCCAGTCCCACGCGCACGTCGGCGCCTGCGGTCGCGGCGGCTCGTGTGCCCCGAGTGAGCGGATCGCCGGCAACCGTGTGATCGGTGGTTGTGTGCGTGCTCACGTACGGGATGATGTCGACGGGCGATGCCGGCTGGATGCCTGTGAGACCGACGAGGTCTCCGAAGTTCGAGACGAAACCAGGCGCTGTGGGCGGATACGGTGACCAGAACGTCCACTCATCACGGCGGGCGACGTCGCGGTAGAAGTTGAGCCCCCACGTCTGTGCGCTCGCAGATCCATGAAAGCGCAGCTGCGACAACGGAATCCGATACTCGGCCGTCCAGCCGAGTGAATCGATGCGCGTGGCGACATCCCAGCGAGCGTCCCACGCATTGTCGTCGTCGCCGTCATTGAAGTGGTAGACGTCGAGCTTCGTGCCCGCGGGATTCACCCCGAAGCGAAATCCCGTTCTCCGGTCGTGATAGCTGTCGAAGATCACGTCGAACCAGTCTGAGTGGATGTCCTGTGGATCGCGGCGGGCCATTGGCGCCACGATGGAATCGGGATGCGGATCGAACATGCGCGCGCCGACGTAGACGGCCTCGTCATCGTACAGAATGCGCACCTCGGTATCGTACGTTGCTGCTTTCCCCGGGTCGGGGAAGCGCTGCGTGAAGTGCGTGGCGACGGCGGCGAGCGCCCAATCGGGGTCGTCGAGTATGCCATTGAGCTTGATGGGATGCGTACGGCGCGTCGCAGCGAGTGTTGGCTTGGGAGTTACAGCTGTGCCGGATGCAGACTGCGCGCGCGCCGTGACGGTGGGCGCGCCGGTGAATAGCAGCGCCAGGAGAGTAATGAGAGGCCCGGCGCGCAGCTCGGGACCGCCCGGCGCGAATCGAAGGTCGTGTACGCATGCATGCGCTCGAGAACGGGGTGGATGGCGCATGCCACGATCGACGCGCAGGTCGATTCGCGCCGCACAATTCCGCCAGAGTGCGCGATGACGCCGGCCAGACGGCCGATGGGCGCGCCGGTTCGTCGCTGGATTGGGCCACTACGGCGCACAGGCGCGCACCTTGGCTGCTCATGCTGGCGCGCGAGACTGGTGACCCTAATGTTTGAGCCATGAATCCGAGCTGGCTGCCGCAGAACCGCTGGATGCGCCGCGTACTCCTCGCGGGCATCGTGGTGTATGCGTGGACCGTGTTTGGGATGCTCTCGTCCGCGCACTTCCTGCTCGGCGAAGAGGCTCGTGGCCAGCGCGCATTGCTCGCAGACATTGCCGGCCACGTGCTGGTGTTCTACTGGGCGTGGGCTGCGGTGACGCCGCTCGTGTTGGCTGCGCTGCGACGTATGGTGCGTCAAGACCTGCGCGTTGGCCGCAGGTGGCTGCTCCTCCTGCTCGCCACGCCGGCGATCGTTGCCGTACATGGTGTTGTCTACCTTCTCGCGGTTCGACTGTTCGGCGTCGAGCGCATGTCGCCGATCGGTGCGGCGGAGCTCGCGGATTACGCGATGCGACATGCCGGCGGCGATCTCGCAACGGTGGGCGTGCTGACCGCTGCATATCTCCTCCTCGACGCTCGGCAGCGTGCGCACGTGCGCGAGGTCGAGAGCGCGGCGCTGGAGGCACGAGCAGCCGCTGCGGATCTGGAGGTGCTACGGCTGCAGCTCCAGCCGCATTTTCTCTTCAACGCGCTGAACACGGTGTCGACCCTCGTGCTCCGCGGCGACAACGAAAGCGCGGATGACGCCATCGGGCGAATATCGCGATACCTCCGCACCGCGCTTTCCCAGCGCGCGGACGCACTCGTTCTGGTAGGGCAGGAGATCTCAGACGTGCAGCAGTACTTCGCGATCGAGCGACTGAGATTCGGCGAGGCGCTCTGCCTTGACGTGCGGGTGGACGACGGCGCGCGCGATGTGCGCATGCCCGCGATCCTGGTGCAGCCGCTCGTGGAGAACGCGCTTCGCCACGGCACCACGCTTGGCACGAGCGCCGCGCGCATTGGCATTTCGGCTACCGTGCGAGGTGACCGTCTAGAGCTCCAGGTACGCAATCGCTCGAATGGTGGCGCGGTCGCGCTCGAGCCCGAAGAGAATCCGGACGGTTTCGGACTTCGTTACGTTCGCGAGCGTCTACATCACTTCTACGGTGAAGACGCGAGCCTCACACTCGACACCAGCGGCGCTGAGACGTTCGCGACGGTAAGCGTACCGCTCGAGCCGCGATCGCTCATGGTGCAGCGATGACCATCATGCAGGCTCCCCTTCGCGTGATGATCGTGGACGATGAGCCTCACGCGCGCGAGGGGCTGCGCCTGCGGCTCAAGCGCGAGCCAGACGTGCTCGTGATCGGTGAGTTCGGCGATGCCGAATCGGCGATCAGTGCGATGGACAGTGATGCGCCCGATGTGCTCTTCCTCGACATCGAGATGCCCGGCACCAATGGGTTCGCGATGCTCGACCATGCTCGCGAGCGATCGGTGCCCGTCGTGATCTTCGTGACTGCCTACGATCAGCACGCGGTTCGTGCATTCGACGCGCGCGCGACGGACTACCTGCTCAAGCCGGTGGAGCAGGAGCGGCTGCGTGAATCGCTCGCGCGCGCGCGGGAGCAAGTCGCGAGTGCACACAACGGCGAGCTCGTCGAGCGAATGAAGCAGCTGAGTCGCGATCTGGGGGCGTCCGAATCGCAGGATGTCGGAGCCGGTGGTGCCATGGGTGGGAAGGGACTCGATCGCATTCCTGTGCACGTCGAGGGGACGATTCACTTTCTGCCCGCAAGGGAGATCGACTACATTGCGGCGTCAGGTGATGCAGTTGTGGCGCATGCGGGCGCAGCGACGCACGTGATCCGCAAGTCCATGAGCGAGATGCTCGCGGCGCTCGATCCATCGCGCTTCGCGCGCGTCCATTGATCGACGATCGTGAATCTTTCTCGCGTGGTGAAAGTGGAGCCGTATCTTCACGGCGAGTATCTGGTCGTGATGCCGGGAGGGGCGAAGCTCAAGGTGAGTCGCGGCTATCGTGAGTCCGTCGCGGAGCGATTAGGGATCACGTGAGGACCCTCAATGGTGCTTGATCACTCTGCGCCGCTCGATCGATGGTCCGTTCGCACGGCGCGCCGAGTCGAACGACGCGCGCTGCGCATCAGAGAGAATGCCGCGTATCTCCTGATCCGTCGAATCGACGGCAGACGACATGAGCGAGTCGATCTGATCGCGCGCACGCATCACGCGGTTCCGGCCGCGCCCTAAGGCCGCCTGGATCTGCTCGCGTTCGGGCTCGGAGAGGTTCAGGCGCTCTAGCTCGCGTGGCATGCGGTCCGTTGCCGTGACGGTGATGCTGACGCCCGGGCGGTCCCGTTCGGTGAAGCGCGTGCCTGCGAGCATCCCCAGGGCGAATGCGCCCAGCGCGAGCAGCCCGCCGAGCACACGCGCGCGTGCAAGCGAAGAGATCATGGGAGCGTTCCTCCGTGAACGTACAAATCAGCAGGTGCGCCCACCGCTTCGGCGATAGTCGCCGGCGGCGCGTTTGCGGGCGATGCGTTGTGGCGCGGCAGCGCGAGAGCGGCCAGGATGAGAACCGATGCCGCGATGAGAATCGCGCGCGGCAGCGACCAGAGACCGTACAGGGGGTCGAGCGGAATCTGCGGGGGGCTGGTGGACGCGCGCGTCCGCTGCAACACTGCCTGCGTGAAGCGATCGGCGCTCCCCGGCTCGGCATCCGAGTCGAGCGCACTGAGGTCCAGACGCTCCGCGTCTTCACTGAATGGAAGCTCATTGTTCGTCATGGGCGCTCTCCTCCGGAGAGAATGCGGCGCAGTCGCCGGCGCGCATCCGACAGGTGCCGGCGGGACATCCCGAGCGAGCAGCCGACTGCATTTGCGATGCGCCGATGTGGCCAGTCTTCGAGATCGGCGAGCAGCACCACCGTTCGTTGCACATGGGAGAGCTGCGCGAGCGCTGCGAGAAGCGCCTGCTCGCCGGGTCGATCGTCGCTGGCGCGATCGGGTGCTTGGTGAGAGGTATCCGGCAGCGTGTCAGCGAGCGGCTCCGTGCGGCGGCGGCGCGCCGAGCGCAGTGCATTGAAGGCGCGTCGCTGGACGATGGTCATGAGCCACGACTCGAAGCGGGATGGATCGCGCAGCGTGGCCAGCTGCTCGTACGCCTGAACGAACGCTGTTTGCGCAACATTGTCGGCGTCGAGCGGGTCGAGCACAATAGCAAGCGCGCGCGCCAGCGCGGTGCGCCGATGCCTGCGCACCAGGGGCGCGTACGCCTCCGGATCACCGGCGAGGGTACGCCGCACATGGTATTCGTCTGGTTCTTCACTGGTCACATCCGATATATGACACCAGAGAGCGACGTTTCGTGAGCGAGACGTCTGCAACTCACATTCTCGGCGGTCGCGGTGTCCTCCAGCATCCCCTCACATGGATCCGCAATATGATCTCCGCTCGCAGCGCAGCCGCCGCCCTCACGTTCGCAGCCGGCGCACTTGCATGGCCCCCCAGGGTGGCGGCTCAAGCTCCTCAAGTCGCCTCGGGCAGCGCGTTTGCGGACTCCGCGCGCATCCTTCCGCGGCTCACGGCGCTGGCCGACTCCCTCGCGCGATCCAACGCACTCTCCGGCGTGATCCTCCTCGCGCGTGATGGTAAGCCGGTATTCGAGCACGCATACGGTCCAGCGGACCGCGAACGGCGTGTCGTGAACACGGTCGGCACCGCATTCAATCTCAGCTCGATCGGGAAGCGGTTCACACAGGTCGCCGTGGCGCAGCTCGTTGCCTCCGGACGTTTGAATCTCGACTCGACAATCGCGAGTGTGTGGCCCGACTACCCGAATCCGGAGGTCGCGAGGCAGGTGACGATTCGCCAGCTGCTCCAACACCGCTCGGGAATTGGAGGAGACGTGTTCGGCCATCCGGAATCGAAGCGCAGCAACAGCGACTATATCGCCGAGTTCGTACACGAGCCGCTGCGTTTCGCGCCAGGGACGAAAGAGGAGTACTCGAACGCCGGCTACATCGTGCTCGGCGAAGTGGTCGCGCGGGCAGCACACGAGGACTACTACTCGTATATCGAGCATCACGTGTTCGCACCGGCGCACATGACGACTGCCGGCTTCTTCGCGCGCGACTCGCTACCGCCCTTCGTGGCGAAGGGTTACACGAGCAGAGGGAAAGGAAACGGCTCGTTGCAGCCGGCTGACGCGCTGCATCCGCGCAGAGGAAGTGCGGCGGGCGGTTCGTACGCCGCGGCCGGCGACCTCCTCGAGCTTCTACGCGCCACGCGCGATGGGCGCCTGGGAATCACCCCGGACTTCGCGCAGTCGATGATCGCGGGCGGAAGTCCGGGGTCCAACGGTGTCGTCGCGCAGTCGCTACCCGGTGGTTACGACCTCATCGTGCTCGAGAACCTCGATCCTCCAGCAGCGGACGCGATCGTCGAGCCCGTGCTCTCGTGGCTGGGTGTCGCGCCTCCGCCGGGTGCGCGCAAGATCATGGCGGGCGACAAACCGCGCTCCTTGTCGACTGCCGACCAGAAGCTCCCAAACACACCAGCTGGGCGCATCGCAGCGGAGTACCTGCGCGCCTACAACACCGGCGACTCCGCTGCCATGTCTCGCTTCTTCGAGAGCAGCGCAGTAAGTGATCCGGCGCGCCCCACTGCTGCGCGCGTTGCTACCTATCGCACGATCTTCGACGACAACGGGAAGCTCACCTTCGTCTCGACGGATGACCAGACACCAACGTCGCTGACCGTCGCCGTTCATGGGGACCGCGGCAGCGACTTGTCGCTCACATTCGTCGTGGAGAGCGCCGAGCCGCATTGGCTCGCCTCACTCCGCGTCGAGCGAGGACCCTGATTCGAGGAAGATGGTGCGAGCCGCCGAAGCCCCGACGGGTGAGGTCAGCCCTCGACTTCCTGGAGCGACTCGCGTAGCAGTGTGCGCGCCGCCCACCGGGATACTTCCTCCGCCTCTGATTCGCGGAGGCCACGTAGATCGCGAAGGACGATCAGCGCCTCGATGCCCATGCACATGGCGAGCGCCGACACGAGGCGCTCGTACCGGCGCTTGCCGAGCTTCTTCTTGACGGGCGCGAGCGCGAGCGCGATCCACTCGATGCGCCGATAGCCCCGCTTGCGCGTCGGCGGATCTCCCGGCGATGCGGCTGGCTGCGGCGTCGTCACCGTCAGGCGGATCATGGTGCGCAGGAGCTGCTCGTTCGCTACGGCGCTCTGCTGCAACGCCTTCACCGCGCGATCGAGGCGCGCCTCGACATCTTCGATGTCCGTTTGCACATCGCCGCCGCCTTCGATCGCCCGCGACATGATCGCGCGCACGCCCTCCAGCGCAGATTCGACGAGCATCTGCTCCTGCGTGGGGAAGTAGCGATACGCCGTTCGTCTCGACACCTCGGCCGCGTCCGCCACCTCGGCGACCGTGGGTTGTGCGCCGGATTGCAGAAGCCGCACAGCGGCGGACAGAAGCGCACCGCGTGTGCGCCCTTTCTGCCGGACGCGTTCCTTCGACGGTCTTGCTGGGCTCATGGAAGCGAAGTATACTCAGGAGACGTTATGGCACACCAGTGCCATAAAGCCTAAGTAGTGCCACGAGCACTGGAGGCAACATGCCGAACACGATCGCCGTCATCTGCGCCCTGGCCGCACTCGTACCGGCTGCGGCAACTTCCACCAGCCACATTCCGGAGAGTGCGCCCATGCACGCACAAGTATCCGCGACATCCACTGACGCCGACGCGGATATTCGCGCGCTGATCGCCAACCAGGCCGCCGCCTGGAATCGCCACGATGCTGCGGGCTGGGCGAGCGCGTTCGTGCCGTCGGCCGAGTTCATCAACATTCTCGGCACACCGTTCAGCGGGAAACCGGCGATCGAGGGAATCACCGCGCGCATCTTCGCGTCGATCTTCAAGGATTCGCACGACTCCGTCACCGTGCGAAAGATCATCATGGTGACACCGGAGCTCGCGATCGCGCACTACGAGCATGCGGTCACCGGGTACAGCGCGCTGCCCCCGGGCATTCAGCCGAGCGAGAGAGGCGCAGATGGGAAGGGAGTGTTGCGAACCCTCATGGTGTACGTGCTGCAGCGCGGCACGGACGGGAAGTGGATGATCGTGAATGGGCAGAACACGGCGATTTTGCCGGCACTCAAGGGGGCGTGAGTCATCGGCATCAGGCGATCGGCAGCGCAGAAGGCTCGTCGGCAGCTTGCAATTGCTGGCTGGTCGAGCGAAGGTGCGAATACACTGTCCGAGAGTCATTGTATGTCCAGTTCGCGTCTGTCCGCCTTCGCCGCCGCCATCGTTCTGCCCGCACTCTTTCTCGGCCGCCCCGCTTCCCAGCATCCGACCATCATCGTCGCGCCGGTGGTGCTCAACAACATGTCGGCGCTGCCGGACACGCACGCGGACTCGATCACCGTCCAGCTCCTCACGCGCGAGGCGCGTGCGCGACTCGTGAGCTGCGGCTTCTCGGCGCCTCTCGATTCGGCGCCGTCGATCACGGCGGAGCATCCCGGAGCCACGTATCTGTGGGAGCACGCGGACGAAGTCGCCAAGTGGGGCGCGGCGCAGCACGCGGACTGGGTAATCGTGAGCCGGTTCAATCGCATCGGCCCGTGGATAGCGGAGTGGGAGGCCCAGGTCGTGTCGACGAAGGAGCAGCGATCGGTGAGCACACGCGTGGTCGAGCTCAAAGGGATTGGGCGCGACACGACGCTGACGTCGCATTCTCTCGAATCGAGGCGCGGCATGGATGGTGGATCAGGTGACGCAGTCGATCGCGCACGTCGCCGGCGACACAGCGGCGGCGGCGCGGCCGTGTCATCCGTAATGGGGAAAATGCAATAATACGAAAGTGGTACCTGCGAATAGCCCGCGCAGGTGATTCACCGGACGACAGAAACAGCTATAGTGTAGTCATGAAAACACACAAGCTGTTCTTCGACGTTGGCGCCATGAGCCTCGCTCTCGTGCTCGCAATCGGCTCTGTCTCAGCTCAGGTCGTGCCACTTCCGACGGGCTTTCGCGTGCAGGAGATCAAGACCAACGGCACATCGCTGCACGTGCGCGTTGGTGGAAAAGGGCCAGCAGTGCTTCTCCAGCACGGGTATGGTGAGACTGGCGACATGTGGGCCGCGCTGGCGGCGAAGCTCGCGGTGGATCACATGGTGATCATTCCCGATCTGCGCGGCATGGGCCTCTCTCCGATCACGCAGGGTGGCTACGACAAGAAAACTCAAGGTCACGACATCGCAGGCGTGCTCGATGCTCTCGGCGTGCAGCAGGTGGACATCGTGGCGCACGACATTGGCAACATGGTGACGTACGCGTTTGCTGCCGAGTATCCGGCGCGCGTGAAGCGCTTCGTGCTCATCGACGCGCCGCTGCCGGGCGTCGGGCCCTGGACCGACATCACCGCGAATCACAAGCTGTGGCACTTCTCGTTCTGGGGGCCGGATGAGGATCGCCTCGTGGCAGGGCGTGAGCGCATCTGGCTGGACCGGTTCTACGACGAATTCGGATATCACCCCGAGCGCATTACCGACGGCGTTCGGGCGCACTACGCTGCCTTGTATGCGCAGCCCGGCCGCATGCACGCGGGCTTCGAGCAGTTCCGTGCATTCGATCAGGATGCGATCGACAACAAGGCCTTCATGGCGAAGGGGAAGTTGACGATGCCGGTGCTGGCCGTGGGCGGGGACCATTCATTCGGACCGCAAATGGCCACAGTCATGCGCTTCGCGGCGGCCAACGTGACGGAGGGGATCGTGCCGGATTCGGGACACTGGATCATGGAAGAGAATCCGAAGGCGACGATCGCGCTCGTGACGAATTTCCTGGCACACTGATGCAGTCGCCTACGATGTCGCGGGAGCTGGAGCCGCAGGTGGCGCGCTCGGTTCCCGCCGCCGTCATCGACAACGCGTTCCCCTCGCTCACTCCCGCGCAGCTCGCGCGCGTGGAGCAGCACGGCACGCGGCGGGCGATGATCCAGGGCGAGGTGATGATCTCCTCAGGAGATCGCAACGTCCCCTTTTTTGTCGTCGTGAGCGGCGAGCTGCAGGTCGTCCGCACCGCCAATGAGATCGAGACGATCGTCACGGCGCACACGGCTGGAAAATTCAGCGGCGAAGTGAACATGCTGTCTGGGCGACCGAGCCTCGTGACCATGCGCGCGGTCAGGGCAGGCGAGGTGATCGAGCTCTCGCGCGAGCGACTGCTCGCGCTCGTGCAGACGGACGCGGAGCTCGGGGAGATCTTCCTGCGCGCGTTCATCCTCAGGCGCGTGACGCTGATCGCGAGTGGCTTCGGCGACGTCGTACTCGTTGGATCCGATCACTCGAACGGCACGCTTCGCATTCGGGAGTTCCTCACGCGCAACGGCCACCCGTATGCGAGTATCGATCTCGACCACGATGACGGTGTGCAGGAGCTGCTCGATCGCTTCCATGTATCGGTCGCGGATGTCCCCGTGCTGATCTGCGGCGGCAAGACCGTTTTGCGCAATCCGACGAATCGTGAGATCGCGGGCTGCCTCGGCTTCAACGAGGCGGTGAGCCAGACGCAGGTGCGCGACATGATCGTCGTGGGCGCCGGGCCCGCGGGGCTCGCAGCCGCGGTGTTCGGCGCGAGCGAGGGGCTCGATGTGCTCGTCGTCGAAACGGATTCCCCTGGCGGCCAGGCGGGATCGAGCTCGCGCATCGAGAACTATCTCGGCTTCCCGCTCGGCATCTCCGGGAGCGAGCTCGCGCTGCGAGCGTACCGCCAATCCGAGAAGTTCGGCGCGCAGATGTTGATCGCGCAGGAGGCGCTCGAGCTGTCGTGCGATCGGAAGCCGTATTCGATTCGCATGGATGATGACGTGCGCATTCGCGGGGAAGGTGATCGTGATCGCGACGGGCGCGCGCTACATCCGTCTGCCGATCGAGAACATGGATCGGTTCGCCGACTCCGGCGTGTATTACGGTGCCACGTTCATTGAGGCGCAGCTCTGCAGGAACGAGGAGGTCATCGTCGTTGGCGGCGGCAACTCCGCAGGGCAGGCAGCGGTCTTCCTCTCGCAGCACGCGAAGCACGTGCACATGGTGGTACGCGCGAAGGGGCTCGCGGAGACGATGTCGCGCTATCTCGTGCGGCGCATTGAGGAGAACTCCGATATCACGTTGCACAGCGAAACGGAGATCACGAGCGTGGACGGCGATGGCCACCTCGAGCGCGTGAGCTGGGCGCATCGGGGCACCGGCGCGCGCGAGGAGCTCCCGATCCGCCACATCTTCGTGATGTGCGGCGCGGTGCCGAGCACGAGCTGGCTCAAGGGATGCGTCGTGACGGATGCGAAGGGATTCATCAAGACCGGTCCTGCGATCACGGCGGAGGAGCTTCGCGCCGCATCATGGCCGCTTACGCGCGCGCCACATTCTGCTCGAGACGAGCTTGCCCGGCGTGTTCGCAGTGGGCGACGTGCGCGCCGGGAACGTGAAGCGCGTCGCGTCAGCGGTGGGGGAGGGGTCGATATCAGTATCGTTCGTGCATCAGGCGCTCCGGGAATAGCCGACGCACTCAGTCTCGCGGGGCGCCGGCCTGCATCCGATTGAACGCCGCCTTGTTCTTGACGAAGCGCATCGGCTGCAACACCAGTTGTCGCACCGCGCACCCTCCGATACGAGACGGCTCGAACTTCAGGTGCTTGACGTAACCCGTCGAGGAAGTGACGAAATCCTGATAGTACCGTGCGGATTCGCCCGACAACCGCGGCAGGTCGCGCGGCCAGAGATCGTGAATCGTCGCAGGCTCGGCGCGCCCTGACGTGTCGACCACGAACTGCAAGGTCAGCGTTCCTGACACTCCGCGCATTTGATTTCGCATCGGATAGTCCGCGCCATCCCTGGTCGTCCTGGGAAGGGCGGGAGTTCGCGTGGGGACGGAGATCGTGAACACAGCGAATCGCACCGGCTGCCCTCGCCTCGCAATGATTGTCTTCGGCGTGAGCGCGGCTATCGATGACAGCGAAAGCCTCACCGTCAAGGAATCCGCGGCAAAGCCGTCCGGCCACAGCATCATGGCTGTGCCTCGTGCACGTGCCGCGTCGAAGGCTCCGTAGAGAAGGCGCCCAGCGCTGGAATCGGCCGCGGGGTGAATGAACCGTCGCGTGACGCTTCCATCCGGATGCGCTGTGACGACGAGCTCGGATGAGGCGCCGTACCAGGTCACCGCGGAATCCCCGCTCGGCACCTGCTCGTTGTCGGAGCCGAGCATCCTGCGCAGCTCCGTGGCAACTTCCGAAGCCATGAAGTCGGCTTGCGACGTAAGCGATGCAGGCGTGTGCGGCGGCATGAGCGCGTCAATGAAGAACGATTCGCGGTGCATCTCGCTTTGCGGGATCGATGCCATGCACGCCGGTGAACCACCCTCGTCGATCCAGTAGTCGGTGATTGAATCTGTCGGTGCAATGGCCGGTACGGTCTTGCTCGCGTTCTGCGCGAACGCCGTGGGCGCTGCGGTCAGAATCGCGATCAGCGACACGGCGCACCTGCACGCGCGAACTGCGGATGTAATCATTGCACCGGCGAACGAGGTTGAAGGGTCACGGGCGGCGTCTATTCACGTCGAAGACAACGGGCAGCCACATCCAGTGCTTTACCGCACACGGCCCGAGATGCGCGGGGGAGTAGCGGCGATTCACCTGCCATGCGCGAACCGAGCGCACGAATGCTTCGTAGGCATCGCTGCCTTCTCCGCCTGGCCTGAGCTTGTCCGCTGGCCAGAGGTCACGGATGGAGCTCGCATTGGTACGTCCGGTCGAGTCAATGGCGAATTGGATCAGCACGACGCCGGCATACGCGCGCGTCATCACATAGTCTCCGGGATAGACCAGCACTCGTTGATTTGGCAACGGGGTGGCGGGCGTGCGCTCGGGCTCCATGTGAAAGAATGTCGCGAACTGCATTGCGTCCTCGAACGGCGAAGTGCGCATTGCGCCTCCCCCGACGTACGCGGGCCAGAGGCTCACGCGAACGAGTATGGAATCGGCTGGCGTGTCGGACGGGAAAAACATCTTCGCGCCGTCCCGTTTGCGAGCCCCCGCGTACGCCCGCATGAGCAGCGCGGTCGCAGTCGTATCGCCGGTCGAGGCGCCCGCCCGCGCGGTCATCGACCCATTGCGTCGCGCGACGAGAACGATCTCGGTAGGCACAGCGTACCACGCGAGCGTCGAATCCGCATCCGGGATTGCCTCGCCGTTGGCTCCCAGCATCGCGCGGAGCTCATCCGAGATGTCCTGCGCCAGCAGGTTCGTTTGCAGCGAGATGTTCCGATCCGCGTACTCCGCGACCGTGGCCTGCAGGACGACGGGAACGCGATGCATGCTCGCAGGCGGAATGGATGCGAGACATGCGTCGGGTTTTTCGAGATGCGTGACCCATTCCGGAACGGAGTCGGCGAGGCGGAGTGGGAATCTGGTCGGGGACGGCGTTTGGGCGTGTAGCGGGGCGGAAGTTGAAAGGGCGAGCGCCAGCAACGCACCCAGGTGATGAGATAGCGCCGCGCCAGGCGCGCGCCTGAAGTCGACCGCCGGGGTTGGACTTCTCATCGTGGCACGTGCGTAAATGTCCATGTGCTGCTAGGGGAAGCGAAATTTCACCGGCTGTTCCGCCATGCTTTCGATCGCGCAGCCTCCGATGCGCTCGGGCGAATACGTGCTGTTCAAAACCCACTCGCGAGTGACGACCACGAACGCGTCGTATTCATCTGCCGTCATGTTTGCAACTGCTCTGTCATCTGGAGGCACGTCGTGGATCGTCGTTGCCTGCGCACGACCTGTGCTGTCGACGACGAAGCGCACCCGGACATCTCCCTCTGCGTGGTTCCTTTCATTCTCCTTTGGATAGCGCAGCTTGGCCAGACTCACGACTTTGAGATCAGAACGCGCAGGCAGCTGGGTCCAAAAAGCGGTGAGATCATTGGGGTCTGGACGCTTCCACTTACCCGTCGAATCGACGGACGGCGCAGAGAGCCACAGGCTCACAACCACCGGCTCGGCGCCCGCTTTGTTTCGCCATGGCATGAGTACCGCGCCCTTGCGCTGCGCGTTCTCGAACGCGTGCGCGAGCAGCGTCGACGCGCTGCTGTCTACCAGAGGTCCGCGCACCACCCCCACGATGGGGCCGTCGCCACGCGCTGTGATTTCCAAACGCACGGGAAGCGCGCGCCAGCTCACGCGGGGCGAAACGTCTGCACTCGAGTCGGATGGGTCGCCAAGCTGCGTGCGAACCTCCCCGAGCACATTCTGTGGCAATGACATTTGCCTGGGAGAGCTGCAGGCGATTGAGCGTGTCGTTCGTCGTGTACGACAGAAAAACGGGGGAGCGAAACAGGGGCAGTGACGTGCGCGACTCCAGGCAAGCAGGAATAGTGCTGCGCCACGTGACCGGAAGATTCCGTTCTGCGTAGAGTGCCGTCGTGCTGTCGGACAACATTGAGGCTTGACTTTGCGCCCGCACAGCCAAGGGGACGAGGCTCGGAACCAGAATGGCGAGGCGGAGGCTCCTTCTGCGCGGAGAGAACATGTTGGTCACCCTTGCGTGCGAGAGCGAGCGCACCGCCCGCGGTGTGGCAGGCTCGGCGGTGACTCCGCAAACATTCGCCCGCGCAATCAGGTTCGCTAGCCCCGATCGCGACCGGACTTCCCCCGCGAGGCGGCCCTTGCGCTCTCGTTTAACCTTTCCGTGCGGTCGAACTGGCCTTCACATCCTGAATACAAGCACCCACTAGCATGCCCAGCGAACAAGAAATCGCGTTTCCGACTCTCGGCGAATCCGACATTGAGGCGTTCGCCGCACGCGGGCGCCAGCGCGCCGTTCGCTCCGGCGAGATCCTGTTCGGCGAGGGCGATCGCAACTTCTGCTTCTACGTCGTCGTCGACGGATCGGTCGCGATTGTCGAGCACTCGCAGGGTGATGAACGCCTCGTGCGGCTGCACCTCCCGGGTGAGTTCACCGGCGACGTCGACATGCTCTCCGGCCGCGGCGCTCTCATCATGGCTCGCGCTGATACGGACGGCACGCTCATCGAGCTGAATACCGATGAGCTGCGGCGCGTGGTGGACGAGATCCCGGAGCTCGGTGAGACGGTGGTCAAGGCGTTTCTCATGCGCCGGTCGCTGCTCATCAGCGGAGGGTTCGAAGGCGCCAAGATTATCGGATCGCGATTCTCTCCGGATGCGCACCGGCTTCGTGACTTCGCCACACGCAACGCGATCCCGTTCCGCTTCATCGACCTCGACGCTGACGAGAGCGCGGACGCGCTGCTCAGGCAGCTCGGAGTGCCCGCCTCCGCCACTCCGATCGTCATCGGTAGGCAGGGGCAGTGGCACAGCAATCCGACGAATGGGGAATTCGCCGCGTGCGCGGGGCTCACCTCGTCGCTCGACGCGGAGCACATCTACGATCTCGTCGTGGTTGGCGCAGGCCCGGCGGGGCTGGCGGCGTCCGTATACGCCGCGTCCGAGGGGCTGGACGTGCTGACCCTCGATGCGCTCGCCGCCGGTGGACAGGCGGGAACGAGCACCCGCATTGAGAATTATCTCGGCTTTCCTTACGGAATATCGGGAAAGGATCTCACGCAGAACGCGCTCGTGCAGGCGCAGCGCTTCGGCGCACGGATCACCGTGCCGTGCGAAGTGCGCTCGCTCGGCGTCGCCGGTGGCGATCGTGTCGTCACGCTCGTGGACGGCACGCGCATTCGCACGCGCTGCGTCCTCATCGCCAGTGGCGTGAAGTATCGCGGACTCGGCGTCGAGGGCGAGGAAGCGTTTGCGGGCGCGGGAATCTATTTCGCAGCGACGGATATGGAGTCGCGCCTCTGCAAGGGTGAGGAGGTCGTGGTAGTCGGAGCAGGGAATTCCGCGGGCCAGGCGATCGTCTTTCTCTCGCGCTACGCTCGGCGCGTCCACGTGCTCGTACGCGGCGACGATCTCGGCGCCAGCATGTCGCGCTATCTCGTGGATCGCGTGCTCGGCATCGACAACGTCACCGTCAACCTCGGCACGATCGTGACGCAGCTCGAATGGCGAAGGGCACCTGCGATCGCTACAGTGCAAGTCACGCAACGGCGAGGACCGGCAGATCAACACGAGCTCACTCTTTCTGTTCACGGGTGCCGACGCGAATACGACCTGGCTCCGCGGCTGCGTGGCGCTCGACAAGAAGGGATTCGTGCTCACCGGCACCTCGATTCCGCCCGAGACGCTGGACTCCGACCGCTGGCGTGCCGCGGGCCGAGCCCCTTTTCTTCTCGAGACGAGCCTTCCGGGAGTGTTCGCCGCAGGCGATGTTCGGAGTGGCTCCGTGAAGCGCTGTGCATCGGCCGTGGGGGAAGGGTCGATGGCGGTGAGCTTCGTCCACTCTCACATTGCGCGCCCCGTTTAACTCGAGACGATGACAACACTGCGCACCACACTCGCGCTGCTCCTCGCAGCGCTGCCGCTGGCCGCCCGCGCCCAGACGAAGCAACCCGCCGATCTCATTGTGACCGGTGGCCCCATCTACACGGTGGATCCCACGCGTCCGATCGCCGAGGCGTTCGCGGTGCGCGGTGGACGATTCGTGCTCGTGGGCACGGCGCGCGACGTGATGACGCTCAAGGGCTCCGCGACGCGCATGCTCGATCTGCACGGCGCAGCCGCGTATTCCGGCTTCATTGACGCACACGCGCATTTGCTCGGGCTCGGACTTTCGCTGCAAAGTGTCGATCTCGTGGGCGCGCCGTCGTACGAAGAGATCGTGTCGCGTGTGGCCGCGCGCGCGAAGAGCACTCCGCCCGGACAGTGGGTCTTCGGTGATGGCTGGGATCAGAACCGATGGCCGGTAAAGGAGTTCCCAACGCACGATGCGCTCGACCGCGCTGTGCCGAACAATCCGGTGATGCTCAATCGGGTGGATGGGCACGCCCTGCTCGCCAACACGGCCGCGATGCGCATTGCCGGGATCACCGCGAAAACTCCCGATCCCGCAGGCGGCAGGATCCTGCGTGACGCGCAGGGAAATCCGACGGGCGTGTTCGTCGACAACGCTCAGGATCTTCTCGCGCGCGCCGTCCCGAAGCTCACCGCTGCGCAGCTCACCGCGGTGATGCACGCGGCCGCCGTCGAGAGCAACCGGTGGGGGCTCACCGAGGTCCAGGACATGGGCGCCGATCGCGCGACGATCGAGACGCTCGAGTCACTCGCGCGCGACGGCAAGCTCCCGCTGCGCACGTACGAGATGGTTACCGACGACTCGGCGGCGCTCGCGTTCTTCTATGCGCGCGGGCCGCGCAAGGGCGAGTACGATGGGCACGTCTGGGTGCGAGGCGTCAAGCTCTTCGCCGACGGCGCGCTCGGCTCACGCGGCGCGGCGCTCCTCGCTCCGTACTCCGACGATAGCTCAAACACGGGGCTGCTCGTCTCCACCCCCGAGCATTTCAAGGCTCGCGCGATCGAGGCGTTCCGCCACGGCTTCCAGGTGAGCACGCACGCGATCGGCGATCGCGGCAACCGCAATGCGCTCGACGCGTATGAGGCTGCACTCAACGCGGTGCCGACCGTCGATGCGCGTCCGCGCGTCGAGCATGCGCAGATAATCTCGCCGGAGGACATGCCACGCTTCGCCAAGCTGGGTGTGATTCCGAGTATGCAGGCGACGCACGCGACGAGCGACATGCCGTGGGCTGAGCGCAGGCTGGGCCCCGAGCGCATTCGCGGCGCGTATGCGTGGCGCACGCTGCTGAACAGCGGTGTCGTGATCCCGAACGGCACGGACTTCCCCGTTGAGCACGTGAATCCGATCCTCACGTTCCACTCTGCAGTTACCCGGCAGGACGGCGAGAACTCGCCCGCAGGCGGATGGTATCCCGATCAGCGAATGACCCGCGAGGAGGCGCTGCGCTCGATGACCATCTGGGCCGCATACGCAGCATTCCAGGAGAACGAGCTCGGCTCGATCTCGGCGGGGAAGTACGCGGATTTCACGGTGCTCGATCGGGACATCATGAAGGTGGCGCCGGAGCAGATAATCGGCACGCAGGTGGTGGCGACGTACGTGGGCGGCGCGCGCGTGTACGAGGGGAAGAGCAGCGCATCCGGGGCCGAGCCGGCGAGTGCGGCTCCCGGCCAGTCGAGCGGTGCGGCGAGTGCGTTGCCGATCCAGCGCGAGGATGAGTGGACGCGCGGGCTCGTGGCGCGCGATCCCAAGGTGTTCGACCGGCTGCTGGCACCGGGCTTCGTCTACACCGAGAACGATGGGGTGATGAGCCGAGACGATGTGATCGCGAGTGCGACCGGCGACGACACGACGACGTGGGCCGGCAACGAGGGGATGAAGGTGCACGACTTCGGCGACGCGCAGATCGTCACGGGCGTGCTGCACGTGAAGGGAAGGAACAAGAGCGGCCCGTTCGATCGGCGCTACGCATTCACCGACAGCTGGCAGAATCGCGGCGGCACATGGCAGCTCATCGGCGCGCAGGACTACATCATCACGTCAAAGTGACCGGAGCATCCATGATTCGACTTCGTCAGCCCTTCGCAATTCTCGCCGCCGTTCTCGCGACCGCATGCGCGCGTCACTCGAGCGCCGCCGATGACCACTCCGGACACGACACGGCGCCGGCGAGCACGGCGATGTCCAGCGCACAGCGCGACTCGATACAGCAGGCGGCCGATCTCCCCGCGGGCGAGGCCGACGCGAAGGCGCGCCTCGCGAAGTCGCCGCGTCACGGGGAGTTCGTGATGATCAAGGTTGGCAGCGACAGCGTGCGCGCATGGGTCGTGTACCCGCAGGTGACGGACGAAGGCGCCGGTGGTCGTCGTCGTGCACGAGATCTTCGGGCTCACGAGCTGGATTCGCGGCGTCGCCGATCAGCTCGCGGCCGACGGCTTCATCGCCATCGCCCCCGACCTGCTCACCGGCAAGATCTCGCCGACATCTCGATGACAGCTCGCTCAAGGCGCAGGCGCCGCGACCTCATTCGCACGCTCGATCCCGCGACCGTGCAGCCCGATCTCGACGCGGTCGCGCAGTACGCGATGGCGCTCCCGGCCGCCGAGCAGAAGTACGGCATTGTCGGATTCTGCTGGGGCGGCGGCGTCTCCTTCGCGCACGCGGCGCACGCGGGAGCGTCGCCCGAGTTCGGCGCATCCGTCGTGTACTACGGTGTCGCGCCCAAGGCGGACCAGCTTCCGAACGTGCATGCTCCCGTGCTCGGGCTCTACGGCGGCACCGATGCACGCATCGCGCTCACCGTCCCCGGCACCGACTCAGCCATGAAGGCGCTCGGCCGCACGTACGAGCACACGATCTATGAGGGAGCCGCGCACGGCTTTCTTCGCGCGCAGACACAGACCGATGGCTCGATCATGGAAGCGAACATGAAGGCGACGCGCCAGGCGTGGCCCGCGACCATCGCCTGGTTCCGGAAGTATCTGAAGTAGCTCGCGTTCGAACATGCGCCCGGCCCGCACGAGGTGCGGGCTCAGGGCGCGTCTGCGTCTCTCGAGAAGCGGTAGGTGCGGAGCGTCGTGAGCGAGGCCTGATGGAGCACGCGATACGCGACATTCGAGCGCGTACCTCGTCGCGGCTTCGAGCGACTGCTGCGACAACGTGTCGTCCTCGGGAGCCGCGCCGAGGTCGCGCAACGCGCGGTTGCTCCCCGACGTGTCGACAGCGATGTGGATTGCTCGCTCGATCTCTTCGTACATGAGCTGCATCTCGCGCTCGATGTCGTCTCGCTCCATCCGAGGCGGTGCCGCTGCGCACCGTGAAGCTCCGCCATCAGCCGCTGCACGTGTCCACCGTCGCCGAGCAGGTCCGGATCCTTGCCTCGCGTTTCGCCGATGACGGTGAGCTGCGAAGCCAGGAGTCCGACGAATGGCGTCGCGTGATCGCGGAGCTGCACCCCGCGCAGCTCGCGAGCGCCGGGGAATCTGTCATCTTCGCGCAACGCTGCGACGTAGCGTTCGGCGATCGTCTCTGCATCGATCGACAGGCTAGTGCCGATGGCGTGGAGAATTGCATACGCGTTGTCGTCGAGCCCCTCGCGATTGGCGGCGTGAACGGCGAGTGAGGACGAAGGCGTGCGACGCGACGTATCCACCAACGGAAGCTCCGTCCGCCCCCGTCCGCGTCTTCTTCAGGAGTTGGAAGCCAGAGCGTGAATATGGCGCCCGATCCCGGTTTGCTGCGCACCGTGATGTCGCCGCCCATGCGACGCGCGAGTCTACGGCTGATGGCGAGCCCCAGCCCGCTGCCGCCCTTCTCGCGCGTCAGCGCGCTGTCCGCCTGCACGAATGGTTCAAACAAGCGACTCATGAACTGGGGCGAGATCCCAGGGCCGGAATCAGTCACGCGAACATAGGCCCAGGCGCGCCGCGCGCTCGGCACCTCCGACGGATCGGGGGCAGACTGCCCCACGGCGAGATGCACGCCCGGATCGGGCTCGTTGGTAGCGCCGCAGATGATCGTGACCTCGCCAGCCGGCGGCGTGAACTTCACCGCATTCGAGAAAAGATTCACGAGTATCTGCCGCACGCGGCGCTCGTCACCGCTGTACGGCGCTCCCGGCGCGTTGGCATTCAGGTCGTACATACGAATGCCCTTCGCGGTTGCCTGCGGGTGCACGAGTGCCGACGCTGCTACTACCGCCGAGCCGGTCATGAGAATGTCGTGGCGCACATCGAGACGGTCTGCATCCACCTTCGCGACGTCGAGCACGTCGTCCACGAGTTGAAGCAGGTGACGCGCGCTCGCCTGCAGTCGTTCGAGATGTGCGTTCTGAGCAGTCGTCGTAGGCCCGAGCACCCCCATGTCGAGCAGCTGCGCGTAGCCGAGGATGGCGTTGAGCGGCGTGCGAAACTCGTGGCTCATGGTGGCCAGGAACTCGGACTTCCTGCGCCCCGCGTCGTCCGCCGCGGAGATCGCGGCCTCGGTCTCGCCACGCGCCGCCTGCACCGACAGCTGCAGCCGGGCTGTCTCGATCGCCACGCCCGCGCGACGCGCGAGATCCTCGATCACTTGCCGCTCGAGATCCGTGAAACTTTCGTCCCTCCTGCGGCGCGACGAAGCTGATCGCTCCCCACGTCGTACCGTGCGCGATCATGGGAACCGACACGTACGAGCATACGCCGAGCTTCTCGAGGACGACGAGATGCTGCGCGTCTCGAGCGCGCGCCGCGAGCTCGCGCGCAGAGAGCGAGACACAAATGTCCGGTCTGCCATCGGCAATCACGCGTGCGGCATCGGGCACGTCGCCCGGGAGCGGCCGATAGCGTTCGCGAAGCATCCGCGCGCACTTCTCGAGCTCGGCGGACGGATGTTGCACCGTGAGCCGCCGGATCGCGCCGTCATCGCTCGCGAGATCGATGATGACCCACATGTCGAACACGGGAAGCGCCATCGTCGCGATGCCCGTGAGAACACTCTCATAATCGAACGAAGATGAGAGCCGTTCGCTCGCCTCAGTGAGGAACGTGATACAATCCATGCGCGTGCCGCTCTCGTGCCGGGCACCGGCCTCGGTCACACGCGCGCTGCGCTCAGGTCTGGATTGTTTCTGGGGGCCGGAGCGACGCTGCTGATGGTCGTCCGGTGCATGCTCGAGTCCGTCTAATCTGCTCACCTCTTCCCCCGCTGCAGGGATCGACCCTTTGCTTCGCAAAAGTAGGGCCGACTTCGCTGTGCCCGACTCGAACACACGATTAGTGTTTGACTTATGATGCAAGGAACAGTGCATGGCGTGCACCGCGTGTTCGTGAGCTCCGGGGCGCGCTGATGGGACGGCTGATCATTGTGTCGAACAGGCTGCCGATCACCGTCACGGGGAGTGGCGACGGGATCGAGGTGAGCCCGAGCGCTGGGGGGCTAGCGACGGGGCTGGGCGCCGTGCACGCCGGAAGCGAGAGCCTCTGGACGGGCTGGAGCGGTCTGGATGCCAACGCCTCGCCCGTCGCGCGTCGTTCGTTGCAGACGCAGCTGACGTCGCGCCGACTCGTGGAGGTGCCGCTCTCGAGCGACGAGGTGTCGGTCTACTACGAGCACATTGCGAACGGCGTGCTGTGGCCGATCTTTCACGACCAGCTCGAGAAGCTCCCTAATCTGATCAATGGCTGGGACACCTACGAGTCGGTAAATGCGCGATACGCCGAGATGATCGCTGCGTGCGCGCGTCCCGGCGACACGGTCTGGATTCACGACTTCCACCTGATGCGTGTGCCGGCACTCCTGCGCGAGCGTATGCCGAACGTGCGTGTCGGCTTTTTCCTGCACATTCCGTTTCCGAACCCCGAGATCTTCTTCGCTCTCCCTCGCCGCCAGTGGCTCGTGGAAGGGATGCTTGGCGCTGACCTCATTGGGTTTCATACGCGGCGGTATCGCGGCCACTTCACCGCCGCACTCCGCCGACTGCTCGGCATCGAGATGAAAGGCGATCTCGTCGAGTACGCGGGCCGCCGAGTGAAGCTGGGCATCTTCCCGATGGGAGTGGACAGCGCATTGTTTGCCGCGCGCGCGTCCGATCGCAAGGTCGCGATGGAAACGAAGCGACTCACGACCGATCCGGGGATCCGGATGCTCGTTGGCATCGACCGGCTGGACTACAGCAAGGGACTCGAGAAGCGACTGCTTGCGGTGGAGCGTTTGCTGTCGACGCATCCAGAGTGGCGCGAGAGAATCCGCTTCGTGCAGGTCGCCGTTCCGTCGCGCGAGGGACTCGCGGCATACAGATCGGTGCGGCGCAACGTGGAGGAGCTCGTTGGGCGCATCAACGGTCGCTTCGGCACGCATCGGTGGACGCCCATTCGCTACATCAATCGAAGCGTGAACGACACCGTGCTATCCGCGCTCTACCGCGCGGCCGACGTGCTGCTCGTGACGCCGCTGCGTGATGGGATGAATCTCGTCGCGAAGGAGTTCGTTGCGACGCGCACGGACGAAGACGGCGTGCTCGTGCTGAGCGAGTTCGCGGGCGCGGCGGATGAGCTCACGCGCGCCGTGATCGTGAATCCCTACGATGTGGATGGGCTCGCGGAGTCGCTGCATCTCGCGCTCACGATGCCTGCGCCGGAGCGGCGCGAGCGAATGCGCGCGCTGCGTGCGCACGTAATGCCGAACGATGTCGCGAAATGGTCCACCAGTTTTCTGGAGCAACTCGCGGCCGCGCCCTTCTGAGGCTCTTCGGTGTACGCGCTCTCAGTAGCGCATCGCCACGAGCGTCGACTACGCCGGCCCGCCCGTGGGGCCGAAGCGCTCGGTGCGAATAGAATCGGGCTGGTATCCGAGCGCCACGAGCCCTTCGGCCGCTCTCTCCACGAGTGGCGTCGGGCCGCACACGTAGATCTGCGGATTCGCGCGCGCGGGCCACGCAGCTTCCGCGAGCATCGCCTGGTCGATGCGTCGCGCGTAGCCCGTCCACCCCGGCGGCGGCTCGCGCGTAATCGTGTGCATCACTTCGAGTGAATTGTCCGCCGCGGCGAGCCGCGCGAGCTCCTCGCGGTAGATGAGATCCTGCCAGCTCCGCGACGAGTAGAGCAGGCGGGCCGGCGCCGCGCGCCGCACGCTCTCCGCTGCATGTGCGCGATGTCTGAGCATTGACATGAGCGGCACGATTCCCGATCCGCCCCCAATCAGCAGCAGCGGGCCGCCATTGCGCACGCTCCACACGAAATGACCGCCGATCGGCCCACGCAGCTCGAGCGAGTCTCCCTCGCGCAGCTCATCGACGAGATACGTGGAGACCTCGCCATCATCGAGACGTTCGATGGTGAGCCACACGCGCGGCTCTTCGGGCGCCGATGCGATCGAGTAGCTGCGCTCCGTCTGGTAGCCGTCTTCTGCGGTGAGGCGGACGTCGACGTGCTGTCCCGCGCGATGTCCGGGCCACCCCGGCACGTCGAGCACCAGTGTGCGCACGCGCGCGGTTTCGGCAACGATCTGCGCGACAGTCCCGGCACGCCACGGGATGGCACGTGCTGCGGGCGGTGGCGATGCGGGGTCGGTCACGCGCGCCGCGCCCGCATTGAATACATCACGGATCGCCCGTGTACCGCTGCTCCTTCCACGGGTCGCCCCGCATGTGGTAGCCGAGTGCTTCCCAGAAGCCCGGCTCATCGCGATCGTGGAAACGAATCTCGCGAACCCACTTCGCGCTCTTCCAGAAGTAGAGGTGCGGCACGAGCAGTCGCGCGGGGCCGCCATGCTCCGGATGCAGCGGCTTGCCGTCGTAGCCATCCGCGATCCACGCCTTGCCACCGGTGACATCCGCGAGCGGCAGATTCGTCGTGTATCCGCCGTCGCACAGGGCAACGATGAACGGCGCTGGCTGAACTCCTTTCTCCACCGCCGCGGCGATGAGCGTGTCCACCGAGACACCGGTCCACACCATATCGAACCTGGACCACTTGGTGACGCAGTGGATGTCGCGCGTGATCGTCTCGTGCGGGAGCGCTTCGAACTCGGCCCAGCTCCACGTCGCGGTCGGCGCGCCGCGCGTGCCCAAAGTGAAGCTCCACTTGTCAAGTGGAACGTGCGGGGTGGGGCCGGCGGAGAGCACGGGGAAGTCGCGCGTTTCGTATTGCCCGGGGGGCAGGCGTGCGGCAGCGCCGGCGTCCGGACGACGGCCGCGAAAGCCCCGCGAGATTGGTGATGTCATTTCGGTAGCTTGCTCCCGATCACGCGATTGCGCCCGCTCCGTGATGCTGCTCTTCGCGCGCGCCCGCGCCAACACGCTGATCGCCGCGCACGAGCTGCTCGACCAGCGCCGCCGCCTCATCGAGCGTCGTGCGGCCAGTGTTGATCTGCACGTCGTAGAGCAGCGGATCGTGGACGTCGCGATGGAAGTAGCGCTGCACGTAGCGGCGCCGATCCTCATCCATGCGGCGCGCGCGGGCAGCGGCTGTCGCGGCGTCCCAACCGAAGCGCGCGCGAAGGCGCTCGATGCGGGTCGGAAGCGGCGCCACGAGTCGCACGTGTAGCGCATCGGAGCGGCCAGCGAACATGCACTGCGTGCCGAAGCCGACCACGATCAGCGGAAGCGAACGAACCGCCTCCTGAATGGACTCCATCGCTGCCTCGGCGATCGCATCCACGTGCAGCAGATGCGTGCTGTCAAAGCCGGGCGCCTCAGGGGGCGCCACCAGCAACGCGGCACTGAGGCGCGCGAGCAGCGTGGGCGAATGTTCCCGCATGCGCTCCACCGCAGACGTCTCGAGATTGAGGCGCTTGGCACAGCGGCACGTGACCTCGTCGTCGAGCACGGGCCACCCAAGCCGCTCGCCCAGTTTGCGCGCGAGATCGCTGCCCAGGGCGCCGAACTGGCGCGAGACTGTGATGAGCTCAATCTGTGCACTGTGCATCGTCCAAACCCTCCCGTTCACCGGCTCTGCAATCCACCTGTGTGCCAAGCATAACGCACGCCGCTGTGACGGGGGAAGATGGGGGCGCCTCGAGCCCTAGCCCTGGCGCAGCGCCTCAGACGGGTGAACGGTCGCCGCCCGCCGCGCGGGAATCCAGCTTGCGGCGAGCACGGCCAGCACGAGCACCGCGAGGATTGCGGCGAACGTGAGCGGATCCGTGGGGAGCACGTCGTAGAGCAGCGATCGGAGCACGCGCGTCGTCGCGAGCGCGCCTGCGAGTCCGATGGCGCACCCCGCAAGCGAGAGCGCGAATCCCTGGCGGACGATCATCCGCAGCAGCTCCCCGCGTTGTGCGCCGAGCGCGACACGAATGCCGATCTCACGGGTGCGTTGCGCGACGCCAAAGGAGATGACTCCATAGGTGCCCATGGTCGCGAGCGCGAGCGCAACTATTCCGAACAGCGCCAGGATTACGGTGCTGAAGCGGGCATAGCGCATCGCGTCCGAGACGCGCTCGCGCATCGTGCGCACGTCGTACACCGGCGATGTGGGGAGCATTTCGCGAACGACCGCGCGCGCGGGTGTAGCCAGAGCGCGCTCCTCGCCGCTCGAGCGGAGCATGAGCATCATGCCGCCACGCGGCGACTGATAGTAGGAGATATAGACGTCCGGCGTGGCGGCGGAGTCGAGCGACTCGTAGCGAATGTTGCCCACCACTCCGACCACATACGCGGTGTCCTTCCAGAAGCCGCCTTGGCCCACGCTCACCGGCTTGCCGAGCGGGTTCTGCCCCGGCCAGAACGTACGGGCGGCCACTTCGTTGACGAGCACGACCTTGCGCACACCTTCGCGATCCTCGCGTGTGAGGTAGCGCCCGCGCAGGAGTGGCACCTTCATGATCGGGAGCCAGGAGGGCGTGACCCAATGCAGGCCCACCTCCGGTTCCGTGCCCGGCTCCGCCGCCGGCTGGTCGCGGAAGGCGATCACCGTGCCGGAGCAGCGACCATTCAACGGTGCGCAATCGATGAGAGCCGACCCCGTGATTCCCGGAAGCGCGGCCGTGCGTTCGAGCACGGCGTCGAAGAAGCCGGGGAGCGAATCACGTCCGTAGCCGTCGGGTGTGTTGAATCGCATCGTGAGTGTGTGCGCCGGATCGAAGCCCGGATCCACGTGCAGCAACTTGCCCAGGCTGCGGAGCATGAGCCCCGAGCCTGCGAGCAGCACGACTGCCAGCGCGATCTCGACGGTGGCGAGCACGTTGCGGCTCGTGAGTGCTCGACGTGTGCCGTCGCCGGATCCGGATTCTTCCTTGAGTGTGGCGGTGAGCGACTGTCGCGTGGACTGGAGCGCAGGCACGAGTCCGAAGATGATGCCGGTGATCACCACGAGGAGAGCGGTGAACACCAGCGCCTCTCCGTCGAGATGGACGTCGGCGAATGAGACCGCGCCGATCCCAGACAGGTTCTGCACGCGGAGCGCCTGACTCGGATCGAGCACGGAGAGGAGCCGCACGCCCCACCAGGCAACGAGCAGCCCGGCAATTCCGCCCAGCGCTGAGAGTATCACGCTCTCGGTGAGGAGCTGACGCACGAGTCTGCCGCGCGGTGCGCCGACAGCGACTCGCACGGCTATCTCCCGTCGCCGTCCGGATGCGCGCACCAGAAAGAGATTCGCCACGTTCGCGCACGCGATGAGGAGCACGAGTCCAACGGCCGCGAGCAGCACGAGCAGCGAGCGTCGAACCGTAGGATCGACGCGGCTCGCATCGAGCTCCGTCAACTTCGCGCCCCAGGGCGCGGACTTGCCCTCGGGATATGGATACGCGCGGTCCACGACGTCACCGAGTCGCGTCACCTCGGTGCGCGCGCTCTCGATGGTGACGCCGGGTGCCAGTCGCGCAACGAGCGTGAAGGAGTGGTTCCACGCCTCGCCCAGCTCTTCGGAGCTGTGCGACATCAGAGGGGTGAGCAGCTCTGCGCGCCCCGTGAGTCCGCGAAAGCCGCGCGGCAGCACGCCGATGATCGTGAATGGCTTCCCGTCGATGTCGAGGGACTTGCCGAGCACCGCGGGATCGGCGTTGTAGCGGCTTTGCCAGAACGCATCGGAAAGCAACACGACGCGCGGTCCATCGGGATGCTGGTCTTCGTCGAGCGAGAAGTTACGGCCAAGCGCCGGCTGGATGCCGAGCGTCGGAAGATAGCGCGCGCCGGCGATCTCGGTGCGTATGCGCTCGGCCTCGCCGTTCACCAACACGGTGTTCCGGTCATCGGTGTAGAGCGCGAGATCCGAGAAGATGTGCTGGGATTCCCGCAGCGAGACGAACTTCGGATATGACCAGGAGCCGTCGTCGCGCGCGGGTTGTCCGTTGCGCGCGGGCACCACGATCGCGACTCGCATGAGCCGCTCGGGGTGGGGGAACGGGAGCGGACGAATGAGCAGCGCATTCACGGCGCTGAAGATCGCCGTGTTTGCGCCGATGCCGATCGCAAGCGTGACCACCGCCACCGCGGTGAAGGCGGGGGCGCGGCGGAACGTGCGGAGCGCGAAGCGCGCATCCTGCACCGCCGCGTCGAGAATCGAGATGCCTGCCATCGCGCGCGTGTCCTCGGTAATGGATGTCAGATTGCCAAAGCGCCGGTGCGCGGCGGCGCGTGCGTCGCGGGCGGAAAGTGAGCCACGCGCGGCATGCTCCCGCTGCATGGCGTCGAGCGAGAGATGGAAGCGCATCTCCGCATCGAGCTCGTGCGCATGGCGGCGCGAGTCGGTCAGCGTGCGGAGCTGGTGGCGAAGTCCGTCGATGAAGGACATGGCCGCTCAGGCGCGCTTCATGACGGCCTGAATCGCCACGAGCATGCGCTCGAAGCTCGAGATCTCGTTGCCGAGCTGCTTGCGCCCAGACGCGGTGATGGTGTAGTAGCGGGCTTTCCGGCCAGTGGGAGACTCGCCCCACTTCGCGGTCACCCATCCCTTTTTCAGCAGCCGTTCGAGCGCGGGATAGAGCGACCCCTGCTCGATCGAGAGGACATCGTCCGAGAGCTTCTCGATGTGCTGTGCTATCGCGTAGCCGTGTTGCGGCTGCAGCGTGAGCGTCTGCAGGATGAGCATGTCGAGCGTGCCTTTGAGCAGCTCGCTCCGGGACGGCCCAGCAGAAGGGGACACGCGGCATCCTCGCGGGCACCGCCCGCCAATAGGTAGAACGTCTACACGTGATGTGTAGACATTCTACCTATGCAGGTTGCGGTCGCGCAAGAGGCGCGCGAAATGGAGGGGTAGGGGAACGCCCGTTAGTGGTGGTCGGTCCCGCCGTTCAGCTTCCCGTGCGGATTGCCATGCTTGTGCTTCTTCGCGTCCGCGGCCAACCGGTTCTTGTCGCTCTTCTTGTCGGCCTCGTCGTGCTGGACGCGGTCTTCCGTGAGGCGATGCTTTCCCGTGCACAGCTCGCCCTTGATCTCGCGGTCATGCACGTCCGCGATCTCGGTATCGGACACTTCACGCGGACCTGTCGCGCGATGCGCGTTCTTCTCGTCGTGGTGTTTGAGTTGCTGCATGATGGCGGATTGAGTCTTGGGGCCGTGAATGGCGGCGGGGGCGGATGGGTGGCTGTTCTTGCTTCGGCTCATTGGCAATCCCTCTGAAGGTCCAGTGCGAGGAGTGCAAGAAGTGTACAGATGCAATCACTGCGCGATCGGAACGTGCTCCGGCCCACGCAGCGCGTCGATTCTGTCCAGTACGCCATTGAGCTTGCGGCGGCGGGTGGTCGCCAGCACATCGAAGGCCTCCTGCGCCTCGTCGACTTTTTTCCTGACCTTCTCGAAATCAGCGACGAAGCTCTGCCACTCCTTGTTGAACACGCCGTGCAGCTCCAGCATCTCGGATGTCGTCTGCGCGAAGCGAAAATTGTCCACGGCCTGCCGGATCACGACGAGCACCGCGTACAGCGTGAACGGCGAGCAGATCACGACCTTGTTTCGAAGCGCGCCGTCGATTGCGGTGGGGTCGCATTCATTCAGGAAGCTC
Source organism: uncultured Gemmatimonadaceae bacterium (assembly GCA_963792685.1). Classification (GTDB taxonomy): domain Bacteria; phylum Gemmatimonadota; class Gemmatimonadetes; order Gemmatimonadales; family Gemmatimonadaceae; genus FEN-1250. Next base: position 3,392,674 of record CAWBWW010000001.1, on the reverse strand, counting down.
AGCACCCGCTCGTTCGGCACGAACAGAATCGCGTAGTCCACCGTCCCCTCGGCCACGTCGATGTAGCCGCGCTCGTGCACCTGCTTGATGGTCTTCTGTACGTCGCGCTTGAACTGATCGATGCACGTCTGGCGATCGCCATCGCTCGCGCACTCGAATGAGCGGAGATAGTTGTCGAGTGGAAACTTCACGTCCATGTTGAGCGCGAGGCCGTTCGGCAGATGGAAGGTGAAGTCTGGGCGGCGCCCTGATGCCATCGGCTGCTGCTTCGCGTAGTTGATCCCTTCCACGAGTCCCGCTGCGCGCAGGACATCTTCGGCCAGGCGCTCGCCCCACTGCCCGCGCGCAGTGGGGTTCGAGAGAATGCCGCGGAGCTGATCGGCGGCGTCGCTCAGCTTCGTAGTGGCTGCGGATGCGTCGACGAGCTGCCGCGAGAGCTCCCCGTACTTCTCGGCGCGCGCGGTCTCCAGCTCCCGCACGAGCGACCCTACCTTCTCGAGCTTCGCGTTCATTGACTCGAGCGATTGGTCGATGAGCGCCTTCTTCGACTCGAGGGCGCTCTGGTTGTCTGACGTGTGCTGTGACAACGAATCACGGGCCGCGTCATTGAGCTGACGTACGCCGCCGGTAATGAGATCCGCAGTGAGGGCCTTCACGGAGTCGCGCATGTTGCTCGTGAGCAGCTCGATCTCCTTCGTCTTGGAGGCCTCTGCCTGGCGGACGAGCTCCTGCGCGAGCGAGGCGGTGTCGCGATCCTGCAGGCGCGCGACGAGCCAGAAGATAGCGGCGCCCACGAGCACACCCGCGGCGAAGACGTACAGAAGCTCCATGCGCATCATCCGGATCTGATAGAAGTGATTGCCCGAGCGGGGTTCACGCTCCAAGATAGGGGGGATGTTCGGCGAGGGGACAGGCTCGATCGCGGCGATCACGGAAACAACTCCCGGAGACGAAGTTGGCGATCAAACTGCCGTTACGTTCGCGCACGCTCGCCGTGATGGTGTTCGGCACTCTCGTCACTTCGTTCGGCGCGGGCTGTTCGGATGCGGCGAGATCCGTTCCCACGCGCACGTTTCACATGGGCTTCTCCAACTTCCCGCCGGCGCCGGACACCATGCTTTCGCGCCGTTCCGTGCAGCTGTGGACGCAGCGCGCGGACGCCGCGATTCTCCATCTCGACGTGCCCTGGGCCGCGCTGCTCGCGGGCGCGCACGCCGACTCACTCGTTCACGCCGACGTGCTTCCAATTGTCGACGCATACCGAGCCGCCCATTTGCAGGTGGCCATCGAGACCGACGTCACCAACGGGGTGGACCGGACGGCTGAAGCCCCGGCACTCGTAACGCTCGGCCGCAGCATCACCGAGGACACGGTACAGAAGCTCTACGCAACGTACATCGCCGCGCTCGACACGCTCGCGTTTCCGACCTATCTCGGGCTCGCCTCCGAAACGAATCTCATCCGGCTCGCGGGACCCTCGGGCGTCTACGCCGCGATTGTCGCGATGACGAATGCTGCCGCGGCCCGGCACAGCAACACAGCTGGAGCGCAGTTCCTCTACGTGAGCGTTCAGGTGGACGTGGCATGGGGGCGGCTCGGCGGAACGAACGCGTACGTCGGCATTGATCGCGACATTGCCGATTTCCCCTTCATCAATGCACTCGGGCTGTCTTGCTATCCCTATCTCGCGGGATTCACCGATCCGAGTCAGATCCCCGATGACTACTTCTCGCGGTTGCATCAGAGCGCACAGGTGCCGGTGTTGATCACCGAAGGCGGGTGGAGCTCCGCAAACATTGGCAGCGTGCATTCCTCTCCTGCGCTGCAGGCCGCGTGGATCCGGCGCGCCTCACAGTTGGCGCAGAATGCGAACGCGCTTGCCTGGTTTCAGCTCTCATTCACGGACATCGACATCGTGGCATTCGGCCTTCCCGCCGACGATCCACAGCTCGTGCCGTTCGTGACGCTCGGATTGGTGAACACCGCGCTCGAGCCCAAGCCGGCACTCGCCGTGTGGGACAGCGTATTCGCGGTGCCGCTATCGCCGTACCTTCGCGGGAACCTGCATGGCCTCGCGACGCCAGACCGTGCGGCCGGCAACGATCGTGCGCAGCACGCGCAGCGTCCGTAAGGAGTCAGGCGCCACGGCATAGGGATCTGCCGAGAGCACGGTCAGGTCCGCCGCGCGTCCCGCTGTGATTGCGCCGAGCAGATTCTCCTGGAACGATGCGTACGCGGGCCCTGCGGTCATGCTGCGGAGCGCGACGTCGACACTCACGCGCTGATCAGGAAGCCATCCCTCACCGGGGGTGCCGTCCGCACCGCGGCGCGTCACCATTGAGTAGAGCGTCATGAGGGGATCGCCAGTGTCCGACGCGGGATAGTCCGTGCCGCTCGCGATTCGCGCGCCGCTCGTCGTGAAGTCGCGCGTGCGCTCGACCCAGTGCACGCGCTTGCGTCCCACACGCGCCTCGGCGAATCTGCTGTACTCGCCCACGAACACCGGCTGGATCGATGCGATGATCCCGAGCTCGGCGAAGCGCGGCAACAGATCGTCGGGAACGAGCGATGCATGCTCGACACGAAAGCGAAGTCGCCGTGCATCCTCACCCGCGCGCGCGAACGCCGCTATCAGTCGACGATTCGCCGCGTCACCGATCGCGTGCACGTTCACCTGGAAGTTGCGGGCAACGCAGAGGCGGATGATCGAGTCCAGCTGCGCATCGCTCACGAGCACGAGCCCGCGCTTTCCCGGCTCATCGGAGTACGGCTCGGTGAGCTCAGCACCCCGTGAGCCGAGCGCGCCATTGAGCACGATCTTGACACTGCGGAGAGTTAGGAGATCGTTCACACCGCCAAGCCGAACACCATCCGCGAGTGTGTAGGTGAGCGTGGAGTCCTGCGCTCCCGCCATGACATACATTCGAGTGGGCAGTGCTCGGCGGTTCGCGAGCGACTTCCACACACGCAGCACCTGCAGCTCCGCCCACGCGTCGTGGACACTCGTGAGCCCCCACGCAGCGTACTGCGCCAGCGCGCGCCTGAGCTGGTGCTCGATCGCCGAATCCGTTGGCGCCGGGATCGCACGCGTCACGAGCGACGTCGCCGAGTCGAGGAAGATGCCGGTGGGCGCCCCGGCCGAGTCGCGCATGATCCGACCGCCGGACGGATCCGCGCGGCCGCGCTCAATGTTCGCGAGCGTCAGCGCGCGCTGGTTCACCCAGATTGCGTGTCCGTCGATGCGGTCGAGCACCACAGGATGCCCCGCGCTCACGCGCTCGAGCTCTTGCGCCGTGGGAAAATTCGGCGGCGACCAGAAGGCCTGATCCCACCCCGAGCCGCGAATCCATGCCCCCTTCGGCGCCCTGCGCGCCGCGACCGCAACGCGTCGCAGCACCTCGGCCTTGGGGAGTGCGTGCAAGTCCATGGACTCGAGCTGCTGGCCGAGGAAGAGCGCGTGCGCGTGTGCGTCTGCGAATCCGGGCACAACGAAGCCGGGAAGCGCGACGTGTGGCGCGTGCGCGCCTGCGATGGAGTCTACGTGCGCGAGGGATCCGACAGCCGTGATGAGTCCGCGGCGCACCGCGATCGCGCCCGCACGCGAGGAGCTGGAGTCGAGGGTGATGAACGTGCCGGTGTACACCGTGGTGGGCGCGACACTCTGGGCCGCCACGGAGACGGTCGTGCTCGCGAAACTTGTAACGAGCACGAGAGCTGGAAGTGAGCGCATGGCTACCACGATTCGGTGGGCGCGTCCTTCGGTGGCGGCAGCGACTTGATGTATGCCACGAGCCGCCAGATCATCGCGGGTTGCAGCGCCCCGCCGAATGATGGCATGCCTTTCGGCCGCCCCTCCGCAATCGATCGGTAGAGATCCGCGTCGGCACCGCCGTAGCGCCAGCGTCCATCCGTGAGACTCGGCCCGACCGCTCCCACCGCGCCGCCGCCGTGACAGCCGTCGCAGTTCATGCTCGTGAACAGCGCCGCACCTTCGTCAGCCGCCTTCGGATTCTCCGCCTGCGAGTTCGACACGCGCTCGGTCGGAGGCGTGAGCCCGCCCGCGAACACTCGATCGTCATGTCTCGAGATGACGATCGCGTTCTGCGTATTCTGCGCGGCGCCTGCAGTGGATTGCGGCGCAGCGCTTTCCTTGCGGCACGATGCCAATGCGAGCAAGAGCAGCGTGAGCGCGGGGCGCGCGAGCGAAGTGAGTGATCTCATGAGTGGTCTCCGCTAAAGCGCAAAGATCCAGACGATCCCGCCCTGGCTCGTGTGCCGGGCGAGCTCGCGCGCGAAATCCGCGGGATCGCGAACGTCCGCCGGATCATCGGACTTGTAGTCGCCGGAGAGCAGCAGCCAGTCCCCGCCAATGCCCGCATAGATCGCCACGTACTGCTTGCCGTCCGCGCCCGTGAACGTGATCGGATCGCCGACTACGCCGGAGCCGACCTTGAAGCGCCAGAGCACCGCACCAGTCGTCGCGTTCGCCGCCTTGAACCATCCGTCGAGCGTGCCGTAAAACACGACGTTGCCGCGCGTCGCGAGACTGCCGCTCCACACCGGAAACTTCTCCTTGATCTCCCATGCGCGCTTGCCGGTGGTCGCATCCCACGCGATGAACGCGCCCATGTTGGGATCGCTCCCCGCGTGATACGGACTATTGATCCCCATGAACGGCGTGCCTGCGAGATGCGCGGTCTGCACCGCCGCATAGTCCATGCACATGCTGTTCGTCGACGCGTAGAAGAGCTTCGTCACCGGCGAGTACGCGACAGGAGAGGCTGGACTCTTTCCGCCTTCGAGCGTCGGGCAGATGTCCTTCACGTTCCCCTTCGATGCACCGGTCGCCTTCGCGTCATTGAGCACGGGTCGTCCTGTCGCAAGATCGATCTTCGACGCCCAGTTCACGTGCACGTACGGCTCCGCGAGAATCACCTCGCCCGTCGTGCGATCCATCGTGTACGCAAAGCCGTTCTTGTCGAAGTGCACGAGCGCCTTGCGCGGCTTCCCGTGCACGGTGAGATCCACCAGCACCATCTCGGCCGCCGCATCGAAGTCCCAGCTGTCGTGCGGCGTGAACTGATACGCCCACACCAGCGTGCCGTCTTCCGGGCGTCGCGCGAGCACGCTCGCGGTCCACTTGTTGTCGCCGACGCGCTGGTCCGCGTTGTAGGGGCCGGGATTCCCGACGCCATAATACACGAGGTCGAGCTCCGGGTCGTACGACATCCATCCCCACACCGGCGCGCCACCGTGCTTCCACGTGTCGGCAGGCCATGTGGTCTGTCCCAGCTGCGCTCCCTTGTCGTAGAACGCCTTGAACGTCCCCGCTCTCGCGAGCACGAGGCTGTCGGGGCCGATGTTCGTCGCCGTCCACGCGATTTTTCCGGTGGCGAGATCGAGCGCCTTCACCCATCCGAGGATGCCGAACTCGCCACCCGAGGCGCCGACGAGCACTCGGTTCTTCACGATGAGCGGGGCCATCGGCGTCGTTTCGCCTTGCGAGAGATCGGCGATCTTCGTCTTCCAGAGCTCTTTGCCTGTTGCGGCGTCGATGGCGACCGTGTGCCCGTCGAGCAGGTTGTAGACGATTTTTCCATCGGCATACACGGCGCCGCGATTCACCGCGTCGCAGCACGCGATGCCGAGCGAGTTCGCATCCACGGGGGGACGGTACTTCCACTTGAGTGGGTAGCCGTCCTTCGTGAGATCGAACGCATAGAGCACGTTCGGATACGGCGTCACGACGTACATCGTGTTGTTCACGACGAGCGGCTGCCCCTCATGTCCGCCGAGCGTGCCCGTGGAAAAGGTCCACACCGGGTGCAGGCTCTTCACGGTGGCCGGCGTGATCTGCGCGAGACCGCTGAAGCGCGTTGCGGAATAATCCTTCGAGGGCATTGTCCAGTCGCCGTCGTTCGCGCGCTGAGCAACGGCGCGTGCGGTGACGGTCGATGCGGCGGCGACGATCGCGGCGAGCAGGGCGGCGGGGCGGAGCAGGGGCATTGGCGAGTCTCTCACCTGAGGGCACGCGAACGAGGAGCTCCATCTAAGATCGCGATGGAGCGCGAATGCGCCACTCCCCGCCGAGAACAGCCCGGCGCTACTTCGGCAGCTTCGAAGCGAGAATATCCGGCTTCTCGAGCGTCGGCTTTTCGCTGAACAACTCCGGGGCCTTCGCGAACAGCAGCTCGGCAACGCGTCCGGTCAAATGTGCATTCCTCCCCGCCTCGTTTTCGAACGCATTGAAGATGCCGTAGTAGCCGGGAGAAATACGGATCGCGAACCACGCGATCGTCCCTGGTTCGGCCTCGACGAGCGGCTGCGCCGACTTGAGGAAACTCTCGACTTCCTGCTCCTTGCCGGGCTTCGCCTTCATTGTCACGAGCAACGACAGATTGGTCATGGTGCGCGCCTTGTTGAGTGTGTGAACAGTTCGGAGCCGCTCATTCCTTGTCTGTAACCGGAGCGGTGAGATCGAAGCAGCTCTCGCCGGCGCCGTGTTTCCACGAATGATGCCCGATGTTCTCCTCGTCGTAGCGCGGCGGCGTCGTGTCCGTTGGCTGCGCAAAATTCGCGCACAGGCGGTAGGATCGCTCTCCGCTGGGAAAATACGGATAGGACGAGTCCGTGACGGGATCTTTCGGAACGCGACTCAGCAGACCATCTGCCCGGAGTGTGTCGAGACCGGACGGCAGCTCGTGATGCTGCTTCCGATATTCCTCCACCTTGCGCGAGAGGGTCGCAAGATCGCTGACGCGCATCTCGTCCAGGCGCCGAGCTCGCGCGCGAGCGGGCGAGCCGATCACGAACAAGCCTGAGCCAACCGCCAGGAGCGCGGCGACCGTCACCAGAATCGCCGCGCGATTGGAAGACGGAGGGTTCACGCAGCCTCCTTCTCTTCGTGCCTGAGGTCCCGCAGGTAGTACACGAGCGTGGAGAATGCGATCGCGCCAGTCACCGCGCCCTTGAGCGCGATGCGAAGCGTCACCTCGCCGCCGAGGAGGTGATCGATGAGCGAGATCGCCCCTCCGATCAGCACCGAGACCGCGATGAAGAGCGTGATGTACGTGCACCATTGCCGCGCGGGCGAGAGGCGGCGTGCAGGGTTGGCCGCCACGCGCTGGCCAACGTACCTGCTCGTCCAGAGAAAGACGGGGAACGCGATGATGAGCGATGACACGGACCAGCGAATGCTACCCGCCTGATCGCCGTAGTATCGCTGCGTCGGGTCGGGGATCGCCTTGTCGATCAGGTCGAACATCAGAGCTCCGAAATGCCAGATGCTCAGATAGAGCGACGTGAAAAGCACGAGATAGAGGAACGTCTCACGCGAGGACAGTGATGCGCGGGGCCGCGGGACCGGGACGCTGAATGGGACTGGCGCGTACACGCTCAACGCTCGCGCGACTTCCTGTCCGGGCCAGCCCGCGCTCTCGAGCGCCGCCGTGATCGCGGTGCGCTCTTCGCCTTTCTCCAGTGCAGCGCGCACGAACTGGTCGAGTGCAGCGGATTCCGATGCCATTCGCGGACTCCTGTTGAGATTGCTCAATATGGAGTCGGCGCACTTGTACGGTCAGGTGCGAGGCGTCGTCTCACTCACGCCGGATCGTCTTCGCGAATGCGCGGATCCGGCACCAGCCACGTGAGCGCGACGCAAACGTACAGCAGCTGCGCGAGCGCAGGACTGTAGAAGGCCGTCGGAATCGCGATCGCGTACGCGCCAACCGACGCAAATCCTTTTCGGTCCTTGCCAATCGCGGCCGCCAGGCGCGAGCTCGGGCCCTGGTCCTGGATGATCGCGCGCTGCAGCAACCAATACGTGAATCCCGCGCAGAAGAGCACCACGCCATACAGCGCTGTCGGCACCGGTGCCTTATAGTGCTCGCCCATCCACGCTGTCGCGAATGGAACCATCGAGAGCCAGAAGAGCAGGTGCAGATTTGCCCACAGGATATGTCCGTTCACGCGGTCGACGATCTGCAGCATGTGGTGATGATTCGCCCAGTAGATCCCGACGAATACGAAGCTCAGCACGTACGCGAGAAACACCGGGAGCAGCGGGCGCAGCGCTTGCCACGTCACGTCGGTGGGTGCGTGCAGCTCGAGAATCATGATCGTTATGAGGATCGCGATCACGCCATCGCTGAATGCTTCCATTCGGGAAGTCGACATCAGGTGTTCGCTCATGCGAATAAGCTAGAGGAACACTCCTCCCCTTTGCCAGAATGTTGACATGGAAAGGCTTGACCACCCCATGTCCACTGCGGCATCTCTCGATATTCCGCGGCACATCCCTCATCATGCATCTCATGCGACATACCGCCATCCTCGCCTCGGCGCTCACCCTGAGCGTCGCCGCCACTGCGCCTGCCCAGCAGGCTGCAACACGCGTCACGTCCGTCGAGGGAATCACGGAGTACCGGCTGCCCAACGGGCTTCGCGTGCTTCTCTTTCCCGATCAGTCCAAGCCGACAGTCACCGTGAACGTCACGTACATGGTGGGGTCGCGACACGAGGGATACGGCGAGACCGGGATGGCGCACCTGCTCGAGCACATGCAGTTCAAGGGCACCACCACTCGACACGACATTCCCGTCGAGATGGACAAGCACGGCGCCCGCTGGAACGCATCCACGTGGCTCGACCGCACGAACTACTTCGAGACGATGACCGCCGCTGGCGAAAATCTCTCCTGGGCGCTCGGGCTCGAGGCGGATCGCATGACGCACAGCCTGATCGCCGAGAAGGATCGGTCGTCGGAGATGACGGTGGTGCGCAACGAGTTCGAGGCCGGCGAGAACGATCCGTTCCAGATTCTGCTCGAGCGCACGATTTCCACCGCGTACCTCTGGCACAACTACGGGCATTCGACCATCGGTGCGCGCTCCGACATCGAGAACGTGCCCATCGAGCGCCTCCAGGCGTTCTATCACAAGTACTATCAGCCGGACAATGCGGTGCTGCTCGTCGCCGGAAAGTTCGATGAGCCGGCCACACTGAAGCAGATCGTGCGGCTCTTCGGCGCGATTCCCAAGCCGGTGCGCTCGCTCTCGCGCGGCAACATCCTGTATCCCACGTACACGCAGGAGCCGACGCAGGACGGCGAGCGATCGGTGACGCTTCGTCGCGTGGGCGACGTGCAGGTCGTCACCGCCGTGTATCACGTGCCCGCGCTCTCGCACCCCGACTTCGCGTCGGTGGACGTGCTCGCGAACGTGCTCGGCCGCGAGCCATCGGGGCGACTCTACCAGTCGCTCGTGGTGCCCAAGCTCGCGTCGTCCACGGGCACGTTCGACTTTCAGCTGCGCGAGCCGGGAATGCTCGTCGCGTTCGCGCAGGTGCGTAAGGAGGGCTCGCTCGACAAGGCGCGCGAGGTGCTCCTCCAGAGCATCGACAGCGTGCGCTCGCGTCCACCCACGGCGGCCGAGGTTGAGCGGGCGAAGGCATCGCTGCTCAAGGACATCGATCTGCTCCTCAACAACTCGGATCAGGTCGGGCTCGCGCTCAGCGAGTGGCAGGCCGCGGGCGACTGGCGCCTGCTCTTCGTACATCGCGATCGACTCAAGCGCGTGACACCGGCCGACGTGCAGCGCGTGGCGCAGAGACTATCTCAAACCCTCGAACGTCACGGTCGGGCTGTTCTATCCAACTGCGAAGCCCGATCGCTCGGAGATTCCCGGCGAAGTGGACATTGCGGCGCTCGTGCGCGACTACAAGGGCGACGCGGCACTCGGCGTGGGCGAGGCCTTCGACGCAGCGCCGTCCAACATTGACGCGCGCACGCGGGTCGCGAAGCTCGCGAACGGGATGCGCGTGAGCCTGCTGCCGAAGAAGACCCGCGGAGCAGCCGTGAAGGGGAGATTGATTCTCAGATTCGGCTCGGAGCAGTCGCTAACCGGAAACGGTGGCGCACGCGAGCTCGCCGCAGCGATGCTCGAGCGTGGAACGAAGTCGCTCACGCGCCAGCAGCTGCAGGACAGCCTCGATCTTCTGCGTGCGTCGGTGCGCGTGCGTGGTGGCGTCGACCGTGCGACGATCACCATCGAGACGGTGCGGAGCAGTGTGCCCGCGGTGCTTGCGCTGATCGCCGACATGGCGAGCCAGCCACGCTTCGACTCGGCCGAGTTCGAGCAGCTCAAGCAGGAGCGGATCGCGGGGCTCGAGCAGGATCTCTCCGACCCGCAGTCGCTCGCGTCGAATGCGTTCGAGAGGCGCATCGACCCGCATCCGGCCGGGCACCCGCTGTATACGCCGACCATCGATGAGCACATCAAGACGATCACCTCGACGACGCTCGCGCAGGCCCGCGACTTTCACAGTCGCTTCTACGGAGCGTCGGCCGCCGATCTCGTGCTCGTTGGCGACTTCGACTCGGCCGCGGTTAGTGCGGCGACTGCGAAGTTGTTTGGCGCATGGAACGCGAAGGAGCAATGGGCGCGGATTCCCGTTCCGTACCGTGCAATCGATTCATCGACCACGATGATCGAGACACCTGACAAGGCGAACGCGCTCTTCCTCGCCGGGCTCAATCTTCCGGTGCGCGACGATGCCGCGGATTATCCCGCGCTCCTGATGGGCGACTACATCCTGGGCGGCGGCGCGCTCGACTCGCGGCTCGCGAATCGCATCAGACAGAAGGAGGGGATCAGCTACGGTGTGGGCTCATTCCTCTCCGCACGCGCGCAGGATTCGAGCGGCGTGTGGGAGACGTACGCGATCTACGCGCCCGAGAACGCCAGTCGCCTGTCGAAGGCGTTCGACGAGGAGGTCGCGAGCGTCCTCAAGACAGGTGTGACCGCGGAGGAACTGTCGAAGGCGAAGAACGGGTGGCTGCAGGAGAATGCGCAGGAGCGCTCGAACGACGACGAGCTGGCGTCAGAGATTGCGACCCATCGTGAGGTGAATCGCACGTTCACGTACGATGCAGAGCTCGCGAAGCGCGTGCAGGCGGTGACGATCGCACAGGTGAACGCGGCGCTCAAGAAGTACCTCGTTCCCGGGAGCCTGACGCGCGTCATGGCCGGGGACTTCGCCAAGGCGAAGGGGAAGACGCCGGTACAGTAGATCTGGGCTCAATTGGAAACTTCGGGGTACCAAGCCGGGTTAGTAGATGTACGGCAAGAACCACGGGAGACCACATGATTCGATCGGTATTGCGCGGGATTGCGGTCGTCGGCGTATCGCTCACGGCTGTCGCGATGTTTTCGGGACGCGGCTCGAGTGCACCGACCATCCTGCCTGCGGCGAGCGTCGGCACGGGGCTCGCGCCCGCGGCCAGCGAAGAGGTCGCGATTTTCTCGGGCGGCTGTTTCTGGGGCGTCCAGGCCGTGTTTCAGCACATGAAGGGTGTGAAGAGCGCCGTCTCCGGCTACACGGGCGGAGCGCTCAAGAATCCCAGCTACGAGCAGGTGAGCACGGGATCCACGGGGCACGCCGAGTCGGTGCGGATCGTCTTCGATCCGTCACAGGTGTCCTATGCGGACCTGCTGCGTGTGTTCTTCTCCGTCGCCACTGACCCTACCGAGCTCAACTATCAGGGTCCCGATCACGGGACGCAGTACCGCTCGGTGATCTGGTTTACGACGCCTGCGCAGGAAAGCACCGCGAAGGCGTACATTGACCAACTGTCCAAGGCGAAGGTATACGCGAACAAGATCGTGACCGATGTGAAGCCCGCGCAGGACTTCTACAACGCCGAGGGCTATCACCAGGACTACGCCACGCTGCATCCGGACGATGGCTACATTGCGTACAATGACGCGCCCAAGGTTGTGAACTTCAAGAAGCTGCTGCCGGCGCTCTATCGCGATCAACCGGTGCTTGTTGGTTCGACGCACCCGTAAGGCGCAGTGTCGCTGATGTGAGAACGCCGTCGCAACGCGAGATCGTTGTGGCGGCGTTTTTCGCATCGCGGACTTTCTCTGCTAGCGCGGCGGCTCACTCGCTACTCGCACCATCGTTCCCCACGGATCGATCGCGGTGACGTCGTCGCCGTCGCATGAGATCGTGGCACCTGCATCCTCGAGCGCCCCCGCGGTGCGCTCCACGTCCTGCGCGGTCGGAACGATCACGCTCCACTCGAGCATGCGCGCGTCGTTGGCCTCCGCGCGCGGCGCGCCCGCTGCCCAGGTGTTGGTGCCCAGGTGGTGATGATAGCCGCCAGCGGACATGAAAAGGGCGCCGGGGAATTCGAGCAGCACCTTGTCGAGCCCAAGCCCCTCGTGATAGAAGCGCTCGGCCTGCGCGAGATCGCTCACGAAGAGATGGACATGTCCGATGCGCGTTCCGGGCGGCATCCCATCCCACGCGATGCCGCGACTGGCGCGAACCAACTCGGCAGCGTCGAGCGTGAGCGTCGCCATTTCGAGCGCGCCGTTCGCGAGGCGCCACGACTCGCGCGGCCGGTCTGCATACACCTCGATCCCGAGTCCGTCGGGATCGGTGAGATACACGGCCTCGCTCACGAGATGATCCGACATCCCGGCGTACGCGCCGATCGCTGCGAGGTGCGCGATGAATCGTCCGAGCGCTTCGCGATTCGGCAGCAGGATCGCGAAGTGGTAGAGTCCGAGCCGCCCACGGCGCGGAACTGGTGCGGCGCCCTCACGTTGATGCAGCACGACGATCGGCTCGGGGTCGCTCGGCACTCCAAGCGCTGTGGTAGCGTCATCGAAAGTGTGGAGCGGTCGCAATCCGATGACCCGCTCGTAGTACGCAAGCGAGCGCGCGAGATCGGCAACCTGTAAATGCACGGCGCCCAATCGCGCCTCTCCGTGCAGCCGGTGCCCCGCCGGCGCCTTTGTGTACGCGAACTCGCTCTCGGCCATTCAGTACGCGACCGTCATGCGCGCGCGTGGATGCGTCGGCGATTCGACCTCGTCGACGAGCGCCTTCGCGTAATCCTCGTACGAGATGAAGCTCTTCCCCTTCTCGTCGACGAGCAGCGTGTCGTCGCCGCGCCGGTACTCACCCGTGCGCGTGCCAGGACCGATCTCCGCGGCCGGGCTGATGTACGTCCAGTCGAGATCTCCCGCGGACGAGCGATACACGGCGAGCGCCTCCGCTCCGTTCAGCGACTCCGACTTGTACATCTCGGGGAATCCCGGTGTGTCGACGAGTCGCACGCCGGGAGCAACCTCGAGGCTTCCGGCGCCGCCCACGATCACGAGGCGAGGGACGCCCGCGCGGCGCGCACCCTCGATCATCGCGCGCGCGGAATCGGCGAGGGATGTCGCGGGGCGCCCGCTCGGGCTCGGGCGAGGTGAGATCGCATTGATGATGACGTCGGCGCCGCGCGACAGCTTCGCGATGCTCGCGGAATCGCTCGCATCGCCCTCGGCGATGATCATGCGCTCGTTGTCCGAGCTCGTCGACGCCGCGCTGCGCACCACGCCGATCACCTCGTGACCGCGGCTCAACGCCTCGCGCGCAATTGCCTGCGCCACGTGACCGCCGGCTCCCAAGAGAACGAGCTTCATGGAGTAGTAGTCTTCGAGTTGCGACGCGCGAGCATCGCGTCGAGTGAGTAGAGTCCTGCGCCAAGCAGCGCGACGGCGATCGCCATGCCGAGATTCCCCAGCACGTTCTCGATTCCACCTTTGCCCGACGAGAAGCCGTTCTTGGCATGCACGAAGATGATCGCGCCGAGCATGTCGCAAGCGAGGAGGAACGCGGCCACCCGTGTGAAGGCACCGAACAGTAACGCGAAGCCGCCCAGCAGCTCGATTATGGAAATGAGGGGCGCAGTGATCGTCGGCAGCGGCGCACCAATTTTCGTGAACATGCCAGTGACGCCCGCGAAGCCCATCTGGAAGACCTTCCCGTAGCCGTGATAGATGAAGATCGCGGCAAGCACGAGCCGCAGTACGAGGAGGGCGCGGTCCAGATTGCGTTCGGTCGTCGCTGAATAGGTAGCCATGGTGGGTCCGGGATTCGTGGATGGCATGCGGAGCGGAAACAACGAAATGCAGCAGAGCGGGTATCTCTACAGTATCCTTTATGCCAAGGGAGGCGAGAGGCGCGGTTCTCTCGCCGCTAAACGAGCGAGCCGGTCGGTTCGTTCACTGACTTCCCAACCTGCGTGCATCTCATGCAATCAGTTCGCAACGTGCCGGGCACGATTAGCCGACCCCGAGCTCACCACTCGCCGCGCTGGGCCACTCGCGTGAGAGCGGTCGCCCTGCTCGCGATGACCGTCGCGTGCGCAACGAGTGCGCTCGCTGCACAGGGGCGCCGACAGCAGACGGGCGCGCCACCAGATCAGGCGGCTCCGCGCAACACGGCTCCGCCCGTGCTGTGGGAGCCTGAGCAGATCTTTCCGCTCGCGGTAGCGCACGCGTCCGATCTCAAGCTCACCGACCAGCAGCGCACGCAGATCGAGACGATCGCCTCCAAGCTGCGCGCGAGCAACGCGCCGTTGCTCGACGCGATCGATACGCTCCGTCCGCCGCGAGTGCAGCTTCCAGATCCCAACAACCCGAGCGCGCCTGCTGCGACTCCCGCGCCTCTTTCACAGGATTCCATCGCTGCTATCGTCGCGCGCCGGCACGCACTCGGCGAAGCCCGGGCGCAGCTGCACGAGAACATTCGCCTCGCGCGCGATCAGATGACGCAGCTCATGACGCCTGAGCAGCAGACGCGTCTCGCCGCACTGGAAAACTCGGCACGCAACAATGCGGAGCGCGGCGAGATCGAGGAGGGGAAGGGTGACGGCGGGGGTCGTCGCGGTGGTCGCCGTGGCGGCAACGGACCTCCGCGCGAGTAGCCGCGCACCGCATGGTGCCGACGCGTTCGTCGTAGCTTTCGGCATCTCTACAACGGGTGGCACTGTGAAGCGGCAGCTCTTCGCTACGAACACCGAGTGGGAACCATTTGTTGGCTACTCGCGCGCGGTGCGTGTCGGCGACCACATCTTCGTATCGGGCACGACGGCGACCGACGCGAGCGGCGCGATCGTGGCGCCAAATGACGCATACGCGCAGACGATTCAGGTGCTCGAGAATCTGCGCGCTGCGATCGAGCGGGCAGGTGGCTCGATGTCAGACGTGGTGCGGACGCGGATGTTCGTCACGGACATAACGCAGTGGAAGGAATACGGACGTGCGCACGGCGAGTTCTTCCGCGATGTTCGTCCGGTGACATCGATGGTCGAGGTCAAGGGGTTAATCGACCCATCCATGCTCATCGAGATCGAGGCGGACGCACTGGTGACGAGCTGAGATGCGAGCGCAACGCGCGCGACCCTTGACGCGCGCGGCACGTCGCATCAATCATTTCGTCCGTATGCGAGCCTTCATTTTCTCTCTGCGCCTTGCCCTCGTCGCGATGCTCGCCATCGCGACGGTCGGCGCGAGCCCGGCGATGATGATGATGCCGCACGACATGTCGGGGATGCAGGACATGTCCTGCGGCATGGAGATGCAGGGGCAACAGAGCTCGCATTCCGATCACAAATGTCCGGCAACGACACACGGCCGGTGCTGCACCGACTGCGTCTGCGCGTGCGCCATTGGCTCCGATGTGCGCGCGCCGCTCATCACACTCATCGCGACGTACACGCACATCGCGACCGTGATCGAGCAGCCCGCAACCGTGGTTCGCTCCTCACGGCAACCCGCACTTCGACTCCCGCCTCCACTCGGTCCGCCACTCTCCAGTCGCAGCTGATCATCGCTGCGTGCGCATCGCGCACGCGGGCGGCCAGGATACGCCTGCGCCGCCGGACTCGAGTGGAGCACAGACCATGTTACGACAATTGTTCGTATGCGCGTGCATCGCCGTACCTGTGTGCGCGATGGCGCAGCAACCTGTAGCATCCGACACAACGCGCCGCGATTCGACGGCGCGCCTCAGGGATTCCGCACACGTTCGCCCGGCGAATCGTCTGGCGACGGTCACGATCACCGCCACACCGGTGCATCCGGCGGCCGAGTCTCGGCAGGCCGTCGCCGTGAGTCCGGCGGAGATCGCGCGAACGCCGGCAACATCGCCGTGGGAAATCCTGCGGCAGACCGCCGGTGTGGAAGTGCACATACAAGGACAGGGACCGGGGTTCGCATCCGATGCGTCCGTGCGCGGATTCAGCTCCGACCACTCCACCGATCTCGCGCTCTGGATCGACGGTGTTCCGGTGAACGAGCCGGTGAACGGTCACGCCGAGGGCTACAACGACTGGAGCCTGATTTTTCCGCAGGCGATCCAGGATCTCGATGTGATCAAGGGCCCCACGAGCGCGCTGTTCGGAAATTTCGCCTTCTCGGGAATCGTCAACGTGCGTACGCTCGACAGGCTGGACGGCACGCGCACATGGATCAACGGCGGATCCGCGGGACACATTGAGGGCACGTCGCTCTCGGGATTCGGCGGCGACTCAGGCGCGCACGGCGTCGCTGGTGTGCGCTACGTGCACGAGGGCGGCTGGCGCCCCAACAGCGATTACGATCTGGGGCAGGGGCACGTGCGCATCGTGCGCGATCTCTCGCCGGGCACCACGCTCGATGGTGGTGTGGAGCTCTACGGCTCACGCTGGAACTCTGCCGGCTACCTGAGCCAGGACGAGTTCCAGGCGCGCGACTACGACGTCGTGTCGAATCCAACGGATCAGGGACACAAAATTCGCGCACAGGAGCGCGCGAGCCTGCGCGTGCTGAGCGGCAATCGGCTCTGGCGCTCGACGGTGTACGCAACGCAGGGAGACTGGCGCCTCTTTCTGACCATTCCGCCCGCAGGCGGTGTGTTCGAGGGCCAGGGAAGCCAGACCGAAGAGGATGACAATCGCTTCGGCTTCGGCGTCACGAGCGCCGTCACCTGGCAGCTCTCGCGCGCGGAGCTGACCATCGGCACGGAGGGACGATTCGATCAGTCGCACTACCAGAACTGGTTCACGACGAATCGCGTGCGCGACTCCGTGAACGCGCTCATTCACGCGCACCAGTTCGGCGGGGGCATTTTTGCCCAGGCTGGCATCGACGTCACGAACCGCTTGCGTCTCGACCTCGGCGCGCGCTACGACGCGGTCGACACGCACTCCTCTCCCAATGGTGAGGAGTCCGCGCAGGACTCGCACGGCATCTTCTCGCCGAAGATGGGCGCGCTCTTCCGCGTGACGGATGCACTGGGAGTGTACGCGAACATCTCGCGCGGTTTCCGCGCGACCGATGGCGTGATCGAGGATCCCACGCTTCCGTTCATTTCTGTGTGGGCCTACGAGAGCGGCGTAAAGCTCAATGTCGGGCAGGTGAGTGCGACGGCCGCGCTCTTCCGCATGGATGTGAGCAACGAGCAGACGTTCAATCCGCTCACGAGCGGCTCCAGCAACGGCGGCGCGAGCAAGCATCAGGGACTCGAGCTTTCGTTGCGGGCGCCGATCGCAAAGTCGCTCACCCTGTCGGGAGACTGGACGTTCAACGATGCGCGCTACAAGCGGCTGATCACGCAGCCGGAGGACGACCCCACCAAGGTCGATACGCTGTCCGGTCTCCGCGTGTACAACACCGCGCGCTACATCGGATCGGCCGCGCTCGAGTGGGCGACTCCGTCATCGCCCTGGACCGCGCGTCTGAGCACGAATGCGGTGGGACCGTACTCACCGTTCGACGAACCGGGTGTCGTGTTGCCCGCATATGCGCTGCTGCACGCGAGCCTCACGCGCCGCATTGGCAAGGCCGAGCTCGAGCTGGGTGTGCGCAACCTGCTCGACAAGGCGTATCCGGAGCTCGTCGCCGGTGGGCTCGTCGCTCCAGGACAGCCGCGCGCCGCGTTCGGAACCGTGCGTTACGACTTCTGACCGTTACATCCGATCGACGATCTTGGCCTTGATCGATTCGTATTCAGAATCCGTGATCAATCCTCCGGCGAGCATTTCCTTGGCTCGCTGGAGGCGCGCCATTGGATCATCCGCGCCGGTGGCTGCGCCCGTCGGGGCAACACCGGGAGTGGAGCCGAACTGAATTCCGCCCGACTTCGCGCGCAGCTCATCGAGATCGCGCACGCGCCGCTTCTCGCGCCACGACTGCTCCTGCGCCTGTGCCGCGCGATACACCTGCTCCGCCTGCTCCTTGCGAAGCCCGGTGGTAGTGATGGCCCCCCCGGCCTGCCCACTCGATGCGAGATCCTCGCGCCCGCGTGACCTGACCGTGAGATCCGCACCGAAGATGTGCACCTGCAGTTGCGCGTTCTCGATGTCCTGCCATCGCATGTCCACAGGCGTGTAGCCGCCGAACAGTCCGCGCTCGATGCGAATGAGGCGGCCGGTGGTCGCGGCCACCAGCATGCGCCGGTGCAGAAGCGCGAACACGCGGCGCTGCACTGCGTACGCGGTGATCGACTCGCCGGGCACGAGCAGCGCGGTCAGGTGCTGCACCGCCTCCGACAACCGATGATCGTCATCGCTCGGCAACTGCGCCGCGACAGGAGTCGACAATGGAGGTAGCGATGCAGCAGCGGCTGCGGCGGCGGGAGTGGAGCTTCGCTGCGCGCCCCCGCGCCGCCGGCCGAGCTCATCGATCACCGCCTGCCACGCTGCCGGATCGAGCGAGCGGTCGTTCTCCAGCGCGCGCAGCTCCGCGTCCGACATTGAGGAATAGTTGGTGGTCCCGCCGGGATTGGACATCGCCTCATACCTCGACTGAATGGACAACGGCATCGCTCGCGCCCCATACGATGGTGTGCGGCGGGGGCGTCTGACAAGTGACGCGACGCGCGGCGCGCGGATGATGTCGCCCACCTTCGCGGGCTTCGTCACATGGAAAAGAGGCGCGCACGCAGTAGCGCCGGGTCCATGCCTGGATGCACGAACGCCCCGTGTACGCGGCACGGGGCGTTCGTATTGTGCTTGATGCGTTACTTCACGGATCGCAGGTGATGATTCCGTCGAGGGTCGTCGCAGCGGCCTGGCTACCGAAACCGGCATAGCACTTCTTGGTCGTTGCGCTGTGGCTCGACGTGCCCTTCCACCCCTTCGCATCGGCAACCATACCCGACACCGTCACACCCTGCGACGTGGTGTAGTTCATGGCACTCTGGTTCGTGCTGTACGTCTGGTTCCCGGAGAAGTACGCCTCTTCCGTCGTCGCCAGGTTACGCAGATCCGACTTCTCGGATGCGATGTACGCTTTCTCCTTCGTGCTCGCGAACTTTGGAATCGCGATCGCCGCCAGGATCCCGATGATCACGACGACAATGAGCAGCTCGATGAGCGTGAAACCTCTGCGGGTGTGTCGAAGCATGGGCGAGCTCCTGTAGGTGGCGCGATGTGCACCCGTCGCCGACGGGTGCGCGAAGGATTGTTTGCGACTTCGTCTCGTTGCATTAGAGACGCACGATTTCACGGGAAATCACAAGCGAATCTTCATGTCCTGTAGTTCTTTACAGCACAATTAGTTAGCTCTCATTTTGTTCCGAATTTCGGGTGAAATGGCTTACCGCCGCTGGCGCATTTCGTCACTATTCCGGCCATGACCAATCCCAAAGCCCCTCAAAGCGCCTCACACGTCCTTGGCCGCATCGGCCTTCCGGAGTCCGTTTCCGCCCTCGCCAGGCGTTCCTGGGATGTCATAGTGGTAGGCGCAGGGCACAACGGCCTCGCCTGCGCGGCCTATCTCGCTCGCGCGGGCAAGCGTGTGCTCGTGCTCGAGTCGCGAGAGCGCGTCGGCGGCGCCTGTACCATGGAGGAGCCGTTTCCCGGCGTTCGCTTCTCTCCGTGCGCGTACGTGTGCGGGCTCCTGCATCCGAAAGTGATCGACGAGCTCGATCTGGTGGGCCACGGCTTCGAATGGATGCCGGCGGTTGGCGGAATGTTCGTCCCGTTCGAAGACGGATCGAGCGTGCACCTGTGGAATGACGACGAGCGGTGCGAGGGCGACATTCGGAAACTCGCGCCGAACGACGTTGCTGGCTGGAAAGCCATGCTCGAGACGAAAGCGCGGCTCCGCGAAGCGCTGCGCCCCGCCGGCGATCGCGACCTCTGGCTCGATCCGTCTCCCACGCGCGAGGAGATCGACCGCCGCATCGGCAACGACGATGAAGCACGCGCGCTGCTGAACGATTGGTCGATGCTCGAGTGCGTGCAGCACTACATCAAGGACGAGCGCCTGCAGATGGCCTACCTCGGTCAGGGTGTCATCGGCACAAACGCATCGCCCACCGATCCCGGCACGGCGAGCGTGTGGTTTCATCACGGCTCGGGGCAGATGTTCGGAATGCCAGGCACGTGGGGCTACGTCCGCGGCGGCATGGGCACCATCTCGTTCATCCTCTGCGACGTCGCGCGCGAGTCGGGCGCCGTCGTGGCGGCAGGGGTGAGCGTCGCGCGCATTCTCCCGGGCGAAGGCGTGGAGCTCGAGTCGGGAGAGCGCATTCGTGCGCCGCACGTCGTCTGCAACGCCGATCCCCGCGTCGCGCTCCGCCTGCTCGGCGATTCGGCGGACTCCGCGTGGAAAGCACGCGTGGAATCAGTGCCGGTGGAAGGAATAACCGTGAAGGTGAACGCCACGCTGCGCGAGCTGCCGAACTTCCGAGCGCGCCCGGGCGTGAACGAGCCGCATCACACCGGTCAGGTGAACACGCCGCTCACGGTGGCGGAGTGGCAGGAAGGGCATCGCAAGGCCAATGCAGGCGTGCTCCCCGATCGAATCTGGACCGAGATCTATCTGCACTCCGTGTACGATCCGTCCGTCGCGCCACCAGGTGTGCACACGATGAGCGTCTTCGCGCAGTACGTGCCGCATCGCTTTGCGAAGGGCGACTGGGATTCGCGGCGCAAGGAAGTGGGCGAGCGTGTGATCGCGTCGATCGCGCGATTCACGACGAACTTTCCCGACGAAATCATTGATCTCGAAGTGCTCGGCCCGCCGGACATCGAGTCACGCGTTGGACTGACGGGCGGCCACATTTTTCAGGGCGACATTCTCCCAGCGTACATGTGGGACAAGCGGCTCACCGCGCGCACACCGATGGAAGGAGTGTGGCTGTGCGGTGCTGGGACGCATCCGGGTGGAAGCGTGATGGCCGTGAACGGACGCAACGCCGCGATGGAGGTGCTGCGCACGACTCGCTAGCCCCCCCCCCCCCCCCTCTCTTTCGCTCCGTTCGTTCCCCGTGTTCCCGCTGTGCACCTCGTCATAGCCCTAGCTCCGGGTATCGCCGCGCCCAACCGGTGTATCGAGTTCCCCAATGCGATTGAGAAGGTTCGCCACGTTGACAGATCTGCGAGGTCGAGCCGGTTGGCCCCGCCAACCGCAAACTCTGGGACAGGCGCGCATTCAGCAGCGTGATCCACTGATTGCTGCAGCTATTCCGGCGCATGATCTGCCCGCGTTGCGAGCGAAGACACGGATCTTCTTCGATGATGTGATCGAGGGTGCATACTGACTGGGGTCGGTCAGTGTGATATCGGCGGCGCTCTTCGGCACGTACACGTGTCGTTGCCGCCGATGAATTGCTGCCGTCGGCATTAGCATCACCACTCACGAGGTAGGTGTATGGCTGTCCCGTGTACCCGTTGTAAAAAACGCCGAGCTGCAGCGAAGCGGCGCGGGCACCACGGCGCCAAGTGTGATCTTGTTCCGGCCTCGATCGGGACGTGGTCACCCGCCTATCGTCGAGCGTCCCGTCCACTGGGGTAAAGTCGAGATGCACGTGAGGTTGAAACAGTCCGCCGACATGCGATCGCGGGCATGGTGTAGGTATAGGCGAGGCTCACCTCCGAGGCCGCTGCAAACTGTTTTCGCAGCTGCACGGTGGCGCTGGCGGTACGGTCGCCGCTCGAGTTTCGAAGCTGAGCGACCACCCCGAAATTCGGATTCAATCGATTCGGTGTGGCATTGCCCTCGTCGTCGATTGTGCCATACAGCACTCGGCCGCCCTCGCCAGCGGAGACGCGCGTGGGTGGTGCGAGGTTCACGTCGACGAGATCCAGCTGATCGACACCGCAGATGTACAGCAGGTCCACAGTCCCCTGCATCCCCACGGCAGTTGCACGTCAGCACCGAGTGACAGGCGAAGATTTCGGGGAAAGCGAAACGCCGGGTTGAAGTAGTTGACCTCGAATGGCTGAGGTGGCGGTCCGTTGTTCCTGCAGCTCCGTGGCTGGTTGTTAGGATCGAGCCTGATGGCCGGAACCTGGTCACCGATGCAATGAAGTCGCCGGAAATCGAGCCCAGTCCCTTCGTAGGCGTTGCTGAAGTAGAGGTAGATGGGCCGCCCGGAGAAAAGGCCCGCGCCGCCGCGCACGACAACTCTTGCTGCGTCGTCAACGTCATACGTGAAGCCGAGACGCGGCGACCACAGGCAATGGCCACTGGGCGTTTGCGCCGTGTTTACGTGCAGTGGCGAAAGCAGCAGCTCCGCGTTTTGCGCAGGCGCCTGCGGAAGGAGGGCAGCGTCGAATCGAAGTCCGCCGGTAAGGGTGAGCTTCGTGATGGGATGCCACTGATCCTGCGCATAGAGGCCCAGCTGTCGCACTCCGTAATCGCTCACCGGAACATTCGGACTTCCGTCCGCGACAATGTCGCGCGTGTACTCGTCGGCGACGCCAGACTCGAGTGCGTCGAGGCTGGACACCATCCCATCGCCCCGCCGGGAGGCGAATCCTGTGAGAGCCGCGAAGGTGAATCGACTCATCGTGCGTGCCGATAGTGAGCACGTGCGATCCCAGAGACCACGACGCATTGTCGGTCAGCTCCCAGACGGTTTGATCCGCGAACCGGTCCGGGCAGCTGTTGACCGAACCTGCAAAGAGAGAATCCGGGGCAGGGGTGACGCTGACGGAGACTTGAGGAAAGGGTGCAGCCGCAAGACAGCGCTCGTGAGAAGCTTGTCTCGCGACAATGAGCTCATTCGCAACACCACTTCCCGTCGACGTCCAGGTGAGTCGCGTGGCGTCGTTCGTCGAAGACTGCTGCATTGACTGCGACGAGAGCGCGTAGGGACCGTCTGCCGGAGAGTCGTCCGTTGTTCCTTGCGCATAGTTGTACGACAGCTCAAGCGCTGATTTACGGCCGGCCAGAGCGTCAGCTTCCCGAGTGCGTTGCGGCGGGATTTCGAGACGGCGGAGATTCGATCGAGCAGGATCCACGTGATAACTGTTCTGGAGGATGCTCTGGAAGCGCTCGATCGTCGCACGGCGAACACCGATTCCCATTCGAGTCGCGGCCACCGGTCGTGTCGGTCCCTATGAAGGGCGCGCGCGCTCCCACGCGTCGCTGCACTCCGATATCCAGGAAGAACGCCGCGCGATCCGGAACAATCGGGCCGCCAACGGTCGCGGCGAGCTCCTTGTTGGAAAAATCCTCCGCGCGCGCGCCGGTGGGATCCTTCCCCGTGAGTGCCTGATTCTCGAAGTATGCCGAAACCGATCCTTGCCATTGATTCGAGCCCGATCGCGTCACCGCGTTCACCAGTCCACCGGCGAAGTTGCCGTAGCGCACATTGAACGGAGCGATGAGTATCTGCAGCTCGCGAATCGCTTCGACGGTCAGCGTTCGCGCTCCAGTGGATGATCCTGGCGTGCCAAATCCCAACGGGCCGCTGATGCCGCCAAGATCGTTGTTGCTCGCACCATTGATCTGCAAATTGTTCAGCCGGTCCGACTGCCCTGCGAATGTGATCCCGGAGTCGCGCGTCAGCACCGCCTGCGGGGAAAGCAGTGCAAGCTGAGAGAAGTCTCTACGTGGCACGGGAAGGCGTGAGATCGTCGCCGCAGTCACGGTCTGAGCGGGACCGGTTTGGCCCTTCTGCAGTCGTGCATTGGTCCCGGCGACCACGCGAACAGGCGTCAGGCTGAGAACGGTCTCTCGCAGAATGAGATCGATCTGGCGGCGTTCGCCGAGCGACAGCGTGATACCGGACAGGCTATCCGGGGCGTAGCCAACCAACCGTGCCTTGATCGAATACGAGCTGCCGATCGGCACGTACTCGAACGCATAGCGCCCGCGCGCGCGCGCGATTGTTTCGCGACGTTCGCCATTCGGACGCATTGATCAGCGTAACGACTGCGCCTTCGATTCCGGTGGAATCCGCTCGCCGCACCGTTCCCTGAATGGCCGCAGTTGTGGTCCCCTGCGCGGAGAGGTGCTCAGCAAAAAGCGTCGAGGCCACGAGCGCGCCGATGCAGCCAGCATCGCCAAATGAAAGCGCCTCGCGACAATCACATATGCACGCCGGACATTCGAGCCCATGGAGCTCGCACATGAACATGTCTCGAGCTCAGCTATTGTGCCGAGTCCGCGAGCGCGGATCTGCGTGTGATCCACTGCAAAGCGACTCCCACGCCTTGTATCGCGGGTCGTTGCGCAGGAAGCCGAATTGCGGCTGTAGCCGTACACAGCACAGCGTGTAGTGGTGCAGCGTTACCATGGAGTCGAGCAAACGCAGTGTCTCGGTCGTGTCCTGTAGCGCTGCGTGCGCATTGGCGAGCTCCTCGACCGGGACATATTCTCCTGCGTGCGCGGCTGCCTCCAAGTGGCGAAGATCCGCTCGCGCGATATCCCTGAAATGCGAATGCCGCGCTGTCGCTCACGGCTGCGGCCAGTGCGCCAGCGATTCGCTGTCGCCAGCAACTGCCCAGCCGGCGCCAATGTGTTCAGCGCCTCTCGCGGACGACCCGTGTACCGATAGACGTCGGTGAGCGCGAGATAGGTCTCAGACTGCCCCGGATATTCTCGCAGCGTCTGGCGATACATCGCCTCCGCATCGGCCGCGCGTCCAGCGAGGAGCAGGGCTCTCGCCACGCGATCGCGATGTGAGCTCTCGAGCGGATCGACGGCAGACGCGATGCGATACTCGGATAGTGCGCTGTCTGCCTCCAGCTGCCACTTGAACCAGTTGCCGCGCAGAATGTGGCCTTCCGGATCGTGGGGGTCGAGCGCGAGCCCTCGATCGATTAGCGCTCCAGCCCCACGGATGTCCCATGCCAGCCGCTCTGGACCATCGAGAGCGCGAAATACGCACGCGACGGTGCTGTCGAGCGCGAGCGCCTTCAGCGCCGCCCCCTCGGCCTTCGGATATCCTTCGGATGATGGGTCGCACCCTCAATCATTTCGAGGAGATAGGCGTGCGCAAGACCAGCATAGCCTGCGCGTACAGAGGATTCCGCGCAATCAACGCGAGCAGTGTATCGCGCGATCGTCCTTCTTCCCTGGAAGCGCAGCGCCACGCTTCGTAAATACGCGGCGTACAATGCGGTGTCCAGCGACTTCGGCGCGAGCCGCAGCGCGCCTTCGTGCTCGGCTCGCACGACCGGATTCTCCGGACGCATCTCCCTCACACAACCAAAAACAAAAACCCACCCCACACAAACACACCCACCCCCCCCCCTCTCCGCTCGACTCTCCTAGTAGATGTACACGCTCGTCCCGTTCGGGATGTTCGCGTACAGCCACGTGATGTCCTCTTCCTTGAGACGCACGCATCCGTGCGTCACGGCATCTCCGACGGTCGATTCCTCGGGCGTGCCGTGGATGAGGTATCCGTCGCCCATGTCGAGGCGATAGCTCCCGAGCTCACCATAGATGCGCCGATTCTTGGAGCCGAGTGGCGGCATGTAGAGCGTGTCGTCGAAGACGACTTCCTCATCCAGTGGGAGCGGCGTCCACCCGGAGTCGGGGACGATCATTCCCACCTGGCCATTGCGAACCTGGAGCTTGCGGCCGTTCGCGATCTTGACCGTTCCCTTGAGCGGCACCTTCGACAGCGCGAGATGATTCTCCTTCGCCACTTCGGCGTAGTGCCAGTCGGGCGGAATCCAGAGCGGATTCTCCGACTTGCCGAGCACTTTTCTGCGTCCGCGCGGCGTGTCGAACTTCCAGACCTTTCCACCAAAGGCGAGCGTGGAGTCCATCGCCACGGCGGCGGGCGCCGAGCGCAGCGTGTCTTCGCCCTTCATCACCCAGAGATGCCGGTCGAAGAGCGAGACGACGATCCGGTATTCCTTGGCCTTCTCGGCCAAGCGGCGGTTGTTCTCGTAGTCCAGGCTATCGGTAACGGACTCGAAGTGCCGCACGCGCGGCGCATGCTCGGCCGCGAGCTCCCCGGCTGCCGTGACGCTGTCGACGACGCGCAGGCTATCGGCGACGCGGGCGGAATCGGCGGCGGCGAGGGCGCGTGCGCTATCGGCAGCGGCAGCGGCAAGAGCGGGATCTGGCCGGGGAGCGGAGTACGCGCAGCCGGCTGAAGCCAAGCAAAGGAGCACGGTGGCGAATGCCACCCAATGGCTGGTCCGAGGTGAATCAGGAGTGGGAATCATTGCGTTCCACCTATGCAATCGACGCGCCGAACGCGGCTTGTACGAACACGTTACGGCCCTCCAGCGGGGCATGACGCCCGCGCTCGAAAGCTAAACGCGTCAATCGCGGATCGAGAGCGTAACGGCGCGTTGCAGGGACTGGCACAAAATGACCGAATTCGAGTGCCAACGCTGAAACATCGCGAACCGGGTATGGCGCACTCAGCAGGGCGTCCAATCTTTGGGCTCGGCCCCGTCGCATCCGCGTCGCTGGCCATCACCCGACTGAGGTCGCCCCATGCTTCCGACGAAAAGTGCGGCGCGCGCGCTACTGGCGATTGCGCTCCCGATAGCTGTCTTCGGATCGTGCAGCGCGGACACCGCGGTTCCGACGGACCCCGGTCCGCCGCCGGCGACCCTCCACAAGTGGTCGGATCCACATAGTTGGCCGACGCAGGCGATACCCGTTGCGAACCAGGACGTGGTCGTGCCGCCCGGCGAGTCGATGATTCTGGACGTCACGCCGCCGGCTCTCAAGAGCCTGACCATCGCGGGAACGCTGACGTTCGCCGATACGGACCTCACACTCTCGGCGAACTACATCGCCGTTCAGGGCGGGCTCCAGATCGGTACCGAGGCGCATCCGTACACGCATCGCGCGATCATCACGCTCACGGGCGATGCGTCGAACGAGCCGGTACTCGGTCTTTCGAGCAAGGCGCTGTCGGTGGTCTCGGGCGCGACGCTCGAGCTCCATGGCACGCCGCGCACGGTCTGGACGCGACTCACCTCCACCGCGGCGAAGGGCGCGACGCAGCTCGCCGTGGAGCACAGCGTGGACTGGAAGCCTGGCGACAACATTGTGCTCGCATCCACGGACTTCGATCCGACGCAAGCGGAGCCGCTCGTCGTGCAGTCCGCTTCATCGAATCAGGTGACGGTCACGACTCCGCTCAAGTGGGCGCACTGGGGCGTGCTGCAGATGATCGCCGGCGTTTCGCTCGATGAGCGTGCGGAGGTCGGCCTCCTCTCGCGCAACATCACCATTCGAGGCGATGATGGATGCGTCACCGACGGCTACTGCGGACACATCATCGTCTATCAGGGCGGCGTCGCACACGTGGAGAACGTCGAGCTCTATCAGATGGGGCAGAAGTCCAAGCTGGCGCGCTACCCGTTCCACTGGCACGTGGCCGGCGATGTCACGGGGCAGTACATCCGCAACAGCAGCATCTGGCACACCGAGAACCGCTGTGTGACGGTGCACGGGACGAACATGGCGGTGGTCTCGGGCAACATTCTGCTACGATCACATCGGCCACGGTTACTTCCTCGAGGACGGAATCGAGCACGGCAACACGATCTCGAACAACCTCGGCATTCTCGCGCGCACGCCGGTGAGCGGGCAGCAGGTGCTCGCGTCCGATCTTCGTCCGGCGACGTTCTGGATCACCAATCCGGCGAACAGCTACACGGGCAACGTCGCGGCAGGCTCGATGGGCGTGGGATTCTGGATTGCGCTCCCGCTGCACCCGAACGGACTCTCGGCGACCGATGCCGTGTGGCCGCGCCGCACTGCGTTCACGGAGTTCTCCAACAACAAGGCCCACTCCAATCGCTCGACCGGGATGAACATCGATGATGGCCCGAATCCCGACGGCACCACCGGGGTGACCTACTACGATCCGCGCGTGGATCCCACCAACGGCAGCTCCGCGGTGGCGGTGACGGCCTTCGATCACTACACGGCGTACAAGAATCGCGGGCGCGGTGCGTGGATGCGCGGCGCAAATCTTCGGCTGACGCACGCGCTGCTCGCGGACAACGACATCGGCGCGACGTTCGCGGCGAACGAGACGTTCCTGCAGGACGCGACGATCATCGGCGAGAGCGCGAACAACGCCACCACGCTCGGCACTTTCCCGATACGGGGCTACGAGTTCTACGACGGACGCGTGGGCGCGGAGCGCGTGCAGTTCGTGAACTACGTGTCGAACGGCACGCGGCCGGCGAGCGCGTATGGCTACAACAGGCACAACGCATTCAGCATCAACCCGATGAACTTCACGGACGGCGCCACGTTCGTGAACGCGAATCACGTCTATCTGGAGGATCCGCAGACGGATAAGGATGGCGACAAGGCGGCGCTCTTCCTCGACGCCGACGGCAGCGTCACCGGTACTGCGGGCGCGCACGTCACGAACAACATGCCGATTCTCGTCGACAATGCGTGCACGAGCCATACGGAATGGAACGCGTACGTCTGCCTGGGCGTCTATGGACGCTTCGGCTTCCAGAGCGGCGTCACGGGTGGCGAGAACGTCGCACCAATGATGATCACGCGCGATGACAACGTCACGGCGAGCATGGCGGGAAGCGGCGGTCAGCTCACGTCGATCAACATGTCGCTGCTGAGCGGACGGAAATACGCACTCCAACCCGCAGTCGTCCCAGTCAAGCCGCGCCTCTATTGGAGCAACGCGGCTCCAGGTGACAACGCGCGCATTTCGTTCCCGTGGACAGTCGCAAACGTGAAGGTATGGCGCGACTACGATTCGGGGCACCCGATCGCTGCGGCCGCATCGCTTGCGGAGCTCGATGCGAGCACCGGAAACGTCTACTTCTTCGATGCCGCCAACTCGAAGATGTACGTGAAGATGGTCGTGCAGGCGAACAGGAACTACTCGACGATCTTCATTGATCCGAACTAGCGGGCGCTCAGTACGTGATCGCCGGGTCTGCGCTCTTTACGCCAAGGTGCGATCCGTACCAGGCGATGTAGCGCGTCAGTCGATCGGCGACGAAGCTCGGCCGGGTGAGCCCGTGGTGCTCGCCCGGATAGATCACGAGTCGGCTCTCCACGCCGAGGGCGCGGAGCGCCTGGTACATCTGCTCGGAGTTCTGGAGCGGCACGTTGTAGTCCTGATCGCCCGCCATGAACAAAGTGGGCGTCGTGATGCGGTCCGCGTGCAGGAACGGATACGATACGCGCGTCCACGTGTCCGGATGCTTCCATGGTAGCCCGAGCTCGGCCGTGTACTCGCGCACGTACTGATCGGTGCCGAAGCCCGCGAAGACGTTGCCGATCCCTGCTCCTGAGATCGCGGCCTTGAATCGCGTGTCGCTCGCGATCACGTAGTCTGTCAGCTCTCCTCCGTAGCTCCATCCACCAACGGCGAGGCGGTTCGGATCCGCAATGTGGTGCCCTACCACATAATCGGCGCCTGCGAGCACGTCCTGGACGTCCTTCTCGCCCCAGTGCGCGTAGATCGCCTTCGACCACTCGAGGCCGCGTCCCGAGCTGCCGCGCGGATTCATCCCGACCACCGCGAAGCCGTGCGCCGCGAGCATCTGCCACGACAGCTCGAACCCATTTTCCCACTGCGACACCGGTCCGCCGTGCAGACGCAAAATCGTCGGGAGCGGTTCGTGTGCGTCGGAGCCCACCGGGCGCATCACGAATCCGTGGATGATGGTGCCGTCCTTGCTGCGCGCGGAGATGGGCTCCTGATCGGCGAGCTGAATCTCGCGGAGCCAAGGATTCGCATCCGAGAGCTGCCGCGCGCTGTCGCCATCCACCGCAAACAGCTCGTCCGGATGCGTCGGCGTGCTCTGGACGATGGCGACGTGCGCTCCGCCGGTGGCCACGGCCGACACCGAGCGCCGGCCATTCAGCACGCGGTCGATTGTGCCGCCGTCGCGGGAGACACGCGCAAGGAGCATTGATCCATCGTCCTCGAGCTGCGCGTAGATCGACTTCCCGTCGCCCGACCACGACGGGTGCACGAAGCTGCGATCGAGTGCGTGCGAGAGCACGCGTACGGGACCGCCGGCAGCCGGCACGACCGCGAGCCGCTGCAGCGAGAAGTAAATCAGGCTGTCCGGTCCACCCTGGAGAAACGCGATCTCCTTGCTGTCGGGGCTCCATACGCCTCGGCTCTCCCACTGCGGGTCACTGTCATCGAGATCGTTGTGCGTGAGCTGGCGAGCGGTCGCGCCCGATGTGGGTGCGATCACATAGAGCTCCCAGTTGTCGGTGCGATCGGGATCCTGCTGCTGCTTGGACGAGAAGAGAATCGCGGAACCGTCGGGCGACCACTCGGGCATCATGTCATCGTGATTGCCGCTCGTGAGCCGTGTGAGCGACTTGCGCTCCACGTCGAACAGCCAGAGATGGACGCGCCGCCTATCGAGATATCCTTCGACATCCTGCTTGAACTGGTAGCGATCGAGGACGATCGGATGGGGGGCGCTGTCGGCGTCCGCAGTCGAATCGTGGAGTGCAAGCACGACGCGCTTGCCATCCGGCGACCACGAGTAGTCGTCGATGCCGTCCTTGATCGATGTGAGCTGTCGGGCCTCGCCACCATCCATAGGAAGGAGCCAGAGCTGATCCGAATCCTTCCGGTCGCCGCGCGCCGAGAGAAAGGAGATCGCGCGCGTGTTGCCCACGAACTGGGCGGAGTGCTCGTCCTGGGTGCCCCAGGTCATGCGCCTCACCGAGGTGCCGTCCCACCGGGCGAGCCAGAATGTCGCCGTTCGAGCGATCGTGCGCGGTGTCCACGGTCGAGGCGGTGAACACGATCCATTCGCCATCATGCGACATGCGCGGATCGCTCACCTGGGCAAAGCGCTTCATGTCCGCTATGGTGAGCGTGCGCGTGGCTCGTTGCGCTCCGGCCGTCGAGGCTGCGATGAGACTCGCGGATGCGGCAAGGATCGCCCGCGTACGAATACGATGGATCATGGAAGAGTGACCGCCGTGCAGGGAGGGGAACGAGCAGCGCGGATTGTATCGCGCAAGACAGAGTGCAGCAAGCGGGCGTCAAGCACTCAATCTGGCGAAAGGTACGAACCCAGCGGTACGCGTGTTGCTTAGTGATTCGGCGTACGACTCACCCTAGAGCGGGGGCTCCGACAATGCTTTGGACACTTGCGGTAATTCTCTTCGTGCTGTGGATTCTCGGCTTCGGCGTGTTTCACGTCGCGGGTGGGCTAATCCATCTGCTTCTCGTGATCGCGGTTGTGGTTGTGATTGTGCGACTCATCACGGGTCGTCGCGCGGTCTAGCGAAACACGAGCGAATGAAGTAGCGGATAGACGTGAAGACCCGCGAGGCGAGCGCCGCGCGGGTCTTTCGTCGTTACAAATCGTGATAGCGATCAGCGATGCCGCGGCGGGTTCGTCGGCGGCGTCGTGGTGGGCGGCTGATTCGTAGTCGTCCCGGTGGTCGTGCTCCCCGTAGTCCCAGTGCCGGTCATCGTGCCCGTTCCGGTGCTGGTGCCGGTATTCGTCGTGCCCGTGCCGGTGTCGGTAGTGCCGGTGCCATTTGTGCCCGTTGTGCCCGTCGGGCAAGTCGACATAGTCGGATCACAGTTCGTTGGCGACGGTGAGCTGGTGCCCCCCGAATTGTGACAGCCAGCGGCTACCACGACAGCCGCAATCATTGGAATCATTGAGCGCATTTTGAGTCCCCCTGTCGAAATAGTCAGGGGGACGGGTGCGTATCGCGTGCCGCGAGTGCCGCTGCATGTCCAATGCCCTGTTTCCCGGGCGTTCTAGACCATAAGTTAGCATTTCTCCCCCCCAGGAACGCGTCCGATCACTGCCACGCATTGCTATCCAGACGGCCACGTCTTCTACCGGAAGCTGACCCGCGATTTCCCGCTGATCGTGCGTGGAGAGGGGTGCTATCTGTGGGATGACCAGGGCAAGCGGTATCTCGATGGCTCGGGAGGCGCCTTCGTCGCGAACATCGGACACGGGGTTCGCGAGATCGGGCAGGCCATTGCCGATCAGGCGTCGCAGATCGCATATCTGAGCGGCGCGGCGTTCACCTCTGCTCCGGCCGAGGCACTCGCGACCGAGCTCGCTGCACTCGTCCCCGGCGATCTCGACCACATCTATTTCCTGTCGAGCGGTTCCGAGGCGGTCGAGGCAGCGCTCAAGCTCGCGCGGCAGTTCTGGGTAGAGAGCGGACGTCCCGAAAAGCAGGACATCATCTCGCTTTCGCCGGGCTATCACGGCAACACACTGCTCGCGATGTCGGCTTCTGCGCGGCCGCACTACGCCACGTTCTTCCGCGAGTGGATCGTCGACGTGCATCGCATACCCGCGCCGATGTCGTATCACTGCGCATGTCGCGGCCGCGATGAGAGCTGCCCGAAGTGCTCTGGCACGGTGCTCGAGGACAAGATTCGTGAGCTCGGCGCAGATCGCATCGCGGCGTTCATCGCGGAGCCGGTGGGCGGTTCGTCCACGGGCGCGACGGTGCCGCGGCCAGGCTATTGGCGCACGATACGCGAGATCTGCGATCGTCACGACGTGATCTTCATCGCGGACGAAGTCGCGTGCGGCGCAGGTCGCACCGGCACGTGGTCCGCGCTCGAACCCTACGGCGTGGCGCCCGACATCATGACGATGGGGAAGGGAATCGCCGGCGGCTACACGCCGCTTTCCGCGGTCGCTGCGCCGCGCCGCATCATCGATGTCATCGCGCGTGGCTCGGGCGCGCTCGCGCACGCACAGACGTTCTCGCATCACCCGGTACAGTGCGCCGCAGGGCTCGCGACGCTGCGCTACCTCCGCGAGCACGCGCTCGTTGCACGCGCGGCCTCGATGGGGCGCGTGCTGCACGACAAGCTTGCGGCGCTGCTCGATCTCCCGCACGTCGGCGATGTGCGGGGGCGCGGCATGATCGCAGGCGTGGAGCTCGTGCTCGATCGCGACACGCGCACGCCCTTCCCCCGAAAGGCGAAGGTGGCCGAGCGATTCACGGAGGCCGCGCTCGATGCGGGACTCATGGTGTGGGCGAACTTCGGACACGCCAACGGCGTCGACGGCGACGTGATCATGCTTGCTCCTCCGTTCATCATCGAGCCCCCGCAGATCGACGAGCTCGTGACGCGCTTCCGTGCAGCCTACGACGACTCCGTCGCAGGCGCGCTCGCAACGACCTGATCTCCCAACCATCGCCATGACAGCAGCGGCACTTCCGAAAATCACGTACACGTCGACCAACGTCGACCTCGAGCAGTTCCACACGCTGTTCGACGAGGCGCTCGTGCGCGTGCGCGGCGCGAGCGGCAAAGAGTATCCGCATGTACATCGACGGCAAGGCGGTAGACTACGTCGGCCGAGCAGATCGTGGATACGTCACCGATCGACACGTCGCGCGTGCTGGGAACGTTTCACGCCGCGCGGCCCGGAGCAGATCGATCTTGCGGTGAAGGCCGCCCGCGCCGCCGCGCAGGAGTGGTCGCGCCGCACGCCGGACGAGCGCATCGCGCCGCTCCGCCGTGCGGCTGCGCTCATTCGCGAGCGCAAGTTCGACCTTGCCGCCATCATGAGCGTCGAGGTGGGAAAGAGCCGTCTCGAGGCGATGGGCGACGCCGAGGAGTCCGCGGATCTCATCGATTACTACTGCCAGCAGATGACCGACGCGCACGGTTTCGTGCGCGAGATGGCGAAGATGACGCCGATCGAGAGCAATCTCGACGTGCTGCGCCCCTTCGGCGTCTTCGCGTGCATCGCGCCGTTCAACTTCCCGCTCGCGCTCTCCGCCGGCATGTCCTCCGCGGCGCTCGTTGCGGGGAACACGGTGGTCTACAAGCCAGCGGAAGAGACGCCGTGGACGGGGCTGAAGCTCTACGAGGTCTATCGCGACGCCGGGATTCCGGCGGGGGCATTCAACCTGATTCAGGGCGACGGCCACCTGATGGGCGACGCGATCTGGAAGCATCCCGGCGTTGACGGCGTCGTGTTCACGGGCTCGAAGGAAGTGGGGATGCGCATCTACTCTGAGTTCAGTGCGCGCTTCACTCGTCCGTGCCTGCTCGAGCTGGGCGGGAAGAACGCTGCGATCGTCATGGACACGGCCGACATCGACATGGCGGCCGAGGGCGTGATGAAGTCCGCATTCGGACTGCAGAATCAGAAGTGCTCCGCGACCTCGCGCGTGTACGTGCACAAGTTCGTCGCCAAGGAGTTCATCGAGGCGCTCATTGCGAAGACCGAGAAGATCGTGATCGGCGATCCGTCGGAGCGCGACGTGTACTTCGGCCCCGTGATCAATGCGGCGGCGGTCGAGCGCTACGAGCGCGCGGTGGCGCAGGCGCGGTCCGAGGGAAAGGTGCTTCTGGGCGGCACGCGTCTCACACGCGGCGCGCAGTCGAAGGGGCACTATGTTTCGCCGGCGATCGCGCAGCTTCCGCTCGACAGCACGCTCTTTCGCACGGAGCTGTTCGCGCCGCTGCTCGCGATTGGCGAGATCTCCTCGTTCGAGGAGGCGATCGCCGAGGCCAACCGCACCGAGTACGGACTCACGGCGGGGATCTTCAGCGGAAGCGAGGAGGAGGTCGCGCGCTTCTTCGAGGAGATCGAGGCCGGCGTGTGCTACGCGAACAAGCGCACGGGCGCGACCACGGGTGCGTGGCCCGGCGCGCAGGCATTCACGGGCTGGAAGGGATCGGGATCCACCGGGAAGGGTGGATGCGGTCCATACTATGTAATGCAGTTCATGCGGGAACAGAGTCGCACGACCATCCACGCACCGGTTCAGGAGTAGGGATTCGGGTGACGTCCAGCCCTCTCTGCCGCTGCCATCCGCTCACGTGATCACACAGGTGCAACGTCCATGACCGCCACCATCCGTCCCACCAGCGCGCCTCCGGCCGCTCGCAGCTATCCGTCCATCAAGACTCCAGTGCCCGGCCCCAATGCCCGGCGCGTCGTCGAGCAGGACGAGACGTTCGCCTCTCCGTGCTACATCAAGGAGTATCCGCTCGTGATCGCGCGAGGCGAGAAGGCGATGGTGGAGGATGTGGACGGAAATCGATACCTCGACTTCATGGCGGGGATCGCGGTGGCATCCACGGGCTACGGAAACCCGAGGGTGATCGGAGCGATCAAGGCGCAGGCGGAGAAGTTCCTGCACATTTGCGGCTCCGACTTTTACTTCGAGGGGCTGGCGGACCTCTTCGAGCGGCTTGCGAAGCTCGCGCCTGGGCCGAGCAGAAAGCGCGTGTTCCTCTCGAACTCCGGCGCAGAGGCGGTGGATGGCGCGATCAAGCTCGCGCGCAACTCGACGAGGCGTGCGGGGCTGATCGCGTTCAAGGGCGCGTTTCACGGGCGTACGTACGGCGCGATGAGCCTCACCTCGAGCAAGGTGAAGCAGCACGCGGGCTTCGGTCCGATGCTCTCCGACGTCTACCACGTGGGCTACGCGAATCCGTATCGGTGCGATTGCGGGCAGGCGCATGCGGATTGTCATCTGCACAGCATCGCCGCGATCGAGGAGCTGTTCGCGCGGCAAGTGGATCCGCACGATGTGGCGGCGATCTTCGTCGAGCCGATTCAGGGCGAGGGCGGATACATCGTGCCGCCGCCGCAGTTTCTTCCCGCGCTGCGCGCGCTCTGCGACAAGTACGGGATTCTGCTCGTGTGCGACGAGATTCAGTGCGGCGTTGGTCGCACGGGGAAGATGTGGGCCACGGAGTTCTCGGGAATCGAGCCGGACATTCTGCTCTCCGCCAAAGGACTCGCGTCCGGCATGCCACTCGGCGCCATCATCGCGAAGGACTCGATCACCAAGTGGGAGAGCGGCGCGCACGGATCGACCTTCGGCGGCAATCCCGTATCGTGCGCGGCCGCGATGGCCACGCTCGATGTGGTGGAGCAGGAGCTCCTCCCGCGCGTGCCAGCACTCGGCGAGCGCCTGATCGGCGCGATGCGCGACTTGCAGAAGAAGCATCCGTCCATTGGCGACGTGCGCGGCATGGGGCTCATGATCGGTGTCGAGTTCGTGAAGGATCGCGCGACTCGCGAGCCCGCTCCGGAGCTGGCGAACGCGCTCGTCGATAAGGCATTTCAGGAAGGGCTGCTTCTGCTCACCTGCGGCAAGAGTACGCTACGCCTCGCGCCCCCGCTCGTGATCGACGAGGTGGACATTGATATCGCGGTGTCGATCATCGACCGTGCGTTGACTTCGCTGACGTGAGCGATAAGGCGACTCTCGTACCGGGATCGTCCAAGGTCGTCTCGATGCGCGATGCCATCGCGCGCTTCGTGCACGACGGCGATACGGTGGTCATCGAGGGATTCACGCATTCTGATCTGTTTCGCGGCGGGGCACGAGATCATCCGGCAGAAGCGCCGCGACCTCGTGCTCTGCCGGCTCACGCCGGACCTCATCTACGACCAGCTAATCGCGGCGGGATGCGCGCGGAAGCTCGTCTTCTCGTGGGCGGGAAATCCGGGCGTGGGCTCGCTACACGCGTTCAGGCGCGCGGTGGAGCACGGTACGCCGCCGCTCGAGATCGAGGAGTACTCGCACTTCGGCATGGTCGCGCGCTTCAGCGCCGGCGCCGCGCATCTCCCGTTCTGGCCGCTCCGCGACTACAACGGCACCGACATTCCGGTGTCGAATCCGCTGATCCGCCAGGTCACCTGTCCGTTCACGGGAGAGCAACTCGCGGCCGTTCCCGCGCTCAACCCCGACGTGACGATCGTGCACGCGCAGCGCGCGGACGCTAACGGGAATGCGCAGATCTGGGGCCTCCTCGGCGTACAGAAGGAGGCAGCCTTCGCGTCCAAGCACGTGATCGTCGTGGTGGAGGAGCTCGTGGACACGAGCGTGGTGCGCGCAGATCCGAATCGCACGCTCATTCCGGGGATGATCGTGGACGCGGTGGTGGTCGAGCCATGGGGTGCGCATCCGTCGTACGCGCAGGGGCACTACGACCGCGACAACGACTTCTACGTTGCCTGGGAGAACATCTCGCGCGATCCCGCGGCGCTCGCGAGCTATCTCGACACGTACGTGATGGGCGTGAAGGATCGAACCGAGTATCTGTCACTCTACGAAGGGCTCACCACCCGGCTCGCCGCGCGCGACATGTTCTGCGCGGGCGTGAACTACGGATACTGACGTGAGCTATTCGGCAGAGGAGATGATGACGGTCGTCGCCGCGCGCGAGCTGCGCGACGGCGAGATCGTGTTCGTGGGGATCGGGCTTCCCAATCTCGCGTGCAACCTCGCGCGAGCGACGCACGCGCCAGGGCTCGTGCTCATCTATGAGTCGGGAGCAGTGGGCGCGCTGCCCGAGCGACTGCCTGTCTCGATCGGCGATCCGTCGCTGGTGACAGGCTCGCTCATGGTCACCGGGATGGCAGACATCTTCCAGCTCGTGCTGCAGGGTGGCCGTATCGAGGTGGGGTTTTTAGGCGGCGCACAGATTGATCGCTACGGCAACATCAACACGACGGTTGTCGGCGACTACACGAAG
The DNA here is from genome assembly GCA_963792685.1 of uncultured Gemmatimonadaceae bacterium. GTDB lineage: Bacteria > Gemmatimonadota > Gemmatimonadetes > Gemmatimonadales > Gemmatimonadaceae > FEN-1250. The sequence continues at coordinate 3,355,165 of CAWBWW010000001.1, read as the reverse complement.
CCGAAGGTGCGATTGCCCGGAAGCGGCGGCGCCGCCGAGATCGCGACGCATGCGCAGCGCACGGTGATCATCTCGCGACTGAGCACGCGCGCGTTTCCGGCCGCGGTGGACTACATCACGAGCCCCGGCAACCGTTCGAAGGGGAAGTCGCGGAAGGAGTGGGGAATGCCGGGTGCGGGGCCAGTGAAGGTGATCACCGACCGCGGCGTTCTGTGCGCATCCGAGGAGGACGGCGAGATGGAGCTCGCGTCACTCTATCCGGGCGTGTCGGTGGAGGACGTGACGTCGCGCGTCGGATGGCAGCTGCGCGTGCGCGAGTCGCTCGACACGGTCGCACCACCAAGTCCGCAGGAGCTGCAGCTGCTGCGTGAAGTGCTCGACCCGCAGAAGCTCTACCTCAAGGGGAGCTGAGTGGCAGCGAGCGCGCTCAAGTCCTACTGGCGTGCGAGCCGCGCGCCCCGATACAGCTACACGTTCGCACTTCCGCTCCTCGCGCTCTACGAAACGCTCGCTGCGATTCTGCCGCAGACCGAGACGCACGGGGTACGCAACGGCGCGGACGTCATTCTGAAATCGGTGTTCTACGCGGCGTTCGGACGATGGGGGCCGCTCGCGTTCGGGGCGTTGCTCGTGGCCATGTTCATCTATGGTGCGTGGAAGGATTCACGCGCGACTGGGGAGCCGCTCCGCGCTTCCTACTTTGTCTGGATGCTCGGCGAGTCCGTCGCGCTCGCGCTGGTGTTCGGCGTGGTGGTGGGATTGATCACGGCGCGGCTTCTCGGAACGCTGCACATGCTGGCGATCGCCCCAATGCAGCAGCTGGACACGCCGACCAGGCTGATGGTCTCACTCGGCGCGGGGCTGTACGAGGAGCTGCTCTTTCGGGTGATTCTCGTGAGCGGCCTGGCGACGCTCGGGCGTGTGGTGCTCGGGATGACGCCGCGCACCGCCGGCGGATTCGCCGTTGTTCTCGGCGCGGCGATCTTCTCGGCCTTTCACTACGTGGGTGCGTACGGCGATGTGTTCACCGTGCAATCGTTCACGTTTCGCATGATCGCGGGATTGTTCTTCAGCGCGCTGTACCTGCTCCGGGGCTTCGGCATCGTGGCATGGACGCACGCGCTGTACGATGTCTTTCTGCTTTTCGGGTGACCAATGACGACCTCGAACCGAACGTTCCCGCCGCGCAGTGCGAAGTCGACGGTCCTGGTCGGCTCCCTCCTCATCATCGCGTGCCAGCATCAGCGGCCGCCGAGTCCTGTGTCTAGTGAGGCAGCGAGCACCCACCTTCGAGAGTACTGCTGGTGGGCGGTGCTTCGCTCGCCTCGCGCACCGGATTCCGTAACGGCTCGTTTCGCACGAGCCTACAAGGAGCTGAGGCTCGGTAAAGTCACCTCTGGCAAGTCGGGAGACACCGCCTGGGCACACGCCGGTCCTTCATGGATTTCGACGAACAGGACGAACGCCTCGTACGAAAGTGGCGCCCTCGCGTATTCTGTCGGTGACAGCACACATCTTCGATACTACGTAACGATCGCCGCGCCGCCGGGCGGCTGGATACGTCAGAGCGATTCGGTGGAAGAGAGCAGGCGTGACATCGAGTTTTGTACCGAAATCGCGCGCGCAGCCTCAATCGGCTGGATTGCCCCGGGTAATCCGACGGGAGAGGAGTCGCTCGCGGTGTGGGACAGCAATCCGTGGGAGGCCCGTCTCCAGGACAGCACCACCCAGCGCTGATCAAAGAGCAGCTGCCACTTAGCCTCGAGGAGTCACCGGTGCGTCGTTCATTGCTTGCAGTCGTTGCACTGCTCTCACCTACATTCACGCTCTCCGCTCAGCGCGAAGCGGTGCTCAAGCAGATCAACGTGCCCCACCCGTACTACTTCCGCGAGATGTACCTGCCGCAGCTCACGACGGGGCCGAGCGGCGCCGGGTGGATGCCCGATGGATCGACGCTCGTGTACTCGATGCGCGGATCGCTCTGGCGGCAGTCGCTCGGCGGGACCGAGGCGACGCAGCTCACCGCGGGCGGCGGCTACGACTATCAGCCCGATGTGTCGCCCGATGGGAAGTGGGTGGTGTTCGATCGCTACGATGGAAATGCCGTCGAGCTGGAGCTGCTGGAGTTGGCATCCGGGAAGATCAGTGCGCTCACGAGCAATCATGCGGTGAACGTCGAGCCGCGCTGGTCGCCGGATGGATCGCGAATCGCATTCGTGAGCACGGCGTTCGAGGGACGCTGGCACGTCTACGCGATGGACGTGCGCGACGGCACCGCCGGTGCGCCGCAGCGCCTCACCACGGATCGCGACAGCAAGCTCCCGCGCTATTACTACAGTGTGTACGACCACTATCTCTCGCCCACGTGGTCGCCCGATGGAAAGGAGCTGATCCTCATCTCGAATCGCGGGCAGATCTGGGGCACTGGCGGATTCTGGCGGATGCGCGCGGAGCCAACCGACTCCATGCGGCTCGTGCACTTCGAGGAGACGACGTGGAAGGCGCGCCCCGACTGGTCGCCGGATGGCAAGCGCGTGGTGTACAGCTCGTACGCGGGCACACAGTACAATCAGCTCTGGCTCATGACGAGCGATGGCGGCGTGCCCTTCGAGCTGACGTACGGCGCCTTCGATGCGACGAGCCCGCGCTGGTCGCGCGACGCGCGGCACATCGCCTACATCTCGAACGATGGCGGGAACACGTCGCTCTGGGTGCTCGACATGCCTGGTGCTGCCAAGCGTCGCATCGAGCCGCGTACGCTCAAGTTCATCGAGCCAGTCGGTTCGCTCACGATCAGCATCGTGGATCAGCACGGCGCGCCGCTCGACGCTCGCGTGTCGGTCACTGGCGCGGATGGGCGGAGCTGGGCGCCGAGCGATGCGCCGATGCACGCGGACGACTCGTTCGACAGGAGCCAGCGCCACTATGAGGTTGGTTACTATCATACCTCGGGCACCTCGACGCTCATCGCGCCTGCGGGCGCCGTGACGGTGGAGGTGACACGCGGACTCGAGTACGCGATGGACTCACAGTTGGTGCAAGTGCCGGCGAACGGGGCGAAGCGTATGCGCGTGGTGATGCATCGACTCGTCGACCTTCCCGCGGCGGGATGGTTCAGCGGCGATCTGCACGTGCACATGAACTACGGCGGAAACTATCGCACGGTGCCCAAGCAGCTCGCGTTCATGGCGCGCGCGGAAGACTTGCACGTGATCGAGGAGCTGATCGTCAACAAGGAACAGCGCATTCCGGATATCTCGTACTTCGCGAACGGTGCGCCGGATCCCGTGTCCACGCCTTCAATGCTCATCGTGCACGGGCAGGAGTTCCACACGAGCTATTGGGGACACAGCGGGCTGCTCGGACTCACGAAGAACATCATCCTGCCGGGATACGCTGCGTACGCGAATACTCCGGCTGCCAGCCCGTATCCTGCGAACGCGAACGTCTTTGATCTCGCACACGCGCAGGGTGGCGTGACGGGCTACGTGCATCCATTCGACGAGATGCCGAATCCCGAGGACACCGTCTCGCGCATCTCGAGCGAGCTTCCCGTCGACGTTGCGCTGGGCAAAGTCGACTATATGGAGATCCTCGGCTTCAGCGACCATCGCTCGACGGCGTCCGTGTGGTACCGGCTGCTCAACTGCGGCTTCCGCATTCCTGCTGGCGCTGGCACCGACGCGATGACGAACTTCGCCTCGCTGCGCGGACCGGTCGGCATGAACCGCGTGTACGTGCACAGCGGCGCGAAGCTCGACAACGCGAATTATCTTCGCGCGCTCAAAGCGGGGCACTCGTTCGCGACGAACGGGCCGCTGCTCTCGATGACCGTGAATGGGAAGGAGCCCGGCAACGAGCTCGCGTTCCCGCTCGGGAGCCACACCGTCTCCGTACACGCGACAATGCACTCGATCGTGGCGGTAGAGCATCTCGAGCTCGTGCAGAATGGGAAGGTCGTCGCGGCGGTGCCATTGTCTGCCGACGGCAAGAGCGCGAATGCAACGCTGAAGGTGCCTGTGGACAAGAGCGGCTGGATCACGCTCCGCGCGTGGAGCGAGCACGCAATGCCCCCGATACTCGACATCTATCCGTTCGCGACGACCAGCCCGGTGTATCTCACGATGGCCGGAATTCCGCCGCGCTCACCTGATGACGCGCGCTTCTTCATCGCGTGGGTGGACCGCCTGCGCGAAGGCGCGGAGCGGCACTCGGGCTACAACAGCGCGGCCGAGAAGTCGGCCGTGCTGGATCTCATTTCCCGGGCTCGCGCAGAATACGAGAAGCGAGCCTACGAGATTGCCGTGTCGCGCTGACGTTCAGGGAGGGGGCGGGGCAGAGACATCACGCTCGCGCATTCCGTTCCCCGGATGGCAGGCCGCCACGTGACCACCGTAGCGCGCTGTCACGATCGAGCGGGCGCACTTGGGGCAACGCTTGCAGCATTCGAGCACGTGCATGACTACGGCACCGGCGCGATGACACGCGCATCGGCAAAGATCAGTGGACTGCTCCTGGAGCATGCCCGCCATGATAATCTCGTTCTTATAGGTGAGCCAGCGAGTTCGTTGTCAATGCGCGATGGACATCCATCGTGCACGAGTATCTGTCGCGAATTGAGCATGGCGGCCGTTGGCTGGAAGCGCAAGTGCAGCGCGCTTCCAGCCGTCGGACTCAGGCAGACACGACGTCGCGTGCCATGCCGCTGCGTGCAGCATCGTACGCACCTTCGAGTACGGCTGCGACGTTCATGATGTCGCTCAGCGAGGGCTCGAGCTCGCCGGCGTCCATCGCGTCTGCGAACGCATTGAACAGACCGGCAAACCACGCCGGATACGCGGACTTCTCCAGCTGCGCCGAGTAGTCGAACGATTCCACGACACCTTCACGCTCGAGTCGCAGCGTACCGCCCGTCCAGTCGATGGAGCCTGCATCGCCCATGAAGCGCACCTGGCTCTCGCGATGGCGCGCGGCCCACGTGAGAAACATCAAGCCGAGACGCTCAGGATATTCGAACAGCAGATGTGCGCTGTCCTCGACATTGTAGTCGCGATGACGGAGCAACCCGGTCCACGCGCGCACGCGCGGAGGTACTCCCGCCGCATCGAGCATCTGGTAAATGAGATGCGTGCCGTGGTCGAGCAGAATGCCGCCGCGCGCATCGGCCTGCAGCCCGCGCCATGGGGTCGGATCGATGCTCGTGCCACGATCCGCCATCATCCGGTACACGCGAAGCTCGGCGAGATGCCACCGGCCGATTGCGCCATCGGCGAGCCACTTTCTGAGCTGCACCCACACGGGGTTATAGCGATACTGATGACAGGGCATCGCCACGCGTCCTGACGCACGCGATGCGTCCGCGATGCGCCGTGCCTCGTGCACCGTGAGCGCCACGGGCTTCTCGCACAGCACGTGATAGCCCTGCTCGAGCGCCCAGATCGTGAGATCGAGGTGCGACGAGGTTGGCGTGCAGATGTCGACGAAGTCCACATCGGGGATCGACTGCAGCGCCTCGCGCGTGCCGATCTGCTCCACGCCATCGAGCGGCACCACCGACGGCGAGCCATCCACCGTGGCGACGATCTCGAGGCGACTGCGCGTTGCGTCGTCGTACAGAAATCCCGGCACGTGCGACCCGCGGGCAACGCCTCCCAGCCCGATGATCGCGCCGCGATAGCGGTGCGTCGGCGCAGTCTGCGCACCGACGCGTAGCGTGTCGGACTGTACTCTTGCTGCAACTTCTGTCATGACTCTCCGCCTACCGTGCGAGCGAGTCTGCCGTCTCGCGCAACACGTCCTCGGTGATGGCCAGTGCTTCCATTGCCAACTCCTCGGAGATCACGAGAGGAGGATTGATGCGCACTTCCGGGTTGTAGATCATGGAGAGCACGCCGCGCGAGAGACACGCATCGAAGATCTGACGCGTGATCTTCTTGTCGAGCAGCTTGTCGGTGCCGGGCTCAACGATGTCGAAGCCGATCATGAGTCCGCGGCCGCGCGCATCCTTCACGATCGGAATCTCGCGCTCCCAGCGCTGAATCTCGGCGAGCATTCTTCTCGCCCACGCGGCGCGAGTTGCCCACCAACTCCTCTTCGAGGAGCGTCTCGAGCGTGACGCGCGCAGCGGCCGCGGCCATTGGATTGCCGCCGTAGCTCGACGAGCTGCCGCTCGGATTGGCCCAGGGCTTCGCGAACGCCACCTCCTCGCGAATGAGCAGACCGCTCATCGGGAAGCCGCCGCCGAAGCCTTTGCCGCAGCTCATGATGTCCGGGACGATCGCGTCCTCGTGCTCGATTCCCCACATCTTCCCGGTCCGTCCGAAGCCGGTGATCATTTCGTCCGCAATCAGGAGCGCGCCGATCTCGTCGCACAGCTGGCGCAGCGCCTTGAGGAAGCCGCGTCGGGGCACGATGTTCCCAGCCGTCCCCTGAATCGGCTCGACGATGATGGCGGCGATGTCATTGGACGTTTCGTACTGGATCTTCCGCTTCAGAAAGCGAGATCGCGTCGCAGTCACACTCGCGATGCGAGCTGTCGAAGCCACAACGATGCGCGGGATCGTACGGCGAGAGGTACCTGTCCGGGCGCGAGCGGACCGAGATCGAACTTGAAGTTGGAGCCGAGCAGCGGGAGCACGCCCGCCGTCTTGCCGTGGAAGCCGCCCCAGAAGCCGATCACCTCATTGCGTCCCGTATACGACTTCGCGAGACGAAGCGCTGACTCGACCGCCTCGGCGCCGCTCGAGTAAAGCTGCGTGCGATTCACATCGCCAGGTGCGAGATCCGCGAGCATCCTGACGAGCACGGCGCGATTCTCGGAGGTGAAGCTGCCGACGTGCACCTTTGCGACCTGCTTCTGCATCGCGGCGACGTACTTGGGATGCGCGTAGCCGAGGCTCGCGACGCCAATGCCGGCCATGAGGTCGATGAAGCGATTGCCATCGACGTCGAACAGCAGCGCGCCCTCGCCATGATCGATGCAGATCTGGCTGAAGAGCGCGAAGCTCTGCGCGCCGGGCGCGAGATGCTGCTGCTCCTCATCGAAGATCTCACGCGATTTTGAGCCCGCCACCCACAATGGCATCTCGACATTCGTCACGTATACCGTCCGCGAATCAGATGAAATAGGAATAAGACGACGTCACCAGGCCTCCGTGCGTCGTGCCTCGTGCGGCGAAAGTGTTCAGCGCGCTCCGGTGACAAAAATTATCAGGGGGGAGCGGGTGAATCCAGCAAAGGACCAGGTATGAAGAGTTCTTTGTCGCTTTAATAGTAACGACTTAGCCTCGTTTTTACCTGTCCGATTTGACAGCTACCGGCTCAAGGTGCGCATTACGCCGGCAACGGCTGTGAGGGTGGCATCGATCTCAATCGGTCGGTTGGCGTGCGCGGGCGGCGGCTCGGTGCCGCGGTGATACCGATCCAGCGACTCGGGATCCTTGAGCACGTGCCCAGTGAGCACGCACACCACGCGTGCATCAGGAGCGATCGTTCCCGCGAGCACCATTTGCCGAACCCCCGCAACGCTCGCCGCGCTCGCTGGCTCGCAACCCACGCCGGCACCGTCAATGACCGCCTTTGCCTCCATGATCTCTGCGTCGCTCACGGCTGTCACGATTCCATTCGTCTCGTGAATCGACTGTACGGCGCGATGGTAGCTGGCAGGCGCGCCGATGTTGATCGCCGTCGCGATCGTGTTCGCGCGCACGCGATGCCGCACGCGGAAGTTCTCGCGGAAGCTCATGGCGAACGGCGCGGCGCCGCTGGACTGCACCGCGAGCAGGCGCGGCATCTTCGTGATGAGTCCCAGCTCGCACGCCTCACGCAGCGCCTTCCCGAACGCCGCGGTGTTGCCAAGGTTCCCGGCGGGGAGCGCGATCCAGTCCGGTGCGTCCCACTGCAATTGATCCAGCATGTCGAGGACGATCGTCTTCTGCCCCTCGATGCGAAACGGGTTCACGGAGTTGAGCAGGTAGACGCCGAGCTCTTCGCTCGATTGGCGCACGAGCCGCAGACAGTCATCGAAGTCGCCGCGCACGAGGAGCGTGCGCGCGCCGTACGCGAGTGATTGCGTGAGCTTCCCCAACGCGATCTTGCCCACGGGCACGAGCACCAGCGCCGGCAGCCCCGCGAGCGCCGCGTACGCCGCGAGCGATGCGCCGGTGTTCCCGGTCGATGCACACGCCACCGCAGTGGCGCCCACTCGCACCGCCTGCGTGACGCCGACCGTCATGCCACGGTCCTTGAACGAACCCGTCGGATTCATTCCTTCGTGTTTGATCAGCAGCTCGGGAACACCGGCCCAATCGGCGATCTTGCGCCGCGCGATGAGTGGCGTGTTCCCTTCGGGCCAGCTGACGGCAACATCGACGGCACCGGGAAGCACGACGGGACCGTAGCGCCACACACCGGATTGTGCGGAAGATGTCCGAAATCGGGCCACCAGCTCGGCGCCTCGCTCCTTCGGAGGCGCGTGCCGGAGCTCGAGAAAGCCGCCGCACCAGGGACATTGTGGTCGTGGATCGAGCTCGGACAGCTCCCGTGCACAGCGCAGGCAGCGTTGCACCGAGACTCCCTCGGCGGGCATCGTATTTTGCATGTACAAGGAGGATACACAACGCCGTGAGGCATTGAAAGTGCGCAGGCAACTACACGCGCATTCGAGTGTTTAAGGGGACTCGGAGCGGTGTTCCCTGATCGCCACTTTTCCGCTACACTCCAGCAGTGATTTCGACGTCACGCATGACCCCTGAGGGCCGATGAATCGCGTCCGCGCTTCCATGCTCGCCGCCGTAGTGCTCGTGCCGCTCACGACCGGCGCGTTCCTGATCGAACATCATGCGACGCGCGACAGCGCGCGCCTCTTCGATCAGGTGCTGTCGCTGGTCTCGGATCGCTTCGTGGACACGGTGCCGAGCGCGGATCTGTACGAGAAAGCGGCGCGCGGACTCGTGCGCGAGATCAACGACCCGTACGCCGCGCTGTATTCGCCGAAGCAGCTGGCCGAGTTCACGGCGAGCACCGGTGGTCGCTATGCCGGGCTCGGGATGCTGGTGGAGGATCAGCAAGGGACGACCGTCGTGAGCCGCGTTTACCCGCACACACCTGCGGAAGCCGGCGGTGTGCATGACGGCGACCACATTGTCGCGGTCGAAAATCAGCAGGTGCACGGATGGAAGCTGCCGCAGGTCACGGATGCGCTGAAAGGAAGTCCCGGGACGCAGGTGAGCGTGACGTTCGGGCGTCCCGGCGTTCCCGCTCCGATCGTGCTCAAGCTCACGCGGGCCGTGATTCACATTCCGGCCGTGCCGTACACGATCCTGCTCGACGGCAAGATCGGTTACCTGCCGCTCCTCCAGTTCAATGAGACCGCGGGCAACGAGTTCGAGACCGCAGTGCAGACGCTCACGCATCAGGGCGCGCGCGGGATCGTCGTCGACCTGCGCGGCAATGGCGGCGGGATCGTGGATCAGGCGATCGACATCAGCAATCTCTTCCTCCGCGACGGCGCCGAGATCGCGACGGTGCGCGCACGCTCGGGCGAGGTGCAGCGCTACGCCGCGCGCGGTACGCCACTCGCGCCAACGCTGCCACTCGTCGTGCTGACGGACGGCTACACGGCATCAGCGAGCGAGATCGTCGCGGGCGCGCTGCAGGATCACGACCGTGCGCTCGTCGTCGGCACGACGTCGTTCGGGAAGGGGCTGGTGCAGTCGCTGTTCACGCTCGACGGCGGATGGGCGCTCAAGCTGACGACGGCCAAGTGGTTCACGCCGAGCGGCCGTTCCATTCAGAAGGAGCGCAAGGTGGTGGATGGGCACATCGTCGAGGAGCCGGACTCGCTCGAGACGGACACGGTCAAGAAAAATCGGCCGCAGTACAAGAGCGACGCTGGGCGCGTGATCTACGGCGGCGGTGCAATCACGCCGGATGTGGTGGTGCAGCCGGACACGCTGAGCATGCCGGAGCAGCAGTTCCTCAAGGCGATCACGCCGAAGTCACAGGAGTTCTACATCACGCTGTACAACTACTCGATGGAGCTCAAGGACAAGGTCCGACCGGACTTCGTCGTCACGCCCGCGTGGCGCGACGAGCTCTTTCGGCGGTTGACGGCGGCGGGCGTTCCGATCGACAAGAAGCTCTACGTCGAGGCCACACCGGAAGTCGACCGCGTGCTCGGCGATCGCGTTGCGCGATTCGCGTTCGGCGACTCAACGGCCAAGCGACGCGAGCTGAACGACGACAACCAGCTCGTGCGTGCGGTCGAGCTGCTGCGGAAGGGAACCACGCAGCAGGATCTCTTCACGCTCGCGCAGCACGAATCGCCAAGCGGCACGCGGTGATTGCATAGTCGCTCTGCTGTGCGCCCACTGACTCTGATCACGCTCTGTGCCCTCGCTCCGGCCGCGCTCCGCGGCCAGGAGCCGAGTCACAATTCGAAGTCGATCGCCCGCTACGGCTTCACAGACGGCGCGGTCGCGATCGACGTGCGCCCCGGCGGGACCATTGCGATCGCTGGAGCGCAGGGCGACAGCGCGGCAACGGTGGTACTGAAGGCGAGTGACGCGCGCGCGTGGGTGGACTCGACCCGACGCTTCCTGAACCGCTCGGCGCCCCGGCGGCGCAGCGAAGTCGTGCTGCAGCGCAGCATGATCGACGAGGCGAGCGACAGCGGCGCCGCCGTCAGCTTCCTCCGCCACGCGGAACGCGACACGACGACATTCGAGCTGCTCTTCTCGACGCGCGACTTTGGCAAGTTCCCGCTGGCGCTCGAACGCCGTGAGGCGATGCTCTTTTTCGGAGCGATGAGACGGGCGGTCGTGGCGGCGAGCCCGCAGCCGGGGAAGCACGCAGCGGAGGCAAAAGCGAGAGCGAAGGAAGCGAGACCGGAGTAGGAGCGGGTCGTTCGTTGGGATTCGGTCAACTGCTTCACACGAATGACACGAATCGAATGCCATCGAACCCGACGCGGCGAGAGGACATCTCGCGTGCTCAAGCGAACGAATGAAGGTGTGAGAGCTTGATCCGTGTAAATCCGTTCAATCCGTGCAATCCGTGCTCCGTGCCAAGAAAAAGTTGATGTATGCGTTCGTGCGCGCATCACTCGCCACGCGAACCGCCACTCGGGCTGGCTATCGCGGATTGCACGGATTGAACGGATGAGAAAACGGATAACGGCACAAGGCTGCTAAGCTCCGACCTGCTAGCGCTTCCACCCGATCTCGCGATCGGCGCGCCACTCTGTGGGGGCCACGCGATCCGTGTCGGCGGCCAGGGTTGCGATGTCGGCTATGTCTGCGCGAACGTCGGCGAGGATCGCGACGGGTGGCGTGTAGCCGTCAGGGCGCTCGTGGAGCCAGTTCGCGAGAACGATCACGTAGAGGCCGCGATCGGGGTCGATCCACAATGACGTGCCCGTGAAGCCCGTGTGGCCGTATGCGCGCTCGCTCATGTGCTGCCCGCAGCTCGCGCCGCCGAGCACGTGTCCCAGCCGAGCGCGCGCCAGCCCGCGGAGCGATGTGTGAAGAGCTCGACCGTCGTGTCCGCGATGATGCGTTTGCCGTCGAGCGTGCCGCGGTTGAGCATCATCTGCGCGAAGCGCGCGAGATCGGACGCGGTGGAGAAGAGGCCCGCGTGTCCGGCAACGCCGCCGAGTGCGTAGGCATCGCCGTCGTGCACCTCGCCCTTGAGTGGATGTCCGCGCGCGCTGTTGCGCTCCGTCGGCGCAGTCCGCTTGCGAAGCGCGGCGGCGGGTCGGTACGTGGTGCTCGTCATTCCGAGCGGTGCGAACACGCGGCGCTGCACGAAGCGGTCGAGCGATTGATGTGAGACCGCCTCGACGATGAAGCCGAGTACGTCCATTCCCACATCCGAGTAAAGCTGTGCGGTGCCGGGCTCGTACTCGAGTGAGGTGGCGAGCACGAGCTCACGCGCGCGCGCCGGCGAATGCGAATGTCGGGCGAGCTCGCGGCCCGGCGGCAGTCCCGAGCGATGCTCCAGCAGCTCGCGGACTGTGACGCGCGCCTTCGCGCCGCGCGTGAAGGCCGGGAGGTATCGCGACACCGGCGCGTCGAGCGAGATGCGATGCTGGTCGTAGAGCACCATCACCGCCGCGGTGGTCGCCACCACCTTGGTGAGCGATGCCAGATCGTACAGCGTGCGCTCCGGAGACACTGCCGTGCTCGGGGGCGTCCAGTCGAGCGTCCCGTAGCCGCGCGAGAGCACCGTTCCACCGCTGCGGCCGATCACTACCGCGGCTCCCGGAAAGCCGGCCGCCTGCACCGCGCGCTCGACTACGCGGTCAACCGCCTCCAGTCGCGACGGCGACATCCCGACGCTGTCGGGCGGAAGCGCGGGGAGCCGGCACGGCATGCCCGTGATGCAGAGAAGCGCGAGGGCGGGGAGGATCATCATCCGGTGACGAATGCGCGTGAAGGCGCGCAACGATCGCCATCAATCGTTACGGTCTTTTGTACAGCACGCCTCCTTTCATCACGAGCGTCACCTGCCGGAGCGTGCGGATGTCGTGCGTCGGATCGCCCGTGACCGCCACGAGATCCGCCAGCAGCCCGGGCTTCACGCTGCCGATCTTCTTCTCGAGGTGCAGCACTTTCGCGTCGACGCTCGTGGCCGAACGGAGCGCGGCGATCGGCGTCATCCCGTAATCCACCAGGAGCTCTATCTCGCGCGCGTTGTCGCCGTGCGTGAAGACGCCGACATTGCTGCCGTTGCAGATCGTCACGCCGGATGCGAGCGCGAGCGCGAACGTCGCGCGCCGATGCTTGATGCTCTCTGGCTCCGGGTCGATCCCCTTTTTCCAGCCGCGGTACTGCGCAACGGCATTGCCCGCCGCGAGGGTGGGACAGAGCGCGACGCCGCGCTCGCGCATGAGCTGGAGCGTGGGCGCGGTTGCGTCATCCGCATGCTCCACGGTCTCGACGCCGGCCAGCACCGCGCGACGGATCGCCTCGTCGGTGTACGCGTGCACGGCCACAGGGCGCCCGCTCGCGCGCGCCGTCTGCACGACGAGATTCACCTCGTCCTGCGAGAACGTCGGACGCGTCTCGCCGTTCGGTCCCCAGCGATAGTCGCCGTAGATCTTGATCCAGTCCGCGCCCTTCGAGATCTGGCTGCGCACGGTGTGGATGAGCGCGTCCACGCCATCCGCCTCTTCCGCGCCCTGCGGCACGCTCCAGCGTGGATCGAACCCCTTGGGTCCGTAAGCCCCCGTCGCGACGATCGCGCGCGTGACGACGATCATACGCGGGCCCGGAATGATTCCTTGCTCGATCGCCTGCTTGAGCCCCACATCGGACTCGCCCGCACCCTCGGTGCCGAGATCGCGGATGGTCGTGAAGCCGGCGAGCAGCGTGTTGCGCACGTGATTCGTCGCGCGCGCGATGCGCAACGCGAGCGGTTCGTGGAGCACCTGATCGTCCCACGGTGTCTCGTTGTAGGGATGCAGGAACACGTGCGAATGCGCATCGATGAGCCCGGGCAGGAGCGTCATCCCCGCGAGCTCGATCCGCTCCGCGTTCGCTGGCGCGTGCACCACGGCCGGCGGCCCGGCTGCAACGATCGAGTCCCCCTGCACGAGCACGACCCACCCGTCGCGAACGGCGGTGCCATCGAACACGCGCTGCGGGATGAGCAGTGTGGAGCGCTGCGCTGCGAGCGCACAGGGAGCGAGAAGCAGCAGAAACAGAAAACGGACGAGTCGCATCGCACGTAGGGAAGAAGGTTCTCCCATCTTATCCTCCGCACCGTTGTCGCGACACCCGCGCCATTCGCATTCCGTTCGCGCGTTGTACATTCCTTCCGTGACTGACGCCGCCATTCGCACCGAGCGCCTGCGCAAGGTGTATACGACCGCGCCACCCAAGACCGGGCGAGGCGCGCCCTCAATCGCATCCGATGCTTCTCGCACTCCGGCCGAACGACGCGCGGGCGGGGAAGTCGTCGCGCTCGAGTCGCTCGATCTACAGGTGGAATCGGGAGAGTTCTTCGGTCTGCTCGGTCCGAACGGCGCCGGCAAAACGACCACCATCGGCATTTGCACGACGCGCGTGCTGCCGACATCGGGCACCGCAATCATTGAAGGCGCAGACGTGCTCACGCAGTCGACACTCGTGCGCCAGCGCATTGGCGTCGTGCCGCAGCGGCCGAATCCCGACAGCGGGCTGAACGTCCGGGAGAACCTCGTCTTCCACGCCGCGTACTTCGGCATTTCGAGATCCGTCGCGAATCAGCGCGCGCGCGACGTGCTCGCAAAGCTGGGCATCGCGGATAAAGTGGAAGCAAAGGTCAATCAGCTCTCCGGTGGCCAACAGCAGCGGCTCATGATCGCGCGCGCGCTCATCCACGAGCCGCGCGTCATCTTCCTCGATGAGCCGACAGTCGGGCTCGACCCGCAGGCGAGACTCGATCTCTGGACGATCCTGCGCGAGCTCCACGCGCAGGGGCGCACAATCGTCATGACGACGCACTACATGGAAGAGGCGGACCGCCTCTGCGACCGGCTTGCGATTGTCGACCAAGGGAAGCTGCTCGCCATCGACACGCCCGCCGCGCTCAAGGCGCGCGCGCCCGGTGGGACGATGATCGAGCTCGTGCTGAGCGGCGCCAGCGATTCGCTCGATGCCGCCGCCCGCGCGCTTCCCGGCGTCTCGAGCGTGGAGGCGATGGGCAACACGCTGCGCGTCTACAGCGACCGCGGAGGCGAGGTGATCGCCGCGCTCGTCACGATGGCGAGCGAGCGCGGTCGCGAGGTGCGCGACATCCATCTCGCGCCCCCGAGCCTCGAAACGCTCTTCATCTCGCTCACTGGACGACAGCTTACATGACCGCACTCGCCGCCGACGTCGCGCAGCGCGCCACGCCAGGACGCATCTTCCTCGCGCTGCTCCGGCGCGACATCAGCGTCGCGCGCCGAGAGCTGCCATACTTTCTGCTGCGCACCACGCTGCAGCCGCTCCTGTTCATCATCGTCTTCGGACTGCTGCTCCCTCGCATGGGCTACATGAGCGCCGCGTACAAGGCCGCGCTTCTTCCAGGCGTGCTGGCGGTGAGCCTCGCGTTCTCGAGCGTGCAGTCCGTCGCGCTCCCGATGGTGGCCGACTTCGGGTGGACGCGTGAGATCGAGGACCGGCTGCTCGCGCCGATCTCGATCGAGCTGATCGCGCTCGAGAAGATCGTGGCGGGCGTGTTACAGGGGCTCATCGCCGCGCTGTTCGTGCTGCCGATCGCGCGCATGATCATGGGCCCCATCGAAGGGCTCACCGCCGCGCACTTCGCGCTCGTGATCTTCATCGTCCTGCTCGGCGCCACCGCGTTCTCGGTGCTCGGGCTACTCATGGGAACACTCGTCAGCCCACAGCAGATCGGGCTGATGTTCAGCGTGATCGTCGCCCCGATGATCTTCTTCGGGTGCGCGTATTATCCCTGGCAGAATCTCTCGGTGTTCCCCGCAATGAAGTACGCGGTGCTCATCAACCCGCTCGTCTATGTGTCCGAGGGCATGCGCGGCGTGCTCACGCCGGGGCTGCCGCACATGGATCTGCGTGCGGTGAGCGCGGCGCTCATCGTCATCATCGCGATCTTCTGGACGCTCGGGATGCGCAGCTTCTACAAGCGCGCGATGGGCTGAGCTCGCGCGGGGCTCACGCGCCGCGCTGCGCTGCCTCGATCCCGACCCAGCCGCTTGGAACGTTCACCGCTTCGATCGCGGCGGCCGAGAGAAGACTCGATGCGACGGCGGAGCGCGTGCCGCCCTGACAGTACACGGCGATTGGTCGGTCGCGCGGCAATGTGGCGAGCGACCTCGGGAGATCGCCGAGCGGGATGTGCTGCGCCGTGGGAAGATGCCCGTCGTTCCATTCCGAGCGTGTGCGAACATCGATCACCATCACCGCATTCGCTTCGGATTGCGCGAGCAACAGTTCGGGGGTGAACTGGCGGATGCGTCCGAGCGCGCGTCCACCGTCCAGCCACGCGATGCACGCGTCTTCGTTGAAGATCCCCGCCACGCGATCAAGTCCAATGAGCGTGAGCGCGCGCGCGGCGGAGAGCGCGTCGGCACGATTGTCCGCGAGCAGATACAGGTCGTGATTGTACGGCAGGAGCGAGCCCGCGAGCGTCGTGAAGGAGCCGCCCCACGGAATGTTCAGCGTGCCGGGCACGTGCGCGCGCGCGAACCGTTCCGGAGCGCGAACATCCACTACGAGCGCGCCCGCGAGTCCGAGCTCGGCGAGTGAATCCGGCGGCGGTGAAGGCGGCTCGTCGCGCTTCCCGAGCACCGGCGCGCCCTCGCGATTCAAGCGCTTCATCGTGCCGAAGTACGCCGGCGGCTCGGGTTGCCCGTCGAGCACCCGCTCGATGAACGCCTCCGCGTTGCGCTCGCCGAGCGCCCAGTTGGACATGCGCTCGTAGCCGACAGTCGATGAGGGCATGTCGCCGAGCGCCTTGCCGCACGCGCTGCCGGCGCCGTGTCCGGGCCAGATCTGCAGATAGTCAGGGAGCTTGCGGATGCGGCTCAGCGAATTGAAGAGCTGACGTGCGCTCGCCTCCTTTGTGCCGGCCTCATTGGCCGCGCGCTCGAGCAGATCGGGTCGTCCAACGTCACCAACGAAGACGAAGTCGCCCGTGAGCACCGCGACCGGCTCCTCCGCCGTCGCGAGATCCTTGACGATGAACGAGAGATGTTCGGGAGTGTGCCCTGGCGTATGACGCGCTGTGATGCGAACCCGACCGACGTCGAACATCGTCACCATTGCGGAGGAGCCGCGCACCATCTGCTGCGGCGAACTCGTACTGCCACTCGGGTGGCCCCTCGCCGGATAGCAGCAGCTGCGCGCCGGTGCGCGCGACCAGCTCACGCGATCCCGACACGAAGTCGGCGTGTATGTGCGTTTCGGTGACGTGGGTGATCGTCACTCCGGCGCTCGCGGCCGCGGCGACGTACATGTCGGCGTCGCGGATCGGATCCACGACGATCGCCTCGTGCGTCTCGCTGCACGCGATGAGATAGCTCATCTGCGCGAGCTGCTGATCGTGAAAACGGCGCAGGATCATCGGTCAGTCACCCACCGCTGAGTGGCGTTTGATGTAGTCGAGCGCGAGCGCGACGTAGTCCGGCGAGCGCATGCCAATGACATCGGCCATCTGTCGCGCCTTGTCGAGCGGGATGTGCTCATCGAGCGTGAGATATGGCAGCATCAACGCACCAACGCGATTCGCGGACTGGCAGTGCACGAGCGAGGGGCGATTTGCAGGATCGCGAAGAAAGTCGCGAAGCGCGTCGAACTGTCGGTCGCGAAGTGATTCATGACTCACGGGCAGCAGGAGGTAGCGCAATCCGGCGCGCGCGATCTCGCCGGGTTCATCGTGCCCGCGCGGCTCGCTCGCCTCGCGGAGATCGACTACGGACTTGAATCCCGCGCGAGCGAGCTTCGCCCACGCGGCCGCATCCGGTTGTCCCGCGGTTGCGACATCCGCGAGAGGACACCCGCCATACGGCAGTAGATCGACGATCTCCCTGATCGACGCGTCATCCACGTGCTCATCTCCGGATTGCATTCGTATGAAGATGCCACGCGGAGAGCCCCGTGTGAACCATGTCGTTGTTGGATTCGCTGCGACGGTTCATCTTGGCGCCATGCATCGCCCTGTCCTGCGTTTCCTTTTGCTCTCCTCGATCGTCTGCGCAGCCGCAGTGAGTGCAAGGCCGTTGGCGGCGCAGGAGACGACGCTCCCACATCTCCGCTGGCGCGCGCTCGACACGCGTCATTTCCGCTTCTTCTTCACCGTCGACGAGGCGGAATGGACGCGGGAGGTCGCGTCGAGGATCGACGCGGCGCACGATGCCGTCGCCTCACTGGTCGGTAGCGCGCCGGCAACGCGCGTGACGGTGATCGTCGAGGATCCGAACAACGTGTCGAACGGATTCGCGCTCCCGTTTCTGGACCAGCCGCTGATCTTCATGTGGCCGACTCCGCCGGATCCCGAATCCGCGAACGCCAACGGATCGTGGGGCGATCAGCTCTCGATTCACGAGTTCGCGCACATCGCGCATCTCACGCGCGAGTCGCGCAATCCGTCCATACGCCGGCTCACGCGACTGCTTCCGGTGCGATTCGGACCAATCGCGCTGCACGCGCCGCGATGGGTGACCGAGGGCTATGCGACCTTCGTGGAAGGCAGGGTCGTTCGCGGTCTCGGACGCCCCCACGGCATCCAGCGAGCGGCGGTGCTCCGACAGTGGGCGATCGAAGGGCAGCTGCCGAGCTACGGAGCGCTCGACGGTTCGTCGCGCTTCGAGGGATACGACATGGCGTATCTCGCGGGTTCCGCGTTTCTCGAGTGGCTCGCTCAGCGCAACGGAGACTCGAGCGTCGTGCATCTCTGGCGCAGGATGACGGCGCGAACGCCGCGCGGCTTCGACGAGGCGTTCGCGGGCGTGTATGGTGCTTCACCCGACGAGCTGTACGGCCGCTTCACCGCGGAGCTCACGCACGACGCGCTCGACGCGGCGAGCGGCGGACCGCAGGGCGCCTTGCTCTCGACGGCCGCCGACACGACGACGCGCGCGCAGCAGGGGACGCTCGTCGCGCGGCTGCACTGGGCGACGGGCGCGCCCGCTGTGGGCCCCGGTGACTCGTTGCTCGCCTTCGTGATGGGCGAGCGCGATCGACCGCCCCGCGTGATGATCGTGAATCTGAATCGGCATCCCGATGACAGCACCGCGCGCGCTCGGGCACGCGTGCGCGCGCTCGACCCGGAGGATGTGCCGGCGGTGCAGCCGCGGGCACCGGCGCTCGACGTCGTCGCGCGCCTCGGTCCGCGTTCCGGACTCTCGTTCTCGGAGCCGCGCTTCTTCGCCGACGGTGAGCGTGTGCTGCTCTCCGCGCTCGCTCCTCGCGGCGACGGCGCGTTCCGGCGCGATCTGTTCGTGTGGCACTGGCGCACGGGCGCACTCGATCGCGTCACGCACGGCGCGGGCATTCGCCACGCGGACGTGTCGCCCGCGGGAGCGATTGTGGCGGATCGGTGTCGCGGCGGATACTGCGATCTCGTGCGAGTGGATCCGCGCGCAGGCTCCCTGACCGTCCTCGCGAGCGGCGACGCCGCGCATCGCTACGATCGGCCACGCTTCTCGCACGACGGCGCCACGATCGCGTTCGCCGTGCAGCTCGGGAGCCGGTGGCACGTCGCAACGATGCCGGCGAACGGTGGAGCGATGTCCGTGCTCGGCGGCGGAGACGCAAGCGAGTACTCGCCCGCATTCGCGTACGGCGACTCGATACTCGTGATCACGAGCGAGGCCGGAGGCGTCGCGAACATCGTGCGCGTCGATCGGGCAACCGGCAGCCGCGCGATGCTCACGAATGTGACTGGCGCCGCTACTGATCCAGACGTGAGCGCCGCGGGATCGATCTACTTCTTGCGCCTCCACTCGCGCGGGCTCGACATCGCGCGTGTGTCGCTCGACTCGGCGCTCTCTGCTTCGGAGTTCTCGCATGCGGATTCCGCACGCGCGCGTTACCCGTGGGTCGCGCAGCAGCCGCGCGGTGGCACGCTCGATTCGCTAGCCACGACACCAGTCGCGCGCGATCGCGGCTACGGGCTCGGCCCCCGCGAGCAGCGGCTGCTCGCATCCGCGAGCTGGGCGAACGAGGGGAAGTCCATCGGCCTGGCGTACACCGGAACCGATCCCGTGGGCAAGCTCACCTGGCTGCTGCAGGGGCAGTGGGGCGATCGCTCGAGCTGGCGAGGCGCAGCGCTCGGCGCGGTGTTTCGCGGAAGCCGGCCGCTGTTCGGTGTGGAGGGATTTGCGCTCGAGAACCGACCTTCGCATCAACACGCACTCGGCGTGCTCGCCCCGCTCGACGCGCGCTATCGTGGCACGTCTGCGTGGTCCGCCATCGATGATTCCCGTCAGTCATATGACATCAGCGCGCGGGCGCTCATTTCGTACGGCACGGTGGATCCGGTGTTCGACGCGGCGGCGCACCGAGCGATCGCGCAGATTGGCACGCGCGTGGCGCTGCTCCAGACGCCAGGGGACTGGCGGTTGCGTGAGCACGTCGGCGCGTCGCTCACCGGCGGAGATTTCGCTGGCCAGGGTTTCGCGCGCGTGCTCGTGAGCGCCGGCGCTTCCGTGCACGGGCTCGGGCACGAGGTCGCGCTCGACGGCGTGTACGGACGCGTCTCGCAGGGCATCCCGTTCGAGCGCTTCGCTGTCGGCGGGCTCACGCCGCCCCTCGTCGACAGCGCGCTTCTCGAGCAGCGCATCGCCATGCCCGTGCTCCCGGTCGCCAGCCTCACCGGACGGGCCGCCGCCGCCCTGCGTGTGTCGCTCACGGAACCGCTATGGCGCCCCTACTACTGGATCGGCAACGCCAGCGATCATTCGAGCACCCCGACGCAGGTGATCGGCATCGAGGGATCGTGGCAAACCGAAGGAATCTGGATGGTGCGCGTGCCGGGCGTGCACCTCCTCGGCGGCATCGGCTATGCGCTCACCGGACCAGTGCGACACCACACCCAGGCCTATCTCTCCGTGACTTACCGCCCGTGATTCGCCGCTGTGCCACGTTGCCTGACGAAAGGCATCGTGCGCACGCGCGAAGAGCCGACGTCGAGCCCGATGATGGCGCCGGACGCGCCCCGACGAATCGTCACGAGCCACCCCTCTGCAGGCACCTCGAATGCGTCTCGATACAGCGGCTGCATCGCCTCGAAAGTTCCCGGTCGGATCGTAACGCCGAGAGTGTCGGAACGAACGTGAAGTTCCCAGGTCGCCGCAGCCTCGTCGCTCGTATAAATGCCCGAGAGCTCACCGAGTGATTTCGCATTCGGCTTCCAGGCGGCAACGCGATCGAAATAGATCGACGCACCCTTCGCGGGCTGCGCGCGATACCGCACCGGTTTGCCTGCGTGATCGACTTCGAAATCGATCGTGCGCGCGCCGTCGGCGCTGACGTAACGCCGGTCGCCAACGCGGCGGTACTTCGAAAAGCCGTCGATCGTGAGCCCGTTCGCGAAGAGCTGAATACGCGAGGGTTCGCGCGTACGACGATTGCGATACATGCCGGTCAGCGCTACGGTCGAGCTGTCCGTCGACTTGGCGCCGAGCTCGATGCTCGGCGATGCGTTTAAGGAGTGCGGAGCGGCGCTCAGAAGCAGCGCGCGACCGAGGTCGCGCGTGTTGACCGTGCCGTTGTTGCACAGGAGCGCCACAGCAACGCCGTCATCGGGAAACCTGCCGACGTATGCGCGGTAGCCCGCAGTCGCCCCCGAATGCGTTACGGCGCGCGCGCCCTGGATCGTCTCGAGAGCGAGTCCCAGTCCGTATTCGGCGTTGGAGCCGTCGGAGAGCACTGCATCCGTCTGCATGTCGCGAACGAGCGCGTCACCACCAACGGTTGGGTGACGGAAGTTCTCCTGCCACCGGAGCAGATCGGGAACGGTCGTGAGCAGACCGGCGTGGCCGATCACATTCTCGAAAGGCATGTCGAGATGCCAGTGCGTCGAATCATCGCGGATCCATGCGCTCGCGCGGCGCGGGACAAGACGTGTGTAGTCGCCGCGCCAACTCGTGTGCGTCATTCCGAGCGGAGCGAAGAGCGCGCGCTCCGTATAGCGCTCGAACGTCTCGCCCGAGGCGCGGGATACGATCACCGCGGCGAGCACGAAGTTCGAGTTGCTGTACGAGTATTCCGAGCCCGGTACGAAGTTGAGCGCGCGCTGCCGCGCTAGCACCGGCACAATGTCGTTGATGGAGTACGCGCGGCTTCCTCTTGGCCAGCCCGTGAGCTCAACAATGTTGCCATAATCGCGCAGCCCGCTCTCGTGGTGCAGCATCTGGCGGATCGTGAATGCGCCCGCGCTTCTCGAGAGCTCGGGGATCCACCTGCGCACCGAATCATCGAGCGAAAGCTTGCCCTCCTGTGCGAGCAGGACGATCGCCGCCGCCGTGAACTGCTTGGATACGGATCCAGCCTCGAAGATGGTCGCGGTGTCGTTCATCGTGCCCCGCTCCAGATCCGAGGATCCGTAGCTGCGCAGGAGGAGTGGGGAACCGGCGCGCGCGATGCCGGCCACGCAGCCTGGCGTCGCCGCGGAATCCACCTCGCGAAAAAGCGAGTCCACGCGCATAGCTAGTGAACTCGATTCCGCGGGACTTTGGGCGCCCTGTGCGCGCGCGTTGCGTGTGACGAGCAGTCCCAGCGCGGCCACCAGAACGATGGCGCGCGGGAGTTGCACGCCCGCGATCACGCGCGCACGGATTCGATTCGTCGCAGTCATTCGCATCCTCGTTGCAAGTTCGCTCACGCCTAGCTCGCGCGACACGCGGAGAATCTACGGCGATGCCGAGGAGTCCATAGGCTGTTCAGCAGGGGCGCGCTTTCCCTTTGGAGCGAAGGCGAGCCTCACCCCATCTGAGCGAAGCCCACGATGTTCCCGCCGGGCTCTCCACGTAGATCTCGGAGCTTCCGTAGAACGTCTCGTGCCGCGGCTTGACGACCGGCGCGCCGGCGAGCCGAGGCTCAACGTCGTCGAGCGTGAAAACCGTGATGAACAGCGCGACGGAGTGACCCGCGAGCTCCGCTTCGCGTCATGCCGCCGTCCTCCAGGACGCTCGCGAGGCTCTGATACATGACCTCGATGCCGTCCTTCTCGAGGATCGCGAACGTCAGCGTGCCGTCCGGCCCCGGCACCTGGGTGGTCAGCTCGAAGCCAAGACGGTCGGTCCAGAAGGGGAGACAGTCGTTCACCGAGGGCACCACGAGCACCGGCGTGAGGCGCTGCAGCGACGGAAACGCGGCCGTGGTGTGGGAGGCATCTGCTTGAGCTCATGATGTGCCTGCGGGAAGGAGTGGGACGCTCAACATACCCGCCCGAACAAATACCGCAAGAGGACGTTCGCGCGGGCTGTATTGCGCGCGGTTCTTGCCGTGCTCAGCCGGTTACGGCGCTCGCCTCCTCCGCGTCTTAAACGGAGGGAGGCCGAATGAACGACACGATCGAGACGCGCTGGGAACAAGAGAACGAAGCGGGGCGCCTGTCATTCACCGACGGCGACTTCGCGCGGGCAGAGCAGTCGTTCCTCGCGGCCATCCGCGAAGCGACCAAGCTCGGCGCCGACAACGTGCGCCTGGCATCGAGCCTGAGCAACCTCGGTCAGCTCAAGTACAAGCAGAAGGATTTCGCACAGGCCGAGGCGCTCTTTCATCGCGCGCTCGCCATTCGCGAGCGCGTGCTCGGGCCCGAGCACTTCGGCCTCGTTCAGAACATCAACAATCTCGCCGCGCTGCACTACGCGCGGAACGAGTTCGATCAGGCGGAGCCGCTCTTTCAGCGCGCGCTCGGCATCAGCCAGCAGCACCTCGGCGAGGCGCATCCCGACGTTGCCGTCACGCTCAACAATCTTGCGCGACTGTACTTCCGCCGGAACGAGTACGCCTCCGCCGGACCGCTGCTACGAGCGGCTGCTCTCGATCAAGGAGCAGGCGCTCGGCGTCGAGCCACCCGGAGATCGCGGCGATCGCTCACGAGTCTCGCGAAGGTGCGGCTGCACCAGCAGGACTACGACGGCGGAGAGGCGTTCGCGCGTCGCGCGCTCGAGATTCGCGAGAAGCTGAAGCTGCCGAACGATCTCGCCGTCGCGACGGCGCTCGAAACACTCGCCGAGATCAATGGCGCGCGCGGCCGCCTCGACGAGGAGATTCGCTTATCGCGAGCGCGCACTCGAAGTGCGCACCGGCGCGATGGGCGCCGACATCCGATGGTGATCGCTGCGCGCGCGACGCTCGAGGCGCGGCGCGCTGCGGCGACTGCGCCCGCACGCCGCGCCTGTCGCGGCGCCTGTCGTGTCGGATCCCGTATCGGAGTTCATCGCACCCGCCGCGCGCGTCGCGCCGCCGGTCGTGATCGAGCAGCCACCCGTCGTTGCACCCAAGCCCGTTGTTGCGGCGCCGCCCATCGTCGCAGCCGCCAATGCTCGACATCGAGCCGCCGCGCGCCGCGCCTCCGTCGACTCCGGTTTCGCGCCCGCCCGTGTCGCCGCCGCCGTCCTTCACCATCTCGCCGCCGCCCGAGCGCACGACGCGTACGTCGTCGCTGCCGTGGATCGACGTCCCGGAGCCGCCGACTTTCGATCGCACGCCTTCACCGAGCGCGATGCGGAACAGCGGCTCGAACGCCGCAGTCGCGATGCCCGTGCCAACGGGAACGGCAACGGAAACGGAAACGGGAGCAGGAACGGCGTCGCAGACTTCGCGACGGCTGCGCCGGAAGAGATGGAGTCGCCGCTCGCATTTCGCCCGCTGGCAGAGTCGCGCGCCAGCACCGCGCTCGCTCGACTCCCGACGGCGTCGATTGCGCCGACGCAGGTCGACGCGCACGTGCAGAGCCCGTTCACGAATTCGTTCGCGCGGCTCGTTGCCGAGACGCCGTCGAGCCGAGACGCTGTCGCGTACGATGCGCCGG
This sequence comes from uncultured Gemmatimonadaceae bacterium, assembly GCA_963792685.1. Lineage (GTDB taxonomy): Bacteria > Gemmatimonadota > Gemmatimonadetes > Gemmatimonadales > Gemmatimonadaceae > FEN-1250. The sequence continues at coordinate 3,330,676 of CAWBWW010000001.1, read as the reverse complement.
CGCCCAACGCATCGATCTCGAGGAGCCGCGCACCGAGATCAGTCTCGACTGGCCGATCGAGCCGCAGCGCCCGTGGCTCAAGATCATCGGAGCGCTGCTCTCCTCGGCGCGATCGCGGGCGGGGGCTGGTACTTCCTGTCGCGCTACGACTCATCGGCGTGCGGCGCAGACTTCGGCGACGTCCACCGCAAAGCCGAAGGCGACGCTCGTCGCAGCAAAGACCGACACGATGCTCGTGAAGCGCGACTCCGTTCCGCCGGGACCGCCCGCGAGTGTGGTCAAGCCTGGCGTCACGAGTGCGATCATCCCGAGCGCAAAGACGCCCAGCACTGCGCCGTCGGCAGCCGCGAAGCCTGCGCCCGCTGCCGACGAAGGACCACCGCCGCGACGCGGTTCACGCGACGCACGTGACCGCAAAGTCGAGCGCGCTCGGAGGATCCGGACTTGCTCGCGGCTCCAGCGATGCCGTCGATCAAGGTCGATGCGATCACCAACATGATCGACGACAGCGCGCGCCGGCGCGCGGATTCGGTGGGCAGCGCGATTCAGCAGAAGCCGCCGACGTTCAAGCCCAAGGCGTACAAGCCACCGGCGTAGCGCTGCGTCGCGCAAATCTTTCCTTACGTCATCCGGCCTCTTACTCTAGCAGTAGCATGCACGACTCATCTGCCGGAGAGGATATGGAGCGACAGACCGGGTCGGCGCGGCTGGGCGGAGCGCAGCCGGGCCAGGGCGCCGAGGACGAGCTGATGCGCGCGGTGAAGGAGGCCGCCGCTGCGGAATACGAAATCCTCGGTGAGATGGGGCGCGGGGACCGTGGCAGCGTCATGTATCTCGCGCGCGAGCGCGCCTCGCACAACCTCGTCATTCTCAAGCTGCGCCCCGACGCTGGCTCGTACGAGCTGAGCGTCGCGCGCGACATCGACGCATCGCTTGCGGACGTGCCGCGCACCTGCCCGTTCTGCAACGAAGAGATCGTGGGTGCCGGACGCTTCTGCAGCCACTGCGGCAAGGACGTCTCGGATGCGCGCACGAGCGAAGCATCGCGCGAAGAGGCGCTCGCCGCGGTGCAGCGCGCGGCCGAAGGGACGTACGACGTGCTCGGCGAAATGGAGCGATCGGCGGGCGGAGGAGTCGGTGTACTTCGCGCGCGAGCTCGGAAGCGGGCGCATCGTCGCGCTGCGCCTCATACGCGAGACGCAGAGCGATGGCACCGACTCGCTACGAGCTGAGCGTCACGCAGGTGATCAAGCCGCTTGTCGCGTCGCTTGGGGCAACGTACGGGTCGCCGGCATCGGGAATGCGCGCTCCGAGTGCGCCGACGGCGCGCGCCGCGCCCACGCCGCGTTCCCCTCAGCCGATCGCGCGCAGTGTCACGCCACCGAACGTGATCGTCCCCGACGATCTCCTCGCGGTGAGCGACGCGCCTGCAGCGAAGAAGCGCCTGCCGCTCGTGCCTGCAGCGTTGATCGCCGCCGTCGTGATCGCGGGCGGCGCAATCTTCGCAGGCTCGCGTTCGAGGGAATCGGCGCCCGACGCATCGCAGGATCCCCCGACGAGCGTGATCCTTCCGCCGGCGGCTCCTGCTCCTGCGCCCGCGCCTGCGGCTGCGTCTGCACCCGCAGCCGTCGCGAGGATCGACAGCGGCGCAATCTCCATCGGCGCGCTCCCGAAAGGCACGCGCGTCACCCTGAACGGGAAGGTCGTGAGCGATCGCTATCTCGCGCTCCCGCCCGGGCGCTATCAGCTCGCAGCGTCGACGCCAGGGCACAAGACCGTGTCGCAGAGCTTCGACGTGCGCGCGAATCAAACCGTCGATTGGATTCCTGAGCTCTCGACGAAGAAGGGCAAAGTCTCCGCGCCCAAAGCTCATGCGCCAGAGACGGCGCGCTCGACGCCCACCGCGCGCGAACTGCTTCAACGCGTACAGTGAGAAGAGCTGGTCTGCCGCTCTCGTCGCATGCACGCGCGAGGCGAACGCCGGAAATCAGCCGGCGCAGCGCAACCTCGGCACCATGTACGATCAGGGGCTCGGCGTGGCGCGGGATGCGGCGCAGGCCGCGATCTGGTTTCGCAAGGCGGCGGAGACCGGCAATCGCGACGCGACGTTCCAGCTCGCGACGATGTACGAGAACGGGCGCGGCGTGCCGCAGGATCAGAAGCAGGCGATCGACTGGTATCGCAAGGCTGCGCTGCTCGGCGATGCGGACTCGCAGGTGAAGCTCGGACGCGCGTATGCAGACGGGAAGGGTGTCACGAAGGATCTCGGCGAAGCTGCCGCGTGGTTTCAGCGCGCTGCGGATCAGGGAAATCCGTACGCGCTCGACCGGCTCGGGTCGATGTATCTCGATGGCAATGGCGTGCGCAAAGACGATGCGCGCGCGCTCAAGCTCTTTCAGTCGGCCGCGTCGAAGGGCGACGCGCAGGGCGAGTACAATCTCGCCACCATGTACGCAAAGGGGCTCGGTGTCACTCGGAGTGATGCCACGGCCAACGACTGGTACATCAAGGCTGCGAAGCAGGGCTTCGGCGACGCGATCAAGGAGGCCAGGCGCCGCAACCTGAAGTTCTGATAGCTTTCGCAGCATGAATCCCATCGAGGAATTCCGCGCGCTGTTTGCGCAGGCGCAGGCGGTGGACCGCGATCGTCTCCCGGATCCGACGGCGATGTCGCTCGCGACCGTGGGCGCGGATGGCGCGCCCTCCGTGCGCATCGTGCTCCTCAAGGAAGTCGACGAGCGCGGCTTCGTCTTCTACACGAATCTCACCAGTCGAAAGGGACGCGAGCTCGTCGCGACGCCGCGCGCCGCTCTCTGCTTCTACTGGGCGGCGCTCGACACGCAGATCCGCATCGAGGGCGCAGTCGAGCCCGTGAGCGAGGCCGAGGCGGATGCGTACTTCGCGTCGCGCGCACGAGAGAGCCAGATCGGCGCGTGGGCGTCGCAGCAGAGCCAGGAGCTGTCGAGCATGGCGGAGCTGCGCGCGCGTGTGGCAGAGGTCGAGGCGCGCTTTGCGAATCAGGCCGTGCCGCGCCCGCCGTACTGGACGGGCCGTCGCGTCCGTCCGTCGAGCATCGAGTTCTGGCACGCCGGAGACTTCCGTCTGCACGAGCGCAGGCGCTTCGAGCGCGACGGTGACGGCTGGCGAATGCGGCGTCTTTTCCCGTGACCGAATCGGTACTGTTGAAGCGAACCGCGCGTCCGTAAGATTCGCCGCATGGCAACTCGCGTGGAGGCTAGTCCTCCTTCCGTCGCAGCGACCACATGGAGCATTGAGGAGTCGCGCGCGCTGTACAACGTCGAAGGCTGGGGCAGCGGCTACTTCGACATCAACGAGCAGGGACATGCCGTCGTCTGTCCCGATCGCTCTCGCCCCGACCGCAAGCTCGACCTGTTCAATCTCGCGATGGATCTCGACGAGCAGGGCGTCGGGCTCCCGGTGCTCCTCCGCTTCAGCGACATCCTGCGCTCGCGCATCGAGACGCTGTACGCCGCGTTCGACCGCGCGATCCAGCGAGTTCGACTACGAGGGGAAGTACACGCTACGTCTACCCGATCAAGGTCAATCAGCAGCGGCACGTGGTCGAGGAGATCGTGCAGTTCGGGCGCCGCACGGAGTGGGCATCGAGTGCGGCAGCAAGCCCGAGCTGCAGGCGGTGCTCGCGCTCAGCGAGTCTACCGAATCACCTGATCGTCTGCAACGGCTACAAGGACGAGGAGTTCATGCGGCTCGCCCTGATGGGACAGAAGCTCGGACACGAGGTCTTCATCGTGATCGAGCAGGTGAGCGAGCTCGATGTGCTGCTTCGCGTCGCGCGACGAAATGGGCGTTACGCCGCAGCGCGGGCGTGCGCATCAAGCTCGCGTCGGAGGGCCACGGGCGCTGGGCGGAGAGTCGGGCGGCGAGAAGTCGAAGTTCGGGCTGAGCGCGAGCGAGCTCGTGCGCGTTGTCGACAAGCTGCGCGACGATGACCGGCTCGACGTGCTCAAGCTGATCCACTTCCACCTCGGCTCGCAGATCACCGACATCCGCTACATCAAGTCCGGGCTGCAGGAGATCGCGCGCTTCTACGCCGAGCTGCGCAAGCCGCCGGCGTGCGCATCACCCACGTGGACGTCGGCGGCGGGCTCGGCGTCGACTACGACGGATCGAGCTCGACGTCACGGCGAGCGTCAACTACTCGCTCGCAGGAGTACGCGAACGACGTCGTGTACACGCTCGCCGAGCTGTGCCGCGAGCTCGAGATCCCGATGCCGCATCTCATCTGCGAGTCGGGGCGCGCGCTCACGGCGCACCACGCGCTGCTGCTGCTCAACGTCATCGACGTCGAATCGCAGCAGGATGTCGAGCTTCCCGTGCTCACCGAGGACGACCACGCGATCCTGCACGAGATGCAGGACTCGTACGAGTCGATCTCCGGTCGCGTCGGCGCGCGAGGTGTACCACGACGCGACGTTCGACAAGGAGCGCGCGCAGGCGCTGTTCAACAGCGGCGTGCTCTCGCTGCGCGGCGCGCGCGATGGCGGAGCAGCTGTACACGCGCCACGGTGAACAAGGTGGCGGTGATGGCGCAGAAGGATCGCGAGGAGTACGAGGACATCATCGAGGAGCTCGAGGCGTCGGCTCGATCGATCGCTACTTCTGCAACTTCTCGTCTTCCAGTCGCTTCCCGACAGCTGGGCGATCGACCAGCTCTTCCCGATCATGCCCGTGCATCGGCTGGACGAGGAGCCGAGCGGCGCGGCACGATCCAGGACGTGACGTGCGACTCGCGACGGCAAGATCGATCGGTTCGTCGGCGGAAAGCACGGGAAGCCCGAGCCTGGCGCTGCATCCGTATCGCCACGGCGAGCCGTACATGCTCGGCATCTTTCTGACCGGCGCGTACCAGGAGATCCTCGGCGACCTGCACAACCTGTTCGGCGACACGAACGCCGTGCACGTGCGGCTCTCGGAGTCAGGCTACGAGATGACCGATCTCGTGCACGGCGATACGGTGACCGAGGTGCTGAACTACGTGCAGTTCCGCGCGTCCGACCTGCTCACGACGTTCCGCCGCAAGGTGTCAGCGGCAAGAACATCACGCGCGCAGGAAGCGAACACGTTCATCGCGGATTACGTCGCCGGGCTCGAGGGCTACACGTACCTCGAGGGCGACGCGACTCCGCGATGAACGCTGTGCGCTAGCATCGTGCGCTAGCGGGCCGCAGCCAGACGCTTCCCGACTTCGCCCCAGTTGACGACGTTCCACCACGCGGCGAGATAGTCGGCGCGCCGGTTCTGGTACTTGAGGTAGTACGCGTGCTCCCACACGTCGACGCCGAGGATTGGCGTCTTCTTGTCGGAGAACGGCGTGTCCTGGTTCGGTGAGCTTTCGATCGAGAGCTTGCCGCCCTTGTCGGCGACGACCCATGCCCACCCCGAGCCGAAGCGCGCGAGCCCAGCCGCGTTCACCTGCTCCTTGAGTTTGTTGAAGTCACCGAACGAGCTCTTGATTGCGTCCGCCACGGCGCCGGTCGGGCTCGCCACCCGCGTGCGGTCCGATGATCTGCCAGAAGAACGTATGATTCCAGTGGCCGCCGCCGTTGTTGCGAACGGCATTGCGCACGGCTTCGGGCACTGACGCGAGGTTCTGCAGCAGCCACTCGAGACTCTTGTCCTGGAGCTCGGGCGCCTTCTCGATCGCGGCGTTGAGATTCGTGACGTACGTCTGATGGTGCTTCGTGTGGTGAATCTCCATCGTGCGCGCATCGATGTGCGGCTCGAGTGCTCCGTAGTCGTATCCAAGCGGCGGCAGCGTGAAAGCCATTTCATTCCTCCGGTATTGTCGTGCGAAGATCCGAGATCGCTGGTGCGGCGACCGCGGCGCGGCGGCGGCGCCACGCGCTGATGACGGCAGGCGCGAGCGAGACCGCGATGACCAGTATGATAACCTTGTCGATGTGCTTTTCGATCCCGGGAATGTAGCGCCCCAGGGCGTACCCGATCATGAGCATACCACATACCCAGAGTACGCCGCCGATCACGTTGAAGAGCTGAAATTGCTTGTAACGCATGCGCGCGGCCCCCGCGACGACCGGAACGAACGTGCGAACGATCGGCATGAAGCGCGCGAGCACGATCGTAATGCCGCCGTGCCTCTCGTAAAAATCATGCGCCCGCTGCAGATGGCTTCGCTTGAAGAACATTGAGTCTTCGCGCGCGAACAGCTTGGGTCCCGCCGCCTTCCCGATCGCGTATCCAACCGTTTGCCCGAGGATCGCGGCGACGGAGAGAATCGCGCACATGAGCCACACATCGAGCGTGCCGCGCGCCGCAATCAGCCCTGCAGACACGAGCAGCGAGTCGCCAGGGAGAAAGAATCCGATCAGCAGCCCCGTTTCCGAGAAGATGATGACCGTGAGCGCGACGTAGCCGCCCCACATGATGAGCGCCGTCGGATCGGAGTACTGGTGCCAGAGGTCGCCGAGCGAATGCATGAAGCTCCGGGTGTTTGACGAGAGGGCTCGCTGAACTTCGGCAGCGAGGCTGCAGGAGACAACCTAGATGCGCTCGAGCAGGACGATGCCCGACATGCGACGAAAATCTTCCTGAATGCGTGCCGGGTAGAGGCGCCCGACGAGGCGCCAGAACCACATCCCCTTCATTTCGCGATGCAGTCTCTGTGCTTCGAGCATCGTCGAGTAATACGTGCGCTCATGCCATCCGAATTGCTGAAAGAAGCCTGTGCCGCTCGCGGGTGCAAACTTGAACGGCGCGTTGCCCGACTCCAGCGCCTTTCCCCACGACTTTGTCATCATCTTGAGAAGTCGAGGGCTCGCAAGATCAATCGCCCAGTGAGCGAACGACGGAGCGGCGTGCAGATCGGACGCGAGCGCGCCCACCTCCTCCGCGCTGAGATAGAATGAGCAGTCCCTCGCTCAGCACGAGCGTGCGACTCGACTGCGCGCCAATGCGTGCAAAGAGCGCGCGACGTGCATTCGCATCCGTGAGATCCGCCTCGACGGCCTCGTAGGCGCATGTGGGCTTCGCGTCGCGGAGTGTGTCGAGCTTGTAGCGCAGGATCGCCGGCAGATCCACGTCCACCCAGCGCAGCGTGGAGGGGAGTGCCAGCCGCCACGGCCGCGCGTCGAGGCCGGCGGCGAGATTGAGCACCGTGTCGATCCCGTTCGTCGCGATCTCGTCTCTGATGATCTCGTCGAACAGCTGCGTGCGCACGATCATCGCCCACGCCATGCTGCGGCCGTCCTTCATGACCCGAACGATCTCCTCGCCTTTCTCCCCTGCGAGCCGCGCCGCGAAGGGATCGTTGAAGAGCGCGTCTGGCCGCAGGCTCTCCATGGCGCGGTAAACGGCGACCCACCGCGCTGTGTCCGAAACATTTTCGATGGGCATTGGTGCGCTCCTGGACGAGGTCGTCAGCTATCTCGACCGTCCTGACGTGAGATGACGAAGCCTACGTCTGTCGCGGCTGGTACGCGAGTTGCTTTGCCAAGGGGCACGGGTTGTTCTCAGTCCTTCTTTCGCGGAGCCTGGACCATGCTGTGGACCATTGCGGTAATACTCTTCGTTCTGTGGCTGCTCGGCTTCGTGGTCCTCCACGTTGGCGGCGGTCTCATTCACATTCTGCTCGTGCTCGCGGTCATCGCGATCGTGTGGCGTCTCGTGACCGGACGGCCTGCCGTCTAGCTCCGCGAACGAGGTGTGAGAGAAAAGGCGGCCTCCGGGTCGCCTTTTTTTCGCGCCCGTGACGCGTTGCCCCCGACGCTCCGTGCGCGCACCTTTGCGCACGCATGGCGCCTCCACACGATCAGCCGCTCACCGTTCACGTGGTGAGCCACACGCATTGGGACCGTGAGTGGTATCATCCCGCGGGCCGATTCCGGCAGCGGCTGGTGCCTCTGATCGACGCGTTGCTCGACGATCGCGAGGATCCCGCGCCGTTTTTGCTCGACGGACAGGCAATCGTGGTCGAGGACTACCTCGCCGTGCGCCCGGAGCGCCGCGACGAGCTTGTGGCGAAACTGCAGTCAGGTGCACTCGAGGCAGGCCCGTGGTACGTCCTCGCTGATGAGCTGATCCCCTCCGGCGAATCGCTCGTGCGCAATCTGCTCGTCGGCCGCAGCGTGCTCGATGCGCTAGGTGCCAAAGCGCCGCAGCTTCTGTATTCGCCCGATGCGTTCGGCCATCCCGCAATGCTACCCGCGATCGCTGCCGGCTTCGGAATGCCGCTGGTCGTTCTCTGGAGAGGGTACGGCGGGGCCGCGCATCCTTCCGGCGATGTCGCACGCTGGCGCGCTCCGGATGGAAGCGACGTGCTCCTCTACCATCTCGCGCCAGATGGCTACGAGCTCGGCTCCTCGCTCCCCGCGGCTCCGGATGCCGCGCGCACCCGCTGGGCTTCGCTCCGCAGCATCCTCGAGCCCCGCGCAACGTTGCGAATAGCGCTCCTCCCAAATGGGGCCGACCACCACGCGAAGCAGCCCGATCGCGCGGATGCGGTTCGCGCGCTTGCCGATGCGGCGAGCCCGAGCGATGTGCGGCTCTCCGCGCTCGGAGAGTTTGCCAGCGCGATCGTCTCCGCAGCCGCGCACGCGGACATTCCTGAAGTGCGCGGGGAGCTTCGCGATTCCTACGGCTACACGTGGACGCTGCAGGGCACCTTCGCCACGCGCAGCCGGTTGAAGAGACGGCACGCGCAGGTGGAGCAGAGGTTGCTGCGGCACACCGAGCCGTGGGTGGCGCTCGCCGAGCGTGTGCGACACTCGGGGCGTGCCGCCCTGCTACGTGAGACGTGGAAGACGATGCTCCAGTGCCAGCCGCACGACACACTCTGCGGATGCTCGGTGGATGCGGTGGCGCGTGCGATGGCCGCGCGCCTGGACGAAGTAGAGGTGCAGTCGGCAGGGCTCCGCGAGGACTCGCTGTTCGACCTCATTGGCTACGACGCCGTAGCGACGCGCTCGGCCGCCGGCGCATGGCGCTCGTCGGTTGTCGTGTGCAATCCGTCTGCGACCGAGCGCGGGGGAGTCGCAGCCGTGGATGTGCACGTGGTGCGCGATCACGTGCGCGTGGGCCCCGGCTCGGGCGGCGCAAGCGCGATGCCGATCGGTGCGTCCTCGCCCGCCTGGACCCTCGAGGGCGGCGCGATCCCGGCGCAGCGACTCGCGAGCACGCGGCGCCACGAGCGCATCGAGTCGCCGCAGCACTACCCCTGGGACGACTTCGTGGAGTCCACGAGTGCGCTCGTGTGGGTGCCGCCGATCGCGGGCTACGGCACTCGTACGTTCGCGCTCGACGAGGGCGACGCGGCGGCCGTGGCGCCGCCATCCGAAGTGCGTGCGAGTGGACGCTCGATCGAGAATGATGCGCTTGCGCGTGGATGTGGACGAGCGTGGTCGCGTATCACTCTCCGCTTCCGATGGCTCGCGTGCGATCGCATCGCTCATCGCGATCGAAGCAATGGTCGACGCCGGCGACCTCTACACACCCTCACTGCGCGGCCAGCCTTCGATCGCCGAGCTTTCGGCACCGCGCGCAGGGTTGCGCGGCCCGCTGCGCGCAACGCTGACGATTCCGTGGAACATCGAGTCGAGCAGCGATGTCCGACTGCAGCGTCCGGAAAGCGCGACAGGCACGCTCACACTTTCGCTCGATGCCGGCGCGCGCCACCTCGGTGTCGAGTTGAGCGGGGTGAATGGAATGCGCAATCATTGGCTGCGCCTGCGCATCACGACCAATGTACGAGGCGCAGCGGTGTTCGCGGATGCAGCGTTCGGCGCCGTGCAGCGCGAGCCGATCGTGGCCCCCGCGACCAGTGCAGAAATTCCACCACTCACCGCACCTCTCGCGCGCTACGTAACGCTCGCGTCCGCAGCTCGAGGCGCCACCATCTACTCGGACGGACTCGGCGAGTACGAAGTGCTCCCCGATGGTACCGTCGCGGTCACCCTGCTGCGCGCCGTCGGCGAGCTCTCGCGCAACGATCTACCGGAGCGCCCCGGACACGCCGGATGGCCGGCGTCGACCCCGGAGGCGCAGGAGCAGGGCGAGTTCGGTGGACGCTTTGGATTTCTCCTCCACAGCGCGCGCGACGATGCGACGATCGCCCATATCGAGCGCACGGCTGACGACGTGCTGCACCCGTTGGTTGGACGCACCGTGCGCTCCGCCACTCCGTTGCCGGTCGCCACGCATGGCGCGACGCTCGAGGGCGAAGGGCTCGCGTTTTCCGCGATCAAGCCCAGCGCTCGTGGCGAGTGGCTCGTGCTTCGCTGCGTGAATCTCCTCGAGCGCGCGATTGAGGGCGCATGGTCGCTCGGCGTCGCCGCTCGCGAAGCCGCGTCAGTCGCGGCTCGACGAGACACCGGGTGAGTCGATTTCCGTGCAGAGCAATCGCGTGTCGTTCGTCGCGCCGCCGCGCGCGATCGTCACCCTGCTCGTGCGCTAGGAGCGCGCGCGCATTGTCTCCAGCTCATCGCCCGCGAGCCGGTCGCGCAGCGCATCGCCCAGCAGCGTGCACGAGAGCACGGTGAGGATGAGCGCGATCCCGGGCGCGAGTGCGATCCACGGCGCGAGCACGATCAGCTCTCGCCCATCCGCGATCATGTTTCCCCAGCTCGGTGATGGCGGCTGGATGCCCAGACCGAGAAACGAGAGTCCGCTCTCGAGCAGCACCGCGCTCCCGACGCCGAGCGCGATCGCGACGATCGCGGGCGCGAGCGCGTTGGGCAGCACGTGCTGCCAAAGCACGCGCGCGGGAGATGCACCCATTGCGTGCGCACTCTCGACGAACGGGCGCGCCCGCAGTCCGCGCACCTCGCCGCGCACGAGCCGTGCGACGCCCATCCATCCCGTGAGCACGAGGATCGTGATCACCATTGTTGCTCCGGGCGGCCACAGCGCGGCGCAGACGAGCAGAATCACGAGGCGCGGGATCGCGAGCAGCACATCGCCCACGCCCAGCGCGATGCGATCGATTACGCCGCCCTCCCACCCGCCGATCGCCCCGATGGCGACGCCCACCGCACCGGCCAGCACGGAGCCCGCGATGCCGACAGCGAGCGAGAGTCTCCCCGCGAGCATGGCGCGCACGAAGAGATCGCGGCCGAATGCATCGGTGCCGAGCAGATGGAAATGGTGGGCGACATCCGTGGAGAGCGGCGGCAGCAGCCTGAGCGCGAGTGCGTCACCGATGCTCGTGGCCGACGTGCGGGCGAGCGCCGGCACCACGAGCGCGCCGAGCGCGAGCACGAGCAGCATCGAGCATCGCCCCTCGCGTCCGCCAGTTAGCGCTGCGCCAGAACGCGATCACGCGCGGCGCCTGGGATCTACCAGCGGCAGCGCGAGATCCGCGGCGAGATTCGCAAGAATCACGATCGCGGCGTACACCACCGTCGCGCCGACCACCACCGGATAGTCGCGGGCAAAGATGGAGGTGACCATCAACCGTCCGATCCCCGGCCAGCCGAACACCGTCTCCACGAACACCGAGCCCGCCAGCACTCCCGGAAGCGCGAGCGCGAAGAGGATGAGCAGCGTGGGGAGCGCGTTCGCGAGCACGTGCCGCGCATGCACGCCGCGTGCGGGAACACCCTTGGCGATTGCCGTTCGCACCCACTGGAGCTGGAGCAGCTCCACCGCCGACGTGCGCGCATATCGTGCGATCCCGGCGGCACCGATCAGCGTGAGCGTCAGCACGGGAAGAATGTCGTGTCGCGCCAGATCACCCATTCCAGTGCTGCCCGCGGGATCACGGACCCCAAACGCGGGGAGCCGCAGCCAGCCCGGCAATCCCAGGCGCGCAGCGCCGTACGTGAACAGCGCGATGAGAGACAGCGCGAGCCAGAAGCTCGGCGCCGCGTACACTGTGGTCGTGACCAGCGTGAGCGCATTGTCGACGCGCGTGCCGCGGCGGGCGCCCTGGAGCCCGCCCACGGCGACGCCGAGTAGAAACGTGAGCGCGAGCGAGATGCCGCCGAGCGCGATCGAGATCGGGAGGGCGTCGCCGAGCACGCGCGAGACGGGACGCTGCGCGACGAAGCTCGTGCCGAGGTCGCCCCTAATGATGTCGGCCGCCCAGCGGCCATATTGCACGGCGAGCGGCGCATCGAGGTCGAGCGACGTGCGAAGTCGCGCGAGCTCCTGCGCGCTGGCAGTGGGCGGCGCGAGAAAGGACACCGGATCCCCCGGCGCCGCGCGGATCAGAACGAAGGTGAGCGTGAGGACGACCCAGAAGAGCGCGAGGGCCACGGCGAGCTGCCGCACGACGGAGCGCATGTGGGGATGATGACGCGCACGCGTCGTGCGTCAACCCGCATCGCGTTTCGTATCGCGCCAGCGCTCGCGCTCGGCGCGATGCTCGCGTGCTCCGGACCTTCGCGCGCGAGCGACACCGTGGTGATCGCGTCCGGCGCTGATCTCGAAAGCGCAAACCCGCTCGTCACCATTCACCCGCTCGCCCGCCAGGTCCAGCGGTACGCACTGTTCGTCACGCTCGCCCGGTACGACGCGAAGCTCGAGCCCGAGCCGTACTTCGCGCGCAGCTGGCGCTTCTCTCCCGATCGCCGCGCGCTCACGCTCTCGCTCGCCCCGTCGCTGCGCTGGGACGACGGCGTGCCGACCACCGCGCGCGACGTTGCCTTCACGCTCGATGCCGCGCGGAATCCCGCCACCGGCTATCCGCGCGCCGCCGATCTCGCGCAGCTCGCAAGCGTCGCTGCGGACGACGATTCCACCGTGACGCTCCACTTCAGCGCACCGCAGCCGCGCTTTCCATCAATTCTCTGCGAGCTTCCGATCGTCCCCGCGCATCGCCTCGCCAACACGCCGCCGAACGCGATGCGCGCCGACACATTCGCCGTGCATCCCGTAGGCAACGGTCCCTTCCGCTTCGTGCGCCGAGTCGCGGGGCAGCGGTGGGAGCTCGCGCGCAACGACTCCTTTCCCGTGAGCCTGGGCGGCCCGCCGCACATTCGTCGCGTGATCATCGCCGTCATCGATGAAGCCGCGACAAAGTTCGCGGGACTCACGAGCGGCGAGCTCGATCTTGCGGGGATCTCGCCGGCGATGGCGCCGCTCGTTGCTCGCGACCCGCTGCTCCGTGTGGTCGACTATCCCGTGCTGCAGTCGTACGGCATTGTCTTCAACGTCTCGCGCCCGCCGTTCGACGATGCGCGAGTGCGGCACGCGCTCTCGCTCGCCATCGATCGGCGCCGCATCGTCGCAGTCGCGGTGCACGGCTACGGCGAGCCTTCCGCCGAGCCGATTCCGGCGACGCACCCGTTCGGCGTCGCGAGCGATGCGCCACTCGACACCGCGCGCGCGGATTCGTTGCTCGATGCCGCCGGCTGGTCGCGCGGCGCGGATGGGGTGCGCCATCGCGCGGGGCAGACACTCGCGTTCGAGCTGCTCACGGTCGGCAGCTCGGACAACGCCGCCGAGCAGCTGATACAGTCGGATCTCGCGCGCGTGGGTGCGCACGTCGACATTCGGCAGCGTGAGCTCGCGTCGTTCCTTGCCGCCGCTCGCGCCACACCGCGCCAATTCGACGCGCTCTACACCGGCATTCCCGGCGATCTCTCCCTGTCGTATCTCTCCGCCATGTTCGACTCGCACTTCACAGGCAGCGCGCTCGACTACGGGGGCTTCCACGAGCCGCGTCTCGATTCGCTGCTCGCCAATGCGCGCGCCGCGCCCGACTCCGACTCGCGCACGCGCTGGAGCGCCGTGGAGCACGAGCTCGATGCGGCCACCCCGGTCGCGTGGATCTATCACGCGCGTGGCGTGCAGGGTGCATCGCGCCGCCTCGAGGGCGTGACCATGGACCTCCGCGGCGAGCTCGCCACGCTCGCCAGCTGGCACGTGACGCATGACAGCGCACGCACCGGTGCTCCGTGACGATCCTCCTGAGCGCCAACGATCTCTACGCCCGGCGCCGGATCGCCGCGGGTGCACTCGCGCCTCTCGCCCACTCGCTCGGCGCGGAGATGGAGCGTGTGCTACGCGACGCGCCCGCCATCTCCGGTCGAGAAGGCGATGCTCACGCGCGATGGAGGCCGCTGTCCGGCGGATGGCGCGCCGCTCGAGTTCGATCCGTACTCGCCGCACGCCCACCGGTGCACCGTGTGCCACACCGTGCACGCCGGTGAGGCGCACCATCGCTGGTGGCTCATGTTCGCGCAGCTCTGGCGCGCCGAGCGTGCGGTGCACGGCGCCGTGCTCCACGCGCTCGGCGGCGACGTGCGTTACGCGGCCTTCGCTCGCGCGACGCTCGACGAATACGCGGATCGATATGCGCGCTATCCGCTCGACGACAACGTGCTCGGCCCGTCGCGCCCCTTCTTCAGCACTTATCTCGAGTCGATCTGGTTACTCCAGCTCTGCATTGCCGCCGACATTCTCGACATTGCGGACGAAGGTGGCGGCGCCACCGCAAACTTTCGCGAGCGCGTCGTTGCGCCGAGTGCGGCGCTCATCAGCTCGTACGACGAGGGAGAGTCGAATCGCCAGCTGTGGACCAATGCGGCGTTGGTGGCTGCCGGCCTTCTGCTGGATGACGAGCTGCTCGTCGATCGCGCGCTGCATTCGCGCTCGGGGCTCGTCGCTTCGCTCGGCAGTGGACTCTTGTCCGATGGAAGCTGGTACGAGGGAGAGAACTACCATCTCTTCGCGCATCGCGGCCTCTGGTACGGCGTGACGATGGCCGAAGGCGCGGGACTCGAGCTTCCCGCGGAGCTGCTCGCGCGCTTTCAGTCGGGCTTCTCCACGCCTTTTCTCACGGCGTTCCCCGATCTCACGTTCCCTGCGCGCCGCGACTCGCAGTACGGTGCGTCGCTGCGCCAGTGGCGCACCGCCGAGTCGTGCGAGCTCGGGCTCGCGCGCGCCGACGATGCGCGCCTCACCGGAGCGCTCGCAGCGCTCTACGCGCTCGACATCCCGCACCGCGACACCGGCCGCTGGCGTTCCGCCGCCGAGTCCGAGCGCAACGAGCCGGCGAGCGCGTTGAGTCGCGCGGACCTGAGCTGGCGCTCGCTGCTGTTCGCTCGCGAGACGCTGCCGCCGCTGGATCGCGCGAGCGTGCCCTCTGCGCTGCTCGAGGGGCAGGGGATCGCGGTGTTCCGCCGCGAGCGCGGCGCGGCGTACGCGGCGCTCGACTACGGGCATCATGGCGGCGGACATGGGCATCCGGATCGGCTGAACGTGCTCCTCGCGCGCGGCGCCTCGCGCATTCTCGACGACTTGGGCACGGGCTCGTACGTCGATCCGTCGCTGCATTGGTACCGGAGCACGCTCGCGCACAATGCGCCGCTCGTGAACGGGCATTCGCAGCCGCGCGTCTCGGGTGCGCTGCTCGCCTACGACGAGCGCGGCGAGGTTGGCTGGATCTGCGCCCGCGCGCAAATCTCGGAGCGGCCGACTGTGGCGGCTACACGCGCACTCACGGTGCTTCCAGACGCGACGATCGACGAGCTGCGATGGGAGGCGGAGGAATCGGTGCGCCTCGAGCTCCCGATCCACACGCATGCACGCGTCGACACATTAGCCGAATGGAGCGACGCGGAGCTCGATGGCGGCGACGGGATGGAAGACGGTTTCTCATTCGCGCGCGACGCCCAGTGCGCGCGCATCGACGCGAACGCCGTCGTTCGACTCGTCGATGAAGCCTCGGGCGCGACACTCGCGTGGCTCGCCTGCACGGAGCCGTGCCGAGTTGTATAGCGCGACCGCTCCGGGCTCGCCGGGGTCGGGCGAGCAGCGCTTTCTCGTAGTACGGGCACGCGCGCGCGCCGGCACGATCCGCTGCGTATGGAATCCGGCATTCACGGTACGCGAAGTGACGATGCACGACGGGCGCATTCGGATGGTGAGTGGCGACGGAGCTGAGATCGAATTCGAACGGCTCCCGGATGGCGCCCACATCCGCCGATCCACATCGAACGCGAGCGGGAAGCGGGACGATCTCGTGCTCTCCGGCTTCCGCGCCGCAGCAAGCGCACCGAACGCCTCCGACGCTCCGAGCGACACCACTCCCGCCGCGTCCGTGAAGCAGCTGCCATTCTCCCGCGACCTCGGCGAAACCGACTATCGCATGTCCGAGCACAGCTGGGCCGAGGCTGGCGAGCCACGCGCCCATGTCGAGATTTTCGCCGATGCATCACAGCTCGACATACTCGTGCGCGTGCGAAAGTCACCGCTTACCTTCCGCGTCGCGAACGCCCCCGACCCGGGGCTCGACAACGAGGATCCGGACATCAACAGCGACGGCGTGCAGCTCCATCTCTCGTAGCGAGCGCTGGCGCGAGCCTGCGGCGTGGCTCGCCATTCCCGAGCCGGACTTCTCCGCCACGCGTGTGCGGCGCGTCATTGGTGACGCGAGCACCCCCGATATAGCAGCGCACTCACGGCAGCTTTCCGATGGCTACGAAATGCGATTCCTGATACCTCGACGCACGCTCGGTGTGCGCATTGCAATTGATGTTCTGGTAAACGACATGTCCCCCGAGCGACAGCGGCGACGCGGACAGCTCGTCCTGAGTGGCGCGCGCGGGGAACGCGTGTACCTGCGAGGCGACCGCCAGCCGGTCGACCGCTTCCTTCGCTTCGAGCTTCCATTGTGAGCGCGCTCGACAGCGTCTGCGTCGTGCTCGTGGAGCCGCAGGATCCCGTGAACATCGCGGCGTGTCGTGCGGGCGATGAAGAACATGGGCGTGCACCAACTCCGGCTCGTCAATCCCGTGGAGTACGATCCGTCGCGCGTGGAACGCGTCGCGCACGATACACGCGACATTGTTTCGGAGATCCGGCACTTCGCCTCCCTCGACGACGCGATCGCGGACTGCGTCTTCGCCGCCGGCTTCACGGCACGCCGTCGCAAGGCCAAGTGGAAGCTGGTCTCTCCGCGCGACGTGGCCACGCCGATGCTCGCGGCCGCCGGCGATGGGCCGGTCGCGATCTTCTTCGGTCGCGAGGATCACGGTCTGTCCAATGAATCGCTCGACCGCGCGCACGCGGTGGTCACCATCCCGACGAGCGATCACCCATCGCTCAACCTCGCGCAGGCCGTCCTCATCGCGCTCTACGAGCTGCATCTCGCCGCCGATGCGTCGCGCGTGCTGGCTCCGCCGCGCAAGGACGCGCCCCCCGCGAGCGCGGCACAGCTCGAGCGCTACTTCGCGGACGCGGACAAGGCGCTCGCGACGATCGATTTCTTCCGCACCCGCAACGAGGAGCTCGTCCTCCGCTCGCTTCGCTCGCTCACCTATCGCGCCGCGCCCGATGCGCGGGAGATCGATCTGATGCGCTCGATCGCGATCGAGGTCATGCGCGCTGTCGAGCGAGAGAGTGATCGCACCCCGGACGCGAGCACTTGACGCTGTCCCCGCGCATGGCCTTCTTCCTCTCATGAGCGAGGACGACGAGCAGCCCGAAGAGAGCACCATGGATTGGCGCGCGCGCGCGGAAGCCGTGATCGTCGGCGGCGCGTCCACCGGCAGCAAGCGCTCCTCCGCGCTGTTCGGTGATGCGCAAAGCGATGTGCCGACGCACTATGTGCGTGCGTCTGGTTGCCGCCTCTGGACCGCGGACGGCCGCGAGCTCATCGACTGCACGATGGCGCTGGGCGCCGTCGCGCTCGGGTACGCGGAGGCCGCGGTCACGATCGCGGTGACGCACGCGGCGGAGCAGGGAAACGTCGCCGGCCTGTCGCACGTGCTCGAGGTGGATGTCGCCGAACGACTGTCGGATGTGATTCCGTGCGCGGAGCGCGTGCGTTTCCTCAAGAGCGGCGCGGAGGGCGTGGCGGCGGCGGTGCGGATCGCGCGTGCACACACGCGCCGCTCACACGTGATCGGCTGCGGCTACTTCGGCTGGCTCGACTGGTGGACGGATGGTCCCGGCGTCACGGCGGGCGCGCACCAGGACTATACCTCCGTTCCGTTCGACGACATCACGGCGCTCGAGGGCGCCGCCGCGGAAGCGGGGGAGGCGCTCGCGGCGATCGTGATCGAGCCCGTGATCGAGCGCTTGCCGAGCAACGCCTGGATCGAGGCTGCGCGCGCGATCTGCGATGAGCGTGGCGCCGTGCTCGTGTTCGACGAGATGAAGACCGGCTTCCGCCTGCGCACCGGCGGCTTTCAGGAATACTCCGGGATCACGCCGGATCTTGCCGTTTTCGGCAAGGCGCTCGCGAACGGCTATCCGCTCAGCGCGATCGTGGGGCGCGAGGCCGTGATGCGCGCGGCGTCCGAGTGCTGGATCTCCTCCACGCTCGCAGGCGAGGCGACGGCGCTCGCCGCCGCGAGCGCGGTGCTCGACTGGCACGAGAAGGCGGAGGTGTGCGAAGGGATCTGGGCAGCGGGTGAGGAGATGATGCAGGGAGTGCAGCGCGCGATCACCGCGTCCGGCGTGAGCGGCGTGTCCGTGCGCGGCATCCCGCCGATGTGGCTCCTCGACTTCGATGACGAAGACCAGCGCACGCGCTTCGGCGAGCTCGCGATCGAAGCGGGCGTCCTCTTCAAGCGCGGGGCCTACAACTTCGCGTCGCTCGCGCACGAGGAGTCCGACGTCGGCGAGATCGAGACGGCGGCGAGCGAGGCGCTGGTGTCACTGCGCGAGGAGCTCGCTGGTGGCTGACGAGGCACCCGTGCCGCTTGCGGGGCGCACACCGCTGGTCGACGTACACGCGCACTTCTATCATCCCGCGTCGGGGCGAGGCGATTGGCAGCGCGTGAACGCCGCGCGGCTGCGCGCGGGGGAGCGCATCGGCATCCGCGCGCACGTCGCCTCGATCCTCGGCAGCTGGGGTCACACCTCGCCCACGTACTTTCCGTCGCCCGCGGATGTCACGGTCGGGAACGACGCGATGCTCGCGCTGCAGGAGGCGCATCCCGATCGCATTCGCTGCTACGTGGCTGTGAACCCGAACGATGCCGTACACGCACGCGAGGAGATCGCGCGCTGCGTCGAGCGTGGCGCGATCGGCATCAAGCTCGCCGCGAGCCGGCGCGCGGACGACGCACTCGTTCGATCCCATCGCGGACGAAGCGTCGCGCCGGGGACTTCCGGTGCTGCACCACATTCTGGCAGCACCGCACGCGCGAGTGGCCCGGCCAGGAGATCTCCGATGGCGCGGACCTCGGGCGCCTCGCGCAACGACACCCGCGCGCGTCGTTCCTTCTCGCGCACATCGGCGGCGGCGGCGACTGGGCGCACAGCTGCGCGGCCGTGCGCGACATCCCGAACATCTACATCGATCTCTCCGGCAGCGGCGTCGATCGCGGCATGCTCGATCTCGCGTATGCGTCCGTGGGCGCGTCGCGTCTCATCTGGGGATGCGACATCACGATGGAGACGGGACTCGCGAAGCTGCGCGCGCTGGAAGCCGTGGGGCTCGATGCGGACGAGCTCGCGGATGTTCGTTGGCGGAACGCCGCGCGGATCTTCCCGCACAACGCACTGCCGGGGATCCCGACGAGCGGCGTCGCTGCGCGCCACACCGACACATTCGCGAGCGTCGTGCGATGATCGACGTCAACTGCTACATTGGCGCATATCCCTTCCGCGAGCTGCCGCATCCGGATCCCGATGTGCTGGTGCGCGTGCTCGCGCGCGAAAAGATCGACGGTGCGTGGGTCGGGCATTTGCCTACCGCCTTTCATCGCGACGTGACGCGCCGGGAACGAGGCGCTCTTCGCCGCACTCGAGCCGCATCGCGCCACGCTCGAGCCGGTGCCAGCGATCCGTCCCGGCTGGCCACAGTGGGAGCGCGCGCTTGCCGACGTGCACGCGAACGGCGCGCGCGCGATCCGCGCCTATCCGCCGCAGTGGGGACTCGGCGCGCACGATCCGAATCTCGCGCGCCTGGCTGCGGCGTGTGGCGACATCGGTCTTCCCCTCGTGCTCACGACGCGCTTCGAGGATGCGCGGCAGCGCGGCGCGCTCGACGTGTCGTCCGAGCTGAGCGGCGCGCACATTCGTTCAATGGTGCGCGCTGATGCACGCGTGCGCGTCGTGGTCACGTGCGCCGGTCGCGCACTCATCGAGGAGTCGCACTGGGGGCTCACGCCAGACGAGCGCGCCCGCCTGTGGTGGGACATTCTCGTGGATTTGGGGGCCGCCCGAAGACGATCTCGCGCACTTGTTGCAGACAATCGGCGCAGACCGATTGCTCTTCGGGAGCGCATGGCCGCTGCGTTTGATGCAGTCTCCGATCGCCAATCTCGAACTGCTCCCGGAGGAACTGCGTCCAGGCGCACTCTCCCAGGTGCCATGACGGGGCGTTCGAACACAGCGGAGTCATGGACTAATCGCTGTCCATGTCGGTACTTGCGCGCCTTTGGGCCCCCGTGCAGATTCCCGCTTCACTTGCGCTCCTTGTGAAGGATTTCACAAGCTGCGCCCTCGAAATGACCGCTTCCGTGGCGCGATGACGATTCGGAGCAAGTGGGCGCTGGTGCCAGGATTCGTTGCGCTGACCTCGATCGCAGCCATTGTCTCCGCATACACCGGCGCTCGACACCAGCAGCCCACGCCGCCCCCTGCGCCGCCAAGTCAGGGCGTTGACGCTCCACCCTCCGCGCGCGCGACCAACAAGGCGCCCGACACCGTCATCGTCAATCGCGGTGAATGGGGATACTGGGGCGGCTCCACGCCACAAGGTCGATCGCCCACGCAGCCGATCGCCTTTCCGCATCCACGACACGTGCAGACGCTCGGCATGAACTGCCTGTACTGTCACTTCGCTGCGAACAAGTCGATGGATCCCGGTCTTCCTGCCGTGAGCACGTGCATGGGGTGCCACGCCGTGGTGACCGCCCAGCGCCCCGCGACGGACGGACTCCCCGCGCGCACCAGCGAAGGCATTGAGAAGCTCACCACCTATTGGAAGAACAAGCAGCCGATTCCGTGGGTGCGCATCCACAAGGTGCCCGACTACGTGCAGTTCCCGCACATGCGCCACGTGAACGCGGGCGTCACCTGCCAGACGTGTCACGGGCAGGTGCAGAAGATGACTCGCGTCTATCAGTACGCACCACTCAACATGGGGTGGTGCATCAACTGTCACATTGGCAACGTGAATCCCGCGTGGAAAGCCCGCTACGACTGCAGCACGTGTCACTACTAGGAATCGCGCATGAGTGAGAGCGCCACGCCGGTCACCGGGCAGCAGGCCAAGCCGAGCCGCCGAACTTTTCTCAAGGTGCTCGGCGCTGCCAGCGCGACCACCGCGCTCGCAGCCTGCAGCACGAACACGGGCGAAGAGCTGATTCCGTATCTCGTCCATCCCGACGAGACGGTCCCCGGCGTTTCGACCTACTACGCGTCCACGTGCCGCGAGTGCGCCGCGGGATGCGGCGTACTGCTCGAGACGCGCGACGGGCGCACGTTCAAGCTCGAGGGAAATCCCGAGCATCCGCTGAACCGCGGTGCGCTCTGCTCGCGCGGACAGGCGGCGGTGCAGGGGCTCTACAATCCGGATCGCTATCGCCAGCCGATGGTTCGGCAGGGCGGACGGCTCGTGCCAATCTCGTGGAATCAGGCGATCACGCTCCTCGAGTCAGCAGCTCGGCGAGCGTGCAGAGCGCGTGGCAAAGCCGGCGGCGCCCTGTTCATCAATCAGCACGAGACCGGCAGCTTCCCCGGCTTCCTCGACGCGTGGCTCGCCGGTTTCGGCATGCCCGCGCATCTGAGCTACGCCGCGCTCAGCGATGGCGCAGTGATCGCGGCGAACAAGCAGCGCTTCGGCGTCGCGTGGCCATCGCTCGACTTCACAGCCGCAAAGCTCATCGTCTCCTTCGGCGCGGACTTCCTCGAGACGTGGGGTGCGAGCGTGCCGCAGCAGCTCGAGTTCGCCGATGCGCGTGCGAAGGGCGTCGACGCGCCACGCTTCATCTACGTCGGCCCGCGTCGCTCGCTCACCGGCCTGAACGCAGATCAGTGGATCGCGTGCAAGCCCGGCTCCGAGCTCGCGATCGCGAACGCGCTTGGCGGAACGGGCTCGATCGCGCAGGCCGCGCAGGCGGCCGACGTACCCGAAGCCATGCTGCAGGCGCTCGCGACTGCACTCACGGGTGCGCCGAGTTTGCTGCTCGCTGGCTGGCAGCACGGAGCTCGCGCTCCGCGGTGAACGGGCTCAATCAGAAGTTCGGGAACGTCGGCCGCTCGGTGCTCACCGCGCAGCCGATCGCGAGCTTCGAAGGCATGACGTCGGACGCCGAGCTCACCGACGCGATCGAGCGGATGCGCTCAGGGCAGGTGTCGCTGCTCTTCGTGCGCGGTGTGAACCCCGCGTTCACCAGTCCGAAGAGCGCGAAGGTTGCCGACGCGATCGCGAAGGTGCCGTTCAAGGTATCGTTCTCGAGCTATCCGGACGAGACGACCGAGCTCTGCGATCTCGTGCTCCCCGACCACCACGCGATCGAGTCGTGGGGCGATGCGCAGCCGATTCCGGGTGTGATCTCGCTGCAGCAGCCGGCGATGGATCCGGTGTTCGACACGCGCGCCACGGCGGACGTGCTTCTCGCCGTATCGAAGAGCAATCCGAAGCTCGCGGGCACGTATCCGGCGAACAGATTATCGGGACGTATCTGATCTCGCGCTATCCCGGTGGTACCACAGCGTTTACGTCGGCTCTGATAAAGGGCATTGGCAACGGCACTTTGAGTGGCGCTCGCCCCGCGCGCGCCGTCGCGTCGACCACGCGCTCGAGCGCGAACATCGCCGCCACGTCGGGCGATTTCTTCCTCGTCGTCTATCCGTCGCCGTTGCTCGACGACGGCAGCGGCGCGAACAAGCCGTGGCTCCAGGAGCTTCCGATCCGGTCACCAAGGTCTGCTGGCAGACGGTGATCGAGGTCGGCAGCTCCGCGGCCGCCAAGCTCGGCATCGAGCCCGGGCGACGTGCTCCGCGTGGAGACGGCGGCGGGCGCGATCACCGCTCCCGCGTACCTCTATCCCGGACTCCGCGCCGACACGATCGCGATCGCATTCGGACGCGGTCACACGGCGTATGGCCGCTACGCGCAGAACGTCGGCGTGAATCCCGGCGACGCTTCTGCCGGTCGCGTTCGATGCGAAGTCCGGCGCGCATGGCGTGGACGTCGACCAAGGCGAAGGTCACGAAGACGGGCGACTTCGTTCCGCTCGTGAGCACCGAAGGATCCGCGCGACAGCACGGGCGCGGCATCGCGCAGGCGATCGAGTCGCGCGATCTCAACCTCGGCCAGCAGCCCGCGGAGAATCAGCAGGGTGGTGCAGAGACGCCTCCGGGAACGAAGGCGTCGCCGAAGGCGCGGAAGCGAGGAGAGCGAAGAGCACATGCCGGGCGACGCGACGCACGCGTTCCTTCCCGGACTCCGCTCGCCGGTCGCGCAGGATGCGCAGGGCGATCTGCCGAGCGATGACGAACAAGAAGGGGATGTACGATCCGAATCACTGGAGCGGGATGGCCAAGCGCCGCTGGGCGATGACCATCGATCTCGCGCGCTGCACCGGCTGCTCCGCGTGCGTCACGGCGTGCTACGCCGAGAACAACATTCCGACCGTGGGCGCGCCGTCATCAGAGACGGCAACAGCCGGGCTCGACAGGCCAAGCCCGGCGCGAACATCATGCGCGGCCGCGAGATGGCCTGGATCCGCCTCGAGCGCTACTTCGAGGGCGGCGAGGACGGCTCGACGCAGACGTTCGAGACGCGCTTCGTGCCGATGCTCTGCCAGCACTGCGGCAACGCGCCGTGCGAGCCGGTCTGCCCGGTGTACGCGACGTATCACGCGCCCGACGGACTCAACGTGCAGGTCTACAACCGCTGCGTCGGCACGCGCTACTGCTCGAACAACTGCCCGTACAAGGTTCGCTACTTCAACTGGTTCGGCTACGGCGAGCCGGCGCGCACGCAGTACGCGTTCCCGGAGCCGCTGAACTGGCAGCTCAATCCCGACGTCACGGTGCGCGGCAAGGGCGTCATGGAGAAGTGCACCTTCTGCGTGCAGCGCATTCGCGAGGCCGAGCATCGCGCGAAGCTCGAGGGACGCGCGCTGGTCGGCCGGACGAGTTCACGGCGGCGTGCGCGCAGGCCTGTCCGTCGCGCGCGATCACGTTCGGCGATGCGGCCGACGACGCGTGGTCGGTGACGCAGACTGATCAAGGACAGACGCGCGTATCACGTGTTCGAAGAGCTCAACACCTTCACAGCGGTGGTCTACTTGAAGAAGGTCAATCACTCCGTCACGGCGGGGGCGTAGACACATGACAGCTGTCGCTCCCGAACGGCGCGTCGAACCGCTCGCCCAACATCCCGACGGCCGACATCCAGCTTCCGGCCGTCAAGAGCTACAAGCAGGTCAACGACGAGATCCTCGGCACGCTGCAGATCGACCAGGCGTGGTTCATCGGCGCTCGGCGTGGCGGTGCTCTGTCTGATCATCGGCGGCGTCGGCCTGGACCTACCAGATCTACATCGGCCTCGGCGTCGCCGGCTACCACCCGCCGGTGATGTGGGGCGTGTACATCATCACCTTCGTCTTCTGGGTCGGTATCGGTCACGCCGGAACGCTGATCTCGGCGATTCTGTATCTGTTCCGCGCCGGATTCCGCACGACGATCTACCGCTGCGCCGAAGCGATGACGGTGTTCGCCGTCATGACGGCCGGACTCTTCCCGATTCTGCACCTCGGGCGGCCGTGGAAGTTCTTCTGGCTGATTCCGTATCCGAACTGGCGGCTCATCTGGCCGCAGTTCAAGAGCCCGCTCGTGTGGGACGTGTTCGCGATCCTCACGTACCTCACGGTCTCCGCGCACCTTCCTGTACATCGGACTGATTCCCGACTCGCGGTGCTGCGCGACCGGGAGACGAATCCGATGCGCAAGCGCATCTTCGCGTGCTGTCGCTTCGGCTGGCGGAACTCCGATCGCGAGTGGCGGCACTTCGCGCGCGCCTATCTGTTCCTCGCCGCGTTCTCGACGCCGCTCGTGCTCTCGGTGCACTCCGTCGTCTCGTTCGACTTCGCGATGGCGCGACGCCCGGGCTGGCACACGACGATCTTCCCGCCGTACTTCGTTGCCGGCGCGATCTTCTCCGGCATCGGAATGGTCTTCACGATCATCATCCCGCTGCGTCGCTGGTTCAACCTCAAGCACTACGTCACGCTCAACCACCTCGACGCCGCGGCGAAGCTCTGTCTGTTCACCTCGCTCGTGGTCGGCTGTGCGTATCTCACCGAGTTCTTCATCGCGTGGTACAGCGGGAGCGAGGTCGAGCAGAACGTACTTCATGAACCGCGTGTTCGGCCAGTGGTGGTGGGCCGCCTGGATCATGCTGACGTGCAACATGGTCCTGCCGCTGCTGCTCTTCTCCCAGAAGCTGCGGCGCAACACGACGTGGCTGTTCACCCTCTCGATCTTCATCAATCTCGGGATGTGGTTCGAGCGCTTCGTGATCGTCATCCCGTCGCTGTCGCACGAGTTCGAGCCGTGGCAGTGGGCGCCGTACGCGCCGACGTGCATCGATTGGGCGATTCTCGTCGGCAGCTTCGGCTGGTTCTTCATGTGGTTCCTGCTGTTCATGAAGCAGCTGCCGGTGATGGCGATCGCCGAGATCAAGGAGATCGTGCCGCCACGAATGCGCACGCGTGCATCCGGCATGCGGAACACGACTGGCACGGCGAGACACCTGGCTCATGTCGAACCGGAGACACGCCTGATGCGCGGCATCGTGGGAGTGTTTCCGGAGCTCGACGCGACGGTCGATGCGATCGAGGCAGCTCAAGAAGCAGCGCGTGGGCGACGTCACCGTGTACTCGCCCACGCCGCGCCACGAGCTCGAGGATGTGCTCAAGCATGGACCGAGCGTGGTGCGCCGATTCACGCTGATCGGCGGGCTGGTCGGGGTGACGTTCGGCTACTGGATCCCGATCTGGATCTCGGATTACTGGCCGCTCGTCGTCGGCGGCAAGCCGATCGCGTCGTGGGTGCCGTACACGATCATCGGCTTCGAGGTGATGGTGCTGATCGGATCGCTCTCGACGGTGGCGGGGCTGTTCATCAACTCGCGCATCCCGCGCATCACGCAGACGGTCGGCTACGATCCGCGCTTCAGCGATGGCAGCTTCGGCGTGTGGGTCGAGTGCCGGCCGGACGAGCAGGACACCGTGCGGCGTGTGCTCACGGAGAACGGAGCGGCGGAGGTGCGCGGTGAGCGCTAGAATTGCACTGCGCTTTGCGCTCCTCGCCCCGTCAGTGCTCGCGCTCGGCGCATGTTCCTGGTTCTCGGACTTCCGCGACCAGCCGCGCATCGAGCCGTGGGAGGCGGAGTACGCCGGGAACGACACGACGCCATTTCGTCCGGGCGGCAGCGACAGCACGTTCGTGCACTACTCCGTGCCGATCACGGGAAACACGGTGCCGGGCTACGTCGTGTCGTACAACGGGAGCATGACGGCCGGGCCGGGAGCACTTCCCAATCCGGTCGTGCTCGACTCGATGTCGAACGTGCCGAATCCGCACGAGGCCAGTAGAAGCTCGCTCGATAACGGGCGCAAATACTACCAGATCAACTGCGCGGTGTGCCACGGCGCGGCGGGCATGGGGAACGGTGCGGCGGTGCGCTTCGGCGTGCCGGCGCCGAATCTTCTCACTCCGGTCACGAAGGGACGCACCGACGGATACATCTACGGCATGATCCGCAACGGACGCGGGCTGATGCCGAACTACAATCGTATCGAGGATGTGGATCGCTGGGACGTCGTGAACTATGTGCGTGCGCTGCAGGGAGCGATCCCCGGCGTGACGGCCGACACCTCGCCCGCCGGCTATCCGGGACAGAACGGGCCGATGGTTCCTGGCGCGACGCGCACGGCGCCCACGCGCCCGGCTCCGTACCGCACACAGGACATGGATGCGCGTCTGCGTGATCCGGCCGCAACGGCGGCAGCGGCTCCCGCTGCACCCTCGACTGCTCCCGCACCTTCACCAGCTCCCAAGACGCCGGAGACGCACCAGTGAGCGCGCACGACAATCACGCGCCAACGCGCGCGGAGGTCCTTCGCTCCACTGAGCGTCCGCTTCCGCGGTCGCTCTTCCTCGCCGCGATCACGCTCGCGGCGATCGGTGTGCTGGTGTTCGTGATCGGCGCGTTCACCGAGTCGGGACACGACCGCGTGTGGCAGGCGCTTCACTTCAACTGGTTGTTCTTCACGACGATCTCGCAGGCGGCCGTGGTGTTCGTCGCGGTGCAGCGCATCACGACGGCGCGCTGGTCGCGTCCGATCGTGCGCATGCTCGAGGGCTACGTCGCGTTCCTTCCGATCGCGTTCCTGCTTCTGATCATCGACTTCCTCGGCGCGAAGCACATTTATCCGTGGTTCGGGCAGCATCTCGCGCAGCCGGAGAAGCGGCTGTATCTCGCGCCCGCATTTCTGATCCCGCGCGATCTGCTGCTGTTCGGCATCATGGTCGTCCTGAGCGTGTGGTACATCTACACGTCGGTGCGGCTCGATGTCGGGCTCGTGCCGGAGGCAGGCGCGGCATGGGCGCGCGGACTTCGCGAGCGGATGCGTCGCGGCTATCGCGACGAGCGCCGCGAGATCCACTCGACGCATTCGCTCCAGGGCTATCTCGCGGTCGTTCTCGCACTCTGCTTCGGCTACTTCTTCTCCGTGCTGGGGTGGGATCTGTCGATGTCGCTCGACATCCATTACAGAGCACGCTGTACTCGTGGTGGTGGTTCATGGGCGGCTGGCTGGGCGCGCTGATGAGCTGGTCGCTGCTCTGCATGTGGTGGCGGCGCTATCTCAACGCGTACGACCTGATTCCCGAAGTGAAGTTCCACGATCTCGGAAAGCTCTGCTTCGCGTTCACGGCGTTCTGGGGCTATCTCACGTTTGGCCAGTACCTCGTGAACTGGTACGGCAACATGGGCGAAGAGACGCACTGGCAGCGTCTGCATCTCGTGAAGCCGTGGCTGCCGTTCACGATGGCGGTCGTGTTCCTCGTGTTCGTGCTTCCGTTCTTCGGCCTCGTCTCTCGCGCGGCGAAAGTGTATCTCCCGACCTTCATCGCGTTCGCAACGGCGAGTCTGCTCGGGCTCTATACGCTGCGCTACGTCGAGGTGTACCCGCCCGTGCACGGCATTGTGCCGAACGCGCCGTTCGGCATCTGGGAGATCGGCGTCACGCTCGGCTACCTCGGGATGTGGGGTGCGGCTACGCCGCGTTCATGAATGCCTTCCCGCGCATGCGCGTGGTGCTCATGACGAGTGAGTTCCGTGACGAGGTGCAGGTGCCCGTAAACCCCGACACGATGGAGCCGCTCCCGGCGCACGAGTAGCTCGGCGAAAGTGCCGGCGCGCGATTCTCCGCGGCGGCTCCTCTCCCGTCGTGCGGCACGTCTGTCTATCTTTCCACGCTCGGGGCGTTAGCTCAGTTGGGAGAGCATTCGGTTTGCAACCGAAAGGTCGCGAGTTCGAGCCTCGCACGCTCCATACCTTCTACACGGATCGACTCTGCTGCCTCTACTCGGTGGGGCGGTCGCACTCACTCGAGCGCTGCCGGATTCGGCTCCGGCATTCGGTGTCGACTCTCCCGCGTTCGTTTCCATCCGCGCGCTCATGTATCTCGCCGCGATGCTCGTGATCGGCTCGTGCGCCTTCATCCTCTTCATTGCGCCGCGCGTCCAGCATCTCTCGGGCAGCTACCTCGAGCTTTCGACGGTCGTCCCCACCACGCGTCAGCTCGCACGCTGGGCGACGGTGGTGCTCGCATTCGCATTGGTTGGGCGACTTCTCGCGCAGGGGTTTATGCTCGGCGAGGGCGAGTCGCTGGTGATCGAGCCGCTGCTCGAGTCTACGTTCTGGGGCTGGGGATGGCTGATCGGCGCGGCGGGCACGCTGCTCATCGCTGCGGGACTGTTGTTCGGATCCGAGCGGCGGGGCGCGTGGCAGGTCGCGGCTGTTGGCGCGATCCTGCTCGCGCTCTCCTTCTCCCTCACGGGGCATGCGGCAGCTGCATCCCGCCCAGCGCTGTACGTCGCGCTCGACTCCATTCACGCGCTCGCGGCTGGCGGCTGGCTTGGTACGCTGCTCGTCGTGACGACGATCGGACTCTGGACGGTGATGCTGCTCCCCGTCGAGCGCCGCGCGCCGGCGGCATCGGAGCTCATCAACACGTTCTCGAATTTTGCGCTCGTGTGCGGCGCGACACTCGCCGTTACGGGAGTCATCGCGGCGTGGTCGCGTCTGCAAACGGTATCCGCACTGTGGACCACGCACTATGGGCAGGCGCTCTTCCGCAAGCTGGTGGTGATTGCGATCCTCGCACTCATCGGCGCGTTCAACTGGCTCTTCGTGAAGCCGCGGCTGTCTAAGCCCGAGACGATCACCCTGCTGCGACGGAGCGCAATCGTCGAGCTGTCTGTTGGTGTGGTCGTGGTGATTCTCACCGCCATTCTCGTGGGAACGTCGCCTCCCGATTTGGATGACGCTGCTCCTTCGAGTGCATCGCTCGTCGCTTCTACTTTCCCGCTCACCACATGACAGGCAGCCCGATGACCAGCTCGCCGACCGCCGCGCCCCTCACCGCCGGAGAGCTCGCGCCGGACTTTACGGCCGATTCCACCAGCGGACAGCGGGTGACGCTGTCGTCCTTTCGCGGAAAGAAGCGCGTACTGCTTGCGTTCTTCCCGCTTGCGTTCACCTCCACGTGCACCACGGAGCTCTGTGATTTTTCGGCGGACTTCGACCAGTTCACCGGAAAGGATGTGGAGGTCCTGCCCATCAGCGTCGACTCGGTGCCCACTCTGAAGGAGTTCAAGGCAAAGCATCGAATGCGCGTCGATCTGTTGAGCGATTTCAAGCGCGAGATCTCGCGCGCCTACCGCGTTCTCCTCGCCGAGACGTTCTTCTCGGCGCGTGCATACTTTCTGGTGGGGCTTGATGGCAAGATCCAGTGGGAACACATTGAGGCGAACCCCGGGCTCAAGCGCACGAACGCGGAAATTCTGGAGCAGATCCGCGCAGGTGCCACGTGATCGCGAGCCGCTGATGCGATGACCGATCCGCTCGCCCTGCTCGCGCGCGCGGACAAGTGGTTTCTCTCCGCAACCGACGGCATCGCGTACGCGCCGCCGTTGCCACGGTGGCTCGACTGTCCTGGCTTCTGGGACGAAGCGACGCTTCATCACTACTCATTCGCGCCGCTCTTTACGGTGAGCGCGCTGGATGCGGACGGGCGCGAGGTTGCAATGCGCCCCGTGGCTCGGCGATGGACACCGGCGGAGCTCACCGTGGACTACCGTCTCGCGAACGGGATGATGGCGAGCGAGGTTCGCACCGTGCAGCCTGGCGGCGTGTTTGCGTCGGAGTGGCTCGTACAGGGGCTGCGACACGCACCGCTCAATCTTGTCGCGTGGACCGCGCGCGATGCGGCGAGTGTCGACAGAAGCACCGTGCGCTACGATGGGGCATTCAGCTTTCACGCCTTCGTCGCGGACGATGGTGGCGAGTCGCTCCCCGTTCGGGCCGAGCTGGCGTGCTACGGTGAGACGGCGAGTTGGGCTGGGTACTTTGCTTCGGCGGTGCCGCTTGCGCCGCGCTGGGAGCTGACTCCATTCGTGGAGAAGTGGGCGGGCGACGGACTTCCCCGCGAGGTCCGCATTGAGGGCGGTGAAGGGAATGCGATGTTGTTCGGCGCGGTGCATCGCGCGCTTGCGGTCACGACCGAAGGCGCGTGGAGCACGTTCGCGATGCGACTCACCCCGCTGGAGCTGCCCCGGCGCGGCGGGCGGCCGGCGCGCCCTCTCTCCGAGCACGGAGCGCCGTCGCACACACACGCTCCTGCACATGCTCCCGCGCACGCTGCGACGCTCGGGGGCGCGAGCCGCCGCAGATGGACGGAGCGGTTTGCGCGCGCGCCCCAATTTCGCTGCTCCGATCCGTATCTGGAGCACTACTATTGGTACGGGTGGTACGGGCTCTGGCTCAACGCGATCGAGCACGACGCGGGCGCGATCGGCGCGCCGGCGATCTGCGAGGGGATCGGCGAGCTGCACACGCCCTCATTGCTCGCGGCGCCGGCGCATGTGCGCGAGCTGCGCTGGCTCGACACGCCGGACATGGCACGCGGGGTCATGCGCGGCGTGTTCTCGCATCAGCGTGAGGACGGAAGCCTCCCCGAGCGCATTTTCGCAGACCATCGCGCAGAGACGGGTGTGTCCCAGGCGAATTGGGGCGATGCGATCCTCGCGCTCGACGCGTCATGGCCGGACGATGCATTCCTGCGCGAGATGTACGGGCCGCTCTCGCGGTACGCGGAGTGGCTGATGCACGCGCGCGACTCGGAGTCGTCGGGGATGCTGGACATCGCGTCGCCGCGCGAGGTTGGGGAGCGGCACTCGCCGCGCTTCGAGAGTGTCGACCCCGGCGGCAGGGACGGGGAGCGCGCGCGACTCAAGGGAGTGGATGTCACCACGTATGCGTACACCCTCGTGCACGCGCTCGAGACGATGGCGCAGCGCGCAGGTCATCCACCGGATGCGCGCCGCTGGCGCGTGATGCGCGAGCGAATCGGCGCGGCGCTGCGCACTCGGATGTGGAGCTCGGAGGACGAACTGTTCGCCGACGTCGACCGCGCAACGGGGGTGCGCACACGGGTGAAGACCGCACACTCCTTCTTTCCGTATGCCACCGATCTCGTGACCCAAGCTGATATCGCCGGCCTCGAGCGGCACCTGTTGGATCCCGCAGAGTTCTGGACGCCATTCCCGGTGCCCGTGACTGCCATCGATGACCCGCTCTTCAGCGCATACGGCGAGTGGAAGGGGCAGCGTCAGTCACGCCCATGGAACGGACGAGTCTGGCCGGCGGTGAACAGCGCCATATTGGATTCGCTCGCATCAGCTGCTGTGCATGCGCCCGCCCTGCGCGCGGAATGTGCGCTGCTGCTGCGACGATATGTGCGCATGATGTTTCAGGATGGTGATCTAGCGCGGCCGAACTCACAGGAGCACTACAATCCGCTCACAGGGCAGGGCTCGCTTTACCGCGCCATGGACGATGTGCAGCGGTCGTGGATAAGCGACCACATCATTTCCTATGTGATGGGAATACGCCCGCACGCGTCCGGTATCACCATCGACCCCTTCCCGTTTGCGGTCGAACGGGCCGAGATCGTAATGCGCACGTTCGCGGGCGTACGATCAGCGTGCGCGTAGATGGCGAGCACGTGCGCATTCGCGTTGACGACGCCGAGTATGACACGCAGCTCGGCGATCCCGTGATGATCGACGGCTGACTCAAGCGAGCGCGGCCGGCCGGAATAAAAAAACAACTTGCGCATAATTAGCGGCGCCTTATCTTGGCCGCTCGGCCTCGAGCCAGCTGTGACGGTCGCGCGCAACCATGCGCGCGCACGCCACTCTCGTTGGTTTCCGGGTTGGTGACGTCATGGTGTGAACGTGCGAAGGGTGGAGGGGAATGGCTGTGCTTCGCACACCCAGTGTGTCGGTATATGCACGCGAAACGTCCGTTGGCGGGTCTTCTGTGCACCTGGCTGCACAGAGGCACGCTCGTCGCACGCTCGCGCTGATTGTGTACTGCACCGGGTATCCTCTGCTCGCGTTCGCCCTGTGGCTCGGCGCGCGCAATGGCAGCTGGTCTCGTGCGAGTGCGTTCGTTGCGCTCGGTGTGTTCGCGAGCTTCGTCGGCTGGATTCTCATCGGATCGAGTGAGGCGGCGAGCGAAGAGCGAGCGAACGGTGCGGTGCACTCGCCCTCGTCCCTCGGGGTGTTCCTGTCGCTCTACAACAGAGCCGGCGCCATCGTGACGCTACTCGGATCGTACGCGGTCAGTGCGCGAGCCCAGGGGTGGCCAACGCCGGACACCTTCATAGGCTGGTTCGCGCTGGTGTGGATTCCTTTGTTCGCGGCATTCGCGGTACCCGTCGACCGTGCCTCGAACCGGTTCGAGGTCAGTGAATAGTGCGAAAGTGCAACAAATTCCACCCGCGCCTAATCTTTTGAGCGGCAGACAATGAGGCGCTAGTGCTGCGTTCGCAGTGGAGAAATGCAGCCAACGCACGCGTGCGGCTTGGCTTGCGACTCCGTATTCTCAGTACATAGTGACGTGAGCCATAGCCCTGGTAGGTGCGGCGAGCTCTTGCGACACCTCCGTACGAGCTCGCTCGACTTATGTGCAGTGCAACATTATTTCGCTTGCGGTAGGATCAGATCACGGTAGTATTGACCGCGAGCCACCACATGTTTTTACCCGTCGACTCTCGCTTCACTCCCGTGAGCGAGCCGACATTCACGCAACACCTTCTCAGCAAGGAGATCGTTCATGAAAAAGATTCACTCAACGCTCGTCGCTTTCATTCGTGATGAAGACGGCGCCACGATGATCGAGTACGCGCTACTAGTCGCGCTGATCGCCATTGTAGTTGCGGCCGGTCTCGTTACGCTCGGCACGGCGATCAAGACGAAGTACTCCTCGGTCAGCACCTGCGTCGGGACGCCGAACGCTGCGAACTGCTCATGATCCCTTAGCAACGCGCGGTTGCGCGTTGCACCGGGTCGTAAACACCGCCGCCGCACTAGTGGGAGTACGAGAATGAAGAATGCTCTGCAGGTGATGCGCGCGTTTGTGCGCGATGACGAAGGGGCCACCATGATCGAGTATGCGCTGTTGGTCGCGCTCATCGCGGTTGTGGTAGCGGCAGCTCTGGTCACGCTCGGCACGTCCATCAAGACGAAGTACTCCTCGGTGAGCGATTGCGTTGCGACGCCGGCGACCAGCTGCACATGATGAGCAGCGACTCGCAATGCGCGGTGGGCAGCACGTCCGGGGCGATGCACGTGATGCGTCGCGCTTGGTCGGTGTGCTGCACGTTCGTCGTTCAGGACGACGCCGCAACCATGGCTGAGTACGCATTACTGATCGCGCTCATCGCAATGGTCATCGCGGTGACGTTGCTGAACATTGCGACAGCGGTGAAGACGAAATTTTCATCTGTCTCGTCGTGTCTCGCCGCGAATTCTACTTGTTAGTGCTGTACTGCTGAGAGAAGCGTGTTGTTCGGGGGATCGCCGCTGCGGTATGCGGCCGCAGCGGCGCTTCTCGCGATGCTCCTCGCGGCATGTGTGTGGGACGTTCGTATCCGTAAGATTCCAAATCGATTAACCGCATCGATTGCTGTGCTGGGTTTGCTCTTCACGATGTGGCAGCACCCGAACTGGTCAGGCTTAGGAGTCGCGTTCGGCGGCTTCGCGGTCGGCATGCTCGTGTGGTTTCCGTCATACGCGCTCGGGTTACTTGGCGCCGGCGACGTGAAGCTCGCCGCCGCAGCAGGGATGTGGCTTGGACCAATGCGCACCTTCGAGGCGGCGATCATCGGGGCGATTATTGGCGGCGCGCTCGCGCTGCTCTGGATGCTGCGTTTCCGCGGTATGCGCGGAACGGCAGCATCGCTCTGGGTGGCGACTGTTCTTCCGCGCACACTCGTGCAGCGTCGCGAAGGACCAGCGACGCGACAGCACGTGCCCTACAGTGTCGCGCTCTCGCTCGGTGTCGCAATCGCCGCCTGGATGCCGAAACACCTTTTTTGAGAGGCGTACCATGAGCCGCCTTCGCCTGATCGGAAATCGAAAAAAGAGAGGAGCGGCCGCGGTCGAGTTCGCGCTCGTCGCACCGCTCGTGCTTCTTGTACTGTGGGGGATCGTGGATATCGGCAGAGCTTTCTACACGCTCAACAATCTGGCGTCGGCTGTCCGAGAGGGAGCCAGGGCTGCGGCGGTGATGTCCACCGACCCGACCACCGGCACGAACCCGGCCGCCATCAAGACGATCGTGACGACCGACTTCACGCCGATCGGGCCCGCACTCACGGCGGCCCAGGTGACGGTGACGTTGGCTAATCGACAGGTCACCGTGCAGGCGGGCTATCCGTTCGCCCCTCTCGCGCTCGTCGGTTGGACTTTCACAATCACTCGCTCCGCCACCTTCCGCTGGGAGCAGGCGCCGTGAGCATCGTGTTCCTCAACGCTTCCCCCGTGACATCCCCGTCGCAGTTCTCGCGAGCAATCAATGGCTGAGCGTCGCTACACTCTCGTCTTCTACGTCGCCGTCCTCGTCGCGGCACTCGCAACATACGGCGTCTACCGCGCCATCGAGACGACGAAAGAGCGGAACCGGATCGTCACCGCGCAGGTAGTGGTTGCCGCGCAGGACATTCCGGAAGGCGTGGCGATCGACAAGATCGCGCTGACCACTGGTCAGTGGCCCGTGCAGACACTCCCGGCCGGGGCGTTCCACGCCGTCGACTCCGTGGTCGGACGCGTCACCCGCGTACCGGTGTTCGCAGGAGAGCCGATCGTCCCCGGACGACTCGCGCCAGTGGGCACCACCGGTGGCCTCGAGATCAAGATCGCGCCGGGCAAGCGCGCGATGTCGGTGAAGATCAACGACGTCGCCGGCATCAGCGGGCTCATTCAGCCGAACAGCCGCGTCGATGTGCTCGTGAACATCCGCGACGAAAGCAGCACCAAGGAGACGCAGGTGGCGAAGCTGTTCATGGAGAACATGCGCGTCCTCTCCGTAGGTCAGCAGGTCACGCGCGGCGACGATGGCAAGCCGATCAACGCGACGACGGCGACACTCGAAGTCACGCCGGAAGAGGCGGAGCGGCTGGCGATAGCGATGGGGCAGGGCTCGATCGCGCTGGTACTGCGCGGCTACGGCGATCCGGACAGCATTAAGACGAGCGGCGCAACTTCGGTCGACGTGCTCTCGCAGATGCGCAACGGGAAGCTCGTGACCCTGACGCCAAGAGCGGATCCCCCGGTGCACCACAGGGCGGCTGCGCCACCCCCACCTCCGCCACCGCCGGTAATCGTCCAGGTCGCACCGAAGGCGCCGGACTCTCTCACCGTCCAGGTGTATCGTGGCTCCGCAATGTCACAGAATAAGTTCGTGAAGAAGGCGGGAGATAGCCTCGCCGTCTCCAAGCCATGATGCAGCGCGCGCGCACTTTCACAGAGAGGACACAGGTGAACCGATCACAGTGGACCCACGGCGTACGCCTCGCGTTGATTGCTCTTTCGCTCTCCGCAGTCGGAGTCGCGAAGGCATTGGCGCAGGACGCTCCCGTCACGCCGCTCCAGCTCACGGTCGGTCGCTCCTTTCCGATCACGACACCGAGTGCGCTCACGCACGTATCCGTCGCAAACCCGGACGTCGCGGATCTCGTCGTCATCAGCGAGCGCGAGGTCGTGATCAATGCGAAAGCCGCCGGCGAGACGGATGCAATCGTCTGGCAAAACAACGGCACGCGCCAGCAATACCGCATCGCGGTGCGCAGCACGTCGGCCGAGCGCAAGCAGATCATCGTCAGCATCAAATTCGCTGAGGTGCGCCGCGACCTGCTGCGCGAGATCGGGCTCTCGGGTCTGTATCGCGACAACCACGTTCGCGTCGGCACCGGCGTGCTCGAGAACGACAATGGCGTGTCGGGCAACACACTCTCGATCCCCGACGCTGGACAGTTCCTGAGCGTGCTCACGAACTTCGGCTCCGACAAACTGCTCGGCTTCCTCCAGCTCGAGGAAACGAAGGGGCGCGCGCGCACGCTTGCGGAGCCAACGCTCATGGCGAGCAATCGAGAAGAGGCGACATTTCTCGCCGGCGGTGAGCTCCCGATACCGGTTGCGCAGGGCGGCGGCTCGGGTGACGCGTCTGGCACGCGCATCACGATTCAGTACAAGGAATTCGGCGTCCGCCTTCGCTTCCTGGGCGAGATCGTCGGCGACAGCCTGCTCAAGCTTTCGATTCGTCCGGAAGTCTCGAGCCTCGACTTCTCGAACGCGATCACGCTCTCCGGCTTCCGCATTCCCGCATTCCGCACGCGCCGCGTCGAGACCACCGTCGATGTCCGGCCGTCCGAGAGTCTCATCATCTCGGGGCTGTTCGACGATGAGCGCGAGCGGGTGAAGACCGGAATTCCACTGCTACAGGATATTCCGATCCTCGGCAACCTGTTCTCGAGCCAGCGCTGGCAGCGCAACGAGACAGAGCTGCTCATCGTCGTGACCCCCGTCGTCGTCGATCCGCAGCATCCGCGTCCGCAGGATCTTCTGCCGCTGAAGCCGGACACGGTGCTTCCAGCGCGCGAATCGATCGCTCCACGTCTCGAGGCGCCGGCCGCTGCCGCGCCGGCCAAGCCCCCGCGGTAGTGGCAGTCTCTCAGGCGGAGGTAGAGGCATAGCATGCGACGTCAGGCGCTCGTTGTCGTTGGATCGGTGGAGCCAGAGCAGTCGGCCACGGATGTGCTCGCACGATTCGGATTCGTGCAGACTCAGGTCGCGGCCTCCATCGAAGATGCGCTCGATCTCCTGCGCGACAAGCACTTCGACCTGCTGATCGTGCCGCTGCAAAGCGCCGGAGCCCCGCTGCTTGCAGCGTTGGATCGCGAGATTCGCCGGCTGCAGACGACCTTCGTGATCGGCACCGCGCCTCGCGCCGATCCCGATCTCATTCTCCGCGCGATGCGATCCGGCATCCACGAGTTTCTGCCGCTGCCGTTGAACGATCAGGACCTCGCGTCCGCAGTGGACCGGCTCATGCGCCGCAACCAGGCGAGCGCGCAACGTGGTCGTGTCATCGCGGTGTATAGCGGCAAGGGAGGGCTCGGGAATTCCACGATCGCGGTGAATCTCGCGCATGGTTTCGCCGCGAATCACAAGAGCGCGCGCGTCGCGGTCGCGGACCTGGTCGTCGCAGGCGGCGACGTGCGCGTACTGCTCGACATGCGCCCGTCTTACGACATGGCTGACGTCGCCGCCAAGCTCGATCGCATTGACTCGGACCTGCTCCACTCGCTGCTCACGCCGAGTCGCGGAGGCGTCTGGGTGTTGCCCGCGCCAGACGATTCGGAGCTCGACAACACGCTCGATGGGAACGTGACCAGCACGATCATTGAGCTGCTGCGCAACGATTTTGTGCTCACGGTGCTGGACTGTGAGCATCACATGGGCGAGCGCACGCTCGCCGCACTCGATGCTGCGGACCGTGTGGTGCTCGTCACCGAGCTCACCGTGACGGCGTTGCGCAGCACGCAGCGCACGCTCGGCCTTTGCCGCCGGCTCGGATACGCGGACGAGAAGCTCTGTGTGGTCGTGAATCGATTCCAGTCCGGCGAAGTGCTCTCCACGGCAGACGCATCGGATCTGCTCAAGGCCGAGATCTTCTGGAAGCTGCCGAACGACTATCGCACGGCAGCTGCGGCGCTCGCAAAGGGCATGACCATAAGCGAGGGCGACCCGCTCTCGAAGCTCTCAGTGAGCTTCGCGCAGCTGTCGGCCAAGCTCGGCGGCAGCGCTGGCAGCGTAAACGGAAACGGCAAGCCGCACGATGAGTCGCCCCGACTCAAGCGGCTCTTTGGCTTCAGCAAGAAGAGGTAAGCACATGTCCTTGAGAGACCGACTCACTGGACGCAAGCCGGTCGACCCCGCTGCGAACGGTAATGGAGACGGCAATGGTGCCTCCGGGCGCGCAAAGTCCACGGCTTCCGTCGCGATGCCTGCAGCTCCCAGGTCATCGGGGATGTACTCGCCGCTCAGCGAGCAGGAGCAGTCGCTCAGCCAGGTGGACCAGCTCAAGGTCGACCTCCACCGGCGGCTCATCGAGCGGCTAGATCTCGATGCGCTTGAGCAGATCAAGAACGAGAGCGAGCTCACGACGCAGATCCGCAACGCAGTGCTCGAGTTTCTGCGAGCCGAGGCAACGCCGCTCAGCCAGCGCGAGCGCGAAGAGATCGTCGAGCAGATCGTCTACGAAGTCACTGGACTCGGCCCCATCGAGCCGTTGTTCCGCGACACGTCGATCAGCGATATCCTCGTGAATGGCCCGCGCGAGATCTACGTGGAGCGCGGTGGCCGCCTCTCACGCGTAGCCGCGTCGTTCCGCAACGATGCACATCTCCTCGCAGTCATCGACCGCATTGTGAGCCGCGTGGGGCGTCGAGTGGACGAGGCATCGCCGATGGTGGACGCGCGCCTGCCCGACGGCTCGCGTGTGAACGCGATCATCCCGCCGCTCGCGCTGGACGGTCCGGTGCTCTCGATCCGTCGCTTCGGAACCGATCTCGCGGTGAATCAGCTCGTCGCGAACGGAACGTGCACCGAAGAGATGATGCAGCTCTTCTCGAGCTGCGTCCGCGCGCGACTCAACATCATGATCTCCGGCGGTACGGGCTCCGGAAAGACGACGATGCTGAACGCGATGAGTACATTCATTCCTACGTATGAGCGCGTGATCACGATCGAGGACGCGGCTGAGCTTCAGCTGCAGCAGGATCACGTCGTTCGCCTCGAGACGCGCCCACCGAACTCGGAAGGGCACGGCGAGGTGGTCGCCCGCGATCTCGTGAAGAACGCGCTCCGCATGCGCCCGGACCGCATCATCATCGGCGAGGTGCGTTCCGCGGAAGCGCTCGACATGCTGCAGGCGATGAATACCGGTCACGAGGGGTCGCTCACCACGATCCACGCCAACACGCCGCGCGATGCGGTCTCCCGCCTCGAGACGATGATCCTCATGGCAGGGACCAATCTTCCCGCGCGCGCCATGCGCGAGCAGATCGGGTCCGCGATCGATCTGATCATCCAGCTCGCGCGTCTCACCGACGGATCGCGGCGCGTCACGAGCATCGTCGAAGTGACGGGGATGGAAGGGGACGTGATCACGACACAGGAGATCTATACGTTCAAACGGCGAGGCATCGGGCCGGATGGATCAGTGGTCGGCCAGTTCGAGACCACGGGAATTCGTCCGCACTTTGCCGAGCGACTGATGGTTGCAGGCGTGAATCTCCCGCAGCAGCTGCTCGGAGGGGAGTGGTAATGACGGCCGTCGTTCTTCTCGCCGTGTTCCTGAGCGTCTCGGGGTTGCTCATCGGCGTGTACACGCTGGCGAATCGTCGCGAGCTGGCGATGCGGGACGCAGCACGCTCGCGGCTCGGGTCCCAAACTGCGACTGCCACGGCGACCTTGATCATGCGCGAGGACGATGCGGCGAGCGCGCTGCCGTTCCTCAATCAGCTGCTGCAGGGGCGCGGCATCACCGACGAGCTTGCCGCACGCCTGCGCCGCGCCGGTACGACCATCAATCCTGCCACG
The DNA here is from genome assembly GCA_963792685.1 of uncultured Gemmatimonadaceae bacterium. GTDB lineage: Bacteria > Gemmatimonadota > Gemmatimonadetes > Gemmatimonadales > Gemmatimonadaceae > FEN-1250. The sequence goes on along the minus strand of CAWBWW010000001.1, from coordinate 3,290,521 downwards.
TTCATCCTTGCGACCGGCGTTCTCGCAGGACTCGGGCTGCTGCTCGGCACGCGCATTGGTATTATCGGCCAGATCGCCGGAGGCATTGTCGGATTTTCGCTGCCGACGCTCTGGCTCTCCCGCAAGACGAACAAGCGCATGGACGCCTTCGAGCACCAGTTGCCGGATGCGATCGATATGCTCGTCAGCGCGCTCAAGTCCGGGTACTCGTTCCACGCAGCGACGAACTTTCTGGGGCAGGAGCTCGGCGTGCCCCTGGGGCCGGAATTCGCGCGCATGTACGACGAACAGCGGCTCGGTATCGATGCGCGTCAGGCGCTGCTCAATCTGCAGGAGCGCGTGGGTGGGCTCGACATTCGGATGTTCGTGACGGCGCTGCTGATTCAGCGTGAGACCGGCGGCAATCTGAGCGATATCCTGACGAATACGGGGCATGTCATGCGCGAACGCGTGGCCGTGCGAGGACAGCTCGATACGCTGACGGCGGAAGCCAAGTTGTCGGCGCGACTGCTCGCGCTTCTTCCGGTCGGCGTGTTCTTCGCGCTCTCGGCGATCTCCCCCGAGTTCATCGACCAGTTCACGTCGACCAGAGTAGGGCAGCTCATGTTGCTGGCCGCGGCGCTGTCCGTGATTACAGGTTATTCGATCATGATGAAGATTGCGAACATCGAGTATTAGGAGGACCGCCAATGCCATTCATGACCATCCTCCTCATCGTCGTTGCCGCCGTGGCGGTGATCGTCGCGACGATGGCGCTGATCAACGAGAGTGCCCGCCGCAGTGCATTGTCGCGTGCGACGGGAGGACAGAACGCGCCCGTCCGCAGCGTGCTCATCGCGCCCACGGAGCAGAACGCGATTCGCGAGCGACTTCTCAAGCTGTTCCCGGCAAGCGAAGGCTCCTCGGAAACGCGAGATCGTCTCGTCCACGCGGGATTCGACGGCGTTGGCGCCGTTCCGCTTTACGCGGCAGGGCGACTCGTATTTCTCACCGCGTTCGTGCTCATTGGAATATCGTTCGCGCCGCGAACGCAATTTCTCCAGTGGGTTCTGGTTGTCGCAATCTCCGGGATTCTGGGAGCGCTGATCCCGCTGTACTGGCTCACGTACATCGTGAAGAAGCGACAGAATCGCATTCTGCGCTCGATTCCGGATGCGATGGACTTGCTCGTCCTGTGTGTCGAGGCGGGGCTCGGCTTCGATGCCGCAATGTTGAACGTCGCGAAGGATATGCGCACGGTGCATCCCGATCTCGCGAGCGAGTTGATGCTGGTGAACCGCCGCGTAAACGCCGGAATGACTCGCGAAGAGGCGCTGCGCGCTCTTCACTCTCGAACCGGCGTCGATGAGCTCCGCGTGCTCGTGCAGAATCTCATCCAGGCCGATCGCCTCGGAACCAGCGTGGCGAAGGTGTTGCGGGTGTATTCTGACACGCTTCGGAGAAAGCGCCGCCAGCGGGCCGAGAAGCGCGCCGCGACGGCCGCACTGAAGATGACCATTCCGCTGGCTGGGCTCATCCTGCCGGCACTGTTCGTTGTCATTCTTGGCCCGGCCATGATGCGGATCTATACAATGTTCGTGAACAAGTGATGGCGCGACCGCGTGTGCCGAAGGCGTGGCTCGTTCCGCAATCCCAGACGTTAGATAGATCGAGGTATCGACAACTACAACATGAAGGGTGACTCTCGCCTCGAAGGTCCTCGCAATCGGAGCAACGAAAGGTCGCTGCGACGACACGTGATCGCCCGGTGAACTCGTGACGAACATCGAGCAGATCGAGGAGCGCCGAGAAGAGTTGTGCGCAAGCGACACGCGAGTGTCACGCGTATCGCACAGTGTGCGGATGCTGATCGCATGCGCGTTGGCACTCGCGTCGCTCTCTGAAGGGGCCCATGCGCAGTATCCGTACGTCCCTCCGCCGGTTCCGTGCATTCCAGTTGGCGAAGGCCCGGGTATTCTCGCGGGCGTGGCGTCCATTCGCGCGGCGGAGATGCCACGTCGGCATCTCGCCGTGCTGCAGTTCACGGAGCTACCCACGCGCGAGGATCCGGAGCCGGCACTCGTCGGTATGCGCGACCGCATCCTGGAGCGCCTCCGCCAAACACGGCCGCGCGCGTTGCGGGAGTACGTCGGACCAACGGAGATTCGATCGGAGTCGCCGCAGGAGCGGCTCATCGAGCTCACGACCGTGGGGAAGGCGCTCAATTCGCAGCACCTGCTCGTCGGCCGCTACGCGCATCACGGCGACGAGGTACAGGTCTTCCTCGAAGCCTTCGATGCGGCATCAGGCAAGCGGCTGTGGGAAGCAACGCGCACCGACTCCGTCTCGGACCTGCTGAACTTCGAGCCGGCGCTCGCGAGACTGATCGCGGAGCACGAGTTCAGCGAAGTCAACGTCGCCGACAGCATCTCGCTCAGTGAGCGCGATGCAACCGATGGCGTGGCGTACATGCATTACCTTCGCGGGCTCGCGTACCTTTCGGACACCGCGACGCTGCGCGATGCAGTGGTCGAGCTCGACTCCGCGGCGCAGCGCTCGCCGAAGCTCGGGCTCGCGTACTCCGCGCTCGCCACCGCCTACACGCGCCGCGCCGCGATCGTCCCCGACACAGCGGCGCGAAGTGCGCTCCTGCGGCTTGCAACCACCGCGTCGCAGCGCGCGATCCAGCTCGCCCCCAAGTCCGCGGATGCGTGGTTGGCTCGCGGGTCGTTGCTCGCCGGCGGGAACCCATCGCGCCTCACGAGCGCTCGCGTTGCCTTCGAGCGCGCGCTGTCGCTCGAGCCATCGAATGCCGAAGCGCATCGCCGTCTCGGACGCGTGCTGCTGTTGCAGGGAAGCGCGGAGCTCGCGCAGTCGCATCTGCTTCGCGCGGTGACACTCGATCCCGAGAATCCTGCTCCACTGGTCGACCTCGGGGAGCTGGAGCTCAATCTGCACGCGTTCGGACAAAGCTGTCGCGCGCTCGATCTCGCGATCTCGGTCGATCCTCGTCTCGCGACCGCGTACGAGCTGCGCGCGATGGCACGTCTGCATCGGGGCGATGTTCGTCCGGCGTGGGTCGACGCGGAGACGGGCAGACGTCTTGGCGCGGATGTCGCGGGGCAGGCCGTCGCGGTTCTCGTCGACGTCGCGGCGCACGATACCGCCAACGCCCGCTCGCGACTGCAGGCGCTCCGGCAAGTGCTCGACGCACGAACGTCGATCGGCCCCAGCGACGCAGGCTACGCGGCGCTCGGTCTCGCGGCAGTGGGCGATCGCAGCGCGGCGCTCGACGTGCTCGAGCGCGTGCACCCGAGAGACGCAGAGCTGTACGCGATTCTGCACCGGCCCGGCTTCGACCGCCTCTGGTCCGATATCCGATTTCGAAGACTGCTCGAGACGTCTGGCACCGGAGTAACGAAATAGAAAACGCGCTCGGCCGGTTGCGCGCGGCTGCGTTGTTGTCGCGGGAACCGCATCCGACACCCGAGCCTGCACCAGGTCGGCGAGCGCGAATCATTGTCGCGGTCGTGTTGGGCATTGTGGCTGGGATGTACTCCGGCTGGTCGATTGCGCATACGCGCGTGCCGAGCGATTTCGAGTTCTGGTGGCGCGCGTCGCGTGTGCTGCTCGAAGGCGGTGACCCGTATCAGCGGCTGGAGAACACCGCAGGGTGGCCACTTCCGGATCGGCTGTTCTACCCCATGCCCGCGCTGCTCGTCACGATCCCTGTTGCGTGGATGTCGCTCCCGCTCGCGGATGGGGTACTGCTCGGGCTCGCGAGCGCGGTGCTCGCGTGGGTGCTCTCGCGCGAAGGCTGGGGGCGACTCTGGATCTTTGCGACGCCGAGCTTCGTCATGGCCCTCAAAGTGGGCCAGTGGTCCCCGGTGCTGGTCGTCGCCGCGCTCGTCCCGACGCTCGGCTGGCTCGCCGCCATCAAGCCGACACTCGGACTCGGCTCCCTCTTCTAGCGGCTCGACTGGCGCGCGTTTGCGGGCGCGGTGCTCTTCGCACTGGTGAGCATCCTCGTGCTGCCGGCATGGCCGCGCGAGTGGCTCGCGAATCTGCATCACGTCGCGAGTCATCCACCGCCGATCGCGACTGCGCTCGGAATGGTCCTGATCGCTGCGGCCTGGCGCTGGCGCGCCCCCGAAGGGCGCCTCCTGCTCGCGATGGCTTGCGTGCCGCAGCTTCTCTTTTTCGCCGATCAGTTACCCGTGTATCTCGTTGCGCGCACGCGCGCACAGATGGCAACGCTCGCGCTGTGTGGCGCGATTGCCTGGCTCATATGGTTCGTGCAGCTCGAGAACGGCGACTTGTACGTGCTGCGCGCGCAGCCGTACGTCATACTCGGCGTCTACATCCCCGCGCTCGCAGTGGTTCTGTTCGAGCGCCGCGCCGCTCAGTGATGAGGACGGGGCGGGAAGAACAGCTCGTCGGCCCCACGCCACTCCGGAACCATGTTGTCGTCCGTAATCACGCGTGCGTGTGCGAGCAGCGGGAGTGCATGAGCGCGGGTCTCCAGCCCGAACGGCACCGACGGCCCATCGATGGATCGCATGAGCGCAAGCACTTCACCTCGGCGCTGGCGGTCATCGGCACGAGTCGAGTCCAGCGTCAGCACGCCATCAATGCGATGCGCGTCGATCGCGCGCTTGAGGCGTTCGGCGCTCACCTCGATCGGCGAATCGCTCACCGTCGCGAAGTTGATGAAGCGCAAACCGTACGGGAAGAGGGTGAATGCCGTCCTGTACGCGTCCGCTGATGCAGTGGTATTGAAGTGGAAGATCCCTCCTGGTTCGAGATGTGCGCGAACCAGCTGGAGGAATTCGGCAGAGAGCAGATTCGTCGTGTTCGAGCGCCAGTGGAAGGTCGTGTTCGACACGATCACATCGAACTTGCGATCCACGTGGTGGGCGATCCAGCGCCGCCCGTCGTCGATGACGACCTCCACTTTGGGATTGCGAAGTACGCTCGCGACTTCCGGATAGCGCGGTATCAGCTGGAGGTAGCCACGGTTGATCTCGACGACCGTGAGTTTCTCGACTCCCGGGAGATTCGCGATCACCTGCGCCCACGCACCAGTCGACAAGCCGATCATGAGTATCTTCCGCGGCGCCGGATGCAGCGCCGCGATGCCGTACGCACGCACGATCATGTTCTTGTCCTTCTCCAGACTCGTCGAGATCGCGCCATTGTACGCGCCTCCGCCGAACACATCGTGCTCCGGCGTGACGAGTATCACGCCGTCTCTGCTCTCCACGACCTCTGACGCAGGTGTGCCCGCGCGATATGTATTGAGCGGTAGAATCCGCTCGTAGAAGCGGTGGAAGAGTGGACCCGCACTGGCGGCGTATGCGAGAGCCGTGATCACAATGACCGCGATGCCAGCGGAAACGTTTCGGCGGCTCGTCGTTGCGCGCGCGAGCAGGCCTGCGGCTAGTGCGAGACCGAGAAGCACGACGAAGAGTGCCACGGTGCCGATCGTCCATTGGTCGAGCAGCACGAATCCCGTGAGCAGCGTCCCTGCCGCCGCACCGATGATGTTCGCGAGATACAGAAACGAGAGGCGCGAGCCAGCCAGCGAATTCGGCGCGACACCGAAGTGGCTCACGAGCGGCAGCACCGCTCCCCAGCTCCCCGCTGCGATCGCGACGAACGGCATTGCGGCCATGGGCTTTGACATCGTCGCGAGCCATGCGAGAGCCGGAAGAACCAGAAAGCCGAGCAGGTTCGCGACGAACACGAACGCGGCGAGTGGGGCGAGCCCTTTGCGATCACCGGTCGCATCGCGCTCCTGGCAGAACAACCTGCTCGCAAACGCTCCGATCGCGAGTCCGCCCAGATAATAGAAGAGCAGCTGGCCGAATATCAGCGGACTGCTCCCGGTCGCGAACGAGAAGGCTCGAAACCAGAGAATCTCGTACGAAAGCGAGATGAATCCCGCGAGTGCGACCACTCCGATCAGCGCGAGGTACGTCATGCCGTACGCTCACGCCGGAGATGCTGCGCGAGCACGACGATGCCAACCACGAGATTGGTGCCCGCCGCGATGCGCACCGAGCCGTGCTCGCCCAGGGCGGGCATGAGGAGCAGCACCGACGCGAAAGAGGCGATCGCCGATCCGGCCGTGTTGACGAAATAGAGGAGACTCGTCGACCTGCCGACATTGCCCGACTGCCGAACCAGGTAGATCACGAGCAACGGCAGCGTCATCCCCATAAGCAGCGTTGGGACGAGAAGGAGGAGAAAGGTGGTGATGCCCGACGCGAGCGGCGACAGCTCGAAAGCAGTGGCACCCACCCATTGGAAGAGATCGAGCGAGAACAGGCCGAAGAAGGCGATGCCCAGCTCGGACAGGGCAAACAGCATGAGTGGATGCCGCACCGTCCGCGAGAAATATCCACCCACTACGCTCCCCACCCCGAGCCCGAGTAGAAACACGGTGACCACAACAGTCACCGCCTCGGTGTTGATCCCGAAGATCGAGAAGAGTGCGCGTTGCCACACGACCTGGTACACAAGCGCCGCAAAGCCCGAGGCGAAGAAAACGACCGCGATCCACGACGGCGCCTCGCGCTCGACGGCATTCACGCGCGCGTGCTCGCTCGCCACACTTGCGTTCAATGCGCCACCCTCACCGGTACGGGTGCGCGCGTGTTGGCATGCACGCGTCGCTGCAGGAAATAGGCGGCGGTCGTGTCGAATATCCCTGCGGCACGATCCAGCGTCTCTGCGACTCGCGAGTCGAGTGCCGTCGGTGCGAGCGCTGGGCCTCGAGCGCCATGGTCGCCGAGCTCGCCCATGATGCCTGGCGCACGCTCTGACCGCGCCTCGGCTGTGAACGCGTTGTAGATGTAAATGCGACCATCGCGGTAGTAGCCGTCGACCGGGCGAAGCGAGTTGTTGAACATGAACGTCGTGCGGCGCTCGACGCTCGAGTCGAGCATGCTCGAGCCGTGCAGCAGGAGTGAGTCCGTCGCAATGCCTACGAGATGATAGAGCGTGGGCGCAATGTCCACGTGCGACGTGACATGCGTGAGCCGCACGCCATGTGAGAAAATGCCGGGGGAATACAACACGAACGGCACGTTGAACGAGATCGTCCCGAAGCGCATCGGCTCATCGAGGGAGCCGAACTCTCCCTTGGCGCGAAGCCCATGATCCCCGGTCACGACGACGATCACACTGTCGGTCAGGCCGCGCTTGTCGATCTCCGAGAGAAACTCGCCAAGCATCGTGTCGAGCGCGTGTGCGATGACGGACAGCTTGGCAGCCGCGGGTTGCTCCTTCCGCGACGCTGTCGCAGCCCACGGAAAGTGTCCGAGGATCGTCGCGATGAAGACGAACGCATGGCTGTGATCGCGCCGCGCCTCATCAATGCGCTCGAGTGCCCGCGACAATGACCGGCGCTCGCGCGCCACCGAGAGATCGAACGGATCACCGCCCATATGCTGTGTCGAGCTCTTTCGTGATGTCCTCGATCGCCATGAAGCCGAGGTCTTTCACCATGCGGCTGTTGTGATCGCGGTGAAAGCCGGTTTGCCAGTTGATCTTGTACGAGTCGAGAAAGGTCGTTTCGTAGCCCTGTGCGCCGAGCACGGACGCCAGGCCGTCCGAATCGAAGTCGCCGTAGTCCAGTAGCGATCGTCCACGTCTCGGGTACGTTCCGGTCAGCATCGAATAGATCGCCCAGGTCGTGGCCGGGTTCGTCGACAAATGGAGATTCGACGCCATGCCGCGGCTCGCCATGCGCGAAAAGGTCGGGAGCGTCGAGTCATCCAGCAGCGGATAATACTTCCGCGGCGCCGTCTCGAGACTGATGAATACGATGTGCCGCTTGACGCGCCGGTCGGACGTCACCGGCACGCTCGCCTCACTTGCCGAGTCGATATCAGGAACTGGCGTGCCGCCGTACGCGAGCTGCCGATAGTGCGACTCGATCACCGACTCGGCCGGTAGGGTGAGCTCGAGCGGCGACCAATGCTCCGCACCGCGCAGCGACGTCACCGTGGAGCTCCAGTAGCCGCGAGCCGTTCCCGACTCGCGACGCGGATGCAGCTGCCCGTAAAGCATGCCTGCAACCGCGACGAGCTGGAGCATCAGGGCGAGTCCGAGTGTCGCGCGTGCGATTGGCCGAGCGTTTTGCTCAGTCACCCCGCCGCGAATACCTAGATAGCACGCCGTTGTCCAAAGCAGTGCGAGCAGCATGAGCCCGCCTGTTGAGATCATGAGCAGCATGCCGGCTTTGTCCTGCGTCACCGTCTCCGGATGCTCGCGCAGCCACGAGAGTGCGATCTGCAGATTGTCGGCGTTGAGCAGCGAGCCGATCACCTGGAATGAGAGCCAGTTCCCGGCGCTCACCAGCATGCAGAGCAGCACCGAGAGCGACACCAGAAGATCCAGCTTCGCCCCCAGCAGCAGATGCCCGATCAGGTACAGCGCGATCACGATCGCAAGCACCTGTACGAAGTCTGAATCGAATAGCGTCACGTATCGGGCGACACTCTGTAGCATCGATCCGGTAGCGACCGCGGCCAGAACCCCTTCCTCAGCCAACGATGTGAGGTAGGAGTACTTGAAGTACAGCGTCGGCAAGAGCAGCAGCACGTACCAGAGCCCGAGCTTCGCCATGGTCTGCATCGTGAAGCAGTTGGCCGCGCGCGCGCGCATTCCACGGACCGCGTACGCGTGCACGGGCGCGGGTGTGTCGCTACCTGCGAGAGACGTAGATCGATTCACGAGCTCGTGCGATGGCGTGTTGGGAGACGATTCACTTACCCAGGGCGCGTGAAGGCGCTAGTCTACGAAGGGATGCGCGCACCCCAGAATGTGCTGCGCCGCGTGCCTTCACACCAGCACGCTGGAACCGATGAACATCGCGTGACTCGTTCGCGCAGAAGCGGGTACGGCCATGCACCACATCAGTGATGAAGGGCTCGGTCACTCGGGCGACGTCCGCGCACGCCTGCAGGCGCGACTGGGAGACGCGATGCAGGTACTCGAGGTGCTTCGAGCACAGGGCTCGGAGTATCTGCTGTACGCGCGCATGCCGAATCGAAGCGAAGATGTACTCGTCCGACTGTACGCGATCGATCCTGCCGACCCCCTCGGCGCCGCGCGGGAGCTCAGGAGCTTCGAGAAGCGCGCCGAGGTGGCTTCAGCGCTCCGTCATCCCGGCATTCTCGCTGCGGGGCCACTGCAGCGGCGCGATGACCTCGCGTATTACGTCGTGCAGGATGCGCTCGAGCGAACGCTCGACTCGGTACTCGCAGAGGGCGTGCTGCTCCCGCTCGATCGCGTGCTCGTCATCCTTCGCGACATTGCTGCGGCCGTCGACTATGCTGCGAGCGTGGGCGTCGTGCACGGCCAGCTCGATCCATCCGTGATCGTCATGCGCGCGGCCGGACGCGCGTTGGTCGCGGATTTCGGCGCAGGGAACGGCATACCGCTCGCCCGCTCCGGTCGCGCCGCTGTGTATCGCGCGCCCGAGCTGTGGCAACGCGATGCAGTGCCCGATGCACGAAGCGATGTCTACGCGCTGGGCGTCATGGCGTACGAGATGCTCTCCGGTCGAAGGCGCGCCATGTCTCGGGGCGCGCAAGGCGTAGTGATCGTCGACGCGATCCCGCTCACGCACGATGCCCCCATCCGTGCGGGCGCGCCATTGTACATGAACGACCCGATCCTGCGAGCGTTGTCGAAGCGACCAGCCGCGCGATTCGCGCGCGCCGAAGAGCTGGTCGAAATGCTGGACGGGCGCTCACTCTCACCATTGGTTGGGCTCCCCACACAGCATCCATCCGTCGGCATCGAGGGGCCCCGGCGCATCGCGCTTGCGCCGCTCGCCATCGCAATCGTCATCGGCATCGGCATTGGGATCGTCGCGACTCCAGCGGCTCGCGAGATCGTGAAGCGCTCGGGACACACGTCGCTGGCAGACGAGATCACGGTCCCTCCAAGCCTTGCTCCGGTGAGCACGTCGTCTTCCACTTCAGAATCCGGCTCGACCGCTACGTCCGCTCCGTCGTCGGGGAGCGCCTCTGGGACGCCGGGGCCCATCTTTCCGAACGCCGCAACCGCAGCTGGTCCGCAGGGCCGCCAGAGCCGCGTGAGCGTCGGGGCGCCGACCTCCACCGGCACTGTGAATTCCTCGCCGCAGTCCGCCGCCGGCGCCTTGGCATTGCCGGGCGGGGCGAGCTCGGTCACGCTCCCGCCTTTCGCACAGGACTCGGCGCCGCCGGGATACATCCGCGTGGAATACGACGGTCTCCCGGCACTCGTAATGATCGACGAGCTCCCTCGAGGCCGCACACCGTACATTGGACGCGCGCAACCAGGCGCGCACGCGATTCGACTAGTCGGCTCCAAGGCCGAGTTTCCGGTGCAGCAGGTGCGAGTAACCGGTGGCGACACGGCGATTGCCTCCTTCTCAGACCCGCGAGCGGCGCCTTAAGGGCTGATTTGACCGGTCATGTTGCCCGAAAGCAAGCCGGGGCGTATGTTGTAGAACTCAGTCCCCGAGACTTCTTGCCTTCGCGCGCCACCCGCTCGATTCCGAAGAAATCCTCGACGCGCGCAGCGACGGACGTTCTCTCGCAGCTCGCGTCATGTGTGGCAGCTCCGCGCCCGTTCGACGAGCTCCCAGCCGCGCTGCACTCGCTGTGCGCTGCCATTGATGCGGAGCAGTGCGTAGTCGAGCGCGTCGTGGGCGATGCGTCCGTTGTCGTGGCAGTGTCGCCCGTCGCGAAGCCCGCCGGCGAAGCGCTGGTCGACACGCGTCAGCCCATCACTGCGCTCGGCGGGACCGTCGGAACGCTGATCGCTCGCTCGCAGGCGTCGCTGAGCGCACCCGCGGGGGAGCTCCTCGCCACTGCAGCGCATCTCATTTCGCCAGCGCTCGTCGTCGCAGAGCTCACGTATCGCGCCGCAGTCGACGCGGCCGAGAGCATGCGCGATCAGGCGAGCGAGCATCAGTTCACGCAGCAGGTGCTCGACTCGCTGCCGCTTGGGCTTCATGTGGTGGATCGTGACTACCGCATTCGCGCCTGGAACAGGAAGCGCGAAACCGGACTGCAGGGTGTGCAGCGCGACGAGGCACTCGGCCGCAGCATCTTCGAGGTGCTCCGCCGCCAGCCGGAGACCGTGTTGCGCGCCGAATTCGATTCGGTGTTCGAGAGCGGCGAGATCGTGCGGCTCGACATCGTCTCGGGCACTCCCGATGATCCGCGCATCTATAGAGTGTCGAAGATCCCGATGCGAGACGACGCGGACGTGGTGACACACGTCATCACCGTCGGAGAAGATGTCACGGATGCGGTGCGCGCGCAGGAAGAAGTTGCGCAGGCGCGCAAGCTCGCCGCCGTGGGCACGCTGGCCGCGGGCGCGATGCACGAGATCAACAATCCACTGGCGACGATCGGCGCGTGCGCGGAGACGCTCGCCATGCAGCTCGCGGATCCGCTGTTCCCCGCCGGGCTTCGCGACACGTTCGCAGAGCTGTGCGACATCATCGATCACGAAGTGCATCGGTCGAAGCGCATTCTCAACGGCCTGCTCGACTTCAGCAGGCCCACGGGCGCGACGCGCTCTCCGGCGGAGATGCTGGACATCATCGAGCAGACGCTGCGCCTGCTCAAGTACCATCCCACGTTCAGCGCGATGCACGTCGAGGTCGAGATCGCGCCCGGCGAGCGGCTGCTCGTGCGGGCGGATCGCGATCAGCTCGTGCAGGTGCTCATGGCCCTCATGCTCAACGCGATGGACGCGATGAGCCATGCGCGGGATGATTCGCCTGAGGGCGTTTCGATCCCCGGTGCGCGGCGAGGAGCTGATCGTGGAGGTGATCGATCACGGGCAGCGGCATTTCTCAGAGCGCGCGCCAGCGGCTGTTCGAGCCGTTCTTCACGACGAAGCCGCCGGGGCGCGGCACGGGGCTCGGGCCTTTCGATCTGCTACGGCATCGTCGCGGATCATGGTGGACGCATCGAAGTCGACAGCACGCTCGGGAAGGGAAGCACGTTTCGAGTGATCCTACCACTCGCGGAGTCCGCAGCATGAGAGACGACAACCGCATCAAGGTGCTGATCGCGGAGGACGAGGCGCACCTCGGATCGATCCTGCAGAAGTTTCTCGAGGGTCGCGGCTACCAGGTCTCCGTCTACACGGATGGCCGCTCCGCGCTGGATGCGCTGCGGGCCGAGGCCTTCGACGTCGCGCTGCTCGACATCGTCATGCCGGAGATGGATGGGCTGGAGGTGCTGCGCCAGATCCGGGAGGAGCTCTCGCCGCCGGAGATCATCATCATCACCGGCAACGGCACGATCGAGACCGCGATCAGCGCGATGAAGCTCGGCGCCTACGACTATCTCGCCAAACCGTATCGCATGGCGGAGATCGACGTGATGGTGCGCCGCGCGTGGGAGAAGCGCGAGCTCACGCGCGAGAACACGCTGCTGCACAAACGGCTGTCGCTGGCCGAGGCGTCGTCCGAGATCGTGACGCAGTTCGCGCCAATGCAGGCGGTGCTCGCGCTGGTCGAGCGCGTCGCGCGAAGCGATTCCGCGGTGCTCATCCTCGGCGAATCGGGTACGGGGAAGGAGCTGATCGCGCGCATGCTGCACCGGCTGTCGCATCGCGCGAACGGCCCGCTCGTGGACATCAACTGCGCGGCGATCCCCGATGCGCTCGTCGAGAGTGAGCTGTTCGGCCACGAGCGTGGGGCGCACGCGGAGGCGTCGACGACGGAAGCTCGGACTGTTCGAGCTCGCGAATGGCGGCACGATCTTCATGGATGAGATCGGGGCGCTCGACCAGAAGGTGCAGGGGAAGCTGCTGCGTGCGCTCGAGCTGGGGACCTTTTATCGAGTGGGCGGCACGCAGAAGGTGCGCTCCGATCTGCGGGTCGTTGCGGCGAGCAACCAGGATCTCGCGCAGCGCGTCGCGAACGGAACTTTCCGCAGCGATCTCTACTATCGTATCAATACGATCAGCATCACGCTCCCGCCGCTTCGCGAGCGCAGCGTCGACATTCCACTCCTGGCGCGGCACTTTCTGGCAGCACGCGCCGGATGGGGTGTCGCGGTCCCTCAGCCCGGATGCGATCGATGCGCTGCAGGCATACGCGTGGCCCGGCAACGTTCGCGAGCTGCGCAACGTGATCGAGCGCGCGGCGCTCGTCTCATCGGGGACGGTGCTGCACGCGAGCGATGTTCCGCTGGGCGGCCTTCCGGCATCGAACGGCGGGCGCGCCGACGGATCCGCTCGCGCCGCTCGAGCAGATCGAGCGACAGCACATCGAGACCGTGCTGCAGCACGCGCGGTGGCACCAGGGAAAGGCGGCGGACATTCTGGGCATTTCGCCCAAGACGCTTTACAGAAAGATTCGCGAGTTCGGGCTGCGGCGTCCGAACGAGCGATGACGCGGATGACATGAAAATTCTGGTGATCGAAGACGACCCGACCGTCGGCCAGTACGTGAAGCGCGGACTGGAAGAGCAGCGGTGGGGCGTGGATCTGGTGACGGATGGCGAGGAGGGGGAGAGCAGGGCAGCGGCGGAGCAGTACGATCTCGTCGTGCTCGACATGCGCCTCCCCGGTCGTTCGGGCATGGAGGTGCTGCGGGCGATACGTGCGCGCGGATTCGAGCGGCCCGTGCTGGTGCTCACCGCGCAGGACGCAGTGGATGCGAAGGTCGAGGCGTTCCGCGCGGGTGCGGACGACTACGTGACCAAGCCGTTCGCGTTCGAGGAGCTGCTCGCGCGTGTGGAGGCGCTCGGCGCGGCGCACGAAGACGATGTCCGCGCCGGTGCTCAAGGTGGCGGATCTCTCGCTCGACAAGAACACGCGCACGGTCATCCGCGCGGGCGAGCGATCGAGCTCACGCCCAAGGAGTACACGGTGCTCGAGTACCTCATGCGCCACGCGGGGCGAGTCATGAGTCGCACGCTCATCACCGAGTACGCGTGGGGATATCACTTCGATCCCGGGACGAACATCGTGGACGTCGTGATCAACCATCTGCGCAAGAAGATCGACAGCACGCGCGCGGTGAAGCTCATCCACACCGTGCGCGGAGTCGGCTACGTCGTGCGCGTGTAGGACGCACATGAGCACCATACGCGCGCAGCTGACCACGGCGTATGCGGCGGCGCTGATCGGCACCGTCGTAGTGTTCGGCGCCGTGATCTGGTCCACTCGGCGCGAGGGCGCGGTCGAGGAGCAGCGACAACATGCGCTCACGGAGGCGAATCTTGCGCTCCGGCTCATCCGCCAGTCGGAGCTCGCGGGCCAGCCGGTGACCGCCAGTCACGACTCGCTCGTAGGCGCGCAGCTCGACGCGCCGCTCCGGACGATGCTCGAAGGGATGCCGGACTATCTGCTCGTGCTCGACGCGAGCGGGCGCATCCTCTATGTGTCCGCGCCGATTCGCGATCTCAACGAGGATCCCGATCAGCTCGCCGCGTTGATGGCCGCGGCCGTGAGCGCGCCGACCAACGGGAATGCGAAGATCGTCCCATTGGATGATCGCAGACTCCTCATGATCGCGCAGTCGCCGGCGGATCGCGGCTCCGCAGTGTCGCGCGTCGTGGTCGCGACGCCGGCCGACGTGCCGGATCCGACGAATCGTGATCTCATCGAGGCAATGGCGGCGATCGCCCCGATCTCTGCTGCTCGCGTCGATCGCGCTCGCGTACGCGATCGCGGGGCGCGCGTTTCAGCCGGTGGATCGCCTGGTGAACGAAGTGCAGGCGATCACTGACGGACGCAGCCTGCACCGCCGACTTCCGGTGACGGCTGGCGAAGAGATTGCGCGACTCGCGGTGACGCTGAACGAGATGCTGGAGCGCCTCGAGAGCTCGTTCGCCGCGTTGCGTCGCTTCACCGCGGATGCGAGCCACGAGCTCAAGACGCCGCTCGCCGTCATGCGCGCCGACGTGGAGCGTGCGATGAGCGAGCGCGCGCCTGCGCCGGAAAAGCTCATCGCGCTCGAGGAGGCGCTCCACGAGACCACGCGAATGGCGGATCTCGTCGACAGCCTGCTCACGCTCGCGCGCGCCGACGAGGGACGCTTCGACCTGCATCGCGAGCGCGTGCCGCTCGCGCCGCTGGCGCACGAGGTGTTCGAGACCGCGACTATCCTTGGCGAGGCGGCGGGGCTCGCCGTGACGATGCCGGAGATCGCGGACGTCGTCGTGCTCGCGGACCGCACGCGTCTGCGGCAGCTCTTTCTGAACATCGTCACGAACGCGCTCAAGTACACGACGCACTGGCGAGCGTGGAGCTCAGTCTCGTCGCACACGATCGCACGGTCGCGTTCACCGTGCGCGACACCGGCATGGGCATCTCGGCCGCAGATCTCCCGCACATCTTCGAGCGGTTCTATCGCGCCGATCGCGCGCGCTCGCGATCATCGGAGCGCGGCGGCTTCGGACTCGGCCTGGCGATCAGCCAGTGGATCGCGGAGGCGCATGGAGGAACGATCTCCGTTCGCTCGCGACTCGGCCGCGGCACCACCTTCACCGTCACACTGCCGATCGCGGAGGAAGAGAGCGAAATCGTGAAGGCGCCGGAGAGCATCTCCGCCGACTGATCGTTACGCCAAGGCTAACGATCGATTCATGTGCGCTTAACGCACTCGTAAGAAGCCCGCTACCATTGTGGCGTACCATGACCCAGGGATGTCACCGTCGTGACTTTCATCTGGGGGACCTCGAACATGTTCATCAGCCTGATCGAGTCGGCGCGTCGCACGCAACGGTCACCGGGCGGCGCGCTCGTGAGTGTGGTGGTACATGCCTGTGTGCTCTCGTTTGCGGTGCACGCAACGGCGAATGCGGGTGAGCTGATGGTGAAGCAGCCGGCGGAAACGGTGCCGCTCGTGTACATTCCCGTGACGCCGGAGACTCGCACAACCGGCAAGTCGAACGGCGGATCGACGCGAGAGCTGCCGCGCAACGCAGCGCACAAGGCGACGATCACGATCTCGCCGATCATTCCGGACAGCCTTCCACCCATCGACTCACTCGCCCACGCGGAGCCCGCCGAGAGTTTGTTCATCGGCGGCACGAAGAGGGGCGACGCGCACGGAAATCAAGTCAGCGCCGGATCGGATTCCCAAGAGCCGCTGTTCGCATCGCAGGTGGAGAAGCCCGCAATGCCACGCGCCGGGAATCCAATCCCTCGATATCCATCGCTGCTCGAGAGCTCGCGGGTGGAGGGAAATGTGCTCGTGCAGTTCGTCGTCGACACGCTCGGCGTCGTGGACATGCGCACGTTCACCGTGCTCGAATGCGGCGAATCCGCTCTTCGCGCAATCGCTCGCATCCGCGCTGCCGAGAATGGCGCTTCTACCCGGCCGAGGTGGGCGGGCGCCGTGTAAGACAGCTGGTACAGCTCCCGCTCAGGTTCGTCGCGCCTCGCCGCTAGTCGTGCGTCGTTCTCTCACGATCTCTCTATAGTGAGCGTGCTCCCGAATGCTCACGGCCGAGTCCGCATCGGTGCTACGTGGCGTTACAATCGACGTTCGGACGCAGGCAGATTGTCCGGCACGCAGTGTGAAGGTGTGTGAATAAATGCTAACTCGCGCTTCATGATTTCTTAATCTGGCCGGCATTCCCTCGCTAACGACGTTTCGTAGGTTGCGTTCCAGGTCTGTCACAGCTCCTCGTGCACTCCGTCCAGGATTCCAGGCGCATGTTCACCAACCTGATCGAATCGAAGCCGCAAAAAACCAAATCGCTCGGCGGCACATTCGCGAGCGTCGCGATCCACGCGATCCTGATCACGCTCGCCGTGTACGTCACCGCGCACGCCGGCGAGAAGATCGTCGAGAAGAATCGCCAGGAAGACGTCGTCTTCGCGAAGCCGCCGGAGCCGCCGCCGCCGCCACCGGATCAGCCCAAGCCGCCACCGCCGGATGTCGTCGCGGCGCCGCCACCGCCAAAGGGATTCCAGGTGCTCACCGCGCCGATCAACATCCCGGACAAGATTCCGGATGTCGATCTCTCCAAGGCTGTGACGGATGAAAAAGACTTCTCCGGCAAGGGTGTCGCCGGCGGAAAGGCCAACGGCGTCGTCGGTGGCGCGCCACAGAACTCCGATCAGCCGTACTTCGAGTTCCAGGTAGAAAAGCCGGCACTGCCGAGGGAAGGCAATCCGTTCCCCAAGTATCCGTCCATGCTCGAGAGCTCGCACGTCGAAGGCGATGTGCTCGCGCAATTCGTCGTCGACACGCTTGGCAAGGCGGACATGAGCACGTTCAAGGTGCTCTCGTCCTCGAACGAGTTGTTCGCGTCGTCACTCAAGTCCACGCTGCCGCAGTGGAAGTTCTATCCGGCGGAAGCGGGCGGACACAAGGTGAAGCAGATCGTGCAGCTGCCGCTCAAGTTCACGGTTCCCAAATAGTCACCGCACTCCCATAACTCGCTTAACATTTTCGGAGAAGGTCAAATGGGCATTTCGCTGATTGCGCTGTTTCAATCGATGGGCGGCTTCGCGAAGGGAATCGTGCTCGCGCTCGCGATCATGTCGGTCTATTCGCTTACGGTCATGGTCGGCAAGTGGTGGACGCTGCGGAAGGCGCAGGCCGAGACGCGCAAGTTCGCCCCGGAGTTCTCGCAGTTCCTCGAGGAGGACAACCTCAACGAGGCGATCCGCCTCGCCGAGAGCTACAAGAAGTCCCACGTCGCGCGTGTGCTCGGTGGCGCGCTCGGCGAAGTGAAGCCGCTGCTCCAGGATGGCTCCGTCACGGTCGCCGACATCAACTCGGCAGAGCGCGCGGTCGAGCGCAACATGATGATCATTCTCTCCGAGCTGAAGCGCGGCCTCGCGGTGCTCGCGACGGTCGGTGCCACGGCGCCGTTCGTCGGACTGCTCGGCACGACGATGGGAATCGTTAACGCGTTCACGGGTATGGCGCAGTCGGGCGCCGGCGGAATGGGCGCGATCTCGGCCGGTGTCGCCGAGGCGCTGATCACGACGGCGTTCGGTCTCCTCGTCGCGATTCCGGCAGTGTGGGCGTACAACTACTTCACGACGAAGATCGACAACCTCTCCGTCGAGATGACGTACACGTCGAAGGAAATGATCGACTATCTGATCAAGGGCGTTGCTGGCGAGTTCGGCCGTTCGCGCTTCACCCGTGAGTTCAACACGACGGGCGGCGCCGGCCCCATCTCGCAGTAACTGCGGCCACTCAGAGGAGGTAGCTCATGGCCATGTCAACCTCGGGGACCGGCGGAGGTGTAGCTTCGTCCCCGAACGTCACGCCGATGATCGACGTCATGCTCGTGCTCCTGATCATTTTCATGGTCGTGACGCCGCTCATTAATGCCGGATTCCAGGCGCAGCCGCCTGTCGGCATCAATCTGAAGTCGCATCCCGAAGACAACGAAGATCAGGTGCTCGGTATCGACGCGTTCGGTCAGTACTATCTGAACAAGAAGCCGATCAAGAACGAGACGCTCGCGGACAACTCAAGCGCATCTTCGATGCGCGCACCACGGACAAGATTCTCTACGTCAAGGCGGACAAGAATCTGGAGTATTCCAAGGTGCTCGACGCGATCGACATCGCAGCGCACAATGGTGTGCGCGTGGTCGGTGCCATTTCGGATCAGCAGCCCGGTACCGTCTCGAGCGTGGCGGGAGACATTCCCAACACCGGCCCCGGCAAGAAGCCATAGGAGAATCGCATGGCAATGACGAGTGGAGGGAACACGGGGCTTCGAATGACATCAACGTGACGCCGATGATCGACGTGCTGCTGGTGCTGCTGGTCATCTTCATCATGGCGGTGCCCATGATGCGGAAGGCGATCGATCTGCAGCTTGCCCGATCCGACGCCGCAGCCGCAGACGAACGCAGGCAGCCCGATCAGATCGTGCTGCAGGTGCTGCCGAACGGCGCGTACAAGATCAACAGCGAGGCGGTGACGAAGGACAATCTCGCCGAAGCGGCTCAAGGAGATCTTCGAGCCGCGTCCGGACAAGATCATCTTCGTGAAGGGTGATCCGACGGTGAAGTATCAGGACGTGATCTTCGGCAATGGACCAGGCGCGCGGTGCAGGCGTGAAGGTCATCGGCATTCCGCCGAAGGACGCCGCCGAAGTAGTCTCGCAGCGCGCAGCGCCGTAACCTCGGGCGCGCAGCTGCAATCGTAGTATCATGCGACGGACGCATCTCTCGGTGCGTCCGTCGCGTTATTTTTGGGTAGCCCGAGGTCCGCATCGCCATGACACCGTACGAGGCTCCGAGCGAGCCGCCCGTCACACGTCCGCCATATCGCCCGCCCATAGGCGTTCCCGCGCGCCGCGATGCGCGCTGGGCGGGCGTCGATCTCGCTGCTCCTGCACGTGCTCCTGATCGCGATCATGATCGTGCCGCTGCTCATCGTGCACGACGCGGAGGATGCGACGCGCGGCGCGGGCGGCGCGGGTGCGGCCGGCGGCGGAGGCGGCGGAGCGCGGCGGCGCGCGTGATCCGTATGTGCAGCGAGGATCTGCGCTATGTGCGTGTGGCGCCGCCTCCACCGCCGGCACCGCCGCCCACCCTGTTCCCAAGCCGAGCGCGATCACGCCGCCGGTGCCCAAGCCGATCCCGCCGCCTCCCAAGCCGGTCGTGACGCCGCCGCCCGCGCCCGCGCCGCCGCCCACGGCCACCGCGCCGGCGCCGGATTCAACACCGGGCACCGCGACCGCGCACGGCGCCCGGCGTGGGAACGGCGCGGGTACGACGGCGGGTCCGGGCGCCGGGCCCGGCACGGGCGGAGGGACGGGCACCGGCACGGGCACCGGGCGCGGATCGGGCGTGGGGCCCGGCACTGGTGGAGGAGAGGGAACGATCTTTCCACCGACGGCGGAGCTCCTGATCATCCCCGAGCTCCCCGTCCCCGGCGGACTCAAAGGGAAGTCGTTCGTCGTGCACTTCGAGATCGACGAGACCGGGCGCGTCTCCCAGGGTCGACGTGACACCGGCAACTCCGGCTACGACCGGAAGCTCCGCGATCGCTACGATGCAAATGAAATGGCGCCCCGCGCATCGCGCGGATGGCACGCCGGTCGCCGCGGGGATCGACCTCACCATCTGGCCACATAGCGCGGCAGAGCGCATTTCGTGGCACTGCGCGACCTAGCGCATCTGCTGACTGCGCCGTTACTTTCCCCCGCGATTTACTGCCCGCCGGCAACCCGTCGCATCGAGCCGTTTCCGGCGCTCCTGCCTGCGCGCAATCCGCATCGATCGAGGAAGCACATGGCCGCTGGGACCATCGAGCGCGAAAGTACGCTGTCTCCGACCGAATTCGTCCGGGCCATGACCCTGACGGATGCGACGATGCTCGTGGCCGGCTCCATGATCGGCTCCGGCATCTTCATCGTGTCGGCGACCATCGCGCGCGCGGTGGACTCGCCGCTCTGGCTGCTGCTCGTCTGGGGGCTCACCGGGCTCATTACGCTGCTCGGCGCGCTCGCGTACGGCGAGCTCGCGGCGATGTATCCACGCGCGGGCGGCCAGTACGTCTTTCTCCGCGAGTCGATGGGTCCTCTCATGGGTTTCCTCTATGGGTGGACCCTTTTTCTGGTCATCCAGACGGGAACGATCGCGGCTGTCGCCGTCGCCTTCGGACGCTTCCTCGGCGTGCTCTGGCCCGCGATCACTCCCGATCGCTACGCGTGGTTTCCGCAGGCCGACTTGTGTATCCGCGCGCTCGGCTGCACCGATCCCTCGGCCGCGATTCAGCTCGGACTCACGCCGCAGCGGCTCGTCGGGCTCGTGACCGTGTGGCTGCTCACGTGGGTGAATCTGCGCGGCGTGCGCGAAGGGAAGCTCGTGCAGACGACGCTCACCGTGGTCAAGACCGGCGCGCTCGCGCTCCTGATCCTCCTCGGCTTCACCATCGGTCGCAACGCCACCGCGATCTCGGCCAACTTCGGCGCGGCAGTTCACGGCCGGTCGCGCCTACACGCGGCGCATTCGTGCTCGCGGCGGGTGCGGCCCTGGTCGGCTCGCTCTTCTCCAGCGACGCGTGGAACAACGTGACGTTCGCCGCGGCCGAGGTGCAGTATCCGCGCAGAAATCTTCCGCTCGCGCTGGTGTTCGGCACGGGGCTCGTGAGCGTGCTCTACCTCCTCGCGAACATCGCGTATCTGCAGGTCCTGCCATTCCACGGCGCGCCGACGGAGCGACGGTGCTCGAGCGCGGCATTCGCGCACGCCACGCAGGACCGCGTGGCACCGCGCGCGACGGAGCAAATGTTCGGTCCCGTGGGCGCCACCATCATGGCGATCGCGATCCTGATCTCGACGTTCGGCTGCAACAACGGCCTCATTCTCGCCGGCGCGCGAGTGTATTTCGCGATGGCGCGCGACCGGCTCTTCTTCCGCCGCGCGGGGACGCTCAATGCGAAGGCGGTCCCGTCGTTCGCGCTGATCGTGCAGTCGATCTGGGTATCGCTGCTCTGCCTCACGGGGACGTACGGCCAGCTCCTCGACTACGTCATCTTTGCCGCGCTCATGTTTTACGTGCTGACGACGATCGGACTGTTCATCCTGCGGCGCACGAAGCCCGACGCCGAGCGACCCTATCGTGCCGTCGGCTATCCGGTTCTGCCCGCTCTCTACATTCTTCTCGCGAGCGCGGTCGCGATCATCCTGCTGGTCGCACCGCAGACGCGCACGCAGGCGTTCTTCGGGCTCGTGCTCGTGCTGCTCGGCATTCCGGTATACGCGCTCTGGCGCAGCGTCGAGGCTGCGTAGCGCATGCCGCCTCGCGCAGCCGAGCGCGTTCGACCGCTCGGATCTTCCGCACGCGGCCAATGGCGCGGCGGCTTCTGCACCTCACTGGAGACTTTCACTAATGAGCATTATGCACCAATCGCTCAGACGCATTCTCTCGCGCTGGCCGGCGATGCTGCTTGCCATCATCGCCCTCCATTGACGGCGCTTCGCGCGTTCGCGCAGGACGCGGCGGGCGGCGAAGCCAACCTCAAGGTGCCGGACCTCTCCCAGGTCACGTTCCTGAACGGCATCCCCGGCGACAAGCTGCTGCTCGGCGGTCTCGTGATCTGCGCGCTCGGACTGCTCTTCGGCTGTGATCATCTACGCGAAGCTCAAGGCGCTTCCCGTGCACGAGTCGATGCTCGAGGTCTCCGAGCTCATCTACGAGACGTGCAAGACGTACCTGATCGACGCAGGGGAAGTTCATTCTGCTGCTCGAGGTCTTCATCGGGTTCGTGATCGTGCTCTACTTCGGCTACCTCCTGAGCTTCGCGCCGATGCAGGTGCTGATCATTCTCGCCTTCAGCCTGCTCGGCATCGCCGGCAGCTATGGCGTGGCCTGGTTCGGCATTCGCGTGAACACCTTCGCGAACTCGCGCACCGCGTTCGCGAGCCTCCGCGGCAAGCCGTATCCCTGCTACGCGATCCCGCTCAGCGCGGGCATGAGCATCGGCATGCTGCTCATCAGCGTCGAGCTCGCTGATGATGCTCTGCATTCTGCTCTTCGTTCCGGGCGACTACGCCGGCCCGTGCTTCATCGGCTTCGCGATCGGTGAATCGCTCGGCGCCGCGGCGCTGCGTATCGCCGGCGGTATCTTCACGAAGATCGCGGACATCGGCTCCGACCTGATGAAGATCGTCTTCAACGTCAAGGAAGACGACGCGCGCAATCCCGGGCGTGATCGCGGACTGCACCGGCGACAACGCCGGCGACTCGGTCGGACCGAGCGCCGACGGCTTCGAGACGTACGGCGTGACGGGCGTCGCGCTGATCTCGTTCATCCTGCTCGCCGTGACGGATGCCGACGGTGCAGGTGCAGCTGCTCGTCTGGATCTTCGTCATGCGCATCGTGATGATCATCGCGAGCGGCGTGTCGTATCTCATCAACGACGCGATCGCGAAGGCGCGCTACGGCGACGCGGACGACATGAACTACGAGGCGCCGCTGACGTCGCTCGTGTGGCTGACGTCGCTCGTGTCCGTCGCGCTTCACGTATCTCGTCTCCTAGCTGATGATCCCGACGCTCGGCGACGGAATCGCTCTGGTGGAAGCTGTCGACCGTCATCACCTGCGGCACGCTGGCCGGCGCGATCATTCCGGAGCTGGTGAAGGTGTTCACGTCCACCGAGTCGCGGCACGTGCAGCGAAGTCGTGACGTCGTCGCGCGAAGGCGGCGCGTCGCTCAACATTCTGTCCGGGCTCGTCGCCGGAAACTTCAGCGCGTACTGGCTGGGCATGGCGATCATGGGGCTGATGGCCGTCGGGCTACTACGTGAGCCTCGGCATCCCGGCGATCACGCCGGGCGTCGCGGCACGGGCTGATGCTCGCGCCCGCGGTGTTCGCGTTCGGTCTCGTGGCGTTCGGCTTCCTCGGCATGGGCCCGGTCACGATCGCCGTCGACTCGTACGGCCCGGTGACGGACAACGCGCAGTCGGTGTTCGAGCTCTCGACCATCGAGCAGCTGCCGGGTATCGAGCAGGAGCTCCAGTCGCAAGTACGGCTTCAAGGTGAACTTCGAGCGGGCGAAGCATCTGCTCGAGGAGAACGACGGCGCGGGCAACACGTTCAAGGCGACGGCCAAGCCGGTGCTCATCGGCACGGCGGTCGTCGGCGCGACGACGATGATCTTCTCGATCATCGTCGGCGCTGACGCAACGGGCTGCAAGCCGGAGTTGATCGGCAACCTGTCGATGCTGCACCCGCCGTTCCTGCTCGGGCTGATCACCGGCGGCGCGATGATCTACTGGTTCACCGGCGCGTCGATCCAGGCGGTGACCACGGGCGCGTATCGCGCGGTCGAGTTCATCAAGGCCAACATCAAGCTCGAGGGCGCGACCAAGGCGTCGGTGGAGGACAGCAAGAAGGTGGTCGAGATCTGCACCAAGTACGCGCAGAAGGGGATGTTCAACATCTTCTCTGACGTGTTCTTCGCGACGCTCGCGTTCGCGTTCGTCGAGCCGTACTTCTTCATCGGCTACCTGATCTCGATCGCGCTGTTCGGACTGTACCAGGCGATCTTCATGGCGAACGCCGGCGGCGCGTGGGACAACGCGAAGAAGATCGTGGAGGTCGAGCTCAAGCAGAAGGGAACGCGGCTCCACGCCGCGACGGTCGTCGGCGACACGGTCGGCGATCCGTTCAAGGACACGTCGTCGGTGGCGCTCAACCCGATCATCAAGTTCACGACGCTGTTCGGCCTGCTGGCCGTGGAGCTGGCCGTGTCGCTCACCGAGTCACCGCGGGGCGACGCTGAGCCACGTGCTGGCGGTCGTGTTCTTCCTGATCTCCGCGTTCTTCGTGTACCGGTCGTTCTACGGCATGCGCATCGAGTCGGCGTCGTAGTCTCCCCGTGTGAGCGCGGCGCGCACGCGCGCATCGCGCTCCACGGTTTCGTTTTCCCCCATCAGAGGCGCTGCATGTCCTCTCTGTTCAGCCGCAAGCCGATCGCCGCTCTGCTGGCGGAGGCGGACAATCCGAACGCGACTGACGCCGCATGCTGGGTGCGGGCGATCTCATCATGCTCGCGATCGGCGCCGTGATCGGCGCCGGCATCTTCGGCGCGATCGGCTCGGCGGCGGCCGGCGAGGTCGATGCGGCGGGAACGTCATCCGCGTCGGCGCCGGCCCGGCGCTCGTCATCTCCTTCCTGCTGCTCGGCGCCGCCTGCGCGCTCGCGGGGCTCTGCTACGCCGAGCTGGCGGCGATGATCCCGCAGGCCGGGAGCGCGTACGCGTACTCGTATGCGACGCTCGGCGAGTTCGTCGCCTGGATCATCGGCTGGGATCTCGATCCTCGAGTACGCGGTGGGCAACGTCGCCGTCGCGATCTCGTGGGGCGACTACTTCAAGTCGCTGCTCGCCGGATTCGGCGTCGCGATCCCGTCCGTGGCTCGCCACGGGCTACCGCACCGCGCTCCTGAGCGGCGACCCCGCGGTGCACGGGCTGCTGCAGACGGCGCCCGCACCCGCTCGGCTTCCCGATTCTGATCAACCTGCCGGCGTGCGGCATCGTGCTCGCGATCACCTGGCTGCTGGTGCTCGGCGTGCGGGAGAGCGCGCGCGCGAACAACATCATGGTCGCGGTGAAGCTGGTCGCGCTGACGCTGTTCATCGTCGTCGGGGTGCAGCACATCAACCCCGCCAACTACCATCCGTTCGCGCCGAACGGCTTCACGGGCATTCACCACGGCGCGGCGATCGTCTTCTTCGCCTACATCGGCTTCGATGCGATCTCGACGGCCGCGGAGGAAACGAAGAATCCGCAGCGAAATCTGCCGATCGGCATCCTGGGGGACTCGCGATCTGCACGGTGATCTACATCATCGTCGGCTTCGTGCTCACGGGCATGGTGCCGTCGTCGCACGCTCGGCAGCACGGCGGATCCGCTCTCCTTTGCGCTCGACGTCGGTCGGCATGACGCGCGTGGGCTGGCTCGTGGCGCTCGGCGCGGTGTTCTCGATGGCCGCGGTGCTGCTCGTCTTCCAGTACGGCCAGCCGCGCATCTTCTTCGCGATGGCGCGCGACGGGCTGCTGCCGAAGTTCGCAGCGAAGGTGCACGGGAAGTACCGCACGCCGTACATCACCACGATCATCACTGGCGTGTTCGTCGCGACGTGGTCGCTGATCGGCGACGCGAACGAGACGTACGATCTCACGAACATCGGGACGCTGTTCGCGTTCGTGCTCGTGTGCGGCGGCGTCATCGTGCTGCGCCACACGGATCCGGATCGCCCGCGCCCGTTCCGCGTGCCGTTCCTGTACTTCGTCGCTCCGGCGGGCGCGCTGCTCTGCTTCTTCGTGATGTAGGGGCTGCCGCATCGCGCGTGGGTGCGCTTCGGCTGGTGGCTGGTGATCGGGCTCGTGCTCTACTTCCTCTACGGCTACCGGCACTCGACGCTGCGCAGCCGGAAAGCCGCAAGTCTCGAGTGAGTAGCGCAGCGCGCCCGAGCGAGGGCGGCGTCTTTCGCCGCCTCACGCTCACGCACTGGATCTTCATCTCGATGGTGATCGGCGTCGTCGTCGGCGTGGCGTTTCCGAACGCTGTGCCGGGACAGCCCGCGCCGTCTGTTCGAGGCGGCGTCGCTCAAGGTGCTGTCGACGATCTTCCTGCGGATGATCAAGCTGCTGATCGTGCCGCTGATCTTCTCGACGCTCGTGGTCGGGATCGCCGGGCACGGCGACGACATGAAGCGCGTGGGGAAGCTCGCGCTGCGCTCGATCGTGTACTTCGAGATCGTCACGACGCTTGCGCTTGTGATCGGACTCACCGCCGTGAACCTGATCCGGCCCGGCGAGGGCGTGGGCATCGGCGGGCGCATCGGCTGCAGTGGGCGCAGATCTCGCGCAGAAGCACGTCACGGTCTCGGGCGTGCTCGAGCACGTCGTGCCGCAGAGCTTCTTCGAGGCCGCGGCGAACAACGAGGTACTGCAGATCGTCTTCTTCTCCGTGCTCTTCGGCGTCGCGCTCGCGCGCGCGGGACAGAGCTCGAAGGGGACGATGCTCGCGTTCTGCGAGAGTCTGTCCGAGATCATGTTCAAGCTCACTGATCTCGTGATGAGATTCGCGCCGTTCGGTATCGGTGCGGCGATCGCGGTCACCGTCGGCACGAGCGGGCTGGGCGTGCTCAAGCATCTCGGGTTGCTGATCATCACGCTCTACGCCGCGCTGATCGTGTTCGTCGTTGCGGTGCTGGTGCCGGTCGCACTGCATTGCGCGCGTGCCGATCGGACGTTTCTGGCAGGCGGTGAAGGAGCCGTGGCTCATCGCATTCTCCACGGCGTCTTCCGAGGCGGCGCTGCCGCGGGCGTTCGAGGCGATGGAGAAGTTCGGCGTGCCGCGGCGCATCGTCGCCTTCGTGCTTCCCACGGGCTACTCGTTCAATCTCGATGGCAGCACGCTGTATCTCGCCGTCGCATCCGTGTTCGTCGCGCAGGCCGCGGGCATCCACATGCCGCTGGGCGCAGCAGATCGGGATGATGGTGACGCTCATGCTCACGAGCAAAGGCGTCGCGGCCGTGCCGCGCGCCTCGCTCGTGATCCTGTCGGGCGCGCTCGCACAGTTCGGCCTGCCGCTCGAGGGCGTGGCGGTCATCCTCGGAGTCGACGCGGTCATGGACATGGCGCGCACGTCCATCAATCTCGTCGGCAACTGCCTGGCGACGGCCGTGATGGACCGCTGGGAGACGGCGCGAGGGGAGCGATAGATGATTCGGCACTGTGCCTGTGTTCTGACTGTCCTCGCATTGCACGCCCTGCCGTCGGCGGCACAGGCACCGGCGAAAGGCGCGGTGACCATCGCCGAGGTTCGGCGCCTCGAGTCGGCGCTGGCGGATGACTCGAATGGAGGGGCGGCTCACGGGCTCGCCGCGGCGGTGCGCGCGCCGCGCACTACATCGCCGCGCAGATGCTGGAGATCGGGCTCCGCCCATGGGGCGACAGCGGCTACTTCCAGCGCGTGCCAGTCTCCCAGGTGAACGGCGACATTTCACTGCGCTCGAGCTTCACGGACAGTGCTGCCGGCGAGCACCACACCGCGTACAACGTGATCGGATATCTCCCCGGCAGCGATCGCGCGCTCACCGGCAAGGTCGTGCTCGTGGATGCGCACTACGATCACCTGGGCATCGGCGCGCCGGTGAATGGTGACTCCATCTACAATGGCGCCGACGACGATGCTTCCGGCACCGTCGCGGTGCTCGCAGCGGCGAGAGCGATTGCGCGCGGGCCTCGCCCGCACCGGTCGATCCTGTTCGTGCTCACCACCGGCGAAGAAGAAGGGCTGCTCGGCACACAGTGGCTGCTGACGCATTTCCCCGTGCCGATCGACAGCGTCGTGGCAAATATCGAGACCGAGATGATCGGACGCCCCGATTCGTTGGCGGGAGGGCCAGGGAAAGCGTGGCTCACGGGGTTCAACCGATCCACCATGGGCGAGATGCTGTCACGTGCCGGGCTTCCCGTCGTCGCGGATCCTCGGCCAACGCAGCACTTCTTCGAGCGCAGCGACAACATTGCGTTCGCAGAGCGTGGAATTCCCGCGCACACGCTATCGACGTTCAATCTGCACGCGGACTACCATCAGCCGTCCGACGATCTCTCGCGCATCGACTTCGTGCACATGACGAAGGTGGTCAACACGCTCGCGCGCGCGATCACGCTGCTCGCGAATGGTCCGCTCCCGGTGTGGAATCCCGGTGGGCGACCCGAGCCCGCCGCCCCACACTGATGCGACGGTGCGCGGAGCTCTCGCTCCGCGCACCTCACTTCGTCAGGTCAGCTCCAGCCGCCGGACACTGGAATCTTCTGCCCGGTGATCCAGGCCGACTCGTCGGACGCCAGGAACACCGCGACTCGTGCAATGTCGCCGGGCTGGCCGATTCGTCCCGAGCGGCGTGTTGCGGACCAGCGCCTGCTCGAAGTCGCTTCCGATCATCCCGATCGCGTGCGACCCCTCAGTCTCTACGCCGCCGGGCGCCAGCGTGTTCACCCGAATGCCGCGCGCGCCGAGCTCCTTCGAGAGCACTTTGGTGATCGTGTCGAGCGCGCCCTTCGTAGCCGCGTACACCGACGCGCCCGCCGGCGGGTTGTCGCTCACGACCGAGCTCACGTTGATCACGTTGCCGCCGGATTCGCCGAAGAGCTTGAGCGCCTCCTGCGTGAGGAGCAGGGGGCCGAGCACGTTGATGTTGAACTCGCGGTGGAACTCGCTCTCGGTGACCTCCTCGATCGCGTGGAAGGCGAAGACGCCCGCGTTGTTGACCAGGATGTCGAGCTTCCCGTATGCGCGCTTGGTCTCCTCGATCAGGCGAAGCACATCCTCGCTCTTCGATACATTGCCCTGCACGGCGATCGCGATTCCACCGCCGCTCGCAATCTCGGCCACCACCCGCTCCGCGCCCGACTTGCTCGACGAGTAGTTGACGACCACCGACGCGCCGGCCGCGCCGAGCGCAGTGGCGATGCTGGCGCCGATCCCCTTCGATGCACCGGTGACGATTGCAACCTTGCCATTGAGAACGCCCATTGCCGTATCCGCCCGAGTGAGGAAGTTAGACATTTAGACAACTATCTAACTATCAAGCGAACGCGTGCGGCTTTGGTTCCAGGGGCCAGGTGCTATGCTAGCTCGCGCTCTGCTCGACGCCCATTTGCATTGCCCGTCGCACGGCACCGCGCACCGCGACGATCGCCGCCGGATGCACCTTGCTCCCCGGCACCGCGGACTTGAGTCGATGCTCCACGCGCCGGCGCAGCGCGCTTCCCGGCTCCATCAGCCCGCCGCCCAGCGCCACCTGCACGGCCGCACGCTCATCCTGGAAGAGCGACCGCGCGAGCGTGCGAACGTGCAGCACGAGCTCCTCCGCGGCGAGCCCGAGCAGCGCGTTCGCGCGAAGATCTCCCGCCTCTGCGCTCGCGACCACCACCGGCGCGAGCGCCGCGATCTGCGACGTCGTCGCGCTTGCGGCCCAGGGGATGAGCGCCTCGACGTCGTCGATCTCTGCGGCCGTGAGCACCGCGCCCACGAGCGTGGTATCCGGCTCGCGTCCGTCAGTCGCTGCCGTCACTACCGAGAGTGCTCGGCGCGCGATCCACAAGCCGCCGCCTTCGTCCCCGATCGTCGGCCCCCAACCGCCTACGCGCTCGAACACACCAGTCGGTCCACGTCCGTACGCGATCGAGCCCGTTCCCGCGATCAGCACGATCCCCGCCTCATCGCCGAATGCGTCAGCGAGTGCAATCTCCGCGTCGGTCACCACGAGCACGTCATCCGCGAGCGACTCATTCATGAGCGCCTCGCTCAGCGCGCGGCGCTCGTTCTCGCGCCCCACTCCTGCCACGCCCGCGCAGAGCGCCCGCGGTGCGCCGAAGGTCGGGTGCAGCGTGACGAGTGCATCGCGCACCGCACTCGCGATGATCGACGCCGACCGCTCGATCTCGCCCGGGCTTGACCGCCGCCCCTTCTCGCTCGGACGTCGCGACGATCTCGCCGTCGGAATCCGCGACCGACACGCGCGTACGGGAACCGCCAGCATCCACTCCGATCACGATTCCCATCATGCGCGCACCTCGCGTGTGTCTGCCGGCATTGCATGCGAAAGCGAGGAGAGCATCCCCGTCGCAACCGTGAGTGTAGTGCCGATCAGCACGTACCATGGCCACGCGATCCGCGCGAGCGGTAGCAGTGCTCCAGCAAGAGATGGAAGCGCCGCGCCCAGCGGCTTTGCGGAGACCACGATGGCCATTGCGAGAATCCCCACGCTCATGCCGACCAGCGCATTGCGCTGAACTGCGCGGCGCCAGAGTATGCCGAGAAAGAAACCACCGAGCAGTCCTCCATAGGTGAAGCTTGCGATTGAGAGCGCGAGCACCACAACCGGCGTGCCCTGCGCGTGAAACATGAGGGCGCCGCCCGTGAGAATCACTCCCCACATCACCGCGAGCGCCCGCGAGATCCTGAGCGCGCGAGGATCCTCCGGCGAGAGCTTCGCGATCGGGAGATAGATGTCGTTCGTGGCCGCAGCTGCGAGGGAGTTGATCGCCCCCGAGTGTGTGCTCATCGTCGCCGCGACGATCGCCGCGACGATCAGCCCGAGAAGTCCCGATGGCATGTGCTCAACGATGTAGGTCGGGAAGATCACGTCCGTCGCGTCGAAGTGGCGGCCCTGGTAGAACGCCCACAATCCCAGCCCGATCACGAGGAAGAGCGCGAACTGCGCGAACACCGCGAAGCCGCTCCCGATGATCGCGCGTCGCGCATCACGCAGCGATCGCGCGCTGAGGAGTCGCTGCACGATGAGCTGATCCGCGCCATGCGAGGCCATGGAGAGGAACGCGCCCCCGAGAAGCCCGGCGAACAGCGTGTACGGTCGGTCCAGCCCCGCATATGTGTCGATTGCGCGCAGCTTTCCGGCGCCCCCCGCCGCGTGCAGGATCGCGCCCCACCCGCCCGGCACCGCACGGCCCAGCAGCACCACCGCCACGATACCGCCGAACAGATAGACGCCTGCCTGCACGAGCTCCGTCCACACCACGGCCTTCATCCCGCCCCGATACGTGTAAATGATCGTGAGCAGCCCCAGAATGAGCACCGCGATCGGCGTCACGAGCGCAGGATTCTTCACCGCCGGGCCGATGATCAGTGCGATCGGAATCGCCGTCGCGAACACACGAACAGAGTCCGCGAGCGCTCGCGTCGCCATGAACACGATCGAGGTGAAGCGCCGAGTCGCCACGCCGAATCGCTGCTCGAGCAGCGCGTACGCGGTCACGAGCTTTCCGTCGTAGTAGCGGGGGAGCAGCGTGTATGCGACCACAACGCGACCGATCACATAACCGGCCACCACCTGCAGGAAAGTGAGATTGCCGCTCGTGGGCGACGACCCGTAGCTCAGCCCGGGCGTGGAGATGAACGTGAGCGCGCTCGTCTCTGTCGCCACCACGGAAAACAGCACGGCCCACCACGGGATCGAGCGGTCCGCCACGAAGTAGTCGTTCGAGCTCCGCTGCCGCCTGCCCACGTACAGCCCCAGCGCCGTAGTGCCGCCGAGGTACGCGAGCAGCACCGCGACGTCGAGTGCGCCGAATGAGTGCACTAGCGGCCACTCACGCGCATGAGCCAGCGGCGTTCGTGCACGGATGCAACGAAGCCCGCGACGGCTATTACCGTCGCGGGCCTCGATCTCACGTTCCGTCCGGCGCATTCGACGCGCCGGCGATGCTGCGTCAGCCGTCAGGCGTTGAACGAGCTGCCGCAACCGCAGCCGCCCGTCGAGTTCGGATTCGAGAACGTAAAGCCCGAGCCCTGCATTGACGACACGTAGTCGATCGTGACGCCATTCAGGTACTGAGCTGAGAACGGGTCGACGAACACCTTGAAGCCTTCCTGCTCGACGATGAGATCGTCTTCCGCAGCCTTCTCTTCAATGAGAAGGCCGTACTTGAAGCCGCTGCAGCCGCCCGGCTGCACACTCACGCGAAGTCCGCCGCCAGTCTCGGCGACCCCTTCCTGTTCCATGAAGCGCTTGACCTCGACAGCGGCCGTAGGCGTGACGGAAACGGTGACGGCGGGTTGCTGAGTGGTGCTCATGTCTACCTCGACAATAGGGACAAAACGAACGGTAACACAATGGAAAATATAGTAGCTAGCAACTTGCCCTTCAACGGCTCCCGGTGAACCGCTCCTCGGTGAAAGACCGGGCAATCCACGCGAAGGCAACCACCGCGATCGCCACGAGAATTGCGCCGCTCGTCCACTCGCCGAAGATGATCTTCCCAATGCCGAACAGCGTTGCATACACCGCAATCACGCCGGCGAGCCAGTTCGCCCACGCCCACCGTCCGCCGGGAATCTCCTCGCGTCCGTAGCCGAGCTTTGTGGACACGCGGAGCCAGCCGGGGCCGCCGGGGCGCACGCGCTTGTAGAACGCCTCGAGCACCGCTTCCGGTTCCGGCTTTCGTGGCGAACGTCACTGCGAGCCAGATGAACGTCGTGATCGCGACGGTGATGATCATGACCCACGCATCCGCCTTGGGGCCGCCGCCCGCGGCGACAGCCGGGACGAGGGCCGGGCCGAGGTAGCCGAGCACGGCGAGCGACGTCACGAAGGACGCGATCATCGCACTGATCTCGGACCAGGCGTTGATGCGCCACCAGTACCAGCGCAGGATGAGCACGAGCCCCGTGCCGGCGCCGAGTGCGAGCAGCAGCCGCCACGCGTCGCCCACCGACGTGATCTGCCACGTGACTACCAGCGACATCGCGAACAAAAAGACGGTGGTGAGGCGCGACACGTTCACGTAGTGCTTCTCACTTTCGTTCTTTCGCAGAAAGCGCTTGTAGAAGTCGTTGACGAGATACGATGCGCCCCAGTTGAGCTGCGTCCCGACGGTCGACATGTACGCAGCAGCGAAGCCGGCGAGCATGAAGCCGCGCCACGGCGTGGGCAGCAGATCGACGAATGCGTGGACGTAGCCGGACTCCTTGTCCTGGAGAGTCGGGATAGAGGATGATCGTCGCGAGCCCGGTGATGATCCACGGCCACGGGCGAAGCGCGTAGTGCGCGACCTGGAAGAAGAGCGTGGCGAGCACCCCGTCGCGCTCGGTTCGCGCCGAGAAGATGCGCTGGGCGACGTAGCCGCCGCCGCCGGGCTCTGCGCCCGGATACCACGCGGCCCACCATTGCACGAAGAAGAACACGCCAAGCGCGGTGAGCGGCATCCACGGATAGGCGGCAGAGATGGCCGTCGTGCATCGAGACGGGGAGCACCGAGAGAGCGGCCTTCTCGCTCCCGAAGTGCGCGCTCACCCCCGCCTTGAGCGCGGCCATTCCGCCAACGGCGCGTACCGAAAAGACGGCGAGCACGATCACCGCGGTCATCTTGATCACGAACTGCACGAGATCCGTCCAGAGCACGGCCCACAGCCCTGCAGCCACCGCATAGAACATCGTGACGAGAAAGCAGATACCGACGGCCGCGTACGGATTCACGCCGAGCGAGATCGTGAGAATCTTGATCATCGCGCGCGTGACCCAGCCGAGCACGAGCAGGTTGATCGGAATGGCGAGGTAGAGGGCGCGGAAACCGCGCAGCACGGCGGCGGGCTTTCCGCTGTAGCGAATCTCCGCAAACTCGACGTCGGTCATCACACCGGCGCGACGCCAGAGCCGCGCAAAGAAAAACACCGTGAGCATTCCGCTCAGCAGCAAATCCCACCAGAGCCAGTTGCCCGCGACACCATTGGCCACCACGAGCCCCGTCACGACGAGCGGTGTGTCGGCGGCAAAGGTGGTCGCCACCATGGAGGCGCCGGCCAGCCACCAGGGAACGTCCCGCCCCGAGAGGAAGTACTCAGTAAGGCTTTCGCCGCCGCGTTTGGTGAAGTAGAAGCCGATCCCGGTGGAGATCATGAAGTACGCGGCTACGATCGCCCAGTCGATCGCGGTCAGTCTCATGCCGTAGCTCGATTCGCGTTGGGGAGGGGAATGTGTCGGCGCACCGTGCGCGATGTATCTTGTGGAGTCATCGGCTCACATCGGAGAGGGAATGAATCGATATACGAGAACGGGCGCGATTGCGACACTGGCAATCATCGCCCTCGCGTGCATGCGACCTGGCACCCGTCAGGGCGCGGGACACGTCCGCCCGGGGATCACCGTGCTTCTCGCGGACAGCATGGCCCTCATCGACGGCAAGCGCGTCGGACTGTTGACGAATCAGAACGGCGTGAACGAGCACGGTGTGAGCGACATCGATCTCCTAACGCGACGAACGAAAGATCAGACGGGCACAGGTCCCACTCTCGTCGCGCTGTTCGCGCCAGAACATGGGATTCGCGGGACAGAGGACCGCACGAATCTGGCGAATGGCAAGGATGCGCGCACCGGTGTTCCCATCTATTCGCTGTACGGCGCGACGACGGTCGCGCCGCCGGACAGTGTGCTCAAGACGCTCGATGTTCTGATCATCGATCTCCAGGATATCGGCGGTCGCGGGTGGACATACCCGGCCACGATGGCGTACGCGATGCGCGCGGCTGCGCAGCAGCATCTGCGCGTGCTCGTGCTCGATCGCCCGAATCCGATCACCGGCTCGCACGTGGAAGGCCCGGTGCTCGATAGCAGCTTTGCGTTTGCGGGCACGCACAGCAGCACGCGCACGGCGCAGCCGGCCGCATTCTACCCGGTTCCCTCGCGCCACGGGCTCACCATGGGCGAGCTCGCGCGCCTTTTCAACGACGTGCTCGGTCTGCACGCCGAGCTGCACGTGATCCCAATGACGGGCTGGCGGCGCGTCGACTGGTTCGATCAGACGAAGCTGCCGTGGATCAAGCCGTCGCCCAACATGCCGAACCTCACGAGTGCCACGCTCTATCCCGGCGTCGTGTGGCTCGAAGGAACGAATATCTCCGTCGGCCGCGGAACGCCCGCAGCGTTTCAGCTGGTCGGCGCGCCATGGATGAACGCGAAGAAGGCGATCGATCTGCTCGAGTCGCGCATCCTGCCCGGCCTCAAGTTCTCGGAGGAGCACTTCACGCCCTCGCATCCAGGCGACGACAAGTACGGCGGCAAGAACATCGACGGCATCCGTATCACGATCACCGATCGCGAGCGCGTGAACACCGCGCGACTGGGCGCAGCGCTCATCTGGGCGGCGAACCAGGTGAACCACGATTCCCTTCGCTTCCAGCAGAAGGG
The DNA here is from genome assembly GCA_963792685.1 of uncultured Gemmatimonadaceae bacterium. Taxonomy (GTDB): domain Bacteria; phylum Gemmatimonadota; class Gemmatimonadetes; order Gemmatimonadales; family Gemmatimonadaceae; genus FEN-1250. The sequence continues at coordinate 3,255,350 of CAWBWW010000001.1, read as the reverse complement.
CTTCAATCAGCTGCTGGGCATCCCCGGTGGCCGTGAGGCGCTGCAGAATGGCGCGGATCCCGATTCGCTCATCGATGCGTCGGTTCCGGCAACGATCCAGTTCGAGGTGTCGACGAGGAAGTACCGGCTCTACAAGTAGCTCGCTACAGAGTACTGCTCCGCACTTCGTCACGCACGGCGTCGACCAGCGCGTCGACGTCGTGCGGCTTCGTGCCCGGATTGACGATGCACGCGCGCAGCCAGCTGCGCCCCTCCAGCACGGTGCTCGAGAGAAAGACCTCTCCGCCGAGCTGCAGCGACGCGAGCACACGCTGGTTGAGCTCATTCACCGATGCGTCGTCGCCGGCGAGCGCGGCGGGAACCGCGCGAAAGCACACGATGCTCAGCCCCTGCGGCTCACGTAGCTCGAGCTCCGGGGCGGTGCGCACGCGATCGGCGAGATGCCTCGCCATCGCAATGTCGTGGTCGATGAGGCGCGCGTAGCCAGCCGTGCCGAAGTAGCGGAGCGCCATCCAGACCTTGAGCGCGCGGAACGGGCGCGTCTGCTCGGAGCCGTACTCGCTCAGCCATGGCGGTCCTTGCACGCCATGGCGGTCGTCGTCGCTGCGGAGATATGGCGGCACTAGGCTGAAGGTGTCGCGCATGAGCTTCGCGTCCCGAACGAGCACGACGCCTGCGTCCACCGGCACGTACATCCATTTGTGCGCATCGATGCCGACGCTGTTCGCGCGCGCGATGCGCCGTGAGCTGCGGCCGATAGTCGTCGGTGAGGATTGCCGGTGCGCCATAGCCGCCGTCGACGTGCAGCCATGCGCCATGCCGCGCACACACCGCGGCGATCGCTTCGAGCGGATCGATTGCGCCGGTGTTCACCGTGCCCGCACTCGCGATCACCGCAATCGGCAGCGCACCGGTTGCAATGTCCGCGGCAAGCATCGCGTCGAGTGCATCGGGGCGCATGCGCAGCGCATCGTCCGCCGGCACGACGCGAATGGCTGCGCTTCCGAGGCCGAGCAGCTCGACGGCCTTCTGGTGGCACGAGTGCGCCTCCGCCGTCTCGTAGACGAACATCCGTACCGGCGCACCCGCATCGGTGACGATGTGCGCGCCATTGAGGCGCATGTCCCAGCCGATCCGCGCCGCCGCCGCATGTCGCGCGACCGCGAGCCCGGTGATGGCGGCGGCCGAGCTCCCGCTCACGAGGAGTCCCATGCTCTCCTGCGGAAAGCCGAAGATCGACTTGAACCACTCGATCACCTGCCGCTCGACCCACACCGCTGCGTGATTACCGCCAGCGACGCTCGGATTCATTGCGGCGGCGAGCGCCTGCGCGTAGATGCCGATCGCCGCGGGCGGCGAGTTCACCCACGCGGAAAAGCGCGGGTGCCCGTTGCCGAACGGGAAGGGGCCGATCTCGCGCTCGAAGCGTTCGAGGATCGCGTCGAGCGATTCGCCGGCCGCGGGCAGGGGAGACGCCAGCATCGCTGCGGACAGCGCATCGGGCACCGGCTGGAACACCGGCTGCGCCGACAGCGACGTGAGATAGCTCGCAATCCAATCCGTTACGCGCGCGCCGGCGCGCTGGTGCTCGTCGGTGCTCCACGCGAATTCGGGATCGGAGTGGCCGTGAGCGGGCGAGGACATGAAGTGCGAGCATGGGGTGCGCCGCTCCGCTGGCAACGGAGCGCGCGTGCCGCGTGCGCGGCGAGCGGAATATCGGGAGCGTGCGGGGATGCGGCAATTCATCGGAATGGCGGGTCGACAAACGCCTGTGTTTCGCCGATCTGACGGCTCAGCACGTACCTTGCACGGGAGACGCGTGTCACACGTCCCGTTCAAAGGAGTGTCATCGATGCGAATTCTATCTCTGGTCCTGTTGGCCGCCGCGCTCACGGCGTGCAATCGCAAGGTCGAAGTGAACAGCGCGCCCGCGCCGTCGACCGGCATGGCGGTGCATCTCACCAACAACGCGAGCCAGGCAGTGAACGCCTACGTCACGTCGAGCGGCAGCGATGTGTTCATCGGGCAGGTCGACGCGAACAGCTCGAAGACGCTGCCGGTCTCCGGCATCTCGTCCGGCAGCGCGGTCACGCTCAAGGCGCGCACGGCAGATGGCTCGCGCACGTACACGAAAGACAACGTTTCGCTCACCTCGAGTACGGACTGGACGGTCCCCTGACGCAGGGGCGCGCGGGTTGCTCCGCCTGATGCCGCGGGATAACTTAACGGGCCGGAGCATACCACTCCGGCCCGTCGCGCAAGCGGTTACAGCGATGCCTCGGGCATCGTGCGGACTCGGATGAAAATTCTGCCGGACTGGCTCAAAGCAGGATATCTCCGCCTCATCGATCCCGTGGCGGTGTGGCTCGTTCGTCACGAGGTTCATCCGAACACGATCACGACGGTCGGCACGCTGTGCACGATCTCATGCGGCGTGTTGTACGGGCTCGGGCACATCAGGCTCGGCGGCTGGTTGCTCGGAGTGACGGCGCTGTTCGACGTGCTGGATGGAGAAGTGGCGCGCCGAACGGAGCGGAGCTCGGTGTTCGGCGCGTTTTACGATTCGACGCTCGATCGCGTGGCCGATGGCTTCGTGCTCGGCGGGCTCGCGGTGTTCTTCGCGACGCGTTCGGAGTGGTGGAGCGTGCCGATGGTCGGCACGTGCGTGCTCGCGCTGATCGGGTCGTTCCTGACCTCGTACACGCGTGCGCGCGCAGAAGGGCTCGGGATCGATGCACGTGTCGGCATGCTGCAGCGTCCCGAGCGCGTGGTGCTCCTGTCCGCACCGCAGGCGTTTTTCGGGTTGGCGTTCCATGGGCTGGTTCTGATCGCAATCATCGTTCTGTTGACCGTTACCGCGTGGATCACCGCGGCGCAGCGCGTCAGGGCCGTGCATCGTGGGCTTGAGACGGAGCCAGCGGAGCCGGTGCGCGTGCTGCACGACACGCCGCGAGCGCGACCTGTCGGGGCGCGCTCGCACGCGGCGATTCATCGCGAAAGGAGAATAAGTCGTGCAGGGTACGACCTCGGGGAGCGGACGCCCCACGGGCGACAAGCCCGCAATTCGTCCGGCCGCTGGCCGCCTGGGTGTGCTCACCCCCGGACTCGGCGCCGTCGCGACCACGTTCATGGCCGGCGTCGAAAGCATCCGCCGCGGACACTCGAAGCCGATCGGCTCGCTCACCCAGATGGCGACGATCCGCCTCGGCAAGCGCACCGACAACCGCTCGCCGCTGATCAAGGACTTCGTTCCGCTCGCGACGCTCGACGACATCGTGTTCGGCGCCTGGGATCCGATTCCGGACGACGCGCTCACCGCCGCCCGCAAGGCCGGCGTGCTCGAGGAGAAGGACCTCGAGCCCATCGCCGACTTCCTGTCGACGATCAAGCCGATGCCCGCGGTGTTCGACAACAAGTACGTCACGCGCATCAACGGCACGAACGTCAAGAAGGGCAAGACCAAGCGCGATCTCGCCGAGCAGCTGCGGCAGGACATTCGCGACTTCAAGGCGAAGAACAAGCTGCGACCGCCTCGTCGATCGTCTGGTGCGCGTCCACCGAGATCTTCATCAAGCCGGGGCCGCAGCACGCGACGATCGAGCAGTTCGAGAAGGCGATGGAGCGCAACGACGACGCGATCGCGCCGTCGATGCTCTACGCCTACGCGGCGATCATGGAGGGCGTGCCGTACGCGAACGGCGCGCCGAATCTCGCCGGTCGACACGCCGGCGCTGCATCCAGCTCGCGAACGACAAGGGCGTGCCGATCATCGGGCAAGGACTTCAAGACCGGCCAGACGCTGATGAAGACCGTCATCGCGCCCGGCCTCAAGGCGCGCATGCTCGGCCTCGCCGGCTGGTACTCGACGAACATCCTCGGCAACCGCGACGGCGAGGTGCTCGACGATCCCGAGTCGTTCAAGACGAAGGAAGAGTCGAAGCTCAGCGTGCTGCACGACGATCCTGCAGCCGGAGATGTATCCCGACCTCTACAAGGACTTCGCGCACGTCGTGCGCATCAACTACTACCCGCCGCGCGGCGACAACAAGGAAGGCTGGGACAACATCGACATCTTCGGGTGGATGGGCTACCCGATGCAGATCAAGATCAACTTCCTCTGCCGCGATTCGATCCTCGCGGCGCCGATCGTGCTCGATCTCGCGCTGTTCATGGACTTCGCGCACCGCGCCGGCATGAAGGGCATCCAGGAGTGGCTATCGTTCTACTTCAAGAGCCCGATGGCGGCGGCGGGGCTGCAGCCCGAGCACGACCTGTTCATCCAGCAGACGAAGCTGAAGAACACGCTCCGCCACTCATGGGCGAAGAGCAGATCACGCACCTCGGCGCTCGAGTACTACGCGTGATGACGCGCGCGCTGCGCGATGTCGTGATCGCCTCGGCGGCTGCGGCTGGCGGCGTGCGGGCCGCAGGGAGCTGCCGACCGGAACCACGGACTATCGTGCGTTCACGGAGCACTACGCGTTCAGCATCACGAGTCGATCCGTCGCCGCCGCACGCGCGCGAGAAGACCGTCTACAAGATTCGTCGTGCGCGACAAGACTCCGCGCAGCCGATCGAAAGCGGCGAGGGGCATCATCTACGGCAACACCGAAGACAACGCGGCAAGACCTGGGACGGCTTCACGCCGGGCAGGCAGCTCGGGACGTACACCGCGAAGCTGCAGTTCGTGGTCGCGGCGAACTGGGCGCTCGCGCTCCAGTTCCGGCGGGACTCGACGCAGGCGCTCGAGAAAGTCGACACTTGGTATCAGCAGGTTCTCCCCGAACGACCGCGCCACTCACTGAGCTGATGCGACACTATCACCGCACGCATCTCACGCAGCGAGGACAGTGCTCGATCTCGCGGACACGTTCTTTCCCACGCTCGGACCTTACTCCGGGCCCGACAGTCGCCGCGCGCGCGGACCTTCTCGGGCGCGCTCGGCACGGTCACGATCAGCGCGCGCCCGGAGGGCGGACACTACACGTTCGTCGAGGCGGTCACCGACCAGACGGGCGAGAGCCGCCTCGACCGCAACGTGAAGAGCTTCTTCGTGCGCATCCACCGCGACGCGGATCCGGCCCACCGACTCGCGGCGGCGTACTAGCCGATGGCCACGCGCACTGCATCGCGGGCTCCGTCGCGTCCCTCGGACGCACTGACGCTCGAGCAGAAAGCTCGAGCTCTACTACTGGATGCGGCTCACGCGCTCGCTCGAGGAGCGACTCGTGAATCTCTACCGGCAGACGAAAGTCGTCGGCGGCCTCTTTCGCTCGCTCGGGCAGGAAGCCGATGCGGTCGGAAGCGCGTTCGCGCTCGATCGCAGCGCCGGCGACATCCTGTCGCCCGCTCATCCGCAACCTCGGCTCGATGCTCGTGCAGGGCGCGCAGCCCGCTCGAGATCATCCGCCAGTACATGGCGAAGGGCGATTCGCCGACGCGCGGCCGAGAGCTCAACATCCACTTCGGCGACACGGTCCGCGGCTTCATCGGCCAGATCTCGCATCTCGGCGACATGGTGCCGGTGATGGCGGGCGTGACGCTGTCGCTTCAAGATGCGCGGCGAGAAGCGCGTCGGGCTCGTGTACGTCGGCGACGGCGCGACATCCACGGGCGCGTTCCACGAGGGGATCAACTTCGCCGCGGTGCAGCGCTGCCCGCTCGTCGTCATCGTCGAGAACAACGGCTACGCGTACTCGACGCCGAACTCGAAGCAGACCGCGGCGAAGGAGTTCATGGACAAGGCGATCGGCTACGGCATCCCCGGCGATTCGCGCCGACGGCAACGACGTGCTCGCCACGTACGACGTGACGAAGCGCGCGGTCGATCGCGCGCGGCGCGGCGAGGGCGTCACGCTCATCGAGCTGATGACCTATCGCCGCAAGGGACACGCGGAGCACGACAATCAGTCGTACGTGCCGGCGGGCGAGATCGACAAGTGGGAGAAGCGAGAACGATCCGATCGATCGCTACGTGCGCGTGCTGCTCGAGGAGCTGCAGGTCGAGAGGAAGGAGCTCGACGCGATCGACGCGCGCGTGAGCGCCGAGATCGATGAGGCGACGGATCTCGCGGAGCAGTCGCCGGCGGCCGGAGCCGACCGACGCGCTCGCGGGCGTGTACGCGGATCCTGCCGTCGGTCGAGCCACTGTGGTTTCGCGCGGGCATTCGCTCGCGCGGTCGAGAAGAACGAGCGCGCAGCAGGATGGGGGACGTTCAATGGCTGAGATCACGTATCTCGAAGCGATCCGCGAAGCGCTCTTCGAGGAGATGGAGCGCGACAGCAACGTCTTCTGCCTGGGCGAGGACATCGGCGCCTACGGCGGCGCGTTCAAGGTCACCGACGGGCTGATGGCGAAGTTCGGCGAGCAGCGCGTGATCGACACGCCGATCTCCGAGGCCGGCTTCGTCGGCGCCGCGGCGGGTGCGGCGCACATGGGGATGCGCCCGGTGGTCGAGATGCAGTTCATCGACTTCATCTCGTGCGCGTACGACATGCTCACGAACTACGTCGCGACGGCGCGCTATCGCGCCTTTCTGCCGTGCCCGATGGTGGTGCGCGGTCCGAGCGGCGGCTACGTGCGCGGCGGACCGTTCCACTCGCAGAATCCCGAAGCCGCGTTCCTGCACACGCCGGGGCTCAAGATCGTGTATCCGGCCACGGCATCGGACGCGAAGGGCCTGCTGAAGGCGGCGATCCGCGACGACGATCCGCGTGCTCTTCTTCGAGCACAAGTATCTCTACCGCCGCATCAAGGAAGAGATGCCGGCAGGGCGATCACGTCGTGCCGATCGGCAAGGCGCGCATCGCGCGCGAGGGAACCGATCTGTCGATCATCACGTACGCGGCCACCGTCTGGAAGGCGCTCGAGGCGGCCGAGCAGCTGCAGAAGGAGGACGGGCTGTCCGTCGAAGTGATCGACCTGCGCTCGCTGCTTCCGATGGACGACGAGGCGATCATCGCGACGGTGAAGAAGACGAATCGCGTGCTGATCGTGCACGAGGACACGCGCACGGGCGGCGTCGCGGGCGAGATCACGGCGCGCATCAACGAGCACGCATTCGAGTGGCTCGATGCGCCGATCCTCCGCGTCACCGCGGCGGATGTGCCGCTGCCCGTTCGCGCCGCCGCTCGAGGATTACGTGCTTCCGCAGGTGACGGACATCGTCTCGGTGGCGCGCCGGCTCGCTGCGTATTGAGCATGGCCGAGGCGCAGTTCGACCCGGACGAGCCGCCGAGCCGCTGGCGCTATCTGGTGGCATTTCCGCTGGCGATCGTCGGGTATTTCTCGGCGGCGGCATGATTGGCGTGGCTGTTGCGAAGGTCGTGGGCGGCTTCAGCCATTGCACGCCGCTCGAAGGCTTTCCGGCATGTAACTTTGAGCCGTACTTGCAGGTCGGGTTCGCTTCGTGGGACTGCTACTGCTGCCCGGCTTCATGATCTGGCGGCTGTGGCAGAGTGGCGCCGCCAATCGACATTCACAGCGAGGATAATCCGTGGCTCGGATGGACGTGATCATGCCGCAGATGGGCGAGTCGATCGCCGAGGGGACGCTCTCGCGGTGGCTCAAGAAGGTGGGCGACGAGGTGAAGCGCGACGAGCCGATCTTCGAGATCTCCACGGACAAGGTGGACGCGGAGATTCCGGCGCCGGCGCGGGCATGCTCGCCGAGATTCTGGTGCAGCAGGGGCAGACGGTTGCGGTGCAGACGGTCGTCGCGCGGCTGGAGACGGACAAGGCGGCGTACGCGGCGGCTGGCGCGGGTGCGCCGGCTGGCAGCGTCGGCGGCTGCCGGCTGGCGCGGCTGGGGGGGCCCCCCCGAAAACCGAAGGTAGCAGCGTTCCCGCCGCGCCTTCGCATCAGTCTCCCGCAGCGCCCAGCGCTCCCGCGCACGCCGGCAACGGCAACAGCTTCGAGGAGCGCGTTCGCACGCAGTCGTCCCCGCTCGTGCGCAAGATCGCCGCCGAGCACGGCCTCGAGATCACGGCCATGCAGGGAAGCGGGATCGCCGGACGCGTCACGAAGAAGGATCTGTTGCCGTATCTGGCCGGTGGTGCGCAGCAGGGCACGCGCCCGCGCGCCCCGCAGCTCCGCCGCCGTCCATGCACGCGCCCGCTGGCGTCGACTCGCACGGTCCACCGCCCGAATCGTGGCCCGGCGATCTCGTCGAGCCGATGACGCAGATGCGCGCAGCGCATCGCGCAGCACATGACGCAGTCGCGCCGCACCTCCGCGCACGTCACCTCCTTCTTCGAGATCGATCTCACGCGCGTCGCGCGCATCCGCGCCAAGCAGCGCGCGAGCATCGAGGCGTCCACCGGCTACAAGCTGAGCTACCTCCCGTTCATCATCAGCGCGGTCGTCGATGGGCTCAAGAAGTTCCCGATCATGAACGCGGCGGTGAGCGGCAACAACATCATCTACCGCAAGCAGTACAACATCGGGATCGCCGTTGCGCTCGACTGGGGGCTGATCGTTCCGGTCATCAAGAACGCGGACGATCTCTCGCTCTCCGGACTCACGCGCTCGCTGAACGATCTCGCAAGCCGCGCGCGCGCCAAGAAGCTCGATCCGCGCGAGGTGCAGGACGGCACGTTCACGATCACGAACCCGGGTATTTTCGGCTCGCTCATGGGCACGCCGATCATCAGCCAGCCGCAGGTCGCGATCCTCGGTGTCGGCGCGATCGAGAAGCGACCGAAGGTGATCACGGGCGCCGACGGCGAGGACACGATCGCGATTCGCACCTGCGCATTCTTCTCGATCTCGTTCGATCATCGGATCATCGACGGCGCCGTTGCCGACGAATTCCTCGCGTACATCAAGAAGAATCTCGAAAGCTTCCCTGAGACGGGGACCTGATCGTGTCGCGTTGGCTCACGTTGCAGCGGTCGATCGTTCCAGCGGGGGAGCGGAAGAAGTTCATGCAGGGGCTCAGCGCTCGCCGTGCTTACTACAAGACGGCGAACTGCAGCTTCTGGGTGTTCGAAGAGAGTGGACTGCCCGGTGCCGTCATCGAGTTCGTGGAAGCCGCCGACCGCGAGACGCTCGAGGGCGCGCTCGCCGGCGCGCCCGACCACATTGTGGACTCGGGGCGCATCTATCGTGAAGTGGAGAACAGCTGATGCCGGTACGCACGATCACTGTTGGCGGACACACGTGGGAGGTCTCGCCGTCGGGACGCGTCACGCCGAACGATCGCGATGAATTCTCGCTCGTCTTCACGCGCCGCGACGTGATGCCGCATGAAACGCGCGTCACGCGATACTCGCCGATCGGCGCGCGCTGGCGCGATCAGTCGCTGGCGGAGTTGAACTCGGACGATCTCGCGCGTCTGTTCGAGCAGTCGATGCCGGGCACCATGTCGCCGGAGCGGGGCTACCGGGCGTGAGCGACGCGGGTGGCAATCCCGGCGCGCAGGAGCGCTATGTGGATCTCCACATGCATTCGACGGCGTCCGATGGCTCCGTGGCGCCTGCTGAAGTCGTCGCCGCGGCGCAGCGCGCCGGCCTCTCGGCGATAGCGCTCACCGATCACGACACCGTCGACGGCGTTCCCGCCGCGCAGGCGGCCGGCGCATCACTGGGCGTGCGCGTGATCGCGGGCGTGGAGTTGAGCGCCGTGGATGACGGCGACGAGATTCACGTGCTCGGCCTGCATCTCACGCAACCCGAGCATCTCGCTTCGGCGCTCGAGGAGCTTCGAGAGTCACGCCGCGATCGCGCCGCGAAAATAGTCGAGCGACTCAACACGCTCGGCATCCCGATCACGCTCGACGCGGTGTACGCGACTGCGGGCGAAGGCGCCGTCGGACGTCCGCACATTGCGAAGGCGATGGTCGCTGGTGGATGGGCGCGCGACTTTCGCGACGCCTTCGACAAGTGGCTTGGCAACGGTCGCCCCGCGTGCATCGAGAAACGCACCGTCACCTTCGAAGAGGCGGCGCGGCTCATCCATGACGCCGGCGGCCTCGCGGTTTACGCGCATCCCGGAGGTGACGCGTCCCGCAAGACGCTCACGGAGCTGGCCTCACTCGGTCTCGATGCCGTCGAAGTGCGCCACCCGAGTCATACCGCGGACGAGATCGCGCGACTCGGCGCGCTCACCGAGGAGCTCGGGCTTCTTCCGAGCGGTGGCTCCGACTGGCACGGCGGAGAAGAGAGCTACCGCGCGCTCGGCAGCATGAAGGTGAGCGCCGAATGGCTCGCACGGCAGGACGAGCGCGTGCGCCAGCGCACGGAGCAGGTCGCGTGACCACGGCGCTCCCCGAGATCGGATCGAAGGCGCCCGATTTTTCCGCGACCGCAGATGACGGTTCTCCGGTATCGCTGCAGGAGCTGCTCGATCGCGGCGCGGTCGCGCTCTTCTTCTACCCCGGCGACGATACGCCCGGGTGCAACAAGCAGCTCTGTGCGGTGCGTGACGATCTCGCGGAGTTTCGTGCCGCGGGCATTCAGCCTTTTGGTGTGAATCCCGCGGGCATTGCGAGCCACGCGAAGTACACTGCGAAGTTCGGATTCAACTTTCCGCTGCTCGTCGATGCGGACAGCACCATCGCCGCAGCGTACGGTGCGGTAAAGGACGACGGCAAGAAGATTCAGCGCTCCGTGATCGGCATCGGACGCGACGGCACCATCCGCTTCGCCACGCGCGGCGCGCCGCCGCCCGGCGAAGTGATCGCCGTACTCCAGGACTAGCGTGCAGCTCGTCGGCCGCGTCGCGCTCGTCACCGGCGCGGGGCGCCGCGTGGGTCGCGCGATCGCGCTCGCGCTCGCAGGGAAGGGGATGCGCGTCGCCGTGCACTACAACGCATCCACGGCCGAGGCCGAAGAGACGGTGCGGCTCGCGCGTGAGACCGGGGCGCCCGACGCGTGGTCCATCTCCGCGGATCTCCGCGACGCAGGGGAATGCGCGCGTCTCATCGACGACGTGGCCGCGCACGGTGGCGCGCTGGATGTACTCGTGAACTCCGCCGCCGAGATGCATCGCACGCCGTTCGACAGCATCACGGCGAGCGAGTGGGACGACATCATGGCGCTCAATCTGCGCTCGCCATTCTTCTGCTCGCAGGCGGCTGCGCGCCACATGGAGAGTGGCGGCGCGATCGTGAACATTCTCGGATCTTGCCGCACTCGAGACGTGGCCGGAGTACATCCCGCACGGCATCTCGAAGGCGGGAGTGATGCAGATGACACGCGCGCTCGCCAAGAAGCTCGCGCCGCACATTCGCGTGAATGCGGTCGTTCCCGGCGCCGTGCTTCTTCCGGATCACTGGACGAAGGAGGACGGTGACCGGCTCGTGCGCACGACGCCCCTCGCAAGGCTGGGCGCGCCCGAAGACGTGGCGCACGCGGTGATCTATCTGCTCGAAGCCGACTACGTCACCGGCGATGCGGTGATCGTCGACGGCGGTCGGCACCTGCGCTGAGCCCAGCGGTGCTTCCCCTCGCTCCGCAGCGGTACGGCACGATCGTCGTGGTCGGCGGCGGATGCTACGGATCGTACTACGTCCGACAGCTCGGCCGCGCCGCGGTCGCGGGGGCGCTGCTCGCTGAGCGCGTACTCGTGATTGATCGCGATCGCGGTTGCCGCGTGTCGAAAGAACTCGCCGGGTTACCGACATCGAATGTCGAGATTGTCGTCGCGGAGTGGAGCACGTTCTTCGACAGCTATCTCGGCGCTGCCGCGTTGGGCGAGGGAGAGACTGGTGCGCCCGACGCGATCGTGCCGTCCCCACTCATGCCGCACCTCATGTATGAGTGGATCGAGCGCCGCGCCCGCGCGCGCTGGCCCGAGCGCCACATAGAGACGCGGCCGCTCGATCCTCCATCTGGCATCCCATGGCAGAAGCGTGGCGCGGATGGCACGCAGTACGTGAGCTTCGCCGAATGGGTATGTCCGGTGAATTGCATTGAGCCGGCGCTCTGTCCGGCGACGCGCGGTCCGCGAAGCTGGAGCATGCCTCCGGCCGTCGTGGCCGCAACCGAGGAGGCCCAGCGGAACGGGCGGAACCTTGCGGGTCCTGTCATTTTTCATTGTCAGCACCGTGCGTACGGCGTTGGCATGTTCGACACGCGCGATGTCGTTGCGGGCGACGAGGTTGTGCAGCGTGCCGCGGAAACGGGCGCGGCCGAGGTGCTCGTCGGAACTGTTTCGCACTGTCATGGCGCCCTGACGGTGCTCGCGATCGGCGACTAGAATCGCCAGACCTGGAGAACGAGGCGAACGTGGCACAGACGTACGAGTACGACGTGGTGATCATTGGCGCAGGGCCCGCGGGACTCACCGCCGGACTCTACGCGGGACGCTCGATGCTCAAGGCCGTGATGCTGGAGCGGCTCGCCGAGCCGGGTGGCGAGATCCTGAATACGGAGCTCGTCGAGGACTATCCGGGCTTCGAGTCAGTGTTCGGGCGCGAGCTCGCGGAGAAGTTCGCGAGCCACGCGGCGAAGTTCGGCGCGGAGCTGCGCACCTTCGTCGTGGTCGAGCGCGTGGAGAAGGGAGAGGACGGCTACTTCACCACAACGACCGACGACGGCGACATCTATCGCTCGCCCACCGTGATCCTCACCGCGGGCGGCACACCGATCAAGCTTGGCGTGCCGGGCGAGGAGCAGTACGCGGGGAAGGGCGTGTCGTATTGCGCGATCTGCGACGGTGCGTTCTTCCGCGATCACACGATCGCTGTGATCGGTGGTGGCGACGCCGCGCTCGAGGAAGCGGATTTTCTCACGCGCTACGCGCAGAAGGTCTATCTGCTCCACCGTCGCGAAGAGTTCCGCGCGTCGAAGCTCGTCCAGCGTCGCGTCTTCGACAATCCGAAGATCGAGATCGTGAAGAACGTGGTCGTCGAGGAGATCGTGGGCGACGGCGCCGGGCTCGTCTCGAGTGTGCGGCTGCGAAACGTGCTCACCGAGGAGCGCATTCCGCTCGACGTGACGGGCACCTTCATCTTCATCGGCTTCCGTCCGAATACCGGCGTACTCGTCGATCACGTCGAGCACGATTCCGGCGGCTACATCATCACGGACACGAACATGGAGACGACCGTTCCCGGGCTGTTCGTGGCAGGCGATGTGCGCTCGCAGCTCACGCGCCAGGTAACGACGGCTGCTGGCGACGGCACGACCGCTGCAATCGCCGTCGAGAAATATCTCACGGCCTTTCGGCGGCACGAGCCCACCGAGATCATGAGCAACGGCGGCTACACGGTATGAAGATCCAGACGTTGACGGTCGGTCCGCTCGAGGAAAACTGCTACCTCGTCATTGACGAGTCGACGAATCGCGCGGTGCTGATCGATCCAGGGGACGAGCCCGAACGCATCATCGCCGCCGTCCGGGCCTCGGACGCGACGCTCGAGAGCGTGTGGATCACCCACGCGCACTTCGATCACGTGGGCGCGCTCGCGGTCGTGCTGCGCGAGTACCCGGTTCCCGTACACATGCATCCCCTCGACGCGCCCGTGCACGCGGTGGCCGTGGACCATGCGCTCCGTTACGGCATTCGCATCGAGACGCCGCCACCCGCGGATCGCGAGCTGGCCGAGGGCGATCGCGTGAAGGTCGGCTCGCAGGAGCTGTCGGTGATGCATGTCCCGGGACATGCGCCGGGTCACGTCGCGTTCTACAACGATGAGGTGGTGTTCGGCGGCGACTGTCTCTTCGCGGGATCGATCGGCACCACCGACATTCCGTTCGGCGATCGCGACAGGCTCGACGCGTCCGTATCGCGGCTCATAGCGCTCGGCGATCACCTGCAGCTCCTCCCCGGACACGGCCCCGCGACCACGCTCGGACGCGAGCGGGTGAGCAATCCGTTCGTCATCGGCTCGGTGCGGCTGGTTCGAATCAAGCGATGAGGAGCGCGACGCCGGAGGCACTTCGCCCGATCGCCGGGTGGCCGGCTCCAGTTTCCGCGCTTCTGCTCGCCGCCTGGCTCGGCGCGGCGCTCTACTTCTCGATCGTCGTCACGCGCGCGGCATTCGCGGTGCTTCCCTCGCGCACACTCGCTGGCGCGCTCGTGGGACAGACGCTCCCCGTGCTCTTCGACACGGGCATGGTCGTCGGTGCGCTCCTGATCGGCGCAGCGATGCGTTCGTCGCCGAGCGTGGCACGCACGGCCTCCCTCGCCGGCGGACTGGCAATGCTCGCGCTCACGGCGATCGCGCGATTCGGGATACTTCCGCGGATCGAGCGCCTGCGCGCAACGATGCCTGCTGCGATCGAGTCCCTCTCGATCGACGATCCCTCGCGGCGCGCCTTCGGCCAACTCCACGCGCTGTCCGTCGGCGCGCTCGGCCTCGCCATGCTGGCGGGGCTTACCGTCGCGATCATTCTCGCGTACTCACTCACCACCACCGCTCATGACTGACCAGCCGCGCGTTCCGCTGCCGCCGCTCGAGGATGCACCGCCCGATGTCGCGCGCCTCTTCGATGCGTTCGTGCGAGAGCGCGGCAACGTGCCGAACCTGTTCCGAGCGGCCTCGCTGCGGCCGCCGATCGTTCTGACCCTCTTCGCACATTTGCGAGCGGTCACTGGACCAGGCGAAGTGCCGGTGCTGCTCAAGGAGCTCCTGACCGTTCGCGTGTCGCAGCTCAACTCGTGCGCTTACTGCCTCGCATCGCACACCATGCTCGCGCGAAAATACGGCGCGACCGATCTGCAACTTTCTGGGCTCAGCGGGGGAGAATACTCGGGCTTCGAGCCCGGCTGGAAAGCGGCGTTCGCCTTCGCGGACGCGATGACGCCCACGACCGGCGATGTATCGGACGAAATCTACGCCGAACTGGCCAGATGGTGGACGGCCCCTCAAATTATCGAGATCACGAGTGTGATCGGGTTCTTCAACTACTTCAATCGATTCGCCGAGGCGCTCCGTATCCCGGTCACACGGTGATGCGAAGCCGGGAGAGGCGTACATGAAAAAACTCTTGTTCGTGGTGGCAGTACCGGCGTTCGCGATGGCCGCGTGCAAGTCCTCACTGGGGGACATCCCCTCGTCCATTCCGCTCGGAGTGGTGACGATCGCGATGGGCGACGCGCCCAGCGTGCACAGGACCAGTCCGGTCGCCTATTTCGTCGACGCGGTGAACGTGAGCATTCCCAACAGCGCCAATAGCGCCGATACCTGCGCGCAGCTGGCCTACCCGGGAGCGAACACCCCGGCGACGCTCACGCAGCTCGATGCGGGCACTCCGGTGATCGTGCAGACGACCACGGATACTGCGCAGCTCACCGCCCAGGCGCCCGACGTCAATGGCTACGTCTTCTATCGCATGGCCGCGAACGACAGCATCACGATCCGCCCCGGCTCGACTTCGAGCATCGTGATCCCCGGCGCGACGAACGGCTACCATGCGTTCAACACGACGTTTGTGAACGCGGATTCGTTGGCAGTGCAGCCAATCAACGCCGCGGCCGACAGCACCGGCGACCTGACGCTCAACTGGAATCCGCAGCTCGGCCAGCACGCGTCGACGGTATTCCAGCTGCTGTTCTCGACTGGCGGCGGTGCGCCGAACACTCAGATCTTCTGTCAGTTCACCGACAACGGAACGCACGCGGTCGAGGCGCGGCTGGCGAATCTGTGGCGCGCGGGAACGTCCAAGCGCGTCCACGCGTACCGCTTCCTCACCAACATTGCCAACGACGGCACCGATCAGCTGGACATCGTGTCGCAGTACAGCACGGACAGCGTGCAGGTCCTCCATCCCTGATCGTGACCGATCGTACCGCGTCACCTAACGCAGCTGAGACGGCGACTCGCACCGAGAAGGATCCACTCGGTGCGCTAGCCGTTCCGGTCGGCGCGCTCTACGGCGCCCAGACCGTTCGCGCTACGCAGAACTTTCCGATCAGCGGCATGCGCCCCCTGCCGATGTTCGTCACCGCTGTCGTCTGGATCAAGAAGGCCGCGGCGCTCACGCACAAGCAGACCGGCCGGCTGGATCCCGCGCTCGCAGACGCCATTGTTCGGGCGGCCGACGAGATTCTGGCGGGAGCGCATCGCGAGCACTTCGTCGTCGATGTCTTCCAGGCGGGCGCCGGCACGTCGCACAACATGAACGTGAACGAGGTGCTCGCGAATCTCGCTAACGAGCGCCTGGGATCCGCGCGCGGAAGCTACGCACCGATCCATCCGAACGATCACGTCAACATGGCGCAGTCCACCAACGACGTGATCCCCACGGCCATCCGCCTCGGCGCCCTCGCGCTCGCGCGCGACCTCTCCGAGACCTTTGGCGAGCTCCGTGATGCGCTCCTCGCCAAGGGTGCCGAGTTCGACGATGTGCTGAAGAGCGGCCGCACGCATCTGCAGGACGCGATGCCGATTCGCCTGGGGCAGGAGTTCCGCGCATACGGCGTCACGCATCGATCGCAATCTCCAGCGTGTCGAGATGGCGGCGAGCTTCCTCCGCGATATTGGGATCGGCGGCAGCGCGGTAGGGACGGGTGTGAACGTCGAGCCCGAATACCCCGCGCTCATGGTGCAGCACCTGCGCGAGATCAGCGGGCTCGATCTGCGCGAGGGAACAGATCGCATCCAGCTCATGCAGAGCATGGGCGATGCGGCAGGGTTCAGTGCCGCGCTGCGCACGCTCGCGGTGGACCTCGGCAAGATCGCCAGCGATCTGCGCCTGCTCGCCTCCGGCCCGCGCACCGGTCTCGATGAGATCCGTCTCCCCGCCGTGCAGCCGGGATCGTCCATCATGCCGGGAAAGGTCAATCCATCGATCCCGGAGATGGTCAATCAGGTTTGCTTCCAGGTGATGGGCAACGACACCTGCGTCGCCATCGCGTCCGAGCACGGGCAGCTCGAGCTCAACGTCATGATGCCGGTGATCGCGCACAACATCTTCCTTTCGGAGATGATCCTCACCAATGCGGCGCGCTCGCTCTCGCAGAAGACCATCGCGGGGATCGAAGCGAATCGCGAGATGTGCGCGTACTGGGTGGAGCGCTCCGCCGCGCTGGCCACCGCGCTCGCACCACAGATCGGTTACGCGCGAGCGGCGGAGCTGAGCAAGCAGTCCGTGAAGGAGAATGTGCTCATCCGCGATCTCGTGAAGCGGGAGCACGTGCTCCCCGACGACGAGGCCGAGGACGTGCTCGATCTGCGGAAGATGACCGAGATAGGCGTTCCGGGCGGCGCGCACGGCGGCGTCTCGGCGGGCTAGCCTGGTCTCGCAGCCGGCCCGCGCCGCTCGCCCTTGTTCGACCTGAGGTCGAACGGTAATCTCCAAGGAATGCGCATCACCACGTGGGCCGAGTACGGTTTGATCAGCGCGTTGCATCTCGCCCGTCGCGCCGACGAAGGGCCTGTGACCGGGCGCGACATTGCCACGCGCGAGAAGCTCCCTGCCGACTACGTCGAGCAGATCATGCTGCGTCTCCGCCGTGCGGAGATCGTTCGCAGCACGCGCGGTGCGCACGGGGGCTACGTGCTCGCGCGCCCGGCGCACGAGATCTCGGTGCGCGAGATCATCCAGGCCTCCGAGCTCTCCACCTTTGATCTGCACTGCGTCTCCCACCCGGTGAACAGCGAGCGCTGCTCTGCGTCCGGCGAGTGCAGCATCCGCCCGGTGTGGATGCTCCTGCAGCAGAAGATCGACGACGTTCTCGAAGGGGTGCACCTTTCCGATCTGCTGCATGGCGAGCAGGTGGTGCGCGGACGCGTCGGTCTTCCCATTCTCACAGTCTGAGCACGAGCGACCCGTGATACGGTCGCTGCGTGCGTGGACGGTCGACCGCGATCAGCGCCGGCGCGCAGCCAGCTACGTCGCAGCGCTCTTCGTAGCGCCCGCGGACGATGATGTCGCGTGGCTGAGTGAGCACGGCACCGACTGCGATACGGATCACGCGCGCTGGGAGCTTCGCTACGCGCGACGCGCGCTCGGGCTGCTCGCGGCGCAGCGCGACGCGCTCGACGACCGGACCGCGTCGCTTGTCGCATCGGAGCTCGCGCGCGCCCTCGGCAACGATCCCGCCGTCGCCCCCGGAAAAATCCGTATGGCGGAGCGGCAGCTCAACGCGCGGCTCAGCGCGTATGGTGATGCACTCGGCAATCGGCAGGGCGAGGGAAGCGGCTGGCACCTCGGCCGCGCGTTGCTCGAGTTCGCGGGGCATCGCGATGCCCCGCGCCCCGACATCGTCGCGCATGCGGGCGATCTACTCGCGCGCTATCTCGCCGAGTCGAACGAGGCGCTTCGAAAGAGCTTCGGAGCGGCGTCGCTCCCCGGATGAGCGAACGGGCGACCGCTTGCGCGCGTCGCCCGTTGTTGTGCTTCATGCCGAAGGGGGGACTCGAACCCCCACGGGCATACGCCCACTGCGCCCTGAACGCAGCGCGTCTACCAATTCCACCACTTCGGCGTGAGCGAAAAAAGGTACGGGTCCGATGAGGCAAAGTCAACGCGCTCCGTTGCTTGGCGCATCGGTGAGTTCTAAGTTGTGAACGGCGACCGAAGCGTCGGATCGGTGACCGCTTTCTCCGCCACGAGTCTTTCTCGAGCGTCCCATGCCCACAGCAGATGAGCAGGACGGGCATAAGATCATTGCCCGAAACAAGCGCGCCCGTCACGACTACCAGATCATTGACTCGTGGGAGGCCGGCATCGTGCTGACGGGGACCGAGGTGAAGTCGCTGCGCGACGGAAAGGCCAATCTCACCGATAGTTACGGCATTCGTGAACGATGGTGAGGTCTTTCTGCTCAACCTGCACATCTCGCCCTACGAGCAGGGGAATCGCTTCAACCATGAGCCGACGCGCACGCGCAAGCTGCTCATGCATTGCAAGGAAATCCGCAAGCTCATTGGCGCTACCGAGCGCCAGGGGCTCACGCTGGTTCCGCTCGAGATGTACTTCAAGCGTGGGGTCGCGAAGGTGACGTTGGCACTCGGCAAGGGCAAGAAGCTGCACGACAAACGCGCTGACCAGAAAAAGCGCGAAGACCAGCGCGAGATGGCGCGAGCGGTGCGCGCTCGATGATCGGAGCGGTTCTCGTCGCGCTGCAGCTCGCGTCGGCGGCGCCATCCGTGCTTTCCGTGCGTGCGGGCGACAGCGAGAGCATCGTCCCCGTGGTCGAGACCAATCTTGGCGCGGCGATCTCGCTCGAGCGCCTCGCCCCGCTCGTGCCGCTCAGCATCACGGCGCTCGACAACGGCCGCTATGCGGTGAAGGTCGCGGGCGTCGATATGGAGTTGCGCGATCAGCTTCCCTTCGCGCGTGTGAACGGGCAGATCGTTCCGCTCGCGGCGGCGCCGTTCGTCGCCAATGGGCATCTGCACGTGCCGTTCGAGATCGTCGCGGAGCTTCTGCCGCGCGTCGCCTCGGATCACGTCCGTTACAATGCCGCGCGCGCCGAGCTCCGCTTCACGGGTGCGGTTGCCCCGACGAGCGTTGCGATGATCCCGGCCTCCGATGCGACCGCGAAGCGCGCTGCGCCATCGCGCCCGGGTACGCGCGCACACAAGCGGCGCATCGTCGTGGACGCGGGACACGGTGGCGTCGACAACGGCATGCGCGGGCCGATCGGCGCGTCATGGCGGATCTACGAGAAGAACATCACGCTGGCAGTCGCGGAGAAGCTCGACACGGCACTGCGCGCCCGTGGGATGGACGTCACCATGACGCGCACGACCGACACGCTGATCGCGCTGAACGATCGAGGCAAGATCGCGAACGAGGTGCACGGCGACGTCTTCGTCTCGATTCACGTGAACGCCGCGAATCTCGCGTGGAAGAACCCGGCGGACGCGCGCGGCTACGAGACCTACTTCCTGGCCGAGGCGAAGACCGAGGATGCGAAGCGCGTCGAGCGGATGGAAAACGAATCGGTGCACTTCGAGACCAGCTCGTCGAGCGACAAGGATGATCCGCTCACCTTCATCAAGCTCGACATGGCGCAGAACGAGCACCTGCGCGAATCGAGCGAGTTGGCGGCGATGATCCAGCGGCGACTCGGACTCATGCATCCGGGGCCGAGCCGCGGCGTGAAGCAGGCGGGCTTCCGCGTGCTGGTCACCGCATACATGCCGGCGGTGCTCGTCGAGATCGGCTTTGGCACGAACGCCGAGGAGGCGCGCTTCATCAACAATCCGGTGAAACAGCGCGAGATCGCCAGTTCAGTAGCGGACGCCGTGGGCGAATACCTCGATCACTACGAGCGCAGGCTCGGCAGCACCGCTCCATGACGAACGCGCTCCTCGCCGTCGACGTCGCGGGGATCCGCTTCCAGAATCCGGTTCTTCTCGCTTCGGGCACCGCCGCCTACGGGCGGGAGATTGCCGGCGTGATCGATCTGGACGCGATCGGCGGGATCGTCACGAAAGCCGTGAGCATGAAGCCGAGGAACGGCGCGCCGCCGCTGCGGGTGGTGGATGCCGCGGGAGGGATGCTCAACGCGATCGGGCTCGCGAATCCGGGCGTGGAGAGTGTGCGCGCGAACGATCTCCCGTGGCTCGCGGCCAATCTCACGCGCACGCGTGTGCTCGTGAACGTCGTCGGCGACGTGGTCGAGGACTACTCGGGAGTGATCCGCGCGCTCGAGGGTGCGTCAGGTATTGATGGGTTCGAGCTGAACGTGAGCTGCCCGAACACGAAAGCGGGAGGCGTCGAGTTCGGCGCGGATCCGAAGGCGCTGCGCGAGGTCGTGTCCACGTCGCGCGCCGCCACGGGACTTCCAATCTTCGTGAAGCTGAGCCCCGCGCTGTCGGACATCGCGGGTGCGGCGAAGGTCGCGGTGGATGCCGGTGCGGATGCGATCACGCTGGTGAACACGCTCCCCGCGCTCGCGATCGACGTTGAGCGGCGGCGCCCGGCGCTTGGCTTCGGGACCGGAGGGTTGAGCGGTGCCGCGCTGTTGCCGGTCGGCGTGCGCGCGACGTGGCTCGTGCATCGCGCGGTGCGTGTGCCGATCGTCGGCGTCGGCGGTATCTCGCGCGGCACGGACGCGGTGCAGTATCTTCTCGCGGGCGCATCGCTCGTCGGCATGGGAACGGCGGCGCTGCGCGACCCGCGCGCGCCGGAGCGCGTGGTTCGAGAGCTCGAGCGGTGGTGCCGCGACCATGACGTGCGAGCGGTGCAGGAGCTGACGGGCGCACTGGAGTGGAGCACATGAAGCCTCGCGCAATCGTCGCGCTGGATGTCCCGAATGCCACGGAAGTCGAGTCGCTGCTCGCGCGGCTTGGTCCCGGTGCCGACTTCGTCAAGGTCGGCAACGAGCTCTACACGGCGGAAGGGCCGGCGATCGTGCGGCAGCTCCGCGCGGATCAGCGCGATGTCTTTCTCGATCTCAAATGGCACGACATCCCGACCACGGTGCGCAATGCGGCGCGTGTGGCGGCCACGATGGACGTTCGCCTCGTGACGGCGCATGCGTCGGGCGGACGGGCGATGCTCGAGGCCGCGGTGGAAGGGGCGGGGAACGCGTGCGGGGTGCTGGCCGTTACGGTGCTTACGTCGCTGGATGAGGCGGGGTTGAGCGAGGCGGCGGGGCGTCCGATCGCGCGCGTGGAGGACGAGGTGCTCCGCCTCGCGGAGCTGGCGCGGAAGGCGGGCGCGCACGGGATCGTGTGCAGCGGGATCGAGGCGGCGGCCGTGCGCGCCGCCTACGGCAACACGCTGCGGATCCTGGTGCCCGGGATTCGGCTCTCGGGTGGAGCGACGCACGATCAGGCGCGGGTCGTGACGCCGGAGGCCGCCGTCGCGGCCGGGGCGAGCTATCTCGTGCTGGGGCGCGCGGTGACGGCTGCCAAGGATCCGGGCGAGACATTGTCGGCGGTCAAGCGGCAGGTCGCGGCCTAGCCCCTCCGACCAGCTCCGTTCCCTCGCTTGCCTTGCACGGCTAAGTCGGGTATATTGCGAGACTTGGCCGGAAATTTTTACGTCACAACCGGAGTTTTTTGTGAAAGTGCGCAGCAGCGTAAAGCCCATCTGTGAGCATTGCAAAGTGGTCAAGCGGAACGGCGTGACCCGCATCATTTGCAAGCGCAATCCCAAGCATAAGCAGCGGCAGGGTTAAGACATGGCGCGTATTGCAGGAGTCGATCTCCCTCGCGACAAGAAGGTCGAGATCGGCCTCACGTACATTTTCGGAATCGGCCGCGAGCTCGCACGCCGTATCGTCGAGAGCACCGGTGTGAGCGCCGACCTCCGCATCAAGGATCTCAATGATGCGGACGTCAATCGGCTCCGTCAGGCGATCGAGAAGGACTACCGTGTCGAGGGCGCGCTGCGCACCGAGGTGGCGATGAACATCAAGCGACTGATGGACATCGGCTCCTATCGGGGCATTCGCCATCGCCGTGGACTTCCCGTGCGCGGTCAGCGCACGCACACGAACGCGCGCACGAAGAAGGGTCCGCGCCGCGCGATCGCCGGCAAGAAGAAGATCACGAAGTAATCGCATTCGACTGCGGCGCGCACCTCGCGCGCCGCGGCCTCCACTCTCGAGCTCTATAATCAGCGCATGGCAACAGCGAAAACCGGCTCGGCCAAGAAGTCGAAGCGCGTCGTCGATCCCGAAGGGATTGCGCACGTCAACGCGACGTTCAACAACACGATGATCACCATTACCGACATGCACGGTAACACGATCTCGTGGGCGTCCTCGGGAAAGGCGGGCTTCAAGGGCAGCAAGAAGTCCACGCCGTTCGCCGCGACCGTCGCCGCAGAAGCGTGCGCGCGCGAAGCACTCGGCCTCGGCCTCAAGCGCGTCCACGTGCGCGTGCAGGGTCCGGGCAGCGGGCGCGAGTCCGCCATTCAGGCGCTCGCCGCCGCTGGGCTGCAGGTTCGTTCGATCAAGGATGTCACTCCGATTCCGCACAACGGCTGTCGACCGCCGAAGCGCCGTCGCGTGTGATTCTCGAGAGCCGGGCTGAGTCGCCCGGCTCTTTGCAGGTGCAGGTGAAAATGCTGGTTTGGGTCGGGACCCTAATTCCCATACGAGTTCACCGCGCATTAGGGGCGGGGTGAAGCGTCGCCGGGCAACACCGGTGAGACCACACGAGGATTCTAAATCATGGTTCAGGCAATCGATCTCACAGGGCTGGTTCGCCCCGCCCTTGTCGAAGCGACGAAGCGGGAAGACAATCCCAACGTCGCCGAATTCCGGATGCAGCCGCTCGAGCGAGGCTTCGGCCACACGCTCGGCAATGCGATGCGTCGCCTCCTGCTGTCGTCGCTGCGCGGCTCGGCGGTGTGGGCGTTCCGCATCGATGGCGTGCTGCACGAGCACCAGACCATCCCCGGCGTCGTCGAGGATGTGCATCAGATCATTGGCAACCTGAAGACGCTCACGCTGCAGCTCGCCGACGATGTCGACGAGGCCGTGCTCCGCATCCGCAAGACGGAAGCGGGCCCCGTCACTGCCGGCGACATCGAGCAGTCGGGCGTCGTTCGCATTGGCGATGCGCGGCACCATCTCTTCACGCTTCAGGACGAGCGTGAGCTCAACGTCGAGCTGTACGTCAACAAGGGACGCGGCTACGTCGAGGCGGATCAGCATCCGCTCGATCGCGGACTGCCCGTCGATCTCGTTCGCGTGGACTCGATCTACAATCCGGTTCGCCGCACGAACTTCGCGGTGGCCGAGACGCGGGTCGGACAGCGCACGGATTACGATCGGCTGACGCTCACGGTCGAGACGAACGGAACGGTCACGCCCGAAGAAGCGGTGAGCTACGCCGCCGCGCTCGCGCAGACGCACTTCCAGTTCTTCGCGAACTTCGGCTCGCACGCGCAGGGGTCGGTGTCGTCCAACGGCGAGCACTCGGCAGACGGCATGCGTCTGTCACAGCTGTTCAAGACGCCGATCGACGAGCTGGAGCTGTCCGTCCGCTCGGTGAACTCGCTCAAGAACTCGGACATCCGCACGCTCGGCGATCTCGTTCGCCAGACGGAAGCGCAGATGCTCCAGGTGAAGAATTTCGGCAAGAAGTCGCTGCAGGAGATCGCGGATCTCCTCGAGCGTGAAGGGCTGAATTTCGGGATGCGCTACGATGACGGCGCTGAGGGTGTGCGTGTGTCCGATTGGGGTACGGCTCCCAGTCGCGCCGCCGCTGCCGCGCCAGACGACGAGGAGTAGACTGCAATGCGTCACAGAAAGGCAGGACGGCAGCTCCGTCGCACGAGCGAACAGAAGCTCGCGCTCATGCGCAATCTCGCGAAGTCGCTGATCGAGCGCGGCGCGATCGAGACGACGGAAGCGAAGGCGAAAGAGCTGCGTCCATTCGTCGAGAAGTTGATCACCAAGGCGAAAACCGGAACGCTGCACGCGCGGCGTCTCGCGGGGCGCCACGTCCAGCATCGCGAGACGGCCGACCTGCTCTTCCAGGAGATCGGTGCACGCTACGCGACGCGCAATGGCGGCTATACGCGCATTCTCAAGGTCGGTCACCGCAAGGGTGACGGAGCCGAGATGGCGCGTATCGAGCTGATCGAGGGCTGAGTCATGGCGGGCAAAGAGTGCTACGTGTGCAAGAAGGGCGTGACCTTCGGGAACAACGTCTCGCACGCGAACAACAAGGTGCGCCGCGTCTGGAAGCCGAACCTCCAGGTCGCGCGTATTCTGATCGACGGCAAGATCACGAAGATCAAGGTCTGCACGCGCTGCCTCAGCGCGGGCAAGATCCAGCGCGCTCCACGCGGGCACGCGAGTCGCATGATCGTTCGTCCGTTCAGCATTGAGCACAGGGAGCGCTTTAGCGGGCTCCCCTGTTTTCTATGTCACGGCGAGCATCGCGACGATGAAGACCGCGCTGATCACCGGCATCACCGGGCAGGACGGCTCCTATCTGGCGGAGCTCCTTCTCGACAAGGGCTACAAGGTGTACGGCATCGTGCGCCGCAGCTCGACCACGCCGTACGAGCGCATCGCGCATCTCGTCGATCGCGTCGAGCTCCTCTCCGCCGATCTTCTCGACCAGCACTCGCTCGTCGATGCGATCGCGGCGTGCGCGCCGGATGAGATCTACAATCTCGCCGCGCAGAGCTTCGTGCAGACGTCGTGGACGCAGCCTGTGCTTACGGGTGAGTTCACCGCGATGGGCGTGACGCGCGCACTCGAGGCGTTCCGGAAAGCCGCGCCCAAAGCGCGCTTCTACCAGGCCAGCTCGAGCGAAATGTTCGGTCGGGTCGTCGAGACGCCGCAAACTGAGTCGACGCCGTTTTATCCGCGCAGCCCGTACGGCGTCGCCAAAGTCTACGGTCACTGGATCACCGTGAACTACCGCGAGAGCTATGGCCTGTACGCGGTGTCAGGCATTCTCTTCAATCACGAGAGCCCGCGTCGCGGCCTCGAGTTCGTGACGCGCAAAGTCACCGACGCTGTCGCACGCATCAAGCTCGGCCTCGCCACCGAGGTGCGCCTCGGCACGCTCGATGCGCGACGCGACTGGGGATTCGCCGGCGACTATGTGGACGCGATGTGGCGCATGCTCCAGCTCGACGAGCCGCAGGACTTCGTGATCGGTACCGGTCACACGTGGTCCGTGCAGCAGCTCTGCGAGACGGCTTTCGGTGCCGTCGGCCTCAACTATCGCGACTACGTCGTCCAGGATCCGCGCTTCATGCGGCCAGCCGAGGTCGATCTGCTCGTTGCGGATCCATCGAAGGCGAAGCAGGTGATGGGGTGGACGCCGAAGGTCTCGTTCTCGCAGCTCATTGGAATGATGGTCGAAGCGGATCTCGCGCGACACCGGGCCAGGGGCTGACGTGCGCGCGCTGGTGACCGGCGCGGCCGGCTTCGCCGGTCAGTGGTTGTGTCGAGAGCTGTTGCATTCCGGGTGGGAAGTGTGGGGAACGCGTCTCGACGATGCGCTTCCGCCGGGTGCGCTCGACGGCGAAGCGACGAATGCGGTGCGCTGGTGGGAGGGCGATCTGCGCGCGACCGCTGCGGCACACGAGGCCATCGAGGCCTCGATGCCCGATGCGATCTTCCACCTCGCGGGGATCGCGCACGTCCCCTCCGCGAATGCGGATCCGGGTGGCACGCTCGAGGTGAACGTCCTCGTCGCTGCACGACTTCTTGGCGACGTGCGGGTGCGCCGCGCGGCCGGCGCGCTGGATCCGGTGGTGGTCGTCGTCGGCAGTGGCGAGCAGTACGGTCGCCACCCCGCTGCGGAGCTCCCGCTCCGCGAGGACGCAGCGCAGCAGCCGTTGGGCGTGTACGCCGCGTCCAAGGCCGCGCAGGAGGTGCTCGCGCTCGAAGCACATCGCTCTGGACACGTGCGGGTGATCGCCGTTCGTCCCTTCAACCACACCGGGCCCGGACAGTCCCCGAACTTCGTGATCCCCGCGCTCGTGCGACGCGCCGTCGCGCTGCGCGGGACGGGGAAGCCGATGGTCATGGGCAACACGGACACGGTGCGTGATTTCTCGCACGTGGAAGACGTCGTGCGTGGCTATGTGGCGCTCGCCGAGCGCGGGGTTGCGGGCGAGGCGTACAACATTGCGAGCGGCGTCGGCACCGACATGGCCACGCTTGCGCGCCGCGTCCTTGCCCTCGCCGGCGTAGAGGCGAAATTGCAGTCGGACCCTGCGCTCGTTCGCCCGGCTGATGTCCCGGCGCTCGTCGGCAGCGCCGCGAAGCTGCGTGCGGCAACGGGCTGGGCTCCGCGCCACTCGCTCGACTCCATCCTCGAAGAGCTCATACGTGCCGCGTCGCACTGACATCCAGAAGATTCTGCTCATAGGCTCCGGTCCGATCGTCATCGGGCAGGGCGCCGAGTTCGACTACTCGGGAACACAGGCGGCGAAGGCGCTTCGCGAAGAGGGGTACACGGTCGTGCTGGTGAACTCGAATCCGGCGACGATCATGACCGATCCCGAGTTCGCGGACCGCACGTACGTGGAGCCGGTCACGCCTGATGTGGTGGAGCAGGTGATCGAGCGCGAGCGTCCTCATGCGCTGCTCCCCACGATGGGTGGGCAGACAGCGCTCAACGTCGCGCTGGCACTCGCAGATAGTGGCGTGCTGGCGAAATACGGCGTCGAGCTGATTGGCGCAGACGCCCGCGCGATCAGGCTCGCCGAGGATCGCGAGCTGTTCGCGGATGCGATGCGCCGCATCGGGCAGCGCGTTGCGACCGGCGGTATCGCGCGCACGTGGGACGATGCCATCGCGCTGATCCCCATCGTGAGCTTCCCCGCAATCATCCGCCCCTCATTCACGCTCGGCGGCACGGGGGGCGGCGTCGCGTACAATCGCGAGGAGTACGAGGACATCGTGCGTCGCGGTCTCGATCTCTCGCCAACGAGCCAGGTGCTGATCGAGCGCAGTCTGCTCGGCTGGAAGGAGTACGAGCTCGAGGTGATGCGCGACCACGCCGACAACGTGGTGATCGTGTGCTCGATCGAGAACATCGATCCCATGGGCGTGCACACCGGCGACTCGATCACGGTTGCGCCGGCGCTCACGCTGACGGATCGCGAGTACCAGGCGATGCGCGATGCAGCCGTCGCGATCATCCGCGAGATCGGTGTCGAGGCTGGCGGCTGCAACATCCAGTTCGCGGTGAACCCGGCGGACGGCGAGCTGCTCGTGATCGAGATGAACCCGCGCGTGTCGCGCTCGTCGGCGCTCGCGTCCAAGGCGACGGGTTTTCCGATCGCGCGCATCGGGACGAAGCTCGCGGTAGGCTACCGGCTCGACGAGATCACGAACGACATCACGAAGACGACGCCGGCGTCGTTCGAGCCGGTGCTCGACTACGTCGTCGTCAAGTGCCCGCGCTTCGCCTTCGAGAAGTTCGCCGCCGCCGATCCGAGGCTCACGACGCAGATGAAGTCGGTGGGCGAGTCGATGGCCATCGGGCGCACGTTCAAGGAGGCGTTCCAGAAGGGGCTGCGCGCGCTGGAGATCGGCCGATCGGGATGGCACGTTGGCACGCGGCTCTCCGACGATCGCCTCGCGGACGACACGCTCGAGACGCTTCGCGGCGCGCTTCGCCAGCCGACGCCCGAGCGGATATTTCAGGTGAAGTACGCGCTCGAGCGCGGGCTGTCGATCGACGAGATCTATGATCTCTCGAGGATCGACCGCTGGTTCCTCGACCAGATGAACGATCTGCTCGAGGCCGAGCGACGCTATCGCTCACTCGAGGAGATCACCGCGAACGAGCTCCGCGCGATGAAGCGCATGGGCTTCAGCGATGCGCAGCTCGGCGCGCTGCGCGATGAGAGCGAGCAGGAGGCGCGCGAGCGTCGCTGGTCGCTCGGCGTGCGCCCCGTGTACAAAATGGTGGACACGTGCGCCGGCGAATTTCCTTCTGCGACCCCGTATCTCTACGGCAGCTACGATGAGGAGAGCGAAGCGCCGCGCTCGGGGAAGCCGAGTGTCGTGATCCTCGGCAGCGGACCGAATCGCATTGGGCAGGGCGTCGAGTTCGACTATTGCTGCGTGCGCGCGGTGCTCGCGCTTCGTGAGGCGGGCTACGAGACGATCATGGTGAACTCGAATCCTGAGACGGTCTCGACCGACTTCGACATCTCGGACAAGCTGTACTTCGAGCCGCTCACGCTCGAAGATGTGCTCGAGATCGTGCAGCGTGAGCAGCCGCTTGGCGTCATCGTGCAGCTCGGCGGACAGACGCCGATCAAGCTCACGCGCGCACTCGAGCGCGCGGGCGTGAAGATTCTGGGCACGTCTCCCGACGCGATCGACATCGCGGAGGACCGTCGCCGCTTCGACAAGGTTGCGCGCGAGCTCGGCATCCGGCAGCCGCCGAACGGCACGGCAACGACGCTCGCGGAGGCGGAGGCCGTTGCACGCGACGTCGGCTATCCGGTGCTCGTGCGGCCGTCCTACGTGCTCGGCGGACGCGCGATGCAGATCGTCTACGACGAGCCGTCGCTGCGCGGCTACTTCGAAACGGCGGCGCGCGTGTCGGAAGATCGCCCGGTGCTGATCGACCGCTTCCTCGAGGACGCGTACGAGGTCGACGTCGACGCGATCGGCGATGGCACGAACTACGTGATCGGCGGCGTGATGCAGCACATCGAGGACGCAGGCATCCACTCCGGTGACTCCGCGTGCGTGCTGCCGCCGTACATCATTCGCGAGGAGGATCTCGCGACGATGCGCGCGCATACGCTCGCGCTCGCAAAGGCGCTGAAAGTGGTGGGGCTGATCAACGTGCAGTTCGCGATTCGCGACCGAATCGTTTACGTGCTCGAGGTGAATCCGCGCGCGAGCCGCACGATCCCGTTCATCTCGAAGGCGATCGGCGTGCCGCTCGCATCCCTTGCTGCGAGGTTGATGCTCGGCGAGAGTCTCGAGGACACCGGTTTCACGGCGGAGATTCATCCGCCGTACGTCTCCGTGAAGGAGGCAGTGTTTCCGTTCAACAAGTTCCGCGGCGCGGACCCGGTGCTCGGCCCGGAGATGCGCTCCACGGGCGAGGTGATGGGAATCTCCGAGAGCTTTGGCCGCGCGTTCGCGAAGGCGCAGCTCGCAGCCGACAACGGACTGCCGCTCAGCGGCGCGGTGCTCGTCACCGTGAACGACTCCGACAAGGCTCACGTCGCGCCGATCGTGCGCCGCTTCCAGGACATGGGCTTCAAGGTGCTCGCAACGCCGGGTACGGCGAAGTTCCTGCGCGCGCGGGGGATCGCCGCCGAACAGGTATTCAAGGTGCACGAGGGCCGACCGAACGGCGTCGACCTCATCGTGAACGGGCAGGTGCAGCTGCTGATCAACACTCCGCTGGGCAAACATTCCCAGACGGACGACTACACGATGCGGCAGGCAGCGGTCGCGCATCGCATTCCGTACACGACCACGATGTCCGCCGCCAGCGCAGCATGTGACGCCATTCTGTCGCTGCGATTCGGCTCCTCGCAGGTGCGTTCGCTGCAGGAGTGGCACGAGCTTGCGCGAGCCGCCACGAGCGCAACGCCTCGAGAGATTCCCGCACCCATCGGATCCTGATGCCCGTTCCGCTGCTCGATCTCAAGGCGCAGCACGCGCGCATTCGCGACAAGGTCACCGCAGCGATGAGCCAGGTCGTCGAGGACCAGACCTTCATCCTTGGGAAGCAGGTCGAAGAGTTCGAGAAGGCTTGCGCCGAGCTCTCGCATACGAAGTACGCGATCGGATGCGCGAACGGCTCGGATGCGCTGCTTCTCTCGCTGCGTGCCATGGACATCGGCGCGGGCGACGAGGTGATCACGACGCCGTTCACCTTCTTCGCCACCGCCGGGATGACGCACAACTCCGGCGCGAAGCCGGTGTTCGCGGACATCGATGCAGACACGTTCAGCATGAACCCCGCGGCAGCGGCGGCTGCTGTGACGAGCCGCACGAAGGCGGTCATGCCCGTCGATCTGTTCGGGCAAATGTCGCCGATCGAGCGCTATCGCCTCGCGATGCGCAATGTCCCGATCATCGAGGACGCCGCACAGTCGATCGGCGCGCGACGCAGCCTCGACGGCGAATCGAGGATGGCGGGAGAGATGGCGAACGTGGGTACGTTCAGCTTCTTCCCGTCCAAGAATCTCGGCGGCTACGGCGACGGCGGGATGATCGTGACGCAGGACGACCATCTCGCGATGCGCCTCCGCCGACTCCGCACGCATGGCGCGATCAAGACGTACGTGCACGAGGAAGTGGGCTTCAACAGCAGGCTGGACACGCTGCAGGCAGCGGTGCTGATGGCAAAGCTGCCGTTCCTAGCCGAGTGGAGCGCTGCGCGCCGCGCGCACGCGCACTATTACGACGACGCGTTTCGCGATGTCGCGGAAATTCGCACGCCGGCTATCGACTCCGCGAATGAGTCCATCTATAATCAGTACACGATTCGCTCCGATCGTCGTGATGCGCTGCAGGCGCATCTGAAAGCGAAGGAGATCGGCACGGCGATCTACTATCCCATCCCGCTTCACCTGCAGCAGTGCTTCGCGTATCTCGGCTACAAGCAGGGCGCATTTCCCGAATCCGAGCGCGCTTCCAAGGAGGTCCTGTCGCTTCCCGTCTATCCCGAGCTCTCGCAGTCGCAGCAGGACGAGGTCATCGAGGCCGTCCGATCCTTCTTCGGACGCTGATGCGCCGCGCATCCGCGCTGGCGATCGCGCTCACCCTCGCCGCACCGCTCGCCGCACGCGCGCAGCACGCGCTCGTCGAGCTCCCGCTCACCGACCCGGCATACGCGCAGCTCGAAGGGCTCGAGCGCCAGGGATGCGCGGCGGCTCGCGTTTCCCAGTTCCGCCCGTTCTTCGTCGGCGACATTCGCAAGTCGCTGGAGGAGGCCGAGCGCGATCCGAGCTGCAAGGGGACGCTGCTCTCCGCCCTGCGTGCGCGCTTTCCGGGCGACTCCGCCGCTTGCGACACCACCGCGCACGGCCTCACGTTCGGCGCAGCCGCAACGCTGCAGGCAACGGGGCTCAAGAACGGCACGTTCTATCCGCTCTGGGAGGATGTACGTCCGACCTCCGAGGGAGAGAATCCAGTCGTCGGCATCGCGCGCATCCGCTTCACCTTCGACGGCGGCCCGCACCTGGTCTTCGTCAGTGAAGCGTTCGGTCAGGCGGGCGTGCGCAACGATCCGCACATCCGCGAGTCGCCCTTCCGCAACACGTCCGGCGTCGTCGGCTTCCAGGACGCGTACATCAACGCCTCGGTGGGAAAGCTGATCGTCTCGCTCGGCCGCTCGCGCGAGGCGTGGCTTGGTGAGGGGCAGGAGTCGATTGCGCTGTCCGCGAACGGACCCGCCTTCGATCGCCTGCAGCTCTCGCTGCGGTTCTATCGCTTCGAGCTGCGCGCCTTCGCGGCGACGATCAACGATGTCCTGCTCGACTCCGCGCATGACGTGCTGCCGTCCGGCATCTCGCAGCAGCGTTGGCACCGGTTCGTCTTCGGGCACGGTCTCACGTACAAGCCGACGAAGTCCGTCGAGCTCACGCTGGGCGAGACGGCGGTCGTGCAGCGGCAGGGATTCACGGTGGATCTTGCGTATCTGAATCCGCTGATGATCTATCAGACGACTCAACACGACACGAGCCAGAGCGGTGCAGGGGACGCGAATCTCACGGCGTTCCTCGCGGCGCGTGCGACGGCAGGACGCGCGACGTTCAAAGGCGAGCTGCTGGTGGACGACATTCAGATCGACGCGAAGGATCGCGCGAACTATCCGAATCAGCTCGGGTGGAATTTCGATGCGTCGTACGCGCTGCCGATCGTGTACGTGTCGACGGCGGGGCTGCAGTACCGCCGCCTCAGCAGCTTCACGTACATCGGACAGGTCGACTACTCGAAGGTCTACCAGAACTTCGATGCCCCACTGGGCTCCGAGCTGGGTCCGGACGCGGACATGCTCCGCGGCTACGGCGAATACTGGGCGTCGGGTAAGCTGCACTTGATGGCGGGCCTCGCCCGCTGGCGCCACGGCGCATACCGCCTCACCGATCGCCCGACGATCAACCGCGTAGGCCACGCCAACGACCCGTACCCAGACACCACCGCCGACCGCCCCGACCCCCAGCGCGCCTGGATAGGCGACGCGTCGGCCGAATGGCTGGACGGAATCATCCCGATCACAGCCAAGCTCGAAGTCGCGCGCATCACAAACATCAACAACCTCCCGACCCCGGCACAGTACCTCACGCGCCTACAGGTGATCGCCAGTTATCGGTTTCGGTATCCGTGACGAGGCGGGGAGGGCAAGGACAACTGCTTCACACGAATGACGCGAATTGAAAGAAATCGAATCAGGCGCTGTTTGGCTGCCGGTGCGCGTCGGGTTCCTTTTTGGGGTAGTCGATGAAGCGTTCGAAGCGGGGCTCCGGACCAAAATGAAGGAGAATTCCCACTTCGAATTGCGTGGCTCGCAGATAGCTGATTAGCTGTCGGCGATCGGCATCCGTCACCTTCTCGACTGCTTTGTTTTCGATCACCACGCGATTCTCGATCACCATATCGAGACGTTGATTCGCGACGAGGCGGTTCTTATAGGCGACCTCTATCGCGAGTTCGCGCGTAACACAAAGGCCTCGGTCTCGGAGCTCGTGTTCAAGCGCCCCCGCGTACACGCGCTCACCGAACCCGTATCCGAAGTAGTTGTAAACGTCGAAAAAAGCCCCGACGATGGAATGAACCAGCTTTGCCTCGAGTAGCTCTCCTTTCATCCGACGAGAATTGCCCATTTATGTTGATGGCGCGTAGCCCTTCGTGTGCACCCGTTTCGATTCGTTTCGTTCGCGTCATTCGTGTGAAGCCGTTGTAGTTCTCACCCCTCATTGCCCACCTCGCTCGCGCTAGCTAACTTCAACGGCTGCACAGCTTTTCAGCTCTTTTTCCATCGCTTTCCAAACCGAGCCTGAATGCGCATTACCGTCGTCGGAACCGGCTACGTTGGGTTGGTCGTGGGTGCCTGTCTCGCCGAGACTGGCAATGATGTGCATTGCGCGGATGTGGATGTCGCCAAGATCGAAGGGCTGAAGAAGAACGTCCTGCCGATCTACGAGCCCGGGCTCGATGAGCTGGTCGAGCGCAATCAGTCGCAGGGGCGGCTGGAGTTCACCACCGACGTTCCGGCCGCCATCGCGCAGGCTGAGGTCGTGTTCATCGCCGTAGGCACGCCGCCCGACGAGGATGGCTCCGCCGATCTGCGCCACGTGCTCGGCGTCGCGGAGCTCGTCGGCAAGCACATGACGCGCGAAGTCGTCGTCGTCACCAAATCCACCGTGCCCGTCGGAACCGCTGAGAAGGTCGAGACAGCAGTCTCGAAGCACGCGAAATTTCCCTTCCATCTCTGCAGCAATCCGGAGTTTCTGAAGGAAGGCGCAGCCGTCGACGACTTCCTCAAGCCCGATCGCGTCGTCCTCGGTGTCGCCACCGACCACGCGCGTTCCGTGATGGCGGAGCTCTACGCGCCGTTCGTGCGCACCGGCAAGCCGATCATCTTCATGGACATTCCGTCCGCCGAGATGACGAAGTATGCAGCGAACGCGATGCTCGCGACGCGCATTTCGTTCATGAACGAAGTCGCGAATCTCTGTGAGCGCGTCGGCGCAGATGTGGACATGGTGCGCAAGGGAATCGGGAGCGACGATCGCATCGGTCCATCGTTCCTCTTTCCTGGTCCAGGCTACGGCGGCTCCTGCTTCCCGAAGGATGTGAAGGCGCTGCTCCGCACATCCCAGGAGCGCGGCGCGCAGATGTCCGTGCTGCACGCTGTGGAAGAGGCGAACGACAAGCAGAAGCACGTGCTCTTCTCGAAGCTTCGCCAGGTTGTCGGTGATGGCATTCGCGGCGCGCGCGTCGCCGTGTGGGGGCTCGCCTTCAAGCCGCAGACCGACGACATGCGCGAATCACCCGCGCTCACGTTGATTGATGAGCTCATCGATGCCGGCGCCACCGTCGTCGCACACGATCCCGTCGCGATGCACGAGGCGCAGCGCCGGCTTGGTGATCGCGTGACCTACGCGGCGACGAACTACGACGCGCTCGAGGGGGCCGCGGCGCTCGTCGTCGTCACCGACTGGAACGAGTACCGGCATCCGGACTTCTCCCGTATCAAGCGTGCGCTTTCGCGGCCGGTCGTCATCGACGGACGCAATCTCTACGATCCCGCGAAGATGAAGAATCTGGGCTTCACGTATCGCTCGATCGGCCGTGGAGATCAGTCGTGAGAGTACTCATCACCGGAGGCGCGGGATTTCTCGGCTCGCATCTCACCGATCGTTTTCTCGCGGATGGGCACGAAGTCGTCGGGCTCGACAACTTCATCACCGGCCATCCCGAAAACATCGCGCATCTCGCGAGCGACCAGCGCTACGAGTTCATCCAGCACAACATCTCGACGTACACGTACGTGAAGGGGAAGCTCGACGGCGTGCTCCACTTCGCGAGCCCCGCGAGCCCGATCGACTATCTCGAGCTTCCGATTCCAACACTCAAAGTCGGCGCCCTCGGCACGCACAACGCACTCGGCCTCGCCAAGGAGAAGGGCGCGCGATTTTTTCTCGCGTCCACGAGCGAGGTGTATGGCGACCCGCTCGTGCACCCGCAGCCGGAGACGTACTGGGGAAACGTGAATCCCGTCGGTCCGCGCGGTGTGTACGATGAGTCGAAGCGCTTTGCCGAGGCGCTGACGATGGCGTATCACCGCTACCACGGGCTCGATACGCGCATCGTGCGCATTTTCAATACGTATGGCCCACGCATGCGCCCGCGCGACGGGCGCGTCGTGTCCAACTTCATCGTGCAGGCGCTGCGCAACGAGCCGATCACCATCTACGGCAACGGATCCCAGACGCGCAGCTTCTGTTATGTGTCGGACGAAGTCGAGGGGATTTACCGGCTGTTCATGAAGGGCGACAACGAGCCCACGAACATCGGCAATCCGGACGAGTACACGGTGAGACAGCTCGCCGAGATGGTCCGCGAGCTCACGAAGACGACTGCGGCGCTCGTCGAGCGTCCGCTTCCCGAGGACGATCCCAAGATTCGCAAGCCGGACATCACTCGTGCCCGCGCGATGCTCGGCTGGGAGCCGAAGATCGGGATTCGCGAGGGGCTGCAGAAGACCATTGATTACTTCGCCAGCCTCCCATCCGACCGGATGCGACCGCGTGGCTGAGAAGGTCATCGTCACGGGAGCGGCGGGTTTCATCGGCTCGCACGTCGTCGAGGCGCTGCTCGCACGAGGCGACGTCGTCGTCGGCATCGACAACTTCGACTCGTTCTACGATCCGGACCTGAAGCGCGCCAATCTCGCGGAGGCGATGCTGCATCCCTCGTTCGAGCTCGTCGAAGGGGATGTGCGCGATGCACCGGCGATGCGCCGCGTCATCGACGCCTTTCATCCCGATGCGCTCGTGCATCTCGCCGCGCGCGCGGGTGTACGCCCGTCGATCCAGGATCCTGCGCTCTACGCCGCGGTGAATGTGCTCGGCACGACGGTGCTGCTCGATGCCGCACGCGCGGCGAAGATCTCGCGACTGGTGCTGGCTTCGAGCTCGAGCGTGTACGGCAACGACGCGACGGCTCCGTTCCGCGAAGATGATCCCGCCCTGCGCCCGATCAGCCCCTATGCGGCGACCAAGCGCGCCGCGGAGCTCATGTGCGAGACGTACGCGGGACTTTGCGACTGGATGCGGATCATCTCGCTGCGATTCTTCACGGTGTATGGTCCTCGCCAGCGACCGGATCTCGCGATTCACTCCTTCACACGCAGAATTCTGGCGGGTGACCCGGTGCCGTTCTTCGGCGACGGGACCGCGGAGCGCGACTACACGTACATCACGGACACCGTGCAAGGCGTGCTCGGCGCTATCGATCGTACGCGCAGTGCGAAGCCCGGCCACGAGATCTTCAACCTTGGCGAGTCCGCGGCGACCTCGCTGTCGACGCTCGTGCAGCTCATCGAGCAGGCTACTGGACGAAGCGCACGGCTCGAGCGGCTTCCCGCGCAGCCGGGCGATGTGCGTCGCACACTTGCAGACATCACCCGGGCGCGAGAGCACCTGGGATACGCGCCGTCGGTTCACGTCAAAGACGGCATTCCACGGTTCGTCGCTTGGTTCCGCGAGAGCGGCATTGGCGCCGCGTCGGCCACGGTCGCGCGCGGCTGAACCCGCCGCCCTCTACGGGGTAACACTCGGCTCATGCCTTTTTCAAGACGATCGCGTCTCTCCACCGTTCTGCTTGTAGTCCTGGTCGCTGGCTGCCATCACAATGGCTTCCAGCCGCTCAAGTTTCCATCGCACCAGGCGCTGTACGATGCGTCGCTGGCTGAGCTCAAGCGGCACAGCTGGGATCACGCGATCGCCGGCTTCGAGAAGCTGACGACCGACCTTCCCGCGCGCGATCCGCTCCTGCCCAGCGCGTACTATCACCTGGGCGAAGCGCACATGGGGAAACACGAGTACATCCTCGCCGCGCAGTCGTACTCGCGCGTTGCAGAGAACTTCCCGGAAGATACGCTCGCCGACCGCGCGACTTACGAGACCGGCATCGCGTACAGCAAGCTGTGGCGGAAGCCGGGGCTCGATCCGCAGTACGGTGAGACAGCCAAGTCCACCTTCCAGAGCTTTCTCGCGGCGTATCCCGATTCGCCGCTGCGCGATTCTGCACAGAAGCAGATCGATCGTCTCGACGAGTGGTTTGGCCTGAAGGGCTACAACAACGGCGTTACGTACTTCAAGCGGAAGGCGTACGACTCCGGGATCATCTACTTTCGCGATGTCGTGAAGCAGTACCCGAAGACCGACGCCGCGCGTAAGTCGCAGATCAGGCTCGTCCAGTCGTATCGCGCCATCAAGTACAAGGAAGACGTCGCCGAAACGTGCGGCACGCTCGAGAAGAACTATCCGAAGGATCGCGAAGTCCTGAAGGCGTGTCGGGGTGTGAAGCCCACGATGGTCGCCGACACTACCGTGAAGCCGGCCGCCGTGGCGAAGGGCGCACAGGCCGCGCCACTGCCGAATCCGCCGCAGCGGGTGCCGGCAACGTCGCCAACGCCGGTGCCGAATCCGGGCGCGCCCGCGCCTGCGACGACTCCTCCCCGCCGCTGAGCCGATCGTGCGCGTAGGTGTCCTGGGCGGGACCTTCGATCCTCCGCACGTCGGACACTTGCTCGCCGCCAGCGACGCCTCCGAGGCACTCGCGCTCGACAAACTGCTTTTCGTTCCGGCAAAGGTGCCGCCGTTCAAGGCGCGCACCGTGCAGGCGTCGCCAGAGCAACGGCTCCAGATGCTGGAGCTCACGGTCGGCGACGACACGCGCTTCGAGGCCAGCCGCGTCGAACTGGATAGGGAAGGGTTATCTTTCACGGTCGACACGCTCGAGGCGCTCTCCCGGCAGACGCCGGGTATTTCCCTGTTCATGCTCATCGGCGAGGATCTCGCCACGCAGATAGCCAGTTGGCGCGACGCGGGACGTATCGCCGACCTGGCAACGATCGTCGTTCTGGTTCGTGCGACGCCGGATACGCCGAGCTCGCTCGAAGCCACGCTGCCGATGACGAAGCTCGCGACACGGCGCATCGAGCTCTCGTCCACCGAGATTCGAGAGAGGGTGAGCGCCGGGCGCTCGATTCATGGATTCGTGACCGATGCCGTAGCCGCGTTCATCAGCGCGGCCGGCTTGTACCGATAGAGGCAACAGATGCTCAAGAAAATCGCGACCACATTGTTCGGCACCCGGCACGAGCGCGAGATGAGGCGCGTGCAGCCGATCGTCGATGCGATCAACGAGGAATACGAGCGGCTCCACTCGGTGTCCGAGGAAGAGCTGCGCGGCCAGACCGCGAAGTTGCGCGCGATCATCGCGGAACGCGCGCGGCCACTCGAGGCGCAGATCGCGGCGCTGAAGGAGCGCAAGCACGCGGCGCCGGATGCCGAGGAGCGCGAGCGCATCGACGCGAGATCGGCGGCGCCGACGGCGCGGCGGGCTCGAGGCGGAGCTGCGCGAGACCATCGCCGAGACGCTCGACGAGATCCTTCCCGAAGCGTTCGCGACGGTGCGCGAGGCGCGCGCGCCGGCTCGTCGGGTCGCACGGCCATGGTCACCGGCCACGAGACGCCGTGGAACATGGTGCACTACGACGTGCAGCTCATGGGCGGAATCCAGCTGCACTTCGGCAAGATCGCGGAGATGGCGACGGGCGAGGGCAAGACGCTCGTCGCGACGCTGCCGCTGTATCTGAACGCGCTGCCGGGAAGCGGCGCGCATCTCGTCACGGTGAACTCGTATCTCGCCCGCCGCGACTCGCAGTGGATGGGCCACCTCTACAAGTACCTCGGCCTCACCGTCGGCTGCCTCGATGACACCGAGCCCGGCACGCCTCGAGCGCCGCGCCGCGTACCTCTGCGACATCACGTACGGCACGAACAACGAGTTCGGCTTCGACTACCTGCGCGACAACATGGTCGTCGTCGCTCGACCAGCGCGTGCAGCGCCCGCACTCGTACGCGATCGTCGACGAAGTGGACTCCGTGCTCATCGACGAAGCGCGGACGCCGCTCATCATCTCGGGCCCGGTCGGCGACGAGAGCGACGCGCAGTATCGCGAGCACAACGCCGCAGTCGCGCGCGTCGTGCGCGCGCAGACGGAGATCGCCAACCCGCTCGTCGGCCGAGGGTGAGCGCGCGCTGGCGAGCGGCGACACCGAGACCGCTGCGCTCCGCCTCTACAAGGCGCAGCTCGGCGCGCCCGAAGAACAAGCGCCTGCTCAAGGCGCTGCAGGAGCCGGGCGTCAAGCAGCTCGTGCAGAAGATGGAGCTCGAGCACATCGCCGACCGCAAGCTGCCGGCGGCGAAGCAGCAGTTCCGCGACATCGAGGAGCGACCTCCTCTTCGTGCTCGACGAGAAGCGGCCACACGGTGCATCTCACCGATCGCGGCGTCGATTTCATGTCGCCGGACGATCACGACGCGTTCGTCCTGCCCGACATCTCGCGAGGAAGTGCACCGCATCGATCACGACGCACGACTCGCGCCGCAGGAGAAGCTCGAGCGCGCGCCGCGATCGAGCGCGAGTACGCGAGCGAAGGCGAGCGGCTGAACATCGTGCACCAGCTCCTGCGCGCGCACGCGCTGTACGAGAGGGACGTGAACTACGTCGTGCAGGAAGGCGAGGTGCTGATCGTCGACGAGTTCACCGGCCGCACGATGCCGGGGCGCCGCTGGTCGGAGGGATTGCATCAGGCGGTCGAGGCCAAGGAAGGGGTGCAGCGTGAAGGGCGAGACGCAGACCATGGCCACGATCACGATTCAGAACTACTTCCGCATGTACGAGAAGCTCGCCGGCATGACGGGAACGGCCGAGACGGAGGAGACGGAGTTCCACCAGATCTACAAGCTCGATGTCGCGGTGATTCCCACGAACAAGCCCGTCATCCGCGACGACCGCCAGGATCTCGTCTATCAAGACGCGCCGCGAGAAGTACAACGCGATCGCTCGAGGAGACGCAGCGGCTTCACGACGCTCGGCTATCCGGTGCTCGTCGGAACGGTGAACGTCGACGTGTCGGAGACGCTCGCGAAGCATGTTCCAGCGCGCCGGCATCAAGCACAACGTGCTCAACGCGAAGTACCACCAGCGCGAGGCCGAGATCGTCGCGGAGGCGGGGCAGCCCGGCGCGGTGACGATCGCGACGAACATGGCCGGCCGCGGAACCGACATCAAGCTTGGCGCGGGCGTCACGGAGTCGAAGCCGTCGCAGGTGAAGGACCCGGACGGAAAGGTCGTCGAGGTCGATGGAGATCGGCGGCCTGCACATCATCGGCTCCGAGCGTCACGAGTCGCGGCGCATCGACCGCCAGCTGCGCGGCCGCGCGGGCCGTCAGGGCGATCCGGGCGCGACGCAGTTCTTCCTCTCGCTCGAAGATGATCTCATGCGCCTCTTCGGCTCCGAGCGCATCGCGAAGCTGATGGACCGGATGGGCGCGCAGGAGGGCGAGGTGCTCACGCATCCGCTCATCACGCGCTCGATCGAGCAGGCACAGAAGCGCGTCGAGCTCCAGAACTTCCAGGCGCGCAAGCGGCTGCTCGAGTACGACGACGTGATGAACCAGCAGCGCGAGGTGATCTACTCGCTGCGCGCGTTCGCGCTCGAGGGCGGCGAGGAGCTCAAGGGCGAAGCGCTCAAGATGGTCGAGAAGGCCGTCGAGCGGCGCGTCGAGCAGTCACTCGACGGCTACGACTCGGAGAGCGATTGGGATTTCGGCGTGCTGCGCCAGGAGCTGCTGATGCACTACCTGCTCTTCGTGCCGCAGTTCGAGGAAGGCGCGACCGAGCGGCCAGCACCATCGCCGAGGCGAAAGAGATGGCGCGCGCGGCGGCGAGTGCGGCGTTCGCGGCGAAGCTCGACGCGCTCGACATGTACGCGGACCGGCTGCTCGTCGCGCGTGATGCTCCACGTGCTGGACGAGAAGTGGAAGGATCATCTCTACGATCTCGACCAGCTGCGCAACGCGATTCACTATCGGTCGTGGGGGCAGAAGGATCCGCTCGTCGAGTACAAGCAGGAGGCGTACACGATGTTCGTGGACCTCATGTCGGATCTCTATCACACGTTCACCGAGCGCTTCCTGCGCGCGCAGGTACAGATCACGCCCAACGTGCCCACGGAGGCGCCGCCGAGTGGTGACGGGAACGGACGCGGTGGCGCGCGCGCGGCAGGGGCTGCGCCGACACGCCGCTACAACGCGCTCGGCATTCTCGAGGACATTCCGGCAGGCGATGGTGGGGCGGAGGTCGCAGTCGCGCCGGGAGAGCCGGAGGGGAACGTCGACATCGGTCCGGACGAGGCGCCCAAGCAGGACGTCGTCGCACGGAAGGACGTGCGCATCGTCGGCGCGGGGCGCGGGATCAACAACGCGGCCGCGAAGCCGGCGGGCAACACCGATTGGTCGGCCGTGGGACGCAACGATCCGTGCCCGTGCGGCTCCGGGAAGAAGTTCAAGAAGTGCCACGGGACTTCGGTGTAGACGCGATCGATTGGTCGCGTCGGTTTCACCGACGTCGAATGGAAGCGATGTCCCTCCCACCGCGCGCCCCGCTATCTAGGGCGCGCGGCCCGTTTGGGGCCCATTCCCCTCGCCGAGTGATGGCCCGTGACGCGTGCTGCCGGCTCCGATTTACCACGACCAATGAGCATTAGCGAGCTCCCGCGCTCCGAGCGCCCGCGCGAGCGATTGCGCGACCACGGCGCGACAGCGCTCAGCGCGGCCGAACTGCTCGCGATCGTGGTCGGAAGCGGAGGCACCGGTCGCTCCGCGATCGCGCTGGGACAGTCGATTCTCGAATCCGCGGGCGGATCGCTGCGCCGGATCGCTGCGCAGCCGGTCGCGTCGCTCACCCTCATGCGCGGCGTGGGCTCTGCGCGCGCGGCCACCGTGCACGCCGCGCTCGAGCTGGGACGCCGCATGGCAAGCGAAGGGCGCGACGAGGGCGCGCCCATGCGATCGCCGCGTGAGGTCTATGCCGCGTTCGCGTCGCGGCTGCAGGATCTGCCGGTGGAGGAGTTTCACGTAGCCGTTCTCGACTCGCAGCACCGGCTCGAGCGCGACGTCGCGGTCACGCGGGGGATACTCAACTCGTCGCTCGTACATCCGCGCGAGGTGTTTCGGGAGGCGATCGCAGAGCGCGCGGCCGCGATCATCCTCGTGCACAACCACCCGAGCGGCGATCCCACACCATCCGCGGACGATCGCGCGGTGACGGACCAGCTCGTGGCCGCGGGGCGTTTGCTCGACATCCCCGTGCACGATCACCTGATCGTCGGACGTGGGCGCTACGTCAGCTTCGCGGAAGCGGGACTGCTCTGATGCCTTTACTCGGCACCGGAGGAGGGGCAAAAGCGTTGAATCAGGGTGTGCAGCGGGTATCCAACTGCGCACGTTCGGATGTAGGTTGCGAGAGAGACACACGTGAGACGAGGGTAGCGGTGACGGCTCCGACGCTCAAATCCATTCTCCCCGAGCTCAATCTCGGTGATGCCCGCCTCGAGCGCCTCGACGCGGACCTCATCTCGCGCGCGTACAAGTTCAGCGAGCGCGCGCACCACGGGCAGAAGCGTTCGTCGGGTGCGCCGTATCTGCATCACTGCGTCGAAGTCGCAAAGATTTTGGCCGAGCTGCATCTGGATTCGAGCACCGTGGCGTGCGGGCTGATCCACGATGTCGTCGAGGACACCGCCGTCACCGTCGAGGACGTGGCCGCGGAATTCGGGAAGGAGATCGCCGCTATCGTCGATGGCGTGACGAAGATCGGAAACATCTCCCTTCCAGTCCCGCGAGGAGCGGCAGGTCGAGAACTATCGCAAGCTCCTGCTCTCGATCGCGAAAGATGCTCGTGTCATCCTCATCAAGCTCGCAGACCGGCTCCACAACATGCGCACGCTCGACTATCTCCCCGAGGAGAAGCGTCGCCGCATCGCGCAGGAGACGATCGATCTGTATGCCCCGCTCGCGCACCGGTTCGGAATGGCGCAGATGCGGTGGGAGCTCGAGGATCTGTCCTTCAAGTACATCGAGCCGGCCGAGTATCGCGCGCTCGCGAAGCTCGTCGCGCAGAAGCGCGATTTGCGCGAGCAGCTGATCAACCAGTTCTCCGAGCCGCTCGACCGCGAGCTCAAGCG
Source organism: uncultured Gemmatimonadaceae bacterium (assembly GCA_963792685.1). Taxonomy (GTDB): domain Bacteria; phylum Gemmatimonadota; class Gemmatimonadetes; order Gemmatimonadales; family Gemmatimonadaceae; genus FEN-1250. Next base: position 3,212,262 of record CAWBWW010000001.1, on the reverse strand, counting down.
CGCGGGGATCCGCGACGTCGAGGTCGTCGGACGGCCGAAGCATCTCTGGTCGATCTGGAAGAAGATGAAGTCGCGCGACAAGCCGTACGAGGAGATCTACGACCTGCTGGCCGTGCGCGTGCTCGTGAACAGCGTCCCGGAGTGCTACCACGCACTCGGCGTCATCCACGACGGATGGACGCCGCTGCAGGAGCGCATCAAGGATTACATCGCGCAGCCGAAGTCGAACGGCTACCAGTCGCTGCACACCACCGTGTTCGGCCCGGGGCGGCAGCTCTACGAAGTGCAGATCCGCACGCGCGAGATGCACGACACCGCCGAATACGGAATTGCGGCGCACTGGCTGTACAAGGAAAATCGCAGCAGCGCTGACAAGGCCGAGCAGGACATGAGCTGGCTGCGCCAGATTCTCGAGTTCCAGCTCGACGCGAAGAATCCGGACGAGTTCCTCGAGTTTCTGAAGCTCGATCTCTACCAGAAGGAGATCTTCGTCCTCACGCCAACGGGCGACGTCATCGAGCTTCCCGAAGGCGCGACGCCCATCGACTTCGCGTTCGCCGTGCACACCGAGGTCGGGCTGCACTGTCAGGGCGCCGAAGGTCAACGGCCGCATCGCGCCGCTGTCGCGCGAGCTGCGCAGCTCGGACACGGTGGAGATCATCACGTCGCCCACTGCGCGACCGAGCCGTGACTGGCTGGCGCACGTCCGCACCGGCCGCGCGCGCCACAAGATCCGGCAGTGGATTCGCGTCGAAGAGCAGAACACCTCGGCCAAGATCGGGCGCGAGATGCTCGATCGCGAGTTCCGCCGTCGCCATCTCAAGCCCGACGACTCGCTGCTCACCGAGGCGGCGAAGGCGCTGGGGCTCAACGACTCGAAGCATCTCGATCTCGTCGATTGGGCAGGGCGACATCGCCATAGCGCAGGCGCTCAAGATCATGTTCCCGGAGGAGAATGCAGAAACTCCGGCGAAGGCGAGCACGATCGAGCGGCTCGTGCGGCGCATGCGAGGCCCCGCGCCTGGAGTGCGCATCCAGGGCGTCGACGGGCTCATGGTGCGCTACTCACAGTGTTGTCAGCCGGTGCCGGGCGATCCGGTGGTCGGCTACGTCACTCGCGGACGCGGTGTGAGCATCCACCGCGCCGATTGTCCAAACGTGCTGCTCCTAGCCGAGGAGCCGGAGCGGCGCCTCGAGATCGATTGGAAGGAGCAGGAGGGGGAGCTCTTCCTGGTGCGGCTGGCGCTGGAGGGCTCCGATCGTCGCGGGCTATACGCCGATGTTGCCGCGGCGATTACCGAAAGCGGCACGAGCATCAAGAGCATGGAGCTCAAGTCCGGGCTGGGCGGCAACGTCTCCGGATCGGTGTTGCTCGAGGTCGAGAACCTCGCCCACCTGCAGAAGCTCACCAGGCTCATCCGTAAGGTGAAGGGCATCTCCACCTGCGAGCGCCGCGAGCGCATCGACAAGCACTAGCCTCGCGCCTGATTCCGAGCTCGCCTGGCGAGCCGAAGAGCCACCGAATCGTTATATTTCCGCATGGCCGAATTTGATCTTCAGGCGCCCTTCCAGCCGGCGGGCGATCAGCCGCGCGCGATCGCCGAGCTCTCGGCAGGACTCGCGCGCGGCGACCGGTTCCAGACGCTGCTCGGCGTCACCGGATCGGGGAAGACGATGTCGGTCGCCAACGTCATCAAGGCGCACGGCCGGCCGACGCTCGTCCTCTCGCACAACAAGACGCTCGCGGCGCAGCTCTACGGCGAGATCAAGAGCTTCTTCCCGCACAACGCCGTCGAGTACTTCATCTCGTACTACGACTACTACCAGCCGGAAGCGTACGTCCCGACGACGGACACGTACATCGAGAAGGACGCGTCGATCAACGAGGACATCGACCGGCTGCGCCTGCGCGCGACGTCGAGCCTGATGGAGCGCGAGGACGTCATCATCGTCGCCACCGTCTCGGCGATCTACGGACTCGGCGATCCGGTCGAGTATCGCGAGCAGATGGTGAGCATCTCGCGCGGTCAGACGATGCGCGGCCGCGACGACATCCTGCGCGCGCTCGTGAGGATCCAGTACTCGCGCAACGATGTCTCGTTCGAGCGCGGCACGTTCCGCGTGCGCGGCGACACGGTCGAGATCTTTCCGGCGTACGAGGAGCAGGGCGTGCGCATCGAGATGTGGGGCGACGAGATCGAGAAGATCTCCAAGATCGACTGCGTCACCGGCGAAACGATCGCCGACCTCGCAGCGCGCCGCGATCTATCCGGCGAAGCACTTCGTCACGTCGCGCCCGACGCTCGAGCGCGCGGTCGGGCTCATTCGCGCGGAGCTCGCCGAGCGGCTGACGGAGCTGCGCGAGCACGGGCAAGCTGCTCGAGGCGCAGCGGCTCGAGTCGCGCACGAACTTCGACATCGAGATGATGCTCGAGATCGGCACGTGCGCGGGCATCGAGAACTATTCGCGCCATCTCTCGGGACGTCGCGCAGGGCGAGCGGCCGGCGTGTCTGTTCGACTACTTCCCCGAGGACTTCCTCGTCGTCGTCGACGAGTCGCACGTGACGCTGCCGCAGATCGGCGGAATGTTCAACGGCGACCGCGCGCGCAAGCTCACGCTCGTCGACTACGGATTCCGCCTGCCGAGCGCGCTCGACAACCGGCCGCTGATGTTCGACGAGTTCCTCTCGCTCACGCCGCGCGCGATCTTCGTCTCCGCGACGCCGGGCGATCTCGAGCTCCGGCTGTCGGAGGGCGTCGTCGTCGAGCAGATCATTCGTCCCACCGGACTCGTCGATCCCGAGATCGAGGTGCGTCCGGTGCGCGGCCAGGTCGACGACCTGCTCAACGAGATCCGCATGCGCGAGCGCCGCGGCGAGCGCGTGCTCGTCACGACGCTGACCAAGCGCATGGCCGAAGATCTCACCGACTACCTGCAGCAGATGGGCGTGCGCGTGCGCTACATGCACTCGGACATCGACGCGATCGAGCGCATGGAGATCATCCGCGGCCTGCGGCTCGGCGAGTTCGACGTGCTGGTCGGAATCAACCTGCTGCGCGAAGGGCTCGATCTGCCCGAGGTATCGCTCGTCGCCGATCCTCGATGCGGATCAGGAAGGATTTCTGCGCAGCGATCGCTCGCTCATCCAGACGACGGGGCGCGCGGCGCGGCACGTCGAAGGGCGCGCGATCTTCTACGCCGACCGGATCACCGGCTCGATGCAGCGCTGCATGGACGAGACGGAGCGCCGTCGCGAGATCCAGCGCGCGCTACAACGTGGAGCACGGCATCACGCCGACGACGGTCGTGAAGAGCATCGACCAGGTGCGCTTCATCACGCGCGTGGCCGATGCGCGCGGTGAACGCGACGACAAGGGGAAGAAGGTCGCCGAGCAGGTGGCGACGTACGCGAGCGAGATGGACACGGCGACGCTCATCGAGCTGCTCGAGTCGCAGATGAAGGAGGCGGCGGCCAACCTCGACTTCGAGTCCGCGGCGGCGCTGCGCGATCAGCTGCTCGAGGTCAAGGCGAAGGGAAATGGCAGCGCGGCTGCGATCGGATCGAGACGTGGGGAAGGGCTGAGCCGCATTCGGGCTCCGCGCTGATGGACACGCACCACCACATCGTGCCGGAGCAGGCACCGCGCGGACATCTCGCGGTCACGCGCGACGAGCTCGTGGCGTGGGGCGAGCGCTTCGGAAAATCGGCGCACGCGCGGCTCGTCGTCGCCATCGCCGGCGATCTCGGGTGCCGGGAAGACGACGCTCGTGCAGGCGATCTGCCGAGGCGCCGGCGTGACGACGGAGGTCACGAGTCCGACCTACGCGCTCGTGCACGAGTACAAGGGCGATCGCTTCCCGATCTATCATCTCGACCTCTACCGCCTCGACAAGCCCGAGGACCTCACGAATCTCGGCTGGGACGACATCCTGCGCGCGAACGCGCTGGTGCTCGTCGAATGGCCAGAGCGCGGCGGCGATCGCATCCCGCACGACGCAGTGCCGATCGATCTCGAGCATCGATCCGGCTGATGACGAGCCGGCGTCTTCTGCTGGCGGGATGACGCGATGCTGACGCTGGCGTTGGAGGCCGCGACATCGACGGGCTCCGTCGCGGTGATTCGCGATGGCGACGTGCTCGCCTCGCGCGAAGTCGCGATGCGGAGCGGCGCGGAAGAGCATCTGCTGCCCGCCATCGAGGATGCGCTGCGCGAAGCGGGAGCAACGGTGCGCGACCTCGGCCGCGTGGTGTGCGGGGCGGGGCCGGGGAGCTTCACGAGCCTCCGCGTCTCTGCGTCGCTCGCGAAGGCGATCGCGTTCGCGCAGCAGCTTCCGCTGCTCGCGGTGCCGTCGCTCGCGCTCATCGCGGCCGATGCGTCGCTCGCCGATGGTTCCTATCTCGCCGTGATCGGATGCGCTGCGCGGCGAGGTGTTCGCTGCGGCGTATGCGCGCGCGGGCGATGACATCACGGAGCTCGCGCCCGTGCGGCTCGTGCCCCGCGATTCGCTCGCCCGCGAGGCGGCCGCGCTGCACGCGACGCTGATCGGGCCCGAGGAGCGTCCGCGCATCAATCCGCGCGCGGCGAACGTCGTGCGGCTCGCTCACTGGCTCGCCCTCCCGCCTGTGTCGCTCGCCGCCTGGGAGCCCGACTACGGGCGACTCGCCGAGGCGCAGGTCAAATGGGAGCAGGCGCACGGCCGTCCGCTTCCGGTGGCCTAGCATGCGCATCGGTGGGGACGCCGGCACCGGAGTCTCGAGCGCGGAGCGGCGTGCGCCGGTCGCGCTTCGTCCCGCGCGCGAGAGCGACATCGAGGCGGTGCTCGCGATCGAGCACGCATCGTTCGGCGATCCGTGGAATCGGAGCGCGTTCGTCGACCTGCTCGACGATCCACGCGTTGCCTTTCTGATCGCGGACGAGGGCGGCGCGGTGCGCGGCTACGTCGTCGCGTGGTTCGTGCTCGACGAGGGGGAGATCGGAAATCTCGCCGTCGCGAGCGAGGCGAGACGGCACGGCATCGGCGCGCGGCTCCTGGACGGCGCGATCGACGCCGTGCGCAAGGCGGACGTCGACGCGCTCTATCTCGAGGTGCGCGACTCGAATGCCGTCCGCGCGGGCGCTGTATGCGACGCGCGGCTTCGTCGAGGTTCGGCCGAAGGCGCGACTACTACCGTCGCCCGAAGGAGGACGCGCTCGTGCTGCGGCTCGATCTTGATTCCCGGCGCACGCACGTGAGCGCCAGGGGTATGCAATGAAAGGAGAATGGCCGCGCCGGACCGTTGGCGCCGCGCAAGTAATCGCTCTATACTCTGTCAGGCGAGTGAACTCGCCAACCGCCAGGAGATCCATATGAGTCGCAGCCTGAACAAAGTCACCCTGATCGGCAATCTCGGCGCCGATCCCGAGGTCCGGTCCACCACGGGCGGCAATCGCGTCGCCACCTTCTCGCTGGCGACGAGCCGCAGCTGGAGTGGTCCGAGCGGGGACAAGCAGGAGAAGACGGAGTGGCATCGCTGCGTCGTCTGGAACAGCAAGGCGTCCACGCTGGCGGACATCGTCGAGCGCTACCTCAAGAAGGGCGACAAGATCTACGTCGAGGGGCGCATCGAGTACCGGCAGTGGCAGGACAAGGAGAATCAGACGCGCTATACCACCGAGATCAACGTGCGCGAGCTGATCATGCTGAGCGGCCGTGCGGGCGGCTCGGACAGCTTCGATGGCGAGGCGTCGGGCGGGAGCGCGCGTCCACGCGCGGCGGCCACTGATCGTGCGCGTGGGGCCGGTGCAGGCGCCGGTGCGCCTGCTGGTGACTTCGAGGATTTCCGCGGCAATCTCGACACCGAGGACGACGACCTGCCCTTCTAGGCGTTCACTGCAAGCGGAGAAACGCCGCGGGGCCATTGAGGCACCGCGGCGTTCTTGCGTTCGTCCCCAATAGTCTTGCGTCCGATATGTATGACTCATATATATTGTGCTCATGATCACTCTCGAGCTCAAGAAGGGGAGCGCCGATTTTCTCATCCTCTCGCTGCTGCGCGACGAGCCACGGCACGGCTACGAGCTGAGCAAGCTGATCGAGTCGCGTTCCGGCGGGGTCGTGCAGTTCCAGGTGTCCTCGCTCTATCCGTTGCTCTACCGCATGGAGGAGCGCGGCTGGATCAAGGGAAAGTGGATCGAGAAGGCAGGGCAGCGGCGCCGGCGATACTACCACATTACGGCCGCGGGGCGCGAGGCGGTGAAAGAGCAGCGCGAGAGCTGGCTCGAGTTCGTGCAGGCGATCGGGCAGGTAGTCGGGACATGCGCATGCCTGACTGGGCGGGGGAGATCCGCGAGCGACTCGCGCCGCTGGGGTTGAGCCCCGAGCGCGAGTTCGAGATCGCGGACGAGCTGGCCCAGCATCTCGACGATCGTACGACGGAGCTGATGCGCCACGGAGCGCGCGAGGCGGACGCAGTGCGACAAGTGCGCGAGGAGCTCAATCGTGCAGCCGCTGCCCGATGTGCTCGCGCACACCGAGCGTCCCGATCCCCACCGCAACACTCCGCCTCCCGGCTCGCGCAACACCGGCTCGCAGCTCGCCGCGCTCTGGCGTGATATCCGGTACGGCACGCGCTCGCTCCGCAAAGCGCCCGGCTTCGCGGCGATCGCAACGATCACATTGGCGCTCGGTATCGGCGCGACGACCGCGATGTTCAGCGTGCTCGACGCCGTGCTGCTTCGGCCCCTTCCATTCGCGCATCCTGAGCAGCTCGTGCGCGTGTTCACGACGTACGGCAGCTCCGCCGACAATCTCTCATCGCTCTCTGCCGCGGATTTCCTCGCCCTTCGCGCTGACACGCGCGCATTCGCATCCATCGCGACCTTCAAGGTGCCGAAGGATGGCTTTTCCTACGTTTCCGGCGGACCGGCCGGAGCGTGTCTACGGCAGCGTCGTGAGCGCGAGATTTTTTTCCACTCTCGGTGTCTCGCCGGAGAAAGGTCGTGGCTTCCACGATGGCGATGACGCCGATGGCGCTCCTGCGCTCGTGGTGCTAAGCGACGCCTTCTGGCGCCGCCGGCTTGGCGCCGATCCGGCGATCATTGGGAAGTCGCTCGACGTCCAGGGGCGACCGACCACCGTCATCGGAGTGATGCCGCCGGCGTCTGGTATCCCCGGGGAGATCGCGCCGAGCTCTGGCTCAACGAGACCTTTCCTGCGCCTGCGCGACGCGGTCCCTTCGGTTACGCGGTGAGTTGCCCGGGAAAAGCCGGGCGTGCCGACGGCCGAGCGCACCGCGGTTCTCACGCAGCTTGCGACGGAGGTGCGTGCGCAATTCCCCGGGGGTCCGGATCATTGGACCTTCGCCGAGCAGTCGCTGGGTCAGCGATACATTGGGCCGCTGCGGCCGGTGCTCCTCATGCTCATGGGCGCGGTGGTCGTCGTGTTGCTCATCGCGTGCGTCAACGTGACGAACCTGATGCTCGCACGCGCCACGAGTCGGGAAGCGGAGATCGCGGTGCGCACGGCGCTGGGCGCGAGCCGCGGCGCCCTCGTGCGCCAGCTCCTCATCGAGGGCTCGATGCTCGCGCTCCTCGGCGGCGCGTTGGGTGTGCTCGTCGCAATCTGGGGCGTGCGCGTACTCACCTCGATGGCGCCGGACAGTCTCTTCGTGCTGCGCGACTTCAAGACGGGCGTGGATGCGCGTGTGCTCGCACTCGCGGCGCTCGCCACGATGGGTAGCGTGGTCCTGTTCGCACTCACTCCCGCAATTCTGGGCGCGTCCGTCCGCGCGATCGGCGCGGTGCGCGAGGCGGTGCGCGGCGGCACCGATGCCCCTGCGCGCCGCAGGCTCAGAAGCTCACTCGTGATAGCGGAGTTCGCACTCTCGCTCGTGCTGCTCGTCGGGGCGGGACTGCTCATCCGCAGCCTCGCGAAGTTGCGCAGCGTGGACACTGGTGTGCACGCCGAAGACGTCGTCACGGCGTCGATCGCGCTGCCCGGCGTTCGCTATGCAAAGACACCGCAGATCGTGGCGTTCCATGATCGGCTGCTTGCTGATCTGCGATCAGGCCCCGGAATGGACAAGGTAAGCACCAGTGTCGGGCTGCCGCCGGATGTCTTTGGCGCGAACTCGGATTTCTTCGTGAGCCGCAGACCTCCGGCTGCGGGAGAGTTCTCACCGCTCGCGGACATTCTCGTAGTCGACGGAGACTATTTCTCGGCGCTCGACATCCCGCTTCTCGCGGGACGCATCTTCGATGATCGTGATAAGCCCGACGCGCCGGGCACGGTCGTCGTGAGCGACGCGCTGGCGCGAAAGTATTTTCCCGGCGAGAACCCCGTCGGCGAGCGCGTCAATGTCGGTGGTCCGGGCGCCGACAACGCATACACTATCGTCGGAGTCGTCGGAAACGTGCGCTACGATGGGCTCGCGCAGGGTCCATCTGACGCGATCTACTTTCCGTTCGTTCAGGGAGGCATGGGGGCGACTCCCAGCTTCTCAGTCGTCGCGCGAACGCGAGCAAGCGTGGGGGACGTCGCCCGCCTGGTGCGCGACGCCGTGCACGAGATCGATCCCGAGCTCGCGGTTGCGAACATACGCACGGTCCACGAGCTCGTGGAGGAAAACGTGGCGAGCAACCGGTTCAGAACCACGCTCCTCGCCGTCTTCGCTGCGCTGGCGCTCGTGCTCGCGGCGGTGGGCATTTATGGCGTGATGGCGTACGCGGTGGGTCGCCGCTCGCGCGAGATCGGAATTCGCCTCGCGCTCGGCGCGCGCGCGGGACAGATCTACAGACTGGTGCTCGGCGAGGGACTCGCCGTCGCAGGCGCAGGAGTGATCATCGGGCTTCTCGCGTCCGCTGCGCTCACACGCGTCGTGTCGAAACTGCTGTTCCATGTGAGCGCGACCGATGCGGCGACGTTCGTCGCTGTGCCTGTGCTGCTCCTCGCGATCGCGGCACTCGCGTGCTTTCTCCCCGCGCGTCGGGCCGCGCGCGTCGATCCGAGCGTCGCGATGCGCACGGAGTGACGGCTAACATCACCGCTTCGTCGTACGGTGCTCCTCATCCAGCGTGAGCTCCCCTGACGAATCGTCGTACGTGAAGAGCTCCGCGTACCGGCCCCAGTCCACGGCCGTCTCGAACTGGCGACGCGCTTCCTCGCCATTGAAGCTGTGCTCCAGCTCATCGATCACGCGCTCCGCGTCGAGCGTGTGCGTCGGCGCCGTCTCGAGATCGCGAACGATGTGGTGGATGCAGCGCAATATGATCGAGCGCCTGCGCGCGGAAGATCGACTTTTCGTCATCGGTCTCGGCATCGGCGAAGCGCGTTCCGATCGGCGTCAGCACCACCTGTCGGTCCTGTAGCGCCCCGAAGCCGAGCAGATTCGTGGCCTCGACGATCGCGAGCAGGTCCTCGGCGCGCATCTGGAGGTCGCGAGCGAGATCCTGCATCGCTGCGTGGCCGCCAATGCCGCCGAGGTACTGCACGAGTCCTGTGAGATCGTCGATGCTCACGTCGGGGAGCACCTGGTAGCGGCGTGCACGCGTCCGGGCCGCTGGGCGAGCGCGGCGCGCGATCGGTGGACGCGTGCGGTCCTGGAGGCTCTGCTCGACGATCGCGACGGCGTCCTCCTCGGGGTTCGTCATGATCCGGTAGATGAGCTCCACGAGACGTGCGCGCGCGCCGGTCTTCTCGCTTCGCTCCGCGGGCGCCAACCCCTTGAGCTCCACACGCATGTGCCCGGGATTCGCGCCGAACACGAGAATGCGATCGGCGAGCGACACCGCCTCGTCGATGTTGTGCGTCACCATCACGACCGCCCTCGTGGGCATCGTCTTCGCGAGCCAGAGATCCTGCAGCTCGGTACGCAGATTCTCCGCCGTCAACACATCGAGCGCGGAGAACGGCTCGTCCATGAACAGCACCTCCGGCTGCACGACCAGCGCACGCGCGAATCCGACGCGCTGCTTCATCCCACCCGAGAGCTCCTTGGGGAATGCTTCCTCGAACCCGTCGAGTCCGATCAGATCGATCGCGGCGAGCGCCCGGCGACGCCGCTCTTCGTCCGATACGTCCATTGCGAGCAGTCCGAGCTCCACGTTCTGGAGCACGTCGAGCCACGGGAAGAGCGCGAAGCTCTGGAAGACGATCGCGACGCTCGGGTTCGGCCCCTCGAGCGGCTCGCCGTGCACCAGACACTTCGCCGGCGGATGGCTCCATGAGTCCCGCGAGAATGCGCAGGAGCGTCGACTTTCCCGAACCGGACGGTCCGAGCAGCGCGACGAACTCGCCTTCGTTCAGCTCCACCGACACGCGCTCGAGGACGGGGCGTCGGTCATCGCCGAAGTACTTCATCACTTCGCGAGCGGACAGGATCGCGCCTGTCGCCGCCGGTGCGGACGATCGATGCGGTTGCATCGGTCATGCGACGTGTCGGGAGTGCAGGTTGCATCAGTCGAGCCGATAGCGAGCTTCTGCGAGCGCGTACAGTCTGCGCCACAGCAGCCGGTTGGTCGCGATCACCACCGCGGACATCACCAGCGTTCCAGCGAGGAGCAGGCGAAGTCGCTCCGCTCCGCCGCCTGCGCGATGAGCGCGCCGAGCCCGACCGTGCTCTCCTTTCTTCCAGCGAAGGTCACGTATTCGGACACGATGCTCGCATTCCAAGCGCCGCCCGTCGCCGTGATCATCCCGGTGACGAGGTACGGAAAGATCGCCGGAAGGATCAGCGTCTTCCACCTGCGGCCATGCCAGTAACGCGATACGTCGATGCGGCCTGCCGCAGATCCGACGGAATCGCCATCGCGCCGGCGATCACGTTGAAGAGCACATACCACTGCGTCCCGAGCAGCATGAGCGCTACGGCGGCGATGTTGAGCCCGCCCGGAAGCGCGAGCAGCGCGAGGAGCAGCACCGGGAATACCGCAGTCGCGGGAACCGATGCGGTGATCTGCACGAGTGGCTGCGCGCGCCGTGCCCATCGTGGATTCATTCCAATGGCGACGCCAGCGGGAATCGTCCATGCCGCAGCGAGCACCAGCGCGATCGTCGTGCGAAGGAACGTCGCGAGGGCGCTGAGCGCGACGATGTGCCAGTCGCTCGCAGGCATCCCGGTGAGCACGCCGATCGTTGCGACGCGCCCCCCAGATCACGAAAACGAGCACCATGGCGAGTGCCGCCGACTGCAGCATGCGCCCGCGCTGGTCACCGCGCCTCACGCCCGCGTTGCGTGCTGGGGCGAGGCGCGGAGGAGAGCCCTCGATCGAGCGCACGCGCGAGCGGTTGCGTGACGTGCGCGCTCACCCAGCTCAGCATCGTGGATCCCTGCAGCGCGTCGAGCAGCCGCGAATGCGGCGCATCGGAACCCGACTGCTCCAGCTTGAATCGATCCGACCATGCGACGAGTGGGCGCCAGAGCAGCTGGTCGAGCAGCACGATGACGAGCACGAGCGTCGACGAGCCCGAGCACCAGCGCGCGTGTGTCGCCCGCATCCGCGGCGGCTGCGAGATACGAGCCCAGGCCGGGGAGTCGCAGATTGCTGGAGCCGAGCGTGAACTGCTCGGACGCCATGAGAAAGAACCATCCGCCCGCCCAGCTCATCATGCTGTTCGCGATCAGCGAGATCGCGCCGAACGGCAGCTCGAGCCGCGTGAAGCGCCGCCAGAAGCCGAGCCGGTAGACGGCAGCCGCCTCGCTCAGCTCGCGCGGAATCGTGAGCAGCGACTGATGGAAGCTGAACGCGAGATTCCACGCCTGGCTCGTGAAGATCAGGATGATTGCGGCGATCTCGAGCCCGAGGGTGCGTCCCGGAAAGAGCGCGGCGAGGCCGAGCACCACGCCGGGCATGAACGACAGGATCGGGATGCTCTGCAGAATGTCGAGCAGCGGCAGCATCAGACGCTCGGCGGTGCGACTTCCCGCGGCAACGCGCGCATATGCGATGCTGAAAGCAAGCGAGAGCAGATACGCGATCGACATGCGCAGGGTGGAGAGCCCCGCATAGTAGGGGAGCCGCCACGCGGAGAGATCCACGCGCACGTCGGGGGAGAGCGGCGCGCGCCATTCCGCGGCGGCACGCATGATCCCGTACGCGACGGCCGCGACGACGCACAGCATGAGCGCGTCCACCCATCTGGGCGTGGGCGGCGCACGCGGCGGCTCGCTCGGCTCGCCGAGTGTGGCCGGCGCCCGAACTGGAATGATCGGTTGTGCCATGGGCCGCGCGTGAAGTGGTAACGAATCGTCGCCCGCGCGGACCAATCGTCGTTCCACGCGAGTCAAAAGTTAGCAGCGCGAGGAAGGGTGGAAGTGCCTCTCCGAGCGCAATTTGGATGACGAATCCATGCCCCGGGCGCGGTATGCTGTGGCGCTCAGGATCGCGCGTGGGAGATGCGTCGCAAGCGTGCCGATCCACACCCAACCCTGCGCGGCGTCGTCGGTTACCCAGCGCGCTCTGGGGCGTCGTCTGGGGGTAGCCCAGCGGCTCGGTCGCGGGTGCTCGACGCGCACACCCCCACGGTGTGCGATTGGCGAGCGACGCGAGTGGGTTCTTCCCTTGTGAACACAGGATTGTTTACACATGCGCAACGTACCGTTCCGTCGTGGCGGTTTGCTCGCAGCGCTTCTCGTCTCGGCGCTCGCTTCCGCGCCTCTCGCCGCGCAGGACTCTACGCAGAGCCAGCCGGCGCCCGGCGGCACGCACACGGTGAAGAAGGGCGACACGCTGTGGGACATTGCCCACCAGTATCTCAACGACCCGTTCCTGTGGCCTGAGATCTATCGCATCAACACCGACGTCGTCGAAGATCCGCACTGGATCTATCCGAATGAGGTTCTAAAGCTGCCCAGCAACGCCGTCGTCGCCACGACGCCGAACGGCACCGAGGTTACCACCGTCGTCGATGATCGCATGTCGCCGATGCCGAACAACTCGCTCGTCGAGGCTCCGCGTTCCAGTGGCGCCACGGTATTCTCGCTCTCTGCATCGCGCCGTGTCGCGAGCGCGTCGCGCTTCGGCGCCTCGGCCTCCGCGTACCCGCACCCCGCCGTCCGCGTTGGTGAGACCTACGCTGCGCCATGGCTCGATCGCGCTGCCGGCCCGAAGGATCAGGGGACGATCGTGGGGAGTGCCGAGATCTCGGGCATCGCGTCAATGACGCCGCGCTCGCGCATGCTCAACGAGGAACGCGCCTACATCACGTTGCCCAAGGATGTCGTCCCGGCGCGTGGCGATCGGTATCTCGCCTTCCAGCTCGGCCCCGTGCTCGATGATGGCTCCCAGATCATCCAGCCCACGGGCGTCGTCGAGGTCGAGCGCGCGGAGAACGAGGATGCGTCCACAGTTCGCATCATCACGCAATACGGCAATGTGGAGGCGGGGCAGGGGATCATCCCGCTCGATCACTTCACGCTTGGCAACGACGCGCGCCCCGCGCCGCTCATGCTCGGCACGGAAGGGAAGGTGGTGTTCGTCGCGAACAACTCCGTTCTCCCGTCGGTCCAGAGCTATGTGGTCGTCAACGTGACTGCCAAGGACGGCGCCAAGATCGGCGACCAGTACACCCTCTACGAGCCGCGCCGCACGGTGCTGGTAAAGGGACGCGGCGACCGAGATGGCCACGGTTCCCGAAGAGCGGATCGCAATGGGACAGGTCGTGAAGGTGACGGACCACGGCACGACGCTGATGCTCGTGGATCAGCAGAATCCGTCAGTGCACGTCGGCACAAAGGCGCGCCTCACCGCCCGCATGCCCTGAGCATTTCGGTGCGCTCGCGCACTAATCGGAAGGATCGAGCGGGGCCGCGCACCATGCGCGGCCCCGCTTCGCATCCCTCACAAGGGCCTCGTTCGTCGCTTAGATTTGCGACTGCATGCTCGCCATCGCACACGCCGTCGCCATCACCTGCTACATCGCAGCGGCCGCACTCGCCGCAGCACCGTTCGCTCGCCCAATAGCGGCGCCCGTACGCGGTGTCATTGGCGTGTTGTCGACGGGTGTCGCATTTCACCTCGTAGCGCTGCTCGCGTACACATGGCAGTTTGGCGAGCCCCCGCTCACTGGACTCGGACCGGCGCTCTCGAGCGCCGCGTTCCTGGTTGCCGTTACGCTGCTCGCGGTCGAGGCGCTGGCGCACGAGGTGAGCCTCACGCTCGTGACGGCACCGCTGGCCGCGCTCGTGACCGTGGGCGCGCTCGCCTCGGGGTTCGCGCCCGGTCCGTCCGCTGCGAGCGCCGGTGGGCTCTGGCTGCATCTGCACATTTCGCTCAGCCTCCTGGGCTTCGCCGCTTTCGCAACCGCCGCGGCATCCGGCGTCATGTACCTGCTCGAGCGACGTGAGCTCAAGTCGCGGCGCTTTGGCGCGATCTTCCGTTTCTTTCCGCCGCTCGAGACACTCGACCGCGTCAATCATCTCGCCATTGTCTGCGGCTGGATCATGCTGACCCTCGGTACCGCGCTTGCGATCGGCTACTCGCTGGTGTATCGCGATGCCGACCAGCTCAAGGTGATCTGGGGGATCACCGCGTGGCTCGCGATCACTGCGCTCACGGTCGGGCGCGTCGTGGCTGGGTGGCAGGCGGCACGCGCGGCAATCTGGTCGAGCGCTTTTTTCGTCGCGGTGGTCACGTTGTACGTCGCGTTCCGCGCAGTGGGCCCGCGCTCCGGAGAGTTCCTGTGAGCGAGCTCCCGATCATGCTCCACGGCGATGCGATCGAAGCCCTCATCGTGGGCGGAGGCGCGGTGGCGGCGCGCAAGGCTCGTGCGCTGCTCGTCGCTGGCGCGCGCGTGCGGCTCGTGGCAATGGCCGTGAGTGCCGACGTGCACCAACTCGAAGCGGAGCATGCCGCACTTCAGGTGGAAGAGCGTCGATACACGAGCAACGACATCGGCGGTGCGCAGCTCGTGATCGCCGCGACGAGTGATCGCGCGACGAATCGCCTCGTGGCCGAGGACGGGCACGCGGCACACAGGCTCGTGAACGTCGCCGACGACCCGGCTCGCGGAAATTGCCGCACCACGGCGACGCATCGCGCAGGCGATGTCGTGATTGGTGTCTCGGCGGGAGGGGTGCCCACCGCCGCCGTGCGCATCCGCGATTCGCTGACCGAGCGGTACGGCGAGCGCTATGGTCAGGCTGTCGCGGCGCTCGCTTCGTTGCGCCGTCGACTGATCGACGCGGGGGCGTCCGACGAGTGGAATCGCGCCGCGGAGGCGCTCATCGACGACGACTTCTGCATGCGCGTGGAGAGCGGCACACTCGAGCGCGAGGCGGCGCGATGGGGCTGATCGTCGCGGGAGTGAGTCATCGTACCGCGCCACTCGCTCTGCGCGAGCGGCTCGTGGTGAGCGCATCGGAGACCGACGCCGCCGCGCATCGCATCCTTAAAGGAGCACAGGCGCGCGAGATCGTGCTTTTGTCCACGTGCAATCGGACGGAAGTGTACGCCGTCGAGGGAGATGCGGACCCGGTGCCGTCCATCTGGGCGAGCTTCTCCGCATTGCTCGGCGAGGACGCCGCGCCGTATGGGTATGTGCGTCGCGATCGCGACGCGGTCGCGCATCTCTTTCACGTCACCGCCGGCATCGATTCGATGATCCTCGGCGAGGCACAGATTCACGGACAGGTTCGCGATGCGTGGGAGCGCAGCCGGTCTGCGTCCGGCGCAGTGCTCAGCCGCCTCTTCCAGACGGCGCTCATGGTCGCTGGGCGCGTTCGGAGCGAGACTGGCATTGGGCGCGGCGCCGCGTCCACCAGCTCCGCCGCGGTGCAGCTCGCATCGAAGATCTTCGGCTCGCTCAATGGTCGCCACGCGATGGTGCTCGGGGCCGGCGGAGATGGCGGAGCTCGCACTCGAGTGCCTCGCGAGCGGGGGCGTGCGCACGGCGATCGTTGCGAATCGTACGCACGAGCGCGCGATATCATTGGCCGAGCGGTATCATGCGGAGGCGCTGCATTACGAAGAGTGCTGGTCGCGCCTGCGCCAATGTCGATCTACTCATTTGTTCGACGGCGGCACCACATCCGATCGTCGGAGTCAAAGAGATCTGCGGTCTCGCTCAAGGAGCGCGGTGATCGTCCGCTCTGCATTCTCGACATCGCGGTGCCGCGCGACGTGGAGCCCGCGGTCGGATCGCTCAGCAACGTCTTTCTGTACGACCTGGACGATTTGCGCACGGTCGCATCGTCGAACATCGAGCGCCGGCGCGAAGAGCTTCCGGCGGTAGAGGAAGTCATCGCGCCCGAGGTCGAGAAATACTGGGAGTGGCTCGCAGGTTTGGCCGCGGTCCCGGTCTTGCGCACGTTCCGCACCGAGAATGGACCGGCTGCGCGAAGCGGAGCTGGCGGAATGCGATGCGCAAGCTCGAACATCTCTCGCCACGTGACCGCGAGGCGATCGAACATTTTTCGAGGGCACTGATGAACAAGTTCCTACATGAGCCGAGCGTGCGGCTGCGCGCCGCCGCGGCGAACGGCAGAGGGCTCGGCGTCGTCGACGCGCTCCGCTATCTCTTCGATCTTCGCGCAGCGGATGCAGCGGGCAACGACGAGACGATCGATGCATCTTCCGCGCGAGGAGGGCTGAATGCCACCTCGCGCACTCGTCACGGGCGGAGCGGGCTTCATCGGCTCGCACGTGGCCGATCTCCTCCTCGCCAACGACTACGACGGTCACCGTCATCGACAACCTCTCGAGCGGCAAGCGCGAGCAGGTGCCGTCCAGGGCGACGTTCAAGGAGCTGGATGTCTGCGCGCCCGAAGCGGCCGCACTCGTGCGCGAGGGTAACTTCGACGTGATCTGCCACCTCGCCGCGCAAATCGATGTGCGCAAGAGCGTCGCAGATCCGGCCGCGGATGCGACGCTCAACATCGGTGGCTCGCTCAACCTGCTGGAGGCCGTGCGCCAGTCGAAGCACGCGACGCGATTCGTGTTCTCGAGCACCGGCGGCGCCGTGTACGGCGATCTGGTCGAGCCGCCGACACCTGAGGAGGCGTCGAAGGATCCGCAGTCGCCGTACGGCACCGCGAAGTTCAGCGTCGAGCTGTACATGGGCTATTTTGCGCGCGTGCATGGACTCGATTGCGTTGCGCTGCGCTACTCGAACGTGTACGGTCCGCGCCAGGATCCACACGGCGAGGCTGGCGTCGTCGCGATCTTCTGCGACCGACTGATCGACGGGACGCCGCTCACGATCTTCGGCGACGGCGGACAGACGCGTGACTACGTGTTCGTCGGCGACGTCGCGCGGGCGAATCTCGCCGCGTGCGACGACGAAGCTGCCGCCGGCCGCAGGCGTCGACAGCCGCGCGTTCAACATCGGCACGACGGTGGAGACGGATGTCGTCGAGCTCGCGAACATCCTGAAAGAGGTGTCGGGTGGCTCGTCCGAGATCGTGCACGCGCCTGCGCGTGCGGGCGAGCAGCGCCGCTCGGCCGTGCAGAACGGCAAGGCAGGGAAGGTGCTCGGATGGAAGCCACAGATGACTATTCGTGATGGGCTTCGAGAGACATACCAGTGGTTCGCGGCTCGCCGCGCTGGAGATACCGCATGATTCATGGGATGCTGATGCAGGTGGGTGGTGCCGTACCGACGTCCGCGATCGACATGGTTCGTCAGGCTTCGCTCGTCACGAGGATCGTCCTCGTGTTCCTGCTGATGCTCTCACTGGTGAGCTGGGCCATCATGCTGGCGAAGTGGTTCGAGTTCCGTCGCGTGACGAAGCGCGGGCGGGAGTTCATCTACGAATTCGAGCGTACGCCGTCACTCGATGCAGCGGCGGGACTCACACGGCGCGCGAAGTCGAATCCATTCACGCGTGTGTTCACGCGCGCCGTGAACTTCTTCGCGGAGCTCAAACCTGGCGCGTTGCGCGAGGCCTCCGCGGCCCCGTTGCGCGGATCGCAGGTCGAGGCGCTCCGGCTCGTGCTCGAGTCGGAGAGCGCCACGCAGCGCGATCAGCTGTCGTCGTACATCCCGTGGCTGGCTACCATCGGCTCCGTCAGCCCGCTCATTGGACTGCTCGGCACCGTGCTCGGCGTCATCGACGCGTTCGTCGGCATCGCGGTGAAGGGCTCCGGCAATCTGAGCGCAGTCGCGCCGGGCGTGGCCGAGGCGCTGACGGCGACGGCGGCGGCGCTCGCGGTGGCCATCCCCGCGGTGTTCGGGTACAACATCTTCGCCGCCAG
Source organism: uncultured Gemmatimonadaceae bacterium (assembly GCA_963792685.1). Classification (GTDB taxonomy): domain Bacteria; phylum Gemmatimonadota; class Gemmatimonadetes; order Gemmatimonadales; family Gemmatimonadaceae; genus FEN-1250. The sequence goes on along the minus strand of CAWBWW010000001.1, from coordinate 3,194,090 downwards.
ACTGAATCGCCTGGAGAGTGAGCTCGAGGGCTTCGGAACGGAGATTCTCGCGATGATGGTTCGGGAGGGACGGATCTAGATGAGCCGACGCTCGCGCGCGGGGCAGCTCCCGCTCAACGCAGACATCAACGTCGTCAGCCTCATCGACGTCATGATGCTGCTCATGGTGATCTTCATGATCACGGCGCCGATGATGCAGGGCGGCGTGGACATCGCGCTGCCACAGGCGCAGGCGCGGCCGCTCGAGGCGAAGAACGGCTTGGTCGTGACCATCGACCACGCGGGCAACATCCTCGTCGACGAGAACAGGCTGGGCTACGCCGAATTCCGCGCCAGCTTCAAGGCGCTGGCGGCGCAGCGTGGCCGCGGCGGCATCTACCTGCGTGCGGACAAGGGCGTGCCATACGGCACCGTCGTGCAGGTGCTCGCAGTGATGCGAGCGGCGGGTGTTGGTGATGTGGGGCTCGTCGCGGAGCCCGAGGCGCTCACACGGTGAACGTAGTGCGCGCCGAGGGTCGCTCACGGCTCGCTCTCCCGCTCACCTTCTCGACCCTGGGGCACGCGGCGGTGATCGCCGCCCTGATTTTCGTGCGAACGCCGCCGGCAAAGCAGCTTCCGCCGATGTATCGCGTGAACATCGTCGCCGCGCCGCCGGGCCCGCGCGCGGAGGGCGTGGTCACGCCTCCAGCGCCAAATCCCGCTCCGCCCCCTCCGCCGGCACCTCCTCCGCCACGCGCGCAGACGCCGCCCAAGGCGATGCCCATGCCCACGAAGGCGCCGGCGAAGGCGGTTCCGCCGGCAACGCCCACGCCTACGCCAACGACCACGCCGCCGAAGGCACCGGCACATCCCGCGGGTGGCGGACCCGTCGGCGGGAAGGGCGCCGACGTCGCGACGGTCCGCACCGAAGGCGTCGACTTTCCGTTTCCCGGCTATCTCGAGAACATCGTGCGCCAGATCGCGAAGAACTTCGGCGAGCATCGGAACACGAATGTTCGCGCGGAAGTACAGTTTCTCATTCGCCGGGATGGTTCTGTGAGCGCCATCTCTTTCATTACGCGCTCCGGCGACTACTCATTCGACCTCGACGCACAGGGGGCGGTAGAGTCGGCTGGGAACAGCCATGCCTTCGGTCCACTCCCCAACGGTTTTCCCGATGATGTGCTCCCAGTGATTTTCAGCTTCGACCCCACGGTGGTCCATTGATGCTCGATTCGCTTTCCTCGCTGCTCGTCCGCGTCCGCCCGCGCCTCTCGCCGCTCGCTGTCGCAATTGCGCTGGCGGTGCTCGCGCCCCTCGCGCTCCGCGCGCAGGACTCGACGCACGCCGTGCGCATCGGGCTCACGTATCAGCCAGGGACCAAGCCGGGAGTGATCGTGCTGGCGGTGAGGGGCGCCTGGGGCGACAGCATCCAGGGGATCATCGCGCGCGATCTCGACTATGGCGATCGCGTGGAAGTGATTGGGATGCCTGGCACGCCGGCAGCAACATCCCTGCAGTCGCTCGGGCCTGGCGTGAGCTATCCACTGTGGAAGACGCTAGGAGCGGCGGCCGTGGTCCAGGCCACCGTGACGCCGACCGGGGTACATGTCGCAGTACATGATGTGACTGGCGCTAAGATTGTGCAGGTCAGCGACTTCCAGCTTCCACCTACGGGCGGTTCTGGGGAGTGGCGGCTCGCCGTCCACGGCATTGCGGACGAGGTCGAGCAGTGGATCACGGGGACCCGCGGCGTCGCGCAGACCCGCATCCTGTTCGTGCGCAGCGGCCGAGTGTATGTGGTAGACAGCGATGGATGGGGCGAGCGGCAGGTGAGTGACAACGGACTCTCACTCTCGCCGGCGTGGGCGCCGGATGGACACACGATTGCCTACAGCGTGCTCGGCGGACGCGGGTGGAGCATCGTGACGAAGGATGTGAATGGCGGGGCAGCACGGACCATTGCATCGACGACGACGGGGCTCAACACGACTCCCGCGTTCGCGCCGAATGGAGGCACGCTCGCGTACTCACACGGCGACGAGTCGGGGACGGATCTGATGCTCGCCGACCTGGCGGGCGGCGCGCCTCGTCGGATCACGGTGGGACATGGATCCGACAACACGTCGCCGGAGTTCAGTCCCGACGGGCGGCGCATCGCGTTCACCTCCGGTCGCGCCGGGCATCCAGAAGTATACATTATGGATGTGGACGGCTCGAACGTGGAGCTGCTCACGCCGTTTAACTTTGGCGATCAGAACTATCGCTCCAATCCCGATTGGGCTCCGGATGCGCAGCACATCGCCTTCCAGTCCCAGATCGGAGGCGTGTTTCAGATCATGGTGATCTCGCTGCGTGACCGCTCGGTGAAACAGTTGACGAGCGAAGGCGTGAACGAGGATCCAGCGTGGGCGCCCGATGCACGGCATCTGGTGTTCACGTCGTCGCGTACAGGAGTCAAGCAGCTGTTCGTTTTGGACTCGGAATCCGGGCGCGCCCGCCAGCTCACGCATGCGGGTGGCGCTCGTCTGGCGGCCTGGTCGCATTCACTGGGACACGGTCGCTGAGCAAGCCCGGCGCGATCGCTCGCGCCAATCGCACACGTCACAGTACGATTCACATTAGTTCCTCATCTGGAGAGACCCCACCATGAACGCACGCTCGCTGTACGCTGTCTCCTCGCTCGCCGGCGTACTGGCGCTCGGCGCCTGCCACAAGAACGCGCCACCGGCGCCCGCACCGGCGCCCGCCGCTGCGCCCGCGCCGGCTCCGCCCCCGCCACCACCCCCGCCGCCGCCGGCTGCCGCGCCCACGAACGATGCCGCGATGCAGGCGCGCGAGGCTGCGCGCTCGACGCTCACTGCGCCGATCTACTTCGACCTCGACAGCGATGCGCTGAGCGATGCCGATCGTTCCGCGCTCGACGCGAAAGTCGCGATTCTCAACGCGAGCAGCGGCGTCAAAATCCGCGTTGGTGGTCACACCGATGAGCGCGGCTCCGATGAGTACAACCTCGCGCTCGGCCAGCGCCGCGCGGCTGCGGCGAAGCGGTATCTCACGCAGCATGGTGTGCCGGATGCGGTGATCGACATCATCAGCTACGGCGAAGAGCACCCGGCCGTCGACGGGCACGACGAGGCGGCGTGGTCGAAAAATCGGCGTGATGAGTTCGAGATCACGGCAGGCGCGGATGCCTTGAACCCGGCTGCTCAATGATGCGCGGCGTGCGGTGCCTCTTGCCGCTCGTGCTGCTCGCGACGGGCGCGTGCTTCGCCACACGGGAAGACGTGCAGGCATTGCACGCTGATGTGCAGTCGCTGCGTGCGGATCAGACGCGCAGCGACTCCGCGCGTCGCGCGGCGCTCGATCGTGTCGTCACATCGCTCAACATCGTGCGTGATTCGCTTGGCCTGTTGAGCACGCGCGTCGTGAAGATGCAGGGCGATGTGCGTGGCGATCTGTACAACGTGGGGCAGCAGCTGCTGCAGATTCAGGAGCTCACCGGCCAGAGCCAGCAGCGCGTGCAGGAGTTGCGCGCGTCGCTCGAGGCGCGGCAGTCGGACATTCAGTCATCTGCGCCGCCACCAGGTGCGTCACCTTCCGCAGGCGCGGCGCCGGGCGCATCGGGAATGACTTCTGGGGCGCCCTCGACCACCACTCGACCGGGAGCGAGTACCGCTTCTGCACCCGGCGGAGCGGGCACGCCTGGTCCGAATCAGCTGTTCCAGCTCTCGCTCGAGCAGCTTCGGCGGGGATCGCCCGGCGCTGCGCGTACGGGGCTGCAGACACTCCTGCAGCAGTATCCCACGTCGGACCTCGTGCCGGACGCACAATTTTATCTTGGCGAGGCATACCACCAGGAAGGCAATGCAGCGGGCGCCGACTCGGCCTATGCTGCGGTGGTCACGAATTATCCGACTTCTCCGCGCGCCCCGACGGCACTTTATAAGCGTGCACTGGGTATGGAGGAGAAGGGAAACGTCGTCGGCGCACGAGGGCTGTTGAACGATCTTGTGACGCGCTACCCGCGCTCGGATGAGGCGGCGCTCGCCAAGGAACGGCTTCGTACGCTCAAGTAGCGTTACAGCTGAACTGGGATGCAGTTACCACCACGGGCCTCGAACGACGAGATGCCGTTCCTCGATCATCTCGAGGAGCTGCGTTGGCGCATCATCTGGTCGCTCGCGGCGCTCATCGTGTCGGTGGGAATCGCGTTCTGGGTACTCCTGCAGTTCGACGTCATCGGATTGCTCGAGAAGCCGATATTGCCGTACCTGAACGGCCGGAAGCTCGTCTACACGCATCCGGGCGACCCGTTCACGATCGTCCTGAATGCGTCGATCGCGCTTGGTGCGGCGATGGCGCTGCCGGTGATTTTTTATCAGCTCTGGTCGTTCATCTCGCCGGCGCTGCACCGGCACGAGAAGCGGCTGGTGATGCCGATGTTCCTGTTCGCGACGTTTCTGTTCGTGAGCGGCGTGTGCCTGTCGTGGTTCGTGGTACTTCCGCTCGCGCTGCCGTGGCTCATGAGCTTTGGCGGCGCGGCGCTCGATCCGATGATCACGGCGTCGGAGTACTTCGGCTTCGCGATCAGCATGACGCTGGCGTTCGGGATCTGCTTCGAGCTCCCGATCGCGATCGTCTCGCTCGCGCTGCTCGGAGTGGTCACGCCGCAGTTCCTGAACAAGTTCCGCCGCCACGCGATCGTCGTGTGCGTGATCATTGGCGCGTTCCTGACACCGGGTGACCTCGTCTGGACTACACTCGCGATGGCCGTCCCGCTCTACTTTCTGTACGAGGTGAGCGTGCTGCTGACGATCATCATCTATCGTCGGCGTCTGCGCCGCGAGGAAGCACTCGAGGCGCAGGCCACGGCGTGATCGCTCGGTGGATCGTGTGCGCATTGGCGCTCGCGACGACGCCTGCGCTCGCGCAACAGACGGCGCCGCCGATCACGCTCCCATCGCAGTACCCGAGCGATACCGGGTATGCGCGCGGCCGCCGCATGCAGCCGTCGCGCAACCCGGCGGACTCCGCGCGCGCAGACAGCCTCAACGCGCCGCGCGTGCTCGTCGAGTGGCCGGATCCCGACTCGACGATGGCGGCGGCTGCTCCAGCGCACCGGCTACACCATCACGCGCTACCAGAGCAAGGACGCGCAACTCAATTCGAATCGCCACGAGCTCAAGCTTTCCGGCAAGGCCGCCGTCAATCGCGTACAGACGACGCTCGTCTCCGACACGATTCTCTACAACGATTCGCTCCGCGTGATGCGGGCGACTGCACCGCTGACGGACACGATCTATCTGCGCGATCCATCGCAGGGCACCGCCGATCTGCTCGCGCTCGGCCGGCTCGAGTACGATCTCCGGCGGCACTTCGGCCTCGTCAATCAGCTCAGCACATCGTCCGCGCAGAACGGACAGACGTGGTACATCTACGGCCATGCGGCTGCCGTGAAGGGCGATACGACGGGGCAGGGGCACAGCATCTCGTACGCGCAGGACGCATCGATCACGAGCTGCGATCTTCCCGAGCCGCACTATCACTTCCAGTCATCGGACGTGAAGATCATCAGCCGATCGCTCATGGTCGCGCGCCCCGCGGTGCTCTACGTGGGCGACATCCCGGTGCTCTGGCTGCCGTTCATCTTCCAGGACATGCGCTCCGGGCGCCGCAGCGGCATCATCCCGCCGCGCTTCGGCATCACCGACATCGTGCGCACCTCGCCCGACTACGTCCGCTCCGTCGAGAACCTCGGCTACTACTTCAACATCAACGATTACATGGATGCGCTGGTCTCCTACGACTGGCGCAGCGGCACGAGTAATCGCGAGGGCGACTTCGGCTACAACAAATTCAACGGCGAGTTCCGCTACCGCTGGCTCAACCGATTCGTCAGCGGCGGCATTCGCGCGAGCTACTGGACGTACAGCAACGGCGATCAGCACGATCGGATTCAACTGGGCGCACTCGCAGCAGTTCTCGCAGAATAGCAACCTGAACATGAACCTGAACTACACGAGCAACACCACCGTGTACCAGCAGGACGCGCTCACGGTGGCGCAGGCGCTCGCGGCGATCTCCTCGCAGCTCTCGCTCACGCAGCAGCTTCGGTCCGTTCAACGTCACGGCCGGCGGATCGCGCTCGCAGTACGCGGGGCGTGACGCTCGTGAACCAGGATTTCCGAACTTCTCGATCACTCCGAGAGGCCGGTCAACCTCGCATCGTGGCTCGAGTGGACGCCGACGCTCGCCGTCGACAACAACCAGGCGTTCAACCTCGACAACACCGCTGCCTTTCGATACGGCTTCGATTCCACCGGGAAATTCGACAGCACGAAGGTGAAGGCGAACACGCGTACGACGACGGCGCAATTTCAGACGCCGTTCCGGATCGGTCGCTTTCAGCTGAACAACAGCATTCGCTACAACGATCAACTCAACGATCTCCCGACAACCATCACGCAATTCAACTTCATCACTGGCGCGCAGACCGGCTCGCGCACGTACGCAAATTTCCGCAAGACGCAGCTCGACTGGGACACGCAGTTCTCCCTTCCCGGCATTCTGCAGGGAACGTGGAACGTCGCGCCGTTCGTGTCGCTCGTGAACGCGGACGGCTCCTACTCGTACTACGTGCGCACGACGCTCACGGATGGGCAGTGGGTGCACCAGTCGAAGCGAGTGCAGACGGGCATTCTCGAGCTCGCCGACGTTCTTCGCATTCTTCCCGGGGTTCGGCCCGTTCTCCCGGCTGCGCCAATCGATCCAGCCGCGCTTCTCGTTCGCGTACGCGCCCGCGTCGGATGTCGAGCGATGAGTTCCTCACGGCCACCGGTCGTACCCGCGCTGGCTACCTTGGCGGGCTCCGTCAGGAGACGATGCAGTTCCAGCTCAATCAGACGCTCGAGGCCAAGATCCACTCGAAGTCGGACACGGCACCCGATGCCGGTGACAAGATCAGGCTTCTCACGCTCAACGCATTGCCGATCGACTACGACTTCGAGGTGGCGCGGCGCACGCACCGCTTCGGTGTCACGACCAACTCGTTCAGCTACACGGTGCAGTCAGACCTGCTCCCCGGCTTCGATTTCTCTTCGAACTACTCGCTCTTCCAAGGCGATCCGCTGAGCGACACGGCCAAGTTCAAGCCGTTCCGGACTGGACTCACCGCAACCTTCTCGATCGGGAAGAACAGCAACCCGTTCAAGACGCTGCAGCACATCTTCGGCGGCGGTGCACCGCGCGACACCTCGCCCGTGGGCGCGAATCTCACGGGAAACGGCATGTATAACAGCAACGACCCGAACGGGATCAACTCGCTCCCGGCCACTGCCGGGTCGGTGGGGTCGCGCTATCCGTTCGCGATCAACGCGAACCAGGGGTGGAATCTGCAGGTCAGCTTCACCTCGTCGCGCTCGCGTCCACTCACGGGAACGAATGTGCGCCAGGTCGATGTGAAAGCGCTCTGCCAGCCCTTTCTAGTAGATCCGATTTCCTATAACCGGTGCATCACCAACCCTCCGCCGCAGGCGGATTCGGTGCCGCCGCTCGTCGGAGGCGCGACGCAGTATGTGACCGCCGCACAGAGCACGCTGCGCGGCAATCTCTCCTTCCACATCACGCCGCGCTGGTCGATGCAGTGGACCACGGGCTACGACTTCGAGCTCCACCAGTTCTCGGACCATGTGGTGAGCCTGCAGCGTGACATGCACGACTGGCGCGCGATCTTCGCCTTCACGCAGGCACCGAACGGCAACTTCGCGTTCAACTTCTACATCTCGCTGATCGCGGAGCCGAACCTCAAGTTCAACTACGACAAGCGCACATACCGGCCGCAGGTTACAACGCCGTAGCGCCAGCTCCGCCTCACGGCAGCAAGTGTTTCTTTGTGCGGGCGGCCGAGTGTCCCCCTCAGAGGACACCTTTTCACGGGGCAATCGCATAACTGCTCGATATCCATAGCGTTAGCTCCGCGCCTCGGATTGGCGCGTAGAGTGCAAAGGCGCATGTCGTCACCTCCTCCGGAGTCAACGATGCGCCCCGCGCTTGCTCTGCCCCTCGTCGCTTTGGCGTTTGCCGCCTGCTCGTCCGATCGTACCACTGGTCCCACCGGCGGCGCGCTCGAGACGCCCACGAATCTCGTGACCGTCTCGCTCAACACGGCCGTTCAGCTGTCCTGGGATCCGAATGCGCGTGTGGCGGATCCGAATCGGTTCTCGCATTACAACGTCTACTCGACCTCGTACGATCTCGACCGCAACGTCTGCGACAACAATGGATGGGCGCTCGAGGGCACGTCGGTGTCGGAAGACTTCCTCGTCTCCGGCCTCACCAACGGCGTTCCGCTCTGCTTTTCGGTGAGCTCCGTCAGCACCGACGGCACCGAGAGCGCGGTGTCGGCCTACAAGAACGACACGCCGCGCTACGATGCCCGGAACGTCATGGTGTCGACGGCGCAGTCCGATCTCTCCACGAGCGGATTCCGCTTCGACTTCGGCGGGACATCCAATCTCGGTCAGGTGCTCGCCGGCGATCGCAACGACATCGACTTCCGCGTCGACCGTCACAGCGATGGCTCGCTCTGGCTCACGACGGTTCGCACCGGTACGACCGTCGTGCTGTACAGCCAGGATCAGGTCGCGGATCTGACGAACATCGACGTCGCGCCGGTGAGCGGCTACGTTGCGGGCTCGATCGAGTTGGTCCCCGGGTATGCGTACGTATTCGAGACGCAGCTCTCGGATGGCCTGCACTACGGCGCGATCCGTGTCACGCACACCAATCAGAACTACGTGATCTTCGACTGGTCGTATCAGACCGACTTCGGCGACCCGCAGCTCCGTCGCGTGCGGTAGCCGGCGGGGGGTCCCCGCCCGTAGCTTTGGCGCATGAAGCAGCGCATTCAGCTCGACGGGGACTCGCTCACGCTGCGGGATGTGTGGCTGGTCGCGCACGGAGATGGAGAAGTGGAGCTGGCGCCGCACGCGCGATCGAAAGTCGCGCTGCGGCGCCAGTTCGTCGATGAGATCGTGCGCCGCGGCGATGTCGTCTACGGCGTCACGACGGGGTTCGGCAAGCTCTCCGAGATGTCCATCCCGCTCGACCGGCTGAGCGAGCTGCAAGTCAACCTGTTCGAAGCCACGCCGCCGGCGTCGGCGCGCTCCTGCCGGAGCGCGAAGTGCGCGCCATGATGCTGCTGCGCGCGAACGTCATCGCCAAAGGGTTACTCGGGCGCGCGCGCCGAGCTGATCGATTTGCTCGCGGCGATGCTCAACGCCGGGCTCTATCCGGAGGTGCCGGAGCAGGGGAGCGTCGGAGCGAGCGGCGATCTCGCGCCTCTCGCCCACCTCGCGCTCACCCTTATCGGCGAAGGCGTGCTCCGGCGCGGCGACAACGCAGGCGCCGCGGCCGCCATGCTCCAGAGCGCGGCGCTCGCTCCGGTCGTGCTGCAGCCGAAAGAAGGGATCACGCTGATCAACGGCACGCAGGCGCACACGGCGGTTGCCGCCGTCGCGCTGCTCGACATCGCAGCGGCTCTGGCGCGTTGCGCACGTCGGCCGGCGCGATGTCGCTCGAGGGACTGCTGGGCACTCCCGATGCCTTCGACGAGCGCATCCACGCGCGCGCGGACAGGTGGGCCAGCAGCGCTCCGCGGCGCTGCTGCGCGTGCTCCTCGCCGACAGCGAGATTCGCGAGTCGCATCGCGACGGCGATCCGCGCGTGCAGGACGCGTATGCGCTCCGCTGCATGCCGCAGGTGCACGGCCCCGTGCTCGACGCGATCGCTCTTCGCCGAGTCGCTCGTCGGCGCGCGAGCTCAACGCCGCGACGGACAATCCGCTCGTCTTCGACGACGGCACGCTCATGAGCGGCGGCAACTTCCACGGCCAGGCGGTCGCGCTCGCGCTCGACGTGCTCGCGATTGCGATGACGAATCTCGCGACGATCGCCGAGCGGCGCATCGACCGGCTCGTGCATCCGGACTTCAATCAGGGGATGCCGCCGTTCCTGAGCCCCGAAGCCGGAGTGAACTCGGGGTTCATGATGGCGCAGGTCACGGCCGCATCGCTGGCGAGCGAATGCAAGGTGCTGTCGCACCCGGCGAGCGTCGACACGATCCCGACCGACGGCAACAAGGAAGACGTCGTGCCGATGGCGATGGGCGCGGCGTGGAAGCTGCGACGCGATCGTGAACAACGTCGCGAACATCCTCGCGATCGAGTTGATGTGCGGCGCGCAGGCGATCGACTTTCGCGCGCCGCTTCAGCCGGCGAAGCGCGTTGCGCGGCTGCACGCGCACGTGCGCGAGCTCGTTGCGCACCTCGATCGTGACCGCGTGCTGAGCCACGACATCGCCGCGCTTCGCACCGCGATCGGCACTGGTACCTTCGACGACGTGACCAACGTCGACGATCCGACTTCCTCACCAGACATACGTATGAGCGCAACGCTGATCGATGCTCCCGCTGGTCCACGCCCCGTGCGCGCGCCGCGCGGCACCGCGCTCTCCTGCAAGGGATGGCAGCAGGAAGCCGCGCTCCGGATGCTCATGAACAATCTCGATCCAGAAGTCGCCGAGCGTCCGGATGATCTCGTGGTGTACGGCGGCACGGGAAAGGCGGCGCGGAACTGGGAGTCCTTCGACGCCATCGTGCGCTCGCTCCGCGCCCTCGAGAACGATGAGACGCTGCTCGTCCAGAGCGGCAAGCCCGTCGGCTGTGTTCCGCACGCACACGAGCGCGCCGCGCGTGCTGATCGCGAACAGCAACCTCGTTGGCCGGTGGGCCACGTGGGATGTGCTTCCGCGAGCTCGAGCGCAAAGGGCTCATCGATGTACGGGCAGATGACCGCCGGCTCGTGGATCTACATTGGGTCGCAGGGAATTCTGCAGGGCACCTACGAAACGTTCGGTGCCGTCGCGCGCCAGCACTTCGATGGCTCACTCGCTGGCCGCTTCGTGCTCAGCGCGGGTCTTGGCGGCATGGGCGGCGCGCAGCCGCTCGCGGCCACCATGCAGGGCGCGGCCTTTCTCGGCGTCGAAGTCGATGAGGCGCGCATCGCGAAGCGCGTGTCGAGCGGCTATTGCGACCGCGAGCACGCGCAGCCTGGATGAGGCGCTTGCGTGGATCGCCGATGCGCAGCGCACGCGCGCAGGCGCTTTCTGTTGGCCTCGTGGGCAACGCGGCGGAGGTGCTCCCCGAGCTCGTGCGGCGCGGCGTGACACCCGACGTGCTCACCGACCAGACGAGCGCGCACGACATGCTGAACGGGTACGTGCCCGAGGGCATGTCGCTCGGCCGATGCGGCAGCGCTGCGCACGCAGGATCCCGCGGCGTACGTCGCGCGCTCGACCGCAAGCGTCGTCGCAGCACGTCTCCGCCATGCTCGCAGATGCAGCGAGCGCGGCGCGATCACCTTCGACTACGGCAACAACATCCGCACGGTCGCGCACGATGCGGGGCTCGCGCATGCGTTCGACTTTCCGGGCTTCGTTCCCGCGTACGTGCGTCCGCTCTTCTGCGAAGGGAAGGGACCGTTCCGCTGGGTCGCGCTCTCCGGCGATCCGAAGGATCTCTCATCGCACCGACGAGCTCATTCTCGAGCTCTTCCCGCACGATGCGCAGCTCGCGCGCTGGATCACGCTCGCGCGCGAGAAGGTGCACTTCCAGGGATTGCCCGCGCGCATCTGCTGGCTCGGCCAGGGCGATCGCGCGAAGTTCGGCGTCGCGTTGAACGATCTCGTCGCGAGCGGAGAGCTGTCCGCGCCGATCGTCATCGGGCGCGACCATCTCGACACGGGCTCGCGTTGCCTCGCCGTTCCGCGAGACCGAAGCGATGAAGGACGGCAGCGATGCGATCGCCGACTGGGCGATCCTCAACGCGCTGCTCAACGTCGCGAGCGGCGCGAGCTGGGTGTCGTTCCATCACGGCGGCGGCGTCGGCATCGGAAACTCGCTGCATGCGGGGCAGGTGATCGTCGCCGACGGAACGCCGGAGATGCGCGAGCGGCTCCAGCGCGTGCTCACGAACGACCCCGGCATCGGTGTCGCGCGGCACGCGGACGCCGGCTACGACATCGCGCTCGACACGGCTGCGGACTCGGGCATCACCCTGCCGATGCTCGGGCTCGCGCGAGTAGCGCGGCTCGATGCTCAGCGCGCGCTTCAAGCCGTGGCACGTGCCGCTCTTCGCGGCGAAGTACGCGTATCTGCACGTGCGCCGCTTCCCGGTGCTCGTGCACTTCGAGGTCACGATGCGCTGCAACGCGCGCTGCGACTTCTGCGACTACTGGAAGAGCGGCCCCGATGCGGAGCGCAGCGAGGCGTCGAGCTATGCCGATGCCGCGCGCTTCTTCAATCCCGTGATGATCACCTTCACGGGCGGCGAGCCGCTGCTGCGGCGCGACCTCGAGGCGCTCGTCGCCGCGGTCGCGAGCGCAATTCGCATTCGATATCTCGCGCTGATCACCCACGGCGCGATGCTCACCGCCGAGCGCGCGCGCTCGCTCTGGGATGCCGGGCTCAACCAGTTCAACATTTCGCTCGATTATCTCGACGAGCGACACGATGCGGCGCGCGGGATTCCCGGGCTCGCGGCGAAGATCCTCGACACCGTGCCGCGCATGCGCGCGATCGGCATCGACGGCATTCGCTTCAACACCGTGATCAAGCGCGTCAATCTCGATCAGCTTCTTCCGATCGTGACAGTGCGCAGAGGAGCTGGGGATCGGCGTGAACGTTCAGCACGTACACGGATGCGAAGAATGGCAACACTGCGCATTTCGTTTCTGGCGACGAGCAGCAGCATCTCGAAGAGGTGATCGCGGAGCTGCTCGCGTTCAAGCGGCGCAGGCGCGGCGTGATCGTCAGCTCCGACTATTATCTCGAGCAGGTGCCGCGCTTCTTCAGCGGTGAGATGAACGACTCGTGCCAATCGGGCATGCGCACGATTCACATCGATCCCGCGGGCCACGTGCGGCGCTGCCCGGATTTCCCGGCCGACTTCCACTGGCGCGACTTCGAGCGATACAAGCCGATCGACTGCAATGCATGCTACTACGCCTGCCGCGGCGAGGCGCAGGCGCCGCTCCGATTGCGCGTGTTCGCGATGTGATGGCAGCCGCGCGCGACCGCTGCAGTGACGCTCCTCTTCGTCAACGCGACGCAGGTCGTCACCTGCGCGGGCCGCGCCGCGCGCGCGCGTGGGCGCGGAGATGCGCGACTGCGGCGTGCGCACGGACGTGGCGGTCGCCGTCGAGGGAGAGCGCATTGCCGCGGTGGGCGCGCGCGCGGAGCTCGAGCGCGCATACGCAGAGCGCGACGGTCATCGATTGCGGCGGCGGTGTGCTCACGCCGGGGCTCGTCGACTCGCACACGCACGCGATCTTCGGCAAGCCGCGCTACGAGGAGCAGGAGCGTCGCGCGGCGGGCGCGGACTACATGGAGATCGCGCGACAGGGCGGCGGCATCCACTCGTCCGTGCGCGACCTGCGCGCACGCGGTGCAGACGAGCTGCTCGCGCTCGCGCGGCCGCGACTCGCGCGTCTCGCGTCGTACGGAACGACCACCGTCGAGGTGAAGTCGGGCTACGGACTCTCGATCGAGGACGAGCTCAAGATCCTCCGCGTGATCCGGCGACTCGCCGGCCGAGCTGCCGATGCGAATCGTCCCGACTTGGCTCGGCGCGCACGAGATCCCGCAGGAGGCATCGCGCAACTCCGGCGACGCGCGCCAGTTATGTCAAGATGCTCCGTCGACGAAATGCTCCCGCTCGTCGCAAGCGAGCACCTCGCCGTCTTCGCCGACGTCTTCTGCGAGCCCGGCGTCTTCACGATCGACGAAACCCGCGACCTCCTCGCCGCCGCCCGCGCCGCTGGACTGAAGCTCAAGCTCCACGCCGACGAGCTCGCGCCATCCGGCGGCGCCGAGCTCGCGCGCCGAGCTGCACGCCACCTCGGCGGATCATCTCGCCGCAATCTCCGACGGCGGCATTCGCGCGCTCGCCGAGTCGGGCACCGTCGCGACGCTGCTCCCTGGGACGATGCTCTTCCTCGGGAAAGGGCACGCGCCCTCCGGCACGCGCGCTCCTCGACGCCGGCGCAGCCGTCGCGCTCGCGACGGATTTCAATCCCGGAACGTCCCCGACGCCCAACCTGCCGTTCATCCTCACGCTCGGCGTGAGCGAGCTCCACATGAGCGTCGCGGAGGCGATTCGTCGCGGCAACGGTCAACGGGGCCGCCGCCCTCGGGCTCGCGGGCGAGACGGGACAGCTTGCTCCCGGCTTCTCCGCGGACCTCGCGCTCTTCGATATCGAGGACGTTCGTGAGTTGCCGTACTGGTATGGCGACCGTCGTTGCAGTAGGACGTGGGTACGTGGCAAACCTTGTCACCCTAGTGACTTACCCATAACTTGATCACGCTGCCCCGCCCGCCGCGCGGAGCAGCCGCCCTGCCTTGGAGCTCTCCACGCGCTGATGCCAGACGTCGCCAAGCTCAAGAAGCAGCGCTCGAATTCGAGCAGAAGAAGCAGTTCGACAAGGCGCTCGACACCTATGTCGCAGTTCTGGCGGAGCTGCGATGAGCACGTCGACGAAGCCGACGTCGCCCTCTACAACCGTGTCGGCGATCTGCTGTCTGCGGCATGGAGACGTCGGCGAGGCCGTGGACTACTACGAGAAGGCGGTCGACCGCTACACCGATGGCGGCTTCTTCAACAACGCCATCGCCCTCTGCAACAAGATCCTCCGCAACTCGCCGGGCCGCGAACTCGGTCTACTACAAGCTCGGCAAGATCAGCGCGCAGAAAGGCTTCAAGAACGACGCGAAGCAGAACTTCCTCGAGTACGCCGACCGGATGCAGAAGGCCGGCAAGCTCGACGAGGCGTTTCGCGCGCTCAAGGAGTTCGCCGATCTCTGTCCCGATCAGGACGACATCCGCCTGATGCTCGCCGACCAGCTCGTCGCGGAAGGACCGCAGAAGTCCGAGGCGATCGAGCAGCTCCACGCCCTCTACGAAAGTTCTCGCGCCGAAGGCCGGAGCGCCGAGGCGCGCGCGACGGTCGATCGCATGAAGGCGCTCGATCCCGCGCTCGAGCCAAGGAAGTCGCGCGCGCCGCCCGCCGCCAAGGCGGGCGATCTCGTCTTCCTCGACGTGAACTACGACGAGCCCTCGCGCCCGATCACCGCCAGCGCGCCCGTGCTGACGCCGCCCGCGCCCGCGCCTGCACCCGCCGCTGCAGCCGAGAAGCCGGCGTGGAAGGTCGAGCATCCCGCAACGCCGTCCGAGACGGAGGCGATCCGATCGAGATGCCGACTATCGAATCGGACGAGGACATCCTCATCGATCTGCACGGCACGGAAGATTCGGACGTCGAGCAGCTCCCCGGAATCTCGCACGGCGCCGAGATGTCCGACGGCAAGCAGGCGTCGGGCGAGGAGATCGTGAGCCACGTCGACGAGGCCTTCATCACGGGCTTCGAGGACAGCGTGATGCCCGGTGCCGACGAGACGGTTGCCGTCGAGCCGCTCTCGGACATCGAGCACCACTCGCACGTCGACATCGCTCCACTGGAAGGGCTCGAGCCAATCACCGAGCTCGAGCTTCCGCACGTGGAGGATGCGCCGTCTCCTGATGCAGAAGCGGTGTCGCTGCTCGCCGACATGGATCTTCCCGGATTGGGGTCCACTCGAGCTCCCCTCGCTCGAGCTCGATGATACGACACCCTCGGGCGGCGATCTTCCCATGCTCGATGTGCCGCTCGACGACTCGCTCGACGACGACGCGCCGCTCGGAGGCTCGCTCACCTTTCTGTCGGTCGACGAGCCACCGCGTGCGGCGTCGATGCCCTCCGTCGAGGCAGCGGATGTCGAGCCAGTCGGATGATGACGGGCCGATGTTCGAGCACGCTGCCGAGCCCATGATCATCGAGCCGCTCGCGGCCGGACCTCGCGGATCCGGGTCCGTCGTGCTCGAAGACGATTTCGGTGACATGGCGCTCGACGTGGAGCGCTCACCGACGCTCGAGATGGACGTGATCGTGCCGGACGGCGGACCTCCGCTTCCGCTGCTCGATCTCGACGAGCGCTCGCAGGGCGCCTTCGAGCGTGAGCACGCGCTCGACGGACTTCCGATCCTCGATTCCGAAGAGCGATCGCCCCTTCGCAGCGTCGACGACGAGGCGGAAGAAGAGACAGTCGAGCCGGTGTGGCAGGCGGAGCCTCCGCCGAAGGAACGACCGATCGTGCCGCTCGGTCCACGCGCGTCATCGCCCACTCCGGTGCCACCTCCGCTGAGTCGCGTCGATCAGCTTCGGCTCAACGTCGCGCACGCGCCCGCGTCGTGGGATCTGCACAGGCAGCTCGCCGAGGCGTTGCTCGAAGAGGGAGATCGCGCCGGCGGCATCGCGGAGCTCGAGACCACCATGTTCGGCTACGAACGCGAGGGAAATCTGGCGGACGCGAGCCGGAGCGCCGATGAGCTGATTCGCGTGGAGCCCGACTCCGTCCGCTACCACCAGAAGCGCGTGGAGTACGCCGTTCGCGCGAACGACAAGCCGCAGCTCGTCGATGCGTATCTCTGCGCTGGCGGAGAGCCTGTTCCGGAGCGGACAGCTCGACAAGTCGCGCGCGGTGTACGGGCGCGTGGTCGAGCTCGCGCCGTCCGACGCGCGCGCCGCCTCGGCGTTGCGCGAGCTCGGAGTCGAGGTCGAGCCGCCCGCACCGGTTGCGCCTGCGCCCCAGCCCGAAGCGGCGACCGCGGCACCAGCCGCGGCGCATGAGGCGCCTGTGGCCACGGCTCCCGAGCCGGAGCCCGAGCCGGTGACACTCGCGGTGGAGGTGGAGCGCACCTCGAGCACGCTTCCGATCGACGAGGAGCTCTTCGCCGCCCTCGAGACCGCGCTCCCAGAGCCGCCGCATCGCACGCCCGCGCCCGTGTTTCCGCAGCGCCCGCCGATCGCCGCGAGTAGCGACGACAGCTTCGTCAACCTCGCCGAATGGCTGCGGGAGGAGGAGCCGCCGAAGAGCACGCGGATGGTATCGCCCAACGAGGAAGAGCCGCAGGAGCAGCAGGACTTCTGCGGAGATGCTCACGAAGTTCAAGCAGGGCGTCACCTCGAACGTCGACGACACCGATCACGAGAGTCACTACGACCTCGGCGTCGCCTACAAGGAAATGGGGCTGCTCGACGAGGCCATCAGCGAGTTTCAGAAGGCGCTCCGCGGAACCGAGCAGCGCGTGCGTACGTACGAGGCGCTTGGACAGTGCTTCGTCGAGAAGCGGCAGTATCAGATCGCGATGACGATTCTGCTGCGCGCGTTGAACGACGCTGGTGCCAGCGACGACACGCTTGTCGGGGTACTTTACCTGTTGGGCTATGCGTCCGAGTCGTTGCAGAAGTGGGAGGATGCAGTGGGGTATTACGAGCGCGTGTTCACGGTGGACATTCAATTCCGCGATGTCGGTGAGCGCCTGTCGGCGGTCGAGCGCAAGGCAGGGAAATGACCGCGTCCGTTCCCGCGCGCCCGACGCACACGCCCACGCTCGCCGACATCCAGGTTCCCGTTCGCTCGCGCCTCGATCGGGTCTCGGAGGAGCTGCGTCGCATCATCCTCTCGCAGCTGCCGTTGATCGATGAGGTGAACGGACATCTGCTCCTGATGAAGGGAAAGATGTTCCGTCCGACGCTCGTGCTTCTGGCGAGCGCAGTGGAAGGGAACTGCGGAGCCGCGCGCGATCACGCTCGCCGCGATCCTCGAGCTCGTGCATCTCGCGACGCTGGTACACGACGACTCCGTGGATCACTCCGCGCTCCGGCGCGGCATGCCCACGATGAATTCGCTCTTCAGTCACCAGGTATCGGTGATCATGGGCGATTTCCTGTATTCGCGCGCGGTCGTCGAGCTCGTGCGCGCGAGCGACCTCGAGGTGCTGCGCGTGCTCTCCGACGCGACCAACGCGATGACGGTCGGCGAAATGCGCCAGCTCACCGCGCTCGACGCACTCGGCTTCACCGAGGATGACTACGAGGCGCTCATTCGCTCGAAGACGGCGTCTCTGCTTTCTGCGGCGTGCGAGATCGGCGCGCTCGCTGGCGCACGCTCGCGCCGCGCGGCGCTCGCGCGCTACGGAGAGCGGCTGGGCATGGCCTTCCAGGTTGCGGACGATCTGCTCGACTACACCTCGGACGAGCGCGTCACCGGAAAACCGTGCGGGCTTGATCTGCGCGAGCACAAGGTGACGCTCCCGCTCATCGCTGCGCTGCGGACCATGACCTCGGCCGAGCGCCGCGTGGTCGACGCGCTGTTCGACGCACCGGAGCCGAGCGACGAGGAGATCTCACGCGTGGTCGAGATCGTGAGCGACCGCGGCGGGCTCGACTATGCGCGTCGCCGCGGCGATGAGTACGCTCGCGAGGCCGAGCTGGCGCTGGTTGGTCTTCCCGATACTCCTGCGCGCGGCGCACTTCACGACGCGATTGCCTACGCCCTCGACCGAAGCCAGTAATGCCCCCTCGTGGATCATCCAAGCATCGCCCAGGGTTTCACGTACTCGTCCTCGTGGTCGGATTCATCGTTGGCGGCCTGATGACCCAGGTCGCTCGGCGATTTCTTCCCGCGGGCGCCGTGAAGGAGTTTCTCACGTCCGGGGTGACGCCGCAGGTTGGCGCGATCCCGATCGATCTGATCATCATAAAATTTGCTGTAGGCCCTGTGGCGCTGGACGTGTCGCTGCTCAGCTTTCTCGGAGTGCTCGTGGCCTATCTCATCGCGCGTTCGCTTTTCTAGGGGGTACGTATGTTCGGTCAGCTGGGCTTCGGCGAAATTCTCCTGATCATGGTCGTGATTCTTCTGCTCTTCGGTGCGAAGCGAATTCCCGAGGTGGCGGCGTCGTTCGGGAAGGGCATCAAGGAGTTCAAGAAGAACATCAACGACGTCACACACGAAGTGACGACGCCGGCGCGCACGGACTCGCTTCGCGCGGAGTCGACCGCGCCCGATCGAAATGCGCCTGTCGCGGAAGATCGCCCGGAGCCGCGCCGACCTGCCTGTAGCAGAACGAGGCATCACTGCAAAACGAAGCGGGGCGGCGCCAGTGATCGGCGCCGCCCCGCTTTCGTCATCGAACGCTGCGTCCTAGCTCGTGGCCTGCCGCGCGTCCGCTTTCACTTCGCGTCGATCGTCTTCGATGTTCGCGGCATCGTGCAACGCGGCGAGATACTGCTGCACGCGCTGCTGACGAACGCGCTGCACCATCTGGTCGCGCTGCTCCTTCTTCTGCTTCTCGAAGGCCGCGCGATCCGCTTCGGTGCGCTTGTCGACACGCAGCACGATCACGTCGTTCTGGCCCTTCACGGGCGCTGCAACGGCTCCAACCGTCGCTCCGAACGCCGCGCCGATCGCCTCCGTCGTCTGTCCGAGCGCCGGCACCTGCGTCGTGCGTGCGAAGGTCGGACTCTTCTCCACCTTCAGCCCCGCTGCCTGCGCCGCCGCCTCGAGCGTCTGCCCCGCGTGCACAGCGGTGACGAGCGCCTTCGCCTTTGGCATCAACAGGTCGAGCTTTCTGGTGCGCACGAGCTCACGACGAATGTCATCGCGCGCGGCATCGAGGTTGGCCTTTCCGCCCGGCTTGAGCGAGTCGATGCGCACGAGGTAATACGCGTCATCCGCATCGATCAAATCGCTCGTCTCGCCAACCTTCGCTCCGCCGAAAACCCACGCCGACCCACCGGGCACGTACTTACCATCCCACGTGAGCGCATCGGACTCGGTGGCGACCGCATGGCCGACGTTGAGCTTGAGCGAACGCGCCACGCTGTCGAACTCCGCGGGCTTGTCGAGGTTGGCCGCCTTCGCGAGCGAGTCGGCACGCCGGTCCGTGACCGCCGCGGACGAATCACTCTGCGCGATCCGCACGAGGATGTGGTGCACCTTGATCGAGTCGCCCTTGTGCTCGTCGACACGGATGATGTGGAAGCCGAAGGGGCTCAACACCGGCTGCGACAGCTCGCCCGGCTTGAGCGCGTACGCGGCATCCTCGAATGGCTTCACGAACGCGCCCTTGCCGACCTTCCCGAGGTCGCCGCCTTTGACAGCGGATCCTGAATCGGCCGACTCGCGCTTCGCGACGTCATCGAACTTGGCGCCACGCGCGATCTCGGCGCGGATGGAGTCGGCCTTGGCACGCGCCGTCGCCGTATCCGCGGCGGTGATGGTGCGGGGAATCGTCACCAGCGACACTACGGCGCGGCCTGGCCGGTCGCCGAGCGCCTTTTGGTGGCTATCGAAATACGTCTTGATCTCCGCATCCGAGATGTGGACGGCGGAGTCGGGGATCGAGGTCGGCTCGAAGGCGACGTAGGAGACCTGCGCCGAATCGTGCGCGTCCTGGTACGCTCGCCAGAGTTGCGCGTCGGGCACGTACACGGGTCCGGCGATCGCCTCGAAGAGCTTCCGCTTCGGAATCTCGTCGCGGTAGTAAGCCTCGAGCTGGTAGAGAATGCCCTGTTGCTTGGCGACCGGGCTCGTGATGAAGCGCCGGTACTTCTCGAAATCGAACTGCCCCTCGGTCTGCAGATCGGGGCTCTGCATCAGCTGCTGCGGTGGGCTGGAGAGCGCGGCCGCCTGAATCTCCTCGTCGGACACCGAAATGCCGCGCTTCTTGTATTCCTGGCCGAGGAGGATCTCCGTGACCATCTGGTTGAACGTGTCATCCTCGATACGGCGCTGCTGATCGAGCGTCAACGTCTTACCCGACGCCTGTTCCTCGTCGCGAACACGCGCTTGCGAGCGGCGCTCCAGATCGGCGTAGGGGATCGGCGTACCGTTCACCTTCGCGACCGTAGTACCCGCGGTGACCTTCTGCCCCGATAACCCGGACTGCTGGTAGTAAACGAAACCAATGAGAAAGAGCAGGGCGATGACGATCCAGATGTACTTCGCGATGCTCCGCATACTTTGCAGCACGGGAACCAACTCCTTGCAACCACGTGAGAGAAACGGGCAGGCTGAGCCACCAAACCTACGGGATCGGGGAGCGTAAAATCAAGGCAGCGTATGACTTCCGATTGACTTCGATCGTCAGATTCATGTATCTTCACCGACTCTTCGCCGCCGCTCGTTGCGCGGCTTCCCCGAGGGCTTGAATGGCCAACTCCGCCCTGATCGAAGACCTCCGTAAACAATTCGCCGAGAATCCGCGCCGGGTCTTCGCGCGTCTTGCGAACGAGTATCGCAAGTCCGGTGATCTCGATGTCGCCATTGAGATCTGCCGGGCGCACGTGCCGCTTCAGCCGACGTACATCAGCGGCTACATCGTGCTCGGTCAGGCGTTGTTCGAGCGTGGGCAGCCTGAAGAGGCGCGCGCGACTTTCGAGACGGCTCTGTCGCTCGACCCGGAAAATCTGATCGCGCTTCGCCAGCTCGGGGACATTGCGCGCGCAAGCGGCGATCTCGATGCAGCTCGGGGATGGTACCACAAGCTCCTCGAAGTGGATCCGCAGAACGAGGAGATCGCGGCGCAGCTCGCGGAGCTCGACGCGCCGGCGCACTCCACCGCGGCGCCCACCCCGGTGGACTCCGCACCTGTGAGCTGGAGCGACATCCACCCGGATAGTCCGGCGGTCACGCCGCCCGCGCCGCAGCGGCCGTCGCAACCCGTCGCGTCGCAGCCTGCTCGCCCGCGCTTCACGATCGGTGTGATTCCCGAGAATCTGCCGGCGGAGCCCGCGAGCGTCGAAGCGCCCGCACCTGCGGCTGCTCAGGCATCGCCTGCGCCCCAGGCTTCTGCGCCCCCGGAGCCGCCGGCCCCGACGCCGGAAGTATCGCACGCCGAGCCGGTCGCAGCGCCCGAGCTCGAGGCTCCCTCGCTTCCGGAATCGTTCGGCGGATTCGACCGCCATGCACCAACGCCGCCGGTAGGATCGCCTCTCATTTCGGCGCTGAACAGCGCTGGAGAAATCGAGCTCGATCCTTCCGAGATGACGTCCGATGCCGCGGAGGGCTCTGCCCCTGAGCTCATGGACATTTCGGACCTCGCACCGAGCGCGCCCGAGGCGCCGCACGCGGAGTTGCCCGCGACGGAGTCAACGGCGGAGTTCTCCGTTCCCGCCATGCCGACGGTGCCTGCTGCGCCGCCGACGCCCACTGCGCCACCGGCGACTGCCGCCGAGCTGGCGACGCTCTTCGCGGGACCGGAGCTCGAGACTCCACGCCCCGATGTATCCGCGTCGCAGAACGAGCGCTCCGACGAAGACGGGGAGAGCGACTCCCGACCGACGTTCGAGGAAGAGCCCTACGATCCGACCATCGGACGCATGCTCGAGCTCAGCGGCCGCACGTCATCCGACGCGCTGCTCCCCGATCTCGTGATGACGGAGTCGGGCGCCGAGCTGCTGCGCGAGCAGGGGCACATTGATCAGGCGATCTACGTGTACCGCCATCTCGCCGCGAAGAATCCGCAGGACACGTCCTATGCGGAGCGGATTGCGGCGCTGGAGAGTGGCGCGCACTCGAGCATTCCGCTCATCGCGTCTATCTCGCAGGATGTGATCAGCGCGGCAAAGAATCGCCCGTACTCTACGAAGAACGTGCGCTCATTCTTCACCTCGTTCGCGACGCGCAAGGCGCCTGATTCCGAGGGTGATGCGAACCAGACGGAGACGAGTGAGCCCGCAGCGCACGACGAGTCCCCGATAAACGTGCAGGAGACTGCGCCCGCGGCCCCGGCACCCGAGGCTGCTGCACCGAAAACGCCTGCGGCCGTGCACGAGCCGTCCCCGCCGGAGACCGTGAGCGACGACGACCGCTCGGCGCTCGAGACGCTCTTCTCGGGGAAGCCGAAGGTCGCCGTGAACGATGAGCGTGCGGCCACCGCGCTCGCGAGCGCATTCTCCGAGGAGTTCACGGCTGACGCGAATGCACCCGCCGGACAGCCAACGCGCGCCGCGTCCGATGCGCTCTCGCTCGACGCGGTGTTCCAGAGCACGCGCCCACGCGCAGAGGGTGAGCATCGCGCGAGCCAGCCCACGGTTTCGTTCGACGAATTCTTCGCGGGCCGCGAGAACGGCAACGGCGCGGTCGAAACGAAGTCCGATGCCGCCGTCGACACCGCGTCGCACAACGAGGACTCGCAGTCCGACCTCGAGCTGTTCCATGAATGGCTGGACGGACTGAAAAAGTAGTGCGGATCGCGGTGCTGAATGGGCCGAGCCTCAATCTGCTCGGCACTCGCGAGCCAGCGATCTACGGAACGAAAACGCTCGCCGACATCGAAACGAGACTGCGCGAGGTCGGCTCCGAGCTCGGCGTCGAGCTCGAGTTCGCACAGCACAGCGGGGAAGGTGAGCTCGTCGATGTCGATCCTCGCACTGCGCGGGCGAGCGCAGGGAGCGTTGATCAACGCCGGCGCGTACTCGCACTCGAGTCTCGCCATCCGCGACGCGTTCGCGGCGGCCGAGGTGCCGTTCGTCGAACTGCACTTGTCGAACATCTTCGCGCGCGAGCCTGAGCGCCGGCACACGGTGCTCGCGAGCAGCGCGGTGGGAATGCTCTGCGGCTTCGGCCCGATCGGGTACGAGCTCGCGCTGCGTGGGCTCGTGGCGCGCCTCGAGCCCCGTGGCTGACCGCCGCCCCGAACGACGCATCGCGCTGCGCGAGGCGCTCCTCGCGGCGCACCTCGACGCGGTGCTGCTCACCAGCCTCCCGAACATCCGCTATCTCACGGGCTTCTCCGGCTCGAGCGCGCTCGCGCTCGCTCACCGCGCGCGAGACGCATCTTCATCACCGACTTCCGCTACGCGACGCAGGTGCGCGATGAGGTCGGCGACTTCGCGCGCGTCGCGATCGAGCCGTCGAGCCTGTGGACGGGGCTGTGGCAGCTGCTGCCCGAGCTCACGGGCGTCAAGCTGGTCGGGTTCGAGTCGGCGCACCTGCTGCACCGCGACTTTCGAGCGCCTGCTGAATGCGGGCGCGCGCTGGCAGTGGCGCCCGACGAACGATCTCGTCGAGACGCTGCGCGAGCGCAAGGATCCGCAGGAGATCGAGCTGATCGAGGACGCGGCGAACGTCGCGCATCGCGCGCTCGAGCGCACGGTGGCGCAGGTCCGCATCGGGATGACCGAGCTCGCGATCGCCGGCGTGCTCGAGCAGTCGCTGCGCGCCGAGGGGAGCGAGGGCTTTCCCGTTCGAGACCATCGTCGCGTCCGGCCCGCGATCCGCGCTGCCGCACGCGCGCGCTGCCGATCGCGAGGTGCGCGCAGGAGACTTCCTTCTCATCGATTTTGGTGCGATCGTCGGTGGCTACTGCTCGGACGTCACGCGCACGTTCGTGATCGGGCGCGCGTCGGATGAGCAGCGCGAGGTCTACGACATCGTGCGCGGCGCGAACGCGAACGCGTCGGCGAACGTGCGAGCGGGGATGTCTGGACGGGATGCCGATGCACTGGCCAGGCAGTACATTGAACAGCGCGGTCAGGGCGATGCGTTCGGCCACAGTCTCGGCCACGGAATCGGACTCGAAGTGCACGAAGCGCCACGATTGTCGAAGACCGCGGAAGCGCCGCTGCCGGCGCAGGCGGTCGTGACGATCGAGCCGGGGATCTATCGCGCCGGGGTGGGGCGGCGTGCGCATCGAGGACGATGTCGTCCTCGGATCCGGCGGGACCGCAGAATACTGACGATCGTTTCCGCGCGACCTGATGGAGATCGCGTGACGAGCACGCGAGCGCTCACCCGAATCGGACTATGATCGACTTACGCTACGTAAAAAAGATCGTCGAGCTGCTCGACGGTTCATCGGTCGACTCGATCGAGATCTCGACGGACAAAGGGATGAAGCTGCGGATCTCCAAGACGCCCGCAGCAGCGCGGGGCCATGGTCACGCCGGCCGTTCCGCTCCCGGCGATACTCCCGCAGGCCGTTACGATAGCCGACTTACACCGTCGGAAGGGGTACCCCTTTCCGCCGACGACGAGGCTCCGGCCAAGGTGGAGGCACCGAAGGCGAAGCTGCTGGAGGTGAAGTCGCCGATGGTCGGCACGTTCTATCGCTCGCCGGAGCCGGGAATTCCGCCGTACGTCGTCGTGGGGGCTCGCGTCGCGAAGGGTCAGATCCTCTGCATCATCGAAGCGATGAAGATCATGAACGAGATCGAGTCCGAGTACTCGGGCGTGGTGCGTGAGGTTCTCGTGACGGATGCGCACCCGGTCGAGTACGGCCAGGTCCTCTTCCGCGTCGACCCGAATGGCTAACCCGACGATTCTGCCGCTGACGACTGATAGTCCACCGTGCCTTCGCCGCGCGTGCCGGCGCAGGTGGACATTCCGGTCCCGCGACGCCGCCTCGTTCAACTTCAAGGCGGTGCTGCAGCGGATGATCCAGCAGAATGCGTCGGATCTGCACCTCAAGGTCGGCCGTCCGCCAATGCTGCGCGTCAACGGCGACCTCGATCGCGCTCGACCTGCCGCCGCTCAAGCCCGAAGATCTGAAGGCGCTCGCCGAGCAGATCATGACGCCGCAAGCAGGTGAAGGAGTTCGCCGAGGCCAAGGAATGCCGACTTCGCGATCGGCGTGCCCGGCATCGGGCGCTTTCGCGTGAACGTCTACCAGCAGCGCGGCACGATCGCCTACGCCATGCGCGCGATTCCGTACCAGGCGAAGACGGCCACCGAGCTGAATCTCCCGAAGATCGTCGAGGAGATCGCGCTCGCGCCGCGCGGCCTGGTGCTCGTCACCGGCGTCACGGGCTCCGGCAAGTCGACGGCGCTCGCCGCGATGCTGCAGCACATCAACGACAACCGCCACGCGAACGTCATCACGATCGAGGATCCGATCGAGTTCCTGCATCGCGACATCAACTCGCACATCAATCAGCGCGAAGTCGGCACCGACACCGGCGAGCTTCGCGTCAGGCGCTCCGGCGCGTGCTGCGACAGGATCCCGACGTCATCCTGATCGGCGAGATCCGCGACACTGGAGACGCTCGACACGCGCGCTCAAGGCGGCCGACACGGGCCACCTCGTCTTCTCGACGCTGCACACGACGGACGCGACGCAAACGATCAATCGCGTGCTCTCGTTCTATCCGCCGCACCAGCAGAACGAGGTGCGCTTCACGCTCGCGAGCGCGCTGGCCGCGGTCATCTCGCTGCGCCTCGTGCCGCGCTCGGACAAGCCGGGCCGCATCCCGGCCGTCGAGATCCTGATCAACACCGCCGCGGTGCGCGATCAGATCCGCGACATGGACGAAATCGCTCGACATTCCCGATCTGATCAAGGAAGGCACGGTGCAGTACGGAATGCAGAGCTTCGATCAATCGCTCATGCAGTGGTACACGCGTGGCGTCATTACCTACGAGAACGCGTTATTCTTCGCCACCAACCCGAGCGAGTTTGCGCTCCGCGTGCAGGGTGTCGCGGGATCCAGCGACACGAGCTGGGACGCTTTCAACGCGATGGCGATGGCTGACAGCACGGCTGGCCAGTCGCGCAGCCACGCCGGGTACACCAACTGATGTTCAAGAAAGTTCTGATCGCCAACCGCGGCGAGATCGCGCTGCGAGTCATCCGCGCCTGCCGCGAGCTCGGCATTCAGACGGTGGCCGTCTACTCCGAAGCCGATCGCGAGTCGCTGCACGTGCGCTTCGCCGACGATGACGTCTGCATCGGCCCCGCGCCGGCGCGCGAGTCCTACCTCAATATCCCGCGCCTCATCGCCGCCGCCGAGATCACCGGCGCCGACGCGATTCATCCCGGGCTACGGCTTTCTCGCCGAGAACGCGGAATTCGCCGAGACGTGCGCCGCGTCGAACATCACGTTCATCGGGCCGACCGCCGAGCAGATTCGCGTCATGGGCGACAAGGCCGCCGCGCGCAGCGCGATGCCGGGTGTCGGCGTTCCGATCGTTCCGGGCACGCCGGGCCCCGTCGAGGACGTCGACGAGGCG
Organism: uncultured Gemmatimonadaceae bacterium; assembly: GCA_963792685.1. Lineage (GTDB taxonomy): Bacteria > Gemmatimonadota > Gemmatimonadetes > Gemmatimonadales > Gemmatimonadaceae > FEN-1250. The sequence goes on along the minus strand of CAWBWW010000001.1, from coordinate 3,167,163 downwards.
CTCGGCTTCGCGCGCGAGATCGGCTTTCCCGTGATCATCAAGGCGGCGGCGGGCGGCGGCGGAAAGGGCATGCGCGTCGCCAACGATCCCGACGATTTCGCGCGCGCCTTCCAGCTCGCGCGATCCGAAGCGCTGTCGGCGTTCGGCAACGGCGACGTGTACGTCGAGAAGTATCTCGCGCGCCCGCGCCACATCGAGTTCCAGATCCTCGGCGACTCGCACGGCAACGTGATCCATCTCGGCGAGCGCGACTGCTCGGTGCAGCGCCGCCACCAGAAGCTGATCGAGGAGGCGCCGAGTCCCGCGATGACGCCGGACCTGCGCCAGCGCATGGGCGACGCCGCGGTGCGCGGCGCGAAGGCGATCGACTACGTCGGCGCCGGGAACGATCGAGATGCTGCTCGACGACGACGGCTCGTTCTACTTCATGGAGATGAACACGCGCATCCAGGTCGAGCATCCCGTCACGGAGATGATCACCGGCGTGGACCTCGTGAAGGAGCAGATTCGCGTCGCGGCGGGCGAGCCGCTGAGCGTCACGCGAGCTGCCGCCGCTGCGCGGGCACGTGATCGAGGTGCGCGTCAACGCCGAAGATCCGGCGCGCAACTTCCAGCCGTCGCCCGGGCGCATCGACGTCGTTCAACCCGCCGGGCGGCCCCGGCGTGCGCCTCGATACGCACGTCTACACTGGCTACACGGTGCCGCCGTATTACGATTCGCTGCTCGCCAAGCTCATCTGCCAGGGTCGCGACCGCGATGGAAGCGATCAAGCGCATGCAGATCGCGCTCGGATTCGTTCATCGTCGAAGGCGTCACGACGACGATTCCGTTCCTCGCGCGCGTGATGCAGAATCCGCGCTTTCAGGCCGGGCGAGGTCGACACGAAGTTCCTCGAGCGCGAGAGCGATCTGCTGCAGGAGCCGTAATGCGCATTGATGTAGTCTTCGGGCCGCACCACCGCCACGCCCGCGCTGCATCGCGGGCCGAGTCGTCGCCGTGATCGACGTGCTGCGCGCGTCGACGACGATCGCCGTCGCGCTGGGCAACGGCGCGCGCAACAGTCATCCCGCTCGAGAGCGCCGACGAGGTCATCACGCGCGCGAAGCAGTTCGAGCAAGGGCGAAGTGCGCCTCGCCGGCGAGCGGAAGATGCTCATCGATCCCCGGCTTCGACCTCGGCAACTCGCCCGGCGAGTTCACGCGCGAAGCGGTCGAGGGAAAGACCGTGCTGCTCACGACGACCAACGGCACCGCCGCGATGGTTGGGCTGCAGGGCGCGCGCGATGTCGTCGTCGCGTCGTACGTGAATCTCGAGGCGGTCGCCGTGCTGATGCGCACCGCGCTGCGCGAGCGGGCACCGACATCACGCTGATCTGCGCGGGGCGCGACAAGCTCTTCTCGCTCGAGGATGCGGCGTGCGCCGGACGCTACGTTCGCGCCATCACGAAGCGGCTCTCCGAAGGTGGAGCTCGGCGACGGTGCGTTCGCCGCGACGGTGCTCGACCGCAAGTACGGCGACGACTCGATCTGCTGTTCGCGGACTCTGAAGCGCGGGAAGGCGCTCGTCGAGGCGGGCTTCGCGAAGGATCTCGAGGACTGCGCGCAGATCGACTCGTGCCCCGTGATTCCGATCTTCCAGGATCGGCAGATCACGCTGCTGGGCCCCGACCGGGAGCGGTAGCGGCGATGGCCGAAGGGCAGCTCAAGCGCGAGCTCGTCGGCGTGGTGCTGCTGGTGTTCGCGCTCTTCCTCGCCGCCACGATTCTCATGGGCGGCGGCACGGCGGGCGTCAGCTCGTGCACCGACGCACACGGGCTCCTGGGCCCTGTCGGGATCGTGCCTGCGCTCACGCGATGTTCCGCGCGCTCGGGCTCCCCGCGACGCTGCTCCTCCCGCTCGTGCCCGCCGTGCACGCGCTGCGGCTGTTCGGGCGCATGCGGTCGGACACCGATCGCTCATGGATGCTCTTTCTCGCGGGTCTCGTGATGCTCGTGCCGATCGCGTGCGCCCTCGGCGTGGAGCAAGGCGATCGCACGGTGTCGCGCCGCAGACGGAATCTGGGGCTCGTTCATGGCGCTTCTATCTCCACTCGCTCTTCGGTCCTGTTGGTGCGTGGCTCGTCGTCGCGATGCTGCTCTGCGCGCTCACCGTGCTCACGCTCGCGTGGAATCCGATTCGCGTGCTGATCGGCGTGCGCGTGCAGCCCATCGAAGTCTTCCAGCCGGTGCGCGAGGAGAAGCCCGCGCGCGGACGGAAGAAGCGGAAGGACATCGAGCCGCGTGGAAGTCGCCGCGGCGCTGCTCGAGCCTCCGCCCGAGGAGATGCCGCAGATCGATCCCAGCGCTGATGCAGGAGAGCGCAGGCGACATCGTCGATGACGGCGGCAAGTCGAAGAAGCGAAAGAAGAGTCGCGCCGAACTGTCCGTGGAGCAGGATGAGCGAATCGCCGCGGCGATCGATGCGACCGAGGAGAACGCGCTGGCGGCCGACGAGCTTCCGCCATCGGATCTGCTCGACGCCGCGGCGCCGCGCAACGTCGAGCTGGGAAAGAAGGAGCTCGACGCGATGGGCGTGAAGCTCATGGATGCGCTGCGCACCTTTCGCGTCGACGCGGAGATTACGCGGACGCACGACGGGTCCGGTGGTGACGCAATTCGAGGTCGAGCCCGCGCCCGGGCGTGAAGGTGCGGCAGATCGCGAATCTCTCGAACGATCTCGCGCTCGCGATGCGCGCCGCGAGCATCCGCATCGTCGCGCCGATTCCCGGGACGCGGCGCCGTTGGCGTCGAGGTGCCGAATCCGTCATCGGAGATCGTTGCGTTCCGCGAGCTGCTCGAGTCGCCCGAGTTCCAGAACGCGCGCGCGGCGCTGCCGATCGCGCTCGGCAAGGATCTCGAAGGGCAAGCCGGTGATCGCCGATCTCGCGAAGATGCCGCACCTGCTGATCGCCGGCGCGACGGGATCGGGAAAGTCGGTGTGCGTGAACACGATCATCACGAGCCTCGTCTACCGGCACACGCCGAAGACGCTGCGCTTCCTGATGGTCGACCCGAAGATGGTCGAGCTGTCGGTGTACAACACGCTGCCGCATCTGCGGCACAAGGTGATCACCGACAACCGCGACGCGGCGTCGGTGCTCAAGTGGGCCGTGATGGAGATGCAGGAGCGCTACGAGCTGCTCGCGGCGAACGGCTGCCGCAACATTCAGGACTTCAACCGCACGCCTGCAGAACGGAGACGCCGCTCAAGCTGCCGAAGCGCAAGGACGTCGCGTTCGAGGACACGACGTACACGCGGCGACGATCCTCCCGTACATCGTCGTGGTGATCGACGAGCTCGCCGACCTCATGATGACGGTGCAGGGCGAGGTCGAGACGCCGCTCGCGATGCTCGCGCAGAAGGCGCGCGCGATCGGCATCCATCTCATCCTCGCGACGCAGCGTCCGAGCGTGAACGTCATCACGGGACTGATCAAGGCGAACTTCCCGAGCCGCATCGCATTCCGCGTCGCGTCGCAGGTCGACAGCCGCACGATCATCGACGGAATGGGCGCCGAATCGCTGCTCGGCAACGGCGACATGCTGTTCATTCCGCCGGGGAAGTCGGAGGCTGCGCGGCTGCAGGGCGCGTATATTTCGTCAGCGAGGACACCGAAGCGCTGATGGGGTGGTACGAGGCGCGGAAGGTGAAGCGTCGCGCGTCCTCGAGGCGCAAGGGCTCGTGCTCGAGGAGCCGGTGTCGCACGAGCCCGACATCCTCGAGGAGATCGCGGAAGCGAGAGGCTGCGGCGACGGGCGATCCTGCGGACGCGGAGATCGCGGGCGAGCGCGACAAGCTCTTTCGCGAGGCCGCCGAGGTGGTGGTGCAGAACCAGCTCGGCTCGACGTCGCTGCTGCAGCGTCGCCTCAAGGTCGGCTACGGGCGCGCCGCGCGGATCATCGACCAGCTGCACGAGGCGGGCGTGCTCGGGCCGGCGGATGGATCCAAAGCGCGCGACGTGCTCGTAGGATTGGACGACATCGATCGAATCTGCGGTCCCGCGAATTGAAAAGCGGGCGCCGAGTGGTTGAACACCGAGGGAGGAAGTCGTGAACGAACTGCGTCATTCACTGGTCGCAACGTCTGTCATCATCGCCGGCGTGCTCGCGGCGTGCTCACACAACGCGAAGCCGGCGAATGCGCCAGCGCAAAGTGCGGCCGCGCAGACCGCGTCCGCGGCGCCGCTGGTCGTGCCAACACGCGTCGCGCTCAAGCCGTCCAAGATCGTCTACGTCGCGCGGCTGTTCTCCGAAGGACAGGCACACAAGCTCGGCTTCCGCACGCTGCAGCTGTCGGAGTCATCGTACGATGGGAAGCCGGCGTGGCTGCTGGCCGAGTCGCGGAAGCTGAACACCGTAGAGTTGGCGGAGTCGCTGTACGTGTCGAAGGTGTCGCTCGAGCCCGTGCATCGTGTGGTGCACACGGCGGACATGGACATCACGACGCACTACACGAGCGACAGCATCCTGACCAGCTTCGCAGGCGACAGCGGTGGGAATGTACGCGTCGCCGTGCCGAACGAGCGCAATCTCGTGGGCAACATCTGACTGGATCGAGCCGCTGCTCGCGTCGCTGCCGCTCGCGCCGGGATGGACTGGGAACGCGACGACGGTGTTCGTGGGCCCGCACGATCATGCGCGCGTCGTGATGAAGCTGGCGGTGATCGGCCAGGACAGCGTGCTCGCGCCGGATGGCAACTTCGATTGCTGGAAGGTCGCGCTGCAGGTGGGCCAGACCGAGGAGCATTCGTGGGTGCGGAAGCAGGATCGGAGTGTTGATCAAGGAGGAGACACCGGTCGCGGGAATCGCCGCGGCGAAGGTCGAGCTCCTCATCGCGCAGGGCCAGGCGCCGAAGATGTGAGGCGATGATCCGGACGCGGCAAAGCGCCGCACCGGTCCGGTACGATCAGCAGTGCTTCGATGCGGGCGTTCCTCCGGGCGCCCGCATCTTTGCGTTCATGACGGCCGCGACACAGTTGCTGGGCGAGGAAGGGGAGCGGATCGCGGAGTCGTGGCTGGTCCAGCGCGGCTGGCGGATCCTGGATCGGCGGTTCCGGAGCGGACACCGGGATCTGGATCTGGTAGCCGAGCGGAGCGGGGTAGTGGCCTTCGTGGAGGTCAAAGCACGGCGTGGCAAGAGCTTCGGCGACCCTGTGGAGGCCGTGAACTGGCGCAAGCAACGGGAGCTGACGCGATCGGCGGCGGTGTGGATGGCGAGGAACGGGAGTGAAGAACAGACGTTTCGCTTTGACGTGGTCGGAGTGCTCGATCGATGAGTCCGGCGCTCGCGTGCGGCACGTCGAGAACGCATTCAGCGTCCCAAGTGGGCGTTGACAGCGAAACGGCCCTTTCGTATTTTGTTCGGGGTATGCGAAGTGTGTCGTCTGAGCGGTAGATTTTCTATCGCCAGGCCAGATTCAGTAATCCCACGATATCACCAGGTTGGGTGACCGCATGGCTGTCTCCACAGGACAGGACGACAAGAAGAAAGCGCTGAATCTGGCAATCGCGCAGATCGAGAAGAGCTGCGGCAAGGGATCGATCATGCGGATGGGGGCCGATTCCGCGAAGGTGCGGGTCGATGTCATCCCGACCGGCGCGATCAATCTCGATGCAGCGATCGGCGTCGGCGGAATTCCGCGCGGCCGCGTCACCGAGATCTACGGACCGGAGTCGAGCGGCAAGACGACGCTCTGTCTTGCACGTCGTCGCGAACGCGCAGCGGGCGGGCGGCGTCGCGGCGTACATCGATGCAGAGCATGCGCTCGACACGGAGTACGCGCAGAAGCTGGGCGTGGACGTCGAGAATCTCCTCGTCTCGCAGCCCGACACGGGCGAGCAGGCGCTCGAGATCTGCGAGATCCTCGTTCGCTCCGGCGCGGTGGACATTGTCGTGATCGACTCGGTCGCGGCGCTCGTGCCGAAGGCGGAGATCGAGGGAGACATGGGCGACTCGCACGTCGGGCTGCAGGCGCGGCTCATGAGCCAGGCGCTGCGCAAGCTGACCGGTGCCATCGCGCGCTCGAAGACGTCGGTGATCTTCATCAACCAGCTGCGTGAGAAGATCGGCGTCATGTTCGGCAACCCCGAGACGACGACGGGTGGAAAGGCGCTCAAGTTCTACGCGTCGGTTCGTCTCGACATTCGCCGCATCGGCCCGGTGAAGGAGAAGGAAGACGTCATCGGCTCGCACGTCCGCGTGAAGGTCGTGAAGAACAAGGTCGCGCCGCCGTTCAAGCAGGCCGAGTTCGACATCATGTACGCGGAAGGGATCAGCCACGCGTCGCTGCTGCGTCGACATCGGCTGCCGAAGCCGGGATCATCGAGAAGTCCGGCGCGTGGTACAGCTACAACGGCCAGCGCATCGGGCAGGGTCGTGAGAACGCGAAGATGTACCTGAAGGACAACCCAGCATGATGGCTCGAGATCGAAGAGAAGGTGAAAGGTCGTGCTCGGGATCAAGAACCCTGACCAGGTCGCAGAAGAGGCCGAGAGCGACGATTAGAGCACGCGCACCGACGGCGAAATCGTGCCGAAGGGCGAGGTGGAGTGGCGAAGGCACCCGGAAACTGTCTTCGTCGCACCCTTCCCCTTCGGCACTTCGTGCATCAGGGATCGTCAGCTGATCTCGCATTCCAACGCAACACTGCCCGTGACAGAGTCCTCGTCGATCCGTCGCTCACGCTCGGCGATCTTATGGCCGTCGCACTCGCAAGACGGCGCGTTCGCGCCCGTGAGCGGCATTGTCGCCAGCGCGCGCCGACTCCGGTCGCTTCGAGATCGCGGTCGACGGGCGCGAGGTCGCCACACTGTCGCTCGATGCGATCGAGCGACTCGGGCTTCGCATCGGCGTCGCGTACTCGAGTCGCTCGCGGCTCGCGTCGTCGGTCGAGTGCGGCTGCGCTGCACACCTTCGATCGCGCGCTCAACATGCTTGGCGGCGCGACCGCGTGCCGTCGCGCGAGCTCGAGCGCACGCTCGTGCGAAAGGGAGAGCCGCCGGAGCACGCGGACGCGGTGATCCAGCGACTCGTCGCGCATGGGCTTCTCGATGACGCGCAGTTTGCGCGCGCAGTTCATCCGCGCGCAAGATCGCTCGGCGCGGGGCTCTCGCGGCGGCGAGTGCAGGCGGAGCTCTGGCGCGCGGGGCGTCGCCCGCGAGGTGATCGATGCGGCGCGGTCGCGAGGTGTTCGACGAGGAGGAGGTCGATGAGGATGCGCACGATCGCGCGAGGTCGCCGCGAAGAAGCTGCGCACGCTGCGATCCGCGGATCCGCCGACGCTGCGGCGGCGGCTCTTCGCGTTCCTCGCGCGGCGCGGCTACGAGAGCGACGCGATTCGCCGCGTGATCGGCGCGTCCCTGCGGCAGCAGGGACGAACCGCTCGAATAGCGCCGTGCCCGGTGCCTCCGGGCGCGGTATATTGTGAGTCCTATGCTCGCATCCGAAATTCGCAGCCGCTTCCTCTCGTACTTCGAGCGCAACGGGCACGCGATTCGTCCCGAGCTCGTCGCTCGTGCCGGCGGACGATCCGACGCTGCTGTTCACCAACGCCGGCATGGTGCAGTTCAAGCGCGTCTTCCTCGGCCAGGAGCGCGCGTCGGTCGGCGTGCGCGCGCACCACCGCGCAGAAGTGCGTGCGCGCGGGCGGCAAGCACAACGATCTCGAGCAGGTGGGCCACACGGCGCGGCACCACACCTTCTTCGAGATGCTCGGCAACTTCTCGTTCGGCGACTACTTCAAGCGCGACGCGATTCGCTTCGCGTGGGAGTTCGTCACCGACGGAGCTCGGCATTCCGACCGAACATCTGCGCGTCACCGTGCATCGAGACCGACGACGAGGCGCGCGCGCTGTGGAAGGAGATCTGCGGGCTCCCGGATCGCCGCATCTACGGGCTCGGCGAGCAGGACAACTTCTGGCAGATGGCGGACACGGGCCCGTGCGGCCCGTGCACCGAGATCTACGTCGATCTCGCGCACATCGCGGGCGACTGGCGCTTTCCCGAAGGCGCGACGCGGCGAGTGGACGGACGTCGACGCGCACCGAGTTCTCGCACGATGCTTTCGTCGAGGGCGCGGAGGCGGGGCGCTTCCTCGAGATCTGGAATCTCGTCTTCATGCAGTTCGACCGGCAGCCGGATGGCGACGCTCGTGCCGCTTCCGAAGCCGTCCGTCGACACGGGCGCCGGGCTCGAGCGCATCGCGGCGGTCATGCAGGGTGTGACGAACAACTATCATACCGATCTGTTCGCGCCGCTGATCGCGACGGCCGAGGCGGTGGTCGGCATGTCGTACGAGATCGGCCGGCGGCGAGCGTCGGACCGCAGTGTGGCCGGCGACGCCGCCAAGGGCGAGCGTCCGCCGACGTAGACGCGGTGTCCTTCCGCGTGCTCGCCGACCATGCGCGCGCGGTCGCGTTCCTGCTCGCGGACGGCGTGTTTCCGTCGAACGAAGGGCGCGGCTACGTGCTGCGCCGCATCCTTCGGCGCGGAGTGCGTCACGCGTGGCTGCTCGGCCGACGCGAGCCGACGCTCGTCAGTCGTGCAGCGTCGTCATCGACGACGATGCGGGACGTCGTATCCCGAGCTCGCGCAGCGCGCGCGGCACATCGTCGACACCACGCGCGCGGAGGAGGAGCGCTTTCTCGCGACGATCGAGGGAGGACATGCAGCGCTTCGACCAGCTCGCGCCCACGACCTCGACGCAGGGCTCGACGCAATTCGCGGCACGATCAGCGGGAGCGACGCGTTCCGGCTCTACGACACGTTCGGATTCCCGATCGATCTCACCGAGCTGATGGCGCGCGAGCGCGGCTACACGGTGGACATCGCCGGCTTCGAGCACGCGCTCGAGGCGCAGCGGTCGCAGTCGCGCGAAGAGCGGAAAGGGCGCGAGCTCGGCGTGGCCGACGAAGGACTTTCGGATTACTCGACGTGGGAGAAAGCGCCGGGCGATCGGCGGCGATCGAGCTTCGTCGGATATGGCGCGACGGAGATCGACACAGCGGTCAGTGCCGTCGCGTCGGCTTCCGGCGAATCGCGTCGCGCTCGTATTGCAGGACACGCCGTTCTACGCGGAGTCCGGCGGGCAGGTCTCGGATGTCGGCGAGATCGTCGGTGACGGATGGCGCGTCGCGGTCGATGAGGTGAAGAAGGTCGACGGTCGCCACGTCGCGATCGGCGAGCTCACGGGCGAGTTCCGCTTCGGGAACGTGCACGCGCACGTGCCCACCGATCGGCGGCGCGACACCGAGCGCAATCACACCGCGACGCATCTGCTGCACGCCGCGCTTCGCCAGGTGCTCGGCGAGCACGTGACGCAGGCGGGATCGCTCGTCGCACCCGATCGCTTGCGCTTCGACTTTCATCATCACGGACCGGTCAAGCCCGACCAGCTCGCGGGAGATCGAAACGATCGTGAATCGCGGCATCTGGGCGAACGTGAACGTCGACACGGTGGAGCGTCCGTATCGCGAAGCCGTTGCATCCGGAGCTATGGCGCTTTTCGGCGAGAAGTACGGCGACGTCGTGCGTGTCGTAAGTATTCCGGGACTCTCCGTGGAGCTCTGCGGCGGCACGCACGCGCGCAACACGGGGCAGATCGCGCTTTTCAAGATCGTGAGCGAGAACGGCGTCGCGGCGGGCATCCGTCGCATCGAGGCGGTGACTGGTCCGCGCGCGTATGAGCTGGTGAGAGGCGAGGAGCAGCGGCTGCAGAAGCTGGCCGAGTTGCTGCGCGCGCCAGCGGATGGTGTCGTCAAGCGCGTCGAGCTGCTGCTGGAGGAGCGTCGGCGTCTCGAGAAGCGGCTGGAGGAGAGTTTGCGCGGCGGTGGTGATCAGCTCCAGCAGCTACTCGCAGGCGCGCAGAGCATCGGCACGTCGCGGCTCGTGTCGTCGAGCGTGAGTGCCGGCGACGTGAAAGAGCTGCAGCAGCTCGGCGACGCCTTGCGTGAGCAGCTCGGCAGCGGCGTCGGCGTGCTCGCGACTTCGTTCGGCGAGGGGAAGAGCACGCTGCTCGTCGTCGTGACGGATGATCTGCGGGACAGGGGCGTGCGCGCCGATCAGCTCATCAAGCCGATCGCCGAGGCAGCGGGTGGGCGCGGCGGCGGCAAGGCGCACATGGCGCAGGCGGGCATCCCCGATGCCTCGCGAATCGGCGATGCGATCGCGCATGCCCCGCAAGTCGTGCGCGCCGCGCTCGTCGCTGCCGCGTGACGGTAGCCGACTGGTTGTCCGCGCGCGAGCCGGCGCCGCCGGCGCCGCTCACCGACTGTCTGCACGCGACGTTGGCCTCGCAGCTCGACGATCGCTCGAGCGAGCCATTCGACGTGATGCTCCGTCACGCCGAGTCGTTGCTCGCCGAGCTTCTCTCCCTCGAATGCGCGCAGCGCGATCGCGCGCTCGACCTGCTCGCGGTGGACGCACTGGTGACGTATGCCTTCGAGGCTGCCGCCGATTCGCCGGAGACGCTCGCAGCTCGCGCGAGTGCGGCGATGTCCTCGCTGGCGAGTCTGGCCACGGCGCCGCCGCCCAGCGCATGACCACGAGTCTGCTCAGCGGTCGCTCTGGGCTGGCGGTGCTGATCGATCCCGATCGCACATCGGTTGCCGGCGCCGAAGAGCTGGCGCGGCGTGCCGCGGGAGAGGGCGCGGCGCTGTTGCTGCTCGGGAACAGCTTCGGCCCCGCGGGCGAGGGTGGAGAGCTCTCGGCGAGACTCAAGCGTGCTGCGCCGGAGTTGCCGCTCGTACAGTTTCCGGCAATGGCATCGCAGCTCGATGCGGGAGTAGACGCAGTGTTGCTGCTTTCCCTCGTCTCGGGACGGAACGCCCAGTATCTCATCGAGGAGCACGTGCGCGCCGTTCCGTTTTTCGATCGTCATCCCGAAGTGCAGGCGATCAGCACGGCGTACTGCCTGATCGACGGCGGGCACGTCACCTCCGTGGAGTCCGTGAGCCAGACGCGTCCGCTGCCCGCGGACAAGCCGGAGGTTACCGCTGCACATCTGCGTGCGGCGGCATTGATCGGCATGCACGCGGCGTATCTCGAGGCGGGAAGCGGCGCTTCGCGGGCCGTGAGCGCGCCCATCATTCGAGCGGCGCGGGAAGCGTGGAAGGGGCCGATGCTGGTGGGTGGCGGCATCCGCGGAGCGGACTCGGTGCGCAGCGCGCGCGATGCCGGCGCCGACATCGTGGTGATCGGCGGCGCGCTCGAGCAGCAAGGCGGCGTGCGTGCGCTCGGTGCGTTGTCCGTGGCGGCGCGCGCATGATCGACATCCACACGCACCTGCTGCCTGGTGTCGATGACGGCTCGCCGTCGATTGCTGCATCGGTGCCGGTGCTCGAGCGCTTTCGAGAGGATGGCGTGACGGTGCTCGTGTGCACGCCGCATCTCAAGGCGACGGATGCGCTCCGTGCGCCGATCGAGCGGCATCGGAAAATTCTCGCGGAGCTGGTACGACACGCGCCGCCCCTTCCGGAGCTCGTGCTCGGCTGGGAGATCATGCTCGATGCACCGGGTGCCGATCTGCGTTCGCCGGATCTCCACCTCGGGGATTCGCTCGCCGCGCTCGTCGAGTTTCCGCGCATGCATGTGCCGCCGGGCGCAACGCAGGAGATTCTCCGCATTCGCATGAGCGGGGTGACGCCGGTGATCGCGCACCCGGAGCGCTATCATCTCTGCACGCCGCAGGTGGTGCGCGAGTGGCGCAGCGTTGGCGCGGTGATTCAAATGGATGCGGTCATGGTGTTCGGGAATGCGCCCACCTCGCGTCTCGCGCGAAAGCTGCTGGAGGAGGGGTTGATCGACATCATTGCGAGCGATACGCACGGCGATACTCGATCTCTTCGCATGGCACGCGACTGGCTCGAAGGCATCGATGCGCACGAGCAGGCGGAGCTGCTGTGCACGGTGAACGCGCGACGGCTGCTCGATCGGCAGGCGGTGCTTCCGGTGATGCCGATTCCGGAAACCGATCAGGGGATGCTCGCGAAGCTCCGCTCGATGTTCATGAGGCGCGCGTGAGCGACGCTCTCGTCGGCGCGCTTCGCGAGCTCGCGGACACCGCGCTCGCCACCGCGGCGGCACTCGAGGCCGAGATGGTGCGCGCTGCGGACATGGTGCGCGCGACGGTGAAGGCGGGACGGACACTCTTCTTCTGCGGCAACGGCGGAAGCGCCGCGGACGCGCAGCATCTCGCGACGGAGTACGTGGTGCGCTACATGCGCGCGCGCCGTCCGATGGCCGCGGTCGCGCTCACCACCGACACGTCGCTTCTCACGGCTGCGGCGAACGATCTGGGCTTCGAGCAGGTGTTCGCGCGCCAGATCGAAGCGCTGGCGCGCCCGGGCGATCTGCTCATCATCCATTCGACGAGCGGCGACTCACCCAACGTGCTGCGCGCGGCTGAGGCGGCGCACAGGGCCGGCGCGAAGGTGCTCGCGTTTTCTGCACGAAGTGGCGGGGCCCTCGTTGGTCTCGCCGATCACACGATCGTCATTCCAACCCAGCGAACGGATCGCGCGCAGGAGCTGCATCTCTGCATCGAGCATGCGATCTGTGGGCTCATCGAACAGGAGCTATGATCGATCTCAAGGGAAAGCGCGCGCTCGTCACGGGCGGATCACGCGGCATCGGAGCGGCCACGGCGCTGCTGCTCGCGGAGTGCGGTGCGGATGTAGGGATCGGCTATCGCAATCGCGAGAAGGATGCAGAAGAGGTGGTGAAGCAGATCGCGGCGCTCGGTGTTCGCGGGTTCGCGCACGCTGCCGACATCAGCACAGCGGCCGGCACCGAATCGCTGTTCTCACGAGCGAAGCGCGAGCTCGGTGGCCTGGATCTCTTCGTCGGCAACGCGGGGATCTGGCCCTTCGACGACATTCCCGTCGGCGAGATGGATGACGACCGCTGGAATCTCACGATGCGCACGAATCTGGATTCGATGTTCCACACGACACGCGCGGCGGTTCGCGCGATCGCGAACAGAGGACGCATCGTGCTCGTCTCCAGCACGGCGGGACAGCGCGGTGAGGCGGGGCATTCGGACTATGCCGCGTCGCGCGGGGCGATGATCTCGTTCGTGAAATCGGTAGCCGTGGAGCTCGCGCCGCGCGACATCACAGTCAACAGCGTCGCGCCGGGATGGGTGGACACCGAGATGGCTGCGGCGTCGCTGGTAGGGGACGGACGGGCGCGCATCGAGCGCACCATTCCTCTCGGGCGCGTGGCGAGCGCGCGCGACATCGCGGGGCCGATCGTATTTCTGTGCTCCGATCTCGCGCGGCACATCACGGGCGAGATCGTGAACGTCAACGGCGGAAGTGTGCTGTGCGGCTAGCTGCGGGTCGCGTCAGGCGGTCGCGAATTGCTCGCGGGGAATCTCGTCGACGGCCTGCCAGCTCTTGAAGCAGCGCCAGTCGTACTCGCGGGCCGCGCGCATCTGGTCCGGGAAGCCGAAGCAGTCTGTCCAACCCTGCTCGCGCGCGCGCCAGGCGCAGTCCCAGGCGAAAGAGAAGCGCCGCACCGCATCGACGCACTGCACGTCGACAACGCCGGTGAGATCCGAGCAGCCGGAGTCCGCGTGGATGCGCACGGCCTCGATCTCGAGGTCACGCTCTGCGCTCAGGAGGTGCGTCAAGAGCCGCATGATCTTGATGTGCGGCACTGGGCGCATTGAGGCGACGAGCGGGGTGCGGGTGCGGTCTTGCACGGAGCGGACGGCGGCCTTGAACTCGCCAGTTGCCGCGCTTTCGTCGAGAATGCCAGTGAGATGCATAGGTGGATAAAGATAAGGGGCTGAGCTCGCAAACGGATGCCGCCGAGCGGCTTCGGCCGCCTTCTTCGGTGCTCGAGATTGCACGTACCCTGATCGGTGCCGGACACGAGAGTTGGTTCGTGGGCGGCGCGGTTCGGGATGCGCTCCTCGGCCACCCCAACCTGGACTGGGACATCGCCACAGCCGCAACGCCTCAGCAGGTTCAGCGGCTCTTTCGGCGCACAGTTCCCGTGGGAATCGATTTCGGCACCGTCGGTGTGCTCGATGAGGCAGGCGTGATGCACGAAGTCACGACCTTTCGGCGCGACGTCCAGACCGATGGACGTCATGCGGTGGTGGAGTTCGGCGCGAGTTTACACGAAGATCTCGCGCGACGGGACTTCACCATCAACGCCATGGCGTTCGGGCCGGACTCGCACGAGCTGCGCGATCCATTTCACGGGCGCGCGGATCTCGATCACGGGCTCGTGCGCGCTGTGGGTGTCGCGGGCGAGCGAATGCGCGAGGACAGGCTGCGCGCGCTCCGCGCGATGCGATTCGCCGCGCGCTTCGGCTTCTCGATCGAGACGGATACCTGGCGCGCGATTCTCGATTCGGCGCCGCACCTCGGCCGGCTGTCGATGGAGCGCGTGCAGCAGGAGATCGAGAAAACGATGGCGCAGGTGGATCGGCCCGGCAATGCGTTTCGCCTTTGGCGGGACAGTGGGGCATTCGCCGTGGTAGCGCCTGCACTCGAATCAGTGAGCGACGTCGCGCTTGCGACGCTCGATCTCCTCCCGCGTGCCGCGAGCGCAGATCCCGCGCAGCAGCATCGAACGGTGACTCGACTCACCGCATTGCTCCTCGACACCGAGCCGTCTGCGGCACGCGATCTCATCCGGACTCTTCGCTTCTCGAATGAACGAGCGCGATGGATCGCGGAGATGATCGAGCGATGGGCGGTGTTGAACTCACCGCTCCGCGATGCGCTCGGAGCGGGCTCCCCGCCAAGCGATGCGGAGGTTCGTCGCTGGGTATCCGCAATCGGTCGGACGCGTATCGACGCTTTCTTTTCCGTGCTCACCGCGCGCTTCGAAGCCGAGCGTGCGGCGAAATGGGGACGCGTGTCGCAGCACGCAGTGCAGGCGTTGCGCGCTCGCGCTGAGCAGATTGCCCCTCGCGATCCGATCGAAATTGGTGATCTTGTCATTGACGGAAGCGATCTCATGAAGGCGGGGATCAAGGCTGGACCGCAGCTCGGTGCCTCCCTCCGCGCGCTGCTCGACTGGGTGCTCGAGGATCCATCGCGCAACACACACGAGCGGCTTCTCGCGCACGCGCGCGGCATTGCCGTCGGACACACTCAGGACTGAGGGAGGCGCACGTATGTGGTTTCGAGGGCGCCAGCCGGAGACGTCAGTGTGGAAGCGCTTCCGTTCCGCCGCTGACGGATTCGTCTTCGCAAAGGAAGAGGATTACTACAGCGCGCACGTCGTGGCGCATGCGGAGCGCATCGTCGATCTCTTTCTCGCGCTACTCGAGCAGCTGCCGCCGGCGGTCGATCTCGCAATCGTCGATGCGCGGGAGAGCCGAAAGTGGCGCGGGGAGCGGCTGCCGCTTCCCGATGTTCGCGAGGCGCTCACGCGCATCAAGACGCTGCTCGCGTCGGCGGGCGGAGTGGAGGTAGCGGTGTACTCGAGCGAGGACCAGCTCACTCTCAATCCAATGCTCGAGCTGTTCATCTACGCCCGTACCGATCGGTGGCTGTATCTGCTGCAAGGGAAGGGGCTCGAGGAGCGCAGGCTCGTGCGTACGAACAGCTGGAAGGTCGCACGCCACGAATTTCCCGCCCGCGCCGGAGCTCACCTTTGCGCTCGACTCGCTGGTCGATTCGCTCAAGCTCACGCCGGCGTGACGCACACTCCCATCCAGTACGCCGTCATCGCCGCGGCGGCGAATGTGGTGGGCGCACTGGTAGTGGCGATGCGCGCGAAGTGGAGCACGCGTGCACTCGACGCCATGATCGCGTTCGCGGCGGGCTTCATGATCTGCGTGTGCATTACAGAGATCTTTCCGGAGGCGCTCGCGCGCGCGGGTACTCGCGCCGCCATGGCCGCGCTCGCGGGGTACCTGCTGGTGCACCTCACGCAGCACATGCTCGGCGCCGCACTTCCACTTCGGCGAGGAGACGCACGAGGTCTCGGAGCTCGTGAGCGTGTCGGCGCTGGTCGGGCTGCTGCTGCACACGTTCGTCGACGGCGTCGCGATGGCGAGCGGCTTTCACGTGAGCGCAGCGCTCGGCACGCTCGTGTTCGCCGCCGATCGTGCTGCACAAGCTTCCCGAAGGGCTTCGCGATCTCAAGCCTGTTCATGGCGGCTGGCGCGGGGCGTGCAAGAGCGCGTGCAGGCAGGGCTGCGCGCTCGGGCTCTCCACGATCACTCGGCGTGGTGGTCACGGACGCCGTCGCCTGCGCTCGACGCGATCGGACTCGGACTCTCAGCCGGAGTGACACTCTACGTGGCGGCGTCGAACCTCGTGCCGGAGTTTCAGGGGAAGCATGACTGGCGTCCGCAGCTCGCGTTCGTCGATGGGGTGCATCGTCTGTACTTCGCGACGCGATCGCTCGCAGGAGTCTGACGGTGGCTGCGGGAAGCACGGGCGCGCTCGCGCGGCGGCGAGCCCGCCGGCACCGTCGCTGTTCGCGCCACCGTTCGGCGCGCAGCCGCTCGCCGCGCGCATGCGTCCGCGCATCGCTCGATGAGTTCGTGGGGCAGGAGCACCTGCTCGCGCCAGGCATGGCGCTGCGCGAGTCCATCGAGCGCGGGCAAGGTGCTCGTCGATGCTGTTCTGGGGACCGCCCGGCACGGGCAAGACGACCCTCGCGCTGCTCATCGCGAACTACACCGATCGCGAGTTCGTCCCGTTCTCCGCCGTCACGGAAGGCGTGCCGCGCGTGCGTGAGATCATGCGCGAGGCGGAGGAGCGGCTCGCGATGAGCGGGCGCGGGACGATCCTGTTCGTCGACGAGATCCATCGCTTCAATAAGGCGCAGCAGGACGCCTTTCTTCCGCACGTCGAAGCGCGGCACCATCACGCTGATCGGCGCGACGACGGAGAACCCGTCGTTCGAGATCAACGGCGCGCTGCTCTCGCGCATGCGCGTGTTCGTCCTGCAGCGCGCTCACCGCCGATGATCTCACGAGGTGCTGCGCACGCGCGCTCGAGGATCGCGAGCGCGGGCTCGGCGATCTCGAGCTCGCGATCGACGACGACGCGCTCGCGGTGATCGCCGACCGAGGCCGATGGCGACGCGCGCCGCGCGCTCACGGTGCTCGAGGCGGCGGCGGCGCACGTCGGCGCCGAAGGGGCACATCACCGCCGCCGTCGCGCGCGACGCGCTGCAGCTGCGCTTCGCGCGGCACGACAAGTGCGGCGAGGAGCACTTCAACATGCTCTCGCGCTTATCACAAGTCGCTGCGCGGCAGCGATCCACAGGGCGCGCTCTACTGGATGGCGCGAATGATCGAGGGCGGCGAGGATCCGATGACGATCTTCCGTCGCGCGATCGCGATGGCCGCCGAGGACGTCGGACTCGCCGATCCGAACGCGCTGCAGCTCGCGGTCGCCGCGCGCGACGCGTGGCACATGCTCGGCGCGCCGGAGGGCTATCTGCCGCTCGCCGAGATGACGATCTACCTCGCGACGGCGCCGAAATCGAACAGCGCGAAAACGGCGCTGGGCGCTGCGCTCGACGCGGCGCGCGCAGTCGCCGGCCGAGGGCGTGCCGCTGCACATCCGCAACGCACCGACGGCGCTGATGAAGGAACTGGGGTATCACAAAGGGTATCAGTACGCGCACGACGCCGAGGACGCATACATCCCGCAGGAGTATCTTCCCGATAGCCTGCGCGGCACGATGCTCTACGAGCCTGGGCGGTTCGGATTCGAGAAGGAGATCAGCAAGCGGCTCGCGTGGTGGGCGGAGATTGCGCGGAGAAGGCTGCGGGCGGCGAAGGCTCGTCGGAAACGTGGTCGCGCGAACCACACATTTCGGAGAACGTATGCGGCTCAAGGCATCACTCGTGGCAGTACTGGCGCTCGTCAGCGCATCGTGCGGCGGCGCTCGGCAGAGGCGGGTTCCAGCGAGCCGGATGGTGAACTTCAAGGACGTGCGTGTTGGCGGGCTCGGCCTGACCGGCGGAACTCTCGACATCGTGCTGAGCGTCTATAATCCGAACAGCTTCCGTCTCGACGCGTCGCGGCTGACCTATCAGCTGCATCGTGGACACAGCTGCCGCTCGGGCTCCGGCGCGATGGACAGGCACTTCTCCGTCGCCGGCAACGACTCGGCGGACGTCGAGCTCCCGCTGAGCTTCACGTGGACCGGCGCGACGTCGGCCGTGCGCGAGCTCATGAACAACGGGAGCGTGCCGTATCGCGTGCTCGGCGACCTGCACGGTCGGCTCCGGCGTGGGCGACTTCACGATCCAGTACGACAGAACCGGACACTTCAACTCGATGTCCGGCGCAACGCGCTGATCTCTTTTGCTGAGCAGGTAGAGCTATCTCTAGAAACACTATCGATCTCCATCCGCCCGCAGAGCGGGCGCTCCTCGTCGGTGCGCCGCTCAAATCGTCGCGTGCGCGCCAGCAGCTCGGCGAGCATCTCGAGGAGCTGGCCGAGCTCGCGGACACGGCCGGTGCGACGGTCGTCGGTGAGGTCACGCAGCATGCTCGATCGTCCGCATCCGGGCACCTACCTGGGCAAGGGCAAGATCGAGGAGCTGCGCGAGCGCGATCAGCGCGCAGGAGGCCACCGTCATCATCTTCGACGACGAGCTTTCGCCCGCGCAGGGAAGCAACATCGAGACTGCGCTCAACACGCGCGTGGTGGACCGCGCCGAGCTGATTCTCGACATCTTCGCGACGCGTGCGCGCACGAGCGAGGCGAAGCATGCAGGTGGAGCTCGCGCAGCTCGAGTACACGCTGCCGCGCCTCACGCGCATGTGGACCCACCTCGAGAAGTTTCGCGGCGGCATCGGCATGCGCGGTCCGGGCGAAACACAGCTCGAGACCGACCGGCGGCTGATCAACAATCGCATCAAGCTGCTCAAGGAGCGGCTCGTCGACGTCACGCGTGCGCGTGTCGTGCAGCGGCATTCACGCAAGGGCGAGTTCCGCGTGTCGCTCGTCGGCTACACGAATGCCGGGAAGTCCTCCGTCCTGCGCGCGCTCGCGGGCGACTCGCAGGTGTTCGTCGAGGATCGGCTGTTCGCCACGCTCGATCCGCTCACGCGTGAAGTGAAGCTCGGCGAGCACCAGAAGGCGCTCGTCACCGACACCGTCGGATTCATCCGCAAGCTGCCGCACCACCTCGTCGCCTCCTTCCGCGCGACGCTGGAAGAGGTGAACGATGCCGATCTCCTGCTGCACGTGATCGACGCGAGCCGCGCCACGTGGGAGGATCAGGTGCACGTCGTGGAGAGTGTGCTGCAGGAGCTGGGCGTCACCGACAAGCCCGTGCTGCACGTGTTCAACAAGATCGATCAGCTCAGCCATGACGATCTGCTCGCGCTGCAGGAGCGGGTGCGCGACATGTATCCGGAATCGATCTTCGTATCCGCGGTGGCGGACGGCGGACTGGAGCCCCTCATGCGGGCGCTCGTCTCGCGCGTGCGCATGATGCGCCCGGTAGCGGAGGTTCGCATTCCCGCGGGCGACGGGCGCCTTCTCGCGGAGCTGCATCGCGAGGGCGAGGTGATCGATCAGCGCAGTGAGGATTCCGTGCTCGTGCTGCACGTGCGCGCGACCGAGGCACTCATCGGGCGACTCAAGCGCGGTGGTGCGACGGTCAGCTAAGCTGCTCGCTCGTTAGATCCGAACCGCAGGCAACCCTCCGATGTCCGGCGGCGTGTAGCTCGGTGCGCGGCGGATGATCGGTGCCCGTCGCTCGGGGACCGGCGCGACGCCAGCGACGAGTCGCTGCTCCCAGATCGCGCGTGCCATCGCGATGGCTCCCGGCGGACACATCTCCACGCAGGCGCCGCAGCGCGTGCACTGCGACGGATCCACGCTCACCATGCGCAGCTCACCTTCCGTGAAGCTGAGCGCGTGCTCCGGGCAGTCCGCTGATGCACTTCCCGCACTTCGTGCAGTCGTCGCTGATCACCGGGAGCACGGAGCAGTCGAAGCACCGGCTTGCCTCGCGCACGATCTCCTGCTGATCGCGAAGCGCGCTGCTCGAGAATGGATCGGCCGGCGGTGCGGTGGATGCCGCGAGATCGATGCGTCGAGCGGCGATCGCGCGGGCGGCACGGTCGCCGTCCCATTCTTCTTCGCCGAGCTCGACCCAGGCGGAGGAGACCACGGTCTGCACGGCTGTCTTGGTCAGTGCGGCGTGGATCTGCCAGGCGGCTTTTTTCCCGTCCGCCACGGCATGCGCGATCGTGCGATGGCCGAACGCGCACGCGCCGCCCGCCCACACGCCGCGCAGAGAGGTCTGAAGCGTTGTGGGCTCGACGGCGATGAAGCCATCGGAGTCGTATCGCAGCTCCGAGCCGAACTGGCGCGCAGGAATTCGGCGCACCGCGACGACCAGCGAGTCGCACGCGAGCACCTTGGTCACGCCGTCCGTGGTGCGCACGATCTCGACGCCGGCGAGCGCGCCCTCTTCGTTGGTGAGATAGCGCCGCGCGTGCCATCCGCCGAGCAGGCTGACGCCGTCCTGCAGTGCGGCCGCGAGTGCGGCGGGGCGCGCCGTCGATTGCTCGAGCGGATCGGGAAGCACGACGTGCGCCGACGCGACGCTCCTCGCCTCCTCGCTCCGCGGGCGACGCAGCGCGACGCGCGCTGCGTCCAGCGCGAGATCTCCGTCGCCAACCACTACGACGCGGCCCGTCAGCGGCGTGTGCTTCGCCAGCACCGTCATCGCGTCGACTACGTGCGGGTGCGACGGCTGGTCGGCGAACAGTTCCTCGGCCGGCACACTCGCTCCGGTCGCGAGGAAGATCGCGTCGAACTCCGTCGCGAGCATGGCGCGAAGTGTCTCGATTCCCATGACCTGCGCGTGCGACGTGAGCTCCGCATGCATGGATAGAATCGACGCGCACTCGGCCCGCGCACTCGCGATCGGAAATCGGAAGGTGGGAATGGCGCAGGTGAGTACGCCGCCGGGCTCGTTCGCCTCGTCGAAGATCGTGCTCTGGTGACCGAGGAGGGCGAGATCATGTGCGCACGACATGCCCGTGGCGCCGCCGCCGATGATCGCGATGCGCTTGCCGGAGCGCGGCGCGCGAATCGCCTCGTCGGGAGTCCGGCCGATCAGCCCCGCAACCGAGCGGGCGTCGTGCACGCTGGTACACGGTTCCGGTGACTGGAGCGTGGCTGGTGTCGAGAAGCCCGTCGCGTACGCCTCGAGAGCCGCGATCGCGACGGGTGCGCCGAACGCACGCCGGTTGCACGCGGTCTCGCACGGCGCGTGACAGCCGTGCCCGCAGGCGCTGGCGAACGGATTGGGACCGCGGGCGATCAGATAGGCGCGCGGGTGATCTCCCGCGACGAGGGCGCCCGCGATACCCGGAGCGTCTACGCCGAGCGGGCACCCATTGTGCGAACACGGAAGGAGCGCTGGCAACGCGGAGGCCGCCAGCGGCAGTGGATAACGTTTTGCTTGATCGCTCAATTTGCTTCCGTTAAGTTCACCGAGATTGCCTCGGCTCGAGGGCGAATTACGGGCTTAGAGGTACGGGCCGCTCTCTTCTTCTCAGACTGCCGACGCCCCGGCGAGGTTACCGGGATTGCGCGGGGAAAGTCCTCCGGGCATAGCGACCTCACCACCCAAGTACCGGACTGTGGCAACCTTCGAATCGCTGTCGGGCAAAATCGACCGCCGCGACCTTGTGTGCGGCGTCATGGGACTAGGCTACGTCGGGCTTCCGCTCGCCGTCGAAATGGGATGCGCGGGGCTCAAGGTCCTCGGCTTCGAGGTGTCCGAGCGCGTGGCTGCGCTCGTGAATGCCGGCGAGAGCCACATCAAGGACGTCAAAGGCTCCGACGTTGCCTTGCTCCGCAAATCCGGAAAGCTCGAGGCGACGACGGACATGTCGCGCCTGGGTGAGTGCGACGTCATCTCGGTGTGCGTGCCGACCCCGCTCGGGAAGACGAAGGATCCGGACATGTCGTACATTGTCGCTGCGACCGAGGCGATTGTTGAACGGCTGCGTCCGGGGCAGATCGTCGTGCTCGAATCCACGACCTATCCCGGCACCACGCGTGAGCTGATGCTCCCGCGCTTCGAATCCAACGGCCTGCAGGTGGGGAAGGATTTCTTCCTCTGCTTCTCGCCCGAGCGCGTCGATCCGGGCAACGTAAAGTGGCACACGAAGAACACGCCGAAGGTGCTCGGCGGGGTAACTCCGCAGTGCACCGAGCTTGGCGGCAAGCTCTACAAGCTCTTCATCGACGACGTCGTCGAGGTCTCATCGCCCGAGAGCGCCGAGCTCGCGAAGCTCCTCGAGAACACCTTCCGCATGATCAACATCGGTCTCGTCAACGAGATGGCGATGATCTGCGACCGGCTGGGCGTGGACGTGTGGGAAGTGATCGAAGCGGCGGCGACGAAGCCATTCGGGTTCATGAAGTTCACGCCGGGCCCGGGACTCGGCGGCCACTGCATTCCGCTCGACCCGCACTATCTCGCGTGGAAGATGCGCACGCTGCACTACAAGACGCGGATGATCGAGCTCGCGGGCGAGATCAACACTGAGATGCCGGCGTTCTGGGTCGGCAAGCTGCAGGACGCGCTCAACGAGATCGGAAAGCCGCTCAAGGGCTCGAAGGTTCTGGTGCTGGGCGTCGCGTACAAGAAGGACATTGATGACCTGCGCGAATCGCCGGCGCTCGAGATCCTCGATCTGCTCTCCCAGAAGGGTGTCGTGGTGAGCTACCATGATCCGTTTGTGCCCGAGATTGTCGCGGATGGGCATACGCCGGCCGGAGCTGTCGGTGTGTCGGTACCGTTCACGGACAGTGCGCTGAGCGCTGCAGACGCCGTGATGGTCGTGACCGACCACTCGTCCATTGATTACGATCGTGTGTGCAGACACGCGCATCTCGTGATCGACACGCGCAACGCGTGCACGAGGCACCAAGCCGCGCACCCCGAACGAGCGGTCGTTGCTCACGCGTGATCGGCTGATCCATCGGCTCGACAATGGAGCGTTCCGTGACCCTTGAAGGAAACGAGCGCCCAATTCGGATCATGCTCGTGGGATGCGGGCGCATCAGCGAGCGCCACATAGACGCGATCTCCGCCAATCCACAGCTCGAGCTCGTCGCCGTGTGCGACGAGGTGGCGGAGCGAGCGCGCGCCGCCGGTGAGAAGAGTGGGGTCCCGCACTTCACGAGCTTCGAGAAGATGCTCGACACCGTGCATGCCGATGCCGTCGCGATCTGCACGCCGAGCGGGATGCATCCAAAGCAGGGGATCCTGGCGGCCGAGCGCGGGCTACATGTCATCAGCGAGAAGCCGATGGCCACGCGCCTCGAGGAAGCAGACGCGCTCGTGAAGGCGTGTGACGACGCGGGTGTGCATCTCTTCGTCGTCAAGCAGAACCGGCTGAATCCTTCGATCCAGCTGCTCAAGCGCTCGCTCGACGCGGGGCGCTTTGGCCGCATTTATCTCGCGAACACGACGGTGCGGTGGAATCGCCCGCAGTCGTATTACGACATGGCGCCCTGGCGCGGTACGTGGGAGTTCGATGGCGGCGCGTTCATGAATCAAGCGAGCCACTATGTCGACATGATCCAGTGGCTCGTGGGACAGGTCGCGAGCGTGACGGCGCGCACGGCGACGCTCGCGCGGCGCATCGAGAGCGAGGACACGGGCATCGCGATTCTTCGCTTCCGGAACGGCGCGCTCGGGACGATCGAGGTCACGATGCTCGCGTATCCGCGGAACATGGAGGGCTCGATCACCGTGATCGGCGATCGCGGCACCGTGAAGGTTGGTGGAACGGCGCTCAACCGCATCGAGCACTGGGAGTTCGCGGAGTACGACGACATCGATCGCGAGGCCGAGCTGCTGCGCGCGGCGCCCAATCCGCTTTCGGTGTACGGGTCGGGGCATCGACCCGTACTACGAGAACGTCGTCGCGGTGCTGCGCGGCCAGGCGGCGGCCGAGACGGATGGACGCGAGGGACGCAAGTCGCTCGAGCTGATACTCGGGATCTACGAGTCGGCGCGCTCGGGGCGCGAGATCGCGCTGCCGCTGCGCGGGTTCTCGCGCGAGTGACCGCGCGCGCACGCCGGCGGCGGCGACACTCCCGAGATGCGCGAGCTGCCGAACGGCGCCTTCGTGCACGAGTCGGCGTACGTCGACGACGAATCCGTGCTCGGGGCCGGGACAAAGGTCTGGCATTTCTGTCACGTGATGGCGCGGTGCACGATCGGTCCGGCGTGCAGCCTTGGGCAGAACGTCGTCGTGATGCCGCGCGTGCGGCTCGGGCGCAACGTGAAGGTGCAGAACAATGTCAGCCTGTACGAGGGCGTGATCTGCGAGGACGATGTGTTCCTCGGTCCATCGATGGTGTTCACGAACGTCTATAATCCGCGCAGTCACATTCGCGCAAGAACGAGTATCGCGAGACGCTCGTGCGCCGCGGCGCATCGATCGGCGCGAATGCGACGATCGTCTGCGGGAACACGCTCGGGGAGTACTGCTTCGTCGGCGCGGGCGCGGTGGTCACGCGCGATGTACCGGCGTACGCGATGGTCGTCGGCGTGCCGGCGCGCCTGGTGGGATGGGTATGCCAGTGCGGCGAGAAGCTGCCGCTGCTCTCGCGCGTGCCCGAGGGCGTGCGCGTGCAGTGCGCGGCGTGCGGAGAGCGGTACGCGAGCGGTGGAGAGGGGATCGTCCCGATCGCGGTGCTCTGAGATCCTGTTGATGCGACACGAGCCCTCGGTGCCGTGTGGCGCCGAGGGCTCGTTGCATCATGGTCGCGCAGGGACTCGAACCCCGGACCTCTGGTATGTGAGACCAGCGCTCTAACCAGCTGAGCTACGCGACCGAGCGCGACGGCGAACCATCGCGTTGGAGGGAAAAAATGTAACGGCGGCAGACTGGGCGGGGTAGTGGCGACGACGCGTATTAGGGGATAGTGTTTCGACGCTGCGAACACTCCCTCGAACCCCGACGAGCGCATGGCCTTTCTGACCTTCCTCGATCGCGAGCACATCGTCGCGAAGCCGGGCTTCAATCGCTGGCTCGTGCCTCCGGCCGCCCTCGCAATTCACCTGTCGATCGGGCAGGCGTACGCGTTCAGCGTGTTCAACAAGCCCCTCACGAAGCTGCTCGCGGTGCGAACGCTCGCGCCCACCGACACGCTGCGTACGCTCTCGCAATCGAAGCTTGTGGATGCGGTGGCGGCAGCACCCGGTGACTGGTCGATCCCGACTGTGAGTTGGGTGTTCAGCATCGCCATCGTGTTCCTTGGTCTCTCGGCGGCGACGTTTGGTGCGTGGCTCGACCGCGTGGGGCCGCGGAAGGCGATGTTCGCGAGTGCGGTGTGCTTCAGCGCGGGCTTCTTCGTCGGCGCTTTGGGCGTGTATTACCACCTCTTCTGGCTTCTCCTCCTCGGCTACGGAGTGCTCGGCGGAATTGGTCTCGGACTTGGCTACATCTCGCCGGTGTCGACGCTGATCAAGTGGTTTCCGGACAAGCCGGGGATGGCGACCGGGCTCGCGATCATGGGTTTCGGCGGAGGGGCGATGATCGCGGCACCGTTGTCCGTGAAGCTGATGGAGTTCTACCACAGCCTGCATCACGGGCTCGGCGTCACAGGCACGTTCGCGACGCTCGGGCTGATGTATCTCGTCTACATGATGTTCGGAGTGTTCACCGTGCGCGTGCCCGCGCCGGGATGGGCGCCGGCCGGCTATGTCGCTCCGGTGAAACAGAACGCGATGGTGTCGAGCTATAACGTGTCGGTGAACGACGCCTGGAAGACGCCGCAGTTCTGGCTGCTTTGGGTGATGCTGCTCGTCAACGTCACTGCGGGCATCGGGGTGCTCAGCCAGGCGTCGCCAATGAGCCAGGACTTCTTTCCGACGCGCGTGACCGCCGTGATCGCGGGTGGCTTCGTGGGGCTGCTGAGCATTGCGAACATGACGGGACGCTTCGTCTGGAGCTCGCTCTCCGATTACCTCGGGCGCAAAGCAACGTATCTGATCTTCTTCACGCTCGGACCACTCATGTACGTGCTCGTGCCGCTGAGTGGGAAGACGCAGAGCATGGTGCTATTCGTGGTCTGCTGCTTCGTCATTCTCACGATGTACGGCGGCGGCTTCGCAACGATTCCCGCGTATCTGCGCGATCTCTTCGGCACGCGGCAGGTGGGCGCGATCCACGGCCGACTGCTCACCGCGTGGTCGACGGCCGGTGTGCTCGGGCCCGCGCTCGTGAGCTACATCGGCAAATATCAAACGGATCACGGCGTAGCGAAGGCGCATCAGTACGACCTGACGCTCTACATCATGGCGGGGCTGCTGCTCATCGGGCTGCTCTGCGACCTGATGGTTCGTCCGGTCGACTCGCGTTTCCACACGCCCGAGATTCCGCATACGAGCACGATGCGCGTCTTCAACACCCCGACTCCGGAGCGCACCCGTGGCTGACGACGTCCGGATGGAGAGCGCGAGTGCGAGCTCGCCCGCGGAGAACAGCAGCAAGGTGCCGGTGATGCTCGCCTGGACATTCGTGCTCGTGCCGCTCGCGTGGGGGCTGACGCAAACGGTGATCAAGGCGGCGGCGCTGTTCACGTAGAACTCAGCGCCGCGAATGGGCCCTGCAGGGATCGAACCTGCGACCGTCGGATTATGAGTCCGCTGCTCTAACCGGCTGAGCTAAGGGCCCGTCGTTCGTTCAGCAAACTACTCGCTTCCCTTCGCGCTCACAAAGCGCGCGTCACTCACGCGCGCTCCGCCATGTCGTCGTACGCCGCCAACACCTCCGCCGCACTCACCGTCGCGGCGCCGAGCTTTCCGACCTCCACGCCCGCCGCAAAGTTCGCGATGACTGCCGCCTCCGCCGCCGTGCCGCCGGCAGCGAGCATCACCGCGAGATACGCCGTGACCGTGTCGCCGGCGCCCACCACGTCGTACACCTCGCGCGCCGTCGTCGGCACGCGCACCGTCTCGCCGCGCGCGCCCACGAGCACCATTCCGCGCTCGCCGAGCGTGAGGAGCAGGTTCGCGACGCCCAGGCGCTGCACGAGGGCGGGAAGCGTCTCCGGATGCTCGACGTCCATCGTCGCGCCGAGCGCGGACTCGAGCTCGCGACGATTCGGCTTGAAGATCGTCGCACCGCGATAGGAGAAGAAATTCCGGTACTTCGGGATCGACGACGACCGGAATGCCGCGTCGCGCCTGCGATGGCGAGCGCTTCGTCGATGACCGCCGCGACGAGCACGCCCTTGTTGTAGTCCTCGAGCACGAGCGCGTCCGCGCGCTCCACCGCCGTGCGCACTACTGTGAGCACGCGGGCAACGTCCTCCGCGCCGAGCTCACCGTCCTCCTCCTCGTCCACGCGCACCACCTGCTGCGCGCGCGCGAGCACGCGCGTCTTCGTGGTGGTGGGCCGCGCCGATTCGACGATGGCGCCGTCCGGCGCGCCGATCGCAATCAGCATCTCGCGCAGGGAATGCGCGCTCGGCATCCGCCCCCACCACACACGCGAGCTCGCACCGCGCGCCGAGCGCGACGACGTTCTGGGCGACGTTGGCAGCGCCGCCGAGTGCCATGCGGCGCTCGCGCACGCGAACGACGGGAACGGGCGCTTCGGGGGAAATGCGGTCGACGTCGCCTCGCAGGTACACGTCGAGCATGGCGTCGCCGATCACTGCGATGCTGTCGCCCGCGGGCTCCATCGAGTAGTTCCGACAGCCGTTCGCGGGCGAGGTGGGGAGGCATGGGCGGGTAAGCTAGGGTGCGTCGACGCAGCATCACTAGATTGAACGAAGCGGCCTCGGGCACGTCCCTTGCCCTTACGGGTCGCACTGCATGTCATTCCCGGATACGGGATCACTCTCGCGTGGATAGCGATTGGCCGGTTTTCTCTCGAGCATCAATCAAGGCGCGAAGCTTCGCGTGCTGGCGGTCCAGGAGTATTTCGGACTCGCCGGCAAGGCAATCCGCTTCATCTTCGCCCGGCCATTCTACTTTGGCGACCTGATTCAGCAGATGGATGCGATCGGCGTCCAGTCGCTGGGAATCGTGCTCCTCACCGGCTTCTTCACCGGCATGGTGCTCGCGCTCCAGACGTCGGTGCAGATGGCGCAGTTCGGCGCGACGATGTACATCGGCCGCCTGGTCACCGCGTCCATGGTTCGCGAGCTCGGCCCCGTGCTCGCCGCAATTCTCGTCGCGGGCCGCGTCGGCTCCGGGATCGCCGCGCAGATCGGCTCGATGCGCGTCACCGAGCAGATCGACGCGCTCAACACGCTTGGCGTCGATCCGATCAAGAAGCTCGTCACGCCGCGCCTGCTCGCGGCGCTGATCATGATGCCCGTGCTCACGATCCTCAACGACACCGTCGGCATCGCGGGCGGCAACGTGATCGCGACCGTGTACGTCGGAATTCCCGTCGGCCTCTACTGGCGCACGGTGTGGGAGCAGATCGCCTCCGGGCGGATTCATCCTTCACTACATCCCGACCGACTTCGTTCAAGGGCTCGTCAAGCCGTTCGTGTTCGGCGGGATCATCGCGATTACCGGATGCTACTTCGGCGTCAACACGAAGGGCGGCACGGAAGGCGTCGGCATCGCGACGACCCGCACCGTCGTCGTGGCGAGCATGCTGATTCTCGTCGTCGACTATTTCCTCACGCAGATTCTGCTCTTTCTCTTCGGATGATCGACGCTCCCGACGACAAGAGCCCCGACGCGCCAGCGACCTACGGCGACGAGCGCCGCAAGGCGCCCGACCCTCCGGGCGAGCCACGGCTGCGGCGCGCCGAGGACGAGCTGCGTGCGCGCTTCGCGGAGGAGCTGCAGGAAGGCGAGGAGACGCAGGATCGCGTTCCGGCATCGCGCGAGGCGATCGTCGAGCTCGAGCACGTCTCTCTCGCGTTCGACCGGCCGATTCTCGAGAACGTCTCGTTCGTCGCGCGCCGCGGTGAGACGATCGTCATCGCCGGCGAGTCCGGCACCGGAAAGTCGACGACGCTCAAGCTCATCCTGCGGTCTGCTGCGCCCTGACTCGGGACGCGTGATCGTCGACGGAGAGGTGATCAACGACGTCACGTTCGAGGAGGCGCTCGTCATCCGGCAGAAGATGGGGATGGTTTTCCAGGGCGCCGCGCTGTTCGATTCGATGTCCGTGTTCGAGAACGTCGCCTATCCGCTGCGCGAGCACACGACGCTCTCTGAGGAGGAGATCGAGGCGCGTGTGCGCGAGAAGCTCGAGTTCGTGGATCTGGATCCCGATCGCGTCATGGAGCAGCTGCCCGCCGAGCTGTCGGGCGGCATGAAGAAGCGTGTGGGTATCGCGCGCGGAATGGCGGTGAATCCCGCGATCATGCTGTACGACGAGCCGACGTCGGGACTCGATCCGCTCACGACCGGCACGATCACGCGACTTATCATGAAGCTGCAGCGCGAGCTCAAGGTCACGAGCGTTGTCGTGTCGCACGACATCCGCTCCGCCTTTCGCATGGCAACCAAAGTCGCGCTTCTCGCGGAGCGCAGAATCGTATTCTTCGGCTCACCGGAAGAGATGACCGCAAGCCAGGACCGCTACGTGCAGGACTTCCTCGGAGGAGTTTGAGGGCGCTATGAAACGATCAACGTTCATCACCTGGGACCAGCTGAAGGTCGGCGGGCTCATTCTCGCTGCGATCGCGGTCCTCACCATCGCGGTCGTGAAGCTGGGTGAAGCCGCGGATCTGTTCACGAAGCGGTACACGCTTGTCACCTTCTTGTCCAACTCGAATGGACTTCAGAAGGGCGGCACGGTAACGCTGGCCGGGCAGCTCGCCGGAAATGTGAAGCAGATCGACTTCCTCCCTCCATCTGGCGACACGATGCGCAACCTGCGCGTGACGCTCGAGGTGGAGGTGCGCCTGCGCAACCTCATCCGCGAAGACTCGCGAATCAAGCTGAAGTCGCTCGGGCTCCTCGGCGACAAGGTACTCGACATCTCGCCGGGCACGCCGCGCTTCGGCATCCTCCCGCCGGGCGACACGATCCAGAGTCTTCCTTCGCTCGATTACGAGGCGATGCTCACGCAGGCCAACGGCGCGCTCTCGGACGTCGTGCAGCTCACGCACGATCTTCGCTCGATCACCGGCGGTATTGCGCACGGCGACGGCACGATGGGGCAGCTCATCAATAACCGCACGCTGTACGACCAGCTCAATGGCACGCTCACGCATCTCAATGGCATGCTCGCCCGCCTCGATCGCCCTGACGGTACCTTCGGCCGAATGGTGGACGATCCGGCGCTCTACAACCATCTCGTCGACGTGACGGGACAGCTCGACACCGTGCTGGCCCAGCTGCACTCGCCTCACAGCAGCGTCGGACGGATGCTCACGGATGACACGCTCTACACGCACATGGTCGCAGTGACGACGCAGGCGGACTCGCTGCTCCGCGCCTTGTCATCGGGGAACGGGACGGCAGGGCGCATGATCAACGATCCAGCGCTGTACGACAAGTTGAACAAGTCGCTGACAGACCTGAGCGCCATTCTCGAGGACGTGCGCAAGAATCCTCGGAAGTACACGAAGGGGATGGTCAAGGTCTTCTAGCCGCAACCGCGGGCATGTAGTTCAGGCAGAGCGCGCGTGGATTGCGCGCGCTCTGTCGAATTGGGTGCGATGTCGATAAGCTGTGCGCATCCCATGCGCCCCTCGAATCGACTCATCCTGAGCGTGCTCGCGTTGTCGGTGATCGGCATCTCCTTCGCCGCGCCGCTGATCCGCCTCTCGCACGCTCCCGCGGTCGTCATCGCGACGTGGCGACTGTTTTTCTCGCTCATCATTGTAGGTATCGCGCTCGCGATCACGGGAGGCTGGCGCCAGTGGCGCACGCTCGATCGCACGGGGCTCGCACTCGCGGCAGGCGCCGGTGTCCTGCTTGCGCTGCACTTCTGGGCGTGGAACGCCTCCATCGCGCTCACGACCATCGCCGCATCGACGGTGCTCGTGGATCTGCAACCGGTGCTCGTCGCTGGTGCGTCGGCCATGTGGCTGCGCGAGGCACCGTCGTCGCGGCAGTGGATGGGCATCGCGCTCGCCGTGATCGGCGCGACCGTGCTTGGCTCCGCAGACTGGAATGGCGCCCGCGGCACGCACGCGAGCAACGCCTTTCTCGGCGACATGCTCGCCCTGGGCGGCGGAGTGGCGGCAGCCATCTATTACCTTACGGGACGCCGCGTGCGACAGCAGCTCGATCTGTGGCCGTACGTGGGGATCGTCTACGGCGTGTGCTTCGTGACGCTGCTCTCGATCTCCGTCGCACAGCACCTCCCGCTGCTGGAGCAGCCGCCGCGCGAGATGGCGATCTTCGCAGCGCTGGCGATCGGCCCGATGCTGCTCGGGCATACGGGAATGAACTGGGCGCTCAAGTTCGCGCCGGCGTTCGTGGTGAATCTCGCCGTGCTCGGCGAGCCTGTGGGTGCGACGGTTCTCGCGGCGATTCTTCCCGGCATTCGGGAGCTGCCGTCCGGGCGCACGCTGTTGGGTGGAGCGATCGTGCTGCTTGGCATTCTTGTCGCGGTTACGAAATCCGCGGCAACTTCGGGAGGAGCGGCTGTCAGCGAATCACATTGACGTCGATGTCGTCGCTACACGCGGAGATACCATCGAGTCGCGGCACCGCGTGCACGCAGTGGTCCGAAGCGCCGAAGGAGCGCAGCTCGGCAGCGCGGGTGATCCCTCGTTCCTCACCGTCTGGCGTTCCTGCGCGAAGCCGTTCCAGCTCTTCACCTTCATCGAGTCCGGCGGATTCGATGCATGCGGCTGGGGGAGCGAGGAGCTCGCGCTGGCCTGCGCATCACACGGCGGCGAGCCGGAGCACGTCGAGCTCGCCGCACGGATGCTCGACTCGATCGGCCTCGAGGAAGGCGACCTCGCGTGCGGCGCGCACGAGCCAATGACCCGCCGCGGCGTGCGCCTCATGCGCGAAGCGGGACTGGTGCCAACACGCCTGCACAACAACTGCTCCGGCAAGCACGCCTCGATGCTCGCCTTCGCACGCGGGCAATCGTGGCCCACGCTCGGCTACGAGCGACTCGGCCATCCCGTGCAGGACCGCGCGCTCGCACAGATCGCGAAGTGGAGCGGCTGTCCGCGCGACGACACCCAGCTCATGACGGACGGCTGTGGCGTGGTCGCTGTGGGGCTCCCACTCGATGCGCTCGCACTCGCCTTCGCGCGGCTTGGCGCTGCCGCCCACCGCGGAGATGCGGTGCCCGCGCGAATATTCGGCGCGATCGCTTCGCATCCCTTTCTTTTCGGCGGAACAGATCGCTTCGACACAGTATTGATCGAGGAGACGGGCGGTCGGCTCATCAGCAAGGTCGGCGCGGAGGGGGTGCACGCCGTGAGCATCCCCGAGCAGGGGATCGCGGTCGCGATCAAGGTGGAGGATGGGGCCACCCGCGCGCAGCATCCCGCCCTGCTGAAACTCCTGCAGCACATCCGCGTCCTTCCTGACGAGCTCCCGCCGCGACTGGCCGCGTTTGCACACACCCCTATCCTGAACACGCGCAACGAGCTGGTCGGAGAAGTGCGTGCAGCGAATTGACCGTGGGATATCTTTGATCCACTCCGCCACATGACGATGACGTCTGTCACCGAAAGCCTAACAGCTTATACCGCGCTCGACGCCCCGACCGCACAGCTCGTGGATCTCGCCGCAGTGCTCGCGGCAGGCACCGAGAGCGAGATGCGCGCCGCGCTCGAGCGCGCCGCGAAGGCGTCCATCGATCCAACCTGGGTGGAGGAGCTGGTTCTGCAAACGTATCTCTTCGCGGGATTTCCTCGAACGCTGAACGGCATGCGTCTCTGGCGGCGCGCCTCGGGGCGCATGGCCGAAACAGCGGACTTCGAGGAATCGCTTCGCGCTCTCTGGACGCCGCGTGGCGAGAAAACGTGCGAGGAGGTCTACGGTACGCTCTACAAGAGGCTTCGTGCGAACATCAGGAGCCTCCACCCGGCGCTCGACACCTGGATGATCGATCTCTACGGCCGCGTGCTCGGCAGGCCCGGGCTCGATCTGAAGCGCCGCGAGCTGTGCATCGTCGCCGCGTGCGCCGCCCTGGAGCAGGACCGGCAGCTGCACTCGCACCTGCACGGCGCGATCAACGCGGGCGGCACGCGCGGCGAAGTGGACGACACGCTGCGCATCGTCGCGCCTCGAATCAGTGCGGACGCGAACCATCGCTACACGCTCCTCTGGGCTCGAGTGCGCCGCGCATGACATCGTTCATCGATCGCGTTCAGATCAAGGTCAGTGGCGGAGATGGCGGATCCGGCATCTCCGCCTTCCGGCGTGAGAAGTACATCCCGCTCGGCGGTCCTGATGGCGGCGACGGTGGCGCTGGCGGCGACGTGTACGTGCGCGGTGACGTAAATCTCGCGACACTGCTCGACTACACGTATCGCGACAAGTGGGCGGCGGAAAGCGGTGATCACGGCTCCGGCAACAACAAGACGGGGCGCTCGGGAGAAGACATCGTGCTCCCCGTGCCGCCGGGGACGATCATTCGCGACGTCGACTCGGGCGAGATCCTCGGTGAGGTGCTCGCGGACGGCGATCAGATCCTCGTCGCCAAGGGTGGCCGCGGAGGGAAGGGCAATGCGTTCTTCGCCACTCCCACGCATCAGGCGCCGCGCGAGTGGCAGCCGGGCGAAGAAGGAATCGCGCGCACGATCGAGCTCGAGCTCAAGCTCATCGCCGATGTGGGGCTCGTCGGGCAACCGAATGCCGGCAAGTCCACGCTGCTCTCCGTGATCTCCGCGGCGCGTCCCAAGATCGCAGACTATCCCTTCACCACGCTCTCGCCGAATCTCGGCGTCGTGCCGCTCAGCGATCATCGGTCGTTCGTCGTCGCCGACATCCCCGGAATCATCGAGGGGGCGCACGAGGGAAAGGGACTCGGCCTGCAGTTCCTGCGACACATTGAGCGCACCCGCATCCTCGCTTTCCTCATTCCAGTCGATTCGATGGACTGGCAGGGCGAATACGATGGATTGCGCGCCGAGGTGCGCAACTACTCCGCTGCGCTGGCGGAGATTCCGCACTGCGTGGTATTCACCAAGATGGACCTCATGGGCGAGCTAGAGCCCCCGCCCATCAGTGCACCAGACGCGTTCGGCGTCTACGCGATCAGCGCCGCGGGGCGACTGGGCCTCGACGAGCTGCTCGGTGCATTCTGGAGCAAGCTTCTCGATCTGCGCAGAATGGCGCAGGTCCAGGCGGCAAACGCCGTTCTCCCCTAGCGAGGGCTCGCGGCACGCCGCGCTCGCGCTGTCGCTCCTCACCGGAGTCGGCGCGGTGCGCTTCAGAGATCTCGTTGCAACATTCGGCTCCGCAGAGCGCGCGTGGGATGCTGTGCCCGCATCGGCGCAGCGCGACGCCGCCAGCGAGAGTGCGTCTGCCGCGCTCGATCGAGCGCGTATCGCGGGCGCCAGTCTGCTCACCAGTGCCGATGCGGACTATCCCGCCAGGCTGAGCGAGCTTCCCGATCCTCCGCCCGTGCTCTTTGCGATCGGCGCGTACTCTGCGCTCGAGGCGCCCTGCGTCGCCATTGTCGGCACACGCCGCGCGACGAGCTACGGCGAACGTGCAACGTTGGAGATTGCCGGCGCGCTCGCGCGTGCAGGTGTGACCGTGATCAGCGGGATGGCCCGCGGCATCGATGGCGTTGCGCACCGTGCCGCACTCAATGCAGGCGGAGCCACCGTGGCGGTGCTCGGTACCGGCGTCGACGTCGCGTACCCGGCGGCGCATCGCTCGCTCCACGAGCAGATCGCGGCACGTGGGCTGCTGCTCTCTGAAGAGCTTCCGGGCGACCGCGCGAGCGGCGGCTCCTTTCCCAAGCGCAATCGCATCATCGCGGCGCTCGCGCGCCTGACGATCGTGATCGAGGCGCCACACAAGAGCGGAGCGCTGATCACGGCGTCGCACGCGATAGAGCTCGGCCGCGATGTCGCCGCGATTCCAGGTCCGATCGACGTGCCACAGAGCGCGGGATCGAACGCGCTGCTTCGAGACGGGGCAGTGCTCATCGCGGACGTGGCAGACGCGCTCGCACTCGTGGGCATGTCCGCGCCGCGCTCGCGCGCACCTGCTCCCACGGACTCAACGCAGCTCGCCGTCTGGCGCGCGCTGGACGTGCCGTCGCCGGACCTCGATGCGCTCGCGACGCGCGCCTCGCTCCCGGCTCGCCACTGCCTCGCCGCTGTGTCCGCGTTGGAGCTGAGCGGCGCGATCGAGTGCGCGCTCACGGGCGAGATTCGGAGGCGATAAGTATCTTCTTCGCTTCGCAGCGCCGCGCGAGCTTCGCATGGCGAGACTTCTGCACCGTGGGGCTCACATGCCGGATTCGGTCGAGTCGAAGGTCGGTTCTCCCGCCGTCACGCTAGGCGGTGTAAGTCCAATACTGCGTGTCACTAATCTCGATGCGAGCATCGCGTACTACGTCGATCGCCTGGGTTTCCGAATCTTGTGGCGTACGCCGGGATTCGCATCCGTCAAGCGCGACGACGCGGCGCTCATGCTCAGCGAAGGTGATCAGGGCAATCCTGGTACGTGGCTCTGGATCAGCACGAGTGATGTGGACGTCCTCTACGCGGAGCTCGCGGGACGCGGTGCTCTCCTGCGCTTTCCGCCCACGAATTATCCCTGGGACACTCGCGAGTGCCAGATCAGCGATCCGGACGGCCACGTGCTCCGCTTTGGCTCCGACCTGAAAGCAGGAGAACCCATGGGCGCATGGCTCGACGGCGAGGGGCGTAAGTGGACGCCAACGAGTAATGGGGGCTGGAGCAGAGTCGAGTAATCGATTCTCTGTGATCGGCGGGGGAAAGCATTGGCGCGTTATCTTTTCTCGTGCCCTCACGCCACCTGTACGTGCACGTTCCCTTCTGCGCGCGCCGTTGCTCGTACTGCGACTTTTCCATCGCAGTGCGACGTGACGTTCCGGTGTCCGATTACGTCGATGGCGTTCGGCGCGAGCTCGAGCTTCGCGCACGCGCTCATGACGCTCTCACGCTCGACACGCTCTACTTCGGCGGCGGCACTCCCTCCCGGCTCGGCGGCGATGGCGTTGCATTACTCCTCGAGACGATTCGGGAGTTCGCGCGCTGGGATGATTCGGCCGAGGTGACGCTGGAGGCAAATCCCGACGACGTAACGCAGGCGAGCGCACGCGCGTGGCGCGCTGCCGGGATCAATCGCGTCTCGCTCGGCGCGCAGTCCTTCTCGCCCGCTGCTCTCGCATGGATGCATCGCACGCACGATGTCGAGCAGATCGGCGCTGCCGTGCAGGCGCTGCGCGAATCCGGGATCGCACAGCTCTCGCTCGATCTCATTTTCGCGCTTCCGGAGAGCGTGCCCCGGGACTGGAGCGAGGATCTCTCGCGCGCGCTCGCACTGCGCCCCGACCACGTGTCGCTGTATGGACTTACTGTCGAGCCCCACACTCCGCTCGGACGCTGGCGCGATCGCGGCGAGGTCACGGAAAGTCCCGACACCCGCTACGAGCACGATTTCCTCCTCGCACACTCGACGCTCGGCGGCGCCGGCTTCGAGCACTACGAGGTGTCGAATTACGCGCTCCCCGGCGCCCGCGCGCGCCACAATTCCAGCTATTGGCGTCACGTTCCCTACGCCGCGATCGGACCCTCCGCGCACCGCTACGATGGCGAGCGCCGCAGCTGGAACGTCGCGCCGTATGCCGAGTGGCTGCGCCGACTCAAAGCTGGTCAGGATCCCACCGGTGGAGACGAGCTGCTCAGCGGCGAGGAACGCGAGGCCGAGCGCGTGTACATTGGGTTGCGAACGATCGAGGGCCTCGAGCTAACCGAGGAGGTCCGCTCTGCGACCGCCCGCTGGCGTGACGCCGGCTGGGCCCACATCGTGAACGATCGGCTGCAGCTCACCGCGGAAGGTTGGCTGCGTCTCGACGCCCTTGCCGTAGACTTGACCCAAGCCGGAAGTCGTTAGTATATTTACACTTATGGCGCATCAGCTCAACGAACGCGAACGCCGAGTTCTGGAAGCCGTCATCCAGTCCTACGTGGAAACGGCTGAGCCTGCCGGATCGCGAATGATTGCTCGCCGGTTCGGCCTCGGTGTGTCGCCCGCGACCATCCGGAACACGATGAGCGACCTCGAGGAGAAGGGATTTCTCCTTCATCCGCACACGTCCGCCGGTCGCATCCCGACAGACATGGCGTATCGCGTCTACGTCGATTCGCTCATGCGCGTCACGCCCATCAACGACGTGGAGCGAGGCCGTCTGTTCGAGGAGCTGTCCGGAACGGGCACGGCCATCGAAGCGATTCTTCGCCGCGCCGCCCAAGTGCTGGGCATCCTCACGCAGGAGCTCGGCGTCGCGCTTGGTCCTCGCCTCGAGGAAGCGACCCTCCATCACCTCGATCTCATCCGCATGTCGGCCGAGCGCCTGCTGCTCGTGATGCGACTGGACGGCGGCGCCGCGCAGAGTGTGTTCGTCGAAGTGCCTGGCGAGATCGCCGAGAAGGTACTCGCGGAGGTCTCGCGCGTGCTCAACGAGCGGCTTTCGGGGCTCACGCTCGGCGAGATCCGGCGCGATCTCGCCGAGCGCCTGCGCGACAGCGGAACTGGGCAGGAGGTGAGCGAGCTGCTCAACATCTTCCTGCAGGAAGGCGATCAGATCTTCGACGCGCTCCGCCCGCTCGGCACCGCGCCTGTGCTGCTCGGCCAGGCGTCGCTGCTCGCGGAGCAGCCGGAATTCGCGAGTGGCGGCAATCTGCGGAAGCTGCTCGCGCTGACTGAACGGCCGGAGGCGCTCGGACAGCTGCTCCGCACGCACAAGAGCTCTGCGGGGATCTCGATCACGATCGGAAACGAGCACGTCGATCCGAATTTCTCGGACTTCACCGTCGTCACTGCCGAGTACCACTCGGGGTCACTCTCGGGCGTGATTGGCGTGATTGGTCCGACTCGCATGCCGTACGAAAAGATCGTCACGCTCGTCACACATACGTCGAGTCTGATCTCCGATCTGCTCGACTGACACTTTGCACTTCTGATCCGGCACAATGGCCGACTTCTACAAAATTCTCGAGATCTCGCGCGACGCCTCGGACGACGAAATCAAGAAGGCGTATCGCAAGCTCGCGATGCAGTACCATCCCGATCGCAACGGTGGATCCAAGGAAGCGGAAGAGCGCTTCAAGCAGATTACCGAGGCGTACGATGTGCTTCGCGATGGCAACAAGCGCGCGGTCTACGACCGGTACGGTGAGGAAGGGCTGCGTGGTCGCGGGAACGCGGGCATGCACCACGTCGATCTCTCCGAGGCGCTCGGAATCTTCATGCGCGACTTCGGAGGCTTCGGCGGCTTCGAGGAGATGTTTGGCGGAGGCGGTCGCGGTGCGCAGCGCTCGGGCGCGGACGTCAAGATCACGATGCCGCTGACGCTCCCCGAAGTGATGATGGGCGTCGAGAAAAAGATCGTAGTCAAGCTGCTCGATCCGTGCGAGCGCTGCGAGGGATCCGGCGCGGAGCCGGGGACGAAGCCGCAGCGCTGCGCCACGTGCGCGGGCACGGGCGAGGTGCGACGCGCGCAGCGCTCGTTCTTCGGGCAGTTCGTGAGCGTCGCTCCGTGCCCGACGTGCGCGGGGCAGGGAAAGACGATCGAGATTCCGTGCAAGAAGTGCAAAGGCGAGGGACGAAGCCGCGCCGAGCACACGATCACGGTTCCGATTCCGGCTGGCGTTGCGACGGGACAGTATCTCATGCTGCGCGGCCAGGGCAGCGTCGGCCCGCTCGGAGGACCGCGCGGCGACATCCTCGTAGCGTTCGAGGTGGAGGACGATCCGCGCTTCGAGCGCGACGGCGCCGATCTCTACACCGAGGTGCTCGTCAACTACAGCCAGCTCGTACTCGGCGACGACATCCAGGTGCCGTACATCAGCACGACGCTCTCGCTGCGCGTGCCGTCCGGAACGCAGAGCGGGCAGGTGTTCCAGCTTCGCGGGCGCGGACTGCCGCGAGTGAATGCGTCGGGCTCTGGGGATCTCCAGGTGCGCGTGCAGCTCTGGACTCCGCAATCGCTCGACTCGGAGCAGGAGGCACTCGTGAAGGCGATGCGCGAATCGGAAGGTCCGCCCCCCGCGACGCGCGCGCGCGGCTTCTGGTCCCGCATGAAGGATGCGCTTGGCGCCTGAGCGCGTGGCATCGCCCGCCGCGCTGCAGCGATGGGTGTCGCTGCGCATTGATGCGCCGGAGAGCGCGATGCGTGAGCGCGTGATCGAAATGCTGGTCGATGGTGGCGCCGGCGCCGTTGAGGAGCAGGGCCCTACGCTCTTGACCCATCTGCAGTACGGTCCCGAGCTCGATTCCCTTTGCACTGCTCTCGCGGCCGCCGGAGCGCCCGTGGAACGCACCGATCTCGGCGAAGTGGATTGGAGCACGCGCTGGGTGACGCGCGTGGGCGTGCAGCGTGTGGGGCGCATCGCCGTGGCGCCGCCGTGGATGAGTGCCGAGATCGCGGACGCCGAGATTGCGATACTGATCGAGCCTGCGATGGCATTCGGTACGGGAGAGCACGAGACCACACGCGGCGTGCTCGCACTGCTGCAGAATCTCGTCGCGCCGGGCGCCTTCGTCGCTGATCTGGGCAGCGGAAGCGGCGTGCTCGCGATCGCCGCGGCGAAGCTCGGCGCGGGGCGCGTGGTTGCAGTGGAGATCGATCCGGACGCGATCGGGAACGCGGTGGAGAACGTCGAGCGAAACGAGGTGGCAGACCGCGTGAGCGTCGTGCAGGGCGACGCGGCGATGATTCTTCCGCTGGTCGCGCCCGTGTCGCTCATCCTCGCGAACATCATCTCCTCGGTGGTGATGGAGCTTTCGCCGGTAATGCATCGCGCGCTCCCCTCTGGCGGAAAGGCTGTAATCAGCGGCATCCTCGTCACTGAGCGCGAGCATCTCGTGACGTCGCTGGCCCTGGATGGGTGGTCGATCGAAACCGAACTTCGTGAGGGAGAGTGGTGGAGCAGCGTGATCGTACGGCAGTAGCCACCTTCTTCGCGTCCGAGCCGATGAGCGCGGGGCGCGTGACGACACTCAGCGAAGGAGAGGCGCATCATGCGCGCGTGCGACGCATTGCTATCGGCGATCGTCTCCGCCTTGTCGATGGCGCTGGCGGAGTCGGCTACGGCAACGTCGTGAAGCTCGGAAAGGCGCAGGCAATGGTCGAGGTCGACGTGCTCGATCGCGTCGAGCCGCTTCCCGTGATCCATCTCATGATCCCGATCGCCGATCGCGACCGCATGCTGCTCGTCGGCGAGAAGGCGACAGAGCTCTCCGCATTCAGCTGGCGTCCGGTGATGTGGCGACGCTCGCGCGACGTGTCGCCACGTGGCGAGGGAATGTCGTTCCAGACGAGGCTCCGCGCGCGAATGGTCGGCGCGCTCACACAGTGCGGCGGCGCATGGCTGCCGGCGATCTATCCCGACGCGCCGCCCGATCGCGCGGTGGCGGCATGCCCCGCGGGAACGCGCTGGCTGCTCGACAAGGAAGGCGAGCCGCTTCCCGCATTGCCGATCAACGCGCCGATCACGCTGGCGATCGGGCCCGAAGGCGGGCTCGAGGCGAACGAGCGCTCGGAGCTGATCGGCGCCGGATTCGTTCCCGTGACACTTGCGCCGCTCACGCTCCGCTTCGATACCGCGGCGATCGCATTGCTCGGAATCGTGCGCGCGGCGCTGTCCGCTTCGGAGCGCATCCGTGTCTGACGACTGCCTCTTCTGCCGCATCATCCGCGGAGAGATCCCCGCCAGATTCGTCGCGCAGACGCCGGAATGCGTCGCGTTCCGCGACATCGATCCGCAGGCGCCGACGCATATCGTCATCGTCCCGCGCGCGCACATCCCGACGCTGCTCGCCGTGAAGGACCCGCTGATCGTCGGACAGATGACTCAGATGGCCAGCCGCCTCGCCGTCAGCGAAGGGGTCGCCGAGTCCGGCTTTCGTGTGGTGGTGAACACCAATGGAGACGCGGGACAATCCGTGTTTCACCTGCACATGCACCTGCTTGGCGGACGACAAATGTCGTGGCCGCCCGGCTAATGGCTGAGCACGCGCACCGGCTTTCGCGTTAGCTTTCGGAATGACCACTTCCGGCGGCACAACCGGCGTGTCCGCGCTGCAGGGGCGGATTCAGAACGATCTCAACGCCGCGCGTAAGGCGCAGGACAAACACGGCGTGCTGCTCCTCGGCACCATTCTGTCCGAGATCAAGAACCGGCGCATCGAGCAGCAGCGAGACCTCACCGACGACGATGTCAACGAGGTGCTGCGCAAGGGAATCAAGAAGCGGCGCGAATCGATCGAGATGTACGACAAGGCGTCGCGCGCGGATCTCGCCGATCGCGAGCGCGCGGAGGTAACGGCGCTCGAAGCGTATCTCCCGGCGAATGTGAGCGACGACGAGATTCGCGCCGCGATTCGCAAGGTGATCGCGGAAGGCGCGACCAACATCGGCGGCGTCATGGGAAAGGTCAATCCGATGTTCAAGGGACGCGCGGAAGGCGCGACGATCAGTCGGATCGCGAAAGAGGAGTTGAGCAGTCCCCGTTGAGTTCATCCCGCGGTACATGGCGTTCGCATGAATAAACACGCGCTCGGAGTTCTGGAGTATTCGCGCGTGCTCGACGTACTCGCGGAACGCGCGACGTCGGCGCTGGGCGCGGCGCGCATCCGTTCGCTGGAGCCGCGGCGCGACATCGCGTGGATGGAGACCGAGCAGCGCCGCGTGGTCGCGATGCGCGCGGTGCTCGGTACGGAGAATGGCTTTCACCCCGAGCCGATTCCCGATCTCACCATATCGCTCGGCCGCCTTCGGGCGATCGGAAGCTCATGGACGGGCGAAGAGCTCAGTCGCGGCGCGCAGCTCCTCCGCTCATCGCGCCGCACCAGGGAAACCTTGGGCGGCACTGGCAACAGCGCCGTCGTCACGGCGGTGCTGCATCCGTTCGTGCAGCCGCTCGTGGTCGCGAAGCGCGTGGAAGATGAGATAGAGCGCGCGATCGACCCCGACGGAACCGTACGCGACGAGGCATCAGGCGCGCTACGGCGCCTGCGTCGCGAGCTGCGGGGAGCGCAGGGCGAGCTCGTGGAGCTGCTCGAGCGCGCGATGGCCCGGCTCGAGCCGCACCAGCGCGTAGCCGACATGTCGGTCACGGTGCGCAACGGCCGCTACGTGATTCCCGTGCGGCGCGAGGGACGCGCGGCGGTCGGCGGTATCGTGCACGATGAATCCGCGACGCGTGGCACCGTTTTCGTCGAGCCACCCGCGGCGATCGAGTTCGGGAACCGCATCCGCGCGCTCGAAGCCGAGGAGCGCGAGGAGATCGAGCGCGTGCTCGCGGAGCTCACGGAGTCCGTTCGGCCGCTGCGCGAGGAGATGATCGCCTCGCTCGAGGCGCTCATCGCGCTCGACGTGCTGTACGCGCGCGCGCGCTTCGCCGAGGAGCTCGGGTGCGCTCCGGCCGACTTCGTTCCGGCGCACGAGGGATTCACGCTGCGCGATGCGCGGCACCCGCTGCTGCTCGCGCGCGGCGGCGCCGTCGTGCCGTTCGATCTTGAGATGGCGCCCGGCGAGCGCACGCTGCTTCTCTCCGGCCCGAACACGGGCGGAAAGACCGTGCTCCTCAAGGCGGTCGGGCTCATCTCCGCACTCGCGCAGTCCGGAATCCCCGCGCCAGTGGGGAGCGAAAGCCGCATTGCGATCTTCGATGATTGTTTCGCGGACATCGGGGATGAGCAGTCGATTCAGGCGAGCCTTTCCACCTTCAGCGCGCATCTGCGCAACCTGGGCGAGATACTCGCGAAGGCGACGGCCGAGAGCCTGGTGCTCATCGACGAGCTCGGATCGGGCACCGATCCGGCAGAAGGCGCGGCACTCGGCGGGGCCATACTCGATGCACTCACCGCGCGCGGCGTGTTCACCATCGCCACGACGCACCTGGGCGCGCTCAAGCTGCTCGCGACCGAGAATCCCGGAGTGGTGAACGGCTCGCTGCAGTTCGACTCCGTCGCGCTCGCGCCCACGTACCGGCTCGTGAAGGGAATTCCGGGACGCTCGTATGGCCTGAGCATCGCGCGCCGCCTGCATCTGCCGGAGGACGTGTTGCAGCGCGCGGAGTCGCGCCTCTCGACCGGCGAGCGCGATGTGGCTGCGCTGCTCGGCGATCTGCAGGCGCGTGAAGCGAAGCTCACCGAGCGCGAGGAACGGGTCGAGTTCGACGCATCGCGCGCAGCGGCGCGACTCGAGCGCATAGAGGAGCGCGATGCGACGCTGCGCGAGTCCGAGCGCGCGCTCGAGCGCAGAGCGCGTGAAGAGGCGCGACGGCTGCTCCTCGAGGGGCGTGCCGAGATCGAGCGGGCGGTGCGCGAGCTGCGCGAGCAAGGAACTGCGGAGAGCGCACGTGAGGCCCGCAGACGCATCGAGGAGCTCGCGGCCACGCAGGCCGCGGAGATCGAGCGCCTTGATCGTGAGGATCGCCCCGCGCAGCGTCGAGTGCCTACTCCGGCGGGCGGCGCGCTCGCGGTGGGTGACACGGTCGAGATGGAGACGCTCGCCGGGCGCACGGGGCAGGTGCTCGAGCTGCGCGATGGGCAGGCGGTCGTGGCCGTGGGCGCGCTCAAGATGACGGTGCCCGTCGGGACACTCTCGGCTGTTTCCCGCGCCCAGGAGCGCGCAGCCGCGCGTACTGAGACGTACACCGCACTTCCGGACATCGATGTCTCCACCGAGATCGATGTGCGCGGCATGCGCGTGGACGAGATGGAGCTCGCCGTGCAGCGCGCGCTCGACGCTGCCATTGGCGCTGATCTCCACGTGATGCGCATCATCCACGGTAAGGGCACCGGCGCGCTGCGTGAGCGCGTGGACGAGCTGCTGCGCGCGGATCGTCGCGTGCGCGAGCATCGCGCCGGCGCATGGAACGAGGGCGGCACAGGCGTCACGATCGCGGAGCTGGTCTGATGATCACAGACGAATCCGTCGAGCGCGTGCGCGAGGGCGCCGACATCGTGCAGATCATCAGCGAGCACGTAAAGCTCAAGCGGGTGGGGAACAGCTACCGCGGCCCGTGTCCGTTTCACCAGGGCACCGGTCCCAACTTCTCCGTTGTGCCGTCCAAGAAGCTGTACCACTGCTTCGTGTGTCACGAGTCGGGTGACGTGTTCACGTATCTGCAGAAGCGTCTCGGGATGGATTTCCCCGACGCGATCCGGTACGTCGCGCAGCGCTCCGGGATCGTCATCGAGGAAGTGCAGCGCCGCGCGGATGCGCGCGATCCGCGGCAGCCGCTGTGGGACGTGAACGCCATGGTGGCGGACTGGTTCCGCACGCAGCTCTGGGATGAGCAGACGGGGGAAGAGGCGCGAAACTATCTGGCGTTTCGCCGCATCTCTCGCGACGTCGCCGATCGCTTCGGGCTCGGCTTTGCACCGCGCGATTCCAACGCGATGCGCGAGCATCTCGGTCG
This sequence comes from uncultured Gemmatimonadaceae bacterium, assembly GCA_963792685.1. Classification (GTDB taxonomy): domain Bacteria; phylum Gemmatimonadota; class Gemmatimonadetes; order Gemmatimonadales; family Gemmatimonadaceae; genus FEN-1250. Next base: position 3,122,606 of record CAWBWW010000001.1, on the reverse strand, counting down.
CGCTGGGCGTGAGCGAGGAGACGCTCACGCAGGCGGGGCTGCTGGTGGTACGCGAGGACACGGGTGAGCTGCGCCCACGCTTCCGCAACCGGCTGATCTTCCCGATCATGGATCAGTCGGGGAACTGCACCGGCTTCGGCGGACGTCTGCTCGGCCCCGGGGAGCCGAAGTATTTGAACTCAGCGGAGTCGCCCGTCTACTCGAAGGGTCGACTGCTCTACGGCCTGCACATGGCCAAGCACGCGATCCGGCGCGAGGGACGCGTGATGATCGTGGAAGGCTATTTCGACGTGGTGCGTCTCGTGTCCGCCGGATTCGAGTGGGTCGTGGCGCCGCTTGGAACCGCGCTCACCGAGGATCAGGCGGCAATGCTCCCGCGCTACGCGAAGCAGGCTTTTCTGCTGTACGACAACGACATGGCCGGTCTCAAGGCGACGTTCAAGTCGGGCGATCAGCTGCTGCGCCAGAACATGTCGGTGCAGGTGGTGACGCTACCGGAGGGCGAAGATCCCGACAGCTTCGTAGACAAGTTCGGCGGCGAGAAGCTCGCCGAGCAGCTGTCGGACGCCGTGGACATCTTCGAGCGCAAGCTGAACGAGCTGCAGCGCAACGGCTATTTCGCCGATCTCCATCGCAAGCGCGTCGCAATCGACAAGATTCTTCCGACGCTGCGCGCGACCGCGGACAGCGTTACTCGCGAGATCTACATCGCGCGGGCAAGTGAGGTGTCGGGCGTGAGTCGCGAGGTGCTCGAGCGCGAGGTGTCGCAGATGTCGCCCCGCGTCGCCGAGGCTCAGCACAGTCGCCCGCCGGAGCCGCCGCCGCCCGAGAACTCCACCGTTCAGGAGCGCCGAAGGGTCGAACGGCGGCGCGCGCCCATGCCTGTGCCCGGCATTGAGAGGTCGCTCGTTCGTATACTTCTACACGATAGAGCCCAGGTAGAGCAGGTCGCGGAGCACATTGGACCGGAAGAATTGCGCGATCCGTCGCTTCGGGACATCTATCGCGCATTGCTCACGGTCGCACCGGAAGACTCCCTTGAGGTCGTGGCCTCGCGTCTCGAGCCGGATAGCGAGGACGTTTTCGCGGAGCTGCAGCGGGAGCCGATCGGTGAAGGGGAGGAGATTCAGCGCACGCTCGCAGGGAGCATCGCACGCATTCGGCGGATGGTCGTGCAGCGGAAGATGGATGAGCTCACACGAGCCATTCGCATCGCGAATTCGGCCGAACAGGATCAGTTGATGACGGAGAAACGGCGGTTGATGGCTGATCTCGCTGCACTCGGCGGCGGATCGTTCAAGAGCTTCGACCGCGCTCGACAATCGTAAGGAGGGGAAGTGAGTCCAGACCTGGAAGCGGTATTGGCCCTGCAAGCGGAAGACACGATAGTCTCGCAGCTCAACTCGAAGCTCAAGGCACTCGACGCGAAAGTGAAGGCGCTCGACGTCGAGCGTGCGCAGCTCGAGGACTCACTCGCGCGCACGAAGAGCACGGCGGAGCAGGAGGAGAAGCGGCGCCGCGAGCTCTCAGTGAAGGTCGAGGATCACAAGGCGATGCAGGAGCGCAACCTCGCCACGCTGGACGTCGTGCGGAAGCCGAAGGAAGCGACCGCCGCGATGGCGCAGGTGGACATGCTGAAGAAGGTGCTGTCGCAGGAGGAGTCGGATCTGCACTCGCTCTCGCTCCGCGTGCACGACGTCCACCACGCGATCGACAATCAGCAGAAGGCGCTCGACGAGCTCGACGCTCGCCAGAAGGAGCAGCGAGGGACTCACGCGGCCGAGCGTGCCGAGATCGAGGCGGAGCTCGCGAAGGCGAAAAGCGTCCGCGATCAGCGCGCTGCGCACGTGCCGAAGAACATCCTCTTGAAGTATGAGCGCATCCTCAGCCGGAACACATCGAGCGTGCTCTATCCGCTGCGCGGTCAGGCGTGCGGACGCTGCGACACCGCAATACCGATGCAGCGCCGCAATGCGATTGCCGCGGGACGCGCCATCGACGTGTGCGAAGCGTGCGGAGTGCTTCTGTACGCGGCAGGATGATGGTTGTCGTCCCTTTCGGGCGACGGTAATTTTCACGTTGTGAACGCTCCTGCCGCGCGCACCCGCAAGCCGTCCCGCTGGATGCTCCCCAGCGCACCGGATGAGGCGGCCGTCGCCGCCCTCGCGAGTGAGCTCCATCTCCCGCCGGTCATTTGCGAGCTGCTCCTACGCCGCGGATTCGACACCCCGGAGAGCGCCAAGCGCTATCTCCGTCCGAAGCTCGATCAGCTCCACAACCCCTCGATCATGCTCGGCATGCGAGAGGCGGTCGAGCGGCTCTCGCGCGCGATTCGCGACGGCGAGCGCATCGTCGTGCACGGCGACTACGACGTCGATGGCATGTGCTCTACCGCGGTCATGCTCCGCACCCTGCGCAAGCTCGGTGGCGACGCGATCCCGTTCATCCCGCGCCGCATTGAGGACGGCTACGATCTCACGCTTGCAGGCGTGAACGCCGCGATCGCAGCGAATGCGAAGGTGCTTCTCACCTGCGATTGCGGCACCAACGCGCTGGGGCCCGTCGAGGTCGCGTGCAAGGCGGGGATCGATGTGATCGTCACCGACCATCACCTGCCGAGCGGTCCGCTCCCCTCGTGTCTCGCGGTGCTCAATCCGAAGCGCGAGGGCTGTGACTATCCCGACAAGGATCTCGCGGCCGTGGGGATCGCGTTCAAGCTTTCGCTCGCGCTCACGCGCGCGATGGGCGGCAACGAAGACGATGTCTTCCGCCTGCTCGATCTGGTCGCGCTCGCGACGATCGCCGACGTGGCGCCGCTGCGCGGAGAGAATCGCGTGCTCGCGCGCGCGGGACTCAAGGTGATGAAGGACGCGCCGAACATCGGCCTTCGCGCGCTGATTCGCGCATCGGGGCTGGAGGGCAAGCCGCTCAACGCAGGACGCATCGGCTTCATCCTCGCGCCACGGCTGAACGCAGTCGGGCGGCTCGGCCACGCGCTGCGCGGCGTCGAGCTCCTGATGTCGGAGAACGAGCACGAGGCGAATGCGATTGCGCGCGAGCTGGAGGAGCTCAATCGCCATCGCCAGGAGGTCGACCGCAAGACGCTCGCGCGCGCGCGCGAGCTCATTGGCGCGCTCGATCTGGATGCGACGCACGGCATCGTGCTCGCGGAGGAGGGATGGCATCCCGGCGTGATCGGGATCGTCGCGTCGCGGCTGATCGAGGAGCACGGTCGCCCGGTGCTGCTCATCGCGCTCGACGGCGAGGAGGGGAAGGGCTCCGGCCGCTCGATCTCCGCCTTCGACCTGCACGCTGCACTCACCGAGTGCCGCGATCTGCTCGTGCGATTCGGCGGACATCGCGCCGCAGCCGGTGTCACGGTGTCGCGCGACGAGAATTCCCGAGCTCGCGCGCCGCTTCAACGAGATCGCGCTTGCGCAGCTCACGGAAGACGATCTCGTGGCCGAGCTGCGCGTGGACATCGAGCTTCCGATCTCGAGCGCGACGATGGAGCTCGAGGCGTTGCTCCGCCACTTCGAGCCGTTCGGCCCATCGAATCCGTCGCCCGTGATCGTCTCGCGCGGCGTAAGGCTCGCCGCGCCGGCGCGCGTCATGGGCGACGGGCATCTCAAGCTGCGCTTGCAGACGGACACCGGTGAGCTCGAGGCAATCGGGTGGGGGATGGCTCCGCTCGCGAGCGAGCTCGACATGGCTACTCCGTTCGACATTGCCTACCGCCTCGAGCGCGACGAGTGGAACGGCGTGCCTCGATTGCAGGCGAAGCTCGCCGCCGTGCGTCACTAGCGCAGGTGCGCATCGTCGCAGGGCGATGGCGTGGACGCACGATTGCAGCACCCAGCGGTTCTGCCGTGCGTCCCACCTCCGATCGCGTGCGCGAAGCGTGGATGAGCATCCTTCAGAACGATCTCCCGAACGCCACCGTGCTCGATCTCTTCTCCGGCTCCGGCGCGCTCGGCCTCGAGGCGCTGTCGCGCGGCGCAGCGCACGCGACTTCGTCGAGTCCGCGCCTCCCAGTCTCGCGTCGCTGCGCGCGAACGTCGAGCAGCTCGGTGCGGCCGATGCCGTCACTGTACACCGCATGGACGCGCTCCGCTTCCTCGCCACGCTGGACGATGAGGCCTTCGACATCGCCTTCGCCGATCCGCCGTATCGGAAGGGACTCGCCGCGCAGGTGGCCGAGCGCTGGCACGAAGCGCGGTTCTCACGCATTCTGGCGGTGGAGCACGAGGCGCGGGAGCCGATGCCGGGCGAGGGAGACACTCGACGGTATGGCGGCACCGCACTCACTTTCTATCGCGCCTGATCCGAGCTTTCGCACCGTCCCGCACCCACGAGCCCATGCCGATCGCGATCTACGCAGGCAGCTTCGACCCCGTCACGCGCGGTCACGAGGATCTCATGTGGCGCAGCCTCACCTTCGTGGACAAGCTCATCGTGGCGGTGGCGGTGAACTCGGCGAAGCAGCCACTGTTCACGGTCGGCGAGCGCGTGGAGCTGATCCGCGAGAGCATCGGGAACGATCCGCGGATCGAGGTGCGCGAGTTCACGGGACTTCTCGTGGATTTTGCGCGGGAGCGGGGGGCGACGCTGTCCATACGCGGGCTTCGGGCCGTGGCGGACTTCGAGTACGAGTATCAGATGGCGCTCATGAACCGGCATCTGAACGCGGAGCTCGAAACGGTGTTCATGGTCCCCAGCATCGACCGCACCTACGTGAGCTCGAGCATCGTGCGCGAGGTCGCGCGCTACGGGGGCGATACCTCCGGACTCGTGCATCCGGTCGTCGATATCGCACTGCGCGCGCGCTTCAAGGATGGTAGGCGGGCGGGGGACTGACGCGGCTCGCCCTGGCGGCATGTGGACGGAGTTTTGCACTGACCCGTCCAGTTCGACGCGCGCGCCGCTTATCTTTCGCGACGCGCGCGCACAGGCGACATTATGATGGGACATGGCGAGCGTCTCTTCGCCATTGTCACGGCGACCGAGCGCAGATCTCGACGGGAGAACGGGACATGAGCTTCTCGATAAAGAAGCAGGGAGACATCGTCGTGGTGGATGTAGAAGGCCAGTTGATCGTGGGCAATCGCCAGGAGCTCAAGCAGAGAGTGCTCGACGAGCTCGAGAGGGGCGAGCGGAAATTCCTGATCGACTTCAGCCAGACCGGCTACATCGACAGCTCCGGACTCGGCGTGCTCGTGTCGCTCTCCAAGAAGATCCGCGAGCAGGGCGGCGAGCTCCGTCTCGCCAACCTGAACGACGATCTCAAGACGCTGTTCGAGCTCACCAAGCTCGACACGCTCTTCCAGATCTCGGACACGCGCGAACGCGCGCTGGAGACCTTCTGAGCGGCCGCCCCGGCGAGCCTCGCGTGGCAGCGAGCAACTCTCCGCCGTTCTTCCCCGAGCGCGTCCACATCGCGCTCGAGCTCGAGATCCCGAGTGATGTACGTTACATCGAGCGCGTCGTGGAGATCGTCGCGATGCAGTGCGCGCAGTTCTCGTATCCCGCGCGCCAGACCTGTCTCAACATTCCCGTCGCGCTCAGCGAAGCGCTCTCCAACGCCATCCTTCGTGGCAACGGAGAGCGCGCAGGTGCGCACGTGCAAGTCAAAGTCGACGTGAATCGCGATCGCCTCATTCTCGAGGTGCTCGACGAAGGGCTGGGCTTCGATTTCGAGGACTGCCTCACCGATCCCACGGAGCCCGCCAACATCGAGCGCGAGGATGGACGGGGACTCTTTCTCATGTCACGACTGATGGACCGCATCGAGCGTTTTTCGAACCAGGGAAACGTCGTTCGGATGACGCTCAGACGTCATGATTGATCTCATCGCGCTGCTCACCGCGTTCCGCGATGGAACTGGTGCGGCGGCGGCGGTGTGGCTCGGCGACGAAGCGCGTCCACCCACGCGCATCGCTTCGAGCGTACCGGCGCTGGGCATCCTCGGATGGACCCCGCCGCTCGAGAACGTCGCCAATCAGATCGTGGAGTCACCCAGCGGCCCGGTGATCATCTCGCGCGTTCCGGGGCCGCGCAAAGCGTGGATCGTCGCTGGGCCATCGCCCGATACCACAGGCGCCGCTCGAGAGCTACGCGCGCTTTCTGACGGCGATCGTCGGACAGTATCTCCAGTCGTCGCTCGAGGTCGAGCACGCCGCGAACGAGCTCGCGCGAGCGCTATGAGGAGATCAATCTTCTCTACACGATCAGCGAGATCCTCGGGCGCACGGTGTCGCTCGAAGAGGCCGCCGCGACGATCCTCAAGGAGATCTCGGAGACGGTCGGCGCTCGGCGCGGCTCGATCCTCGTGCACGATCGCGTGACCGACACCCTGCAGACCGTCGCCGCGATCGGCAGCGGACTGCTGCTCGAGTTCCCCCCGATCGCGGTGCACGACTCCACGCAGCGTCTCGGCGCGCGTCTTTCGCGACGCAGCACGCGATGCTCGTGGCGGAGGGCGACGAGATGCTCATGCGAATCGGAGAAACCGTATCGGCGCGGCGCGATGCTCTCCGTTCCCGATCATGTGGACGCCGCCGCACCGGCGGCACGGAGCCGCTCGGCGTCGTCAACCTGTCGGACCGCTACTCGAATCAGCCGTTCACCGCCGGCGACCAGAAGCTGATCGCCGCGATCGCGACGCAGATCGGCACCGCGATCCAGAACACGCGCCTCGTGCGCGCTCGCTCGAGCAGCAGCGGCTCGATCCAGGAGCTCGCGCTCGCGCACGACCTGCAGATGAAGCTCCTCCCGAACGCGCGAGTCGTCGCGCCGCGAGGCGCAGGTCGCGGCGCGCGTCGTGCCCGCGGAGAGCGTCGGCGGAGATTTCTACAATCTCTTTCGACTCTCGCCGCGATCGCACCGGCGTGATGATCGGCGACGTGTCGAGCCACGGCTATCGCGCCGCACTCATCATGGCACTCGCGATGAGCGCGTCGGCGATCCACGCGCAGACGTCACCTGATCCGGATGCCGTGCTGCGCGTCGCTCGAAGGCACGTTGCGCGAGGAGCTCGAGACGACGGAGATGTTCATCACCGCGTTCTACGGCGTGATCGACCGCAGCGCGCAGTCGCTCCGCTATGCGAACACGGGGCATCCGCACGCCTTTCACATCGCCTTCGACGGAACGATCGAGCGGCTCCCTGCCATCGATCCGCCGATCGGCATGGTCGAGGGACTGCCGCACGCGCGCTCGCGCCCGTGGATCTCCGCGCCGCGATCTGCTTCTCCTCTTCACCGACGGCGTGAGCGACGCGCGCAACCGATTCGGCGTGCGGCTCGGCGAGCAGTCGGTGCTCGATCATCGTGCAGCGCTACCGTTCGGAGACGCCGGACGCGATCATGCGGCGCGTCTTCGACGAGCTCGCGGAACACACCGGAGAGGCCGTGCAGCGCGACGATCTCGCGGTGGTGATCGTTCGCAGCTGAGCGGCGCGCGCATGCGGCCGCCGCCCATTCGCAAGAGCCTCGGTCAGCACTTTCTCAGTGATCCGCGCATTCTCGCGCGCATCGCCGATGCGGTCGCGCTCGGCCTGGCGAGACGGTCGTGGAGATCGGCCCGGGACGGGGCGGGCTCACCGATGCGCTGCTCGCACGCGGCGCGCGCGTGGTCGCGATCGAGATCGACCGCGAAGCTCGTCGAGCTCCTGCGCGAGAAGTACGCGCACGAGCCGAATCTCACGATCATCGAAGCGCGATGTGCTGCAGGTGAGCCCGGGCGCGCTCGCCGGCGGTCCGTACGCGCTCGCCGGCAACGTGCCGTACTACATCACGACACCGATTCTCTTTCAGGCGCTCGAGCAGCCGCGCGCTGAAGCGCTCCGTGCTGCTCGTGCAGCGCGAGGTTGCTGCGCGCATGGCTGCGGAGCCGGGCGCCGACGACTACGGCGCGCTGTCGGTGAACGTGCAGGCGGTTGCAAAGGTCGAGATGCTCTTTCGCATTCCCGCGGGTGCGTTCACGCCACCGCCGCGCGTGGAGAGCGCGGTGGTGCGTGTGACGCCGCGCGCGGATCCGGTGGTGCAGCCAGGGCGAGGAGGCGCCGTTCCGGACCTTCGTGCAGGCGGCGTTCGCCCTCAGACGCAAGCAGATGCGCCGCGTGGTGCGCACGATCGCGGAGCGAAGTGCAATAGATGCGGAACGCGCGCTCGACGCTGCCGGCATCGATCCGATTGCGCGCCCCGAGACGCTCAGCGCTGCGCAGTTTCATGCGCTGGGGCGTGCGCTCGGATTGTGGAGCTGAGGGCTACTCGCGGTTGGAGAGCGCGAACGACAGGCGCTCGAGCTCCATCGCCATGTTCACGGTGTTCAGCGTCACCTCGGGCGGCACGTGCAGCTGGATGGGCGCAAAGCTCATGATCCCCATGATGTCCGCGGCGACCACCTGATCCACCACGCCCTGTGCGGCGGACGCTGGTACCGCGATGACTGCGATGTCCACCGGACGCTCGCGGTTGTCTTCCGCCAGCGACTCCACAGGGCGCACGGTGAGCTCGTACATCTCGCGCCCGATCTTCGCAGGGTCCGAGTCGTAGAGTCCAACGACGCGGAAACCGCGCTGCTGAAAGCCCTCGTACTGCGCGAGTGCGGCGCCGATCTTCCCGACGCCGACGATGACCACGCGCCAGTCGCGCTCCAGACCGAGAATTCGCCGCATGCTCTGCGTCAGCTCGGCCACCTGATAGCCGAGTCCCCGCTTGCCGAACGACCCGAAAAAGGAGAGGTCCTTTCGCACCTGCGCGGAGGTCGTGCCGCCGCGCGCGGCCAGCTCTTCGCTGGATACGGTCGTTAATCCGGCGTTCTCGAATTCCTCGAGAAATCGCAGGTAGAGCGAAAGGCGACGAACGGTCGAATCGGCGATCCGCTTCAAGGGCATGGAGGCTTGTGAATTCATTCACAAGATAGGAGGACGCATCCGTACAGTCCAGTTCAATGCTGGCTACGTCTGGGGCTGCGCGGTTAAGTTGTGTGCACTCATGCCAGTACACGTTTCCTCAGAAATCGGCCGGCTGCGCTCGGTGCTCGTGCACCCGCCCGGCCGGGAGCTCCTCGCGGTGACGCCCGACACCCGCGAAGACTTCCTCTACGACGATATCATCGACCTCGAGAACGCCCGAAAGGAGCACCGGCGGCTCGTCGCGATCCTCGAGCGATTCACCTCCGTTCTGTCGGTACGCGACCTGCTCGCGGACGTCGTCGCGATCCCTGCCGCCCGCGATCTGCTCGTGCGCGAGACGACTCGACATCGTTCCGTCGGGCCCGCTCGCGAACAAGATCGAGGAGCGCAGCGCCGAGGAGCTCGTCGAGATGCTCATCGAGGGCGAGGAGGAAGAGCCGGGTCCCCTCGCGCGCTCGTTGAACGAGGGCGGCTACCTGCTGCCGCCGCTGCCGAACCTGTTCTTCACGCGCGACACCGCGATGGTGGTGGGCGATCACGTGATGATCGGCTCGATGCGCTATTCGGTGCGCTGGTCGGAAGAGCTGATCATGAAGCCCCTCTTCCTCCATCACCCGCTGCTGGCGAACAAGGGCATTCTCTACGACGGCGCGGCCGAGCGACGCCACAACTACACGCTCGAGGGCGGCGACGTGCACCCGCTGCGTCACGACGCGGTGATCATCGGCTTCAGCGAGCGCTCGAGCCCCGCTGCGATCGACTAGCTCACGTGCCGCCTGTTCGAGGAGACGGCGATCGAGCACGTCATCGTCGTGGTGATGCCGAAGGAGAACACGGCGATCCATCTCGACATGATCTTCACGCAGCTCGATCGCGAGCTATGCGCCGTCTATCCGCCGCACTTCATTGGGCCGGAGCGGCTGTCGATCCTGCACTCGCAAGAAGGGGAACGACTCGATGCGCGAGATGCCGACCGTCTTCGCCGCGCTCGACCACGTCGGGCTGCCGATGACGCCGGTGTTCTGCGGCGGCACGCGGCGCTCGGTGCAGGAGCGCGAGCAGTGGGCGAGCGGATGCAACTTCGTCGCGATGCGCCCCGGCGTGATCCTCTCCTACTCGCGCAACGAAGCCACGATCGCCGAGATGGCGAAGACGGGCTTCCGCGTCGTCACGTCGGCGAATTTTCTCACGGGCGACGATCGTGTGAAGGACGGTGAGAAGGCGATCATCACCTTCGAGGGATCGGAGCTGGTGCGCGCAGGCGGCGGCCCTCGCTGCATGACACTTCCGGTGCACCGCGAAGATCCGTGGGACTGAGCTCGCAGGGCGTGTTGGCGCGTCCGGCGGAGACGCGGTTGTCGGAGCGAGCGGTGGAGTTTCTGCGAGCGGGTCCGTCGGATGCGAAGGCGTTGATCGAGCACGTGTGTCAGATGCCCGGCGCGCCGCTGGTAGTCGCCGAGCAGATGGCGCTTGCGCTGTTCGCTGCGCGGCCTGAGTTCGTGCGGGCGACGGACGGTCGCTGGTCGCTCGCACCGGAACCGGAAGAGGCACCGGCGAACTCCGCCGCGCAGCCGGCGATGGTGCTCGAGCGCCCCGCGTCATACGATGCCGCGGCCCTGCGCGACGAGCTCGGGGCGCTGTCCTACGTCGTCGTCGACGTCGAGACCACGGGCACGAGCCCGTGGTCCGGCGACCGCATCACGGAGATCGCGGCTGTCGTGGTGCGCGACGGCGTCGTCGCGGAGACGTTCGAGACGCTGGTGAATCCCGAGCGCCCGATCCCGCCGATGATCACGGCGCTCACGCAGATCAACTGGGAGATGGTGAAGGACGCGCCGCGCTTCCGCGACATCTGCGACGATCTCGTGCGCGTGCTCGTCGGGGCATGTGTTCGTCGCGCACAACGTGGACTTCGACTGGCGCTTCGTGTCGTCCGAGGTGCAGCGCGCGAGCGGACAGCGGCTCTCGGGACGCAGGCTCTGCACCGTGCGTCTCGCGCGGCGCTGCTGCCACAGCTGCGGAGCCGGCGCCTCGACAGCGTCGCGAACTATTATGGCGTCGAGATCCTCGCGCGCCACCGGGCCAGCGGGCGACGCGGTGGCCACGGCGCACGTGCTCCTCCGTCTGCTCGACGAAGCGCGCGATCGCGAGCTGCCGCTGCTGGGACGATCTCGCAGCGTCTGCTGAGCGATGAGCATGGCGCGCGGCCCGCGGTCGCGCGGGCAAGCCGCGATGCCGCGTCCCATCGACAAGGACACGACGGCATGAGCGCGCCGCAGCCGCTCGTCGAATCGCGACACGGTTGGTGGCCTTCGCATCCACGCGATGCAAGCGGGCGGACAGAAGCTCGACGGCGGCGCGATGTTCGGCGTCGTCCCCAAGCCGCTCTGGGAGCGCCGCATCCCTGCCGATGAGCGCAACCGCATCCCGCTCGGCATGCGCTGCATTCTCGTCGAGCACGACGATGGGCTCGTGCTGATCGACAGCGGTGCGGGGAACAAGGAGAATGCGAAGTTCCTCGACATCTACGGCATCGAGAACGAAGGCGCGAATGGTCGCACGGCGCTCGAGGACGCGCTCCGCTCAGCTCGGCCACGCGCCCGAGGACATCTCGATCGTGATCGATTCGCATTTGCACTTCGATCACGGCGGCGGCAACACGTATCGCGATGAGTCGGGAGCGGTGCGGCCGACCTTTCCGAATGCGCGCTATGTGGTGCAGCGCGGTGAGCTGCGACTACGCGACGCACACGAACGAGCGCACGGCGGCGAGCTATCTGCCGCCCAACTTCGTGCCGGTCGCCGAAGCGGGGCTGTTCGATCTCGTCGAGGGCGAGCGCGAGATCGTCCCCGGGATCTCGGTGCTACCGACCCCGGGGCACGTGCCCTTCCACCAGGGGATTCTGCTGGAATCCAAGGGGGAGCGCGCCTTCTTCCTGGGTGACCTGGTCCCGACGGCAGCGCATCTGCCGCTTCCGTGGATCATGGGCTACGACGTGGAGCCGCTGGTCACGCTCGAGACCAAGCGGCGGATGCTCGCCCGGGCGCTTGAAGGAGGAGTGGCTCCTCATCTTCGAGCACGACGCGACGCACGCGTGGGGGCGGCTGCAGCACGACGGGAAGACGTACTCGCTGGCGCCGTAAGGAGATACGGCGAGCGGGTGTTGACTTTTCGGTCAATCCCCCCGAACTTGTTCTGTGACAATCAAGTAAGTAGAGCGAGACGTTCGCTCTCACCCTCCGGCCCTCGCGCTTACGCGCCTGGTGTGCTGCAGGAGTCTCAGTGTTCGATGGGCGCCCGGCTACGGGTGCTCTTCGCGCGTCGCGGACTCCGGAGAGGTGGCCGCGATTTTTTTTGTCCTTGTCGGAGATATCGCCCATTCAGGATAGCACCAAGCGCGTCCGCGTGAACCGCCAGATTCGCATTAGCCCGCTGCGTGTGATCGCGCCAGACGGCAGTCAGCTCGGAATTCTGGAGTTGGACACCGCGCTCGCCCAGGCAGAAGCACAGGGATTGGATCTGGTGGAAGTCGCGCCGCTCGCACGACCGCCGGTGGTCCGCATCATGGACTACGGCAAGTTCAAGTTCGAGCAGGCCAAGATGGCGCGAGTGGCGAAGAAGAAGCAGCACGTCATTCACCTGAAAGAGGTGAAGTACCGTCCGGGCATCGACGATCACGACTTCGATACGAAGACGCGGCACGCGCGACGATTCCTGGAAGAAGGGAACAAGGTGAAGGTGACGATGATGTTCCGCGGCCGTCAGGTCGCGCATCCGGAGCTCGGGAAGGACGTGCTCGATCGTGTGTCGGCGGATCTCGCGGACATCGGCAAGATCGAGGCGGATGCGAAGCTGGAAGGGAAAAACATGACAATGATTCTGGCGCCGAAGTAGGCTGCCATACCGAAAGGGGTTCCATGCCGAAGATGAAGACGCACAAGGGCGCGGCGAAGCGCTTCAAGTTGACCGCGAGCGGCAAAGTGAAGCGCTTCAAGGCCTTCAAGAGCCACATCCTCACCAAGAAATCGTCCAAGCGGAAGCGTGATCTTCGGCGCCCCGACGTCATCGCCACCAAGGGTGACCAGAAGCGCATGAAGCGCCTGCTGCAGGCGTAAGGAGAGAAAACATGCCACGCGTCAAAAGCAACGTCGTTCGACTGAAGCGTAAGAAGCAGGTCATGAAGGCGGCGCGCGGAGCGTTCGGCGCCCGCTCGAAGCTTTGGAAGGCCGCGAAGGAGAACGTCGAGCGGGGATGGGTTTACGCCTATCGGGATCGCAAGAACAAGAAGCGCGATTTCCGCCGCCTCTGGATCGTCCGCATCAACGCTGCGGCCCATCAGCACGACATGAGCTACAGCGTGTTCATGAACGGCCTCAAGAAGGCCGGCGTCGAGGTCGATCGGAAGATTCTCGCGGATCTCGCCGTGCGCGATCCCGCGGCGTTTACGATGCTCGCCGAGAAAGCTCGCGCCGCCCTCACTGCCGCCTGACCAGAGTCACGGCACGGCAGACACGAAAACGGCAGCGCGATCCATCGCGCTGCCGTATTTTGTTTGTGTTGTATCCGTCTCAATCCGTGAAATCCGCGTCCAAGAAGAAGTAAGAGCCGGCCGGGGCAGTTCGCGTGGCGGCTGCGTGCTCGCAAAACACATGCATCAACTTTCCTGGATACGGATTGAACGGATCTGAACGGATGAGAAAACGGATACTGCAGCTGCCGTGAATCCGCTCAATCCGTTCCAATCCGTTCAATCCGTATCCAAAGAAGTTATAGCCAGCCGGAGCGACAGTTTCGGATACGCATGGATACAGATTTGAACGTCTACGGCAAGAACTTTTCTCTCTCGCAGACGAATGTCCACTTCGCTCGATGAACTGCGTACTGGATTGGAAGAGCTCCGCCGAGCGAACCTCGAGGAGCTCGCGAACGCGCGCAGCGTCGAGGATGTCGAGCAGACGCGCATCGCGACTCTCGGGCGCGCGCGCGGTGGGCTGAACGACTACAAGACGCACATCACGCAGCTTCCGCCGGGTGATCGCCCGGCCTTCGGTGCGCTCTTCAACTCCGTGAAGCAGGAGCTCGACGCCGCGATCACCGCGCGACGCACCGAGCTCTCTTCGCGCACGTCGGCGCCCGCGACGGTCGACCTCTCGATGCCCGCCCGCCGCCAGTGGCGCGGCGCGAAGCATCCCGTCACGATCGTCATGGAGGAGATCGAGGCCATCTTCCGCGACCTCGGCTTCACCGTCGCGACGGGGCCAGAGGCCGAGCACGAGTGGTACAACTTCGGCGCGCTGAACTTCCCGCCGGACCATCCGGCGATGGACATGCACGACACGCTCTATCTCGAGCGCGGCGGACTCCTGCGCACGCACACCTCGCCCGTGCAGATCCGCACGCTGCAGTCGTATCCGCCTCCGATTCGCATCATCGCGCCCGGGAACGTCTTTCGTCGTGACTTCTTCGACGCATCGCACGCGCCCATGTTCGCGCAGATCGAAGGGATGGCCGTGGACGAGGGGATCTCCTTCGTCGACCTCAAGGCGACGCTCGCGAATTTCGCCAATCGCTTTTTCGGTGAAACGAAGACGCGTTTTCGCCCGAGCTTCTTCCCGTTCACGGAGCCGTCCGCGGAAATGGATGTGGCGTGCCGCATCTGCAACGGCGACGGCTGCGCGACGTGCAAGCAGACCGGCTGGGTCGAGATCCTCGGCTGCGGCATGATGCATCCGAGCGTGCTCGAGGCGGCGGGACTCGATGCGCAACGCTACTCCGGCTGGGCGTTCGGCATGGGGCCGGGCCGCATGGCGCTGCAGCGTTTCGGGATCCCCGACATTCGCATCGAGTACGACTCGGACATCGCATTTCTCGAGCAATTCGCCAAGTGAACGCTTCGTACGAGTGGCTTCGCGCGATCGTCCCGTTCGACTACACCCCGGAGCAGCTTCGCGATCTCATCACCGCGCGCTGCTGCCCCGTCGATGAGCTCGTGCGTCTGCGCGCGGATCTCGCGAGCGTCGTCGTTGGTCAGGTCGTCGAGGCCGGCCCCCATCCCGATTCCGATCATCTCTGGGTTACGAAGGTCGATGCGGGGAAGGGCGAGCTGCTCGATGTCGTGTGCGGCGCGCCCAACGTGAAGGTCGGCGCGAAGTATCCGTTCGCCGCGGCGGGAACGACGCTGCCCGGTGGACTCAAGCTCGAGAAGCGCAAGATTCGCGGCGCGATGTCCAACGGCATGCTCTGCTCTGCGCGCGAGCTCGCGCTGGGCGAGGAGCACGACGGCATCCTCGAGCTGGACACGACGCTTCCTCCCGGTACGCCGTTTCTCCAGGCCGTTCCCGCCGGCGATACACGCATCGTCATCGACGTCACGCCGAATCGTCCCGACCTCCTGTCGCACCTCGGCGTCGCGCGCGAGATCGCTGCGGCGAACGGAGGGCGCGTGGAGCTGCCCTCGCTCGACGGCGCGAATGCCTCGGTGCCCGCACCCGTGGGTGCGACTACGGAGAGCGCGAGCGGCCGCGTGCGCGTGAAGCTCGACGATCCCGAAGGATGCCCACGCTACGCGGGAGCGCTGATTCGAGGCGTCACCGTAGGCCCGAGCCCCGCATGGCTCGTCGAGCGCCTCGCTGCCGTCGGGAGTCGATCGATCAACAACGTCGTCGACGTCACGAACTACATGCTTCACGAAGTCGGGCAGCCGATGCACGCGTTCGACGCGGCGCTCCTGGGCGGATCCGCAGTCGTCGTGCGCCGCGCGCGCGATGGCGAATCCATACGCACGCTCGACGGCGTCGACCGCAAGCTCGATGCGTCGATGACGGTCATCGCGGATGCGAACACCGCGCAAGCCGTCGCCGGTGTAATGGGCGGCAGTACGAGCGAGGTGAGCGATGCCACGCGCGACGTCTTCCTCGAGGTTGCGTACTTCGATCCCGCCCGCGTGCGGGGCACGCGTCGCGCACTGCAGCTCTCGACCGACGCGAGCTATCGCTACGAGCGCGGCATCGATATCGACGGCGTTCCCCGCGCACTCGAGCGCGGAGTGCAGCTCCTGCTCGCTGTCGCAGGCGGACAGCTCGACGGCTCCCCCATCGATCTGTATCCGATGCTGCGGCACCCGGTCTCCGTCGCCATCGACAGCGCGCGCGTCGCACGCTTGCTCGGCGAGCCCGTGGCCGAGCCGGACATCGCGAAGCTGCTTACACCCGTGGGGTTCACGGTGAGTGCGTTCGCGAATGGGCGCGCGTCCGTGACGGTGCCCGCGTGGCGCCCCGACGTCACGCAGAGTGTGGATCTCGTCGAGGAAGTCGCGCGCCTGCGCGGCTACGACTCGTTCTCGAACGAGCTGCGCCCATTCCGCCACGGGACAGTGCCAGATTCGCCCCTCGCGTTGCTCACGCGGCGCGTGCGCGAGGCGTGCGTGTCCGCGGGATTGCTCGAGGCGCTGTCGATGCCGTTCGTGCGGGGCGACGACGCCACGCACGTGCGCGTGGCCAATCCGCTCGCCGAAGACGAGTCGTATCTGCGCCACTCGTTGCTGGAGACGCTGTCTCGCCGCGCCGAGCACAATCTCGCGCAGCGTCACCGCGACGTACGGCTGTTCGAGATCGGGAGTGCGTTCGCCCCGTCGCCGAGCGGACTGCCTCGTGAGGAAATGCGCCTCGCCGCAATCGTGATGGGGCACCGGCATCCGCCGCACTGGGCCGAGGCAACCACGCCGGACTTCGACGAGTGGGATGCGAAGGGGCTTGCGGAGCTCATCGCGCAGACCGCTGCCGGTGGTGCGGCGACCGAGCTTCGTGTCGCCGGCAATGCGGACGTACTCTGGGAGATCGTGGTTGCCGGCGAGGCGCGCGGGACGGTGCGCCGCCTCGCGCTCGATGCACCTGTCTGGGCGCCCGCCGCCTTCGGCATCGAGCTGACGCTGCAGCACGTGTCGTCCGACCCCGTCGCACCTCCGGGGCAGTCGAAGCTGCAGCACTCGTCGGCCTCGGGCGTGGCGTCGGCGTTCAAGTTCCGCCCGTTCCCGTCTACACCATCCAGCTTCGTGGACATCGCCTTGCTCGTGCCTAACGATCTCGCGGCGGCGCGTGTAGAAGGAGTGATCCGGGAGGCGAGCGGTGAGTTGCTGGAATCACTGGCGCTGTTGAGCGAATATCGTGGCGCGGGAATCGCCGACGGCTTCCGCAGCATCGCCTGGCGATTGACCTTCCGTCATCCGGAACGCACTCTACGTGACAAGGAAATAGCCGGTCGTCGTGACAAGGTAGTGCGAACGCTGGAGGGAGAGCTCGGTGTCAGACAGCGAACGACCTGATCTGGTCGCGTTCCAGGAGCTCGAGAACCTGATTCACGCACTCGCCGACGAAATGGCCGGGTGGCGCCGCCGCGCGCACGACGCGGAGGCGAAGCTCAAGGCGGTGCCGCCAGTCCCCGCGGGACGCGTCAACGCAGTCGCGCTCGAAAAAGAGAACCGCGAGCTCCGTGAGCGGCTCGATGCCGCCAAGGCTCGCACCAAGCAACTGCTGGAGAAGCTCCGCTTCCTTCGTCAGCAGCAGGAAACGGAGGCTCACCGATGAGTCGCAAGTCTTCGGTCAAGGTGACGATCGTCGGCGAGGAGTACACGATCCGGAGCGACGAGCCCGCGGAGCACACGCGCGCTGTCGCGAAGTACGTGGATGAGACCATTCGCGGCGTGATGAACGCGGGTGCGACCGTCGAGTCGCACAAGGCCGCCATTCTCGCGGCGTTGCAGATCACGGACGAGTTGTTCAAGTCCCGTGATGGGCGCGAGGAGCTCGGGGATCGCATGCGCGGCCTCTCGAGCGAGCTGCGACGCCTTCTTCCACCCGGCAAACGAAGCGTCTGAGCGGTTCGCCGCACCGCTGGGTCTGGCCTTTTTCTCTCGCTACGACTAATTTCTCGGCAGCGAGCCCGCAGCGCCTATTCGCAAGTCTTCGTTGCGGTTAGCTCCGTTTGCCTCACGCTGTTTGACGTTGTTTGGTGGGCAGTGGCCTTCGCGCTGACTTCACGCGCGTGGCGGTGTTTCCCCGAAGAGCGCGACGTCACCGTCGTGTGGAGCTATAGATACATATGAACCAACTCGTCATATACGCCACGCTGGCATTTGGCATCATCCTCGCCGGCGCGGTGTTTTTTTTCGTGGGTCGGTCGTTTGGAATCAAGTTGGAGCGCACGGCCCAGATTGCCGCGCGCTCGACGGCCGAGGAAGTGGCCCGCCGGCTGATCGATGAAGCGACGCGGGAAGCCGAAGCGTTGCGAAAGGCAGCGGTCGTCGCGGGCAAGGAAGAGACGATCAAGCTGCGCGAGGCCTGGGAAGCAGAGGCGCAGAAGCGACGCGACGAGATCGAGCGCGGCGAGCGGCGTGTTCAGGAACGCGACAGCAATCTCGACCGAAAGATCGACTTGCTCGAAGGGCGCGAGAAGGAAGTCGCGCGCCGCGTCAGCGACCTCACGCGTCGCGAACAGGCGGTGGTGGATCGCGAGGCGGAGCTCGAGAAACTGAGCGCGGAGGGTCGCCGTAGGCTCGAACAGCTCGCCGGAATGTCCGCTCAGGACGCCAAGAACGAGATGATCAGCCGCCTCGCCGAGGAGGCACACGCGGACGCTGCCAACCAGCTGCGCGAAATTCGCGAGAGCGCGCGCCGGAATGCCGAGCGCGAGGCAAAGAAGATCGTCGCGCTTGCCGTGCAGCGCATCGCGTCCGAGCACACGTCGGAGATCAGCGTGTCGTCGGTATCGCTCCCCAATGACGAAATGAAGGGGCGAATCATCGGTCGCGAAGGGCGGAATATCCGCGCGTTCGAGCTCGCTACGGGGGTGGACGTGATCATCGACGACACGCCCGATACCGTGGTCGTCTCGTGCTTCGATCCGGTTCGGCGCGAGGTCGCGCGGGTGGCGCTGTCCAAGCTCGTCGCCGATGGGCGTATCCACCCGGGGCGCATCGAAGAAGTAGTCGAGAAGTCGCGGAAGGAAGTCGACGCCGCCATCCAGGAAATGGGCGAGCAGGCCGCGTACGAAGTCGGCGCGCATGGGATCAATGTCGAGCTGATCCGGATGATCGGGCGGATGCAGTACCGCACGAGCTACGGGCAGAACATCCTTCACCACTCGAAGGAAGTCGCGCATCTCGCGGGCATCATGGCCGCGGAGCTCGGTCTCGATGTGACGATGGCGAAGCGCGGCGCGTTGCTGCACGACATCGGCAAGGTGCTCACGCACGAGCACGAAGGCACGCACGTGCAGCTCGGTGTCGAAGTGGCGACGCGCTACGGCGAGCACCCGCTCATCATAAATTGCATCGCCGCGCACCACGACGATGTTCCGCACGAGAGTGAGATCTCGGTGCTCGTGCAGGCCGCAGATGCGATTTCGGGTTCGCGGCCCGGAGCGCGGCGTGAAGCGTTCGAGACGTACGTCAAACGGCTGGAAGGGCTCGAGCGCATTGCAGCGAGCTATACGGGCGTCGACAAGGTATTCGCTATTCAGGCGGGGAGAGAGATCAGAGTGATCGTCAATCCGGACGACGTGGACGATTTTCGCATGGCGGCGCTGAGCGAAGAGATCGCGCGCCGCATCGAGACCGAGCTCCAGTACCCGGGACAGATCAAGATCGTGGTGATTCGCGAACAGCGGGCGGTGGACTTTGCCCGCTGATCTCATCGACGGCAACGCGATCTCGCGCAGCATCCGCGACGAAGTCGGTGTTGAGGTGGCGAAGCTCGTTGCGCGCGGCATCAAGCCCGGCTTGGCGGTCGTGCTCGTGGGCGAGGATCCCGCGAGCGAGGTGTACGTGCGCAACAAGGGGCGCGCGTGTGACGAGGCGGGAATGCACAGCGTGACGATCAAGAAGCCTGCAACGATCTCGCAGGAGGAGCTCATCGCCCTCGTCAAGAGCCTGAACGACGATCCCGCAATTCACGGGATTCTCGTGCAGATGCCGCTCCCGAAGCATCTCGATCCGGACGTGGTCATTCGCACCATCCGTCCGGAGAAGGATGTCGACGGCTTCCATCCCGTGAACGTGGGCAAGAATCTCATCGGCGACCGCGACGGCTTCGTGCCGTGCACGCCGGCGGGCGTGCAGGAGATGCTCGCGCGCTCCGGCACCGACACGAAAGGGAAGGAGTGCGTGATCGTGGGCCGCAGCAACATCGTCGGGAAGCCGATGATGGCGCTCATGGTGCAGAACGGATCCAGCGCGAATGCGACGGTCACCGTATGTCACAGCGCGACACGCGACCTCAAAGAGCACACGCTCCGCGCGGAGATTCTCATCGTCGCGGCAGGGAAGGCGAAGATGGTCACTGGCGACATGGTGAAGGAGGGCGCGGTCGTGATCGATGTCGGCATCAACCGGATCGCCGATTCATCCACCAAGAGCGGCTTCCGCCTCGTGGGCGACGTGGATTTCGAGGGCGCGCGTGCGCGTGCGTCCAAGATCACTCCCGTGCCGGGCGGCGTTGGTCCCATGACCATCGCGATGCTGCTCAAGAACACGGTCCGTGCGGCCGAGCAGAGCGCGGCGAGATGAAGCGTGGGTCGCGGCGCCCAGCGCCGCCCGCAGAGTTGATCGAGCCGCAGCTGTTCCCGGTGGGTGAGCCTCCGCGCTCGTACGGCCCACGGTCGTTCGGGGCGCCGCTGTCGGCAGCGGTCGTGGGGATTCCCGGCGCGTCGCGCGAGAGTGCGATCTCCGTCGAGATGCTCACGCAGCAGGCGAAGATGGTGGTCGAAGGCGCTTTCCCGAAGATCTGGATCCGCGGCGAGATCAGCGACTTCAAATCGTACGGAAGTGGCCACTGGTACTTCTGCTTGCGCGGCGGAAGCGCGCAGATCAAGTGCGTGATGTGGTCGTCGGATCAGCGCGGTGTCCCCACTGCGCCGTCCGATGGCATGCAGGTCGTCGCACTCGGCCAGCCCACCGTGTATCCGAAAGCGGGTTCGCTCCAGTGCTCAATCACGGCCATCGAAGCGATCGGCGATGGACTCTGGCGCAAGGCGCTGGATGAGTCGACCGCTCGCCTCCGCGCCGAGGGGCTGCTCGAGCCGTCGCGGAAGCGTGTGTTGCCGCGCCTGCCGCGTCGCGTCGCCGTGATCACGAGCCCCGATGGCGCCGCGTTTCGCGACATCATCTCCGTGATGCGGCGGCGTTGCCCCACGGTGGAGATCGTGCTCGTGCCCGCCAAAGTGCAGGGCGACGAAGCGCCTGCGGATCTCGCGCGCGCCCTGGACTGTGTCACGCGCTGGGGGCAGGTGGATACGGTGATCATCGGTCGCGGCGGCGGCGCGCGCGAGGATCTCTGGGCATTCAACTCCGAAGCCGTCGCACGTGCGGTCGCTGCGTGCGCGATTCCCACCATCTCGGCCGTCGGCCACGAGGTGGATACGACGCTCTGCGATCTCGTCGCTGACCATCGCGCGGCAACACCATCGGCCGCCGCTGAAGCCGCGGTGCCGGTGCTGGCCGAAGCGCGGGCCGAGGCGGCAGCGATGCTGATCGCGCTCCGCGAGGCGCTCGTGCGTCAGGTGCAGTGGCGTCGCGATCGCGTCGGTCGCGCCGCACGCGATCTCGAGTTCGGCATCACGCGCACGACGGAGCGGCGCGCCGCGCGCATGAGCGCGATCGCGGGGCGCCTCAACGCGCTCAGCCCACTCGCCACGCTCGCTCGAGGCTACGCGGTCGCCCGCGACGACTCCGGCGCAACGCTCGGGCGCGTGTCGGACTTCGCACCGGATGTGGATTTCGATCTTCTGCTTCAGGACGGGACCGTGCGCGCGACGGTGCGCTCGATTCGTCCATCCGGTGGCGGTGCGGGGGAGAGCGCATGAGCTACGAGACGGACATCGCGCGCATCGAGACCATCGTCGGAGAGCTCGAGCGGTCCGAGGTGCCCCTGGACGATGCGCTGCGGCTCTTCGAAGAAGGGATCGAGCGTCTTCGCGCGGCGTCGGCGGCGCTCATGCAGGCAGAGGCGCGTGTGCGAAAGCTCATCGAGGATTCCGATGGCGGATTCACACTCGCTGACTTCGAGAGCTGACGCCGCGGCTGGCGCTGGCGGTGGCGACCTCGCCATCGCCGGCGATGCCGCCATCGATCTTGCCGGCGATCGCGCGAGCATCGACGGGGCGCTCCGGCACCTCTGCGGGAGCGAGGCGCTGGGCGCGCTCCCGGCGCCTGTAGCCGAGGCAATTCGCTACAGCATTCTCGGCCAGGGCAAGCGCCTGCGGCCGATTCTGATGCTCGCCGCCTATCGCGCGTGCGGTGGCGAGCGGGATGCGAGCGCACTCGCGGCGTGTATCGAGGTCGTGCACGCGTATTCGCTCGTGCACGACGATCTCCCCTGCATGGACGACGATGACGTGCGTCGCGGGCGCCCGACGGCGCACCGTGTCCATGGGGTGTCGATCGCCACGGCGGCGGGCGTGGTGATGGTGCCGCTCGCCGTTCGTGCCGCGTGCGACGCCGGAGCAGGTCTCGGGTTGCCCGCAGCCTCCCAAGCCGCCATTGTACGAGAGTTGATGCGTGCGTCGGGGGGTGGCGGAATGGTGGGCGGGCAGCTCCTCGATCTCGAGGGCGAGGGAAGCTCGCTCACGATCGAGCAGCTCGAGCGCATTCACTGCGCGAAGACGGGCGCGCTGATAAGCGCCTCGGCGCGCATTGGCGGGATCGCGGCGAGTGCGAGCGAGACGGTTCTCGATGCGCTCACCACGTACGGCAATGCGATCGGATTGGCATTTCAAATTGCGGATGACGTGCTCGATGCCACGTCGACCACCGCGGCCCTCGGAAAGACCGCCGGGCGCGACGTCGAGCTGCGCAAGAGCACGTATCCAATGCTGCTGGGCGTGGACCGCGCAATCGAGCGCGCGGCGATGCTGGTAGATGATGCCTGTGCCGCGCTCGAGCGCGCGGGGCTCCGAACGGCCACGCTCGAGATGATCGCGCGCTACGCGATCGCACGCACGAGCTGAGCGCGCAAGCGCAACTTCGTGCTTCTTACCTTGACCCAGATCTGATGTCGCTTCCACCAGCCAACCTTCCCGCCGATCTCAAGTCGCTCACGCGCGATCAACTGCGCACAGTGAGCGACGAGGTGCGCGATACGCTCATCGACATCTGCTCGCGCACGGGCGGACACATTGGAGCCGGACTCGGCGTCGTGGAGCTGACGGTCGCGCTGCACCACGTGTTCGACACGCCGCGCGACCAGCTCGTGTGGGACGTGGGACATCAGGCGTATCCGCACAAGCTGATCACCGGGCGACGCGACCGGTTCGAGACGCTGCGGCAGGAAGGGGGAATCTCCGGATTTCTGAAGCGTGACGAAAGCGAGTACGACGTCTTTGGCGCCGGTCACGCCGCGACCGCGATTTCCGCGGCGCTCGGCATCGCGACGGCGCGCGATCTCAAGCACGAGGACTTCCGCGTGCTCGCGGTCGTCGGTGACGGTGCGCTCACGTCGGGGCTCTCGTACGAAGGGCTGAACAACGCGGGCGCATCGGATCGTGACATTATTGTCGTCCTGAACGACAACGAGATGTCGATTGCGCCGAACGTCGGCGCGATCTCGAAATATCTCGGGCAGATTCAGCGCAACCCGATCTACAATCGTCTGCGCAGCAAGATCGGAAGCGTCGTCGACGAGCTTCCGGGGCCCCTGTCGGTGCTCGGGCAGGTCGTGCGCCGCTGGGAGGAGAGCGTGAAGACGTTCTTGACCCCGGGCGTGCTCTTCGAGGAGCTGGGCTTCCGCTACTTCGGCCCGATCGACGGCCACGACATTGACGTGCTCGTGGACACGTTCACGGCAGTGAAGGGGATGCGCACGCCCCGACTCGTGCACGTGATCACGAAAAAAGGGAAAGGCTTTCCGGCGGGCGAGCATCACGAGAAGTGGCACGCGCTTCCGGCGGGACACGATCCTGCCACCGGCAAGCAGAAGAAGGCTGCCGCCGCCGCGAATCCCGCGTACACGGCGCTGTTCGGCAAGGGACTCACAGAGCTCGCGACATTCGACACGTCGGTCGTCGCGATTACCGCGGCAATGCCTGCCGGCACGGGCACGAGTGTCTTCGCTGCTGCGATCCCAGATCGTTTCTTCGATGTAGGAATAGCCGAAGGACACGCGGTGACATTTGCGGCGGGACTCGCCACTCGCGACCTGAAGCCGGTCGTCGCGATCTACTCGACGTTTCTGCAGCGCGCCTACGATAACGTCATCCACGATGTGGCGCTGCAGCAGCTGCCCGTGGTGTTTTGCATGGACCGCGCGGGACTGGTCGGCGAAGACGGGCCTACGCACATGGGGCTCTACGACATCGCGTACATGCTCGCGATCCCCGGCATGGCGGTGACCGCGCCCAAGAATGGCACCGAGATGCTCGCGCTTCTGCGCACAGGGCTGTCGCACACGGCGGGGCCTCTCTGTCTGCGATATCCGCGCGATGCGTCGCCCGACGTGCCGCCGTCTGCGTCCGAAATTCCCGCGGTGCCGTTCGGCACGTGGGAGGTGCTGCGCCAGGGCCGCGATCTCGCGATTCTCGCAGTCGGCACGATGGTGCTGCCCGCGCTCGCGGCTGCCGAAGCGCTCGCTGCGGACGGCATCGATCCGACAGTCGTGAATTGCAGATTCCTCAAGCCGTACGACGAGGTGACGCTCACCGCGGTCGTCGGCCAGCATCCGCACGTCCTCGTCGTGGAAGAGGGAACGATGGTGAACGGCTTCGGTGCGTACATGAGCACCGTCATCGGGCAGATCGATCCGGCCGTGCGCGTGGGCGTGCACGGCGTTCCCGATCGCTACATCGAGCAGGCGCCGCGCAAGACGCAGCTCGCGGCCATCGGGCTCGACGCGCCCGGCATTGCGCGGCGCGTTCGCGCGCTGCTCGAGACGGAAGCGGTCGCCGGGTGATTCGACTCGGCGTCATTGGAAATACGAGCTACGACGGGCTGCCCGCGGTTCTCGAGCGGCTCGTTTCGATGGCGCCGCCGCTGAACATCGTGCCGGTGTTCGAGGCCGAGCTGCATGCGCTGCTGAGCAATGCCGAGTTGCTGAGCGACCCCTCTCACATCGACGCGATGCTGACGCTCGGTGGTGACGGGACAATGCTCCGCGGCGCGCGGCTCGTTGCGGGACGGCAGATCCCGGTGCTCGGCGTCAACCTGGGGCGACTCGGCTTTCTTACCGCCTGTGCCCGTGAGGACATGGAGCTCGCGATCCAGCGACTCGCTGCAGGCGACTATCTCGTGCAGAAGCGGATGACGCTCGAGGCATGGACGACGCGGCATCCGGAGCCACGGTGGCGCGCGCTCAACGACGTCGTCGTGCACAAAGGCGGCTTCGCGCGCGTGTTCACGTTGCGCGCGTCGGTGAATGGTGAGCTGATGAGCGCGTACGCGGCGGATGGCGTGATCATCTCGTCGCCTACCGGCTCGACCGGGTACAGCCTGTCTGCCGGGGGACCGATCGTCGTGCCCACGGTCGAGTCGTTGATCCTCACGCCGATCTCGCCGCACACGCTCGCGATTCGCCCGGTCGTGCTGCCTCCCCACGCGGAGGTCACGGTGCAGGTGGAGGAGGGGCCGGAGGAGCTGCTCGTCACGATCGACGGGCAGGTCGGTGCCACGTTCTATCCCGGCGATACCCTCACCGTGCGCCGTGCGGACAAGCCCGTGCTCGTGGTCACCTTTCGCGATGGGACATTCTTCTCCCGCATGAGGCGGAAGCTGGGGTGGGGAGGACTCCGCGAGCGCGGAGAGGACGTCGGTGCTGACTGAGCTGCGCATTCGAAACTTCGCGATCATTGATTCGCTTACGCTTCCGCTGGCGGCAGGCTTCAATGTGCTCACCGGCGAGACGGGCGCCGGCAAATCGATCATTGTCGGCGCACTCGGATTTCTCCTCGGCGAGCGCGGCACGTCGGATCTGATTCGCACTGGTGCGGACAAGGCGTCGGTCGAAGGGATCTTCGACGTCTCGGGTGACGACGATCTGATCGCGCTGCTCGATGCGCGCGGCGTCGACGTCGACGACCCCACCACGGTCGTGCTGCGTCGCGAGATCGTGTCCACCGGGCGCACGCGCGCGTGGATCAACAGCGCGACCACGACGGCTTCGGTGCTCGCTGAGGCCGGCCGATCGCTCGTGAGTCTGCACGGGCAGCACGAGGCGCAAACGCTGCTCGACGAAGAGTCGCAGCGCGCCATCGTCGATGCATTCGGCTCCGCGACGCCTGTGGCCGAACGTGTGCGCACCGGGTACGAGAGCGTGCTGGAGATCACGCGCGAGATTCAGTCGCTCACCGCTCGCAAGGCGGACGCGGAGCGCCGAGCAGACTACCTGCGTCATCTCGTCAATGAGATTGAAGAGGCGAAGCTCAAGCCGGGAGAGGACGTTTCGCTCGTGGACGAGGCGCGCCGCCTCGAGCACGCGGAGGAGCTCAAGTCGCTCGCGAGCGGGATGGCGTCGATCCTCGAGGGAGAGGAGGGCACCGTGCTCGAGAGTCTCGGACACATGCAGCGTCCGCTCGCGTCCATCCAACGCATCGATGCATCGCTCTCGCGCCTGCAGGAGCTGTATGACAGCGCGTTCTACTCACTCCAGGAGCTCGCGCGCGAGCTCGACGAGTACGGGCGCGGCGTCGACCTCGATCCGGCGCGCCTCGCCGAAGTGCAGCGCCGGCGCGATCTCATCTTTCGATTGACGAAGAAGTATGGTCCCACACTCGATGCGGTGGCCGAGACCGC
Organism: uncultured Gemmatimonadaceae bacterium; assembly: GCA_963792685.1. Taxonomy (GTDB): domain Bacteria; phylum Gemmatimonadota; class Gemmatimonadetes; order Gemmatimonadales; family Gemmatimonadaceae; genus FEN-1250. Next base: position 3,095,918 of record CAWBWW010000001.1, on the reverse strand, counting down.
GCGTGCGGGAAGCGCAGAGCTCGACCTCGTAGAGGGTGGGGCGCTCGATCTCCGCCAGCTCGAGCGCAGGCGCGAGGAGGCGCAGCGCGCACTCTCGGACGAAGCCGCGGAGCTCACGAAGCTGCGGCGCGATGCCGCCAAGCGTCTCGCGGCGGAAGTGGATGCTGTGCTCCCGCAGCTCGGCATGCCGGACGGACGTCTCGATGTGAGCATGCGCGAGCGGTCCGAAATCGGCGCGGTCGGCGCGGAAGACATTGAGCTACGCATTGCCCTCAATCGCGGGCACGAGTCGCGCCCGCTCGCGCGCGTGGCGTCCGGCGGTGAGCTCTCGCGCGTGATGCTCGCGTTGAAGACGATACTCGCGCGTCTGGATCGTGTGCCGACGCTCGTGTTCGATGAAGTCGACGCCGGCATTGGCGGACGAATCGGGCTACAGGTGGGCGACACGATGCGTCGTGTCGCCGGGCATCATCAGGTGCTGGCGATCACGCATCTGCCGCAAATCGCTGCGCGCGCACACCATCACATTGTAGTCGAGAAGGGCGCGCGCGGCGGCATCACGACAGCGGACACGCGCGTGGTCGAGGGAGACGCGCGCGTCACGGAAGTGGCGCGCCTGTTGGGCGGCGATCCCGAAAGCCAGGTGAGTCTCGCGCACGCACGCGAGCTGCTGAGCGCCGCGATGCACGAGCAGGCGGCGCCTCCCGCTGCAAGGAAGCTCGCGAAGAAGCGTTAGGGCGAGGGCGTCTCGGGCTGGGGCTCGAGCGTTGGCGTTCGCTGCTCGCGGGCAGGCGGCTTGAACTCCGCGCCCCACAGTCGCCTGAAGAATCGCACCGACAACACCGTCTCGGCGTCTTTCGGATGGCCTGCCGAAACCGACACCACGTTGTAGTGCTCGAACGTCACCTCGACCGGGATGCGTGAGCTATTGCGCGAGTAGGCGTCCACCGCGGAATACACGACGCCGAACCCAAGGCGATGCTCCGTGAGCTCCGTGCCCGCATTCGAGCGAGCTTGCGTCGAGCACGCCGTTCGTGTCCCCGAGGCTCGTTATTCCGGTGAACGACGTCTGCGCCGTGTGGTGATAGCGATACTGCGCACCGATCGCGAAGTACTTGCCGAGCTGATAGCGCGGCGTAAATTCGAATTCGTGCGTGGCTCCGAGCTTTCGCTGTGCGGGGAAGGCGACAGCATCGTTCGAGAACGGATTGGTGCCGGGATGAACCGCCACGAGCACGTTGTCGGAGCTCGGCTTCACGTAGCGTGCTATGAACGAGGCGAAGAAGTGGGAGCCCACCGTAAGATCAGTGGCCGAGCGCGCCTCGAAGGCGCGCGCGCGGTCGCTAGTGCTCGACGGAAAACGGATCGGTGGGATCGCCGGCGACGCCGGTTCCGAGGAGCGCGCCGGCAATCAGCGCGCTCCGCACGTGCACCCCACTGCGCTCAGCCAGCCGCGCCTGTTGTCCTGGCTCCCCAAGCCACACGACCTTCGCAAACGTCTCGATGTTTCCCCACCCGTTGTGACTCGTTTCGAGCAGCGTGTCCAGAAGCACGGCAGTCGTCGTGTCGTGCACGTGCGAGGACGTCACGAAGGTCAGCGCCTTCGTTGTCACCCACGGGACGACCGCGCCGATCGAGAACCGCTTCAGCACCCCGATATCCAGTCCGATCGTCGACGCGCGGAACTGCCGGTCGGAGTCGTAGTTGGTGTCACTCGCGAAGCCGCTGGTGCTCGTGCGATGCCAGTCGTTCGAGAGGCGCATCCGGATGGAGCCGGCAGGCGCCGCAGTCGCATCCTCGCCGAAGCCGAGCACTGCCTGCGCGCGCGCCGGCAGCGGGGCGATGGCCGCAATAGCCAATGAAGCCGAGAATCGCGCAGGTGCGCGGGAGAGCGAGAGGCACGCGAAATGGGCTCGAGGCGCAAACGAAGCGGTCGCACCGAATGCGCGGCCGCTGGAGACTGTCGCCGCACGCGATCGGAAGTCAACCGAGACGTGCGTCACCTAACGATGTGCGCTCGCGCGCATTGCGAGTAGGGAGCGACCGGATGATGTTTGACTGCGCTCCGAGCGCTGCGTGCTCCCCTCATCCATACGCCGTGAAACAGCTCCCGATCCCCGCGATGCCCTGGCAGGTGACCGGAAACCACTGGCTGTCGCTGCCGTGCATCCACCCGGCCGACGGCTCGCTGCACGCGCTTGGAGTGCTCCATTGCGGGGCGCGTGCTGCGCTCGAATTCGCCGGCACGCCTGATTTCCTTGGCGGCAACGGAGCACCGCTCCTCAGGCCCACGATCGCGATCAACGACACCGCACGCGAGCTCGCATCCCTGGAGCTCGCCTGGGAGCGCGCCCTCGGCTGGATTCCGACCTTCACTTGCACGGTGGACGGGCTACTCGTGCGCGGTACGCTGTTCGCGCCCCACGGCCGCGACGCCGACCTCGCGGGTGCCGTGTACGCGATCACGGTCGAGAATCGCACGGATGCGTCGGCGCGCATCTCCGTGGCGCTCGAGGGCGTGCTCGGGCATCGGCAGCTTCGCGTGCGCTCGCCGCGCCCCGCGGACGATGCGCATCGCGTGATCGAGGGCGACGATCAAGTCGTCGTGCTCGAGGGAAGTGCGCAGCCCGGCTTTGCCGCGCTCGCGATCGCCGCAGATGGCGACGCGCGCGTCACCGTAGAGAGCTCGCAGCCGCCGCGCTTCAGTTTGCGCCGCGAGATCGAAGTGAGCGGCGGCACGTCCGGAAGCGTCGCGTTCTTCATCGCGGCAGGCCCAGAGCGCGACGGCGCGGAGGCGACGGTCGCGTCGATGCGCCGTCGCGGTTGGAACGAGCTGCTCACGATCACGCGCGACGCGCTTCAGCGCATGGAGCAGACCGTTGGTCACGACGGCATCGACCGGCTGATCAATCGCAATCTGCTCTTCTCGTATTTCTACGCGGCCGGGCGCGCACTCGACGATGCGCACTTCTATCTCGTGCGCAGCCGCGCTCCGTGGAACGGGCACGGGATCACCGTGCGCGACTGGGAGGCGCTTGTCGTGGACGCTTCCGGCGATCCAGCTCGCCGATCCCTCGCTCGCGCGCGAGCTGCTCCTTCGTGCGAGCGAGCTGCACGGCTACGCACCCGGACTCGGCGTCCACTATCTCGACGGCACGCTGTTCGAGCCCGGCTTCTCGCTCGAGGGGCTCGCGTCCTTCGCGCTCGCCACCGACCGCTACATTCGCGAAACGGCGGACGATCAGATCGTCGACGAGCCGGTGATCGCCGAGACGTTGTATGCATCGTGGGACGATCTCGCCGAGCGGCGCGACGCGCACGTGCCGCTGTATCGAACGGAGGTCTCGCTCTCCGGTGCGCCGGCGGCGCAGCCGTTCACGCTGCACGGCAACGCGGTCGTCGCGCAGGCGCTCGACATCTTCCGCCGCACGCTCGACGAGGAAACGGCGCGCAAAGTGGAGGATCCCGAAGCGGTGCGCGCCGCGCTGCGCCGTCACTTCGCCGTCGAGCGGGCGGGGAAGGTCACCTTCGCATTCGGCCATCGACCTCGCGGGCCATCAGGTCACCGACGACGACCCATACGCCTCGGCGTACTGGCTGCCGGTCTACGAAGGCGATGGAGCGACACGACTCGGCGTACCGGCGCACGGTGAAGGGCGTGGGAACGGAGCCGCACTTGCTCGCGCAGCAGTGCGCGCGGCTCATGGGCCCCGACGCCGGTGCGGTGCTTCAGTGGCTGCGTCGCGCGCCGCTCGACAACGGCCTTGCAGCGGAGGTCGTCGATGCCGACGGACGCGCTCTCGTCAACGGCGCCGATGCATCGCTCGCCGGCCTGCTCGCGTGGTGCGTCTGGTACGCCGTGCACGCGCTGGGAGCGCGCCCGTGACTTCAGTGCAACGCAGCCGTGCTGCTGCGCAAGGCTGTCGGTCCGGACTTTCCAGTAATACTGTTATTCCGCATGAGCGGCGCACGTTCGTGCGTCCGCCTGATCCGCTCTCCGATTCGATCCGTCCCGCATCAGTCACACGAAGGAGAAGCCTGATGAACTTCGAACGTCTCTCGCGCTGTCTGTTGTTGGCTGCACTCGCGGTGCCCGTCGGCCGTACGCGCGCAGGGATTCGGTCTCAATGAGATCGGATCGTGCGCCGTCGCTCGCGGCTTCGCGGTCACCGGCGTGCCGTGCAACGATGCCTCCGAGATCTACTGGAATCCGTCGGCGACGACGGGGCTGCAGGGCCTTGGACTGTACGTCGGTGCTGCGGCCATCAAGGTGAATGGCGGCTTCAACGCGGACAGCACGGGCCGCCAGTATCGCCGGCGACGTCCCCGTAAAGTTTCCTCCACACATCTTCCTCAACTACACGCCGCGCGGGGCCAAGTGGGCGGTGGGCATCGGCTCGTACGTACCGTACGGCCTCGTGTCGGAATGGAAGCCCGACTTTCCGGGACGCTTCGAATCGCAGTATGCGTCGCTGTTCAGCGACTACATCCAGCCGAACTTCGCATATCGCTTCGCGCCGGGATGGTCGATCGGCGGCGGTCCGGTATTCGGCTTCTCGAATGTCGAGCTTCGTCAAGCGGATCGACCTCGCCACTGCACCCGTTCCCGGCGGAGGCGGCGTGACGTTCGGCCAGCTCGGCATTCCGACGGGAACGCAGTTCGCGACCGCGGACCTCAAGGGAAATTCTACGGCGTGGGGATTCAACGTCGGTGTGCACGGCAAGATCGGCGCGGACTGGCAGGTCGGCGCGCGCTACCTGTCCAAAATGAAATTCAAGTACAACAACGCCGACGTGACGTTCACGCAGCAGCTCACCAATCTCGTGCTCGCCGGCAGCAATCCGCTCGGACTTCCGGCCGGCACGCCAATCGACGCGCTGCTCTCGCCGCAGTTCGGCGCGGGTGCACCGCTCAGCGCAGGCCAGCACGTGAGCACCGAGATCGATCATCCTGCACAGCTCCAGGCGGGACTCGGCTATAGCGGGTTCACGAATACGACGATCTCCGTCGACTACGCATGGATCGATTACAGCTCGTTCAACAGGCTCGCCGTGAACTTCGTTGGACCGGCGGCCGAGGCCGGGCTGAGTCACACGCTCATCGAGGACTACAAGAGCTCGAGCTCCGTGCGCTTCGGACTCGAGCACGCGTTCGCGGCCGGCTTCCGTGGCCGCGTCGGCTTTGACTGGATCGGCTCGCCCGCACCCGACGTGACGGTCACGCCGCTCCTTCCCGACATGGATCGCCGCAACTACACGATCGGCATCGGGCTCCCCGTTGGCGCCTCGTACACGCTCGATGCGGCGTATCTGCACGTCGACACGAGCGGCCGTCGTGGCCGGCTCGTTCCGCGCAGCGAAGACACGCCCGCCGCGACCGCGAGCGCAGATGCGCTGAACTCAGGCTTCTACACACTCAATGCGAACGTCTTCTCGCTCAGCCTCAAAGTCAATTTCTAACTCCACAGGGAGATCTCGGATGTTCTGGAATCGATATCTCGCCGGCGGAGTTGCCGCGCTCCTCACGGCCTCGGCGATCACAGCCTGCAGCAGCGACAACAAAATCGTCGGAGGAAATCCCGCCGACCCGCTCTTCAAGACCTACGTCTCCATCGGCAACAGCATCACGTCCGGTTATCAGATCGGGCGGCATCAACGACTCCACGCAGATGCAGAGCTACGCGGTTCTCATCGCGCGTGCGGCGAACACCAGCTTCCGCGTACCGCTGCTCAACAAGCCGGGCTGTCCGCCACCGATCGACAACTTCCTCACGCAGCATCGCGTAGGCGGGCTCACCGCCGGCGACTGTGCGCTGCGCACCCCGACGAGCACACCCGGCCCGCTCAACAACGTCGCAGTCCCGGGCGCGACGTCGCTCTCGCCCACGGCCACCGTTCCCGGTCCGGACACGCTCGTGGAGAATGCGCTCACCACCTTCATCCTGGGCGGCGAGACGCAGATCCAGCGCGCGGCAGAGGCGCAGCCGACGTTCGTGAGCGCGTGGATCGGCAACAACGACGTGCTCAACGCGTCGCTCTCGGGCATTCTTCAGGCGGCGCCGGGCATCTCGAACGGCGTCACGTCGCTCGCGTCGTTCACCACGAACTACGAAGAATCTCGTGGCGGCGCTCAAGGGAATCCCATCGATCAAGGGCGGCGTGCTGATCGGTGTCGTCAACACGGCGAACGTGCCGCTGCTCTTTCCGGCTGCCGCGCTGCTACAATCCTGCGGTCAAGCAGGGCTTCGATGCGGTCGCCGGACACACCACGACGATCGACCCAACGACGTGCCCGCCAACGACGACTTCGCTCATCAACTTCCAGCTGGCCGGAGCCATCCGCGCCGGCACGCATCCGCCAACGATCTACTGCGCAGCCGCTCCCTGCGCCATTCGCCCCGCTCGGCAATGTCTACGTTCTCGATGCCGCGGAGCAGGCAGCTGTCACCGACACGGTCAGCGCGTACAATGCGCTGATCGCCGCCGAGGCGGACTCGCTCGGCTTCGCGTACTTCGATCCGAATCCGGCGCTCGTTCAGCTGAAGACATCGGGAGCAGTGCCGATCTTTCCCGATCTCGCGCAGCCCACGGCGCCGTTCGGCCCTTACTTCTCGCTCGACGGCGTGCACCCGGCCGCGGCCGCGCACGTGCTGCTTGCGAACCTGCATCATCAATGCGGTCAACGCCAAGTACGGGACGAGCGTACCACATACACAGTGACATGCCGTGGTGAGATGAAAGACGGAGCGCACCGGCATCTCGCGGGCGCTCCGTTTTGCATTCCTGATGTCGAGAGGAGCGAATGAGCGAGCAACCGAGACCGTCCTCGCAGGACTGGAGCGCCGAGCGATACGCGCGCAACGCGCGATTCGTCGCGGAGCTCGGTGAGCCCGTCGTCGACTGGCTGGATCCCAGGGTCAGCGAGCGCGTGCTCGACATCGGGTGCGGCGATGGCGCGCTCACCGCATCGATCGTGGCGCGCGGCGCGGACGTCGTCGGCATTGACAGCTCGAGCTCGCTGGTGCGCGCCGCAATTGCGCGCGGGATCGATGCACGTGTGATCGATGTGTACTCGCTTTCGTTTCACGAGGAGTTCGACGCCGCGTTCTCGAACGCCGCGCTGCACTGGATGAGCGAGCCGGATCTCGCCCTGTCGAACGTTGCTCGCGCATTGCGCCCGGGCGGGCGCTTCGTAGGTGAGATGGGCGCGCACGGCAACGTCGCAGCGATCTCCACGGCCATTCTCGCCGTGCTCGGTGCGCGCGGTATCGACGGTGCGGCGCGATGGCCGTGGTATTTCCCGACACCTGCGGAATACGCCGAGCGGTTGGAGACACATGGATTCGTCGTACAGCGCATGGAGCTCATTCCCGCGTCCGACGCCGCTGCCGACTGGAATGCGAGGGTGGCTCGACACGTTCGCAAACCCATTCCTGACCGGCGTCGCGGAGAAGGAGCGCAACGCGATTCTCGAGGAGGTGACGTCGCTCCTGGCGCCGACGCTGCGCGACCGCTCGGGCGCGTGGACGGCCGACTACGTGCGCCTGCGCTTCGCGGCGCAGCTCGAGCGCTGACGGGCCGCGGCGTCACGGCTTGTACGCGGCACGGCGCGCTCATAACTTCGGCTCTGTTGCGGGAATAGCTCAGTTGGTAGAGCACAACCTTGCCAAGGTTGGGGTCGCGGGTTCGAGTCCCGTTTCCCGCTTGATGGTTCGCTGACGTTCTACCGAGCGTGCGCCACGCACCGCGGTGCCGAGGGTGAAAGATCGGCAGGCGCCGTGGGATTCAGGCTGCTCACGAGTAGCGCGCGTTCCGCTCGCACCGTGCGACCGGATGTCCCCGAGATCGTCGACAATGCCCTCCAGCGCGCGCTTGCGCGCTAATAGACGAGCGGCGACTCGCGCACGGCGCGTGTTGCACCCGGGTGGCGAAATGGTAGACGCGCGGGACTTAAAATCCCTTGACCGCAAGGTCGTGCCGGTTCGAGTCCGGCCCCGGGTATTAAGGATGCAACGAATTAAGTGGCCAAGCGCGACTTTAGCGTAATACGCTGAGCTAACACACGGACTAGGAAGGCTCATTTGCCACAGATGGTGGCGCGACATTCTCTTGCGCGCGCATCTAACGCGCCGTTCGAAACATTGATTCCGCAGGCCTTTCTCGGTTTCTCCGCGAAGCCCGGCTAACGCCACACTCGCGCTTGCGATTCAGCTCCGGTAGCCCCACCTTCGCGAATCCTCTGCGGAGTTCCGGAACGTGCCCACCTCACGAGTACGGACGTTCATCAGCATCACCACCATGGTTGCTGGATTGGCAGCAGCTCTACCGCTCCACGCACAAGGGGAAGTCGGGAACGTGCTGCAGAGCGGCCAGGTCATCGTGAAGGTGTACGCGACGATGGATCAGGCCGGATTGCCCTACGGACGCGCCATCGATCACTTCGATCTGCTACTCCTCTCGCCCGCGGGAGAGCGCACCACGATCACGACCGACGCCTCCGGCGGTGCGACGTTGGAGTTGTCGCCCGGCGCGTATCGGCTCGCGTCGTCAAAGCCGCTCGAGTGGCTGGGCCGCTATTACATGTGGGACCTGCCGCTGACCGTGCGTCCCGGGATGCACGCGGTCAATCTCACGCAGCAGAATGCAACTGGGGTGGACGCTTCCAATGCGCGCGCGGCGATCGCGTCGATTGTGGCCCCAGGCGGCGCACCCGCATCCGGCCCTGTGGCAGAAGGACCCGCAAGGGTGACAGGGACTGCTCCTCCGGCGTATCTCTACAAGAGCCCGGGTGTCGCAACCCTCTTCTCGTTTCTCATTGCGGGCGCCGGCCAGGTCTACAACGGTCAAGTTGGGAAAGGAATCGGTTTGTTTCTAGTAAGCACTGCGGGAGCAGCAGTGGCTCTTTCCGCAGCAGCTGCTAGAAATACCTCCTGCGACTTCGCAGGCGACTGCAGCACGAATTCAGCGCCCATCCTTATCGGCGGCGGGGTCTTTTTCGCCACCTGGATTTACTCCATGGTCGACGCTAACAGCACGGCGAGGCACCACAACGAGCAGATGGGCTTTCGAGTTGGCTCCATCCCCGTAGCTCCGCATATCGGAGCAGAAAGCAACGGTAGAACGACGATAGGGCTGTCACTCGCTGTGCGCTGATTCTAGCCACGCGCTTCTGCGTCTAACAGCTCCAGGTTACAGCCGGATGATGGCAGATACGATCCGCCCTCCTCAGCAGCTTTCGAGAGACTCCTTCGAGGGAGAGCAATGCGCGACTGCGCCATATCTGACGACCTGATCACGAAGGACGAGGTCAATTACTGACCGCGTGCCGGGGAAGCGGGGAAGGGGAAGGTGACCAACGAATCGCTTTCCATTCCCTCGTTAGTTACCTGCCACCCTAGCTCGAGCTCCACGATCCTCTCCTAGGTGCTTCTTCGCAGCCATGTGCTGCGCATCTCTCAGCACCGCACCTATTTGAGCAGCGACTCTCTTGCGAGAGATCCCGCGTCCGTATTCTCGTCTCCGATAGCCAGCTCCGCGTCGTCGAGCTGTTCGTGTCTCGCTCTCCTGTGATTCATAACGTGGATCCGTAGAATCGCGCATGTGTCGCTGACGCAAGTTTGCATGCGCTGTCGAAGCCGCTAGCCAGATCCCCGCGACATCCAACCACGTAAGCGCGAGTCAGGCGCTGGATGGATTCGGTTTGTGAAGCAGCTTCGAGCTCACGCTCCCATTCCGGAATCAGCGGCGCGCATTGCGCGTGCGGATAATATCGCCCGAGCGCCCATCGTCCTCAGGCCGGCATCCTATGTACAACTGCATACGCTCGCAATCTCGTAACTCCTGTGGGGGCTACATTTTAGCTCACTCCTAGTATTATAGTGCCTGAGGTTCGGCAGCTGTGTTTCATACATCAATGTGCCGTGGCATTCGCCACATGTTCGTCACTCGTGTGCGCCCCCACACACGAGCACGAACCACACGTGCAGTTCGTGGAGAGCTTCGGAGATGGCCGTTCGCAAGGAGACCGGAATCGTTCCACTCGACGAGGCGCCATCACGAAATCGCATTCTGGCCGCGCTGCCCCCGGCGGAGTTCGGGCGAATCTCGCAAGACCTCGAGCCCTTTGCGCTTCCCGCGCGTATCGTGCTCTATGAGCCCGACACTCCGCTCACACACGTGTACTTCCCGACCAGCGGCTGCGTGTCAATGGTGAACGTGATGGAGGAAGGCGCGGTCGAAGTCGGAACGATCGGCTTCGAGGGATTCACCGGACTGCCGTTGCTGCTCGATGATGATCGCATGCCTTCGCGCGCATTCGTGCAGCTCGCGGGCAGCTCGTATCGCATGGAGGCGTCGGTTTTCCATCAGGTGCTCGACAAGAATCCCGCTTTCGAACGTCTGCTCAACCGCCATTCGCTCGCACTATTCAATCAGGCAGCGCAGTCGGTCGCGTGCAACCGGCTCCACACGCTCGAGTCGCGGTGCGCTCGCTGGCTGCTCATGACGCACGACCGCATGCGTCTCGAGCCCTTCATCCTCACCCACGAGTTCCTCTCCTACATGCTCGGCGTGCACAGGCCGGCCGTCACCCTGGCTGCCGGTGTTCTGCAGCGAGCTGGCCTGATCCGGTATACGCGTGGAAAGGTGACCGTCCTGGATCGGACCGGGCTCGAGGCGGTGGCGTGCGCATGCTACTTCGTGACGCGCCGTAACTATGAGCGGCTGGTCGGCGCCTGACCATTCCAGCGGGCTCGGCCCTCGGTGCGCCCCATTCTTGCAGTGTACTCTCGCGAACATAGAGCGCAGCTCATGCGCTAGGCTCGGAACACGGGCAGGCAAGCGTGCCATGCAATCACCGAGGGGATGCCCCCACCCAGGCTGGAAACGCTCGCTCAACGCCTCGTGTACTCCGAGGACGGCACAAGTTGGCGAGTGCGCGAGGCTCGCGCACATGACGTTCCCGGAGCAGAAGCCGACTCGCTGTCTCATCTTCGATGGCGGACACATCTGTCGACGTCTTTGGTTCTATCCCGAGGCTTGGAGCGAGCTGCCAGATCTTTCGCTGCTCGAGATAATGGACCGCCCGCGCTGATCCGCGCGGGACAGGATTCGGGTACGGGCCTGCTATTGGCGCAAGCTAGGGATGCGCATTCGCTGCCTTCTCGTCGATCGTCGCTGTGGACGGCGGCCGTTCCTTCTGCAGCCTCGCCGCTACCGCCTCCGCCTGCGTGAACACGCGAATGAAGTTCTCGCCGGTCACCTTCCGCAGGTCCGCGTCCGACCAGCCGCGTCTCGCGAGCTCCGCGAGCAGATACGGGAAAGCGCGAGACGTTTTCGAGCCCGGGGATTACGTCCTCGATTCCGTCGAAGTCGCTGCCGATGCCCACGTGATCGATTCCCGCGACGTCGCGCACGTGCTCGATGTGGTCGGCCACCTGCGCGAGTGATGCGAGTGGCGTGCGGATGCGCCGCGCGCCATGCGCTCACTTCGCGAGCAACCGCCGCGGTGTCGTTCGGAAATCGCTTCGCCGCATCCTTCGCCGCGCTGTCCTGCGCGACGTCGTGCGCGTGCACCTCGCGCGACACGAAGCTGTTCACGAACGGCACCATGACGACCCCGCCGTTCTTCGGCAGTCGCGCGAGAATCGAGTCGGGAACGTTGCGCCGGATGATCCACGAGCGCGCGCGCCGCCGGAGTGCGAGAAGATCACGGGCGCCTCGCTCACGTCGAGCGCCGCGCTCATCGTTGCCGGGCGACACGTGCGCGAGGTCGACGAGCATGCCGAGCCGATTCATCTCGCGCACGACCTCCTTGCCGAACGGCGTGAGCCCGCCGTGCTTCGGCACATCGAGCGCCGCGTCGGCCCAGTCGAGCGTCACGTTGTGCGTGAGCGTCATGTAGCGCACGCCGAGCTCGTAGTACGCGCGCAGCGCGCCGAGCGAGTTCTCGATGGCGTGACCGCCCTCCATGCCGAGAAACGACGCGACCTTTCCTTCGGCGAAGTCCTTCCGCATGTCGGACGCGCGCGTCGCGAACGCGAGGCGCTCGGGATACTTCGCGATGAACCGCCGCGCGATGTCGATCTGCTCGAGCTGCACGCGCGCGTATCCCGAGTCCTTGATCTCGCCGGGGATGTAGACCGACCAGAACTGCGCGCCGAGCATTCCTTCCTTGAGTCGTGCGAGATCCGTGTGGCCGGGTGTGGTCTTGCGCAGATCGTACGCCTCGACGTCGCGCGGCGTGTGCTTGTCCTCGCGAATGCGCCACGCGAGATCGTTGTGCCCGTCGATCAGTGGCGTCGTGCGGAGGATTCGCTTCGCGCGCGCGAGATTCGCATCGGCGTCCTGCGCGGAGAGAGTGGGCGGGACGAACAGGGCGCAGGCGCAGAGCGCGGCGAGAGCGAGTCGGATGAGCATGCGGTCTGATTGAACGGTGTGAGGGCGGGAAGGGCTCGCTCAATGTTGCACACGGTCCTTGGATGTGCGAGGGTGACGCTCGACTTTCCTTGCTCACTTCCGAGTGGCGCGATAAGGTGCGACATGCCGTCGCTTCGCACACTGCGCCTGACGCTCGAGCCCATGGTGCTCGATGACCTGGATTGGTTCGCGCGTCTCCGCGGCGATCCGGACGTGATGCGCTACATCGGGATAGCGGGACCACTCACGTACGAGCAGTCGCGGGAGCGACTCGTGCGCCTCGTCGCGTGCTGGCAGGAGCACGGGCTCGGGATGTTCAGCGTGCGGCCGCACGACGCATCCACGCCTATTGGCTGGGCGGGGCTCCAGCCGCTGGACGGATCCGAGGAGATCGAGGTGGGATACGGCTTTGGTCCCGGCGCGTGGGGGCGCGGATACGCAACCGAGGCCGCGTGCTCGGTGGTTTCATGGGGCTTCGAGCAACGCGGCCTCGATCGGATCGTGGCCGTCGCGTACGCGGAGAACGAAGGATCGCGTCGCGTGATGGAGAAGTTGGGGATGCGCTACGAAGGGATGCGGCTCGTGTATGGCCACGAGAGCGTGTACTACTCGGTCACGCCCATGGCCTTCACGGCCGCATCCCTCCGCGCGCCAGCGCGCTAGACTGCGCGCTCAGGCAGGCGCCACACCACGCCGTCGCAGCGGCGGTCGCGGCACTTGAAGTCAGGAGCCTTCGGGTTCCGCTTGTTCAGGCGATTGTCCCACATGCGGCCGCTGCACAGTGGGCAGTCGGGGACGTCGGGCAGATCGCTCGTGCCGCGCTCGAGTGAAAGCGTTGGAGCACTGTTCGGCGCCGGCAGCTGCTGCATGGGTGCGCTCTCCTGCCCAGCCACACGACGGTCATGCGCCGCCTGGGGATCCTCGACGGGACGCGCGCCCCTCGCACCACTCTCGAGCTCCACCCAGTTCGTGCCGAGCTGGTAGAGCTCATGGCCGATGCCGAAACGAACCGCGGCGCGCTTGAACGCATCCGTGGACGCCTGCTTGTAGTCCTTGCCCGTGCCCACATCCTCGCGAACGACTCCCAGAATCTGAAGCCGCGCCTTGAAGGCGAATCGATTCGCATCCGGATTGTCGACGTCGTCCGTGGCCGCGACGATCGGCAGCAGCTCGATCGTGAGATTCCACTCGCCGGGAATGACGCTGTCAAGGCGCTCCCGGACCGTGTTGGCTTCCACGTAAGCCACAAATCGCGCGAAATGCTTCCCATCGCGCTCGATCGCTCGGCCATCCTGCCGCCAGGCTACGGTGCCAGCGGGGAGGGGCGCCGCGAGTGCCGCCCAGGGATCGTTGGTCGTGCTCGTCTGCTCGAAGCTTTCCTGTCGTGAGATCATGTCCAGTCCACCCTATGTATCCAAGGAATCCAGCCGTTGGTGCCGGCGAACCGCATCGACGGCGGGACAATCCCGTCCGTGCTCGCAATACCAGCCGTGCCGGTCGTGAAAGACCATGTGCACGCGAGGCGTATCTTCCGGCAAATCATCCACTCTGAAGAGCTGCATTACGGTCGTACCAGTCCCACACTTGCTCTGCGGATCGAGCTGGCGAATGCGCATGAGCACTGCCGGTTCTTTCCGTGCGCCGGGCTCCCGAACGGTAGCGCGAATCATCGCTGGAAGGCGGTTGAGGTGTGCCATTCTAAGTGCTTGCCAGCGAAGAGGTAACAGGTGGCGACATCATGCTGCCACCAAAGGGGCGTAACCGCCATGATTCGGTGCTTGTTCGGTAAATGGAAATTAGTAAACACACGCCGCTCGGTCAATGCCTGCGCACGCACTTTTTTCACGCGCGTCACGTCGCCCTGTGACTGCTGATACACCTCGGCAACTGTCACCGTTTCACCGGTCTGTATAGGTTGCGGCGATGACCGACGTCGTCGACCTCGCTTACGAGCTCATCGCCCAACCCTCGCTCACTGGCGCCGAGGAACCAGCGGTTGCGCTCGCCGCCTCGTGGCTCCGCGACCGCGGCTGGAAGGTGACCGAGCAGGAGATCGCCCGTGGGCACGCGAACATCTGGGCCTCACAGGGGAGCGGCGCCGTCACCCTTTCAACGCATCTGGACACCGTTCCACCCTTCATCGCCCCTTCACGCACTGCCATGCGGCTCTCCGGTCGCGGCGCCTGCGACGCGAAAGGAATCGCAGCCGCCATGATGGTCGCAGCGCAGTCGCTTGCCGAGAACGGCGAGAAGCGGGTGGACCTGCTCTTCGTGGTGGGCGAGGAGAAGAGCTCGGATGGCGCACGTGCCGCCAACACTCTCCCTGCTACCAGCCGCTTCCTCGTGAATGGCGAGCCCACGGAGGGACGGCTTGCCTCTGGGGCCAAAGGCTCCATGGCCGTGACTGTGCGCACCCGCGGACGCGCAGCGCACTCCGCCTATCCGGAGCTCGGCGCCTCGGCCATCACACCCATGCTCGGGCTTCTCTCGACGCTCGACGATCTCGAGCTCCCGCACGACCCCGTCCTCGGGAGCACCACGATCAACGTCGGCACACTGAACGCGGGACGCGAGGCGAACATTGTTCCCGATGAAGCAGTGGCGCAGCTCATGGTGCGACTCGTCGGCGACGCCGCGCGTGTGCGCGACATCCTCCAACGCTGGGCGCTCGGACGCGCGGAGCTCGAATTTGCGCCGCACGTGCCCCCGCAGCACTTCGCAACGCTTCCCGGCTTCGAGTGCGCCCCCGTCTCGTACACGAGTGACATCCCGCTGCTCGATCGCTGGGGTACGCCGTATCTCTTCGGTCCCGGATCGATCACCGTGGCGCACACGCCGCACGAACATATCGACATTGGCGAGCTGCGTGCGGCCGTCGACAGCTACAAGCGCATCGTGCGTACATTACTCGCGACATGACCACATTCACCGCACCGCTCCGCAAGATTCCCGTCGGGGTGCTCGGCGCGACAGGCGCCGTGGGCCAGACGTTCATTCGTCTCCTGGCCGACCACCCGTGGTTCGAGGTCTCGGCCGTCGCCGCATCCGAGCGCTCTGCAGGCAAGCGCTACGCAGACGCCGCACATTGGCTCGGCGGATCGCTCCCGGCGTGCGTCGCGGATCTCACGGTCACGACGTGCGAGCCAGCGGCGGTGTCGACGCAAATCGTCTTTTCAGCACTCGACTCCGACGCAGCGCAGGATGTGGAGCCCGCGTTCGCGCGTGCCGGGAAGCTCGTGCTGAGCAATGCGCGCAACTACCGGATGGATGCGGATGTGCCGCTGCTCATTCCCGAGGTGAATCCCGATCACCTCGAGCTGCTGCCGATCCAGCGCGCCGCGCGAAAATGGAGCGGGAGCATCGTCACGAACTCGAACTGCTCGACGATGGTGATCGCGCTGGCGCTCGCGCCACTGCACCAGGCCTTCGGCGTCGAGCAGCTCTTCGTCACCACCCTGCAGGCGCTGTCCGGCGCAGGTTATCCCGGCGTCCCATCGCTGGATATCATCGGCAACATCATCCCATTCATCGGTGGAGGCGAGGAGGAGAAGATCGAGAGCGAGCCGCTCAAGATTCTCGGCACCTTTCAGCGCGGCGCGATCACTCCGGCGCCCATGCGTGTGAGCGCGCAGGTGAATCGTGTGGGCGTCGAACACGGACACACGGCGTGCATGTCCGTGAAGCTCGCGACGGCCGCGACTCCCGACGACGCGATGGACGCGCTCCGCTCGTGGCGAGGTGCGATTGCGGACCTCGCGTTGCCGAGTGCGCCGGCGCAGCCCGTGATCGTGACGATGGAGCGTGATCGTCCGCAGCCCCGCCGCGACGTGGATGCGGGGAGGGGCATGTCCGTGGTCGTGGGTCGCGTGCGACAGGATCCCATTCTCGATCTCCGCCTCGTCGCGATGGGCCACAACACGGTTCGCGGCGCCGCGGGCGCATCGATCCTGAACGCCGAGCTGATGCTGGCGCGCGGGCTGATCACGGATTGACGATGATTCAAGAAGCTGCGCAGGAGCGCCGCGCGTCCACCGATCTCGAGTTGTTGCGTGAGCAAATCGAGCGCGCGGCCGCCGCGAACGCGGAGCGCGGGGCATCGAGCAAAGAAGGCGCAAGGGAGGCCGTGCGCGCGCTCTTCGATGCGCTGGAGCGAGGCGAGGTGCGGTCGGCCGAGCGTGACGAGAGCGGGCGCTGGAACGCCGTCGAGTGGGTGAAGGCAGGCGTGCTGCTCGCCTTTCGCGTGAGCGATGTGGTGGAGATCGGGCACGTGGACGGGAGCGCATTCCGCTTCTTCGATCGGGAGCTCTTCCAGCCACGCGACCTTACGGTGCACGACGGCGTTCGAATCGTGCCCGGCGGCTCGATCATCCGACGTGGCGCCTACGTCGCGCCCGGGGTGATCTGCATGCCGCCGATGCTCATCAATGTCGGCTCGCACGTCGGGACCAACACCACCATCGACTCGCACGCGCTCGTCGGCTCGTGCGCGCAGGTGGGAGAGCGCGTGCACTTGAGCGCGGGCGCGCAGCTCGGCGGAGTGCTCGAGCCCGCGAACGCCGCGCCGGTGATCGTGGAGGACGACGTGTTCATTGGCGGGAACTGCGGCATTTACGAGGGCACGGTGGTGCGGCGTCGCGCAGTGCTCGCGACGGGTGTAATGCTGACGCGCGCGACACCGGTGTACGATCTCGTGCGCGAGACGGTGCACCGCGCCGAGCACGGTGCGCCGCTCGAGATCCCTGAGGGCGCGGTCGTCGTGCCGGGTGCGCGGCCGATCTCCTCCGGGTGGGGCGCGCAGCAGCACCTCTCCCTGCAAACTCCGGTTATCGTGAAGTACCGCGACGAGAACACCGACGCGGCTGTCGCCCTCGAGCCTCGCCTCCGATGACGCGCCGGGTGGTTTCCGTGATCGGGCTTGGCTGCATTGGCGGATCGCTCTTGGAATCGCTGTCGGCTGATGCAGCGGATGTGCGAGGATGGACGACCTCGCTGGACGACGCGGCAGAGGCACGCGCCGGCGGCTTCGCTGTGCCGCACACGCTCGATGTCGCGCTCGCCGATGCAGACGTCGTCGTGATCGCAGTGCCGGTGCAGGCCATTGCCGAAGTCGCCGCGCGCGTGATGCATGCGGCGCCAGCATCCGCGACGATCCTGCATTGCGGAGGGCTGCAGTCGCGTCGGGCGATCCGAGTGACCAATGCAACACACGCACGCCTCCTCGGCACGCATCCACTCGCGGGCTCGCACGACTCGGGATTCGCCGCAGCACGCACGGATCTCTTTCGCGGGCGCGTCGTAAGCGTCGAAGCGCGGCGAACAGCTGCCCAGGACGATGTGATACGGTGGCTTTGGGAAAGTGTGGGTATTGCGCGCGCCGACTACCGGAGCGCCGAGGAGCACGATGCGCTGATGGCCTGGATCAGCCACTTGCCGCAGCTCGCGTCCACCGCGCTTGCGGCCACACTCGCGGGCGAGAAGATCGCCCCCGATCTCGCCGGTCCCGGCGCTCGTGACACGACGCGACTCGCGGCGAGTGCCTTCGACCAGTGGTCCGGGATCATGCAGGCGCACCCCGTGGTGCTCGATGATGCTCTGGCGCGGCTCGAGTCCACGATCGCGCAGCTGCGCGCCTCACTCGCGACCGGCGACCAGCGCGCACTACGCGAGATCTGGGAGGCCGCGCGCACGTGGCGGCCTACGTTACAGGGGCCCGCGTGACGGCGCCCCTGGAGGTGCGCGTGCCCGGCGACAAGTCGCTGTCGCACCGCGCACTGATCTTCGCGGCGCTCGCGACTGGACGTTCGCGCGTACGGGATGTGCTGCAATCCGCAGACGTGCACAGCACCGCGGGCGTGCTGCGCGCGCTTGGCGTGGCGATTCCAGAGCTGGCGGACGACATCACGATTCGGGCGAGTGGCGCACGCGCGATGCGTGCGCCGCGCATCGATCTCGACTGCGGGAACAGTGGAACCACCACCCGCCTGATGGCTGGTGTAGCCGCGGGATGCGCGTTTCGTTCGCGATTCGTCGGCGACGCGAGCCTGAGCAGGCGGCCCATGCGGCGCGTGTCGCGCCCACTCGTCGAAATGGGCGCACGTGTGCAGCTCGAAGCGGGAGATGGGCTGCCCATGGTGGTGGAGGGCGGCTCGTTGCGCTCGATCGCGTGGACGTCGGAAACTGCGAGTGCGCAGATCAAGAGCGCGATTCTGCTCGCCGGAGTCGTGGGCGGCGTAGCGGTAGAGGTGACGGAGCCATCGCGATCGCGCGATCACACGGAGCGCATCCTCCGCTCGCTGGGCGCTCACGTGGAGATCGAGGGCACGCGTGTGCGCGTGGCGGCGATCGACCGACTCGCGCCGCTGGACATATGCGTTCCCGCGGATCCGTCATCGGCGGCATTCATGATCGCGCTTGCGACTCTCGCGCACTCGGCGCAAATCAGCGTGCCGAACGTGTGTCTGAATCCCACTCGCACGGGGTTCTTCGATGTGCTGCGCGCGATGGGTGGTGCGATCACGATCGAGGAAGGAGCCGAGCAGGGTGGCGAGCCGGCGGGGACGATTCGCGCATCGCACTCGGAGCTCACGGCGATATCCGTGGGCGAAGCTCAGGTCCCATCCATGATCGATGAGCTGCCGCTCCTCGCGTGCGTCGGCACACGGGCGCACGGCACAATGGAAATCCGCGGAGCGGCCGAGCTGCGCGTGAAGGAGAGCGATCGCATTGCGGCGGTCGTGTCGAATCTGCGCGCGGTGGGTGCGACCGCCGAAGAGCTGCCGGACGGTCTGATCGTCACCGGATCGGATGCACCGCTGCGCGGGCGCGTCGTCACGCACGGCGATCATCGGATCGCGATGGGGTTCGGCATTCTCGGTGCGTTGCCCGGCAACGAGATCGAGATCGATGATCGCGCGTGCGTCGCGGTGTCGTACCCCGAGTTCTGGAACGATCTCGCGCGCGTCACTCGCACCATGGCCGCGCGATGACGGATCCGACGCCCGCATCGTCGCCGCGCGTGCGCAGCGCGCGAGGCTCGCTCGTGGTGGCGATCGATGGTCCTGCGGCCTCCGGCAAATCGTCGACGGCGCAGTGGGTGGCGGAGCGACTCGGCTTCCGCCACGTCGACTCGGGCGCGCTCTATCGCGCGGCCACTGCTGTAGCGCTCGCGCACGAGGGGGATAGCTTCGACGAAGCGACGGTGCTTCGATACGTGAGCGAGATCGCGCTCGAGCCATCGCGCAGCTCCTTCAGTCCGATGTGGAAGGGACAGGCGATGGAGGAGCTCATCCGGGCGCCGGACGTCACGCGCCTCGTGTCTCGCGTGGCGCAGATGCGCGGCGTGCGGCAGTGGGTGGACGCCAACGTTCGGCTTGCAGCTGAGGGAAGAGACGTCGTGGTCGATGGTCGCGACATCGGCACGGTGGTCTTCCCGGACGCCGACCTCAAGATCTTCCTGATCGCGGATCCCTGGGAGCGCGCGCGGCGGCGGCTGACACAGCGGCATGGGCGCGCGCCCACGGACGCCGAGATCGCGGAGGAGACGGAGCGCCTCGTACAGCGCGACGCGAAGGACGCCACGCAGACGGTCCAGGCCAAGGATGCGGTCCTGATCGACACCACGTACCTGACCCAGGCGGAGCAGGTCGAGCGGATCGTGTCGCTGGCGGGAATAGTCCGCGAGGGCGGGGCTGCGGACGCGTCAGGGGACGCTGGTTGAGACGCCACCAGCGGTCGGTTGCGCTAACCGCCGATCCTGATTAGCTTTACCTCTTCGAATACAACAATTCGAGCCCGGCTTCGTTCGCGCTGCGGGAAACGCGTTGCGCGCATACGTCGTCGGTTTTTCTCATTCACACTTTTGACTCGTCGCGGCGAGCCTAAATAATCCCGCGGTTCAGGAGAATCGCAATCGATGCCTCATCTAGAAGAAGAGACCACGCCAACAACCACGCTCTCGCAGCGCGACCAGCAGAAGGGTCAGCTTCGCCTTCTCGCCCACGGGGATAACCGCTGGGACGAAGACGAGTACACGCCCGAGCAGGAAGCCGAGATGATCGAGCTGTACGCGGGAACACTCGCGTCGATCGATGAAGGCGAGATCGTCAAGAGCAAGGTCCTGGAAATCCGGGACAACATGGTCATCCTCGACATTGGCTTCAAGTCCGAGGGCGCCGTTCCGCTCGAAGAGTTCAAGGATCATCCCGACCTCAAGCCTGGCGACGAGGTCGAGGTGCTGCTCGAGCATCTCGAGGATCAGGAAGGCTCCGTCGTGCTTTCGAAGAAGAAAGCCGATTTCATGCGCGTGTGGGAACGCATTCGCCAGGCATACGAGACCGATCAGCCGGTGGAAGGCACGCTCGTCAAGAAGATCAAGGGCGGTGTCGTCGTCGACCTCATGGGAGTCGACGCATTCCTTCCGGGCTCGCAGATCGCGCTGCGTCGCGTTCCGAACATTGACGAGCTGCTCGGCCAGAAGTACGAGTTCAAGATCATCAAGCTCAACAAGCGCCGCCGGAACATCGTCGTGTCGCGCCGCGTGATCCTCGAGGTCGAGCGTGCGGGCAAGCGCGAGAAGCTGATGAAGGAGCTCCAGAAGGATCAGGTGCGGAAGGGCGTGGTCAAGAACATCACGGACTTCGGCGCATTCATCGATCTGGGCGGCGTGGATGGACTCCTCCACATCACCGACATGTCGTGGGGGCGCATCTCGCATCCGTCCGAGCTGGTGCACATCGGTCAGGAGCTCGAGGTCAAGATTCTCGACATCGACTGGGAGCGCGAGCGCATTTCGCTCGGACTCAAGCAGCTCCAGAGCTATCCGTGGAAGGATGTCGCCGAGAAGTATCCGGTGGGCACGCGCGTGCAGGGGAAGGTCGTGTCGATCACGAACTACGGCGCGTTCATCGAGCTCGAGCCGGGCATCGAAGGGCTCGTGCACATCAGCGAGATGAGCTGGACGCGCAACGTGCGGCACCCGTCGAAGCTCGTGTCGATCGGCGAAGTGATCGAGGCGGTGGTGCTCAAGGTCGATCCGAACGAGGAGAAGATCTCGCTCGGCATGAAGCAGACGGAGCAGGATCCGTGGGTCGTGCTGCCGCTACAAGTATCCGGTCGGCACGCGGATCAACGGCAAGGTTCGCAACCTCACGAGCTTCGGCGCGTTCGTCGAGATCGAGCCGGGGATCGATGGGCTGATCCACATCTCCGACATGAGCTGGACCAAGCGCGTGCAGCATCCGTCGGAAGTGGTGAAGAAGGGTGATGCGGTGGACGTCGTCATCCTCAACATCGACGCCGAGAACAAGCGGATCTCGCTTGGGCTCAAGCAGGCGATCGAGGATCCGTGGCTCAGCATCGGCGAGAGCTACCCAGTCGGCACCGACGTGCATGGCCACGTGGTTCGCCTAATGGACAAGGGCGTCGTCGTCGACATCGGCAACGATATCGAAGGCTTCGTCCCGATCTCGCAGCTCAACCTCGGCAAGCCGGTCGTGAATCCCGCGGACGATGTGTACGAGGGAATGAAGTTCGACATGCGCGTGCTGGAGGTGGATCCGATCCATCGCCGTATCGTCTTGACGGTCACGAACGTGCCGGAGGATCAGCCGCCGCGTCCCGAGACGCCTTCCAAGGTGATCCCGATGGACGAGGAGAACGCTGCTCCGATGATCATGGACGAGGACGTGGACGCGTCCGAGTAAGGACGGAGAGCAGAAAAGCAAAGCGCCCCGCCGAAGAGATTCGGCGGGGCGCTTTTGCGTCGGGTGCTACTGGTTGTTGCTGTGGACCTGCCGCACGCCGACGTAGCTCCAGTTCTTGTCGTAGATATCAGCCGTTTCGAATCCGGCCTGGAGCGACTTGGTATCCTCGACGGCGTACGAGGAGCCGAGCGTCACCACGTAGAGCGAATACGCGGAACGCTTCTGCACAGACACCATTCCAGGGCTTGTGGGATTGTTCTTGAAGCTGTCGAGATGCTTGTCGTAGGCCGCGGCGGCCTTCGAGCAAATCGCGTTGTCCGTGACCAGGGCAACCTGCGCGGGCGTGACATCCTTCACGCCCATCGTCGTCTTCTCGATCGTGCCGCCCATATCGGTCTTGCCGACGAACGCCTTGAAGTGATTGACGAGGCGGTCGCTCACCCCGTCCTTCGGCGCACAGGTGCCAGTGGATGCGCGAGCGTACGTCGCGCCACCGGTCGCTCGCGTGGCGATCACGAGGAGGAGTGCCATACCGAGTCTATGCATTCTGTTCCTCCAAATGAGTTCGGTGAGATACGCGTGCAGGATCGATGTCGTGCGGAATGGCGCCCGAGACGTTCTGCGCGTGTGCAGAATAGTGAAGCGCGCGCCCGCTGTCGATAACAGGCGACGATCGATCGACACGGCGCGTTGTGTGTCGAGAAACGGTGCTTGCGGCTTTGGCGAATTGCGGCATACAATCAGTGTGGACAGCAAACGAGCCGGAGGAGCACCAGTGGCTGAGATCGTGCGTCGATGCCGTGCACTCTGCGCGAATGCCGCACTGCTTATCGCTATGCTACTCGCGATGCTTTCATTCATTCGCGGACCCGTGCTCGCACAGTCCCCGAATTTTCCGGCGCCCGAGCGCAAGAAAATCGAGGACATGCTCGACCTGGTTCGAAAGCAGGTGGCGGAGCAGTACTACGACTCGACGTACGGCGGCGTGAATCTACAGGCCACGTACGATTCCGCGTCGGCACACATCCGCAACGCCGTAGGCCCTGACGCCGCGCTCGGCGCCATCGCCTGGTTTGCGCTGCAGCTCAATGATTCCCACACCTATTTCGCGCCGCCGTCGCAGACCGTGAGTGTGGACTACGGCTGGAACATGGCAATGTTCGGCGACTCCTGCTTCGTGATATCGGTGAGGCCCGAGAGCGATGCGGCTCGGCAGGGTGTGCATGTGGGAGATCACGTAACGAGCATCAATGGTCTTGCACCCACGCGCGACAATCTGTGGCAGGTCAACTATCTCTATCGGCTTCTGCGCCCGCAGCCCGGGTTGCGCGTAGTGATGCGCGCACCAGGTGCGGCGGCTCGGACACTGGATCTCGCGGCGAAAGTGCGGCAGCGCGGTGCCATTGTCGACCTCACGGGTGCTGACGGCGGTCGAGACCTGAACCAGATGCTCCGGGACGGCGACAACGATCACGAGACGAGGGCCGCGGAATACGCTGAGGTGGGCGATCAGATCCTGGTCTGGCGAATGCCCTCGTTCGTCGCCTCACCGGAGGAAGTGCGCGATGCGATCGCAAAGGCAAGAAAGCGGCAGTCCCTCGTGATCGACCTTCGCGACAACGGCGGCGGATTTGTACAAACGATGCTCGAACTGGTTCGGCGCGTAAGTCGCGACTCTGTCGTGATCGGCACCACGCGTGAGCGGCGAAAGGTTTCGTCTCTCGTGGCGAAGGGCGGCGGAGACGATGCTTACCGCGGCAAGATCTATGTGCTCGTCGACAGCCGCTCCGCATCCGCGTCGGAGATTTTCGCGCGGACCATGCAGCTCAGTGGTCGAGGCAGAGTCGTTGGCGACCGCACCGCCGGAGCCGTAATGGGGGCCGTTCTCCATCCGCTTTCAATCGGTATGGACACTCGCATCTTTTTCGGTGTGCAAGTCACCGAAGCGGACCTCATCATGAGCGATGGGGGTCGCCTTGAGCGAGTTGGGGTCACTCCGGACGAGATCGTTGTGCCGACCGCCACGGATCTCAGAGAACGGCGGGATCCCGTGCTCGCACGCGCGCTGACGCTCGCGGGCGTTCCAACGGATGCCACACAGGCGGGCACGCTCTTCCCGGACAAGAGGAGGTAGACAACGCCGGTACGGCGCGGCTGGATACCCACCCCTCGCGGCGCTACTTTCCCACTCCATGACAATGCGTGAGAAACTCGAGCTGCTCGAGCGCCGCCGGGCATCGTCCGAAGTGGGCGGTGGCGCCGCGCGCCTTGCTTCGCAGCACAAGAAGGGGAAGCTCTCCGCGCGCGAGCGGCTCGATCTGCTTCTCGACGACGGCACCTTCGTCGAGCTCGATCGCTTCGTGACGTCGCGCTCCGCCGCCGCGAGCGACGGGGACGGGAGCATCTACGGCGATGGCGTCGTCACCGGCTACGGCCGCATTGATGGCCGCCTCGTCTACATCTTCTCGCAGGACTTCACCGTCTTCGGCGGCTCACTCTCAGAGGCGCACGCCGAGAAGATCTGCAAAGTGATGGATCTCGCCGTGCGCAACGGCGCGCCGATGATCGGGCTCAACGACTCAGGTGGCGCGCGCATTCAGGAGGGCGTGGTTTCCCTCGGGGGATACGCGGACATCTTCCTGCGCAACACGCTCGCGTCGGGCGTCGTGCCGCAGATCTCTGCCATACTCGGCCCGTGCGCCGGTGGCGCGGTGTACTCTCCCGCCATCACCGACTTCGTGTACATGGTGCGCAACACCTCGTACATGTTCGTCACCGGGCCCAACGTCGTGAAGACGGTGACGCACGAGGATGTCACGATGGAGGCGCTCGGCGGCGCCGACACGCATGCGTCGGTGTCCGGGGTCGCGCACTTCGCATGCGACTCGGAGATCGCGTGCCTGCAGCAAATCCGGGATCTCTTTCGCTTCATCCCGTCGAACAATCTCGGCGAGGCACCGCGCGGAAGCGGTGTCGATCCGCGCAACCGCCGCGACGATGCGCTGCTCGACATTGTGCCGGACAATCCGAACAAGCCGTACGACATGCACGAGGTGCTGCGTCGCGTGGTCGACGACGGTGAGTTTCTCGAGGTGCATCGCGACTATGGAGGCAACATCCTCTGCGGCTTCGCGCACCTCGGTGGCTACGGCGTCGGGATCGTCGCGAATCAGCCGGCGGTGCTCGCGGGCGTGCTCGACATTCCTGCATCGATCAAGGCCGCACGATTCATCCGCTTCTGCGATGCATTCAACGTTCCGATCATCACCTTTGAGGATGTGCCTGGATTTCTTCCAGGAGTAAGCCAGGAGCACGGCGGCATCATCAGACACGGAGCGAAGCTGCTCTACGCGTACTGCGAGGCCACGGTTCCCAAGCTCACGGTGATCACGCGCAAGGCATACGGTGGCGCGTACGACGTGATGAGCAGCAAGCACATTCGGGGAGACTTCAACGTTGCGTGGCCCACGGCCGAGATCGCGGTGATGGGTCCGAAGGGCGCGGTGGAGATTCTCTTCAAGCGTGAGATCGCCGAGAGCGCCGAGCCGGAGGCGGCAATGGACGCGAAGGTCGCGGAGTATCGCGAGCAGTTCGCGCATCCGTACATCGCGGCGTCGCGCGGGTACCTCGACGACATCATAGACCCGCGCGACACACGCCCGCGGCTCATCGATGCACTCGAGACGATGCGCGCCAAGCGCGACACGAATCCCCCGCGCAAGCACGGGAACATCCCACTCTAATGCCGCGCCCCAGCAGCACCCTTCGATTGGGCGATCGCGTTCCGCCGCTGCAGCTCCGCAATGCAATCTCCGACAGCACCTTCGATCTCGACTCGCTGCTTGCGGGGCACCGCGGACTGCTGCTCGTCTTTCATCGCGGCATGTGGTGCCCGAACTGCCGCCGGCAGCTCTCCGAGCTCGAGGAAGCGTTCCCAATGCTCGAGACTGCAGGGATTCGCGTGGCCGCGGTGCTCGCCCAGGCATGGTACCGCGTGCGTGTGTCGCTGGAGCAGGTGGCCCAGCCGTACCGTTTTCCGATTCTCTGCGACGGCGATCGCACGGTCATCAAGGCGTACGGCGTGTGGCATCCCCTGGGCATCGATGCGTTCAACAGCGCGCATCCGGCATCGTTCCTCATCGACGCGTCGCGCGTGCTGCGCTACAGCTTCGTCGGCAGTACGCAATTCCAGCGCGCACCGATGAGCGACATTCTGGGCGTCGCCGAGCGCGAGTTGCGTGTTTAGTAAGGTTCTGATCGCCAACCGCGGCGAGATCGCGCTCAGAATCGTGCGCGCGTGCAGGGAGCTCGGCGTCGGATCGGTGGCGGTGTTCAGCGACGCGGACGCGTCGGCGCCGCACGCGCGCGAGGCCGACGAAGCAGTGAACATTGGTCCTGCGCCCTCACGCGAGAGTTATCTGCGCGCGGACAAGCTCATCGACGCAGCGCACCGCACCGGCGCGGAGGCGATCCATCCTGGATACGGCTTTCTCTCGGAGCGCGAGCATTTTGCGCGCGCGGTGGTGGAGGCGGGGCTCGTGTTCATTGGTCCGTCCGGCGTCCGCGATCGCGGCGGTTGGGAACAAGACGGCCGCGCGCGCGCTGGCCGCGACGGCGGATGTACCCGTAGTACCCGGAACGACGGACGCGCTGCGCGACGCAAAGGAAGCCGCGCAGGTTGCCGACCGACTCGGCTATCCCGTGCTGCTCAAGGCAGCGGCCGGCGGTGGCGGGAAGGGGATGCGCGTCGTGCGCGCCGCGTCGGAGCTCGCATCGTCGCTCGAGAGTGCGAAGCGCGAGGCGATGGCGGCATTCGGTGACGACGCGGTCTACGTGGAGAAGTACATCGCTGGGCCGCGTCACGTCGAGATCCAGGTGCTCGGCGACCAGCACGGCACGATGCACTCGCTCGGCGAGCGCGAGTGCTCGATTCAGCGCCGGCACCAGAAGATGATCGAGGAGGCGCCGAGCGTGGCGGTGTCGCCTGCGCTGCGAAAGAAAATGGGCGACACGGCCGTGCGGATGGCGAAGGCGGCCGGCTACGTGAACGCCGGCACGTGCGAGTTCCTCCTGGATGCGAATGGCGAATTTCTATTTCCTCGAGATGAACACGCGGCTGCAGGTGGAGCATCCGGTCACGGAGCTCGTCTCGGGGCTCGATCTCGTGCAGTGGCAGATCCGGATCGCGGCGGGCGAGCGCCTTCCGATCAGCGCCGCTGGTGACGGAGCCGCGCGGATGGGCGATCGAGTGTCGCATCACGAGCGAGGATGCGGGCAACGACTTTCTGCCGTCCACCGGAGTGATCTCGTTCCTGCGCGTCCCGGGCGGGCCAGGTGTGCGATGGGATGGCGGTGTCGGCGCGGGAAGCGAGATCGGGCTGTACTACGATCCGCTGCTCGGGAAGCTCATCGTGTGGGCCGACACGCGCGACGCGGCGATCGCGCGCATGCGGCGTGCGCTGCTCGAGCTCACGATCGTGGGCGTGGAGACGTCGCGCGACTTTCATCTGCGCGTGATGGATGACGCCGATTTCCAGACGGGCGCGATCGACATCCAGTGGCTGGAACGCCGGCTGCCGTCGCTCACGTCGGCCGCTGGCACACCGGATGGTGAGACGGCCGTCGCGATCGCGGCGGCGCTGCTCGCCGAGAGCGAGCGCGCGGGGCGGCTTGCGCCGATGGCCGCGAGCGCGTCGCGCGCGGGGCCGACGACAACGAGGCGTGGCGGATCGCAGCGCTGCGCGACGGTTTGGCGGCGCTGATGTCGGCGATCACCGTGACCGTCGAATCGATCGCGGCCGGCGGCGATGGCGTCGCGCGCGCCGAGGGCTTCGTGGTGTTCGTTCCGCGCTCGGCGCCCGGCGACGTGGGAGTCGTGGACATCGCGATGCGCGGCTCGTTCGCGCGCGCGCCTTTCACGGAGATCGTGAGTCCGGCGCCGACGCGCATCGATCCGCCGTGTCCGCACTACACGATCGATCGATGCGGCGGATGTCAGCTCCAGCATCTCGAGTATCGCGCGCAGCTCGATGCGAAGAGCGGAATCATCCGCGACTCGATCGTGCGCATCGGAAAGCGCGCGCTCGAGGCGCCGCAGGTGGAGCCGAGCACGAGCGAGTGGCGCTATCGCCGCAAGCTGACGATGGCGATGAGGCGCGAAGGAACACGCTGGATCGCGGGGCTGCACCCGTACGATTCGCCCCGAAAGATCTTCGCGCTGAACGACTGTCCGATCACTGACGAACGCGTCGTCGCGATCTGGAAGACAGTGATGAGCGCGCAGTCGCTGCTCCCGCGCGCATCCACCCTTCGCGGCGCCGTGCGCATCGACGAATCACGGCGCGACATTCGTGCTCGAGGGTGGAGACGTGTGGCCCGAGGCGCCCGCAATTCTTCGAGGCAGTTCCCGCACTCGCAGCGCTCTGGTGGATCCCCGACAAGAAGCGCCGCCGCCTCATGCAGCAGCGCGAGCAGCGCGAGCACGCTCGGCGCGTCGTTCGTACAGGTGAACGCGCCGGTCGCCGCGCGGATGCACGACTACGTGCTCGCGCGCGTGATGTCGCATGCGCCAGGAACAGTGATCGATGGCTACTCGGGCGCCGGCGAGCTCGCGCTGGCGCTCGCGACCACGGGCGTGCGCGTCACCGCGATCGAGCTCGACGCAGAAGCATCTGCGCACGCAGCGAAGACGCTCCCCGCGGGATCGAAGAGCGTGTCCGCGCAAGGTCGAAGAGGTGCTGCCGTCACTGCTCCCCGCCGACGTCGTCGTGCTCAATCCTCCGCGCACGGGCGTCGATGGACGCGTGACCGAACAGCTCGAGCAGTGTGAGCCCGCGCCGCGCGCTGTCGTCTACGTCAGCTGCAATCCGGCCACGCTCGCGCGCGATCTGTCGCGCATGCCCCGGTATCGCATCGCGACGCTTCGCGCGTACGACATGTTCCCGCAGACGGCGCACGTCGAGACCGTGTGCGAGCTCGTGCCATTGTCCGCATGAAGTACGTCGTCGAGGTGAACGGCCGACGCATACAGGTCGATATCGACGGGGATCAGGCGACAGTCGATGGCGTGAGCTATCGGGTCTCGATGCACGCGGTCGCGGGAACGCCCGTGCGCATCGTCGGCGTCAACGACGCGGTGCATCGGATGGTGTTGCGCGAGCGCGTGGCGCGCGGCCGCTACCGTCTGTGGCTCGACGGACACCGCTACGACGCGGAGGCGCTCGACAGCCGCGCGCGGGCGATCCGCGACATGCAAGCGTCCGTCGCGAAGCCCAGCGGCCCGGCGCCGCTGCGCGCGCCGATGCCGGGGCTCATCGTGCAGGTACGCGTGCAGCCAGGAGACAGCGTCGCCGCGGGCGCCGGGCTCGTCGTGATGGAGGCGATGAAGATGGAGAACGAGCTGCGCGCAGCGGCTGCCGGAAAGGTGCGCGCCGTGCACGTGGCCGTCGGCGCGGCGGTGGAGAAGGGAGCGCTCCTGATAGAGCTCGAGTAGGTCAGCGCCCTACGGTCGAGTCCTGAAGCAGCCGTCCGTAGCCGACTTCGCCAGCGAGTCTGGCCAGCGACCACCGCCCGGGGCCGCCATCCAGCGGTAGCGCGAAGTTGAGATTGTTGTCGATCACCCCCGGATTCAGGTCCACGCGCAGCACCTTTCCCTCGATAGCCCAGCGCATGACCTGTTTGCGCGTGGCGACGGCCGCCGTGAGCGCGTCGGGGAGGTAACCGAGCACGGCGCCTTCGCCGCTGTTGTCCTCGCACCGGCGGTGGTTGAGGAGGCTATGGAGGTTGACCGTGAGAGGGTAGGACTTTCCCTTGAGCCGCTGCGCGTCGATCCCCGCGCGAGGCGTCAGTGTGTCGACCACTAGGATCACGTGCTGCACGACGGAGTAGCCACCGCACAGGTCCGCGATCCGGTCACTCACCCTCCGAGTGCAGGCGCCCAGAGCCAGCGTCAGGGCCAGGGTGCCCAGAGCGACCATTCGTACACGCGTTGACAACGGCTAACTCCTTTCGTAGCTTAAGAGTCTGTCCCAAACGCCTAGTCGGCTGCATCGCTCCCGTTCGGAGCGATGAAGGCCTGCACGCCATTATCGACGCACATGAGATCAACTTACACGGCTACACCGAGCGACATCGAGCACCGCTGGTACATCGTCGACGCCGAAGGAATGGTGCTCGGGCGACTGGCTACCGAAGTCGCGAACATCATTCGCGGCAAGCACAAGCCGATGTTCACGCCACACATGGACACGGGTGACAACGTCATCGTCATCAACGCGTCCAAGGTTCGTGTCACGGGCCGCAAGGCGGAGCAGAAGCGCTACTTCCATCACACCGGCTACATGGGACACGAGCGGTTCACGCCGTTCGCGACGATGCTCGAGAAGCATCCGGAGCGTGTGATCGAGAAGGCCGTGTTCGGCATGCTCCCCAAGACCGCGCTCGGTCGCCAGAATCTTCGTCTCAAGCTGCGTGTCTATGCGGATGCGGATCACCCGCACGCGGCGCAGCAGCCCACCGTCCTCAAACTCACGCAGAGCGAGAGCAAGTAATGGCCGAAGGGATCACGCACACGATCGGGCGCCGGAAGGAAGCGGTCTGCCGTCTCTACATTCGCCCGGGCTCCGGCAAGTGGGATGTGAACGGCCGCACGCTCGGCGACTATTTCCCGCGTCCGACGCTCGTCTCCGCGATTCAGCAGCCGTTCACGGCCACGGACACGCTCGGCCGCTACGATGTGAAGGCGAAGCTCGAAGGCGGTGGACAGAGCGGACAGGCGGGCGCGCTGCGCCTTGCTGTGTCCCGCGCGCTCGTCGAAATGGATGAGACGCATCGCCGCAAGCTGCGTGACCTCGGCCTGATGACGCGCGATGCGCGCTCGGTCGAGCGCAAGAAGCCGGGTCGTCCGAAGGCCCGCAAGCGGTTCCAGTTCTCGAAGCGGTAAGCAGTTGCTCCATCGCGGCGGGCGATCTCCGCTCGCCGCGAATCTTTCAGGCTCTCCGAGCTGCGACGGGTGCCGCCACGTGCGGTCGATCGCTGCGATGACGAAAGCCGCCGACCAAACCCGAAGGAAAATTCGATCCTCATGACGCTGCCCAATCTCGATCAACTGCTCGAAGCCGGTGTCCACTTCGGACACCAGACCCGCCGCTGGAACCCGAAGATGCGCCGCTACATCTTCGCCGAGCGGAACGGGATCCACATCATCGATCTGCAGAAGACACTGCGCCAGCTCGAGCTCGCGCAGAAGCTCGTGCGCGAAGCGGTGCTGCGCGGCGAGAACATCCTCTTCGTCTGCACCAAGCGCCAGCTGAAGGGCATCGTGCAGGGCGAGGCCGAGCGCTGCGGCGCGATGTTCGTCACCGAGCGCTGGCTCGGCGGCATGCTCACCAACTTCCAGACGGTCAAGAAGCAGGTGCGCCGCCTCAAGGATCTCGAGGCCGGCAGTGAAGAGGGCGGCGACTTCCAGAACTACACGAAGAAAGAGCAGCTCATGATGTCCCGCGAGCGCGACAAGCTGAACAAGTACCTCTCGGGCATCAAGAACATGGGCCGCCTTCCGGGCCTGATGTTCGTCGTCGATTCGAAGAAGGAGAAGATCGCGGTCACCGAAGCGAACAAGCTCGGCACTGCCGATCGTCGCCATCGTCGACACGAACGCCGATCCCGATCTGATCTCTGTGCCGATCGCCGGCAACGACGATGCGATTCGCTCGGTGGAGCTGATCACGAAGGCGATTGCCGACACGATCGCGAGGCGCGCCGCGAGGCGCCCAAGCGCGAAGAGTCGGATGGCGACGAGGAAGGGCAGACGACGTACAGCTCCGATCGCGGCGCCGAGCCCGCAGATGAAGGCGAGAAGCGCCGTCGCAAGCGCCGCCCGCCGTCGCGCCAAGCCCGAGGCGATTGCTGCACGGCTGAATGTTGGCAGGAGCGGCTGCGGATGCTTCCGATGCGGGCGCACCGGCATCGGATGAGGCAGCCAGCGAGTAGCGTTTGCCGGAGTAGTGTCCGGCCCGCTTTCGACGTAAACTGAGTGCGCCGCCGGCCCCGCCGGCGGCGTTCTCGTGAAGTGACATGATTGATGCGGCCGCGCGGGGTCCTGCGGCTGCCCGAGACCAGAACACGCTGACCGCGTGAAGGATTGAACATGGCAACGACGACAGCATTTACCGCGAAGCACGTTCAGGAGCTCCGCCAGAAGACCGGCGCGGGCATGATGGACGCGAAGCGTGCGCTCGAAGAGACGCACGGCGACATGGAGAAGGCGGGCGAGCTGCTCCGCGCCAAGGGGATCGCAAAGGCCGAGAAGCGCGCGGATCGCACTGCGAGCGAGGGACGCGTCGGCAGCTACATCCACCACAATGGAAAGGTGGGCGTGCTCGTCGAGGTGAACTCGCGAGACGGACTTCGTCTCAGGCACCGACGAGTTCAAGGAGCTGGTGCGCGAGATCGCGCTGCACATCGCGAGCGCGGCGCCACTCGCCGTCGACCGGGACGGTATCCCGGCCGCGGACGTCGAGCGTGAGCGTCGCATTGCCGAGCAGCAGTTCGCCGAGAGCGGCAAGCCCGAGTCGCTGCGCGAGAAGATCGTCGAGGGAAAGGTCGACGCCTTCTACAAGCAGAACTCGCCTGCTGTCGCAGGAGTACGTGCGCGACAACAAGAAGACGATCGGTGATCTCGTGAAGGAGCTGTCGGCCAAGGTCGGAGAGAACATCGTGGTGAAGCGCTTCGCGCGCTTCCAGCTGGGGCAGGAGTAAGATCGCGGGTGGCGGCGCTCAAGTATTCGAGCGTGCTGCTCAAGCTCTCCGGTGAGGCACTCGCCGGAGAGCGCGCAACCGGTTTCGATTTCGACGTCCTCGATCGCCTCGCTGGGGAGATCAAGGACGTCGTTGCGATGGGGACGCGCGTCGGCGTCGTGATCGGCGGCGGCAACATCGTGCGCGGCGCGCAGCTCTCTAAAATGGGAATGGATCGCGTTGGCGCCGACTACATGGGCATGCTCGGCACCGTGATCAATGCGCTGGCCATGCAGGACGTGCTCGAGAAGAAGAACATCGACACGCGCGTCATGACGGCCATCCGCATGGAAGAGATCGCGGAGCCGTACATCCGCCGGCGTGCACAGCGGCATCTCGACAAGGGCCGCGTAGTGATCTTCGCCGCAGGCACGGGAAATCCGTACTTCTCGACGGACACCGCTGCCGTGCTGCGCGGCATCCAGATGAAGGCCGACGTGATCATCAAGGCGACGAGCGTCGACGGGATCTACTCGGCCGATCCGAAGAAAGACAAGACGGCCACGATGTACGAGACGCTCGCCTATCGGGACATCATTCGCGACGAGCTCGGGGTCATGGATCAGACCGCGATCACGCTCTGCCGCGAGAACTCGATGCCGCTCATCGTTCTCAACATTCAACAGCCAGGATCCGTCGCCAGCGCGATACGCGGCGATCGGGTCGGCACGCTCGTCCAATGAGCACGATTCCGCAACTCGTCAAAGACGCACGCGCCGGCATGGACAAAGCCATCGAGAGCTCACGCAAGGAGTTCTCGTCGATTCGGAGCGGCAAGGCGACGACGTCGCTGCTCGACACCGTGCGCGTGGATGCGTACGGGCAGTCGATGCCGATGTCGCAGGTGGGCAGCGTGTCTGCCCCAGAGGCGCGCCTCCTCACGATCACTCCGTGGGACAAGGGGCTGACCCAGGCGATCGAGAAGGCGATTCGCGATTCGGATCTCGGCCTGAATCCGTCCAGCCAGGGCGGCATCATCCGCGTGCCGCTTCCCGCTCTGAACGAGGATCGACGCAAGGAGCTCGTGAAGGTCGTGCACCGGCTCGCGGAGGAGGGGCGCATTGCGGTTCGCCACGCGCGCACTGCCGCCCGTGATGCGATCAAGAAGGTCGACAAGGTGTCCGAGGACGACAAGAAGCAGGCGGACAAGGACCTTCAGAAGCTGCACGATGAGCACATCGCGAGGATCGAAGAGATGTTGAAGGCGAAGGAAGCCGAAATCATGGAAGTGTAGGAGCGGCTCGTGCAGCCGAGGTGCTGGGCAGCGCGCGGGATCGCGCGATGAAGGCGCCGGAGATGCTCGCGCAGATCCGCGCGAATGGCGCGATCCCTCGTCACGTCGCAATCATCATGGATGGGAACGGGCGGTGGGCGCGCGAGCGCAACCTTCCACGCCCGCTCGGCCACCGTTCCGGAATGAAGTCCGTGAGGGAAGTGGTGGAAGGCGCGATCGAGATCGGCATCGAAGTCCTCTCGCTCTTCGCATTCTCGCAGGAAAACTGGCAGCGCCCCGCCACGGAGATCCAGGCGCTCATGTCGCTGCTCGAGGAGTACATCGCCCGCGAGGCGGACGAGCTCGCGACGCAGGGCGTGCGCGTGCAGGTGCTCGGCGATCTGTCGCGCCTCACACCACCAGCGGCGGCTGCAGCCGGCCGGCTCATGGAGCGCACGTCGCACAACGACAAGCTGCTGCTCAACCTCTTCATCTCGTACGGCAGTCGCGCGGAGATCGTGCGCGCGGCGCAGCTGCTCGCGGAAGAGGTTCGCGCGGGGCGCCTCGAGGCGAGCGAGATCGACGAGGATGTGTTCTCGGAGCGGCTGTACACGAACGGTGTTCCCGATCCGGATCTTCTGATTCGCACGTCGGGCGAACAGCGCATCTCGAATTTCCTGCTCTGGCAGGTCGCGTACGCAGAGCTCCATATGTCGCCAGTGCTCTGGCCGAACTTTCGTCGCCAGGAGCTCTATGCGGCAATTCTCGATTTTCAGAACCGCGACCGCCGCTTCGGCCGCGTCACTGCGTAGTGGCGCTCTCCAATCTCGCGGCGAGGGTGATCGTCGCCGTCGTCGCGATTCCGCTCGTCATCGCCGCGGTGTATGTGGGCGGCGTGATCCTCGCCGTCGCGCTGGGCATCGTGGCCGCGCTCGCGGCGCACGAGTTGTACGGCATCGCGGAGCATGGCGGCTACACGCCGCTCAAACGCACGGGCGCGCTGCTCTCGTTTCTGCTGCCGCTCGCCGTGCACTACTTCCGCGAAGGGCGGTTCGTGCCGCCCGAGATTGCGCTCGGTGCGATGATCATCATTGCGCTGTTCACGCTGGCGCTCTTCAGACGCACGCCGGAGCAGCATCCACTGGGCGCCGTCGCCGTGACGTTGCTCGGTGTGATCTACACGGCGGGCTTTCTCTCGTTCGCGTACGCACTGCGGTATCACAACTACATCGTGACCGCGGTGGCCGGCAGCGCGCTCGTGTTCTATCCGTTTCTGCTCACCTGGATTTCCGACACCGCTGGCTTCTTCGTGGGTCGCGCGCTCGGGCGCGAGAAGCTGATGCCATCGGTGAGCCCAGGAAAGACGCGCGCAGGTGCGCTGGGCGCGCTGCTGTTCTGCATGCTCGCGAGCTGGGCCTACACGAGGTGGGTACTCGTGCCGTACGCGGACATCGGCATGCGCGTCGGCACGGCACTCGCGATCGGCGCGGTGATCAGCGTTGCCGTGCAGATCGGTGATCTGGTGGAATCGCTGATCAAGCGTGAGGGAGGGGTGAAGGACAGCTCGCATCTCATTCCCGGGCATGGCGGCGTGCTGGATCGCATCGATGGGATGCTCTTCGCTCTGCCGGTTGCGTACTTCGTATTCACGTTTCCACACGTGCTTCTCTTCGTGAATCGATGAGCGCGCGCGGAGTGGCGGTGCTCGGCTCGACGGGTTCGGTGGGCACCACGGCGCTGCGCGTGCTCGCGCGTCATCGCGATCGGTTTCGCGTCGCGGCGCTCACGGCGTTCGCAAATTCGGAGCTGCTTTCGGAGCAGGCGCTCGAGTTCGATCCCTCCTACGTCGGCATCTGCGCGAACGGCGCGCGCCCGCACGAGGGATGGACCGAGGGCACGCAGTGCCTCGTCGAGGCGGCGACGCGCGAGGATGTCGCGATCGTGATCAACGCGATCGTGGGAGCGGCGGGACTCGATGCGACGCTTGCAGCAGTGGGTGCGGGCAAGCGCGTCGCGCTCGCGAACAAGGAGACGCTCGTGATGGCGGGAGCGCTCGTCGCCGATGCGTGTCGCACGGGCGGCGGGGAGCTCGTGCCCGTGGACAGTGAGCACAGCGCGATCCTGCAGTGCCTCGCCGGACGCACCAGTGCCGACGTGCGGCGACTCGTGCTCACGGCGTCCGGCGGTCCCTTCCGCGAGTGGGCGCCCGAGCGACTCACCACCGCGACGATCGCTGACGCGCTACAGCATCCGACGTGGCGCATGGGGCGCAAGATCTCGATCGACAGTGCCACGCTCGCGAACAAGGCGCTCGAGGTCATCGAGGCGCACTTTCTGTTCGGACTGTCGTACGACCAGATCGAGGTAGTCGTGCACCCGCAGAGCATCGTGCACTCGTTCGTGGAGTTCGTAGACGGGAGTGTGCTCGCGCAGATGGGCACGCCGAGCATGGAGCTGCCCGTGTTGTACGCGCTCACACATCCGGAGCGTGTGTCGGACGACGCGATGCCGCGCTTCGATCCGGTCGCGTGGCCGGCGCTCACGTTCGAGCGCGTGCGCACCGATGATTTCCCCGCGCTCGCGCTCGGGCTGGCCGCGGGGCGCCGCGGGGGAATCGCGCCCGCCGTGTTCAATGCGGCGAATGAAGAGGCCGTGAACCTTTTCCTCGGGAATCGGATAACATTCATGGACGTGGCGCGCGCAATCGAGAGCGCGCTCACTCACTGCGCGGATGGCCCCGACGACACGCGCGCGGCGGTACTCGACGCCGACGGGGCAGCCAGACGACACGTTTTGGAGATGTTTGCATGCTAGAGTGGCTCCGCACACCCGCCGCCATCGTGTTCGTGTTCGGAATCGTGATCTTTGTGCACGAGCTCGGGCATTTCATCGCGGCCAAGCTGACGGGTGTGTACGCCCCGCGCTTCTCGATCGGATTCGGACCCGCATTGCTCAGTCACAAATGGGGCGAGACGGAATACATTCTCGCCGCATTGCCCCTGGGCGGATACGTACGCATGGCATCGCGCGAGGACGAGTCGATGGCGTTCCTCGAAGGAGGCGCGGAAACGCCGGCTGAGGCCGCGGGTGCCAACGGCGCGCCGGCCATCATGCCTGGGGAGAAAAAACCGCGCTACTACGATCCGAATGCGATGGCGCCCTTCGGTCCGAAGCCCGTGCCAGAGAATCGCTGGCTCGAGTCGAAGTCGCTTCCGGCACGGCTGTTCATCATGCTCGCGGGCGTGACGATGAACTTCCTGCTCGGCTTCTTCATCATTGCCGGCGTGTTCCTTTCCCAGGGCGAAATCCTCGTTCCCTCGCGCGAGATCGGCGGTGTGCTTCCGATTCCGGGAGCCGATTCGCTCTTCCGCAATCTCGCAGAAGGCGACACCGTGCTCGCGGTCGATGGGCGCGCCGTGCACTCGTGGAACGAGGTCGTGGAGCGCATCGCGACGGACTCCGGCTCGCCGCTCAGAATCCAGACGAATCGCGGTGTCTCGGAGATCCCGGTTCGCGACTCTGGAGTATTTTCGCGTCCACAGTTCGCCGGCGTGTTGGCGCCGTACGTTCCACCGATCGTAGATCGTGTCGTGCCCGGTCATCCCGCCGAGCTCGCGGGGCTCGCAAGAGGTGACAGCATTGTCGCGGTCAACGGCGCGCCCGTGCGCGGGTGGATCGCGATCGTGAAGCACATTGAGGCGTCTCCGGGAAAGCCGATCACGCTCACGCTGTGGCGCAAAGGCGCCATGAAGCAGATCACCGTGACGCCTGAGGCCACGCCCGACAAGAATCCCATCACGCTCGCGGACACGGTGCTCGGGAAGATCGGCGCCACGCGGCGCGAGTACGGCACGCGTCGACCACTCCCTGTGGGCACGGCGATCAGCGATGCGTGGAGCACGACGTGGTCGAGCGCAGGGCTCATCGTGCACACGCTGCGCAACCTTCTCACCGGGCAGCAGTCGATCAAGGGGCTGAGTGGACCAGTGGGAGTGGCCGTGCAGTCCGGAGAGGCCGCGCAGCAGGGGTGGAGCTCGCTGCTCTTGCTCGTTTCGCTGCTGAGCATCAATCTCGCCGTGGTGAATCTCTTTCCGATCCCGATTCTGGACGGCGGACAGATTCTGATCATCCTGGCCGAGACGGTGAAGGGAGGCGCACTGGCGGTGCGCACGCGCGTGTGGCTCTTTTATGGCGGGCTCGCGGCCATCGTGCTGCTGTTCTCCATCGTGACGTTCAATGATCTGTCCTCTCTCGTGAAGCGGATCTTCCACTTGTGAGCAGGCGCATGGCCTGTCTCTCGGGGCTGTCGTTTCTCGCGCTCGCGCTCGCGCCCTTGCGTGCGCGCGCGCAGGAGACGGCGTACCGCTTCGAGATCACGAATGTCGGTGACAGCACGGTGTCGTTGTCTACGGACAAGCACGAGTGGGTGCACGAAGGGCAGAAGGGAATTGCCGTCGATCCCATGCGCCACGATGCGCTGGTCGCGCGCTTCGTCATCCTGCATGTCGACGGCGTACACAAGCGGGCGCTCGCGATCGTCACTGGTCAGACCACGCGCCTGACCACGGGCCACGTCGCGCTCATCGACCGTCCAACGCGCAAGTGGTTCGCGCAACCGACACTCTGGATCGGAGCCGTGGCGGGCTTGATCCTCGGAAAGGCGATCTCGCACTGAGTCGCATGTCTGGCGATCACGACATCTCGCACGACCAGGTCGACGAGCGAGTGTGGACATCGTACGATCGCGCCGCGAGAGGATGGCGCGAGACGCGCCCCGATGCGCTCTATCCTGCCGTCGCGCGTCTGCTCGAGATCGCACTCGAGGGAGCACCACCCCAGCCACGCGTGCTCGACGCGGGCTGCGGCGCGGGAGTGCCCGTTGGGCGAGCGCTCGTCGAGCGAGGATGCCGCGTGACAGGTCTGGATGCATCAGCCGCGCTGCTCGAGATCGCGCGCGCCGAGGTGCCCGAAGCGACCTTCGTGCACGGGGACATGCGCACGGTCGACTCGAGCGATGTAGGCGCCGACTACGATCTCATCGTCGCGTGGGATTCGGTCTTCCACATCCCGCGAGACGATCACGCCCTCGTGTTTTCGCGATTCGCGAGCTGGCTGCGAGGCGGCGGACGGCTGCTGCTGTCACTCGGCGTCTCGGGCGGCGAGTTCACCTCGGAGATGCTCGGCGAGACCTTTTTCTACAGCGGATTCCCACCCGAGGTGAGCGTTCCGATGCTCGAGACGGTAGGCTTCACGATCGTACACTCGGAGATCGACGATCCGCGCTCGCGCGGGCACTTCGCGGTGGTGGCGAGTGCTGGCGTCTAGCTAGCCCTGCTCACTGGCAGATCAGCCGCACGCGTTCGCGCGAGACGTTCCCGGAGCTGATCTGCACGGCTCCCGAATAATCAGCGCAGTACTTGGCGGAGACGTGCAGCGCGTAGCTCCCCTCGGCGAGGAGCATGGGAGTAGAGACGGGCACCGCGCCCGAAGCGATCTCCCGCCCACCAATGGACAGCGAGTAGTGCGCACCCGCCGGCGCTGCATCGAGTGCGAAGGTGCCGCAGCGACGAGGGGAGAGCTGCACCGTCGTCGTTCCGCTCTCAGTGACGCGCACGTCCCTCGATTCCTGCGCCGAGGCGCATCGCAGCCGGCGCGTTCAGCGAGACGATCACGTGGTGCACGCCGCTCGCGATATTCTCCGAGTGCCAGGTGCCGTGCCCGACGACCGCGCCGTCCACGTTGATGGCCGCATCTGTGGGACCTATCACGCGGAGCACGCGCTCCGAGGATCTTGGCGGCACCTTTCGCGCGGGCATGCGGGCGACGCTGCGCGCAGCGGTCGATGCGATGGCGTCGGCGGGCGCGCTGTCCGGTGCGGGAAGTGGTGACGCGGCCGTCGTCGTCGGTGTAGTCGTCGTGACTCTGTGCGCGCCAACGGACGTGTCGTGCCCCGGCGTCACCGCTTCCGAATCGCGCTGATGGATCGCGTTCACGCCAAAGCCGGCCATGATCAGAATGAGCAGCCCCATGCCGGCGGCGACGGTGCGCGAGAGGCGGTTGCGGACGCGTTTGGGCTTCGTGATCTCGAGCGCCGTGCGGCTCGCGGCCGGCGTCGGGATGACGACGGTGGGCTCACCATCGGGGGAGCTCGCGCGGCCCAGCAGTTGAATGAGCTCGGTGTGAAGCGCGTCGCCAGTTGGGTAGCGGTCCGCCGGATCCTTCGCGAGGCACTTGAGGATCACGTGCTCGATGCCGCGCGACAGCGCAGGATTGAGCGCACGCGGCCGCGGCGGCTGCTCCTCGATGTGCTGGCGCGCTATCTCGTACCAGTCTTCACCCTGGAACGGCAGAACGCCGGTCGCGGCCTTGAACAGCGTGACGCCGAGCGAGTAGATGTCGGCGCGGCCGTCGAGCGTTTGGCCGCGCGCCTGCTCGGGGGAGAAGTACTGCGGCGTTCCCACGACCATGTTCGTGCCGGTCTGCTCCGTGTAGCCGGAGAGGGCGCGCGCGATACCGAAGTCGGCCACGATCGCGTTGCCGTGGTCGTCGTACAGAATGTTGTCGGTCTTGATGTCGCGATGGATCACTCCTTCGCGGTGGGCAAAGGCGAGCGCGGCCGCAACGTCCATCCCCATCCGGATCAGCAGCATCTCGGGGAGCGTCCCCATGATGCGAAGCCGATCGTCGAGACCGGTGGGGAGGTAGTCCATCACGAAATAGACGGCCGAGTCCTCCCGGCCCACTGCCAGGATCCGGATGATGTTCGGATGGCGGAGCTTTGCTGCGGTGGCTGCTTCCGTACGAAACCGCGTCTCGAATGCCTCCTCACCCGCGTACTGGGGCTTGAGGATTTTGATCGCGACCGGGATGTCGAGCTCGGGGTCGTAGCCTTTATAAACCCAGGCAAAGCCCCCTGACCCAACATTCGAGTCGACACGGAAGCGGCCGAGATGGCGACCGAGGTAGCGCTCAGGCAATTGGAGCCTTTACAGGGGTCAAGACGCCCGTTAACTTATGACGACTCAACGCAGTAGGCGCACAGTGCGCATTGGTACGTTCGGAGAATATACCGCATGGCGTTCGCAAAAGCACCAATCATCGAGAAGTACAAGGCGCACGAAACCGATACCGGCTCAACGAAGCTGCAGGTCGCGCTCCTGACGGAACGTATCAATTATCTGAACGAACATTTCCGCGCGCACCAGAAGGACAATCATAGTCGTCGGGGACTGCTCAAGATGGTCGGCCAGCGCCGCCGTCTCCTCGATTACATGAAGCGCACGGAGCTCGAGGAGTATCGCAAGCTGATTCAAGAGCTTGGTCTCCGCTACTAACTGCCGTCCACTCGCAATCGCGCGGGTACCCACTCCGAGTTCCCGCGCGCTTTTGTGTTCCAGAGAGAGTACATGATGCAACGCGTAGAAAGAGAATTCGCGGGCCGGAAGCTCATTGTCGAGACCGGACGCATGGCCAAGCAGGCCGCAGGATCCGCGCTCGTCCAGTACGGCGAAACAGTCGTCCTCGCAGCGATCACCGTCAGCGATAAAGTGAGCACGCTGCCCTTTTTCCCGCTTACGGTCGAGTACAAGGAGCGGACAGCCGCCGCCGGAAAGATTCCTGGCGGCTTCATCAAGCGTGAAGGGCGCCCCCACGACGACGAGATCCTGTCCGCACGGATCATCGATCGCTCGATCCGGCCGCTCTTCCCGGAAGGCTTCCAGAACGAAGTGCAGGTGTTCGTCTATGTGCTCTCCGCGGATCAGGAGAACGACGCAGACGTCCCCGCGCTCCTCGCTGTGTCGCTGGCGCTCCAGTCCTCGAGGATTCCGTGGAATGGACCGCTCGCCGGTGTTCGCATGGGACGACTGCAGGACAACTGGGTGGTCAACCCCACCTTCCAGCAGCTCGCCTATAGCGACATGGACATCATCATCACGGGGTCCAAGGACTCGATCGTGATGGTCGAAGGCGGCGCGCTCGAGGTTTCCGAAGACGATATCGTGAGCGGCATTACGCTCGCGCATCGCTCGATTCAGGAGCTCCTCGCGATTCAGAACGAGATCGCGGGCAAGATGAACGTGTCGAAGATGAGCTGGACGAAGACCGAGGTTGCGCCCGAGCTCGTTGCGAGCGTCAAGAAGCTCGCCGAAGGCAAGATCACCGAGGCGATCAACGCGAAGGACAAGCACGCGCGCATCGAGTCCGTCGAGCGCGTGAAGCGCGAAGTGGCCGAGCAGCTCGCGGCGCAGTTCCCCGACAATTCGAAAGACATCTCGAATCTCGTCGGCGACGCCGAGTATCACAGCCTGCGCAATCAGGTGCTCGAGAAAGGTGAGCGCGTCGATGGACGCGGCATGAAGGATGTGCGTCCGATCTCGATCGACACGTCGCTCCTTCCGCGCGTACACGGCTCGGCGCTCTTCACGCGCGGCCAGACGCAGGCGCTCGTCACCGTCACGCTCGGCACGTCCAAGGACGCGCAGCGTCTCGACTCGATCGATGAGGCGGGCGAGCAGTCCAAGACATTCATGCTGCACTACAACTTCCCGCCGTTCTCCACGGGAGAGGTTCGCCCGCTGCGCGGCACCAGCCGTCGTGAGATCGGCCACGGAAATCTGGCCGAGCGCGCGCTGCAGTCCGTGTTGCCGGATGCGGCGGCGTTCCCGTACACGATTCGCGTCGTCAGCGATGTGCTCGAGTCGAACGGCTCGTCGTCGATGGCGTCCGTGTGCGGCGGCTCGCTCGCGCTGTTCGATGCCGGCGTCCCGATCCACGCGGCAGTTGCCGGTGTGGCGATGGGGCTGGTGAAGGAAGGCGAGAAGTACGCGATCCTGACAGACATCCTCGGCACCGAAGATCATCTCGGCGACATGGACTTCAAGGTCGCAGGCACCGAGCAGGGAATCACCTCGATCCAGATGGACATCAAGATCGAGGGGCTCGACCTCAAGATCATGCGCGAGGCGCTGGCGCAGGCGAAGGAAGGACGCCTGCACATTCTCGGCGAGATGAAGAAGGCGCTCGCGGCTTCGCGTGCGGATCTGTCGCCGTATGCGCCGCGCATCGTGACGCTGCAGATCAGCCCCGAGAAGATCGGCGACCTGATCGGTCCGAAGGGCAAGACCATCCGCGGCATCCAGGACGAGACGGGCGCGGAGATCGCGGTCGACGACACGGGACTCGTGACCATCGCAGCGGTTGGCGGCGAGGCCATGGAGCGCGCGCGTCAGATGATCAAGGCGCTCACCGTCGAGCCGGAAATCGGCGCGGAATACGAGGGCACCGTCAAGAGCACGACGGCGTTCGGCGCATTCGTCGAGATCCTGCCGGGCACGGAAGGGCTGGTGCACATTTCCGAGCTCGCGCATGGCCGTACGGACAAGACGGAAGACGTGGTCAAGAAGGGCGACCGCGTGCGTGTGAAGCTCATCGATCGCGATGAGCGTGGACGTCTCCGTCTGTCGATGAAGGCGCTCGTGCCGAAGCCGGAAGGAACGCCGGACGATTCGAATGGCGCACGTGGCCCGCGTCGCGAGGAGAGCGGTGCCGTTGCCGTCGCGAGTGGTGTGGCGCCGGGCGAGAGCTCGGACGCCCCCGCATCCGGCGGCGGTGAGGATCGCGGCCGTCGTGGTGGATCGGGCTCGCGTGGCG
Source organism: uncultured Gemmatimonadaceae bacterium (assembly GCA_963792685.1). Taxonomy (GTDB): domain Bacteria; phylum Gemmatimonadota; class Gemmatimonadetes; order Gemmatimonadales; family Gemmatimonadaceae; genus FEN-1250. The sequence continues at coordinate 3,052,139 of CAWBWW010000001.1, read as the reverse complement.
GAGGTCGTTCGCGCAGGTGACCGCCGTCTCGACGCCGCCAGAATCCGGGCTGCGCAGCACTGAGCTTTCGAATGGACTGACCGTACTCTCGGAGCACATGCCGGGAGTACGGTCGGTTTCTTTCGGTGCCTGGGTGCGCGCTGCATTCGATCCATGAATCGCGCGAGCGGATGGGTGTGTCGCATCTGCTCGAGCACATGGTGTTCAAGGGAACCAGGAACCGCACGTCGCGCGAGATCGCACTGTCGCTCGAGGTGCTCGGTGGATCGCTCGACGCGTACACCGCGCGCGAGCACACGTCCTATCAGGCGCGCGTGCTCGACGAGCATCTCGTCGAAGCCGCGGATGTAATCGGCGATCTGATCTTCCGTCCGCTGCTGCGGCGGGAGGATCTCGTGCTCGAGCGGAAGGTCGTGCTCGAAGAGATCGGCATGGTAGACGACACGCCGGACGATCTCGTCTTCGAGCTGCACAACGAGCTGCTGTGGGGATCGCACCCATACGGCCACTCGATCCTCGGCACGCGCGAAACCGTGTCGTCGCTCGGCGTGCGCGAGCTCAAGGAGCTGCATGCGCGCGCCTATCATCCATCGCAGATCGTGGTGGCCTGCGCGGGAAACGTGTCGCACGACCAGCTGCTCGAGGCGCTGGAGCGGACGGGGTGGGGCGAGGTATCGCGGGGCGATGCGACGCCGCTCACCGTGCCGCCATCGCATCCTGCGGCGCCGACCAGAAGCCATGTCGAGCGCGAGAGCGCGCAGACGCACATCGTGTTCGGCGCGACATCGGTGGCGCACCAGGATCCGCGGCGCTATGCCGTGGCGCTCGTCGACACCATTTTCGGCGGCGGCATGAGCTCGCGTCTCTTCCAGCGCATTCGCGAGGAGCTCGGTCTCGCCTACTCCGTGCACACCTTCCAGAGCTTTCATCCGGATACCGGCATGGCCGGCGTGTACGTGGGAACGTCACCGGAGACGGCGGCGCAGGCGACGGAGGCGATCGATGAAGAGCTCGACAAGCTCGCCAAGCACTCGCTGACAGAGGAGGAGATCCGCGCTGGGAAGAGCCAGCTCAAGGGGCAGGTGACGCTCTCGCTCGAGAGCGTGAGCTCGCGGATGTACAGAGCCGCTGGCGTCGCGCTGTACCATGAGCCATATCGTTCGCTCGAGGAGACGCTCGCACTGATCGATGCGATCACCCCCGAGGCCATCGCGCAGGTGTGCGCCGAATTTTATCCTTCCAGCCGTCAAACCGTTCTGAGTCTCGGCCCCACGTCGTAATTCTCGCGCGTGAGCGCGTCACCACTTGACCATCCGGAGTCGTTCATGCGTATCGGTGTCCCGAAAGAGATCAAGACGAACGAGAATCGTGTCGCGCTGGTCCCCGCCGGCTGTGAGGCGTTGGTGGGCGAAGGACACACCGTCATGGTCGAGAAGGGCGCAGGCGAGGGAAGCGGCTTCACGGATGAGCTCTACGTGAAGGCGGGCGGCACGATCGCGCCGGATGCCGACGCGACGTGGCGCGACGCGGACATGATTCTGAAGGTGAAGGAGCCGATCAAGGTCGAGTGGCCGCGCATGAAGCCGGGGCAGACGATCTTCACGTACTTCCACTTCGCGGCGGACGAGCAGCTTACGAAGGCGCACGTCGACAGCGGCGCGACGTGCATCGCGTACGAGACCGTGCAGCTCCCGAACGGCGAGCTTCCGCTGCTCACGCCGATGTCGGAGGTCGCGGGGCGGATGGCCGTGCAGGAAGGCGCCAAGTACCTCGAGAAGTTGCACGGTGGTCGCGGCGTGCTGCTGGGCGGCGTGCCCGGGGTGCCGCCCGGCAAGGTCGTGATCCTCGGCGGTGGCGTGGTTGGCACGAACGCGGCGAAGATGGCCGCAGGGCTCGGTGCGCAGGTGACGATTCTCGATCTCTCGCTCGAGCGGCTGCGCTATCTCTCGGACGTGATGCCGGCCAACGTGACGCTCGTGTACTCGAACCGGTTCACGATTCTCGAGCAGATCGCAACAGCGGATCTCGTCGTCGGGGCGGTACTGGTAACGGGCGCGAAGGCGCCGCGTCTCGTGCGTCGCGAGGATCTCAAGACGATGCAGCCCGGTGCGGTAATCGTGGACGTGGCCATCGACCAGGGCGGTTGCATTGAGACCATCCATGCCACGACACACGACAATCCCGTGTACACGATCGATGGGATCATCCACTACGGTGTGGCGAACATGCCTGGCGGCGTGCCGCGCACGTCGACGCTCGCGCTCACGAACGCGACGTTCCCGTACGTGATTCAGCTCGCGCGCAAGGGATGGCAGAAGGCGCTGCGTGAAAACGACGCGCTCGCGAAGGGGCTCAACGTCGTGGACAAGAAGGTGGTGTACAAGGCGGTCGCCGACGCGTTCGGGATGCCGTTCGCCGAGCCAGCGAGCTATCTCAAGGCCTAGTGTTACGAGTGTGACACTCCCGCCGGTGCTCGCCTGGCACAAGGTGGAGCGCCGGCGCGAGCTCGGGGTGACGCGGATCTCGCCCGCGCGCTTCGCGAAGCAGATCGAGCGGCTAGCCAGAGCGGGATGGAAGACTCTCGGACTTTCTGAAGTGATCGCGTGTGCGTTGGGCCAGCGAGCTGCTGCGCCGAACGAGCTCGCGATCACTTTTGACGATGGGTACCGCGGGCTGCGCGATCACGCGTTCCCGGTGCTCGAAGCGCACGGCTTCCGCGCGACTTGCTTCGTGATCACCGAGTACGCGGGGCGCCTGAACCGCTGGGACGTTGCGTACGGCGGACGGAGGTTCGCGCATCTCGCGTGGCGGGACATGCGCACGTGGCAGGGGCGAGGGATCGAGTTCGCGTCGCACACCGCGACGCATCCGCGGCTGACGCGGTGCTCCAGTGCCGAGGTTAGGGGAGAGCTCGAGCGCTCGCGGCGTGATCATCTCGGTGGCGCTGGATGTCGAGACGCTGGCGGTGAGCTATCCGTTTGGCGCGGCAGCGGAGCGGGAGGAGCGGCTCGCGCGCGAGGCTGGCTACGCGGCGGGATTCGGCATTGCGCGAGGATGGAGCGGGAGCGTGATGTCGATCGCGCGCACGCCGGTGTACGTGTGGGCGCCGTTGCTGCCGGGGGTGGGGGTGCTGCGGGCGCCGGAACGGCTGGCGGGCGCCATCGCGAATCGATGTGCGGTGGGCACGACGTTCATTCAATCGGCTTCGTAATCGAGAGCTGTTGGCGAATGGGACGCGCGGTCTGCACAACGCTTACTCAGTTTCTCCCTCTCCCCGATCTGCGAAGTAGAACAGTAGATCTCCTATCGAGATGGAGGACGCCGTAGAAGAGCGGCACTCCAATGGTCAAGGGTACGATCCGCGGGTCGAGCAGTCGAAGGAGCAGCTCGCCAAGATCCCTGAACAGATCCGCTTCACTCACACAAAATACTTCGCAACCACCGGCAGCAGCGTCGGATGATGCACGAGCGCACTCCCAAAGATCCGCCTCAGCGTCCGCTTCTCGTACGCGATCTTGTTCACCGTGCGCGCGAGATTGTCGAAGAACGAATCGTCGAACTTCGACAGTGCGTCCTTGAGCCGGTGGAAGCGCACGTGATCGTCGCCGAGCATCTTCATCCACGCGTCGTGATAGCGCTGTAGCCGCGCGGCGCTCGTGTCGTTCGCCGAGAGTGCGTCCGCACCTACGTCCGCCGCCAGGCGCCCCGCCTTCATCGCGTTCACAATGCCGCCGCCCGACAGCGGATTGATCATGTGCGCCGCGTCGCCCACCGTGAGCAACCCATCCGTCACCGTGCGTTTGATCGTTGGGTGTACGATCACGCCGCCCACCGTTGAGCTCACGCGCGTGCTCGTAGGGAAGTAGCTCTGCGTATAGTCGTCCAGCCACTGCCGCGCGTTGCGGCGCGCCGGCGTGCAGCGCGACGACGCCGAGCCCGATGTTCGCGCTGTCGCCGCCCTTCGGAAATACCCAGGCGTAACCGCCCGGAGCGACATTATCTCCAAAGTGCAAATAAATCGCGTCCTGGTCGACATTCACGTTCGTCATCAGAGTACTGCGCGCAGCTCTCCATATCCCGCGCGGGGACGCGCGTGTCGAGCCCCGCCCAGCGCGCCACCATGCCGTCCACGCCGTCCGCCGCGATGATCAGCTTCGCGCGCATCACCCACTCGCGCGCGGCGCTCCGCACCGCCACGAGCCACCCGCCGCCATCGCGACGCAGCCCCGTGGCCTCTGTGCCGATCAGCAGCTCGGCGCCTGCGCGCCCCGCCTCCGCGGCGAGCGCGGGCTCGAAGCGCGTGCGGTCGAGGACATATCCCACGTCGCCCTCGGCGACGCGAACCTCGGTGCCATCGGGCGCCCAGAAAATCACCTTCGTGATCTTCCGCGACACCCACGACGCGTTTGCAGGGTCGATGAACTCCGCGAGCCCCGCGCTCCCCACACCTTCGCCGCAGCGCACCGGCGCGCCGATCGCTCGATCGCGCTCGAGCAGCACGACGCTCAGACCGCGGTCTCGCGACGCCAGTTCGCGCGCAGCGATCAATCCACCTGGGCCCCCGCCCACCACGAGCACGTCGCAATGCCGGCTCGGCGCGGGCCACGCCGAGTCGTGCGAGCGCACGCCTCCAGGAACGCCGCTCACCAGCTGTTCACGGAGAGATTCACGAGACGAAAGTGGGGCGCGGAACCATCGCAAGCGCTCCCACGGGACAGGGCGCCACACACTTTCGACACCCTGTGCAAACTGAATCGTCTATGTGCAGACCCTCTCGCTTCATCCCGATTGCGCCAGGCGGGCACAAAGGAAGACAGAGGCCGCACGCATCACACGCATTGAGCTCCACGATCGCAATCTCGAGCGATTCGCGCATCCGTCCTCGCACGCTGGGATGTGATGTCCGACACGCCCTAGGTTCTGCCCAGACAACGTCTTGCCGCAACTCAGGTGTGCGGCTAGCTTAACCCCCGACCGTGCCTTTTCCTACCCGCCTACAGCGTTCCTTCCGGAACGCGAGACTGATCTCCTAGATGCGCTGGCCTTTCAAGCCGGGAGCGCTGTTTCCCGCCAACGCGATTGCCGTGGACCTCGGCACCGCGAATACCCTGATTTACGTCAAAGGTGAAGGCATCGTGCTCAACGAGCCTTCCGTCGTCGCCATCGACCGCGCCACAGGGAAGATCAAGGGTGTCGGTCTCGAAGCGAAGCGCATGCTCGGTCGCACACCTGAAGGTGTGATCGCGGTGCGCCCGATGAAGGACGGCGTGATCGCCGACTTCGACGTCACGGAAAAGATGCTCCGCTATTTCCTGACGCTGATCATCGACAATCACGTCTTCAAGGTGAAGCCGCGCGTGATCGTGTGCGTGCCGTCCGGCATCACCGAGGTCGAGAAGCGCGCCGTGCGCGACTCCGCACTCGGCGCAGGCGCGAAAGAAGTCTTCATGGTGGCCGAGCCAATGGCAGCGGCGATCGGTGTCGGGCTTCCGGTCGAGACGCCGACCGGCAACATGGTCATCGACATCGGCGGCGGCACGACGGAGATCGCCGTCATCGCGCTCTCCGGAATCGTGAGCGACACGTCGATCCGCACGGGCGGCGACGAGCTGGATACCGCGATCGTGCAGTTCATGCGCAAGAACTACAATCTCCTCATCGGCGAGCCGACGGCGGAGCAGATCAAGATCCAGATCGGATCCGCGGCGCCCGTAGGCGAAGAGCGCGAGATGGAAGTGAAGGGACGCGATCTCGTCTCCGGCATCCCGAAAACGGTTCGCGTGCACTCGAGCGAGATTCGCGAAGCCATCCAGGAGCCGATCCAGCAGATCGTCGACGCGGTGCGCCGCGCGCTCGAGATCACGCCGCCGGAGCTCGCGAGCGACATTGTCGATCGCGGCATCGTCATGACGGGCGGCGGCGCGCTCATTCGCGGACTCGATCTGCTGCTCAGCCAGGAGACGAACCTTCCGATCCACGTGGACGAGGATCCGCTCACGTGCGTGGTACGAGGAACGGGGCGCATTCTGGACGACGAGGACAAGTACTGGTCCGTCCTGCAGACCTGATCGCACGTGCCACCCGTCGCTCGCGCCTACAGCCGCCGGGACACGGTCCTCTTCGTCTCGTGTCTCCTGGCTGCCTTTGCGGCCATTCAGCTCCCCGAGCGCGTACGCGATCCATTCGCGTCGATCCTGAGACAATCCGTGCTGTCGCCGCTCGTCGCCCTCCAGCGCGATGCGGAGCAGAGCCGGCGCTCCTGGCTTACGCGCGAAGCACGCGAAGCGCAGCGCGACAGTATCGCCCTTCGCGCGATGGCGCTCGAAACGTCGCTCGCCGAAAATGATCGGCTGCGCAAGCTGCTGGGGCTCGGGGAGGCGCTCCGCTGGGGGTTCGTGCCAGCAGAGGTGCTGCAGGGGCGCAGAATCGGCGAGGAGTACACCGTCGCGCTCTCGGCCGGCTCGAAGGCCGGGATTCTTCCATTCAGCCCCGTGGTCGCCCCTGAGGGGCTCGTGGGGATGGTGAAGAACGTCGACCCGACCATGAGCATCGCGATCGTGTGGGCGCATCCGGACTTCCGCGTGAGCGCGATGACCGTGGACAGTGCGGCGTTCGGCATCGTTGGCGCGCATCTCGGGAGCGATCCCGAGCGCTACCTGCTGGAGATGCGCGGCGTGACGATGCGCAGCAATCTCAAGCCGGGCACGCTGATTGTGAGCTCCGGGCTTGGCGGCACGTTCCCGCGAGGCATTCCGGTGGGAACCGTTGTCTCAGAGATCAAGACGTCGGAGCTGTGGGCGCGGACGTATCTGCTTCGCCCCTCGGTGTCCCCCGCCGACATCTCCGAAGTGATGGTCCTCCTGCCTGCGCGAACCACCGCAGGCGTACAGACCGTGTGGAAGCAGGGGCTGCATACCGACTCGGCCGTCAAGAGCATCGTCGCCGCCGGCGACTCGATCGCGCGGCTCTCCGCGAAGCACGATTCGTCTGCCGCGCCGCGTGACAGCGCAGACAAGCACGAGACCGCGGCTGTTACGGCGCCGCCCGTCGTCCCGTCTCCGCAGCATGAGGCCCGGCCAGCGAAAGCTCCGCCGCCCGCGCGCGCGCCGACGACGACTACTCCATGAGACCGACGGATTTCCTTCGCACGCTCATCGCGTTCATCATTCTCCTGATGCTGCACTACACGCTGCGCCCTTTGCTGGGCTGGCGTGCAGGGCCAGATTTTCTGGTGATCGCGACACTGCTCGTCGCGATCCGCGTGCGCCCTGGCGCCGCGGCGCTGATCGGCTTGTGCGTAGGACTCGTTTCGGATTCGGTGGATGTACACGTGTTTGGTGCAGGAGCGCTCGCCATGAGCGCGATCGGCTTTCACGGCCTCGTGGCTCAAGGCCGTCTTCTTCGCGGATGATGTGCTGCTCAACGCGCTCTTCTTCTTTCTGGGGAAGTGGGCGTTCGACGTGATCTACATGCTCGCGGGTCGCCACGGTGACCTGGGACAGCTCGCGATCCAGATCTTCGTCTGGTCGCCGCTCACCGCCGCAGTGACCGCGCTGTTCGGGCTGGTCACGCTGCTGATTTTGCGTCCCGTGCTTCGCGCGTCGCCCACATGAGCTTCCATCCCAACGAGATCGCGCGCCGTGCGCGCGTCGCCTCCTGGGCGCTCGTGGGAATTTTCGTGGTGCTGCTGTCCGCGTTCTTCAAGACGCAGGTGGTCAACTACACGAAATACTCGCAGCAGTCCGAGACGAACCGTCTGCGCGAGGTCCCGCTCCCGGCGCCTCGCGGCATCATCTACGACCGCAACAACGAGGTCATCGCCGAGAACGTGCCGGGCTACGCCGTGTCGATCCTCGCGCCGAGCACGGACTCGTTGCGCGCAGCGCTCACGCGCCTCTCCGCGATCATCCCGATCACGCCGGAGCAGATCGAGCTCTCGGTGCGCCGATTCTCGCACGCGCGTAATCGGCCCGTCGCCGTACTGGCAGACGCGCGGTTCGATGAGGTGTCGGTACTCGAAGAGCGACGCATTGATTTTCCCGGGCTGATCATCCAGTCCGCTCCCAAGCGCTACTATCCCGATGGCGCCGCGGTGTCATCGTTCGTCGGCTACGTCGGCGAAGTGACCGAGACGGAGCTCACGAATCCGCGCTATCAGGGCTACAAGACGGGGCAGTCAGTCGGAAAGGGCGGGCTCGAGCGCCAGTACGAGACGCGGCTGCGCGGTCGCGAGGGCGTGCGCTTCGTCGAGGTCGACGCGATGGGCCGCGTGGTGCGCGAGGCTGGTGCGCGCGAAGAAGTCGCAGCGGAGCCGGCGAATCCGCTCTACACCAACATCGATCTTCCGCTGCAGCGATTTATGGCCGGAATCTTCGGCGACTCGCTGCAGGGTGGCGCGATCGCGATCGATCCGAAGACGGGCGGCGTGCTCGCGCTGTACTCCTCGCCGAGCTACGACCCGAACCGATTCGTGGGTGGAATTCCGCCGGAGCTGTGGAAGTCGCTGAACACGGATCCGCGGCGCCCGCTGTTCAACAAGGTCACGCAGGGGCGCTATCCGCCCGGCTCCACGTGGAAGCTCGCGACCGCTGCCGTCGCGCTCGAGCGCGGGCTCGTGCACCTCGATGATCGCATGCCGGTCGCGTGCACCGGCGGCTATCAGTTCGGCAATCGCTACTTCCACTGCTGGGAGCCGAAGGGTCACGGCAACCTGACGCTCGCCGAAGCGATCGAGAAATCGTGCGACGTCTACTTCTATCAGCTCGGATTGAAGGTGGGCCTGTCCCAGCTCGTCGCGGGCGGGCTCAAGCTCGGCGCCCGCGAGAAGACCGCGATCGATCTCCCCGACGAAGCACGACCGACCTTCCCGTACGACGACGTCACCAATTACTACAATCGCAAGTACGGAAAGAACGGTTGGAGCCAGTCGGTGGTGCTCAACCTCTCGATCGGCCAGGGAGAGAATGCGCAGACCGTCGTGAGCATGGCGCGCTTCTACACGGCGCTTGCGACCGACGGAAATGCCGCGAAGCCGGAAATCGTGAAGGACAAGCCGGAGCGCACTCAGATTCTCCAGCTCTCCGCCGACCAGCTCGCGGGACTACGACAGGCACTCGCCGGCGTGGTGACGAACGGAACGGCAGGGAGTGCACGCATTCAGGGCGTGGTGCTCGCCGGAAAAACCGGAACGGCGCAGAACTCCGAAGACCCGCTGCATCACCACGCGTGGTTCGTCGGCTACGCACCGGCTGGCGATCCGAAGATTGTCGTGGCGGTGATGATCGAGTTCGGCGGACACGGCACGCGCGCCGCGCGCATCGCCTCCAAGATCATCCAATCGTATCTGCACGTGGAGCCGACAACTCTCATCAACACCGACGGCTGATGCGACGCATCGTCAACGACTGGCCGCTCATCCTCGTCGCGCTGCTGCTGTCCTGCTACGGCGTCGCGATGGTCTACTCAGCGGGGCAGACCGATCTGCCGACGGTCGCGACGAACGCGTGGATGGCGCAAATCCGGTGGGTTATCATCTCTGTCGCCGCTCGCGTACGCTGTGAGCCGCGCATCGGTGCGCTTCTTCGAGTGGGCGGCGCTGCCGATCTACATCCTCACCTGCCTCCTCCTGCTCGGACTTCTGAAGTTCGGCGGCGGCGCAGGAGACGCGGCGAGCTCCAAGAGCTGGCTGGTGATAGCGGGACACAGACTCGGACAGCCTGCCGAGCTGGCGAAAGTTTCCGTGATCCTGATGCTCGCACGCGAGCTCGGCGCCCGGCGTGAAGCGCCGCGATCGCTGCTCGAGCTCTGGAAGCCATCGGTGGTGGTAGGAATTCCGTGGCTGCTCATCATGCTGCAGCCGGATCTCGGAAGCGGCATGGTGTTCATCGGGATCTTCTTCGCGATGCTGTTCTGGTCCGGCGTGCCGCTGCCGCTGCTGCTTCTCATCGCGTCGCCCGCGGTGAGTCTCGTGCTCGCGTTCAACACGAGCCTGTGGGGCGCATGGTTCCTTGCACTGCTCGCGCTCGTGCTCTGGTACCGGCCGTACATGTGGGAAGGCGTGACGCTGATGCTCGCGAACGTGTTCATGGGCGTGCTGGCGCCGATTCTATGGGAGCGCCTCGCACCGTATCAACGGCACCGCCTGCAGGTCTTTCTCGATCCATCGATCGATCCGCGCAACTCAGGATGGCACGTCATCCAATCGCAGGTCGCGATTGGATCTGGCGGCTGGATCGGAAAGGGATTTCTCGGCGGAACGCAGAAGCGGCTCGCGTTCCTTCCCGAGCAGCACACGGACTTCATCTTCGCCGTGGTCGGCGAAGAGCTCGGCCTCCTTGGCGTCACCATCGCGCTCTCGCTGTTCCTCTTCCTCGTGCTCCGCGCAGTGCGCGCGGCATCGAATGCGAACGACTCGTTCGGGAGCCTGGTCGCCTTCGGTCTCGCGGCGAGCTGGCTCGTGCACGTGTGCGTGAACGTCGGCATGACGCTCAATCTCATGCCGATCACCGGTATTCCGCTGCCGTTCTTCAGCTACGGCGGCTCGTTCATGCTCGCGTGCTGGCTGTCGATTGGAGTGATGATGCGCATCTCGAGCGAGGGACGTGGCGGGCGCGTGGGGAGCTCGCAATCTGAGCTGCTGATACGGGCTCCCTGCTCAGCTTGCCCGACGCTGACCGATCCGGCCAGATTTCCCGAATGGCTTGGTTCCGAAAAGAGCGGAAGCCCCGGCAGCCGCGGCGCGAAAAGCTGGAAATTCCGCCCGATGCCTGGGAAAAATGCGAGGCGTGCGGGCACACGGATTTGCGTGAGAAGTTCATCCGCAATCTCAACGTCTGCCCGAATTGCGATTTCCATCGCCGTATTCGTGCGGTGGATTACGTAAATCTGTTGCTCGACGACAACAGCTACGACGAGCTCGACGTCGACATTCGCTCCGTCGATCCGCTTCAGTTTCCCGAATATCCAGCTCGCTTGAAGAAGGCGCTTGCGAACGCCGGCGACTACGACGCGCTCATGTCCGTTTCCGGGAATCTCGGCGGAATGCCGATCAACCTCGGCGTCATGGACTTCGCGTTCATGGGCGGATCGATGGGCTCGGTCGTCGGCGCCAAGATCGCGCGCCTCGGGCAGCGTTCGCTCGAGCGCAAGTATCCGCTGGTTCTCATCTCGGCGTCCGGCGGCGCGCGCATGCAGGAAGGCGTGCTCTCGCTCATGCAGATGGCGAAGACGTCGGCGCTGCTCGCGCAGCTCGCCGAGCGGCGTATTCCGTACGTCTCGATGCTCACGAATCCGACCACAGGCGGCGTGAGCGCGAGCTTCGCCATGCTCGGCGATGCGATCGTGGCCGAGCCGGGTGCCGTGATCGGCTTTGCGGGTCCGCGCGTGATCAAGCAGACGATCGGCCAGGACCTTCCCGAAGGCTTCCAGACCGCCGAGTTCCTGCTCGATCACGGGATGCTCGACGTCGTCTCACACCGTCGCGATCTCAAGAGCTGCGTCGGCGGGCTGCTGCGGCACATGAGCGGGCAGCCGGTGGCGACGAGCTGGGTGTCGTCCTGATCGAGCAGATCGGCGCAGCGGTCACGCAGCGCCTGACAGTGCTGTGGGATCGCGAATGAACGAGCCATCGAAGAGATTCCGCGTACGCAGCTTCGCTCGACTATCTGTTCGCCCGGGTCACGGGCGCGTGGAAGATGGGGCTCGAGCGCACGACGGAGCTGCTCTCGCTGCTCGGCGATCCTCACACACGTGTCCCCGCGTTTCACGTTGCGGGAACGAACGGAAAGGGGAGCGTCGTCGCGACGATCGAGGCGCTGCTGCGTGGGCTTGGTCTCCGCGTGGGCAAGTACACGTCGCCGCATCTCATCGACTTCCGCGAGCGCATCGCCGTGAACGGGACTCCGATGAGCGAGGCGGACGTCGTCGCCTTCATCGAGCAATGGACGCCGACTGTCGAACGACTCGGCGCCACCTTCTTCGAGGCCACCACCGCGATGGCATTCGAGCACTTCGTGCGCGAAGGAGTGGATGTCGCGGTGATCGAGGTTGGACTGGGCGGCCGGCTCGACAGCACGAACGTGATCAAACCGGTAGCCGCCGGCATCTCCTCGATCGGATTCGATCACATGCAGTACCTCGGTGACACGCTCGAGCTGATCGGGCGCGAGAAGGCCGGCATCTTCAAGCGCGGCGTGCCCGCGGTAATCGGCGAGAGCGATGCGCAGCTCAGGCATTTCTCGCGAGGCTCGCGCGCGAAACGGGTGCGTCTCCCGTGCACGTCGTCGCGGACGAATGGACAGTGTCCGACATCTCAGTGGCGCTCGATGGCACTCGCTTTACGCTGCGCACGAAGACAGGTGCGCGAGAGCTGCGCACGCCGCTCATCGGCCGGCATCAGGCGATGAACGCGGCGACGGCGCTCGCGATGCTGGAGTGCGCGGGCGAGCCGTACGTCGAGGCCGCGCGCGATCCGCAGGCGGCACTCGCGCGCGTGCGCATCGCCGGTCGCTTCCAGAGTGTGGGCTCGATCATCTTCGATGTCGCGCACAATCCGGCCGGGTGCGCGGTGCTCTGCGAGACGCTGCAGTCCGTTCTCCCTGCGCGCCCGCTCACGTGCTTGATGACGGCGTTGCGCGACAAGGATTGGCAATCGATGATGTCAACGCTCGCGCCGTTGGTCGATCGTTTCGTGTTGGCCTCACCGCCAAGCGTTCCTGCGGATCGTGCGTGGACGCTGGCCGAGGCGCTCGCGTTCGCGACGGAGCACGGGTGGCCAGCGACTGCGGAGGCTGATTTTGATCGTGCGCTCGCCGCTGCGCGCAGCGGTGGCGGGACGACGCTGATCACGGGCTCTTTTCACACTGTGGGCGACGCGATGGCGCGCTTGCAGGTGTCTCCGCTCGCAGCGTAGATTTTCTCGATGTCCCCCGGCGCGCTCCCTGGCTTTCGCGACTTCTATCCCACAGAGCTCGCGGAGCGGTCCTACATCTTCAGGGGTTGGCGCGACGTCGCGCGTCGCTACGGATTCGTCGAGTACGATGGACCGCCGCTCGAACCGCTCGAGCTCTACACGAAGAAGAGCGGCGCCGAGATCGTGGATCAGCTGTACAACTTCCGCGACAAGGGCGATCGCGAAATCGCGCTCCGCCCGGAGATGACGCCCACGCTCGCCCGCATGGTGGCCGCGCGCGCGAACGCGATGCGGAAGCCGGTGCGCTGGTTCTCGATCCCGCAGCTCTTCCGCTACGAGCGCCAGCAGCGCGGCCGACTCCGCGAGCACTTCCAGCTCAACATGGACATCATCGGCGAGGCCGACGTGAGCGCGGATGCGGAGCTGCTCGCCGCCGCGGTCGACGTGATGCGAGTGCTGGGATTGACGAGTGATGACGTGGTCGCGCGTGTGTCCGACCGCCGGCTGCTCAACGCGCTGCTGCGCGGCATTGGGATCGGTGAACAGCAGATGAGCGCGGCGTACGCGGCGCTCGACAAGCTCGATCGCGATCCGCGCGAAGTGCTCGAGCACCGGCTCTCGACTGCGGGTGTGAGCGCGAATGCATCGGCGCAGCTGTTCGAGCTCGCGGGCGCGACTGCGGATGAGGCGGAGTTCACGCGCGTTGTCGATGCCGCGGGCGCGACGGCCGAGTGGGACAACCTGCGGCGCTATCTCGCGCATACGGAGTCGCTTGGCATTCGCGACTGGGTGCGCCTCGATCTTTCCATTGTGCGCGGACTGGCGTACTACACGGGGATCGTATTCGAGCTCTTCGATGCGAAGGGCGAGCTGCGCGCGATTTGCGGCGGCGGTCGCTACGACACGCTGCTCGAATCGCTGGGCGGCGTGAGCCTTCCTGCGCTCGGCTTCGGGATGGGTGACGTGGTGCTCGGCGAGCTGCTCAAGTCGCGCGGCAAGATGCCGGCGCTCGAGTCGATGCTGGATGTGTGGGTGGCGTACGGCGATGCCGGCACGGTGGAAGACGCGATGCGCGTGGCGGCGAAGCTGCGCGCGCGCGGCCGGAGCGTCGAGTACGCGCTCGGCAATCAGAAGCTCGCGCGTCAGCTCAAGGCCGCGTATGCAGCCGGAGCGCGCGAGACGATCGTGATCGCGACACCCGAGCTCTCGCATGGCGAGGCAATGGTGCGGCAGCTGGACGAGAAGGGGGAGCGCAAAGTCGCGCTCGACGCATGGATTGAATCGACATGAGCGGGCTCAACTCACACGGATGCAATGGCTGACGACAAGAAACTGACGACACGCAAGGCGGACTTCAGCGCGTGGTACAACGAGGTCGTGCTGCGCGCCGAGCTCGCGGACTATTCGCCGGTGCGCGGATGCATGGTGATCCGTCCCGACGGCTACGGCATTTGGGAGCGGATGCAGCGCGCGCTCGACGACATGTTCAAGGAGACCGGGCACCGCAACGCGTATTTCCCGCTGCTTCATTCCGCAGAGCTTCCTGAACAAGGAGGCGGAGCACGTGGAGGGCTTCGCGCCGGAGACTGCGGTCGTCACGCACGGCGGAGGGAAGCAGCTCGAGGAGCCGCTGGTCGTGCGGCCCACGTCCGAGACGATCATCTACGCGATGTTCGCGAAGTGGGTGCAGAGCTATCGCGATCTCCCGCTGCTGATCAACCAGTGGGCGAACGTCGTTCGCTGGGAGATGCGCACGCGCCTCTTCCTGCGCACACTGGAGTTCCTCTGGCAGGAGGGGCACACGGCGCACGCCACGCACGATGAGGCGGAAGAGGAAGCGCGGAAGATGCTCGGCGTCTATCGCGACTTCATGGAAGGCTACATGGCGATGCCGGTGATCACCGGGCAGAAGTCGAACTCGGAGCGATTCGCGGGAGCGCTGCGCACGTACTCGTGCGAAGCGATGATGCAGGACAACAAGGCGCTGCAGGCGGGCACCTCGCACAATCTCGGACAGAACTTCGCGAAGGCGTTCGAGCTGAAGTTCCAGACGGAAGCGGGCGATGAAGCGTTCGCCTGGAACACGAGCTGGGGCGTGTCGACGCGGCTGATCGGTGGACTCGTCATGACGCATGGCGACGACAAGGGCATGCGCCTACCGCCGCTGCTCGCGCCGACGGAAATCGTGATCGTGCCGATCTGGCGCACGGATGATGACAAGGCACGCGTGCTCGAGGCGGCGCATAAGCTCAAGGCGTCGCTCGGCGACTGGGAGCGTCGCGAGCCGAATCGGCTGCGCGTGCATCTCGATGCTCGCGACAACATGAAGCCGGGCGCCAAGTACTATGAGTGGGAGCTGCGCGGCGTGCCTCTTCGGCTCGAGCTCGGTCCGCGTGATGTCGACGCGAACCAGTGTGTGCTCGTGCGGCGCGACACCGGCGCGAAGGAGACCGTCTCGCTCGACACGGTGGGCGAAGATGCGGAGGTGCTGCTCGAGAAGATGCAGGACGAGCTGCTGGTGGCGGCGCGTGACCGTCGCGAGGCCAACAGCATGCGCGGCGAGATCACCTGGGCGCGGTTCAAGGAAGTGATGGACGGCGACGGCGCATTCGTCTACGCGGGATGGTGCGGCAGCGAGGAGTGCGAGCAGCAGATCAAGGAGGAGACGAAGGCGACGATTCGCGTGCTCCCCGATGAGGAGTTCCGCTCGTCGGAGCCGATGCAGCACTGTCTCAAGTGCGGAAAGCCCTCCACCGTCGAGGCGTTGTGGGCCAAGGCGTACTGACCGTCTCCGGCTTCACTCGCACAGCGAGCGGAGAGCTCGTGTGCGAGGGCGTATCGCTGGACAGGATCGCGGACGCCGTGGGCACGCCGGCGTACGTATACAGTGCTCGAGCCATCCGCGAGCAGTTCGCGGCGATTGATCACGTGCTGTCACCGGTGCCCCATCGGTTGCACTACAGCATGAAGGCGAACTCAAATCTGGCGATTCTCCGCCTGCTGCAGGAGCGTGGAGCGGGGGTCGACATCGTCTCTGGCGGCGAGCTCTTTCGCGCGCGCGAGGCAGGGATCAGCGCTGATCGCATCGTGTTCAGCGGCGTGGCAAAGTCCGAGCAGGAAATGCGAGAGGCATTGTCGGCGGGGATCCTGCTCTTCAACGTCGAGTCGGCTTTCGAGCTCGAGCAGTTGAATCACGTTGCGGGAAGCATGGGCGTGCGCGCGCCCGTGGCGCTGCGCATCAATCCCGAGGTCCACGTCTCGACGCCGCACCACTACACGCGCACGGGCGAGCGCGGGAACAAGTTCGGCATCCCGATCGAAGAGGCGCTCGCGGCAGCGAAGCAGGCGCTCGCGCTTCCGCACGTTTCGCTGCGGGGGCTCGACATGCACATCGGATCGCAGGTCTCCGAGCTGGAGCCCTATCGCGAGGGAATCGATCGGCTGCTCGATCTCTACACCCAGATGCGCGCATTCGGTGCCGACGAGATTCGCTACCTGGACATTGGCGGTGGCTTCGCGGTGACGTACGAGGACGAGCAGCCGATGGACCTCGAGGCGCTCGCCGCATCCCTCCTTCCCCGAATCAGGAAGTCCGGGCTGTCGCTCATCGTGGAGCCCGGTCGCTTCATCGTTGGCAACGCAGGCGTGCTGCTCGCGCGCGTGATGCATCGGAAGAAGGCCGGCGGCAAGGAATACATCATCACCGATGCCGCTATGAACGACCTCCTGCGTCCGTCACACTACGACGCGTTTCACGCGATCGAAGCCGTGCAGGCGCGCCAGGAGCGCTCGATCGTCGATGTCGTTGGTCCCGTGTGCGAGAGCGGCGACTTCTTCGCGCTCGACCGCGAGGTCGATGATGTGGATGCGGGCGACCTCGTCGTCGTGCGCACGGCGGGCGCGTATGGCTACGTCATGTCGTCCAACTACAACGCGCGTCCGCGGGTATCCGAGGTGCTGGTGGATGGTGATCGGTTCGCCGTGGTCACACGGCGGGAGACCTACGAGGATCTGGTGCGGCTCGAGCCCCAACGCCTGGAATGGAGAACTGACTGATGCGCGTCGGCGTCCTCTCGGATTCACATGACCGTGTGCCCGCGATCGCGGAATTCGCGCGGCTGTTTCGCGAGCAGAATGTAGGCATCGTGCTGCATGCGGGCGATCACTGCTCGCCGTTCTCGCTCTCACCACTGCTCGCTGCGGACCTTCCGTTTGCGGGCGTGTTCGGCAGAAACGATGGCGATCACGCGGGGCTCCTTGCGGAGGCGTCGAAAGGGATGGGCACGGAGCTCTACGATTCGCCGCACTCGGTGGATGTCGCGGGTGTTCGCCTGCTGCTCATTCATGATTTGAGCGATGTGGCGGAACGATCGGTGGATGCGCACGCAGTAGTCATTCATGGATGCTCGCACATCAAGCAGTGTCGCATGTCGGGATCGACGCTGTTGCTGAATCCGGGCGAAGCGTGCGGATGGCTGTTCGGCGTACCCACGGCGGCGATTCTCGATCTCGAAACGCTCAAGGTCGATTTCCTCACACTCGATGAGGCGGAGTGGAAGCGATAGGCGCGGGGATGACGAGTCGGATTCTGATCCTGGATTTCGGATCGCAGTTCACACAGCTCATCGCCCGCCGCGTACGCGAGGCCGGCGTCTACTCCGAGATCCACCCGCCCACACGCTCGGCCCAATGGATTCGCGAGTGGAACCCCACCGGCATCATCCTGAGCGGCGGCCCGAGCTCCGTGTACGATGCAGGTGCGCCGACGGTGCCGAAGGAAATTCTGGACTTCGCGCCGACTCTCGGTGTCTGCTACGGAATGAACCTCATCGTGCATCTGCTCGGCGGAGAGATCACGCCTGCGGATAGACGGGAGTACGGGCGCGCGGAACTCATCGTCGACGACAGCGACACGTTGTTCGATGGTTTCACCAAGGGGGAGTCGACGACGGTTTGGATGAGCCACGGCGACCAGGTGCGCGTCGTGCCCGAGGGATTCCAGGTGCTCGCGCACAGCGCGAACTCGCACATTGGCGCCTTCCGCGATCGCAAGCGGCCGATCTTCGGCGTGCAGTTCCATCCCGAGGTCGTGCACACGCCGCGCGGTGGCGAGCTGATGGAGAACTTCCTGTTCGAGGTCTGCAAGGCGACGCCATCATGGACGACGGGCGCCTTCATCGAGGAAGAGGTCGCGAAGATCAGTGAGACCGTCGGCGACGCGAGCGTGATCTGCGGGCTCTCGGGCGGCGTCGACTCGTCGGTAGCCGCGGCACTCGTGCACCGTGCGATCGGCTCGCAGCTCACGTGCATCTTCGTTGATCACGGACTGCTCCGCATGCACGAGCGTGAGCAGGTGGAGAAGACCTTCCGCGCACATCTCGGGCATCGAGCTCATCACGATCGACGCATCCGACCGCTTTCTCGCCGCGCTCGCAGGTATCGAAGATCCCGAGGAAAAGCGGCGGCGCATCGGCCACACCTTCATTGATGTGTTCGAGGATGCTGCGGCGGCCGCGGGACACGACGCGAAGTTCCTCGTGCAGGGCACGCTCTATCCCGACGTGATCGAGTCCGCGGCGCCGCATGGCGGACCCGTCAGTGACGATCAAGACGCATCACAATGTCGGTGGCCTCAAGCCCGGGATGAAGTTCGCGCTGATCGAGCCGCTGCGCGAGTTGTTCAAGGACGAGGTGCGTCGCGTCGGACGCGAGCTCGGGCTCCCGGAAACGATCGTCGGCCGGCATCCATTCCCGGGCCCGGGACTCGCGATTCGCATCCTGAGCGACATCACGCGCGAGAAGATAGACGTATTGCAGCGCGCCGATGCGATCTACCTCGAGGGAATCCGCGAGGCGGGGCTCTACGATGACATCTGGCAGGCGTTCGCGGTGCTGCTTCCGGTGCGCAGCGTGGGCGTGATGGGCGACTACCGCACGTACGAGAACGTGGTCGCGCTACGTGCCGTGACGAGCCTCGACGGCATGACCGCGGACTGGTTTCCATTCCCGCACGACGTGCTCGGACGCATCTCGAACCGGATCATAAACGAGGTGCGAGGCGTGAATCGAGTCGTGTACGACGTGAGCTCGAAGCCGCCGGCGACCATCGAGTGGGAGTAAGCGAGCGCCTACTGCACTAGCGGCGCGCGCCTTCCGTTACGAGCTCGCGGTTTCGGCCGTTGAGGCGAGCAACGACCAGCCGCCTGGGCGCCGATCGAGCACGAAGGCGTGATAGAGCGCCGAGACAACGATCACCGCGAGCACCGCAATCACGCCCGGGCGCCCGTTCACGCGATCGTTCCACACGAGCATTGTGAGCCCCGCGACGCTGAGCAACGTGATGATCTGCGGCAGCGGGAACAACGGCGAACGGTAGAGCCCAGGCGTGCCAGTCAGGCCGCGGCGGCGCCCGGCGATGCACGCAATGCTGAGCAGCACCCATGTCGCGAGGCTCGTGAACGACACCAAAGGAACGATGACGCTGAGCGGAAGCGCGCTGCATACGGCTGCGAAGGCCCCCATCGCGAGCGTCGCGATCCACGGTGATCCCCATTGCGAATGCAGCCGCGTGAGCGGGCGGTTGATCCTGTCTGCCCAAATGCGATCTCGCCCGGTGCTGTACACGAAGCGTCCGTAGCACGTCAGCCCCGAGACGATCGCATTGAGCAGGGCAGCGATGATCCCTACCGTGATGAGCGTCGCGATGACCGCTGATCCGCGCTCCGCGATGAATGCGGTGAATGGTGACTCGGCGGCAAACACTGCCGCCTGATGCTCCGTGCCGAGCACCAGCCCGAGCACCGGAAGAAACTCGATCAGCACCGTCAGCACGGCGATGATCATCACGAGTCTACCGACGCTTCGAGGATCGTGCATCTCCTCGCTGAAGTAGATCGCCTGGCCGGCACCCGACGTCGCGTACGAAGCGGCGACGATCGCGAGCACGAGCCCGCCGAAGGTCGGTGTCATCAACCCACTCGGTCCCGGCGCGACGAGCGCGGTCGTCAGAGCGGGAAGCGACTGCACCGGATGGGCAGCGCCCAGCAGTGCAACAATCGCGAGCGCGCTGAGCTCTACGACGAGGAACGTACCGGTGAGCTTCGCGCCCGTGCGGATATTGAGAATCGCCAGCGCAGCGGAGAGCACGACTGCGGCGATTGCAGTGCCCGCGCTCGGCAGCCACGGCCACAATGCGCGCATGTACAGCGACACGCCAACTGCGGAGAGCGCGAGAAAGATCGGCGTTTGGAAGAGCACGAGTCCGAACTCCACGAACCCCATGCGTGGGCCTAGCGCGTTGCCCACCGTCGCATAGTCGCCACCGGCGAGAGGAAACGCCGCGCCCAGCTCGGCCTGTGACATGGTGAAGATGATTGTGAGCAGTCCGCCGAGCAGGAAGGCGATCGCCGCACCGGTCCCTGCGCGGTGCACGACGTCGACGCCGGTCACGAGTACGGACGCGCCCGGAGTCAGCACGGACAGGGTGAGCAGACTCACGCCGACCGGCCCCAGCACGCGTTGCAGGGAGCCGGAGCGTGTCTCAATGTCCGAGTGTTTTGCGCCGGAACCGCCCAGCAGATGTTCGACTCGCGCTTCAGGTGCGACCATTGAATGGCCTCGGCCGTATGTGAGATGCCCGACGGGTGCGCAGCTTCTCCCGAGCTGTGCCGCTCGCGTTCGCTCGTGCGCCAAGAACATAGGCGTCACGCCGGAATGCACAATGCGCGGCGTAGACGGCCATTGTCGAAGTGACGTGCGCGCGAAGATCCGTTCGCGGTGCCACTCCTCGCTACGCAACCTTGGAGACCGACGATCCGCTCGCGAGTTTTCGGTGTAGCAGGTACCAACCGGAGGATGTATGCGAGCAGTAGTGGTGTGTGTGGCGATGATGGCGGCCTTGGTCGGGTGCGAACAGACACGCGCCGTGACGGCGGCGGAGCGCGACGCGCTGCAGCAGCACGAGGCGCAGTGGGCGTCGCGTAGCTTTCACTCGTACGTCTTCGATTACTCGGAGACGCAGCTCAGCACCAACTACAGCGTGGAGATCACGGTGCACAACGACACCGTGGCCAGCGTGATCGACCGCAACACGGGCCAGCCACCAGCGCAACCACGTACCTGGCCCACGATCGACGCGCTGTTCAATGAGGCGGATTACGCAGTGTTACAGGGCGGCGTGTCGCTCGAGTACGATGATCAGTACGGCTATCTGACGCTCTTCAGCATTCAGAACAGCAATCTTGGAGGGCAGTTCCTGGTCAGAGTCACGAACCTTCAGCCGCTGGAGTGAGCGCGAGCGCGCGGCAGTGACGCGCGGGCCGCTGTGAGGGTGGATACCACGGGCAAGAGTGTCCCGACTCGGCAATCCACTTCCTATTACTCGAGTACCTCACATGCGCGCATCTCTGGTCGGGCTCGTTCTCGTGGGCGTGTTGAGCGCGTGCACGAACTCCAACGATGTCGGGGATCGGCTCTCACTCGCGGAGCACCGCGCGCAATGGGAGCGTCGAACCTTCACGTCCTATTCGTTCGATCTCGACCAGCAGGAAATCGGAGCTACGGGCAAGGTTCACATAACGGTGAATGGCACCGCCGTCGCGAACGTGGTGGACCAGGCGACCGGGCTGCCGCCGCAGGAGATCAATGGCTGGCCGACCATAGACGTGCTATACGTTGAAGGGGAACGATCGCTCGGGGTGAAAGGGCAGACCGTGCGGCTGGAGTTCGACGACCAATACAACTATCCGACCCTGCTCACGATCGCAAACAACAATCCGGGTGGCAACTTCGCCGCCCACGTCTCAAATCTGACGCCGATCAGCTGAGCATTCGTGTCTCAGCTCCGCTCTTCACCTTCTTCTTGCGACAACGCCATATGCGCGAAGTGCTCTTCTCACTGTTCGCCGCAGCTACTCTGAGCGCGTGCAGCAGCTCCAATAGTCTCACCGAGCAGGCGAAGGTCGCGCTCAACGAGCATCAGGCGCAGTGGGAGCAGCGAACGTTCACGTCGTACTCGTACGACCTGTTTCAGAAGCAGTTCGCTGCCGAGACGACGGACGTCCACATCACTGTGAACGGCACCACGGTCGTCAGCGTAGTCGACAAGAACACGGGACAGCCGCCCACGGGCGACGCAACCTGGCCGACCATCGACGACCTCTATGCCGCGGCGCAGCAGGCGATCAACGCCAAAGGGACGACGCTGAGCGTGGAATTCGACACCCAGTACAGCTATCCAACCCTCGTGGCCATTTCCTCTCAAACGCGCGGTGGCCCATACGAAGCGCACGCGTCGCATTTGACACCCAGCCCCTGACGGATGGCCGGAGTACCCTCCCAGTTCCCTTGACTCCGCCTCAGGGCTGCGCAGCCCCTTCCGCGGTGCCCCCTATTGCCGACTGGCGGCCCCGAGCGCCAATTCAGTGCCGGATTCCAGGACGTTGTCGATTCGGCACCTCGCCGTTCGACGCCTTCAGGGGATCATCGGCCATGGCTACCGGAGGAGCGATCAGATGAGCAGCGCACGAGTTCTCGTTGGGACCCGCAAAGGGGCATTCGTTCTCAGCTCGGATGGCAAGCGGAAAAAGTGGGATGTGAGCGGGCCCCACTTCGCCGGCTGGGAGATCTACCACATGGCGGCTTCGCCCGTGGACCCCAATCGCCTGTACGCCTCGCAGTCGAGCGGATGGTTCGGCCAGATCATCCAGCGCTCCAACGATGGCGGCAAGAGCTGGGCACCGGTGGGCAACAAATTCGAGTACGACGGCGTCCCCGGCACGCATCAGTGGTACGACGGCACCGCACACCCGTGGGAGTTCAAGCGCGTGTGGCATCTCGAGCCGTCGCTCACCGACCCTGACGTCGTCTACGCCGGCATCGAAGACGCGGCGCTCTTCCGCTCGGCCGACGGTGGGCAGAACTGGGAGGAGCTGTCGGGACTTCGCAAGCACGGCTCCGGCCCACGCTGGCAGCCCGGCGCCGGCGGCATGTGTCTCCACACGATCATCCTCGATCCCGACAATCCGGATCGCATCTTCATCGCAATCTCCGCGGCTGGCGCCTTCCGCACCGATGATGGCGGCAAGAGCTGGAAGCCGATCAATCAGGGGCTCAGGTCGCAGTACATCCCCGATCCCGCCGCGGAAGTGGGCCACTGCGTGCACAAGATCGCGATGCATCCGTCTCGTCCGAATGTCCTCTTCATGCAGAAGCATTGGGACGTGATGCGCTCGGATGACGCGGGCGATCTCTGGCACGAGGTGAGCGGCAATCTCCCCACGGATTTCGGCTTCGTCGTCGACGTGCACGCGCACGAGCCGGAGACGGTGTACGTCGTTCCGATCAAGAGCGACTCCGAGCACTATCCACTCGATGGAAAGCTCCGCGTCTATCGCAGCAAGTCCGGCGGAAACGAGTGGGAAGCGCTCACGAAAGGACTCCCGCAGGAGAACTGCTTCGTCAACGTGCTGCGCGATGCGATGGCAGTCGACTCACTCGATTCGTGCGGCGTGTATTTCGGTACCACGGGTGGGCAGGTGTACGCGTCAACTGATGCAGGCGACAGCTGGGAAGCGATCGTACGCGATCTTCCCGCGGTCCTCTCTGTCGAGGTGCAGACGCTGTCATGATTCGTGTCACCTTGCCGCACCACCTGCGCGTGCTCGCGCAGGTGGGCGGGGAAGTCGAGCTCTCCGTGGACGGTGAGGCGACGCCGCGCGCCGTGCTCGACGCACTCGAAGCGCGCTACCCCATGCTGCGTGGGACGATTCGTGATCAGGTCACGCAGGAGCGGCGCGCATTTCTGCGATTCTTCGCGTGCCAGGAAGATCTGTCGCACGAGTCGCCCGACGTGGTGCTCCCGAAGGCGGTGGCGAGCGGCGAGGAGCCGCTGATGATCGTCGGGGCGATCGCTGGGGGTTAGACCCCTTTCTCCTCGAGCAGCTTGAGAAACTGCGCCGGCTCCGTCAGGCCGAGGAGCCGCTGCGGCACATCAGGCTCTTTGCTGAACTGCGCGATCTTTCCGAGCACGGGGAGATACTGGTTCGAGACTTCGAGCGGCGGCGCGACGATCAGAAAGAAGAAGTTCACCGGCTTGTCGTCGATCGCCTTGAAGTCCACGCCGCTCGCCTTGCGACCGAACGCGACGCGCAGCTTGCTCACCACGAGCGAACGGCAGTGCGGAATCGCGATCCCGCGTCCGATACCCGTCGAGCCGAGGTTCTCGCGCCGCTTCAACATCTTGTACAGCATCCCTTCCGACTTGTCGTCGAGACCGAGCAGGGAGATCGAGCTCCTTCAGGACATCGTCCTTGCGTGGTGGAGTCGAGCTCGAGCTTGATCGCGTCTTCGGTGAAGAACTGGCGCAGTTCCATCAAATCCTCGTTGACGATTTCGGACCGGGCTCGCGTTCTGTGTCGCACAGCGACGCCGGAAGCTATCCCACGTTGCATCGAGTGTCAAACTCCATGCGTTGCATGGACTTGCAATTACGGCTAGATTTCTCACGGATGCGCTTCCCGGTCGCGCTGTCGTCCTCGGTTCCACTCTACCTCGCGCCCATGGCGGGGGTGTCGGAGTCGCCCTTCCGCCGGCTTTGCCGCCGCTTCGGCGCGGACGTGGTCGTCACCGAATTCCTTTCTGCCGAGGGCATCCGCCGCGAGAACGAAGCGACGCTCTCCAAGCTGCGCTTCGGCGCCGAGGAGCACCCGATCGGCGTGCAGATCTTCGGCTCCGATCCGGTCGCGATGGGCGATGCCGCCGCACTCGTCACCGATGTGTTCGCACCCGACTTCATCGACATCAATTTCGGCTGCCCGGTGAAGAAGGTCGTGAAGCGCAACGGCGGCTCCGGCTGCCTCAGCGATCTCACGCTCGTCGCCGACATCATCCGGGGCGTTCGTGCGCGCACGCATCTTCCCGGTCACCGCCAAGATCCGCAGTGGCTGGAACGAGGAGATGCGCGATCCCGGTGCGGCATCGCTCGCGTGTGCGAGGACGCCGGCGCGCCGGTGATCGCGCTGCACGCGCGCTCGCGCACGCAGATGTATTCGGGGCGCGCCAACTGGGACGAGATCGCCGCCGTCGTCGAACGCCGTGCGCGTCCCCGTGCTCGGCAACGGCGACATCAAGTGCGCCGCGGACGTCGTGCGCATGCACGAGCACACGAAGTGCGCCGGCGTCATGATCGGGCGCGGCTCGTTTGGCCAACCGTGGATCTTCGATCAGGCGCGCGCGCTGCTCGATGGCGCGCCCATGCCCGCGACGCCGAGCGTGGCCGAGCGATTCGCGATCGCGCTCGATCATGCGCGCATGGCGGACGCGTATGAGGCCGATCAGCGCGGCGCGGCAATCGAGTTCCGCAAGCATCTCGGATGGTACGTGAAGGGGCTTCCCGGTTCGGCCGATCTGCGCAAGCGGCTGCACGCCGTCACGTCGCTCATGGAGGTCGAAGGAATCTTCGCCGACTACCTGGCGACGGTCGCGCGCGGCGACGTGCCCGAGCGCCGGACCGCGGAGCGCGAAGCGGAGACGCTGGCGGCGTGAACCTCGAGCGCACGCGGACTCTGCTCGACCGCGTCGCGAGTGGAGAGCTCGGACAGGCGGAGGCGCTGCGACAGCTCGCCACTCCCGACGCGAGTCGCTGTCGCTTCGCCACGATCGATCATCATCGCGCGCTTCGGCAGGGCTCATCCCGAAGTCGTCTTCGCGCAGGGGAAGACTGTCGAGCAGGTCGTCACGATCGCGACGCACCTGAATCGCCGACGGCGAAGGCTTTCTGATCACGCGCGTGCAGCCGGATATGTGGGCGCCGCTGGCGGAGTGTTTTCCACAGGCGGAGCTGCACAAGCTCGGCGCGGGTTGCCTACCTGCGCCCGGAAACGCTTACAGAGGTCGACAAGGGGCACGGTGCTGGTCATTACCGCGGGGACGAGCGATCTGCCCGTGGCCGAGGAGGCAGCGGTCTGCGCGCGCGCGTTTGGCGCGCGAGTGGAGCGGCTCACGGACGTCGGTGTGGCGGGCATTCACCGGCTTCTGTCACGTGGCGAACAGCTTCAGTCCGCAGCGTCATCATCGTGGTGGCGGGGATGGAGGGCGCGCTGCCGTCGGTGGTGGGCGGGCTCGTCGCGGTGCCGGTAATCGCGGTTCCCACGAGCGTCGGATATGGCGCCAGCTTCGGTGGAATTGCGGCTCTGCTTTCGATGCTGAACAGTTGCGCCGCCGGCGTGACTGTCGTCAATATCGATAATGGATTCGGAGCGGCGTACGCAGCCTCGCGTATCATTCATCGCTGATCCACCCTCCTCCATCCGCAAAGGCGGCGACGTCTGTCTGCCACATTTCCTGAACGGGCGCGTCCTGTAGTTCTGCTGGCGGTTTGCTCCGCAGTCGCAATCATTGCAAGCAGCGTCACACGTTCGCCGCTCACTCGCAGCTCATGTGCTGTCTCACCGCGCTCCTTTCCTATCAGAAAGGGGTGTCGCGTCGGGATCGTGAGTGCGATCGTCATCACCGCGCTCGCGTTCACGCTCGATCCGCAGCACGGTGCATCCGCTTGCGCGATCAAGGTGATCGTCAGCATCGTCGCGCTCGCGATCGTCTCGGTGCTCGCCGGCGATGCCTTCGGACGCGTGGTGCCCGAGAGTGCGTCGCCGCGCCCTGCGCCGGCGCCCACGCGCAGCGTACGCGGGCTCGAGACGCCAGCGCGCGGCTCGCGCACGGTGCCCGAGCCGCGTCGCTCGATGGCAATGGATGCGGAGCCGGAGAGCAACGTCGAGCAGGAGACTATTTCGCGTTTCCTGCGCGAGATGCGAGATCAGGTTGGCGGCGACGAGGTCGTGCTCTGGCGCTACCTGCGCGACACGGACGAGCTCATTCCGATCTCCTCGGCAACGAGCGCGATCCCCAAGGTCGACGTTCGAGACGAATCCGCCCCTCGAGTCGCTCGTGCACTGGGCGGTGCAGCAGGGGCTGCCGACGACGAACTACGACACGGAGTCCTCGTTCTTCCTCACCGCAGCCGTAGGCAAGGAAGGACGCTTCCAGGGCGCCCTCGGCGTGTACGCGGAAGATCGCGAGAGCCTCTCGCGCGAGCGCGCGAAAATCTTCCTTCCGCGCTACGCGACGCGCCTGACGCTGCTCGTCGACATGCTCAGCGACGGCAAGGAGACGCGGCGCTATCGCGGCAAAGCCGACAAGGTCGTCGTGGCCGCGCAGAAGATTCAGAAGAGCCAGGATCTCGCGGCGCTCAGCGGCTCGATCTGCGAGAGCGCGCTCGATGTCACCGGCGGCACGCGCTGCGCGTTCGTGCGCTGGAACGCGGCCGAGGAGAAAGCGATGGTCGAGAGCGTGACGCCGCTGCACACGATCGAGCCCGGCTTCGCGATCGCGCCCGACTCGATCATCGGGAAGTTCCTGCGCAATCCGGACCGCCCGCGCATGGCCGTGCGCGAGTCGTACAGAAAGTCGGAGGGGCTGCCGTTCAGCCCACTGGAGCCATCGCGCAGAATCGGATCGCTCGCCATTGTGCCGCTCGTCGTCGAGGACGAGATCATTGGTGCGATCTGCGTCGAAGGCGACGAAGAGGCGCAGGTGACCGCGGTCGAAGGCGAGCTCCTCTCGATGCTCGCGCCCGTCGCCTCCGTGGCACTCAAGAACGTCGAGCAGCTCCAGGACGTGACGCAGAAGTCCAATCACGATGCACTCACCGGGCTCGCGAATCGCCGTCAGTTCGAGGAGCGGCTGCGCCATCATCTGCTCGAGCACGCGCGGCATCGGCAGCCCGTATCGCTGATCCTGCTCGACATCGACATGTTCAAGATCGGTGAACGATGTCTACGGGCATCAGGGCGGAGACGAGGTGCTCGTCGAGGTTGCCAAGGCTGCTGAGCGCACGATCCGCGAGATCGATCTCTGCGCGCGCTACGGCGGCGAGGAGCTCGCGATCCTCCTTCCGCAGACGAATCTGGCCGGCGCGTCGCGCACGGCCGAGCGGCTGCGGGAGGCGGTCTCGCTGCTGCAGGTGATGCCGCCCAATGGTGGCGGCCCGATCAAGGTGACGGCCTCGTTCGGCGTCGCGTCGTACACCGAAAGCGTGAAGGCGGGAGATCTGCTTTCCCGGCGGCAGACATGGCGCTCTATCAGGCCGAAGAGCGCCGGGCGCAATTGCGTTCGTCAGGCGATGTCGCGGAGCTCGCTCAACACAGAGCTGAGCGACTTCTGCGCGCGTTAGAGGCTCGTACGGCGGTTCAGATCACTTGGAGAGCAGGAGTGCACGAGGTATATTTCTCGTTACGTCGGGCCTGAAATGGTTTCGATTGTGTAGAAGAAGCTGTGGTTGCGTGCCCAGGTCCTCGGGTTCCTGGTAAAACCCTCGGGAAAATTTTCAACTGCCAACTCAAACATGGCTCTCGCAGCGTAACTTCGGTTACACCCCTGTGAGTGCCTGCGAGGAAGCCCGCCCGGGGCGGCTTCGCAGGTATCGAAAATCTGGGCTAGCGACGCGTCGCGCTTTCAGGCACGTGGCGAAATTCTAGAAAGCTCATCCAGCGGTGGGTCGTTCACCAACCAGCCACTGGAGACATCAATCGGTGGACTACGCACGTAGAGGCTGCGGTTGATCCTGCGCAAGACGCGAGTTCGACTCTCGCCAGGTCCATTGCACACGCCGGATGGGGCTCACGCCTCCTCCGGCGTTTTCATTTTGGACGCGCCCGGCACGGTGTCTGCGAAGAAGTGATCCGGAGCACGCATTCCCCGCACGTTCCCCACTCAAGCGTTGCGCCGCGCGAGGAGCATATGGGAGAAGTGAGCCGCACGCTGGCACACGCACGAAAGCTTGGGACGCTCTCGCGGGAGGAGGAGCGCTCCGTCACGCACGGCGACTTCTGGGTCCCCGAGGAAGAACGGGTGCTCTACAAGAAGGCGCTCACGGCGCTGAACGCCGCAGGCATCGCATACGTCGTTGCGGGTGCGTACGCGATCTACGAGCACACCGGGATTTACCGCGAGACGAAGGATCTCGACATCTTCGTCGAGCCGGCACACCTGGTGAGCGCGATGCGCGCGCTCAAGAGTGTGGGGATGAAAGCGCGCCTCGAGCAGCCGCACTGGCTCGCCAAGGCCATGTGCGGAGAGCTCTTCATCGACATCATCTTCGGCATGGGCAACGGCCTCGCGATGATCGATGCCGACTGGTATCGCCACAGCCGGCCAGCCATTCTCGCCGCGACGCCCGTACGCGTCGCGCCGGCCGAAGAGTTGCTCTGGCATCGGCTGTTCATCAACGAGCGACACCGGCAGGACATGGCGGACATTGTCCATCTCATGGTCTGCGTGGGACGAGGGCATGGACTGGAAGCGCATCATGCGCGCGTACTGCGGAGAACTGGCCGCTGCTCCTCGCGCAGGTGCAGATGTTCGACTACGTGTATCCCGAGCACCGCGAGGGCGTGCCGCGGTGGGTGCGCGAGGAGCTCCTGAGCGCGCGCGCAAGGATCTCGACCGTCGAGCGCACGGGCGAACGGATCACGCGCGGGCCGCTCATCTCACGCTTCAGCTTCACGATCGACGTGCACGAGTGGGAGATGCAGGATCTGCGAAAGGAAGCCGTCGACTCGCGCCCTCGCGCAGCCATTCGTGCGCGAGATCGCGCTGAGCGACGTCTGGGACGAGCGGAGCCCTCAGGTGGAGGCGTTTCTGGAATGACCGAGCGATCGACAGCAGGCGCGATTTCGAACGGCCACGAGCGTCGGGTCTCGCAGCCGCGGAAACCGGGGATCGGTGCGCATTGCCGCCGTGGCGACTTTCACTGCGGCCAGGATGACGTGGGTCTCTACCGCGAGCTCTTCACGCGCGTCAACGAAGAAGCGGACGTCCTGGTGCTCACGGGCGATCTCACGCGCTGGGGCGCGCTTTCGGAGTACAAGGTCGTCGTCGGCGAGCTCGCGGATGTGACGGTCCCTATCGTGGCGGTGCTGGGCAACCACGACTACGAATCCGGCGACGTGGAGGAAGGAAGCCGCACGCTGCGCGGCCGCGGCGTGCATCTCCTCTGCGGTGACACGTTCGAGCTCAACTCGCGGTCGGCTTCGCCGGCGTGAAGGGATTCATGGGAGGCTTCGGTCGCGGCATGCTCACGCCATTTGGCGAGCCGGAAACGAAGGCATTCGTGAAGGCGACGCTCAACGAGGTGCACTCGCTCGAGCTCGCGCTACGCCGCCTCTCGACTCCGGTACGCGTAGCGATCCTGCACTACGCGCCGATCGCGGCGACCGTCGCCGGGGAACCCGAAGCGATCCACACGTATCTCGGAACGGATCGGCTCGCGGAGCCGCTCGATCGCTACGGCGCCGCGGTGGCCTTTCACGGCCACGCGCACTCCGGAACGCTTCGCGGTACCACGCTTGGCGGCGTTCCGGTGTTCAACGTCTCGCTTCCGCTGCTGCGCAAGGAGCGGCCGGGCGCGATGTACTACATCTACGATGTGAGCGCGCCGGCGGCCGCCGATACGTCCAAGGCGACGATGTCGATCGGCTAGCTTCCCTCGGCTATCTGAGGCGCGCGTGCCTGCGCCGCGGCGAGACGCGCGATCGGCACGCGATAGGGCGAGCACGAGACGTAGTCGAGCCCTGCGGTCTGACAGAACGCGACCGAGCGCGGCTCGCCGCCGTGCTCGCCGCAGATGCCCATCTTCATGCTCGGGCCGCACCTTCCGCCCCTCGGTCACCGCGTACTTCACGAGCTTGCCGACGCCCACCGTGTCCAGCACCCGGAACGGATCCTCGGGATAGATCCCCGATTCCACGTACAGCGGCAGGAATCGTCCGGCGTCGTCGCGGCTGAGGCCGAGGTCGTCTGCGTGAGATCGTTGGTGCCGAAGGAGAAGAACTCGGCCTGCCGTCGCGATCTCGTCCGCCGTGAGCGCCGCGCGCGGCAGCTCGATCATCGTGCCGATCGGTGTAGGGAAGCTCCTCGCCCATCGCGCCCATCACCTGATCCGCGACGTGCTCGAGGATCGCGCGCTGATTGCTCGAACTCCGTCACCGTCGACACGAGCGGAACCATGATCTCCGGCCGCACGTCGATGCCGCGCCGCTTCGCTCGCACCGCGGCCTCGAAAATCGCGCGCCCCTGCATCTCGGTGATCTCCGGGATAGACGATGCCGAGCCGGCAGCCACGGTGTCCGAGCATCGGGTTGGTCTCGCGCAGCGATTCCACGATGCGCTTGCAGCTCCGCGCGCGCGAGCCCGAGCGTGCGCGCGAGAAGCTTGCGTCTCCTCACCGCCGTGCGGAAGGAACTCGTGCAGCGGCGGATCGAGCAGCCGGATCGTGACGGGCAGCCGTCCATCGCCTCGAAGATTCCCTCGAAGTCTCCGCGCTGCATCGGCAGGAGCTTGGCGAGCGCGCGGCGGCGGCCGCCCTCGTCGCGCGCGACGATCATCTCGCGCATCGCCGGTGATGCGATCGCCCTCGAAGAACATGTGCTCCGTGCGGCAGAGCCCGATTCCTTCGGCGCCGAAGTTCCGCGCGACGCGCGCGTCGCTGCGGCGTGTCCGCGTTCGCGCGCACCTGGAGCGTCCGCACCTCGTCGGCCCACGAGAGCAGCCGCGCATACGTGACGTACACGCGCGAGTCGGAGCCACGCATCTGCCCGGTGAGCACGCGCACGACTTCGCTCGGAATCGTCGGCAGCTCGCCGGCGAAGACGCGGCCGGTCGCGCCGTCGAGCGTGATCCAGTCGCCCTCGTTGATCGTCGTGCCGTTCACCGTGAAGCGGCGGTGCTCGAGATCGACCTCCATCTCCTTGCAGCCGACGACCGCGCACTTGCCCATGCCGCGCGCGACGACGGCGGCGTGGCTCGTCATGCCGCCGCGCGCCGTGAGCACCGCGCGTGCGGCGACGATGCCGTGGAAATCCTCCGGCGTCGTCTCGTCGCGCACGAGGATCACGCGAATCGCCTTCCGCCGCGCGCTGCTCGGCGACGTCGGGATCGAACACCGCCTGCGCCGCTCGCGGCGCCCGGGCTCGCCGGCAGTCCGATCGCGATCGTGCTCTGCGCGCGCACCCGGATCGATGACCGGATGCAGCAGCTGGTCGAGCTGCTCCGCGTCGGCACGCGCAGCACCGCCTCGCGCTTCGTGATCAGCCCTTCGGCCACCATGTCGCGCGCGATCCGCACCGCGGCGGCGGCCGTGCGCTTGCCCGTGCGCGTCTGCAGCAGATAAAGCTTGCCGCGCTCGACGGTGAACTCGATGTCCTGCATGTCGCGGTAGTGCCGCTCCAGCCGGTTCTGCGTCTCGAGCAGCTCCGCGTACGCGCCGGGAAGCTGCGTCTGCCATCTGCTCGATGGGAAGCGGCGTGCGGATGCCGGCGACGACGTCCTCACCCTGCGCGTTGATGAGGAACTCGCCGTAGAACTTCCGCTCGCCGGTCGACGGATTGCGCGTGAACGCGACGCCGGTGCCGGAATCGTCGCCGAGGTTGCCGAACACCATTGACACGATGTTCACGCGCGGTGCCGAGCGTTTCGGGGATGTTGTTCTCCCGACGGTAGTCGACGGCCTTCTTGAGCGTCCACGAACGCCACACGGCTTCGATCGCGCCCCACAGCTGCTCGCTGAGGATCCATCGGGAAATCGGCGCCGGTGCGGTTGCGCACGAGCGCCTTGTACTCCTCGACGAGATTGCGAAGCGCGTCCTCGCGCGAGCTCGGCGTCGGTCTCGACGCCAGCGGTCATGCGCTTCGACGTGAGCAGATGCTCGAACGTGCTGCATGGGCACGCCGAGCACGACGTCGGCGTACATCTGGATGAAGCGGCGATACGAGTCGTAGGCGAAGCGCGCGTTTCCGCTCGCTCGCGCGAGGCTCGCAACACGGTGCGATCGTTGAGGCCGAGGTTGAGAATCGTCTCCATCATGCCGGGCATCGACACCGGCGCGCCGGAGCGCACGGAGACGAGCAGCGGATTCTTCGGATCGCCGAAGCCGCTTGCCCGGACACCTGCTCGAGCCGCGCGACGATTCGTCTCGACTTCCGCTCGCAGCGCGTCGGCGTACGTGCCGCGCTCGAGGTAGTCGATGCACTCGCTGCACGCGATCGTGAAGCCCGGCGGCACGGGAACGCCGAGGTTCGTCATCTCGGCGAGATTCGCTCCCTTGCCGCCGAGCACGGCCTCATCTCCCGCGTGCCTTCGGCGTTGCCGCTGCCGAAGAAGTATACGAGCACGCGTTGTCTGGCCTGAGTCAGTGTCCAGCCGGTCAGCAGCCGCAACCGAACCGGAGCTTGTCCGGATCCGTTGGGGCGGCGTTGGATAGTCGCCCGAGAAGCAGGCATGGCAGAAGCCGTCCGGGCCATCCGGAACGGACTTCAACATGCCGTCGAGCGACAGGTAGCCGAGCGAGTCGACGCCGATGTGCGTCGGCGATCTCGTCGATCGTCATGTTGGCGGCGATGAGCTCCTCGCGCGATGGGGGTGTCGATGCCGTAGTAGCACGGCCCGGTGACCGGCGGCGAGCGGATCGCGCATGTGCACCTCGCGCGCCCGCGGCCGCGCACCAGCGCGACGAGCCCGCGCGTGGTGGTGCCGCGCACGATCGAGTCGTCGACCATCACGACGCTCTTGCCCTCGAGCACCTCGCGCACCGGGTTGTACTTCACCTTCACCTTCTGCGTCGCGTCCGGACTGATTCGGCTGGATGAAGGTGCGGCCGACGTAGTGATTGCGGATGAGCGCGAGCTCGTAGGGCAGCCCCGACTCCTCCGCGAACCCCAAGCGCGGCGGAATTTGACGAGTCGGGAACGGCGAAAACGAGATCCGCGGCGGGCGCGGGGCACTCGCGCGCGAGCTGCCGGCCGAGCTCGCGGCGCGCGCGGTCGACCGAGCCGCCGTAACACGCGGCTGTCCGGGCGCGCAAAGTACACGTACTCGAACACGCAGCGACGTCGAGCTCCGTGCGCTCGGAATGCGCAATACGGAGCGCATGCCATCACGCGTCGACGGCGACGATCTCGCCCGGCTCGACTTCGCGCAATGCTGTCGCGCCGACGATGTCGAGCGCGCACGATCTCCGAAGCGAACACGATGGCGCCGTCGAGCTTCGCCCATCGCGAGCGGCCGCCAGCCGCGCGGGTCGCGCGCAGCGAGAAGCGTTCGCCGATGATCACGACGAGGCAGTATGCGCCTTCCACGCCGCGAGCGCGGCCGCGAGCGTTCCTCTGGCCGCTCGCAGCGTGGAGCCTTCGCGATGCGATGCACGATGACTTCCGAGTCCATGGTCGACGAGAAGATCGAGCCCTCGTCCTCGAGCTCCGTCCGAAGCTCGGTCGCGTTGATGAGGTTGCCGTTGTGCGCGAGCGAGATGTGACCGTCGCGCGAGCGCGCGAGAATCGGCTGCGCGTTCTCGATCGTCGAGACTGCCGGCGGTGCTGTATCGCGTGTGGCCGATGGCCAGCTCGCGCTCCAGCGGGGCCGTTTCCGGCGTGCCGAGCCCTTCGGAGACGAGCCCCATGCGAGCGCACTGCGCGCGCCTGCCCATCCGTCGTCTCACGGAAACCATGCCC
Organism: uncultured Gemmatimonadaceae bacterium; assembly: GCA_963792685.1. Taxonomy (GTDB): domain Bacteria; phylum Gemmatimonadota; class Gemmatimonadetes; order Gemmatimonadales; family Gemmatimonadaceae; genus FEN-1250. The sequence continues at coordinate 3,017,668 of CAWBWW010000001.1, read as the reverse complement.
GCCGATTCCTGCCCGCGATGCTGCAGCGAATACAAACCAAGATGCGCGAGCGCGCCGGCATCCTGCACGCCGCGCACGCCGAATATTCCACACATGCTCCAGCGCATCAGATGGCTTCACGGCTCGTTCGCTTCGAGCACGATGCTTCTGCGCCGACGGATTCCATGATGTCGCGGAATCGCGTCGTGATACGCGTGCGCGAGCCGATCCGGTCGGCCACCGCGAACTCATGGTCGCGCGTGCGAATGGCGAATCCGCTGCTCGCCGTCGCGCGACCTGTCCGATCGCCGTGCGGGCACGCCAGCTTTCGGTGCGATCGCAGTGACGTGCGTCGGGATCACCGGTCGAGATCACGATGATTCGCGCCTGCGCCTCGCCGAACAGCAGCGCACGAAGCGGGAGAGCGGCCCACGTGCGTCAGGTCGATTTCGGCGCCGAGCGTGTCCGTCTCGGTCCGCCATCACGCATTCCGCCAGCGCGACGGCCAGGCCGCCATCGCTGCAGTCGTGCGCCGACGAGACGACCCCGCGCGAATCGCCTCGAGCAGCGCGTCGATCGTCGCGCGCTCGCGGGCACATCGCAGCGCGGCGGGGCTCCGGCGGTCACGCCGTGGATGCGCGCGAGATATTCGCTCCCGCCCGATCTCTTCGGTGCGGCTCGCCGAGCAGCACTATCGTCGTCGCCCTCGGCGTGCGGAACGCGGCGCTGCGTGATGTGCGCGAGCGAGTCGATCAGCCCGACCATCCCGATCACGGGCGTCGGGTGCACTGCGCCCGTCGGGCTCTCGTTGTAGAAGGAGACGTTGCCGCCGGTCACCGGCGTTCCGAGCGCGAGGCACGCCTCGCCCATGCCGCGCGACCGCCTCGGTGAACTGGAAGTAGACCTCGGGGCGCTTCGGATTGCCGAAGTTGAGGCAGTTCGTGATCGCCATGCGGCCGGGCGCCCGTGCACGCGACGTTGCGCGCCGCCTCGGCCACGGCGATGCTGCGCGCCGACGCGCGGGTCGAGCGCGACGTAGCGGCCGTTGCAATCCGTCTTGAGCGCGATCGCGCGATCGGTGCCGCGTATCCGAATGACCGCCGCGTCGCCTCGCCGGGGCGCAGCACGGTGTTCGTGCGCACGGTCGAATCGTACTGCCGGTATGCCCACCGCTTGCTCGCGATCGTCGGCGATGACAGCAGCTGCTCGAGCGTCCACAGCGGATCGCTCTCCTCCGGACAGCTCGGCGATCGCGTGCACATCGCGCGCTGCGCAGCTCCGCCACCGCGGGCCTTCCGTCGCGGGCGGATTGTACATCGGGCACTCGCGTCACGAGCTCGCGATCCCGGGAACTCCGCGACGACGCGATCGCCTTCGGTCACGCGATACACCGGCTCCGCGATCACCTCGCCGATCACCGCGGCGGTGAGATCCCACTTCTCGAGGATCGCGCGCACCTGCGCTCTCGTGCCCCTTCTTCGCGACGACGAGCATCCGCTCCTGCGATTCGCTGAGCAGGATCTCGTACGGCGACATCCCCTCTTCACGCACCGGCACCTTCGAGCGTGTCGATGGTCACGCCCACATCGCCGCGCGCCGCCATCTCGGCGGATGACGAGGTGAGGCCCGCCGCGCCCATGTCCTGGATGGCGACGATGTGTCCGCTGGCGATCAGCTCGAGGCTCGCCTCGAGGAGCAGCTTCTCCGTGAACGGATCGCCTACCTGCACCATCGGGCGCTTGGCCTCGCTCGCCTCCGACAGGTCTTCGGACGCGAACGATGCGCCGTGAATACCATCGCGCCCCGTGCGCGCGCCGACGCCATGATCGCGTTGCCGACGCCCTCGGCCGCCGCGCGAATGAGCTCCGTCTCGCGCAGCAGGCCGACGCACATCGCGTTGACGAGCGGATTTCCCTCGTAGGCGGAATCGAAGACGATCTCGCCACCGACGGTCGGGATGCCGACGCAGTTGCCGTAGTCGCCGATTCCCTTGACCACGCCGCCGAAGAGGTAGCGCACGCGCGGCGAATCGAGCGATCCGAATCGGAGTGAGTCGAGCAGCGCGATCGGCCGCGCGCCCATCGTGAACACATCGCGAAGAATTCCGCCGACGCCTGTCGCTGCGCCCTGATATGGCTCGACCGCCGACGGATGGTTGTGCGACTCGATCTTGAACGCGATCGCCCATCCATCGCCGATCGAGATCACCCCGGCGTTTTCGCCCGGGTCCCTGAAGCACGTACGGCGCCTTCGGTGGGCAGCGTTTTCAGATGCGATGCGCGAGTGCTTGTAGGAGCAGTGCTCGTTCCACAGCGCGCTCACGATGCCGAGCTCGGTGAACGTCGGCGTGCGGCCGAGCAGCGCGACCAGCCGTGTCGTATTCGTCTTCGGTGAGTCCGTGCTCGGCGACGAGCGCCGGCGTGATGACCGGATCGCCCGCGCGGGGAGAAGGCGCTGAGCTCACTTCGGCGGCTTTGGCGGATGACTGGTGGACGTCGACGCGCTGTCCTGCCGGCGCGATGACTCGCTCGATCTGGATGCGCTGTCCGCGGGAGCGTGCTGGTGCTCGTGTTCAGCGCTGTCCGCCGGCGCGCGCGCGTTGCCGGGTGCGACGCGCTCGGCAGCCGTGGGCCTGCGGATCTGTCGACGGCAGCGCGAGCGACTGGTTTCGCTGGCGCTGCGCGCATTCGGCGCCGTCGCCACCGGCGAGCTGCTCGTGCCGCTGTAGTGCCGATTCGGCGAACGGAACACTGCATCGACGACGACATCGTGATCCAGGATGACGATGTCCTGCATGCCGCACTTCTTCCCGCACCTGTTCGAGTACATCAGGTACGTCGAGCCCTGGTACGTTGCGCACCGTGGACGGCTTGCCGAGCCGCTCGATCACCTGTGCGCTGGTCATCCCGGGATCGATTGAGCCCGGGGTGGCCGCGCTTCCGGCAGCTCCGGCGCGCGTTTGCGCTCCAGCGGCGGTAGCGATGAACGAAAATGCGAGTAGCCAGCGATGCATGATCACCTCGGGTTAGGCGGAGACGCGAGCGAGAAGCGATTCGAAGATGCGGCGGCCGTCGGCGGAACCAATGAGATCCTCCATGGCGCGTTCCGGGTGCGGCATGAGTCCAAGCACGTTGCCCTCGGCGCTGACGATGCCGGCGATGTCGCGCATCGAGCCGTTCGGATTCGACGCCGCGTCGGGTACGCCGTGCTCGTTCACGTAGCGGAAGACGACGCGGCCCTCGCCCTCGAGACGGTCGAGCGTCTCCTCATCCGCCGTGTAGCGGCCATCGCCGTGTGCGACGGGTATGCGGAGCACGTCGCCGACTTCGCTGCGCGATGTGAACATCGTATCGGCGTTCTCCACGCGAATGCGCACGGTGTCCGACACGAACTGTAGCTTCTCGTTGCGCAGCAGCGCACCAGGCAGAAGCCCCGCTTCGCATGCGATCTGAAAGCCGTTGCAAATCCCCAGCACGGGACCGCCAGCGCGCGCGTGCGCCGCGACCTCCTGCATGATCGGGCTGAAGCGGGCGATGGCGCCGGCGCGCAGATAGTCGCCGTAGCTGAAGCCACCAGGAAGGACCACGACGTCTACGCCTTGCAGGTCGGTGGACTTGTGCCAGAGATACACCGCCGGCAGCCCGAGCGTGTCCGCGACCGCGTGAAAGCTGTCGTAGTCGCAGTTGGAGCCTGGAAAAGTCACGATCCCGAATTTCATGCGCTCTCCACTGTCGCAATCTCGAAGTCTTCGGTTACGGGATTGGCGAGCAAACGCCCGCACATCTCGCGGACCTGCGCATCGGCGGCTTTCGCATCCGGTGCCGCGATGTGGAAAACGATGTGTCGTCCAATGCGAGTGTCGGTCACACCTTCGAAGCCGAGCGAATGCAGCGCATCCGACACCGCCTTGCCCTGCGGATCGAGAATGCCCTTTGCGCGGCACGATGTGAACGGCAACACGGTAGCGGCTCATTCTGAATCCTCGTTCGGACGTGTGCTGGCCTTCGGGAAGTTCGAGCGTCGACGATCGCGACGACGGCCGCGCCGTTCTCCGACCGGAGTGTCGACGACCTCTACTTCACGGCGTATTGAATACTCCTCGGGCTCCTCATCGTCTTCGTCATCCATCGAGCGGGTCGCCGGTGGGAAGGCGATCCATCAGCCCGAAGAAGATCGTGCGCAGCAAACCGAAGGCGACGTAGGCGACGAGTATCGGAAACGCGAAGCGAAGCGGATCGTAGAAGAATCGCGACGATGGCAGCGAACAGCAGCACCGCGCCGACGATGCCGCTCACGTTTCGCAGACTCACGCGCGGCATGGCCGGATACAGCACGTGACTGATCATGAGGAAGCTGAGCGTCAGCATCACTCCAGGAAGCACCGTATGCCACGGCCAGGCATCGACGTAGTGGTACCAGGTGGTCTGGGTGAACCAGTAGTACGTCGCGAGCGTCATCCCGGCGGCCGGACTCGGAAGTCCGTGAAAGTGCGTCTTCGCGCGACCGCCCTGCTCGACGTTGAAGCGCGCGAGGCGCATCACCGCGCATGCGATGTAGGCGAAGCACACGAGCCACGCCCACGAATCGCGATTGAGCACCGCGAAGTACATGATGAACGCAGGCGCGACACCGAAGCTGATCGCATCGACGAGCGAGTCCAGCTCCACCCCGAACTGGCTCCCGGTGCGCGTCGCGCGCGCGACGCGGCCGTCGAGCGCGTCCATGACGCCGCCCAGCACCACGCACCAGCCGGCGAACAGATAGTCGCCGCGTGCGGCACGTCACGATCGCGTAGATGCCGAAGAAGAGATTCGCGAGCGTGAAGCCGTTCGGCAGCAGCACGACCGCGCGGCGCATGGTCGGGCGCGGGATGCGGTCTCACGTCGAGAGCTCCGCGAGCACCGTGGTGCCGGCGACCGTGCGCTCGCCCACCTTGATGCGAACTGCGCTATCCGTGGGGATGAACACGTCGACGCGGGAGCCGAAGCGGATGATGCCCATGCGTACGCCCTGCTCGGCCTTGTCGCCTGTCTTCGCGTAGTTCACGATGCGCCGCGCGATCAGGCCGGCGATCTGGCGCACGAGAATCTTGCGATTTCCAGACTTCGATGCCCACGGACATCTGCTCGTTCTCGAGGCTCGCCTTCTCGTGCGCCGCGTGCAGAAACTGCCCCTTGTTGTACTGCAGGTAGCGCACGACGCCGTTCACCGGATACCGGTTCACGTGCACGTTGAACACGTTCATGAAGATCGAGATGCGCTTGGCACGATTCCTGCAATGAACGCCGGTTCCTCGACTTCCGTGATCATCACCACCTGTCCGTCGGCGGGAGAGACCACGAGATGCTCGCCGCGATCGCCGGTGCGCTCCGGGTCGCGGAAGAAGTACGCGACCCACAGCGCGATCACTACGAGCGGAAGCGCCGCGATGTCCCACCCGAGACGAGCTGCGCGAATAGCCCACTGTAGATCGCGCCAGCGGCCAGCACCCAGGCGATGATGATGAAGATGACTCCTTCGCGCGCGAACTTCATGCGATCTCCGACAGATCGAGCGGCGCTCCGGTGATCCGCTCGAAGGCCTCGAGATATCGCTTGCTCGTCGCATCGACCACTGCGTCCGGCAGCGGTGGGGGAGGGGCGTCGCCGTTCCAGCGACCGGCCCTGCGCTCGCCTTCGAGATAGTCGCGCAGCGGCTGCTTGTCGAAGCTCGGCTGCGCGCCTCCCGGCCGATACGCGCTCGCCAGCCAAAAGCGCGAGCTGTCCGGCGTCAGCACCTCGTCGATCAGCAGCACCTCTCCGTCCCTGGTGCGCCCGAACTCGAACTTGGTGTCCGCGATGATGATCCCCCGTTCCTTGGCAATGTCTCGTCCGCGTTCGTACAGCATCCTCGATCGCTGCTCCAGCTCCGCCGCCGCGTCGCCGATGACTGCGCGCATGCGGGCGATCGTGATGTTCTCGTCGTGGCCGGTCTCCGCCTTTGTGGCGGGGCTGAACAACACCTCCGCCAGCTGGTCGCTCTCCTGCATCCCCTTCGCCAACGGCTCGCCGGCGAGCGTCCCCGTCCGCGAGTATTCCTTCCACGCGGACCCCGAAATATAACCTCGTACGACGCACTCCACCGGGAACACTTCGGTGCGCCTGCAGAGCATCGCGCGACCGGCGATCGCCGCCTCGTGCCCCGCGAGCGCGGGCACCAGTCGCACGATCTCGGCGGCGTCCGCCGAAAGCAGGTGATTTGGGGTCGACGTTGGCGAGCTGCCGGAACCACCAGGCGCTGATCTGCGTGAGCACCGCGCCCTTGTACGGGATCGCCTCGCGCATGACGACGTCGAACGCGCTGACGCGGTCCGTGGCCACGAGCAGGAGCCGATCCGCATCCACCTCGTAGATGTCGCGCACCTTGCCGCGTCCCGAGCTGGCGCAGCGGAAGCGCGCTCGACAGTCATTGGCGTCATACGCGCAGCGCCTCCGCAGCAGCGAGGACGCGGCGCCGCCGCGAGGATCGGATCGACGACCTCGCTCAGGAACTCCTCGACCTGCTCCGGCGCCCGTCCTGTGAAGCGCTCGGCCGCGACGAGATCCCCCATCTCCGCCGGCGACAGCGTGAACTCCGGATCCTCTGCAGCCGGTCGAGAAGATCGTTGCGCAGCGCACCGTCCTTGAGCGCGCGACCCGCCTCGAGACTGTGGCGTCTGATGATCGCGTGCGCGTTCTGCCGATCGCCTCCAGCAGCCACCATGCGCACGATCAGCTTCTCCGTCGCCATGAACGGCAGCTCGTCGCGATCCGCTGCCTGATTCGTGCGGGATGCACCTCGAGTCCCGCCGGCGATGTTCGCCATGATGAGCAGGATCGCGTCCGTCGCCAGAAACATCTCGGGGATGACGAGCCGCCGGTTCGCGCTGTCGTCGAGCGTGCGCTCGAAGTACTGCACGCTGTGCGTGAGATTCGCGTTCTCCTCGAGCGTCATGACGAATCGCGCGAGCGAGTTGATGCGCTCGGAGCGCATCGGATTCCGCTTGTACGCCATGGCCGACGATCCGATCTGCTCCTCCTCGAACGGCTCCTCGATCTCGCCGAACGACTGCAGCAGTCGCATGTCGGACGCGAACTTCGTCCGCGACGCCGAGATGCCCGGCGACGACGCCAAGCACTTGCGCGTCGAGCTTGCGCGAGTACGTCTGCCCCGTGACGGGAAGCACGTGCGTGAAGCCCATCCGCGTGACCACGCTTGCGCTCGAGCTCCCGCACGCGCCGTGATCGCCGCGGAAGAGCTCGAGGAAGCTCGCCTGCGTGCCCGTCGTTCCCTTCACGCCGCGCAATGGCAGTGTCGCGATGCGATGATCGAGATCGGCGAGATCGAGAATCAGATCCTGCATCCAGAGCGTTGCGCGCTTGCCCACCGTGGTGAGCTGCGCCGGCTGCAAGTGCGTGTACGCGAGCGTCGGCTCCGCGCTCCACTCACGCGCGAACGTCGCGAGCGCGCTCAACACCGCAACCGTCTTCGCCCGCAGCAGTGTGAGCCCTTCGCGCATGAGCACGAGGTCGGCGTTGTCCGTGACGAACGCGCTGGTCGCGCCGAGGTGAATGAACGGGCGCGCCGCTGGTGCGGCCGCGGCGAACGTCTCGACATGCGCCATGACGTCGTGGCGAAAGCGCCGCTCGAACTCGGCCGCTGCCGCGAAGTCGATGTCCTCGAGATGCGCGCGCATCTGCCGGATGCCTTCGTCCGTGATCACCGCGTTGCCGCGCTCGTCGCGCACCCCCAGCTCGCGCTCCGCCTCGGCGAGCGCCAGCCACAGCTCGCGCCAGGTGCGATGACGCCGCTGCGGCGACCAGAGCTCGAGCATTGCCTTCGACGCATAGCGCTCGCTCAGCGGCGAGCTGTATCTCGCATGACTGCTCATCGAATCATGAAATCGGTGGAATAGATACGACCCCCTCTCTCGAAGAACATGTGGATGGTCTCTCGCCCTGCGGCTGCATCGAGCGCGCGCGCCGCATCGTTTGCGGTCTCGATGGAAACGCGGTTTACCTGCACGATCACGTCGCCCTTCTGGAGTCCGAGCTCGTCGGACACACGGTCGCTCAAGTTGTAGATGAGCGCTCCGCGGGGACTTCTGATCCCGCGATCCACGCGAATCGCTGGAGTGAGTGTTACGAGCTCGAGCTCCTTCAGCACCGCGACCTTGGCCGCGCTCACCTCCGGCAGATCTGCGATCGTGACGCTCACCGGGATCTCTCGCCCCGCGCGCTTGAGCACGAGCGGCACCTGATCGCCCACGCGAAGATCGAGAAGCTCGGCGTCCCAGTCGAAGGCGTTCCTGATGGTGCGGCTGCGCGAGCGCACGAGCACATCGCCACGACGGATTCCTGCGCGGTCCGCGGGCGAGCCCGGCACGACCGCTCCCACCGTGACCCCAGCCCGCAGAGACTCGCGCGGATTCGGCTCCTGCGGTATCTCGGGCTTGAGACCGATCCATGGCCGCCGCACGGTGCCATGCGCGAGCAGATCCTCGGTCACGCGCTTGACTCGATTCACCGGGATAGCGAACCCCAGTCCCACCGACCCACCGCTCGGCGTGAAGATCGAGCTGTTCATACCTACGATCTCGCCGAGCGCATTCACGAGCGGGCCGCCGGAATTGCCCGGGTTGATGGAGGCATCCGTCTGAATCATGTCGACGTACATCGCGGAGCCCTGCGATCGCGCGACGAGATTGCGTCCGGTGCCGCTGATCACGCCTACGGTGACGCTCGGCTCGGGGTTACCGAGCAGGAAGCCATACGGGTTTCCGATCGCGATGACCCACTCGCCGATGATCAGATCGTCGGATTGCCCAAGCGGCGCGACGGGCAGCCCCTTCGCATCGATCTTCAGTACTGCGATATCGTTCGTCTCATCCTTGCCGAGGAGCCGCGCGGGGTAGGTCGTGCCGTCGCGCATTGCGACGGAGATCGTGTTGGCGCCTGCCACGACGTGCGCGTTCGTCACAATCACGCCGTCAGCGCGCACGATGAAGCCCGATCCCAGCCCCGGAAGGACGCGCTCGCTCGTGCCGTTGATCACGTCGAAGGGATCGTTCGAGCGATCGACGACTTCCGTCTGCACCGTGACGACGGTCGGAGCAACGCGCGCGACTGCCTGCGTGATCGCAGTGCGCCGCTGCCCCGCGATGCCGCTATCGGCAACGGCGACAGCCGGTGCGCTCGCGGCGCGAGCCATGTTGACGGAAAGCGCGGGCTCGTCGCGCGCACCCTTCCCGCACGCGGCGGTCAGCGCCAGGAGAGAGAGGGTGAGCGAGCGCATGATCACAGAGTCGTGCGGCTGCGCGAAACGCGCCTGCTCCAGTCGTTCAGGAAATGATCGAGCCCCAGATCCGTGAGCGGATGCACGAGCAGCAATCGCAGCACATCCGGTGGAACGGCGGCGGTGTCCGCGCCGATGATCGCCGCCTCTGCAAATTGCTTCGGCGCGCGAATGGATGCCGCGTTGAGCTCGCATTCGATGTGGTGCGTGTCGAAGAGGTGGCGGATCTCACGTATGAGCCCGATACCGTCGCCACCGATGTCATCGACGCGGCCGATGAACGCGCTCACCGAGAATGCGCCGGCCTTGGCAGCGAACAGCGCCTGGGCCGCGCTGAACACCAACGTCGCCGTGACGCGAATGCCGTCTGCGGACAGGCGCGCCATCGCACGCAGCCCGTCTTCGATCACAGGCACCTCGACCACGACGTTGTCGGCGATCTTTGCGAGCTCTTTGCCATCGCGGTACATGTCGTCCGCGGTGATCGCGAGCACGGGCGCCAACACCGGACCGCGTGTGAGCCGACAGAGCTCGCCGAGCAGCGCGTGGTATTCCTCCGCGCCATCTTCCTCGGCGATCAGCGTAGGATCGGTGGAAATTCCGTCGACGATGCCGACATCAGTAGCCCACCGAACTTCGTCGAGGCTCGCGGTATCGAGCAGAATCTTCATGTGTCGCCCAGGTAGAGGTCGCGCGGATAGCGAACGACTTCGAGGAAGAGCGCGTGCGGTGGTGCGGGAGCCGACGTGCGCGCGGTTGTCCTCCGCCTCGAGCAGCATTGCGAAATCGGAGATCGGACGCCGGCCGCGCGCGATGTCGATCATCGTGCCCACGAGGAATCGTACCATGTGGTGCAGAAAGCGATTCGCCTCGACCTCGAACACGAGCCCCTTCGGGCAGTCGCGCCACGCCGCCTCGACGATCGTACAGCGATGATCGTCTTCTGCGGGCGCCGTTCCGAGCACCGCGAACGCGAGAAAGCGATGCGTGCCGAGGAGCGCACCCGCGCAATGCGCGAGCGCGTCGCGCGCGAGCGGCTCGTCGACCGCCCACTCCCAGCGTTTCCGGAAGGGAGACATGCGCCTCCCGATCGGTGCCGACATGATAGCTGTACCGCCGTGCCGTGGCGCTGTACCGTGCGTGAAAGGCATCGCTCATCTCGACTGCACTGGCGACCCACAGGTCTGCCGGCAGTACCGCGTTCAATGCCCGCCGCAACTCGGCCGCTTTCCACTTGAGCGGCACCCGCACGCCCACCGCTTGCCCGCGCGCATGTACTCCCGCGTCGGTGCGCCCGGCTCCGAGAGCGCCGACGGGTGCATTGCACAACCGCTCGAGTGCGCTCTCCAGAACTCCCTGAACCGTGCGCGTTGCCGGTTGGCGCTGCCACCCAGAAAACCCCGCGCCATTGTAATGCAGCACCAGCTGCACCATGCGCTCCGGCATGCGTGGAAGTTACCGGAACGACCCCCGGTGTCAAGCGATCAGAAGCGCGGAACCGATTGACAGCTCGGCACCTACGCCTCAACATTGAATTTCCGCGGACCCCTCATCCGAACGGCTGGGCCCCCTTCAATGCCACCTCGCACACTCGCGTCGCTCGCTCATGCGCTCGCGGCAGCGTCGGATCTCGACGCGGCCATTGTTGCGCTTGGGGAAGCCCTCGCCGAGGTCGACCGAAGCACGGAGCTCTCGCTCTTCGGCTACGACGCGCGCCATCAGATGCTGCGCGAGCGTGTGAGTCCCGATGGCTCGAAGGTGCTTCGCGCACGCGCCGATACCACCGTCGATCATCTTCCCGCGCGCATCCGCACGCAGATCCTTGGCCGGCGGACAGTTCGTCGACCTCGGCGAGCAGTCGGACGAATACGCGCGCCTGCTCGGCCTCGATCGCACGCTCGACGAGGAAGGGCTGCTCGCGCTTCGTGGCATGCGCGTGGACGGTCAGCTCTCGGCAGTCGTTGCCGTGTACGAGCCGCGACGCTTTTTCGGCACGCGCGTGATGGAGCGCTTCGCGCCCTACGTCGCGCTGTTCGCGCTCGCATATGCGCGCTTCGCCGAGCGCGAGGCGCGCAACGAGGCGGTGCGCACGCTCGAAGACGTGACGCAGCGCGTGCACGGCGAGTACGTGAAGCATCTCGCGTCGCTCGAGCAGGCGCTCGCGGTCGCGCGCAATACGCCGAGCGGGGGCGGGACGTTCACGCCCGAGCGCATGATCGTGCTCGAGACGGAGAACGCGAAGTCGAAGGAGGATGCGCGCAGGGCGAACAGGCGCGCGGAGGCAGTCGAGCAGCAGGTGAGCGCCGCGGTGGGGCAGCTCGAGCAGGCGCACGTCGAGCTGCATCGCAGGAGCGAGACGCTCCGGCAGAAGACGCGCACGCTGTATCTCATCGAGCGCGTGCTCACGCTCGATGCATCGACCGCCGATTCGCGAAAGCTCGCGGACGGGCTGCTCAGTCTCTGCGGCGACGACATGGGCGCGCAGCGCTGCTCGCTCATGCTGCGCGCGCCCGGAACGAATCAGCTCTACATCGCGGCGGCGAAGGGGCTCTCCCCCGATATCTCGGATGGCACGCGCATCCATATCGGACAGGGCGTTGCGGGGAAGGTGGCGCTCAGTCGCGAGCCGCTGCTCGTGACAGACGTCGCGCAGGCCGCGAACCATCCGCTGCTCGGCGACGAGTATTTCACGACGGGATCGTTCATCAGCTTTCCCATCGTGTATCACGACGATCTCGTGGGCGTGCTGAATCTCACGAACCGCGTGCAGCGCGGCGTGTTCGTGGAGGAAGATGTGGAGCGCGTGCGGCTGCTCGCACTCGTGATCTCGCTGGTCGCGTCACAGGCCGAGCTGGCGAGCAAGCTCCTGGAGCCGGCCGGTGCGAGGTAGCGCGGGAACGCACTCGTCGAGGCGATTCGTCAGCTGGTTGAGCGGCGCGTCGCTGTCGGCAGATGAAACGAGCGATGCGTTCGACGTGATCATGACCGGCGAGGCGACGCCCGCGCAGATCGGCGCGCTGCTCATGGACTGGCAGTGAAGGGCGAAACCGCGCTCCGAGGTTGCGGGCGGCGCGCGCGCGCTGCGCACGGCGATGCTCCCGTTCGTCGTCGACGACGCGGCGACGCTCGTCGATACGTGCGGTACGGGCGGCGGCTCGTTCTCCACCTTCAACATCTCGACCGCCGCGGCGCTTGTTGCTGCGGGCGCGGGCGTGCGTATCGCGAAGCACGGCAACCGCTCGCACAGCTCGCGCTGTGGCAGCGCGGACGTGCTCGAGTCGCTCGGCGTCGAGATCCAGCCGTCGCCTGCGATCATGAAGCGCATGCTCGACCACGCGAGCATCGTGTTCATGTTCGCGCCCGCGATGCACCCGGCCATGCGCCACGTCGCCGCGGTGCGGCGCGAGCTCGGTGTGCCGACGATCATGAACTTGCTCGGGCCGCTCGCCAATCCTGCGAGCGCGGGACGCCAGGTCGTGGGAGTGGCGAATCCCGCGCGCATGGAGCTCATGGCAGGCGCGCTCGCGGAGCTTGGGAGCGTGCACGCGCTGGTGGTGCACGGTGAGCCGGGGATGGACGAGATCTCGCCGATCGGATGCACGCGCGTGCTCGAGGTGCGGGACGGCGCGGTGATCGAGTGGACGATCGACCCGGCGAGCTTCTCACTCGCGGCGGCGTCGCATGAGCTGGCGGGTGGCGAGCCGGCGGAGAACGCGGCGCGAGTGACCGCCGTGCTCGATGGACGCGAGCGCACGGGGGCACGCAGCGCGGTGTTGCTGAACGCGGCGGCCGCGATCTATGTGGGCGGCGGAGCGACGAGCTTCGGCGAAGGGGTGCGCGCGGCGGGAGTGTCGATCGACTCCGGCCGCGCGATGCGTGCCCTCACTGCGCTGCGCGAGGCGAGCGCCGGCGCGTGACGCCGGCTGGCTCGATCAGTACTTGCGGAGCACTCCCACGACGACGCCCTGAATGGTGACGTCGTTCTCGTGCACGTAGATCGGGAGCATCGCCTCGTTCGCCGGCTGGAGACGAATACGGCCATCTCGTTCCCGGTAGATTTTCTTTACGGTGGCGGCGTTGTTGTCGACGAGCGCGATGACAGTCTCGCCGTTGTCGGCGCTCCGGCGCTCGTTGATGATGACGAAGTCACCGTCGCGGATCTGCTCGTCGATCATTGAGTTTCCGCGCACCCGGAGCACGTAGTGATTGCCGCCTCGCGAGATGAAGCTGTCGGGCACGCACATCGTCTCGTGTGCGGTGACGGCTTCGATTGGCATGCCGGCGGCAACGGTTCCGAGCAGCGGCAGCTCGACGGCCTTGGGGAAGACGTCGGAGGGAAGGATCTCGATCGCGCGGCTCTCGTTGTACGAGCGCTTGATGTATCCCTTTCGCTCGAGATTGCTGAGATGCTCGTGGACAGTCGCGAGCGAGTTATAGTTGAACTTCCGAGCGATCTCTTCGAAGCTGGGGGCGTACCCGTTATCCTCGGAGTAACCGCTCAGGTAGTCGAGGATCTCGCGTTGCCGCTTGGTGAGCGCCATGCTCGGTGGTGGACGAGGGTGAGGACTGCCGTGAGCCAGTTTCCGCGCGTCCCGAATGGACGCCGAAAAGCAGAATAGCCGAACAGTGACCGAAGCGCAAGTCTATTCAACGCAATGGAGTCCGCCGGGCGGGGTGCTCGGGCGGATTATGGCAGAGGCCGCTACTCGCGTAGCATCGATGGGCGTCGCGCATCGGCGCGCCGTTCAGCACGCCGCGGGTACTGCCGCGCCGCGTGCCTCCTTTTCAGGAATGCTCGGCGGCTCCGCCGTCGCGGTGATCGCCGAGATCAAACGTCGCTCGCCGTCGAAAGGAGCGATTCGCGACTCGATTTCCGCCGACGCGCAGGCGCGCGCATTCGCGCGCGGTGGTGCCGCCGCCATCTCCGTGCTCACCGAGCCGGCCCATTTCGGCGGTGCGTTGCGCGACCTGGAAACCGCCCGAGATAGCGTCTCCGTTCCGTTGCTGCGAAAGGACTTTCACTGCGATCCGATTCAGCTGTTCGAAGCGCGGGCCTGCGGCGCGTCTGCGGCGCTTTTGATTGCGCGCGCGTTGTCGCCCGTGTTGCTGCAGGAGATGATGGCCGTTGCCGATGAGCTGTCGCTCGAATCGCTCGTCGAGGTACGCACTGAGGGCGAGCTCGCGCTCGCGGTCGAGCTCGGCGCGCGGGTCATCGGCATCAACAGTCGCGACCTGGAGACGCTCGAGGTCGACGCCAGCGTGCCCGAGCGGCTGCTGCCGACTCGTCCCCTCGGGCATAATCGCGATCGCCGAGAGCGGCATAGAGAACGTGCATGACGTGCGAGGTTCGCGCAGGCTGGGGAGCCGACGCGGTGCTCGTCGGCTCCGCGCTTTCGGCCGCCAGCGATCCCGAAGTCGCGCTGCAGGCGCTGACGCGCGTGCCCAGGAGCCCGCGTGCGAGTTGAGGTCAAGGTGTGCGGGCTCACGCGCACGAGCGACGCCCGAGCGGCCGCAGAGCTGGGCGCGCGCTACCTCGGCGTCATCTTCGCGGGCGGCCCGCGCATGCTCGATCCCGAGCGCGCGCGCCTCGTGCTCGACGGTGGCGGCGCGAACGTCGACCGCGTAGGCGTGTTCGCAGCAGCCGACGTCGAGACGATCGCCGCCACCGTAAACGCGGCAAAGCTGGACATCGTCCAGCTGCACGCCGATCCGGGCTCGGACATGGTGCATCGCGTTCAGGCTGCGACCGGCGCGCGCGTCTGGGCCGTACTTCGGCTGGCGGGCGCTCCCGAGCCCGAGTCGCTGCACGAGCTCTGGGACTCGGCCGACGCCCTCGTGCTCGACTCGAAGGTGAAAGGCGTGCTGGGAGGGAGCGGCGTCCCGTTCGACTGGTCCGCCGCGAACGCACGCAGCGCACGCCCGGCGTGGCCGCCTGGTCGTCGCGGGCGGGCTCACCGCCGAAAACGTCGGCGAGGCGATCGACACGCTTTCGCCAGACATCGTCGATGTTTCCTCGGGCGTCGAATCCGCTCCCGGAATCAAAGACCATTCGCGCATGGCGGAGTTCTTCGACGCTGTGCGCCGTACAGAGGTACTGCGATGACTGCCACACTCACGAATGACCGCTTCGGCGCCTTCGGAGGACGATACGTCCCCGAGACTCTCATCCCCGCGCTCGACGATCTCGAGGCCGCATTGGCTGACGCCATGTCGGATTCGGACTTTGTTGCCGAACTGGACAATTTGCTTGCCACTTACGTCGGTCGTCCTTCTCCATTGAGCGACGCACCCCGTCTCTCCGAGTTGGTGGGGACGCCGGTGTTGCTCAAACGAGAGGATCTGAACCACACCGGCGCGCACAAGATCAACAACACCGTGGGACAGGCACTGCTCGCGCGACGGATGGGAAAGCGACGGATCATCGCGGAGACCGGGGCGGGGCAGCACGGCGTTGCAACTGCTACGATCTGCGCGCGATTCGGGCTCGAATGCGTGGTCTACATGGGCGAGGAAGACATGCGCCGGCAGGCGCTGAACGTCTTCCGCATGCGACTCATGGGAGCACGCGTCGTTCCTGTGTCGTCGGGAACGAAGACGCTGAAGGATGCTACGACCGAGGCAATTCGCGATTGGGTCACGAACGTCACGGACAGTCACTACATCATTGGATCAGTGGTCGGACCTGCGCCATATCCACGCATGGTACGTGAGTTTCAGGCGGTGATCGGACGAGAAGCGCGCGCGCAGATGCTCGCGCAGGTCGGCCGCTTGCCCGCCGCCGTCGTCGCGTGTGTCGGTGGTGGATCGAATGCGATGGGCATCTTCCATCCATTCGTCGACGATACCGATGTGGAGCTCATAGGTGTCGAGGCGGCTGGTGAAGGACTGGATACCGAGCGCCACTCTGCATCGCTCTCGCGCGGCAAGCCGGGAGTGCTGCACGGCGCGCGGAGCTACCTGCTGCAGGATGCTGCGGGACAGGTGCACCCCGCGCATTCGATCTCGGCGGGGCTGGACTATCCTGGTGTTGGACCCGAGCACTCGTATCTCAAGGACAGTGGACGTGCGATCTACGTGTCGATCACCGATGATGAGGCGCTCGAGGGACTGGTGACGCTGAGCCGCCTGGAAGGGATCATTCCGGCGCTCGAGACTGCGCACGCTATCGCGTGGGTGGTGAAGGAGCGCGCTCGCTGGTCGCATGGGGAGCCCGTGCTCATCTGCGTGAGCGGGCGTGGCGACAAGGACGTCACGCAAGTGAGCGCACTGCTCGGAGATCGCATCGCCTCGTGACGTCACCCTCGATCGCGCCCCCGGAGCTCATCGAAGACGAGCTTCCAGATCCGCCGTGTCCTCCTCAGCTCGTAGAGGAGATGCTGCGTCATCTCGCGCGATCGATCAAGACGCATCAGCTCTACCTTCCGAACAATCCGATCTATCAGCGCGCGATCGAGAATCTGCGCACCGCGTTCAAGCCGATCTGGCCGCACACACCGGAGATCGTTCTCTCGATCACGGAGGCCGATTTTCGCTGGTTCGGCCGTGTCGTCATGCACGAGGGGAATCGCTCGGAAAGCGTGCCGTGGGTCTTCTTCAAGGATGGCGTTCGCGAGCTCACGCTCATGCAGGGGATCGAGGACGACGAGCTCGTGTCGCTTCTCAGCATCCTCCAGCGCGTTCGCAACGCCGCTCCCGAAGAGGATGATCTCCTCACGCTGATGTGGGAGCAGGAGTTCACGCGGCTCAAGTACCGTTTCGTCGACATCAATCTCGATTCGCAGGCGTCGTTCGATGCACCTGCGGAAGCGCCGAAGGAGCGCACGATTCCGATCGTCGAGGACATTCGCGCCGAGGAGGCTGCGCAGCCGGAGCGGAAGTCAGGTATCGTGCGCATGGAGGACCTCGATGCGACGCTCTACTTTCTCGACGAAAAGGAGATCGACTATCTGCGCGGGGAGGTAGCCGCGGAGCAGACGATCGACATGCCGCGCAATGTGCTCGCGATTCTGCTCGACATCTTCGAGGTCCAGGAGACGGAGAAGGTGCGCGAGGAGATCTGCGGCATCCTCGAGAGCTACATGCTCAACCTGCTCTCAGCGGGTGCTTACGGGTCGGTCGCTTATCTCCTCGGGGAGACGGAGCAGCTGATCGAGCGCGCCACCGCGCTGGCGCCCGCGCACAAGCAGCGTCTCCTCGCGCTACCGCAGAGCCTAAGCGAGCCCGCGGTGCTCTCGCAGCTGCTCGAGGCGCTCGATCAGTCGGAGTCCATTCCGCCGCAGGCGGAGCTCGACGCGCTTTTCGAGGAGCTGCGCGGGAGCGTGCTCGGGACGGTGCTCGGGTGGCTCAAGCAGGCGCAGAAGCCCGAGCTGCGCACGGCACTCGAACGTGTGGCCGCGCGGATGGCATCGTCGAACAGTGCGGAGATGATGAAGCTGATCGGCTCCCCGGATCCGTCAGTGGCCATTGAAGCGATGCGCCGGGCCGGTGAGCTCAAGACGGCAGCCGCTGTCGCACCACTCGCGAAGGTGCTGCAGCAGCGGAACGTCGAGCTGCGCCAGGCAGCCGCGCTGACGCTCTCGGAGATCGGATCCGCAGGCGCGCTGCGCCTGCTCGAGACCGCGCTCAACGATGACGATCGCGACGTGCGCGTCGCGGCCGTGCGCGCGCTCGGCTTGAAGGGACACCGCGCCGCGCTGCCGCGCGTCGAAGAGGTGGTGCAGGGGAAAGCGGTGAAAGGCGCGGATCTCACCGAAAAAATGGCGTACTTCGAGGCGTACGGCGCGCTCGCTCGGGATGCCGGAATTCCTCCGCTCGAGAAGCTCCTCAATGGCCGCAACCTCATCGGACGCAAGGCAGATCCGGAGATCCGTGCGTGCGCAGCGCGCGCACTCGGCATCATCGGCAAGCTCGGGCGCGCTCGAAGCGCTGCAGCGCGCGTCGGGCGATCGCGACCCGATGGTGCGCAGTGCGATCAACCGCGCACTGCGTGAGAAGACGTAAATGACGACCCCGGCCACTCAGAGCACGGGCGGACACGAACTTCTCGCCGCCGAGCGTAGCGGAGCGCGGGAGCGATGGCTTCGTCCGGAAGATTGGACGAGACTTTCTGCTCGCGATCTATGGCGCGCTGCGCACCGTGAAGATGTACCCGCCGGACAATCCCGTCGTGCAGAAGACGATGCAGGAAGTCGTGCGGCTCGCGAGTGAGCTGCTGCGCAACGAACGCGAAGTCGAGCTTCGCGTCTCCGGCGAATTCATCTTCATCAACGCGACGAGGCTTCGGCTCGACCTCGAGAACTACGCGAGCTTCAGCCGCATCATCACGGCGTTCAAGGATGCGGGCGTCGGGCTCTGTCGCATGCGCGATGAGTCCACCGTGCGTGACTGGGTTGTGTTCCTGACGCTGCTCCAGAACGCCGCCGTCGGTGATCCCGACGCGCGCCTCTACGCGCTCGGCGAAAAGCTCGCGGCCGCGCAGATCACGGCGTTCGAGCTGGGTGGTCCGACGAATCTCGACGAAGAGCTTCGGCAGAAGGCGAAGGAGGCGGCGAAGCGTACGTACGCGCAATCGGTGTCGGTCACGAAGGAAGTGATCAACTCCGTGCGCATGGGGCGCAGCCCGAACATCAAGAAGATCAAGCGCGTGGTGCAGGGCATCGTCGATCAGATCCTGAACGAGGAGACGTCGCTGATCGGGCTGACGACGTTGCGCGACTACGACGAGTACACGTTCACCCACAGCGTGAACGTCTGCATCTTCTCCGTCGCACTCGGGCGAAAGCTCGGGCTTACCCGGCTCCAGCTCTACGATCTCGGCGTCGCCGCGCTGATGCACGACATCGGGAAGGCGCGCGTGCCGCTCACGATCTTGAACAAGCCGAGCGGACTGTCGGAGGATGAGTGGCGCGCGATCGCGGGGCATCCGTGGATGGGCGTGCTGCAGCTCTTCGCGATGCGCGGGCAGAACGACATCCCGTATCGCGCGATGATCGTGGCCTTCGAGCACCACAAGAAGACCGATCTCTCAGGCTACCCGAAGCACGTGCGCCCGCGGCAGATGAGCATCTACAGCAAGGTCGTCGCGGTGGCCGACGCGTTCGATGCTGCGACCTCCCGGCGCGCGTATCAGAACACGCCGCTCTCGCCGGCCGACGTGCTGCAGGAAATGCGTATCAACCCGCACCGCGGCATGGATCAGGTGCTCGTCAAGGCGTTCATGAGTCTCGTGGGCCACTATCCTGTTGGTACATTGGTGGTGCTCGATACGTTCGAGATGGCGATCGTGAACGCCGTGAACGCTGCTCCCGAAGCGCTCTCGCGTCCGATCGTCCGTCTCATCAGCGACGAGCAAGGGAAACCTCCTGTTCCCGGGCACGATCGTGGACCTCAACGAGATGAACGACGCCGGTGGCTATGCACGAACCATCATCAAGGTCGCAGATCCCGACCGCTACGCCATTCGCGTCAGCGACTACTTCGTCTGACTTGATCACGCAGCGCTTCGCCGCGCTGCGAGAGCGCGGAAAGAAGGCGCTCGTCATCTACATCACCGCAGGGCACCCGGATCGCGCGCAATCGCTCGCGCTGCTCCGTGGCATCGCGCAGGCCGGCGCGGACGTGATCGAGCTCGGTGTGCCCTTCTCTGATCCGCTCGCGGATGGTCCCGTGATCCAGGCGAGCTCGCAGCGCGCGCTCGATCTGGGAATGACGTTCGATGGCGTGCTCGCGCTCGCATCCGAGGCGGCGGTCGATGTGCCGCTCGTGCTCTTCAGTTATCTCAATCCAATTGTGGCGGCTGGACCTGGTGCGCTCGCGCGCGCAGCAGCGTCGGGGATCAGCGGCCTGCTCGCAACCGATCTTCCGGTTGGCGGAGATCCGATCCTCGAGCGCGAGATCGGCGAGTCACCGCTCGCGTTCATCCGGCTCGTCGCGCCTACAACGCCTACGCCGCGCATGGCCGAGATTGCGCGGCATGGGAGCGGCTTCGTGTATCTCATCAGCCGGCTCGGCGTGACCGGGATGCAGAGCGAGGTCGCAACCGGCCTCGCCGCCACCATCCAGCGCCTCCGGACTGCGACGAATCTTCCGGTATGTGTGGGCTTCGGCGTGTCCGGACCAGCGCAGGCAGCCGAAGTCGCGAAGCTGGCGGACGGCGTCGTGGTGGGGAGTGCCGTCGTTCGCGCGGCCGAGACGAGCGTCGACGCGGCGGTATCGCTGGTGCGCTCGATGCGACAGGCCATCGACGAGCAATAGCGAGAGAGCTGAGGCGCGGCGTCAGCCGTCGCGCAGCCTGCGCTCCACCCGCTCGTCGGGCTTCACGAAAATCGTCTTCGACTGTTGCACGAGCGCGAGCCCGGGCGCGCCGCCCCGCGGTTTGCGCACGTATCGGCGGCGCGTCCAGTCTACCGGCACGAGTGCGGAGCCGCGCGACTTGCTATGCCACGCGGCGAGTATCGCGGCCTCCTCGAGATCGCGCGCGGGCGGCGGCTCGTCGCGCGTCCAGCGCAGGATGACGTGCGCGCCGGCGGAGTCGCGCGCGTGCAGCCACACATCGCGCGGCGAGGACTCGTGGAAGGTGAGCGCATCGTTCGATGCTGCGCCGCGACCGACCCAGATCTCGAGACCGCCACTCGAGCGATAGGTCCGAAACGGTCGCGCGCGCGCGCGGTGCCGCCTGTGCGCGCTCACGCGTGCTCGGGGCAGCAGACACATCCACCGGTGCGGCCTCGCGCGCCGCGATGCGCGCCGGGAGCGAAGTGAGCGCGCGCTCCATCGATCGCACCTCGCCGTACAGCCGCTCCGCCGCCTGCACGGCACTCTCGCCTTCCTCGTGCGATACGCTCGCCTCGCTGTCATCGGCGAGCTGCACGACGGCCGGCGCAGGGACGTCGCCCAACGACATGAGCGCGTCCGCGAGCAGGCGAAGGCGTGGCGCGTCGGCCGCGCGCGCGAGCTCGCGGCGCATGCGCTCGAGCGCGCGATCGCGCTTGTCCGTTTCGGGAGAGCTCTGCCGCGGCGATGCTGCTCGCGTCGCTCGGCGCGATGAGCGATGCGGCCGGGATCGCATCATCGCACACCGGGAACGCGACGAGCACTCCGTCGCACCACGCCGGCTCTGCAGGGCCCAGCGCGGTGAGGTGGTGGTAGCGCGCGAGTGCGTGCTCCGGCTCGCGCACGAGCCACTTCGCCAGTGCAGGGCTCACCCATCGCCCCTGCATGATCGCATGCCTCGTCGCCCGCGCGCGCCGCGCGCACGACCATGGAGTCATCGAGCACGGGACGCGGCGCCGATCGATGCGGCAGCTCTCCGCCCACGCGCGCGATCACGCGCCCGCTCTCGTGCAACACGGCAGCGCGCGCCGCGGGCAGCAGACTCACCTCGAGAGTCGCGCGCTTGCTCACCGAGCCGCGGAATTTTCCCTCGCGGAGGAGCGCGATGACGAGTCGCCGATCATCCTCGGGCGACGACACGCTCTCGATGATCCACCCGGCAAGCGGGCCACGGTCCGTTGCGTCGTGCGCCGAAGGGCGCTCCCGCACGATCACCTCGCGCGAGGAGAGATCGATCTCCACCGGATGTCCCGCTCCTGCGGCTACCACGACCAGTTTTGCCTCGCGGTCGAGCTGCCCTGCGCGGATGCTGCCGCCGCGCCATCTCGCGTCGAGCTCGCGCGCGAGATGGTGCACCGTCAGACTATCCATGCCGCGTTCAGTGTTTGACACGCGCGGAGGATGCCCGTAAATTCTTTGCCTGTCAACACATGCACCCTCTCGCCTACATCGCCCTCGGCTCCAATCTCGGCGACCGGGATCATTTTCTCGCACGGGCGCGCGCAGCGCTCGCGGCACTACCACGCAGTCGCGTCGTGGCCGAATCTTCCGTCGAAGAGACGGCACCGGTCAGCGACGTTCCACAGGGCGCGTATCTCAATCAAATGGTCGCACTCGAAACCGGGCTGTCTCCGCGCGAGCTTCTGGCCGAGTTGCAGCGCATTGAGAAGGAGGAAGGGCGCGTGCGGGAGGTGCATTGGGGACCGCGCACGCTCGATCTCGACATCGTGCGATTCGGCGATCAGCACATCGATGATCCGGATCTCGTGATACCACATCCGCAGCTCTCCCATCGCGACTGGTGGCAGCGCGAGCTGGCCGAACTGGGGGCGAACGAATGAGCACGTCGAACGGCGAAGTCTCCCGCGTCACGATTCGCGATTTCCAGGAAAAGAAGAATCGCGGAGAGAAGCTCGTCGTCGTCACCGCCTACGATGCGCTCTTCGGCAAGCTCGTGGACGAAAGCGGCGTGGACGCAGTGCTCGTCGGCGACTCGCTCGGCAATCTGCTCGCCGGCTACGAGAACACGCTGCCGGTCACGCTCGACCAGATGATCTACCACTCGCGCTCCACGCGCGCGGGAGTGAAACGCGCACTGCTCATCGTCGACATGCCGTTCCTCACCTACCAGGTGTCCGCGCGCCGCGCCCTCGAGAACTGCGGGCGTGTGATGCAGCAAGGCGGCGCGGACACGGTGAAGCTCGAAGGCGCATCGGACACCGTGCTCGCGGCCATCCGCGCAGTCACAGCCGCAGGCATCCCGGTGATGGGGCACCTGGGCTTCACGCCGCAGTCCGTGCTCGCACTCGGCGGCACTCGCGTGCAGGCGCGAGATGCGGAAAGCGCGGCGAAGATCGTTGAGGACGCGAAGCGGCTCGAAGATGCGGGCGCGTACTCGATCGTCCTCGAGCTCGTGCCGGCCAAGGTCGCCGCTCGCATCACAGAAGCCGTGAGCATACCCACGATCGGTATCGGCGCCGGCGTGTCGTGCAGTGGCCAGGTGCTCGTGCTCCACGATCTGCTCGGGCTCAACGAAGGCTTCAGCCCGAAGTTCCTCAAGCGCTACGCGGACATGGCGGCCGATGTGCGCAGTGCGATCTCGCGGTTCGGCGATGAGGTGCGCGCGGGCAGCTATCCCGACGACGATCACAGCTTCTAACCAGCGGATCCCGGCGTGCAGATCATAGAGCGCATCCACCCTTTGCGCGCCGCGCTCGCGGAGCGCCGTAGGGGAGCACAACGCATTGCGCTCGTGCCCACGATGGGTGCGCTGCACGAGGGACACCTCGCGTTGATCGATCGCGCGCGCATGCTCGCACCATGTGTGGTGATGAGTCTCTTCGTAAACCCACTGCAGTTCGGACCAAACGAGGACTTCGCCCGCTATCCTCGGGACCGCGAAGGCGACGCGCGCCTGGCCGCCTCGCGTGGCGCAGACTTTCTCTTCGCGCCCGAGCCCGATGAGATCTATCGGCCGGGACAGGCCGTTACCGTGGTGCCGACCGCGCTCGCGTCGCGCTGGGATGGTGCATCGCGCCCCGGACACTTCACGGGCGTGCTCACGGTGGTCGCGAAGCTGTTCAACATCGTGCAGCCCGACGTCGCGATCTTTGGGCAGAAAGATATCCAGCAGGCGACGCTCATCCGCGCGATGGCGCGCGACCTCGATTTTCCGATCGAGATCGTGGTCGCGCCAACCGTACGTGAGGCGGACGGCGTCGCGCTCTCCAGCAGAAATGCCTATCTGACCGCGACGGACCGCGCGCGGGCGCGTGTGCTATCGCGCGCCATCTTCGCCATGCGCGATGCGTTCGATGCAGGCGAAGACTCAGGCGCTGCGCTCGCGGCGATCGGAAACAGCGTCGTGGGCGCAGAGCCGGAAGTGCGGCTGGAATATCTCGCGGTGATGAATCCGGACACGCTCGAACCGGCGGAGACGGCAGCAGAGGGAAGCATCGTCGCGATCGCCGCTCGCGTCGGCAGCACGCGTCTCATCGACAACATCATCCTGGGCGCTTCACACACGGCCGTATGAGCGAGGGCGCGCTCGAGCTGCCGGCGTGGTCGGTCGCATCTGCCGAAGCGTCGGGCGCACATCGCGCGCGTGAGGACGCTCGCGCTATCCTGGGCGGATGCGATGGACGTAAGAGGTACGGAGCGGGAGGCGTGGGGTGACGCCGCGCGATGGCACGATGCGTTGCGCGATGCGCGCGAAGCGGAGCTCCGCGCAATCGTCCCGCATCTCGATTGGCCTGCGTCGCTGCTGCATGGGCCGGCCGCGACGGCGAAGCTCGCGGAGGACGGTGAGCGCCGCACGTCGGTGCTCGACGCCATTTATTGGCACACGGTTGGCAGCGCTGGATGGGATCGCACCGGACGCGCGCTGTACATGGCTGATTTTCTCGAGCCCGGCAGACAGTTCGAGCGCGAGAAGCGTGCGAAGCTCGCTGCCGCGGTGCCTCGCGATTTCGACGGTACGTTTCGCAAGGTCGTGCGCATGCGTCTGGGGGAGAAAGTCGAGGCAGGAGACGAGCTGCTCCCCGCCGAGCGTCGCGCTCTGGGAGAGCGTGCAATGAACAGGCGCGTCGCATTGATCGGCGCGGGTGTCGCCGCATTGCTGATCGTCACCGCCGGCGTGGTGCGATTTCGGTCGGCCGCTCCCCTCGCTCGCCGTGAGCAGCACGCGCAGAACGCTGCACCCGCGCAGGCGTCGGGCACGTCGCTCGCTGAGCCGAAGTGGGCGACCGGCACACGAATCACGGTGGAAGTGCTGAACGCCACCAACGTGCGCGGGCTTGCGCGGCGCGCCGCGCGCACGCTGCGCGATCAGGGATTCGACGTCGTGTCCACCGGAACGAATCGCGATGCATTCGACAGCACACAGGTGCTCGACCGCACGGGGCATCGCGATTGGGCATCGCGTGCAGCGAAGGCTATGGGCGGGGCGACGGTGCTCGAGCGCCCCGACAGCTCACGCGACGTGGATCTGACTGTGCTCATTGGGGCGTCGTGGCGCCCCCCGTCCCAGCCGTTCTACCCGTAGCTGGCCGCATGCTGCGGCGATGTCCTTGCCGCGGCTCTTGCGAATGGCCACCTCGACTCCGGCATCACGCAACGTGCGCGCAAAGCTCGCGATGCGCGCCGGAGGCGAGCCTTTGAACTGCAGCGCACCACCTTCGTGCAGCGGGATCAGGTTCACGAACGCGCGGCACGAGCGCGCGAGCGCCGCGAGCTGCTGTGCGTGCTCCGGCGCATCGTTGACGCCGCCGAGCATGACGTACTCGAAGGTGACGCGTCGGTCGAAGGTCTTCGCCTGGGCGATCACGTCGGCAAGAGGATACTTGATGTTCACGGGCATGAGCTCGCGGCGCAGCTCATCCGATGGCGCGTGAATCGAGATCGCCAGACGAAACTGCTCCGGACGCGCCGCGAGCGCGACAATGCCGGGGAGCACTCCGACTGTCGACACCGTGATGTGGCGCGCGCCGATGCCGAGTCCCTGCGGGCTGTTGAGGATCGTGAGCGCCAGGTCGACGGCGCTCCAGTTCATCATCGGCTCGCCCATCCCCATGAAGACGACATTCGTCACCGCGACCGGCGATTCGAGCAGCGCCATCTCGCGCACCTGCGCCGCGATCTCCCAGGCGGCCAGGTTCCGCTGAAAGCCCATGCGCCCGGTGGCGCAAAATGCGCACTGCAGCGCGCACCCCGCCTGCGATGAGATGCAGAGCGTCAGGCGGTTGCCCTCGGGGATCGCGACCGTCTCGATCTCCTGGCCCTCGGGTAGGCGGAACAGAAACTTCCGCGTGCCGTCGGACGACGTCTGCTGGGCCGTGAGCTCGAGGCGCGGCATCGCAAACTGCTCCGCCAGCGCGTTTCGCAGCGCAACCGGAAGCGTGGTCATGTGGGCGAACGACGCAGCAGGCTGCTCCCACAGGTACCGGAGCACCTGCGAGGCACGATACGCCGGCGCCCCCGCGGCGGACATGAATTCGCGAAGGCGAGTCAGCGCCTCAGCTGGCGCGAAGTCGAGCAGATTGATCGGAGCCGTCACGGTGAGCACGGGAAATGGCGCGGCAAAGCATGCGCGCGCTGTGGTGTAATCTAACTCTTTCGGGGAGTGAGCGCTGGACCAACTCACCTCCAGCACAACGCGAGCGTCGATTCAATAACTCGCTGCATTACATACACATATGAAGCGACCAAGGGTGCAAAAAGTGCCCACCGGACGCTTCCCCGAAAGTGTTCGGGCGTGTAGCTTTCGTATCACATTGATGAGCACTCCCGGAGCTGTCGTCGCCTCAATTTCGACACGGTCGTGGACGCGAGCAGGCGCCATGTTATTCGCGCGCATCGCTTACACCCGGGACGCTGCGCGCTTCAGGCACACGATCGCGTGATATTCCCACGGTGCCTGCCGCCCCTCCTCCGGGCGGCGTTCATATTCATCTCGCCATCGATGTCCCGCTCGCGAGCTCGCGCGACGGCTGTAGTCGCATCCCACCTCTCCTGCTTTGGCGCACTCGACGAATGGCATCAACGATTCCGATCACGAAAGTCGATGGAGCTCTCCTTCTGGACGTTCAGCGCATTGAGGGTTGTGACATGAGCGCTGAACAGCTGCTCGGCACCACGTTGCGATCTCAGATGGGCGGCGCGCTGCGGCTCGCGCATGTGGGGTCGAAGGTGAAGCTTGGCGGCTGGGTCCAGCGCCAGCGCGCCATGGGCGGGATCGTCTTCCTCGACCTCCGCGATCGCGCGGGTGTGGTGCAGGTCTCCTTCGACCCGACGTTCGCGGATGCGGAGGCGATCAAGCTCGCCGGTTCCGTCGGGCGCGAAAGTGTCGTGCTCATTGAGGGCGAGGTCGTCGCGCGCCCCGAGAACGGGCGCAATGCCGAGCTCGAGACCGGCGACGTCGAGGTGAAGGCGACGTCGATGCGCGTCGTCGGCCCCGCCGAGACGCCGGCGATTCCCGTCGTGCTCGGAAAGGGCGAGACGCTCCCCTCGGAGGAGCTGCGGCTGCGCCATCGCTATCTCGATCTCCGCCGTCCGGATCTGCAGACGAACATCGTGCTCCGGCATCGTCTCATGCAGGCGACGCGCACGCATCTGCAGCGAGCGCGGCTTCCTCGAGATCGAAACGCCGATTCTGACCAAGCCGACGCCGGAGGGCGCGCGCGACTATCTGGTGCCGAGCAGGGTGAGCGCCGGGGAGTTCTACGCGCTGCCGCAGTCGCCGCAGCTCTACAAGCAGCTGCTCATGATCTCCGGCTTCGATCGCTACTTCCAGATCGCGCGCTGCTTCCGCGACGAGGATCTGCGTGCGGACCGGCAGCCCGAGTTCACGCAGATCGACATCGAAGCCTCGTTCATCACGGCCGAGGACATCTACTCGCTCGCCGAGGGGTTGATTGCGGCGCTCTGGAAAGAAGGCGGTTTCACGATTCCCGACCCCGTTCGCGCGCATGAAGTACGCGGATGCGGTCGAGCGCTACGGCACCGATCGTCCCGATCTGCGCTACGGCCTCGAGCTGTTCGATGCGACCGAGATCTTCCGCGGTGTCGACTTCGGCATCACGAAGGGCGCGATCGAGGGTGGCGGGCGCGTGCGCGGCGTGCGCATCCCGGGCGGTGCCGCGCTATCGCGCAAGCAGGTGGATGAGCTCGAGGCGATCGCCAAGGGCGCCGGCGCTGCAGGCATGTTGCGCCTCAAGCGTGAGAAGGGCGAGCTCACCGGACCGCCGGCGAAATTTCTCTCTCCGGAGCAGGGTAATGCGCTCGGCATTGCCGAGGGCGAGCTGTGCCTGCTGGTCGCTGCGCGAGATCACGTGTCGTCGCCGGCGCTCGATCGCGTGCGACAGGAAGCAGCGCGCGTGATGCAGCTCGTGCCGCCGAACACGTTGTCGTTTCTCTGGGTGCTCGACTTCCCGCTCTTCGAGAAAGACCCCACGACTGGCGCGCTCGGCGCAGTGCATCACCCATTCACGTCGCCGCATCCGGAGGATCTCGCGCTGCTCGACAGCGCGCCGGAGAAGGCACGCGCCGTCGCGTACGACGTCGTGCTGAATGGGACCGAGCTCGGCGGCGGCAGCATTCGTATTGCGGACCCGGAAGTGCAGCGGCGGATGTTCAATCTGCTCGAGATCGACGATGCCACCGCGCAGCAGCGATTCGGATTTCTTCTCGAGGGGCTTCGCGCAGGTGCACCCCCGCATGGCGGCATTGCCTTCGGCTTCGACCGCATAGCGATGCTGATCTCGGGCGCGACGTCGCTGCGCGATGTGATCGCGTTCCCCAAGACCACGGCCGCGCGCGCCCTGTTCGAAGGCGCGCCAACTACGGTAGGAGAGGATGACTTGAAGGATTTGCACATTCGATTGGCGCTGAATGGAGACGGGACACGATGAGCGAGGAACACCTCACGCAACGGCTCAACGCCGAGGGCGCGGATCTGCTCACGCTGGCTGGCGTGAACGATTCGAATCTCGTCGCGCTCTCGCGCATCACCGGCGTGCGCGTGTCGCTGCGCGGTGACTCGCTATCGCTCACCGGTCCGAGCGACGCGGTGGAGCGCGCGACCCCGGTCGCGCAGCGCATGCTCGACACCGCGCGCCAGCAGCTCACGCTCACGCCCGATGACGTGCAGCGCATGAGCGAGGACCACGGCGATACCAACGGCGGATCGAACGGAGAGGTGCGCCTCGCGCTCCCCGGTACGCGTCGCATCATCCAGCCGAAGACCGCCGGGCAGGCCGAGTACATGAAGCTGATCGCGGACAACGACATCGTAGTCGGGATCGGCCCGGCGGGAACGGGGAAGACCTATCTCGCCGTCGCGATGGCGGTCGACGCGCTGGCACGCAAGCGCGTGCGGCGCATCGTGCTCGCGCGACCCGCGGTCGAAGCCGGCGAAAGCCTCGGCTTCCTTCCAGGCGACATGCAGGCCAAGGTCGATCCGTATCTGCGTCCCTTGTACGATGCGCTCGACGACATGATGCCGGCCGAGCGCGTGCAGAAGGCGCTCGAGTCGCGCACGATCGAGATCGCGCCCCTCGCGTACATGCGCGGCCGCACGCTCGCCGACGCGTTCGTGATCCTCGACGAGTCCCAGAACGCGACCAATGCGCAAATGAAGATGTTCCTCACGCGACTTGGCGTGAACTCCAAGGCAGTGATCACGGGCGACAAGACGCAGATCGATCTTCCGGCGCGCGAGCAGTCGGGGTTGATCGAGGTCGAGCGCGTGCTGAAGGGCATCGAAGGGATTGGATTCCATTATCTCAGCGATGCGGACGTCGTTCGCCACCGTCTCGTGCGGGATATCATCAAGGCGTACGCGCGCGACTCGGGAGTGGAGTAGCGCGCGGATGGAGCCGCGCACTCCACAATCGGGCACCATGACAATGGCGCCGGATACCGAACACGAGCGCTTCGCGCTGCACGCGCCGCGCATTGCGCTGCTGCTCGCGGTTGCGGTGATCACCTATCTCCTCTTTCCGACGAGTGCAGCGGTCGACTCGCCGATCTTCGAGGTCGGCTCGGTCGCAACACAGAACGTCATCGCGCCGTTCGGCTTCACGGTCCCGAAATCCGAGACCGAGCTGCACGAAGAGCGCGAGCAGCTCGCGCGATCCGCCAAGCCGATCTTCGTCTACTCGCAGGCGGCGCTCGACTCGTCGCAGCAGCAGCTGTCATCGCTGCTTCGCGGAATCGCCGCCGCGATCGACTCGGCGGGAAAGCGCAACGAGGCAGCAGCTGCAACGAGCGCGGCAATGGCGCACGGCATCGCGCTCACGCCGGTGGAGGGCGCCTACCTCGCCAGCGCGGAGCATCGCCGCGCCCTGCAGGACGCCGTGCATCGCGCGTTCGCGCGATGGCTGCCCGAGGGGCTGGCGGCGGCCGACGCACTGGATGACGTGCAGGGCGAGCTGCTCGTGCGGCGCGGGAGCGAGGAGCGCAACGTGCTCGCGGACAGCGTGCTCACGCTCGGCACGCTGCTTCGACGCGCGCGCGCCCTCGAGCCCGATCCGAATTCGTCGGTCGCGGATGGGATCTACCTGAAACTGCTTTCCGGACTTCTGCACCCGACGATCGTGCCCGATCCGGTCGCGACCGAGCGCCGCCGCGCCGATCTGCGCAGCTCCGTCGACACGAACAAGTACGTCGTGCGTGCCGGCGAGAAGATCGTAGGCGAACACGAAGTCGTCGGCCGCGCCGAATTCGACAAGATGCACGCGCTCCATGACGCCACGCAGTCAACCATTGGGGGAGACAGCAGCTTCCGGCGCATCCTGGGCGGAATCGCGTACAACGCGCTCGTGCTCGCGATCTTTGGCATTGCGGTGCTGGTGTTCAGGCGCTCGCTCTACGGATCGATGCGATCGCTCGCGCTGTTTGCGGCGGTGTTCACGCTGGTGCTCGTTGTGGCTGCGATTGGCGCGCAACTGCAGCCTGCGCGCCCGGAGCTGGTGCCGGTTGCGATCGCCGCAATCATTTGCAGCATGCTGTTCGACACGCGCATCAGCATGATCGCGGCAATGATCCTCGCCGTGCTCGTGGGAGGGCAGAGCGTCTATCGCGGCACCAATGCGCTCTTTCTGAATCTCGTTGGTGGCGCGGCTGCTGCCTTGAGCATGCGCGCTGCGCTGCGTCGAGAGGAGGGCTACCGCTACGTCGTCACGATCGGCAGCGCGTACCTGTTCGCGGCGCTCACGCTCGGTCTCACCCTTGGCTGGACCGCACGACAGATCGTGGTGAGCGCGGGATTCGGCGTGCTCAACGCGTTCGTGTCCGTGGTGCTCGCGATGTTCCTGCTACCGCTCGCGGAGCGATTCACCGGCATCACGACGTCGCTCACGCTCGTCGAGTGGTCCGATCTCAATCGACCGCTGCTCAGACGGCTGAGTCTCGAGGCGCCGGGTACGTACGCCCACACCATCGCGATGGCGAATCTCGTCGAGGCTGCGTGCAACGCGATCGGCGCGAACGGGCTCCTGGGGCGCGTCGGCACCTACTTCCACGACATTGGCAAGCTCGCCAAGCCGCAGTATTTCGTGGAGAATCAGGCCGGCGGGAGGAACCCGCACGATGTGCTGAAGCCGGGCACCAGCGCGACGATCATCCGCAATCACATTCAGGAAGGGCTCGACCTCGCCGCCGAGTACCATCTTCCAGCAGCGATTGCCGCGTTCATTCCGGAGCACCACGGCACGGGGCACATCACCTACTTCGAAGAGAAGGCGCGCAGTGGTGAGGGAGGACCGGTCCCGAACAGCGCCGACTACATCTACCCGGGGCCAGTTCCGCAGACCGCCGAGACCGCGATCTGCATGCTGGCGGACGGGGTCGAGGCGTCCGTGCGCGTGTTGCAGGATCCCACACCGCAGCGCATCCGCGAGGTGATCGATCATATCGTGAAGCAGCGCATTGATCAGGGACAACTGCATCAGGCGCCGCTCACTCTCCGTGACATCGACATCATCAAGGACGAGTTTGCGCGCGTGTTCGCGAGCATGAATCACGCACGCATTGACTATCCGGCGGCGAGCGGTGGCGTGACATCGGAGTTCGCGTCCGTATGAGCCTGAGCGTCTACGTGTGCGCGCAGGGTGTTCGTGCGGGACTGGCTGCCGCGCGCGTCGTCGCCATCGCTTGCGCCACGCTCGAGGCGGAGCGCGTGCGAGAGGCGATGCTGTCGATCACCTTCGTGAGCGACGGTGCCATCGCGCGACTGAATGCGAAGCACCTTGGTCACCGTGGAGCAACGGACGTGATCTCGTTCGGCTTCGAGGGCTCTCGACCTGACGGCCCCGTGATCGGCGACATCTACATCGCGCCAGCGGTTGCGCGCGCAAACGCGCGTGAGCACGGTGTGCCCGTGCGCGAAGAGCTCGCGCGACTGGTCGTGCACGGAACGTTGCACGTGCTGGGCTACGATCACCCCGAAGTGAGCGACCGCACGAGGTCGCCCATGTGGAAGCGACAGGAGCGCGTGCTCGCGCGCGTGTTGAGCGCATCGTGATCATTGCCTGGATCATCACGCTGCTCGCGCTGGCGCTGTCGACGCTGTGCGCCCTCGCCGATGGTGCGCTGCTCACCGCCGGGCGCGAAGCGCAGACGCGCGAGGGGAGCACGCTTCCGCGCGGCGACGCACGCGAGCGCACGCATCGCGCACTCTCGATCACGCGACTGCTCGCGCAGATCACGTCCGGAGCGGCGTTCGCGATGGGCTCGGAGCTCTGGTCGCGGTCCACGCCCGTGGCGGTTGCGATCGCACTGGCCGGCGTCGTCTTGATCCTCGTTGCCGGTGAGATCCTGCCGCGCGAGATCGGTGACACGATCGGAACGCCGGTGCTCACGCGTTTCGCGATGTTCGTGTCGGTCATCGAGCTGCTCCTGAATCCGCTGGTCGTAGTCGGTGCGACGGTGGACGGCGTGCTCGCGCGGTTGCTGCCGCCTCCGCCACTGAGCGAAGAGCGCGAGCCTGCGACGCCGTTGCGCGAGGTGGTCGCGCCGGGACCGCAGACGCCGCGCGAGCAGCGCGCGATCCTGCGGCGCGTCTTCTCCCTCGGGGACACCGAGGTGCAGGAGGTCATGGTTCCGCGTGTCGACATCGTTGGGGTCGAACGCTCCACGCCGTGGTCGGAGGTAGTCGATCGCGTGCGCAGCTCGCAGCACGCGCGCCTCCCCGTGTATGACGACACGCTCGACCATGTGATGGGGATTCTGTACGCAAAGGATCTGCTCGCTGCCGTCATCGCCGATGAGGAGCCCTCGGCGGGGTGGGCTTCACTCGTGCGCCCTGCGTCGTTCATTCCCGAGAGCAAGGCGATCGACTCACAACTGCGCGACTTCAAGGCGACACGCACCCACATCGCCATTGTCGTCGATGAATACGGCGGTACCGCAGGACTGCTCACGATCGAGGACATTCTCGAGGAGATCGTCGGCGACATCCGGGACGAGAACGACTGGGAGGAGCCGCCGATCGTGGCGGAAGCCAACACACGATTCTGGGTGTCCGGCCGAGTGACGCTCGACGAGCTCTCCGAAGCGTTGGGCGAGCAGTTCGAGGACAACGATGTCACGACGGTGGGCGGGCTGATCTTCCAGCGGCTCGGCCGCGTGCCGCGCGCCGGCGAGACGCTCACGCTGCGCGGGTTCCGCGTGGTCGTCGAGCGAGTTGTGCGCCGGCGTATCGACCGGCTGTACTTTGAGCGGCTCGAGGCTGCGAACGTGGGGGCGACGTGATCTGGGTGCTCGCCCTTCTGCTGCTGCTCGTCGCCTGGCTCACCGCTGCTGCGACGGCGCTGCGCTCAGCGAGCCGTCTCTGGCTGCGCGACTGGGTGGAGCAGCAGCTCACCGGCAAGGTGACGGCGGAGGCGTATCTCGAGCGCCTGCATCAACTCCTCGCGGCGTCCGGAAGCGCGGCGGCGCTGCTGGCGATTCTCGCAGGGATGGCGATTGGCATGCGCCCCGATATGGACGCGCTGGCCATCATCGCCGAGATCCTGTTGTTTGCGCTCGCGGTGCTCGTTCTTGGGCAACTACTGCCTCGCGCCATCGCTCGGCGATGGTCGGCGAAGCTCGTTCCGGTGTTGCTGCCTACGCTGCGCGCAACATCGGCGCTGCTGTCGCCGGTCGAACGGCTCGCGAGCGCCGTCGCAACAGCGAGCGTGAAGCCCGCGACGGCAGAGCAGTCCAGGCGGGAGGGAATCGAAGAGCTGCTGCGCGAAGGACAGCTCGAGGGAATTGGCGCGACCGAGGAGATCAGTATCATCACCGGCGTCGTGCAGTTCGGGGAAAGGTTGCTCCGCGATGTGATGACGCCGCGCACCGCGGTGTTCGCGGTGGATGTCGCGCTGTCTCCCCTCGAGATGGCGGCGGTCATCGCGCAGTCGGGCTACAGCCGCGTCCCGGTGTATCGCGGCTCGCTGGACGAGATCATCGGCGTCGTGCACGTGTTCGACGTGTTCCGCGATGGCGGCGAGCGCATGGCGCCACTCCGTCCCGTGCCGCACGCCCCTGCGACGAAGCGCGTGAGCGAGATGCTCTTCGAGATGCTGCGCGGCCAGTTCCACTTCGCCGTGGTTGCAGATGAGTTCGGAGGCACCGCGGGAATCGTCACGCTCGAGGACCTGCTCGAGGAGCTCGTCGGCGACATCCACGACGAGCACGACGAGCCTGCGATCGCGGAAGACGGGCATTCGCGCCACGCGGTGGTGCTCGACGCGAAGGTGCCCGCGAGCGATGTCGCGGCGCGCTTCGATGCGCAGCTGCCGGATTGGGTGGACGATCGGTCGCAGCCACTCGCGGGGCTGATCGTCCGAGCACTCGGGCGCATCCCGGTCGTGGGTGAGAGATTCGTGCTCGGGTCACTCGAGCTCACCGTCGTGCGCGCAACGCCCACGCGGATTCAGCGCCTGCTCGCGCAGCGCGCCGACGCGCTCCCACCCGTGCCGCTCCGCGCGCCGCAATAGCCATGACCATTGCATCCATGACGGCGCAGGCGAAGCTGCTCGAGGACTTCGCGGCGCGGCGGCCTGCTGCGCTTGCGCGCGCAATCTCGATCGTCGAGAACCGGCGCGAGGGCGCGTCGCGACTGCTCGCGTCGTTGCATGGCATGTTGGGGCGCGCGCACCGAATCGGCATCACGGGGCCGCCGGGCGCGGGCAAGAGCACGATCACAACGCGGCTCGCGGAGCACTTTCGCAGGCAGGGGCTGACCGTCGGCATCATCGCAGTGGATCCAACGTCGCCCTTCACGGGTGGCGCGCTGCTCGGCGATCGCATTCGCATGGAATCCGTCGCGCTGGACGAGGGGATCTTCATCCGCTCGATGGCCACGCGTGGCGCGCTCGGCGGACTCGCCGCCGCGACTCGCGATGTCTGTGATGTGCTCGATGCGTTCGGCTTCGACCGCCTGCTCGTCGAGACGGTGGGCGTCGGCCAGAGTGAGCTCGATGTCGCACACACCGCGGATACGAGCGTGCTGGTGATCGTCCCTGAGTCGGGCGACTCGATTCAGACGCTCAAGGCGGGACTCATGGAAGCCGCGGATCTCTTCGTCGTGAACAAGGCGGATCGCCCCGGAGCCGATCGCATGCGGCACGAGATGAAGCTCATGCTCGGGCTTCGCATGGGTCAGCTGGCGCGCAACGTGCCCGCGCACCACGGCGTGGACCTGGCGCGCGTGGGCAAGCGGGGGAGAGCGGAGCGCGAGGCCGCGCAGGACGGCGCGGAGAACACGTGGACGCCGCCGGTGCTCGCCACGAGCGCCGAGCGAGGCGAGGGAATCGACGAGCTCGCGAAGGCGCTCGATTCGCACTTCGATTACCTTGAAAAGAGCGGAATGTTGGCGAGGCGCCGGCGCGCGAGGCTGCGCGATCGGGTGGTCGAGGGAGTCGATCGACAGCTCCACGATCGCATCTGGAACGATCCTGAGCTCGTGGCCAAGCTCGAGCAGTTGATACCGCAGGTCGAGGATGGACACACGACGCCGCTCGACGCATCCGAGAAGCTGATTGCGCAGGTCGCGGCACTTCTCTCGCAGTCCCGGCACGCGAACAGTGAGAGCGAGGTAGTATGACGACAGTCGATCCGCAGCTCGATACGCAGCGCTCGCAGGAAGAGGAGCTCGCCCAGCTTCGTACAGAGGTGGCGGCGTGGCGCGAGCGATTCGCCGCGAGCGCGAAGCGCGAGCTCGCCTTCGTGAACTCGGGCGGCGAAATAGCCCCGCTGTACACGCCGCTCGATCTCGCGCACGACCCGGATGTGTCAGTGCCCGGAGCCTTCCCGTACACGCGCGGCATTCATCCAACAGGCTACCGTGGCAAGCTGTGGACGATGCGGCAATTCGCGGGCTTCGGCAGCGCGCACGATACGAACGCGCGCTACAAGTTCCTGCTCGAGCACGGGCAGACGGGGCTCTCCGTTGCGTTCGACTTCCCGACGCTCATGGGCTACGACTCCGATCACCCGCGCTCGGAAGGCGAAGTCGGCAAGTGCGGTGTGGCGATCTCGAGCCTTGCCGATATGGAGACGCTGTTCGAGGGCATTCCGCTCGACAAGGTCTCCACCTCGATGACCATCAATGGTCCGGCGATCATCCTGTACTGCTTCTACATCGCCGCGGCGGAGAAGCAGGGCGTCGATGCATCGAAGCTGCAGGGCACGATCCAGAACGACATTCTGAAGGAGTACATGGCCCAGCACGCCTGGGTCTATCCGATCGAGCCCGCGCTCCGACTGATCGTCGATGGCTTCGAGTGGAGCGCGAAGCACGCTCCGCGCTGGAACACGATCTCCATCTCGGGCTACCACATTCGCGAGGCCGGCTCCACGGCGGCGCAGGAGCTCGCGTTCACGCTCGCCGATGGCTTCACCTACGTGGAGCGCGGCGTCGCGCGTGGGCTCAAGATCGACGACTTCGCTCCGCGGCTCTCGTTCTTCTGGGACATCCACAACGACTTCTTCGAGGAGATCGCGAAGCTGCGCGCCGCACGCCGAATCTGGGCGCGACACATGCGCGATCGCTTCGGCGCGAAGGATCCCCGGTCGTGGGCGATGCGCTTCCATTCGCAGACGGCCGGGGTGACGCTCACTGCCGCGCAGCCAATGAACAACGTCGTGCGCGTCGCGTACCAGGCGATGGCAGCGGCGCTCGGCGGCACGCAGTCGCTGCACACGAACTCGATGGATGAGACGCTCGCGCTTCCCACCGAGCACTCGGTGCAGGTCGCGCTGCGCACGCAGCAGATCCTCGCCTTCGAAAGTGGCGTTCCGAACGTGATCGATCCGCTCGGCGGCTCGTACTACGTCGAGGCGCTCACGGACAAGCTCGAAGGCGAGGCCGAGTCGCTGTTCGAGGAGATCGAGAGCGCGGGCGGCGTCGTGCGCGCGCTCGAGACGGGCTGGTTCCAGCGCCGCATCGCGGAATCGGCGGCACGCCAGCAGTGGGAGATCGAGCAGCACCGGCGGATCATCGTGGGTGTGAACGATTTCGTCGTGGAGAACGACGAGCTCACGATTCCGCTGCTCAAGATCGGCGACACGGAGCGCGAGCAACGCACGCGTCTCGCGGAGCTGCGCGCCACGCGCGACAACGATCTCGTGTCGCGGCGTCTCGGCGCGCTGAAGGCCGCCGCGCGTGGAACCGAGAACCTCGTTCCGCACATCCTCGACTGCGCGCGTGCATACGCGACGCTGTACGAGATCCGTGCGGCGATGGAGGAAGTGTTCGGCGCGTATCGCGAGCCGGTCTTCTTTTGACGGCTCGCAAGCGCCGCTCCGCGGAGTGGTGGGAATCGTACTTCGATGCGCAGTACCTGCTCGAATACCAGCCGATCTTCTCTCCGACCCGTGATCGGGCGGACGTTGCACGACTGATCGAGCTGCTCGGCCTCGCCACCGGCGAGCGCATTCTCGATGTGCCGTGCGGACAGGGGCGCCATGCGCACCTGCTGGCGGAGGCGGGATACGATGTCACGGGACTCGACTACTCTCGGCATCTGCTCGACGTCGCGCGGGAGCGCGGCACGGCTCCGAATCTGAAATACGTCGAGGGCGACATGCGCGCGCTTCCCGCGAAGTGGGCGGGGCGCTTCGCGGTGGTGCTCAACCTCTTCACGAGCTTCGGCTTCTTTCTCGATCCCGCCGACGACGCGCGGGTCATTCGCGAGTTCGCGCGAGTGCTGCGCCCGGACGGCCTGTTGGTGTGGCATGGCGGCAGTCGCGACGGCGTGATGGCGAAATTTCTGTCGCGCGATTGGTGGAAGTCCGACGACGGGACGATGATTGCGCACGAGCGGGATTTCGACGCGCTGTCTGGGGTGCTCACCATCCGCTCGCACTGGAGTGGAAAGCGCGGCAGCGGCGAGCGCGAGCATCGCATTCGCCTCTACACCGCGACGCGTCTGGCCGAGCTGTGTCAGGCGGCCGGATTGATCGTCGAAGAGGCGTACGATGGCTGGAGCAGCGCGCCGCTGTCCCGTCGCTCGTCAGAGATGCTGCTCGTGGCCCGTAAGAGCGAGTTGGCGGGGTAGCGCCCCGGTCGATAACTTGCACTGCTATTCGATCGCAAGCGCGCTGCGAGCGATTGTCACCTGTCCGCGTGAGACATGCGTCCCATTCGAGTACTGATTGCCAAACCAGGCCTCGACGGTCACGATCGAGGCGCGAAGGTCGTCGCCGCGGCGCTGCGCGACGCCGGGATGGAAGTCATCTACACCGGATTGCACCAGACGCCCGAGATGATCGCCACGGCTGCGATTCAGGAGGATGTCGACGTCATCGGGCTCTCCATACTCAGCGGCGCGCACATGACGCTCTTCCCGCGCGTGCTGGCGCTGGTGCGCGAGCAGGGGCGCGATGATATCCTGATCACCGGCGGCGGCATTCTGCCAGCGGAGGACATCGAGGCGCTTCAGAAGCAGGGAATCGGACGCCTCTTCGGACCGGGTACCGCCACGACCGATCTGATCACGTACATCCGCGAGTGGTTCGCCGAGCGGCAGAAGCAGGAGGCGTGATGTCTCGGCTCGGCCAGCTCTCGGGGGAGATTCGCGAGCTGGAGGCACGGCTTCGCGAAGGCGGTGGCACCGCAAAGATCGATCGCCAGCATTCGCAGGGGAAGCTCACCGCGCGCGAGCGCATTGAGCTGCTGCGCGACTCGGACTCGCGTTTCCTGGAGATCGGTCTCCTCCTCGCGTACGATCGCTACGACGGCCAGGCGCCCGCCGCGGGTGTCGTCACGGGGATTGTCGCTGTGCACGGCCGCGAAGTCGTCGTCGTGGCCAACGACGCGACGGTGAAGGCGGGCTCGTGGTGGCCTGAAACGATTCAGAAGATTCTGCGCGCGCAGGAGATCGCGATGCGCTGCCGCATCCCGATCGTGTATCTCGTCGATTCTGCAGGCGTGAATCTGCCGTATCAGGGTGGCGTGTTCCCCGGGCAATACGGCGCGAGTCGGATCTTCTACTACAACTCGATCATGCGCCGCTATCTGCGAATCCCGCAGTTCGCAGCCGTGATGGGCCCGTGTATCGCGGGTGGCGCATATCTCCCCGCCTTGTCCGACGTGATCCTCATGGTAGAGGGGACGTCGTTCATGGGTCTCGGGGGTCCGAATCTCGTGAAGGGTGCCACCGGGCAGGTGATCGATTCCGAATCGCTCGGCGGCGCGCGCACGCACACGGAGAAGTCCGGCGTCGCGCACTACACGGTGAAGGACGATCAGGCATGCGTCACCAAGTTGCGCGAGCTGATCGATCGTCTGCCGCGCACGACGGTTGCGGAGCCTACGCGCGCGCCTGACGACGGCGCACAGCTCACCGGCAGCAAGCTCGACGAGATTCTTCCGGCCGATCACCGGATGTCGTACGACATGCACACGCTGCTGCGCGCGATCGTCGATGACGGGAAACTGGACGAGATGCAGGAAGGGCTCGCGCGCGAGATGATCTGCGGCGACGCGAAGATCCAGGGCATTCCCGTCGGCATCATCGCGAACCAGCGTGGGCTCGTGAAGGGGCGAGCGGGCGAGCGTCCGCGGTTCGGCGGAATCATCTACGCGGAGAGCGCGGAGAAGGTGGCGTACTTCATCGATCGCTGCGACAGGCAGGGAATTCCGCTCGTGTTCGTGCAGGATGTTTCGGGCTTCATGGTGGGCCCCGAAGCGGAGCACGAGGGGATCATCCGCGCCGGCGCGCGCTTCGTCGAAGCGATGGCAACGGCGATCGTTCCCAAGATCACGCTTACCGTGAATCACGCCTCGGGTGCCGGCTACTATGCGATGGCGGGACAGGGTTTCGATCCGGACTTCATCTTCAGCTGGCCGACGGGACGCATGGGAGTGATGGAGGGTGAGGCCGCCGTGCAGGCGGTGCATGGGCCGTCACTCGAGGCGCATCGCGGCGGCGCGCTTCCGCCGGATGTGCAGCGTGCCGTGGCGGAGATGCGCGCCGACTACGACGAGCAGCTCGACGCGCGCTTTGCAGGCGCGCGCGGCTTCATCGATGCGATTGTGTATCCGGAGGAGACACGCGACGTGCTCGCGATGGCGCTCCGTGCCTCGCTCCACAATCGCGGCCCGCACCTCGGCACCTTCACGCTCCCCCCAACTCGGC
This sequence comes from uncultured Gemmatimonadaceae bacterium, assembly GCA_963792685.1. Lineage (GTDB taxonomy): Bacteria > Gemmatimonadota > Gemmatimonadetes > Gemmatimonadales > Gemmatimonadaceae > FEN-1250. Next base: position 2,977,421 of record CAWBWW010000001.1, on the reverse strand, counting down.
GTCACACCATGAGCCGCATCATCCGCATCGCCGCCGGCCAGGGATTCTGGGGCGACTGGCTCGAGGCGCCGCGTCGCCAGGTCGAAGGTGGTCCTGTCGACTACCTGATGCTCGACTATCTCGCCGAAGTGACGATGTCGATTCTGCAGAAGCAGAAGCAGCGCGATCCGCTTGCCGGGTATGCGCGCGACTTCATCACGCAAATGGAAGGCGTGCTTCCGGCCGTGCTAGAGCGCGGGGTGCGCGTGACGGCGAATGCCGGCGGCGTGAACCCGCGCGGCTGCGCTGATGCGCTGCTCGAGAATGGCGCGTGGTGTGCCGCATCATGATCGGTTACGCGTGGGCGTGGTGTCCGGTGATGACCTGCTTCCACGCATTGACGAGCTGATCGCGGCCGGCCACGAGATGGCGCACATGGAAACTGGCGCACCGCTGGCATCGGTGCGCGATCGCGTGCTGTCGGCGAACGCCTATGTCGGCGCTGGCCCCATCATCGAGGCGCTGGACAAGGGTGCGAACGTCGTCGTCACCGGACGCTGCACGGACACGGCTCTCATTCTCGCGCCGCTCATGCACGAGTTCGGGTGGACCACCAGCGACTGGGATCGCCTCGCCTCCGGCATCGTCGCGGGACACATCGTCGAGTGCGGCGCGCAGTCGACCGGCGGCAACTGCGCGTACGACTGGAGCAGCATCCCCAACCTCGAGAACGTCGGCTTCCCAATAGTCGAGGTGGCGGAAGATGGTTCGTTCGTCGTGACCAAGCATCCCAATACGGGCGGTCGCGTGGACGTGCACGGGGTTACCGAGCAGCTCGTGTACGAGAATGGGCGACCCGAAGACGTACTTCACCCCCGATGTGATCGCGGACTTCACGACCATCCACATTGCGTCCGATGGCACCGATCGCGTGCGCGTCTACGGCGTGCACGGCGAGCCGCCGACGGACAAGCTCAAGGTATCGATCGCGTACCGCGACGGCTTCAAGGCGGTGGGCACGCTCGTGTACGCTTGGCCCGACGCGCTCGCCAAGGCGAAGGAGGCCGATCGTATCATTCGTGCACGGCTCGAAGGCCTCGGACTCACTTTCGATCTCATCTACACCGAGTACGTGGGCGCGACCGCGACACACGGACCACTCGCGACGATTCCGGAGGATCTCCCAGAGGTGCAACTCCGCATCGGCGTGCGCGGCAACGACCGCAAGGCGATCGAGCGCTTCACGCGGGAGATCGCGCCGCTCGTGCTTACGGGACCGCCGGGGGTCACGGGCTACGCGGGCGGACGGCCCAAGGTGGAAGAGGTCGTGGCCTACTGGCCCGCGCTCGTAGACAAGAGCGTGATTCAGCCAAGCGTGAGCATTCTGACCACATGAACATCCGCCTGCTCGACATCGCGCACGCGCGCTCCGGCGACAAAGGCGATACGGCGAACGTCGGCGTGATCGCGCTGCGCGATGAGTGGTATCCGATTCTCGCCAGGCATCGTCACGCGCGAGCGCGTGACCGAGCATTTCGCGCGCGTGATCAAGGGATCGGTCGAGCGCTTCGAGCTGCCGAACCTGCACGCGCTCAACTTCCTGTTGCACGGCGCGCTCGGCGGCGGCGGCACCGTCACGCTTCGCACGGATGCGCAAGCCAAGGTGTACTCGTCCGCGATGCTGCGGCTCGTGCTCGACGTGCCGGACGCCGAAGCGCGCGCGGCGGGGTTGCCGGAGCACAAGGCATGATGCGGATTCGCGTCGAGGGCGCAGGTGCGATCGCACGCATCACGCTCGCGCGCCCCGAAAAGAAGAACGCGCTCGACTATGCTGCTGCGCGTGAACTCGGTGAGGCCCTGCACGAGATCGAGAGCGATGCGGAGTGCCGCGTCGTCGTGCTCGCGGCGGACGGCGATGATTTTTGCGCTGGTGCCGACCTGACGGCGCTGCACTCGCTTTTGGATGCCAACGCTGAGGATCAACGCCTCGATGCGGAGGCGCTCGGCACCGTGTTCCGCGCGCTCCGCGCGATGCCTCAGGTGGTCATCGCGGCGGTGCGCGGGCGTGCGCTCGCAGGCGGCGCAGGGCTCGCCACGGCATGCGACATCGTGATCGCGGCAGAGGGCGCGCGGTTCGGCTACCCGGAAGTACGCGTAGGCTTCGTTCCCGCCATGGTCATGGCGCTTCTCAGGCGCCAGATCGGCGAGAAGCGCGCGTTCGAACTCGTGGCCACGGGACGGCAGGTGGACGCGCACGAGGCGCTCGCGCTCGGTCTCGTGAGCCGCGTAGTTGCGGCACAGGAACTCGACGCCTCTGTGGAGCAGCTTGCCGGTGAGCTCGCAGCGATGCCGCCGAACGCGCTGCGCTCAACGAAGGCGCTCTTTTATTCGCTCGACGATACCAATTTCGACGACGGCATTGCGAAGGCCATTCGGGTGAATGTCGAGGCGCGCGCGACCACGGAATTCCGGGAAGGCGTGCGGCGATTCGCACCACGGAGCGACAAGCGATGAGGCCGATCGATCAGCTCAAGTTCACGATCCTCGTGATCGCGATTGCGATCTGGGCCTGGGGCGCCAAAACAGGCAATCACACGTTCATGCTCGTGGGGATCGGTTTCGTCATTGTCGCGTTCGCTTTGCGGCTTATCCCCCGGAAACCCTACGGCGACGGCGAATAGAAGGGGTTAAATGAGAAGATTATAACTTGCGCGGCGCTAACGTTTCTGCGCAACGTACGCAACCTTACCGAAGTCTCCGACGCGTCCACAGCGCCCAAGCGCTGTCGGCGTCTCGCCTTCGAAGCCTTCAAGGGAGCATGCGAGCCATGAAACGCGATCGTCGCTCAGCACCAGCAGACATTCGTCCTGCCGAAAGCGACCGCGACATTCTGGATCAGTATTTTGCAGAAGTCAGCAGATTCCCGTTGCTGACCGCAGACGGCGAGAAAGCCCTCGCGCGCCGGATCCGATCCGGTGATCAGGATGCCATGGAGGAGCTCGTTCGCCGCAATCTCCGATTCGTCGTTTCGGTCGCCAAGAAATACCAGAATCGCGGAATGCCGCTGATCGATCTGATCGGCGAGGGCAACGTTGGTCTGATGACCGCCGCGCGCAAGTTCGATCCTGATCAGGGCGTGAAGTTCATCTCCTACGCGGTGTGGTGGATCCGCCAGGCAATTCTCGCGGCGCTCGCGCGCCAGGGGCGCACCGTCCGGGTTCCGCTCAACCGCACCGCCGATCTCTCCCGCGTCATCAAGGCGATCGCGATGCTTCGCGAGAAGCTCACGCGGGAGCCTACGCCACTCGAAGTCTCGCACGTCACCGGCATCTCCACGGAGATTGTCGGCGCGCTCTCGACCTTGAACTCCGCCGACGTCCGTCTCGATGCATCGATCGGCAAGGACTCGGATCGCGCGCTCATCGAGCGCTTCGCCGCGGAAGACGGCTCGACGCCTGAGGGACAGCTTCTCGAACAATTCAAGTCGCACGAGGTGGAGCGGGCACTCCTCACGCTGCCGCCGCGCGACGCAAAGATTCTCCGCCTCTACTTCGGCCTGGAAATCGACCGCGAGCACACGCTCGACGAGATCGGGAAGATGCTGGGTGTCACGCGCGAGCGTGTGCGCCAGCTTCGGGACCGCGCGCTCAAGCGTCTCCGCCAGGGGGCGATCGGCGAAGTGTTGAGGGATCTCTCCGCCGCCTGACCCTCGGCGTGGGAATCGGGGCTGCGTGGGGGTAACTTTGTGATCTGATGTCCACGCGCCCCGTTCCCGAGCTCCTCTCGCCCGCCGGCTCGCTCGACGCCGCGCGGGCCGCCATCGCGAATGGCGCGGACGCCATCTATCTGGGCGCCGAGCGGTTCAATGCGCGAGATGATGGCGCCCAGCTCACGCTCGAGGAGCTGGACCAGGCCTGCCGTCTCGCACACGCGCGCGGGGCGCGCGTCTATCTCACGCTGAACACGCTGGTCAAGCCGCACGAGCTCGCGGACGCACTCACGCTCCTCGGCGCAGTGCATCGACCGCGGCATCGACGCGGTGATCGTCCAGGACTTGGGGCTCGTGCGACTGATCCGCCGCGTCTATCCCGAGCTCGAGATCCATGGGTCGACGCAGATGACGGTGCACGACGCAGCCGGCGCCGCCGTGCTGGAGAAGCTGGGTGTACACCGCGTCGTCCTCGCGCGCGAGAACACCATCGAGGACATCCGCGCGATCCGCTCGGCAGTGCCCAATCTGGCGCTCGAGTCGTTCGTCCACGGCGCGCTTTGCATCTCGTACTCGGGGCAGTGCTACATGTCCGGCATGATCTCCGAGCGGAGCGCGAATCGCGGCTCGTGCGCGCAATCGTGCCGCAAGGATTATTCGCTCACGAACAGCACAACGGGCGAGACGCTCGACACGGGCTTTCTGATCTCCGCGCGCGATCTCGCCGCGCACGAACATCTCGAGGATCTCGCCGCGGCCGGCATTCGCACGCTCAAGGTGGAGGGGCGCAAGAAGAAGCCGGAGTACGTCGCGACGGTGACGCGCAGCTACCGCGCATTCCTCGATCAGGTCGCGAAGGGCGAGCACGTGCAGCCGCTGCGAGCACACGGGAGACCTCGTCCAGATCTTCAGCCGCGGCTTCACCGGCGGCATGTACGGCGGCCGCGCCGGGCGCGACTACATCACGCGCGACCAACCCGACAATCGCGGCATCGAGATCGGCGTCGTCACGGGCTGGTCGCGCGGAGGGCTATTCGTCGAGCTCTCGACGCCGCTCGAGAGCGGCGACGGCATCGCGCTCGAGCCGCCCGCCGGAGAGAAGGGAACGGTCACGGGCTTCACCGTGTCGAACGTGCGCACGCTGTCATCGCGCGACGGCATCACGCGTCAGGTGCTCGACGCGCGCACCGCCGTGCCGAACGGATGGCGCGTGATGCGCACCTCGCACGCGGCGCTGCTCGCGCGCGCGCGTGAGAGCTTCGCCGCGCTCGCCGCCCCTGCGCGCTCGCGCAAGACGCGCGTCGATGTGCGCGCCTTCGGCTCCGCCGGCTCGCCGCTCAAGCTCCTCTTCAGCAGCCGACGGCGAGAACGTCGAGGTGCGCACCGAGATCACACTCGCCCCGGCAAGCAAGCGCGCGCTCGATCAGACGCAGCTTCGCGAGCAGCTCGGCCGCATGGGCGAGACGCCATTCGCTCTCGGCGCCATCGACGATCGCGCGCTCGCGCCCGGACTCTGTTCTCCCGGTGAGCGAGATCAACGGTCTCGCGCCAGCGCGCCATAGAGCAGCTGCTCGTCCGGCGCGACTGGGCGCTGCAGGCGCAGCTCGCCGAGCGCACCGCGCGCATCGAGGCGGCCATCACAGCGAATGACTCCGCCGCCCGAGCCAGCGAGCTCTGGCGCCGAACAGCGGATCGCGCAATGCTGCGCCATTCGTGCTCGCGGCAGACGTCTGCCGCATCGAGGATGCGTATGCGGCCGCCGATGCCGGCGCCACCGAGATCGCGCTCGATCCATTCCTTCGTCACCCGCTCCCGCCGGTCACGCGCGTCGCGGCGCTCGCGAGCGCCTTGGCCGCGCGCGGAATCACTTTTCGTCTGCGCACGCCGACGATCGTGCGCCCCGACCGAGCGCAAGCATCTCGACAAGTGGCTCGCCCTCGGCACCGCCATCCTCACGGGCCACCTGGGTCTTGCTCGCCGAGCTTGCGCGCGAGGGACGGGATGTCGTCGGCGACTACGCGCTCAACTGCTTCAACCAGCACACGGCAGACGAGCTGTTCGGCCTCGGCGCGAGCCGTCTCGTGCTCTCGGTTGAGCTCACGACCGACGAGATCGCAGCTGTCACGCGGCCGCGCGAAGGCCGCGGCTTCGAGACGCTCATCTACGGGCGCCCCGAGGGAATGACTATCGAGCACTGCGTGCTCTCGGCGGCCTTCGATCGTGTGCCGACCACCTGCCGCGATCTCTGCGTTCGCGACCATCCGCTCGTGCAGATCACTGATCCCGCCGGCTACACCTTCGCGGTCGCGACGGATTCGGAATGTCGCAACCGGCTCCTGCACTCGCGGCCGATCGAGGGCTCCGAGTTCCTCCCGCGACTCTGGTCCACAGGCATTCGCGCGTACCGCATGCTGTTCAACGTGCCCGGCGATCCGGTTGCGGACATCACCGCTCGATATCGCGAGGCGCTCGATGCGCTCGCGATCGGAGCATCTCCGCCCAACTGCAACTGTGCGCGCCCTCGTCGGCTCATCCGTTCACGCGCGGACATTTCGCGCGCGCCGTCTGACGCTTCGCGGAGCGGCTGTTCGATGAGCCTGGCACAGTCCCGTCTGTACACGCTTCGTCGATGACCGCGACGCTCACCATCGAGCACGCACGCGAGATCCTGCGCTCACGCTTCGGCTATCCGGCGTTCCGCCCCGGACAGGAGCGCGCCGTTCAGGCCGTGCTCGAGAGGCGTGACACGCTGGTCATCCTGCCCACCGGCGGCGGAAAGTCGCTGTGCTTTCAGGTTCCCGCGCTCATGCTTCCGGGACTCACGGTCGTGATCTCGCCGCTCATCTCACTCATGAAGGATCAGGTGGACGCGCTCACCGCGCGCGGTCTTCCGGCGACGTTCGTCAACTCGTCGCTCTCGGGCGCGGAGGTGGCGAGCAGGCTCGCGCGCGCGGAACGGGGCGAAGTGAAGCTGCTCTACGTGGCTCCAGAGCGATTCGACGTCGGAAGCACGGCCGAGCGGCTGCGTGCGATTGGCGTGTCGCTGCTGGCCGTCGATGAGGCGCATTGCATCAGCGAGTGGGGCCACGATTTCCGTCCGAGCTATCTTCGCATTCGCGAGGTGCGCGAGCGGCTAGGCACGCCACCCACGATCGCGCTCACCGCGACCGCCACAGGCGACGTGCGCACGGACATCGTGCGGCAGCTTCAGCTCGACCGCCCGGAGACGATCGTCACCGGATTCGACCGCAAGAACCTCTCGTACTCGGTGGTGCGCACGCGCACCGAGGCGGACAAGGACGCGGCGCTGATCAACGCGCTCGAGACGCACGACAGGGCTTGCCGTGATCTACGCGTCCACGCGCAAAGCCGGTCGAGCGCATCACGCAGGTGCTGGAGCGCGCGCGCATTCCGGCGGTGGGCTACCACGCGGGACTCGACGACGATCATCGCCGCGATGTGCAGGACGCGTTCATGCGCGACAACGTGCGCGCGATCGTGGCCACCAACGCGTTCGGCATGGGCATCGACAAGCCCAACGTACGGCTCGTGATCCACCACGCGATGCCGGGCACGCTCGAGGCCTACTATCAGGAGGCCGGACGCGCAGGGCGCGACGGGCTGCCATCCGAGTGCGTGCTGCTCCACGCGTTCTCCGACCGCTTCACGCACGAGTTCTTCATCAAGACCGCGCATCCGGACCGGGCGATCGTGGAGCGGGTATACAACGAGATCGTGCGCGCGGCCGACGGCAATGGCCTTGCGCGCGTCGAGGCGGAGGACATCTCGCCGGCTGTCGCGCGGACAGCTCAAGGAGCGGGAAGTGGAATCTGCTCTTCGCATTCTCACGCAATCCGGATCGGTGGTGAACGAGCTCGCGAGCGCGACGCAGCTCTTCGTGCGCCTGCTCGCGACGCCGCTTCGCATCAAGTCGGAGCTCGGCGAGGGATTCGAGGCGGAGCGCGAGCTGCTGCCGCGCGATCTGGCGCGTGGGCGGCGCGAGCTGCTACGATGGGATCACCATCGACCCGAACGGCTTTCGCCCCCGGACTCGGCGGTGCGTTCGGCATCCCCGCGCTTCTCGATGCGCTGCAGGATCGGCAGTTCATCGTCTGGGAGCGCAGCGGCGGCGGACTCCGCGTGCCCGATGTGCGCCGACCGTTTTCCGCGCTGCGCATCAACTGGGAGCAGCTCGACCGTCGGCGCGCGGGCGACATGGGGAAGCTCGAGGCGATGCAGAAGTACGCGTACACGACGGCGTGCCGGCGCGGTTTTCTGCTCCGCTATTTCGGCGATCCTGCGGCGAGCAACGCGTGCACCGGCTGCGACATTTGCCTCGGCACGCACGATCGCTCCGCGCCCGCGCCAAAGGCGGCCGGGCCGCGCAAGCGACGTGGCGTGGCGGGTGGCGCTTCTGCTGGTGCCCTCGCGCATGGAGCGCCGCGAGCGCACGGATCATGCGCCAAGCGAGATCGACGCGAGCGATGCGCAGCCGGCGCTGGTCGCTGCTCTGCGCGAGCTCCGCACGACACTCGCACGCGCGGCGAAGGTTCCCGCATACGTGATTTTTCCCGACCGCACCCTGGTCGAGATGGCAGTGCGACGTCCGGTGTCGCTCGACGCGCTCGAGTGGCGTGCGCGGCGTAGGACCGACGAAGCTCGAGCGTTACGGCGAGAAAATACTCGCCGTGATTCGCGAATCCGACGATACCGAGGCCGCATGACACACTGCAATCTTCCGTACTTCGCGAAAGAGCACGAACGAGATGCGCGCCAAAGTGCGCGAGTTCGCGCGCGAGGTCGTTGCTCCGATCGCGCGCAAGCACGATGCAGACGCGACCTTCCCGTGGGCCACCGTCAAGCAGATGGCGGACCTGGGCCTGCTCGGCATTCCATGGCCCCGCGCACTCGGCGGCTCCGGATGCGACCTCATGTCGTTCATCATCGCGATCCACGAGATGGCGAAGGTCGACGCGTCGCACTCGATCACGATCTCAGCGCACACGACGCTCGGCACGTCGCCGATCATGAACTTCGGCACCGACGCGCAGCGCGAGCGATACGTGCCGCCGCTCGCGAGCGGCCGCGTGCTCGGCGGCTTCGGACTCACCGAGGAAGGTGCCGGAAGCGACGCGGGCGGCACGCGCACGACGGCCGTACGCCGCGGCGACGTGTACCTCCTCAACGGCTCGAAGCGCTTCATCACGCACGCAGGGATCGGCGAGGTGTTCGTCGTTACCGCCGTCACCAATCCGTCGGCGGGGAGCAAGGGGATCAGCTCGTTCATCCTCACCAAGGAGAACAGCGACCTGGCAGCGGCCGCAGCAGTTCGGCATCGGGCACGACCCGTCGCTCACGCCCATGCCCGGCTTCCGGGCGGGGAAGAAGGAGGACAAGCTCGGCTGGCGCGCATCGGATACGCGCGAGCTGCTCTTCCAGGATGTCGAAGTGCCCGCGGAGAATCTGCTCGGCGAGCGAAGGGATGGGCTTCACCAACTTCATGCGCACGCTCGACTCGGGACGCATCGGAATCGCGGCGCTCTCGCTCGGCATCGCCGAGGGCGCATTCGAGCAGGCCCGCGTCGTTCGCGAGCTACGCGTCGCCAGTTCGGCCAGCCGATCAGCGAGTTCCAGGGCGTGCAGTTTCAGCTCTCCGACATGGCAACGGAGATCGCCGCCGGCGAGCACCTCGTGTATCACGCGGCGTGGCTGTCGCAGAACCAGCGGCCGTTCGCGAAGGAGGCCGCCATGGCGAAGCTCTTCTGCTCCGAGCTGGCGATGCGCGCGACGACCGCGGCCGTGCAGATCCACGGCGCACGTGGGTACACCACCGAATATCCGGTGGAGCGCATGATGCGCGACGCCAAGATCTGCGAGATCGGAGAAGGGACGTCCGAGATACAACGGATCGTCATCGCTCGTCATCTCCTGGCAGCGATCGCCGACTGAGCGCCGCGCTGAGCCACTGGAGGACTGCTGGACAGCTAGGGTAACTTTAGACACCAACGATGCTTCTGCGCCTGTGCCCGCCGTGCGACTCGCGGCTCACCGGCGTCTGCAGTGATGGCCGGCGGAGCGGTAGTGCTCGCCGCGTCACGCTCACCGAATCACGATGCCAATGTCAGATCGCCCGCTCGTCCGTTTCGTTCGCAACGTCGGTTCGACGGTGCGCGCCTTGGTGGCGCAGCACGGTCGGATTCCGTCGTTCGCGGCCGGAGCAGCGTGGATGATCGTGCTGGGCTTGGGAGTCTCCCAGGGAGGAGCCCCTTCGCCGGCCGACACGGTATCTCTGCCTCGGGTGCTGTCTCATCACATTTCTTCAAACGTCGGCGTGGCCGGAGCGGAGTCGCCGCCCGGCATGCTCGACGTCCAAGTACATGAAGCGAGAGATCCTGATCAACGCGGCTCAACGAGAGACGCGCGTAGCAATTCTGGAGGATGACCAGCTCGTCGAACTGATGATCGACCGCCCCGACAACAGACGCATGGTCGGGGACATCTATCTGGGAAAGGTCGAAGCGGTACTGCCTGGAATCCAGGCCGCGTTCGTCCAGATCGGAACCGAGAAGAGCGCGTTCCTGCACGCGTCCGATCTCGTGTTCGACGAAGGCGACGACGACGATGATGAGGACGACGAGTCCGACGACGACGAGGAGCCGGAGCGCCTCGCCGCGCGGCCGTCGTGCGAAAGCACCGCAGATTCAGGACGTGCTGAAGCGCGGCCAGGACATCATCGTCCAGGTGTCCAAGGAGCCCATCTCCACGAAGGGTCCACGCGTCACGGCGCAGGTATCGCTCGCCGGGCGCTTCGTCGTGTACATGCCCTTCGCCTCGCGCGTGGGCGTGAGCCGGAAAATCGGCGAGCGCGCCGAGCGTCAGCGGCTGCGCGAGCAGGTGCAGGCGGTGCTCCCACCGGATTCCGGCGGAGTCATCGTGCGCACCGTCGGCGAAGACGTCACGCAGGAGACGTTCAAGCGTGAGATCACCACGCTGATCCAGCAGTGGAAGAAGATCAAGCGCAAGTCGCACTTTCAGCATGCGCCCGCGCTGGTACATCGCGAAACGAGCCTCACGCGCGGGCTCATCCGCGACCTGTTCAGCACGAAGATCGACGGACTGCAGGTGGACTCGAAGCAGGTCTACAACGAGATCAACGAGTACCTGAAGGGGATCGCGCCGGAGCTCACCGAGCGCGTCAAGCTCTATGAAGACACCGTTCCGATCTTCGACAAGGCGGAGATCGAGCCCGAGATCCGCGACCTGTTCAAGCGGCGCTGCGATCTGCCGAGCGGTGGCTATCTGATCATCGAGCAGACGGAAGCGCTCGTATCGTGGACGTCAACTCCGGACGCTATACGGGGAAGAAGGATCCGGAAAAGACGATCTTCAAGACGAACACGGAGGCGGCGCGCGAGCTCGCGCGACAGCTTCGCCTGCGCGACATCGGCGGCATCATCGTCTGCGACTTCATCGACATGGAGACGAAGGCGAATCGCGACAAGGTGCTGCAGGAGCTGCGTACGAATCTCTCGCGCGACCGCGCGCGCACGAAGGCGTTCGCCGTGAGCGAGCTCGGGCTGATCGAGATGACGCGGCAGCGCGTGCGCGCGAGCCACTATCAGAACATGACGGAGTTCTGCACGGTGTGCTCGGGCACCGGGCGCGTGTTCACGCCCGAGAGCACGATGCGCCGCTTCGAGCGCTCGGTGCGCCGCATGGCGTCCGACGGCAAGAAGGACAGCCTGATCGTGAAGGTGCATCCCGAGGTCGCGCTGTACGTGCTCGAGCACGAGCACGATCTCATTCACAAGCTCGAGAAGTCTGTCGGCTTCTCGCTCGACGTGCGTGACGATCCGCTGCTCAAGCCCGACGAATTCAAGCTCGTGGTGAAGGGCGCTGAGCGCGACGTAACGCAGCAATACGCGATGGCCTGATGCACGGATTGTGGGGCGGCTACGCTACTCTGGTTCCCGAGTACGCGCTGCCACCCTCGCCGGAACACAGATGCCGATACAGAGCTATCGCGATCTCATCGTCTGGCAGCGGGCGATGGATCTGCTCACGGAGTGCTACCGCGTCGCGCGGCTGCTTCCGCCGAGCGAGACGTATGCGCTGGGCGCGCACCTGGAGCGCGCCGCCGTGGCGGTGGCTGCGCACATCGCGGGCGGACACGCGCGGGAGCGGCGCCGACTTTCTCGAGTCGCTCACGGTAGCAACTGCCGCCCTTCGCGAGGTCGAGACGCTGTTGCTCGCGGCTACGCGCGTCTGTCTCCTTTCGGGAGACCAGATCCAGACCGCCATGGGGCTTGGCGACGAGGTCGGGCGCATGCTCACGGCGTTGCGGCGGAGTCTCGGCGCGCCGCACCTGCAGCCGGGGCGCTTGCGCTCAGGCCACCGCGTCGGCAGGTGGAGCGAGCGCCCGGTGCGTCGATTGGTTGACAGTCGGCCCCGCTCCCCTTAAGTTGTTCAGTCTGTACCAGTTACCCTGACCATCACGCATCGCCGCCATGTCCTACGCTATCATTCGCACCGCCGGCTTTCAGTTTCGCGCCGAGCCGGGGAAGACGCTTCGCATTCCGTCGCTCGACGCCGAGGTGGGCTCGACGGTGACCTTCGAGGAAGTGCTTCTCGGGTCGGACGGCACGAACGTTCATGCCGGTGTCCCGCTGCTCTCCGGCGCCAAGGTGACGGGCGAAGTCGTTCGGCACGGCAAGGGCGACAAGATCGTCGTCTTCAAGATGAAGCGCCGGAAGAACTACGCGAAGAAGCAGGGCCATCGCCAGGGCTTCACGGAAGTCAAGATCAACGACATCACGCTCGGCTGAGGTCTTTTTCCAATGGCTCACAAGAAAGGGGTCGGCTCGACCCGCAACGGCCGCGACAGCAATCCGCAGTATCGCGGCGTCAAGAAGTTCGGTGGAGAGCAGGTCACCGCCGGGAGCATCATCATCCGCCAGTGCGGCACGCAGTTCCATCCCGGGCCGCAACGTCGGCCTTGGCTCCGACTACACGATCTACGCGCTCATCGAAGGCGTCGTGAAGTTCGAGCACAAGAGCAAGTCGCGCTACAAGGTCAGTGTCTATCCGGCCGTGCGCGAGAACGCTCCCGCCGCGTAACTGAGCTCGCACCGCACCCATCGAGAAGCCTCGCCCGAATTCGCGGCGAGGCTTTTTGCATCGCGCGCCGTTGCTGGGGGAAGAGCACCGGCCTCGGGAAGCATCAACTTTTCTGAGATACTGACAAGAACGCATTGAACGGACACAAACGGATTGACCGTTTTGGCGCGTAAGCTCTCTGCGGCCGAGCACGCGCACCAATCCCGCCCCGCGTCGGATTTGATTCGTTTTCATTCGCGTCATTCGCGTGAAGCCGTTGCTCTTCCTCTCCCCACACCATTTACTCCCGCGTCGTTGCGCATTCCTCGCACGCAGCGCATCGTGACGGAACTCCCACCAGGGCACGCAGTCGCGAGTGGATCCGTACGACGAGCTTGACGCTGCCGTCATTCACGAGCGGCAGGGAGAAGTGGACGACGCGCTCGCGCACTATCGGGCGGCGGAATCGCTCGCCGGCGCCGATGCGTGGCTCATGAGCGAGGTGCTTCGCCGTCAGGCGTATCTGCACCACTCGCGCTCCGAATGGGATCTCAGCCTCGATCTCGCACGTCGCGCGGCCGATGCTGCCGAGAGTGCATCGCTCAACGATCAGCATGCAGAGGCGCTGATCGCCGTCGCGTGGGTGCACGTGGCGCGAGGGGCGTACGAAGAGGCGGTCGTCGAGCTCGAACAGGTCGCGTCGCTCACGCAGGACGCCCGCATCACCGGGCTCGCCATCCACAACCTCGGCGCGATCGCCGCGGAGCGCGGCGACTGGGAGCGCTCACGCCAGCACTTCATGGAGTCGGTGCGGCGCTTCCAGGAGGCAGGCTATCAGCGCGGCGTCGCCTTCGCGCACAACAATTTCGGACGCGCGGCGCTCGATCATGGCAATCCCGTGCTCGCGGCGGATCTCCTGCAGCAGGCAGTGTCGAGCGCAAAGAAGGCTGCCGATCCCGATCTGCTCGCGCTTGCGACGATGAACGTCGCCGAAGCGCTCGGCGGCACGGGAGATCTCGTGCGTGCGGAGACAATGGCACGTGCCGCCCTCGCGCACTTCACTTCTGCGGGCAACGGCTGGCGGCGCGTAGAATGCGAACGCCTCCTCGGCGATCTCGAGAAGCTGGGATCGCACGAGGAGGCGGCGCGCGAGTGGTGGAGCAGTGCACTCGAGACTGCGCGCGCAATCGGCGCGCAGCTCGAGGTGGCGAAGCTGGAAGAGCGACTGCAGTCGAGCTAGTTCGCCAGCGCGTATCCGGAGAGGTGACCGGTCTGCAGCGTGAAGCTCTTGCTGTTCGTGTCGTTCAAGCCAGGCATCTGCTCGAGCAGCGCATTCGTTCCCTCATCCACGTACCACGCAGTCGGATCGGACGGGAGACTCTGGCAACGCGAGTAGTCCAGCGTGATGGTCACCGGCTTCGCGAACACGTAGTGCTGTGCATCGCGCGCACGGATCATCACCTTGAGCACCTTCGACTCCGGCACGCGCATGACGAACGTCGTCGTGTCGAGCACTGCGCCCGGAGGCACATCCATCGAGAAGCCGCCGAGGGAGAGCCGGCCGCCTTCGGGCCCAATCGTCACGCGGGCAGCGGCGCCGTCATTGCCGCCGGGGCAGCTGAGGAGGTCGTGTCGCGCATTCACACGCGACATCGAGAACTTCGGCGCGGCCCCTGGAGAGGTGGGCGCGTCGGCGGAGCAGTTCGCGAGCGTGATCGCGAACGCGCTGCAGAGGAGTGAGAGGGCGAGCTTACCTGGGTTACGCACGGTGGCCTCTGGGGTGGATTGCAGTCGAAATGGCTGCGCTACACACACCAAACGCAGAGGTGTACGATTAAGCAACACCTAATGCTCTGAGCAGGAAGTCGCGGTCATATTGCCCTTAGAACTGTCTCATCCAACACGAAAAACGGCCGGCGCGTGATCGCGCCGGCCGCTTTCCATATCCGTCATTCAGCCCAGCGTCACTGCGACGTGTACTTCGGCGGCAGAGTCTTGTATCGCCTGGCAAGCATGTCCTGCCGCGACGGCGCATCGATCTTCTTGCCGCGCACGAACACCTGCTCTGCACGCGTGGACATCTCGAATGGATCGCCGCTCCAGATCACGACGTTCCCCTCCGTGCCGGCCTTCAACGAGCCGACCTTGTCCGACACGCCGTAGATCTCGGCCGGCGCCAGCGTGACCGCGCGCAGCGCATCGTCCCACGACATCCCGTACGCCACCGCGTTGCCGGCCTCGTATCGGAGATTGCGGATGTTGAACAGCTCCTCATCTCCGCCGCCTGCGTTGCCGAG
The DNA here is from genome assembly GCA_963792685.1 of uncultured Gemmatimonadaceae bacterium. GTDB lineage: Bacteria > Gemmatimonadota > Gemmatimonadetes > Gemmatimonadales > Gemmatimonadaceae > FEN-1250. Next base: position 2,962,340 of record CAWBWW010000001.1, on the reverse strand, counting down.
CAGCCCAACCTGCACGCCTGCCTTGCGCAGGATGGCCGCATTCTCCTGGCGCGTGCCCAGCGTGGAGAAGCTGCCGGGGATGTTGTTCATCGCCCCCGTGAGCACAGGCACCTTCGCCGCTGCGATCTTGTCGGCCATCATCCACGCCTCGGCCCCGCCAAGGATCACCACCTTCACGCCGTAGTCCTGCGCGATGCGCAGCGCCTCGCGAATGGCGGCAGCCTGATCGGCGACGATCGACAACGTCTCGCGTCCTTCGACGACCGGGATCATCGCCTCCAGATCGCGCCGCGTCGCGACGAACGGACGCGTCTGCGCGCGCTCGAACTCCGACTTGCGACGCATGTACGTGCGCGTGTCCTCGATCAGATCGTGCAGCTCGCCGATCGCCTCGCCCGAGGCCCCGACTTTCGCGCCCTCGTCATCGGAGATCTGTGCGATCATCGTCGCGGGCGCCTTCACGAGCACGTCGTTCAAGGCCAGCGCGCCACTCAGATCCACGATCGCCGCCTGGCCTGCCACGAGTCCGCCCGTCGGTGCGGCGACGACGCTCGTAACGCCGCCCTCGCGCGCAGGTGCGATCATCATCGATTGGGTATTGAAGCCGAGCCACACCTGGAAGCCAGCTGCGATCCCCTCGTGCCCTTTGGCGGTGAGCTCACGTGGTCCGCCGCCAAACCCCACGTCGCCGAAGCCGAGATTCGTGTACGAGTTCACGAGCCCCGGCGTGACCCACTTGCCCGTCGCATCGACTCTCTGCGCGTCGCTCGGAATCGCGACATTCTTGCCGACGGCCGCGATCTTCCCGTTGCGAATCAGCACCGTGCCGCCTTCGATCGGCGGTCCGCTCACCGGATAGACCTTCCCGCCCGTGATCGCGATCGTCTGCGCGTGCAGCGAGCTACTCGCCGCAATGCACAACGCGCCCAACGCGAGCGCGGTGCATCTCATGTATCGATTCACTGTGCACCTCCCACCATCGGAACGAAGCCGAGATCGAAGTCCGTGCGCCACTGCTCCTTCGGATCGCTGCGATCGTAGAGCATCGCGCCATCGATCCAGACTTTCTCTGCGCGCGTGTACACACTGAACGGATCTCCCGACCAGAGCACGACGTCCGCATTCTTTCCCGCCTCGAGCGAGCCGATCTTCGAATCGAGATCGAGCGCCCACGCCGGATTGATCGTGAGCCACTTGATCGCCTGATCCTCCGAGATGTCGATGCCGAGCTCCTTGCCGGCTTCGATGCCTTTCGCAGCTTCCTGATTCAGGCGCTGCGATCCCGACGGATCATCGGAGTGCACGATCACGTGCACGCCCGCCTGTTGATTCAGCGCCATGTTCGCGCGGATGCCATCGAGTGCTTCCATCTTGAAGCCGCCCCAATCCGCCCAGATCGCCGCACCGATGTCTTCCTTCGCGAGCAGATCCGCGATCTTGTACGCCTCCACGCCGTGGTGGAACGCGCGAATCTTGTATCCGAACTCGTGCGCGATGTCGATCATCTGCGCCATCTCGTCCGCACGATAGCAGTGGTTGTGCACGAGGATATTTCCGCGCAGCACCTCGGCCAGCGTCTCGAGATTCAGATCGCGTGTCGGTGGGTCTCCCTTGTGATCGGCATTCCACTTGTCCCACTTGCGACGGTACTGCTCCGCCTCGATCCACGCCGTGCGATAACCAGCGACGTTGCCCATGCGCGTCTGCGGGCCGCCCTTGTTGCCGTACACGCGCTTCGGATTCTCGCCGCACGCCATCTTCAGGCCGTACTTGGCGCCGGGGAATTTCATTCCCTGCACGGTGCGGCTCGGCACGACCTTGAGCACCACACTGCGACCGCCGATGAGATTTGCCGATCCCGGAAGCACCTGCAGCGTAGTGACGCCGCCGGCGAGATTGCGCGGGAACTGCGGATCCTGTGGCCACACCGAGTGCTCGGCCCACACGTAGGCCGTCACGGGGCGCACGGCCTCGTTGCCGTCGCTCGCCGCTTCGACACCTGGTGCGGAGTACACACCGAGATGCGAGTGGATGTCGATGATGCCGGGGGTGACGAACTTGCCGGCGCCGTCGATCACTGTGGCATCGGCCGGTGCGTTCACATTCGCGCCCACCGCCTCGATCTTGCCATTGCGCAGGAGGATCGCGCCGTTCGTGATGCGCGGTCCAGCGGCGGTCAGGATGTTGACGTTCTTGATGACCGTCGTGGTGGACGGAAACGGCTTATACGTGCTCGGGAAGGGGTCGGCAAATGGCACGGAGAACGCGCCGCGTCCCGCCGTCGTGGAATCCTTCGAGCTTTTCGCGTGGGTGCTGTCGCCGGCCTGCATGGGACTCGGCGCGGGAGCCGTGCTCCCCTTTGCCGACGTGCATGCGAGCACAGCGAGCGCAGCCCCGAATACGACAATGCGCATTGCTGGAGGTGCCTCCGCTGAACGTGATGAACCAGAGTGGAGGAACGTAGAGGCGGCGACACGGCATCGCCAGCCGCGCGAGCCATCCGAAGTGTCAGAGCGCGGCGCGAAGCACCGGGATGAAATCAGTGCACAGACCGTCCACGCCCATCTGCGCCAGCGAGACGGCCTGTGCGGCGACGTTGACGGTCCAGGGGATCACGCGCCCACCTGCGTCGTGCACCGCGCGTACGAGCGTCTCCGTGACGTGCTCGCGGCCAGGCCACACGTCCAGTGCGTTCGCCGCGTGCATCGCCGCGACCGGATCGTCGACCGGCCGATCAAAGAGAATTCCGCCGCGAATTTCCGGCGCAATCGTACGCGCACGCGCCACCTGTGCATGATCGAAGCTGTGCACCGCGCAGCGCTCCGGAGTGATCGATGCGCGGATCACGTCCACGACCTCCCGCTCGATCGCCGCACCCTTGAGCTCGATGAAGACGTCGGCGCGTCCCTTGAGCACCGCGAGCGCTTCGGCGAGCGTGGAGATGAGTGCAAGCCCGCGCACCGAGAAGCCCTGCAGCTCATCGAAGGTGAGCGAGTCGATGCGTCTGCGGGCCAGGTCGCCCGAGGGCGGCGTCGCGCGAGGGATGTCATCGTGATGCACGACGACCACGCGATCTTTCGTGCAGTGCACATCGAGCTCGATACCATCCGCCTGCAGCTCGAGCGCGCGAAGGAAGGAGGGAAGTGTGTTTTCCGGCCGTTCGCGCGGTGCGCCGCGATGGCCGATCAACATCGGCCGGGCGCGTTCGCTCATTCCGGGATGCGCTCGACGATCATCGCGATCCCCTGTCCCACGCCGATGCACATCGTGGCGAGCCCGTAGCGCACTCCGCGCCTGCGCATCTCGTGCACGAGCGTCGTCACGATGCGCGCACCGGAGGAACCGAGCGGGTGGCCGAGCGCGATGCCGCCGCCGTTCACGTTCACCTGCGCGGGATCGGCACCAAGCTCGCGCATGCACGCGAGCGCCTGCGAGGCGAACGCCTCGTTCAGCTCGACCAGGTCGATGTCGCTCATGGAGAGTTCTGCGCGCTGGAGCGCGAGCCGCGAGGCCGGAATCGGCCCGAGTCCCATCACCTCCGGTGACACCCCCGCGACCGCCGTCGACACGACGCGCGCGAATGGGCGCACACCCGCCTTCTTCGCCGCATCGGCAGACATCACGAGCACCGCACTCGCGCCGTCGTTGATGCCGCTCGCGTTTCCGGCGGTGACCGTTCCTCCGGCGGCGAAGGCGGGCTTCATCTGGCGGAGCTTCTCGATTGTGGTGTCGGGCCGCGGATGCTCATCGCGATCCACAATCGTATCCCCCTTCGCGCCGGGGACGGTGACCGGCACGAGCTCGTCCGCGAAGCGTCCCGCGGATATCGCTGCTCCCGCGCGGTGCTGGCTCTCGAGCGCGAACGCGTCCTGATCCTCGCGGGAGATGTGGCAGCGCTTCGCGACCTCCTCGGCAGTCTCGCCCATCGAGATCGAGCCACTCTGCGGGAAAGCTCGGATTGGCGAAGCGCCAACCGAGCGTGGTGTCGGCGACGGCGGGGGCGCCTCGAGGGAAGGCGGTGTCGGGTTTCAGCGTCACCCAGGGCGCGCGCGACATGCTCTCCACGCCGCCGGCGATGAAGCAGCTCCCCTCGCCGCTCCTGATCGCATGTGATGCGCTCACGATGGCCTGCAGGCCGGATCCGCAGAGACGATTGACCGTCTGTCCGGGGACGGTCACGGGAATCCCGGCGAGGAGAAGGGCGAGTCGCGCGACGTTGCGATTGTCCTCGCCGGCCTGATTCGCCGCACCCATCAGCACGTCATCGATTGACGCCGGGCCGACTCCGGTTCGCGCGAGCAGTGCGCGGAGCGGGACTGCGGCCAGATCGTCCGGACGTACGCGGGCGAGTGCGCCGCCGTGGCGGCCGATCGGCGTTCGGACTGCGTCGACGATGACGGCGTCGGTCATGGGTCTTCGATTCCGGTGACGAGTGCGGGCGCGCCCGGTGTCGGGCGGAAGGGCTACTCGTCTAAGTTGATGCGCGGTCGCCCGGCGCGCACCCCTTGAAAGGGGCCCCAGGCCACCCCTTAACATCGCGGGAATCGCGGCGTCTCATTACGTGACGGCATGACTGACCTCTCACCGAGCGAGCTCGCACCGGACGACGCAGCGCTGATCGCGCTGTGGCGCGGTGGGGACGAGCGGGCGGCCACAGCGCTCGTCGAGCGTCACGCGCAGGCGATCGCCCGCTTCGCAGCGAGCCTCGGCGAGCGCGAAGAGGTCGAGGAGATCGTGCAGGATACGTTCATTCGTGCGTTCGGCTCGCTGGATTCGTTTCGCGGTGAGAGCACCTTTCGCACGTGGCTGCTGACGATTACGCGAAATCTCGTTCGCGATCGTCAGCGCGGGCGCAAGCGGTCCAGGCTTCACGTGGAGATACAGGAAAACGATCTTGTAAGCGCGTCGGATGCGCTCGAGGGCACGGTCGCCGCCGAGACGCAGCGGCGGCTCCAGGCGGCAGTGGAAACGCTGTCGCCGATGCAACGCTCGATCTTCACGCTGCGTGTAGCCGAGGGGCTATCGTACAAGGAGATCGCGGTGGCGGTCGGAAGCACGGAGGGCGCAGCGCGCGTGCACTATCACAACGCGATGCGCGTCATCAGGGAGAAGATCGATGAATGAGTGCACGAGCGGAGAGCTGCGCGATCTGCTGCCCGAGCTGCTAAACCAGCGGCTCGACGCCGCAACGCGCGAGCGGGTGGAGGCGCACGTCGCCTCGTGCGCGGAGTGCGCGGCGGAGCTCGCAGCGCTGCGCGCGCTCCGCCCGGTGCTCGTGGCTGCTCCCGTGATCGACACGCAGCGCATCGCCGCGGCCGTGCGCGCACAAACCGCGGTCGGCATCGCTCGCGCGCCCGCACGAGCGAGATTTGCTGGGCCATGGAAGATCGCGATCGCGGCGGCGGCGCTCATCGCAGTGACCGCGATCGGATACGTCAGCGGCGTGTGGCGCTCTCAAGCGCCGGAGCACGTCGCCGCTGCACCGTCGTCGGTGACGCCGATTCCGGATACGCCGCACACCACGCTCTCACCGGAGTCGACGCACGCGCCGCGCGCGGTTCCGCCTCGCGCTTTGCCGCACGCGCCCACGCAGCAGGTAGCGATCACGCCACCGCCGAGCGCGCCCGCTACTCGCGCGCCAGTCGCCCTGGCGAGTACGGGCATGCTCGAGAACGTGTCCGATCTGTCGGACGACGACGTGCGCGAGCTCTCGGCCTCGCTCGACAAACTCTCCGCTGTTCCCAACGCCGATCCGACGCCGGCCGTCGATCCGCTCGGCGCCACGCTCGACGATCTTTCCGGAGGAGGACGATGATGCGCCCGCGCGCATTGGCCCTGGTGCTCGTGCTCGCCTTGAGCGCGCCGCTTGGCGCACAACAGGCCGCGGACAATCCGCAACGCCCGCTCGTTCAGGCGCTGCAGCGCCGCGTGGCGGAGATCGTCCAACGCACGCTCGGCGCGACCGACGAGCAGATGCGCCAGCTCGGCGAGGTGAATCGCAAGTATCAGGAGGAGCGGCGCGCACTCAATCAGCAGGACCGCGAGGCGCGGCAGGCGATTCGCGCGGAGGTCCTGCGCGACTCCGCTGCCGATCAGCAGCTCGTTGCGCGCAAGCTCGACGAGCTCGTGGACGTGCAGCACAGGCGCATCGACGTCTTCTCGCGCGAGCAGCGCGATCTGGCGCAATTCCTCACGCCCGTGCAGCGCGCGAAGTACGCGACGCTGCAGGAAGGGCTGCGCAAGAAGGTCGAGCAGCTCCGGCAGCAACAGCAGGAGAATCGACTCACGCCCCAGGAGCGGCGACGGCTGCGGCAAATGCGGCGAATGGGTGACACCACCGACTGAGCGAGGATCGGCGCGCCCGCGCGTGCGCGGTGTCGCCCGACTCGCGCTGAATTCGATCTCCTCTGTAAGGACCGCTCTGCCGGCATGATCGCTGGCGCATGGGCGATGAATGTCCGCGCTTACAAGGGGAGTCGACATGCTGTTGATCGGTCGCGCATCGCATCGCCACCAGCTCGTGCATCTCGAAGTCGCTGTACTCGCACTGCTCACCGCTCTGGCCGGATGCTCGGGTGGCGACTCCACGAGCCCGCCGCCCAATCCCCAGGCGGTGTGGAGTGCGATCGCCGATCGTACGTGGACCTTGCCCGGTGAAACCGAGTCGTACAAATGCTCCACAATGCAGGTGACCAGCGATCAATACTATACGGGCTTTCGTCTCGTCGCGCCCGGGGCGGCACAGGCGGAGGTGCTGGTGACGGTCGGCGGCGCGCCCCTGACCCAGGGCCCGTTCGATTGCTACGCCGGATCCGCTAACAGGAATCTCATCTACGCGGCAAGCCTGGGTACTGGCGAGATCAAGTTTCCGGCCGGATTCGGTGTGCATGTGCCGGCAGGGCAGTACGTGTGGCTCAACATCCATATCGTCAACGCTGCCGATACGGGCGTCGCGGATTCCACACGAGTCGAGGCGCGCATCGGCACGGCGGCAGACGTTACGACGCCGATCAACATGGCGATGTCGGGAACCTTCCTGATCAACATTCCGGCTGACGGGCAAACGCACACGGCCTCGGGACAGTGCCTCACCGCTACCGACACGCACGTGCTCGCATTCCTGCCCCTCATGCGATCGCGCGGTGTGCATCAAACCGTGAAGACAGTTGTCGATACCACGACGCACGTGCTGTTCGATCAGGACTTCGACTACCAGCACGATAGCTACACGCAGCTCGACACGCCGCTTCTCCTCAATGCGGGAGATGAGATCCAGACGACGTGCTCGTACGTGAACAACGGCTCCGAGACGGAGACCTACGGCGAGAGCTCGGAAAACGAATCCTGCCGCAACGCGATGTATCGCTATCCCATTGCGGGCAACTTCCTGTCCTGCGCGACAGGCAATGGCGGAGAGTTCGACATTAATCGGGAGTGATGTGCATGTGAACGGTTTGCGATGCGGACCCGCACTGCCCTGACCGCTGCGCGCCAGCACCGTTGCGCACACGGCCGCACGCCCCACAAAGTTGTCGGCTGGCTATTCACACAACGACAACGCGGGCGTGCCTGCACCTCTCTGTATGACCTCCATGAATGCACTTCGCTGGCTCTCTCGTGCAGCCATTCTCGCTTCGATCTCGGTTGCATCCGTAGCGGCAGCGCAGGCGCCTCGTACAACCGGAAAGATCGGCGCGTACACGCCGCCGGTCGTCTGGCCGCAGCACGCGCGCACCTTTGACTTGCTCCACCAGCGGATCGCGGTCAGCTACGATCTCGACAAGCGAAGCGTGGCGGGCGAGGTCGAGACGCGCCTCGTCATCAAGGCGCAGCCCACCGATACGATTCGCCTCGATGCATCGCAGCTCACGATCGACGGCGCGACGGGTGCGGGGAAGCAGCCGCTCCGATTCACCTTCGACACCTCGAGCGTAACGGTGCATCTCGCGAGGCGCGCGCATGTCGGCGACACGGTCGTCTTCTCGCTGCGCTATCACGGGCGTCCCGAGCGCGGCATGTACTTCGTTCCGCGACGCCGTGTCATGTGGACGCAGGGTGAGGCGATCGAAACGCCTTCGTGGGTGCCCACGTACAACGCGCCCAACGACAAGACCACGTGGGAGATTCTCGTCACCGCAGACACGGGCGTGAGCGTGCTCTCGAATGGACGTCTCGTCGAGGTCACATCGGCAAACGGCGGCGCGAAGAAGGTGTGGCACTGGTCACAGGAAAAGCCTGCGTCGACGTATCTGTACTCGATCGTCGCCGGGCACTTCAGCATTCTGCACGACAGCTGGCGCGGCATCCCCGTCGAGTACTGGGTCGCGCCGGACACCGTGAATGCTGGTTGGCGCACCTTCGGCGAGACGCCATCCATGATCGAGATCTACAGCCGCGTGCTCGGGGTGAACTTCCCGTGGGCGAAGTACGATCAGTCGGTCATTCCCGACTTCACGTACGGCGGCATGGAGAACGTCTCCGCGACCACGCAGACCGATCTCGCGCTGCATGGCGCCGGCGCCGAGCCGGAAGGAACCGGGCGCGGACTCGATGCGCACGAGCTCGCGCACCAGTGGTTCGGCGATCTCACGACCACCGCGACCTGGGCGCACGCCTGGCTCAACGAAGGGCTCACCACGTACATGGAGTCGGTGCACGAGGAGAAGAGCCGTGGCTGGAGCGCAGCGCAGCTCAACTGGATCGGGCAGCAGCGCGAGGCGATGGACGCCGATCTGAATCAGGAGCGTCCACTGGTCTACGGCAACGATCGCGGCAGAGATCCCATTCAGCTGTTCTTCTCCGGACACATCTATCCCAAGGGCGCGCAGCTCGCGCACCAGCTGCGGCGCCTGCTCGGCGACTCGGTGTTCTGGGCAGGCATGCACCGCTTTCTCGTCGACAACGCGTACAAGCCTGTGGAGACAGCGGACTACGTGATCGCGATGGAGAAGGTCTCGGGGCGCGACCTGGATTGGTTCTTCGATCAGTGGGCATACGGGATCGGCTATCCGAAGGTGCAGGTGACGCGCGCCTGGAACGCGTCTGCGAAGACGCTCACGATCACCCTGCGACAGACGCAGACGATCGACGCGACGCATCCATTCTTCCGCTTTCCTGCCACCGTGCGCATCACGACGCGCGACTCCGTCGTGCGGCACGACATCATGATGACCTCGCAGGACCAGCGCTTCACGATCGCATTGCCCGGCGCACCGATAACCTTCCGTTTCGATGAAGGCGGCTGGCTTCTCGGAAAAGTGAAAACGGATCAGACACCAGAGGAGTTGAGCGAGATCGCCAAACACGACCTGGATGTCGCCGGACGGTGGTGGGCGCTCGCGGCGCTCGACTCCTCCAACGCACCGGCCGCGGCAGACGCGCGGCGGTTCATTTCGCTCAATGAGCCGATCGATGAGCTGCGAGCGGAGGCCGTTCGTCAGATGGGATCGCACGATCACGCTGCGAGCCGCGCGCTAATCGGTGCAGCACTCGGCGATGGATCGAGTCTCGTGCGGGGACGGGCGATCCGCTCCCTCGCCGTCGGCGACACGGCGAGCGCGCAGGCGGACGCCGTACGAATGATCACGACGGATCCGAGCTTCTATGCGCAGGAGCAGGCGCTGCTCGTGTACGATGCCGCGAGCGCACCACAGGGCACGGGTTTACTCGTCGATCGCACCGTGCACGGAGGATCGATCGGCGTGCGACTCGCGGCGGCGCAGCAGCTCGCGAGAAAACCCGACGCGGCAGGGCTCGACGCGCTCGAGTCCATGACCGCCGAGAAAGAGCCCCGTGAGGTACGCACCAGTGCGCTCGCGCTCCTGGCGCAGTGGCCCGACAAGACGCGCGGCGCCGCGGTCGCGACCCGCTATCTCGAGGACGGCGATCCACTCTTCGCGAGCGCGGCCGCCGAAGTGCTGGGCAAGATCGGCGGAGATCCGGGGAAATCGACGCTGCGCAAGGCCGCGGCGAGTGAGCCGCGCGTAACCGTGAAGGCGGCAATCGCGAGAGCGCTGTCGGGAGAGCAGTAGCACTCCAGCATCTCGGTACCCGGGCCAGGGCAACGCTCGCGCGTGACAGGCCGTATCTATGAGTGACGGCCTCCCTGGAGGGGAACGTGTTTCCACTCGTCAGTTTCGTCATCGCCTTTCTCGTTGCGCCGCTCCCCGCGCGCGACCTCGTGAGCAAGGCCGATCACTGCTACGTGCCCGGCTCTGTCGGAACGCCGGACGTTACGATCCCCGGAACTCCGGGGTTGCCAGCCATACCCGGTACTCCCACCGTCAACGGCTCGCCGGGCACGCCGGATATACCGGGCACGCCGGGAACGCCGTCCACCGTAATCCCGGGCATTCCGCCGACGCCCGGGATGTGGGTGCCCTGCGGCTGACTGCCGTCGCTCGCACACGCCCCACAAATTCTTTCCAACGCCGCGGGCATCTCGACTGGTCAAACCTCGTAGACGAACGCTGCAGGGCGTGCTAACCTTACGGACCGCGGGCGAACAATTTCGGCTCCGTAAGAAGTCGCGGAACGGATCGAGCATTATCGCGGTACGTGGGGTAGCACTGCACTCGCCCGAGTGGCGGAATTGGTAGACGCGCTGCACTCAAAATGCAGTGGCTTTCGGGCCATGCGGGTTCGAGTCCCGCCTTGGGCACTTCGTTCGGAGCATCGTCAATGGAATTCGGGGTCACCGCACGCCGCGCGCAGCCGGACACGGCCGACGCGCCTCTCCTCGTTGTCGCGCTCCCCTCGGGCGCCTCACTCACCCCGGCGCTCGCGGCCACAGACGCCACGCTAGGCGGCGTGCTGGCGCGCTCGCTCGACCGCAAGGAGTTCCGCGGCGGCCGAGACGAGACGCTCGTGCTTCCCGGCGGAGCGAAGGGTGCGCAGCGCATTCTCCTCGTCGGTCTGGGCAAGGCACCGATCATGAGCGCTGCGCTTCGCCGCGGCGCCAGCGTCGCATCGCGGCAGGCCCGCAAGCTCGGTGCACCTTCGCTCGCGTTCTACGCCGAAGACCAAAGCGAGGGCGCCATCGAGGCCATCGCGAACGGGTTGACCGTCGGCTCGTGGGAGTACACCACGACGCGCAGCGCACCGCCGGAGGATGAGCGCAAGCCCCCGCTCGAGAGCGCGCAGATTCTCGTCAGCGATGATGCCGCAGCAAACGCGCCGGTTCAGCGCGGGGCGGCGATTGGTGCGGGCATCAATCTCGCGCGCCAGCTCGGCATGCTCCCCGGCAACATCTGCACACCCGAGTATCTCGCCAACACCGCACGCGATATCGCGCAGCGCCGCGGGATGCAGCTCACCGTCCTGGGTCGCGCGGAGATGACGGCGGAGAAGATGGGATCGTTCCTCGCCGTCGCGCAGGGAACGCCGCAGGATCCCAAGCTGATCGCACTCGAGTACAGGAAAGGTCCGGCCGGGAGCAAGCCCGTCGTGCTCGTTGGCAAGGGACTCTGCTTCGATTCCGGCGGCATTTCCATTAAGCCGGCGCAAGGCATGGAGCACATGAAGTTCGACATGTGCGGCGCCGCAGGTGTGCTTGGCGCAATGGACGCGATTGGTGCGCTCGGCCTTCCGATCAACGTCGTGGGGCTCGTCGGCAGCACGACCAACATGCCGTCGGGCGAAGCGATGAATCCCGGCGATGTCGTGCAGAGCCATCTCGGCAAGTGGATCGAGATCGTGAACACGGATGCGGAGGGGCGCCTCGTGCTTGCCGATGTGCTCTCCTATGCGCGCCGCTTCGATCCCGCCGCCGTGATCGACGCCGCAACGCTCACCGGCGCGTGCGTCGTCGCGCTCGGGCATTCCGCCAGTGGCGTCTTCGGCAACGATCAGGCGCTCATTGACGAGGTGCTCGCGGCGGGCCGTTCGTCCGGCGACACCGGATGGCCGATGCCCATGTTCGACGACTACAAGGAGCTCATCCTCACGGACGCCGCGGATATCAAGAACACGGGCGGCCGCGCCGCTGGCGCAATCTCGGCCGCGATGTTCCTGAAGGAGTTCGCGGAAACGTTTCCGTGGGTGCACCTCGATATCGCGGGAACCGCGTACTCCGAATCGGATCTCGGCTTCATCCCGAAGGGTCCCACGGGAGTGCCCGTGAGCCTGTTCGTGGATTTCGTACGGGGGAGGGCACGCTGACCATCGTCGCCGCGCTTCGGCGCGGCTGCGTAGCTGGGGCACTCGTCGCGCTGGCGTTCGCACCGGTCGCACGAGCGCAGCAGGTGCAGCGCGACACGACGCCGTATCCCGACTCCGCGCGGAACACTCGCGTGCCCGGCGCCAACGGTCCGATGCTCGACAGCGCACGCACGCGCATGCGCATCGACACTGTGAAGACGCACGCGGCTGATTCGGTGCTCGCCCCAGGCGACACGGTCATCGGCGACAGCGTCACCGAGCTCGGGCTGCATCCCGGCGACTCTGCGGTGAAGATCCCCAAGGACACGATCAAGGCGCCGATCGCGCACGCGGAGCTGCCGCCGGTGCTCGGCGTTGGCGAGCAGTTCACGTGGAATCGCGACGAGCTGTTCGCCACCGGAGCGCTCACGCTCACGCAGCTGCTCGAGCTCGTGCCCGGGATGACGACGTTCACCACGGGCAACCTCGCATCGCCGCAGTTCGGCGCGTACGCGGGGAATCCCGGGCGCGTCCGCGTGTTCCTCGACGGAATGGAGATCGACAATCTCGATCCTCGTGCCGGCGGCGCGCTGGATCTCGCCGAGCTGCAGCTCTGGTCGCTCGAGCAGGTCACGATCGAGCGAGGCGCGGACGAGCTGCGCGTGTACTGCCGCACATGGGTAGTGCAGCGCACCACCACGTCCACGCGCATCAATGTGCTCACCGGCGATCAGCGCACGAATCTCTATCGTGGCTTCTTCGGCAAGCGGTATCAGCACGGCCAACTGCTTCAGGTGGGCGGGCAGAACTACGGCACATCGTCGGATCAGGGCGTGGGCGGCGGAAACGAGCTCGCGCTTTTCGGGCGACTCGGCTGGGCGAACAAGGATTGGAGCGTCGACGCGTTTTACCAGCATGCCGATCGCGATCGCGATCTGCGGCAGCAGGACATTCCGAACGGCTTCCTGGAGCCTGGCATTCCGCGCCAGAAGCGCACGCGCGCCGACATGTACCTGCGCGCAGGGCGCGGCGATCCGGATAGTGGCGTGTGGGCGCAAGCAATGCTCGCGCACTCCAACTTCACGGAGAAGACGCCCTTCACGGCGCTCGGAACGCTGCCCACCGATTCCGCGGACACCGTTCGTACGAGCACGCAGTACATCGTGACGGGCGGTCTCACGCGATGGGGTCTTCGACTGAGCGGCGCCGAGCGCTATCACAAGCTGCAGACCGGCGAGGTGAGCGCGACGGAGCTGCGCGCGAGCTTCGAGCATCGGCTGCTCGCACTCTCGCTCTACGCCGAGCGACGAGGAGGGGATAGCAGCTCCACGGAAGAGGCGTCCGCGCGACTGACGCCGTTGCCCTTCTTCGCCGTGGCGGGAACCGTCGCTCGCCGACATGGCGGTACGGCGTTCGGCGACGAGGACGAGCTCTCCGCGCGACTCGAGGCCGGAATCAAGGTGAGTCGCGCGTGGGTGTCGGCCGGCATCTGGCGCAGAGCTTCGGCCGTGGTTCCCGGGCTCATCGCGTTCGACACGCTCTATACGAGCCAGCCCACGATCGCGGCAACGGGACCGTTCCTCGAAGTCCGCGGAAAGTTGTGGAAGGACATCGGCGTCAACGTCTGGGCAGTGGACTGGAATAGTTCGGGCTACTACCGACCCAAGCTGCAGTCGCACGAAGAGCTGTACATCGACACGCAGTGGCTGCACCGCTTCCCGTCCAAGCACTTCCGACTCGTAGCCGGCATCGCGCACGAGTACCGGCAGGACGTGCTCTTCCCGACGCCAAGCGGGATCGAATCGCTCTCCGATCCAAACGGCGTCGCTGCGTTGTTCAGCCACTCGCTCGTGGGCCGCATCGAGTTCCACATTCTGGACGCGGCGATCTATTTCAATTCCTACTCGGGGATGTCGCCCACGCGCGTAGAGCAGGTGAAGGGCTATCTGCTCCCTACGCAGCGCCTGGAATACGGCATTCGCTGGCAGTTCTGGAATTGACAAGCTCGTTGTGCCGTCATAACTTACGCGTCTTCACATGATACGAAGCATGACGGGCTTCGGGGCCGCCTCGGGCCCAATCGGATCGCAGCAGGTGACGCTCGAGCTGCGAACGGTGAATCATCGCTTTTTCAATCCGAGCATCAAGCTTCCGAGTGCGCTGTCTCAATGGGAGGGCGAGCTTCGGGAGCAGCTGCGCAAGAGCGTCGCACGTGGTCACGTGACTGCCACAGCACGCGTCGAGCGCGCATCGGAAGACGTGCAGTCGATCGACGAACAGAAGGTCGCGCGCTACGCCGAGGTGCTGCGCGGATTGCAGCAGCGGCATGGGCTCGATGGACCGGTCGATCTCGCGACGATCCTGCGATTCCCGGACGTGCTCGCGAATGGGCGCGATCAGGAAGACGCCGGCACGTCGAGCGAGGTGCAGAAGCTCGCGGCTGAGGCGATCGATGCGCTCACGCGCATGCGAGAAGTGGAGGGAGCGCGGCTCGCCGCGCTTCTTCTCGACCGGATCGCGACTGTGGAAGCGGCGCTCGAGCGAATTGCGCAACGCGCGCCGGCGCGACTGGTCGTGGAGCGCGAGCGGTTGACCAAGTCGGTGCGGGACCTGACCAACGGTGTGGATCTGGACCAGCAGCGACTTGCTCAGGAGATCGCGCTGCTCGCGGACCGTCTCGACGTCAGCGAAGAGGTAGATCGCTTTCGCTCGCACGTATCGGCGTTTCGAGAAACGCTGACGAGTGGTAAGAAGGAGCCTGTCGGAAAGCGGCTCGGCTTCCTGTTGCAGGAAATGCTGCGCGAAGCGAACACCACGGGCAGCAAGTCGCGGGATGCCGTCATGCTGCACGACGTGGTCGCGGTGAAGGAGGAGTTGGAGCGGATCGCCGAGCAGGTGGAGAACATCGAATGAAGATGTTCCCCGTCATCCTCTCGGCGCCGTCGGGGGGGGGCAAGACGACCATCGCGCGTAAGCTGCTCGAGCTGCGTGATGACGTTGGGTACTCGGTGTCGTGTACGACGCGCCCGCCGCGCGGGGACGAAGCGGAAGGACAGGATTATTATTTCCTGTCTACCAGCGAGTTTCTCGCGCGGCAGCAGCGCGGGGACTTCGCCGAATCGGCGACGGTGCACGGCAACTTGTACGGAACGTTGCGCTCGGAGGTCGAGCGCGTGTTGAAGCAGGGGCAGCACGTCATCATGGACATCGACGTGCAGGGGGCAATGCAGTTCCGGAGCGCGTTTCCGGAGTCGGTGCTGGTGTACGTGCTGCCGCCGTCGGGGGAGATTTTGCTGGATCGGCTGCGCGGTCGTGGCACTGAAACGCGGGATACGCTGAAGCGGCGGTTGATGAGCGCGCTCGTGGAGCTGCAGTCGGTACAGCGGTATCAGTACGTGGTGGTGAACGACGATCAGGATCGCGCGGCGGCCAACGTGTCGCTCATCATTGACGCCGAGGGGCTGCGCAGGGATCGGTTGCAGAACGTGGAACGGGATGTTCGCTCGATCATCGAGCGGTTGGAGCGAGAGCTGGACACTCAAAGCGAGGATCACTAAATGCAGGTTTTTACGCCGATCGAAGTCGCGAAGCACGCGGCCAACAAGTACCTGGGCGTTCTGGTCGCGGCGAAGTACGCGCGCATTCTCAACGAGTTTCCCCGCATGAGCGCGGACATTCACGAAAAGAAGCTCACGACCCGCGCGCTCGAGGAGCTCACGAGCGAAGAGTCGATCAAGTATCACGTCGTCCCCCGTCGCGGTCGCTGACGCGGCGCTAGCGTGAGACCGTTCGAAGGCCGCCGCATCCTGCTGGGCGTCACGGGCGGGATCGCGAGCTACAAGTCGGCGTGGCTCGCGCGCCTCCTGTCGCAGGAGGGCGCGGCCGTCGACGTCGTCATGACGCGGAGCGCGACGGAGTTCATCGCGCCGCTCACCTTCGAGGCGCTCACCGGGCGCCCCGTGCACACGGAGCTCGTCGCCCAGGGGCACGCGCTCGACCACATCAAGCTCGCGCGCGCCGCGCACGCGGTGGTCGTCGCGCCGGCCACGGCGGATTTCTGCGCCCGCGCCGCGCACGGACGCGCGGATGATCTCCTCGCCGCAACTTTGCTTGCGACGGAAGCGCGCGTGCTCATCGTGCCCGCGATGAATGATCGGATGTGGGCACACCCGCAAACACAGAATAACGCGTCGCATCTGCGCGAGATCGGCTATACGGTTCTGAATCCCGAGGTGGGCGCGCTCGCGGCGGGTGAAGGTAGCGGCGAGGGGCGCATGCCCGAGCCCGAGACCATCGTCGCGCACGTCGCTCGACTGCTCGAGGACGGCTCGTTCGCAGGACGCAACGTCGTCGTGACTGCCGGACCCACGCGCGAGCTCGTCGATCCCGTTCGCGTGCTGTCGAATCGGAGCAGCGGGCGCATGGGCGTCGCATTGGCGTCTGCCGCATGGCGCCGCGGCGCGAACGTGACGCTGATCGCGGGGCCACTCGAGGTGCCGCTGCCGGTGGGCCCGCGTGTCGTGCGCGTGGAGAGTACCCAGGAGATGTCGAACGCGGTCAACGCGGCTGTGAGCACCGCGGACGTACTCGTGATGGCGGCAGCGCCGGCGGACTTTCGTCCCGCTGAGGTGGCGAGCGCCAAGATCAAGAAGGGAGGCGCGGCGCCCTCGATCGCGCTCGCCCACACACCGGACATCCTGCGCGAGAGCATCGCGCACATGCGCGCCGGCGCCGTGCGCGTCGGCTTCGCGCTCGAGACGAACGACGGCATAGCCAACGCGCGCCAGAAGCTCGAGTCCAAGTCGCTCGATATGATCGTGCTCAACGATGCGCGCCAGCCCGATGCGGGCGTTGGCGTCGAGACGAATCGTGTGACGATCATCTCGCGCGACGGCAGCGAGGAAGACATTCCGCTCATGCTGAAGCGCGAGATCGCCGACATCGTGCTCGATCGCGTGCTCCTCCACGTGGCCGCCCACCCCCGGTGAACGCTGAGGATCTCCTCCGCCGCTACCTCGAGCAGCGGCGCGAGATGGGAGAGACGGAGCTGGTGCTCGATGGGCTCTCTGTCGAAGAGGTCATGAAGCTCGTCGGCATCAAGCGCGGCAAGGGCGCTCCCGTCGAGCGCGCGCGACCGCTTGCACCGGAGGCCGAGGGTCGCACGCCGGTGAGCGAGCCGGCGTCCACGGGCTGGCGCGAGGCGCTGCGCGCGAGTGGCGTCGCGCCCGAGCCACCGCGCGCTGCTCCGAGCAACGTCTCCCGCGCACCGGCTCCACCACCTACGGCGGATGCGCCCCCGCCCATGGATGATGTGGAAATGGAGGAGCCGCTCGCACAGCCGCCGTCCGCTGCGTCGCAACAGGCGGATGCTCCAGTCCAGCAGCCGCAGTTCCTCGGCGACCTACCATCATCTCCTGCAGCGCCGATCCCAACCACGCCTGGTCTCGTCGTGGGATCCGCGGAGCGCGAGATCGTTCCCGGAGAGATCGGAGCCGCCACGGATCTGGAGCAGCTCGCGGATCTCATTCGCCGCTGCACGCGCTGCGATCTGTACAAGACGGCCACGAACGCCGTGCCGGGCGAAGGGAATCCAAACGCGGACTTCATGTGTATCGGGGAAGCCCCCGGCGCCCAGGAAGACGCCACCGGCCGCCCCTTCTACGGCCAGGCAGGACAGCTACTGACGAAGATTCTTCAGGCGGTTAACTTGTCGCGGGAAGAGGTGTTCATCCTCAACGTCCTGAAGCACCGACCGCCGGGGAACCGCAATCCGCTGCCGGACGAGGTCAGCGCATGCCGTCCATACCTCGTCAAGCAAGTGGAGCTCATCGCCCCCAAGGTCATCCTCGCCCTCGGCACCTTCGCCGCCCAGTCGCTGCTCGAGACCAAGCTGTCGATCGGCAAGCTGCGTGGCTCGGTTCACCGCTATCACGGGATTCCCGTGATCGTCACCTATCATCCGGCCGCGCTGCTGCGTAATCCAGCGTGGAAGCGTCCCACTTGGGAAGATGTCCAGCTCGCTCGAAGAATCCTCGACAGCGCTAGCGCGTGACCCGTTTCGCGACCGCACTGCGCCCCGCGCTCCGGAGGCCGAGCAGGCGGTGATCGCGGCCATGCTCATGGACACGGATGCCATTCTCCGTGCCGGTGAGCACGTCGACGACACGATGTTCTACGACGAGCGGCATCGCCGGATCTTCCGCGCGATGATCGCGATCTCGCAGCGCAGCGAAGTCGTCGATCCCGTCACGCTCGCGAACGAGCTCAATCGCCGCGGCGAGCTCGATGCGTCCGGCGGCAAGGAATACATCGGTGAGCTGATCGACGCCGTGCCCACGGCGGCCAACGTCGAGTATCACGCCAAGATCGTGAAGGAGAAGGCGCTCCTTCGGCGACTCATCGAGACGTCGACGACGATCATCACCGAGGCTTTCCAGGGTCGCGCCACCGCCGAAGAGCTGCTCGACGACGCGGAGCAGCGGATCTTCCAGGTGAGCCAGCAGCGCGGGCTGCAGGGCTTCACGCGCGTGAAGGAGCTGATGTGGCCGACGATGGAGCGCATCGAGGCGCTGCAGCGCGGCGGCAAGACGATCACCGGAGTCGCCAGCGGCTTCACCGATCTCGACGAGCTCACTTCCGGGTTCCAGCCCGCCGATCTCGTGATCGTCGCGGCGCGCCCGTCGATGGGAAAGACCGCGCTCGTGCTCAACATCGCGCAGTACGCCGCCATCGAGAAGAACGTCCCCGTCGCTGTGTTCTCGCTGGAAATGAGCAAGGAGTCGCTCGTGCAGCGCATGCTCACCGCCGAGGGGCGCGTCGACGCGCAGAAGATGCGCAAGGGACTGCTGCGCGACGAGGACTACTCGCGCCTTGCTCGCGCGGCGGGAATCCTGAGCTGGCGCGCCGATCTGGATCGACGACTCCGCCGGCATCTCGCTGCTCGAGATCCGCTCGAAGGCGCGTCGGCTCAAGGCCGATCAGGACGTCGGCATGGTCGTCATCGACTATCTCCAGTTGATCCAGGGTCCGGCGAGCTCCGAAAGTCGTCAGCAGGAGATCAGTCAGATCTCGCGTTCGCTCAAGGCACTCGCGAAGGAGCTCGGCGTGCCGGTGATCGCGCTCTCGCAGCTCTCGCGCGCTCCCGAACAGCGCGCAGGCGACCATCGACCGCAGCTCTCCGATCTCCGCGAGTCGGGCGCCATCGAGCAGGATGCCGACCTCGTGATGTTCATTTACCGCCAGGAGATCTACGACGGTCCCACAGACAAGGACGGCAACTCGCTCGAGGGGCGCGCCGAAGTGATCATCGGCAAGCAGCGCAACGGACCAGTCGGTCTCGTGAATCTGTTCTTTCACAAGGCGTACACGCGGTTCGAGAACTACACGGCGCCGCGCCAGCAGTGAGCCTCGCATCAGCGTAATGAAGGGAAAAGCGCGCACCACCTATCGCTGCACGGAGTGCGGCGCCGAGCATCCCAAGTGGTCGGGGCGCTGCGACACGTGCGGCGAGTGGAACACGCTCGTCGAGGAGATCGTCGCGGCGCGACCGTCCACCGCCGCGGGCCGCGCACGCGCCGCCGGCCCCGGACTCGTGACCGCCGGGAACGCCGCCATCGCCACGCGACTTGGCGATCTCCACGCGTCCGACACGCCGCGCTGGAACACCGGCATCAACGAGTTCGACTTCGTGCTGGGCGGCGGCATCGTCCCCGGCTCCATGGTGCTCATCGGCGGAGAGCCCGGCATTGGCAAGTCGACGCTCCTGCTGCAGGTCGCCGCACGCCTCGCCCACACTGGGCATCGCGCGCTCTACATCTCCGGAGAGGAGTCGCCGCTCCAGGTGAAGCTGCGCGCCGATCGTCTCGCGGAGTCGTCGGAGAACGTGGAGCTCGTCGCCGAGACGGAGCTCGAGACGATTCTCGCGACGGGAACACGCGATGCGCCCTCAGGCGATGTTCGTCGATTCCATTCAGACGATCTTCACGAACGAGCTCGAAGGTGCGCCGGGCAACGTCGGCCAGGTTCGCGAGTGCGCAGCGCGGCTGATGCGATTTGCGAAGGAATCCGGGACGGCGGTCTTCGTCGTTGGGCACGTGACGAAGGGCGGCGGGATCGCGGGTCCCGAAGACGCTCGAGCACATCGTCGACACGGTGCTGTACTTCGAAGGCGAAGGCTTTCTCGATCAGCGCGTGCTGCGCGCCACGAAGAATCGCTTCGGCGGCGTCGACGAGATTGGCGTGTTTCGCATGACCGACGGCGGACTCATTCCCGTCGCGAACCCGTCCGAGCTCTTTCTCGGCGATCGCCACGCGAGCGCGTCCGGCACGGCGGTCACCGCGCTCATGGAGGGCACGCGCCCGCTTCTCGTGGAAGTGCAGGGGCTCGCCGCGAAGGCGGGCTTCGGCACACCGCAGCGTGTGGCCACCGGCTATGACGGCAGGCGGCTCGCGCTGTTGCTCGCGGTGCTCGACAAGCGCGCGGGGCTTTCGTTCGCGCAGCTCGATGTGTTCGTGAACGTGGTCGGTGGTCTGCGGGTGCAGGAGCCCGCCGGCGATCTCGCGATCGCGGCCGCACTCGCATCCAGCGTGTACGATCGCGCGCTTCCCGCCAACGCCGTGCTGCTCGGCGAAGTCGGCCTCGCTGGCGAGATCCGTCCCGTGTCGCAGGCCGAGCGCCGACTCGGCGAAGCGGAAAAGATGGGAATGGATGTCGCGTATCTCGCCGAGCGCAGCATCCCGCGGCGCGTGCCGAACGGCATTCAGATGCGTGGGCGTGCAGACGGTGCGTGAGCTGCTCGAGCGCATCTTCACGTGAGCACGCCCACCCGCGATGTCGGCGTCATCATCGTCGCCGCGGGATCGAGTACGCGCACGGAAGGGACGGAGCTCAAACAGTTTCGCTGGGTCGCAGGAAAACCCATGCTGCTCCACAGCGTGCAGCGCTTCATGGAGCGACCGGACGTCGCGATTGTGGTGTGCGTTCTTCCCAAATCGCACGCGGCGGATCCGCCGCCATGGATCTTCCAGTGCGACATCGATCGGCTGCTCGTGTCAGTGGGGGGCCGCGAGCGCGGCGAGTCCGTGATGAACGGCCTCGAGGATCTTCCACCCGAAGTGCGATTCGTGCTCGTGCATGATGCGGCGCGGCCGATGGTCGACTCCGACACCATTGAACGCGTCGTCGCAAAAGCACGTGAGGGTGTGGGCGCCGTGCCGGCGCTTCCCGCGACGGACACGATCAAGGAAGTCGACGAGAACGGTGCGATCGTGCGTACTCCCGACCGCGCACGGCTGTTTCACGCGCAGACGCCGCAGGGCTTTCCGCGCGCGATGATCGACGAGGCATACCTGCGCGCCAAGGCGGAGCGCGTGCAGGCGACGGACGACGCGGCGCTCTGCGAGCGCATTGGTGCGCGCGTCGTGATCGTCCAGGGGAGCGCGAGTGGATTGAAAGTCACCACGGACGAGGACTTCGCGCGGCTCGACGGACTCGCGAGATTGGTTCGATGAGCGTCGAACCCTTCATCGTCCCGTTCTGGTCTCCCGCGGAAGTCGCGGCGTCCATCAATGGAACCATCGCGCACCTCGCCGCGCGAAAGGTGCTCGCGTATCCCACCGAGACCGTCTACGGGTTCGGCGGCGCAACCGATCACGATTCCGTCGAGGCGCTCGTGCACATGAAGGGCCGCCCCGCCGGCAAGCCCTTTCTCATCCTCGTCGCGTCCAGCGAGATGGTCACGCGCCTCGACCTGCACCTCGACGGCTACGCCGCACGCCTCGCGGCGCGGCACTGGCCCGGCCCGCTCACGCTCGTGCTCGGTGGCGGCGAGCGACGCCTCTCGGAGCGGCTACGTGGTCCGGAAGGTGGCGTAGCGGTGCGCTGGACGTCGCATCCGAACCTCGCCCGCCTGCTCGGCGCCTATGGCGAGCCACTCACCTCGACTAGCGCGAACCTTCCCGGCGTGCCCCCGGCCATGACCGCTCGTGAGATCGAGGAACAATGGGGTGCGCAGATCGCGCGTGGCGCGCTTCGGGTGCTCGATGGCGGCCGATTGATCCCGTCACCGCCGTCTACCGTAGTAGATTGTATGGGAGCGCGGGCGCGGGTGATTCGCCCCGGCGCCATCTCCTCCGCAACGTTGCGGGAAAGCGTGCCGGACCTCATTGGAGATCTGTGAGTCCCATGCGTGTGTTATTCGTCTGCACGGGAAATACCTGTCGTAGTGTGATGGCCGAGTACCTCGCTCGCCGCATTGCGGCCGAGCGCAACATGTCGATCGAGGTCGGTAGCGCGGGCACCGCCGCGTGGGATAGCGCGCCCGCATCGGATGGCGCGCTGCTCGTATGTCTCGAGCATGATCTCGACCTCTCGCCGCATCGCGCGCGCCTCCTCACGCGCGAGCTGCTCGAAGGCTATGACCTCGTACTCGCGATGGGCCCGCACCACCTCGAGCGCGTCGAGGCGATCGGCGGCAAGGGGCGCACCTTCCTGCTCACGTCGTACGGCTCGCGCGGCTCCACTGATCGCCCCATTGGTGATCCGTTCGGCGGGGACCTCGGGCTCTATCGCGAGACGTTCGACGAGCTCGATCGCGAGATTCGGCGCGCCTTCGACCGTCTCGCGGCGGAACGAGCACCAGGCGTCTCGTGATCGCGGGACCGAGCCGTCTCGTTCTGCTCGGCAATCCCGTCAGTCATTCACTTTCGCCCGTGTTCCAGAATGCCGCCCTGAAAAGCGCCGGCATTCCGCTCTCCTACGAAGCCATTGAGGTCGCCGCCCCCGACCTCGGCCACGTGCTCACGCTCCTCGCAGAGGACAATGCCGCGGGAAACGTTACGATCCCGCACAAGGAAGCTGCGGCAGCGCTGTGCGCGCGCCTGTCACCGCTCGCCGAACGCGTAGGTGCGGTGAACACCTTCTGGATCGAGGATGACGGAAACGGCGCCGGCCTGCTCGTCGGCGACAACACTGATGTCGGCGGCTTCGAAATGCTCGTGCGCGGCACGATGGACGGCCTCCCGCGCGGGCGCATCGCGCTGCTCGGGGCGGGCGGCGCTGCCGCGGCTGCGCTCGCCGCGATCGAGCAGTGGGCGGGCTGCGAGGTGACGCTCTACAATCGGAGCCAGACGCGTCTCGCGCGACTTGCGTCTCGCTTCCCGGTGGTGACGCGCACGGCGCTCACGACGGAGGATGCGGTGCAGGGAGCAGTGCTCGTGGTCAACGCGAGCGCATCCGGACTCGAGGATGACGCGTTCCCGGTGCCGATCGAGGCGCTCCCGTTCGACGCCGCGGTCGTCGATCTCGTCTACCGCGCGGGTGAGACGCCGTGGGTGCGCGCGGCCCGCGCATGCGGACATCGCGCGAGCGATGGACTGCCAATGCTGATCGAGCAGGGCGCGCTCTCCTTCGAGAAATGGTTCGCGCGCCCCGCGCCGCGTGCCGTGATGTGGGACGCGGTGACCATGCCGGCCGATGACTGAGTACCTCGCGGCGATCGCGCCGCTGCGCACGTCAGCGCGCGCGATGCTGCGCGGCGTCGCGGACCTGCTTCTCCCTCGCAGCTGCGCCGTGTGCGAGCAGGGAATGGATGCCGGGGAGCGCACGCTCGTGTGCGGCCGCTGTTGGGCGCGCGCGCACGAGCTCTCGCATCCCCGCTGCGAGCGCTGCGGTCACCCGCAGACGCGTCCGACGTGCGGCTGGTGTGCGCAGCTCCCGCCGTTCGTGCGTGCGGCGCGATCCGCGTACTGGATTCCCGGCGGCACCGCTGCTGCAATCGTGCACGCGCTCAAGTACGGCGGCTGGCCGGGAATCGCGGAGGGCATGGCGAACCGCATGGCGCGACTCGCGTGGCCCTCGGATGTCGTGGCGGAGCGCTCCATGGTGGTAGCGACGCCGCTTGCCGCGACCCGTGAGCGAGAGCGCGGATACAATCAGAGCGCGCTGCTCGCACGCGCTCTGGCGTCACGCTGGCAGATCCCGTTCGTCTCTGATTGCGTGGTTCGCGCACGCGCGACGGCGACCCAAACGCGGTTGACACCGGAAGAGAGGCGGAACAACGTTTCGGGCGCGTTTCGTGCCTCGCAAAGCGCCCGGCAACGGCTGGCGGGCGCACACGTCGTGCTGGTGGATGACGTCATCACCACCGGTGCGACGCTTTCCGAATGCGCGACCACGCTGTTCGAGAGCGGCGCGCGTATCATCAGCATCGTGACCTTCGGGCGGGCGCCGGCAGCTGGCGACCGTGCACACTGACAGGAGCACCAGGAGCAATGGCCATTCGCGTAGGCATCAACGGCTTCGGCCGCATTGGACGACAGGTGGTACGGGCCCTTCGCGAGCAGAACGTCGCGGACGTGACGATCGTCGCGGTGAACGATCTCACCGACACCAAGACGCTCGCGCACCTCTTCAAGTACGACTCCGTACACGGCATTGACGACGGCGACGTCACGCCGGGTGACGGCTTGATCTCCGTCGACAACGACGAGATCGCGGTGCTCAGCGAAAAGGACCCCGCCGCGCTTCCCTGGAAGAAGCTCGGGGTCGACATCGTGCTCGAGTCCACGGGTCGCTTCACCAAGGCCGCGGATGCGCAGAAGCACATCGCGGGCGGCGCGCGCAAGGTCGTCATCTCCGCGCCCGCCACCGGTGAGGACATCACGATCGTGCTCGGCGTCAACGAGCCGCGGTACGATCCGGCGAAGCACAACATCATCTCGAATGCCTCGTGCACCACGAACTGTCTCGCGCCGATGGTGAAGGTCGTGCGCGACACGTTCGGCTTCCGCCACGGCTCGATGACGACGATTCACAGCTACACGAACGACCAGAACATTCTCGACCTTCCGCACAAGGATCTGCGGCGTGCGCGCGCGGCAGCAGTCTCGCAGATTCCGACGACCACGGGTGCCGCGAAGGCGACGGGACTCGTGATTCCTGAGGTGAAGGGGAAGATCGACGGCATCGCCGTGCGCGTGCCCACGCCCGACGTGTCGTTCACGGACCTCGTGGTCGAGGTCGAGAAGCCCGCCACGATCGAGGCCGTGAACGCCGCCTTCCGCACCGCAGCCGCCGGCCCGCTCAAGGGGATTCTCGCCGTGTCCGAGGAGGAGCTGGTGTCGGTGGACTACATCGGCAATCCGTTCTCGTGCACGCTCGATGCGAAGACCACCAACGTCATCGACGGAACGCTCGTGAAGGTGTGCGGCTGGTACGACAACGAATGGGGATACGCCTCGCGCTGCGTGGACCTGCTGCGCTTCGTCGGCGCGCGACTGTGAGCCGCATCATGACGCGCGGCGATCGCACGCGTGACGCCGTCGGGTTGCTCGTGTTTCTTGCGGGCGGTGCGCTCTACGCGTACGCCTGGTCGGGGATGCGCAATCTCGCAACGAAGCAGCTCGTGATCCCCAAGGGCATCCCCGCCATGCGCTACTTCGACACGTACTGGCAAATGTCCCGCCTCGCAATCGTGATCATGCTTGCCGGCACCGCCGCGATCGTGTGGTCCTGCTGGAGCTACTCGAGACGAGTCGATCCAGCCGCCTGATGCCCAAGAAGACGATACGCGATCTCACGGACGCACAGCTGCGCGGCAAACGCGCGCTCGTACGCGTCGACTTCAATGTGCCGATCGAAGGCGATCGCGTCACCGATGACACGCGCATTCGCGCAGCGCTCCCGACCATCGAAGCGCTCCTCGCGCGCGCGGCCAGCGTCGTGCTGCTCTCGCATCTCGGCCGCCCGAAAGGGAAGCCGGACCTCAAGTACTCGCTCGAGCCGGTCGCGCGGCATCTGCAAACGCTGCTGCGCAACCCGGTGAGCTTCGTCGAGACGACGGACAGCGACGAAGCACTTCGTGCGACACATAGCGCAAAGCCCGGCACCGTGCTCCTGCTCGAGAACACGCGCTTCCTCGGCGGCGAAGAAAAGAACGAGGAGCGACTCTCGCGCGCGCTCGCCGAGCTCGGGGATCTGTACGTCAACGATGCGTTCGGCTCCGCGCATCGCGCGCACGCGTCCACTGAGGGCGTCGCGCACTACCTCAAGCCCGCGGTGGCCGGGCTGCTCATGGAGCGCGAGCTCAAGTATCTGGGCGACACACTCCAGTCGCCGGCACGCCCGTTCGTCGCGATCCTCGGCGGCGCCAAGATCTCCGGAAAGATCGACGTGATCGAAGCGCTGCTGCCGAAGGTCGACAAGCTGCTTATCGGCGGCGCGATGGCGTGCACCTTCTTCAAAGCGATGGGGCTCGAAACGGGGAAGTCGCTCGTCGAGGCGGATCGCATCGACATGGCGAAGACGCTGCTCGCCCGGGCGAGCGACAAGCTCGTACTCCCGACTGACGCGCTCGTCGCTCCGTCAATGGACGATGGCGCAGCGGCGAAGCCTGTCGCGCGCGACGCGATCCCTCCCGATCAGGCGATGTTCGACATCGGTCCCGCGTCCGCCAAAGCGTTTGCTGCCGAGATCGAGCGCGCCAGGACGGTCCTGTGGAATGGCCCGATGGGCGTTTTCGAAAAGCCGCCATTCGATGCAGGAACGAAAGCCGTCGCACAGGCGCTCGCGAGTGCCACGACGCGCGGCGCGACGACGATCGTCGGCGGCGGCGACTCGGCTGCAGCGGTCGAGCAGCTCTCGCTCGCAGACAGAGATGAGTCACGTCTCCACGGGCGGAGGCGCGTCGCTCGAATTCCTCGAAGGGAAGGATCTTCCCGGCGTCTCCGCTCTCGACGACAAGGGTGCGAAATGAAGAAGCCGGTGTTCGCCGCGAACTGGAAGATGAACCTGGGTCCGCAGGAAGCTCGCGCATACCTTCAGAGCTTCCTCGCGGCGTTTCCGCCGGTCGAGGATCGCACGGTGATCGTGTTTCCGCCTGCGATTTCCCTGGTGGTTGCAGGGTACGCGCTTCGCGATCGCCCGGACATCATGCTGGGCGTGCAGAACATTCACTGGGAAGAGAAGGGCGCCTTCACCGGTGAGAATGGTGCATCGATGGCGCGCGATGCGGGGGCGAAGATCGCGCTGGTCGGACATTCGGAGCGGCGCCACACTTTCGGCGAGGGCGACGAGATCGCCGCCAAAAAGTGCGCAGCCGCATTCAAGGCGGGACTCACCGCGTTGCTCTGCGTGGGTGAGAAGATCGAGGAGCGCGATCGGAACACGACGCAGGCGGTGGTGCTGCGGCAGCTCAAGGCCGGCATCAGCCGGCTCACACCTGCACAGGTCGCTCAGATGGCGATCGCGTACGAGCCCGTGTGGGCCATCGGCACCGGTCGCACCGCGACACCCGAGGACGCGACCGTCGTGCACACGGCGATTCGCCGGGCGCTGCGGGAGGTCGTCTCGAACAAGAACGTGGAGATTCCGATTCTCTACGGCGGATCGGTGACGAAAGACAACGCGGCATCGTTGCTGCGAGCGCCCGAAGTGGACGGACTGCTCGTGGGCGGCGCTTCGCTCGATCCGGCTGGATGGGCCGCTATCGCGCGTACTTGACCGAGTATCGTAACTGACGTAAGCTTGGGGACTTAGCTCTCCTCACACATTTCCGGCGCGATGTACACCTTTCTTCTCACGCTCCTCGTCATTAACAGCCTCGTCCTGATCGCGGCTGTGCTGTTGCAGTCCGGAAAGGGAGGGGGCCTCTCGGCCAACTTCGGCGGCGCATCCTCCTCGCCGGATTCGTTCGTGGGCACGCGTCAAGCCGCCAACCTGTTGACCCGCGTCACGTGGTGGGGTGCAGGCATCTTCCTCGCGCTCGCCTTCATTCTGCAGATCATGGGCACGCGCGCGAATACGCCGACGTCGGTGCTCGATCCGCTCTCGCGCCAAGGCGCCGCTGCGCCAGTCGCGCCCGCGCCCTCGAACGCCCCCTCGGCCGTACCGCTGACGCCACTCACGACGACGCCGAGCACTGCGCCGGCCAAGGCGCCTGCGGCTCCGCCCACGAAGACTCCGCCGAAATAACGCGGTGACGTCCTCTACCACGAGAGCCGGGTTCCTCCTCCTCGAGGATGGAACCCTTTTTCGCGGCCAGCGCCGGGACGCGGATGTTGAGCGAGTGGCCGAGGTGGTGTTCACGACGAACATGACCGGCTATCAGGAGGTCTTCACCGATCCCTCCTACTCCGATCAGATCGTCGTGATGACGACGCCGCTCATCGGGAACTACGGTGTGAACGCCGATGATCCGGAGTCCGGCAAACCGCAGGTCGCCGGCGTCGTGGTTCGAGAGCTGACGAACCATCCGTCGAACTGGCGCTCGAACGGTGACCTGAGAAGTTGGTTGCGTGAGGCACAAGTCCCCATCCTCGAAGAAGTTGACACACGGCGTCTCACGCGGCACTTGAGGTCTGCGGGGGTCATGCGCGGGGTGATCGGCAATGGTGAGACGCCGTCATCAGCCACCAAAGCCGCGCTCGAGGCGTGTCCGTCCATGGAAGGTCTCGATCTCGCATCGCGAGCCTCCACGCGTGAGCCGTACACGTGGGGCTCGCCGGACGCGCCGCTCACACATCATCGCCTACGACTACGGGATCAAGCGCAATATTTTGCGCCTGTTCGCCGAGAATAACTGCAGGGTGACGGTGGTGCCGGCGGAGACGCCGGCGGCGGAGATTCTGGAGCATGCGCCCGACGGCGTGTTCCTGGCGAACGGCCCCGGCGATCCGGCGGCGGTGCAATACGCCCCGGGTATCATTCGAGACTCTGGCTGACAAGCAGGTGCCGATCCTGGGCATCTGTCTTGGGCACCAGCTTCTGGGGCTCACCTTTGGCGCACGCACGCAGAAGATGCCTTACGGCCACAGGGGCGGGAATCACCCCGTTCGCGAGGTGGATACCGAGCGGGTGTTGATCACATCCCAGAACCACGGATTTGCCGTAGTCGGGGACGAGAAGGGGATCCCCGGCGCGCCTGCGTTGCGGGTGACGCACGTCAATCTGAACGACGGGACCGTGGAAGGGCTGATGCATCGGGAGTTGCCGATCTTTGCGGTGCAGTACCATCCGGAGGCCGCTCCGGGCCCCCACGACGCGCGTCCGCTGTTCGGGGAGTTCCTGCGGGCTGTCCGCGGCGGCGGGTCCGCGATGAGCCAAACGCTTGACACACAACGGTTAACGTCATACTTTCGTCGCACGATCGGCGGTTCCGCGATCGCCAACCCGAGGTTACGAATGACCAAAGCCGACCTTGTCGAGCACGTCACGGCCCAGATCTCCAAGACGGCTGGTCCGATGATCTCGAAGAAGGACTGCGCGCGCGTCGTCGATGCCTTTCTGGATGCCATCAAGGACGCGCTGAAGGAACAGAAGAACATCGAAGTGCGCGGCTTTGGCACTTTCAAGATTCGCCAGCGCAAAACGCGGATGGCGAGAAATCCACGCACTGGATCGCCGGTGGAAGTGTCTGCGCGTCCGGTGCCTGTCTTCAAGCCTTCCAAGGAGTTGCGCGCGTTGGTTGCCGAAGAGGATGAGGCATCGTTCTCCGATCAACCCGCCTGACGCCGTTCTGATTTTGTGCGCGCGCCCCGATTCGTGAAACACGATCGGGGCGCGTTTCATTTGTCGAGATGTACGTGCGTGCATTTTCACCTTGTACGCGAACTCACCTCGGCTCAACATTCATTTCATGACCGTAACCGCTTTGCTCTTCGCCTCGTACGCCGAGGCACTCGGCAGCGATCGCGTCGAGATTGCGCTACCGGGAGCGGCGACTGTCGCCGAGGTCGTGGCGCAACTGCGCGCGATGCCGGGCGGCTCTGTGCTCCCGGCCACGCCGCTGGTCGCCGTGAACCTGACGTACGCGCGCGCCGACCAGCCGGTCGTGAGCGGGGACGAAGTGGCGATCATTCCGCCGGTGGCCGGGGGATGAGCATCCGCACCGCAATCGTTCGCCGCGCGATCGACATCGCTGCGCTCATGGCGGAGGTCGAGGACACGGCCAACGGTGCCACCATCGTATTTCTCGGGCAGGTGCGCGAGGTGAACGACGGACGTCGCGTGAAGGGCATCGAGTACAGCGCGTACGGTGAGATGGCCGAGCGTGAGCTCGCGAAGATCGCCCACGAGTGCGCAGCGGAGTTCGGGGTCGAGCATCTCGCCGTCGAGCATCGGCTCGGATCGCTCGCGCTTGGTGAGGCGAGCATCGCGATCGTCGTCGCGCACCCGCACCGCGGCGCGGCGTACGATGCGTCGCGCTTCGTGATCGAAGAGGTGAAGCGCAGGCTCCCGATCTGGAAACGCGAGGGCTACGTAGACGGGACGAGCGAGTGGGTGAATGCCGGTGGCGTTCCCCAGCACAGCGCAGCACCGGAGGCGCACTCGTGAGCAGCGTGTCGATGGATCAATTCGGGCGGCGCATCGAATATCTGCGCATCTCGGTCACGGATCGCTGCAACTTCCGCTGCACGTATTGCATGCCCCTCGAGGGACTCCCCTGGCTCCCGCGCCAGGAAATCCTCAGCTACGAGGAGATCACGGAGATCGTGCGGCAACTCGCGCCACTCGGCGTGAGCCGGCTGCGCATCACGGGAGGAGAGCCGACCATCCGGCCGCAGCTCTCGTCTCTGATTGCCATGCTGCGCGCGGTACCGGGGATCGAGGACATAGCGCTGTCGACAAACGGCGTGAAGCTTCCAGAGCTGTCGGCGGAGCTCAAGGCAGCCGGGCTCGATCGCATCAACATGAGCGCAGACAGCCTTCGTCCCGATCGTATTCGGGCGATCGCGCGTCGCTCGATTGCGTTTTCTCCGGTCGAGGCAGCGGTGGCGGCGGAGCGCGCCGGGCTGGGGCCGGTGAAGATGAACGTCGTCGTGATGCGAGGGATCAACGACGATGAGGTGGAGGACTTCGCCCGCCTCACGCTCGAGCATCCCTGGCACGTGCGCTTCATCGAGCTGATGCCGGTGGGGGAGATGGCGAGTCTCACGGGCGATCACGTGGTGCCGTCCGACGAGATTCTCGCGAGGGTGGCGCGCATCGCCGAGCTGCAGCCCGATGCGGGACCTGCCCGTGGCAACGGCCCCGCGAAGTACCACCGCTTCGCAGGCGCCCCGGGGAGCATTGGCGTCATCACCCCGATGAGCCACACGTATTGTGGCGATTGCAATCGCGTGCGCCTCACGGCGGACGGGCGACTGCGCACGTGCCTGTACGGCGAAGAGGAAGTGAGCCTGCGCGACGTGCTGCGCGCCGGGGAGCCGATCGCTGCGGCCTACGCGTCCGCGCTGGCGTCGAAGCCGAAGGAGCACGCGCTGCTGCAGATGCGCGTCGGTGGTTTGCGCGCCCTCTCGCAGGTTGGCGGCTGAACACACGCTGAACACACGCGGATCAGTCCGCATGAGCCCGCCTCTGACAAAGTCCGGCGCACACTAGAGACTGGCGCGCGTTTCGTCATCCCATGTAAAATGTTCTTCACCACGCAGATACCGCCGTTTACGCGGAATCCGTTGACGCGCTCGAGTGAACGCGCCATCACGTGGGTGTTTACTGGTCGTTAACGGAACGCACATGGTGCTGACGATTTTCGTCAGAACATCATATGTGTGCGTTCACGACCACCGAGCAGTCACAGCGAGCGCTGACTCGGTCGACATCGCGAAGCGTGGAGGTGATGCGCCGCACGGCACTACCGGTTCCTTCCTCTCCCCGGGTCTCGCGATCCGGATTCCCACCAGGCAGCCGAGGGCGATGCAATGCGTCGCATCCTCGGTCACGAAGAGGCCGCTCATGCGTATACGCTTTCGTCAGTATGCGTTTGCCGTTGGTGTTTGGCTCGTACCGATAACGGCGCTCGCACAGCAGGGCACGATTTCCGGAAAGGTTATAGATCAAGCGACGAGCAATCCTGTGCCGAGTGCGCAGGTGTTCATCCTGGGAACGACACGAGGCGCGCTCACGACCGACAAGGGCGAGTACGTGCTGCACGGCGTCACTCCCGGCCCCGTCACGCTTCGCGCCACTCGCCTCGGCTACAAGGCCGCGACGTTGACGGTGACCGTTCCCGCGGGAGGGACCGTCACCGCGGATTTCCCTCTCACATCCACGCCGTCCAAGCTCGACGAGATCGTCGTGAGCGCGAGCGGTGAGTCCGAAACGAAGCGCGAGCAGCCCGTCTCGATCGGCACGATCGAGGTGGACTCGATGAGTCTCGCGCCAGTGAACAGCTTTTCGGAGCTGCTGACGTCGCGCACGCCAGGCGTCGTCGCACAGTCCGACGGCGGTACGCTCGGCGCAGGCACGCGTATTCGTATCCGCGGCTCGAACTCCGTGTCGCTCGACAACGATCCGCTCATCATCATCGATGGCGTTCGCGCGAACGGCAGCGAAGGCTCGTCCACGATCGGCGTCGGCGGACAGGTTCCGTCGCGCCTCGATGACATCAGCCCCGAGGACATTGAGTCGATCAACGTCATCAAGGGTCCGGCGGCATTGTCGCTGTACGGCACGGCCGCGGCGAACGGCGTCATCCAGATCACGACGAAGCGCGGCACGCCCGGCAAGCAGTCGTGGAACGCGCACGTGTCCGGCGGTACCGTGCAGAACTATGTCACGTTCCCGTCGAACTACGGCATAGTGGGTCGCGGTGTCGACCAAAACGGAGACAGCGTCGAGTTCTCGCAGAAGACCCAGGGGGCTCCGTGCATCACGGAATTTCAGGCGGCCGGCATCTGCACCTACACGGGACTGCAGTCGTTCAATCCGCTCGAGACGAACAGTCCGTTCGTCACGGGGAACACGCAGAACTACGGTTTGTCAGTGAGTGGCGGCGGCGAGGCAATGACGTATTTCCTCAGCGGCCAGTTCGACAAGGATCAGGGCGTCTACGAGATCAACAAGCTGCGGCACGCGACGCTGCGCGCCAACGCGACGGCGCACCTCAGCCCGAAGTTCGACCTGACGGTGAACACGTCCTTCGGCCAGAATCGGCTGCGTCTTCCGCAGAACGACAACAACGTGCTCGGCGTCATTCCGTCCGGCCTTCTCGGCCTCGTCTACAATGACTCCATCAGTCACGGCTATCAGTTCCAGCAGCCGGCGAACGTTTTCTCCATCAATACGCAACAGAACACCGAGCGCTACACGGGTTCGGCAACTGGCACGTGGCGGCCACTGACGTGGCTGAGCGCCAACATCGTGACCGGTCTCGATTTCGCAAACCGGATCGATCAGGAGCTGGTCCCGACGTATCTCGACAACGGCGTCACGGTGCGATTTGCCGACGACTCGTTGGGCAATCGTACTTCGAATCCGTTCCAGACTTTCATCTACACTCTGAATGGAAGCGCGACTGCGTCGTACAACCTGCGCCCCGGACTGTCGGGATCGACGACGATTGGATCGCAGTACACGCAGAACTACGTGCACGGCACGTTCGCATTCGGCAAGGTGCTCGCGCCGGGCACGGGTTCGCTCAACGGCGCGACGCAGGCGTTCGCGGTCGGCGAGTCCACCAACAAGGACATCATCCTCGGTGCATACGGCCAGGAGCAGATCAACTGGCGCGACAAGGTCTATCTGAGCGGAACGCTGCGCGCGGACAAGAACAACGCGTTCGGCCGCAACTTCAAGACGATTTACTATCCGGGCGGCGGTATCTCGTGGGTCATCGGCAACGAGGACTTCTTCCCGAAGCAGAAGTTCATCACGCAGACCCGGCTCCGCGCGGCGTACGGACAGTCCGGTCAGCAGCCCGGCTTCCGCGATGCCGTCGCGTACTACTCACCCGTCGCGTTCCACGTCGATGGTCAGGACGTTGCGACATTCACGCCGGGCAACCTGGGCGACCCGAACCTCAAGCCGGAGCGCACGGCGGAGACAGAGCTCGGATTCGAGACGAATCTCTACAAGGACATCTTCGCCTTCGACTTCACCTGGTACAACAAGAAGACCAGCGATGCGCTGATCAAGCGGCAGCTGCCGCTCTCGAACGGCGTGCAGGAGCTGTTCTTCCAGAACATCGGCAAGGTGCAGAACAAGGGTGTCGAGTTCTCGCTCACGGGCACGCCGTTCAAGGGTGGTCCCGTAGGATGGGACTTCACCGTCGGCGCCTCGCACAACAACAATAAGGTGCTCCAGCTGGGTGTGCCGCCGATCATCTTCGGCGATCAGCGTCACCAGAACGGCTATCCGCTCGGTGGATACTGGGCACGCCCGTACACGTTCCACGACCTGAATGGCGACGGCGCCATCACGACGGAGAACTGCCCGGGTGCTGGCTGCGAGCTCACGCTTGGCGACACCTCGGTCTACCTCGGCTCTCCGTTCCCGAGCTGGGACATCAACATTGGCACGGGTGTGACGCTGTTCAAGTACGTTCGCGTGGCGGGGCTGCTGAATCGTCGCTCGGGCAACAAGCTGTTGAATC
Organism: uncultured Gemmatimonadaceae bacterium; assembly: GCA_963792685.1. Classification (GTDB taxonomy): domain Bacteria; phylum Gemmatimonadota; class Gemmatimonadetes; order Gemmatimonadales; family Gemmatimonadaceae; genus FEN-1250. Next base: position 2,927,832 of record CAWBWW010000001.1, on the reverse strand, counting down.
TGACCGAGGATTTCCGCTGCTCCGCGCTGCTCATCTGCCAGGCTCTCAATCAGAACATCGATCCAACGGCGAAGAAGACTTCGTCGCTCGCGGACCAGGCGGCTGGTATCGCTGCGCAGCAGGGCACCGACGCTGGCTACATCGAGGACGGAGGCTTCTGGAAAATTCGCGAGATCTCGGTGACGTTCTCCGCGCCGAACACGCTCGCGCATTGTTTTGGCGTTGGTGGCGTGAGCCTGACGTTCGCTGGACGTAACCTCGGCACGTGGACGAAGTACAAGGGCCTCGATCCCGAGATCAACGAGAACGGTGGGCTCAACTTCAGCACCGACGAATTCCTCAGCCAGCCGCCCGTGCGCACGTACACGGTCCGGATGGACATCAACTGGTAGCCAACGACCACAACCAAGAGCGAGATATCAATGCATAACTTTCGCGACAGGCTCTCCGGTCGTCGGATCTGGATGGTGATCGCCGCGGGCGCACTCTTCGTGACCGCGTGCAACACCGATTCAATTCTGCAGGCCACCGATCCGGACAACACACCGCCAGGCTCACTCAAGGGGCCATCGTCACTTCCGGCGTACCGGGCGAGCGCGATCAGCGATTTCGGCCGGGCGTTCGACGGCAATGCGCTGAATCCGGACGGAAACGAGTACGAAGGGCTCGTCAATATGACGGGGCTGCTCACGGACGAGCTCGAGAATACGGAAACGTTTCCAACGCGCACCGAGGTGGATCGCCGTCATACGCAGACGAACAACTCGACCATGCGCGACATCTTCTTCAACGCACACCTGGCGCGCGTGTCAGCCGAGCGAGCCGCTGGCGCATACGCCGCGTACGGACCCACCGATCCAGGTCGTTCGGAAGTGGAGAGTCTTCAGGCGTACTCGATCCTGTTGCTCGCCGAGGATTACTGCTCGGGCGTGCCGCTGTCGAACATCGATACAGCAACCTCTGTCGTGCAAAATGGTCAGCCGCTGACGACGCAAGCGCTTCTGCAGGTTGCGTCGGACACGTTCAACGCGGCGCTCGGCTTTGCAGCGTCGGATCTCGATCGCCACTACCTGGCCGAGGTGGGTCTGGCGCGCACGCTCCAGTTCGAGGGGCGCTCGCATCTGCAGCAGGCTGCGAACGCGGTCGCTGACGTTCCGACGAACTGGACGTACAAGATCACACACTCGAAGAACTCGCAGCACGAGTGGAATGGCATTTACGAGTTCATCTTTCTCGAAGGACGCTGGATCGAGTCGGACAAGGAGGGAATCAACGGGCTTCCGTACGCCGAAGATCCTCGCAATCCGACCACCGATGCGGGCGCGACTTTCGTCGGTCTGCCTTTCGCGGGACCGGTGAAATACAGCGGGCCGGATTCCTCGACCACGCTTGCGAGCGGCATTGAGGCTCGCCTGATTGAAGCAGAGGCGGCGCTTCAGCAGGGCGACAACACCACGTTCCTGGCGAAGCTGAACGGGCTTCGCGCATCGAGCGGACTTCCCCTCGCACCGCTCACCGATCCGGGAACCGTCACCGGGCGCCAGGATCTGCTCTTCAGTGAGCGCGGAGAATGGTTGTACCTCACGGCGCATCGTCTTCCTGATCTCCGCAGACTTTCGCGGTCGGTTGCGAACGACGGCTACGGACGTGATCCCGAGACCGTGTTCCCGACGGGCTCGTGGTTCCGCGGTGGCGTGTATGGCACCGACGTCAACTTCCCGATTCCGGTCGAGGAGCTGAACAATCCGAATCTGCCGGGTCCTGATCCGAACACCTGCATCGATCGCAATCCGTAACGCGACTCATGCAGCGCAGATGAACAAAACGAGGGAGGCGGAAGTTCGCCTCCCTCGTTTTGCATCCGTGCTCGAGCGTTCAGTTGCCCGAGCGAGTCTTGCTGTGGATGAGAATCACGCCCGCGTTCGAGTTGGTTCCGTAGTACGCGGTCGCCTCGATGGATCCCATTTCGTCGATCTCCAGGATGTCCTCGGCACCCATCTGTCGCAGGGCGCGAATGTCGGAGAGCGGAACGCCATCGATGTAAACCATCGGGTCGTCGTGCAGCACGAGGCTTCCATGTCCTCGCTTGGGGTGGAGTCGCTCCGGCTCGCCGTCGTACGCCTCCGTAGCGCGAGCCACGGTGCTGAGCCGTTTGAGCACCTCCCACGCATCCCTCGCACCCGACCGCTCGATCGCGTCGGACGTGATCACGTGCGCGTGGTACGCCTGATCGTTCGGCGCATCCGTCTTGTTACCGGCAGTCTTGCAGCCCGCTGCGATGAAGAGCGGGATGAGCACCAACATGCGACGCGTGGTGGACACCGTCATGTGTGCCTCCGAGTGCGGCGCATCAGAGCGCCGACACTCGAATCTGTTGTGGCCCGCGGTATTCGTCAATTCACCACTTTCCAGCCGTTGTCCAATGCCATTACGCGAGGGGCGGACCGCTCATATCTTTCGGCAACGGATCTCACCTGAGGACTGCGACGCGGATGCTGAACAAGATCACGGTCGTCGGGGCGGGGAACGTGGGCGCGACCACGGCTCAGCGCTTGGCGGAAAAGGAGCTCGCGCAACAGGTCGTGCTGGTGGATGTGATCGAGGGAGTTCCGCAGGGAAAGGGACTCGACCTCTGGGAGTCGGCACCGATCGAGGGCTACGACACGCAGGCTCGTCGGTACGAACGACTACGAGTCCCTCGGAAAACTCCGACATCGTGGTCATTACCGCCGGCATCGCCCGCAAGCCGGGGATGTCGCGCGACGACCTGCTCAATACGAACGCGGGCATCGTGAAGCAGGTGTGCGAGCACGTGAAGAACAGCTCGCCGAACGCGATCGTCATCGTCGTGTCGAACCCGCTCGACGTGATGTCGTACGTCGCGATGCAGACCACGGGCTTCCCGCGCGAGCGCGTGCTCGGCATGGCCGGCGTGCTCGATACCGCGCGCTACCGCTCGTTCCTCGCCGAAGCGCTCGACGTCTCGGTGCGCGACATCCAGGCGATGGTGCTTGGCGGACACGGCGACACGATGGTGCCGCTGATCTCGTACACGCAGCGTGAGCGGCATCCCGATCACGCAGCTGCTCGAGAAGGCGAAGCTCGACGCGATCGTCGACCGCACGCGCAACGGCGGCGCCGAGATCGTGAAGCATCTCAAGACCGGCTCGGCGTACTACGCGCCGTCTGCAGCCGCGGTGCAGATGTGCGAGGCGATCGCGTTCGATCAGAAGCGCATTCTGCCATGCGCGGCGTGGCTCAGGGCGAGTACGGCCAGTCCGGAATCTTCCTCGGCGTTCCGTGCAAGCTCGGCAGAGCGGGGCTCGAGAAGATCCTCGAAGTGGCGCTCACGGACGATGAGCGCGCGGCGCTGCGAAGAGCGCGGAGGCGGTGCGCGAGCCGATGTCCGCCGTGAAGCTGTGATCCGTCGGTAATGCGCGCACCGCACGTTCTTCGGCGAGCACGGTCGGCAAGAAGATCATCATGGCGGTGTCGGGGCTGATCATGGTCGGCTTCGTCATTCTCGCACATGGCCGGGAAACCTTCAGATCTTCGAGGGCTCCGAGCGGCTCAACACGTACTCGTCATTTCTGCACGGCCCTGCGCGCGAAGTGCTGTGGCTGCTGCGCGTCGCTACTCATCGTCGCGGTGATCGTGCACGTCGTCTCGGCGTACCAGCTCACCGTGATCGACAGGGCGGCGCGCCCGGTGCCGTACACGAAGCGCGAGCCGCAGGTGGCGACGCTCGCGTCACGCTCGATGCGCGTGGGGCGGGGTGCTGCTGCTCCTGTTCATCGTCCTGCACATCCTGCACTTCACGACGCTCGACGCTGCAGCCGGCCCCGCTCGTCGAGGGCGACGTGTACGCGAACGTGGTCGCCAGCTTCCAGCTCTGGTGGGTGGCGCTGTTCTACGTTGTCGCGATGATCTTGCTCGGCTTCCACCTGTATCATGGCGCGTGGAGCTCGGTGCGCACGCTCGGCTTCGAGCGCGGCCGGCTCGATCCATTCCACAGACCCGTCGCGATCACGCTGGCGATCATCGTGTGGGCCGGGTTCACGCTCGTGCCGGTCGCGGTGTCTTCCACCTGGTGTCCGTGACGATGGAACTGACGCGCGCGAATTCCCGGACGGCCCGATCGAAAAGAAGTGGGACAAGCACAGCTTCGACATGAAGCTCGTGAATCCGGCCAACAAGCGGAAATACACGGTCATCGTCGTCGGCACCGGGCTCGCCGGCGGCGCCGGCGCCGCGACGCTCGCGAGCTCGGCTACAACGTGAAGTGCTTCTGCTTCCAGGATTCGCCGCGCCGCGCGCACAGCATCGCGGCGCAGGGCGGCATCAACGCCGCGAAGAACTACCAGAACGACGGCGACAGCGTCTACCGCCTGTTCTACGACACGGTGAAGGGCGGCGACTTCCGCTCGCGCGAGGCGAACGTGTACCGGCTCGCGCAGCTGAGCGTGAACATCATCGATCAGTGCGTGGCGCAGGGCGTGCCGTTCGCGCGTGAGTACGGCGGACTGCTCGCCAATCGCTCGTTCGGCGGCGCGCAGGTGTCGCGCACGTTCTACGCGCGCGGCCAGACGGGCCAGCAGCTCCTGCTCGGCGCGTATCAGGCGCTCGAGCGGCAGATCGGGAAGGGGATGCGTGACGATGTATCCGCGCACCGAGATGCTCGACGTCGTCGTGATCGACGGACGTGGCGCGCGGCATCGTCACGCGCAACCTGATCACCGGCGCGATCGAGTCGCACGCGGCGGACGCCGTGGTGCTCGGCACCGGCGGCTACGGCAACGTCTTCTATCTCTCCACGAACGCGAAGGGCTCGAACGCGACGGCGATCTGGCGCGCGTACAAGCGCGGCGCAGCGTTCGCGAATCCGTGCTTCACGCAGATTCACCCGACGTGCATCCCGAAGAGCGGCGAGTACCAGTCGAAGCTCACGCTGATGTCGGAGTCGCTGCGCAACGACGGCCGCGTGTGGGTGCCGATGGCGAAGGGAGACAAGCGGCAGCCGAGCGACGATTCCGGAAGCCGAGCGCGACTACTACCTCGAGCGCATGTATCCGAGCTTCGGCAACCTCGCGCCGCGCGACATTGCGTCGCGCGCCGCGAAGGAAGTGTGCGACGAAGGGCGCGGCGTCGGCCCGACCGGGCTCGGCGTGTATCTCGACTTCGCGACGCGATCAAGCGGCTCGGCGAGGATGCGATTCGCGAGCGCTACGGCAACCTCTTCGAGATGTACGAGCGCATCACGGACGAGAATCCGTACAAGGTGCCGATGCGCATCTATCCCGCCGTGCACTACACGATGGGCGGGCTCTGGGTCGACTACAATCTCATGAGCACGATCCCGGGGCTGCACGTGATCGGCGAAGCGAACTTCTCCGATCACGGCGCCAACCGCCTCGGCGCGAGCGCGCTGATGCAGGGGCTCGCCGACGGCTACTTCGTCATCTCCGTACACGATCGGCGACTATCTCGCGCTCGAGGAAGCTCGCGCCGGTGGACACCGACGCACGCGGCGTTTCGCGAGGCGGAGGCGCAGGTGCGCGAGTCGCACGAAGCAGCTCCTCTCGATCAAGGGCAAGCGCACGGTGGACTCGTTCCACCGCGAGCTCGGGCACATCATGTGGGAGTACTGCGGCATGGCGCGCAACGAGGCTGGACTTAAGAAGGCGCTCGAGCTGATTCCCGAAGTTGCGCGAGGAGTTCTGGCGCGACGTGAACGTTCCCGGGAGCGCGTGACGAGCTCAACCAGGCGCTCGAGAAGGCGGGACGCGTCGCGGACTTCCTCGAGCTCGGCGAGCTCATGTGCCGCGACGCGCTGCAGCGCGACGAGTCGTGCGGCGGACACTTCCGCGAGGAGTACCAGACGCCGGACGGCGAGGCGCTGCGCGACGACGAGCACTTCGCGTACGTCGCGGCCTGGGAGTACGCCGGCGAAGGGCGCGCGCCGGTGCTGAACAAGGAGCCGCTCGACTTCGAGTACGTGCAGCTCGCGCAGCGGAGCTACAAGTGAACGTCACGCTGCGCGTCTGGCGCCAGGCGGGTCCGAACAGCGCCGGGGAAGATGGTCGAGTACGAGGCGACGGACATCAGCCCCGACATGTCGTTCCTCGAGATGCTCGACGTCGTGAACGAGGAGCTCACGCTGCGAGGCGAGGAGCCGATCGCGTTCGATCACGATTGCCGCGAAGGGATCTGCGGCTCGTGCGGCGATGATGATCAACGGCGTGGCGCACGGGCCCGAACGCGGCACGGCCACCTGCCAGCTGCACATGCGCAGCTTCAAGGACGGCGAACGATCTTCATCGAGCCGTGGCGCGCGCGCGCGTTTCCCGGTGGTCAAGGATCTCGTGGTGGATCGCGGCGCGCTCGACCGCATCATCGCGGCCGGCGGCTTCATCTCCGCGCGCCACGGGCGGCGCGCAGGACGCGAACGACGATCCTCGTTGCCGAAGACGCGACGCGGACCTCGCGATGGATGCGGCCGCCTGCATCGGCTGCGGCGCGTGCGTCGCGGCGTGCCCGAACGCATCGGCGTCGCTGTTCACGGCGGCCAAGATCTCGCACCTGGGCTTGCTTCCGCAGGGACAGCCCGAGCGCTATCGGCGCGCGCTCGCAGATGGTGGCGCAGATGGACGTCGAGGGCTTCGGCGGTTGCACGCTGTACGGCGAGTGCCAGGAGGCGTGCCCGAAGGAGATCAGCATCGACACGATCGCGCGCATGAACCGCGATTACATCGTACGCGATCGCGTCACGGCGTGAGGAAAGGACGGAGCAGGGTCGGCACGGGCTGAGCTCGAGAGCGTGAAGATGCAAGCGGGTGCGGCCGATCTGCCTCGCCGCACCCGCTTCTGCTTTCGTCGTGCTGCTACAAGCTTCGGCAGCGTCACGCCGCGCTGGCCCTGGTACTTGCCCTTCTTGTCCGCGTACGACACCTCCGGCTCCTCGTCGCCCTCGAAGAACAGCACCTGCGCGATGCCCTCGTTCGCGTAGATCTTGGCGGGCAGCGGCGTGGTGTTCGAGATCTCGAGCGTCACGAACCCCTCCCATTCGGGCTCGAACGGCGTCACGTTCGTGATGATCCCGCAGCGCGCGTAGGTCGACTTGCCCACGCATGATCGTGACGACGTTGCGCGGGATGCGGAAGTACTCGACCGAGCGGGCGAGCGCGAAGGAGTTGGGCGGGACGATGCAGACGTCGCCCTCGAACTCCACGAAGGACTTCGGATCGAAGTGCTTCGGGTCGACGATCGAGTTCAGGACGTTCGTGAAGATCCTGAACTCGCGTCGCCACGCGCATGTCGTAGCCGTAGGAGCTCACGCCGTAGGAGATGACGCCGTCGCGAACCTGGCTGTCCTCGAATGGCTCGATCATTCCGTGCTCGAGCGCCATTCGGCGGATCCAGCGATCGGACTTGATGGACATGTCTCGTGGGTAGCGGGGAGGGGTAAGTCGTTGGCCGGAGGGGAATGTATCGCGCCACCATTGAGCATGGCAAAGCATGCCTGCGCGCGGATTGCAGTGGCATTGCCACATCGCGATAGTTTTCGCCACAGGCGATAGTGAAAAATTTCACGAACTGGGAGACGATGGGTCGCGAGTACTTTCCGATTCTGCTGTTGGTCGGGTTCGTCGCCGTGAACGCGGTCGGTGATCCTCGGCATTATCCGCATCTCACGATCCGCCCGCGGCCGACCCCCGTCAAGCAGACCGCGTACGAATCCGGCATCCCGCCACTCGGCGATGCGCGCGAGCGCTTCTCCGTCAAGTTCTACATGGTCGCGATGCTGTTCATCATCTTCGACATCGAGACGGTGTTCATGATTCCGTGGGCGGCCTTCTACCGCCAGCTCTCGTGCGACGTGCCCCTCGTGAACGGCGCGTGCCCGGCGGGCATCGTCTCGTTCTTCGGGCTCGGCGAGATGCTCGTGTTCATGGCGATCCTCCTCGTCGGCTTCATCTACGTGTGGAAGAAGGGAGCGCTGCAATGGGATTGAGCCAGCATCGCCGGACCCGCGAGTCGCGTCGAGTTCGAGCCCGCGAATCCAGGAGAGCTGGGTCACGACGCGGCTCGACTTCCTCGTGAACTGGGGCCGCGCGAACTCGCTCTGGCCGATGCCGTTCGGCACGGCGTGCTGCGCGATCGAGTTCATGGCGACTGCGGCGACGCGACTTCGACCTCGCGCGCTTCGGCATGGAGCGCATGAGCTTCTCGCCGCGCCAGGCCGACGTGCTCATCTGCGCCGGCCGCGTGCCGTTCAAGCTCGCGCCGGTGCATCCGCCGCATCTGGCAGCAGATGCCGCAGCCCAAGTGGTGCATCTCGATGGGCGCGTGCGCGTCGACGGGCGGCATGTTCGACAACTACGCGGTGGTGCAGGGCATCGACACGATCATTCCCGGTGGACGTGTACGTGCCCGGGTGTCCGCCGCGCCCCGAGGGCCTGCTCTACGGGATCATGATGCTGCAGAAGAAGGTCATGAGCGAGCGCATGTCCGACAACGCGCTTCGCAACGAGATGGAGCCGGATCCCGAGAGCGCAGCTCTACATCCCGCCGCAGCTGATCGACGAGCTCTCGGAGCCGTTCGGCAACTCGGTGCACCAGACGCGGTCCGGGACTGTGACGCGTTCCGTTCGCTCCAGTTCTTCGCCGGCAGCGCGCTGCCGGCGACGCTGCGCCCGCGACGCCGCGCAACGTCCCGCATCGCGGAGGCGAGCCGAATCCCTCCGCCGCGGCGCTCGCAGCGAAGTTCGGCGCGGCGTTCGTGCGCTCCGACGTGGTCTGGGGCGAGACGACGCGTGTACGTCGCATCCGCGCGGCGTGCACCGACATCGTGCGCTGGCTGCACGACGATCCGTCGCAGCAGTACGACTATCTCTCCGACGTCACCGCCGTCGAGTATCGCGACCCCGAGCAGCCGCTCGAGGTCGTCTGGCATCTGCGCTCGCTTCCGTACCGCCGCTTTCTTCGGCTCAAGGCGCAGCTCGACAAGGCGCAGCCGCTCGAGGTCGACAGCGTGTGGGCCATCTACAAGGGCGCGGACTGGCTCGAGCGCGAGTGCTACGACATGTTCGGCATCACGCTTCACCGGACATCCCGATCTGCGCCGCATCCTGATGTGGGAGCAGTACCAGGAAGGCTTTCCGCTGCGCAAGGATTTTCCGCTGCGCGGCCGCTTCAGTCGCGCCGAGCAGCTGCGCCAGGCGCTGCGCAGCACAATCCGGAGGCGCGCTACTCGATGGAAGAGCTGTCGGTCGCCGAGGCGTTCGAGGATCTCCCCGAAGACATGCGCCGCCGGCTCGCGGCGGCGAACGGACGGGGGAATAGACATGGCGACCACGACACGCACGGTCGAAGTCGCGCTCGCCACCGCGTGGACTCGACGCGCAGCGGACGCCCGCAGCGCGTCGCCGCTGCGTCGACGAACGACGGCGGCACGTCATCGACGCTCGAGGCGCCGCCATGGCGCGTCGAGCCGGAGCTCGAGGGCGAGCACATGCTCATCAACATCGGGCCGCAGCATCCCGCGACGCACGGCGTGCTGCGCCTCGTGCTCGAGCTGGATGGCGAGACCGTCGTGCGCTGCATTCCGCACATCGGCTATCTGCACTGCGGCTTCGAGAAGATCGGCGAGTATCGCCAGTACAATCAGATCATCCCGTGGACCGACCGCGAGGACTATCTCAACTCGATCGGCAACAACGTCGCCTTCGCGCTCGGCGCGGAGCGGCTGTTCGGAATCGAGATCACGCCGCGCTGCACGGTGCTGCGCGTGATCGCGTGCGAGCTGTCGCGCATCATCTCGCACCTCGTGTGGCTCGGCACCACCTGCATCGACATCGGCGCGTTCACGCCGTTCCTCTGGTCGTTCCAGCAGCGCGAGAACGTCTACAATCTGCTCGAGAGCGTGGATCGGCGCGCGGCTCACGACGACGCGCGACGCGCGTCGGCGGAATGGCCGCGGACATTCCGGACGGCTGGACGGATCAGCTGCGGAACTTCATCCGCACGCTTCCCGAAGACGGTCGACGAGTGCGATCGCATGCTCACGAGGAATGGCATCTGGGTCGGCCGCACCATCGGCGCTCGGCGTCGATGTCCGCGGATGAGGCGATCAACTACGGGCTCTCGGGTCCGATGCTTCGCGCATCGGGCGTCGCGTACGATGTGCGCAAGGACTTCCCGTATCTCGATTACGAGACGTACGACTTCGACGTGCCGGTCGGGTCGAACGGCGACGTGTACGATCGCTACCTCGTGCGCATGGAGGAGCTGCGGCAGTCGACGCGCATTCTCGAGCAGGCGCTGGACCGGCTTCCCGATGGTCCGGTCAACGTCGACGACCATCGCGTGATCCTGCCGCCGAAGAACCAAGGCGATGAGCGACATGGAGTCGATGATCCATCACTTCAAGCAGGTGATGGAAGGCCCGCGTCCGCCGATCGGCGAGGTGTACGTGCCGGTCGAGAGCCCGAAGGGCGAGAAGGGCTACTACATGGTGTCCGACGGGACGGCGAAGCCGGTGCGCTGGCGCATCCGCCCGCCGTCGTTCGTGAATCTTTCCGCGATCCCGAAGATGGTGGAAGGGCATCTGCTCTCCGACGTGATCGCGATCAACGCGCAGCATCGACATCGTCATGGGGGAGATCGACCGGTGAGCGCTCGACGAGAAGGAGCGACACAGACGGACGCCATGACGCACTCGATCGCGGCAGCGTCGGCGAGATCCCTACGCCCGGTCTTCGCCGGCGCGCTGAAGGAAGAGCTCGACGCGCTGCTCGGCGCTATCCCACGAAAATGGCGCGCGCTCCTCCCCGCGCTCTGGATCGTGCAGCACGAGCGCGGCTGGGTGAGCGAAGAGGCGATGGCCGAGGTCGCGAGCGTGCTCGAGCTCACGCCGGCGTACGTGAAGGGCGTCGTCACCTTCTACACGATGTACCACCAGCATCCGGTCGGGACGCTACTTCATCCAGGTGTGCACGACGTCGCCGTGCGGCGCCTGCGGCGCCGAGAAGGTCGTGGAGCGCTGCTCGAGCAGACCGGCTGCGGCGAGCTCGGCGCCACGTCGCCGGACGGGCAATTCACCGTCATCGAAGTCGAGTGCCTCGGCGCGTGCGGATTCGCAACGCCGATCATGGTCAACGACGAATTCATCGAGTCGGTGACGCCGGACAAGGTTCCGCAGATCCTCGCTCAGTTCAAATAGATGGGATATCCGCACAAGTCGCATCCGAACGAGACGCCGATTCTCTCGAAGTACTTCGGCGAGCCCGAGGCGCGAACGCTCGACGGCTGGAAGCAGCGCGGCGGCTATCGCGCGCTGCAGCAGGCGCTCGGCATGACGCCCGGCGGACATCGTGAACGTCGTGAAGGAATCCGGGCTGCGCGGCCGCGGCGGCGCCGGCTTCCCAACGGGCATGAAGTGGTCGTTCATGAAGCCGGGCGACGGCAAGCCGCACTATCTCTGCGTGCAACGCCGACGAATCCGAGCCCGGCACGTTCAAGGATCGCGAGATCATGCGGTGGACGCCGCACGCGCTCGTCGAGGGAACGCGCCATTGGCGCGTACGCGATCGGCGCCGAGGTGGCGTACATCTACATTCGCGGCGAGTTCACGGAACCGCTGCGCGTGATGGAAGCCGCGGTGAAGGAAGCGTACGACGCGGGCATCCTCGGCAAGAACGCGATGGGCAGCGGGCACGCGGATCGACATCCACGTGCATCGCGGCGCGGGCGCGTACATCTGCGGCGAAGAGACGGCGCTGATGAATTCGCTCGAAGGGCGGCGCGGCAATCCGCGCATCAAGCCGCCGTTCCCCGCCGTCGCAGGATTGTTCGGACAGCCGACGACGATCAACAACGTCGAGACGCTGGCCGCGGTGCCGCACATCCTGAATAACGGCGCGGCGTGGTACAAGGCGATGTGTCTCTCGAACCCGAAGAGCACCGGCACCAAGCTCTTCTCGGTGTGCGGCAACGTCACGCGTCCGGGCAACTACGAAGTGACGATGGGATTTCCGTTCAAGGATTTCCTCTACGACCTGTGCGGCGGCCCGCTGCCCGGGCGGAAGTTCAAGGCGGTGATTCCCGGCGGCTCGTCGGTGCCGATCCAGACGATGGATGAGGCCGAGAGCACGCTGATGGACTACGAGGGCTTCGTTGCGAAGGGCACGATGCTCGGCTCCGGCGGCGTGATCATCTTCGACGACTCGCAGAGCATGGTGAAGCACATCGCTCGGCTCGCGCGCTTCTACGCGCACGAGAGCTGCGCGCAGTGCACGCAGTGCCGCGAGGGAACCGCGTGGACGACGCAGATCCTCGAGCGCATCGAGGCCGGTGGCGGCACGATGCAGGACTTCGACACACTGCTGGAGCTCGCTGACAACATGACGGGCAAGACGATCTGCGTGCTGAGCGATTCGTGCGCGGCGCCTGTCGTTTCAGGCATCCAGAAGTTCCAGCACGAGTTCGAGGCGCACATCACGGGCAAGCGCTGCCCATTCCGTGCATCCGGCGGCCGCGTAATGGCTGACGACTCCAGATGGTCACGCTCACGGTCGAAGGCCGCGAGGTCCAGGTTCCCGCGGGCACCTCGATCCTCGAAGCGGCGAAGCTCGCCGGCGTCCTCATGCCGCACTACTGCTACCACCCGGCACTCCCGGTCGCCGGTGTGTGCCGCATGTGCCTCGTCGAGGTCGAGAAGGCGCCGAAGCTCGCGCCCGCGTGCGCGACGGCGGTCGCGGAGGGGCAGGTGGTGCACGTGCACTCCGAGAAGTCGCTCGAGGCGCGAAAGGGCGTGCTCGAGCTGCTGCTCATCAACCATCCGCTCGACTGCCCGATCTGCGATCAGGCCGGCGAGTGCGAGCTGCAGGACTACACGTTCCGCGAAGGGCGCGCGCAGGGGCGGCTCGGCGCGAGCCCAAGCGCTTCAATCCGGTCGAGGATTTCGGCGGCGACGTGATGTACGTGCCGAACCGCTGCATCCTCTGCACGCGCTGCGTGCGCTTCATGGACGAGGTCGCGCAGGAGCCGGTGCTCAACGTGAGCGAGCGCGGTGACCGCGCGGTGATCGGCAAGTTCGAAGGACAGGACCTCACGCATGCGTGGGCGGCAACGTCGTCGATCTCTGCCCGGTGGGCGCGCTCCTCTCCAAGGATTCCCTGAACAAGGCGCGCGCGTGGGAGCTCGACCGCACGCCGAGCGATTTGCCCGAATTGCACGCAGGGCTGCAACTCGATCATCGAGACGCGCGACAACGTCGTCGTGCGCCTGCGTCCGCGCTCCAATCGCCGATGTCAACAGTGCTTCATGTGCGACGACGGCCGCCTCGACTATCAGTGGCTGAACCGCCAGCGACCGCGTCGAGGCGCCGCTCGTCCGCCAGGCGGACAGCTCGGCGCCGTCGACTGGGATGTCGCGATTCGCGCCGCCGCGACGCTGCTCGGCGGCAAGCTCGTGTGGTCGCGCTGGTCAGTCGCCGATGCTCTCGAATGAATCGCTCTTCGCTGCGTCGCGCGTGGTAGCGCGCACCGGCGGCAAGGGTGTGTTCCGCGTCGCGACCGGCCCCGAGGCACCGCTTCCCGGCGTTCCGGACCTCGCGCTCCGCACCGAGCGCGCCGCGAACGTGCGGGGCGCGGAGATGCTCGGCTTCACGCAAGACTGCGTCACCGCTCGACGAGCTCGGCGCGGGCGACGTGCTGCTCGTCATTGCCGACGAGACGCTCACGGCAACGGATGTCGCAGCGATCTCGCGTGCGGGACAGGTGATCCTCGTCGGCTCGACGCTGCCCGAAGGCGCGCCGCAGCGCGACGATCGTGCTTCCCACCTCCACTATGGCGGAGGAGGAGGGAACGTTCACGAATCTCCGCGGACGCGTGCAGCGCTACTTCCAGGCGAATGCGGCGCCCGGCATGTCGCGACCGGCGTGGTGGATTCTCGGCGACCTGCTCACCGCAGCTCGGCGAACCGACCAGCTTCTTCGTGGCGAGCGATGCGTTCGCCGCACTCGCGGCCGCCGTTCCCGATTTTGCAGGCATGAGCTACGACACGCTTGGACTCAGAGGCCGGATGATCGAGCGGGCAGCCCGCCGCGCAGGAGGCCGCGCGATGATTCTTCCGCTCGCGGTGGCTGATCAGGCTGTGTACCAGCAGTACTACGATCCAATCGTCCAGGTCACGGGCGTGCCGTGGCTGATCTTCACCATCGTGAAGATGCTCGTTGTGTTCACCGTGTGCATGGTCGGCGTCGCGATGCTGACGCTGGCCGAACGCAAGATCTCCGCGTGGATTCAGGACCGCATTGGTCCGAACCGTCGGGCTACGGCGGGCTGCTGCAGCCGGCGGCGGATGGCCTCAAGAACATCATGAAGGAAGAGACGTACCCGGATGCCGCGTATACGCCGCTCTTCATTCTCGCGCCGGTGCTCTCGTTCATTCCGGCGCTGATCACGTTCGCGGTGATCCCGTTCGCGGCTCCACTGCAGCACGCGGTGGGGGCTCGTCGAGATGGTCGCTTGCGGACCTGCCGATCGGATTTCTCTTCATCCTCGCGATCTCATCGCTCGGCGTGTACGGGATCGTGCTCGCCGGCTGGTCGTCGAACAACAAGTACTCGCTGCTCGGCGGACTTCGCTCGAGCGCGCAGATGATGTAGCTACGAGATCGCGATGGGCATGGCGGCGGTTTCCGTGCTGCTGCTCGCCGGGAACGTCTCGCTCCCGTCGATCGTGCATCAGCAGCAGACGATGGGCTGGAACGTGTTCCCGCTCCTCGATCGCGCTTCTTCATCTTCTGCGTCGCCGCGTTCGCCGAGACGAACCGTCTGCCGTTCGATCTCCCGGAAGCGGAGTCGGAGCTCATCGCCGGATACCACACCGAGTACAGCGCGATGAAGTTCTCGATGTTCTTCATCGCCGAGTACTCGAACATGGTGACGGCGAGCGCGCTGATGGTCACGCTGTTCTTCGGCGGCTGGGACATCCCGTTCACGCAGTGGGACAACACGCCGCCCTGGACCGGACTCAAGACGTGCTCACGCTCGCGTTCTTCTTCGCGAAGCTGCTGTTCTTCCTGTTCCTCTTCATGTGGATCCGCTGGACGCTGCCGCGGTTCCGCTACGATCAGCTCATGTGCCTCGGCTGGAAGTTCATGCTTCCGCTGGCGCTCGCGTACATCGTGATCACGAGTGGCGCGGTGCTCGTCCTCGACATGCTCGAGGTGCCCCGCAGCGTGCAATGGTTCGGCATCTCGCCGTTCTGGGCCGCGCTCGGCGTGCTGAACCTCGTGCTCGCCGTGCTGCGTGTTCGTGATCCTCGACCGCGGGCGAATCATCAGCCCCGCGTACTCGACGGCTGTCGCACCAGTGCAGATCGCGCGACTGCGCGCGATGAGCGCCGGCCGTTCGCTCGCCGTAAGCCGAGGGAGACTGAGATGTCGATCCAGGTGAAGGTGCTCACGCGTCCCGTATCGGATGCCGAGCTACGTGCGCGCGATGCTCAGCGGAATGGCGCTGACGTTCAAGCACCTCATGAACCCGCACAAGAAGATCACGATACAGTATCCGGAGCGTGAAGTGGGCGCTGATCGCCGCGCTGGCGCGGCACGCACCGCATGCTCACCGACGAGACGAGGCAAGGCGAAGTGCGTCGCGTGCGGCCTCTGTCCGCAGATCTGTCCCGCCAACTGCATCAAGCTCGTGCCCGGCGAGGACGAAGACGGGAATCGCTATCCGCTCGTCTACGAGATCGACGAGTTCCGCTGCATCTTCTGCGGCTACTGCCAGGAAGTCTGCCCGGAAGAAGCGATTCACGTCGGACGGCACTACGAGAATTCCGAGTACAGCCGCGCAGGGCTTCGTCTACGATCTCGAGCGGCTGATGGCGCAGACGCATCCGGTATGCGAGATGTGGGATCCCGCCGATCCGAAGGGCGAGATGGCAACAACGCTCGCTCTACTACCGTTCCACTTCTATCTCTTCGGGCTGATCGCGATCGCCTCGGCGGTGGCGTTCGTGACGCGCAAGAGTCCGGTGGCTGCGGCGCTGTGGCTGGTGAACACGATGTTCTGCCTGGCGGCGCTCTACGTGATGCTCGATGCGCAGTTCATTGGCGCCATGCAGGTGCTGGTATACGCCGGCGCGATCATGGTCGTGTTTCTGTTCGTGGTCATGCTGCTCAACCTCGGACAGGCGTCGGATGTCACCGACATTCGCGGCCTCGGCGGACGGCTCACGGCGGGACTGGTGGGTCTCGCGATGCTCGCGGAGCTGATCGCGCTCAGTCGCATCCGCTTTCCGCGGCTCACGGACAGCTTGACGCGATCACTCGAACATCGTGAATCGCCGTATCGTCGGCCGCTCTTTCACGAGTACCTGCTGCCTTCGAGGTGACGAGCGTCGTGTTGCTCGTCGCGGTCGTCGGGGCGGTGGTGCTGGCCAAGCGTGGATCGAACGTCTCATGATCGCCGAATCCCTCTTCTTCTCGGCCGTCCTGTTCATCGATCGGCGTGATCGGCGTGCTGACGCGCCGGAACGCGATCATCATCTTCATGTGCGTCGAGCTCATGCTCAACGCCGTGAACCTGTCGTTCGTTGCGCTGTCGCGGCTGCACGGCATCGGCGAACGGACAGGTGTTCGTGCTCTTCGTGATGACGGTCGCTGCAGCGGAAGCGGCGGTCGGGCTGGCGATCATCATCTCGATCTTTCGCCACCATAAATCGGTGGACCTTCGTAACATCAACCTGCTGAAAGGCTGATGCTTCAGGACCTGGCCGCCGTCGACTCGCATCCGCTCGCGGCGACGGCCGCGCGATACGTTGGTCTCCTTCCGCTCTTTCCGCTCGCCGGATTCCTGGTGAACGGCGCGCTGTCGCTTGTTCCGGCCTACAAGGCGGGACCCGGCGATCCGTCAGCGGCGGGACACGATCACTCGCACGATGCCGCGTCGGCGCACGCCGTCGACCGCGCCGAGCAGTCCGGTGCGGCGGGCGATGACCACCATGCGGTCGCACGACACCGGTTCGCCGGGCGCGTGAGCGTCATCGGACCGCTCGTGCTCGCGCTCTCGTTCGGACTTGCAGTCGCGATCTTCCTCGCGATGCGCGAGCGCAGGCGACGTGCGCACGCCCTACGTACAGCGCTACTTCGACTGGATGCCGATCGGCGATCTGCAGCATCGACGTGGCGTTCCAGCTCGATCAGCTCTCGATGATGATGGTGCTCGTGATCACGGGCGTCGGCACGCTGATCCACATCTTCAGCGTCGGCTACATGCAGGACGATCCGGGCTACCCGCGCTACTTCGCGTATCTCAACCTGTTCGTCTCCTTCATGCTCGTGCTGGTGCTCGGCGGCGAGCTATCCGGTGCTGTTCGTCGGCTGGGAAGGGGTCGGACTCTGCTCGTATCTGCTCATCGGCTTCTGGTTCAGCGAGAAGGCGAACGCGGACGCCGGCAAGAAGGCGTTCATCGTCAACCGAATCGGCGACTTCGGTTTCCTGATCGCGATGTTCCTGCTGTTCGCAAACCTCGGCATCGCTCGACTTCACGGCGTGTGGCGGCCGCTGCTCCATCGCTCGGCTACAGTAGCGCGCTCGTCACGACGATCTGCCTCTTCCTGTTCCTCGGCTGCGCCGGCAAGAGCGCGCAGCTTCCGCTCTACGTCTGGCTGCCGGACGCCATGGCGGGCCCGACGCCGGTTTCGGCGCTGATCCACGCCGCGACGATGGTGACGGCTGGCGTCTATCTCATCGCGCGCAGCAGCTTCCTCTTCTCGATGTCGCCGGTCGCGTGCATCACGGTCGCGGTGGTCGGCGCGCTGACGGCGCTGTTCGCCGCGACGATCGGGCTCAAGCAGTGGGACATCAAGAAGGTGCTGGCGTATTCGACCGTCTCCCAGCTCGGCTACATGTTCATGGGCGTGGGCGTCGGGCGCATACGTCGGCGGGCATGTTTCACCTCGTCACGCACGCCTTCTTCAAGGCGCTGCTGTTCCTCGGCTCGGGCTCGGTGATCTTCGCGATGCACGCGGCGTATCACCACACCGGCAGCCACGAGGACGCGCAGGACATGCGCAACATGGGCGGGCTCCGGAAGTACATGCCCGTGACCTTCGTGCTCATGTGGATCGCGACGCTCGCGATCGCGGGCATGCCGCCCTTCGCCGGGTTTCTTCTCGAAGGACGAGATCCTCGGCGCCGTGTTCGCGCGCGCGCAGCATCGGCGCACTCGCGGACGCGCACTTGGCTCGGGATTCCGGGCAGCGCAGTGCTCTACGTGCTCTACGTGCTCGGACTCGTCGCGGCGCTGCTCACCGCGATCTACATGACGCGGATGATGCTTTACACCTTCCACGGCCCGAACCGCACCGGTGAAGCGGAGCAGGCGCATCTCGCGAAGCACCGTGGATCATGACGGCGCCGCTGGTGGTGCTCGGCGCGCTGAGCGCGCTCGGCGGCTGGCTGAACCTGCCGGATCCGCACGTTCCGCTCGGCCCGGTAGGCGCCCTCGAGCGTGGCTCGACCCTGTGGTCGGCGCATCCGACCGCCGCGGTCACGCGGGCAGCGCGGCCGAAGATGTCGCCGTCCACCGAGTACTGCCTGATCGGCGCGGCGGTGGCCGATCGCCGTCGCCGGTATCGCGTTCGCAGTCATGCGCCTCAAGCCGGCGGCTCTCGTGCCGAAGCGCGAGTGCGGAGCCGGAGCACGGCTTCGAGCATGTGCTCGACGACAAGTACTACGTGGACGAGATCTACGATGAGGCCGTGGTGAAGCCGCTCGTCGGCGTTTCGCGCAATGTGCTCTGGCGCGGCATCGATCGGCGGGATCATCGACAATCTCTTCGTGAATGGATCGCGCGGTGCTTGCGCGCGGTGTCGGGCTGGATCGGATCGCAGTTGCAGTCCGGGGCAGACGGGCGCTTATGCGTGGGCGATCGCGATCGGTGCGCTCGCCGTTCTTGGCGCTTTCACCTTCCGTTGAGCGATGCAAGACTTCCTCGCCCAGATCGACTACAACGCCTGGATCCTTCCGGCGCTCCTCCTGATTCCGCTGGTCGGTGCGCTGCTGCTCGTGATCATGGGTGCGCTGTCCAAGCGACGACGGCTCGACGTCGAAGCCGCATCGCTCGGCGCGCGCTGGATCGCGCTCTTGCGTTCGTGCTCGAGTTCGTCGTCTCCATGGGGCTCTGGTGGTCGTTCGATCCTGCAGGCGCGCGCTGGCAGGCCAGTATCGATCACTGCGTGGATTCCGTGCCGTGGGGCGCGCGCTTCTCCATGGGCATCGACGGCATCTCGCTCATGATGGTGCTGCTCACGACTGTCATCATGCCGCTGGCGGTGCTCGGTAGCTGGACGTCGATCCGCACGAAGGTGCGCAGCTATTACGCGCTCATGCTCGTGCTGACCACGGGGATGCTCGGAGTTTTCGTCTCGCGCGATCTCCTCCTGTTCTACGTGATGTGGGAGATCATGCTCGTGCCGATGTACTTCATCATCGGCATCTGGGGCGGTGAGCGACGGATCTACGCGAGCCTCAAGTTCTTCATCTACACGATGGCGGCTCGCTGCTCATGCTCGTCGGCATCGTGTACCTCTGGAACGCGTCGCGCGATCGCCGACACAGGGGCTCGGCCAGACTTCGACTACGATCGACTGCTCACGCATCGCGCACTCGCACAAGGCGGCGCTCTGGCTCTTCGGCGCGTTCTTCCTCGCCTTCGCGGTGAAGGTGCCGATGTTCCCGTTCCACACGTGGCTGCCAGACGCGCACGTCGAGGCGCCGACCGCCGGCTCGGTGATTCTGGCGGCGATCATGCTCAAGATGGGGACGTTCGGCTTCCTTCGTCTCGCGGTGCCGCTCTTCCCGTCTGCCGCGATGACGCCACGGGTGCGCTCGATCGATCCTCACGCTCGCGGTGATCGGAATCATCTACGGCGCGCTGGTCGCGCATGGTGCAGCCCGACTTCAAGAAGCTCGTCGCGTACTCATCCGTGAGCCACCTCGGCTTCGTCATGCTCGGCATCTTCGCGCTCACCGTGCAGAGCGTGCAGGGCGCGCTGATGGTCATGATCAACCACGGCATCTCGACGGGCGCGCTGTTCCTCCTGATCGGCATGATCTACGAGCGGCGCCACACGCGCCTGATCGAGGCATACGGCGGCATCGCGCGCGTCGTGCCGCTGTTCGCGGCGCTGCTGGTGATCGTGTCGCTCAGCAGCATCGGCCTTCCGGCGACCAACGGCTTCGTCGGCGAATTCCTCGTGCTGATCGGCTCGTTCCGCACGCACCCGTACTTCGCACTCTTCGCGACGACCGGCGTCATCTTCGCGGCCGCGTATCTCCTCTGGGCCATTCAGCGCATCCTGTTCAACGCGCTCGACAAGCCGGAGAACGAGCATATCACCGATCTCAACGCGCGTGAGCTCACCATGATGGCGGTGCTCGTGGCCGCGATCATTCTGGATCGGGATCTATCCCGAGCCCGATCCTGCGGCGCATGGAGCCGTCGGCGCGAACGATTCGTCAGCACCGTGGAAAACGGTCAGGCGAGCATGCAGAACCGCCGAACGGGAGACTCGCTGATGTACTTTCGATCTCTCGATCCCGTCGCAGCTCGCGGGCGCGCTTCTGCCCGATCTGATCCTCGTCATCGGGGCGATGCTGCTGCTGCTCGTCGCGGTCTGGCGCAAGGAGACGATCGCGCACGCGCGGCTTACCGGCGTACTCTCGATCGTCGTCTGCCTGATCACCATGCGGCTCGATCGTCTGGCTCTGGCGCGCGAACGCGACCGCGAGCAACGGGATCGTCGCCGTCGACGGACTTCCGCTGGGCCACCGACTGCATCGTGCTCGGCGCGACGATCATCGCCGCGATCGCTGATGATCGACTACAGCGAGCGCGAACAGCTCGTCTCGCCGGAGTCGTACGTGCTGCTGCTGCTCGCGGCCTCGGGCATGATGCTGCTCGCCGCGGCACGCGACCTGATGCTCGTCTTCCTCGGCATCGAGCTCATGTCGATCGCGAGTCTACGTGCTCTCGCCGGCTTGAATCGTCGCAGCGAGCCGAGGCGCCGAAGGCGGCGCTCAAGTACTTCCTGCTCGGCGCGTTCTCCACGGCTTCCTGCTCTACGGCATCGCGCTCGTGTACGGCGCCACCGGCTCGACGGACATCGCCGCGATCGGCACTGCCGTGACAGGTGCAGACGTTCAACAATCCGCTGCTGCTGGCCGGCATCGGGCTGCTGATCGTCGGCTTCGGCTTCAAGGTCGCGGCAGTGCCGTTCCACATGTGGACGCCGGACGTCTACGAGGGCGCGCCGACGCCGATCACGGCGTTCATGGCGGCCGCGGTGAAGGCCGCGGCATTCGCGGCGTTCCTTCGCGTGTGGATCGAGGCGTTCCCGGGCGCATCTGCCGCGTGGATGCGCCCGCTGCAGTGGCTTGCGGTGATCACGATGGTCGGCGGCAACGTCGTCGCGCTCGCGCAGAAGAACATCAAGCGCATGCTCGCGTACTCGAGCATCGCGCACGCCGGCTATCTGCTCGTCACCGTCGTCGTCGCGAACTCGCTCGGCGCATCCGCCTTCCTCTTCTACCTGGTCGCGTACACGCTCGCGACGATGGGCGCCTTCGCCGTCGTGATCGCGCTCGGCGAGCCCGGCGAGCGGAATCAGGAGATCGCCGACTACGCGGGGCTCTGGTACGTGTCGCCCGTGGCTGGCGCGCGCGATGGCGGTGTTCATGCTCGCGCTGCTCGGCTTCCCGATCGCCGGCGGTATGGGCTTCTTCGCGAAGTGGTACGTCATCAAGGCGGCGCTGCAGCGCAGCCGCAACCGCAGACGGCGCTCGCGGTCATCCTCGTCGTCGCGAGCGTGATCTCGGCCGGCTACTATCTCGGGGTCGTCGCTCGTGATGTTCATGCGGCCGCGTGCCGAGAATGCGCTCGCCGGTGCGCCCCATTCCAACCGGCACCTTCCTGGTGATCTATCTCTCGGCGTTCACGATCCTGCTCTTCGGCGTCCTGCCGAATGGATTCGTGATGCTTGCGCGGAACAGCGTGCCGATCAGCATGGTGAACGCTCCAGCGGGCCCGCCGGTAACGGCTGCGGCCAGTCGATGATCTCCCGAGGCCGCCCGAGCGGCCTCGCATTGTATCGAGGAACGAGATGACGCTCAGCAGGGAAATCTTCCGGCAGTACGATGTGCGCGGCATCGTGGGGCGCGACCTCACGGCGGATGTCGCGTACGCGCTCGGCCGTGCGTATGCGGCGTATCTCGAGAAGAAGGGCGCATTCGGCACCATTGCCGTGGGCCGCGACAACAGGCCGAGCGGGCGTGAGCTGCGCGATGCGCTCGTGCGCGGGCTCACGGAGTCGGGACTGAACGTCATCGATGTGGGCGAGGTGCCGACGCCGCTCCTGTATTGGTCGCTGAATCATCTCGCCGTCGAGGGCGGGATTCAGGTGACCGGGTCGCACAATCCGCCCGAGTACAACGGATTCAAGCTCTCGCTCGGCAACGAGTCGATTCACGGCGAAGAGATTCAGGAGATCTATCGCCTCGCGGTGGCGGGAACGTTTCCGTCGGGGAAGGGCACCGTGCGCACGCAGCAGGTGATCGATGCGTACGTCGACGATGTCGTGGCGCGCACCGGCAAGTTGCAGCGGAGGCTCAAGGTCGTGGTCGATTGCGGCAATGGCGTTGGCGCGCTCGTCGCGCCCAAGCTGTTCGATCATCTCGATGTCGAATGGATACCGCTCTTCTGCGAGAGCGACGGAACGTTCCCGAACCATCACCCCGATCCGACGGTCGTCGAGAATCTCCAGGATCTGATTCGCACCGTGCGCGAGAACAGCGCGGACATGGGTGTCGGCTTCGACGGGGACGCGGACCGGATCGGCGTCGTTGATGGGGACGGGAACATCGTCTGGGGCGATCACGTCCTCATCCTGTACGCGCGCGACGTCCTCGAGCGTACGTGGCCGGGGCAGCCGATCGTGTTCGACGTGAAGTGCTCGCAGGCGCTCCCCGACGAGATCGTGAAGGCGAAGGGCGTCCCCGTGATGTGGAAGACGGGGCACTCCCTCATGAAGGACAAGATGCACGAGCTGCACGCGCCAGTGGGCGGCGAAATGTCCGGGCACATGTTCTTCACCGAAGGCTTCTACGGCCACGACGACGCACTGTACGGCGCCGCCAGGCTGCTGCGCATCGTGGCTGCTTCGGGAACGTCGCTCTCGGGGATGCTCTCGGATGTGCCCAAGTTCGTGTCGACGCCCGAGCTGCGCGTAGACGTTGACGAATCGCGCAAGTTCCAGATCGTCGAGGAGGCCGTGCGACACTTCCGGAAGACGCACGAAGTCGTGGACGTGGACGGAGCGCGGGTGCTGTTCGGCGATGGGTGGGGCCTCATCCGGGCATCGAATACGCAGCCGGTGCTCGTGACGCGTTACGAGGCGCGCAGCGAGCAGCGGCTCGCCGCCATTCGCGGCGAGATGGAGGCATGGCTGCGCACCCAGGGCGTCTCGCCTTAGCGCGAGCCCGATAGTGTGATCATTCCTCCCCGCTGGCGCCGCTGGCCGGTCTTCGCGCTCGCGGTTGTCGCGGTCCTGCTCGTGCTTGGCCGCGTGGGCGCGGGGATCGTCACGGACTACCTCTGGTACGCGTCCATGGGCGCAGCCGCGCTGTGGCGCGAGCGTGCGCTGTTCATCTCGGCGGTCTGCGTGGGCTCCGCCCTCGTCGCCGCCGCGATCCTCTTCGTCAATCTCTACGTCGTACGACAGAGCGTCGTCTCCCTCGTGCTGCCGCGCCGCGTCGCGAACATCGAGATCGGAGAGGAGGTGCCGGGGCGCTATCTGGTTGGCGCTGCGCTGCTGATCGCGCTCGTGCTCGGATGGTGGCTCGCGCTGCCGGCCGAGAGCTGGCGCATGTTCTCGCTGCTGCGCCATGGGATCGCGTTCGGCGAAACGGATCCGTATGTGGAGATGGATCTCGGCTTCTTCGTGTACTGGCTGCCGATCGAGAGCATGCTGTACTACCGCACGCTCACAACGGTGCTCTTCGCCACCGTCGTCGTGATCTTTTTCTATGCGCTCACACCGAGCCTGCGGTGGGATCGCGGTGCGCTGTACGTCTCTCACTACGTGCGCCGGCATCTCGCCGCGCTTGGCGCGGTGCTTCTGCTGCTGCTCGCGTGGAGCTATCGGCTGGACATCTATGAGTCGCTCCTCTTCGGCTCCGGACCAGGCGGCGCATTCTCGTATTCGGATCATCGGACCGTCATCCCGGTGAGCATTCTGGCTCGCATATCTCACGGCGGGCACGGCGCTCGTGGTGTTCTACTTCGGGTGGATTGGGCAGGTGCGTGCAGCGACGATGACGCTCATCTCCGTGCTGCTCATCTCCGTGCTCCTGCGGCACGTGACGCCGATGTTCATGCGCCACTACGCGACTCCCGACGCGGATACCGCGCGCGAGGTGAGTTACCTCGCGACGCGCGCCGAGTACTCGCGTCGCGCATATGCGCTCCAGCGGATCGCTCAGGACAGCTCGTACGCGCTGCCTCCGCGTCCCATGGATGCATCCGCTGGTATCTCCGTATGGGATCCGGCTGCGCTCATGCGCGCGCTCGGCAAGCGCGCAAAGGGGCCGGCCTCACCGGGAAGCATTGAGTGGTCGCCGTCGGTGGATGGACTTCGCGCGACTGATATCGAGCCGCCGCCAGGCGGCGAGGATGAAGGGGACCGCGCCGACTGGTCGGTCACGCGCGTGTACGCATCGCGTGTGGAGAACGACGGATCCGTCACCCGTGCTGCGCCGAGCCGCAGCGCGCGCGAGCCTGAGCAAATCGGGCCCGTGTTGATCGCGGACTCGCTGTCGGGATATCGCGTCGTCGCGGATTCGCTGAGCGTGATCTCCGCACCCACCCTGGACAACGCGCTCTCACGCGTTGCGCATGCATGGGCGTTGCAGAACTTCAGGTTGCTCACAGGCGAGCTGCCGCACCCCGTTGCCAGGATCATCACGCATTGGGATCTCCGCGACCGCGTCGATGCCGTTGCCCCTTTCTTCGTACAGGGCACGAGCATCTCGCCAATCGTCGTTGCGGACAGCATGTATTGGGTGATCGATCTCTACTCCGCGTCCAACAGCTATCCGCTGAGCGAGCGCGATTCGCTCGGCGATGTCAATCTGACGTACCTGCAGCACGCGGCCGTGAGTGTCACCAACGCCCTCACCGGAGCCACGTGGATCGTGGTCGACTCGGTGCAGGATCCGATCACGGAGAGCTGGGTCAATGCGTACCCCTCACTCATCGCACCACGATCCGCGCTGCCGCCAGGAGTCGCTCGCGCGCTGCCGCCCCCGGTGGACGGCGCCCGCGTGCAGGGACGCAAGCTTGCGAGCTTTGGGCTCCGCGGCGAGAGCGAGCGGCACGGGCATTTGCTGACCGAGGAAGCCGGGTCCGACACGATGCTCTCTGGCGAGAGCGCGCTGCTCGCGCTTCCGGGCGCCGATGGCACGCAATGGAGCGCGGCGGTGCTCGACCAGAACGAGCATCCGGTGGGCGTGCTGCTTGCCGCAGGTGGTCCGGACCCGGCGGTGCACTGGCTTCCACTGAAGCAGCCTGGCGCGCGCTGGAGCACCGTCGCGGATCAGCTCCGTCGTGCGCTCGATACTACCGTCTCGGCTCCTCGCGATGCGCGCGCGGTGCACGGGCGAGTGCGCATTGTCCCGCTCGCCGGTGGCCAGCTGCTCTTCGTGCAGCCGCTCTATAGCTGGCGGGCGGACGGCGCGACGCTGCTCGCAGTAGCCGCTACGACGGACACCGTCGTCAATGCCGCGCGCACGCTCGCGGACGCGCTCGGCGCGCACGGCAACAGCACGCAGTCCACGGGACCGATCGCGGGCTCCGATTTCCGCGATGCAGTCGAACAGCTCTATGCGCGCATGTCGGACGCGCTGCGCCGGGGGGATTGGGTCGCCTTCGGTCACGCCTATGATGCGCTCGGCGCTCTCCTCAATCGAGCAAGGAAGTAACGATGAACGAATCGGAAACCGCAGTCATTGCCCTCGGTGGCAACGCCCTCTCGCCGGCAGGAGAGCACTGCACGATCGCGGAGCAGTTCGCGCACACGCGGGAGAGTCTGGGAGCGATTGTAGACCTCGCGCTCGATGGCTGGGAGCTCTGCCTCGTGCATGGCAATGGCCCGCAGGTGGGAGATGAGCTCGTGCGCAACGAGCTCGCGCGCGACGAGGTGTCGCCGCTCCCGCTGGGCGTCCTCGTCGCGGCGACTGCCGGGTGGATCGGCTACATGATCCAGCAGTCGCTCGAGAACGCACTGCGCATGGCGGGGAGTGATCGCGATGTAGCGACCGTCGTGACGCAAATCCGCGTCGCCCCCGACGATCCGGCGCTCTCCCTGCCGACGAAGTTCATTGGCCACGGCATTCCGGAATCGCGTGTGCAGGCGCTGCTCGATCGCGGCGTCGCTGTCAAGAAAGATGCGCGCGGTCGCTTCCGTCGAGTGGTGGGCAGCCCCGCGCCCGTCGCAGTGCACGAGGTGGGCGTGATCCGCCGGCTGGTACGGAGCGGAACCATCGTGATTGCGTGCGGCGGCGGGGGCGCACCGGTCTACTACGATCCCTCGCGCGGTTGGGAAGGCGTCGACGCGGTCGTCGACAAGGATCTCGCTGCTGCGGTGCTCGCGCGCGATCTCGGCGCATCGCTGCTCATGATCCTGACGGACGTGGATGGCGTGTATCTCGATTACGGCAAGCCGGGGCAGCGAATGCTCGACACACTCACACTCGCCGATGCGGCGCGGCTCGACGAGGCGGGAGCGTTCGGCGCGGGGAGCATGGCGCCCAAGGTGCGCGCCGCCGCCGACTTCGTGCGACACACTGGGGGCCGCGCTATTATTACCGAGCTCGCGCGCGGCCGTGAAGCGGTACGAGGCGCTGCGGGAACAACGATCATCGCGGAGAGCGCGTGAACATACACGAGTACCAGGCAAAGGAAATTCTGCGCCGTGAAGGCGTGCCCATTCCGCCGGGCGAAGTTGCGACCACTCCCGCGCAGGTCGAGCAGATCGCTCGCCGCCTTGGCGGCATGGTCGTGGTGAAGGCGCAGGTGCATGCGGGGGGGCGCGGGAAGGCAGGCGGCGTCAAGCTCGCGAAGACTCCCGCAGAGGCAGCGGAAGTCGGCAAGAAGATCCTCGGGATGCAGATCAAGGGGCTCACGGTTGAGAAGGTGCTCGTCACCGCAGCCGCCGACATCGAGACCGAGGCCTACGTCGGCATCATCATCGACCGTGCGTCGAAGCGCGCGGTGTTCATGGTGAGCCCCGCGGGTGGAATCGACATCGAAGAAGTGGCCGCGAAGGATCCGGACAAGATCATGCGACTGCCGGTGGATCCTCGATACGGGCTCCAGCCCTTCGAGTCGATGCGGATGGGCTTCTTCCTCTACAAAGACGTCGCGAAGGCGCGTGCCGCCGCGCGCATCATGCAGCAGCTCTACCGAGCGTTCATCGATAGCGGCGCCTCGCTCGCCGAGATCAATCCACTCGTGACGACGCCGGACGGCGAAGTGATCGCGGTCGACGCGAAGATGGTGATCGATGACAACGAGCTCGATCGACGCCCCGACATTGCCGCACTCCGCGATGAGAGCGCCGAAGAGACGAGCGAGCTGCAGGCGCGCCGCGCGAATCTCACGTTCATCAAGCTCGACGGCAACGTCGGATGCATCGTGAACGGCGCCGGGCTCGCCATGGCGACCATGGATCTCGTGAAGTACTACGGCGGTGAGCCGGCCAACTTCCTCGACATTGGTGGTTCGTCGAGTCCGGAGAAGGTCGTGAACGCGCTGCGCATCATCACGGCAGACTCGGAAGTCAAGGCGATCCTCTTCAACATCTTCGGCGGAATCACGCGCACCGATGACGTCGCGAACGGTATCGTCACCGCCACGCGCCACAATCCGCTGACCGTACCCATCGTGATTCGACTCACCGGCACCAACGAGGACGTCGCGCTGTCGATTCTCGCCGAGCACGGCTTCGCGGCCAGCAGAGACATGGACGAAGCTGTCCAGAAAGTCGTTGCGCTGGCGAAAGGAGGTGCGAAGTGAGCATCTGACATCGACAAGTCGAGCCGCGTCCTCATTCAGGGCATCACGGGACGCGACGGCTCCTTCCACGCGCGCCAGATGCGCGAGTACGGCACGAACGTCGTCTCGGGCGTCACGCCCGGGAAGGGCGGGCAGAAGTTCGATGATGCCGTTCCGATCTTCGACACCGTCGCCGATGCAGTCGCGCAGACGCAGGCGAACGTATCCGTCATCTACGTGCCGCCGCCGTTCGCCGCGGACGCAATGATGGAGGCTGCTGCGGCCGGCATCGCTCTCATCGTCTGCATCACAGAAGGTGTTCCGGTGCTGGACATGACGCGCGTGTATCCGTACGTGCGCGAGCGCGGTGCGCGGCTCATCGGGCCGAACTGCCCCGGACTCATCACGCCGGGAGAGAGCAAGGTCGGAATCATTCCCGGTCGCATCTGTACACCGGGTTCCGTCGGTGTCGTGAGTCGCTCCGGAACGCTTACGTACGAAGTCGTGGATCAGCTCACGCGCGCGGGGATTGGTCAGTCCACGTGCGTGGGCATTGGAGGCGATCCGATCAACGGCACGAGCTTCATCGATGTGCTTCAGGCGTTCGAGAACGATCCGAAAACGACGGCGGTCGCGATGATGGGTGAGATCGGCGGCACCGACGAGCAGGAAGCCGCGAGCTTCGTGAAGGAGCACATGTCGAAGCCGGTCGTCGGATTCATTGCCGGACAGACCGCACCGCCAGGACGTCGCATGGGGCACGCGGGCGCGATCATCTCGGGCTCCGCGGGAACCGCGGCAGAGAAGCTCGAGGCGTTCGAGAAGGCAGGGATGGGAATCGCGCGCCGTCCGAAAGACTTCGTCGAGCTGCTGCGCGAACGCCTATGAAGCTGACGGAGCTGCTGCGAGCGGATCGCGTCGCGATCCCGCTCGAGCAGCGGACGCTGTCGGATGCGATCTGGGCGCTGGTCGAGCGCCTGGCAGCCGATGGGGTGATTGGGGATCCCGAAGCGCTGCGCGCGCGCATCGCAGAGGGGCGCGGCGAAGATCTCGTCGTGCAGAGCGGACGCGCGTTCATCGCGCATTACCGCACGGAGACGGCGCGCGATCTCGGCATTGCCATGGGCGTGGCGCCGGAACCGATCGCGCGGCATGTGGATGAGGGAGATACGCGCGATCAGTCCGCGCGCCTCCTCGTGCTCCTCCTGGCGCCACCGCGCATGGCTGGCCGCTATCTGCAGGCGCTCGGTGCATTCTCGCGCGTGCTGTCAAATGCCGGAGTGGTAGAAGGGATCGTGGACGCTCGATCCGGTGCGGAGGTGCTGCGGTTGCGCGGGCTGCAGGAGATCGAGCTCGCGCCGCAGCTCAAGGTTCGCGAGATCATGACGGAGTCGCCGCGCTCCACGCGCGCGGACACGCTGCTGCGCGATGCGGCGCGCGATCTCGTGCGGTCGGGAATTGGAGCGCTGCCGGTGATCGAGGCCGACGGGCTGCTCGTAGGAATGCTCAGCGAGCGCGAGCTGATGCGGCACATGCTCAGCCTCGCATCGATCAACGGCTCGGTCCCGCGTCCGCAGTCCGGGTTGGAGCGTCAGCGCCGCACGGTGCGCGATGTCATGACGCGACAGGTGCTGTGCGTATCCCCCGATCAGCCGCTCGCCGAAGTTGCTAGCTTAATGACCAACAAGGACGTCGATCGCGTGCCCGTCGTCGAAGAGGGGCGCCTGGTCGGCTTTCTCACTCGCGGCGACATCGTCCGCAAACTCATTGGATCCTGACCATGCCTGAAAGTCATACGCTCACGATCGTCAAGCCGGACGCCTTCGGCTCCAACAAGGCCGGAAAGATCATCGCGCATCTCGAGGCGCAGGGCTTTCGCGTGCGCGCCGCGCGCGTGCTGCATCTGACCAAGGCGCAGGCCGAAGAGTTCTACGGCGTGCATCGCGAGCGTCCGTTCTTCAACTCGCTCGTGACGTTCATGACGTCCGGCCCGTGCATGCCCCTCGTACTCGAGAAGGCCGATGCCGTGGCCGCGCTCCGGAAGGCGATCGGCGCGACGGATCCCAAGGAGGCGGAGCAGGGCACCGTGCGCGCACTGTTCGCCGAGTCTAAGGAGCGCAACGCGATCCACGCATCGGACTCCGACGAGAACGCCACCCGCGAGGCGCGCTTCTTCTTCTCCGAAGCGGAGCTGCTCGCCGCGCGTTAACCGACGCGCGTGAAGCGCCTCAGCGTCGCCGAGCCGAATCGGCGGCGCTGTCCGGCGCCCGCGTCCCTCGAAATCGATCGTAGGTGATCGCCGTGGCGGCGCCGCTCGCATCCCGCTCGATCGAGATCGGCTCCCAGTAGGCCCGATCGATCGCGTGATCGCGATCCAGTGCGATGACCGGAGTCTTGTCCCCCGACGGCCAGCTGAGAAACAACTCCCCGTTCGTTCGTACGAACGCGAGCGTCGCATTCGGCTGATAGAAGTCACTCGGAAAGGTGAACCGCGCGCCCCGCACGGCGAGCGTGTCCGGCGAGAGCTTCCTGTTGCTCAGCTGAATCGCCCCGGGCGGGAGCCCGCCTGCGATCGCGGCGATGTCGTTGCCGACGTCGCTCGTAGCCGAGGAGTAGATGTTGCTCAGCGCGACCACGATGAGATCCTCGCGGGGCAGATAGGTCACGTACGAGGCGAAGCCCGGTGAGCGCCCGCTCACGGAATACGCGACCTCATTGAAGCGCTTGCTCGGGCGTCGAAACCAGCCGTAGCCCACCGGCACTCCAGTGGTGTCCGCGATCAGCGCGCGAGATGCGTCGCTCAGGAACTTGCCGTGAAAAAGGAGCCACACCAGTCGCGCCTCGTCCGCCGCCGTGGAGCGTATGGAGGCGTTGCCGCTTTTCGCCGACCAGTGAATCGTGTCGGCGAGAGCGAGGCCCGACTCACCCTCCGGAGTGTACCCCGTCGCGAACCTTCGCACATTCGGCGCATCGCTGTCATCATCGACCGAGGTGTGCGCGAGCTGCGCCGGACCGAAGACGAGCCGCTGCATCGCGCGCGCGTAGGGCATCTTCGTCTTCTTCTCGATGATGAGCGCGAGCAGGTTGTACGCTGAATGCTCCTCGTGCAGGTAGCGGCTCCCCGGCGGAAAGAGGAGCGTGTCACCACCGATCATCGCCACCAGGCTCGCGGGAGTCTGGTGGTGCTTCAGGATCTCGGTGTAGTCCGGCCTCGCGTTGATGTCCGGTAATCCCGAACGCTGCTCGAGCAGATTGCGAATGCTGATGCGATCGCCTCCGCGAACGCTCGGTACGACCTCGCTCACGCGCGTCTCGAGCGTCAGCGAGTGAACGTCCACGAGCCGCATGATGGCCGCGGCCGTGAACTGCATGGACAGGGAGGCGATGTGGAGTTGAATATCGCGCGTCATCGGAATGGTCGAGTCGCGCTCCGCCCATCCCACCTCGCGCCTGTACAACGTCGTCGCGCCGCGCATCACGACGATCTGTCCCGAGAAGTTGTTGGAGCGCACGAAAGGCGCGATGTACTCGTCGATTTCGCGGGCGAGGGGGGAGCCCTGCGCTCCCGCGGGGGTGGCGGCCGCCATCACGCAGCAAATCGCGAGTGCGAACGTAGTTCTCGCGTGTGCGAATGGAGCAGGAATCACGAGTATTCCTCGAGGGATTATCGCGGTCGTCACAGCTTGGATGTGGCGATCAGTCGAATGGTTTGGAAGGCTCGAACGATCGCGGACACCAGGGGGCAAAGACGGACGCGCACGGCCGCAACTGCCTGCGGTCCCTTGACTTGCCCAACGCCTCATCTCCAAGTAGATTCATGGGTTATGCTGTCTTTCGACATTCGCTCGCTCGATGACCAGGCGGCAACGGTCAACGGCGAGCTAAGCGCTTCGGATCCAGTCTGGATCGAAGGCGACATGCGCCCGGAATCCGCGGTTCACGCGACCGGCCGGCTCTCTGTGGCCGGACCCGGCCGCTTCTACTGGAGCGGAGCAATCTCCGGCTCGGCCACTGTGCCGTGCCGCCGCTGTCTCACGGATACCAGGGTAGAGGTCGCCGAGAAGGTGCACGTGCTGTACGCCGAAGATGGCGACGAGATCGAGGATCCCGAAGTCTACGTGCTTCCGCCGCGCGCGCGCACGATCGATCTCCGCCCCGCCGTGCGCGAGCAGTGGTTGCTCGCGGTGCCGCGCTTCCCGGTTTGCCGGGAAGACTGCAAGGGGCTGTGCCCTACGTGCGGCGCCGAGCTCAACGCGGGCCCCTGCGAGTGCCCGCCTGCTGTCGATTCACGCTGGGCGGAGCTGCGCACGGCCCGCGAGACGGACAACTGAGTCACCCCACGATCGTCGCACACACGCACTGAACCTTTTTCTCACCGACTGAGCACTCATGGCCGTCCCGAAGCGCCGTACCTCGAAGCGGAAGAAGCGCGCCCGCAATACCCACAAGAAAGCGCCGGCAATCGCCATCCAGCGGTGCCCGCGTTGCCAGAGCATGAAGCGCCCGCATCGCGTGTGCGCCGAGTGCGGCTACTACGGCGGAGTCCAGCGGGTCGAAGCCAGGGAAGCGTAGCTTGGCGCGCATTGCCGTGGACGCAATGGGGGGCGATCTCGCTCCCCATGCACCCGTTGCAGGCGCATTGCTCGCTCTGCGCGAGCTCGCTCCCGAACACTCGGTAATCCTCGTCGGTCGCACCGCCGTCATCCAGGGAGAGCTGGACAGGCTGGACGAGCAGGATCACTCCGGCATCGCATCGCTATCGAGCCGCATCAGCATCCTCGAGGCGCCCGACGTCATCGAGATGACGGACCGGCCCACGGCAGCCATCCGCGGCAAGCCGAATAGCTCGATGGTCGTCGGCCTCAAGCTGCACGCCTCGGAGCAGGCGGACGCATTCGTCTCGGCGGGCAACACCGGTGCGCAGATGGCGTCATCCGTGTTTCTGCTCAAGCTGCATCATGGGCTCACGCGTCCCGCGATCGCAGCGATGATCCCCACGCTCAAGCATCCCGTCGTGCTCGTTGACGCGGGCGCCAACGTGGACTGCTCCGCCGAGGAGCTCGTGCAGTTCGCGCGGCTCGGCTCCGTCTACGCCGAAGACATTCTCGGCCGTCCGGAACCGGCCATCGGTCTGTTGAGCAATGGAGAAGAGGCGGAGAAGGGGAACGGGTCCGTGAAGGAGGCGCACAAGCTGCTGTTGGGCGCTGGGCTCAATTTCATCGGCAACGTGGAAGGGCGTGACATCCTCGGGGCCGGAAGCGCGCGCGGCTCGCTCGATGTCGTCGTGTGCGATGGCTTCGTGGGGAACGTGCTGCTCAAGTTCTACGAGTCGGTACCGCACATGATCTTCAGCATGCTCGCCGCGGGCGGCGTGACGCAGGATGTCATCGCAAAAATCTTCCGCGGCTTCGATTATTCCGATTACGGTGGCGCGCCGCTGCTCGGCGTGAAAGGCGTGAGCATCATCTCGCATGGCAGCTCGTCACCGCGCGCGATCAAGAACGCCGTGCTCGTTGCGGTGCGCGCCGTGGAGTCACGCATGAACGATCACATCGGACGGCGACTGGGCCACGCCGCGGTGACGAGCGCATGAAACGCCCGGCTGTGCAGATCGCGTCGATTGGGCGCTCGGTTCCCGATCGCGTGATGACGAACTACGACTTCGCGGCGATCGGCATCGAGACCACGCACGAGTGGGTCATGGAGCGTACGGGAATCTCCGAGCGCCACATCGCCGGCCCCAACGATACGACGTGCAGCATGGGCGCCGCGGCTGCTCGCATCGCGATGCAGCGCGCAGGAGTGCAGCCCGCCGAGATCGACGTGATCATCTGCAGCACCGCTACCCCCGATCGTCTCCTCCCCGCTACCGCGGTGGAGATCCAGGCCGACCTCGGCGCCTCGCGCGCAGCCGCTTTCGACATTTCCGCGGCGTGCTGCGGCTTTCTGTACGGCATGACGATGGCCGAGGGGCTCATTCAGAGTGGCTCAGCAGAGAACGTGCTGCTCGTCAGCTCCGAGAAAATGAGCGCGATCATCGATTGGACCGATCGCGCGACGTGCGTGCTGTTCGGCGATGGCGCTGGGGCGGCTGTGCTGCGACGCTCACAGCGCGGGCGCGGCATTCTGTCGACGTTCATGCGGAGTGACGGCACGCTCGCGGACCTGCTGTATCGTCCCGCAGGTGGCGCGACGACGCCCATGTCGGCAGCGGTGCTCGAGTCGCGCACGCATCTCGTGCACATGGCTGGCCGCGAGGTGTTCAAGCACGCGGTGCGCTCGATGGCCGAGTCGGCGGATCGCGCGCTCGACGGTGCGAAGATCAGTGGAGGCGCACATCGACCTTCTCATTCCGCATCAGGCGAACCTGCGCATCATCGAGGCAACCGCGAAGCACGCGAACATTCCGATGAACAAGGTTTACGTGAACGTCGATCGGTTCGGCAACACGTCGTCGGCCTCGATTCCGATCGCGCTCGACGAAGCGATTCAGAGGGGAGTCGTGGGAGAAGGCTCGCACGTGATGATGGTGGCCTTCGGCGCCGGCTTCACGTGGGCGTCGGCCGTCGTTCGCCTCTGACCGGGCCAGCCGTGAACATCGTGCTGCTCTTCCCGGGGCAGGGATCGCAGAAAGCCGGAATGGGAAAAGATCTCGCCGCAGCATTTCCCGCAGCGCGAAGGCGATTTTCCAGCAGGCGGATGACGACGCTCGGCGCTCCGCTCTCCACTCTCTGTTTCGAAGGTCCCGACGACGAGCTCACGGCGACGCGCAACGCGCAGCCCGCGCTGCTCACGCATGGAGCGGCGGTGTGGGCGGTCGTCGCGCGATCGTGTACGCCCGCACGTGCGCGCCGCTGCCGGCCATTCGCTGGGCGAGTTCACCGCGTATCATGCCGCCGGTGCGCTCGCCTTCGCGGACGCAGTGCGTCTCGTGCGCCGCAGGGGTGAGCTCATGTTCGAGAGCGGAACGAAGCGTCCCGGCGCGATGGCCGCGATTCTCGGGGCTTTCAGAGGAAAACGTCGAGGCGGCCTGCGCGCCGCGCCCGTGACGCAGGTGTGGTCGTCCCCGCGAACTACAACACGCCGGAGCAGCTCGTGATCTCCGGCGAGGTCGCCGGCAGTCGAGCGCGCCATGGCGCTAGCCAAGGAGCTCGGCGCGAAGCGCGCCATCCGCCTGAACGTGAGTGGCGCGTTCCACTCGCCGCTCATGGGAGACGCGGCCGGGGGGTTGAAAGGCGCCCTCGACGGTGCGCCGATGGGCGCAACCCGATTCCCGGTGTTACTCGAACGTGACCACGGAGCCATCCTCGGGATCGGTGACGCGCGAAGAAGCTGTTGTTGGAGCAGCTGACGTCACCGGTGCGCTGGACCGAGCTCGTGCGCCATATGGCCGTCGCCGTGTCCGGATGCGATGTATGTCGAGATTGGACCGGGCGCGGTGTTGTCGACGCTGGTGAAGCGCATCGTCCCGGGCGCGCGCACGATGGCGTGCGGCACCGCAGCCGACGTCGAGCAGCTCATCGGAGCACGGTGGCCGCATGAAGATCGATCTGACGGGCAAGGTCGCGCTCGTAACGGGGAGCACGCGCGGCATCGGGCGCGAGATCGCGTCGACGCTGGCCGCGGCGGGCGCGCGCGTGGCCGTTGTCCGGACGCGAGCGCCGAGGGTGCGGCAGAGACCGCTGCCGCGCTGGGCGGTGAGACGCACGGCTTCGCAGCGGACATCGCGGACACCGCGAGTGCTGCGGCCCTCGTAGAAAGCGTCGAGAAGCACTTTGGCGCGCTGGACATCCTCGTGAACAACGCCGGCATCACGCGCGACAATCTCCTCATGCGCCTCAAGGACGACGATTGGGACGCGGTGCTCGACGCCAATCTGCGCGGCGCGTTCGTCGACGATTCGCGCAGCGCTCGCGCGGAATGATGAAGCGGCGCTGGGGCCGGATCATCAACATCGCCAGCGTCGTCGGGCATCACGGGCAACAAGGGGCAGGCGAACTACGCGGCGAGCAAGGCGGGGCTGATCGGCCTCACCAAGTCGGTCGCGAAGGAGCTGGCCTCGCGCAACATCCTCGCGAACGCGGTCGCGCCCGGCTTCATCGAGACCGACATGACGGCCGCCATGACGCCGGAAGCGCGCACGGATGCTCGGAGCGCAGATTCCGCTCGAGCGGCTTGGGCACGCCGGGCGACATCGCGGGCGTGGTGCGCCTTCCTGGCGTCGGACCATGCCGTCGTACATCACGGGTCAGGTGTTCGTGGTGGACGGCGGGCATGGTGATGTAGACTTCCTGGAGCAAGCTTACGCCGCAGCGGCGCGAATTCAACGTTCACTCACTGTACGAGGACCACGTCCATGGCGGATCAATCGAAGAAAAGGTCAAGGACATCATCGCCAAAGAGCTCGGCGTCGAGCGCGAGAAGCTCACCGACGACGCGAGCTTCATCGAGGATCTCGGCGCCGACAGCCTCGACATCGTCGAGCTTGTGATGGAGTTCGAGAAGGAGTTCAACATCGACATTCCGGACGAGGACGCGGAGAAGCTGCGCACCGTCGGCGATGCGCTCGCGTATCTGAACGCCAAGTCGCCGCGTAATGCAAGCGCAGGGTCGTCGTCACCGGCCTGGGCGCCATCACGCCCGTCGGCAACGACGTGGCGACGACCTGGCAGTGCGCTGCTCGCTGGGACGTCCGGCGCGGCGCCGATCACCAAGTTCGACGCGGCGACCTTTCCGGTGAAGTTCGCGTGCGAGGTGAAGGGCTTCGACCCGCTCGAGTACATGGACCGCAAGGAGGCGAAGCGGGCCGACCTCGTACACGCAGTACGCGGTCGCCGCGGCCGTAGCAGGCGATGGCGCGATGCCGGTCTCGCCGAGCACCGATGCGTACGATCCCGAATCGCATCGGCGTCATCGTCGGCAGCGGCATCGGCGGCCTGCAAGATTCGAGGAGCAGCACGACATCTATCGCGAGCGCGGGCCGAGCAAGATCTGCCCGTTCTTCATCCCGATGTTCATCGCCGACATCGCGGCCGGAATCGTGTCGATGCAGTTCAATGCGCGAAGGGCCCGAACTACGCCACCGTCTCCGCCTGCGCCACGAGCGCGCACGCGATCGGCGACGCGTTCCGCACGATCCAGTACGGCGACGCCGACGTCATGATCACCGGCGGCGCCGAAGCCACGGTGACGCCGATGGCGATCGGCGGCTTCGCCAACATGACGGCGCTCTCCGAGCGCAACGACGCGCCGGCTCACGGCCTCGCGTCCGTTCGACGCGACGCGCGACGGCTTCGTGATGGGCGAGGGCGCGCGGAATCGTCATCCTCGAGGAGCTCGAGCACGCGCAAGGCGCGCGGCGCGAACATCTACGCCGAGATCGTGGGCTATGGCGCCACGGGCGACGCGTATCACCTCACCGCGCCGGCGCCCGAGCGGCGAAGGCGCCCAGCGCGCGATGCAGCGTGCGATGGAGGACGCCGGGCTCACGCCCGACGACGTGCAGTACGTCAACGCGCACGGCACCTCGACGCCCGCCAACGATCTCAACGAGACGAAGGCGATCAACGCGGTGTTCGGCGATGCGGCGAACGAGCTCAACGTCAGCTCGACCAAGTCGTGCACCGGCCACATGCTCGGCGCCGCGGGCGCGGTCGAGTTCATCGATCTGCCACGCTGGCGGTGCGCGACGGCGTGATTCCGCCGACGATCAACTACGTGCACGCCCGATCCCGAGCTGCGATCTCGACTACACGCCGAACGTCGCGCGCGCCAGCGCGACGTGACGGCCGCGCTGAGCAACAGCTTCGGCTTCGGCGGCCACAACGTCACGCTCGCCGTCCGGCGCTACGAGGAGCTGAGATGCGCCGTGCCCGCGAACGTCTCGTTCGACGCGCCTCGATCGTCCGATCCCGCGCTTCGCGCCATCGGCGCGAAGGTCGCATGCGGGCGACGCGCCTCGACGCAGCCGACGGCCTCACGCTCTTCGAGACGCCCGGACCTCCTCGGCGTCGGCCACTCGCCGACGCGGTCAACGAGGCGAAGCACGGCGAACGTCGTGACTTCGCGGCGAACCAGCACATCAATCCGACCAACGTCTGCATCCTTCGCAAGACGTGCGTCTTCTGCTCCTACGCGCGGCTGCCCAAGGAAGCGGGCGCGTACCGCTACACGATGGATCAGGTGTACGCGGAAGCGGCGCGCGAATCGGCGTACGTCGCGCGAGTTTCACATCGTCGGCGGGCTCGACATGAGGCGCGGGCTCGAGTACTACGCCGAGATGTTCCGCGGGCTCAAGGCAGCGCCACCCGGACGTGCACATCAAGGCGCTCACCGCCGTCGAGATCGCGCACATCGCGCGCATCGAGAAGATGTCGAATCGCGAAGTGCTCATCGCGCTGCGCGAGGCGGGGCTCGACACGCTGCCGGGCGGCGGCGCCGAAGTGTTCAGCAAGGGCGTGCGCGCGACGATCGCCGAGAAGAAGCTCGTCGCCGAGGACTGGATCGAGGTGCACCGCGTGGCGCACGCGCCTCGGCATTCGCACGAACTGCAACGATGCTCTACGGCCACGTCGAGTCGCTACGAGGACCGCATCGAGCATCTCGCGATGCTTCGCGACCTGCAGGACGAGACCGGCGGCTTCCTCGCGTACATCCCGCTCGCGTATCACCCCGACAACAACGAGCTCGGCGTGAGCTCGGCCGCGCAGGGCACCGCGACCACGGGCTTCGACGACCTGCGCAACCTCGCGGTCGGGCGCCTCTTCCTCGACAACTTCGACCATATCAAGACGCACTGGATCATGGTCACGCCGGTGCTGTCGCAGATCGCGCTTGCGCTTGGGCGTGAACGATCTCGAGGGCACCGTCGTGCGCGAGAAGATCTATCACGAGGCCGGCGCGCACACGGCGCAGGGACTGCCGCTCGACGAGCTGCTCGCGCTCATTCGCGGCGCCGGACGCGTTCCCGTCGAGCGCGACTCGCTCTACAACACCCTCCGCACCTTCGACGACGAGCCGGCGCGCCGAGGCGGCGCTAGACGTGCGCGTCGGGCGCATTCCGTACATCAACTGCTATCCCGGTGTACGGCGCGATCGATCGCGGCATCGTCGACGCTCGGATGGCCCACGAGCTCGTCGACGGCTGTGTCGCGATCCAGCGAGCTCAATCGACCTGATGGCGGCCGGGGCAGCTCGACGTCAGCGTGATCTCCGCCGTCGAGTATGCGCGCGATGCAGCGCGCTACCTCCTGCTGCCCGACCTTGCGATCTCCTGCGACGGCCCGGTGCGCAGCGTCATGCTCTTCTCGCGCGTGCCCGCACAGGAGTTGACGGGCCGCCGCGTGCTCGTTTCGCGGAGCTCGATGACGAGCGTCGCGCTCACTCGAGCTGCTCTTCGAGCACGTGTGGAACGCGCAGCCCGAATACGCGCTCGGCGACGCCGAGCTCACGGACATCGCGCGCTTGCTCGACGAGCCACACGACGCGCGGCTCGTGATCGGCGACGCGGCGCTGCTGCTCGCCAATCGCCTGCGCGGCAATAGCGGCGGGCAGCCCGGCACGGCGGACTATCCGTACGTGTACGATCTCGGCGAGTGCTGGAAGCAGTGGACCGGGCTGCCGTTCGTCTTCGCCGTCTGGGTGGCGCAGCGCACAGCGACGTGCGCGGACGCGCTTCGGGTGCACGCGCGGCTGCTCGAGTCGCGCGACTGGGGACTTGCGCATCTCGACCTGCTCGCGCGAGCAGGCGTCCGTCGTCACCGGCGTCGCGCGGCGACGTGTGCCTCGAATATCTCTCCGGGCTCGACTACGGGCTGTCGTACGAGCACCTCGCCGGGCTCACGGAGTTCTTCCGCCGGCTCGCGCAGCGCGGGCACGTGCCCAACGGCTCCGCTCTCGTTCCTCCCGGCGGCCTGACATGCGAGACATTCTCGATTTCTACACGAACGCGCCGTTGCTCGAGCTCGGCGCCGAAGCCGATCGCGTGCGCGCAGCGGCTGCATCCGCACAGAACGGTCACGTACATCGTCGATCGCAACATCAACTACACGAACGTCTGCGTCGCCGACTGCGGCTTCTGCGCGTTCTATCGCCGCCCGAAGCACGGCGAAGGCTGGACGCTCTCGTACGAGCAGATCGGCGCGAAGATCGACGAGGCCAAGGCAGCTGGGCGCCGTGCAGATCCTCATGCAGGGCGGGCACAATCCGTACATCCCGTTCGAGTGGTATCTCGAGCTGCTGCGCTACATCAAGAAGTACCACCCGATCCACATCCACGGGTTCAGCCCGAGCGAGATCGACTTCTTCGCGAAGGTGTTCCGCATGGATGCGCGCGATGTGATCCGCGAGCTGATGAAGGCGGGGCTCGACTCGATGCCCGGCGGCGGCGGCGAGATTCTCGTGCAGCGCGTGCGCGATCTCGTCGCGAAGAAGAAGGCCGGCGCGGACCGCTGGCTCGAGATCATGGAGATCGCGCATCAGGAAGGGATGAAGACGTCGCGTCACGATGATGTACGGCATCGGCGAGACGCTCGCAGAGCGCATCGAGCATCTCGAGCGCGTGCGCGAGCTGCAGGCGCGGACGCACGGCTTCACGGCGTTCATCTGCTGGCCGCTGCAGCCGGAGAACACGCCGACGCATGTCGCACCAGCCGAAGACCGACGCGGTCGACTACCTGCGCACGATCGCGCATCGCGCGCATCGTGCTCGACAACGTTCCGAATCTCCAGGCGAGCTGGGTGACGATGGGCATGAAGATCGGACAGATCGCGCTGCGCTTCGGCTGCAACGATTTCGGCTCGCTCATGATCGAGGAGAACGTCGTGTCGGCCGCGAACACCACGCACCGCACGACGATCGCCGAGATGGAGCGCCTCATCTCGCGACGCCGGCTTCACGCCTGCGCGCCGGCGCCAGGACTATTCGATCATCCCGCCCGCGCACGCCGCCGCGTGACCTCCACGCACGGCGGCAATGGCTAGAGCGAGCGACGCGCCCGAAGGCGGCGAGCGCCGCCGCCAGCCGCGGAAGCGCGGAGTGAAGTCGGCGATGCGCATGGGCGTGGGCTACGATTCGCACGCATTCGGCCCCGGCAACGCCGTTCGCCTTGGCGGTGTCAGCATCCCGCACGACAGGGCGCTCACCGGCCACTCGGATGCCGACGCCATCGCGCACGCGGTGACCGACGCGCTGCTCGGAGCTGCCGGCGGAGGGAGACATCGGCGCGATGTTCCCGGATACCGATCCGGCGAATCAGATGCGCGACTCCATCGAGATGCTCGCGCTCGCCGTCGCGCATCTGACGCGACCGCGGATGGCGCGCCAACAACGTCGATGTCACCGTGATCGTGCGAGGCGCCGCGGATCGCGCCCTATCGCGAGGCGATGCGCGACGCGCTCGCGGCGGCGCTCAGCGTCGAGCGCGACGCCGTGAGCGTGAAGGGCAAGACGAACGAGGGCATGGGCTGGATCGGTCGCGGCGAAGGGATCGCGTGCATTGCCGTCGCGACGGTCGTTCCCGTCGTGACCGTGATCGAAGTCGACGAGATCGCGCGCGATTTCCTGCTCGAGCGATTCGACGACTTTCTCTCGGTCGAGCAGGGTGCGGCGCGAAACACGAGCGAGGCGTACCATCGCGACCTCGAGCGATTCGCTTTGCTATGCGCGCACCAAGGGCGCTGCGGCACCCGCAGCAGTCACTCCCGCGATGCTTCGCGCGTACATCTATCATCTCAAGGACGTTGGCCTCGCGCCCTCGTCCATTCGCCGCAACGTGTCCGCGATGCGGACGTATTACCGGTTTCTGCTCGGCGAAGGAGAGGTCGCAAAGGATCCGACGGAGCGGCTCGAGACGCCGAAGCGCTGGCTCACGCTTCCCGATGTGCTCACGGTGGCGGACGTCGAGAAGCTGCTCGCCTCGCCCACGCTCGATGAGCCGCTCGCGTTCCGCGATCGCGCGCTGCTCGAGCTCGCGTATGGCGCCGGTCTCCGTGTGTCGGAGTGGATCACGATCGGCGTCAAGGATACGCTGCTCGACGAGGGGCTGGTGCGCGTGTTCGGAAAGGGGAGCAAGGAGCGCCTGGTGCCGATCGGGCGCCGCGCTATCGGAGCCGTGGCAGTCTACCAGCGCGAGCTGCGCCCCAGGCTCGAGCGCGGCGGGGGAAAGGGCGCGCTCTTCCTGAACGCGCGCGGCGCGCCGCTCTCGCGCATGGGCGCGTGGAAGATCCTCCGGAAGTACGTCGACGATGGCGGGGATCGACGAAGCACGTGACGCCCCACACCCTGCGGCACTCCTTCGCCACGCATTTGCTCGAGGGCGGCGCGGACCTCCGGGCGGTCCAGGAAATGCTAGGTCACGCAAGCATTGCGACGACGCAGATTTACACGCACGTCGATCGCGAATTTCTCCGTTCGGTTCACAAGCAGTATCATCCTCGGAGCTGAGCTCCGCCCGTCGTCGCGCACCCCGGACCCGCACGAATGCTTCTCGTCATCGACAACTACGATTCGTTCACGTACAACCTCGTCCAGTATCTCGGGGAGCTCGGCGCAGGATCCCGTGGTGCGTCGCAACGACGCGATCACGGTGGAAGACGTCGGCGAGATGCATCCGTCCGCCATCGTGCTCTCACCCGGGCCGTGCACGCCGTCCGAGGCGGGGATCACCGTGCCGGTCGTGCAGCGGTGGGGGAGCGAGATTCCGATGCTGGGTGTGTGCCTCGGGCATCAGGCGATCGGCGAGGCATACGGCGGCACCGTGATTCGCGCGGATCGCGTGATGCACGGGAAAACGTCACGCATCACGCACTCGGGTACCGGGTTGTTCGACGGGCTGCCGCAGCCGCTCGAGGTGATGCGTTACCACTCGCTGATCGTCGAGCGCAAGACGCTCCCTCCCGTTCTCGAGATTCTCGCCACGACGGGCGATGCGCCGGACGAGATTCAGGCGGTGCGTCACACGTCGCATCCGGTGTGGGGCGTGCAGTTCCATCCGGAGTCGGTGCTGACGCAGCAGGGCAAGCGCATTCTGCAGAATTTCCTCGCGATGGCGGCGGCCGCGTGAAGGCTTTCGCACGCGCGTTGCTGGCCGTCGGTGCTTTCGCTGCCGCGGCTCATGCGCAGGACTCGTTGCACATTCGTGCGCCCGGTCCCACGGTGGCGGAGCAGATCGTCGAGCAGACGCTCTCGCATCGCTACATCGTGCGCCACGAGCAGTTCAACACGCGGCTCTTTCGGGATTCCGTGTTCGACACGACGGTCGTCGTGCTCAACTCCGACGCGACCGTCGCGAGCACGGTGCACGGCGACATGGTCGTGATCAACGGCGATCTCTTTCTGCAGCCGGGTGCGAAGATCGATGGCCGCGCGATCGCGATCGGCGGCGGCGTGTACGACTCCCAGCAAGCGAAAGTCGGCGGAGACAAGCTCTCCTTCCGCGACGTGCACTTCGACACCGCGCGCACGAGCACGGGAGTGGATCTCGTCTATCGCGTTCCGCCGCCGCCGGAGGACTCGATTCCGACGATCGGGTTTCCGGGGCTCTTCGGATTCCGCTTGCCGCCGTTGTATGACCGCGTCGACGGACTCGCGGTGTCGTGGGGCCCCCGCGTCACGCTCGGGGACTCGGTGCTCATCATCGACCCCACCCTCACGTATCGCTCGAACCTCGGCGCCTACGACCCGGCCGTCACTGCGCGGGTGAATCTCCAGCACGGTTGGAGTGCAACCGGATTTGGCGGACGCACGACGCTGTCGAACGACGCCTGGATTCAATCCGATCTCGCCAACACGATCTCGACTTTCGGCGTAGGCAGCGACTATCGGAATTATTGGCGCTCCACCCGCTTCGAGGCGCGACTCGCACACGAGTGGCTTTTCACGGACGGCGATCTGCAAGTCACGGGCGG
Source organism: uncultured Gemmatimonadaceae bacterium (assembly GCA_963792685.1). GTDB lineage: Bacteria > Gemmatimonadota > Gemmatimonadetes > Gemmatimonadales > Gemmatimonadaceae > FEN-1250. The sequence continues at coordinate 2,883,801 of CAWBWW010000001.1, read as the reverse complement.
CGGGCGCACGGAAGACGATTGGTCCGCGCACGGCGGCGGCCCGTGGAGCTTCTTCAATCGGAACGACACGCTCCACATGAAGCGTCCGAATCCGGCGGTGGAACGCGGACGTCTCTCGAGCGCGCTCCTGGGCGCGCGCGGCAGCTGGCAGCGCGAGCACGTGGAGCTGGCGCTGGGCGCGGAGGCAGAGGTGGTGTTCGATGCGCCGAGCAATGAGCACTTCACCCAGACGACGATCTTCGCGCGCGCGGCATTCCCGACGTGGGTCACGAAGCTGGGCACGCAGACCTTCGTGTTCCACACGCACATGGTGCTCACCGCCGGAGACACCGCGCCGCCACAGCGGTTCGCGTACATCGGCGGCAGCGGCACCCTCCCGACGCTGAACATTCTCAGTCGCGGCGGCGACCAAATGGTCTTTCTTGAGGGCTTGTACAACTTCCCGATCGAGACGCTGCACGTGCCCTTTCTAGGCACGCCGATCATCACGGTCCGCGAGATGCTCGGCAGCACGGGGGTGGGAAGCCTGGGCCGCTTCGACAGCAACATTGGCGCGCGGCTTACCCTCGGGCTGTTCAGCGGCGAGATCTTCGTGAATCCGGCCAACGGCGACCACGCATTCTCCTTCGGCCTGTCGCTGCTTCGCTAGGCCGCCGCACGCCTCGCCGGGGGCGGCGGGCACATTTGATTCTGCGCCTGCGTCACCGTAAATTGTGGCTCGTGCAATTCGCGGCCGGGCACTCCTTCGAATCATGGCCGTGAGTACGCTGGCGGTCATCCCGGCGCGACTCTCCGCCACGCGGCTTCCACGCAAGCCGCTTCGACTCCTCGCCGGAGTCCCCCTCGTGATCCGCGTCTGGCAGCGCGTCAATGCCCTGGATGTCGCCGATCGCTGCCTGATCGCCACCGACAGCCCCGAAGTCCAGCGCGTCGCCCATGAGGCGGGCGCCGAGTGCATGCTCACACGCAGCGAGCATCCCTCGGGCACGGACCGCGTGGCGGAAGTCGTGTCGCACGCGGAATATCGCAGCTTCGACGTCGTGCTGAACGTGCAGGGAGACGAGCCGTTCATTAGCCGTTCGGCGCTCGAGGGTGCCGTGGGCTGCGTTTCCAGCGGGCGATTCGAGCTCGGGACGGCGGCCGCGCACGCGCCGCTCGCGGTGCTCGTGGCTCCTCATGTTGTAAAAGTCGTGTGTGCCGACGACGGCCGCGCGTTGTACTTTTCGAGGGCAGGAATTCCGGCGTTACGCGAGGCTGGAGATCGATCTGTGCTGGAGGGCACGGTCCGCCAGCACATTGGCGTGTATGCGTATACGCCGGATGCGCTGGATCGCTGGGTGGCGCTGCCGGAGCACCCGCTGGAACGCATTGAGCGGCTCGAGCAACTACGGCCGCTCGCAGCAGGAATGGCCATGGGCGTCGCGACGATCGCACACGCGCCGCCCGGTGGGCTCGATACGGAAGACGATCTGACACGGGCGAACGAGAACTGGACTCACCTCAGCGCGGATGTGAAATGACGCCGACTACCACCAGCCCATCGCAGACGACCCCGAAGTACATCTTCGTGACCGGCGGCGTCGTCTCCTCGCTCGGCAAGGGAATCGCCGCAGCGTCGCTCGGCCGATTGCTCGTCGAGCGCGGGTTGCGGGTGACCATGCTGAAGTTCGACCCGTACATCAACGTTGATCCGGGCACGATGTCGCCGTTCCAGCATGGCGAGGTGTTCGTCACGGATGATGGCGCCGAGACCGATCTCGATCTCGGTCACTACGAGCGGTTCATCGATCGCTCGCTGTCGCAGTCGAACAACATCACCACCGGCCGCATCTACCAGAACGTCATCACGAAGGAACGTCGCGGTGAATATCTGGGCTCGACGGTGCAGGTCGTCCCGCACATCACCGACGAGATCAAGTCATCGATGCGCCGCGTCGCGCCGGAAAACGATGTCGTGATCGTCGAGATCGGCGGCACCGTCGGCGACATCGAGTCGCTGCCGTTCCTGGAAGCGATTCGTCAGTTCCGCCACGAGATCGGGCGCGAGAACGCCGTGTTCATCCACCTCACGCTGGTGCCGTACATCAGCGCCGCGGGCGAGGTGAAGACGAAGCCGACGCAGCATTCGGTGCGCGAGCTCATGGAGATCGGAATTCAGCCGGACATGCTCATCTGCCGCACGGAGCGTCCGCTCTCGGAAGATGTGAAGCGCAAGATCGCGCTCTTCTGCAACGTGGAGTTCGGCTCCGTCATCGAAAGCCGCGATGTGCCGTCGATCTACGAGATTCCGCTCTCCTTCCACGAGCAGGGGCTCGATGATCGCGTGGCCGACCGGCTGGGGCTCGGCGGAAAGAAGGCGGACCTCGTACCGTGGCGCGAGATGGTGTCGCGCATCTACGCGCCGCACGGGCGCGTACGCATCGCGGTCGTCGGCAAGTACACGGAGCTCGTGGACAGCTACAAGAGTGTCCAGGAAGCGCTCATCCACGGCGGCATCGCGAACGACAGCGGCGTCGACATCACGTGGATCTCGAGCGATTTGTTCACGACGCCAGAGCGCACGGCGGAGCTGCTCAACGACGTCGACGGACTGCTCGTGCCTGGCGGCTTCGGCGTTCGCGGCATCGACGGCATGGTGATGGCGGTGCGCCATGCGCGCGAGAAGGGCATTCCGTTCTTCGGAATCTGTCTCGGTATGCAGGTGGCGTCGATCGAGTTCGCACGCAACAAGTGCGGGCTCGAAGACAGTCACTCGAGCGAGTTCGCGCCCGAGTGCGGTCAACCCGGTGATCTCGCTGATGGAGTCGCAGCAGCACGTCACGGACATGGGCGGCACCATGCGTCTCGGCGCGTATCCCGCGCGGCTCAAGCCCGGCTCACTCGCAGCGGACATGTACGGCGCGTCGGACGTCAGCGAGCGGCACCGGCATCGCTACGAGTTCTCGAACGCGTATCGCGAGATCTTCGAGCGGAACGGCGTGCGCTTCAGCGGGCTGTCGCCTGATGGCTCGCTGGTCGAGATGATCGAGATCCCGACCATCCGTGGTTCGTCGGCTGCCAGTTCCATCCGGAGCTTCGCTCGCGTCCGACGCGTCCGCATCCGCTCTTCGCCGGCTTCGTCGGAGCAGCGGTGCGCTCCAGTCAGAGCCGTGCGGACGAGCGCGAGCGGTCGCAGCGAGCACACGCCGCAGGTTGATGCCCGGCAGCTCGTTTTCCGGCTGATGCCTTCTTCGTGATTGCCGGACCGTGCGTCGTCGAGGACGATGAGCTGAACTTCCGCGTGGCCGATCATCTCGCACGGCTCGTCCGAGCGCGTGCCGGGAGGGATCATTTTCAAGGCGAGTTTCGACAAGGCGAATCGCTCCAATCGTGGTGCAGCGCGCGGACCCGGCATCGACGAGGGGCTCGCGGCGCTCGCACGCGTGCGCGAGCGCACGGGGCTCCCGGTGCTCACCGACGTGCATCTCCCGGAGCAGTGCGCAGCGGCCGCGGAGGTCGCGGACGTTCTGCAGATTCCCGCCTTTCTGTGCCGCCAAACGGACCTGCTCCTCGCCGCGGGCGCCACGGGAAAGCCCGTGAACGTGAAGAAGGGGCAGTGGATGCATCCCGAGGGAATGCGCGGCGCGGTCGACAAGGTGCGCGCGGGCGCGACACGCGTGAGCATCGCAGTCACCGAGCGCGGCACCTTCTTCGGCTATGGCGATCTCGTCGTGGACATGCGCTCGTTCGCCCGCATGCGCGCGGCATGCGACGCGCCGGTGATCTTCGACGGCACGCACAGCGTGCAGCAGCCGGGGCGCGGCGAAGGCGGTGCGAGCGGTGGCGCACGCGAGTTCATCCCTCCGCTCACGCTATGCCGCCATTGCGGCCGGCGCAGACGGGCTCTTTCTCGAGACGCACCCCGATCCCGAGCACGCGCCGAGCGATGGGCCCGAACATGCTGCCGCTCGATGAAGTGGGCGGCGTGATCGAGCGCGCCGTGGAGCTCTGGCGGCTGTGTCGCACATGATCTCGACCGCGCTGGCCAAGCGCATCAAGCTCGTCGGCCTCGACGTCGACGGTGTGCTCACCGACGGCGGCATCTACCTCGGCGATGTCGGCGGCATGCCGCAGGAGTTCAAGCGGTACGACATCCAGGACGGACTCGGCATCCGCTTCCTGCGCGCATCGGGAATCAAGGTCGTGATCATCACCGGTCGCGTGTCGGAGAGCGTGAGAATGCGCGCCGCAGAGCTCGAGGTCGATGATCTCGTTCAGGATAATCAGGCGAGAAAGCTTCCCGCATTGCAGCGCATCCTCGAGCGATTCAGCATCTCGATGGAGGACACGGCGTTCGTCGGCGACGACTTCCCGGATTTCCCGGTACTCCGCGTCGTCGGACTTCCTGTAGCCGTAAGGAATGCCGTTCAGGAAGTGCGCGATCTGTGCGCCGTGCAGCTCACGCGCGAGGGCGGATCCGGCGCGGTGCGTGAGTTCGCCGAGATGCTCCTCAAGGCGCGCGGCGACTGGGACCGCGTCGTCTCGGACTATCTCGTCGAGCGCATCGACACGAAGCTCGAGGTGATGCGGTGAACTCGGCCGAGCTGATCGAGCGGGGGCGCGCTGTCGTCCGCATGGAGCGGGATGCGCTCTCCGCGCTCGCAGCGCGGATCGATGACGACTTTGCCAAGGCGGTGGAGCTGCTCGCAGCCGCCGATGGGCAGGTCATCGTGAGCGGCGTCGGAAAGTCCGGGCTGATTGGCCAGAAGATCGCGGCGACGTTCCGCTCGACAGGCACTCCGGCGACCTTCCTGCATCCCACGGAGGCGATGCATGGTGATCTGGGGCTCGTAGGCCCCTCGGACGTCGCGCTCCTGATCTCGAAGAGCGGCGAGACGGACGAGCTCACACCACTGGTGGAGCAGCTCAAGCGTTTTGGGGTACCATTGATCGTAGTGACGGGTGCCGTCGACTCGTTCCTCGCTCGCCAGGCGAATGTTTCCCTCGACTCGAGCGTTGCGGACGAAGCCTGTCCTACCACCGACGCGCCAACGACGAGCACAACGACGGCGCTCGCGCTCGGTGACGCGCTGGCCGTGGCGCTTCTCGCCGCAAAAGGTTTTCGCCGGGAGGACTTCGCGCGTCTCCATCCCGGAGGCTCGCTGGGCCGGAAGCTCGTTACTCGGGTGCGCGATCTCATGGTGGCCGAGGACGTGCCTTCGCTGCCGGACTCGGCGCAGATGCGCGAGGCCGTGGTCCTGCTCGCGAAGCGACGTGGAACGGTTGCGATCGTCGATCAAGCGAAGCGCGTGCTCGGCGTCGTCACAGCGGGCGATCTGACGCGGCTGATGGAGCGAGGAAATGATTTTCTTTCGGTACCGGTAAAGCAGGTAATGAATGCAAGTCCGAAGATCGTCCACGACGACGAGCTTGCGAGCGCAGGCGCGTATCGCATGGAGCAGCACGGGATCATGGCGCTCCCGGTAGTCGACGGGCGCGACCGGCTCGTGGGGATGATTCATCTCCACGACCTCATGCGCGCAGGTATTCTTTGAAGCGCCTCTTCGTGCTCCTTGCGGCCGTTTCTCTGGCCGCGTTGGGCGCATGTCAGGAGGGCACGAAGCCGCCGATCGCGGCGCGCAACCCACTCGCGGACTCTGCGGATCAGGTGATGTTCGGCATCAGCACGTTCATCACCGATAAGGGGCTATTGCGCGCACAGCTCCAGGCGGACACGGGATATTTCTTCGATGGCAGCTCGCGCATCGAGGTGCGAAACGAGAAGACGACGTTCTTCACGGCCGAAGGCGCACAGAGCGCCGTGCTCACGTCGAAGGAGGGCACGTACCTCACGGCGCGCTCCACGATGGACGCGCGCAAGAACGTGGTCGTGCTGACGACCGACGGAAAGCGGCTCACGACCGAGGAGCTGCACTACAATCAGGGGACGAACGAAATCTCGAGCGACAGCGCATTCGTGATGACGGAGCCGACGCGCGAGCTGCGCGGCATTGGATTCATCTCCGATCCGAATCTCATCAATGTGCAGGTGAAGCGCGTGATCAGTGGGCAGGGTCCGCTTCCGCTGCCGGGGCATCAGCAGCCGCAATGAGCTTCGTCGCTCGCATCCGCACGGCGCTCGGGGCGCTGGCCGCAGCCTGCGTGCTCGTCGCACCGGCCGCTGCACAACAGCCCACGACGCCGCCGAAAACTCCGCCACCCGCGCCCGCGCCTGCACCCGCACCGATCACCTCCGGCGCGCCGAGCTCCGTGTCGCCTCTTCCGCAGGCCGGCGCGCCCACGGGGCAATGCGATCTTCTCGTCACCCCCAACTCGGACTCGACGCACTTCACGTCGACCAAGCTGCCGAGCGGGGAGTACAACAATTTCATCGGCGGCGGCGTGACTGGGCACTGTCCCGTGCAGCAGATCACGTTGATCTCCGATAGCGCCGAGTGGTTCGGCGATCTGCACATGTGGCACCTGATCGGCCACGTGCATTACACGGAGCCGCGGATCACCATGGACTCCGACGTGTCCACTTACTTCCTCACGGATGAGCACCTGCTCTCCGAGGGAAACGTGCACGCGACGCTGCCGAGCGGCACGACACTGGTTGGTCCGCGCGTCGAGTACTATCGCGCGTCGCCGAAGATTCGTCCCGTGGCGCGCATGATTGCGCCGGGGCGTCCGACGATCAACGTCATCGAGAAGGACTCGACCGGGAAGCAGTCGGAGCCCACCGTCGTCGTCGCGAACACGGTCGTTATGGACGGCGACAGCCTGATGTACGCATCGCAGAACGTGGTGATCACGCGCACCGAATGTCGTGGCCACCGGCGATACCGCGAACATGAACAGCCAGACGGAGTTCGCGCGGCTCATGCGGTCACCCAAGATCGTGTCGCGCGGCAAGAAGCAGTTCACGCTCTATGGCGAGGTGATCGATCTCTTCGCCAAGCAGCACTCGATCGAGCGCGTGCTCGCCAAGGGTAAGGCCAAGAGTCTGAGCGACAGTGCGACGGTCACGGCAGACACGATCGATTATCGCATGGCGACAGGGCTGCTGCAGCGAGCGTACGCCTGGGGCAAGTCGCGAGCGCACGCGGTGAATCCGCAATACGATGTGCTTGCGGATTCCATCGATCTGCGGATGCCGAGTCAGCGCATGCGCGAGATTCGAGCGGTGCGCAAGGCGTACGCGCAGAGCTGGCCCGACACCACAAAGCTCCACACGAAGGAGCGCGATTGGATGCGCGGCGATACGATCACCGCGCACTTCGACAGCACCCAGGCGCCCGGTGACACCTCGAGCCAGCCGCAGATGCGCCAGCTCGTCTCGCAAGGGAGCGCGCAGTCGTTCTACCAGATCGCTGCGAAGGACAGCGGCGTCGTCGGACCCGCGATCAACTACGTGAAGGGGCGCGACATTTCGATCGCCTTCGCCAATCGCGTCGTGCAGACGGTGGACATCGTCGACCAGGCGCAGGGCGTGTATCTCGAGCCGCTCGTGCCCGGACATGCCGACACGCTCACGACGCGCCGGCAGGGCACGCAGTCCACGCGCCGGGGGGCAGGCGACCGTGAACGATCGTCAGCTCCCGCCCGCCGTTCAGCGCTTCATCGAGGAGCATTCGCACGGCGATCGATGGACGGCGATGGCGTTGCACGCGCTGATCTGTTCCGCTCGCAACGACGGCGACGTGCCATTCAACGACATGGCCATTCAGTATCGCAACGACTACCTCGGCATGGTGCGCGACGAAGGGCGCGATGCAGACCGCGAGTCGGGGCGCCTCGGGCTGGATGAGGTGCGCGAGCACCTCACGCGCACCGTGCTCCCGCGGCTCGCCCAGGACGGTCTCGTGAAGCTCCCGGCGGGGCAGATCGGGAGCCAGTCGCTGATTACCGTCGAGCAGAGTTACTGGAATCAGCTCGCCCCCTACCAGAAGGCGATCGCAGACTCCGGCGTCGAGGGAGTGCTCAAGCACACGGGCGAGCACGTGATCGTGCGCCCCGGAGTGCGGCCGACGGGCGAGCCGCTGCAGGGCGGAAGCGTGCTCGAAGCTCGTTCGCTGGTAAAGACTTACAAGCGGCGCCGAGTCGTCAACGACGTGGCCCTGCGCTTGCAACAGGGGGAGATCGTCGGACTGCTGGGCCCGAATGGGGCGGGGAAGACGACGACCTTCTACATGATCGTCGGGCTCATCCAGCCGCAGGAAGGGCGCATTCTCCTCGACAATCAGGACGTCACGGAGATGCCGATGTACCGGCGCGCGCGCCTGGGCATTGGCTACCTTTCCCAGGAGCCGTCGATCTTTCGTAAGCTTACGGTCGAGGAGAACATCCTCGCGATTCTCGAGTCGATGAAGCTGTCGGCGCGGGAGCGGGAAGAGCGGCTGGAGCAACTGTTGGGAGAATTGAGCATCGCGCACCTGCGTCACAACAGGGCCTACTCGCTCTCTGGCGGAGAGCGGCGCCGGCTCGAGATCACGCGGGCGCTCGTCACGCAGCCGAAGTTCATGATGCTGGATGAACCGTTCGCCGGAGTCGACCCCATTGCCGTTCACGACATTCAATCAATCGTCGCCGGGCTTCGCCACCGCGGGATCGGAGTGTTGATCAGCGATCACAACGTGGAGCAAACGCTGGATATCGTCGACCGCGCGTACATCATGTTCGATGGGCAGGTGAAGGTATCGGGAACCGTCCGCGAGTTCGTCTTCGATGAGACGGTCGCCGAGATCTATCTGGGACCGACCCTGGCTGCGCGGCTGCGTGCGCGCTTCGCCGAAGGCAACGGTGGCGCGAGCAATGGAGGTGCCGCATGAGATCCGGCATGTCCCAGCACACCCAGATGAAGCAGGAGATCAAGATCAATCCACGCCTGTACCAGGCGATGGATCTCCTGTACATGCCGCTCCTCGATCTGCAGCAGCACCTCAAGCAGGAGCTCCTCAACAATCCCTTCCTCGAAATGGCGGACGAGGACGAGGAGGATGAGGAGTCTACAAACGAGGAAGGCGAGCAGAACGAAACCGAGCAGCAGAAGGAAGAAGGCGCCGACGAGATCGACTGGGAGGAGATCCTGCTCAACGGCTTCGACGCGGGCGGCCGGCCGGAGGAGCACGAGGAGAAGGAGTATTTCGAGCCCGTCACCGTCGATCGCCGCGACCTGAGCGATCACCTTCGCGACCAGGTGCAGCTCCTCGACCTCGATGAGCGCCAGCACCAGCTCGCCGAAGAGTTCGTGGGGAACATCAACGAGGACGGTTACCTCGCGTGCTCCGTCGATGAGATTCGTCGCGGCATCAACGAGTGGGTGGAGAAGGCCGCCGAGGAGATGGGGCGCGACACCGAGGATCTCCCGTATTACACGGAGGCCGAGTGTGAGGAGATGCTCCGCACGATCCAGAGCCTCGATCCACCGGGTGTCGGCGCGCGCGATCTGCGCGAGTGTCTGCTCCTCCAGCTTCGTGAAGCCGGCCTCGAGCAGTCGGTGCCGTACCGCCTCGTGCGCGACTGCTTCGATGAGCTGATCAACCACCGCCGCAGCGAGATCTCGAAGCGCTTCGGCATCAGCGTCACGGACGTGCAGAACGCCGCCGACGAGATCGCCAAGCTCGATCCGAAGCCTGGGCTGCGCTTCAGCGAATCGGGCGACAACTACATCATTCCCGATCTCGTCATCGACAAGATCGATGGCAACTATCTCATCGTGTTGAACGATGCGAACGTGCCGCGCCTCAAGCTGAGCCGCGCGTACGTCGAGATCGCGCGCGACAAGAAGAAGTTCGACGGCGAGAACAAGGAGTTCATCTCGAACAAGATGAATTCCGCGAACTGGATGATCCAGGCGATCGAGCAGCGCCGTCAGACGATGCTCAAGGTGATGCACTTCATCGTCGACCGGCAGCGCGACTTCTTCGAGAAGGGCGTGCAGTACCTCAAGCCGCTCACGCTGCGCGAGGTCGCCGAAGTGATCAACATGCACGAGTCGACCGTCAGCCGCGTGACGAACGAGAAGTACGTGCAGACGCCGCGCGGCGTGCTGCCACTCAAGTTCTTCTTCTCGTCCGGACTGTCCACCACCGGCGGGGAAGACGTGTCTGCGCGCGGCATCAAGGCGCAGATCGAGAAGCTCGTGTCGGATGAGGATCCCAAGCACCCGCTCACGGATCAGGCGATCGTGAACATCCTCAAGGAGAGCGGCGTGCAGATCGCACGACGCACCGTCGCCAAATATCGCGACCAGCTCGGCGTACTGTCGGCCCGGATGCGCAAGCGGGTATGACGCTCGTCGCCGCGGCTCCCTCACATGCCGCGATCGACGTCTCGGTGCTCGTGCCGGCAAAGGACGAGGCCGAGAATCTGCCGCTCTTCATGGAGCAGGCGGCACAGGCATTCGCGAACAGCACCGTGTCGTACGAGGTCGTCGTCATTGACGACGGATCGACCGATAACACGCCGCGCGTGCTCGCCGACCTGCAGAAGCGATATCCGTTTCTGCGCGTCGCGCACCATCGCCGGCAACGCGGCATCGCGGACGCGCTTCGTACCGGCTTTCTCGCGGCGCGCGGACGCGTGCTCGTGTTCTATCCCGCGGACCTGCAGTACAAGCCCGAGGACATCCCGCGACTCGTCGCGCCGATCCTCGCCGGCGAGTCCGACATGGTGACCGGGTACAAGCAGGGCGTGTACGAGAAGGCGTTCGTCTCGCGCATCTACAACGGGCTGAGTCGCACGCTGTTCGAGATTCCGGTGCGCGATCTGAACTCCGTGAAGGCGTATCGCCGAGAAGTCATGGAGATGCTTCCGGTGCGCCCGGACTGGCATCGCTACATGATCGTCATCGCGGCGGACAACGGGTTCACCGTCACCGAGATCCCGGTACCGCTCTATCCGCGAAACGCCGGCGTCTCGAAGTTCGGCATTGGACGCATCCCGATCGGCGTACTCGACATGCTTTCGGTGTGGTTCGAGCTGCGCTTCGGACGCAAGCCGCTGCTCCTCTTCGGCATGACCGGGTTCGCGCTTTTCCTGCTCGGCGTTCTCGCCGGAGTGGTCGCGCTCGCGGTGCGGATCTTCTGGGGCGTTGGCTTTCGGCCGCTGCTCAATCTCGTCGAGATCTGCGTCATCACGGGCAGCGTGTTCCTCGTCGGCGGACTCGTCGGCGAGATGATCGCCGGCCAGCGTGCGGAGCTGCGCGAGCTGCGCCGGCAGCTCGGCACGATGCTGCCGAGGCGGGACGGGGACGATCGCTGATTCCGGAGGCGCGCACGACGCACCGGTGACGGCGCCGTCGCGCCGCACGCTCCTGCGCGTCGTGCAGATCGTGCTGGCCGCCGTGATCGTGCTCCTCGTCGCACGCAAGATCGCGCACGAGTGGGATGCGGTGAAAGTCGCGCTCGCCGAAGCGCGCCCGCAGTGGATGGTGCTCGTCGCATCGGGCGTCGTCGTCCTCGCGACGTACGCGGTGCTGATCGAGACGTGGCGCGTGATCCTGCGCGGCTGGCAGCACGAGATCCCGTTTCTGGATGCTGCCCGCATCTGGAGCATCTCAAACCTCGGCAAGTATCTGCCAGGAAAGGTTTGGTCGATCACGGCGCTCGCGGTAATGTCGCGCGAGTACGGCGTCTCGGCGGCCGAGGGGGCGGCGGCATCGGTGCTGGTGACGCTCATCAACACGGTCGTGGGCTTCGCCGTGGCGCTCGTGGCGGGCGCGCCGTTGCTCAACATTCCGCCGTGGGTCGTCCTCCTGATCGCGGTCATGGCGATGGCGGTGGTTGCATCGCCGTCGGCGCTGCCGCGGTTGGGAGCGTTGGCAGGGAGGGTGCTCAAACGCGACATCGTGCTGCGACCGCTCGCGCACCGCGTGCTGCTGTTCGCGGGCATGCTCACCTGCGTCGCGTGGTTGATGTACGGAGTGGCGTTCTGGCTGTTCACGAGAGGCGTGCTGGGCGTCGCGCCTGGCGCACTTCGCAGCTACGTAGCAGTTTTCGCGGGCTCGTATTTGCTCGGGTTCGTCGCGCTCATTTCTCCTGCGGGGTTGGGCATTCGCGAGGGCGCGATGTCGGTCGCGCTGCAGCGTGCAGGATTCGCGGTGGGGCCGGCGGATTTGCTTGTGGTCGGCTCGCGCTTGTGGCTCACCATACTGGAAGTGACCCCGCCACTCATTTTTCTGGCTTTCGTCCGGCGCCGCCGTCTGTCCATACATGAAGAAGAAGACCGAAGCTCCACGCGCTGAACCCGCGGCCGACATCGGCGCGCCCACACTCGCCGGCCTCTGGAGTGCGCTCGTGTATGCGCTCGCCACGCTGTGGCTGGGGGCGCCCGCACTCGCCGGGAAGTTTCTCGTCAATATCCACAGCGATCAGTATCTCGCGGGCTACGCCTTTCGCGAGTTCGCCGCGCACTCGCTGCGCACTGCCGGCTCGTTCCCGCTGTGGAATCCGTATCTCTACGGCGGATTGCCGTACGTCGATGCCATGCACGGGGACATTTTCTATCCGACGTTCCTGCTGCGCATGATCATGCCGACGGACGTTGCGATGACCGTCGGCTTCATGCTGCACGTGTTTCTCTGCGGCCTGTTCACGTACTATTTCCTGCGCGCGTGGGGATTGAGTTTCTATCCTGCGCTGCTCGGCGGGCTCGCGTACATGATGGGTGGTCCGATCGCCGCATACGTGTCGCCCGGGCACGACGGAAAGCTGTTTGTCGGTGCGCTCACGCCGCTCGCGCTCTGGATGCTCGTGCGTGGAATGCGCGACGGCCGCCTGTGGGCATTCGGCGTGCTTGCCCTCGCGACGGGACTCGCGGTGTTGAGCCCACACCCGCAGCTGCTGCAGTACATGCTGCTGCTCGCGGGCGCATTCGCGCTGTTCCTCACATTCTCGGCGGCTGACGAGGATGCAGCGCTGCCGCGAAAGACCGCGCTTACTCGGCTCGGGCTCGCAGCGGCAGCGGTCGCGCTGGGCATGCTCATCGGAGCGATACAGTACCTGCCCGTAATGCAGTATGTGCCGTGGTCGCCGCGCGCAGGGGGCAAGGGATACGACTACGCCACGACGTACTCGTTTCCGCTCGAGGAGCTGATCAACACGTACGTCCCGCAATTCAGCGGCATTCTCGATCTCTATTCGGGTCGCAACGGAATCCATCTGCACAGCGAGTATCTCGGGGTCACCGTGTTGATCCTCGCAGTGCTCGGCTTTGGCGCGGTGCGCGGCATGCGGCGACGCGCGTTCTCGCGCTTCTGGCTCAGCGCGATGATCGTCTCGCTGTTGTGGGCGCTCGGCAATTCGACGCCCTTCTTCCACATCATCTACGCGATCGTTCCAGGCACGAAGTTCTTCCGCGCGCCCAGCACGATCATTTCGGTGTTCGCACTCGCCATCGCGGTGTTCGCGGCACTCGGGCTCGAACGTGTGCTCGCGCGCGAGTTCACGCGCCGCTATCTCATCGGCTGGGGCGTCTTCGCTGGGCTGATGCTCATCCTCGGCATCTCCGGTGGGCTGAGCTCGATGGCGGCGACGTTCGCGATCCCGCAGCTCATCGATCGTGTGGCGGACAATGCGGCCGCTCTTGGAATGGGCTCCATTCGCTCGTTCGCCGTTGCCGCAGTGACGCTGGGCATCCTGTTCGCGATGCTCACGAACAAGCTGCGCGCACAGCAGGTCGCGTGGGCGCTGCTCGCGCTCACCGCGCTCGATCTCTGGAGCATTGAGCGCCTCTACTGGATGTTCTCACCACCCGCATCGCAGCTTTTCGCGAGCGATCCGATCATTGAATATCTGAAAGCGCAGAAGGAGCCGGGCAGGGTCCTCGCCCTGCAGCTCGCACCGCAAAACGATGCGCCACGCGATCCGTACCTGATGACGGAGTCGAACGGGCTCATGGCGCACGGGATCAGGCAGGTTGTGGGCTACCAGGGCAATTCGTTGGCGCGGTACGACGGACTCATTCAGGACCGGCAGCTCGTCGAGCCGCAGATCTGGCGGCTGCTCAACGTTCGCTTTCTCCTGACCGACACGGACAGCGTTCCGCTTCCGGATGCGAAGCGTCTTGCTGGTCCCGTGAGAAATGCTGCTGGGTCCAACGAGTATCTGTTCCAGCTCTCCGGCAATAATCCGTTCGCGTGGGTGGCGCCCGTGATCGTGAAGGCGGGCGACGCCCCGGTGCTCGCGACGGTGATCGATGCGCGCTTCAACCCGCTGCAAGCTGCGCTCGTAGATAGTGCCGCTCCCGTCGTTGGTCCGCAGGTCAACGCGCTGCCTGCACCCACCGGAATCGACGTGCACACGGTGTCGTATGCGCCGGGGCACATCGTACTTCAGCTTGCGAAGCCCGCGCCTGCGGGGTCGGCCCTGGTTGTTTCGGAGAACTACTATCCAGGCTGGAAAGCGACGGCAGACGGGAAGGAGGCGCTCGTCGTGCGCACGGACTACTCGCTGATGAGCGTCGTGCTGCCGACGGGAGCCACTCACGTCGAGCTCACGTTTACCGATCCAGCCTACCAGCGTGGCAAGACGCTCACGCTCCTCGCACTCGGGCTTTCGCTTGTCTGGATCGGTGCAGGGGCCGCGGCAGAGCGGAGGCGCCGTGGCTGAACGGGCTCTCGTCATCGTTCCGACGTACAACGAGCGCGACAACATCGGCACCCTGGTCGGGCGGATTCTCGACCAGGATCCGCGGCTCGAAGTTCTGATCGTGGATGATGGCTCACCTGACGGCACGGGAGACCTCGCGGATGAGCTCTCCGCTCGCGACCCGCGCGTTCACGCGCTGCACCGCCCCCGCAAGCTCGGACTCGGCACCGCCTACATTGCCGGATTCAAATGGGCGCTCGAGCGGGAATTCGATTACGTCTTCGAGATGGATGCGGACTTCTCGCACGATCCCGCCCATCTGCCAACGTTCCTTCAGGCGATTCAGGACGCCGACCTCGTCCTGGGCTCCCGTTACAATCGCGGGAAGGTGACGGTGGTGAACTGGCCTATCCGCCGGCTCATGCTGAGCTATGCGGCCAATCTTTACGCGCGGTGGGTAACTGGTTTACCGCTCGACGATTCCACGGGCGGCTTCAAGTGCTTTCGCAGGTCCGTGCTGCAGGCAATCGATCTCGACTCGGTGCGCTCGAATGGGTACGGCTTCCAGATCGAGGTGAGCTACCTTGCCTGGAGAAAGCACTTCAGGATCGTAGAGATTCCCATCGTCTTCCACGATCGCACCGAGGGGCAGAGCAAGATGTCTCGCAAGATCGTGATGGAAGCGATCTGGATGGTCTGGCAGCTCCGCTGGCGGACGCTCACCGGGAAGATCTGAGGTGGGCTGGCGATTCTGGAAGATGTCGGGGTCGGGAAACGACTTCGTCATCTTCGACGTTCGAAATCGCGGCGACATCGCCGACGCGCTCGAGCGCACCGAGGCCATTCAGGCGCTGACTGAGCGCCGTACGGGCGTCGGGGCCGACGGAGTGGTGTTCGTCGAGGAGAGCGGCCGCCCAGGGGCTGCGCTGGCCATGCGCTACTACAACTGCGACGGCTCGCGCGTGGCGTTCTGCGGCAACGCGACCTTGTGCGTCACCCGCCTGGCGGCAGAGCTGGGCATGGCGCCTCACACCGGATTCGCGCTCGAGACGGATAGCGGCGTAGTCCAGGTACGCGTCGGCCCGTTAGGGCCGGAGTTCGATTTTCCGCCCGTCACCGAAGTCAGCGCAACGGCAGCGGTGCCGCTCGAGCCTGGCGAGCAGCGGATGGGCTTTGCGCTGGTCGGCGTCCCACACCTTGTCATCCGGGTCGAGAACGTGGACGACGCTCCCGTCGAAAGCCGTGGCCGCGAGCTCCGGTATTCGAGTTTTCGCGCGGACGGGGTGAACGTCAACTTCGTCGCGAAACGTCCGGATGGATGGGCCATGCGGACGTACGAGCGCGGCGTGGAAAGCGAGACTTTGGCCTGCGGCTCAGGATCCATCGCATGCGCGATTGTCCTCGCGAGCTGGGGTGAGAGCGGCGCCGAAACGCCCGTCATTACCCGGTCCGGGTGCTTGCTCACGGTTCGCCTGGAACGCGAGAGAGAGGGGTGGAAGCCCAGGTTGAGCGGCGAAGGGCGCATTGTATTTACTGGCGAGATCGCAGAGCTCGGCCTCTAGCTCACTCAGCTTGTCCAAAGCAGGCGCTCGGCGGTGGCTGGAGGCGTCATGACCGCCTGGAATGGACCCAAAGACATGGGGCAGTTGAGCTTGTAGAACCGTGGACAGCGGCACGCAGCACCGTTGTCCACATTTCTCCCCACCCCGTAGTTTACATAATGTATCTTATACGTAGTAAGCGCTTTCAGACCTATGGCGCCAGCGTCGTGTCAGCGCGTCCATGTCTTCACTCCTCCGTCCACCCCCCCGTTCCCTCAGGATTCGATCGCTCGCCGAAAAAAGAGCGCCCATCTCTGGGCGCTCGGCTTAACCATTTTCGAGCTCTGGGAAGCTGAGGCGCCAGGAGTTCCGGCGACTTAGCTGATCCAACTCACGTCAACGCTCAGCTCGCTCCGCCAGCCTTCGCCTCGAGCTCACCCAGTCTCACCTTCGCCTCGGCCGCAGCCGCGCTCTGGTCGTCGCTCGCCAGCGCTGACCAGATCTTCAGCGCGTCTGCCGTCTTTCCCGCCGTCGTGAGGACTCGCGCCGCGCTCGCCATATAGACGTCGTGATCGATCTTGAACGGCGCCTTGGCAGCGGCTTTTTCGTACTCCGCGGCAGCCTCGGGATATTTGCCCGTCTGCTCCAGTCCGGCGGCCGTCAGGTTCAGCGCGGCAGCCGACGTGTAGGCGTCACCGTCATTCGTGACTGGCTCCAGCTCCTTCATTCCTTGCTGGTATTCGCCCTTGTCGTAATGAACCTGCGCCAGCAGCACGCGCGCCTGCGCCCCCGAAGGCGTGCTTCCATAACGCTGGACCAGCTTCTCGAGGCTGCTCTGCGCGAGTGGAATGTTCCCGGACATCACCGCGGATTGTGCTTCCGTCAGCGCGGTCGACGCGCTCTGCGCCTGTTTCTCATTCGAATGCCGGTAGAACCAGAATCCACCAGCCACCACCAGCAGCCCGATCGAGCCATACATCAGCTGCCGTGAGTGGAGCTCCAACCATTCGACGATCGAGTCGACGTGCTCTTCGACGTCAGGACCAGCCTTCGCAGCCATGAAAAATCCGTGCGGTGATGCAACCCGCGTTCCCACAGCACGGACGGCGCGCGGGAACGATTGCGGACGAGGGTGACATGAGTATAGCTAAGTGAAGACATGCCATGCAAGTACGTTGCGGTCCGCGACTCCCGCGGGCTCATCGGGGTTGGACTCGCTACCCAGTGGCGTCGCCCGGCGCTGGATACGGCGGAGTAAGCGCGAGCCCGATTAGTTGACAAAGTCAAGTAGATAGTGGTTTATTGCGGGATGCGCGTTCTCGAGTTACCCCCTTCCACATGACCGATCCCCCGCTCGACGCACGAGTCGCTGCGGTCCGGCGTTTCAATCGCTTCTACACGCAGCAGATCGGTGTACTCCGCGAAGGACTGCTCGACACGGAGTTCTCGCTGGCCGAAGCGCGGGTGATCTACGAGCTGGCGCACTGCGCGGGTGCGGCGACGGCGACGACCATCGGGCGCACACTCGGACTCGATCCGGGTTATCTGAGCCGGATGCTCCGCTCGTTCGAGACGCGAGAGCTCGTTCGCAAAAGCCCGTCCTCTTTCAATGGTCGTCGTTTCGATCTCAGGCTCACCCGCAAAGGACGCAGTGCATTTGCGCGGTTGGACTCGAGCGCCCGCGCGGAGATCGGGGCGCTGCTCGCCGAACACCCCTTGGACGAGCAGGAATCGCTCGTTCGCGCCATGCAATCGATCCAGCGAGTACTCGCTCCGAACGATCCCAGTGTCGACGAGCGCACGCTCGAGCTGCGCGAGCCCCGCCCCGGCGACATGGGCTGGCTGATCGCGAGACACGGTGCGCTCTACGCGGAGGAGTACGCCTTCGATTCCCGATTCGAGGCACTCGTCGCCAGGATCGTCGCGCAGTTCATGGAGCAGCACGATCCCGCTCGCGAGCGGTGTTGGATCGCCACGCTGGGTGGCGACCGCGCGGGGTCGATCATGCTGGTGCGCGAGAGCGATGCCGTCGCGCGGCTGCGTCTCCTGCTCGTGGAGCCGAGTGCGCGCGGGAAAGGCGTTGGCAGTGCGCTCGTCAATGCGTGCATCGCGTTCGCTCGGGAAGCGGGCTACAGCAAGATCACCCTCTGGACGAATGCCGTGCTCGACGCAGCGCGCGCCATCTACGTGTCTCGCGGCTTTCACCTCGTTCGTGATGAGGCCCACACACGCTTCGGCACTTCGGAGATTGGCCAGGACTGGGAGCTCGAGCTCTAAGCCGTTGCGGACTTCGCCCGTTCGGCAGCGAGTCTCTCTTGAAGACGCGCGCGTGCATACAGAGCGAGCGCTACGCCGAATGCGGCGGACGACAGAAAGAGCGCCGCGGGCCACCGAACGAGACCGCCCGCCGCGAACACAGCTGCCACACTGAACGAAACGGCCGCGACTGGAGCTCGGCGCAGAAACGCGATCAGCATCGCGCAGCCAGCGATTGCGATCCCCACGGCAAAGCCGAACAGCAGCGCGCAGAGCAGGAAAGCCACTGCCCCGAGCACCGCGCCCGTAGCGAGCGCAAGCGGTGGTTCGAGCAACTCCGCCATCGCCGTGCTGTCGTCCAAATCGGTCACGCGCTCCTCCTCCTTTTCAGTCGCGATGCACGCCATCCGTTCGATGTAATCAGAAGCGTCCGGCACACTTTCCGCTAGTCAGCACGCATACCGATCCCGACGGCGCGCACTCGAACATGCACGTAGGCGCGGCGCTCGATCTCACGGCGTGCACGATGCGAACGTGAGCGCTTCAACCCTCCATACGCTCGACAGACGCACGCAAGTCCGCATTCGCCGCACGCTCCCGTGGGACAATGAATCGGTTGTAGAGATGAGTCCAGCTCTTGATGCAATACTGAACCGCGCACGCAAGGTAAAAGAGGATCTCTCAGTTCCCGGATCCGCGCGGACGGAATCGCGGAGGGACAAGCGCCTGTCGACGTTGACGGACCCCGGCATTGAAGCGAGCGTCGCCGCGGCACTCGACTGGCTGGGGAGCGCCCAGGACAATTCGATCTCGAACGATGGAGGGATCGCGCGCGACTTCAGCCTCGTGTCGGGATGGCGAGCGTCCTATCCGGAGACGAGCGGCTACATTGTCCCCACCCTGCTCAACGGAATTCCCGGTCACGCCAACTATGTGCCGCGCGAGCGCGCGCGCAGAGTGCTGGACTGGCTCGTCTCCATCCAGCTCGAGAGCGGCGGCTTTCAGGGCGGCGTCATCGGACAGACACCTGTCGTGCCCGTGACCTTCAACACGGGGCAGATCCTCATCGGGCTCGCCTGCGGCGTTCGCGAGGTCGGAGCGCAGTACCGCGATGCCATGCAACGCGCCGCGGACTGGCTCGTGCGCACACAGGATGATGATGGCGCGTGGCGTCGACATCCCACGCCCTTCGCCAAGGCCGGCGAGAAGGCGTACGAGACGCACGTTGCGTGGGGGCTCCTCGAAGCGGCGCGCGTCGAACCGTCGCGAGGCTACGCCGAGTCCGCGCTTCGCAACATCGCATGGGCGCTCACCAAGCAACGGGTGAACGGCTGGTTCGCGGACTGCTGCCTCAACGATGCATCGCATCCGCTCACGCACACGATCGGCTACGCGCTGCGCGGGGTGATCGAGGGCTACCGGTATTCGCGCGACGAGTCGCTGCTCAGCGCCGCGATCCTCACCGCGAGAGGCGCGATGTCGGCGCTTCGTATGAACGGCTTCCTTCCTGGACGTCTGAACTCGGATTGGACCGGAGCCGTCAAATGGGCTTGTCTAACCGGCTCGGCCCAGATCGCACACTGCTGGCTGTTGCTCCATCAGATTACAGGCGAGCGCGAATACCTCGAAGCCGGGCGTCGCACCAACGCTTATCTCCGCGAGCGCGTGCGTGTGGACGCTGAGCCTGAAGTGCGCGGCGGTGTAAAGGGATCCTTCCCCGTGGACGGGGAGTACGGGAAATTCGAATATCTTGAGCTGGGCCTGCAAGTTTTTCATTGACTCAAATCTCCTCGAGCGAGAGCTCGGCACATCGGCCGACCGCGCGAGTGGCTGACGCGGCGGCCTCCTCCGCCTCGTCGCAGTACGAGTCGGTGAGAGGACGTCCGACCGCCATCATCGTCGGTGCGGAACCGCGGAAGATCGTCACGATCGCTCGTTCCCTGCACCGCGCGGGCGTGCGGTGCGTGGTCGCGGTTCCGCGCGGGCAGTCGATGCACGTCTCCTCGCGAGCGTTTGCCGAGGTCTCGCGGCTCCGCGGAGACGTTGCGGAGTCCGCCGGGGTGCTCGTGCGTCTCGCGCGCGCGGAAGGTGCGCGCTGGGTGGTTCCAACCAGCGACAGCTCGCTCCAGATCTTGATCGCCGCATATGACGAACTGTCGCAGCTCTGCCCAGTGGGGAGTCCTCCCCCGCACATCGTGCAGCGAGTGCTCGACAAGTCGATCACGCTCGCGGTGGCCGAGCAGTGCGGCGTGCCGGTGCCGAAGTCCGTCACGATTGCGCGCGCATCGGGCCTCAATGCAGCGCTCGCCGGCATGCGCTTCCCGATCATTGCAAAGCCTGGCGACAAGAGCCGCAAGAGCTCGCACGACTTCAAGAGTCGCACATTTGCATTCGTGACCCAGCTTCGACGGCTGTTCAACGCACAGTCGCGCTTCGGGGAAGGGTTGCTCTTCCAGACGTACCATGAGGGCCAGGGCGTTGGGATCGAGCTCCTGATGCATAAGGGTGACGTGCTGGTCGCGTTTCAGCATCGACGCTTGTCGGAGAATCCGCCGTCGGGAGGCGTTGCGGTCGTGGCCGTGGCCGAAGCGGTCAATCCGCTGTTGCTCGACTACTCCACGCGGCTGCTGCGCGCGCTCGAGTGGGACGGCGTCGCAATGGTCGAGTTTCGTCACGATGCTGCGACCGGAGACACTGCGCTGATGGAGGTGAACGGACGCTTCTGGGGCTCACTGCCGCTCAACACCGCCGCCGGTGTGGATTTTCCCTTGTACGCCTGGCAAGTCTCGCAGGGAATCGTGCCCAACCCGCCGGCATCGTATCCAGTAGGAATGCGGGTGCGCTGGACGGCCGGCGCTCTCGAGCGCGCGTTTCACGTGTTCGCCGAACAGCCGGAGAATCGCATCAGGCTCGGTAACGCGCTTCGACAGCTGGCCTCCGACTTTTCGCCTGGCACGCGATCGGCGATGTGGAGCTCCAGCGATCCGTGGCCCGCCATTCAGGAGGTTGTGCACGTGCTTAATCGCCGGGTGAAGGACGCGGTAAAATTCGGACTACGTGCGATCATCCCCCACTCGCTGCTCGCGATCCTGCGCGATTCGCGCATGCTCGTGCCGGAGCGACGCCGCACGTACGTGCAACGCCGGTTGCTGCGTATGGCAGGGGTGAATCCTGCCGTGTCGCTACCCCGCCCCACCCAGTCCGTGCTCTTCGTGTGTCACGGGAACATCATGCGGAGCGCGGCGGCGGCGGGGTTCCTGCGCGAAGAGTTGCATGCGACCGGAGTTACGAACGTGCGCATCGCCTCCGCGGGAACGCACGCAAAGGATGGCCGCCCCGCAGACGCGCGCGCACAGGAAGCCGCGCGCGCGCTCGGGCTCTCGTTGCGCGACCATCACGCGACGAAGCTCACACCCGCGCTCGTCGCGGAACATGACGTGATCTTCGCGATGGATGACCTGAATTACGTGAACATCGCGACGAGCCACCCGCATGCACGGAGCAAGCTGCGACTCTTCGGCGGCATGAGCGCCACGGGAACGTATCGCGCCCACGAGATCGCCGACCCGTACATGACGTCTCCCGGCGAGGTACACGCGACGATCGCGCAGATCAAGCAGTACGTGGCGCAGCTTGCGCATGCGCTCGCGCGCACGAACACGGGTTATTCGACGGCGGCTGCGGCGCCTGTGGCGCGTGAGCGCGGCGTGGGTGCGTAGCAGTGCCGGAGTCGTTCATCGCTCGACGCGCGGATCCCACGCTCCTGAAACGGGCGTCGCTCACCGATCCCGACAACCCGTTCCTCACCGCCCGCTATCTCGACCCGCAGCGTGCGATCGGGTGCGATGGCTGGCTGCTGGCCGTCGAGAGCGGTGACGCGATGTCCGCCGCTGCGCTGTGCTTCCTCGAGCGCGGACGCCTGCGCCGGCGGCTCTCGACCGCCATTCAGTGGTTGCGCTCGAGCGCGGGCGCCGGAGTCGGAAGCAGATGAGCCACCCCGAGATCGAAGTCGAGCGTTCGCTGCATCGCTCGGCCGACAGTGCGCCCGAGGGCGAATATGTGGTGATCCTCGGTGAGGAGCCTCGCGAGTCGGCACCCTCTCTCACCCTAGCGAAAGCGCTCGCGGCGCTCGGCATCGGCTTACGTTTCGCGCGCGCCGATCGCCTCACGAGACGCGAATGGGTGAGCCTCGTGCGCCACGCCCGCGCCATTGTGCTGGTCACCTATGCGGAGCTCGACACGTACGACCTGAGCCAGCTCGCGACTGCCGTCGCGCTCAAGGTACCTATCGTGCGCTGGTGGGTGGGCACCGACGTGCTCAATGCGATTTCGCAGCCGCGAGTTCGCGCGCATGCGCAGCGGCTCGATCGTATCGTCTCGGCAAACGTCGCCGTCGCATCGCATTCGTGCAGGAGCTCGCGAGCATCGGGATCGACGCGCAATGCATTCCGTCGGTGCTCGACCCGGGCCTGATCCCGCCGAGTGTCGTGTCGTGGAGTGCGCGGCCACGCCCGATTCTCATCTACATGCCGGGATGGCGGAAGGACTTTTACCGGTTCGATCTAATGGACCCGGTGATCGCCTCGAATCCCGATCTCGAATTCATTGTCGTTGCGGACCAGTCGCACTCGCTCGCGATCTATCCCAACGTTGAAAGCCTGGGCTGGGTGGACGACATGCGCAGCCTCTACAATCGGGTCGGCGGTGTATTGCGCATCACCGCGCACGATGGGCTTCCGCGTACGCTCATGGAGGCGTTGCTACGCGGACTCTATGCGATCTATTCGTGGCCGCTCGATGGATGCTGGCTCGCGCGCACGCCGGAAGAGATTGCGTTCGCGCTCGCCCGCTATCGACGGATGCGCCAGCCGAATCTCGAGGGACGCGAGGCCGTGCTGGCGATGCTTCGTACACGACCCGACGAACAGCTCTCGCAGGTGCTCACGCGCGCGTCCGTGGCACTCGCGCAGCGCGCACACGCGATCGGATTGGCCGTTGGAGCGAAGGTATTTCCGGCGCAGTTCAGGTAGCGGGATGCCCCGACGACAACTTGCGGCGCACCAGCTCGCGCACGCCGTGGGCCGTGCTCGTGAGCGCGTACTTCATCCCGTTGGTCTGCCGGTCGACGTTGTACTGGTGCATGTAGTTGAGTAGCCATCTGATCTTGTTCTCGTGCACAAAAGCACGGTCCGGCCGTCCGTTGAGGTGAGAGGTAACCCACCCCGCTCCATGTGATGCGATCAGCCTGATATAGCACGCAGGTATGCCGAAGAGCTGGGGCATGTCTTCGGTGATGACCTCGGTGCCCATCTTCGCGCTGTAACGCGCGTGCCCCGCGTACCATCTGCGATGATAGCGCTTCCGGTGCCGATCCTCCTGCACCTCGGCCTCGACCACCACATTCGGCACGTACAGTCCGAGCCGTCCGTCTCGCCACAGCCGGAACTGGAACTCGTGATCCTCCGTGGAGCCGATGCCGTCCTTCACGCGCTGAAAGTCCGGATTGAATCCGCCGGCCCACTGCAGCGCGGACTTCCGGACGATGAGGTTCGCGCCCACGAGGCACCACGGCCGCTTGATGGACACGTAGAACGGCTTCTCTCCATGATCGGTCACGGCGAGAGGCGTCCAGTTCACAGGGGTTAACCACCTGGGCGGCGGCGCGTGCCAGCGTGGCAGCACCTTTCCTCCGATGTAGTCGACCTCCGGGTGCTCCTGCATTGTTCGAACGATCTCCGCGATCCAGTCCGACCGCGCCGCGACGTCGTCATCAGTGAAAGCGATGATGGGCGCACGCGAGTGCTCCACCCCGCTGTTCCGTGCGAACGAGAGCCCCTGCCGCGCCTCGAAGAACGTGTGCCAGTTCTCACGGCCCGCAATGAACTCGTCGATTACTTGCTGAGTATTATCGCTCGAGTTGTTGTTGATGATCCAAACTTCGAATCGAGAGTCGCCCGGCTGCTGCGCAGCCAAGTGTTCAAGCGAGTTCCGAAGAAGGGCACCACGATTGTACGTGCAAATCACAACGGAAACGTCCGGCTCCTGCAACATCTCACCTGACCTATCGAAAGCAAGGACTTTTCGTGAGGGCTCTTCACGACAAGCAGAAAGTATTCCCACCCGAGCGAAGCGCGTGGCTGGTTCGACAGTACGGTCCTTGCACAGACTCATGCGACGCAGGGCAGCTCACATCTTCGGAAGAAATTTGTCGTGATCAGCGTCTCGGTAGTAATTCCGGCCTACAATCGCGCGCCGACCATCGCGGAGGCGATCGCGTCCGCGAGAGCGCAAACACGACAGCCACGCGAGATCCTCGTCGTCGACGACGCATTCGAGCGATGATACGGCCGAGATCGCTCGCGCAGCCGGGGCGCGCGTGATTCGCTCGACAGGAATGCCGGCTGCGCATCAGCGCGAAACGAAGGACTACACGCGTCTACGGGAGATGCAATCGCGTGGCTCGACTCGGACGACTATTGGGAGCCGAATCACATTGCGGTCGTGGCAGGGCTGCTCGACCAATATCCGGAAGCAGGCGTGGCCAGCTCCGCCGTGCGCCTCGTCGGCACGAAGTCAGGCGTCTGGGCGGGAAATCTTCCGGACGGGCCGCCTTCCGACGTCTTGCGCCGCGCGTTCTTCGACTGGCTTTCTCCGGTGATCACCACGATTACGAGGCGCGATGCCTTGCTCGCGATCGGTGGGTGGGCCGCAGACGAGCGCTATGCATCGGACTTCTATCTGTGGATGAAGCTCGCGCGTCGGAATCTGTTCGTATGCACGCGCGAAGTCACCGCGAACTGGCGGTGGCATCGGATTCGCAGCTCAGCTCGTCCCAGGAAAAGCAGTGGCTCGCGCAGTACGTGTTCAGGAACCGCATGCTTGCAGAGCTCGAGGCCGACGGCGACACTGCTCGGGTCGACGAGCTTTCGGAGCTGTTCCGCGTGATATGGACGAACGATCTGCAGAAGGCGTGGGACGAAGGGCGGAACGACTGGTTGAAGCAGCTTCTGAAGCTCGCTTCACTCGTGCCCAACGCGCCTCGCGACGTGCGGCGCAGATGGGCGCTGCGCGCGGCGATTCCGGTTCGCATGCGCCCGCTTCTGCATGATGTCGCGCGTGTGACACGCGCCTCCCTAGGCGGCAGCTCCGCTGCGCAGGAGCGCGGCTAGCGCGGGATACGTATTGCGCTGCTCAGGGCGCAGCGCCGGCGCGCACCGCGAGCTGCATCTCCGGGCTCTCCACTCTGTGTGCATCGAGGCGCAGCGCAACGAACGAGCTGCCCTTCACTCGCGGATCGTCGCCCACTGTCACGATGCACGCGCGGCTCTGATACTCGTGATAGCCGCCCGCGATGTTCCCAATGTGATAGCCCACGTCGTACACACCCGCCGGAAGATTGAACGCCAGACTCCATTCGATCTTCACGGTGTCCCCCGCCTTGAGACGCAGCGGGTGCCCGCGCATGCGCGCGTAGGTGGTGTCGACGACCGACTTCTCCGCCCGGTTGATGAAGAATCCGGGGCCGAGCTCGACGTCGTCCATCGCGGTGATCCAGTGCGTGAAGTTGACGCGCTCCCCCGGACCGACCACGAGATCGCCTTGCGTGGGACCCGAGAACTCGATGGTGCGCGCCTTCGGTGACGGAAGCAGCTCCGGCCGGTAGCGCCCACCGCTCTTGTAGTACTCGGCCACCACCTTCTTGAGATCTCCCTGCGCGACGACGCTTCCCTGATCGAGCAGCAGTGCCGAGTTACAGAGCGATAACACGGAATCCATGTTGTGCGAGACGAAAATCACCGTCGTCCCGCTCTGCAGGAGATTCTGCATCCAGCGAATGCACTTGCCCTGGAACGTGTAATCGCCAACAGAGAGCACCTCGTCGACGATCAGGATCTCCGGCTCGAGATGCGCTGCGACCGAGAAGCCGAGGCGCGCGTTCATGCCGGAGCTGTAGCGCTTGACGGGAGTGTCGATGAAATCACCAATCCCGGAAAAATCGACGATCGCGTCGAAACGCCGCGCGATGTCCGCCTTCTTCATGCCGATGATCGAGCCGTTGAGAAAGATGTTCTCGCGGCCGGTGAGATCGGGATGGAAGCCGGCAGTCACCTCGATCAGTGCGCCGATGCGCCCGTGCGTTGCGTAGGTCCCGAGGGTGGGGCGCAGCAGCTTCGTGAGAATTTTCAGCAACGTCGATTTGCCGGCGCCGTTGTGCCCGATGATGGCGAGTGCATCGCCTCGCTGCACCTGGAACGACACCTCACGAATCGCCCAGAAGTCGTTCTTTCCAAGCTCCTCGGCCGGCGGCGCACCATTCACGATGCGACGCACCATTGACGGGACGAGATCGCGAAGGCTGTCGTGTCGCTCGCCACGGTGGAATTTCTTCCACACGTTGTTCATTTCGATCGCTACTTCACTCATGGCTCCTCACACGTACTCGGCGAACAGGTACTGGAGGCGACGGAACATCATCGTCGAGCCCATCACAATCGATGTTGAGACCACAGCGGAGTAGACGAGCTCCCACGGGGACCAGACGAGCCGTTCCGTTCCTTTGATCATTCCGGTTATGGGATGCAGTAGATCCCTTCCGTCGACTACTGCGAGACGCAGCCCCTCCAGGATGCCGGTGAGCGGATTGATCGCGACGAGCAGCGCGCCGCGCGGACCGAGCATTGCGGGCTCGAAAAAGATCGGGGTGAAGAAGATCCCGAACATGAGCACTACCTGCACGATGTACTTCACGTCGCGGAAGAACAGATTCGCGCAGCTCAGAAAGAGCGACACGCCGGTCGTGAAGAGCACAAGTAGCAGCAGTAAAAACGGGATCCAGACGAAGCTCGGATGCACGCGCACGCCCAGAATCGGCAGGATGATCACGAGCGTCAGCAGGCCGATCGAGGTGTCGAACGACTGTGCCGCGACGGACGACAGCGGAAGCACTTCGCGCGGAAAGTAGATCTTCGTGACGAGATTGGAGTTGCCGATGAGGCTCGCGGTGGCAAACCCGAGTGCACCGACAAAGAACGACCAGCCCACGCCTTTGACTGCGATGTTCGCGATGTCACGCGCCACGAGCGACTGCCCGGAGATCTGCGCCATGGCGAAACGAATGATCAGTCCGGAAAGCACGATCAGGCAGGGCATGAACACGGCCCAGGCAAAGCCCATGGCCGCCTGCTTGTAGCGCAGCTTGATATCGCGTTTCGTGAGCTGCTCGAGCAGTTCACGGTGTTGCCACACCTCGATCGAGGCGCCTTTCAGATCAGCCAGCATTTCACACGGAGTTGAGGGCGCCGCCAGGCCTGGAACGTACGATCGCGCCATTCGGCCAAGCGGCGACACAAGCAATATACGGGAAGCGAGCCAACGCAGGAAAAGTACCGAATCAGCCTGACGCATCCGCTCTCCCTCCGGCGTCGAGCGCGACGTGCCGAGAGCATGCCGAACGCCGTTGCGCGCGGTACAAACGCCGTGCAATAACCCACGTCGGCTAAGGTGCTTGGTTTAGGTCGCCCGCTCTCGCGAAACCAACGGTGTGCGTGTTGACCGAAACCAGCAGACCATTGCGCGTACGCAACGTGAAACTGGAGCGCACCGAGGCCGTGCTGCGCCGCTGCTATCACTTCGCTAGAACACAGCGCTGGTGCTAGGACGGCGAGCGACGGTGTAGCCAGAGTGACCCCGGCGCTAGCTTCGCAGCGTCGCACGCGCCGTACGAATGACGGCGCGCACCACCGGACGTGCACCATCCGGGATGCTCGAGCGGAGGCGCCAACGCAGCCGCTCGGAGGTCGGGAGCCCGGGCACCAACGGCGCATGCTCGACCAGCTTCCGGAGCCACTCGGTGCGCCCCTGGTCCCATGCGCGCTGCACGTCGTTCGCCCAAAGAATCCGAAAAATCTGCGAGAGCTCGTCGGCGAGGGCGTGATCCCCTTCCCTCTGGATCTCCACAATCGCGCGATTTCGGAAGTTGTAGAGCGCGATCAGCTGGCGGTCCTGATTTGCGCTGACCTGCGTGTCGTGCCAGCGGCAGGTTGCCGTAATCTCTCGGACGGCGACGAACCGGAAGCGACGCGCGAGTCGAAGCCACAGATCGAAGTCCTCGGAAAATCGCGCTGTCTCATCGTAGCCGCCGACTGCGAGCATCGCGTCGCGCCGCACAATGGTAGTCGTCGTGGGCGTCAACCAGTCCTTGAACGCTTCCCGAATGACGATCGCGGGCGCGCCCTCCGGAATCCGTCCCTTCCAGACACCGGTCTTCTTTCCCATGAGCCGCACAGATGCGGCAGCGGCCGCCGCATTGGGATTCTGCTCGAGGAGTGGAGTGACCGTGGCGAGGTGATGTGGATCCCAGTAGTCGTCGGAATCGAGCAACGCGATCGCGTCGCCCGCTGCGGCACGCACCCCCTCGTTGCGCGCTGCGGCCGCGCCGCGATTTGTCCTCAATCGAATGACGCGTGCACCTTCGCGCTCGGCGACCTCTGGAGTGCCATTGGTCGATGCATTGTCGACGACGATCGTCTCCAGAGGGACACGGGTTTGTGCCCGCACCGATGTGAGCGCCTCCGAAATCATGTCGGCGCGATTGAATGCAGGAACTACTACGGAGACGCTAATCACGACAACTATTACTCAGCTGCTGCGGTACAACGAATGCGTTCTGCAGAGGCGTTCTACCCCTGGGACAACCAGCAAAAAGCGCTGCAGTAATGCCGCCAGGCAGGAGCTAAGTGCGCAAAAGAATTCCTACGGTGGCTGATAACTTTGACATTGTCCGCCATTCTCGTCCGCAAGCAACGAAGCGCGAAGCCCGACTTCCGGCAACGCGCCTCTCCTGCCCTGGGGTGACTGGAACACCCGGCCAACGATTTCGGAAACCGCTGCTCCATTCACCTGAGCGACAGGGCGCGCTACAGTCCGCATGAAGAAACTTACGCGTTCCGCCCTCGAGTACTTACACTTGGTTGGCACATCATTCGCGCGATGAGTGACTTGTCACGGGACATGGGCTGGAAAGTGCGCGTCGAGCGCTGCTCGCTTTGTCGAGCGGGGTGCCCATCCGGCGATACGCAAGTGTCGACACTCAGCCTCGCCGGATACGTCCAAACTGTACGAGACGTCATTGCAGCACAACGTGACGGCACAGAGCCTATACTCTCCTGGAATCACTTATGCGGCCGCGCCCGTTGAACCCCGCAGGACTCTTCCTCGCCGCATGAGCTACGGTATACCGGGGGTTGCGCCGACGGCGATCATTGTCGGCGCGGAGCCTCGCAAGCTCGTGACGATTGCGCGATCGCTGCACCGCGTGGGCGTCCGCTGCATTGTCGCGACCCCTCGGGGTCAGCCGTTGCAAGTCTCGTCGCGCGCACTCGCTGGCGCGGCGTGGCTGGGCGACAGCGTCGAGGAATCGGCAGGACTGTTGGTGCGTCTCGCGCACTCCGAGAGCGCCGGGTGGGCTGTCCCCACCAGCGACACCGCGCTGCAGATCGTCTGTGCGGCCTACCACGAGCTCACGCGTGTTTGCGCAGTTGGATGTCCGCCGCCCAGCATCGTGCAACGCGTGCTCGACAAGACCATCACGCTCGCGATCGCGGAGCGAAATGGCGTACCCGTACCGCGGTCGATGACCATCGCGCGCGCGACCGAGCTCGAAGCCGCGCTCCATGAGATGCGCTTCCCCATCGTCGTGAAGCACGCCGACAAGAGTCGCGAGTCCTCCCACGACTTCAAGACGCGCACGTTCACGAGCGCTGACGAGCTGCGCTCCGTGTTCGCGAGCGAACCGCGCTTTGGCGAGGGACTGCTGTTTCAGACGTATCACGGCGGGCAAGGGGTAGGTGTCGAGCTGCTGATGTCAGGGGGCGAGGTCGTGACGAGTTTCCAGCATCGCCGGGTGTCCGAGAATCCGCCCTCGGGCGGCGTCGCCGTCGTTGCGGTCGCAGAAGCTGTGGACCCGAAGCTGCTCGAGTACGCAACGCGCCTGCTGCGCGCGCTCGAATGGGAAGGCGTCGCGATGGTGGAATTTCGTCACGATGCCGCAACGGGAGACACCGCGCTCATGGAGGTGAACGGTAGATTTTGGGGCTCGCTCCCGCTCAACACGGCTGCAGGTGTGGATTTTCCGCTCTACGCGTGGCAGCTGTCGCAGGGGATCACGCCTGTGCCCCCGGCGTCGTATCCCGTTGGACTTCGTGTGCGCTGGACCGCGGGGTCCCTTTTGCGCGCCGGTCACGTCCTCACGGGATTGCCTGAAGATCGCATCACCATTGGCAACTCGCTGCGCCAGCTCGCCGCAGACTTCGCGCCGGGAACGAGATCAGCCATGTGGAGTTGGCGAGATCCAGCACCCGCCGTGCAGGAAGTCGTGCACGTGCTGAGTCGGTGGACGAAGGATGGGGTGAAATCCGTTTTGCGCGCCATCATCCCGCGTCCGCTGCTCTCGATCGTGAAAGACTCGCGACGGCTCGAGCGTGGGCGCCGCATCACCTACGTCAGGCGCCGATTGCTGCGCACGATGGGATTGAATCGCGCGATCTCACTTCCCCGTCCCGCTGACTCCGTGCTGTTCGTGTGTCATGGAAATATCATGCGGAGCGCGGCGGCGGCGGCGGCGCTGCGTGAAGAGCTTCGAACGCTTGGACTTTCGACTATTCGGGTTGCATTGGCCGGTACGCACGCGCATGACGGTCGGCCCGCCGACCTCCGCGCGCGGGATGCGGCCCAGCATCTCGCGCTGTCATTGAACGACCATCGGGCGACGAGGCTCACGCCGAAGCTCGTCTCGGCGTACGACGTGATCTTTGCGATGGATGAGCTCAATTACGTCAACATTGCAATGACGTATCCGGAGGCACGCGAAAAGTTGCAGCTCTTTGGTGGAATGCACTCGTCCGGTACGTACCGGGCGCATGAGATCGCGGATCCGTACACGTCCTCGCCGGACGAAGTGAAGGCGACTATTGCTATGGTCAAGCACTACGCCGCGCCCCTCGCGCAGGCGCTGCGCGCGGCGCACGCGACACGCGCGCCCGCGAGGACGGCTACGACCGGACGCGAG
Source organism: uncultured Gemmatimonadaceae bacterium (assembly GCA_963792685.1). Classification (GTDB taxonomy): domain Bacteria; phylum Gemmatimonadota; class Gemmatimonadetes; order Gemmatimonadales; family Gemmatimonadaceae; genus FEN-1250. Next base: position 2,852,368 of record CAWBWW010000001.1, on the reverse strand, counting down.
CACGGTGTGGGTGCGGAGCCGTGACTGACAAATTCTTCGCGCGCGCTCCGGACGAGGCCGCAGTGGAGCGCGCTGCGCTGACGGATCCTGACAATCCATTCCTCACCCCCGGCTACTTGCGCTCGCAACGAATGCTTGATCGCGACGCATGGCTGCTTTCGCTCGAGGATGCGGATACCGTGTGCGCCGCTGCGCTATGCTTCGTCGCGCGCGGACGACTGCGTCGCACGCTCACGATGCCATCGTCACCACCGATCGCGCTCGATTCCCCGTTCTGGCATGGCCTGCGTTCATTCATTACCGATCAGGGAATTACCGATCTCGAACTTTCGACGTTTGCCACGCCGGAGTCGAAACTTCCCCCTTGGCCCGGTGAGCTCGAGCGCATAGACCGAACGGAGTTTGCGCTGCCACTGTACGGTGTCGATCTCCTGTCAGGAGTTTCGAGGACCCACCGCCAACGTATCTCAAAGGGACGCAAGAATGGATTGGTGGCGCGCCGCGATAACTCAGATGCCGCCATCGATGCACACGTCGCCTTGCACATCAACTCGATGGAGCGTCGGAAATCGCGAGGCGAGAATGTCTTGCTCGAGTTCGACCGCGAAAGAGCAGCCGCGCTGCTCGTCTCCGGCGCTGGTGAGCTGTTCGTGGCGGTACATGCTGGTCATATCGTAGCATCCCAGCTGATCCTCAGGTCAGCGAAGGGCGCATACTCGGAGTCGTCCGGCAGCTCGCCGGAGGGGATGGCGATCGGTGCATCGCATTTTCTTCTGTTCGAGACTGCGCTCACCATGCAGACCGAGGGCGTGGAGATTTTCTACCTGGGTGGTGCCCGCGCCCATGAGGGGGGCCTTCGTAGCTTCAAGGAAAGCTTCGGCGCTACACCGATCGAGACCCAGTCGATGGTTGCCTACGTCGGCGGACCGGTGCGTCAGAAGCTGTCTTCAGCCGTCCAGTGGTTCCGGTCCAGAGCCATCATCGCGCGGTAATTGCTGCGTCGCGCGCATTCTCGTGTGCGCCGTTCTGAGCTGTGACACGGCCCGACAGACTAGCGGTACCAAAGTCATCACCGCGCTTCGCGATCCGGAGCAAGGCTTCTCCGGATCCTGGCGATGAGGCCGAGCGTCTCCGCGCGTGGAACAAACGCCTTCAGATAGCCCAGAGCCGCGGCCAGACGCGCTCGCGATCGCCAGCTCTCGAGGAACCACTTCCGCGCCTGTCGTGCGCTGCCGGCGCACCAATGCGCATAGGCTACGTGAAACTGCAGCTCACTAATGTTCTGCGCGGCCGCCCTCGTCTCGCGCGGCGAAAGTGTTGTCGCGAGACGTTGCAGGTGCCGCCGTCGTACCGCGATGCCGTCCATTCGTGTCTCGAGTGGCTGGCGCGCAGTGATACTTGCGGCGTGCTTGCGCATGATCACATGCACTTCGTTCACGAACACGAAACGAGTGTGATCGGCCAGGCGCATCCAGAGATCGAGATCTTCGAAGCGCACGAGCGACTCGTCGAACCATATCGCCTCGGTTGACAGGAGCTCCCGCGCGAACATCACGGTGGAGGTGACGATCGCCACGTATGTGAGCAGGAACGCGCCGAACGAGGGTGCGCAGAGATACACGTCATCCCCGACATGCTCCAGATAGGGCGCCGCATTCGCGATGAAGTTGTCGAGCACGAGCGTGCCCGCCGCGTCGAGTGTGCCGGACTTCTCGTGCAAGCGCTGAACGTCCGCGAACGCGAACCGAGAGCCCGTGCGCTCCATCGCGCGCACGCCTTTCTCCAGCCGCGCGGGAAGGCTCGCATTGTCCGCATCGAGCAGTGCGATGTACTTGCCGCGAGCTACGCGCAGGCCCGCATTACGAGCATGCGCAGGGCGTCCGGACGGCTTCCCGTTCGACACCACGCGAATGCGGGAATCTTCCGACGCATACCGGCGTGCGACCTCAGCCGTGGTGTCGCTCGATCCATCATCGATCACGATGATTTCGAGACTACGGATCGTCTGTGCGCGCAACGAGTCGAGAGCCGCGCCAAGATAGGCGCCGACGTTGTAAGCAGGGACGATCACGGAGACGAGCGGTTCTGCCCCGGTCCACGGGAGTGGATCAACTGATGGGTTCATTCTGCGGATCGTCTCATGAGCTCACGCGTGTGTCACCACGCGTCATGCAACTGCGGTGCTCGAAACCGCTCTCTGTGCATACCAAGTCACGTTCACTCTTCTCATGCCCCCGGGGTGACTCGAACACCCGGCCAACGGTTTAGGAAACCGCTGCTCTATCCACCTGAGCTACGGGGGCGAAATCGCGCAACGTCTCTCAAATTAGCCGCTCACGTAAGGGCCTGCAGCGTCGAAATCTCGCGAGATCCGGGGCACGCGCAATCGCGCCCTTTACAGCAACCCTTCCAGCGTGCATCAATCCTATGAAAATCGGCCGATTACGACACACCATCTAACGCCAATACGCAGGGATGATGTGGGGCAGCGACCTTTTCCATCACTTTCTTGATTGACCGGTGCAGGGGTGCTCGGAGTGCTCCAAACGGACATCGTGACGATCCTTTCGACCCTCGCGCAGCACATACATAGGGCGACGGGAGCCGAGTCCATGCATTCGTATCCCTGCAAGAGAACGAAGATCGCGCGCGCGGTCCTCGCGAAGTTCCGACCGACACTGATCTCGTCGCACCTTCGCGGCGCGAGCCGCCCTTCAAAGGCATTTCATGCGATCGAACGCCATGCGTCTAGTAAGTCTCCGCGGGATGAGCCGAGCCGTCGCTGTCGGCGCCCTACTGTTGCTGATCAATGCGTGCAAGAAACCCGACGCGGCAGCACCGTCAAAAAGCGACGGTGCCGCAGGGGCAAGTGGGGCGAGTGGGGCGAGTGGAGCGAGCGGGGGGAGCGGCAGCAGCGGGGCGAGCGGCGTTTATGCCAAGATGACCCCCAACGAACTGAAGTGGGGTATCTCACCAACGCGCAATGACAAGGTCACGTACCAGGACAACGTCATCGTCATGGAGCATGGTGCCGATGCCGTGAAAGCCATGGCCACCAATGGGCTGTTCTGGACGATCGATGCGAACGCACCACACGCGGATGAGATCAAGGTGAACAAGATCCTCTTCGCCACCGGGCGCGTGATGGGACGCGTGCTGGCGGTGACGCGGAAGGGGGACGGTCTCGAGGTGCTACTCGGTCCAGTCGAGATCACCGAGGTGATCAAGGACGCCGACCTGCAGGCCGACCAGCCGATCGATCTCGACAACGCGCTCGTGTACACGGCGCCCGACTATCCTGGTGCGGCCAACCATCCGGATGAATCGGCACAGACGAGCCTCGCTGAACCGACGATACCAGCGTTGTTCGCTGCGTATACTCCCCCGCGCGCGCTCCAGAGCCAGTCATATATTGGCGCCGCGAAGGAGATCACCATCAATGGCTACACGATCAAGCCTGCGTGTTGCCATGGCTTCGGTATTCGGCTGCTGTTCGATGGAAAGGGGGTGAAGCTAACCGCAAAGGCGACGCTCTACGTGCCAGCCGGTGCCGGTGTGCGCTTCAAGCTCCTGATCGTGAAGAGTCAGATCATCGACGCCAATGTCGAGCTCTACGGATCGTCCGGCATCGAGATCGGCTTTGAGGCAGGCACGAACGCGGGGATCGCCGGCAACATCAACGGGCAGAACATCATCATTCCGGCGGACATCACGATCCCGATTGGTGGAATGGCCGTCCCCTTCTCTGCCGTTTTCCGTCAGTCGTTGACGCTGACCACGATCTTCACGGCGCAGAACGGTACCGTAAACGCCAACGGCGAGTACGAGTTCAGTGGTTCCATCAAGGCAGGAAAGGTGAACGGAGGGGAATGGGGCGTGACCGTCCCCACGGAATTCGTGGTCAAGCAGAATCTCGTGAATTCAATCTCAGGGGTGTCCCTTGGCGCGAACGGTCTCGTGTTCGGCTATGGCGCGAAGGTGATCGTCGGAATTGGCGCGTTCGGATTCGTAACCGGTCCGTTCGTCACCATGAACCCCGTCGTGGGAATCCGTAATGGATCGAGCATGACGGTGGCTGGGATGCCGCCCTGCCGCTCGGCAACGTTCGACGTCAACTCGAGATACGGCGTCGGCTGGCAGATTCCAGCATGGAGTGCGGACCTGATCAACCTGTTCCTCAAGCCATTCACGACGACGCAGATCCCGAGTGAAGGCGGTTCCGCGTACGAGAAGACTGTGAAGCAAATCCCCGGGTTCTTTCCTGCAGGGTGCGGTGGGCCACCTACGACCTAGGGGACAGACGTCACGGGACAGGGGCGAGCGAAATGCGAAGTCCCGTCCCTGACGTCGAGCAGGTGCGCCCAGGAGAGCGTCAGTCGCGCCGCCGGCAGATCATCAACTCCGTGGTGGGGCCGCTGTGCACGATGTGCAGCGTCGCGATCTCGATCGGATAGAGCGCGGCGCCGAGTAGCTCACCGAGTCGCGGCCGGTCACGATTCGCCGTGACGCGCTCAATGGTGCTCCACGTCGCCGCCAGCACGCGGTTGCGCGACTTGATCGGGCGGTTCATGAAGAAGAACACCGGCGCTCGGTGCAGCGTCTCAAATCCCTGCTCCGCGAGCACCCGCTCGATTTCGGCGCCGCATCGACTCACCTGGTGTCCGCTCGACTCTCGACCGTCGTGCAGAAAGTTCTCGGAGAACACGAGGTATCCGTTCGGCCGCACGAGCGAACGAAGATTCCGAAACGCACGCGCGTACTTCGCGTCGTCGACGATGTGATACAGGATGTCGAACGCCGACACCAGATCGTACGAACCAAGCTCCGAAGGCAATTCCTCCGTGGAGATGTCGAGCTCGCAAAACGACACGCCCGGATAGCGCTCGCGGAGCGCGGTCACGGCGAAGGGCGCCAGGTCGCATCCGCTCACCGACTTTGCGCCAAGTCGCTTCCAGAGATCGATGTAGAACCCCGTGCCCGATCCGACGTCGAGGATGTCGCACGCGCGCGGGTCAATGCGTGCTGATCGAATGGCCCGCGTGACTACATGCCCGCGGACGCGGTACATCCACGCATTGTAGGGCACGCCAAGGCCGGCGTACCCGACGCTTTCTGGTCCGTACTGTCGAGCATGCCGCTCGTGCCAGTACGTGCGGGGGTCGAACTTCGTCATGCAGCAGATGGAAGCACCACTCGTTCCACTCTGCCACGCAGTTCGCAACTCAAAAGAATCCTTTCACCACGCGCCGGCTGTCGCTCGGTGCGAGCGAACGCGGGTGTGATCATGCATGGCAGTGCCTGTTCAGCGCACCCGGTGTGTCAGATAGACCGGCTGCGACTCGGCCGCCGTGAAGTTGCGCGCGCGGTAGAAGTTGACCGCCGCCTGATTGTCGGCAAACACCCACACCTCACCGACCCCGTTCGTGCGCATCCACCCCTCCATGTGGTCGAGGAGCATGCGACCCACGCCCTTGCGTCTCCAGCTGCGACGAACACCGATCTCGTAGAGCAGCAGCTCCTGCTCATCGCTCGATCGCAGCGGCACGACCAGGCAGTACAGAAAACCTGCGACGTTCGCGCCGTCGCGCGCGACCCAGAAGAGCACCGCGGGATCGGCGAGAAAACGTCGAGCGGCAGCGGGCGAGAGGGGCTCGAGCGGCTCGCCCCGTCCTTCGAGATCGAAGTCGGGATCGTTGAGGGCGAGATGCTCGAGCGTCGCGATGTCGTCCGCGCCGAGGAGTTTGCACGTCAAGTTCATGGGCGATAGCTATCGATTTGCACTACCCTTCGCCACCTGCGCATACACTTCGATCGCGCGCTCCGCCGCTGCCACGGGTGCGTGCTGGGCTCTCACGTGCGCTCTGCCGTTCGCGATCAGCCGATCGCGCAGCACCGGGTCCAGAAGAAGCCGTTCGATCTGGCGCGCAAGGTCCGCGGCGCCTCGATCGCGCGCCAGTAGCCCGGTCTCTCCGTCGATCACCACCTCCGGTATTCCGCCTGCGGGCGTGCCGACGACGGCACTCCCCGCCATGAGCGCCTCTGCGAGCACCAGCCCTAGGCCCTCCGCCTGACCACGCGAGGGAAGAACCGTTATCGTCGCGGCGCCGAACTCCTTTGGCAGGTCGTGCTGGGGCACAAACGACGACCAGGAGACGTCGTCCCCGAGCGCGCGCTGCGAGGCGAGTGCGCGCAACCGCTGCTCCTCCGGCCCGTCGCCAATGATCCGCAGCGCGCATACGACTCCACGAGCACGGAGCAACGCCACGGCCTCGATCAGCACGTCCACTCCCTTGGAGGCGATGAGATTCCCCGCGAAGAGCACGCGCGGAGGAATCGCCTTCGCGGTGGCCGCACCGCTCTCGAACATCGCGAGATCCATGGGCATCGAAGTCACCGAGATGCGCGACGCGTCGTCGGGGAAAAAGCGCGCGATGTCGCGCGCGAGAAACTCCGACGCCGCCGTGATCGCAACTGCGCGCCGAAAGGCCGGTGCCGCGACGAGGCGCCAGAGCGACGACTCGAGAAGACGCACATCAGTGCCGTGGCACGTGATCACGTACGGCAGTCCGAGGCGGCTTGCGATCCAGCCGCCAGGAATCCACCAATGCGCGTGCACGACATCAGGGCGAAAGTCGCGCGCCTCGCGCGAAGCGACGGACCACAATTGTCCAATGAAGGGAGGAAGCATGAGAGGGGCGAGCAGCGTCGCGCGCATGGGCTCGCGCAGCGCGCCGGTGTAGCCCACGCGTTCCAGCGTATCGGGCCCGTAGCGCGCCCGTACGATCTCGATGCCGTGTTGCGTCTCGCGGAGAGCCGCACCAGGCGCGTGCGGCGCGACCACCCGCACCGTATGTCCCAGGGCGACGACCTCCGCAGCGAGGCGCGCGATGAAGGCCCCCGCCCTGTCGCCCTCCCACCGCGGATAGTTGTGCGTGATCGTCAGAATGCGCATGGCGGCGTCCAGAAGGTAGCGCCAGCGCGACTCGTGTTACAGGGTGCCGAGCCGAACGTGCTCAGTAGCGCAGCAGCGTGTGCACGCGCCAGTGTCGCATCGCGGTGAGTCCGGGCAGGTCCGCCAGCGCGATCAACACACTGCACCCAATGAGCTCAGCCCCCGTGAGGGCGACGAGGTTGCACGTCGCCTTGAGCGTGCCGCCGGTCGCGAGCACGTCATCGACGATCAGCACGCGATGCCCCCACTGCAGCGTGTCGCGGTGCATCTCGAGCGCGTCGGTCCCGTATTCGAGTTTGTAGTCGACGCGCTCCACCGTGTGCGGCAGCCTCCCCGGCTTGCGCACCGGGATGAAGCCGGCGCCGAGCTGCTGCGCGATAGGCGCGCCGAGGATGAAGCCGCGGCTCTCGACCCCCACGACGTGGCTGATTCCGTCCGCCGCAAAGGGCGCCGCCATTGCTTCCGTCGCCATGCGAAACGCCGCGGCGTCCGCGAGCAGTGGTGTGATGTCCTTGAAGTTGATCCCGGGCTTGGGAAAATTCGGGATCTCGCGAATGAGCGAGCGCAGCTCGCGCTCGTTCTCCGCTCGTGCGGCAGTGGTCAAGATCTCACCGGCGAATGACGAAGGGTTTGGGCAGCGCTTCCGTCGCGTCGATCGGAAGTGCGCGCACGTCCTGCACGTTTCCACCCGCAGGGCCGCGACGCACCGCTGCGAGCAGCGTCTCGATCTGACTCGCGTTGCCCGACGCAGCCAACTCTACGCACCCATCGTCGCGATTGCGTACCCACCCGGCAATCCCGAGGCGCTGAGAGATCGTGCGTACGAACTCGCGAAAGCCGACGCCCTGCACGCGCCCAGTCACCTCGACGTGCGCGTGCACCTCACTCAACGGCGCGCGCGCAGCAGCGCGGTGAGCACTGCCGAGAGTGCGGCCTCGTCGCTCATCTCCGCCTCCGCGTGAACCTCGAGCTCGCCCGCCCGAAGTCGCGCGACGATGCGCTCGAGCGCATCCGCGACGCCAGCCTGCACGGGTGCGTCGCTCGCGGTTGCCGCCAGCACCTCGCTCTCGGGCTCGCGCTTTGCCTCGGGGATCGCAGCGATGCCGTACGCAGGCGTGAGATCCCAGGGCTCCGCTTCCTTCAGCTCCTCGAGCGCCTTGTTACTCACAGGTGTCAACCGATTCATCCACGGCGGCGCAATGTCCGCCAGCGTTGGCGCGGGTGCACTCGTCTCGAGCGGCTCGTGCTCGGGCTCCGGCTCGAGTGCGGCCTGTGCATGCGAGATCATCGTGGAGGGATCGTCGGCCCACTCTACCGGCTGATCGTCGATCGCGGGCGCGTTGGCGCTCGCACTCGCATTCGCACTCGCATCGACCAGCGGCTCGCCCGCGGTGTCCGCATCGATGGTCGCCTCGGTCAGATCCGCAGACGCAGCATCCATGGGCATTTGCGCGTCGTGCGTCGCGCCGAAGGGATCGGTGGCCCAGAAGCTCTCGACGTTCATGCGCGGCGGGGCCGGCTCCTGCTCGAACGAGAACTCCGTCGTCTCGAGCTGCAGCCCATCGACTTTCGGATGCTTGCCGTCCGGAGCAGCCGCCTGCAGCAGACTATTCGCGTCGTCGTACGCGATCACCTCGATCGAGTGCTCGTCCGCGTATTCCGTGGATGCCGGCGTGAGCTCGATGTCCTCATGCTCGAACTGCTCGACCACGAACGTGTCGTCGTCCGCATGCACGGGCGCCGCCATCAGCGACTCTGCATTGAGCGTACGCTCGGGTGTGATCATCGAGGGCGCGGGCCAGTTGCCCTCGAGCTCGATGTCGGGCGCAATCTCCCCTTCAACGCGTTCCTGCCCCGCATTGGCGAGCATGGGGTCCGCGCTCGCGGAGAGATCGGCCGCCTCCCCTGGCGCCATCTCTGCACCGTCCGCGGCGGGCGACGGCGCGGGCGGTGCCGAGGCTTCCGTGTCGGTTGGAGAGGCCGTGTCGGCGGCCGGCGTCGCAGGCGTGGAGCCCGGAGGCGTGAACAGCTGTGCCCCACGTCGCTTCAGTTGAAACGGACCGGTCACGCCTTCGGTGGGCGAGACGAATGGACGCGCAGCGCGACGCGGAAGCGGGGGCTTGGGAAGGTCTTCCGACTTTTCTTCCATCGGCACTCCTGGGGGGCGCAGCGCGGCACAGGCTCGGGGCGCCAGCGTACGGTTGAACGTTGAAGCTGGCGAGTTCGAGTCAGGAAGGCCAGCCGTACTTCCCTATGAGCGGGACGAATCGCGCGGCCCCAATGTCACGCCGCTCCAGCGCTTCTCCCCGCTTCGTGAAGAGGGTCAGAATCTGCTCCTCCCGGTCGCCGATTGGAATCAGCAGCCTTCCCCCCTCCGCCAGCTGCTCGCCGAGCGGGGTCGGTACAGCAGGTGACCCAGCGGTGACGAGGATCGCGTCGTACGGCGCGTAGTCGCGCCAGCCCAAAGTGCCGTCACCCGAGAGCAGCGACACGTTCGATGCGCCGGCCGCACGGATCGCATCGCGCGCTTTGGTCACGAGCGTGCCGACGCGCTCGATCGAGAACACCTGCGACGCCAGATGCGAGAGCAGCACCGTCTGGTAGCCGGAGCCCGTGCCGATCTCGAGCACGCGCTCCTTCCCCGTCAATGCCAGCAGCTCGAGATACCGCGCGTGTGTGCTCGGCTGCGAAATCGTCTGTCCGTTCCCGATTGGCAGGGCGCTGTCCTCGTACGCACGATGCCGCATGCCGGTAGGCACGAAGAGATGCCGAGGCGTTTGATCGAATGCGTGCAGCACGGCGAGATCGCGCACGCCACGTTCCTGCAGCGCCTCCACGAGTCGGCGCCGCCCCGCGGGTTGCTCGCCACTCATGGCTCTGACCACCAGAGCTTTGCTTCATCGAGCATTCGCAAATGGGTGAGGTCCAGGGTGAGAGGCGTGACCGAGATGAATCCGTCCGCCACGGCGCGAAAGTCGGAATCCGCCGCACCACTCCACGACGCGGACCCGCCGCCGATCCAGTAGATCTCCCGCTTTCGCGGATCCTGCATTTTCATCAGCGAATCCGAGTACACGCGCCGGCCGAGCCGAGTGAGTCGGACGCCGCGAATATCCGCGGCAGGGCGCGCTGGCATGTTCACGTTGAGCAGCGTGTCTCGCGGCAGCTTGAGCGCCGTGAGGTGCGCGAGCAGCGTGGCCACCGCCGGGATCTGGTCTGTGAGGAGCGCCGGATCCGCCTTGAGCTCACCACCGGCGAACGAGAGCGCGATCGACGGCACGCCGAGCGTGACACCCTCCATCGCAGCGGCCACGGTGCCCGAGTAGAGCACATCCTCGCCCATGTTCTGTCCGTGATTGATGCCGCTCAACACGAAGCTCGGCTTCTCCGGCATGAGCGCTTCAATGGCGAGCATGACACAGTCCGTGGGGGTGCCGTCCACCTGCCAGCGATTGTCGCCGCGCGCAACGGGGCGAATCGGATGATGCAGCGTGAGCGAGTGGCTGGTCGCGCTCTGCTCGCGATCGGGCGCGACGACGGTCACGTCACCGAGCGTTTGCGCGGACTTGACGAGGCACTCGAGGCCGTGCGCGAGGATGCCGTCGTCGTTCGTGCAGAGCAGCCGCATCAGCTCATCCCTCGTGCGCGCTCGCGCCAGATCGCGCGCACCACGCGTATCGAGTCGCTCCACGGGCGAAAGTGGCTTGGCGCACCGTACGTGGTGGGCACCGTCACGCTCGCGATGCGATACCCCGCGCGCATTGCCGCGATGAGGAACTCCGTCTCGTACTCGTATCGGTCGCCCGTTGGCGCGATGGTACCGAGCACGCGACAGTCGATCGCGCGATATCCCGACTGCGCGTCGGGTACGCGAACACCGCAAATGGCGCCGACTGCCGCGCTCGCGAGCGCATTCGTCACGCGTCGACCAAGGGGCATTTTGCCAGGCGTGCGCACACGCGAGCCGATCACCACGTCTGCCTCCGCCAGCGCCGCGAGGAGCGCCGGTGCGCGCGCCGGATCGTGCTGGCCGTCGGCATCGATGGTGAGCACGGCGCCGGCACACTCCGCAGTCGCGATATCGAACCCCGCGCGCAGCGCAGCGCCTTTGCCGCGGTTGCGCTCGAAGCGCACCACGCGATCGCAGCACGCGCCCGCCACGACGTACGTGGCATCGCGGGAGCCGTCATCCACGGCAATCAGCATGGCGCGTGGCAGCGCCGCGCGCAGCCCTTGCACCACGCCCGCCAGCGTCAGCTCCGCGTCGTACGCAGGGATCACGCAGACGACATCGCTCACGTGCGCGGCGAGTCTCCACCCAGGATGTTCATCACCTCGGCGAGCTCCTGCTCGATCGACGCGAGTGTGTGCACGTCGAGCGCACGCCGCGCATTCGGCTTGAGCTGCCCCTTCTTCCGGTGCTCATCCACCTTCTGCCGCGCCCCGTCGATCGTGTACTTCTCGACGTAGAGCAGGTGTTTGACGAGCACCACGAGCTCCACCTCACGGCGCTGATAGACGCGATTTCCCGACCGGTTCTTTGCCGGGTTGAGGAACTTGAACTGGCTCTCCCAGTAGCGAAGCACATGCGGCTTGAGTCCCGTCAGCTCGCAGACCTCTCCAATGGAGAAAAATTCCTGCACCGGCTCCGCGGTCATGTGTCCCCCTCTGCTCGAAGCTCGCGCCGCATCAGCTCACCGATGGCGGCGCGGGGTGGTTGATGCTCGAACAATATCCGATAGACCGCGCTCACGATCGGCATGTCGATTCCCTCGCGCGCCGCGAGCGCGCGCGCACTGTGTGTCGTCATCACTCCCTCCGCGACGGTCTGTCGCGTTGCCAGCGCCTCGTCGAGCGACACGCCGCGCGCGATCTCGACGCCAAGCGATCGATTGCGGCTGAGCGCCCCGGTGCACGTGAGCACGAGATCGCCCATGCCGGCGAGCCCCGCGAACGTGAGTGGTGAGGCGCCCATCTTCACACCGAGCCGCGTCATCTCCGCCAGCCCGCGCGTGATGAGCGCCGCCCGCGCGTTGTAGCCCATCCCCAGTCCCTCGGCGATTCCCGTCGCGACCGCGATCACGTTCTTGAGCGCCCCGCCCAGCTCCACGCCCATCACATCGCTGTGCGTGTAGACGCGGAACTCACCGCCCGAGAGCGCGCGCTGCACCATCGCCGCCGCGCTCGCACTTGTGGACGCGGCGACCACCGCCGTCAGCTGGCGCGCGACGACCTCCGCCGCGAAGCTCGGCCCCGACAGTGCGACGATCGCGTGGGACGGATACCGTTCCGCGAGCACGTCGCTCATCACCGCGAGAGTGTCGCGCTCCACGCCCTTGGTTGCCACTACGATCGTCGCCTGCTCGCTCACTGCGGCCGCCGCATCCCGTGCGATGCTCCGCAGCACGTGCGACGGCGTCGCGAACAGCACGAGCTCCGCTTCCGCGCACGCGCTTGCGAGCCCGCTGTGCGCGACGACGTACTCGTGCAGCGTCGCGCCCGCGAGAAACATCGTGTTCTCGTGCGCGCCATTCACCGATGCCACGACCTCTGGCTCGCGCGCCCACAACGCGACATCGTGTCCGTTCCGCGCGAGCAGATCGGCGAGCGCCGTGCCCCATGCGCCGGCTCCGATTACCGCGCAGCGCATCAGGTGGCGGGCCTCGCACGCCGAACGCGATTCTCCTCGCCGCGACGGAGCCGCCCGATGTTCGCGCGATGCGTCCAGAACACGAACAGGGTGACCAGCGCGCACGCGATGGCGACGGGCGAGCTCGCGCCTTTGGTGAGGATGACGGCGACCGTCAGCACGACCGCGCTGCACAACGATCCGAGGGACACATAGCCCGACAGATACACGACGAGCGCGAATACCGCGATCGAGATGAGCGACGCGATTGGCGCGAGCGCGAAGAACACGCCGCCCGCAGTGGCCACTCCCTTCCCTCCGCCTTTCCAGAGAAGGAATACCGATCGCACGTGTCCGACGATCGCCGCCACACCGAACGCAATTGCCCAGAGCTCGGGATTGGTCGGGGCGAATCGCGGTGGCAGAAGCAGCACGGGGATCGCGCCCTTCGCCATGTCGAGCAGCATCACGACGCTCGCAATCTTCCATCCCATGACGCGAAAGACATTCGTCGCACCGAGATTGCCGGAGCCGTGCTCGCGGAGGTCGATCCCCTTGAAGAGCTTTCCAGCGAGATACGCGAACGGAAGCGAGCCGGCGAGATACGCGATCACCAATCCCGCGAGGGGCCGCATCTAGGCTGCGCGGCTCCGCAACAGGATTCGCAGCGGACTTCCATTGAAGCCCCACGCCTCGCGGAAGCCGTTGTGCAGGTAGCGCACGTAGTGCTCGGGAACGAGATCCGGATGATTGCCGAACACCGCGATCGTGGGCGGCTCGACCTCGACCTGCGTCGCGTACAGCAGCTTCACCTCGCGACCGGCCGCCTGCGGTGGCTGCAGCCGCGCGGTGAGCTCGCCCAGCGTCGTGTTCACCTGCGCCGTGGAGATCCGCTTCTTGCGCTCCGCGTCAACCTGCAGCACGAGCTCGAGCACCTTCGATACGCGCTGACCCGTCAGCGCCGACGTGAAGAGGAACGGCACGAACTTGAGGAACGGCGCCTTCTCCCCCGCTTCCTTCTGGAATTTCGCCGCCGACTTGTCGGTCTTGTCTTCCTTGATGTCCCACTTGTTCACGACGACGATGAGCCCGCACCCCTGATCCCACGCGAGCGTCGCGATCTTGAGATCCTGATTCTCGAGCCCCACCACAGCGTCCAGCATGAGAATGCAGATCTGCGCGCGCTCGATCGCGCGGCGCGAGCGCAGCGACGAGTAGAACTCGATCCCCTCATCGATCTTCGACTGCCGGCGCAGTCCCGCCGTGTCGACGAACGTCAGCGTCTGGCCGTGGTACTGCATTGGCGTGTCGATCGCATCGCGCGTCGTCCCCGCCTCCGCGGACACCACGAGACGGTCCTCGCCGAGCAGCCGATTCACGAGCGATGACTTGCCGACGTTGGGTCGCCCGATCACCGCGATGTGAAGCGAGTCATCATCCGCAACCTCACTTTCGGGAAAGCGCGAGACGACTTCGTCGAGTAGATCGCCGGAGTTCTTGCCGTTGATCGCGGACACCGGAATCGGATCGCCCGCGCCCAGGTTGTAGAACTCGTAGAAATCCGTCGAGCGCGGATCGTCGACCTTGTTGGCGACGAGCAGCCACGGCTTGTGCGAATCGCGCAGCAGCTGCACGACACGCTCATCCTGCGGATGCAGTCCGGCCTTCGCGTCCACCACGAGGAGCATCAGATCCGCTTCGGCGATCGCCTGCATCACCTGCTTCTGGATCTCGACGTCCATCGGCACGGAGCGATCATCCGTGAGCCCGCCCGTGTCGACCAGCCAGAACGCACGCCCCGCCCACTCAGCTCGCGCGAAATGTCGGTCGCGCGTCGTGCCGGCTTCTTCGCTCACGATCGCGGAATCGCTTCCAGCGAGTCGATTGAAGAGCTGCGACTTGCCGACGTTCGGCCGGCCGACGATCGCAACGACGGGAATGTTCAAGGATTCGGTCATGCGGCACCCGCGGTATGGAGAGAGGACGCGGTGTCGCTCAAATCTTCGTTCGACAACACATCGAGAAAGTCGTACGACGGCACGAGCGGAATCGCGATCTCTTCGCGCAGCTGCGCGAACGAGAGATCGTCGAGGAATACGCCGTCATCGTTGATCGTTTCGGCAGGGATCAGCGCGAGATCGAGATCAGCGCGGCCGTGCAGCACTCGTCTGAGGTCCGCGCCGACGAGCAGCCCAGCCGCAGTCGTCGTCGGGCCAAACAGCGAGTTCTCGGCGACGATCTGCTCGAAGTGGGCACCGGTAGCAGCCGTGAGCTGCTCGATCAGCTCTGCCATGAGACGGCCGCCCATCGCGGTGCCCGTCACGATGCCGATGCGTCGCCCGTCGTGCCGCGGGAGCGAGGCCGCACCTTCGGCGATTCGTCGCCGCAGATATGCCACGGCACCAACGCCGTTCTCGATCTGCACGAAGTCGCCATAATGCTCTGCATTCGGCAACTCGCGCCGCGCGAGCATGTATAGCTCGTCCGAGCCGTACACCCAGCGATCGCCGCGCTCACGCAGCGCGCGCTCCTCCCATCGCTCCACGCGCGCGATCAGCTCGCTCGCGCGCTCCGCGTCCATCGATGCGCCCGTGTACAGATGCGAAAACTGTGTGAGCCCAACCGGCACGATCGCGGTCGAGAGCACCGCATCACCGAGTGACCAGAGATCGGTGATCGACTGCTCGAGAACATCCCCGTCGTTGAGCCCCGGCACGATCACCATCTGGCAGTGGAACTGAATCCCGCCCTCCGCCAACCGCGACAGCTGCCGCATGATGTCAGGCACTTTCGGGTTGTTGAGCAGGATCTTGCGCGCCTCGTACGGCGTCGCGTGCACCGAGATGTAGAGCGGCGAGAGCCGATACTCGAGGATGCGCGCGATGTCCTTCTCCTTCACGTTCGACAGCGTCGCGAAGTTTCCGTATGCGAATGAAAGCCGGTAGTCATCGTCGCGAACATAGAGCGGCGTGCGGAGCCCTTTGGGCAGCCCCTCGATGAAGCAGAACTCGCACTTGTTCGCGCAGCGCCGCACGCGTGGCGGCTCGAGCACGATCCCCATCGCCATCCCCTCGGGGCGCTCGATCTCGAACGCGAGCTCCTCACCGTCCGGCGTCGCGACGTCGAGCACGAGCTCGTCATCGGCGGTGAGAAATTCCCAGTCGAGGAAGTCTTCGAGCTTGCGACCATTCACCGCGCGCAACACGGTGCCCGGCTCAATGCCGAGCTCCGAAGCGACGGAATTGGGAAGGACTCGAGCGACCTTGATCATTGCGAGCGTTGGGCCGGATGCACAAAAAGCCACCGCAAGTCGCGGCGCGCGGAGCGAAGCTCGGAACGCCGTGCGCGGCTGGCTTTGAACATGATGTAACCTAGGAGATCAAGAGTCCGAAATCAAGGCAGAACATGTACTTCGGACACTTAGGCTCGTCCTCGACGGCCCCACGAAAAAAGCCCGCCGCGAGCTGCACGGCGGGCTTCGTTTTCGTGGAAAGAGAGCGCGTCAGGGAATCGGCTCGTAGCGGTACGCCGCGGCGCCCGCTCCATCACCCGTCACGGAGAACGGCTTCTTCTCCTTTGGCGCGAGCGTGAAGTCAGTAGTCTGCGGCGTTCCTACTGGCGCGCCGCTCTCGTTCAGGAACGTGATCTTGATCGTGCCCTTCTGCGGCGCATCGGAGAGGTTCTCGACGTTGCCCGTGAGCGTGGGTTTCGCCGAGCCCATGGCGAACGCATTGAACGTCACCTTGGACTTCACCTTCTCGCTCGCCGCGAAGGCCGCGTTGAGCGAGTCGTTGTACGCGCGCACGAGCTTGGGATCCTTCGTCGCCTTGGCCTTCCCCTGATACGCCAGCGCTAGCAACTGGTACTCGTCCGGATTGTTCGGATCGATCTGCGTGAGCTTTCTCGCAGCCGTCGCCATCCGATCGAAATCACCGGCCTTCCAGTACACGTTCGCAGCATTGTAGAGACCCGGACGCAGCCACCCGTTCTTCTGCTGCGCCGCATCCATCAGCTTCATGGCTGGTGCAAACTGATTTGCCGTGAACGCCTGCGTACCCGCGTCATAGAGCTGCG
This sequence comes from uncultured Gemmatimonadaceae bacterium, assembly GCA_963792685.1. Taxonomy (GTDB): domain Bacteria; phylum Gemmatimonadota; class Gemmatimonadetes; order Gemmatimonadales; family Gemmatimonadaceae; genus FEN-1250. Next base: position 2,835,713 of record CAWBWW010000001.1, on the reverse strand, counting down.
CCGCCGTGTAGTTCGCAGGTGTCGCCACCATGTCATCCCACAGCTTGCCGACCGTCTGTGTGTCGCCGGACGCCGCCATTGAAGCGGTCAGTCCCTGCTGCGCGTCTGGCACGTTCGGGCTCTTGGGGAAATCAGCGAGAAATTTCTTGTAGAGATCCGCGGCCTTCAGCATCCCCGTCTTTTTCTGATCGCCGGTCATCGATTGCGCCGCGAAGCGCGTCATCTGCGCGGCTCCGAGCTCGAGCGCGGCTTTCAGATTGCTGTCCGCACCGACGGTCGGCGGCATTGCTGCAGCGCCGCGCGTGAACAAGTCAGCCGCAGTCGGAATGTCCTTCTTGTGCTCCGCGACCATCCCCTGGAAATAGAGGCTGAGCGGCGAATTCGGATCGATCTGCTTCAGGCGGTTGACCACCGCTTCAGCCTTTGCTGCGCTGTCGGTGTTGAGCAGCGCGGACGCGTGAATGGCGAGCGGACGCATCGCCTCCTGCCGAAAGCCCGTGATCTCCGTGGCGCAATCGGGATTCGACTTCTCGACGCTGCTGAACAGCGTGTCCGCCGTCGCGAGCAGATCGATCGACTGATCCTTCGCGTCCGTGTAGCCGATCGTGCCCTTGTTCACCGTGGTCGACTCGGGAAACTGCAGCGCCCACTGTACGAGAGTCTGGCCGAGCACGTAGTCGTGCCCCGCCTGATTGCTCTTGTACTTCGACGGATTTTGCGTGAGCGCCGCCATCGCAACCTTGAGGCGCTTCTGCTGGTCTTCGGGACGTCCGCCGATTTGCGCGACGGTCACCGCGTTGAGCGCGGACTTCACCTCGTCCGGCTTATCCGTGACGACGGAGCACGTAGGCCCCTTGTCCTTGGCATCCTTCTTTTGCGCAGACAGCGGCGACGCAATGATCGTCGACGCAGCAAGGGCGCACACGATCAAACTATTCCGACAATTCATCTACTCGTCTCCTCAGTGGTTGCTCGCAGGCGCACTCGTGCCCGCCTGCGAAGGTACACTCGGTGTCCCGAGCCGTTCCGATATTGCGAGCGCCTCCGCCGACACGTCGCGCAGCGAACGACCGAGGCGCGTCGACAGGCGGCGCACATCGTCGAACTCGGGCTTCGTGCGGGTACCGCCTCCCGGAAGCGTCACACGCTTCATCCGAATCGCTTCTCCCTCCACGAGCACCGTCCACTCCTCGCGCGGGAGCGCATGCCTCTCGACACTTGCACGGCGAATGCCAATCGAGCTGCTGTGTACAAACAGCGCGCGCTCGAGCCGCTCCGCCTGTGCTGCAGCGCACAGCACTTCCACCCTCGTTCCCGGGCGCCCCTTCTTCATTTGTGTAGAGAGCAGCACCACATCGAGCGCGCCCTCCTCCCGCAGCACGTCGGACAGCGCGCTCAGCGCTTCGCCGTCCATGTCGTCGATGTCCGTCGAGAGCTGCACGAGCGACTCCACCGTCATTCCATCCAGCAGCGCCGGCTCGGCGAGCGTAATCCGCACCGCGTTGGCGCGATTCGCGAATTCTTTCGTTCCCGCTCCGTATCCGCTGCGGAGCGGTGTGTACGACGCAGGCGCCGGCCCGCTCGATAGCGCTCGCACGAGCGCCGCGCCGGTTGGCGTCACCAGCTCCCCCGCACCTTCGGGTCCCGGCCGGATGACGTGCCCCTCGAGCAGCTTCAAGGTTGCGGGCGCCGGCACCGGCAGAATTCCGTGCGCTGCCTTCACCGTCCCGTCGCCCACGACAATCGGTCCGCAATACACACGGTCGACGCCGAGCAGTGCAAGTCCCCACACGCAGCCCACGACGTCGAGGATTGCATTGACCGCGCCGACCTCGTGCAGATGCACCTTCTCCGGGGCCATGCCGTGGATCTCACCTTCCGCTTCGGCGATCGACGTGAACGCCGCGTCCGCACGCTCGCGCACCGCATCAGGCACGCCCGCTGCAGCGACCATCTCCCGGATCTTCTTGATGTGGCGGCCGTGTGGTTGCGGAGGGATGTCGAAGTCGACCTTCGTGCACGCAATCCCCGCGCGCAGCACGCGCTGAATGCGCACCTCCACCCCGTCCAACGCGAGTCGCGCGGGGAGCGCGCGCAGCCACTCCGGATCGAGACCGACCTCGAGGAGCGCGCCGAGCATCATGTCTCCGGCAATGCCGGAAAACGGGTCGATAATCGCGATTGGCGACATATAAAGAAAGCTACTCGCCGTCGCTCGACGGCGTCTAGCCTTGCTCTACGATCTCCGACGGAGGCGCGATCTCGACCGTCGCCGTCGGGTCATCCATCACATCCAGAGTGGGCTCCGATGGTGCCTCGGATTCGCCGGACGCCACAGTTGTGGGGGCAGCTTCGCTCTGCGGCATTAAAGCGGCGAGCAGCCGCTCTGCACTGGCCTTGCTGAAGCCGGGGAGCTCGGCGATCGCATCGATGCCCGCATCGCGAACGCCCTGTACGCTGCCGAACGCATTCAACAGCGCGCGCCGCTTCTCCGGGCCTACGCCCTTCACCTTGAGAAGCTCCGAGGTCACCGTGCGCATCGAGCGACGTTTGCGATTGTACGTGATCGCGAACCGATGCGCCTCGTCCCGCATGCGCTGCAGCAACCGGAGCCCTGGCGAGCGACGCGAAAGCCGGATCGACTCACTCTTGCCGGGCATGAAGATCTCCTCCTCGCGCTTCGCGAGGGAGATCGTCGGAAGGCGCGACAGATTCACCGCCTCGAGTGCCTCGCGTGCAGAGCTCAGCTGTCCCTTCCCCCCATCGATCACAACGAGATCGGGAAGCGGCTTCTGCTCATCGAGCCGGCGCGTGAAGTAGCGCGTGACCACTTCGCGCATCGACGCGAAGTCGTCAGTCCCCTCCACCGTCTTGATCTTGAACTTCCGATACTCGGCGCGCTTCGGTCGGCCGTTCTCGAACCAGACGCACGACGCGACCGTATCCGTGCCCTGCGTGGTCGAGATGTCGAAGCAGATCATCGCGCGCGGTACGGTCTGCAACCCGAGCTCCCGCTGCAGCTCGTACACGGGATCGACCGCGCGCTCCTCTGTCTCGAAGGTCGCCGTCTTCTGCTCCTCGAGCAGATGCCGCGCGTTCTGATCCGCCAGCTCGATGAGCTGCCGGCGCGGCCCGCGCTGCGGTACCCAGATCGTCGATCGCGGAAGATTTGCCTCGATCACCTCGCGGTCGCAGATCTCGAAGGGCAGCACCAGCTCGCGTGCCTTCTCCGCGAGCGGGATGTACGTGCGCGCGATGTACGCCGCCAGCACCGCGTCGTCACCTTCGCCCTCGATGTTCTCCACGAACTGGTGCTCGCGCGCAAGCAGCTTCCCGCTCCGGATGCGCAGCATCGTGACGACCGCATCCTCGCCGTCGCGCGCGTAGCCGAGCACATTGCGATCGCCGCCCTCGAGCTCGACGACCACCGTGGGCTCCTCGAGTCGCTGCAGATGCAGCAGCGCATCGCGCAGCTCGCCCGCGCGCTCGAAGTCCATGTTCTGCGCCGCTTCGTCCATCCGCTGCCGCACGCGACGCGTCACCTCGGCCGTACGTCCCTCGAGATAGAGCACCACCTCGTCGATCATCTCGCGGTACTCGACCTGCGATTGCAGCAGCACGCACGGCGCCTTGCATCGACCAATGTGGTGGTCGAGACACGCGCGCTCCGGCATCTCCTTCGGCATGTCGTAGTTGCACGAGCGCACGGTGAAGATCCGCTTCACTACGTTGAGCGCCCGGCGCATCGCCCCTACATTGGTGTAGGGTCCGAAGTATCGGCTGCCATCATCGGTGAGCCGCCGCGTGACCCACACCCGAGGGAACGGCTCATTGATGGTGACCTTGATGTACGGATATGATTTGTCGTCGCGAAGCGCGATGTTGAAGCGAGGCCGGTACTCCTTGATGAGGTTGGCCTCGAGCACCAGCGCGTGCGCCTCCGTTGGCAGCACGATCGTTTCGACGTCCGCGATCTGGCGGACGAGCACGCGCGTCTTGGCACTCGCGAGTGGATCGGCGCCGAAGTAGCTCCGCACACGCGAGCGCAGCCGCTTGGCCTTGCCGACGTACAGCACCTGCCCCTCGGCGTCCTTGAAGAGATAGACGCCGGGCGACTCCGGGAGGTGCGGAAGCTTGAGCGCGATCTGCTCTGCGAGCTCGGTTGCCACAGTGTAAATATAACGGCTCGAAGTGTTTGCGCGTTCCTATCTCGCGCAGCCTCTCAGCGGCGTACGCGCGCGATAACGCGTCCGAGCACGGTGCGAACCTCCGGGACGCCGAGCGCCGCCGTCGCTCCGAAATACACCGCCCCGTACGGGATGATCGTGAGCACCGCGAGCAGAATCGCCGGTTTGCCACCGACGAGCTCCTTCACGCCCCATGCAGCCGCCGCTGCCAGGCCGGCGGAGAGCCACAGTCGCGCGATGAGCGGCCCTGGAAGACCGGTGCGCCCGATCCGCGCGTTGAGTGTACGGCGCAACAGCAGGAACTCCACCCATCCCGCGATGCCGGCGGATGCAGTAAGACCGGCGACGCCCCAGTGCGCATCGATGCCAAGCAGCTTGGGCAGCGGAATCGCGAACAGATAGCCCAGCCCGCTCGTGAGGATCACCCGCACGATCGCGTAGCGCAGTGGGGTGCGCGCATCCCGAAGCGCGTAGTACGTCGATGCGTAGAGTCGCCCGAGCGTGGACGCCAGCAGCCCGACGGCGGAGCCCGCAAGGATGCTCCACACGTACACAGAGTCCGCCTGCGTGAAGCGCCCGGACTTGAACAGGGCACCCGCGAGTACGTCACCGAGCGCGAGGAACGCCATCGCGGACGGCACGACGAGAAACGCGATGCGCCTGAGTCCCGCATCCAATCGCAATCGCAGATACTCCGCGACCTCCGCCTTCTCCCCTACCGCGCTCGACATCGCAGGCAGCTCGGCTGCCGACACGCTCATGCCGAAGAGGCTCACGGGAAGCATGTAGAGCGCCTGCGCATTCGTGAGCGCAGCGAGCGCGCCCGTGCCGAGCAGGCTCGCGATCACCGCGTCGATGTAGCCGCTGATCTGCACCACACCGCGGCCGACGAACACGGGGAGGAAGTTCGTCACCACCGTGCGCACGTTCACCGACCCGGTATCCCACCGCGGACGGAAGTGTCGCAGCAGCATGACCACCGTGGGCACCTGCACGAGAAGCTGCGCGGCACTCCCGATCACCGACGCCCAAGCGGCAACGATCGCGAGCTCGAACTCCGCGACGCGTCCGCCGCGCCACACGAGCGCGCCGATGATTGCGAGGTTCCAGACGATTGGTGCGGAATAGGAGAGCAGGAAACGTCGGTGGCTGTTGAGCACACCCAGACACCAGGCGGAGAGCACGAGCAGCCCCGCACCGGGAAAGAGAATGCGCACGAGCGTGATCGTGAGCTCTCGTTTTGCTCCAGTAAATCCTGGTGCGATGACGGCGATCAGCTCGGGGGTTGCGAGCACGCCGAGGAGCACCAGGAGCGAAGTCGCGACCGCGAGCAGCGACAGCACTGCAGCCGCGACGCGCGTCGCCTCCTCCTCTTCCCCGTTCGCGCGCAGCCGTGCGTATACGGGGATGAACGAGGCCGAGAGAACGCCTTCGCCGAAGAGATTCTGCAGGAAGTTCGGAATGCGGAACGCCGCGTTGAAGGCGTCAGCCGCGTCGCTCAGGCCGAGATAGCGCGCGAGAAAGTGCTGGCGCACGAGCCCTGCAATGCGGCTGAGCAGGATTCCCGTCGCAACGAGCGTTGCCGCGCGCCCCGAGCGCTCGCGCGCCGGACTCTCGCGGAGCGCCGATGGCTCCGCGCTAGCGCTGGGCGCCGACTCGCGCATCAGATGCGTCGCTCAGCTGTCCGGTGAGCACGTGCGCCGCGTGCTCGCTCGCACGTGCCTGCATCTGCGTGAGGAGTGGGTCCCCGTGTCGTGCGAGCATTGGGATGAAGTTGAGCACGCGCTCCTGTGGCTTGCCGAGCGGGAAAAGCGACGTGCGCGCGATCGCGATGTCGCGCATTGTCGTCGACTCGCGGCGCTTCGCCGCGGCAACGATCCTGCGCTCGAGTCGCTCGATGCGATGCGCGATGTTGTGACGCGCGCCATCGAGCACCGCATCGGGAACGAGCGGTAAGCGCTCGTCCGCCGCAAGCGCTGCGCGGAGTGCATCGTTGAGCGCGTCTGCGCCGCTCGCATAGCGCGCAAGCGCATCGCGAACGGCGGGCGGCATCTGCGCGCGCACGAGCCGCGCTTCGGCCGCGTGTGGATCGCGAAGATCTTCCGGCGTCAATGTGTATCGCGCGAGCAACCGTTGCACGTGCGGCTCGATGATCATGCCGGACCAGCGCGGTACGACCAACGGAACGTCAGCGCCGAGCACCTGCGCGATGGCGGTCGCCTGCGCGAAGTACGCGACCTCTCCGGGCCCGCCGACGTAGGCGACGGTGGGAAGGATCGCGCGCTCCGCCAGTGGTCGCAGGACGACGTTCGCCTCGAGATCTACATCGTGATCAGTGCTCGCCGCGTCCGCGATCGGGATGCGCGAGCGCGTGCGATCGCTGTAGCGGAACACGGTCGAGAGCCCGCGGACGTGGGCCACGGGTGGATCGAACCCCTTGCTCGTGAGCTCCTGCTCGCGCCTCGTGAGCGCCGCGTCGACATCTGCGGCGCGCACGAGCGCTCGGCGGAGGAACTCGTGTGACGCGGCGCGCACGACCGGATGGCCGGCGTCGAGCACTGCGATCCCCAGTGGCTCGAGGATCGAGCGAAGAAGGCGGACGTAGGCGAGCCCGATGGTCTGGCCGGACGCGTAGGCGTCGTGCACGGCCTCGAGCGCATCGCGCTTGATGGCGGAGCCGCTGGCATGCTCAAGTGCTTGAATCAGCGGAGTGACGTCGCCAAGGGGCGTGTCGCGCATTCGAAAAATCGGGTTTTTCGGGCGGCGGCTGTTGCAGTCGTTTGAGATCGCCGTTTAGTATGACATAACTGGCGCTAGACTCGGCAAAGTCGGCGTCGTAGGTCGCTGCCCAGAACACCGGCGCCGTCGGGATCCCCGTTGCCCGCTCGAGCGCATCCGCCAGTGTCAGGGCGCTGAGTGCCTTGCTCCACGTGTAGACCGGACCGCCGAAGAGCCCCGGCTGCTGCCCCGTCGTCACCACCACCCCTCGCCCTGCCCTGCTTCGGGCAAGCCGCTCCGCCGCAACGCCGCTCACGGAGAGCGCGGGGGCGAGCACGCGCGCCCAGTCGCGCACGCGCGCGTCGTTCATGATTTCCCGTGCGCGACTCCCCCACCCTTCGGCATCGGTTGGCGCGCGCGCGAACCACTCCGGCGGCACCGTCCCCGCAAGCGCGGCGCGCGCAAGCGGAGAGCCGCCGAACGGCAGCGTCACGACGAGGGGTTCAGTCACGCGCGCGATGCGATCGGACCGTTGCCGATCACTTGTGGTAGGGTTCGCCGCGAACGATGGTGCCAGCGCGATACAGCTGCTCCGCGAGCAGCAGCCGCGCGAGCTCGTGCGGGAAGGTGAAGCGCGAGAAGGACAGTCGCTGTGACGCTGCGGCGCGGACACTCGGCGAGATTCCGTACGCTCCGCCAATCACGAATGCAACATTGCGCGCCGCGCGCTCGCGTTCCACGTGCATCCACGTTGCGAGCTCCGCGGACGTGCGCTGCTCCCCCTCGGCATCGCACGCGACGACGAGGGCGTTCGCTCCCGCGGCCGCGAGCAGTCGCTCCCCTTCCCGCTCGCGCACGAGCTCCGGGGTTGCGTTGCGCGCGGGCTCCTCGCGCACCTCGCGTATCTCGAGCGGCCAGTAGCGGGCCGCGCGCGTTTCGTAGTCCTGAATCGCCGCGGCAAGACTCTGCGCGCGCGGCTTTCCCACCGCGACGATCCGGAACTTCACCCGAGGATGTCACACATCACGCGAGCGCCCAGCGAGCTCGCACGCGGATCTCGTCACGCATAGATCCCGCGCAGCCGGTGCACAGTTGCCACGCGCGAGATCGACAGCATGTACGCCGCCGTGCGCATGTTCACCTTGTGCCGCTTCGAGAGCTCGAGCACCGCCTGGAAGCTGCGCTCCATGATCTGCCCGAGCCGCTGGTTCACGACGTCTTCAGGCCAGAAGTAGCCGCCGCGATCCTGCACCCACTCGAAGTACGAGACCGTCACTCCACCCGCATTCGCGAGAATGTCGGGGATCACGAAGATCCCCTTTTCCTCGAGAATCGCATCAGCGGGAGCCGTGGTCGGGCCCGTTCGCCCCCTCGCAGATGATGCGCGCGCGAATGTTCGACGCGTTCTTGCGCGTGATGACGTTCTCGAGCGCCGCCGGCACGAGCACGTCTACCTCGAGCGTCAACAGCTCCTCGTTCGAGAGTCGGTCGCCGCCATCGAATCCGTCGAGCGACTTGTGCTTCTTCACGTGCGCGATCGCGGCATCGACATCGACGCCCTTCGCGTCGTACACCGCGCCCGCGCGATCGCCAATCGCGACGATGCGGCATCCCTCGTTCTTGAGCAGCTGCGCCGTGACGGAACCGACGTTGCCGAAGCCCTGCACCGCCACCGTCGCTCCATTGATCGGCATGCCCAGTTCGCTGAAGCGCCGCGCGCGTGACCATCATGCAGCCGCGCCCCGTCGCTTCGCGCCGGCCGAGCGATCCGCCCATCTCCACCGGCTTTCCGGTGACGACGGCCGTAACCGTGTGCCGCGCATGCATCGAGTACGTATCCATCACCCACGCCATCACGCGTTCGTTCGTGTTCACGTCTGGCGCTGGCACGTCGGAATCCGGACCGAGCGTGTTGATGATCCCTGCCGTGTATCGTCGCGTGAGCCGCTCGAGCTCACCCACGCTCAGCTTCGATGGATCGCAGATGACGCCGCCCTTCGAGCCGCCGAACGGAATGTCGACCACCGCGCACTTCCACGTCATCCACGCCGCGAGTGCCTTCACCTCATCGATCGTCACGTTGAGATCGAAACGAATGCCACCCTTCGCCGGACCACGCGACGTGTTGTGCAACACGCGGTAGCCGGTGAACACCTCGATCTCTCCGTTGTCCATCAGCACGGGAATCGAGACGATGATCTGCTTCTCGGGACTCCGCAGGATCTTGTACAAACCGGGCTCGAGATCAAGCAACTCGGCAGCCCGGTCGAAACGCGACATCATGTCCTCGAAAGGATTGTCCTCATTGAGGAAGGTATCCTTGTCGGGGCCGATCATTTTCTGTGTGGAGAGGCGGAAGTCAGCGGTCATAGACGATTGAGCACCGTGGACCCGAATCGGGTCAGAGTTGGCGGAGACGTGCACGATTCACGAGCTCGAGCACCGCATCGATTGCGGCCCCGTGCTCCTCGACGATTACGGCTTGGGAAACATAGCCAATGGCCGCCGCTTCGCGAGGCCAGAGCTTCGCGAGCTTCACCGAATCCTTGAGCGTGCACAAAGGGATTTCGTCACGGCCGAGCGAGCGCGCGAGCAGCTGCGCATCGGATTCCGTGAAGGGATGGTGATCCGGAAACGCGCGCAAGCGCACGTCAGCGCCCGCCTGCGCGAGCTGCTCGGCGAATGCCGAGGCGTTACCCACGCCCGCGATGGCGAGCACGCGGTGCCCCCGAAGCCACACGAGCGGCAGGGGTGACTGCACGCCGAAGTGCACGGTCGCCAATGCGAGCTGCACGACGGCGACCGGCACACTCCCCGCCGCGCGCATCGCATGCGTGGCGACCGCGCGCGCCTGCTCGCTGGAGGCAGCCTTGCGCGTCACGATCACGAGCGAGGCGCGGCGGAGTGCCGTAAGCGGCTCTCGATACGGTCCGGTCGGGAGCAACCGCTCCATCATCGCCGCGTGCATCCGCGCTCACGAGCACAATATCCGCCGCGCGTGCGGCGCCGCGATGCTGAAAGCCATCATCGAGCACTGCGACATCGGCACCCTGCGACGCCGCGCACTCGATGCCCTCGGCTCGATTCGCGTTCGACGACGACGGGAATCGTCGGTGCGAGCCGCGCGTGCACGAGCGGCTCATCGTCGCCATATCCGCGCATCACGATCGCGGGGTGCGCGCCGGCGTCCTGCAACCGCACCGCGAGCCACGATGCAATTGGCGTCTTCCCCGTTCCACCAACCGTCACATTCCCGATGCTGAGCGTGGGGATGCGCGACGCTCGCACGGGCAGCACGCGACGATCGTACAGCGCATTCCGCGTTCGCACGATCGCGCCGAAGAGCGTAGAGGCGGGCGAGAGCAGCGAACGCGCCGTGCGCGCGCCTGCACCATGTCCCACCAGAGCCATCGGCGCGTCCACCAGCCGGCGAACGTCGGTCTCCGGATTGCGACTCAGCCATTCGATTGCTCACCGTCGACTGTCAACGGCAGCGCACGCATCAACGCCTGGAACTGCGGTGCCTGCGTCAGCCGCCGCGCGCAGCGACGGTGCGTTCACCAGCAAGGGCTCGCTCGACGTAGATCGTGAGTCGAGCGAACGGTTTCGGGATGATGAAGCGATCCCAGCTCCGCAAGCGCCACGCCCGATCGACCGTGGCACGCAAGAGCACGATCGGCGCGCCCGCACGCTGCGCCGCAATGAGTGCGCCGGGCGCGAAACTCTCGGCCGGCCCGCGCGGCCCGTCTGGCGTCACTGCAACGCGCGAGCCGCGCTCGACCTCACGCACGAGCGAAAGCAGCGCGCGCTCGGCCCCGCGCCGCGATGATCCGCGAATCGTGCGATAGCCCATCGACTCCGCCGCGCGCGCAGCGATCTCACCGTCGCCGTGCTCGCTGATAAGCGTGACGATGCCGAGGTCGCGGAAATTCCACATGTGGCAGAGCAGCTCGCAGTGCCAGAGGCAGAAGATCACGGGACGGTCGTGCTGGCGAACGATGTCTCCGTCTCCCTGATGCACCTCGCGCACGCGCCACGTGCGCGCGAGCGCGCGCACGCCGATCGCCCGCGAGCGCGGGCCCCCCAGCGCGCGCGCCGCTCGCGCTTGCGGGCGCGCGCGTCCGAGTCGCTCACGCGAGCATCTCGAGCGCGATGCGCGCAACGCGCTCACTCGCACCCGCCTCGCCGAGTGCCGCACGCACGTCGGCGAGCGCCGCAAGCATGGTCGTCGCGCTCCGGAGATCCGATGCGTGAGCAGCGGCTCGAGCGCATTCGCCATTGCGATCGGCTGCATCGGCGTCCTGGATGAACTCCGGAGCGACGCTACGGTCCACGACGAGATTCACCAGCCCGATGTACGAGATCCCGCGGATGAGGCGCCGGCGATCTCGTAGTTCAAACGCCCCACACGATACGCGACGATGAGCGGGCAGTCCGCGATCGCCGCTTCGAGCGTGGAGGTGCCGCTCTTCACGAGCGCGGCATCCGCTGCGCGCCACACGGTGTACGAATCTCCCGGCACACGTTGGAAGGGCGCGCCCGCTCCATGAATTCGCATTCCCGGCGCCACGCTCACGATCACGCGCAGATCGGGAATGCGCCGCTCGAGCTCGAGAGCGGTGTCGGTGAATGCGTCGAGATGCTGTGCGAGCTCGCCGCGCCGGCTCCCCGGAAAGAGCGCGAGCACGCGCACGTTCTCGGGCAACCCCAGCTTCGCGCGAGCCTCAGCCTTCGACGGAATTGTATCGCGCGGCACTATCGAGCAGCGGGTTGCCGACATACGTCGCCTCGATCCCGTGCTCGCGAAGAAAGCGCTCCTCGAACGGAAGGATCACTGCGGCGCGCGTGATCGTCTCAGCGCATTGCCGCAAGCCGTCCCGCGCGCCACGCCCAGACCTTGGGCGTGATGTAGTACAGCACCGGCACGCCGGAAGCGCGTGCTGCGCTCGCGACGCGCAGATTGAATCCCGGATAGTCAACGAGAATGACGAGGCCGACGTTGCCGCTCCGCATGCGCGCTCGAAGCATTCCGAGCAGACGCACGTGGGCGGGAAGCTGACGCACCACGCCCGCATAGCCCATTACGGCATGCGCCGTGATGTCCTCGAGGAGCGTAGCGCCGGCGTCCCGCATTCGCGCACCGCCTACTGCCAGCAATCGAAATGGCTGGCGCCGCTCGGCGCAGCGAGCGACCACTGCCGCCGCGTGCAGATCGCCGGACGCCTCGCCGGCGACCACCAGCACCTCACGCAACGCGCCAGCCCGCGAGCTGCGCGCTCATACCGCCAGCCCGCGCTCGCTCTTCGAAACGAAGGAGAGGAAAGTGCTCGACTTCCGGAAGCGGCTGCAGCTCCTCGCGCGCACGCTCCATCGCCCGTGCGAACAGCAGATCCGAGCGGAAGAAAAGCCTGTACGCGCGCTTGAGCTCGCGGATGACCGCGGGATCGAAGTTGCTGCGCGTTAATCCAACCGAGTTGAGGCCATACAGCTTGACCGGATTGCCCACGGCCTTCATGTACGGCGGCACGTCCTGCGTCACCTTCGAGGAGCCGCCGACGAACGCGTGCGCACCGATCCGCACGAACTGATGCAGCGCGACGAGTCCGGAGATCGTCACGCGGTCCTCGATGATCACGTGACCTGCCATCTGCGTCGAGTTCGAGATGATGACGTGATCCCCGACCTGGCAGTCGTGGGCGAGATGGACGTACGTCATGATCAGGCAGTCCCTTCCCGACCGTCGTGCGGTCGGAGTGCGCGGTACCGCGATTGATCGTCACGAACTCGCGCACGACGGTTTCTTCGCCGATCTCCACGACGGTGCGCTCGCCACGGAACTTGAGATCCTGCGGATCACCGCCGATGATCGCACCACTTCCGATCTTCACGTTCGCCGCCAGCGTCACGAGCTTCTCGAGCGTCGCGCGCGGCGCGATCACGCATCCATCGCCAATCGTGCACTCCGGCCCGACGATCGCAAACGCGCCGATCTCGACGTCCTCACCGATCTGCGCATCCGCCGAGACGAGTGCAGTCGGATGGATGCGAGAGCTCATCGGTCGCGAACCATCGCGCCCATGTCCGCCTCGCACACGATCTCGCCGTCCACGCGGGCGACGCCGTGAATCTTGCACATACGGCCGCGCCGCTGAACCATGTCGACCTCGATCCGCAGCTGGTCCCCGGGTCTCACCGGCTTCCGCCACTTCACGTTGTCGAGCGACGTGAAGTACATGATCAGCTGATTCTCCGAAGGGTCGCCGCCCGTCGCGAGCATCATCAGCCCGCCCACCTGCGCCATGCACTCGACGATGAGCACTCCCGGCATCACCGGATGCCCGGGAAAGTGCCCCTGGAAAAACGGCTCGTTGATCGTGACGTTCTTGATTCCCACGATGCGCTTGCCGATGTCGTGCTCGAGGATGCGGTCCACGAGCAGAAATGGATATCGATGCGGCAACGCCTTGATGATGTCGTCTGCTCCGTCCATCCGCGTCTCCTCTGCGGCACGTTTCAGCATCTCGCGGACGAGCGTCACCGTACCCCGGTGGCTCGGCCGATCCGCGACGATCTTCGCTCGCACGCGCTTTCCTGCGAGCGCGAGATCGCCCACGAAGTCCATTGTCTTGTGTCGCACGAACTCATCGCCCCAGCGAAGATCGGTGTCGACGGGCCCGTTTTCATCCAGCACGACGGTGTTCGCCGTCGACACGCCCTGAATCAGCCCCTTGGCACGAAGCGTGTCCGCCTCGTGAAGAAAACCGAAAGTCCGCGCTCCCGCGAGATCCCTGGCGAAGGTGGACGGCGTGATGGGCAAGATGCACGACTGGCGTCCGATGAGCGGATGCGGAAAGTCGATCGTAACCTCGAGCGAGAGCGAGTCCGCCGGCACCACCGTGTACGTCGAGCGCCCGTCGCGTACGGTCAGGGGCTCGCGGAGCTCGAGGTACTCCACCTCGCCTGGCACGTCGACGATCCCCGCGCTCACGAGCGCCTCGTGAAACGGACGCGCGCTGCCATCCAGAATCGGCGGCTCAGCCGCATCGAGATCGATACGAATGTCGTCGATCTCGAGCCCGGCCACCGCCGCGAGCACGTGTTCCACCGTGTGCACCGCCGCACCATCGAGCCCGAGCTGCGTGTGCCGCTCCGTGAGCACCGCCTGCTCCGCGCGCGCTCGCACTGTTGGGCTTCCGGACAGATCGGTGCGACGAAAGACGATGCCGCTCCGCGCGGCCGCGGGATGGAAGGTGAGTGTGCACTCGCGGCCGAAGTGGAGACCGATCCCGTGCAGCGACACGGGCCTGCCGATCGTGTGCCGGCGTGCGGTCACGACTCGCGCTCGTCGAGCCGCTTGTCGAGCCGCTTGTCGATGTCGCGCAGCCTGTCGTCCAGCTTGTAGAACGCCGCCGTTGCCTTGAGCCACTCGCGATGCCGCCGCGCTGGTGCGCCACTCCACATCTCGCCATCCGGAATGTCCGTCATCACGCCCGAGCCCGCCGCAATCTTCACGTTGTTTCCGAGCTCGAGATGTCCCGTCACTCCCACCTGTCCACCAATCATGCAGCCGTCGCCGAGCTTCGTCGAGCCGGCGATTCCCGTCTGTGCGGCAATGAGACACATGCGCCCGAGCTGCACGTTGTGCGCGATCATCACCAGGTTGTCGATCTTGGTGCCGGCGCCGATCACGGTATCCGCGATGCTTCCCCGATCGATGGTCGAGTTGGCGCCCACCTCCACGTCATCCTCGATGATGCACCGGCCGACATGCGGAATCTTTTGCACGCCGTTCTTCGAGGGCACATAGCCAAAGCCGTCGCTCCCCGCGCGCACGCCGGCGTGCAGTCGCACGCGAGCCCCGAGAATGGTGCCGGGATAGAGCGTCACGCCGCTCACGAGATGCGAGTCCTCGCCAATCGTCACCCCACTTCCCACATCGCACAACGGGCCGATCACGACTCTGTCGGCGAGGACTGCATTCTCACCGATCACCGAGTGCGCCCCGATTGCGACGTCCTTGCCGAGCTTCACTCCCTTGCCGATCACAGCCGACGGGGCGATGCCCGTGGCGCGCGGCGCGGGAGGATAGAGCGCCGGCAATACGAGGAGCATCGCCTCCTGCGGCTTCGCAACGATCACCCGGCACGCTGGCGCGCCTGCATGCTCCGCGAGCTCCGGCGACACCAGTACGACGCCGGCGTGAGACGACTCGAACTCGCGCGCATAGCGAGCATCGGCGAAAAAGCTGAGCTCGTCGCTCGTGGCGCGGTCCAGCGCCGCCACACGTGCGACGCGCACTGATGCATCGCCCCGCAACGTGCCACCCACGAGATGGGCGACAGCCTCGGCGGTGAGAGCGGACTCGCTCACGCCACCGAGGCTGTCGAAAAGCCCTGCGAAATGATCAACGTCAGGGAGTCGTCTTCGGTCGCGCGACGCCCGTCGGCTTCTGTGTCGTGGCACCCGTCGGACGAGGAGCCGTCGACGTGGTCGGCGCGGGGCCCGCCTTCATTGCCACGGGACCAGCAGCGACGAGCCGCTTGATCACCTGATCGGTGATGTCGAGCGAGGAGTCCGCCGCGACGACCACACCGGCCTGGCTGCCCGCGTCGAGAATGAACGAGTAGCCATTCTCGGCGCGCATCTGCTCGATGATCTTGTTGATCTGCTCCATGATCGGCCGCACGAGCTCCGCCTCACGCTGCTGCGCGGTCTGCTCGAGCTCCTGCACGTGCTGCTGATATGCCTGCTGCCGACTGCGGAGCTCGTTGGTGCGCGTGGTCTTCACCGCCTGCGTCAGCGTCGGCTCGGCCTTCTGGTACTCGGCCACCGCCGTCTGCAGCGAGTCGCCCATGCGCTGGACCTGCGCCTTGTACGAATCCATCTCCTTCTGGAACTGTGCCTCTGCATCCGCGCGGCCAGGAGCCTGCGCGATGATCTTCTGCGAGTTGACGTACACGATCTTCGGCCCTGCAGCCTGCGCGGCGAGGATGCCGGTCACCGACATTGTGAGCGCCGCGACGATCGCGGCGACGCGTGTAAGGGAACGCATAAAAGCTCCGATTAGAAGAGTTGCCCGAGCTTGAAGTGTAACTGCCATGCGGGCTTCTTGTTGCCGAATTGGTCGACCCGATCGAGACCGTAGGCGTAGTCGAGCCCCAGAGGCCCGAGTGGCGTCACGATCGCCACACCGATTCCAACGCCCCGGAACAGCCGCGTCGGATCGAACTCGCTGGGCCTGTTCCAGATATTGCCCGCATCGCATGAAGGCATCCGTGTACAGCATCTGATTGAAGCGTAGTCCCAGCTCCACCGTCGACGTGAAGAACGCATTACCGAACGACGAGCGGGTTGCGTTGCTGTTTGTGTTGCCGACATAGCCTTGCGGCGTGATCGAAAACTCCTGATACCCACGCAGCTGCTCGCCGTACTGCGTGCCGCCGAGCGAGAAGCTCTGCGAGAAGAAGAACGGTCCATTGTTTCCGAACACCGCGCCGGCGCGCGCAGTCAGTCCGAGAATCAGCTTCATCGGCTGCGAGCCCGGCGAGTCGCCGCCGAGCGTGCCGAGCGTGGTGTAGTTCCTGAGCTCTGTGGTATAGCGCTGGAAGCTCGCGGTTCCACCGAGCGGCCCGCCGTTGAACTGCGCCGTGATCGAACGCTCCGATCCCGCGGACGCAAACGGAAGGTCGATCCGGTTGTCGTGGGTCAGGGTGAGACCCACCGTAGACCTAAAGTTATACCCCTGATTGATCGTAGTGTCTCGCGTCGCCAGCCCCCCGCTGAATTTCACCGCTTCCCCGCCGTAGGAGATGAAGAACCGGGTGAACGGGGACCCGCGCACGGGGAATCCGAACTGCAGCGATCCGCCCGAGCTCGTGCTCTGGCCGAGGTCTGCGATGGTGTAGCGGGACTGCGTGTGGTAGGCGGTGACAGTGGCCGAGATGCGCGTCTGCTTCACCGACGGATCCGTATAGCTCAGCTGGAAGTCGTTGATGAACTGGCCGAACTGCCACTGGAGCGAGGCGCTCTTGCACGCGCCGAACAGGTTCGGCTGCGTGAGACCGATGAAGCCACCAACGCCGGTTCCCTGTCCCACGGAGGCGCCGAAGTTGATGCTGCCGGTGCGCTTCTCCTTCATCCGGAAGATGATGTCGACGTCGCCCTGATCGTTCGCGGGCTTGGTGTCGGGCGGAGGAAGCGGCGACTCGAAGAAGTTCAGATTCTGAATGTTCTGATAGCTGCGGATCAGACGATCCTGATTGAACACGTCGCCCGGGAGAATTATGAGCTGCTCGCGGATACACGCCTCGCTCGTGTAGTCGTTGCCGAGGATGTCGATCCGGTTCACCGTCGCCGGCGATTTCTCGTCGATCTCCCAGCGGAGATTCACCACCGCGCTGGTATCGCGAGCGGAGCGCTCGACGACGGGTCTGATCTGCGCGTAGATGTAGCCTTCGTTGCTGTACGCGTTGCGCACGGCGGTCGTCGCTTCATCCCACGCCGACTGGTCGAACGATCCGACGTCGCGATCCTTGTGGCCGAGCACTCCGCGCAAACGCTGCGTGATCGTCGGGACGCGCGCCTGGAACGGGAAGTAGCGCATCAGCTCATCGGTCGTGAAGTGGTGGTTTCCCACGATCTCCATCGTGCCGACCTTGTAGCGCTTCCCCTCGTCCACCGTGACCTGCAGCATGCCCTTGCCGTTGCTGTGGTCGACGATGAGCGTGTCCTTCACGATCTGCGCATCGATCAGCCCGTGCTGCTCGTACAACTTCGGAATGCGCTCGCTCAGGTCACCCTGAAATTTCTCGTCGTCGAACTCGCCCTTGCGCCAGAACCAGAATGCTTCGGGCTTGGTCTTCATGGCGCTGACGACCTGATCGTCCTTCAGCTCCTTGTTCCCCATGATGTCGACGCCCGAGATCGCGAGGTGCCGCCCTTCGTCGATGTTGAAGGTGACGTGCGCATCGCCCCCCGTGGTGTCGACCACCGGAGTGATCTTCGCCAGGTAGTAGCCCTTCGCCTGGTACATGGAGTCCATCTTCACGACGGTGCCGCGAACGGCCGACGGGTCGAGCGCGCGGTTGAGCACCAGCTCGACCTTGCTGCGCAGCGTCCCCTCCGAGATCACCTTCGCGCCCTTGATCGTGAACCCTTTGAGCTGCGGGCGCTCGACGCACGTTCAGCGTGAGCACCGAATGCCCGTTGGACACATTCGCAGCTCGCCTGCACGTCGTCGAACGCGCCCGTCGCAAAGAGGTTGCGAAGGGTGCGCTGGAGCACGCGATAGTTGAGCGAGTCGCCGGGAGTGAGCCCGGCATCGGCGCGTATCTTCTCGGCCGTCACGCGCTTGTTGCCGCGGATGGCGACCGAATCAGGAAGGACACACCCCGAGGGTGCGCCCTGTGCGTGCGCGGTTACGCTCGCGAAGATGAGCGCGAGCGGCAGGAAAAAGTTCCGAGACATTCCGGGTAATGTACACATGAAACGGCCGAATGGCCCATTCAACGAGCCATTCGGCCGGTACTTCTACAAGCGATTTCTCTTTCAGGTGGTCTTCGTCAGCACCCGGAACTCGAGCTTCGCTCCATCCGCCGCGACATCCACCTCGATCTCGTCGCCCTTCGCGAACTCGCCCATCAGGATCTTCTCCGACAGCGGATCCTCGATGTACTTCTGGATCGCCCGCTTGAGCGGACGCGCGCCGAAGCTCTCGTCGTAACCGTGCTTGACCAGGAAGTCCGTGGCTGCATCGGTGAGCTTGAGCATGAGCTCCTCCTCGCCCAGCCGCTTCTGCACGTCCTTCAGCAGGATCGAGACGATCTGCGCAATGTGCTCCCTGCCCAGCGGATGGAACACGATCACGTCGTCCAGCCGGTTCAGGAACTCCGGATTGAACACGCGCTGGATCTCCTCCTTCACCTTCTCCTGGATCCGCTCGAAGTTCTCCTTCTCGCCCGGCGTGGTGAAGCCCAGCGCCCTTGCCCTTCGTGATGTCCCGCGCGCCGACGTTCGACGTCATGATCACGACGGTGTTCTTGAAGTCGATCACGCGGCCGTAGTTGTCGGTCAGGTGTCCCTCGTCGAGCACCTGCAGCAGGATGTTGAACACGTCCGGGTGCGCCTTCTCGATCTCGTCGAGCAGCATGACGCTGTACGGCTTGCGGCGCACGGCCTTCGTGAGCGTGCCGGAATCCTCGTAGCCGACGTAGCCCGGAGGCGCGCCGATGAGGCGCGACACCGAGAACTTCTCCATGTACTCGCTCATGTCGACGCGAATGAGCGCGGACGCGATCGGCGAACAGGAACTTCGCGAGCGAGCGCGCCAGCTCCGTCTTTCCGACGCCCGTGGGCCCCGAGAAGATGAACGAGCCGATCGGACGGCGCGGATCCTTGAGCCCCGCGCGGCTGCGGCGAATCGAGCGCGCGAGCGCCTTGATCGCCTCGTCCTGGCCGATCACGGACTCGTGCAGCTCGTCTTCCATGCGCAGCAGGCGCGAGGTCTCCGCCTCCTGCAGCCGCGTGACCGGAATGCCGGTCCAGCGGCTCACGATGAAGGAAATCTCCTCCTCACCGAGCACGGGGCGGTGCGACTGCCGGCGCTTCTCCCACTCCTCCTGCTTCTTCCGAATGTCGCCCTGCAGCTCGCGCTCGCGATCGCGCAGCGACGCCGCGCGCTCGAAGTTCTGGTCGCGCACCGCCGCTTCCTTCTCGCCGTTCACGCTCCTCGAGCTTGCCCTTGAGCTCCGCCACTTCCGGCGGCGGCGCCTGCGCCGCGAGCCGCGCGCGCGCGCCCGCCTCGTCGATCACGTCGATCGCCTTGTCGGGGAGGAAGCGGTCGGTGATGTAGCGCTCCGACAGCTTCGACGCGGAGCACGAGCGTCGAGTCGGGGATCGTCACCTGGTGGTGATCCTCGTACTTCTTGCGCAGCCCCTTCAGGATCTCGACCGTCTCATCGACGGACGGCGGATCGACGACCACGGTCTGGAAGCGGCGTTCGAGCGCGCCGTCCTTCTCGATGTACTTGCGATACTCGTTGAGCGTCGACGCGCCGACGCACTGCAGCTCGCCGCGCGCGAGCGCCGGCTTGAGCATGTTGCTCGCGTCGATCGCGCCCTCGGCCGCGCCCGCGCCGACGAGCGTGTGCAGCTCGTCGATGAACAGGATGATGTTCTTGTTCTGCGCGATCTCGTTCATGACCGCCTTGAGGCGCTCCTCGAACTGGCCGCGATACTTGGTGCCGGCGATCACGGCCGCCATGTCGAGCGACAGCACGCGATTGTCGCGCAGCGAGTCCGGGCATTCGCCGTTCGCGATGAGCTGCGCCAGCCCCTCGACGATCGCCGTCTTGCCCACGCCCGGCTCGCCGATGAGCACCGGATTGTTCTTCTTGCGGCGCGTGAGCACTTCCATCACGCGCTCGATTTCCTTCGCGCGGCCGATCGTCGGATCGAGCTGCCCCTCGGCGGCGAGCTGCGTGAGATCGCGGCAGAAGTGGTCGAGCGCCGGCGTCTTGGACTTCTTCTCGCCCTTGCGCGGGCTGCGGCGGCGGCGGCGTTGCCCTGCTGCGCCGTCGGCGCCGCCCTGCGGCATCTCGGTGCCGAGCAGGCGCAGCGTCTCCGCGCGGGCCGCGTCGAGATTGACGCCGGCGTCGGTCAGCACCTGCGCGGCAATCCCCTTCTCTTCGCGCAGAAGGCCGAGCAGGAGGTGCTCAGTGCCGACGTAGCTGTGATTCAGCTCGCGCGCTTCGCTCATGGCGAGCTCGAGCACCTTCTTGGCGCGCGACGTATAGGGAAGGTCGGGGCCGGTCGTCTGCGCCGCTTTCCCCTTCTTGACCGTCTCCTCGATCTTCTGCTGAATCTCGTCGAGGTCGACGCTGAGATTCTGGAGAACGGCCGCGGCGACGCCCTCGCCCTCGCGAATGAGGCCGAGCAGAATGTGCTCCGTCCCCACGTACTCGTGGTGGAGGCGGGCGGCTTCCTCGCGGGCCATCGCGAGAACCTTCCGCACCCGCTCGGTGAAGTTGTAGCCGTTCATAGATCCCTCAGTGCCGCGGAGTGTCGCCACGGCGGTGCACTCCGTACCGACCCTGCTTCCGCTGCCAGCGCCTGCCGCACGTAGCGTGCGCGCGCCAGATTGGCCTCGCTCTCCGTCAGCGCTCGGCCTTCCGCGTGGCGACAGGTGCGCAGCCTGCGAAAAGATCAGGAGCTTGTTGAGGGTATATACACTCAGGCCGGTGATCAGTTTCAGACCGACGGCCAGCCGCACGCCGCTCAGAAAGTTCATCGCCTCGTCGAACGTCAGGCTGCGCGCGTATCGGAGCGTGCCGTACGCGCGCCAGAGCTTGTCTTCAATAATATAACCCGCATCGCGAAGCAATACTCGCCGCGCCTCCTCCTCGCGCTCGATCACGTGCCCAACGACGCTGCAGCAGCTTGATCGAGCAATCTCCTCTTCCGACGCCCGAGCGTCGTCTGGTTCGAGATCTGGAAGAAATTCCCGACCACCTCGCTCCCTTCGCCATACAAGCCCCGGTACGTGAAGCCCGATCTGCTGCAGCCCGGCCAGCACCTTGTCTGATCTCCTTCGTCAGCACGAGCCCCGGCAGATGGATCAAGCACCGACGCCCGCATTCCGGTGCCCGACGTTCGTCGGGCACGCGGTCAGAAAGCCGAACTCCTCGTGAAACGCGAACGGGACGCGCTCGCCCAGCTCCTCGTCGATCCGCTGCATGGCCGCGAACGCTCCGCGCAGGTCGAATCCCGACCGCAGCGTCTGCAGGCGCAGGTGATCCTCTTCATTGACCATGACGCCCAGCCGTCGCCAAGAAACACGGCGGCCCCGCTGCGCACCGGATGCTGCGCGTCGAGCCCCGCCAGCTCCTTGCTCACCAGGTGCCGCTCGTGGAGCAGCAGCCGGTCCGTCGGCGCCAAGCTCGTCCACCCGCACCAGCAGGTTCCGCCTGCAGGTGCGGCGAGCTCTCGCACCGCCTCGCGCACCTGCGCAAGCATCCGCAGCCGCTCGCCGTCGCGCGCCCGCCCCGGGAAGGCGAAGCCCTCGAGGTTGCGCGCCAGGCGCACGCGCGTGGACAGCACGATCCCCGAGTGCGTCGCCCGAGGCGTCGAGCCAGCTCACGCCCGCCATCGGGCAAGAACGACAGGTCCAGCGTCATTCCATCACCTTGAGCTGATCCCGCAGCTTCGCCGCCTCCTCGAACTGCTCCTGCTCCACCGCGCGCCGCAAGCCTCGTTCGAAGCTCCGTCGCCACCGACGCGCCCTCCTCGACCGCCTGCGCCGGCGGGTGGTAGCGCTTCCCCTGGTGCTTCGATGTGCCGTGCACGCCGCGCAGCAGATCGCGCAGCTTGGCCTCGAAGGCGCCATAGCAGTAAGCGCAGCCAAGCCGGCTCGTGTTCCGGAAATCGCGCAGCGTGGAGTTGCAGAAGGTGCACCGCCAACTCTCGCTCCCGGCTATCAGCTGCTTCTGCTGCACCGCCTGGATGAAATCGGCGAGCGGCTGCTTCGGCATCGTGACGTGCGTCTCGATGCCGCGCTCCGCCGCGCACTTCTCGCACAGGTTGAGCTGGCGCACCGGTGGTTCGGTCACCTGTGTGACCTGGACCACCGCGTCGCGCTCCTTGCAGCTATCACACAACATCAGGCAAGCACCTCCCGCACGTCCGTTTCCTGCAATCTGCCATCTTCCAGCAGCAACGCCCGATCCGCGCGCGCGGCGAGCGCCCTGTTATGAGTGACGACGACCATCGCGATGTTCAGGTCTCGCACCAGCTGCGTGAACTGCTCGTGCAGCCGCTCGGCATTCGCGTGATCGAGATTCCCGGACGGCTCGTCCGCCAGCACGACCACCGGATCCACCGCCAGCGCGCGCGCGACCGCCGTGCGCTGCTGCTCGCCTCCCGACATCTCCGACGGCCGGTGCGTGCTCCGCGCGCTCAACCCGACGCGCGCCAGCATCTCCTGCGCTCGCGCCCGCGCCCGCCGCGCATCCCAACCCGAAATTCGCAGCGGCATCATCACATTCTCCAGCGCGGAGAACTCGCGCAAGAGGTGATGAAACTGAAACACGAAGCCGACCGTTCGGTTCCGGAGCTCTGGACAACTCCTCGTCGTCGAGCGCGCTCAACGATTGTCCGTCCAGCTGCAACCTCTCCCGCGCGTCGGCCGATCGAGCGCGCCGAGGATGTGGAGGAGCGTGCTCTTGCCCGCGCCGCTCGCGCCGACCACGGCGATCATCTCGCCGCGCCGCACATCGAGGCTCACCGCGTTGAGCACGTCGACCCGTCCGCCATCGCCGCCGATGTACGACTTCGACAGGTCACGCGCCTCGATGACGTTCATTCGTGCCTGATCGCCTCGACGGGAAAGAGCCGCGCCGCCTGAATCGCGGGATACAGCGTGGCCAGCGCCGCGATCACGATGCTCGCCACGACGATCCACGACACGTCCCCGAGCTGGATCGTGACCGGGCAGGTGATCGATGAAGTACACGGTAGGGTCGAGCGGGATGAGCTGCCCGCGATCGATCGCGATTCCCGCCGTCACACCGATGCCCACACCCACTGCCGTGCCGACGAGTCCGATCACCAGTCCCTGCGCGAGGAAAATCCTCCGGACCGAGCGCGCGGGCAGCCCCATCGCCTTCAGAATTCCGATCTCGCGCGTCTTGTCCTTCACCACCATGGTGAGCGTGCTCACGATGTTGAACGCCGCGACGAGCACGATCAGCAGAAGGATCACGCGCATCGCGAGCTTCTCGAGCTTGAGCGCCTGGAAGAGCTGCGAGTTCTCCTCCTGCCAGTCGAGCACGCGATACGGATAGCCGAGCGAGTCCGAGAGCTGCTGCGCGACGTCGCCAGCCTCCCATCGATTCGTGCGTGCGCGCCTCGATGCCGGTGACGGCGTCGCCCAGCCCGGCGAACTCCTGCGCGCGATCGAGATCGACGTAGACGTACGAGTTGTCGTACTCGTACATGCCTGTCTCGAACACGCCCGTCACCTCGAACTGGTACACACGCGGCACGTAGCTCCCCACCGCCGCATTGAACTTCACCCCAGCCGGCGAGACCAGGGTGAGCTTGCTCCCCGGAAACACGTTGAGCCGCTCGGCCAGTCGCTTCCCGAGCACCGCGCCGCGGTGCTGGCCGTCATCCGTGACGAAGCGGAAGTCGCCGGTGGACGCGTGCTTGCGGATGCTCGTGACGTCCGGCACACCCGGACCCGCGGGCGGAATTCCCTCCACGAACACGCCCTCCGCGTAGGAGTGGCCGTTCGCCGTGGCGAGTCCCTGCGTGAGGACGAACGGCGCGGCGGCCACGATGCGGCGATTGCGCTGCACGCGCGCGAGCGTCGACTGCCAATCCTTCAGCACGAGATCGTCGCCGAAGGTGAGCACGCGCAGATCCGGGCTGCCCACGAGAATCTTCTCGCGCAGATCCGTCTGCATCCCCGTCATCACGCCGATGATGACGATCAGCGCGCTCACGCCGACGAGCACGCCGACGATGGCGATCACGCTGATGAGCGAGAACAGCCGCGCACTGCCGCGGCTACGCAGGTAGCGCCAGGCGATCGACAGCTCGAGTCGGCTCATTCGGGGCGCATCGTCGGAAAGAGGATCACATCGCGGATGTGTGTGATACCCGTCAGATACATGAACAGACGGTCGATGCCGATTCCGACGCCGCCCATGGGCGGCATCCCGTGCTCCATCGCGCGCAGATAATCCTCATCGATCCCCGACGCCTCCTCGTCGCCGGCCGCGCGGAGCTTTGCCTGCGCCTCGAAGCGCCGGCGCTGGTCGAGCGGATCATTGAGCTCGCTGAACGCGTTCGCGAGCTCGCGTCCGCCGGCGAACAGCTCGAAGCGCTCCGTGAGCTCCGGTGCACCGCGCTTCGGCTTGGCGAGCGGCGAGAGCTCCACCGGATAATCGACGACGAACGTCGGCTCGTCGAGCGTGCGCTCGACGTGCGCCTGAAACAGCTCGTCGAGCAGCTTCGGCCGCGACAGCGTCATCCGGCTTCGACACATCCGCGCGCGCCGCCGCCGCGCGCAGCTCGGCGTCGCTCATCGCGAGCGCGTTGCTGCCGAGCGCCGCGTTCAGCGCGCCAACCCACTCGATGCGCGGGAAAGGTGGCTGCGAGCTTCGGCACCGCACTCGGCGAACGCAGGGTGCGCGCGCACACTGCTCCGACGCTGCGACGAGCAGCTGCTCGACCAGGAGCATCATGTCCGTGTAGTCCGCGTACGCCTGGTACCACTCGAGCATCGTGAACTCGGGATTGTGCGTGCGGTCGATCCCCTCGTTCCGGAAGTCGTGCCCGATCTCGTACACGCGCGTCGAAGCCGCCGACGATGAGCCGCTTGAGATAGAGCTCGTCCGCGATGCGGAGATAGAGCGGAATGTCGAGCGCGTTGTGATGCGTCGTGAACGGGCCGCGCCGCTGCGCCGCCGTACAGCGGCTGCAGCACCGGCGTCTCCACCTCGAGAAAGCCGCGCGCATCGAGAAAGGCGCGCAGCGCGCTGATCATGCGCGAGCGCGCGACGAACGACGCGCGCACCTCGGGATGCACGGCGAGATCCACCGCGCGCTGCCGGTAGCGCTGCTCCGGATCGCTGAATCCCGAGTGGCGCACGACCGCCCCGTCGACGATCTCCTCCTTTCCGAACGGCAGCGGCCGCAGCGACTTCGCGAGCATCTCCGCAGTCGCGACGCGCACCGTCGACCTCACCCGTCCTCGTGCGAAAGAGCGCGCCGGTCACGCCGATGACGTCGCCGATGTCGAACAGCTTCAGGCGTCTCGAACAGCTCCTCGCCCAGCTCGTCCTTCCGGAAGTAGAGCTGGATGCGCCCCGAGTCGTCCGCGAGATGTGCGAAGCTCGTCTTCCCCTGACCGCGCCACGCGACGATGCGCCCGGCGACGCTCACGCGCTCGCCCTCCTCCGCCGTCGCCGAGCGCGCGCGATGGCCGCGGCCGCGGTGTGCGTGCGCGCGAAGCCGTATGCGATAGGGCGCGCATGCCGCGCTCGATCAGCGCGTCGTGCTTCTCGCGTCGCGCCTTGAGAACGAAGTTCTGCTCGTCGGCGCTCACGCGGCGCTCGCTCCCGGCGCGCCCGCGCGCTTGAGGTATGCCTCGATGAACGGATCGATTGCGCCGTCCATCACCTTCTGCGACATCGGTGATCTTGAGCTCCGTGCGATGATCGTTGACCATCGTGTAGGGCTGGAACACGTAGCTCCGAATCTGATTGCCGAACGAGACGTCCGTCTTCGCCGAATCGATCTCGGCCTTCTTGCGCTCGCGCTCCTCCACCTCGCGCTGATAGAGCGCGTTCTTGAGCATCTTGATCGCCGTCTCCTTGTTCTTGTGCTGCGAGCGTTGCTGCTGGCAGCTCGTGACGATGCCCGACGGAATGTGCGTGAGCCGCACCGCGGAGCTGGTCTTGTTGACGTGCTGGCCGCCCGCGCCCGATGCGCGGAACACATCCATGCTGGATGTCTTCGTCGCGCACTTCGATGTTGATCTCCTCGTCGACGTCGGGATACACGAACACCGACGCGAAGCTCGTGTGGCGGCGCGACTGCGAGTCGAAGGGGGAGATGCGCACGAGACGGTGCACGCCAGCTTCGGAGCGAAGAAAGCCGTAGGCGTATTGGCCGCGGATCTCGACCATGGCGCCCTTGATCCCGGCCTCTTCGCCCTCGCTCACGTCGAGGACTTCCACGGCGAAGCCCCGGCGTTCCGCCCAGCGCGTGTACATGCGCAGCAGCATCGCGGCCCAGTCCTGCGCCTCGGTGCCGCCGGCACCGGCGCTGATCTCCACCATCGCATTGCGATGATCATCGGGGCCTTGCAGCATCGAGCGGAGCTCGAACGTGGAGAGCTGGTCGTCGAACGTCGCGAGCTCGCGATCCAGCTCGTCGGACAGCTCGGTGTCGTGCTCGGTGTTGAGGAGCTGATCGAGCTCCGTCATCTCGCGGAGCTTCGCCTCGAGCCGATCGTAGGGCTCGATCCAGTTCTTGAGTGTGTTGACTTCCTGAATGACCTCGCGCGCGCGATCGGGCACGTCCCAGAATTTGGGCTCGCCCATCTGCGCTTCGCGTGTGCTCAGCGTGACGCGCTTCGTATCCAAGTCAAAGCAACCCCCGGAGCTCGGCGAGTCGCTCATCGTGCCGGCGCAGCTGCCGGGTGCGTTCACTGTCGGACATGGGATCCACTCCACGGGTGATGACCTGCACGTCGCGGTGACGGGGCCGCGTACGACACGAGCCGTTCCGGCGCCGGAACGGCTCGCAGTAGAAATATAATCCAGCAGAGCTCGCGCGGCACGACGCCGCGCATCATCGCGCGAGAATTTCTAGAAAATCTTGGCGCCGCCCGCGAGCACGTCGTTGAGCGCGTCCTGGAAATGCGTCGTGTTCTCGGCGAACTCCTTCCCCATCTGCTCGACGTATTCCTCGTAACTCTTCTTGATCTCTTCGCGGAAGCTCTCGCGCAGCGTGCCCTCGCGCTTCCCCTGCGCGTGACGATCGGGGAAGTACGCGATGATGTCGGAGACGAGCGCACGCGCGAGACGCTTGGCTTTCTGATTCGGGTCGTTCGCGAGGAAGGGATTGATCGGCGGACGCGCCGGTGCGCTGCCGGGTGCGGCACCCGGACGCGCGGGCGCTGCAGTTGGCGCAGCAGGACGTGGCGCGACTGCAGACGGCGCCGTGCTTGGCGCCGCTGGTGCCGGCGACGGCGGAGATGCGGGTGCCGCTGGCGCAGGAGCAGCTGCACTGGGCGCCGCAGGCGCAGGCTGCTGCGCTGCGGGCGCCGCTGGCTGCGGTGGCGCTTGCGGAGGCGCTGCCGTGGAAGGTGCAGCGGCAGTTGCGGGCGCCGGAGCCTGTGCGGGCGCCTGCGCCGGTGACGCAGGACGCTGCGCTGGCGGCGCCGCAGGAGGCGCCGCCTGTGAGGGCGCGTGCGTTCCCGGCGCCGAGGGCATCGAGGGCTGCGGCGATGTCGGCGGCGCGAAGGGCGACATGCGGGGCGCCACAGGCGGAGCGGCGGGCGCCTGCGCCGGTGCTGCAGCGGGTGGTGCACTCTGCGATGCTGCGGGAGCGACGGGCGAGCGCGCTGGCGTGTCGCGTGCCGGCGGCGGCACCGGCGCGCGCTCGCCTGGCGGCGTCACCGCGTGCCGGACGCGAAGGCATGCACGTCTCGACGGACGTGCGCGGCTGCGGCGGCGCGGACGCGGGAGCGGCGGCGCCACCCTGCGCTGCAAACGCCGCAGTGCATCGGCTGCGGCGGCGTCGGCATCGACACGGGAGGACGTGGAGGCAGCGGCGCGGACACCGAGGGTCGCTGGCGCGGCGGCGTCGCGGTGGATTGCGGCGCGGGAGGTGAGGCGGTGAAGTCGTCGTCGATGCGGCCGCGCTCGCCGATCGCGATCACTCCTCCACACACAGAACATCGCGCGCGAACGCCAGCGAGCGGAATCTTGGCGGGATCGACGCGGAAAACGGAGCTGCACTCGGGGCAAGTGACGTTCATGCGGCGTGCGCTCACGCGAGAGTTGATCCCTTCATCGTTCGGACACGCCCACCGGGGAGCCGAGGATCGGATCCTGTCGCCGGTCGACAACATAGACGGATCCATTGAGTGTCTTCGCATAGCTCTTCATCTCTGTCGCCAGCTCGCTGACCTGCGCGGGATGACTGAAAGTCCGTCGCTCGTTCGTCACGACGCCAATGCTGACCGTCATGAGCGGTACGCGATGCAGCTGTCCGCGCCTGTCCTTGCCGAAATAATATCCTGCCTGCCGGTCCTGTTCGGAATACTGATAGGGCACGAGCAGATCGAAAATAGAGACGATCTCCTGACAAATCTCCGGCGCCTGAAGCATCGGCACGAGAAAGATGAAATCATCTCCTCCAATATGTCCGACGAATCCGCCATCTGGCGAGAGGCCACGCACAACATCGTGCAGAATTTTCGCGAGAATCCGGATGACGCGGTCCCCTTCGAAGTAGCTGTAGCGGTCGTTGTACTCCTTGAAGTGATCGAGATCGGCGTAGCAGGCGGCGAAGAGCTCCCCCGCGGCGAGCCGCACGCCGATGGCAGCCTCGATCTCCGGAGCGCCCGGAAGGCGCGTGGACGGATGCACGTGCACATCGCGGTCGGCCCGTCGGATCATCACATCCAGACGGATGGCCACTTCCGCATCCGGCGTGTTCGGCGCGATAACCTCGTCGGCGCCGGCTGCGAAGCCCTGCGCGAGCAGTTCCTCGCCCGATCCGACGAACATTCCGGCCGGAACGACTCCCGTGTACGAATCGCCCTTGAGCCTCAGACACGCGGCGCACGAGACCGAGGCCTTTGTGCGCGCGTCGAAGATCACGACAAGGGGACGTCCACGCAGCGCCATCGCCATCAGCTCATCGAGGGTGCGACACAGCACGGGCGTGAGGCCGCGCGCGTCGAACCAATGCCGAGCCAACTCCGGCATCGGAGCGGCATCGGGAGCAAAATAGACGGCTGGACTCTCGGCCACGCTAAGTGGTCCTCTCGTCGGCGGACGCCTGAATGGTCCTCGCGATCGAGGAAGTCAAAGCGTTATGGGACACGGGGATGTCTTCGTGGGACGATCAAAAATAGAAGAACGCAACGGCCAGCATCCCATATACCAGCAGCAGAAAAGCTCCTTCCAGCCAATTCGACTCCGCGTCGATCACGATGGCCGAAGTTATCCACACTGCGAGCGTGACGCTGGCCACCTCGAAGAATCCGAACGCGAGATCCAGAGGGTGCCCGACGATCATCCCGACGAAGACGAGCACCGGCGCGACGAAGAGCGCCACCTGCACGGACGATCCAATCGCGATGCTCGCCGCGAGATCCATCCGATTCTTGCGCGCCATCAACACGGCCGAGCTGTGCTCCGCCGCGTTGCCAATGATCGGGATCAGAATGAGTCCCACGAACACGTTCGACAGTCCGAGCGCATGAACGGTCGATTCCGTCGCGCCCACGAGCAATTCGGACATCCAGCCGATTCCTGCGGCCACGGCCACGAGCACCAGGAGCGTGCGCCCGAGTGACCACCCGGGTCCTTCGGCTGCGGGAGTCTCGTCGAACGTCTCGCTCGCGAGTGCCTCGAAGGCGCTCTTGTGCGTGCCCATCGAATAGATGAGGAAGAGCACGTAGCCGGTGATGAGAAAGCCTGCCACGAACTCGGAGACGCGGACAGTTGCCGCGCGCGCGGGATCTGGATGCGCGGCAAGAAAGATCGTGGGGACGATGAGTCCCACAGCCGCGATGACGAGGAGCGAGATGCTCGTGCCGGCGAAGCTCGCGTTGAATCGCTGCGTGCGATACTTGATCCCGCCCGCGAGCTGCGCGGCGCCGAGGACGAGGAGCAGGTTGCCGATGATCGAACCGGTGATCGACGCCTTCACGAGATCGACGAGTCCCGCCTTGAGCGCGAGGATCGCGATGATGAGCTCTGCGAGATTGCCGAGCGAGGCGTTGACGAGCCCACCGAGGGTGGGGCCAGTGTGTGCGGAGAGCTCTTCGGTGGCGGTGCCCAGAAGGCTCGAGAGCGGGATGATGGCGATCGCGCTCGCGGCGAACACGATCATCGGCGACGCGTGCATGAACGACGCGACGATCGCGATCGGTGCTCCGATGAGGAGCCGAGATGAGCCACGTCACCAGTCGCGGTTAGAAGGGCGTCGCGTCGTCGATGAGCATGATCGGGATGTCGTCGCGCACGTCATAGCGCAGGCGGTCGACTGGGCAGATGAGCACGGACTCCGACTCGCGATATTCGAGTGGGCCTTTGCACTTGGGGCAGACGAGAATTTCGAGCAAGTGGGGCGAAAGGCTCATGATGATGAATCCTCGGGAAGCGTGTAGCCGAATCGTTTGAGCGAGCTCTCGTTGCGGCGCCAGTTGGGAAGCACTTTCACCCACAGGTCGAGATAGACGGGCGCTCCGACGAGCCGTTCGATCTTCACTCGGGCTGCCCGACCGATGTCGCGAATGCGAGCGCCCTTGTCGCCGATCAGGATTCCTTTCTGGCTATCGCGCTCGACGTAGATGACTGCCCGAATGTACACGGGCTGGCGGTCTTCGCGAAATTCCTCGATCTCGCAGGCGACGCTGTAGGGGACTTCGTCCTGGAGCTGTTCGAGCGCGGTCTCGCGCACGAGCTCGCTGGCGAAGAAGCGCATCGACTGCGTGCCGATCTCGTCGGCGGGATAGAGGAACGGGCTCTCGGGGAGGAGCGTGGCGAGTCGCGCGATGAGCTCCGGGATCCCTTCGCCGGTGCGGGCGGAGATGAACACATCGGACGGTCGCGCGGCCATGCGGCGCTTCAGTGCGCGCGGGGCGAGCGCGTCGATCTTGTTGCAGATGGTGAGGACCGGCGCGCGTGGCGGCGACTGGAGGCCGGCGGCCTGCTCGAGCGTGGGTGGCTCCGGCTCCGTCGCGTCGATGATGTAGGCGACCACGTCGGCCTCGGCCAGCGCGGTGAGGGCGGCGGCGCGCATGGCGCGCTGGAGCGCGTACTGGGGCTCGAGCAGGCCGGGGGTGTCGGCGATGATGAGCTGGGCATCATCGGTGGTGTGGATGCCGAGGATGCGGTCGCGGGTGGACTGGGGCTTGGGGCTCGTGATGCTGAGCTTCTGGCCGATGATGCGGTTGAGGAGAGTGGATTTTCCGGCGTTGGGCTTTCCGACGACGGCGACGATCCCGGCTCGAGTCATGGGCGAAAGGTAGTGCGATCGGGTGGGGGGAAATGCAGCGATCCCCCGGACTGCGTGATGCAATCCGGGGGATCATGAGGTGCCGGCGACGGCCTACTCTCCCGCGCCCTCTCGGGCGGAGTACCATCGGCGCTGCAGGGCTTAACGACCGTGTTCGGGATGGGAACGGGTGTGGCCCCTGCGCTCTAGTCGCCAGCGTTTCTGTTTTTGTGTTTCAGCTGCTGAACGGCGGCTGAAAGACGAACGAAGGTTGGTGTAGGTCGAGGGAGATCGAATCCAGTTGTTACTTAAAAGCGCGTTGCTCTGCTTGCAGACTTGAATAAGGAAGTAGTCAAGCCGCACGGGCGATTAGGACCGCTGCGCTCGGAATGGATTACTCCATGTCCACGGGCGGCCTATCGACGTGATGGTCTCTCACGGCCCTTCAGGGGAGTCAAGCTCCCGGGAGTGTTCATCTTGGGGGGGGCTTCCCACTTAGATGCGTTCAGCGGTTATCCCCGCCTGCCATCGCTACCCGGCGTTGCAGCTGGCGCCACAGCCGGGACACGAGCGGGCAGTCCGACCCGGTCCTCTCGTACTAGGGTCCGCGCCCCTCAACACTCCACCGCCCACGACGGATACAGACCGAACTGTCTCACGACGTTCTGAACCCAGCTCATGTACCACTTTAACCGGCGAACAGCCGGACCCTTGGGACCTTCTCCAGCCCCAGGATGTGATAAGCCGACATCGAGGTGCCAAACCGCGCCGTCGATGTGAACTCTCGGGCGCGATAAGCCTGTTATCCCCAGCGTACCTTTTATCCGTTGCGCGATAGCCGCTCCACACCGGGCTACCGGATCACTACGGCCTACTTTCGTATCGGCTCGAGCTGTCGCTCTCACCGTCAGGCGCCCTTCTGCCGTTACGCTCGTCGTGCGATTACCGACCGCACTGAGGGCACCATGCGCGCGCCTCCGTTACTTTTTCGGAGGCGACCGCCCCAGTCAAACTGCCCACCTGCCACGGTCCTGGAGAGGGTTTGCCTCTCGCAGTGAGGGCGGCACACAACACAGGGTGGTATTTCACGGGTGACTCCCCGACGGCTAGCGCCGCCGGCTCAATGTCTCCCACCTATGCTACACAGTGAAGTGCGCCGTCCAATGGCAAGCTACAGTAAAGGTGCATGGGGTCTTTTTGTCCTGTCGCGGGGACTCGGAATCCTCACCGAGACTGCAATTTCGCCGAGCACGTGGTCGAGACAGTGCCCAAGTCGTTACGCCATTCGTGCAGGTCGGAACTTACCCGACAAGGAATTTCGCTACCTTAGGACCGTTATAGTTACGGCCGCCGTTTACCGGGGCTTCGGCTCGTGGCCTCGCGATCCGAAGATCGCTAACCACTCCCCTTAACCTTCCGGCACCGGGCAGGCGTCAGTGTGTATACGGCGCCTTGTGCGGCTTGGCACACACCTGTGTTTTTGCTAAACAGTCGCTTGGGCCGATTCACTGCGACCCGATTCTGCTTGGAGCGCGAAGCTCCGCACGGAACCGGGCATCCCTTCTTCCGAAGTTACGGGATCAGTATGCCGAGTTCCTTGACCACGTTTCACTCGTTCACCTGAGGCTACTCGCCTCGCCCACCTGTGTCGGTTTACGGTACGGACGCTTCCTGGACTGCCACACTCAGCTTTTCTCGACTGTCGACGCCAGAAGACTCGCCATCGGGTTGCCCCTTTGGCTCGCGGTCCCGTCTCGATCGCCCTTACGAGCTCTCTACGCGGTTCGACGGCCATCCACAAAGCCGCTCCTCCTTCGTTCCAGTGTCCCTGAGTGGGTCATAACGTCCACAATGCGGGGCCGGAATCTTCGCCGGCTGTCCATCGGCTACGCCTCTGGGGCCTCGCCTTAGGGTCCGCCTCACCCTGCGCTGATCGCCATGGCGCAGGAATCCTTGGGCTTTCGGTGCTAGAGATTTTCACTCTAGTTTGCGCGTACTCATTCCGGCATCCTCACTTCCCGTCGCTCCAGGGCAACGTTTCCACGGCCCCTTCGCTGTTCCCAGAACGCTCCCCTACCCCTGATCCACTGGACGAATCAGTGACCAAGGCCACGCTTCGGCGGGCCGCTTAATCCCGACCATTCTCGGCGCATTCACGCTGGACTGGTGAGCTATTACGCACTCTTTCAAGGAATGGCTGCTTCTAAGCCAACCTCCCAGTTGTCACGGCACGAACACATCCTTCGCTATACTCAGCGGCCACTTTGGGGCCTTAGCGGTGGCTCTGGGTTCTTTCCCTCTCGCCGCTGGACATTATCGCTCAGCGACTGCCTCCCGGGTTTCCTGCAGACGGTATTCGGAGTTTGGTTGGGGTTGGTACGGCTTCTCGCCGCCCGCGCCCATCCAGTCGCTCTACCCCCGCTGCATATCATGGCTTGCGCCACTCCCGAGGCTCTACCTCAATAGATTTCGGGGAGAACCAGCTATCTCCAGGCTTGATTGGCCTTTCACCCCTACCCACAAGTCATCCGAGCGGTTTTCAACCCACACCGGTTCGGGCCTCCACTGGGTGTTACCCCAGCTTCACCCTGCTCATGGGTAGATCGCCCTGGCTTCGGGTCTACGCCCACGTACTCCAGTCGCCCTCGTTACAGGACTCGCTTTCGCTCTGGCTCCGCTGGATACCAGCTTAGCCTCGCACGTGAGCAGTAACTCGCCGGATCATAATGCAAAAGGCACGCAGTCAGGCACGACCGCACTCGAAAGTTCGGTCCGCCCTCCTACCGCTTGTAGGCATGTGGTTTCAGGATCTCTTTCACTCCCCGCACAGGGGTGCTTTTCACCTGTCCCTCACGGTACTCGTTCACTATCGGTCACACGGGAGTCTTTAGCCTTGGAGGGTGGTCCCCCCAGCTTCACGCCCGGTTTCTCGTGTCGGGCGTTACTCAGGAACTCCACTACGCACAGGGCCTGCTGTCGCCTACCGGGCTCTCACCGTCTCTGGCGCCCCGTTCCAGGGGACTTCGGCTAACGTGCCTGTACGCGTCTGTGGGTCCTACAACCCCGGTCGTCCGAAGACGCCCGGTTTAGGCTCTACCCCGTTCGCTCGCCGCTACTAAGGGCATCTCAATTGATTTCTCTTCCTCTGGGTACTGAGATGTTTCAGTTCCCCAGGTTCGCTCTCGCCTGTAAAGGTGAGTGATCACGCTTACGCGCGACCGGGTTTCCCCATTCGGCCATCCAGGGATCAGTGCGTGTGTGCCGCTCCCCCTGGCTTATCGCAGCTTACCGCGGCCTTCCTCGCCTCCGTGTGCCCAGGCATCCTCCACATGCCTTCGCTCGCTTGACTACATAGTTCGTAGCAAGCAGAGCACGCGCGCTTCTATCAGAACAAACAACAAATACAAAACGAAATTGTCGTCATTGTGATGATTCGCTTCCCACGATCTACACCAACTTCCGTTGTCAAACAGCGTAGTGGCGACACATGCCCATCGGAGTTGCCTCCGATGGGCATGCGCGCCTGCCGTTGCAATCGAGATCGAAGAGGGGGTCGTGCGAGTCGAGCGACAATTCTTGAGGATTTTCGAGGGGATCTCCCGAGGGAGAGCTCTACTCATCGCTCCAGAAAGGAGGTGATCCAGCCGCAGGTTCCCCTACGGCTACCTTGTTACGACTTCGCCCCAGTCACTGCGCTCGCCTTCGGCGGCTTGGCCCTCTTGCGGGTTCCGACACCGACTTCGGGCGCTCGCAGCTTCCATGGCGTGACGGGCGGTGTGTACAAGGCCCGGGAACGTATTCACCGTGGCGATGCTGATCCACGATTACTAGCGATTCCGGCTTCATGTAGTCGAGTTGCAGACTACAATCCGAACTGAGGACCGCTTTCTGGGATTGGCACCACCTCGCGGCTTCGCAACCCTTTGTACGGTCCATTGTAGCACGTGTGTAGCCCTAGACGTAAGGGCCATGATGACTTGACGTCGTCCCCACCTTCCTCCGGTTTGGCACCGGCAGTCCTTCCAGAGTCCTCGGCATTACCCGCTAGCAACTGGAAGCGAGGGTTGCGCTCGTTGCGGGACTTAACCCAACATCTCACGACACGAGCTGACGACAGCCATGCAGCACCTGTGCACGAGTCCCGAAGGAGGCCCTCGGTTTCTCGAGGGTTTCTCGTGCATGTCAAGCCTAGGTAAGGTTCTTCGCGTTGCGTCGAATTAAACCACATGCTCCACCGCTTGTGCGGGCCCCCGTCAATTCCTTTGAGTTTCAGCCTTGCGGCCGTACTCCCCAGGCGGGGCACTTAATGCGTTAGCGCCGGCACTCAGAGGGTCGCTCCCCCAAGCACCTAGTGCCCATCGTTTACGGCGTGGACTACCAGGGTATCTAATCCTGTTTGCTCCCCACGCTGTCGCGCCTCAGCGTCAGCCACTGCCCAGCGGGCCGCCTTCGCCACTGGTGTTCTTCCGGATCTCTACGCATTCCACCGCTACACCCGGAATTCCACCCGCCTCTACAGTGCTCCAGCCCACGAGTCGCCACGGCCGATCCGGGGTTGAGCCCCGAACTTTCACCACAGCCTTCATGAGCCGCCTACGCGCCCTTTACGCCCAGTGATTCCGGACAACGCTTGCACCCTCCGTATTACCGCGGCTGCTGGCACGGAGTTAGCCGGTGCTTCCTCACCCGGTACCGTCAATGCACTCTGAAGTGCACATTCGTCCCGGGCAACAGGGGTTTACAACCCGAAGGCCTTCCTCCCCCACGCGGCGTCGCTGCGTCAGCCTTTCGGCCATTGCGCAAGATTCCCCACTGCTGCCTCCCGTAGGAGTCTGGGCCGTCTCTCAGTCCCAATGTGGCTGGCCATCCTCTCAGACCAGCTACCCGTCGTCGCCTTGGTGGGCCATTACCCCCCCAACTAGCTGATAGGCCGCGAGCCCCCCCTGTGGCGCCACTGGATTGCTCCAGGGCTTTGCTGTTCGCTCCATGCGAAGCAAACACCATATGCGGTATTACCCGGCCGTTGGGCCGGCTATCCCCCACCACGAGGCAAGGTCGCTCACGTGTTACGCACCCGTTCGCCGGTCACTCCAGAGTTGCCCCCAAAGTGCCCTCGACTTGCATGTGTTAAGCACGCCGCCAGCGTTCGTCCTGAGCCAGGATCAAACTCTCCAATAGTTATATCAGATCATTCGAAAAAGCTCTCAGATAAACACTGTCACGCTGTTCTATGACAGCGTATCCGAATCACGAAATTGTTCAGATTTGAACTCTCCCCTACACCCTGAACGGTGCAGGATTTACGAGTTCGCCTCGCACAACCTCACTCTTCGATCTCAATTGTCAAACAGCACAAACTTCAACGTCTTCGTCAGTCGCCATGAGACGGCTAATCGGACGAGGTACTAAGCCCTCGCCACGCGCCACCTCTCTCGCACCGCGTGAGAGCCTGCGCACCGAACGGGGATTTCATAGCGCAATCCCGTCGTTCGCCATAACCGTCGCGTATTCAGCGACAGCCACCAATTATAAGGGGAGCTGACACGTGTGTCAAGGCAAGAGTCTCAAGTATTTCGAGCTCCTGCCCGACACCGCTTTTCCCACCTTCTTATAAACAACTGTAGTGCTCTGGCAGTTCCCACGTACTTCCGGGAGCTCAACCGCCCAGCCCTACCAACTAGATCATAAACACCTGTAGTCGCTCAGCGGTTCCCACTTCCCTTAGCCTCGAGCGCACACGCCCGATCACTCCGCCCAGCGCCCTACGCAACTGCCAGCATAAACACCTGTAGTTACACCAAGGTTCCCATCTCGTCAACGCCCCGCAAGAGTCCCGTCAGAGTCCTGCGCGCCTAGCAACTTCCCCCGCCAAACCTCCGTCCGACCTCGGGCACGGAGCGCTCAGCACACCGCTCCCCGCTCCCGTGCAGCCGCTCGATGCGCAGCCCCACCGCTGCCCATCCCGCCCCATCTGCTCCGGAGGCCTGTATGCGTCCCCTCTCCATGCTCCTGCTCGCCGGCGTCCTCGCCACCGCCGCGTGCGCCTCAGCCGCCCCGCTCCCCTCCGCCGCCCTCGCCCGCCATCTCACCGCGCCACGCCAGATCGTTCGCGTCACGAACCACGGCTGGGATGACATCGAAGTCTTCGCCATGCGCAACGGCTCCCGCCGCATCCTCGGCGTCATCCCCGCCGCGCAACAAGCGACGCTCGTCCTGAGTGAAGACATGCTCGAGGGCGACGGACGGCTACAGCTCGCAGCCCGCGTCCAGGGGAAGCCCGCAGTCACCCTGATGGAGCCCCTGAAAGTACCAAATGGCAACTATGTCGACTGGTCGCTCGAGAATGACATTGGCCATTCGACGGTGGCCTACTTCCCGAGGTGACTGGCGGGAAAGAAAACCGGGACACTCGATCGAGTGTCCCGGTTTCGCATCCGTCACCCGCGCGCGCGACACGCTGCTACACGCCACTCCGCACGTGCAGGCGGAACGTTCCGGGATTGAACTGCGGACCGCCTGCGGATTCGTCACCGCCCGTGACCTCGACCGTGTACTTCCCCGGCTGCAACGTCGCGGATACATACGAGCACCGCGAGCCGGGGAACGTCATCAGCCCGGAGGCGGACGACGTGTTGTCGTTCGCGCCGACGACCGTGCCGCTGCCGTCGCGCACGGTGATGAAGGTATTCATCTCGAGCGCGAAACCGCACGACCCGATCGCCCCCGACGTCTCGAAGGTGTACACGCCAGCCGTCGGCACAGTCACCGCGTACGCAGTGACCGCGCTCGGCGTCGCACTCGCGCCGTACACCCATCCATTCACGAACACGCGCCCAGTAACTCCCACCTGCTCGGAGGGCACGCCGATCGGGATCGACGCATCCACGATGCCGTTTGTGCTCACCGTGACAGGCGTCGGCTCCGCACCTCCGTTCGCCCATCCGAAGCGCCGTCCCGGGAAGCCGATCACGCCGTCGTCGTTCTCATCCTGCCCGGCGATCACGTAGTAGGAGCCGGGGCTCAACCCATCGAGCCGGTAGGAGTTGTCGGGATCCGCCTGCACCGTCTTCGCGACTGCGCCCGTCGTCGCGTCGATCGCGCGCACATAGATCTTCATCGGCGGACCCTGCGTGCCGGTGATCGCATTGTACGCATTGACGCGCCCGTATCCGTAGCGTGCATCGAATCCAGGAGGCCCCATGTCGACGGCGGTACTCGTGAGCCGATCGCGGAGCTGCTGCCCCGTCATCCCCGGATTGTGCGCGAGCACGAGTGCCGCGATACCCGTGACGTGCGGCGCAGCCATCGATGTGCCCGTGTAGAACGCCCAGTCGAATCCCGCCGGCGGATTGAAGTCCCACACCGTGGAGAGCACACCGCTCGTCCCGCCGGATGAGAGATTCGACGGATCGTCGAAGCGGAAGTCGCCGCCGGGTGCGACGAGCGAGACGAACGCATTCGTGGTCGAGTAGCTCGTGAGCTCACCATCCGGCCCGAGCGCTGCAACCGAGATGACATCCGGATAGGATGCCGGAAAGTTCGGCTTGACTGCCGCATCATTGCCAGCGGACGCGATGATCGTCGACCCCGCTGCGATCGCAGCGGCGACGGCGGCGCCGAGTGTGGAGTCGCTCTCGCCGCCCAGGCTCATGTTGATGATCTTCGACGGCGTTGGCGCCGTCACCATTGCGCCTCCTGCACCCGCAGCCGGCAGCCCGGCAGCGTACAACACCGCTTGCGCGATGTCGAAATCGTAGCCGAAGCCGTCGATGCCGAGCGCTCGTATCGGAACGATGCGCGCAACCCAGCTTGATGCCGGTCACGACGTTCGACGGATCATTCGTCGCCCCGATCGTGCCTGCGACGTGCAGTCCGTGGTTGGCAATGTCGTCGACGAGGAAGCAGTTGTTGGTCGGATCGAAACTGACGGACACCGGCATGTGCGCGTCCGCGTCGGGTCCCGGCGTCGCATCGCCATCGGAATTGGTGAAGGCCGGACCGCCGGCGCAGTTCGGCACCGGACCTCCAAACTCCTCGGTGTCGTCGCTCACGAAGTCGTAGCTCGACGCGCCGAGCTCGAAATTCGGCATCACATCCGGATGCTCGTTGTAGCCATCATCGATGACGGCGATGTAGACGCTCCGGTCGCCGGTATCGGGAAGTGCCCACGCGCGCGGCGCGTCGACGAGGTTGTAGTGCCAGTACTGAATTCGACTCGCGTTCGCGCCGGCGAAGCGCAGCCCTTCCGCGCCCGGCGTGGTCGACGCGCGCGCGTCGCGCGACGCCAGAATCTGCTGGCGGAGCACGGCCGACAGCTTGACCTTCGACTCGGGACCGCGGCTGAGCAGCCGATCGACGTCGACGGACGCGACCGCGGGATCCGCGCGCAACGCGGCCATGGTAGCGTCGAGCTGCGACCGATCGCGTACGCGAATGCGCGCGGCGCCTATCGTGGGGGACACATCGGTGACGGTGAAGAGCGACGCCGATGGCTGTGCAGCGAGCCGTGCGCGAATCGTCGCGCCGACCTGGCGCGCGCGTTCGATCGTGCGCACGGACATCGCGCCGAGCTGCCCGAGGCCGAGCGCCTCGCGGCGAAAGACGACGTTGATCCGCTCTCCTGCCCTCGACCGATGCGATGCCATTGCCGCGAGCGGCGCACGCGAGCGCATGCCGACGAGATTTTCCGCCGGAATGCGTGCGTCTCCCGCATTGATCGTTACGTGTCCGATGATGCTCCTCGACGTCGCATTTGTGGAGTCACTGCGAGCACGCGACGGCGGCAAGTGCACAAACGACGAACGACGTCCGTGCGAGCGAACGAAGGGGTGCGACCATGCATGCCTCGAGACACGGGGGGGGACGCGCGTGCGTGTGCCGCGCATCGGTCAGCGGGCGACTGCCACGGTGACTCGTGTACAATGTACTCGTGCTCGAGCGCGGGCAAGCAAGACGACGCGAATTGCTGCGGTTGGCGCAGCCCTTGCCTTTGCACCGACGCGTACGCTCAGCTGCATGCACGGCCAACCATCTCGACCAAGGATGATCAGTCATGGCCACACGGAAAAAGAGTGGGCGCAAGTATGGCAAGGCCGCGGGCAAGCGTGTCGAGAGTGCGATGAAGAAGCGGAAGCGCGGCACGTTGAAGCGCGGACGTGGAGGCAAGGGCGGACGAGTGAAGAGCAGAAAGCAGGCGATCGCGATCGGGCTGTCGGAGGCGCGAAAGAAGGGGGCGAAGGTTCCTGCGAAGCGGAAATCGAGCGGAGGACGGAAGCGAAGCAGTGCTCGCAAGAAAACGGGTGGCCGCCGGAAACGGACATCGAAGCGAAAGTAGTACTGGCGCGAGCCGCGAAAGCTCGCCGACAGGGGCGCCAAGCGAACTACGTACAGCAGGGCCGCGACGGAAACGCCGCGGCCCTTCGTGCATCGACGTTGCAGGGTTGGCGTTCGTGCTCTAAATACCACGCTCGCACGTTTCGTTTTTTCGCTCCTCACCGGGCACGATGGTCAAACCAAAGCTGTTGTTTCTTGGGCAGACACTTCCCTATCCACCGGACAGCGGTACGGCGATTCGCTCGTATCACGTGCTTCGGCTGCTCGCGCGCGACTTCGACGTTACGGCGCTCTGCTTTTACCGACGGGCTACCACAGCGGACCTCGTCGGAAGCGTCGCGGCGCTGCGGCAGATCGCATCCCGCGTCGAGGTGTTTCCCATCGAGCAGGAGTACAGTCGTGGACGCATGATCGCGGACCATGCGCGCAGCGTGCTCACCGGGCGCGCGTACACCACGTACGCGTACGACAACGCTGCATTCAAGCGAGCGATGCTTTCATACCTCGAGCGCGAGCGATTCGCCCTCGTGCACATTGACAGCCTCGACCTCGGTGCCTACATCCCATTGATCACCGGTGTGCCGATTGTCGCCGGACATCACAACGTGGAGTCGGCCCTGCTGCGCCGCCGCGCGGACAACGATGCGAACGTGCTGCGGCGACTCTACGTGAAGCTGCAGGCGCGGTTGATGGAGGGGGAGGAACGGCGTCTCTGTCCGCGCGCGGCAGTGAATCTCTCCGTGTCCGACACGGATGCGCAGGACTTTCAGCGGCTGGCGCCGAGTGCGCGATTCGAGGTGATCCCGAACGGCGTCGACATCGACACCTTCACGCCGATGACCGGAATCGCGCAGGGCGGCATTGTCTTCGTCGGTGGAATGAGCTGGTTTCCGAACGC
This sequence comes from uncultured Gemmatimonadaceae bacterium, assembly GCA_963792685.1. Classification (GTDB taxonomy): domain Bacteria; phylum Gemmatimonadota; class Gemmatimonadetes; order Gemmatimonadales; family Gemmatimonadaceae; genus FEN-1250. Next base: position 2,793,833 of record CAWBWW010000001.1, on the reverse strand, counting down.
GGATGCGCTCGACTTTTTCGAGCAGGACATTCTGCCGCTCGTGAGGGCGCGCGATCCGGAGGTGACGGTCACCTGGGTCGGGCGCGCGAAGCCCCAGGTGATCGCGAGCCACGCGGCCCACGGCGTCACACTCACCGGGCACGTGGACGACATTCGCCCGTACGTGGCGAAAGGCGCGTGCTACGTCGCACCGCTCCGGATGGGTGGCGGCACGCGCCTCAAGATTCTGGACGCGTGGGCGATGGGAAAGGCCGTCGTGTCGACGACCGTCGGATGCGAGGGGCTCGCTGCGGTGGACGGGCAGAACATACTCATCCGCGACGAGCCCGCAGCGTTTGCCGCCGCCGTGACGATGATCCTTCACGACTCAGGGCTCCGGGCTTCTCTCGAGCGGAATGCGCGGACGACGGCGGAGCAGCTTTACAGCTGGGACGTGATCGGGGAAAAGATGCGGCGCGTGTACGGCGAGGTGCTGTCGGGGTCTGCCTAAGGGCGACCCGGAACAATGCGATCGCCGCCAACGTGAAAGGAGCCGCCGGTGTCGTACGAGAAGACCAGCCGGTCGCCGTAGCGACGTGATGACCGTCGCGTGAGCCGGGCTCGAATTGCCATTGAGTCACTGCGATCTGCCAGCGGATGGCGAGATTCGGATCCTCGCACTCGTACACCGTGACCGTGGATGGAACGACGTGGCCAGTGGAGTCGACCACGAATCCGGTCACCACGTTTCCACGCAAGGCGTACTGCGACAGCGACGCCGCAAAGTGCTGCTCGGGCGCGGCCTTGGGAGGCACCTCCACATCCCACTCCTCGTACACGGGTTGCGCGTTGGCGAGCTCCGGAAGCTGCGCGACATTCTTCGCGACGCTCACTGCTTTCTCCAGCGACTTCGTCAGGTCCTCGAGATACACGCGGGGGAGCCAGGCCCGCACCATGGCCTCGGACGGGTTCGCGCGAAGTTGGAGCGCATACGCCTCCTGGCCTGCACCGTTCCCTTCAACACGCGCAGCCCCACCTCACGTCCGTTGCCCGCCAGCCACGTCGTGCTGTTGGAGGCGTCGCTCATTGACTGAATGCTCCGCAGCTGCGGCAGCCATGCGCTCAACGAATCCGGGACGGCGGTTGGGGCGCGCGCGGCACATTGACGAGGGCAGAACGAAGCCCGGGGAACGGCTCGACGCGGTGAGCTCCGGTCGGACTGCCGAAACCGCGACTGCAGCGATGCCGTAGGGATCAAGGACGGCAGCGCGCACGCGGCATTCGCAGCACACGAAATCCCCGCGAGTGTAGAGAAACGATATGGGAATTGCAGTGTCAAGCGAGGGTGCGTCAGGCGAGCAGACCAGCGGTCGTGGCAAAACGATCTGGTTCGTAGTCGCCTTGCTCTTCACGATTGCAAATCTCGCCGGCGCAGCATTCGCTGCGTGGCGCGGAGAGTTCACGCACGCCGCCGTACACGCGCTGCTGCTCTACTTCGGCTCCAAAGCCGCGTCGGCGCTCGCTCCCCCTGCGCTGACCCGTGTGCCTGCCATCGAAGAGAGTGACGCCTCGCTCGCAACGATGCAGGCGTGGCAGAACCGTTTGCAGCGAATCGAGGAGTCACTCGATGTGGTTGCGATCGAGATCGAGCGTATCGGTGAAGGTCAACGGTTTATGACTCGTCACTTGGCGTCCAAAGAGTCGTCGGAGCCAGAGGCCCGAGATGGGGGAGCACCGCCACCGCAGCTCTGAGTGGAAGGATCACGTTGCTCCGGTCGGCCGCGTGGGCGCGCGCCGAGTGGTCTACGGGTTGCTCACGAAACGCGGGGGCGTCGCGGTGTCGCCAAACACCCACGCCGTCAGGTAGGCCAGCTTCAGGATCTTCGCCATCTTCGCGTAGTCGATCTTGTCGGCCGTATCCGTGATGTGGTGATAGTCCGGGTGGAATCCCGTGAACCACCACAACGCCGGAACGTTGGCGAGCACGAAGGGAAACTGATCGCTGCGGAAAAAGATGTTGAGCGCCGACTCATGATCGAAGCGATCGTCCAGCACCAATCCCACTGCCGCATTCTGCGCCACGACCACGCGCCTGTAATCAGGGCTGTACCTCGAGCCGATCAGGTTGAGCCGATTGCTGGTCTCCTTCGGAATCTCCATGACGCCATCGGTCTGCGGCGACGGCATCTCGTCGCGGCCAATCATGTCGAAGTTCACCATTGCACGCGTGGTGGCGAGATCTCTCGCCGGGTGTGCCGCGAGGAAGTACGAGCCGAGCAACCCCCGCTCCTCAGCGGCAAATGAAAGGAACAGGAGCGAGCGTTTCGGTTTGGCCGCATTCTCCTGGAATGCATGCGCGAGAGCGATCACGCCCACTGTGCCCGAGCCATTGTCATCGGCACCGTGCCACACGCCTTCGGCTGTCATTCCGTCGTGATCGTGGTGGCTGCTGATGATGATCGTTTCACTACGCAGTGCGGGGGAACTGCCTTCCAGCAGGCCGCCGACGTTGTAGGTAATCCCTTCTTTCGTGTACAGGCTTCGCAGGTGAATCGAGAGATCGGTATTCGGAAGCGGACGTGACTGGGGCTTGAGATCGCGGTCGATGAGCTCCTGCGCGCGAGCAGGCGTGATCGTCGACAGTCTTCATCAACTCCCGTGCGGCGCTGTCGGACACGAGAAGAATCGGGATGTCGAGCGCGTCTTGCTGAAGCGCCTGCGACGGTGGTGGAAGCGAGCGAGTTGCCGAGCCTCCGATGCGCAAGACGCGCTGCGCGTTGGAGAGGTGCGTGCGATTCGGCTCGGCGAGTACCAGCAGTGCAACGGCGCCCCGAGACTGCGCGGCGAGTGCCTTCACTCGATTGGTCGCATGGCGCGTGTTGCCGGTGCCGTTGAACACCGATCGAGCATTGTTCTCCTGTGGCTCGTGCTCGAACACCAGCACGATCTTGCCTTTCACGTCGATTCCCGCGTAGTCATCGTAGCCCAGATCGGGCGCGCTGATGCCGAATCCAGCGAAGACAACCGGCGCTGTGATGTCTATTGGACGCTTGAAGCCGCCGGCGATGCCGGTCCACGGGAATTTCTGTTCGCTGCCTTCACGGCGGAGGGTGACGTTCGACTGTGCCGCGTCGGCGCGGTATTCGATAACCGGCACCGGCTGCATGTAGCTATCCCCGAACGCCGGCTTGAGTCCCGCCTTCCTGAACTCCGACACAATCCATTCGATCGCCACAGAGTCGCCATTCTCGAGCGACATGCGCCCTTGCAGCGCGTCGGAGCTGAGGAAGGTGAGATCGGCCCGTAGCTCTTGTTCCGAGATCGTTCGAAATCCGGTGGCGATGCGAACAGGAACGACGGTGGTCGGTCGTGCGGTCTGTGCGCCACTGCAGAAGGCGGAGAGCAGCAGCGTGAGGACGATGGAACAGCCGAGTGTACGTGAGCTCATGGTCGTACGCTAAGCCGAGTGAAGGTGGAGATCAACAGTCGGCGACGCGGCGCCGCTCCGCCGGGTCTATCAGTTATGGGAGCACGCGCGCTTCGTGGGCGATCCCACGGGTCGCCGGCAACGCGAGCGTAAGTCTGGGAGGTTGCATGCACGTACCCATTCGAAGCGTGGTCATCGTCGCATTCGTGGCGTGCGCGGCTCCGACCGCCGCGCCACAGCCACTCGATGGCCTTTGGGTTCCGCAGGCAACTACTGCGGGCTTCACTCCTCGAACGATGAAGCTCTCGCAACGAGGTGTGACGATCACCGGCACGGGCTCGGCCATGGGAGTGGACCGGCCCATACCAATCGCGAGATCGGGGACCTTTACCGGGGCAACGGCTGCGAGCGGGCGATTGGTCGATCTCACTTTCCGTTTCGCCGAGAACGGTCAGCTCGCGGGAGAGTTTACCGGCGCGCTGAACGGCGCCGATCAGCTGGACGGGTCAGTGACCGTCAATATTGCTTCTCCTCCACCCCCGGAGAGCGTGTCGTTCGTCCGGCAGTGAGATCGTAGCACGCAGGATCGACGCGAAGATGCCCGCCTGATCAGACCTGCTTCCGAGCATACGCAATGAAGGCCGCCAACTGAGCGGGCGCCTCCTTGATCTGCGCCTCGCCAAGCACCTTTCGCCAGAAGAACCCGAGTGGTCCCCACACTTCGATACCGAAACGGATCAAAGTGCGGGATCCCGTCGAGATGTACTCGTGAGTGGTACGCAGCCTGGCGCCCAGCAGATGCGCGGTGTCCACCAGTCGGTGAGCGGCGACGGCGTCGATCGACATTCGTACTTTCGGCCCACCCTTGGGCTTGAGGACGAATGTCGCACCCGGTCGCACATCACCGACCAGCCGAGTGTACTCGAGACCTGCATCCCATTGATTCCAGTTGTTGATGTCGGCAATTGCGCTGTAGAGAACCTGAGGCGGCACGTCGGTCAGCACTTCGCATCGAGCGCTCCACATGACCTGGCTCCGTGAAAACGACATTGTGAAAACTCGAACCCATGCGCACTTCGAGCACAACAAAAGAGGGTCGCCCACGAAGGCGACCCTCTCCACTACTCGTCTATGAAAACACTCTCAATGCGCCCAGTAGGAATCGAACCTACAACCTAATGATTAAGAGTCATTTGCTCTGCCAATTGAGCTATGGGCGCAAAACCCTTCGTCCTTCACGCGCCAGGAAGGACTCGAACCTCCGACCCACAGCTTAGAAGGCTGTTGCTCTATCCACCTGAGCTACTGGCGCTTCCGGTGAAGCAAGTCGGTGTACTCCCCCCTCGGGGCTCTACTCGATCGGGGCGCCCGGATTTGAACCGGGGACCTCCTGCTCCCAAAGCAGGCGCGATACCAGGCTACGCTACGCCCCGGGGAACGCAAAACCTAGTGCGACCGGCGGTTCCGGTCAACCGCACGTCATCCCTTGCCACTCTTCGCACGCGCAGCCAGCCACGCGATGCAGCTGCGAGAATGCGCGGCCGCGATGGCTGCCACGTTCCTTCACCGCGCGCTCCGCCTCGGCGAACGTGATTCCGAGATCTGACGACAGAAAGAGCGGGTCGTATCCAAATCCACCTTCGCCGCGCGGCGCGCTCGAGAATCTCTCCTTCTGTCTCGCCGCGAAACGTGCGATGACCGCTTCCCTCCACGAGCGCCGCGACGCACACGTAGCGCGCGCGCCGATCGGTTGCCGTGCCGAGCTTCCGTAGGAGGAACTCGTTGTTCGCGACATCGAGCGCGCGACCCTCGAGATCCGTGCGTCCGCTCCACCGCTTGGTGCGCACGCCGGGTGCGCCGCCAAGCGCGCTGCACCTCGAGACCCGAATCGTCCGCGATGGTGACGAGCCCGCTCTTCGCGCGAAAGTAGTTCGCCTTTGCCAACGCATTCTCCTCGAACGAATCGAACTCTTCGAGATCGTTCCTCAGCTGGAGCTCTCGGCGATGCCCGCGGTGTCGAGGTCGATCACCTCGAGACCGGCAGCGGAGAACATCGGGCGCAGCTCGCGCAGCTTGCCGAGGCTGCGCGTCGCGAGGAGATACGGATCGCTCATGCGCCGAGCGCCTCCGCCTGCGCGCGCAGCGAGCTCCGAGATGCCCCCGTCGGCGAGTCCGAGCAGACGGTCGAGCGCACGCACGATCGAAGGTGCCGTGCTCGCCGGTGCCCTGCACCTCCACGTACTTCCCTTCCGCTGTCATCACCACATTCATGTCGACCTCTGCGCGAACGTCCTCCGAATAGTCGAGATCGAGCCGCGGCTCGCCATCGATCACGCCGACGCTCACCGCGGCCACGCGTCGCTTCACCGGCGAGGCCGCGATCTTCTTCTCGCTGCACGAGCCAGTCGAACGCGTCGACCACCGCCACGCACGCGCCCGTGATCGACGCGGTGCGCGTGCCGCCGTCGGCCTGCAGCACGTCGCAGTCGACCTTGATCGTGAACTCGCCGAACTTGAAATCGTCGAGCATCGCGCGAAGGCTGCGCCCGATGAGACGCTGAATCTCCTGCGTGCGCCCGCCGACCTTGTCGCGCTCGCGCGAGGTGCGCGTATGCGTCGCGCGCGGGAGCATCGCGTACTCGGCGGTCATCCACCCTTCGCCGCGTCCGCGCTCGCCATGACGGGACGCCGTCCTCGACGCTGGCCGTGCACAGCACGCGCGTATTGCCGAACGCGACGAGACACGAGCCCTCGGCGTACGGCAGATGCGCGGCGCTCGAGTGAGAGCGGGCGAAGCGCATCTGGATGCGCGACCCGCGCGCGCGGATACGTTCAGGAGCCGGCACGAAGCGCCTCGATGATGCGTGTGGTGGAATGACCTGGCGTGAGCGGCACGACGTGCACGTGTCCGCCCCATGACTCGACTTCCCTGCGTCCGACGATCGTGATCCGGAGTGTAGTCGCCGCCCTTCACGAGCACGTCCGGACGGAGCGCGAGCACGATGTCGAGTGGTGTATCCTGCTCGAAGATGGTGACCGCATCCACCGCCTCGAGCGCGGCGAGCACATACGCGCGCTCAGCCTCGGTGCGCACCGGACGTGTCGGGACCTTTGAGGCGCCTGACGGACGCGTCGGAGTTGAGCGCGACGATGAGATGATCGCCAAGGGAGCGGGCGGCGGTGAGCAGGTCGACGTGGCCAGCGTGCAGGAGATCGAACACGCCGTTGGTGAACACCACCGATCCCGTCTGCTCCTCACGCCAGCGCACTGCGTCGCTCCAGGACTTCACCTTCCGCGCGGGAGTGCGATCGTTCAGAACACCCTCTCCACGTGCGGATTGAAGTCGATCTCCTGCAGCTTCCACGGCAGCTCGACGGTCTCGATGTACTCGCTCCAGATCCAGATCTGATTCGGCTTCCTGCGAATCTGAATCTTCTTGGCGCCTTCGGGAAGTCCCAGCGAGTCCGCCTGGGCGCGGAGGTGCGCGACGATCGTTTCGTTCGCGTTGTGCGCGGCGAAGCGCGACTCCTGCTGTCATCGCATCCTGGAACTGGTACGCGCGCCAGTAGACATTGCCAAGATTGATGCCGAAATAGAGCGTCGCGCCGACGATGAGAATGAAGATGAGGCAGCCGTACGAGGATTTTCCCGCCGGCGACGCGCTTCACCATTGCGACTGGGCTCCGGCGATGATGTCGTTCACCGCCTTGGTGAGCGCCTGGCGACGCCCATCGGCTTCCGCGCGCTCGGCGTACGTCCCTTCCTCGAGCATTCCTTTGCGCGACCAGAGCGTGCGCCCGTTCGTCTGATCGACGATGTCGACGTCGAAGGTGATTTGCAGCTTGCGCTCGGTCGTGGTCGCCTGCGCATTGCGGTCCGCGGAATACGCGGCCGGGATGTCCGGGTCGTACCGCAGGATCCGGCCGCGCACGATCGCATCCGCCTTACCTTCCGCGGCTTCGCGCAGGCCAAGCCGGTTCTCGACATTGCGGCGCATCAGATCGTAGAGCTCGCGTTGCAGCGTCGGCTGCGGCGTCTCGTTGTCGAACGGCAGCACGGCCACCGACTTGATGTGCGGCGGCAGGCCGCCTCCGGCGAAGTGATAGAGACACCCCGTCAGAAGAAGACCCGTCAGTGCGAAAAGAAGCCTAGTGCCAGATCGAAGCATCGAACCCGGGAACTGTGTCATCGCGAGAGATCGTGAGCTGCAACGTGCGTCGCGTGCGTGGTTGCTCGTACCTGATCGGGCCCGCCGCCGGACGCGAGACCCACTGCGGAATCCGACCGCCGTCGATCAGCTCGAGCCGCCGGAGCTGCTCATCGAAGAAGGTCGCCCGCCACCCCGGCTGGTGTCCAATGTCGATGCGGAGTGTGTCGGAGTCAACGCGCATTGTCGTGTCCGGTGCGGCCGGAACGTGGAGCCTCCCCAGCGCGGCCCAGAGCAGTGGCGCAGGTGGCAGAAAGTCTCGCATGGCGTCCTGTCCACTCTGCAGACGTATCTGATCGCCCACGAGCAACGCGTGACCCGTACCTTCGCCATTCACAAAGAAGTCGAGGCGCGCGCTATCTGGCGGAGCAATGCGGGCGACGCCCTCCCCGCGGATGCGCAGCTCGGGCTGAGAATAGTCCCACTGGAACACTATTTTGCGGTGCACGGGCGGCAGCTCCGCTACCGGCAGCTTGCGCGGCGTAGGCGCTCCGGTGAGGGGGCGTGCACGCGGCGAGCAGGCTGCCGCGAGGATCAGGACGGCGGCACAGAGGCGAGTCAGACGCATGGTGGTGATACCCCTCCCGGCCGCCGACGTGGCGCTAGAGCCCACGTATTCGCTCGATGCGGTCTCCCTGAACGAGCGCGTCGAGCGCTCCCCAGCCATTGATCACGCGGCCGAACACGGTATAGCGGCCATCGAGATGCGGATCGGCCGCGTGCATGAGGAAGTACTGGCTGCCGCCGGTGTCGGGACCGGAGAGTGCCATACCGGCTGTGCCTCGCTCGTAGCGGCGCGGGTTGAACTCGTCGCGGATGGTGTACGGCGGTCCCCCGTTGCCGTCACCGCGTGGGTCGCCATCCTGCGCAACGAAGTTCGGCACCACACGGTGGAAGCGGAGATTGTCGTAGAAGCCGTGTTGGGCGAGCGTGAGGAAGTTGTCGACGGTGAGCGGCGCATCCACGGCGAACAGCTCGAGCGTGATGGTTCCCCGCTCGGTCACGATTTGTGCGCGCGGAAGCTTGCCCGCGAGCGACGGCAGAATGCGCGTGCGCACGATCTGCTCGTACCACGCAGCCGGCTTGGGCTCGGGCGCCGGTGCTCGCCGCCAGCTCTCAAACAACGACACACTATCTGCTGCGACGCGCACGAGCATCTCGCGCGGCACCGGGAGTGCGCGAAGCGCGGTGATAGTGGAGTCCGCGAAGTTGGCGCTGTCGTGCTTCCACGCCGCGGCGAAGAAGCGAGCGGCCGCGACGCGCGCATCTGTCGCGCTGTCGGCCTCGGCGCGCCGATAGCTCGCCAGCACCAGCGGCACCTCAGCGGCAGTCGCGTGCCCTTCCAGCGATCCGATTGCGATCGCGCGCACGAAGAAATCCTCGTCCGCGAGACCATATTCCATGAACTCCCGGCGCCACGGATGGTCGTCCGCCGTATCGGCGTGCGGCGCCATGGCGCCGTATGCGGCGGAGCGCACGCGCGGATCAGGATCGCGCGCGAGCGGCAGGGAGATCTCGCGGAGGCGAAGGATGCTCGGCGCCGCGCCGCCCGCGTCGGCTACTGCCGCGCGCAGGCGCCAATCACCCTGGTGTGCCCAGCTGTCCGGCTCGTCGAGCTCCGCCGCGGGAAGGACGACGTCCTGCGACATCGCAGAGACGAGCACGCTGCGGCGATACATGAAGCCCGTGTCGGCCTTCCACGCCGCCGTCCAGGGCGCGCGCGTGGTGCCGAGCACCGTGCCCAGCTCCTGTGCGGCAGCGATGCGGACGTTGGCATCGGCGTCGTGCGTCGCTGCCAGGACGAGCCGCATGCTCTGCACGCCGTATGTGCCGAGCGAGTGCAGCGCGTTAATGCGGACGTGCGGATTCGGATCAGTGGCTAGCTTCTCGAGCGGCTCGCGCACGAGCGGCGCGAGCGAGTCGCCTGCAGCGCGATGCGAGAAGGCGCGCGCGACTTGGGCGCGTACCTCGCCGCTCGTGTCCGCGGCGAGCGGGATGAGCATGCGCACTCCAGCAGATGCATAGGGGCGCGCGATCGCGTACGCCGCGCTCCAGCGCACGAGCGCGCTCGAGTCGGTGAGCCACGGGCGCACCGCGTCAACGGGAACAGGCTGGAGCTTGAACGTCGCCAGCAGCAGCTCGCTCCGCACGCGAGGGTCGCGAGGCGCGGTCGCCGACGTGAGGGACGTGGTGATTGCTGCGCGCGCAGGCTCACCGATCTGTCCAAGTGCCCACGCGGCATTGTGCCCGACAGAAGGTGCAGCGTTTACCGCGTGCGCGAGTGCCCCGACGCTCGCGGTGTCGGCGAGGAGACCGAGCGCGTACGCGGCTCTCGATGAGACGGCGGTGTCGGCGTCGGTGAGCAGCGTGCGAAGGCGCGGCGCGAGGACGGCGGCATGCACCTGGCCCACGGCCAGCGCGGCGGCTGCTCGCTCCGGTGGCGATCCCGCGCGAAGAATGCTCTCGATGAGCGCCGTGTCGACGCGTCGCGCGTCGGCCATCGCGAGGAGTCGCGCGTAGCGTGGGACATCCACCGCCGATGATGAGGTATGTGCGGCAGCGCCCGGATGCGCGCTGGTGCACGCCACGAGCGCCGGAGTCAGTGCGGGAATCAGCACCGCGAACACACGCAGGGCGCGCCGGGTGATGGCCACGCGCGCGCACACGCGATCAGCGCGCGGCGGCAGCATCCACACCTGTGAGCGCACGGCGAACGTCGGCAGGGAGCGCTGCGACGCGATTGGACGGATCGAGCGAGATGAGCGTCGTGCTGGCGGTCGCGAGACGATGCGCGCTGTCGGCATTCAGGATGGTGTAGTCGAAGTCCAAGGTGCGGGATGTCACGCGGGAGAGGCGGGTCTCTACGCGAATGCGATCGTCGTAGCGGGCCGGCGCAATGTACCGTACCGACGCCTCGGACACAGCCAGCCGAATGCCCCGCTCCTCGAGCTCGCGATAGGTCGCGCCCAAAGTGCGAATCAGATCGGTGCGCCCGATCTCGCACCAGATCAGATAGTTCGTGTGATACACGACGCCCATCTGATCCGTTTCCGCGTAGCGCACGCGCAGCTCGGTGGTCGATTCGGGGACGTGCGTCATCGCGCCCGGCACATCGATGGTTTGTCAGTCGTGCACGCGGCGACTAGAATGTGCGCATGCTTCCCGCCCCATGCTTCCTCATGTCCGATGCGCATCTCGGCGCGGCCCCCAGGGAGCGGGAGCTTCAAGCGCAGGCGTTTCTCGAGCTCGCGCGGCGCAAGGCGGGCTCCGTCGTGATCAATGGTGACCTGTTCGACTTCTGGTTCGAGTGGCGGACCGTGATGCCGCGCGGACACGTGCGCGTGCTGGGCGCGCTCGCGGCGATCGCCGATGCGGGAACACCGCTGGTGTTCATCCCCGGAAACCACGACGCGTGGGGCGGCGACGTGCTCACGCGCGAGATCGGTGCGCGCCTCGTGCACGGTGATCTCAATGACACCGTCGCCGGCTGGCGCGCGCACATCTCGCATGGCGACGGGCGGCGCGAGCGCGAGGATCGCCGCTATCGGGCACTCAAGCGGGTGATGCGCAATCCGCTCGCGATCCGCGCGTTCGGTGCGCTGCATCCCGACCTGGCCACGCGCGTGGCGAGCGGCACGTCGGATCGCAGCCGCTCGCACAACGCATCCGATGGCGGCGCGGGGCTGCGCGCCGTCGCGCACGCGTATCTCTCGGCGCACCGCGAAACGGAGCTGCTCGTGTTCGGTCACTCGCACGTTGCCACGCTCGAGCGGGTAACCGGCGCGGGCGTGTACGCCAATCCTGGGGCGTGGGTGAACCGGCCGGCGTTTCTGGTCATCGAGCCCGAGCGCGTGGAGCTGCGCGCATGGAGCGGATCATCCGAGGGTGACCTTCTCGACGCGGTCGATCGCCGATCCCAGGAAGCGCTGTCCGACGCGTAGAAAGTGGTCGGCATCGTCCGACGCCACGAAGCGATGCGACGGCCCACCGGCAAGCTCCGGCGCGACGAGATTGCGCTGGATGAGCGTGCGCCGCGTCTCCGCCGCCGTCTCCGCCGCACTGTCGATGAGCTGCACCCCCGGCTGCGCGATTTTCGCGAGGAGCGGCGCAAGCAGCGGATAATGCGTGCAGCCGAGCACGATCGTGTCCACCTGCGACTCGGCGAGGGGCTCGAGATATTCGCGCGCGATGAGTCGCGTGGCGTCACGATCGAGCCACCCTTCTTCCACGAGCGGAACAAAGAGCGGGCAGGCGCGCGCCACGACCATGGCGCGCGGCTCGATCGCGTGAATCGCGCGCTCGTACGCGCCCGATGCGATCGTTCCCGCAGTGCCAATCACGCCGACCACGTTCGACGTCGTGGTGCGCATTGCTGCGCGCGCGCCAGGCTCCACGACACCGATCACAGGCACCGGAGCGTAGTCGCGCAGCATCGGGAGTGCGTGCGCCGTGGCGGTGTTGCACGCCACGACAATCGCCTTCACACCTTCGCCGAGCAGCCAGTCGGCGATCTCGCGGCTGTAGCGCTGCACCGTCTCGGGGCTCTTGGGCCCGTACGGCACACGCGCGGTGTCGCCGAAGTAGATGATGCGCTCGTTCGGTAGCTGTCGCTCGATCTCGCGAACGACTGTCAGCCCGCCGATTCCCGAATCGAATACGCCGATTGGCGCGGAGCTTCCGCTCACCAGGGTATCGAAGCGGAGACCGTGGCGGTGCGCATCTCCTGTCCGCCATGCACCTGCACGCGCACATCCCAAAGATGCGCGGAGACGAATGCATTGGCGGCGGAGAACAGGTGATTGAAGAACAGCAGTGCGGCCCAGTCCTCCACCTGCAGTCTGCGCACGCGGACGCGATTTCCGAGCTCGGGCGGTGGGCCGCGAGTGGAGTCGCTGACGAACGTGCTGTCGCTCGCGGCGCGTTTGGCGACCGCGAGCTCGTTCTTGGCAAATATCAGCATCGCGATCGATCCCGCCTCGAGCGCGAAGTACGTAGCGCCCGCGGTGCCGCGATCGAGCGAGGCCTGCCCCCACCCCGGAACGAGGAGCGAGCGAAGCATCGCTGTCTTCGGACGAACCGGCGGACCCGCGCGGAGGATCGAGTCGCGACGCGCCTCCGCCGAGTCCACGATCGCGCGCATTTGCGCGGCTGCTGCGCGCGCGCTGTCAGAGTGTGGTGTGATGCCGACGCGCGCGCTGTCCGCCTGCTGGGCGTGCGCGCGCGAGGTGGCGGCTCCCAGCAGGCAGAGCGCGCCGATGAGCGCCGCGCGCGACACTGTAAATCGTGTGCGCGTCACGCCGGCAGCTGTGCGATGAGGTCGATCTCGATCAGGCTGCCGCGCGGCAATGCCTCCACCTGCACGGTCGAACGCGCAGGGCGCGCGCTGCCGAGCGCTTTGCCGTAGATCTCGTTCACCGTTGGAAACTCCGCGAGATCGACGAGATAGACGGTGCTCTTCACGACGTCGCCCCAGCTGGCGCCAGCCTTGGCGAGCACCTCGGCCAGATTGGCGAGCACGCGTGTCGTCTGCTCGACGATGCCGCCGTCGACGATCTTTCCTGTGGCGGGATCCAGCGCAATCTGCCCCGCGGTGAACAGAAAGCCTCCGGCGACGATCGCCTGCGAGTACGGTCCGATCGCTGCTGGAGCCTTCTCCGTTTCAATTCGCTGTTGCGGCACGCAACCCCCTGTCAGAAGTACGTTGCACTCCGGCAGGCGACTCCGGCTCTAGAACAGTCCGGTTATCGTGCCGTCTTTCGTGATACTCATCTTCTCGGCCGATGGCTCCTTCGGCAGCCCCGGCATGGTCATGATGTCGCCGGCCTGCGCGACCACGAAGCCCGCGCCTGCAAGAGGATACACCTCGTTCACGTGGATGCGGAACCCCGTTGGCCGCCCCATTCTGGTCGCATCATCCGTGATCGAGTACTGGGTTTTTGCCATGCACACGGGCGTCTCGCCCAGGCCGATACTCTCAAGATACTCGATTGCGCGATCGGCTTTGACACTGTAGTCTGCTCCGTCGCCGCCGTACACCTTCCGCACGATGGTGTCGATCTTCTCCTTGATCGGCTTGCGAGCGTCGTACAGCGGCTTGTAGGCGGACTTGTCATGATCGAGCGCGTCGAAGACCTGACGCGCGAGCTCCTCGCCCCCTGCGCCGCCCTTCTCCCACACCTCGTTGAGCGCGACACGCACGCTGTGCTTGCGCGCAAAGCTCGCCACCATCTCGAGCTCGGCGTCGGTGTCGGTGACGAACTTGTTGATGGCGACGATCACCGGTACGCCGAACTGCGCGACGTTCTCGATGTGCAGCGCGAGATTCGGAAGCCCCTTTTCGAGCGCTCCGAGATCCTCGGTGGCGAGATTCTTCTTGTTCGCACCGCCATTCAGCTTGAGCGCGCGCACCGTGGCGACGAGTACGGCGGCTTCCGGATTCAGTCCCGCTGAGCGGCACTTGATGTCGAAGAATTTCTCGGCGCCCAAGTCGGAGCCGAAACCGGCTTCGGTGAGGACGATGTCGGCGAGCGCGAGGCCCGTCTTCGTCGCGATGACGCTGTTGCAGCCGTGCGCGATGTTGCCGAAGGGACCCGCATGCAGAATGGCCGGTCCGCCCTCCAGCGTCTGCACGAGATTCGGACGAATCGCATCCTTGAGCAGCAGGCTCATCGCGCCCACGGCCTTGAGATCGCTCGCACGAATCGGCTTGCGATCGCTTCCGGCCGTGGAGCCCACCACGATGTTCGCGAGCCGCTGCTCGAGATCTTCTCGGCTCGATGCGAGCGCGACGATCGCCATCACTTCGCTTGCGGGGATGATCACCCAACGCTCTTCGCGCACGACGCCGTTCGCGACTCCTCCCAGCCCAATCACCGCATCGCGCAGCGCGCGATCGTTCATGTCGATGGTGCGCGGCCAGGTGATGCGACGCGGGTCAGCGTTGAGCGTGTTGCCCTGCGTGAGATGATTGTCGAGCATCGCGGAGAGCAGGTTGTGCGCTGCGGCGATCGCGTGGAAGTCTCCCGTGAAATGCAAATTGATGTCTTCCATGGGGATCACCTGCGCGTATCCGCCGCCTGCGGCACCGCCTTTCACGCCGAACACAGGCCCCATGCTGGGCTCCCGCATGCACAGCACCGCATTGCGACCGAGTCGACGCATCGCCTGCGTCAAGCCGACCAGTGTCGTGCTCTTTCCCTCGCCGGCAGCTGTTGGATTCACACCGGTGACGAGCACGAGTCGTCCACGCGGAGGACGCTGCGACACGTCGAGATCGATCTTCGCCTTGAACTTCCCGTACAGATCCAGCTCGTCGGGCTTTAGTCCGAGTTCCGCCGCAACATCCACGATCGGGCGAGGCTTCGCATGCTGAGCGATTTCGATATCAGAGGGGACAGTGGCCACACTGCGCTCCGCGACACGGGATGAAGTTGGTGGGCTGGATGATACAGACACGCGCGACGCGGATGCTAGGCTGGCTGGATCGACTGCGTGATGCTGAACAAACGGCTGGCGTTCTCCGCCGTCCGATCGGCTAGGTGCTCGGGAGAAACCCCACGCGCGTCCGCCAATCGCCCAAGGGTGTGCGCGACCCAGGCAGGCTCGTTGCGCTTGCCGCGCCGGGGCACAGGCGCGAGATACGGCGCATCGCTCTCGACGAGCAGGCGGTCTTCCGGAATCGCTCGCAGCAGCTCCAGGTCCGTCCAGTTCTTGAACGTGATGATACCGCTAAAAGACACGTACCATCCATAGCTAAGCGCGCGCTCGGCGAGGGCGAGACTTCCGGTATAGCAGTGCAGCACACCGACAACACCTTCGCGCGCCGCGACGTCGATCATCAACGCGGTCTGGGTCTCCGCTTCGCGCGTATGGACGATGACGGGCAGTGAGCGCTCGGCCGCGAGCGACAGCTGCGCCTCGAACGACTCGTGCTGCTTCGCGCGTGGCGCATTGTCGTAGTGAAAGTCCAACCCGCATTCGCCGACCGCGACGGCACCCGCATCGAGCAGCGCCTCGAGCGCAGGGATGTGCGTGCTCGCGTCGAAGCGCGCCGCATCCTGCGGATGCAGTCCCGCGGTCCAGCGCAGCAGCGGATAGCGCGCAGCGAGCTCCTGCGCACGCGCGGCATCCTCGAGCGAGGCGCCGATGCACACGACCACGGTTGCCCCAGCCTCGATCGCCCGCTCGATCACTGCATCGCGATCCGCATCGAACGCTGCATCAGCGAGATGGGAGTGGCTGTCGATGAAGCGCATCGTTCAGGCGATGAGTTTGAGAGCGGAGTGTGAACGGCGACGGCTTTACACGAATGACACGAATGAAACTAATCGAACCCGACGCGGAAGGAGGACATCGCGCGTGCTCGGGCGAAGGGCTTTGAAAGTGGGAGCTCGACCCGTGTCGATCCGTTCAATCCGTGTAATCCGCGTCTAGAAAAAGTTATAGCCAGCCCGAGCGGCGGTTTGTGCGGCGAGGGATGCGCGCTGGAACACATAGATCAACTTTTTTCTGGACACCGATTACACGGATTGAACGGAGGAGAACACGGATACGACAAAGCCGCGATGGTGAAAACCCGGCGATGACAGTTTTCGTCATTGCCGGGTTTGATTCGTTCTGATTCGCGTCATTCGTGTGAAGCGCTTGCTCTCCTATCCGCTCACACCAGCGAACTCCCTTACCGGCTCATCGTCACCGGAGTGCCGGAACGCGGGGCACGTGAGCGGGCGCCGGCGGTGCCTGTGTCGGATACGGTGCGGGGCCACTTCTTTTCGATCCAGAGGAGGAGCGGCGGGGCGACGTAGATCGAGCTGAACGTTCCCGTGACGACTCCGAAGAGCATGACGAGCGCGAAGGGGCGCAACACCTCGCCGCCCAGCAGTGCAAGCGCCAGCAGCGTCGCGAACACCGTCGCGTGCGTGAGCACCGAGCGCGGCAGCGTCTCGTTTACCGAGCGATTGAGCGTGTCGTACAAGGACACCTTCTGCCGCTTGCGCAGATTCTCGCGCACGCGATCGAAGATGATGATCGTGTCGTTCAGCGAGTAGCCGATCATCGTCAGAATGCCGCCGACGACCACGAGCGAAATCTCGAGGTTCGCGTACTTGATGAACGCGAGCGTGGCGAGAATGTCGTGCGCGGTAGCCACGACTGCAGCCACGCCGAATCGCCACTCGAAGCGCCAAGCCAGGTAGCCGAGCGTTAAGAGGAAGGAGAAGAGAATGGCGTAGAGCGCCTTCTGGCGCAGCTCGCCTCCCACCTTCGGACCGACGGTCTCAGTCCGCTGCACCGTGAAGGCCGGTGCGCCGATAGCGCTTCGTGAGTGCGCCCTGGATTTCCGTTGCCACAGACTCGGCACCGCGCGTCTGCTGCGCCACGGCACGCGGATCCTGCGCGCGCACGAGATAGTCCGTGTCACTGCCGAACTGCGTGATCTCGGCGCCCTTGATCCCCGCCTGGTCGAGCGTCGAGCGAAGATCGCCCGCGTTCGGCGCCTGATGGAAGCGCACCTGCATCAGCGTCCCGCCCGTGAACTCGATGCTGTAGCGATAGCTGCTAACGGCGATCCATAGCAGCCCAGGAAGAATGAAGAGCAGCGTGACGACCGTGGTGGTCTTCCACAGCCGAATGAAATCGATCTTGGTGTCGTGCAGGATACGCAGCATCGAGATGCTCAGCGTCTGGGCGCCGCGCGTGCGGTTCAGCCACAGGAGAAAGAGGGTGCGAACGACGAAGATCGAGCTCACCATGGACGCCGCGATGCCCGCCATCAGCGTGACTGCGAAGCCCTTCACCGGGCCAGTGCCAACCTCGAAGAGCACGGCGGCCGTGAGCACAGTGGACACGTTCGAGTCGATGATCGCGCTCATGGCGTGCTTGAAGCCCTCATCGACGGAGGCGCGCACGGTCTTGCCGTGCACCATCTCCTCGCGTATGCGCTCGAAGATCAGCACGTTTGCGTCGAGCGCGATACCGATCGACAGCACGAGCCCTGCAAGACCGGGGAGCGTGACCGTCGCCTCGAGTCCGGCGAGCAATGCGAGCGTAAACAGCAGGTAGAGGAGAAGCGCCGCGACGGCGAGTGTGCCCGAGAAGCGATAGTAGAAGACCATGATGAGCACGACGAGCGCGACGCCCGCAATGCCCGCGCGAATGCCGTCCTTGATGGAATCGGCGCCGAGCGACGCTCCGATCGTGCGCGACTCGACGACCTTGAGCGGCACCGGGAGCGCGCCTGCGCGGAGCACCAGCGCGAGATCCTGCGTCTTCTGCAGGTCCGCGCCGCGCATCGTGATCTGTCCGCGCGTGCCGATCGCGCTCTGGATGATGGGCGGTCGGCCCATCACGCGATCGTCGAGCACGATCGCCATGTAGTCGCCGACGTGCTTGCCCGTCTCGCTGCGGAAGCGGCGCCCGCCTTCGTTGTTCAGCGTGAACTGAACGATGTTGCCCTTCAGTGGGATCCGAGCCTGGCTTCGCGTCGGTGAGATATTCACCGGTGATGATCGGCCGGGCATCCACGAGATACAGGGTCGCGTACGATGCAGTTGCCGGCGTTCACATCCTCGCTGCCCCAGTGAAGCGCCTTTCCGGGAGGAAGCGCAGCCTGCACGTCCTTGCGGTCCAGATAGCTCTGGAGGGTGGGCACGTCGTTCTTCGCGACAAGATACTCGCCCGGCATCTGTCCGGGCTGGATCAGCTTCGAGAACGGGCCACCCGTCGCGACAGCCGGAGTGGTGTCGTTCTTCGAGCTGTCGCCCTTCGACTTCGCGCTGTCTGCACCCGAAAAAAGATTCAGCGGCGAGCTGCCCTTCCCCGTGTCTGCCTTCGCAGACGCGAGCGTCGCGCCGCCGCTCTGCTTCACCGCACCATCCAGTCGCGCAAGCGACTTCTCGAGCGCCTGCGTCTTGTCGGCAATCTGGAACTGCAGGAAAGCCGAGTTCTGGACGAGCCCTTCTGCGCGCTGCGGGTCATCGATGCCGGGAAGCTCGACCACAATGCGATCGTTGCCGACCTTCTGCACGACGGGCTCGGAAACTCCGAACTCGTCGATGCGATTGCGCACGACCTTGAGCGCGCGATCGATCGCCTCGCCCTTGTTCTGCACCACACCCTTGGCCTCGTCGACCTCGAGTGCGAGATACATCCCGCCCTGCAGGTCGAGCCCGCGCTTGAGTGGCACGCGGGTGCGCGTCGTGTCGTGATATTGGCCCAGCTTGCGATCGAACTCGCGCACTTTGACCGTGCGCGGCCAGAGCGCCCACACGGACGCGACCACCAGCACGAGAATGAGGAGGAGTCGGTTACGGATGTTGGAATTCATGCGGCGTGAAAGCGGATTCGGGGATTAGTGCTCAGCTCTTAACGTTATGACTGGACAACGGTTGAGTCAACGCGCGGCGTGCCTGTAGTTCATCTTCCCGGAGCTGCGCCACGAGGGCCTCGACGCCGTCGAACTTCCTCGTGTCGCGCAGACGCGAGACAACGTCGATCCGCACCTCGCGATCGTAGAAGTCGCCGTCAGCATCGAAGAGGTGAACCTCGATCGAAACGGCGTCGTCGCCGAAGGTCGGGCGCGCGCCAAGGTTCATCATCCCGCCGAGCGGCCCGAGATGCGTCTGGGCGCGCACTGCATATACCCCCGGCGGCGGCAGGAGCTTCCGCGCGGATGGTGCGCCCAGATTGATCGTGGGAAAGCCGAGCAGCCGGCCGCGCCGGTCGCCTCCCTTCACGCGACCGGAGATCGAATACGGGCGCCCCAGGAGTAGAGCCGCGCGCTCGATCTCCCCAGCCGACACGGCCTGACGTATCACCGTAGACGAGACCGGCACGCCGTCCTGCCCGTACACGGCCGAGATGACCTCGACCGTGAAGCCCCGCGTCTCGCCGAGCCGCCGCAGCACTTCCACATCCCCCGCGCGCCCGCGTCCGAAACCGTGATCGTGGCCGATCACGAGATGCTTGACGTGAAAGCGCTGGCGCAAGATCTGGTCGACGAAAGCGGCTGCGTCGTAGCGCTGGAGCTTTCGCGTGAACGGCACGATTGCGAGATAGTTGATCCCGCTTTCGGCGATCACCTCGAGCTTTTCCGACGGCAGCGTGAGCAGCGGCGGCGCCGCTTCCTTGCGCACGATCTCGAGCGGATGCGGATCGAAGGTGACCACGACGCTGCTCAGCCCCTGCTCCTCGCCGCGGCGCGCGATGCACTCGAGCACGCGCTGATGGCCGCGGTGCACGCCGTCGAAGGTGCCCACGGTGAGCGCGGTGCCGCGCGCCGTGGGCGGCAGTCCGGAGTCGTTCCAGGTGCGGAACTTCTCAGCCATTCGCGAGCACCACGCGAGGCTGCCACTGCTCTGCGGCGCGCTCCGCGATCGCGAGCAGCTCCCCCGCGTCGCTCACGAGCGCCACGCGCGCGCCGTCCACGCGCGCCTCGAGCCGCATGCCGTGCGCGAGCTTCCCTGCCTCCTCGCTCGACACGCGCTGCTCAGTGAGCGACGGGATCGCTTCGCGCGGCGAGCGTAACGTGGCGCGACCATCGCGCACATCGTCGAGCGTCGATGCAGCGGACACATCGAACGGGCCGCTGCGCGTGCGACGCAGGGTGGAGAGATGCGCGGCGCCGTTCGTCGCGCGCCCGAGATCGCGGGCGAGCGCGCGGATGTACGTGCCGCCACCGCATTCGATCGTCACGTCCGTTTCGTTGTCACGATGCGCGCGCACCTGCCAACGCTCGACGCGCACCGCAACTGGCGCGAGCACGAGAGGAGCGCCGCGGCGGGCCGCCGCATGCGCGCGACGTCCGTCCACCTGCTTGGCCGAGTAGTCGGGGGGAATCTGCTCGATCGTGCCCGTGAGCGAACGGATGGCCTCTTCGAGCGAGTCGCGCGTGGGCACCTCGCTCGACTCACGCGTGACTGCACCGGTCGAATCGTCGGTGTCCGTCTCGGCGCCCCAGCGGATCGTCGCCTCGTACACCTTGGGCTCGCCCTCGACGTACGGCAGGACGCGCGTCGCGCGGCCGGTGAGCAACACGAGCAGCCCGGTCGCGAACGGATCGAGAGTGCCCGCGTGTCCGATGCGTCGCTCGCCGAGCGCGCGGCGAGCGATGCTCACGACGTCGTGTGAGGTGATGCCGGCCGGCTTGTCCACGAGGAGCAACGCGTCAATCGGTCGAGTCCTCGGCCAGTGCATCGTCATCCTGCTCGGCCTCGAGCTCGAGCTTCTCGCTCTTCACCTGCGCGAGCAGGGTCTCGATGCGGGCGGCGCGCTCCACGCTGGGATCGTGGCGGAACTCGAGCTCGGGCGCAAAGCGGAGCTTGAGCGACTTCGCAAGGCGCGAGCGCAGATGCGGTGCGAGACTCGCCAATCCCTCGAGCGTGGTGCGCTGCTCCTTCTCGGTGCCCATCACGCTGACGAATACCTTTGCGTGACGGAGATCGTGCGTCACCTCGACGCCCGTCACCGTGACGAACCCGACGATGCGCGGATCCTTCGCGCCTTCGGTGAGAAAGGTCGCCACTTCGATGCGAATGGCCTCGGCCACCCGCTCGGAACGTCTGTTATCGTGAGCCATCGAAACCTCGGCGAGACTTCGGCGACGCGCACGGGCTGTTGCTGCCCGTGCGCGCACACCGGCTACGCTCTAGAGGGTGCGTGCGATCTGATCGGTGCGGTAGTACTCGATCACATCGCCGACCTTGAGGTCGTTGAAGTTCTCGATGCCGATACCGCACTCGAAGCCTTCGCGGACCTCCTTCACGTCGTCCTTGAAGCGACGCAGCGATCCGATCGTGCCGTCGTACATCTCCACCCCGTCGCGAATGACGCGAACCTTGCCCGCGCGGTTGATGATGCCGCTGCGTACGGAGCAGCCGGCGATGACACCGATACGCGGAACCTTGAAGAGCTCGCGAACCTCGGCCTCGCCGAGCATGACTTCGCTCTCGTCCGGACGGAGCAGCCCTTCGAGCGCGGCGCGCACTTCCGCCACCGCCTCGTAGATGATCCGGTACAGCTTGATCTCGACGCCTTCACGCTCGGCCGCCGCGCGCGCGTTGTTGTCCGGACGCACGTGGAAGCCGATGATGATCGCGCCCGATGCCTTGCGCGAGCAGAATGTCGCTCTCCGTGATCGCACCGACGCCGCGATGGATGACCTCGACGCGCACTTCGCTCGTCGACAGCTGGCCGAGCGCAGTCGGCGAGCGCTTCCGCCGGTCCGCCCTGGTCCGCCTTGATGACGAGCCGCAGCGACTGCACGAGCCCTGCTGCGGCCTGCGACATGAAGTCTTCGAGCGAGACGGCCGCGCGCGACGTACGACGGCTCTTCGCCTCGCGATCGAGACGCTGGCGCCGCTGCGCGATCTCGCGCGACGACGTTGCATCCTCGACGACGAGGAGCTGATCGCCCGCCATCGGCACGCCGTCCATGCCGAGCACCTGCACCGGAATCGCCGGGCCCGCGCTCTTCACGGGCTTGCCGCGCTCGTCGAGCAGATCGCGGACGCGCCCTGAGAACATGCCGACAGATGAAGTCCTCGCCGACCTGGATCGTACCGTTCTGGATGAGCACCGTCGCAACCGGTCCCTTCCCCGGATCGAGCTGCGCTTCTACGACCACGCCACTCGCGCGCCGGTTCGGGTTCGCCTTGAGATCGAGGATTTCCGCCTGCAGCAGAATCTGCTCGAGCAGGTCTGGAACGTTCGTCCCCTTCTTCGCCGAGATCTCGGTGGCGAGCGTGGTGCCGCCGAACTCCTCGAGCACGACGCCGTGCTGGAGCAGCTCCTGCTTCACCTTCTCGGACGTTTGCCGCCGGGAGGTCGATCTTGTTGATCGCGACGACCATCGGCACGCCGGCGTTCTTGGCGTGCGAGATCGCCTCGATCGTCTGCGGCATGACCTGATCGTCGGCAGCCACCACGAGCACGACGATGTCCGTCACCTGCGCTCCACGTGCGCGCATGGCGGTGAACGCCTCGTGGCCCGGCGTGTCGAGGAAGGTGATCGTCTTGCCGTTCGCGAGGGTGACGTGGTACGCGCCGATGTGCTGCGTGATGCCGCCAGCTTCGCCGGCAACCACGTTCGCCTTGCGGATGTAATCGAGCAGTGACGTCTTTCCATGGTCGACGTGACCCATGATCGTGACGACCGGCGGACGCGGGACGAGATCCTCGCGCTCATCGGCAGTTTCATCAGCCGCGTCGGCCACAGCGTAGTCGTCCTCGCGTACGGCCTGGAAGCCGAACTCGCTGGCGATCAGCTCGATCTGGTCGAAGTCGAGACGCTGATTGATCGTGACCATCAGCCCGAGATTCTTGAACGCGAACGCCACGATCTGCGTTGGCGGCACTTTGAGCATGTGCGCCAAGCTCGCTCACCGTGATGAACTCGTTCACGCGGACGATCGTCTTCTCGCGCTCGACCTCGGCCGCGCGCTGCGCTTCGACTTCCTCGCGGTACGACGGCTCGTCGCGAGCGACGGCCGCCCCGACGCGCGGGCGCGCCGCGCATCGCGGTCATCGTCTTGGAGATGTTCGCCGTCACCGCTTCCTGATCGACCGCACCGCGCTTTCCCTTCTTCCGCTTGCCGCCACGCTTGTCATCGCGACGCGGAGCGAGCCCTGAGCCGGACGAAGATTGCTGCGCTCCGCCTGGCGCGGCGGATGCGATCGGGCGCGGCGGATAGCCACCGGCCGATGCGGGCTTCGGACGCGGAGGTCCGGGGACGACGGGACGTGGGCGCTGCCAATCGTTGCCGCCTGCCGGACGCGGCGCCGATGCGGGACCCGCCGTGGTGGCGTCTCCCGATCTGGCGTACACGTTCTGCTCTGGCGGACGTGGTGCGGGCGGACGCGCAGGCGTTGGCGGCGAGCTGTAGCCGGTGAGGCGCGACTCGTCCATGGCCGGACGCGCAGGCGCTTCCGGCACGGGATCCGCGACGAGCAGCTCCTCTTCGAGTCGCGACACGGCGGGCTCGATGTTGGTATGCGCCGTCTGCGCCGCGACTTCGGCTTCGTGTGCAGCGGTGACTTCTGCGGCTGCTGCGATGTCCGCCGCCTTACGGCGACGGCGACTCGGTCCTGCAGCCGACGCGTCGGGCGCCACTTCCGTGCACGGGCGCGACGACTACCGGTGCAGCCGTTGCGGCGGCGGCCGTTCCACGACGGCGGCGCGTTGGCGCGGCGGCCGGCTTTTCCTGGCGCGCGCGCTTCTCGCGCTCCCACCGTGCACGGAGTCGCGCGATCTGTTCATCGCTCAGCTGACTGAGGTGACTGCGCACCGGTACGTCCATCGACCGGAGCATCGTCATCAGCTCATCGCTGGTGATCCCGAATTCCCCTGCCAACTCATTTACTCGAAGCTTGCTCAAACACTCCTCCTCTGGATCCTGCTCATCTCACCTGCATTCCGGCGATCCCGCTGATGCCGTTCGCGAGATCGCGATCGATCACGCCCACCGCCGCCATCTGCTTCCCGTCCCACGGCCGCCCCCAGCGCTGCGGCCGAGGGCCCTTCGATCACGTGCACGTGCTTGGCAGCCAGGAGCGGCAACGACCTTTTCTCGGCTGTGCCGCGACGCATCGGGCGCCACCACCGCGAGCACGAGCGTTCCCTTCTGCGCTGCCTGCCGTACCATCTCCACTCCGACTACCACTCTACGACTTCTGCACGCCGAGCCCGACGAGGCGCAGCAGCCGTTGCTCCGCGTCGCTCGAAGCGAGCGGCGCGTCAGGTGCGGTCACTACGCTGGCGTTCCCGCGCCGGATTCCCCACCGTCGCCGCTCTCCGCGCCACTGTCCTCCGTGAGCTCATCGATCATGGCCATAATGCGATCCGCCTCTTCCGGCGCAATCCCCGGCAGACGCAGGAAGTCATCGCGATCGAGATCGATGATGTCGTTCAACGTGCGATAGCCGGCCTCCTCGAGCACGGCCACCGTGGCCGGTCCGAGTGCGCCGATGTCGGCAAGGCGAACATCCGCCGCCGGCGACGACTCTTCGGGAAGCGGCGCGAACAGCGGCGTCTCGCCACCACGCTCCAGCCACTCGCGGCTCGAGTAGAGATCGATCTTCCACCCCGTGAGCTCGCTCGCGAGGCGCACGTTCTGTCCGTTGCGCCCGATCGCGAGCGAGAGCTGATCTTCGTCGACGACCGCCTGAATGCTCTTGGCGACGCCATCGCTGAACACGCGCGCAACACGCGCGGGTGCCAGCGCGAGCTTCGCGAAGCGCTCCGGATCCGCGGACCATGGCACGATGTCGATCCGCTCGCCGCCAAGCTCGTTCACGACCGCCTGCACGCGCGAGCCCTTGAGGCCGACGCACGCGCCCACCGGATCAATCGAGTCGTCGCGCGAGAATACCGCGATCTTGGTGCGGCTGCCGACTTCGCGCGCGGAGGCGCGGATCTCGACGATGCCCTGCTGAATCTCGGGGACCTCGAGCTTGAACAGCGCCTTGCACGAACAGCCCATCGCGCGCGGCTCAGAATGAGACGCGGACCCTTGGGCGTCTCCTCGACGCGCTTGAGCACGGCGCGAATCGGCTCGCCCTGATGATAGTGCTCGCGATGGTTCTGCTCGCGATACGGGATGATCGCCTCGGCCTCGCGGAACTTGTTGAGCATGATCACGAGCTTGCCGCGCTCGATCTGCTGCACCTCGCCCGAGAGAAGATCGCCGACGCGCGACGCGAACTCGTCGCGGATCCGCGTGCGCTCGCCCTCGCGAACGCGCTGGATGATGCGCTGCTTCGCGGCCTGCACGGCGGCGCGACCGAACTCGGCGAAGTCGACCGGCTCTTCGATGACGTCGCCGACTTCGAAGCCTTCATCGAAGATCTGCGCGTCTTCCACGGAGATCTCGCGGCTCGCGTCCTCGACCTCGGCCACGACGGTCTTGAGCAGCACGCGTGATCTTGATCGCGCCCGTCCCTCGTCGATCTCGACTTCGGCCTGCACGGTGGGGCCGTACTGCTTGGCGAGGGCGGCGAGAATGCCGTCCTGCAGCAGCCCGTGCAGCTCGGTGCGATCGAGCTGCTTGGTGTTCGTGATCTCGCGTGATCGCGCTCAGAATGTCTGCGGAGCTGACCATCTCGAACTCCCTTCGCTTACCATGTGAACGCCAGCCGTGCGTCCTTGACGTCGGCCAGCGCGATACGCTGCTCGGTTCCCTGTGCGGTGCGGACCACCACCGTCTCCGCTCCGTCCGTTCCTTCCACACCGAGGATCTCGACTTCGGCGCGACCATGAAGCACCGGGCTGAGCACGCTCGCCCGCTGTCCCACGAATCGCTTCCAGTCGGCAACCCGATGCAGCGGCCGCTCGATTCCTGGCGACGACACTTCCAATACGTATTCAGTACCTACCGTCTTCTCGGCTTCGAGTCGCGCTTCTACTGCGCGCGACACGATCGAGCAGTCGCTCACGGTGACCGCTTCGCCGTCACGCCGATCGATTCGGAGCTGCAGCGTGGGACGCGCGCGACTGCCTCCGGCGCGCAATTCCACCAAATCGTAGCCTAGCGCGTCAAGCTGTTCCGTGACAATACGTTCCAGCGCTTCGTTCACGTCGATTCGCAAGCGACAAAAAATAAAAAATGTGGGGCAACCTCCCCCACATCCGGCCCGCCGCAAGCACGGCTGAGCAACCGATATGTAATGTAGACTTGTAGTTACGGAGAGTCAACCCGAGGCGTCTCGGTGCGCGCGATGATCACGGCCACCTGGCGCCCCGCATCTCCGGCACGATGGGAAAAGAAGCGCGCGTTGTCACAGCGCGTGCACGATGGGCTCGTCGTGATGGCGTTGACGCCTGCATGTTTCGCGTGCTCCGCAATCAATGCGCGGAGGTCTACGTGCTGCGGCCCGCTGGCCGGTTGCCCCGTGAGTGCGGACGCGACATCGGCGCTCACCTCGTAGCAGGCGCCGCAGATTGCAGGACCCAGGTGGATGCGCAGATCGGCCGCGGCGAGCCCTTGCCGACTGAACGCGGCGAGCGCTCGCTCGACGATGCGAGCTGCGGTGCCGCGCCATCCGGAGTGCAGGATCGCCGCTGCGCCCTCGGGATGTGCGAGGAAGACAGGGACGCAGTCCGCGATCGTGACGGCCATCGCGGTGCCGCGAGTATTCGCAAAGTGCCCGTCGGCCTCGCTCACACGCAGCCAACCGTCCCACACCCCGTCGTGCTCGACCACGCGCGTACCGTGCACCTGCTTCGCGGTGGCGAAGCGTGTCGCCGTCGCAGGCATGGTCCACTGCAGTGAGGAGCGGAGATCATCCCAGCGTCGCATCACGTCGCGCACGGGCTCGTCGGAATGCGTGGCGAAGCTGCCCGCGCGCCGAGTGGTCGTGAACGCGGTGACGCCCACCGACTCGAAGTCCGGAATCCTCTCGCGGTCGGGTGCCGCGGAGACGGGCTCAGTGTGCTGCGTCAGCCGCGCTGGTCCTCAACACGCGTGATCCGTGCACCGAGGGCGCGGAGGCGCTCGTCGATACGCTCGTAACCGCGCTCGATCTGCCCGACGTTGTTGATCGTGCTCGTGCCCGTCGCGCAGAGCGCCGCCAGGAGCATCGCCATTCCCGCGCGAATGTCGGGTGACTCGAGCGTGCTCCCCCGCAGCGCCGATGGCCCCGCGACGAGCGCGCGATGCGGATCGCAGAGCACGATGCGCGCACCCATACCGATCAGCTTGTCGACGAAGAACATGCGCGACTCGAACATCTTCTCGTGCATCAGGATGAGCCCTTCGCACTGCGTCGCCGTCACAATCGCGATCGACATGAGATCCGCGGGGAACGCCGGCCACGGCTGATCCTCGAGCTTGGGCACGTGTCCACCGAGATCGGTACGGATCGCGCGGCCCTGGCGCGACGAGACGAGCAGGTCGTCACCGACGACCGTGCACTCGATGCCCAGGCGCTCGAAGCCCATGCGCGTCGAGCGCAGATGCTCGACGCCGGCCGAGACGATGCGCAGCTCGGAGCGTGTGACGGCCGCGAGTCCGATGAACGATCCGACTTCGATGTGGTCGGGGCCAATACGGTGCGTCGCGCCGTGCAACGACTTCGTGCCGTGGACGGTGATGGTGTTCGTGCCGATCCCCTCGATCGACGCGCCCATCGCGTTCAGGAAGTGCGCGAGGTCCTGCACGTGCGGCTCGCTCGCCGCATTGCGCAGCGTCGTCGTGCCCGTGGCGAGACTCGCGGCCATCAGCGCGTTCTCAGTTCCGGTGACACTCGGCTCATCCAGGAACACGTCTGCGCCGCGCAGTCCCTTCGTGCTCAGGACGTACTCGTCGCCGATATCGATCGTGCTTCCGAGCTGCTCGAGGGCGAGGAAGTGCGTGTCGACGCGGCGGCGACCGATGACGTCACCACCGGGTGGCGGAAGTGTGACGCCGCCGCAGCGGGCGAGCAGCGGTCCCGCCAGCAGGATCGATGCACGAATCTTTGCGCACAGCACTGGATCGAGCGCGCTTGGCTGCACCGTCTTCGCCTCGATGACGAGCGTATTTCGCGCGGTCCACTCGGCCGAAACACCGATAGAGTGAACGAGATCCACCAGCGTCTCGCAGTCGCGGATGCGCGGGACGTTCTCGAGGGTGACGCGTTGATCGGTGAGCAGCGCCGCAGCGATGATGGGCAGCGCGGCGTTCTTGTTCCCCGACGGATGGATGGAGCCGGCGAGCGTGCTTCCACCTTCGACGATGTACCGGAGCGGAGCGGCCAAGGGGTGTCGGAAAGGGGTCAGGAACCGCGGATGGAGGACGTAAGCGCCGAGATTCGCGCTCGCGTTCGGAAGGCTACCCCGGCCTGCGCCCGCAAGTCAAGGAATGTGCTTGACAACGCGCTCGCGCACTTACAATTCAGGATGTTGGCACCACCATTGCACTTGCGTCCGACACGAGCCGCGAGCATCGCGCGGGACGCGAGATCCATCACCTCTCCGAACTTCGCGGACGGATGACCCAGATCGCTCAGATGGGCGCTCTGCTTCTGCAGGGTGCAACGACGGCGACCGACGCCACGGCAGGACGTGCAGCCGGCGCAGGATCGTCCTGGTACGTGATCTTCACCGAAGTCACGACCGCCCTCTCGGCGCTCGTGTTCCTCGTGTTGATGCTCATTCTGATTCCGGCGCTGATCAAGTTTCGAAAGACGGCCGAGAAGCTCGAGGGAGTGCTCGACCACATTGAGCGGAGCATTGATCCGGTGACGAAGCACGCGTCGCACATTGCGGACAACGTCGACTACATCTCGACGTCGGTTCGCGCGGACGTGCAGGAGATCCGGAAAACGCTACTCTCGGCGAACGCCGGTATTCGCGAAGTGATCGACGCATCGGAGCGCAGGCTGCACGAGCTCGGAGCGGTGTTGCGCGTGGTACAGGAGGAGGCGGAGCATGCGTTCGTCTCAGCCGCGTCGACGGTCCGCGGGTTGAGGGCAGGTGCGGCAACGTTGCGGGAGAACGGCGCGTTGCCTTCCGCCACCGACGATTTACAGAACGAGGAGCTTGCCGAATTCGACGGCGGCGACTTCGAGGACGACAGTCTGGAAACCGACGATGCGCTGGACATCGTCGACGAGTTCGACGACGAGAACGACGTGAACGACGAGATCGAAACGATCAATGACCTGGATGCGGCGCGAAATGCCGCGGGGGATATGAGGAATGGCCACGACAATGGGACCACGCTCGGGCGGTCGGAGCCGCGCATCAAACGGACACGACGGAGCGAGCGAGGGTGAGCGCGAGCAGTACGATCTTCTGACGGCCGCGGTGCTCGGCGTGGTCGCGGGCGTGGGCGTCGCGATGCTGTTTCGTGGCCGACGCAAGCCATCGGCGCGAACCGTCGCGCGCGATGCGCGCAATGTCGCCGGAGCGGCGGTGGGACGCGCGGGACGGCGCGGCGCGAAGTGGGCCGCGGGGCGCTCGGAAGAGATGATGGATCTTCTTCCCGTCGACGACATCGCGGAATCGCTGGGCGAGTACGTGAAGAACGCACGCGAGGCAATCGACGAAACCGTTTCGCACGAGCTGAACGATCTTCGCAAGGCCATTCGCCGCCACAGAAAGCATCTCGGCATCTGAAAAACGTCGTAACTTCGAGAATGCTTTCGCAGTCCGGTTTTCTCCGGCGCTCGAATACAATGCAGTGGCGTTGGTCGCGGTCGCGTATCGTCGTTCCGATAGCGTTGGCCGTCGTCGCGCTGTGCGTGCTCCCTTCCACCGCCTGGGCGTGGACGCCGGGCACGCACATTTTCCTCGGCGAAGCGGTGCTCGGTGCTCTCGCGCAGCTCCCAAAGGCGATCGGCGAGCTGCTCGGGAATTATCCCGTGGAATTTCTGTACGGCTCGATCGCGGCGGACACCAGCATCGCGAAGAAGTACGCGCCCGTCGGACGACATTGTCACTCGTGGGCGGTGGGGCTGGAGATCTACGACAAAGCCCGCGATGAAGCGCTCAAGAGTTTCGCGCTCGGCTATCTGGCGCATCTCGCTGCGGATACCGTCGCGCACAACTTCTTCGTGCCGCGCTATCTGATCATCGCGTCACGCACGTCGGGGCTGGGGCACAGCTACTGGGAGAGCCGCTTCGAGACGCATCTCGGGCAAGGCTACAGCCGGAGGGCGCGCGAGGTGATGCTCCGCGACCACTCTCAATCCGACGACCATCTCGATCGCATTCTCAGTCCGACGATCTTCAGCACGCAGACGAATCGCCGGTTGTTCCGCGGCATGGTGTACGTCACCGACACCGAATCGTGGCAGCGCATCTTCCAGCTCGCGGCGGAGAACAGCCGCTGGGATCTCAATGATCCGGACGTCGCGCGCTACATGGAGCGTTCGTACGACTTCATCATCGACTTCCTGAGGCGCGTCGACTCGTCCGAGCCGTACGCGCTCGATCCGGCAGGCGATGACGCCCTGCGGCTGGCGAAGGAAGTGCGCCGAGACTCACGCGAATCGGGAATGGAGTACCGGCTCGCGGAGGAGGCGACGCGGCAGTTCGCCATGCCCGAGTCGCGACTCAGATTCGCGTCCGAGCTGCGAGCGCCGCTCTACTCGCCTTCGGCCGCGCGCGCCGACAAGAGCTGATTCACGGCCTTCGGGTCCGCGCGTCCTTTGGACGCCTTCATCACGAGCCCCACCAGCACGCCCTGCAGCTTCCTTTCGCCCGCCGCGAAAGCGCGAGCGTGACATCCGGGTTCTCCGCGAGCACCTGATCGACCCAGCCGGCGAGCGCGTCCTCGTTCTTCTCCTGTAGCAGCCCCTCCCTGCGCGCGACGTCCTGCGGCGCATCGCCGGTCTCGGCGACGCTCGCGAAAATCCGCGTCGCCGCGGAGTGACTCACCGTGCCATCGCGCACCATCCCGAGCAGCTCCGCCAGCGCGGCGGGTGTCGCCTTCAGGGTGTCGAGCTCGTGGCCGGAGTTCAGCAGTTGACGCACATCGCGGATCACCCAGTTCGCAGCGGCCTTCGGATCGCGCGCCCGCGTCCACGATCTTCTCGAAATACTCCGCGAGCGGCGGATTCGCGGTGAGCACTTCGATCTCGACCGGCGTGAGCTTGTACTTGTTCGCGAATCGCAGGCGCTTCGCCGACGGCAGCTCCGGCAGATCGTCGCACATCTGCTTGATCCACGTTTGCGAGAGCTGAAGCGGCGGGAGATCGGGCTCGGGAAAATAGCGGTAGTCGTGACTTCCTTCCTTGCTGCGCGCGGGACGCACCTCTCCCTTGTTCGCATCCCAGAGCATGGTCTGCTGCGTGACCTCGCCGCCCGACTCGATTAGCTCTACCTGACGCGCGAACTCGAGCTCGAGCGCGCGCTCCACTCCAGAGAAGGAGTTGAGATTCTTGACTTCGGTCTTCGTGCCGAGCTTTGTCTCGCCGCGGATGCGCGCGCTGACGTTGGCATCGACGCGCAAACTCCCCTCTTCCATGTTCGCGTCGCTGACCCCGGTGTACTCGATCATCTGCTTGAGCGCGCGCAGATAGGCGCCGGCCTCCCGCGCGGAGCGCATGTCGGGCTCGCTCACGATCTCGATGAGCGGCACCCCGGAGCGATTCAGGTCGATCGCAGTCGCGCCGGCATAGCGATCGTGAATGGACTTTCCCGCGTCCTCCTCCATGTGCACGCGCGTGATGCGCACGGTGATCGGCGTGCCATCGGCGTTCGTGCCGATGTCGAGCTTTCCCTTCTCGGCGAGCGGCTTGTCGAACTGCGAGATCTGGTAACCCTTCGGCAGATCGGGATAGAAGTAGTTCTTGCGCGCGAAGATCGAGAGCTCGTTGACGCTCGCCGACAGTGCGTGGGACGGCGCGCACCGCGAGGTCGAACCGCTTCCTCGTTCAGCACGGGGAGCGCACCGGGGAGCGCCAGGCACACCGGACAGGTGTTCACATTCGGCAGGGCGCCGTACGACGCGCTGCAGTTGCAGAACGCCTTCGTGCGCGTGAGCAGCTGCACGTGCACTTCGAGGCCGACCACCATCTCGTACTTGTCGATCGCACTCGATCTCGCGCGTGCTCCCGCGCGCAGCGCGGCTCGAGCGCGTACGCGCCGCGAAACATCATCAGCTCGTTGAAGTGGCTCGCAATGAACTGGCCGCCGATCGGGAGTCCATCGATCTCGCCGATCGGCACCGACATCGCAGGCACGCCGGCGAGATTCGCAGTCGCGGTGAAGATGTCGTTCAAGTACATCTCGTACGGATCGGACTTGGCGCCGAGCTCGAACGCGGGGGTTGGCGTGGTGGGCGTGAACAGCAGATCAACGCCGGAGTCGAAGACTTCGCGGAAGTCCTGGGCGATCAGCGTGCGCACCTGCTGCGCCTTCTTGTAGTACGCGTCGTAGTAGCCGGCGGAGAGCACGTAGGTGCCGAGCAGGATACGGCGGGTGACCTCGGGACCGAAGCCTCGCGTGCGCGTCTGCTCG
Organism: uncultured Gemmatimonadaceae bacterium; assembly: GCA_963792685.1. GTDB lineage: Bacteria > Gemmatimonadota > Gemmatimonadetes > Gemmatimonadales > Gemmatimonadaceae > FEN-1250. The sequence goes on along the minus strand of CAWBWW010000001.1, from coordinate 2,761,282 downwards.
TACATGCCGCGCAAGCTGTCGGCATTTGCACGTGGTCCGTACCGCACGCCGTCGAAGCGCGCGAGGTTGGACGATGCCTCCGCGGGCGCGATGATGTAGTAGACGGGAATCGCGAGCTCCGTGTGCGGGAGCGACACCTCGCGCACCTCTGCGCCGCGCGCGCGAAGGTGATCGAGCGCGTCATCGCACAGCCGCGCAATGCGCGGGTCGAGCGACTTCGGAAAGTACTCGCGCGGCCTTCCGATCACGATTCCTTTCAGATCGCCGCCGGCAGCGGTGCGATAGCTCTCGACCGGGCAATCGCCGCTCGTCGCGTCGCGTACGTCGCGCCCGGCGATCACCTCGAGCGCGAGCGCGGTGTCCTCGACGGTCGCGCCGAACACACCCACCTGATCCAGCGACGATGCGAACGCGACGAGCCCGAAGCGGCTCACGCGACCGTACGTGGGCTTCACACCGACAATGCCGCAGTACGATGCGGGCTGGCGCACGGAGCCACCGGTCTCGGAGCCGAGCGCGATGCGAACGATGCCGGCTGCGACTGCCGCGGCGGAGCCGCCCGAGGAGCCGCCCGGCACGCGCGTGCGATCGACAGGATTGAGCACCGGGCCCCACGCGCTGTACTCGTTGGAGCTGCCCATCGCGAACTCGTCGCAGTTCGTCTTGCCGACGAGCACGGCGCCCGCGTCGCGCAGTCGCGAGATTACCGTTGCCTCGTACGGGCTCACGTAGCCCTCGAGAATGCGGGAGCCGCACGTGGTCTGGAGATGCGTCGTCGCAATGTTGTCCTTTGCGACGAACGGCACGCCCGCGAGCAGGCCCTGCGTGCCGGCAGCATCCACCGATCGCGCCTCGGCGAGTGCCTGCTGCTCGTCGGTCCACAGGATGCAGTTCAGCCCCGCGGGCCCTGCGTCCACCTCGGCCATCCGCTCGAATGCGCCCCGAACGGCGCGCACGGCTGCGTCGCTCACTCGATCGACTCGTCGGCGGTGTTCTCGTGCGTCGCGAGGCGTGGCACGAGGAAGAATCCGTCGCGCATCTCGGGCGCGAACGACTCGCGAGAATGAGCGAGCGGAATTGGCGGCCCCATGTCGATGCGCAGCGGCATCCCCGCGTCGCCTACGCCTTCGGTGCCCAGCACGTTCTTCGTGTCCACCTGCGCGAGCGCATCCATGTGCGACAGGATGCCGTTCAGCTGCGCGACGAGCTCCGGGAGTTGTTCATCCGGCACAGCGAGTCGCGCGAGCGCCGCGATGTGGCGCACGTCATCCTTTCGGACCGCCATTACTCGAACCCTCGCTCGAGACCTGCATATTGGACGACGAGGCGCTTGCTGCCGATCGTCTCGTCGTCGAATACGACGGTGACCTTCATGTCGCGCGCGACGCCCGAGAGCTCGGTGACCGTGCCCGAGCCGAAGCGTGCGTGCTTTACGCGCTCGCCCTTCACGAAGCGCGGCGCGTCCTGAGACGCCTCCTCCTCGCTGTTCACCCACGAGCGATCGACCGGCTGCCCCGGACGGCGCGCTGAGGCGGGCTGCGAGTACGATGACATGGCGCGCGTGCTGCCACGCAGCTTGAACGACGCCCGCTGCGTCACCATCTGCGGAGGAATCGACTGCAGAAAGCTCGACGGGATGCTCTGCATCGTCTCCCCGTTCCTGCGCCGACTGCGCGCGTGGGAGAGATAGAGCGAGCGCATGGCGCGCGTGATCCCGACGTAGAAGAGGCGTCGCTCCTCCTCCATCTGCTCCGGCTCGTCCTGCGCGCGCCGCAGCGGGAAGAGCCCGTCTTCCAGCCCCGTGATGAAGACCGCGGGAAACTCGAGTCCCTTTGCGTTGTGCAGCGTCATCATCGTGATCGCGTCGGCGTTCGGGTTCTGCCGGTCGACATCCGTGATGAGCGACGCGTGCTGCAGGAAATGATCGAGCGGCGTGAGCCCGAGCTCTCCCCCCTCATCCGCGACGACTTCAGCAGCACCGGCGATCAGCTCCTTCACGTTCTCGATGCGCTCCATCCCTTCGGGCCCTTCCGACTTCAAGTGATCCGCAAAGCGAATCTCCTCGATGATGTTGCGCAGCAGCTCATCGACGGCACTGTCCTTCGCGTTCTCGCGCTGGCGCAAGATCAGCGATGAGAAGTCGGCGAGCGCCTGGCGGGCCGCGGGGCGGAGCGAAGCAAGTCGCGCGGAGTCGGAGGCAATCTCGAGCATCGGGCGTCCTGCTTCACGCGCGATGGTTGCCAGCGATTCGAGCGTTGCGTCGCCCAGCCCGCGACGTGGCACCGACACCGCACGCAGAAACGCCTCGTCGTCCGCCGGATTCGCGATGAGCTTGAGATAGCTCATGAGATCGCTGAATCTCGCGGCGATCGTAGAAGCGCACCGCGCCGACGAGCCGGTACGGAATCGCGCGCTTTCGCAGCGACTCTTCCAGCGCGCGACTCTGCGAGTTGGTGCGATAGAGCACGGCGATGTCGCGATACTCGAGCGCCGCGCGCCCCCGTGCTCAGCGTGCCGATCTCCTCCGCGACGAACTCCGCCTCATCGCGCTCGTCGAGCGTCGACACCTGCGTCACCGGGTCGCCGGGCGGGAGCGTTGCGCGCAGCGTCTTCCCATGGCGCCCGGTGTTCGCGCTGATCACCGCGTTCGCGAGATCGAGCACCTGCGGCGTGGAGCGATAGTTCTCCTCGAGGCGCACGACTGCGGCGGACGGAAAGTCGCGCTCGAAGTCGAGGATGTTCCGAATGTCGGCGCCGCGCCAGCCGTAGATGCTCTGATCGTCGTCGCCTACCACGAGAACGTTGCCGTCGCCGCCCGCGAGCAGCTTCACGAACTCGTACTGCGCGCGATTCGTGTCCTGGTACTCGTCGACGAGCAGGAATCGAAAGCGCTCGCGATAGGCCTCGACGCGATCCGGGTTCTGCTGCAGCACGCGCACCGGAAGCACGAGCAGATCGTCGAAGTCGACCGCGTTCGCGTCGCGCAGCGTGCGCTCCCACTGGTCGTACACGAGCGAAGCCGCCTTGCTGAGCGGGTCCATAGCGAGCTTCGCGTATTCCTCTGGCGAGACGAGCGCGTTCTTCGCGCCGGAGATCGCGCTGCGCAGCGCCTTGGGGGACCAGGCTTTCGTCGAAATCTTGAGGCGATCCATGATGCGGCGCACGGCCGCGAGCGAATCGTCCTCGTCATAGATCGTGAAGCTCGCGTTGCGCCCCACGAGATGCGCCTCGCGCCGCAGCATGCGCGCACCGATCGCGTGGAAGGTGCCGACCCACATGCCTGTCGGCGTCTCCCCGACCAGCCTGGCAATGCGCTCCCGCATCTCACCGGCGGCCTTGTTGGTGAACGTCACCGCGAGAATGTGCGACGGATCCACGCCGTGATGATCGATGAGTCGAGCGATTCGCGTCGTGAGCACCCGCGTCTTTCCGGAGCCAGCGCCGGCGAGCACGAGAATCGGACCTTCGAAGTGGAGTACTGCCTCGCGCTGCGCGGGATTCAGCTTTGCGAGTGCGTCTTCGGACACATCAGTGGCGGGGGAGTTGCTCATCCCTGAAGTATAATGTCGAAGGTCGCGCCTTTGTCCGACGGCGTGAGCACGAGTCGCCCACGATGATTTTCCTCCGCGATGCGCTTGGCGAGGGAGAGGCCGATCCCCCACCCCGACTCCTTGGTCGAGAAGCCGGGCTCGAAGATGCGCGCGCGCATTTCGCGCGGAATGCCTGGACCGTCATCCGCCACGCGGAGGCGCACGCGATCCGGATCGAGGCGCTTGGTGGTGATGTACATGCGTCCGCCGCGGCCAGCGAGCGCGTCGAGCCCATTCTTCACGAGCACCTCGAGCGCCCACTCGAGCAGCACCTCGTCTCCTTCGATCGTGAGCGGCTCGTTGCCACCAGAGGCCACGATCGTGACGCGGTGCGCGAGCGTCGGCACGCGCGCCTGGAAGTAGTTCCCCACGCGCACGACGAGCGCGCCCAGGTCCACGAGATCGCGGCGGGGCGGCCGGCCGATACGCTCGAATCGGTGCGACGACGCGCTGCAACCGCTCGAGGTCCCCCTCCATGTGGTTGATCGCCGACGTCGAGAGCGAGTCTGCGCTCTGCTCGCGCAGCAGCTCGAGCCAGCCGCTCAAGCTCGAGAGCGGAGTTGCGAGCTGGTGCGCGGACTCGCGCGCCATCCCCGCCCACACGCGCTCCCGATCCGCGCGATTGCGCGTGCGCAGCGTGTACAATCCCGCCAAAAAGACGAAGACGAGGAGTGACGCGAGCACCACCGGGATGAAGCGCAAGCTCGTGATCAGCTGGCTGTCACCGAAGTGCACCATCCCGATCCCCCGCTCCACCACGGGCGGATTCATGCGATCGAGGAACGGGATGTACTCGCGGACTTTGGGGTCATTCAATGGAGCCTTGAACGGCAGATTCGCTGCCGCCGTGGGCACGCCCTTGTCATCAGTCACGATGACGGGCACGCCCAGCGCGTCGATGTGGCGCGCGAGATCAAGTAGCGCATCGTTTCCTGCGTCGGGACGCGGATCGGCCAGCGCGCGGAACACACGCGCGTACATCTGTCCCGAGCGCCCGGCATCGCGACGCAGCTCGAGCACCACGCGGCGCGAGAAGAGGATGTACGCGCCGAGCAGGAGGGCGAGCAACAATCCGAGAACGATCACAGGCGCGCGGCCGCGCATACGACCTAGACCAGGAGATCGCCGCCGTAATACGGGCGGAGCGCGTCCGGGATTGTGACGGAGCCATCCGGGCGCTGATAGTGCTCGAGGATGGCAATGATCGTTCGCGGAAACGCGAGTGCGGAGCCGTTCAGCGTGTGTACGAAACGCGGCTTCTCGCCCGCCGCCGGGCGATAGCGGATGTTCGCGCGGCGCGCCTGGAACTCGCCGAAGTTGCTGCACGACGACACCTCGAGCCACTTTCCCACGCCGGGCGCCCACAGCTCGAGATCGTAGGTCTTCGCCGATGAGAAGCCCGTGTCACCCGCGGCGAGCAGCAGCACGCGATACGGAAGTCCGAGCAGCTGGAGCACGCGCTCCGCGTGGCCCGTGAGCGTCTCGAGCTCCGCCGCCGAGCTCTCGGGCGTGGCGAAACGCACGAGCTCCACCTTATCGAACTGGTGGAGGCGAATGAGACCGCGCGTGTCCTTCCCCGCGGCGCCCGCCTCGCGTCGGAAGCACGGCGTGTACGCGGTGAGCGCGCGCGGAAGTGCGCCACCATCGAGGATCTCGCCGCGCAGCAGATTCGTGAGCGGAACCTCCGCCGTCGGAATCAGGAAGAGATCGTCTTCAGTGCGGTAGGCATCGTCCTCGAATTTCGGAAGCTGCCCTGTGCCGGTCATGGTCTCGCGCGTGACGACGAACGGGACCCAGGCTTCGTCGTATCCCTGCTCGCGCGTGTGCAGATCCAGCATGAACGACATGAGCGCGCGCACGAGCCGTGCGCCGCCCTTGCGCAGCACGATGAATCCGGATCCCGAAACTTTCGCACCCGCTTCGAGGTCGAGAATGCCGAGCTGCTCGCCGATCTCCCAGTGCGGACGCACGCCCTCGGTCGCGCGCGGCTCGCCCCAGCTCCGCACGACGGTGTTGCATTCTTCCCCGCCCTCAGGCACATCGGCGACCGGAATGTTGGGAAGCTGCATGAGGATTGCGTCGAGCTCCCTTTCGCGCTCGGCGAGGGATGCTTCGAGCAATGTGATCTCGTCGCCGAGTGCGCGCATGTCGCGCACGAGATCGTCGGCGTTTTCCTTCTGCTTCTTCAGTCGTGCGACATCCTGGCTCACCGCGTTGCGTCGGGCCTTCTTCTCCTCGACCTGCTGGATCAGCACGCGCCGCTCGGCGTCCAGCTGGAGAGCACGATCGATTCTTGGCGCGAGCGCATCGAGCTGACCTCGCCTGCGCATCCCGTCACGCAGCGACTCCGGATTGTCCCGCAACAACCTCAGGTCGTGCACCGTCAGCTCGTCGGAACGCCGTCGGCGAAAGAGAGAAACCCGCAGTTCGGATCGTTGCGCATGCGATACCAGATCGTGCGCGGCGTGTGCGGCGACACAGCCTCATCGTAGAAGATCGAGTCGATGACGACCTTTGCGTAGAGGAACGTGCGCGCCTGCACGCCCTGTGAGGCGCACTGCACCGACGTCGACTGCACGAGCAGCACGTCGCCCGCCTTGAGGAACACGGGAAGCGTGTCGTTGTAGCCTGTCGTGGGCGCCTGGGTGATCTGGTCGTAGGGCTTCGTGGCGAGCTGCAGCCCGGCCGTGAGCGTCGCGCCGATCGCGTGCGGCGGATACGCGAAGGCGGAGTCGTGCCGGATGTCGAAGACCACGTCGTAGTCCTCGCTCGGGGTGGCGATCACGGCGCGGGGGAAGGTGATGTTGATCGCCGTCGGTGCGTTCTCCGGAGCGCCCGTCAGTGCGAACACAGCCGACGTATCGTCGATCGTTGCCAGCGTTGCCTTCGTTGCCAACGGATTCGCGCAGGCGATGGCAGCAGCGCCAGCACCGAGCAGAAGCACCAGGAGTCGGACCTTCATGTACGCACGCGACGTGGGGGAGAAACGAACCTTCCGGATGTGAAAGGATAGGGCGCATCCACAGCCAGTTCAAGCTGTTACATCGCTTGACTTCGAGCGTTCTGCGCCCGTAGTTTCGCTCACCCATCAGGAGCGTGCATGGCCACCATTCGAGATCTCGTTGGGGCACTTCGGCAGCGCGAAGGTGTCGACGCCGCCGTCGTGCTCGGTCGCGACGGACTGCTGATCGACAGCGAGACCACCGGCTCCGTGAACGCCGAAAGTGTGGCGGCGCTGGTGCCCTCAATCGTCGCGGCGGCGGAAGAATTCGGCGCGCACGACTCGCGTGGGGTGCTGAACACGGCGATTCTCGAATACGAGCGGGGGATCGCAGTCGTGGCGCTCCTTTCTCGCCGACGCCATCCTGCTCGTGCTCGCTCAGCCGTCGCGCGAACATCGGGCGCCTGCTCTTCGAGCTGCGCCGCAATCGCGAGAACATTTCCTCGCTGGTCTGAGCATGCTCGAGCCGCAGCGCATCCACGTGCTCGTCGCCGACGACGAGCCGCACATCGGCCGCATCATCAAGATGAAGCTCGAGCAGGGCCCGTTCGCCGTGACGCTCGCGTACGACGGGCGCGAGGCGCTCGCAGCTGATGGAGGCAGCGATCCGGAGATCGCGCTCGTGCTGCTCGACGTGATGATGCCGTACATGACCGGGCTCGACGTGCTCGCGAAGCTGCGCGCGCGACGATCGGTGGCGCGCGGTGCCGTGCATCGTGCTCACCGCGGCGGGCCAGGAGCAGCATCACAAGCAGGCCATGGAGCTCGGCGCCAACGAGTTTCTGACGAAGCCGTTCAGCCCGAAGAAGCTCTACGCGCGCGCGGCGGAGCTGACCGGCTTGCCGACCGAGGAGCTGGGAGTTCGACGGAGCGTTGAGTCGCTGGGCGGTGATTCTCGCCGGCGGCGTCGGATCGCGCTTCTGGCCCCTCAGCACTCCCGAAGCGCCCGAAACAGCTGCTTCCGCTCATCACGGACTCGCCGCTGCTCGCGGACACGGTCGCGCGGTTGTCGACGCTGGTGCCCGCCGAGCGCACGCTCGTCGTGACGAATGCGTCGCTCGCCGACGCGGTGCGCGCGCTCATCCCTGCGTTGCCGCGTGAGAACGTGATCGCGGAGCCGCGCGCGGCCGGCACGGCGCCCGCGCTCGCGTGGGCCGCAGCGACGATCGCGCGTCGCGGCAGCGCGGACGATGTGATGATTTGCGTGCACGCCGATTGGGCCATCGGAAACGACGCGGAATTTCGCGCGACGCTCGCGCGCGCCGCGACTGTTGCAGAGCGCGAGCACAGCCTCGTGACGGTCGGCATCGTGCCGGCGCGCCCCGATCCGGGATTCGGCTACATCGAGCCCGGCGATCCGGTTGACGGCGCCGCCGACGGCGCACGCAAGGTGGCGCGCTTCGCCGAGAAGCCGAACCGCGAGACGGCGAAGAAGATGGTGGCGAGCGGATATTTGTGGAACTCGGGCATTTTTGTGTGGCGGGCCGGCGACTTCCTGAGCGAGGTACGCGCGCACTCGCCGGAGGTCGCCGCCGTCGCTCCCGCTCGCGGAATCGGACGACATCGCTGCGTTCTTCTCGGACGTGAAGCCGATCTCGGTGGACGAGGGGGTGCTCGAGCGCAGCTCGCGCGTGCTCGTGATTCCCGGAGATTTCGGGTGGGACGACGTCGGCACGTGGGCCGCGCTGCATCGCGTGCGCCGTCACGATGCGGGCGGCAACGCGACGTTCGGCGATGTGCACGCGGTGCAGGCATCGAACAACGTCGTGCACGCGGATGCGGGCGCCGTCGTGCTCTATGGCGTGACGGACCTCGTGGTCGTCACGCGCGATGGGCTCACGCTCGTGACCACGAAGGATCGCGCGGCCGATCTCAAGCAGTTGCTCGATGCGCTCCCCCCACACGTGCGCGAGCGCTCGTGACGCAGCTGTACTTGTACGATGATGCCGTCGCGCGTAGCTTCGAGCCGTTCGCGCTCACGCGTCCTTTCGGCGAGATGCGCGCAGGGATCGCGCTCGGGCGCGCGCGATGGGAGCGCGCGCTCGATACGAAGGCAGCGCGGGCTTCGTGGGCGCAGAGCATGCTGCGCGACTTCGAGGAGCATGGTGCGCCGGCGATGGCGACGGAGGTCGCGCGCCGGTCGATCCTCGCGAACAGCCGCTGCCTCGTGCCGCTTGGCTGGAGCGCGCACGACGCGGACGTGTGGACGTGCGACGGCGCGATCGCGGCCGTGCGGGTCGCGAACACGGTAGGCGCGGCCGAGCTCGTGGACGGCTCGCGAACGCTCGAATCGATTCGCGCAGCCGGCACGCGTGTCGTCGACATCCCGGGGCGCTGGGTGGATCACGTGTGGGAGCTGATCACGAATCTCGTGAACGCAGCTCCACGAAGACATCGAGGGACTCGGTCCGCATCTCACGTGCGTGGAGCCGGCAGGCGCGATCGTGATTGGCGGCGGACGCGTGTGTGTTGAGGAGGGCGCGCAACGTCGAGCCGCACGTCGTGTTCGACGTGACGAGCGGGCCGGTGCTCGTGCGGCGTGGTGCAACCGTGCGCGCCTTCACGCGGCTCGTGGGACCCGTGCGCGGTGCTCGAGAACGCGAGCATCCTCGGCGATCGTGTGAACGCATGCTCGATTGGCGAGTGGAGCGTGATTCGCGGAGAAATCTCCGAGACGATCGTGCTCGGCCATTCGAACAAGGGACATGAGGGATTCGTCGGACACTCGTATCTCGGGCGTTGGGCCAACCTCGGCGCGGGGACGACGACGAGCAATCTCAAGAACACGTATGGCTCCGTGCAGCTCTGGACGCCGAGCGGCATGCAGGACACGGGCGCGAGCAAGCTGGGCTCGATGATCGGCGATCATGCGAAGACCGGGATCGGCACGCGTCTCTCGACGGGCTCGGTGTTGGGCGCGGGCGCGAACGTGTTCGGCTCGAAGATTCCGCCGAAGTACGTGCCGCCGTTCTCGTGGGTGGATGACGGCGAGATCTCGGAGTTCCGCTTGCCGAAGTTTCTCGACATCGCGGCGCGTGTCATGTCGCGTCGGTCAGTTGCGTTGAGTGAGCGCAGTCGGCGCCAGCTCAGCGCGTCGCACGCCAGGAGCAGGAGGGCGTAGGTGCGGGTGTGGTTGCTGGGTAGTGGCAGCGCGGGCAATGCGGTGCTCGTGGAGAGCGGAGATACGCGCGTCCTGATCGACGCGGGATTTCCCGTGCGCGAGCTGGCCACGCGGCTGGCCTCGATCGACGTGAGCGGCGATTCGATCTCGAGCGTGATCGTCACGCACGAGCACAACGATCACGTGCGCGGCGTGTGCGCGGCCGCCAAGCGATGGGACTGGAACGTGTATGCGAGCGCCGGGACGATCGCGGGTTATCCGCTGCTGAAGGAGATCTGCGCGCAGTCGTTCGCTGCCGGGAGCGACGCTCGAGCTCGGAGATTTGAGCGTGCACACGGTGCGCACGCCGCATGATGGGACCGAGCCCGTCGCCGTGCGTCGCCACCGCGCGATCGAGCGGCGCGCGCGCAGGGATCATCTACGATCTCGGCCACGTGCCTGCATCGTATCGCAAGACGTTCGAGCGGCTCGACGTGCTCGTGCTCGAATCGAACCATGATGAAGGAATGCTTCGCGCCGGTCCCTACCCTCCCGTCGTGCAGTCGCGTATTGGTGGTGCGTACGGCCATCTCGAGCAATCGGCGCGCGGGTCTATTCGCGCGCGACTGCGCGCACGGCGGGCTCTCGCAGCTCGTGCTCGCGCACCTGAGCGAGCGGTGCAATGATCCCGCGACTGCGCTGCAGTCGATGCGCGACGCGCTTGCGCGCACGAGCTTTCGCGGCGTGCTGTCGGCTGCGACGCAGGCGTTGCCATGCGGGCCGTTCACTGCGGGACGACACTCGCGCACCGCCATGCTCGGGCAGCTTTCACTCGAGCTGTGATCCCGTAGCCCGGATTTGCGCCGCGATCGTTTCTCGCGCGCGAAGCTGCATGTGACTGACCGAGAAGAGCCGTTCGTCCGAGGTTTGGAAGGTGATTTCACGGGGCAAGGAGGAACACGCCCAAAACTGTGAAAACACACCACGGGCGAACGGCTCTCTTTTTCTTCGCTTGTCGCTGCGACATGCGCGCGGGTTCCGGGCCCGCATTCGGTACTACGTAACCATATCGAAAAAGTTGCACGCGCCATTCATGGCACTTTTCATTTTTCCATGGCGCCGCCCTCGAGGAGCGAGGTGTACGCTCGCACACGTTCGAGGTAATCCGCGGCTTCGGCGCGTCCACCCGTGAGCTCCGCCAGGTGCGAAGTCCACCCGGGCCCGTAGCGATCGACGAGAGCCTTCACCTCAATGTAACCTCTGTTATAACTGACGGTTACAAGATCAAACATCTGACGATCCGTGAGTGGCTTACCGTCGTTGAGTCGAGCGCGCGCCGAGGGGCCGTATCCGCCTGGCCAGAAATCCGTGGTCCACTTGTTCTCGAGCAGTCGAATCCAGAACACTGCAGCGCGTGCGCTCGTCCCAGGATTAAACAGATATTCGTTCTGTGCGTTGACCGCGCCGCGCGCCAGAAGCGAATCGATCCGCTCGCTGGTGACGTCTCGCGCACGAACGTCGGAGCTTCGCGGCCAACGATTCACCTCCGGCGCCATCCACTGGAAATGATATTCCGTCACCATAAGCCGCATGTCTGAATCCGCCGTCGTGGTCAGCTGCGCGATGCCGAGCGCGGGCGCGCTACTCACGGCGAGTGAGTCGCCGCCGCTTTCCTTCAGAATCAGTGCGGTGACGTATGCCGGATCGATGCCAAGGCGTGAGTCGCGCGACCAATGTTCGAGCTGCGGCACGATGCGCTGGCGGACGAATGCGTATTGATCGTCGCGAAGCCGAGGGCTGCCGTTCGCATTGCGAAATGCAGAGGCGGGAAGATCCGCGACCGGTACGAGGCGAGCTGTGTCGACGTTGATGCGCGGCTCGAGTGTACGCTGCTGCGTGGATGCGCGTGGTGCGTTCGCGCACGCGAGCGCGAGCGCAGCTGCGAGCATCGCAGCGCCACGTGCCCGTCGCGCGCTCATGAGCCCGCGTTCGAGAGGAGCGAGGTGAAGCATTGCACAATGATGAGGGGGCAAACGCAAGGCGGGGGCCCGAAGCTCGGACCCCCGCCCTGTGTTCAACGCGTCGTGCGCGTGACGTCTAGTACATCCCGCCCATGCCGCCGCCGCCAGGGCCGCCAGCCGGAGCGCCTGCCTTCTCTTCTTTCTTCTCGACGATGATGGCTTCCGTCGTGAGCAGCAGACCGGCGATCGAGGCCGCGTTCTGCAGCGCCGTGCGCGTCACCTTGGTCGGATCGATCACGCCGGAGGCTACGAGATCCTCATACGTGTCGGTGAGCGCGTTGTAGCCGAACTTGTCATCCTTCGACGAGCGAACCTTCTCGAGCACGATCGAGCCTTCGCCGCCCGCGTTCTGCACGATCATGCGGAGGGGCTCCTCGATCGCCTTGCGAATGATGTCGACGCCGATCTGCTCCTCGGTGTCCTCGAGCTTCAGCGTCTTGAGCGCCTTCTGCGCACGGATCAGCGCAACTCCGCCGCCGGGGACGATGCCTTCCTCGACCGCAGCGCGCGTCGCGTGCAGCGCATCCTCGACGCGAGCCTTCTTCTCCTTCATCTCGGCCTCGGTCGCGGCGCCGACGTTGATCACCGCCACACCGCCGGAGATCTTCGCGAGACGCTCCTGGAGCTTCTCCTTGTCGTAGTCGGATGTCGCCTTGTCGATCGCAGCGCGGATCTCTGCGATGCGGCCCTTGATCGAGTCCTCGACGCCCGCGCCATCGATCAGCGTGGTGTTGTCCTTGTCGACGACAATGCGCTTCGCCTTGCCCAGATCGGTGATCTGCGCGTTCTCGAGCTTGAAGCCCACTTCGTCGCTGACGACCTGGCCGCCGGTGATGATCGCGATATCCTGGAGCATCGCCTTGCGACGATCGCCAAAGCCAGGCGCCTTCACCGCAGATACGCGGAGCGTGCCACGGAGCTTGTTCACGACCAGCGTCGCGAGCGCCTCACCCTCGACATCCTCGGCGATGATCAGGAGGGGCTTGCCCAGCTGCGCAACCTTCTCGAGCACGGGAAGGAGATCCTTCATCGACGAGATCTTCTTGTCGTGAATCAGGATCAGCGCATCCTCGAGCACCGCTTCCATCTTCTCCGGATCCGTCACGAAGTACGGGGAGAGGTAGCCGCGGTCGAACTGCATGCCGTCGACCGTCTCGAGCGTCGTCTCGAGGCCACGCGCCTCCTCGACCGTGATCACGCCATCCTTGCCGACCTTCTCCATCGCCTCGGCGATCAGATCACCGATCTCCTTGTCGTTGTTCGCGGAGATGGAGCCGACCTGCGCAATCTCCTTCTTGCCGGCGGTCGGGACGCTGATGCGCTTGAGCTCTTCCACGATCGTCGCAACCGCGCGATCGATGCCGCGCTTGAGCGCCATCGGGTTCGAGCCGGCGGTGACGTTCTTGAGCCCTTCGCGGAAGATCGCCTGCGCGAGCACGGTGGCCGTCGTGGTGCCGTCGCCCGCGATGTCCGACGTCTTCGTCGCGACTTCCTTCACCATCTGCGCGCCCATGTTCTCGAGCGGATCAGAAAGCTCGATCTCTTTCGCGACAGTGACGCCGTCCTTGGTGACCGTCGGCGCGCCGAACTTCTTGTCGATGACGACGTTCCGTCCCTTCGGGCCGAGCGTGACCTTCACAGCCTCGGCGAGCTGGTCGACGCCGCGCTTGAGAGCCGCGCGCGCATCGGTGTTGAAATGCAGTTCCTTGCTAGCCATATGATTTTCAGTTGAATGAGGTTTTGAAAAGCGAATCAGTTGCGCCAGACACGAGCCGGTGCAGCAGCGTTAGATGATCGCCAGAACGTCGGACTCGCGGAGAATGAGATACTGGTCGCCCTCGATGGTGACCTCGGTGCCGCTGTACTTTCCGTAGAGCACCTTGTCGCCAACCTTCACTTCCATTGGAACGCGCTTGTCCTTCTCGAAGCGGCCCGGTCCAACGGCGACGATCTCACCCTGCTGCGGCTTTTCCTTGGCGGTATCGGGGATGTACAGACCACCCCGCATCGATTCCGTCTCTTCCAGCGCTTTCACTACAACACGATCGGCGAGCGGACTGACTTTCAGCGCTGCCGCGCTCTTGGTAGCCATGAGTCGCAATTCTCCTTCAGTGATAAGTTCGACCTTGCTGCGGAACACAGTAGCTGGCACTCATCAAGGGAGAGTGCTAACACGCCTAAGTTAGACGACACCTTCCTCCGAGTCAACCTTAGGGAAAGCAGGATGCGTTCCGGCCTAAGTTGGGCAAAATGAACGCGTTACGACCTCGTTACTTGCCGATTTGACAGCTGGCTTGCGCAGTGCTGGCGAATATGGCAGGGGAGTGCTGGGCGCCTCCGAGGCGCGTGGCGCCTGCTAGCGGAGGGCGATGAGCACGGCGGCGTCGGTTACTGCCCATGCGAAAAGCCCGGCGTACATGCCGCGCTTGTGCGCCTCGCGGGACATACCCGGTGCACGAAGTAGCCACCCTGCGAGCAGGAGGAGCCAGAGCGTGCCCGCGATTGCGAGCGTGAGCATCCTGCCCGTCTCGACGCCAGCGCCGCTCGCGAGCTGCGCGCCGCGCGCGAAGCACGCGAATGCGACGAGTGCCGACACAATGGAGACGGCCAGGCTCGCGCGTATGCCGAGCGCGATTGCGAGCGTGCGGTCGCCGCGCGCGCGATCTTCGTCCATTTGATACAGCTGCGTGAGCGGATACAGCGCGGCGAAGAGCGGCGCGAAGCCACCGAGTGCCCAGGCTGCTGCGTGCGAAAGAGGAACGCGCGTCAGCGCCCAACCGGCATACGGCGTGAGCGCGCCAAAGCCCAGCATGTTGATGATCCAATCGGCGCCGGCGACCGCTTTGAGTCGGATGGGCGGCACACTGTAGAGCAGCGACATTGCGAAGCAGATCGCGTACGCGATCGCGAAGCCTCGGGGCAATGCGAGCGCGAGCACCTGCCCCGCAAACATGAGCGCGAAGCCCCATGACGCGAGGTGGCGCGGTGCGGGGGGCGGCTGGTCGAGGTAGCCGATGTCGCCCTCGTCGCGATCGAAGGCGCTGTTGATCGCGAGCGTGCCGCCGTTGAGCAGGACCACCCACACGAGCAGCCCTGGTACGAGCATCGCGAGATCGCCCATGCGCGGGGCAGACGCGAGCCCGCGCGCGAGCAGATATCCGAGTGTGGTGTGCGCAGCCATGATCGGCCACTCGCGCGGCCGCATGTGGAGCACGTAATCGAACGTCGTGCCGGGAAGCAGGCGATAGCCGAGTCGCCGGATGCCGCTGTGCGCTGCCGCCGGACGCTCGGCGTCGCTCACGTCGTTGCGGCCTCTTCGAGCAGCGTGAATGCGATCTGCAGTCCGAAGAGCGTCAGGTTCGGCTCGACAAGGTCGATCTCCTTGCAGAGCGGCGCCATGAGGGGCGCGAGTCCGCCGGTCGCGACGATCTTCGGCACGCGCGGCGTTGGCCACTCGGCCTTGATGCGGCGCACGAGGCCATCAATCGCATCCGCCGTGCCGAAGAGGACGCCCGCGCGAATGCACTCTTCGGTGCGCGTCCCGATCGCGCGCGCGGGGGGAACGAGCTCGGTAGCCGGCAGCTTCGACGTGCGACGAATGAGCGTGTCCGCGGACGTGCGCAGCCCTGGCGCGATGATGCCGCCCAGGAACACGCCCTCCGCCGTGATGCAGTCGTAGGTGGTGGCGGTGCCGAGATCCACGACCACGGTATCGACGTGGTACATGCGACTGGCCGCAAGCGTGTTGAGGATGCGATCCGCGCCCACAGTGAGCGGCTCGTCGACCTGCAGCGTGATCGGCAGCCGCGCGCGCCCGTCGATCACGCGCGCTTTCACATTCGAGCCAGCGCTCGAGCGCTTCGACCAGTGGTCCGGTGACGAATGGAACGACGGAGCCGATCGCGGCACCCGTGACCGAGGCATGCTCGATGGCATCCGCGCGCAGCAGCTCGTGGAGGAGCAGCCCGAGCTCGTCGGGTGTGCGCTCGACAGCGGTCGTGAGTCGCCAGTGCGCGCGAAGCGCATCGCCGTCGAACACGCCCACGGTCGTCTCGGTGTTGCCGATGTCGAACACGAGAATCACGAATCCTCCGCGAGAACGAGAGAGCCACTGCGCACCGCGACATCGCCGGCGCTCGTGCGGACGAGCAGCGCACCGCGCGCGTCGATCCCCTGCACCACGCCCGCGGCAGGTGCGGTGGCGCGACGCCCGCGCGCCCAGTCTCTGCGCTCGTACGTCGCGGAGCTCGTGCGTGGAAAGTGAGCCGCGCGCTGCAGCTGCCGCGCGCACCGCCGGCACCAGGGCGGCGAGCACGTCGATGCGATCCGAGTCCGGACGCAGCGCACGCGCGAGCGGCACGCCGCCCGGCACGCGGCAGTTGATCCCGATGCCGATCGCCACCCAGTCCACTCGCTCCTCGCGCCAGCGGCTCTCGATGAGAATGCCGCCGAGCTTTCCATTCGCGAGCACGAGATCGTTTGGCCACTTGACGCCGAACATCGCCGTCCGCGAACGCGTCGAGTGCGCGCGCGGCCGCAAGGCCGACGCGGAGCGACAGCACCTCGAGCGCATGCGTCATCGCGTCGGACGCGCGATGATCGTCGACCAGATCCCCGCTCCCGGCTCCGATGCCCACGCGCGACCGCCGCGTCCCCGCCCTGCTGTCTGCCGCTCGGCGAGAATCAACGTCCCCTCGGCGAGCCGTCGCGCGCGAGCGGATGCGCGACGTCGAGCGTCGAGGTCACCTCGTCGAGCAGCACGACCCGTGGGACGCCGCAACGTGCGGCGATCGTCGCCTCGTCGGCGCCTGCGTAGTCCGAGGCGACGAGCACCTCAGCCATGCGCGCGTGCGTAGAAGAGCGCGAGCACGGCAGCGCCGAGCAGCACGCGATAGGCGGCGAAGACTCCGTAGCTGTGCGAGCGCACGTAGCGCATCACGATTGCGATCGCGAGCCAGCCGCTTATCGCGGACGCGAGCACGCCCACGAGCAGCGGGAGCGATGCGCCGCCGGCGCGCAGGAGATGCGGCACCTTGAAGACCGCGGCAGCAGCGATGATCGGCATGCTCATGAGAAAGCTGAAGGTCGCCGCGCTTTCGCGATCGAAGGCGAGCGCGCGACCGGCAGTGATCGTCGCCCCTGAGCGGGACACGCCGGGGAGGAGAGCGGCCGCCTGCGCGACGCCGATCAGGATCGCGTCCCGCCAGCGCAGCGACTCGAGCGGACGCGTGTCAGGCTGTGTACGGTCGACGAGCCAGAGCACGAGGCCCATCACCGCGAGCGCGATTGCGATGAGCGCCGGAGAGCGAAACGTCGACTCGGCGTAATCGTTGAGAAACACGCCGGCTATCCCGCCCGGAATCGTGGCGGCGACGAGAAAGAGCACGCGGCGCTGCTCGACCGTCTGCACGCGCTGCGTGCGCACAATTTCGATCGCCGCGCGAATCAGCGCGATCCATTCGTTTCGGAAATACACGAGCACCGCGACGAGTGTGCCGACGTGCAGCGCGACATCGACGGCGAGCCCCGGCTCAGGCCACCCAAACGCCCATGGCGCGAGCGTGAGATGCGCGGAGCTCGAGATCGGAAGGAATTCGGCGAGTCCTTGCAGGATGCCGAGCACGAGCGCCTGAAAAACGGTCATTCGGTGTGCATGTGAAGTGGGAGGACAATCATGCGCGTATGACGATGAGCGCGGCCATCGCGCAGACCATCGCAAGCTTGAAGAAGGCGGGACTGCCGGGGCGGCCACGAATCGCGCGTACCGCGGCGATGACGAGGATCGCAACGGCAGGTGAGAGCGCGACTACGAAGAGAGTCGTCGATTTCGCGAGCGGCGCGAGCACGAACGCCAGGAGCGCGCCCGAGAGCAGCATCGCGCCGAGGATCGCTCCGCGCGCGAATGTGGCGCCGAGCGCGAGCGGCAGGGTGCGGCGCGTGCCGCGATCCGCGTCGCGATCGTCGAGATCCTTCGCGAGCTCGCGTGCGAGATGGAGCGGAACGGCGATGAGCACGAGCGGCACGCCGCGCGTCCAGTGCGCCGCCGCGTAGCTCCCGTACACGAACGGCAGCGAGGCGAGCAGGGCGACGACGAGATTTCCCGCGAAGCCCGCGCGCTTGAGCCATGGGCTGTACAGGCGCATGAGCAGCAGCACGCCCACCGTGCACACACCCAGGAGCACACTCACATCAGAGGCGGCGAGCACCGCGCCAAGCGCGCCGAGCATCGCGATGCGATCCGCGGTGCGAGGCGACAGCGCTCCGGTAACGAGCGGGCGCTCCGGATGTCCCGCGCGATCGATCTCGACGTCCGCGAGATCGTTCCACGCGTTGGCGGCCACAGTGAGGCCGATCGCCGCGAGTGCCGCGAGCGCAATGCGCACAGGAGCGCCCCACCCGGCCCACCACGCACCCACGACGACGCCGGCCGACGCTGTGAGCGCGTTCGGCCATCGCACGAGTCGCAGCGCCGCGCTAATCGCGCGCCGCGAGCGTGCGAGCATAGAAGCTTTCGTATTGGCCGACAATGTTGTCGATCGCAAAGCGTGCGTGCGCATCGGCGCTCGCCGCCTCGCTCATAGCGCGCCACGTCTCGCGATCGCGGAGGATGGCGACGCCGGCCGCAACCATCTCATCGACCGCACCAACCGGTCGCAGCGCGCCAGTCACACCGTCCTTGATCACCTCGGGCAGCCCACCCACCTGCGTGGCGATCACGGGCACGCCGCACGCGAGCGCCTCGAGCGCGCTCAAGCCGAACGACTCGTTCAGGCTCGGGCAGCAGAAAGAGCTCGGCGCTCGCGAGCAACGGCGCGACGGAGTCGAGCTTCCCGAGGAAGAACACGCACTTGTCGACGCCGAGCACGACGCGCCTCTTCCTCCGCTTCCGCACGATCCGGCCCGTCGCCGACCATGAACGAGCACGCTCGGCAGCTCCCGCTCGATCCCGCGCGAAGATCCGCACGACATCGCGCACGCGCTTGATCGGGCGGAAGTTCGAGACGTGCAGGATGATCGCGCTTCCCTTCGCCGGCCTGCTGCCGCAACACCTGCGGGTAGCGCGACGCGGCTGTAGACGCGCCGGATCGATGAAGTTGGGGATCACCTCGACCTTGCACTGATTGCAGCCGAACGTGGAGATCGTCTCGCGGCGCAGGTACTCGGAGACGGCCGTGAGCCCATCCGACTGCTCGATCGAGAACTTCGTGATCGTGCGGAACGACGGATCCTGGCCGACGATGCGTGATGTCGGTGCCGTGCAGCGTCGTGATGATCTGCACGGAGCTGCCGGAGTCGCTCGAGCATCTCGCGCGCGATCCACGCGCTCGTCGCGTGCGGAATCGCGTAGTGGCGTGCAGCAGCTCGAGCTCGTGGTCGCGCACGACCTCGTGCATGCGCACGGCGAGCGCGAGATCGTACGGCGGATACTCGAACAGCGGATAGCGCACCGACGTCCACTTCGTGGAAGTAGATGCCTGGCGTGAATGCCGCGCAGACGGAACGGCTGCTGGTACGTGATGAAGTGGACTTCGTGCCCGCGCGCCGCGAGCGCGATGCCGAGCTCGGTCGCGACCGCGCCGGAGCCGCCGTACGTCGGATAGCAGGTGATGCCGATCTTCACGCCAGCACTCCTCCGTCGTCGGTCGAGTTCCACCACCGTATCGCGCGCTCCAGCGCGTCGCTCGCGCCCGGATCGATGCGACGTGACGCGCGCCGGCGGCAGTTGGTGCCGGAACCACGTGCGCTGCCGCTTCGCGTACTGCCGCGTCTCGATGACGCACCGCGTCGAGCGCGTCCTGCGCGCGAACAGCTCCCTCATGACCGCCGCACGGATCCAGTCGTAGCCCGTGCGCGTTCCACGCGGGCGCATCGGCCGGCACGGTGCGCATCAGCTGCTGCGACCTCGCGCTCCCAGCCCATCTCGAGCATCGTCGCGAGTCGCGCATCGATGCGCTCGGCGAGCGCCGGCGCCCGGATCCACCACAAGATACCGCGCCGCGCAGTCCAGGCGCGCGGGGCGCGCGTGCATGCCACGCCGAGATCGGCGCGCCGGAGAGCAGCGCGATCTCGATGGCGCGGAGGAGCTGCGTGCGCCCGAGATGCGCGCGCGCTGGATCGAGCCGCGCACACCAGCGCCGCAGCTCGGCGCATCGGAGTACGATGCGAGCATCGTCTCGAGCGCGGCGCGCCGCACGGGATCGAGCGGCGGCTCGTCGAAGAGCGGCTCGAACAGCGCGCGCAGGTACAGGCCCGCGCCGCCGACGACGAGCGGACGCGCCCGCTCCGCGCGCGCCTCCGTCGATCCACGTGTCGCGCCGACTCCGCCCACGCGCGCCGCCGAGTAGCGCTCGGTCGGCTCGACGCACGTCGATGCCGCGGTGCGGCACGCTGCGCGCTGCTCGTCGCGCCGTCGGCTTCGCGGTGCCGATGTCGAAGCCGCGATAGATCTGGCGCGAGTCCGCGCTGACGATCGTGACGTCGCTGCGTGCGCGCGAGCGCCATTGCGAGCGCCGCTCTTCCCGGCGCCCGTCGGGCCGCAGATGACGCGAAGCGGTTCAGCGTGCGGCCAAAGCGCCGCTCGATCTTCGTCCCAGGAGAGCTGCACGATCGTGCGCGGCCGTGCACGTCGTGCGCGGGAAGCGTCGTGTCGCGCGAGCGCGATGAAGAGCGCGCGCATCTCGCCCGGCGACAGCTCGTCGCCCGCCTTGATCGCCGCCTTGCACGCGACGGTCGCCGCGAGCCGCTCGTGCCGCGTGCGCGTGCCCGGCTCGCGATCGCCGGTGAGCGCGGCGAGCGTCTCGCGCAGGCAGCGCTCGCGCATCGAAGCGCGGATGCGGCATCGGCACGCTGCTCACGATCAGCGTGTGCCCGCCGAATCCCTCGATCTCGAAGCCCGAGCTTCGCGAACAGCTCGCGATGCGCCTCGAACGCGTCGCCCTCGGCGGGCGCCGAGGTGCAGCGTCATGCGGAAAGAGCAGCCGCTGCGACGGAGTCTCGCCCGCTCGAGCGTGCGCATGAACTGCTCGTACAGCACGCGCTCGTGCGCCGAGTGCTGGTCGATGAGCACGACGCCGTCCTCGTGCTCGAACATGAGGTAGCGTGCGCTGCGAGCTGCGACGAGCGGCGGCACGTCGATCGTCGGCGCGCTGCGAGCGCACGGTGCCGGCGGCGACTCGACGATGCTCGTGCCCGCCTGCGGCGCGAGCACGCTCGTCGGCTTCGAACATCCATCGTGCGAGCGGCGGCGGATGCAGCAGCTTCGACGTCCACGCCGCCGCAGGCGCGGCGTCAACGCGCGTGGCGACGGACCACGCGCGCGGCCCGAACGCGGCGCCCGCGTCGAACGTGCCGAGCGCGCGGCGCACCGCGTGCTCCACTGCGCGCTCGACGACTCCAGCGATCGCGAAAGCGCACCTCGGCCTTGGCTGGATGCACGTTGACGTCGACGATGTCCGCGGGGACGACGACGTCGAGACAGAGCGACGGGCGCACGCCCGCCGGAATCGTGGAGCGGTACGCCTGCTCCGCGGCGCGCACGATTCCATGATCGCGAACCGCGCGGCCGTTCACGGTGAGGAAGACGCGGCGGCTCGCGGTGCCGACGTCTGCCGGGCCGCTCGACGAGCCCGCGACACGTGAATCGCGCCGCTGCACATCGTCGACCGGCGACGAGCCGCTCGGCGAACGGCGCGCCCCACAGCGCGGCGAGTCGACTCTGCAGCGACGCGCGCGGCGGCAGCGTGAACGATCTGCTTGCCATCGTGCACCACGTGAAGCGCACGTCGCGCCGAGTGAGCGCGATGCGCGGTCACGACTTCGGCGATCGCCGCGCCACTCCGAGCGCGCGCCAGCGGAGGAACTTGCTGGCGCGCCGGCGCGTTGAAGAAGAGGCGCGATACGCGTGATCGTGGTGCCGCGCCGACGCGCCGCGTCGCGCGACGTCGCCGCAGCGCGCCGCCCGCGGCACGCGCACGAGCGTCCCGGCGCCGTCGGCCGGCGCCGTTTCCATCTCGAGCTCCGACACCGAGCGATCGCGGGAAGCGCCTCGCCGCGAAAGCCGAAGCTGCGCACGCCGACGAGATCGTTCGCCGCGCGGATCTTGGACGTGGCGTGGCGCTCGAGCGCGAGCACCGCGTCGTCGCGCTCCATGCCGGTGCCGTCGTCGCTGACGCGAATGAGCGCGCGGCCGCCGTCCTCGACGGCGATGTCGATCGGTCGTCGCGCCCGCATCGAGCGAGTTCTCGACGAGCTCCTTGACGACGGACGCCGGCCGCTCGACCACCTCGCCCGCGGCGATCTGATCGACGACGGTGCGGGCGAGCACTGCGATGCGGGACATCCCGCAAAGTTATCGGCGGCGGCGAACGGGCGTCAGTCGTGCGGAATGGGCGCGAGCGTCGAGGCGTCCAGCCATCCCTCGCGCCCACCGTCGGCAGCGACGCGTGCCCAGGCGCCCGACGCTTCGAGCACGCGCGCGATGTCGCCGGTGCGGAGCGTCGAGCCGCGATCGGAGCCGAGCGCCGGGAGCACGTGCAGTGGTGCATCACGGGCGACGACGGCGAGATCGGGAGCGTTGATGCGCTGGTCGAGCACGAACGTCCCCGAGGCGAAGATCAGTCCCGCGATGATCGTCATGCCCGGGCCCGCGAGCCGGAGCGGCGGCGCGCTCGCGCCGCGCCTGCGCCCCTGCCACGCAATGGCGAGCCAGCCGAGCACCCAGAGCGCTGCGGCGAGTGCAGCGAGCGGGAGCGGCGGGATGGCGGGCACGAAACCGGGCGAAGAGGGCGCCGTGGGCGCGAGCACGTCGAGGCGATCGCGCACGTCAGTGGCGAGCGGCTCGAGCCGCAGCGCGCGCTGCCACCCGACGAGAGCGCGCGCCGTGTCGCCGGCGGAATACGCCGCGGTGCCCAGGTTTGCCCATGCGTCGGGTGCGCGCGGCTCGCGCGCCGCCAGCGTCGCGAAGTCACTCGCTGCGCTCGCGAACTTGCCGTGCGCGTACGCGTCGATGCCGCGCGCGAACAGCGCAGGCGCCGTTTCGGCCGCGTGTGCGCCCGCGGCGAGCGCGAGGGCGAGCACGATCGCGAGTCCGCCGGCCGTGGTGCGCCGTGCGCGCGACGCGCGGGCTGGTCGCGCCTCGCTGATCGATCGCGCGATACAGATCGTACGGCGCGACGCACGCCGTTCCCTGCCCACTCACCAGCCGCGTCGAATGCGGCCGCATTGAGCTCGGCGACGAACGCCTC
Source organism: uncultured Gemmatimonadaceae bacterium (assembly GCA_963792685.1). GTDB lineage: Bacteria > Gemmatimonadota > Gemmatimonadetes > Gemmatimonadales > Gemmatimonadaceae > FEN-1250. The sequence goes on along the minus strand of CAWBWW010000001.1, from coordinate 2,738,327 downwards.
CGCGCGCGTCCGCCGTCTCCGGCGTCACGCCCGCGCGCAGCGCGAGCTGCTCGCAGCGCCGCGGGCTCCGCGATCACCGTCGCCGAGGCGCTCGAGCCGATCCGCGGCGGCGCTCAGAGAAGCTGCGACGCACCGTGCGCGCTTCGCGCACCGCTGTCTCGCTGCGCGCGAGCGCACGGAGCGCGACGGCTGGCGAGACGGTGCGCGCGTGCGCTTCGCGAGCGGGGCGCCGCGTGCTAGCGACGAGGCAGCACGGGAATCGGGGCAGGAGCAACAGCGAGGAGCAGCGTCTGCGAGCGATAGAACGGCGGCGGCAGCGCGCCGCGATACGCGGTGCGCAGCAGCCAGCGTCGGCGCGGCGCACGCGGTGCTCGTGTCCGCCGACGCGAGCGCACCGGCGGCGATGTAGATCGCGACCGGCGCGCTCTCCGCCACCTCGTACTGTCGCGCGAACGGATCGAAATACGGATAGCGCGACCGGCGGGCACCTCGACGCGCCCGGCAACGCGCGGCGTGATGACCCAGTCGAACTCCTTCGTTCCGCCAATGTGCATCGAGTCCGCCGACATCTCACGCGCTCGCCCTCGGCCGTGGCGGTGGCCCACGGGAGCGCGAGCGCGGGACGCGGGAAGAGCTTGACGTTCCCTTCGCCGCTCACGCGCAGCGACGAGGCGCATGGCGTCGCCGACGCGCGCGGCAGCGCTGTCCACGGCGGCGCTCACGCGCAGCGTGCCGACCGCGCCCGTCCAGTCGGCGGGCCGACCGGCCCGCGGCGGGTCGAGCGCGACGACGACGGCGCTGTCGCTCCGAAGCTCGAAGCTCTCTTCGCGACTGAAAAAGCTGTACGAGAGCGGCATTGCGTACAGCAGCCGCGCGGGCGGGATCGCGACGCGCCCCGCGCTGAGAGGAAAGATGGGCCGCTGATAGACGTGGGCCTCGTAGCTATGTGCCCTGTGCGTTCCGGAGCGGAAAGCCTGCGAGAGGCGCCGGCGGCTCGTACGCCATCATCGAGCGCATTTCCGGCGCGAGTGCCTCCATGCTGCGCATGCGGTCGCGCACGGACTCGTCGAGGAAGACGCCGAGCTGATAGTTCGCCTGCTGGCCCACGTACACGGTTTCCGGTTGCACCAGCACGCGGAAGTTGACGAGCGCGCTCGTGTCGATCTGCGCCGCGCGACGACGATCGCGGGCACATCGCGCACGACGACATCGCGCCCCGCATGCTGCGCGGCGCGCATGCTGCGTCGCCGCGAGCTGCGCGACGATGGCGACCGAGCGCGCCGATCACCAGTCCTTCCCTGCCGGCGGACGCTCCGGCTGATTCTCACGCTGCTTCTTCGCCTGCACGTCACGCTCCTCGCGCTGCGCGCTGCTCAGGAGCTGCTCCGCCTGGCGCTTGTCGAGGCTTCCGGGCTGCTGCTGCTGCTCCTGCTGCTGTTGCTGCTTCTGCTGTTGCTGCTGCACCGCCGCCGCCTCCACCCGACTTCGACTTCTCCTCCGACGCGAGCTCGTAGTTCCACTTTGCATGGACCTCGCCCGGCCGCAGCTGGAGCGCGCGCTTGTACGCGTCCGCGCGACGACGCATACGCCGCAGTCGGCCTCGCTCGACTTTGCATCGCGCGCCTGGCGCAGATAGCAGAGCCCGAGATTGTAGAGCGCGCTGTAGCGGAGCTCCTCGGAGTTGGCGGTTGTCGCCGCACGCTCGAGCGCGGCGACCGCATCCTCGAGCTGGCCGGCCTGGAGGAGCGCGGTGCCGAGGTTGTACTCGAGGCGCGGCGAGTCTGCGTGATCCTGAATCTCGCGCTGATATGCGGCGGCAGCTTCGGCGATAGTGCGCGGCCTTGTACAGCTTGTCCGCGGCGTCGCCTCCGCGTCTCGGCGCGCAGCGTGAGCGGCGCGAGCGAGCAGAACGAGTGCGAGCGCCGCTGCGGTCGCCGCGGCGGGCGCGCGGCGGCTGCGGCCGCGACGCGTGCTGAGCACCGTGTCGAGCAGCACGAGCAGGAGCGCGGGGAGAAGAAAGAGCTGGAAGCGCGGCGCGGCGCGCCGTCTCACTCTCCGTCTCGCGCGCCTGACGGCGCAGCATCGTGAGCGCGCCGCGAATGCGCGCAGCCTTGTCCGTCGCAGCGGCGTCGATGAACACGCCGTGCGCAGCAGTCACTGCGTCCTTCAGCAACTCGGGTGAGTAGCGCGTCGTCACGATCTGCCCATTCTCATCACGCTTCGGCTGGGTCCCCTGCGAGGTGCGCACGGGGATCGTGGCTCCCTTCTCCGTACCGAATCCGACAGCAATCACGGTTACCCCTGCCTCCGCCGCGTGTGCCGCCGCAGCCGTGATCTCCTCCGCGCGGCTCGAACGCCTCGCCATCGCTCATGACGATGAGCGCGCGATCGCTCGTCGTCTGCGTGGCGACGAGCAGATCCGTGCCCTGTCGAATCGCTCGCGAGAGCGAGCTGCCCGCCTGTCCCACCACCGATGGATCGAGATTGTCGAGAAAGAGCTCGAGCGCACCGCGATCGACCGTGAGCGGCGTGAGGATGTAGCTGCGGCCGGCGAACGCGAGCAACCCCACCCGATCGCCGCCCGAGAGCGCAAGCAACCGCCGCGCCTCCTCCTTCATACGTTCAAGACGATTCGGGCGCGCATCGGTCGCGAGCATCGAAAGCGAGGCGTCGAGGGCGAGCACCATGTCGACGCCGCTGCCGCGCTCGAGCGTCTGCTCCGTGCCCCAGCGCGGGCCCGGCGAAGGCGATGCCCGCGCACAGCACCGCGGCGAACGAGCAGCAGGGCGCGCACCCACGGCGCGCGCGTCGACGCAGGGGGTACGAGCGCGAGGCGAGCAGCGTCGTGCGACGCGAGCCTGCGCAGCCGACGCGCGCGGCGGCGATAGGAGCAGAGCACGAGCACCGCGCACGACGAGCGCGAGCGCGGGCGCAGCCCACAGCGCCCACGGCACATCCATGTACGGGAGGTCATGGCAGCGGCCCTCGCCACACGCTCGAGCAGCAGCCTCGAGCGCGATCGCGAGCAGCGCGACCGCGAGCGGCCAGCGATACTCCTCGGTGTAGCGCACGTACGTGTGCGCGCGCACGGGCTCCTGCTCGAGCTGATCGATCTGCTGATAGATGCGCTGCAGCGCCGCCGCGTCCACGGCGCGGAAGTAGCGGCCGCCCGTGGCCGTCGCGACGTCGCGCGAGCAGCGCCTCGTCGATCTCCACCGGCCGATTCTCGTAGCGCATGCCCATGAGCCCGCGACCCACGGGCACCGGCGCCATCCCGATCGTGCCCGCGCCGATCGTGTAGATCTTCACGCCGAACGCCGCCGCCGCCTGCGCGGCCGTGCGCGGATCGATCGCGCCGCGATTGTTCTCGCCATCGGTGAGCAGAATCAGTACGCGCGAGCGACCGGGCGCGCTGCGCAGACGATTCGCCGCCGTGGCGATCGCCGTGCCGATCGCCGTGCCGTCCTCGAGCTGGCCCGCCTGCAGATTGTCGACCGCGGCGAGCACCACCGGATAGTCCGACGGTGAGCGGCACCTGCGTCAGCGCCTCGCCGGCGAATGCGACGAGGCCGATGCGATCGCTGTGCCGGCCGAGGATGAACTGCTTGACCTTGTCCTTCGCGACCTCGAGCCGGTTCTGCGGCTGAAAGTCTTGCGCGAGCATCGAGCTCGACAGATCGATCGCGATCACGATGTTGATGCCTTCGCTGTCGACGTTCTCCGTGTGCGCGCCCGAGCGCGGCCGCGCCAGCGCGACGATCAGCCCCGCGAGCAGCAGCATGCGCAGGGTGCCGAGCAGCGCGGCGCGTGAAGGCGCCGCCGCGCGGCCCGCGCGCGAGCACGTCCGACGCGCGAGAACACGATCGCGGGCGCGCGGCGGCGCGCGACGCCAAATCCACCAGAGCGGAATCAGGAGCAGGAGCAGCAGCACCCAGGGCGACGCGAACTCGATGGACGGGAAGATCGATCGAGTCCATCACGCGGCCGCTCGGGCGTCGCGGCGGACGCCGCGCGATGCAGCACGGCGGCCTCGGTCGCTTCGACGATGCCGCGCGTCTCGCCGCGAGCTCGCGCGCGCGCGGTCGGAGACCGGCGCGATCGGCGTACTTGATGAGATCCGCGGCGGCGAGCACGGGCTCGAGACGCGGCGAGCGGCACCGGCGCGTCGGCGCGGAGCGCGTGAGCAGCTCGCGTGGAGGTGAGCGAGCGCGCAGCCTCGGGATGCGCGCCGCGAGATACTCGCGCAGCACGTCGACATGCAGCGCGACGTAGCGGCCCGCGCTCGCCCGCTTCGAGCAGCGCGAGCTCGCTCGATGCGCGCGAAGTCGCGCTGCGCATCGGCGCAGCGCGCCCGTGCCCGCATGCGCCACTGCGCGCCGCGCGACGCAGCCGGCGCCGCAGCAGCCAAGCGACCAGCGCGAGCAGCGGCAAGCGCGCCGACGATCCACGGCCAGAGCACCGGCGGCGCGGCGATCAGTACGCGCGCGGCGACGCGGACACGCGGCCCGTCGAATCGGCGGGGCGCACGCTCCTCACGAGCACCGGCGATGCTCGGGAATCGCGAAGCGCTCGTCCACCCCTGCAGTCGACACGACGAAGCTGCCGAGCGTGACGTGCTGCGCCCGACGGCCCACGCGACGAGCCGATAGATCGCGGTACGCTCGACGGCCGCTGCGTGTCCGCGCTCTCGCATGCTCGCGCTTCGGATCCACCGCCTCGACCGCGGCGCCGCTGTCCGGCCCGACGGGAAATCCGATCTCCGCACCTTTCGGCGCGCGCACGCGCACGCGCACGACGAAGTGCTCGCCCACCGTGACGGTGTCGGGCTGCACGCTCACGCCCATCTGCACCTGCGGCGCGCTCGCACTGTCTGGCGCAGGCGCCTGCGCCGCCGGCGCTGGCTGCGCCACCTGCCACACCAGCGCGAGCACGGCGGCGCATCATCTCCGCCTGCGTGTGTCTGCGCCGCCGGAAGAACCGGAGCAGCGGCTCGATGTAGCTCCGGTCCGTGCGGACGGCGATCTCATCGATCGCCAGCCGCCGCAGCAGATGCGTACGCGCCGCTCGCTCGGCGCGGAGCGCCTCGTCATAGCCCTGCGCGCACGCGCGGATCGCTCGTGTCCACCTCGACCGTTGCGCCGCGTCTCCGGATTCGACGAAGCGCGCGAGTCCGATGTCCGGCAGCGCGAGCTCGCTCGGATCCTCGACCGTCACGGCGACCACGTCGTGTCGCTGCGCGAGCAGCTTGAGCGGTCGCTCGGCGTTCGGATCCACGAAGTCCGAGAGGAGAAACACGATCGCGCGATTCGGCAGCATCTTCATCAGATAGTCGATGGCGCCGCCGATGTCGGTGCCGTGTCCCTCCGGCTCGAGCAGCAGCAGATCGCGAATGACGCGCATCGCGTGCCGGCGTCCCTTGCGCGGCGGCACGACGTGCTCGATGCGATCGGTGAACATGAGCGTGCCGACGCGATCGTTGTTGCGAATGGCGCTCATCGCGAGCACCGCGGCGAGCTCGGTGGCGAGCTCGCTCTTGAAGCGCGACACGCGTGCCGAAGCGCTGCGATCCCGAGAGATCGACCGCGAGCATCACCGTGAGCTCGCGCTCCTCGATGTAGCGCTTGACGTACGGATGCCGCATGCGCGCGGTCACGTTCCAGTCGATCGAGCGCACCTCGTCGCCCGCCTGGTACTCGCGCACCTCGGCGAACTCCATCCCCTGCCCCTTGAACACCGAGTGGTACTCGCCGGTGAACACCGAGTTGACGAGGCCGCGCGTGCGCAGCTCGAGCAGGCGCACCTGCCGCAGCATCTCGGGCGAGACCGCCACCCCCATCAGGGTGCCTCGATCTCCGCCAGCACGCGCGTGACGATCGCGTCGCTCGTCACCTCTTCGGCTTCCGCCTCGTAGGTCGTGAGCACGCGGTGACGCAGCACGTCGGGCGCGATCGCCTTCACGTCGTCGGGCGTGACGAAGGCGCGGCCGCGCAGGAACGCGTGCGCGCGCGCGGCCTGCGCCAGAAAGATCGTCGCGCGCGGGCTCGCGCCGAACTCGATGAGCGGCGCGAGATCCTTGAGCCCCGCGTCCGCCGGCTCGCGCGTGGCGTGCACGATGTCGACGATGTAGTCGACGATGCGATCGTCCATGTACAGCTCGGTGATGCGCTTGCGCGCCTCGAGGATCGCGTGCGGCGACGCGGCGTGCTCGATCGGAATCGCCTGCCCGCCCGCCATGCGGCGCATGATCTCCTTCTCTTCCTCGCGCGTCGGATAGCCGACGTGCAGCTTCAGCATGAAGCGATCGACCTGCGCCTCGGGAAGCGGATACGTCCCCTCCTGCTCGATCGGATTCTGCGTCGCGAGCACGAGGAACGGCTCCTCGAGCACGTACGTCGTGCCGCCGATCGTGACCTGCTTCTCCTGCATCGCCTCGAGCAGCGCCGCCTGCACCTTGGCCGGCGCGCGATTGATCTCGTCCGCGAGAATGATGTTCGCGAAGATCGGGCCCTTCTTCGCTCGGAACTCGCCCGTCTGCTGATCGTAGATCTGCGTGCCGAGCACGTCGGCGGGGAGCAGATCCGGCGTGAACTGGATGCGCTGGAAGGTCGTGTCGATCGTCTCGGCGAGCGTCCTCACCGTGAGCGTCTTCGCGAGCCCCGGCACGCCCTCGAGCAGCACGTGCCCGCCCGTGAGCAGGCCGATCAGCAGCCGCTCCACCATGTACTCCTGTCCGACGACGCGGCGCGCCACCTGCTCGAGCAGCGCCTGCACCATCAACGTGTCGGATGACGACGCGGCCGTCGCGGGCGCGCTCTCACTGCTGATAGTCATGATGAAGTATGGCTAGCGCGCGGATTCAGTGAGCGCGGTGATGATCTCGTGCTCGCGATTGGACAGCGGACGCGTCTCTCCACTGGGAAGCTGGCCGAGCTTGACGGGCCCGTAGCGCACACGCACGAGCCGCTGCACGAAGAGGCCGAGCGCCTGGCAGAAGCGACGCACCTCGTGATTTCTGCCTTCGGCGATCGTGATCTCGAGCTCCCAGTGCCCGCGTCCCACTGGTGTGCGCCTCGATGTCCTTGGGAACCACGAGTCCGTCCTCGAGCTGCACGCCCAGCCGCGCGCTGCGCACGGCGGCTGCGGCGTCGCCGCGCACCGTCGCGACGTACGTGCGCTCGATCTCGCTGCTCGGATGCGTGAGCGCGTTGGCGCCGATGCCGTCCGTCGTGAAGAGCAGCACGCCTTCGGTGAGATAGTCGAGGCGACCGACGTACGTGAGGCCGGGAATTTTCGGGAGGAGATCGAATACGGTCTCACGCCCTTCCGGATCGGAGCGCGTGGTGAGCACGCCCGGCGGCTTGTTGAGCACGAGCCACTGCTCCATTCGCGGCGGCTTCACCACGGTTCCGTCCACGGCGATGCTGTCACGCGTGGGATCGACGACTTGCCCAAGCTGCGCAGGCGTGCCGTTCACGGTCACGCGCCCGGCGGAAACGAGATCTTCGGATTTGCGTCGCGAGGCGACGCCGGCGCGCGCGAGCGCGCGCTGAATGCGCATCGTCGTATCGGCGCTCACTGCTCTTCCCTCACAGCGCGCGCGGCTGCGCGCGCAATGCGACCGCGAGCTCGTCGGCGCGCGGCAGCTCTCCCAAATGACGCAGCGCGAACTGCTCGAGGAACACCGGCGTCGTGCCGTACAGCAGCGGCCGTCCGAGTCCTTCCGCGCGCCCGACGACATCGATGAGCCCGCGCTCCAGCAGCGTGCGCAGCATCCCGCCAACCGCGACGCCGCGAATCTCCTCGATCTCCGCGCGGCCGATCGGCTGGCGATAGGCGACGATCGCGAGCGTCTCGAGCGCGGCAGCAGAGAGCCGCGCGGGACGCGTGGCGAGCTGCGCGCGCTCGATTGTCTCGGTGTATTCCGGGCGCGTGAGAATCTGCCATCCGCCGCCGATCTCCACGAGCTCGACCCCGTGTCCTTCGGTGTCGTAACGCTTGCGCATCTCGTCGAGCGCCTGCGTCAGCTCGTCGGGAGAGGCAGAGGGTCCAGCGCGGCGAGCTCGTTCGCGGGGAGTGGACGTCCGCTCGCGAAGAGCGCGGCCTCAAGCAGCTTCGCTAGCGGCGTCACGCAGGATCTCCACGTTCGCGAAAGGGCGCAGCTGCACGAGGCGAAGCTCGCTGCGACGTGCGAGCTCGAGCAGGGCGAGCAGCGCGGACAACACTTGCCAGGGCGCGGCATCCGCGACCACGACATCGTGCCACCACGCATGTCCGCGACGGGCGAGCACCGACAGAATCGTGTCGATCGCACCGTCCACATCGAGCGCGCGCGCCATGACTTCGTGCATGAACGGCTCGCGCGAAATGCGCAGCACGCGATCGACGGCCGCGAGCAACTCCGGAAGCGTGAGCGCGAGCGGCGCGAGCGGCGCCGCGGCCGGCTGCGGCAGGTAGCCGCGAGCAAACCGGTCGCGGCGGTCGTCGCCGCGAAGCTGGAGGATGTCCACGACCTCGCGCATCTGTTGGTACTCGAGCAGGCGGCGCACGAGCTCCGCTCGCGGATCGTCCCACTCTTCCTCATCGCCGCGTCGGGGCAGCAGCATCTGCACCTTGATGCGCAGCAGCCCCGCGGCCATCTCGAGATACTCGGCCGCTTCGCCAAGTCCGAGCGTGTGGATGCGGAGCAGAAACTGCTCGCAGATGCGGGCGATCGGGATATCCGCGATCTCGACCTGCTCCTCGCGAATCAGCGTGAGCAGGAGATCGAGCGGCCCCGAGAAGTGCTCGAGCTCGACGACGAACGGTGTCGTGCCCGAGTCCGACTGTGCGAGCGTGGCGCTCACTGGACTCCGAGCGCGAAGTGCAGCACGGGAGACATGAGTACGTCGCGGAGGATGAAGGCGGGGGAGATGAGCAGCGCGAAGACGCCGCCCGCAAAGGAGACGAGCGCGAAGAGCAGCAACAGGCTCACATTCTCGAGTCGACGATACCTCATCGCGGCGTTCGGTGGGAGAAAGTGCACGAGCACGTGTCCGCCGTCGAAGCCCGGAATGGGCAGCAGATTCAGAAAGAAGAGCAGCAGGTTGTACGTCACGCTGATCTCGAGCATCTCCTGCAACACCGTGAGCGCGCTGCCGGCATCGGGGAATGCGTGACCGATCAGCCCCACGATCAGAAAGAGGATCGTCGAGCCGATGGCGGTGATCGCGTTCATCGTGACGCCGGCCAGCGACACGATGATGTCGCTTCGGCGGTAGTTGCGGAAATTGGACGGATTGACAGGACAGGGCTTGGCGCCGCCCACCGCAACTCCACCCATCAGCAGGAGCACCGAGGGGAGGATGATCGTGCGGAACGGGTCGATGTGGACCAGTGGGTTGAACGTCAGCCGGCCGGCGTTCAAGGCCGTCGGATCACCCTGCTTGAGTGCCGCATAGGCGTGCCCCCACTCGTGCGCGACGAACGCGAACAAGAGGACGGGAATCGTCTCGACGATCTCGATGAGCGTGCTGTGATCCAATGCGACGCTGAGGGGTCCGGGGTAGGCTGGCGGAGGGGCGTCGGGGCGTAAGGTAGTGGAGGCGTAGACGCGTGTCAAAGTTGTGTGGCGCCTTGACATACCAGCTTCGTCGCGCGTACCTTTCGCGTTCCAAATCGCACCCACCAGTCTCGCCCATCTGGAGAGTTTCGTGCCCAATATCGCCTCCGCGAAGAAGAACATGCGGAAGTCCCGCGCCGCCGCCATTCGCAACCGCTCCCAGCGCTCCGCTCTCCGGACCGCGCTCAAGAACGCGGGTGCCGAAGGCGCAACGCCCGAGGCGAAGACGCTCGCGGTGCAGCTGCTCGACCGCGCGGCGCGGAAGGGACTGATCCACAAGAACGCGGCCGCGCGCCGCAAGAGTCGTCTCGCGAAGCCCGTCGGCGCTGCGTAATCTGGCGGGATGCGAAACGTGAAAGGGCCAGGACTCAGTCCTGGCCCTTCGTGCATCGGTGCATGGCCCGGTAGCGGTGAAGGCTGACAACTACCTGTACACGAATTGAAGAACAAAACAAACGAATCGAATCTGGCGAGAGCGAGATGATGGCGCTCAGCGGCGGGTTCGATTCGTTTTGATTGGTTCGATTCGCGTACAGCCGTTCAACCACTCCCTATCCGCACATCCCTACAGCGCCGCCAGCTCCGCGCCGCAACGCTCGCAGTACCACTCCGTCGGATAGTTCAGCGTGCCGCATTCCTGGCACTTGAGCGTCTTCACCTGCTCCGGTGGCGACTCCTTGAGGTACGATGGAACGGTGGTGTCGCGGCTGCCGCCGCCCGCCTGCGGGAAGCGTGGCTCTACGCGCGAGGGCGATGGCGCATCGGGCATGATCAGCGGCAGTCCACTCGCGGGCTGCGGCACCGATTGCGGCGGGCGCTGCTTCACCGGCGGTGACATCGGCATCGTCTGCAGCGGCTCCGACTCAGGCGCTGGCGCCGACGCTGCCGGCGCGCTCTCGCGATGCGTGTTCTGGCTCGGCTCCTTGTTGTTGCTCACCGCCTTGTGATCGCCCGAGTTCCGATCGCCCATCGATTTGAGGAACTCGAGATCGTCGAATGGATTCGGCTCTGCCTTCTCCGGCGACTTCTCGGCGGGACGAGAGCCTGAGGCGCGCGGCGACGCGGACGCGAGCGGGCCGCCTGCGCTCTCGAATGCGAGCTCCCAATCCGCGGGGAGCGGCGGCGGCGCGGGAGCAACAGGTGGTGCAGACGCCGGAGGCGTTGCGGGGCGCGCGCGTGGAATCTCCGCGATCACCGAGTCCGAGCGCGCGGGCTCCGCGTTCACCGCGGTGACGGGGAGCGGTGCGGTTCCAACATCGAGCAGGTGGCGCAGCTGTGCGAGCTCCGCCTGCAGCTTGCCGCGCTCCTCGCTCAGCGTCGCGATCGCGCCGCTCGTGCGCTCCGTGACCTCCGCGAATTGCTCCGACGCGAGCTCGCCCACCGTTGCGCGGAGCTCCGCCTCGGCCGCCTCATCACAATGCTTGGCCTCTTCGCTGTCGAGCGCCGTGAGCCGGTCGATGAGCGTGCTCTCGGTTTCCTGCAGGGCCGTGCGATGCGTGCGCAGCTCCTCCACCACACGCTGCAGGCGCGTGCCATAGTCGGCGTGCACGCGCGTGTAGATGTGCACCGGGGTCGTGGCGCGCTTCGCCTCCAATGCAGTCAGCCACGCTTCGAAGCGTTGCCGCTCCTCGTACAGCGCGGTCACTTGCTCGAACTGGGTTTGCGTTGCCGCCTTCGCCATGCCTCACTCCATGCGTTCCAGCGCCCGGGCAGCCGGCGCGCGATCCCCTCGAGGGCCCACTCTTCACAGGTGGACAGCAAGGTGACCGGTCGCGTCAGCCAAGTGTAACATTCCTTTAACCTTGACCGCTACTTCCGGTGAACGGTAACGAACTCCGTTCAACCGCGGGCGTGATCTCTCACTTTAGCGTGATGGCGGTGCGTCGGTGCGGTGCACGACCGCTCCGCCTACTACTGTGTACACCGCGCGTCCCGCTGAGCGCCTTCCCCGCGTAGGGTGTGTTGCGCCCCTTGGAGAGAAAGGTCGTCGGATCCACCGTCCACGCGTATTTCGGATCGAACACCGTCAGGTCGCCCAAGGATCCCTTCGCGAGCGTGCCGCCCTCGAGGCGGAAGAGCCGCGCGGGGCGCGTCGACATGCGATCGACCAGCGTCTTGAAATCGATCATGCCGCTGTCGACGAGCTCCGTGACCACGAGCGCGAGTGCCGTCTCGAGCCCGACGATGCCGAATGGCGCGTCCGCGAACTCGCGCTCCTTCGCGTCGTAGTGGTGCGGCGCGTGATCCGTCGCGATCAGATCGATGGTGCCCTCGCGCAATGCCTGGCGCACGCACCTCGACATCCTCGGCCGTGCGGAGCGGAGGGTTCATCTTCGCGGCAGTACGATACCCTTCCACTGCATCTTCCGTAAGCGTGAGATGATGCGGCGTCACTTCGGCGGTGACGTTGATCCCGCGCTCCTTCCCCCATCGAATGAGCTCGACGCTTCCCTTCGTGCTCATGTGCGCGAGATGCACGTGGCCGCCCGTGCGACGCGCGAGCAGGATATCGCGGATCACCATGATCTCTTCGGCCTCGGCCGGAATGCCCTTGAGGCCAAGCCGCGCACTCACGATTCCCTCGTTCATCGATCCGCCATGCGCGAGCGTGAGCTCTTCGCAATGATCGATCACGGGAATTCCGAACGTCTGCGCGTACTCGAGCGCGGTGCGCATGAGATGCGCGCTCACCACCGGGCGCCCATCGTCGCTCACCGCCACCGCGCCGGCGCCGACCATCTCGCCGAACTCCGCGAGCGATTCGCCCTTCTGCCCGACGGAGATCGCGCCGATCGGGAGCACGCGCGCCGCCTGCCACGCGACTCGCCTGGCGGATGATGAAGCCGACCGCCGCCTGGTTGTCGGTAACGGGTTCCGTGTTCGGCATCGCGCAGATCGCGGTGAAGCCGCCCGCCGCTGCGGCGCGCGCACCCGTCGCGATCGTCTCGACGTCCTCGCGTCCGGGCTCGCGCAGGTGGCAGTGCACATCGATGAAGCCGGGCGCGACGTACGCTCCCGTGCAGTCGAGCATCTCCGCGCCATCGGGATGTCCAAGCCCGCGTCCGATCGCCTCGATCTTCCCGCCGCGCACCAGCACGTCCGCGACCTCGTCGCGTCCCGTGGCGGGATCGATCACGTGCCCACCCTGCAGCAGAAGATCGCGCATCGTGTCGGGCATCAGCGATCTCCCCCGCTCGCGCCCTTCGCCGCTTCGGCCAGCTCGGGCTTTCCTCCCGCGAGCAGATAGAGCACTGCCATGCGTACGGCCACGCCGTTCGTCACCTGATTGAGGATCACGCTGTGAGGGCCGTCCGCGACATCGGAATCGATCTCGACGCCGCGATTCATCGGCCCGGGGTGGAGGATGAGCACATCGCCCGGCGCTCGATCGAGCCGCTCGCGCGTGACGCCGAACACGCGATTGTATTCGCGAAGCGACGGGATGTAGCCGGCCGTCATGCGCTCGAGCTGCAGGCGCAGGATGTTGAGCGCCTGCGCCCACTCGATCGCCTCTTCCACGCGCGGAAACACCGTGACGCCCATCTCGGCGATCGCATTCGGGAGGAGCGAGCGCGGACCGCACACCGCCACCTGCGCGCCCATCTTGCGAAGCCCCCAGATGTTGGAGCGTGCGACACGCGAGTGCAGCACGTCGCCGACGATGCAGACGCGCAACCCCTCGAGGGTGCCGAAGTGATCGCGCAGCGTGAGCATGTCGAGCAGCCCCTGCGTCGGATGCTCGTGCGTGCCGTCGCCGGCGTTGATCACGTTGCTCTCGATGCGGTCGGCGAGGAAGCGCGCGGCACCCGATGCGCCGTGGCGGATCACGACCATGTCGATCCGCATCGCTTCGAGATTGCGCGCCGTGTCGACGAGCGTCTCGCCTTTCTGCACGCTCGATCCCGACGACGCCATCGACACGGTGTCCGCCGACAGGCGCTTCTCGGCGAACTCGAAGGAGATGCGCGTGCGGGTGGACGCTTCGAAGAAGAGGTTGACGATCGTCTGACCGCGCAGCGCCGGCACTTTCTTGATCGCGCGCTCGCTGATCTCCTTGAACGGAACGGAGGTATCGAGGACGAGGCGTATCTGGTCGGGCGTGAGCGATTCGAGGTCGAGCAGGTCCTTTCCGAGTGCGCTCGTCACTTGTGCTCCGCGCGCACGACCACGACGGCATCCCGGCCGTCGAGCTCCTCGACCAACACGTCGACGCGGTCCTGGGCGTCGATCGAGAGCTTCTTCCCGACGATGTCGGCGTGGATCGGCAGCTCCCGGCCGCCGCGATCGACGAGCACCGCGAGCGATACGCGTGACGGACGCCCGAAGTCGGCGAGCTCGTCGAGCGCGGCGCGAACTGTGCGTCCCGTATAGAGAACATCGTCGACGATCACGACGCGCTTGCCATCGAGATTCCACGGCAGATCGGTGGGCCCCACGACCGGCCGGGGGCCGACGGTTTGCAAGTCGTCGCGGTAGAGCGTGATGTCGAGGGCGCCGCGCGGCACCTTCACCTTCTCGCGCTCGTGGATCGTGCGGACGATGCGATCCGCGAGCTGGACTCCGCGGCGCTGGATGCCGACGACGATCAGGTCATCCGTTCCATCGTTCAGCTCGACGATCTCTTCCGCCATGCGGCGGAGCGTGCGGTCCACTGCGCGGGCATCGAGCAGGGTAGAATTGTCAGTTGTCATGCGGTCGACGTCGTAGTCCTTGTGCCGCAACGAGTTCCCAACGCAGGCTCGGCGGATTGTACGGGTTGTGGCCGGATCTGCGGCCTCGTCGAATTGGATTTAGGTACTGCAGTTCGTCGCCGTGCCCATACTCATCTTTGCGGAGCCTCTGACGCACCCGAATCTAAGGTAGACCAAGCGACAATGGCATACCCGACCCAGATGTTCTCAGTCGCGAATCGAACGATCTGAATCGATGTCGACCCGAACAAGCGCGCGCGTCGTCAATCGAACCGCGCGGAGCCAGCGACGCGGAGGCACGAACTCCCGTGCTTGTGCGGGGCTTCGCGGGACCGCAGGTTCTCGATGGACCGCGCACGCGCGCAGCTATCTTCCGCAACCGGGTAGGCACAATGCCAAGGGCTTGTCTGCTGTTGTTCAGCGTGGCTACCTCACTCGCGCTGATGGCGTGCGATTCCGGTTCTCGCCCGATCGCAGGCCGTTTTCGCATTCGTCAAGTCGCGACCGGCCCGGATACAGCCTACTATCTCTGGGACACTGCCCGGCCAGAGAACGAAGTGAGTGCAAACGGCCCGGTCCTGCGCGTCGGTTCCGACGAACACAAGCTCGTCGCCCTCTTTGCACCGCCAACGTCGATCCGAGGGTTCTCGGCTGGGTGGACGGTCTTCGATCTGAATGGAAACACGCACTCCGCGGCGATGACGGACGAAGAGCATCGGCGAGATGCGACTGTCGCCGGGATCGTCACCTATCGCGCCGACTCCTCCTGGATTCGAGAAAAAGGGAGATGGATGTCCCGGTGGTAGAATCCCGACATTTCGGCTAGAGGGTGTCACGCGCTGACATCGCAGCGGCGGTTGCCGGCTACCCCGATACTGTGGTTCGCTGACTCGTCTTGGTCTCGTCGACGTCTCGGAGCTGCGACCCGTTTCCTGCCGTGAGGCAATGCGCACGGCCCACCGCGTGCGTGACATGTGCCTGCGTAAGACGGCGATCCCTTATTTCTCGGAGACCGCCCTCATTCTGTGTCGCACCGACTCTCAAGTGAAAGGCCGGGTGGTGCGGTGCTGGTACGACCAGATTGAAGGATGCGTAACGCAGGAGGAGTCGACGAATGTTGCACTGGGTGACACAGCTGATCGACCACTACGGCTACGCGATCGTCGTGGTGCTCGTGCTCGCCGAGGGCGTCGGGCTGCCGCTGCCCGGAGAAACCGCGCTGCTCGCCGCAGCGGCCGTGTCCGCGCAGAGCCATCGCCTCTCGATCATCGGCGTGATCATCGCCTCCTTCGTGGGTGCGACCGGCGGCGGCGTGGGCGGCTACTGGATCGGGAGGTCCGGCGGGCTCGCCTTTGCGGAGAAGCATGGGCGCGTCATCGGGATCACGAAACAGCGAATCTCGGAGGCGCAGAAATTCTTCACCGAACACGGTCCGAAGGCCGTCTTCTTCGCTCGATTCATCGCGATCCTCCGCATGTTCGCGGGGCTGCTCGCGGGCGTCACGAAGATGCCGTTTGGTATATTTCTCCTCTGGAACGCGCTCGGCGCGCTCGCCTGGTCGGTGCTCTTCGGCGTGCTCGGTTACGTCTTCGGCAATAATCTCGAACGGCTCGAGCATCTCGTCGGGCGCACGGGGCTGATCGCCTTCGGCGTGGTCGTCGTCATCGGATTCGTCGTCTGGCACCATTGCCGCTCAGGCTCCGGCTCCAAGTCGGGCTCAAAGTCGAAATAGGGCTCACATGGACCAATCGCACTGCTCCGCCGATATCCCACGCGAGCTCCTCGCTTTCCCCGCGTGCAACTGCGCATGATCGGGCTTCTGCGCGGGCGCGCCGCGCGTTTGCTCATTGCGCTCGTCGTCGCGAACCTCGCGGCCTGGGCGTGGGCGCTGAGCGCATTCCACGCATACCCGCTGCTCATCGGCACCGCCCTGCTCGCGTACGGGCTGGGCGTGCGCCACGCCATCGACGCGGATCACATTGCAGCGATCGACAACGTCACGCGCAAGCTGATGCACGATGGCAAGCGCCCGCTCGGTGTCGGATTCTTTTTCTCGCTCGGGCATTCGACGGTCGTCGTTCTCGCGTCGACGGCAATCGCGGTGACGGCGACGGCGCTTACGCGCCAGTTTGCGGCGTTCCACGCGATTGGAAGCATGATCGGCACGATCGTGTCCGCGCTTTTCCTGCTCATTATCGCGGTGATGAACGGATTCGTGCTGTTGTCGGTGTATCGCACCTTCCATCGCGTGCGCGCCGGCGGCGCCTACGCGCACGACGATCTCGACATGTTGCTCAGCGGCGGCGGGATGCTCGCGCGGATCTTTCGTCCGCTGTTCGGCATGATTCGCGAGAGCTGGCACATGTATCCGCTCGGCTTTCTCTTTGGCCTGGGCTTCGACACGGCGACCGAGATCGGGCTTCTCGGCATCTCGGCAGCGGAGGCCGCGAAGGGGATGAGCCTCTGGTCGATTCTCGTGTTCCCCGCCCTGTTCACCGTCGGCATGTCACTCGTCGACACGGTCGACAGCATCATGATGGCGAGCGCGTATGGATGGGCGTTCGTCAAGCCGATCCGGAAGCTCTACTACAACATGACGATCACGTTCGTGTCGGTAATCGTCGCTCTGCTGGTGGGTGGCATCGAGGCGCTCGGGCTCGTTGGTGACCAGTTGCATGCGACCGGCGGATTCTGGAGCGGGATTGCGGCACTCAATCGGAACTTCGGAAGCATCGGCTATCTCGATCATCGCGATCTTCATCGGGTGCTGGCTACTCGCGGCGACGATCTATCGAGTGAAGGGGTATGATGCGCTGGAGCTCGGCGAACCAGTCGCCTAACGCCCGAATTGGAGCGCAACATTCGGGAGGTGCGCCCGACCAGCTCACGGTAGACTCGTTGGAGCTCGACTCACTCCACCCGAGCCACGAACTGCCATGCACACCGTCATCGATCCCGCGATTCTCTATTTCGGCACTCCAGTCGTGCTCGTGAGCTCCACGAACGCAGACGGCTCGGCCAATCTCGCTCCCATGTCGAGCGCATGGTGGCTCGGTCGTTCCTGCATGGTCGGCTTCGGCGCGCGGTCGCTCACGCCGCAGAACATCCAGCGCACGGGTGAGTGCGTGCTCAATCTTCCCTCCGTGAGCGAAGTGGCCGCGGTCAATCTCCTGGCGCGTACGACGGGGAGCGATCCCGTTCCGCCGCACAAGGTGGCAATGGGATACCGCCACGTATCCGACAAGTTCGGAATCGCGGGGCTCACGGCCGAGCGGGCGGAGCTGGTGTCGCCGCCACGCGTGCGCGAATGCCCGGTACAGCTGGAGGCGACGCTCGAGGCCGTGCACCCCCTGGCGGTGCGCGATCATGAGCGTCGGGGCGCACTGCTGTCGCTCGAGCTGCGCATCGTGCGCGTGCACGTGGCCGACTCTATTCGCATGGTGGGGCACAGCGAACGCATCGACCCGGTGCGCTGGCGTCCGCTCATCATGAGCTTCCAGCAGTTCTTCGGACTCGGCGAGATCGTACACGACTCCACGCTAGCGCAAATTCCCGAGACCGTGTACCGTCCGCGCCGCGCGGCTGCTGCGCTGGGTGCCGCGTGAAGAGCGCGCATGCTGACGCCGCGCGCTGGAACGCGGTCATCGCGCGCGACACAGGCCAGGACGGGGCGTTCGTGTTCGCCGTGCGCACCACGCGCGTGTACTGCAAGCCGAGCTGTGCGTCGAGACGCGCGTTGCGAGAGAACGTGAGCTTCTTCGAGAATCCCCAGAGCGCGGAAGCGGCTGGCTTTCGCGCGTGCAAGCGATGCGAACCGAGGGCGACGGAGAGCGCGACGAGTCGCGTGATTGCGAAGGCTCGATCCTATCTCGAGGCGCACGCAGAAGAGCGGCCAACGCTCCTCGCGCTCGCGAAGGAAGTGGGCATGAGTGCTTCACATCTGCAGCGCACCTTCGCGCGAGAGGTTGGTGTATCGCCGCGCGCGTACGTGGCGGCACTTCGAGCGGATCGGCTCAAGTCGCATTTGCGCGCGGGTTCTACCGTGAGCCGTGCGACCTTCGACGCCGGCTACGGCGCGAGCAGCCGCGCGTACGAGGCTGCGACGCAGCAGCTCGGGATGACACCGGGGGCGTATCGGCGCGGTGGAAAGGGCGTCGACATTCGATACACGATCGCAGCCAGCTCACTCGGACGGGTGCTCGTTGCGGCGACCACGCGCGGCGTGTGCGCCGTGACGCTGGGCGATGACGACGCGACGCTCGAAGAGGCCTTGCGATTGGAATACCCGGGATCCTCGCGCACGCGCGTGCGTGGGACGCGCGGCGACGCACAGCTCCGCGAGTGGGTACGCGCGGTGAGCGAGTACATCGAGGGATCCGCGCAGAAGATTGCGGTGCCGCTCGATGTGAACGGAACGCCGTTTCAGCATCGGGTGTGGCAGGCGCTCCAGAGCATTCCGTACGGCGAGACGCGAAGCTATGCGCAGTTGGCCGAGGCGATCCACTCACCTGCGCGCGGTGCGAGCGGTCGCGAGTGCGTGCGCGCGGAATCGCGTCTCGCTCGTCATCCCCTGTCACCGGGTCGTTCGCGGCACCGGAGCACTCGGCGGCTATCGGTGGGGGCTCGAGCGAAAGGAGCGCCTGCTCGAACGCGAGCACGGTGTTGGCGTGCGGCGAGCGCGCGCCGCTCGCTGAGCGCACGCTCTCGTCAGGGGAGCGCCGCGCGCATTCGGTCCACCGCGCTGCACGCTGTTGCGACATCCAGCGAGGCGATCGAGTCGCCCTCCCAGTACGAGACCTCACTGGGCGTGCGCCATGAGCCCCACTGGTCCTGTCCCCGCTCCAGCAGCAGTACCGTCGGAGCCTTGAACGCGGACGCAGCGTGGGTGATGCTGGTGTCTGCGGTGATCACGCGATGTGTGGTGCCGACGAGGGCGAGCGCATCGCGCAGGCGGGGCGCGCGCATCGCGAAGCCCGCCGAGGCACCACCAACGCGCTCAACGGACGCTCGCTCCTGCTCGGTGCCCATCACCGCAATGGTCGCCCTTGGCTCCTGCACTCTGAGATGTGCGGCCAGCGCGGCCCAGCGTTCATCCGGCCAGCGGCGGACGGGTGCGCCAGAGGAGAGATTGAGCAGCCATCTCGTGCCAGTCGTCCGGGTCTCGCGCGACGCGCTCGCCCACGCATTCTCTGCCCACGCGCGCTCATCGTCGCTGAGGAAGATCTCCGGCTGAAAGTCCGTGCTCTCCACATTCACGCCAAACGGAGCGGCAAGCGCGGCACTCCCCATCACCATGTGCGTGGTCTGGCGATCGTAGCGAGGCGCGCAGAATGTTGAACACGAGATGATGATTGCCGCCGCCGACACCGATGCGGAACGGCGCGCGAGCGAGCATCGCGAGCGCGGGGCTCCGCACGAACGACGCTCCGCGAGTGATCTTGCCATCGACGATGACATCGTAGCTCGCGCGCCGGAGCGTCGCGGCGAGCGAGATCGCCTCGCGAACGCTACCGTCACTCGTGATCACCTGGCGGACATAGGGATTGTGGGCCAGCACGGGTACGGCTTTCGGCGCCGCGAGGACATTGAGCGCGATCGTGTGGTGTGATTGCGCGATGGCGCGAAGCACGCCCGTCGCGAGAATCACATTGCCGATCCCCTGCGTTCGCATGTACAGCACCGAATACGGTCGCGCATCCCAATCAGGAAGCGCTGCGACGCGCGCGCCGGCCGAGAGGCCACCGATCGCGCGCATCCAGCTGCGTCGCCAGACGCGCTCGGGCGATCCGATATCCACGAGAACTCACGTCCGAAAGAGTGTGCCCACCCCTACCCCACGCGCGCCCGCAACTTGCGGCCGCCTTCCTTTCAACGCGCTGACTTTCGCGCGAAGAGATCACAAAGTTTTCTGCCCCGCCGCATCCCGACAACGACTACTCACGACACGAGTTGTCGTCTCTGCTGGCGGCGTTTCGCCGCATCCAGCCGCGGAGCGTGCGCCGAGAGCAGATCGCTGCGCGAGAGAATGCCAACGAGCCGATGCGGCGCGGCCCGCTCGAGCACGGGAAGGCGCCCTACTCCTTCCGCAACCATCTGATCGGCCGCATCGCGCAAGGTGTTGTCGTCGAACACGACTACGGGAGCGCGAGTGACCGCCTGCGCGAGCGGCTGCGTCACATCGCGAGAGGGATCCAGAAGGTCGCGACGCGTGAGGACGCCAACGAGCGCGCCTGTGCTCGAGAGCACGGGAAAGCCTTGATGCGTCGCGCTCGCCGTGCCGCTCGCAAGCCACTCGCGCGCCTCAGCGATCGTGTCGCCGGCGCGCAGCGTCACGACCTCTCGCGTCGCGACGTCTCGTACCGGAACCTGGCTGAGATAGTCCACCGCGTAATCGGTGCGCAGCTTCGCTCCGCGCCGCGCGAGTTTCTCCGTCATGATGGAGTGGCGATTCAGCAAGAGCGCGACGAGATACGCGGCCGTGCATCCGGCGAGCAGCGGCAAGAGCCCGAACGGCTGGCGCGTGGTCTCGAACGCGAACACGACGCTCGTGAGCAGCGCGTGCGATGCGCCGGCGAAGATGGCCGCCATGCCGACGAGCCCCGCGACGTGCACATCGATCCCGAGCGCCGGCGCAAATACGGAACACTGCTCGCCGATCCAGGCGCCCGCACCGGCGCCAATCGTGAACAGCGGAGCGAGCGTACCTCCCGACGTTCCGCTGCCGAGATACACCGCCCACGAAATGAGCTTGAGCACGACGAGCATGACCAGCGCGCGCCCGACGATGGCACCGGAGAGGAGATCGGTGATGTTGTCGTACCCCACGCCAAGCGTGCGCGGGCTCAGCACGCCGATCACGCCGACCACGATGGCACCGAGCGCGGGCCACCACATCCAGTGCACGTGAAAGCGCTCGCCCAGCTTCTCGAACACATCCTCAATGCCGTACGTCAGGCGCGTGATGCCGACGGCACCCACGCCGATGATCGCCCCCAGCACCGCATACGCGACGAGAGCGAGCATGGTCGGCTGCGTGAGCGGCGCGATGGCGAAGATTGGATCCGTCCCGCTGAACGCCGCGCGTATCGCCGTTGCGACGGCAGCGGCAAGCGCAACGGGGATGAGCGAGCGCGGGCGATACTCGAATAACAGCAGTTCCACTGCAAGCAGCACGGAGCTCACGGGACTTCCGAACGTCGCGGCCATGCCAGCAGCAGCACCCGCGGATAGCAGCGTCTTGCGCTCGTCTGCCGTGATGCGCACGAACTGTCCGGCGAGTGAGCCGAGCGCGCCACCGGTTGCGATGATCGGTCCTTCCGCGCCGAACGGTCCGCCAGTGCCGATCGCGATGGCGGAGGAGATGGGTTTGAGAATCAGCACGCGCGCCGGGATGCGGCTTTCGCCGTAAAGCACACGTTCCATCACTTCGGGAATGCCATGACCCCGAATCGCGGCGGAGCCATAGCGCGCCATGATGCCGACGATGATTGCACCGGCGATCGGGATCGCGATGACCGCAAGTGGATTGTGCGTGCCATTTCGAGGCGAGACGAACTGGATCGCGAATCGCTGATAGAACGCGACATTCGTCACGAGACCGATCAACGCGAGCAGCAACTGCGCCGCGAGTGCAGCGACAATCGACACGGCGATGGCCCCGCCGCAGATCCCGATCGTTCTTCGATCGATCGCCGTGTACTCGGGCGGCGCACGAAAGCCCGCCGGAACGTTCGCGCTGGCTTCGGCGACGTCGAGCCCAGGAGCGACGGAGAGCGTGCCGTCATCCACGGGCTGTGCATTGTTCGATGGCTCAGTCATTCCGTGCGCACTCCACCCGCTCACCTCGCATATGCGGTGTCAACGTTCGTCGCATCCGCCTCGCGTCTCCGCTCGTCGGGCGCCGCGGCGTCCCCTGTCGGGTCCCCGCAGTCAATAGTATCATTGGGCACCACGTGAGCGCCTGTCGTGCTCGCCTCACACGTCCGGCGCCTCGCGTCATTCCTTCTTTCGATCGCTGCCTGATGAGTGGACGGCCACTGACTGTCGAGCCTCAAAACCCGCCCGCCCGCTCTCCAGCGCCGCTTCCGCGCGCGAAGTCTGCCAGGCGTGCGGAGGGGATGCGAGTGTATCGCGCGCTACGGGACGCGATCAACGAGGGGCGTCTCGCGCCGGACACCCGGCTGATCGAGGATCAACTCGCGATGCAGTTCCGCGTAAGCCGCACGCCCATTCGCGATGCGATTCAGCGACTGCAGCAGGAGGGGTACGTCGTCACACCGGATGGATTCCGGCATGCGCGTCCGGTGGTTGCACCGCTTGTCGACAGCGATGCGGACGAGCTGTGTTCCCTCGTCGCCTTGCACGAGGGCCATGCGGCTGCGGCTGCCGCGCGGCTCCCCACCGATCGTCGGCTGGAGCTGGTGGGCGAGCTCGTGGCGCTCAACGAGAGTATGCGTCGCGAGGGCGCGTCGCTGAACGCATCGCGCGATCGCCTGCGCGACATCGACGCGGCATTTCATCACGCGTGCACCCACGCGGCGGCGGGCCCGCGCCTTCTTGCGCTCCTGGACGTGATCAAGCCGCAGGCGGAGCGCTACAATCGGGTGTACGCGAACGAGATCCTGCCCAAGCGCATCGCGGACGCGGCGCTCGAGCACGACGCGATCATTCGCGCGATCCGTGCGGGCGACCCGGATGCGGCGCGCCGCGCTGTGGAAATGAACTACGGACATGGAACGGCCGAGCTGACGCACGCGATCGACGCACCGGAGTCGGTCGATCAGCCGTCGCAGGCGCGACGAGCGCCGTCGCTCACGCTCGCGAAGAAGCGGAGCGACGCGCACTAGTTCGAGCGTCGTCAGTTGCTGCGAAACAACGCGTTCTGCCAGACGATGCGCGTCGTGGACGATCCGAACGGATCCTGGAATCGCACACCGTTGAAGGTCGTGAGCGGGAAGGACAGCTGCGTCAGCGCCGCGTCCACTCCACTCGCTGCCGGGAAGCTGAACGAGAGCGTCGCGCTGTAGGTCGCAAGCAGGCACGTCGCCTGTGATGCCGTAGCGATCACGGGATTGGACAGCCCCGATGGCGCAGTGGGGCAGCTCCCCCCTGTCGCCGTCTGCGTAATGCTCCCGCTCGTCGCGCTCGCATGCACGATGACCGTGTCGTTCGCCATGAGCGCCGAGCTCACGAAAGAGCCGTTGGCCAGGATCACCGTCGCAATGAGCGTGTGCGCGTCCGCATCGCGATAGGCGAGAAAGAGACGCCCTGAGTCCACTGGCGTGCCGCCGTTCGTCATCACTTCTTCGAAAATGAAGCCCTTCCAGCTCTCCGTACCGTTGGCCGTCGTGACGGAGATGTTCGTCGGCG
The DNA here is from genome assembly GCA_963792685.1 of uncultured Gemmatimonadaceae bacterium. Classification (GTDB taxonomy): domain Bacteria; phylum Gemmatimonadota; class Gemmatimonadetes; order Gemmatimonadales; family Gemmatimonadaceae; genus FEN-1250. The sequence continues at coordinate 2,714,669 of CAWBWW010000001.1, read as the reverse complement.
TGCCGCCGAACGCTGCGGGGAGCTCGAGGTCGGACAAGGCGCTCGTACGGAAATCGAAGTTGCTGTCCGTGGTGCTCGTTGCCTTGGCGGCGAGATACAGCGTGTCGAAGCGGTTGGCGAGAATCGTCTTGGGCGCCGGTCCGGTGCTGTTGTCGCTGCCACACGCGGCCGTCGAGATGAGGATTGCGAGTGCTGCGGCCAGCCACGCGCGCGAGGCAAAGTGCATGGAAGAAGAGCTCCGTGAACGGAATGGCGCGAACGTGCCCATACGGCGACGCGCGAGCGCACACGCAGCGTGAGTGCCGCGTGGTCGCAGGACGAATCCTGAGACAGCTCTAAGCGATTTCTGTTCCCGTGGGAGCAGCCACGCGCGACGTGACTCGCGTCACACCACACCTGCGGACACGACGATGCCCCGTCGGTCGCCGAAGCGATCGAGCGGGGCATTGTGTGCGCAGCTGTTTCCGTGGGCGACGAGCTCGCGTGTCCGGCACGTCTCCCGGGTGTCTTCGAGCTACCGGTGCCGGTTTGCCGCCGCTGCGCGAAGGATGGAGCGAATGCGCCGCACGGATGCACCAGAGGATTGCTCGACCACCCGCACACCGTTGACGCTCACGTTGGTGAACGAAATGCTCGTGAGCACCGCGTCGAGCCCGTTGGTGGTAGGGAGCGACACATTCAGCGAACTGCGGAAAGTTGCGAGGCTGCAGGAGCTCACCGTAAACGTTGCGAGCATCGTATTGGCGAGCGAGTTGGAGACCGTTCCACACGCCGCGCTGGTCGACGTCAACGACGTGCTGCCAGCCGAGTGCGTCGGATTCACCAGAATGGTATCTCCAGTCACGAGACCCGCGCTCTGCAGAACGCCGCTGCTGTCGCCCTCCGCGATGAGCGCGGTGTGCGCGTCGGCATCCCGGAACATGAGCAGGATGTACGACGAGTCCGCCGTCGATCCAGGCGCGGTTCTGTCAACCAGTTCGTACGCCTTCCAGCTCTCGGTTCCATTGGCGGTGTTAACAGTCACCGTCGACGGCGTCGCGCCAAGCGCCGCGGGAAGCTCGATCAGCGTGGTGAGAAAGGCCCGGGTGCCGTACACCTGTTGGGTATCGGCCTTTGCCGCTGCGCCTACCGAGATGCTATCGAAGTGAGCCGCTACCTGCGCTGCGGTGAGCGGAGTTACTCCAGTGCTGTCACTGCATGCCGCAGCAACCGAGATCGCGAAGAATGCTGCGGCGACATTGAAACGAGCTTTTGCGTGCATGCGGCGGCTTGCTCCGAAAGAGGGTTGTACAAGCATCTCTTCAGGATGGACGGCGCCCGCACAGTGGGCGTCACGGACGCCGGGCCTACCGGAGCCTGGACTGCCCTTCTCCAGCGCCGACCTACGTCGGCTGGGGCACGAGACGCGCGCTCGGCGTCGAGCTCGCGATCTGCTGTTCCTCTTCCGTCATGTCCACCGGAATGTCGGCGAACAGCGGGGTGCTCAGATATCGCTCGCCGGTGTCCGGAAGCATGCAAAGCACCGTCGCCCCCTTTGCGGCGTCTCGGCACACTTGCAATGCGCCAGCAAACGTTGCCCCGGATGAGGTGCCCACGAGGATTCCCTCCTTCTGTGCCAGCGCATGGCTGCACTTGATCGCGTCCGCGGTCGCGACCGTGATGACGCGATCGATGAGCCCCATGTCGACGGCGTCGCCCGCGAGCTTGGGGATGAAATCGGGACTCCATCCCTGCAACGGATGCGGCTTCCACGACGGATGGCTCGCCGAGATGGAGCCGTCGGGATTGCGCGGCTGCTTCGTACCGCTCGTGAGCATCGGCGCATTGACCGGCTCGCAGACGACGACCTGTGTCTCGGGCCGCTCCTTCGCGAGGACGCGTCCGACACCCTTCAACGTGCCGCCGGTCCCGAAGCCAGTCACGAAGTAGTCGAGCGCCTCGCCAGCGAATGCATCGATGATTTCGCGAGCGGTAGTGCGCGAGTGCATGTCCGCATTCGCCTCGTTCTCGAACTGGTGCGTGCGAAACCATCCGTGCGCTTCGGCGAGCTCCTCGGCCTTGCGCACCATTCCGGTTCCGCGCTCGGCCGCCGGCGTGATCACGACCTTCGCGCCAAGGAAGCGCATCAGCTTGCGCCGCTCTACGCTGAAGCTCTCCGCCATCGTCACGACGAGCGGATATCCTTTCGCTGCACACACCATTGCGAGTCCGATGCCCGTGTTGCCGCTCGTGGCCTCGATCACCGTTTGACCAGGCGAGAGCAGGCCGCGGCGCTCCGCATCCTCGATGACGCCGAGCGCGAGACGATCCTTGACGGAGCCGAGTGGATTGAATGCCTCGACTTTCACGAATAGGTTGATGCCCGGCGGCGCGAGCTTGTTGATGCGCACGATCGGCGTGTTGCCGACGGTGCCGAGGATGCTGTCGAATTTCCTGTGCGTCATTTCTGGAGCTCCGCAATTGTGCCGATCATGATCTCGATCGCTACCGCATCGCCCGACGATCAACGGCGATTCGCGAATATGACGGCGCCCCGACGCGGGCGATAGTGCGGTTGCTACGCTGTCAGGGCCACCGAGATCGGCTACAAATAGCTCAGCCAGGTAGCACTACTGCGCGACTTGAGCGCCGCATACCAGCGGCAGAGCGGATACATCGTGCACACCACGATGAGCCACACCAGGTATACGACGGGCAGGGAAAATCCCCATCCCGGCGGCGCGGTAAACGGATAGTGTCCCAGATCGGGAGACTCCGTCATCCAGTGCACCGCGCCGTAGCGCGCGTAGCACACAACGAGCGCGAGCAAATGGATGAGCGGAAAGTGCACCACGTAGTAGAACAGGGGGACGCGCCCGAAGATGATGGCAGGGCGCAGCACGCGAGGTGTTCTCCCGTCTACCACTGCGAGAAAGAGCAGCGCGGGGCCGATCGTCATGAGCAGAAATTGCAGCGACGGCGGATACTTGGTCGTCGCGAGGAACGAGAGCACGCTGTACGTCGTGGTCGCGTGCGTTGACCATCGCGAAGGATCACCATAGACGTTCACCGCGCGCACGACAATGAACGCCACGGTCAGCGCAAGTCCGAGGCGCAGCAGCAGTGCACGGCGCCGGTCCGCATCCCAGGCATAGATCTGCCCAAGGCCGAATCCCGCTGCGGTCACGCCGATCCACGGGATCAGCGGATACGCTGCAAAGACTACGTGCGCCGGCGTATTCAGCACGAACCCCGGTTGGTGCAGGATGACCCAGAACGGACTCGCGGACTGCACGGGGTCGAGCAGATTGTGCAAAGCGATCATCAGCACGCCGATCGCGGTGACCACCGAGACCGGGAGCCACACGAGCGCTCCGAGCGCGATCATCGACCAGCCGAGCGCCCACAGGACGAGCACGAGCGTGACACGGAAATCGAAGTTGAATTGATAGGCGAGGCAGCGCAGGACGATTGTGTCGAGCACCATGAGCCAGAGCCCGCGCGTGACGAGAAAGTGCGAGAGATTGGCGCGTGATCGCCGTCTGAGCGAGAGGTAGGCGCCCGTGCCGGTGAGAAGGAAAAAAACAGGCGCGCAAATGTTGGTGATCCAGCGCGTCATGAACAGCGCCGCCGATGCGGTGGCGAGATCGGTTGGATTCTGGCCGGGAATTCCGAAATAGTCGCGGGTGTGGTCGAGCGCCATGATGATCATGATGACGCCGCGGACGATGTCCACGGACTCAATGCGCGTGCGAGGCGCGGCCTGGCTGCGCGCTGGCGCCGGTGATGGGGAGGTTGCTGCGGTACGGAAGGTGGTTCCCAAGCGCGGCTCCGGACGAAGGTCGGTGTGCGGTCCGCGAGATGCGCGACGTCGCACGGTTTTCGTCAACGAGCTTGCCCGAGCGCGCGCGGCTGCACAACTCGGCTCGATGTCCGGAAAGGGTAAGCGTTTGCTTACACGCCGCGAGGAACAGCCAGCGACGGGGGGAGATTCGAACCCACGGTACGCTTTAACGTACACACACTTTTCAGGCGCGCGCATGGGACGCCCAATCTGGATATCACGACTCACAATCTAGATTTGCGTGCGAAGCGGAATCACCGCGGGCGAGCGGTCGTCGTTCGCGGCGCCGAGCACTGGATGTCCTTTCTGGATGTCCTGCGAGGACTGCGGGAATTAACTCTCCCGGGTCGGCGCTCGCGCGCTCAAGCGCGCTTGCGCGCACCCGAGGCAGAATGTTCTTGTTGTCACACACGACATCTGGATAAAACACGCCATGGATCAGCAGCACAACGACAAGCTCTCTATCGACTCGCAGGTCGTCTGGGCCGGTGAGCTGGAGAAGAATTTCTGGCAGCGCGCGACCCAGCTTCCGCTGGTGAACAGCGTCTCCTTTGGCTACGCCGACGTGGACGAATGGCTCGACGTCGCGCTGCAGCGCAAGGCCGGCCACATCTATGGGCGCAACACCAATCCGACCGTCGCTGTCTTCGAGGACAAAGTGCGCCAGCTCGAGGGCGCCGAAGCGGCAACGAGCTTCGCCACGGGAATGGCGGCGATCAGCAATACCCTCTTCGCGCTGCTTGCGCCCGGGAGCCGAGTGGTCTCCGTCAAGGACACGTACGGCGGGACGAATCAGCTCTTCATCAATTTTCTCCCGCGCTGGAACGTGCACGTCACACTCGTGGATACCGCCAATCACGACGCGATCGACGCGGCAACGCGGGCTGGGTGCGACCTCCTGTATCTCGAGACGCCGACCAATCCCACGCTCAAGGTGCTCGATCTGTCGCGCCTGACGGCCGCCGCGAAGAGCGTCGGGGCGACCGTCGTCGTGGACAACACCTTCGCCACGCCGATAAACACCAATCCACTGGCATTCGGAGCGGATCTGGTGCTGCACAGTGCCACGAAGTTCCTCGGCGGCCACGCCGACGCGCTGGGTGGCGTCGTCTGTGGATCAGGTGGCCTCGTGGAGCGGATCTACCATTATCGAGAGATCACAGGCGCGACGCTCGATCCCGCGGCCGCGTACCTGTTGCTGCGCGGGATGAAGACGCTGCACCTGCGAGTGCGTCAGCAGAACGAGAGCGCGCTCAAGATCGCGCGCTTTCTCGAGGGTCATTCGTTCGTACGCGCCGTCTACTACCCGGGGCTCGAGTCCAACGAGGGTCATGCCACGGCCGCGCGGCAGATGCGCGGTTTTGGGGGAGTGCTCAGCTTCACTCTCCAGGGCGACTTCGAGACGGTGAAAGCATTTCTCCCCCGGCTGCGTCTCGCGCACTTGGCGGCGAATCTCGGCACTGTGGAAACGGTGGCTGGCCCGCCGGCGACGACGAGTCACGTCGAGTGCACGAGCGCCGAGCGGGAGGCGATGGGGATTCCAGAAACGCTGATTCGGTATTCGGTGGGGATCGAGGATCCGGACGATCTGATTCGTGATCTCACTCAGGCCCTCGACTTCGCGTCACATCGCGCGGGCGGCGATCGAGGCATTATCGGGGCGAATACACTCAATGAAAAACGCGCGTGAGCCAGAGCCCTCGCGCGCCTTTCAAGAAGTCAATGACTGATAAACAGCTCCAAACGGACGGGGTGGGATTCGAACCCACGGTACGCTATTAACGTACACACACTTTCCAGGCGTGCGCCTTAAACCACTCGGCCACCCGTCCCTGCATCTCGACCTTCCACGATATCCACATACACTTCGGCGCTCGGCCGCTCGCGAGTCATCGAGACCCCACGGAAGCCGAGCGCCGCGTCGTCACGGACAGGGTGAGATTCGAACTCACGATACCGTTGCCGGTACTCCGGTTTTCGAGACCGGTGCCTTCAGCCACTCGGCCACCTGTCCAGGCAGTCCGAAAAGCTATCGGGGCATCTCTGGCGAGTCAACGGAAGTTGCGGATCGTCGAGCCGATTCACCCGAGCGCACGCGGTTCGAGTGCGCCGTGCCAACCGTGTCGAAGCTCGTGAATCGCACGCCGGGAAAGTTCTGCGAATCCATCGACAGCTTCACCTGGGCGCTGGGAGCGCCGGGATCGCCCTGCAGCGTGAGCGCGAGCGATGAGGCGTACAGCGCCGGCGTACACACGTATGCGCGGAAGAGGTTCACGTCGGGATTGGCGAGCTGCGGCGGACCGGCACACGCGCCGCCCGGCAGCGTCCGGATGGTGAAGAATCGACCGCTCCGCGTGCGATACTCCGAGGTATCGTCCATGAAGAGCACTGCTGAGAACTGCGGCGCGGGAATCGCGGTGACGTATTCCGCGATGAGATAGCGTCGCAGATCCGACCCACTGAAGGCCGTGACGAAGACGGTGGTATCGAACGTGGCGCCGCCGTCGAACGAGTGATTCACCTCGACCTCGTAGCCCTTCCACGTCTCGGTTGCGCCGTCGATGGAGACCTCGACGTTTGCAGCGCGCGCGCCGAACGCCGCGGGCGTTTCGACGAAGTACATGTCGCACGCGCGCCGCCCGTAGTAGTCGGGCGCGCATTCGTTCGAGCGGGTGACGAGCGCCACGAACTGCGAATCGAACTGCGCCGCGAGCTGCGCCGGACTTACGCTCGGTTGCGAATCGGTGGCGCCGCTGCAGCCGGCGATGGACGCGGCGCAGATGAGCGCAGCCAACATCCCAAGGCGAGCAGGAGCACGCACGCTACGATCCTCGCCGGCGAGAGACGAACAGCTCCGTGAGCAGCGCGCCGCATTCCTCGCGGCATACGCCGCCACGCACCTCAGGGCGATGGTTCAGCACAGGATGGCGGAGCAGATCCTCCACCGATCCCGCCATCCCCGCCTTGTCGTCCCACGCGCCGAACACGACACCCTTCACGCGCGCGAGCACGCTCGCGCCGGCGCACATCGCGCACGGCTCGAGCGTCACGTACAACACACAGTCGCCGAGGCGCCACGTGCCGAGCGCCTGCGCGGCGGCGCGCAGCGCGAGCACTTCCGCGTGCGCGGTTGGATCCTGATCGCGCACGGTGCGATTCCCTGCCCGCGCGATGACCAGGCCGTCGCGCACCACGATCGCGCCCACCGGCACCTCGCCAGCTTCCGCACTCTCGCGCGCGACGGCGAGCGCCTCGCCCATCCAGCGCTCGTCGTCAGCGAGCCCGCGCCCGATCAGCGCGCGGCTCCCGCGCCGGCAACATCCGCGGCGCTCGCAGGCTCGCGCGCGCCATCATCTGCATCCGCATCGTGGCCAACGAGCTCGAAGCCGAGCGTGCCGTCGCCATTTCGCGTGACGAGCACGTGGTCGCCGTCCTTGAAACGCCCTTCGAGCACCGCCATCGCGAGCGGATTCTGCAGATAGCGCTGAATCGCTCGCTTGAGCGGACGCGCGCCGAACGACGGATCGTAGCCCTCCTCCGCCAGCACGTGCTTCGCATCCGGCGTGAGCTCGAGCGTGATCTTGCGATCGGCAAGCAGCTTCTTGAGTCGCTCGAGCTGCAGATCGACGATGTGCTCGATCTGATCCATCGCGAGCGGGTGGAAGATGATGATGTCATCCACGCGATTGAGGAACTCCGGCTTGAAGTTCCGCCTGAGCTCCGCCATCACGTGCGTCTCCACCTCGGCCCAGTCTGCAGTGCCGCGGTCGAGAATGAACTGGCTCCCGATGTTCGACGTCATGATGATGACGGTGTTCCGGAAATCCACCGTGCGGCCCTGCGAGTCGGTGAGCCGCCCGTCGTCGAGAATCTGCAGCAGGATGTTGAACACATCCGGATGCGCCTTCTCGATCTCGTCGAACAGCACCACCGAATACGGGCGACGACGAATCGCCTCCGTGAGCTGCCCGCCCTCCTCGTAGCCGACGTAGCCCGGCGGCGCGCCGATCAGTCGCGCGACCGCGTGCTTCTCCATGTACTCCGACATGTCGATGCGCACGATCGCCTGCTCGGAGTCGAAGAGGAAATCCGCGAGCGCGCGCGCAGTCTCCGTCTTTCCGACGCCTGTTGGCCCGAGAAAGATGAAGGAGCCGATCGGCCGATTCGGATCCTGCAGCCCCGCGCGCGAGCGACGCACCGCATCGGCAACGGCCTTCACCGCCTCGCGCTGTCCAACCACGCGATGCGCGAGCTCCTCCTCGAGCTTCGTGAGACGCTCACGCTCGCTCTCCATCATGCGCGAGAGCGGAATACCCGTCCACCGCGCGACGACGTCGGCAATGTCCTCGGCATCCACTTCCTCCTTGAGAAAGCGCGGACCGCTCGACTCGTTGCTCTTGAGCGACTGCTCCGCCTCGCGCAGCTGCCGCTCGAGCTGCGGGATCTGGCCGTACGTGAGCTCCGCCGCGCGACCGAGATCGCCGGTGCGCTGCGCCTGCTCGGCCTCGGTGCGCGCCTGGTCGATCTGCGCCTTGATCGCGCTCACGCGGCCGAGCGATTCCTTCTCGCCCTGCCACTGCGCCTTCATCGCGCCGGACTTTTCCTTGAATTCCGCGAGATCGCGCTCGAGCGCGGCGAGCCGCTCGCGCGAGGATGCGTCCTTTTCCTTCTGCAGCGCCTGCCGCTCGATCTCGAGCTGCATGATGCGACGCTCCACCTCGTCGATCTCCTGCGGCAGGGAGTCGATCTCGATGCGCAGCCGCGACGCGGCCTCATCGATGAGATCGATCGCCTTGTCCGGAAGGAAGCGGTCGCCGATGTAGCGATTGGAGAGCGTTGCCGCGGCAACGATCGCGTTGTCGGTGATGCGCACGCCGTGGTGCACTTCGTAGCGCTCCTTGAGCCCGCGGAGGATCGCGATGGTGTCCGGCACCGTCGGCTCGCCCGACGTACACCGGCTGGAAGCGGCGCTCGAGCGCGGCGTCCTTCTCGATGTGCTTGCGATACTCGTCGAGCGTCGTCGCGCCGACCACGCGCAGCTCGCCGCGCGCGAGCATCGGCTTGAGCATGTTCCCCGCGTCCATCGAGCCTTCCGCGGCGCCCGCGCCCACGAGCGTGTGCAGCTCGTCGATGAAGACGATGAACTTTCCTTCCGACGAAGTGATCTCCTGGAGCAGCGCCTTGAGGCGCTCCTCGAATTCGCCTCGGAATTTGGCGCCCGCGATCAGCGCGGCGAGGTCGAGCGCGACGAGCTGCTTGTCGCGCAGCGACTCGGGGACGTCGCCGTTCACGATGCGCTGCGCGAGCCCTTCGACAATCGCCGTCTTGCCGACGCCGGGCTCGCCGATGAGCACGGGGTTGTTCTTCGTGCGGCGCGAGAGCACCTGGATCACGCGACGGATCTCCTCATCACGACCGATCACGGGATCGAGCTTGCCGGCGCGCGCCGCAGCGGTCAGGTCGCGCGTGTACTTCTCGACGGCCTGGTACTGGTTCTCCGGATTCTGGTCCGTCACGCGGTGCGAGCCGCGCACGCTCTGCAGCGCTTCGAGCAAGTCGGAGCGAGTCGCACCGAGCTCTTCCAGAACGGCGCGCGATTCCGTATTGCGCGTCTCGGCCAGCGCGAGCAGCAGATGCTCGGTGGACACGAATGCGTCCTTGAGCTTCCGCGTCTCGTCATCCGCGTTGTCGAGCACCTTGTTGAGCTCGCGCGAAATGCTTGGCTGGGCGCCGCTCTGCTTCGGATAGCGCGCGACCTCCTGCTCGATGCGCGAGCGCAGGCGCGCGGCGTCGACGCCGAGCTTGTGGAGCAGCGGCACGACGATGCTCTCGGACTGCCCGAGCAGCGCGAGGAGGAGATGTCCGTCGTAGACGAGCGGATTTCCATTCTCGCGCGCGATGGAAATGCTTTCGTTCAGCGCCTCGGCCGCCTTCACGGTGAGGCGATCGGCATTCAACATGAAATGAACCTACCTTATAAAGTACGTTATCAGATCAGTGCTAAATTATTATGGCCGTGTGACATTGCAATCTTCCATCCAATGATAAATGCCAGATCGGCAGCACCGGTTCCCGCCCGCTGGCGCCATGCTGTCGCGCCTCGTCGGTTCGGGAGGTGCACGACCGCCAATTCGACACGGCGTTGACCTCGATCTTTCCTCTATCTAGCCTTGCCGCATGATACGCACCCGATTGGCGGTTGGTGTCACCCTCATCTGCGCTGTCGCGGGCGGATGCCGCAATAGCCGCGGGCCGAATATCGGTATGACCGACTCCGCGTTCGTCGGTGCGCTCAGCGAGCTCCGGCGCGTGCAGGGCGACACCTCGCTCGACCCGACGATGAAGGATTCCAGCCGTCGGATGGTGCTCAGGCGATACAAGGTGACGAGCACGCAGCTCGAGCACGCGGCGCGGGTGCTCGCGGAGTCGCCAGCCCACGCCAGCGACTTGTGGCGAGAGATCGAGAGCGCTCCCCGGCCCGTACTCTCCAAGGCCGCCGCGCCCATCCCAGGCCCGCCTCCGGGCAACAATCATCCGGTTCCGCGCCCGTAAGCACGAATGCGCGACGACGGCAGGCGTCATCGCGCATTCACGGCTCACTTGATCACGATCATTCTTCTTGGCCACGGCGCGCCCTTCCACTTCGATGCGGTACAGGTAGACGCCGGACGAGATCTCCTGAGAGCTATTCAGGTAGTTGCCGTCCCAGAAGGCGGCGTAGCTGCCGCAGTGCAGCTGAAGATTGACGACCGCTTGTCCGGTCGCGCCATCGCCTCCGAGAAGGACCGGGATGGCCACGAGCTGGGCGAGCACATTGTAAATCCTCAAAGTCACGCGGTAACTGCGCCCCGCATCCGAGCAGGACGGAGGATCTCCGAGGGTGAACGGGATGGTCGTGGCCGGGTTGAAGGGGTTGGGGTAGTTCTGACCTAGCTCGAACCCGGGGCTGCGCTCAGGAGGAGGCTTCGCATGCGTGCTGTCCTGCGCCGCCCCCGCGGTCGGCACGAGCGCGCCAAGGGCGAGCACAAGAAACAGTGCGGCCCAGCGGTGCTTCATGTGCCTTCTCCATGCGGACGAATGACGGCGCTACGCGCTCTCCTTCCAGGGGGCTGTAATCGACGAACCGACGCGAACTTAGACATGCGCCGGAAAGGTGTCAAGCAATTTTGATGGTTCCACGGTCGTGCCGCACAGCCGTGCGCGCGCACTCAGCGCGCGACCAGCGCGCCCTGCTCCCACGCGTCGAACGCGCGAAGCGAGCGGCCATCCGCCAGGTGCTGCTGCAGGAACTCGCGAAGAAGCCGCTGGTGCGCGCGGATGGCCCTTGGATCGCTCTGCTCGAGGCGCCCGCCCTGCGCCCACCGTGCCGATCGCGCTGGCGCGCCTCCCGACTGGCAGACGGCGTCCACCGGGATACAGCCGCGCGCAGCGTTCGCACAGCACGCCGCCGGCCGTGTGGCTGAAGGGGAGGTCACCCGCTCGATTCTATCGGCGCGTGGCATGCCGCGCAGCTGTCGATCGTCGGCGCGAACCCGAGCTCCGCCACGAGCCTGCCACGCGCCCGAGAGCGTCGCCTCCGACGGCTTCCTCGTCCTGCGCCGCTGCGAGCCGGTCGAGCGCATCGGCGAGGACGTCGAAGAGCGCGACCGATACGTCGTCCGCGCCGCTGAAGCGCAGCACGAGCTCCGCCAGCGCTGACGCGCCCACGAAGCGCCCCATGTCCTCGCCCAGCTCCGCGCGCGAGCGGGTGACGTCGAACGCGGAGAGCGTTTGCAGATCGCGTCCGTCCTTCAAGTGCAGCTGCGCGGCGCCTTCGGCGAACAGATCGAGCGCGCTCCCGAAGCGGCTCTTCGACCGTCGCGCACCGCGCGCGAGCACCGACTGCAAGCCCGCATCGCGCGTCGCGAGACGCAGGATGCGCGAAGTCTCCGAGTAATCGAAGACATGCAGCACGATGGCGTCCGTCTCGACGAGGGGCATACGGGAAAGTTAGCCCGTGCGCCCGCAAAGACAGCTATCGCGCCATGCCGATCCTTGCGCCGACGAGAATGGTCCGGCGCGGCGAGGCGAATCCGAACAGCTGCTGATATTGGCGGTCGAACAGGTTGTCCACACGCGCGGTGAGCACGAGCTCCGGCACCCTTGTGGCGCCTCTGCCAAATACACCCAGCTCTCCGGCGAGTGCCACGACGGTATATGACGGGAGAGTGACCGCCTTCGGGATGAAGGTGATCTCATCCGAGAAATCGCGGTCATCGCGATCACCGATGGTCGCGACCTCGAGATGCAGCGACGTCTCCGGACGGCGGAATGCGTACGACGCGTTGATCGAAGCGAGATTCGTGGGCCGGCGCAGCAGCCGCTGCCCCGCAACGAAGCTTGCAGTGGCGGAGCTGTCGATGCCGGCGTTCGTCACCCGCGTTTTCGTGTACGTGTACGATGCCGCCGATCGTGAGCGGCGGAAAAGGGACGTCACGCGCGCAGTCACCTCGACGCCATCCGAGCTTGCCGCGGCGAGATTGTAGTAGTTCGGTGCGCCTTCATCGACGACGCCGTTGTACTGAATCATGTCGCGGAATCGCTGATTGAAGTACGTCGCGCCCAACGGAAGCCCGTCCGCGCACGATCTCCTGCTCGACTCCCGCCTCCCAGCTGCGCGAGCGCTCGGGACGGAGATCGGGATTCCCGATGTCGAACGGCTGCGAAGACGAGCTCTCCTCGAAGGTGGGCTCGCGAAAGGCGGATCCGGCTGCCGCGTGCACGCGTGTGGCGCTCGGGAAACTCGTACGCGGCACCCGCACGATAGCTGGTGAAATCGCCGAACGTGCTGTTGTGGTCGATGCGCACGCCGCCCGTGTACGACAGCGCGCGAAGCGATGTGCCCGCGAGCTGCGCATACCCGGCCGTGATATCGCGATGCTGCGCGCTCGAGCCGCTCGCGCGTTGATGCTGCTGTCTCGTACGCACCGCCGCCGGTGACCACGACATTGGGCGAGAGCGTGAAATTCAATCGCGCATCGGCGGTGCGACGATAGAGGCGCGTGCGAACGTCGTAGGGGAAATCGGTGTCCTCGGGCGAATCGGGACGGTCCGCCGAGTGCGAGTCGCCGTCCGTCGCCGCGAGCGCGACGCTGCGCATCGAGGCGGTTGGAGAGCGTGCGTCCCGCCTCGAGCGATCCGAGAAAGCGCCGCTCGGTGTGCGTCTGGATGCTGTCGTTCGGAACCCCGGTGCCGTTCGTCGCGATGTGCGCGCCCGCATCGATGTATCGAAGATTCAGCGCGATCGACGAGCGCGCATCGGGCGCAAGGCGAAGCCGACCGCTGTACGTGCCGTTGCGCGCGGCGCTGTTCACCTTGTAGATGCCATCCGTGTTGTGCTGCGCCGCTGCGAGCGAGTACGGACAGCTTGTCGCTGCCTCCGAGCGTGGAGATCTCCCCTTCGCGCGTGCCGTACGTGCCGCCGCGGCCCCAGGCGCTCACGCGCAGAGGGCCCTGTCCATGTCGCGTGAAGATCTGAATCACACCAGTCACTGCGTTCGCGCCATACAACACGCTGGCAGGTCCTCGTACGATCTCGATGCGATCGATGTTGTCCGTGGTGAGATTGGCGAAGTCGATGGCGCCCCCAGGATCGTTCACCACCACGCCGTCGACGAGCACCTGCGTATAGTTGCTCTGACCACCGCGCAGGAACACGGAGGTCTGCTGCCCGAATGAGCCGCCCTGCACGACTGCCACGCTCGGCGTCTGGCGCAACGCATTCGAGTACGGTGGTCACTCCGCGCGCGCGGAGATCCTCGCCCGCTGATGACGGTGGTGCTCAGCGTGGCGGCGCCGGCGGGACTGGGAAGGCGCGTCGCCGTCACGACGATGGGCGCGAGCCTGGATGTGTCGCTCGTTGTCGTCTGCGCGCGAGCCACTGAAGTGCTCGCGCCCGCGAAGGCGAGCAGAATCGCGCTCGTGCGCATGAATGCCTGTGTGAAGTTCACTGGGAGTTGCTATGGAGTACGTGGACCGCGGTTGCGGAGCGGCAGAAGTGCCGGTGCTCCAACCGCAGGGTCGCGAGTGATGAGAAGCGGCCAGTCGTAGACCGATTCCAGAACGCTGGCGCGCATGACGTCGGCGGGCGTCCCCGCCGCGGCCACGCGCCCGCGGTGCAGCAAGACGATCGTGTCCGCGAAGCGCGCCACGAGATTGAGCTGATGGCTCACCAGCAGCACGGCCATGCCGTCGTGCGCCAGTCGCGCGAAGAGCTCGAACATCGACATCTCGTGCGCGATGTCGAGGAAGGTGGTGGGCTCATCGAGCACGAGTGCTTCCCCGCCCTGGGCGAGCGCGCGCGCAATCCGCACGCGCTGCCACTCACCGCCGGAGAGCTCGTCCGTGCCACGATCGCCGAGCGAGGAGATGCCTGCGCGATCGAGCGCCGCTCGCGATCGCCGCATTGCCGCGAGCGGGCGCCGCGCTCCACGGCCCCTCGTGCGGATGGCGGCCAAGCGCCACGTATTCCCATACCGGCAGCGGAAAGACGAGCGACTCCCGCTGCGATACCACCGCCACTCGCTGCGCGACAGCGCGGCGGTCGAGCTGCGCGAGTGGCGCTCCATCGATCGTGACGGTGCCTGCCGCCAACGGCGTGAGCTGCAGCAACGCGCGCACGAGCGTGCTCTTCCCGCTTCCGTTCGGTCCCACCACTGCGGTCACTGCGCCACGTGCCGCGGACGAGCGAGACCTGGTCGACGGCAGGCGTCGTAGCGCGAGGATAGCGGATCACCGCACGATCGAAAGTGATCATGACAGTCGCCGCAGCTGCACGAGAAAGAACGGCACGCCGAGCAGCGCGGTGACTGCGCCGAGCGGAAGCTCGCTTGGCGGCCGCGCGAGTCGCGCGACGAGATCCGCGGCGACCACCAGCCCAGCGCCGACGAGCGCCGAGCCGCCGATCAGCGCGCGGTGCCGGCGCACGCCGAACGAGCGCACGAGATGCGGTACCACGAGCCCAACGAAGCCGACGAGCCCTGCCGCTGCCACCGTGGCCGCGGAGAGCAGCGCCGCAACCAGGAACACGACGCGACTCGAGCTTGCGGCGTTCACGCCAAGCGCCGCGGCGGACTCCTCGCCGAGCGACAGGATATCGATGTCGCGCGCGAGCCAGAGGAGAAGCGCGCCGCCGATTGCGACGTAGGCGGCGAGCCATCCGGCTGTGAGCCAGCTGGCATCGGCTACGGAGCCCATCATCCACCAGAGTGCGTTGCGCACGGCGTTGGGCGGCGCGTTGGAGAGCAATACCATAATCGCGGCGTTCGCGAACGCGCCCACGATGACGCCGGCCATCAGCAGCACGCGCGGATCTGCATGTCCCCCGCTCGCCCGTGCGACGAGCAGTGCGACGCCGATCGCGAGCGCCGCGCCGGCGAAGGACGCGAGCGGGAGCACGAACGAGCCCGAAGCGCCGAGCGCGACGGCTGACTACGGCGCCCACTGCCGCGCCGCCCGACACGCCGAGCAGATACGGCTCGGCCAGCGCATTGCGCAGCGATCCCTGCAGCGCGGCGCCCGCCATCCCGAGTCCCGCGCCCACGAGCAGCGCGAGCACCGCGCGAGGTAGGCGCAGCGTGCGCACGATCGCGACACTCTCCGCATCGCCGCGTCCGGCGAGCGCGCTCGATCACCGCGTGTGCGCCGAGCGGCACGGCACCGTACGCGATCGCGGCGATCGCAAGTGCGAGGACGATCGATCGCCACGGCGAGCCAGAGCACGCGCCGCTCTCATACGTCGTGCTCACAGCGTGAGCCCCGGATGAATGCAGCCGCGCGATGGATACCGCCGCTTCGCCGGCACGGACCGATGGCCGCCCCACGAGATTCGTGTCCACGACGAACACGCGCCCTTCACGCACGGCACGCACGCCTGCGCCACAACGGGCTCGTCGTGATGGCGCTGCTTCCCGGATTCTCCCGCGAGTACGAAGCGCGGATCGCGTTGGATGATGTCCTCGAGCGACACCTGCGGCGACGGCTCCGAGCGATCGGCGTAGACGTTCGTTCCGCCCGCGATCGTGAGCAGCTCGTCGAGAAAGCTCCCTGCACCGATCGTGTAGATGGGCGAGTCCCACACGTGCCAAAACACCGTCGGGTGGTCGAGGTGCAGCGTTGCTGCGCGCACCTTCGCGAGCGTGCGCTGCATCGTGTCGATAACCGTCTCTGCGCTCGCGCTCTCGCCCACCGCGCGCCCGAGCTCGCGGCTGGCGCGCGCGAAGTCCGCGAGCTTGTCCGTGCGAAGCGCAATGACGCGCGCGCCCGTCGCGCGCAGCTGCTCGGCCGCCACGCGATTCTCCGCACTCGCGTAGAGGATCACGAGATCGGGGTGCTGCGCCAGTACCGCCTCGATGTTCGGCCTCAGCCCTGGCCCCACGTCCTTCACCGCACGAGCGGCGTCGGGCCACACATCCCATGTGGTGCGCGCGACGAGTCGCGAACCGGCGCCCAGCGCAAAGAGGAGCTCGGTGGTCGCGGGGTTGAGCGATGCGATCCGCGCAGGCGAGGAGACGGTGCCCGCGACGACCGTGTCGCCGAAGTCGTCTACATCGATGGCAGCAGTCGCGCGATGCGGCTCATTGCACGCGACAAGCGCGAGCATTGCGACTGCAGCGAGTTGAGCGAAGAATCGAGAAACGCGCGGAACTGGATGCACGAACGGGCACCTGTCTCCATGGAGAAGATGCCCGGCTGCGATGGAGCGCCCCGACGACGACGCCTATCGCCACCAGCCCTTGCTCCGAGGGACTGAACGAGTGGCGCGGACGCGAGGCGTCTCCTGGCTTCGGGATTCGCGCTCGCCTTCCCGGCATGTGCCAGTGGCCTCGAGCGCGACGAACTTCCCGTTACAGTGGCGGGACCGCGCCGGATTTGCACCGGCTTCCGTGACCCGCATCCGCTAAAGATCGACTTCTGCGCACGAAGCTAGGTGCGGGAGCCGGAGGCGTCAAGCGCGCTTGCGAGTTGGCTCTTGAGTGCGCGTCTCCGTTCTTCGTAGGCCGCGCGCGCCGACGCGTCGGACGCACCCGCTCGCTCGAACTCGGCATCGAGCGAGGCGATCTCGCGCGCGAGACGCTCCGTCGCACCGGCCACGGGCGCGCGCACCGGTGCGGCCAGCGGTACGCGCGCACGGCGCGCACGCGCGTACCACGCTGCGAGCCCCGCGAGCATGAGCGCGGCGAGCCCACCCGCGATGTACCAGTACACGCGCGTGTTCTCCGCCACCTGCACCACAGGCACGGCGATCTCGATAGTGGAGCCCGCCGGAGCATCGGCGCCGAGGTAGCGCTGAAAGACGCGACGCTCGATCGTGGCCGGCGCGACGGGCTTGAGCGACGCGCCGCGCGCCTGCGCCCTGGGCTCCTCGAGCAGGAGCTCCAGCACGGTTGCGGCTTGCTCGAGCGGCACGTGCAGCGGAAAGGCAGACTGCGGGACCGTGTACGTGAACGAGAGCTGCTTGAGACCGGGAGCAAAGGGCGCCGTGACGCGCACACGCCCCTTCGAAGTGGAGATCGCCGCCGCCGAGACATCGCTCTCTCCTGCCTGCACGTTCGTGGCGCCCGCCGGGAGCGACGCGCTCCACGACGGATGCGCATCGTCGGGGGAGACCAGTGTCTGATTGCTTTCGTTCGCGATCTCGTACGCCTCCACAATCTGTCGCGTGCCGTCGACGTTCGGCGAGGCGACGATGATGTGCCGCCCCTTGATCGCGAGCGGAAATTGAATCGACGTGGTGTCGAAGACGACGATCATGGCTTCGTCGCCGCCCACGTGCGCTTCGTTGAGGGGGCGCGAGAAGTACGCGACTCCATCGTACATTGCCGACACGATGTAGACCGCGCTCGTCGCGCCGTTGCGCGTGTAGCGAAAGTGGAAGTGACCGTTCGAGCCGACGCGCATGGAATCCAGCGGCCCGGCGCTGTCCGACGCGACGCGATGGATGGTGACCCACACGCCGCCCACCGGCGCGAGCTTCGCGTTTCGTGGATGCATCACGCGTCCATTGACCGTGCTCGCAATGAGTGGTGGTGCAACGACGTCTTGGGCGTGCGACGCGCTCGCCCCCAGCGACAGCGCGCCGATCGCGGTTGCCATCGCGACTGCCAGCGACAGCACGCGAGAAGGGCGGCCGCTCCGCGCGACCGCCCTGGTTCCACTCGCGCGCCAATGCTGCGCAATGCTCACAAGTTGAACTTCCCGAAATCTTCTGGGCGCATCTTCTCGAGATACTCCTTGAGCTGCTCCGCCGAGATGTCCCGCGGATCCTCGGGAATCATTGGCGTGTCCTCCTCTTCCTCACTCTCGCCCGCGCTCCCGATCTCCGCGTCTTCCACTTCGATCGCCGTGAGCAGAGACTCCTGCGCGAAGATCGGCGCCGAGAAGCGCAGCGCGATCGCGATGCTGTCGGACGGGCGCGCATCGATGTGGAAGACATCCTCGCCACGAAGCAGGTGCAGCTCAGCGAAGTAGGTGTTGTCCTGCACCTTCGTGATCTGCACGCGTCGCAGCTCTGCACCCATTCCGGTAATCAATCGCTTGCACAGGTCGTGCGTGAGCGGACGTGGCGGACGGATGTGGTTCATCTCCATCACGATGCTCTCGGCCTCCGGCTGCCCGATCCAGATCGGGAGCAGCCGTTCGCCGCCCTTCTCCTGCAGTATGACTACGTACGAGCTCGAAACACTGTCGAGCCCCAGCCGGGCCACACTCACTTCAATCATTCTCATCTCCCGCTCGAGGCCGATTGGCACCCCTTGTCGTTCCCTACTTCAGCGTCACGTACCCATGTCCCACGACGCAAGATACTTCTCCTGCGCGGCCGTAAGCACGTCCACGTTCGACCCCATTGCCTGCAGCTTGAGCCGCGCGATCTCGCGATCGACGGCTTCCGGCACGCGATGCACGGTGTTCGACAGCGATTTGCGCTCCTTGACGAGATACTCCGCGCCGAGCGATTGGTTCGCGAAGCTCATGTCCATAACGCTCGCGGGATGTCCCTCGGCCGCCGCGAGGTTGATCAGTCGTCCTTCTCCGAGCAGGAACACGCGCTTCCCGCTCACGACGTACTCCTGTACGAACGGACGCACCTCGCGCGACTTGCCCCCTGCGAGCTTCTCGAGCGCCGGGATATCGATCTCGACGTTGAAGTGCCCCGAGTTCGAGATCACGGCGCCGTCCTTCATCGCGGTGAAGTGCTCACCGCGCAGCACGTCGACGTTGCCGGTGAGGGTGCAGAAGATGTCCCCGATCGGCGCGGCCTCTTCCATCGGCATCACGCGATATCCGTCCATCACCGCCTCGAGCGCCTTGAGCGGATCGATCTCGGTGACGATTACGTTCGCCCCGAGCCCGCGCGCGCGCGAGGCGACACCGCGTCCGCACCAGCCGTAGCCCGCGACCACGAAAGTCGAGCCGGCCAGCAGCAAATTCGTTGCGCGGATAATGCCGTCGATCGTCGACTGCCCCGTGCCGTAGCGGTTGTCGAAAAGATGCTTCGTGAACGAGTCGTTCACCGAGATCACGGGGAAGCGCAGAATCCCTTCCTGCGCCATCGCCTTGAGGCGTATGACGCCAGTGGTGGTCTCCTCGGTGCTGCCAATGACGTTGTCGAGCAGCGCCTTCCGGGCGCTCGCGTCCATTCCTTCTACCCAGCGGCGCACTGCGGGAGGCAGATCATCGAAGCGGCCGAGCGCGATCATGTGCAGCGCGCCGACTACGTCCGCGCCGTCATCCATGGTGATGTCGGGGCCATGCGCGATCGCCGCGCGAATGTGCTCGTAGTAGGTCTCGTTGTCCTCGCCCTTGATGGCAAAGACCTTGATCCCGTGGTCCTTCACCATGTGCGCGGCGACATCATCCTGCGTGGAGAGCGGATTCGATGCGCAGAGCGCGACGTCGGCGCCGCCGGCCTTGAGCGTGATCATGAGATTCGCGGTCTCCGCCGTCACGTGCAGACATGCGGACACCTTCTTCCCCGCGAAGGGCTTCTCCTTCGCGAAACGCTCCTTCACCTGGCGCAGCACCTGCATCGAACGCTCCGCCCACTCCGTACGGCGCCGTCCCTGCTCAGCGAGAGACAGATCCTTCACGTCGTACGTTGCGGCAGGCGAGTCCTTCGTGATCGTAGCCATCAGTGAGTCCAGGTAAAGGTCAGTGGTGTGTTCAGAGGCGCGAGCTTTCGACCGCGGTGCGCAGATCGTCCACGCGGTCCGTGCGCTCCCACGTGAAGAATGTATGAGACGCCCCACCCGATTTCTCCGTCACGGGCGCCCGTCCGAAGTGTCCGCCGGACGCCGTCCGCCGGTAGATCGGTGAGCGCAGTCCGAGCGCCTTCATGATCGCGCGCGGGCTCAGGTCGAACACCTCGCGGATGGCGTGACGGATCGCGGCCTCGGGAACGGTGCACGTGTTGAAGGTGTCGACCATGACGCTCACCGGCTCGACGACGCCAATGGCGTACGCGACCTGCACCTCGCACCGTTTCGCCAACCCCGCAGCCACGACGTTCTTCGCGACCCAGCGCGCGGCATACGCCGCAGAACGATCGACCTTGGACGGATCCTTGCCGCTGAACGCACCGCCGCCGTGACGCGCGGCGCCGCCGTACGTGTCGACGATGATCTTGCGTCCCGTGAGGCCGGCGTCTCCCTGCGGCCCGCCGACGACGAAGCGCCCGGTCGGATTGATGTGGTACTTCACGTCGCCCGCGAGCAGCTCCTCGGGAATCGCGTGCTCGATGACCTCCGAGATGATCGACGCGTGCAGCTCATCGTTCGCCACCGTCTCGGCGTGCTGCGTCGAGACGACCACGGTGCTCACGCGCACGGGACGCCCGTCCTCGTAGAGTACGGTCACCTGCGCCTTGCCATCGGGTCGCAGCCACGGCAGCGCGCCGGATTTCCGGCGCTCCGCGAGCGTCTGGGTGAGCTTGTGCGCGAGCTGGATCGGCATCGGCATGAGCTCGGCCGTCTCGTCGGACGCGTAGCCGAACATCATGCCCTGATCGCCAGCGCCTCCGGTGTCCACGCCCTGCGCGATGTCCGGCGACTGTCGATCGATCGTGCTGAGCACCGCGCACGTCTTCCCGTCGAAGCCGAAGCTCGCGTCGTTATAGCCGATCGAGGAGATCGTGCCGCGCACGATGTCCGGGATCGAGACGTAGGTGTTGGTCGTGATCTCGCCCGCTACGCACGCGAGCCCCGTCGTCACGAGCGTTTCGCACGCCACGCGCGCATCGGGATCCGCAGCGAGAATGGCGTCGAGCACGGCATCGGAGATCTGATCCGCGATCTTGTCGGGATGACCTTCGGTCACCGACTCGGACGTGAAAACGAAGCTGTTCATGGGGGGCGAGGAGGGTACGGGCGCGGATCAGCGGCAGCGGACGAGCGCCGCCGTGCTGAAGCGATCGAGGTGCATTTTACCGCGTTTACAGCGCGTGGGGCAAGCCGTCGAGCAGCTCGGCGACTTCGCCGAATGTCTTCGTAAACTCGTGCAGAATAACTGCTTCGGATGCTTCGGCCGTGCGCGCCTCCATTGCTTCGGTGGCACACTTGGTCGCAGCGGACGCGGTGGTGCCCCGTACGAGTCGCTTGAGCAGCGACACCGAGCGCGGGGACACGCTCATGCTGCGCACGCCGAGCCCGATCAGCGCGAACGCCGTGAGCGGCTGCGATGCCATCTCGCCGCACACGGTGACCTCGATGTCGTGCTGCGCGCCCACCTGCACCGTGCGCTGGATGAGTCGCAGCACGGCCGGATGCAGCGGCGTGAACCGCGGGGCAAGGTTTGCGTTGCCGCGGTCGATCGCGAGGGTGTACTGCGTGAGATCGTTCGTGCCAATGCTGAAGAAGGCGGCATCGCCCACGAAGCTGTCCGCCGACACGGCGGCAGCCGGCGTCTCGATCATGACGCCGAGTGGAATGTCGCGACGGTGCGTGACGCCGCGCGCGTCGAGCTCCGTCGATGCCTCGTGCAGGAGCGCTCGCGACTGCCGCACCTCATCGTTGGACACGACGAGCGGAAGCATGATGCGCACGTCGCCGTACGACGCCGCGCGCATGAGGGCGCGGAGCTGCACCTTGAACATCTCGGGCTCGTCGAGACACATCCGGATCGCGCGCCAGCCAAGAAACGGATTCGCCTCCACAGAGTGGCCGCCCACCGGCAGCTTGTCGCCGCCAATGTCGTACGTGCGAATCACCACCGGTGCGCCGTGAAACGACTCGGCCGACGCGCTTGTACGCGCGGAACTGCTCCTCCTCGTCCGGCATGGTCGTGCGACCGACGACGAGAAACTCCGTGCGCATGAGACCGACGCCATCCGCGCCGCTGCGCACGGCCGCTTCCGCCTCTTCCGGAAAATCGACGTTCGCGCGCAGAACCAGCCGGTGACCGTCGAGCGTAATCGGCTCGACGCTGCGCAGCAGCTCCAGCTCGCGCGTGAGCTGCGCCTCGCGCTGCGAGCGCTCATTGTAATGGCGAATCTCATCGCGCGGTGGGATTCACGGAGATGGTGCCCGCCGCAC
The DNA here is from genome assembly GCA_963792685.1 of uncultured Gemmatimonadaceae bacterium. GTDB lineage: Bacteria > Gemmatimonadota > Gemmatimonadetes > Gemmatimonadales > Gemmatimonadaceae > FEN-1250. The sequence goes on along the minus strand of CAWBWW010000001.1, from coordinate 2,692,280 downwards.
CGTCGAGAATCGCGAGCTCCCCCGTGCGGCAGCCGGCTCGTCGCATCGCGGAGCCCGACCACAGCGGGAATGCCGAGCGATCGCGCGAGGATCGCGACGTGCGACACGCGCGTCCCCGCATCCGTCGCGATTGCGGCAATCGCTTCGCGATCGAGCTGCACCGTGAGGCTCGGCGTCAGGTCGTGCGTGACGAGGATCGCGTTCGCACCCTTCGGCACGTCCACCGGATCATGGTCCGGCAGCCCGAGCAGCAGCGACAGCACGCGAATCTGCACGTCGGCGAGATCGCTCGACCCGCTCGCGCATCATCGGCGACGCGTGGCGGGCGAAGTGATGGCGCAGGTCGAGCATCGTGATCTCGAACGCCGACTCGGCGGCGAGGTTCTGCCGGATGAGGCCATCCACGCGGCCGATCATGTCCGTGTCCTGCAGGATCAGCATCTGCGCTTCGAAGATCCGCGCCTCATCCTCGCCCGCGTGGTGCGCGGCGCGGCTCCGCACGTATTCGAGCCGCTCGCGCGCGCGCACGAGCGTCGCGGCGAAGCGGTCGATCTCCCCCTGAATCTCCTCGTCGGACACGATCCGCTGCGGAACCTCCGGCACTTCCCAGTGGAGCACGTAGACCGGACCGGCAACGATCCCTGGCGACGCGGAGATTCCGGTGAGACGGCGATCCACTACCGCTCTCCGAACTTCGCTGCGACCAGCTCCGCAATCGCATTCACTGCCTGCTCCGCGTCTGGGCCATTGGCACGCACGAGGATGCTCGAACCGTACTCCGCGGCGAGCATCATCACTCCCATGATGCTCTTTCCATTCACTTCCAGATCGTCGCGCACGATCGTGATCTCGGCCTGGAATTTGGACGAGAGCTTCACGATCTCAGCGGCCGGGCGTGCGTGGAGCCCGTTCTTGTTCACGATAGAAACCGAGCGTTCCGTCATCATGATGCGACCGAGTGGAGAGCGAGGAGTACGACGATCAGCAGCGCGACACGCCAGCCATCGAGGCGGCCGTGCAGCTTCACGAGTGCGATGCCGAGGAGCGCGGCCATGGCAAGCAGGAGAAACACGAGCGCGTGCTGGCCGAGAATGGAGTGACGTGCGACGACGGCGATCGGCATGTCCGAGCGGCCCAGAATGCGGGCCGCTGCGAGCGGAATGGCGAGTCCGGAAAGCGCCATCACGGCGCGCGCGACGTACTCCGGGCCCTGGCGCAGAATCGGTGTGGCCAGCGAGCCCGCAACGCGCAGACCGTGTTGCCAGCCGGTGCGCAGCCCCCAGATCCGGAGGGCGACGTGCCCCGCGTTGTAGAGCACGAGGAAGAACGTCACTACGAGCACGGGGCCGCCACCGAGGCCGTACACGAGCAGCGCGGCCAGCGCGGTGAACGGCAGCCATCCGGCCCACACGAGACGGTCGCCCACGCTGCCGAGCGGACCGCAGAGCGCGATCCGGAAGCGCTCGATCTGCGCGGGCGGCATGACGCCGTCCAGCTCGACGCGCGCGAGCGCGCCCACCGCGACCGCGGCGAGATACGGGTGCGCATTGAAGTAGTGCGTCTCGCGCGCGAGCGCCGCGTGGTACTGCTCCCCCGCTCGCCCACCCGGGAGTGCACGCAGCGCGGGCTCCACCGAGAAGCCAATGCCGGTGCCGAGCATGGTCTCGTAGTTCCACGAGGCCTGCAGCGCCAGCATGCGCACGAAGATGCGTGCGCCGACGAGAAACGGCAGCGAACGCGTTGGCGGCGTGTTCATGAGAGCCCGAGCAGCATTGCGCATCCGAGCGCGAGCCCCCCGACGAAGAACAAGGGACCGTGTCGCGCGCCATGCGAGAGCTTCCACGCGGCGCTCCCGGCGATCGACGCGGCCACCGCCACGAGTACCGCACGGATTCTCGCGGAGTCGCCGTGTCCGTGCGCCACTGCGAAGGTCGTGAGCGGCACGAGCAGCGCGAGCGCGAGCGCGGTGAGCGCGAAGCTGCGCACGAGATCAGCGCCCAGGCCGCGCATCTGCAGCCACGTGACCACACTCGCGTCGCCCGCCTCGAGTGCGGGGAGCGCCCGCTTCGCCCAGCGGCCGTTGAGCCGACGGAGCGCGTACATGCTCCAGCCGCCCACCCATGCGGTGATCATCGCGCCGAGCATTGCAAAGAGGAGCGAGCTCGTGGCGTCGCCATGCCGCGTGGTGTACAACGCGCCGCCCACGACGGACGCCGTCCCCCACTCCGGATATCGCGACGCGCCAACCGGGAGCGTCTCGAGCGCCATCATCTCGAGCAGCGCGCCGGCGAGCAAGCCGTCCGCGGCGCTGCCACCGAGCGTGCCGGCGAGCGTCGATGCGACGATGGGGCGCGAGAACATCGCCTGCGGGAAGCTGACGACGTCGAGGCCCAGGAAGGCGCCGAGAAGCGCGAACAGCAGGATCATCGTGAGCGTCACGCGGCGCCCTCCTCACTCTTGCCTTCGACGAGCGCGCTCAGTGGAATTGGGCGTGATGCAGGCACGTCACGCGCCGTGACCTCTACTCCGTGGCGATCGAGATCCTGCAGCGCGCGCATCTTCGTCGCCTGTGAGATAGAGGTAGCGCAGGCGCTCCACGCGCCCTGCGCGATGATGAATGCCGCCGAGATTCACCGCCCGAATGACGGTTTGCTTCGCGTACGCGAGGCGCACCATCGTGTCGATGTCCGACGTCAATAGAATTCCCGGGCGCTTGTCCCTGTTCCATTGATCGAGCTTGCTCGTCGCCTCCGCGACGGATGCGAAGAACACATCGAGCTCGGGGGGCACGCCCATACGGTAGAGCTCCTGCTCCCACTCGCTATTGGCAACTTCGTCGTCGACGAGCACCAGGAAGCCGAGCCCCATCGGCTGTCCCCAGCCGACGATCACCTGACCATGGATCAGTCGGTCGTCGATACGATACAGCTCAATTGCCACGCGGCGTCCCGAAGGTGGCCTTGAGCGTCGGCGCGCCGCGCTCGACGGCTTCCGTCGCGGCCTCGCGCGGCGACCCGTTGGGATGCAGCACGAAGTGCAGCAGCGTGGGAAGATTGATGCCGCTCACGACGACGATGTCGCGATCGCGCAGCAGACGAAACGCCGCGATGTTGCAGCTTCCGGCAGGGAGGTCGGTGAACACGACCTTGGCGCCGGTCTCCTCGACGAGCACCCGCAACCGCTGTTCGAGCTCGGCGCCACTCAGCCCCGTGTTCGACATCGCGACGAAGCGGCTGCCCATCCCGGTAATCTGCTCGACCGCGGACACCAGTCCCGCCGCGAGCTGACCGTGCGCGAGCACGATCGAGGGGTTCTCATTCATCGTCTTCCGCCAGATACTGGCGTACATTCGCGGCCGTGCGCATGCGTCCGAGCAGCCGCTCGTTGAAGGCCTCGGCGGTGTTGATCCCGCTGAAGCGCAAGAGATGTGTCATCGCCACGACTTCCGCGACGACTGTGATGTTCTTGCCCGGATTCAGTGGAATGACGGCAGTGGGGATCGGTACGTCCAGCACGTTCGTGGTCGTCTCATCGAGTCCCGTACGGTCGATCGAGTCCGCCTTGTCCCACGCCTCGAGACGCACGATGACCTCGATGCGCTTCTGCAGGCGCACGGCGCGAATCCCGAAGATCGCCTGCACGTCCACGAGTCCGACGCCGCGAATCTCCATGTGATGCTTCTGCAGCTCGTGACCGCGACCGATGATGATGTCGTGGCCGCGACGCGTGGCGATCACGAGATCATCCGCAACCAGCCGGTGACCGCGCTCCACGAGATCCAGTACGCACTCGGACTTTCCGATGCCGCTCTGGCCAACGAACAGGAGCCCGACTCCGTACACATCCGCGAGTGAGCCGTGCAGCGTCGTGGTGGGCGAGAACTCCTCAGCGATCGCCGGCTTCACACGAGCGAAGAACTCCGCCGTCTTGAGCGCGCTGCGCAGGATGGGAACGCCGCGGACGCGTGAGGCCTGCATCATCTCGTCGGGCACGCTCTGCCCCTTCGTGATCACGACGCACGGCACCTCGAAGGAGAAGAAAAGATCCATCACCTTGCGGCGTCGCGCTGGCGTCAGCGACGCGAGATACGTCATCTCGGTCTCGCCGAACACGAGCACCCGATGCGCCGGAAAGCGATCGACATAGCCGGCGAGCACGAGTCCCGGGCTCGACACCTCGCTGCTCAGGATCTCCCGCGACAGGCCGGCGTCATCGCTCAGCAGCTCGAGCATCAACGGCTCGCGCATGAGCTCGAGCACGCGCCCGACGGTGAACGTCTTTTTCATGTCGCGTTGCTCCGCATCAGGCGACCCTCGCTGCAATGACGCGCTCGAGATGCGCCTCCGTCTGCTCGGCGGCCGCTTCCCAGGTGAAGCGCGAGGCGAATCGGCGTCCCGCTTCGCCGAGCGATGCGACGAGCGCGGGGTCGTTCACGATGCGATGCAGTGCGTGCGTGAGCGCGCCGAGATCGCCATGAGGCACGAGATAGCCCGTCTCGCCATCGCGCACGGATTCGCGGAGCCCGGGCGAGCTGGATGCGACGACCGGCGTAGCACACGCGGCAGCCTCGAGATTCGTGATCCCCCACCCCTCCTTCGGCGACGTGAACGCGAGCACCCACGCGCGGCGTAGCAGCGCCACTTTCTCCGGCTCGGAGATGAATCCAAGAAACTGTACGCGCTCGCCGAGGTCAAGCGACGCGGCGAGGCGCTCGAGCGCCGGACGACAGTTGCCCGAGCCTGCGATCGCGAGCTGGGCCGTGGGATGCTGCATCGCGGCGAACGCCTCGATGATAAGATCCACGCGCTTGTACCGTTTGAGACGGCCGAGATACGCGACGAGTGGAACCGGCGAGCGCTCGGCGGGCGCCGGAGTGTACGCCACGGTGTCGATGCCGGGATGAATCACGATGATGCGCTCACGCGGGATCCCCCGCTCGGCGAGATCGTCCGCGGTGCTCTCGCTGATCGCCTCGAACGGTGTGCTACCGTACACTCGGCCGATCGGGCGCTCCTGCAGCCAGACCGCCGCGGCAAGCGGCGCGGGGAGCTCCTGAAAGGCTGTGGTGCCGAAGAGGTGCGGCACGAGCGCAACCGTTCGTCGCGCTCCCCACCGTGGCGTCCAGAGCGGAATCTTGTTGATGTCCTCCACGAGCACGTCGTTATCCGCCGCCGCGAGCACCCGGCGATAGTATGCCGCCGCGAACGCCTGGAACGTGTAGCGCGTGCCCACGCGGTGCACGGAGATCCCGTCGAGGGTGGCGCGACGCGCGGCACCAGCCCAACCGCTGCAGAGCAGCGTCACCTCGTGCCCGCGCGCAACTAGCCGGCCGAAGATCTCGTGCAGATGAATCTCGGCGCCTCCGGCCAACGGATTTTCGCGGTCCTGCCAGTTGACCACGAGCACGCGCACTAGAGCCTGCCCATCTGCCGCGCGAGCGCATCGAGGACGCCGTTCACGAACCGCGCGCTCTGCGCGCTGCCGTAGCGTTCGGCGAGCTTCACCCCTTCCTGGATCACGACGCGGGGCGGTGTGTCCCCCAGCCCGAGCTCCGCGCTGCCAAGGCGAAGCACAGAGCGCTCGATCGCGCCGATGCGCTCGAGTCGCCAGTTCATCGTGACCTCGCGCAGCGCAGCATCGATTTCGGTACCGCGCGAGATCACTGCACGCACGAGCATCGCCGCGCGCTTGCGCTCGTCCGGCGCGACATGGAGGTCGTCCCAGATCTGCGCGGCCACGCGCTCGAGCTGCTGGCCCGGTCGCATGTCCCACGCATAGAGTGCCTGGAGTGCGCGCGCGCGGGCGCGCGTCTCAAGCTTCGCGCGCACGCAGTTGGTCGAAGAGGTCCACCATCTCGAGTGCGGCGAGTGCCGCGTCCCACCCCTTGTTCCCTTGTGCGCCACCGGCGCGCGCCTCCGCCTGCTCCATGTTGTCCGTCGTGAGCAGGCCAAAGCCGATCGGCACCTCGAACTCCGCACTGGCCGCTGCCAGACCGCGCGACGCTTCGCCCGCGACGAAGTCGAAGTGCGGAGTCTCGCCGCGAATCACGGCGCCGAGCGCGACGATCGCATCGTAGCGATCGGTGGAGAGCAGCGCGCGCGCGCCCGCGGGAAGCTCCCACGCGCCCGGCACCCACACCACATCGATGTGCGCACGCTTGCCTCCGTGCCGCTCGAGCGCATCGATCGCTCCCTCGACCAGCCGCATCGTGACACTCTCGTTGAACCGGCTCACGACGATCGCGACGTGCCGGTTCGTCATGTCGGGCGCACCTGCGTAATCAGTCATCAGTGCGCGAGCAGATGGCCGAGCTTCGTGTGCTTGGCGACCAGATAGTCGCGGTTCTCCGCGGTCTGCGGCGCATGGATCGGCACGCGCTCCTCCACGTGCAGCCCGTAGCCTTCGAGGCCGACCATCTTGCGCGGATTGTTCGTCATCGGGCGGATCGAGCGCAGCCCAAGGTCGAGCAGAATCTGCGCGCCGATGCCGTAGTTGCGGAGATCGGGAGCGAAGCCGAGCTGCGCGTTCGCCTCCACGGTGTCGGCGCCGCCGTCCTGCAGCGCGTATGCCTTGATCTTGTTCAGGAGGCCAATGCCACGCCCCTCCTGGTCGAGATACACGACCACGCCCTTCCCCGCCATCTCGATCTGCGTCATCGCGGCGTGCAGCTGCCAGCCGCAATCGCAGCGCATCGAGCCGAACACGTCGCCCGTGAGGCACTTCGAGTGCATGCGGACCAGGATGCTCTCGCCCTGATCGACGTCGCCGTGCACGAGGGCCACGTGCTCGCGATCGTCGACATCGTTGCGGTAGCCAATGATGCGCCACACCCCGAACTCCGTTGGGAGCCTCGCCTCCGCCACGCGATGCACGAGCCTCTCGGTCTTCAAGCGATAGGCAACGACCTGGGCGACGGTGATGAACTTGAGATTATGCTCGGCGGCGAACTCCTCGAGCTGCGGGCGACGCGCGGGCGCGCCATCGTCGTCGCGCAGGATCTCGCACACGACGCCTGCCGGCGCGAGCCCGGCGAGACGCGCGAGATCGACCGCCGTCTCGGTGTGACCCACGCGCTGCAGCACGCCGCCGGGGCGGGCGCGCAGCGGCTGCACGTGACCGCCAAAGCGGATGTCGTTCGGCCCGCTCGCCGGATCGGCGGCGACGCGGATCGTCTGCGCGCGGTCCTGCGCGCTGATGCCGGTCGTGATCCCGTACTTGGGTGCGGCGTCGATGCTCTGCGTGTACGCCGTGCGCAGCGCGTCCACGTTCCCTTCGCCGATCAGGCCAAGTCCGAGCTGGTCGATGCGCTCCGGCGTGAGCGCGAGACAGATCAAGCCGCTCGCGCGCTTCGCCATGAAGTTGACGATCTCCGGCGACACCAGCTCGGCGGCGCAGATGAGATCACCCTCGTTCTCGCGGTCTTCGTCGTCCGCCACGATGAGCATCTCACCGTTCCGGATCGCCTCGATCGCTTCTTCCACCGTTGCGAATTGCATGTTGTTCGTTCAGTCCTGTGCGTGCAGAGAGGAGGGCGCGCCAACGCCCTCCTGATACGGCGCGATCATGCGCCGCACGTATTTCCCGATGACGTCGCCCTCGACGTGTACGTGCTGACCCACGCGGAGCTCGTCGAGCGCCGTGTGCGCCAGCGTGTACTCGATGAGCGAGAGCTGCACGACGTCCGGCGACGGCAGCTCGTTCACCGTGAGGCTGACGCCGTCCACGGTAAGAGAGCCGTACGGGATCATGAGATCGGACAGCCCATCGGGGAGCGCAAGGTTCACGAGTCGCGCGTCGCCCTGCATCTCGATCTCGGTGATCGCTGCGACGCCGTCCACGTGTCCGAGCACGAGATGCCCGCCGAACCGATCGCCGGCCTGCATTGCCCGCTCGAGATTCACCCGGCGTCCGCTAGTCCACTCGCCGATGGTGGTGCGCTCGAGCGTCGTGGACACGGCCGCGACCGTGAACCAGCTCGGGCCATGCTCGCGCACAGTGAGGCAGGTGCCGTTCACGGCGATGCTCTCGCCACTCACGAGATCGTCGTAGCGACAGCGCACCCGCAGCTCACGCCCGGCCGGCGTGATCCGGACTTGTTCGATCGTCCCGACGTCCTGCACGAGCCCCGTGAACATGCGTACGCGGTATCCGCTAAATGTCAATCGTTCGAGGGCGGCGCGAACACGGTCATCGTGTCCGCACCAATCTCGCGACGCTCGAGCACGCGCCAGCGCGGTGCGTGCTCCACCTCCGTTGGCGGAACGAACGCGAACGCGCCGAGCGCGCCTGCGCCGAAGATCGCCGACCCCTGAAAGATAACCAGACGATCGGCCATTCCGGCGCCGATTAGGGCTCCGGCGAGACGCGCGCCCCCCTCTACGAGCAGCGAACGGATCCCTGCGGCGCGGAGTGCGTCGAGGGCTGCGCGCAACGTACTCGCCTGGATGACGCGCACCCCGAGTGATTCGAGGGCTGCGACGCGCGCGGGCGGTGGTGATTCTGCAACGACGATCGTGGGCACCTCCAGCGCGGTGCGGGCGAGCACGGACGTCGTTGGGAGCCGCGCCGTATGATCGAACACCACGCGCCTGGGCGCGACGCGTGGTGCGGGCGCATCGCGCACGGTAAGCGAGGGATCATCGGCGAGCGCGGTGCCGATGCCGACCCCAACGGCATCGCTCCCCGCGCGCATCTCGTGCACGAGGCGGCGTGATTCCTCGCTCGTGATCCAGCGCGAGCGCCCCGTCGCATCCGCCAGCGCGCCATCGAGCGACACCGCAAGCTTGAGTGTGATCCACGGACGCTTCTCCACGAACGAGTGGAAAAAGGCGGCGTTGAGCTCACGCGCCTCGTTTTCCACCACTCCCACAGTCACGTCGATCCCAGCGCCGCGCAGGAGCTCGATTCCACCCGCCGCTTCCGGATTCGGGTCGCGCGTCGCAACCACTACGCGCGCGACGCCGGCGGCGACGAGCGCCGGTGCGCAGGGCGGCGTCTTTCCGTGATGCGCGCATGGCTCCAGCGTGACGTACACCGTGGCACCGCGGGCGCGCTCGCCGGCAGCGCGCAGCGCCTCGACCTCCGCGTGCACTGCCCCATAGCGCGTGTGATGCCCTTCTCCGACGATCGCACCGTCGCGTACGACGACGGCGCCGACCATTGGGTTCGGCGCCGTCTGTCCCCACCCCATTCGCGCCAGCTCCAGCGCGCGATGCATGTACGATGCGTCGTCGCGCGCGCTGCCGCCGGTGTTCGATCCCTCTCGTGCGCTAGAGCCCAATGCGAATGCCGAGCGAGCCGTAGTTGCGTGCGGCGCTCGCGGCGGTCGAGAACGTGTTGAACGTCGTCACATCACCGCCAGACACGCGTCCGTATTCCGCGACGAAGTGCGCGAGCAGCACGTTGAACGACACGTCGACGAAGTAGTTCGTGCGCTTGGGCGTGATGTGCAGCGGGATCGGCGACGTGGGCGTGTTCCCATCCACATTGTACGTGAGCAGCGCGCGGCTATCGTAGCGATCTTGCCCCACGCCGGCAGCGATCCCGAGAAAAAGAAGATTCTTGTTCGCGGTGATGCGCCACTCCTTGGCCTGAACACGATAGCCCGTGATGCTCACTGCGTTCCCGACGTTGTCCGTGCCACTCAGCTCGGCAATGGGGAGCTCGCGCACCATGTACGAGACACCCACACCGGGGAACAGGAGCGATTCCTGAATGATCCCAAGACGCCCTCCAAAGCCGAGCTTCCACTTTCCGTTCTGCGCACCCACGTGCAACGAGTGCTGCGTGTAAGACGGCAGATACGAGACGTTCACCAGCGCGTCGATCCCACCGATGCGCGTCAGACCGAGAGGAATTCCTCCGAAGACGCCGAGTGCGATGTCCGCCGCGGGAAGTGCAACCCATCGCTCGTTGCTCGGAATCGCGGACGAAACCGGCTGCCCGGCCACCACGTGGATCTGATCCACCGCAGGGATGGTCGCGCGCATCACGTTGGCGCGCAGGCCGACCGCAATGTGTCCCGGTCCGCCGAGCGTGCCGCCCTGCCCCAGTGTCGGATTTCCGCCCGCGACCCACGTGCCGAGCTGCATGTTCATGTACTTGAACAGATCCGCCACTTTCTGGCACGCGTCGCCACCCTGGTGCGCTGTGCCCACGATCGCCGGATCCGTGCAGTGCGAGTCGATCGTTTGCGCGGGCAGCGCGGTCGCAAAGCCGAGCGCCGAAACGACCAACAACGTGCCGTAACGAATGTTCATCGGGCCTCCTGAAACGCTACACGAAGACGACTGCCCCAGTGCCGCGTCGCGTGGCACCGAGGATCCACGCGGGCACCCCCGCGGCCTCGGCGTGAGCGATCACCGATTCGGCTACGGATTCATCCGCGATCACCACCATTCCGACACCCATGTTGAACGCGCGGAACATCTCGTCGCGCGCAACAGCTCCTGCCTTCTCGAGTGCGAGGAATTCGTCGGGAATCGTCCAGCTCTTCGCATCGACCACCGCGTCGATATCCGTCGGCAGCGCACGATTCAGATTGCCCGGAATTCCTCCACCCGTGATGTGCGCCATCGCGTGAACCGTGCCCAGCACGGGCCTGAGCGCCGCCAGGTACGAGCGGTGTACGCGGAGGAGCACGTCAGCCACCGTACCCGCGAAGCCGGGAAAGGTGTCGTTCGGCCCGAGTCGCATGCGGTCGGAGACGATCCGACGGGCCAGGGAGAAGCCGTTCGTGTGGAGGCCGTTGCTGGCCAGCCCGATCAGCACGTCGCCCGCGCGCACGCGCGAGGCGCCGAGCACGGCGGATTCCTCTACTGTGCCCACGATGAATCCCGCGAGATCGTAATCCGGCGGCGTGTACACTCCCGGCATCTCCGCCGTCTCACCGCCGACCAGCGCGCAGCCGTTCTCGCGGCAGCCCGCGGCGACGCCGCGCACCACACCTTCGACTACCATCGGCACGAGCTCGCCGAACGCGACGTAGTCGAGGAAGAAGAGCGGCGTCGCCCCTTGCACGAGTATGTCGTTCACGCAGTGGTTCACGAGATCGTGGCCTATCGTGTCGTGGATGCCGGCATCGATGGCGAGCTTGATCTTGGTGCCGACGCCATCGGCGCTCGAGACGAGCAGAGGGGCGCGCATCCCCTCGGGCATACGCACCATGCCGCCGAAGCCACCGAAGGCGCCGCGGGTGGCGGAGGTGAACGTCGACTCGACCAGCGCCTTGATGCGTCCCTTCGCGTCGTCAGCCGCTTCGATGTCTACGCCGGCGGCGCGATAGTCGAGCGGCGCGCTCACGGCACGAGCTCCTTCTCGAACGCGACCAGCTTCCGGAACTCGTCGATGCGCGCCTCGAGATCCTTTTCGGTGATCTCGAAGAAACGGTCAACGGAGAAGCGCTCGACGGCAAACGATCCCATCGCGCACCCACAGACCACGGCGCGGCGCATGTTGCCCTCGCTCAGATCACCCGAGCGCGCCAGCCAGCCGAAGAAGCCGCCGGCGAACGAGTCCCCCGCACCGGTAGGATCGAAGACGCTCTCGAGCGGATACGCCGGCGCGAAGAAGATGCTCTTCGCATTGAACATGAACGCGCCATGCTCGCCCTTCTTGATGATCACGTGCTTCGGGCCGCGCGCCATGATCCAGCGCGCCGCCTTCACGAGATTGGTTTCCTCAGTGAGCTGGCGTGCCTCGCCATCGTTGAGCGTGACGAGGTCCACTTCCTCGAGCAGCGCGAGAAGATCGTTCCGACGGCTCTCGATCCAGAAGTTCATCGTGTCGCACGCGACGAGCGTGGGCTTCCGCACCTGGCGAAGCACCTCGAGCTGAAGCCGCGGATCGATATTTCCGAGGAAGACGAACGGCGTATCGCGAAACTGCTCGGGGATCTTGGGCAGGAAGTGCGAGAACACCCCGAGGCGCGTTTCGAGCGTCTCCGCGGAGTTGAGATCATGCCGGTAGCGACCGCGCCAGCGGAACGACTCACCCTCCGCGCGCTCGAGCCCCGCGAGGTCGACGCCACGCGCGCGCAGCCGCTCGAGCTTCTCGACGGGATAGTCGCTGCCGACGATGCCGACCAGCTGCACGGGAGTGAGCAGACTTGCCGACGCTGCGAAGAAAGTGGCTGAGCCTCCGATCACGTTCTCCGCTTTTCCGAACGGAGTCTCGACGGAATCGAGGGCGACGGAGCCGACGACGAGCACGGTCATGATGCGTGGGGTGGAAGTCCGAAGCAGCGAAACGAGGACAGCGAGCGGATCACATGCGCTCGGGCGCCGCGATGCCGAGCACCGCGAGTCCGTTGCGCAGCACGATCCGGCTCGCGTGCGCCAGGAACAGTCGCGCGTTCATGAGCACAGGCGGCTGATCGAGCACGTGGTGCTTGTGATACCATGTGTGCACCAGCTGCGCGGTATCGTGCAAGTAGCTGGCGACGCGATGCGGCTCGAGCGCTTCCGCGGCGCCCGCAAGCAGCGACGGGAAGTCGAGCAGCGCCTTCACCAGCTCACGCTCCTCCGGCTCAGCGAGCGCGCCGAAATCGACGTCCGCGGCCGAGAGTGAGGCCGGGTCTATATTGCCGACGCGAAAGATGCCGCAGAGCCGCGCGTGCGCCATCTGGATGTAGTACACCGGATTTTCCTCGCTCTGCGCGCGCGCGAGGTCGATGTCGAAGACGAGCTCCGACTCCGCTTTCCGCATTGAAAAGAAGTAGCGTACGGCGTCGCGCCCGACTTCCGAGATGAGCTCCTCGAGCGTGACGATCGAGCCAGAGCGCTTGGAGAACTTCATCTCCTCGCCACCCTTCATCAGCTTCACGAGGTTGTGCAGCACCCAATCCGGATATCCCTTCGGAATACCGACATTCGAGCGCCTGCAGCCCCGCGCGCACGCGCGCCGTTGTGCCGTGGTGATCGGTGCCCTGCACGTTGATCGCGCGCGTGAAGCCGCGATCCCACTTGCTCACGTGATAGGCGACGTCAGGAAGGAAGTACGTATACGTGCCGTCGCGCTTCCGCATGACACGATTCTTGTCGTCGCCGAAGTCGGTGGTGCGCAGCCAAAGCGCGCCATCTTCTTCGTAGGTATAGCCACTCGATGCGAGCGCGCGCACCGTGGCGTCGACGGCGCTTTCGTTCGCATCGGCACCGGAAAGCGCCTTGATCGTGCGCGCCGAGCCTGGCGCGTAGAGGCTCGACTCGAGGAAGTAGGTGTCGAAGACGAGACCGAACGCCTTGAGATCCCGATCCTGCGTCTTGCGCAGCTCGTCCACGGCCACGCGCACGAAGTCGGGATGCGTGCGCACGAAATCCAGGATCGCCGGCGCGAGCGCGACGGGATCATTCTGGAACGAGCCGAGGAGCTCGGGCGGCATCTCGCGTTCGAGCAGCTCCTGGGCGTCGCGCGCGCCCCGATCCGCGATGTACGCGCGCGCCACGTCGAGTACGTACTCGCCCTGATACCATCCTTCCGGAAAATCGAGCGGATGGCCCGCGAGCTCGCGCAGCCGCACAACCACCGATGCCGCGAGATTCTGTATCTGCACGCCGGCATCGTTGTAGTAGTACTCGCGCGACACAGACCATCCCGCCCACTCGAGCAGCGACGAGATCGCGTCGCCGAGCACAGCCTGGCGCCCGTGCCCCACGTGCAGTGGACCGGTGGGATTTGCGGAGACGAACTCCACGACGACGCGCTGCCCCGCCCCGCTCTCGTTGCGTCCGTAGCGATCACCCTGCGCAACGATGGTTGCGAGGCCGCCGGCATTTGCGCCTGCGGCGAGATAGAAGTTGATGAAGCCGGGTCCCGCGATCTCGACCTTGCTCACGCCCGCCGCGGCGAGGTCGAGCTTCTCGACGAGACGCGTCGCGAGCGCGCGTGGCTTGTCGCCGAGCGGCTTGGCCAGCATCATCGCGAGGTTCGTGCTCCAGTCGCCGTGCGCGGGATCGCGGGGGCGCTCGAGCACCGGCGCGATCGTGTCGGGCGCACCGAGCTCACGCGCGGCATTCAGCAACGCCGCACGGATCTGATCGACGGGCATCATTCGGAGGAGCTGCTGCTCTTGGGCGCGCTCGGTTTCGTTTCGCTCTTGGGCGCAGAAGGCGTGGACGGTGCCTTCGCATCGGTCTTGGATGATGCCGCGTCCGACGACTTTGCTTCGGACTTGCTCGAGCCGCTCGACTCACCGCTGCTGGAGCTCTCCGATGCGCTCGACGAGCCGGACGCGCCCTCGGTGTTCGATACGGGTTTCCTGCCGGTCGGCTGCTCCTTCTTGCCGTCCTTGCCGTAGTCGGTGATGTAGAAGCCGCTTCCCTTGAACATGAGGCCGGCGCCCGCCGAGATCTTGCGCTGCGCAATCGCGCCGCAAATCGGACACGGCAGCTCGGACTCGCCGCTACTGATCGTCCGGAAAAACTTTTCGAAGTCGTGCCCGTTGGGACACGTGAACTCGTAAGTTGGCATCGCCTGTAAAGTTATGCCGACTGTACAGTGCCTTCAATGGCGCTCGCAGCTGCGGTACGTCGAGAGAACTCGCGCTCAGCGCGCCGGCCGGTACACCCCCCACGCCGCCGCCAGCGTCTCCGCGATCTCGCCGAGCGTCGCGCGTGCACGCGCAGCGTGGATGATGAGCGGCATCAGTCGCGCTGCCGTCTCCGCATGCTCCGACGCGCTCGCGGCGCCCAGCGCCTCGAGGGCCGTGCGCACCGCGCCACCGTCGCGCGACGCGCGCGTGCGGGCCAAACGCGAGAGCTGGTCCTGTTCGAGCGCGCGGAAATCGGGCGTCGGAATCTTCAGCGGCGGCTCCTGATCCGTGAACGCGTTCACGCCCACCACGACCGTCTCGCCGCGCTCGACCTGGAGCTGGTACTCGTATGCCGAGCGCCCGATCTCCTCCTGGAAGAATCCTTCTTCGATCGCGCGCGCCGCACCGCCGAGTGCTTCGACGCGCGCGAGCAGCGCGAGCGCACGCTCCTCGAGCTCCGTCGTGAGCTTCTCTACGTAGTAGCTCCCAGCGAGTGGATCGGCCGTGCCGGCGACGCCCGACTCGTGCGCGACCACCTGCTGCGTGCGGAGCGCCAGCGTCGCCGCATCCACGGTGGGAAGCGCGAGCGCCTCGTCGTAGCCATTCGTGTGCAGCGACTGCGTGCCGCCGAGCACCGCGGCGAGCGTCTGCACGGTGACGCGCACGACGTTGTTGAGCGGCTGCTGTGCGGTGAGCGTCACGCCTCCGGTCTGCGTGTGGAAGCGCATGCGGCACGACGCATCGGAGGCGCCGAAGCGCTCGCGCATGAGCCGCGCGTAGATGCGACGTGCGGCGCGGAACTTCGCGACCTCCTCGAACAGATCGCTGTGCGCCGCGAAGAAGAACGACAGCCGCGGCGCGAACGTGTCGATCGCCAGGCCGGCCGCGAGCGCGCGCGACACGTACTCGATCGTGTTCGCGAAGGTGAACGCGAGCTCCTGCACCGCGGTCGCACCCGCCTCGCGCATGTGGTAGCCGGAGATCGAGATCGGATTCCATTGCGGCACCTCCGCCGCGCAGAACGCGAAGATCCCCGTCACCAGCGCGAGGCTCGGCGCCGGCGGATAGATGTACGTGCCGCGCGCGATGTACTCCTTGAGGATGTCGTTCTGGACGGTGCCCGAGAGCTTCGCGCGGGGAATGCCTCGCTCTTCGGCGACGACGATGTACATCGCGAGCAGCGTGGCCGCTGTCGCGTTGATGGTCATCGACGTGGACACCCTGTCGAGTGGAATCTCGGCGAGGAGTGCGTGCATGTCGTCGACCGTATCGATCGCGACGCCGACCCGCCCCACTTCGCCCAGGGCGCGCGGCGAATCCGAGTCGAAGCCCATCTGCGTGGGAAGATCGAAGGCGACGGACAGGCCGGTCTGCCCGGCGGCCAGCAGCGCGCGGAAGCGCGCGTTGGTCTCCGACGCCGTGCCGAAGCCCGCGTACTGACGCATCGTCCACAGGCGCCCGCGATACATGGTCGGCTGCACGCCGCGCGTGAACGGGAAGTTTCCCGGGTCGTTCAGGTCGCGTGCGTAATCGACCGGCGCGTCGGCCGGACGGTAGAACGGTTCGAGTGGAACGCCGGAAGGAGTGGTGCGCGCGTCGTCGCCGGGCATCAGCGGCAGCGCGTCATCCCCCGACTCCGGCCGGAACGCGCCCGCTCAGCAGCTCGGTGGCGAGATCGACCTCGCGCTTGCTTCCGATGTAGAGCGGCGTGCGCTGATGCAGCTCCGTGGGCTGCACGTCCATCACGCGATGGCTCCCATCGCATGCCGCTCCACCCGCCTGCTCCACGACGAATGCGAGCGGATTCGCCTCGTACAGCAGGCGCAGCTTGCCGTGCGTGCGCTTCCGATTGGCCGGATACGCGAACACGCCGCCGCCGAGGAGGTTGCGATGGAAATCGGCGACGAGGCTGCCGACGTACCGTACGCTCAGCGCCTTGTGATTGCCCTCGAGCCCCCGATAACGGCGCATCAGCGACTTCACCGGCTCGTCCCAGAGCTGCTCGTACGAATCGTTCACCGAGAGATAGCGGCCGGTGTCCGGGATACGGATGTTCGGGATGCGAGAGCAGGAATTCGCCGATTGACGGATCGAGCGTGAATCCGTGCGAGCCCTGGCCCGTGGTGTACACGAGCATCGTGCTCGAGCCGTAGATCACGTATCCGGCAGCGACCTGCTCGCTGCCCGGCTGCAGCAGATCCGACATCTCGCCGCGCGTGCCGCGTCGACTTCTTGCGCAGCACCGAGAAGATCGTGCCGACCGGAACGTTCACGTCGATGTTCGATGAGCCGTCGAGCGGATCGAACAGCAGCACGTACTTGCCGCACTTGAAGCCGTCGGGGATCGGGATGATGTCCGGCTCTTCCTCGGACGCCATGGCGCACAGGCGCCCGCCGTGATCCATCGCCTTGATGATGATGTCGTTGGACAGCACGTCGAGCTTCGCCTGGACCTCGCCCTGCACGTTCTGCGACTCGTTGGAGCCGAGAATGTCGGCGAGGCCGGCGCTGCGCACCTTGTTCGCGATCATCTTCGCGGCGAGCGCGACATCGTAGAGGATGCCGGACAGCTCACCCGTGGCCTCGGGGTACAGCCGCTCCTGCTCGATGATGTAGCGATCGATCGTGACGACGGACGTAGGCGTATGTTGAACCACGGATTACCTCGTGTCGGGAGCGGCCGCGTGGCCGCATCACGTGCAAAGTGGCGCCAGCGCGTTCCTCTCTGCAAGTGCCAAAGCGCGCTCGTCACGGCTCTGCCCGAGGGGCAGCGACCCACTTATCGCCGCCTTCCTCGACCTCCAGGGTGCGCCCATCGGTTCGACAGACGATCGACCCCTCCAGATCCGTGCGCATAACTGCCGCGCCAACGGCCGTGAGCGAGCGCAGAACGCTGGCGCTCGGATGTCCGTACATGTTGCCCGCGCCCACGGATACCAGTGCAACGCGCGGGCGCACGAGTGCGAGAAAGCGCTCCGTGCTGCTCGTATTGCTCCCGTGGTGCCCCACCTTCAGCACATCGGCGTGGAGATCAGAGCCATAGGCCTCGACGAGCCGCTCCTCCTCGCCCTTCTCTGCATCGCCCATGAGCAGCATCCGTACGGAGCCGTACTGCGCGAGCACGACGACACTCCCCGCGTTCGGATCCCTCAGTCCCACCAGCCATGCCGAGTCCGGCGCGAGTACGTGCAGGCGCACGCCATCCACCACGAGCGAGTCGCCCGGGCGCACGCGCTTCCAGCCCACGTGGTCATCGCGCGCGGCTACCAGCGAGGCGCGGTAGGGCGGGCTCGTGCCCGCGTACGCACCGTCCCAGTAGGTGGCGGGATGCAGCGCAGCGATCACACTCGCGCCGCCGCCCACGTGGTCCGCATGGGGATGCGAGAGCACGAAGAGGAGCAGATCGCCGCCCCGCCGCAACAGGTACGGGATCACCGTCGCGCGGCCAGCGTCGCCGCCGGTCCAGTCGCGCCCCGCGTCGAAGAGAAGCCACCTGCCCGCCGGCGTGCGGAGCGCGATCGCGTCGCCCTGCCCGACATCGATCATGTGGAGCTCCATCTGATTGGAGCCCGAGCTCCAGAACGGCCGCCACGCCGCGATCGTGAGCGCTCCAACCGCGACGAGCAGCGCCCGACCGGGCGCTCGGCTCACGCACGCTACGAGGAAGGCGATGCTCGCGGCGCCGGCGAGCATCGCGGTCGCGAGCGTCGGTGCCACAGTGAGCGCCGCGAACGGCACACTCGCGCCCACCGTCGCTATTCCGTCGAGCACGCGAAGCAGTGGGTGGCAGGCGTCCGCGAGCAGCAGGCCGAGTGCGCGCAGCGGTGAGACGACCACCGTCAGAAAGAGCGCGGGCTGGAGCACCGCGACCACAGGAGTCGCGAGGATGTTGGTGAGCGGCGCGACGAGACTGATGCGCCCGAAGGTCCATGCGACGAGTGGGCCGCTCGCGAGGCACGCGACGCACGAGGTGAGCAGCGTGCGCGAGAGCGATCCACGCATGCCGGTCCACGATGCAGGAATACATTGTTTGGCCAGCGCACCGCTCGCAACGAGCGCCGCCATGCCGAGGACGCTGAGCTGGTAGCCGAGATCGAGCACGGTCGCGGGGCTCACGAGCGGCACTGCCGCGCCCAGCGCCAGTGCCGCCCAGGGTGACGTTGGTCGCTGCACGAGCTTGCAGATCGCACGCACGCCAAGCATCACCCCGGAGCGCACGGCGGGCGCGGGGAGCCCGATCACCGCGATGTATGCGGCGGTGATCGCGAGAGTAGCGACTGCCGCCGTTGCGGGGCGCAGCCGCGCCATGCGACAGAGGAGCTCCACCGCCATGGCGATGATAGCGACGTGCAGCCCGGAGATCGAGAGCATGTGCACGATTCCCGAGACGGCGAAGCGATCACGTACCGCTGGATCGACGGCGCGCTGATCGGCGATGAGGAGCGCGCGCACGAGCGGCGCGTCCGCGCGGAACAGCGTGTCGATGCGCGCGCCTATGGCGGCGCGGGCGACGAGGAGCGCGCTGCGCGCGCCATCGCTGGAGATGCGCGCGTGCGTGAGCTTGAGCCCGCGCGCCGTGACGAACACCGTGCCCGCGATGGTCACGCGATCACCCGCCGCCGCGCGTCCGCGCTCTACCGAGATCGATGCTGGCATCGCGCACCCTGGCCAGCGCACCTGCGCGCGCACGTAGGCGCCGGGCGCCGCCGCATCCTCGAGCTGCGCGCTCCACGATGCGCGGTGCGGCGCATCCGCTCGGCAGCGCGCGTCGTGCGCTGCGCTCCACAGCGCCATGCAGGCGCCGGCGGCGAAGAGCGCGCCCAGCGCGGCCGCCACGCCATGGCGCCGAACACACGCGATTGCCGCGAGCGCGAGTCCGCACGCGGCAGCGACCAAAGGTGCGCCGAGAAAGCCGGCGACGAGCCCGGCAGCATAGGAGAGGACGGCGAGTGCGATGAGCGGCATCGTGCATCATCGCATTCGAACGAGTGTCGCGCCGCATTGCCGCGGCGCGAGCATCAGCCTACTGGTGCGGCGGGTGTCGGGGGTTGGCGGCCACCCGCTTGATCGCGTCGAGCACGACCACCGCGAGCTGCGCGCGCGTCTGGTCCTTCTGCAGATCCAGCGCGATCAGCGCCATACCGGTGTCGGTGCCGCCGCTGTAGCGCGGGCGCGTCTTGTTCAGCACGTACGCGAGCGCGTCTTCCTTGCAGCTCGGGCAGCTGCACACCGCCGGCATCTTCGCCACGAGATCGTCGTAGATCCCGATCACGGTGTCCTCGAGAAGATTCTTCATCCGGCCATCGGAAGTGCGGCGCGCGTCGGCACTACGGCGCCGGTGAACGTGGACCCGGTCGTGCCCGTGAGCTCCACCATCAGGTATCGTCCGATCATCGCCTCATCGCCAGGGATCAGCACCGTGCGATGATGGCGCGTGCGCGCCTGCAGCAGCGTCCCGCGTCTCGACAGCTTCTCGACCAGCACCTCGTGTCGTGTGCCGAGCATCCCGAGATTTATCGCGCGTGTCCCCGCGCGGACCGTGGCGATCAAGCGGTCGAGCCGCTCACTCGACACTTCGTCCGAGATCGTCCACGACTCCGGGAGCCGCGTCGCCGGCGTCCCCTCGCGCGCGGAAAACTTGAACGTGTACGCGTCGTCGAAGCCGATCTCGCGCACCATGTCCAGCGTCTCCGCAAACTCCTCCTCGGTCTCGCCAGGAAAGCCGACGATGATGTCCGTCGTGAGCGCGAGTCCCGGAATTGCGGCGCGCAGTCGCTCGACGCAGGCCCGATACTCTTCCCGCGTGTAGCGGCGCAGCATCCGCTTGAGCGTCGTCGTCGAGCCGGACTGCATTGGTAGATGCACGTGCTCGCACACCGCGCCCGTCGTCGCCATTGCCTCGATCACGCGATCCGAGAAATCGTTCGGATGCGGGCTGGTGAAGCGCAGCCGCCGCACTCCGGGCACCGTGCCGACCGCGCGCAGGAGGTCCGCGAAGTCGTGCGTGCCGTCGTTGTAGGAGTTGACGGTCTGTCCCAGCAGCGTGATCTCGCTGATCCCGTCCACCACCGTCTCGCGCGCTTCGCGCAGCACATTGCCGAGCGCCCGGCTCCGCTCGGGACCGCGCGTCGTGGGCACGATGCAATACGTGCAGCGATAGTCGCATCCCCGCTGCACTGGAATCCACGCGGTCACACCGTCGAGCCGCCGCGCGCGGAAATCCTCATAGTGCTCCTCGAGATCGAAGTCGACCTTTGCGAGCCGCTCGCCGTTGCGCGCACTCTCGATCAGCGACGGCAATGCGCGATAGCCATCGGGGCCGATCACGAGATCGACGTGCCGTGCACGATCCAGCAGCCGCGGCCCGAGGCGCTGCGCCATGCATCCGGTGACACCGAGCACCGTATCCGGCTTCATGTGCCGCTTGAGCTCACCAATGCGCCCCAGCACGCGCTGCTCCGCGTGATCACGGATCGCGCAGGTGTTGACGAGGATGACGTCCGCGCCTTCCGGTCCGCTCACCGCACGATAGCCGTATTCCGCGAGGCGACCGAGCATCAGCTCGGAGTCACTCGCGTTCATCTGGCAGCCGTACGTTTCGATGTAGACGGTGGGGGACGACTCGTGGGCCATGAGTCAAAAACTAACTATGAACCGCGCGCGCCCGCCAACATTGGTGGATTTACGGGGAGCGCGATGTGGAACTGGCTCCCATTCCCCTCCTTGCTCCGCACCCAGATACGCCCGCCGTGCACCTCCACGGCGAGCTTGCAGAATGCGAGGCCAAGCCCGGAGCTCCGTACGCGCGGAACCTCGGGTTGCTTGGCGCGTTCGAACTTCCGGAAGATCAGCTCGTGGTACTCCGGCGGAATTCCGGGCCCGTTGTCCGCAACGGTAAGGAGAATGCCTCCCGTGGTCGTGTCGCGGTGCGCGAGGATGGTGATCTCGACGCCGCTTCTCGTGTGCGTGAGCGCGTTCTGGATGAGATTCGCGAAGACGCGCTTGAGCAGCCCCTTGTCCGCGTTGATTACGGGCGCGTCCTCAGCCACGTCAACGAACACCTTCGCCTCCTCCTGCTGGAGGCGCACCTGCCACTCGTGCACGATCTCAGCGACGAATGCGCCGGGTGCGATGGGCGAGAGATCGAGCTCGATCGCGCTCTCCTCGATGCGGGCGACCTCGAGCAGATCGCCGATGAGTCCCAGCAGATCCTCCGCCTTGGACTCGGCGTCGCCGAGCACGCGGCGCTGCATCTCGCTCACTTGTCCGAAATCGCCGTCGAGCGCCATCTCGAGCGATGCGAGCACAGAGGTGAGCGGCGTCTTGAGATCGTGCACGATCATCTTCATGAGATCGTCGCGAACCTTCTCGAGCTCACGCAGCTTCCGATAGCTGTCGTCGAGCGCATCCGTCGCGAATTTGAGCCGGAGGAGCGAGCGCACGCGCGCACTCAGGATCTGCCGGTTGTGCGGCTTCGTGAGGAAGTCATCTCCGCCGGCCTCGATCGCCTTCACGCGATCCGTCGTGTCGTTCAGCGCCGTCACGAAGATCACGGGGATGCGCTCGGTGCGCGGATCGCGCTTGAGGCGGCGACACACCTCGAACCCGGTCGAGCGGTCGTCGACGCGCAGCGAGCCCGCAGGCATCGCGACGTCGAGGATGCAGAGATCGGGCTTCTCCGCGAAGCACATCTCCACCGCGCTCGGCCCGTCGTTCGCAGAAATGACGCGATAGCCCAGCATCGACAGCTGATCGTACAACAGTTCGACGTTGGCGGGAACGTCGTCCGCTACGAGGATGAGCGGAACGTGTGTCACGGCGGCAGCCCGCTCAGGGCCGGAGAAAGAATCCGGCGCTCAGGATCCACGCGTGTTCCGTGACGTCTGGGACGTTCGCCGTACGATTGGCGCGCGAGAGGGAGAAGTCGATGCGCGAGCGGCCGCGCGAGACCGGAATGCCCAGCCCGAGGCTGTAGGCCGTTTCCTTCACCTCGGCGTCGTTCGCCTCGAAGGGCAGAATGCGATGACGATATCCGAGACGCACGGGGAATTCCTGCCCGAACAGACTCGGCGCACGGACTTCTGCTCCGACACCCCAGTCCCAGCCATCGACGGCCTTGACCTCGGATTCGGCGAGACCGTTCAGCGCCGACCACCCGTTCCACTGCGCATTCGCGGAGAGCAGCACGCCAGAGATTCCGCCGAACACGCCGCCGAAGCCCAGTCGCTTCGGCACTCGCGCGCTGCTCAACGTGGTGTCGTTTCGGAATGCGTGCATGGTGCCACCAGCGTCGCCCGACACGCCCACCGAGAATGCGCTGATGGGGCGCCACTCGACACCGCCCGTGAACGAGTGCCCGCTGTAGCTGAGCGTCGACAGCTGCGAGAAGAGCGCGAAGTTCGTGTCCGCGAAGGTGCGGTTGATCTGGAGCCTGTTCTGCCCCGTGAGCACGTGCCCCGCGAGACCAATGCTGAGCGATGGCAGCACGAGGAAGGAGCCGGCGAGGCGCACGTCGTTGATCGCGCCGTCGGTCTTGAAGCTCTCGTTGTAGAGCGAGCTGTCACCCGTGGCGAAGTGCGCATACCCCGTGCGCGACGTCTGCCACGTGCGGTCGAGGAACGTCGTCGAGGAGATGCCGACGGTGACCCGTGGGCCCACGTTGAGCGCACCCGCGATGATCGGAAAGCGCGCCGTGAGGGTGTTGTCCGACGTCCCGTTCGACTGCACGCTCCGATACTCGGGATCATACTGGAAGTAGAGCCCAGGCCGTCCCCACGTCGCAAGCGCCGCCGGATTGAGCGGCGAGAGCGGATCGTTCTCTGCAATGGAGCCGCCGAGCGCCTCAGCACGTGTCGAGAGACCGCCCGCGGGATATCCGAAGCCCTGCGTGCTGAGCGTGCCTTGCGCCGCCGCAGATGTCACGACGGTCGTGCAGAGCAGGAGTGTACGAAGCGTTCGCATCACGGGAGTCCGAACCCGCTGCGCGGGATGTAGGTCAGGTGCAGGCGAGGACGCAGGGAGTCCGCCGCCGCATTGGTGTAGAGAAGAAAGCGGCGAGGATCGCGCCCTTCACCCGTGGATTGCAGGACGATCGCACGCTGCATGATGCGCGGCCCCTCTGTTCGCCACAGCGTCACAATGTTCGCCGTCTTCGAGACGAGCGCGAGCGTGTCCGTGCGAGTCTCGGCCGGATTCGCGCGAACGCCAAGTAGCGGAACCGTGGTCGGCTCGGCGAGGATCAGCACGGACTTCGAAATGTCCGTCACGAGCGGCGAGGCCACGACCACGCGTGGCGTGAGCGTGACCGAGTCGGGACGCGGGAACGATGGATCGCCCTGTTCGTGCAGAAGGAGCGTGGCGCGCACGATCGTGGTCGACGAGTCGACGAGCACGGACGGCAGGTTGAATCGCATGTAGACGCGGCTCGACGGCAGCCCTCCAACCGGAAGCACGTTCGGAGGAGCAGCGAGCGAGCCTTTCAGCACGAGCTGGTAGTTCGCGAGATACTTGAACTCCGGACCTGCACCAGACGACTTCGAGAGCGTGAAGTTCGAGAACGTCAGCGAATCGATCGTGTCCGCAACCGCAGCGTGTCCAACGTATTGCAGCGTCGGGCCGCTCGACGTAGTGGTGGTGTTCCCCGTGCGAGAGTTCGGGGCAAGCCCGACTTGCGCGCTCCCTGTGGTGTCGTGACCGTAGCTGTAGATGCGAATGCCCAGGCGGATGCGCTGGCCCGTTGTGACGTGCGCTCGCACGAACGCCGTGTCGATCGGAACGATATGGAGCGCCGCGATCGAGTCCTTCTTCACCCTCAGCGAGCCGAGCGCCGGCCGGGTGATGAAGAGCTGGTGAATCGTGGCCGTGTCGAGATCCGGGACGTTCGCATCAACGTCGATCACCTCGAAGCGAACCGAGTCGCGAATCAGCCCCGTATCCGGCGTCGACGTGAATTGCACGTTCGCCGCGCTCACGAAGGCAACCCGGCGCGCAGGCTTGGTGGTATCGGTGACCGGGAACTGACGCTGGAGCGAGTCGAAGCGAAGCACGGTTCCGGCGACGATGCTGTCACCATGCGCGTCTGCGTAGCGCGCGACGAGCAGGCTGGTCTCCGTGCCGAGCGGCGGCATGCCGTTCACGACCGCAGTCGTATCGAACACCTGCTCGGCGACGAGCACCGTGTCGTGCACCTCGAGCGTCTGTCCCGGGCACAGGGTCGGGCACGCCGCGCCGCCGGAGAGATCCTCCCTGCAGGCGGCGAGCGACAGGAGTGCGAGACCAACCAACGGGATCAATCGGTGCCGACCACGGAACACAATCATGAGCGAGGAAGAGAATTCGATGTGAAAGGCGCGGGGAGCAGCTGGTCGAGCGACCAGTGCAACTCTGCGCCAGCGGTCGTGCAGCTTGTGATCTCGAGCGAAGGAGCGAACTCGGACAACACCTGACGACACATACCGCAGGGTGCTGCCGGCGCGGCCGCCTCGGTGGCGATCACGAGCGAGGTGAAGCTGCGCTCCCCCTCCGCGATCGCCGACAGCACCGCCGCACGCTCGGCGCAGAGCGTCGCGCCGTACGAGGCGTTCTCCACGTTGCAGCCGGTGAACGTTCGTCCGCCGGCTGTGGAGAGCGCCGCTCCTACCCGAAAGTGCGAATAGGGAGCATACGCACGCGCCATCACCGAAAAGGCTGCGGCACGGAGTGCATCCTTCGAGGCCGCAGCGGTCATTCGGCCGTGTGAGAGCGCAGGTCGTCCTCGGGAAGTGTCTGGTCGATGTCCGAAAAGCCGGCCACCCCAAGGTGTCCGAACCCTCATTGAAACCCCGCTGCCGCGCTTCAGTGCCGCGCGACAGGCCCAAAGGTACTAGGATGGCGGACTCGTGCCCACCGTTGACTATCCGGCAACTGATGATTCCCCGCCGAGATAACGGCGCGGCAGTCGCGCATTCAGCCCGGTGAGAATCTCGTACGGACTCGCGTTCGCCAGCGCGGCCAGCTCCGGCACGTCCACGCGCGCGGAGCCATCGGCGCCAATCATGGTCGCGACGTCCCCGACCTTCGCGCCGAAATCCGTGACATCCAGCATGGTCATGTCCATCGTGACGACGCCCCTCACGGGCGCCTTTCCCCCGTGCACGAGCGCGTGCGCGTGGTTTCCGAGTGATCGGCGGTAGCCATCGGCGTAGCCAACGGGGACGATCGCGATTCGTGAGTCGCGAGCCGCGCGGAAGGTAGCGTCGTAGCTCACGCTCTCCCCCGCGCGCACCGTGCGCAGCTCGACGATTGGTGCGCGCAGCGTGACCACGGGCTCCGGCTGCACGAGCGGAGGCGCGCCGACCGGTATGCCGTATAGAAAAATTCCCGGTCGGCCGAGCTGCCAGCGCGAGTGAGCACGGCGCGCGACTCCCGCCGAGTTCTCCGCATGCAGCAAGCGCGGCCGAGCCGGCAACGATGCGATCGCCTGTTCGAAGCGCGCCTCCTGCTTGTCGATCGAGCCGTCGTCGAGCGTGGCCGAGTGGAAATGCGTGAGCGCACCCTCGGGCGGATTCGCGCGAAGCGCGTCGGCCAGCGCATCGAGTTCGTCCCAGCGCATCCCCGATCGTGACATCCCGGTGTCTATCGCGAGATGCCATGCGCCCCCGCCGATGCTCACCCAACGCGCGATCGAGGCCGCGGATGCAAGCGCGGGCGTGAGGCGCGCGGCATGCGCGGCGGGAAGCTCGTCCACGTGAACGGGGGTGAAGAGCACGATCGCCCGCGCGATCCCCGCGTCGCGGAGCTCGCGCCCTTCGTCGATCGTCGCCACGCCATAGCCCCACGGCTCGACGTGCTCCAGCGCACGCACCACGGGAACTGCGCCGAGTCCGTACGCGTCGGCTTTCACCATTGGAAGAATCGCAGCCGAATGCGCGGCCATCGCGCGCGCGTTGCGCACGATCGCATCGAGATCGATCTCGAGCCAGGCGCGCGTCAGCGGCATTGCTGTCCGAGCGCGGGGCGGAATAGCTTTCGCGCCCCGGAGGAATGATGGCTGACAAACCGACGTTGAACGACGCGCTGGTGATGATGCGTGACCTGCGCGCGCGCTGCGACTGGGATCGCGTGCAGACGCACGAGTCCCTTCGCCCGTATCTCATCGAAGAGGCACACGAGCTCGACGACGCGCTGCGTCGCGGCAATCGCGCCGACATGCGCGAAGAGCTCGGCGACGTGCTGCTGCAGGTGCTCTTTCACTCGGTGATCGCCGAGGAGGAAGGGGCGTTCGATGCGAACGACGTCGCGGCGTCGCTCATCACGAAGATGCGCGAGCGGCACCCGCATCTCTACGGCGGAGGCGAGCGGCGCGACTGGGAGGAGATGAAGGCGTCCAAGCGCGAGTCGATCGCGGACGGGCTGCCGGCCGCGCTGCCCACGCTGCATCGCGCGTACCGACTGCAGGAGCGCGCCGCGGGCGTCGGGTTCGACTGGGACGACACGGAAGGGCCGGCGCGCAAAGTGGAGGAGGAGCTCGCGGAGGTGCGCGGCGAGCTCGCGCAGCGCGGCACTGAAGCTCCAGCGCGCGCGGCACGTGCGCATTCGCATCTCGAAGAGGAGATCGGCGATCTCCTCTTCGCGGTGATCAATCTCTCGCGCCGCGCCGGTGTTCACCCCGCGCTCGCGCTCGACCGTGCCACGGACAAGTTCGCGCGCCGCTTCGAGGCCGTTGAAGCGCTCGCGCGCGAGCGCGGAATTGTCGTCGGCGACGCGGGGATCGAGGCGCTCGACGCGTTGTGGAACGAGGTCAAGCTCGGCGAGTAGATCGCCGGTCACGTGCCATCGGTGCTCAGGGCCGGAGCCGGTGCATCATGCGCGGAAACGCGATCGCCTCGCGAAGGTGCGGTAGCCCGCAGATCCAGGCGATGGTGCGCTCGAGACCGATTCCGAATCCCGCGTGCACGAAGGTGCCGTAGCGGCGCAGATCGAGATACCACTCGTAGGCCGCGGGATCGAGCCCTTCGTGGATGATCCGCGCGAGCAGCTTGTCGTGATCGTCCTCCCGCTGGCTGCCGCCGATGATCTCGCCGTAACCCTCGGGTGCGAGCAAGTCGTCGCAGAGGACCGTGCGGGGATCCTTCGGATTTTCCTTCATGTAGAAGGCTTTCGCTTCCTTCGGATAGTTCATCACGAACACCGGGCGATCGTAGTCCGCCACGATCAGCGACTCGTCTTCGGCGCCGAGGTCCTCGCCCCACTCCGTGGCGCTCCCCTTCCGGCGAAGCAGATCGATCGCATCGCTGTACTCGAGGCGCACGAAGGGCGCCTTCACCGCCTCCAGCTTCGACACGTCGCGCTCGAGCTCCGCGAGTTGCGGGGCGCACTTGTCGAGCGCGCGGCGCACGAGATACGAAACGAGATCTTCCTGAAGCAGCATGTTGTCGTTCGAGTCGTTCCACGCCACCTCCGGCTCGATCATCCAGAACTCGGTGAGGTGTCGGCGCGTCTTCGACTTTTCGGCGCGGAAGGTCGGCCCGAACGTGTAGATCTTCCCCCAGGCGGCGGCAGCTGCCTCGCCGTAGAGCTGTCCCGTTTGCGCGAGAAACGCGTTCCCTTCGTCGAAATACTCGGTGGAAAAAAGTCCGGAGCGCTCGCCGATGGCGGCAGTGAGAATCGGCGTGTCCACACGCAGGAATTCGCGCTCATAGAAGAAGTCGTGGATGCCCTGCTCCAATTCGCTCCGCACCCGCGCGATCGCGCGCTGGCGCGGCGAGCGAAGCCAGAGATGCCGGTGATCGAGCAGAAAGTCGATGCCGTGCTCCTTCGGCTGAATCGGATAGTCGAGCGGGCTCGCGCCGATGATTGCAAGGTCGGTGACCCCGAGCTCGTAGCCGCCGGGCGCGCGCGCATCCGCGCGCACCTCGCCGGTTACGGCGAGGGACGTCTCGAGCGTGAGCTGCGCGAAACGATCCCAGACTTCCTGCGTCACCGCGGATTTCACCAGCACGCACTGCAGGAGTCCCGTGCCATCACGCAGCACGAGGAAGGCGACCTTTCCCGACGACCGGACCGTCGTGACCCAGCCACGAACGGTCACGACGCGGCCGGCCTCTCTGCTCAACCCGCTAATGCGTACGAATGCCAATGTCATTGATTTGGCTGAGGTTACGTTCGGGGAGCGCAAGCTATCCCGTAGCCGATACGAGTGTCAACATTCCTATGCGTCCATTTGACCGTGTGATCGGTAAAAAATGGGAGGTTGCGGCAGGCGCCCTGCGACGCCGATTTTGCTGCAGAGCAAATGGCCACTCAATTGCGTTCGCATGCGGCGAACGTTGTCGCGCCCGTCGTGACAAAGCTGGATCAATGGAGTTCATGAACGGATCGCAAGTCGAGCTCACACCTCCGCGTCCGCCGGCCGTCACGCTCCCGGTCGGAGCGTGCCGTTCGTGCGTCGCGCTCGATCGTGAGGTGCGCACGTCATGACGATTCGCTCGAAGCTCGCGCTCGGACTGTTCGCGAACCTGCTCATCCTGCTGGCGCCACTCGCGTTCGCCCTCCGCTCGCTGGAGCAGCTGCACTATTCGACGCAGCAGCTGCGCGATCACGCGTTTGGCGCATCACTGCTGGTGGGACGAATGCGCGCGACGGCAGACGAGCTGCGCCAGTCGGAAGAGCGACTGCTGTTCGTGCACGACAGCGCCGCGCTCAGTCACGTGAACGATCAGCTCAAGCTGATGCGCTCGATGAACGACTCGCTTCAGACCTACGACCTCGAGCAGACGCGCACGCGCATCGATTCCGAGATCGAGAAGCTGATGCGCATCGCTCCGGTTGAGATGCTGCATGCGGAGAAGAATCCGACTATCGCGGACACGATCTCGACCCATCAGTATCTGCCGGCGGAGCGCGAGATCGAGTCGTCGCTGCGCGATGCGGAGCTGATACTCGCGCAGCGCACGACGGGGCTCGTGAACAGCGCGACCGCGCTCGTCGACAACACGACCAAGCTCTCGGGGATCGGGCTCGCCATCGCAGCGACCGTCGCCTTTCTCGTGTCCATCGCGCTCTGGCGCACCGTCAGCAAGCCGGTGCAGGATCTCGAAGCCGGAATGGAGGCAGTCGCCGCCGGACAGTTCGACTATCGGCTGAGCGTGTCGCCCACACGGAACGACGAGTTCGGACGGCTCGCTTCGAGCTACAAATCCATGGCTGCGCAACTCGCGCAGCTCGACCGACTCAAAGCGGAATTCGTCTCCGTCGCCTCGCACGAGCTCAAGACGCCGATCAACGTCGTCCTTGGTTATCTGCAACTGCTGAACGAGGGCGTGTACGGTCCGATCTCAGCGAAGCAGGGCGAGATCCTCCGCACGGTCGACGCCCAGACTCGCTCGCTCTCGCGCCTCGTGCATCAGCTGCTCGACATTAGCCGCTTCGAGGCGGGCGGCGGGAAGCTCGACCTGCGGCCAATCGAGCTCAATCACTTCCTCAGCGATCTCGAGAGCACGTTCGAGGTGCTGTCCATGCAGCGCGGGATCCACTTCCACGTGGTGCGCACGGGGCCGCTGCCGGCCGAGGTCGTGTGGGATCCCGATCGCATCAACGAGGTGCTCGGGAATCTGCTGTCGAACGCGTTCAAGTTCACGCGGAAAGACGGCAGTGTGGAGCTCGAGGTTCAGGCGGAGGGAGGACAGATCCGCGTGACGGTCACCGACACGGGCGCAGGAATCCCTCCCGAGCAGCTTCCGCACATCTTCCGTAAGTTCTTCCAGGCGGACAACCAGCACTCGGCCGCGCAGGACGGTACGGGGCTCGGACTCGCGATCGCGAAGCAGATCGTGGATGCGCATGGAGGCAAGCTGACGGTGGAGAGTCGCGTAGGCGAAGGCACGAAATTCAGCATCACGCTCCCGGTGCGCACGGGACCGCGTCCGCGCAGACGGTCGACGGCTGCGACGACCGTGGATGCCAGCGCGTGAAAGTTGGACGACTGTTTCTGGTGGGTGCAGCGGTGGCGCTCGGATGCGCGCGTCCGCACTTGCACAGGTCGGCGCCCAAGCTCACGGGATGGAACGCAACCCTCGACTCGGCGAAGCGACTCGCGCTCGACTCGAACTACGCGGCGGCCGACTCGCTGCTCCTGAGCTTCTCCCGCGAACGAACGGGTACCGCCGAGGCGAATGAGGCGACGTTCTGGCGCGGAGTATTCCTGCTCGGCCCTGCGAGCCGTGGCGGCAACATTCATGGCGCCGCACTGGCCTTCGAGGATTACCTCGGCTCAGGCGCCGTGCCGCATCACACGGAGGCGGCGTTGCTACAGCGCAGCGCGCGCGTGATCGACTCGCTGACGCAGGCAAGATCGCTCGACAGCGTTCCCGCAGTTCACCTCGTAGTGGCAGACGATTCGACCAAGTCCACCGCGCGGGAGCAGGAGCTGACGAGCACAGTGAAGCAGCTCCAGGACTCCCTCAACAAGACGACGGCGGAGCTGGACCGCATCAAGCGACGGCTCTCCGCCGGCAAGCCGTAGCGCGGATCGTCAGCCTACGCGGAAGAGCGCGAGGGCGCGCGGATAGCGCTCCGCGAGCGCGGTGCGCACCGCGGCATGCTCGCGCTTCTCGAGAGCCGGATCTCCCTTCAACAGCTCTTCCGCGCTCTCCATCGCGAGCAGGTTGAGCATCTCGTCGCGCAGCGGGTCGGCGTAGCGAAAGGTTTTCTCCCCGCTCTGCTGCGCGCCGAAGAGATCGCCCATCCCGCGAAGACGCAGGTCATGGCGCGCGATCTCGAAACCGTCCTCCGTGCCGACGAAAAGCTGGAGCCGCTCGCGTGCTTCGGGGCTCACATCACCCAGCAGAATGCAGTAGCTCTCCTCCGCGCCGCGGCCCACGCGTCCGCGGAGCTGATGCAGCTGCGAAAGTCCGAAGCGCTCGGGATGCTCGATCAGCATCACCGTGGCGTTTGCGACATCGATGCCGACCTCGATGATGGTCGTTGCGACGAGGATGTCGATCTCGCCATCGCGAAAGCGGCGCATGATCGCGTCGCGCTCCTCGCTCAGCACGCGACCGTGGAGGAGCGCCATTCGCCGATGCGCGAACGGGCCTGCCGACAGCGCGGTGAACATTGCGGTCGCGCCTTTGAGATCCGTCTTCTCCGACTCCTCGATCACAGGATAGACGACGTACGCCTGGCGTCCCTTCTCCACCTCGCGATCGATGAAGGTGAGCACGCGCTCGCGCGCGGAGTTCGGGCGCAGCGCCGTCGTCACAGGAAGGCGCCCCGGCGGCCGCTCATCGAGCACGCTCACATCGAGATCGCCGTACAGCGTGAGCGCGAGCGAGCGCGGGATCGGCGTCGCGCTCAGGAGCAGCACATCGGGGCGCGCGCCCTTGGCGCCCAGCGCGGCGCGCTGCTCGACGCCGAATCGATGCTGCTCGTCGATCACCGCGAGGCCAAGCTTCGCGAAGCGAGTGTCGCTCTGCACGAGTGCGTGCGTGCCCACCACGACGAGCGGCTCGCCGGACTCCATCCGCGCCGCAGCAGCACGGCGCTCGGCGGCCGACACGCTTCCGGTGACGAGCAGCGAGGGAACGCCGAGCGGCTCGAGCAGCCGCGCGAAGGTGCGCGCGTGCTGCTCGGCGAGCAGCTCCGTGGGGGCCATGAGCGCAGCCTGGTAGCCGTTCTCGACGGCAAGGAGCATCGCAAAGAGCGCAACGATCGTCTTGCCGCTGCCGACGTCGCCCTGAAGGAGGCGGTGCATGCGGCGGTCGCTCACCATGTCCTTCACGATCTCGCGCGTGGCGTGGATCTGCGCGTTGGTCAGCTCGTATGGGAGCGACGACTTGAGCCGCGACGTGAGATCGCGCTTGTTCGTAAAGCCGATGCCCTCGCGCGTCTCCCGTGCTATATCCCGCGCGCGCCGATGCAGGATGTGGACGAAGAACAGCTCCTCGAATGCGAGCCGAGACATACCGCGCATCGCGTCCGCGATCGAGCGCGGGCGATGCACGAGCCGCAAGGCTTCGGGGAGCGGCGGCACGCCCGCGCGCTCGAGCGTGCGCGCGGGAAGATACTCGCTGACGAGCGGCAGCAGCGCGTCGAGATGCGCTTCGACGAGCGAGCGAATGACCTTGAACGACAGCCCCTCCGTTGCCGGATACACCGAGAGGACGCGTCCTTCGACCATCCCCTCCGCATCGGGACCGAGGTTCACCATTTCGCGCGGCTGGAGCTGGCGCCCGTGAAAGAAGCGCACGGCGCCGGTGAGCAGGAGCTTGTCGTCCTTCTTGATCACGCGATCGAGGAATGGCTGTCCCGGCCACGAGACCTCGATCATCGCGCTCTCGTCGCGGATCACCGCCTGGAAAATGCGCAGCCCCTTTCGCGTCGGGATCACGCCCTTCGAGATGACGGTGCCGAGCACCGTGACGTTCATCCCCGGCTCGGCGCTCGCGATCGGCGCGATCGTGCTCGCGTCCTCGTAGCGATGCGGAACGTGGAACAGCAGGTCGCGCGCGACGACGATGCCGAGCTTGCGGAGGAGCTCTGCGCGATGCGGCCCGACGCCCTTGAGGTAGACGACGCCGGTGTTGAGGCCGATCGCCGGACCTGCGGCGCGGGCGCTCACTCCGTTTCCAGCAGCTCCGAGGCGAACGCTGCGGGGTCGAACGGCAGGAGATCGTCGGCCTGCTCGCCCACGCCTACGAACTTGACGGGCACGTCGAGCGCCTCGTGCACGGCAACGACGATGCCTCCGCGCGCGGTGCCGTCGAGCTTCGTGATCACGAGGCCGGTCAACGGCACGGCTGCGCTGAACGCGCGCGCCTGTGCGACG
Organism: uncultured Gemmatimonadaceae bacterium; assembly: GCA_963792685.1. Lineage (GTDB taxonomy): Bacteria > Gemmatimonadota > Gemmatimonadetes > Gemmatimonadales > Gemmatimonadaceae > FEN-1250. Next base: position 2,658,948 of record CAWBWW010000001.1, on the reverse strand, counting down.
GCGTTCTGGCCGATGGTGCCATCGAGCACGAGCAACGTCTCATGCGGTGCTCCGGGAAGCCGTTTCGCGATCACCTTCCCCACCTTCTGCAGCTCCGTCATCAGCCCGTCCTGCGTGTGCAGCCGCCCGGCCGTGTCGATGATGACGACATTGGTCTTGCGCGCAAGCGCGGCGTCCAGCGCGGAGAAGGCGACGGACGCGGGGTCCGCGCCTGCGGTGCTACCGACGAACTGCGCGCCCGCGCGCGTCGCCCACACGCGCAGTTGATCGATCGCGCCCGCGCGATACGTGTCGCCCGCAGCGACCATCACACTCTTCCCCTCGCGCGCGAGGCGTGTCGCGAGCTTGCCGATGAACGTCGTCTTCCCAGCGCCGTTCACGCCCACGACGAGGATCACCGTCGGGGCGACGGCAGCCATCGTGAGGCTTGGGTCGCTGCGTCCGGCACGCAGCGCTTTCTCGACGCCGGCGCGCATCGCATTCTGAAATTCCTGCGCCGACTTCACCCGCCCCTTTCTCGACTCGCTCTCGATCTCCGCGACGAGGCGCAGCGTGACCGGCACGCCGAAGTCCGCCTCGAGCAGCAGCTCCTCGATCTGCTCGAGCGAGCCCGCACCGACGCCGCGCACCACCACGCTGAGATCCATCAGCGCGGCGTCCTTGATTTTCTGCCACAGCGAGCGCTTGGCGACGTCGCCTTCGCGCCGAAGAATCCTCACCATTCTCTCTCCTCGCACTGCGGCCGGGCCGCGCGCGTCATCGCAATCCGAAGTGTCGTCTGAGCAGCCACTCCGCGCAGAGCACGGCGAGCAGCAACAGGTAGATCCAGTGTAAGTCGCGCACGCGTGGCTGATCGCCGAACGGAGCTGCGCCGCCTACGGAGCCCGTGCGCACGTTCGCGCGGCGCGGCAGGAGCTCCCGCGATGCGTTCACGATCAGCAGCGATGTTCCGCCGCTCACGTGCGTCTCGTACACACCCGCGTCGAGCGGTGCACTCTCCGCTAGCGCACCCGCGCCGCCGAAGCGCAGCGCGAGCGTGTCGGCGCGCGCCTCGCCGCGCCTGCGCAGCTCCACGCGCACGAGCGTATCGGTTCCGGTGCCGCGCCGCCATCGAATACGATCGCCGGCGCGCACGATCGCGTCAGCCGGCAACGCCGCGCGTGGATCCGGTCGCTCCGCGGTGAGCCAATCAAATATACCGCCCCACAAAGTCGCGTACGCGTCGCGGCTCACGCCGCCGCGAAATGCCCAGCGCCAGAGTCCGGACGCGCCGACGACCACGACTCTGCGTCCACTCTCGCTCCCCGCGATCGCAATTCGGCGATCGGAGCTGCGCGCGGGCGCAGCGAGCAGCGCGCTCCAGTCGCCGCGCACACCCGACGCGACACTCAGCGGCGCGAGGCTGTCCCACGGCACGCCGCTCAGCACCGCCGCGACCGGAGAAGGAGGCGCGGCCACAGGATACCACTCGCCGATCGTATCCGCAGACGGCGTGTAGAGCAGGAGCGAGCCCTTCGTCACCGCGCGTGGCGCGCCGAAGAGCGCGGTGTCGCCGTGCAGGATTGCGAGCGGCGCCTCTGCGAGCGCCGCGCGCACCGTTGCTTCCGTCACCGCCGCGAGCGTCCCGTCCTGCCGCCACATCCCCGGCGCCACGCGATAGTACGCGCGCGTGGGCAGCGCGACGGAGCCGCGCAGCACCGGAATGAGAAAGCGCGCATCGAAGTCCGGCGATGTCGATGCGAGCACCGCACCCGCAGCCGGCGCCACCTGCACGGCTGTCGCGAGCGAGTCGTTGCGTGGCTCGATGTCTCCAGCCACGCGCACGACCGCCGCGAGCGGCACGCTGCGCACCGCTCCCGCGATTCGCCCGCGCATCGTATAGGTCCGCTCGACGCCGGCCGCGAGCGAGTCGAGCGGCATTGTCGCGATGACGTCGCTCCCCGCCACCAGCGAGAGCGTCGCGCTGCGCACAGCGAGCTGGCCCGCGCGCACCGTCACGCGCGCCTCGAGCGTGTCGTTCGCCACCACCGCGCGTGGCGCATTGAGCGAGATCACCGCCGCATTGATCGCGGGTGGATGCGCGAGCACTTCCACACGTGAGCCTGCGGGCAGCGATGACAGCGCCGCCGGATCATTGAGCTCGCCGTCGGTGATCAGCACGAGCGGCCGCCCCACCGCGAGCGCCCGCTCCGCTAGCGGCATCGCGCGCGTGCCTGCATCGCGCGGAATCGGCGGAGCCGCGGCGGTGCGCGCCGAATCGCCCCAGAGCAGGAGCTCCGACGAGGCAGCGCGCGCAGCGTCCGTCGCCCGCCGCCACAGCGCGCTGTCGCCGCCGCGAAGCCAACTCTCAGATGCATTGAGCGCCGCGATCGGCGGAACCGCGCGGCGCGCACCGGCCGGCGCGTCGAAGAGCAGCGCGAGCACGATGATCCACGACACTGCACGGAGCGCGGCGAGCCCGCGCGCCCGCCGGCTTTCTCCCGGCGCTGGCGCACGGTACGACCACCACGCCAGCACCGCCGCGAGAAGCAGCGAAAGAAGCCAAGCGAGCATGGGAGAAACGTGACGCGGTGAGCAGCGAGCGCAAAGCTCGCCGCGCCCTGCTTTGTGCCCTATGCGTGCGCCTTGCCGAGGCTCGCGAGCAGCGCTGCCAGCAACGCGTCGAAGCGCGGGCGCTCCGCGGGTGGCACCGGCACACCCGCGCTCTTCTTGAGCGCGACGGCCGGATCGCGCTGCGCACCGTCCACGAGCAGCTCGAAGTGCAGATGCGGCCCAGTGGCGAGCCCCGTCATGCCGACGAAGCCGATTGTCTGGCCGATCGTGACGGTGCGGCCGGTGCGAACTCCCGGCGCAAAGGCGCGCAGGTGTCCGTAACGAGTCACCAATCCGGTGCGGTGGCGGATCTCGATGAGATTTCCGTAGCCTCCTCGCACGCCGGCGAACGTGACGACGCCGTCCCCAATCGTGCGCACCGGTGTTCCCGCATTGGCCACGTAGTCCGTGCCCTGGTGCTGGCGCATGATACCGAGGATCGGATGCTTCCGCATGCCGAACACGCTCGAGATGCGGCGGAACGCGAGCGGTGCGCGGAGGAACGCCGACTGCATTGAGCGCCCGGTGGCGTCGAAGTAGGCCGTGCGTCCGCTGTTCTCCTCGAATCGCACTGTCTCCGTTGTCGCGCCGGAGAGGACCATGCGCGCGGCGAGCACGCGACCGATGCGCGTCTGCCCGTTCGCGCCCACCTGACGCTCGAAGAGCACGCGGAACGCGTCGCCTGGCTGCAGTTCGCGGCTCATATCCACGCGGTACTCGAAGATGTCGGCGAGCGTCCACGCGAGCTCGGCGCGCGCACCCTTCGGAAGCATCGTCGCGCTGTCGTCGAGCGCCTGGTAGAGATTGTCCTCGATGCGTCCGCTCACCACCAGCGTGTCCGTCACCCAGGGGAGCCGCTCCTCGCTGCTCGTCCACGTCGAATCACCCGTGCGGCGCACGTGCAGCAGCCTGTCCGGTGCGAGCTGAAAGACGATCTCGCGCGGAGCGGAGCCGGCCGAGTCGGAGCGGACGGTGACGGGCATCCCCGCGCGCACGCGCCGCTCGTCGAGCGCGCTCGCACCCATCGCGCGCGTCATCGCGTCCTGCGACATCCCTCGCCGCGAGAGCAGCGCACCAAGCGTTTCACCGGAGTGAAGCGTGTCACGCACGGCCGCGAGCGAATCGGAATCGCTGGCGACGGGCGCGTGAACAGCAACGGTGTCGACTATTGGACGTGGAGCGTCGAGCCAGGGCTTCGGCAGGTCCACAGAGAGTGCCCACGCGGCTAGCGCGACGGCGACCAGTGTGGTCACCGTGCGCGGCGTGGGCCGCTTCAATCCATTTGCCGCCGGATGAAAGTCGGGATCTCCATATCGTTCAGATCCTGAGCCTTCTCCTGCGGCGACTGCTGTACGGGGCCCGGTTGAGGCATGGGCGAGCGGCGGGGAGTCTCGTTCGTCACAGGCCGCGGTGTGGGCACCGTGGTGCGCATCGGACGCGGATTCGGGAACGGAATCACCGGGGTCTGAGATCCCGGTGAGGTACGCTGCGCTTCCTGCACAGTGTTCGGTGCGCCGGCGGAGACGATACGGTCGAAGCCGGTCGCGATCACAGTGACGCGAATCTCGCCCTGCATGGCAGGCTCGTTCACGGCGCCGAAGATGATCTCGGCGTCGTCGCCCACCGCATCGTGCACGATCTCGTTGATCTGGTGCACTTCGCCAAGGGTGAGATCGGTGCCACCGGTAATGTTCACCAGCACGCCGGTCGCTCCGGAGATGGAGACGTTGTCGAGCAGCGGAGACGAAATCGCCTGCTGCGCGGCTTCCGTCGCGCGATTCTCGCCGCGCCCGATGCCCGTGCCCATGAGCGCCGAGCCGCCGCTCTGCATCACGGTGCGCACGTCGGCGAAGTCGACGTTCACGAGTCCCGTGACGCTGATGAGGTTCGAGATGCCCTGCGTGGCGTGGAGTAGCACCTCGTCGGCCTTCTTGAGCGCGTCGCCAAACGGAATTCCCTTGCCCACGACGGCCAGCAGCCGCTCATTCGGCACGGTGATCATCGTGTCGACGTGCTTGCGCATCTCGGCGATTCCCATTTCCGCCTGACGCATGCGCTTCCGCCCCTCGAACAGGAAGGGCTTGGTCACGATGCCCACGCAGAGCGCGCCTGCTTCGCGCGCCATTTCGCACACGACCGGCGCTGCGCCTGTTCCCGTGCCGCCGCCCATCCCGCAGGTGACGAACACGAGGTCTGCCCCCGACAGCACGCGGAGCACTTCGTCCCGATTTTCCTCGACGGCCTGCCGTCCGATCTCAGGACGCGCGCCAGCACCGAGTCCGCGCGTCAGCTTTTTCCCGATCTGGATCTTGACGTCCGATTTCGAGCTCAGGAGCGCCTGCGCGTCCGTGTTCACCGAAATGAACTCGACGCCGTCGAGATGCTCCTCGATCATCCGATTGACCGCGTTGCCGCCACCACCGCCGACGCCGACGACCTTCATGCGGGCGTTCTGCGATGTGGTTTCCTCGAACTCGAAGATCATAGCGGCGAGGACTCCAGGAAGAAGATCCGGAAAACGGATGGCGTAACGGCGGGGAACTTCCGATGCGTCACAGGCGGGTATCGAAAAGCTGCGTGAATATAATGCGCACTTCCGAATAGCACACTAACAAATACTGGTTATTCTCGTGTGGATAACTCGATTGATCGGCCGACCAATAAAAAGCAGTACAACTAGAAGAAATCCTGCAGCCATGTCTTGACACGTTGTGTGATGCGATCCACGCCCGGTCCAGACATCGCCTTTCGCTTTCCAGACGCGACGGAGCCTTGCGCGCCGAGTGACATGCGGTGCGCGCCGAAGAGCGCGAGTCCCACAGCGGTAGAGAAGCGCGGCGCCTCCACGGCATCGCTCAATCCGCCAACGCGTGCGGCCGGAGATCCCACCCGCGCGCCAGTGCCGAAGACATCGCTCGCCAGCTCCGCCGCTCCCATGATCGCTGCCGCGCCGCCCGTGAGCACGACACCCGCGCTCAGCCGCCCGGCAAATCCGGAATCGCGAATCTGCTGATTCACGAGCCCGAAAATCTCATCCATGCGCTGATGAATGATGTGGGCGAGCAGCTCGCGCTTGATCTCGCGGTCGCCCTGCGCGACGGTGCTCGGCAGCGTGATGACTTCGTCGGAGTGCTCGAAGAACGGCTCGTACGCGCAGCCATATTTCTCCTTCAGACGCTCGGCATCCGCCTGCGTGACACCTATGCCGTGCACGATGTCGCTCGTGACGTGTGCGCCGCCGTACGCGATCGTGCCGAGGAAGCGGATCTTGTCCTCGTGGAAGATCGCGAGGTCGGTCGTGCCCGCGCCCATCTCGACGAGCGCGACGCCGAGCTCCTTCTCCTCGTCGGTCACCACGGCGAACGAGCTCGCGAGCGGCTCGAGCACGAGCTCGCGTACCTTGTACCCGGCCCGCTCGATCGATTTCCGCAGATTCAGGGCGGGCGACGAGCCGATGGTGACGAGATACATCTCGGTCTCGAGGCGCATTCCGCTCATTCCGACCGGATCGCGGATCCCGGCATTTCTGTCGACGCGGTACTCCTGCGGAATCGCGTGGAGGAGCTCGCGATCCGTGGGGATCGGCTGCGTGCGCGCTACCTCGTTCGCCCGCTCGATGTCGGAGCGCGTCACCTCGTCGCCGTTCACGGCGACGACTCCCGAGCTGCTCATCGCTTCCACGTGCTCGCCCGCGATCCCCGCGTACACTCCATCGACCTGCACGCCCGCCATCCGCTCGGCCTCCCGCATCGCTTTCTGGATCGACTGGGTGGTCTCCTTGATGTCGGAGACAACACCGCGACGCATTCCCGCGGTTCGCGCATTCCCGACTCCGAGGATCTTGAGTGACGTCCCGTTGGGAGCGTCACCCACCGCCTCGGCGATGATGGCGGTGGTGCGGGAAGAGCCTATGTCCAGCCCGGCGACCAATCGTTCGGGATTCATTGCGTCCTGGCGATGACCTGATCACGAAAGCGCAGATCGAGCTCGGTGACGCGTGCCTTGCGGCGCGCGAGATCCGTCTCGACGGGGATGATGTCGGCCAGCCGCTGCGCGGTGATGCTCGCGAGCGCCCGAACCTGTGCGGTGGAGAGCGTCAGTGCGATGTCGGTCCCTCCCGTTCGCCGAATGTCGCTGATCTCACCGAAGAGTGCAGGACTCACGCTTCGGACGTTCGCGAGCAAATGCAGGAGCGTGGTGTCCGCTCTCGCCAGCACCGGCAGATCTATCGCTACTCGACTCGGATCGATCGGGAGAAAGCGACCATCCTTGTCGACTGCACGCAAGCCTTGCGGACTCTCCACGTAGGCGATCGGCGGATTTTCGGTGACGCGCACGACGAGAGTGCCGGGAAGATCCCGTTCGATCGTCGCCAATTTTATTTGAGGATGCATCTCGACGCGGTGCTCCAGCTCACCCAGGTCCGACCACACGCTAGTGGTCGTGTCGAGTCGTAGACGCTTGAGTACGTCCTCAGGTTGCACATAGCGATACCCGGAGACTTCGACGGTGCGCACGCGAAAGAACGAGAGGTGCGACAGCAGCAACGGTCCCCACCACGGAATCGCGACGATCACGAGCACTGCGGCGGCTACGCCCACCGCCTTCCACTTGATCGCGCGGATCCACTCGAGCAGCCGCGTCATCGCGAGCCTCCGAGCAGCGCGAGCAGCTCGGGGCCGGTGCGCGTGATGTCGCCGGCGCCGAGGGTGAGCACGACATCGCCAGGCTCGGTGCCGGCCGCGAGAGCGGCGGCGAGCGCGGTGCGCTCCCCGCGCCAGGTCACGGCGCGGCCCGCGTCGCGCACAGCGCCGTCGATCAGCGCTGCCGTCACGCCGGAGATCGGCTTCTCGCGGGCGCCGTAGATTTCCGTGAGATAGATCGTGTCCGCTGTCGCGAGCGCGCCGCCGAAGTCGTCGGCGAAGTCGCGCGTGCGCGAGTACAGATGCGGCTGGAACGCGGCGATGATCCGGCGCCCGGGAAACGCAGCGCGCGCAGCGGCAAGCGTCGCGCGAATCTCGGTGGGGTGATGCGCATAGTCGTCGACCACCGCCACGCCGCGCGCTTCGCCGAGGCGCTGGAAGCGACGGTCGACGCCGCCAAAGGCCGCGAGCCCAGGCGCCATGGCTTCGAGCGGAACGCCCAGCGCGTGTCCGCTCCCGAGCGCGGCGAGTGCGTTCAGCACGTTGTGCGTGCCGGGAACGCGCAGCCGGATCTCGGCCTCCTCGCTTCCGTCGAGTACTGCGGTGAACACGCTTCCCCCATCGGCACTCCGAAGATCGCGCGCGACGAGTCGCGCATCCCGCGACACGATTCCGTAGCGCACGATGACCGCTGTGGGCTCGAGCTTGATCGAGGCGGCCCCCGCATCGTCGGCGCACAGCACCACGGCGCGCGCACGCGACGCGAACTGCGCGAAGGCGCCGCGAATGTCATCGAGGTCAGCGTAGATGTCGAGGTGATCGGCTTCGACGTTGGTGATCGTGGCGACCGTCGGCGAGAGCGCGAGGAAGGAGCGGTCGTACTCGTCGGCCTCGACCACGAACAGTGCGTCGCCCCCGCGGCTGAGATTTCCGCCCCAGGCGGCGACGCGGCCGCCCACGATCCCCGTGGGATCCCGACCTGCAGCGGCGAGCGCCTCGGTGGCCATCACGGTGGTCGTGGTCTTTCCGTGCGTGCCCGCGATGCAGATGGTCTCACCGACCTCGACTGCGCCCGCAAGCGCCTCCGCGCGCCTGATCACCGGGATCCCCAACTCGCGCGCGCGAGCGAGCTCGGCGTGATCGCGAGGCATTGCGGAGGTGGCGATCACCGCCTGCGCTCCAGCGACGTGCGCTGAGTCGTGCCGCGGCTCGACGGATATTCCCAGCGCTTCGAGCGCCTCATTTCTGCTGGGGCTGGCATCGCAGCCGGTGACGGTGATCCCTCGCCTCGCGAGCAGCTCGGCGAGGGCGCTCATCCCGGCGCCGGCGATGCCGACGAAGTGCACGGGACGGGGATCGTGGGCATCGAAAAGTGTCATGCGGCGACTTCAATATAGTGCGCGCGGGAGCGCGCGCTCAAGCGCCAACCGACTTTAGCTGTGCGGTCGTAAGTATCCATGCGGCAATGCGCTCCGCTGCGTCGGGCCGGCCACGGCTTGCGGCGGCCTCTGCCATTGCGATCAGCGTCGCGGGTGCGGCGAGAAGCCGCCCGAGCGCACCGCCGAGTGTGGCTGCCGACAACTCCGACTGTTCGATCGTCACGGCTGCACCAGCAGCCTCCAATGCGCGCGCGTTTGCGCGCTGGTGGTCCGCTGCCGCGGTCGGCAGGGGTACGAGGATCGACGGAATTCCCCATGCGCAGAGCTCGGCCACGGTGAGTGCGCCGGCGCGCGTGAGTGCGAGGTCGGCAGCGGCGTATGCACTCTGGATTGGCGAGAGATACGGACGAACCCGGACACGCTCGGACTCGTAGCGGGCGTAGCGCTCGTAGCTCCCCTGCCCCGTACCCCAGATCATCCGTGCACCCGCCGGCAACCCGGCGTCGAGCAGCGCCGCGATCGCATCATTGAGGGGGCGCGCGCCCTGACTTCCGCCAAATGCGAGCACCACCTGCTCTCCTCGCGCCGGGAAACCCCACGCGAGTCTCGCGTCTTCGCGAGACGGGCGCGGCACTGGCGGAGGCTCGATGGGGTTTCCGCTGTCGAACATCTCGGTGCGAGAGCCGGGGTGCAGGCGCGCCTGCGCTTCGGGGTAGCCGAGGTAGACGGCGCGCGCGTAGCGAGCGAAGAAGCGGGTGGTGATACCCGGAACCGAATTCTGCTCCTGCAGCTGAATGGGAATTCCATGCGTGCGCGCGAACGCGAGCGCAGCCCCTGAGGCATAGCCGCCGGTGCCGACGACGGTCGCCGACGGGTGCGCGCGATGCTCCGTCGCGAGCGCCCGCCATGCGCTGCCCAGCCCGCGCACAGTGCGCCAGCTCTTCCACGGCTGCTGCCGGTAGATAGGGTGGAGATCGAGGAGGAGATGCTCGAACTCCGTCTTTGGAAGCACATCGCGCTCTATCCCGCGCAGCGCGCCCACAAAGAACGGTTGCACCTGAGGCTCCAAACGCACGAGCGCGCGCGCGATCGCCAGCCCGGGATAGAGATGTCCGCCAGTGCCGCCGCCGGCGAACATCACCCGCACCGTCATGCGGGTGCGCGCTCGAGAGGATTCGTCGCGTGGCCGCCGACCACTCGCTCGCGCGTGCTCGCGATGTTCACCAGAATGCCGGTCATGAGAATCGACATCACGAGGTTCGTACGTCCGTAGCTCACGAATGGAAGCGTCAGCCCCGTGGTTGGAAGCAGCCCAATGACGACGCCCAAATGCAGGAAGGCGGTGCTCACCGTCATGAAGGTGATGCCGATTGCGAGCAGCTGCTGGAACGTCGTGCGCGCCTGTTTCGCGATGCGGAAGCCGAGCCATCCGTAGGCGACGAACGCGAGCGTCACGAAGACGATGCCGAAGAAGCCCCACTCCTCGCCGATATTCGCGCCAATGAAATCGTTGTACGGAAAAGGCACGAAGCCGAGCTGCTGGCGCCCCATGCCGAATCCCACGCCGAACAGGCCACCCGATCCCACCGCAATGAGCGACTGCTTGAGCTGGTAGCTCGCTTCGACGGGTGCGTTCCCGGGATTCAGGAAGCTCGTCATGCGCAGCAGCGCGTACTGCATCTCTCTCCACCTCGTGCCAGATCACGGGAATCGCACAAATGCCGAGCACGACGACGTGCCCGATCCGTACACCGCCGGCAAAGAGCATGACGCCCATGATCAGCGTGAACGTCATCGCCATTGAGAGATCAGGCTCGAGGATGACGAGCAAGCAGAGCACGCCGAGCACGACGATGAAAGGGGCGAGTCCCTTCATCAGCCGTCGCAGCTTGTCGCCCTTCTTCACGATGAGCATCGCCGTCCAGACGATGGCCGCGAGCTTCGCGAGCTCCGAGGACTGGAAGAGGAAGCCCAGGTACACCCATCGCCGCGAGCCATGGATGCTCGGCGCAATGCGATGCGGCACGGGGAGCACGGGAATCAGCAGGAGCACGATCGCAATTCCGAGCAGCGGCCACGCCCACTCGCGCCATCGCTCGGCGTCCAGCTTCGCGGCAATCGCAAAGAGGATCGCCCCAATCCCGACACCGGAGAGCTGCAGCAGGAGATAGTGCGCGCTTTCGTGTCCTTCGCGAACGGCGAGCAGCGCGCTCGCGCTGTACAGCACCGCCAGCCCGAACGCGAGTATGACGCCAGTGACGATGATCAGCGCGCGCGCCTCGAGCGTCATTCGCCACCGCTCGCGCACGGCGGGCGGCGAGGTCGTCATGCGGCTCCGGCGAGCCGGCGAAAGGCGGCGCCGCGCTCCTCGTAGTTGCGGAACATGTCGTAGCTCGAGCACGCAGGCGACAGGAGCACCACGTCGCCCGACTTGGCGATTGCGCCCGCACGCGCGACGACCTTTGCGAAGTCGTTGTCCAGCCGCTCGACCGGCACTATCCCCGCCAGGTCCTGCTCGATGATCGGCGCTGATTCGCCGTACGCCAGCACGACGCGTACGTGACGACGGAGGCCGTCTGCGAGCGCCGTGTACGGCTCACCCTTGTGGCGCCCGCCCAGGAGCAGGACTGTTGGGCGCGTCATCCCATCGATGGCGACCTGCGTCGAGCTGATGTTCGTCGCCTTCGAGTCGTTGATCCACAGCACGCCGCCGCGCTCGCCCACCAGCTCGAGTCGATGCGGCGGCGCGCGAAAGGATCTCAGCCCGTCCGCGATACGAGCCAGCGCGCCACGCGTCGCGTGCGCGGGATCGGCCGCGATCACCGCGAGTGACGCCGCCATGGCGTTCATCACGTTGTGGTCGCCGAGCAGGGGCAGCTCCTCGCGCGCGAGCAGCCGCGCGCCATTCCACTGGATCTCGGCCCTGTCGCCCTGGCGCACGAGCCGCATCTCCGCGCTGCCGCTCGCGATGCCGAACTCCCGGTGCGCGCCCGCTGCGCGCGCAGCCATCGCGATCACCTGTGCATTGTCGGCGTTGAGCACCCACGTCGAGCGCTCAGTCGCGTTGCGGAAGAGGAGTGCCTTGTCCCCGTAGTAGTCCACGACGGACGCATACCGGTCCAGATGATCCGGCGCGAGATTCGTGAGCACGCCCACGCTGGGATTCACACTCGGCGTGTCGTGCAGCTGGAACGAGGAGAGCTCGAGCGCGATCCACTCCGGCCGATCATCGCGAAGCGCGATCTCGGTGAGCGGCGTGCCGATGTTCCCTGCGTCGGCGACGCGTTTGCCAAGCGTCTTGAGCAGATGCCCGACGAGTGCCGTGGTGGTGGTCTTGCCGTTCGTGCCCGTGATCGCGATGTAGCGCACACTCTCCAGGGTCCGGAGCGCCACCTCGATCTCGCTCACGATCGGAGCTCCGGCCGCGCGCGCTGCGGCGAGCGGCGGCGCGTCGGGAGGCACGCCGGGGCTCGCGACCACCACAGTCGCGCGAGCGATGCGCGCGAGATCGTGCGAACCCGCCACCGCATTGACGTTCGCGTCGCGCAGCCGCTGCGCGGCCGTACTCGCGGCGGCGTCGCTCGAGCCGTCCGATGCGTAGACGCGCACGCCTTCGCGCGCGAGCAGCAGCGATGCGTTGACGCCGCTGCGCCCCAGCCCCACCACCGCGACTTCGCCAGTCTTCCACTCCGCGGGGATCATCGCAGCTTGAGCGTGCTGAGAGCGACGAGCGCCGAGAGGATGCCGAGGATCCAGAAGCGCACGACCACCTGCGATTCCTGCCATCCCTTGAGCTCGAAGTGATGGTGGAGTGGCGCTCGCAGGAAGATGCGATGCGCCTTCGCGTAGTCCACGCCGTAGCGCGAGCGTCGATACTTGAACACGGTGCGCTGCACGATCACCGACACCGTCTCCGCCGCGAACACCGCGCCGACCAGGAGCAGCAGGAATTCGGACTTGAGCAGGATCGCCACTGCGCCAAGCGCGCCGCCCAGGGCGAGCGAGCCCGTGTCGCCCATGAAGACTTCGGCCGGGTGCGTGTTGTACCAGAGAAAGCCGATGAGCGCGCCGAGCAGGGACATGCAGAACACGGTGAGCTCGCCCGAGCCGCGAAGATAGTAGATCTGGAGATACTGGCTCGCGTCGAAGCGGCCGATGAGATATGCGAAGATCGCGAAGGTGGCGAAGGCAATCGCAGCGAGTCCCGTTGCGAGTCCGTCCAACCCATCAGTGAGATTCACCGCGTTGCTCGTGCCGGTGAGCACGAAGGCGACCCACGGCACGTACAGCCACGCGAACACGGGAACAACGAGCACGTACTTGTAGAACGGGAGCGTCGTCGAGGCGCCGGGGAGATTTGAGAGCGGCACGAGCCAGAGCGACACGCCCATCGCAATTCCAAGCGTGATCTGGCCGACGAGCTTGTAGCGCTCGACGAGTCCCTCGTTCTTCTTCCCTTCCCGTTGCTGCTTCAGCTTGAGGTAATCATCGACGAAGCCGATGCAGCCCATCCACGCCGTCACGAGCACCGCGACCCACACGTAGCGGTTGTTGAGCCGCGCCCACAGCAGTGTTGGGACGAGCCCGGCGATCAGGAAGATCACGCCGCCCATGGTCGGCGTCGACGACTTCCCCTGATGGCTGTCCGGCGTGCCGGCGCGCACCACCTGACGCACCTTCATCGTACGCAGCCTGCGGATCACGAACGGGCCGACCATGAACGCCATCAACAGCCCCGTGACGGCCGCGCCGGCCGATCGGAAGGTGATGTAGTTGAAGACGTTGAAGATGATGCAGAGGCGGCAACTGCCGACGAGAGGCGTGAAGAGATGGTAGAGCACTAACGATTTGCCCACTCGGTGAGAGAAGGAACGAGACGCTCGAGCTTCACGCCGCGCGACGCTTTGAGGAGGATCACTGCATCCGGAGCGAGCCTGGGCGCCAGCGCCGACCACAGCCCCTCCACATCATCCGCGACAACTATTCGAGAGTCGCCCGCGCCGATCGTGCGCAGCGCCTGGGCAATCTCGCCCATTCCGGCCACAATCTCCACCGGCGACGCGAGCGCCGCGCGCGCCACCTCCTCGTGCAGCCGCGGCGCGTGCGCCCCGAGCTCGCGCATTGAGCCGAGCACCGCGACACGCTGACGCCCGGCGCCGCTCCCGGCGAGCACATCGAGCGCCGCGCGCATCGATGCGGGACTGGCGTTGTACGCATCGTTGATGAGCGTCGCGCGCCCCTTCCCGATCGGCCCGATCTCCATGCGCATGGATGGGAAGGTCGCGCGCGCGATGCCGCGCGCCGCGTCGTCCAGCGAGATGCCGAGCTCGCGCGCGACCGCGAGGGCGAGCATCGTGTTGCGCAGATTATGTGCGCCGCGAGTGGGCGGGCGCACTGCGACACCATCGATCTCGATCTCCCCCACGCCGTCAGCGCCGGAGCTCCACCCCGACGCGCGCACGTCGCCATCGTCGAGCCCCGCTCGGACTACGCGCGCGGCGCGTCCCTTCGCGGCGGCAGCGATCTCCGGCTGCGATGCCGGGACGATCGCGACCTTCGCCCCGTCGAAGAGCTCGGACTCCTCGCGCATCACGCCCTCGAGACTCCCGAGCCCCTCGAGGTGCTCCTCGGACACCGACGTCATCACAACCAGATCCGCCTCGGCGATCCCTCGCAGGCGCGCCATCTCGCCGGGCACGTTCATCCCCATCTCGATCACGGCGACGTCAGCATCGTCGGGCACCGCGAGCAGCGTGAGCGGCACGCCGATGAGATTGTTCAGATTCCCTGTCGTCGCGTGCACTTGAAGACACGAGCCAACCGCGGCGCGAATGAGTTCCTTCGTGGTCGTCTTGCCATTCGAGCCGCCGACGCCCACCACCGTGCCGCCCCACGCACGTCGCCGGTAGCGCGCGAGTGCGCCGAGTGTGGTGAGCGTGTCACGTACGGTGAACACCGGAACGCCGAGCCCTGCAGCGCGCTCGGCGCGCGAGACGACGAGCGCCGCGGCCCCGCGCTCCACGGCTCCGCGAAGAAAATCATGCGCGTCGAACTTCTCGCCGATGAGCGCGACGAAGCAGTCCCCCGTCGCGATCTGCCGCGTGTCCGTCGTGATGCGCGCGATCGGACGATCGTCGCGCGGCACGGCGCCCGTGCTCTCGTCGCGCAACGCATCAGCAACGCGCGCGATCGTCCAGAATGAAGTTCGTTCCATTACGCCGTCAGCTCCGCTACAATCGACTTCTCATCGAACGGGTGCGACGTGGTGCCGCGCACCTGATATGTCTCGTGCCCCTTGCCGGCGAGCAATACCACGTCCTCCGGCGCCGCCATCCCGAGGGCGCGGACGATCGCCTCGCGGCGGTCTTCAATGAGCTCATGGTTGGTCTGGCGCATGCCGCGCTCGATGTCCTCGAGAATCGATGCCGGCTCCTCCGTGCGCGGATTGTCGCTCGTCACGATCGCGAAGTCGGCGCCCTGCTCGGCGATCGCACCCATGAGCGGACGCTTCCCGCGATCGCGATCGCCTCCCGCGCCGAAGATCACGATGAGCTTCTTGCGCGCGAATGGGCGCACGGCAGCGAGCGAGCGCTCGAGCGCATCAGGCGTGTGTGCGTAGTCGCGCAGCACTGTCGGACGCTCGTGGATCACTTCGAGCCGCCCTGAAACCTGCGGCACGGTGCGCAGCTTCGCTGCGATGGTGGAGAGTGTCATGCCCATGTGCCACGCGGCGGCGGCGGCACCGAGCGCGTTGCTCACGTTGAAGTCGCCGATGAGCGGTAGCTGCAGCGCGTGCCTCTGGTTGTCGGCGACGAGGAGCCACTCGCTCCCACGCGGATGGAAGAGCACCGAGTCGGCACGCACCATTGCGTCCGCATGCCGGCCGAAGGTGATCACGGTGTTGGCCGGCGGCAGATGCTCCCATACGTCGTCGTCGAGGTTGACGATCGCAGCCCCTCGGGGCGACAGGAGTGACACGAGCTTCGATTTTGCGGCGAGATACGCCTCCATCGTCTCGTGATAGTCGAGGTGATCGCGGGTGAGATTGGTGAACACGCCGGCTTCGAACGAGAGCGTCTCCATGCGCCGCTGATCGAGACTGTGCGACGACGCCTCCATGGCGACCGTGCGCACGCCCCGGTCCACCAGAAGGCGGAGCGCGCGCTGCAGCTCGATCGGGCCCGGTGTGGTGAGCGACACGCTTGTCCCCACGGGCGTGCCTTCGCTGCCGAGCAGCACACCGAGCGTGCCGATCGAAGCGCTGCGGGCGTCGGGCTTGTCGAGCAGATGGCGCAGAATGCCGACGGTGGTCGTCTTCCCGTTCGTTCCGGTGACGGCAGCCATTCGGAGCTTCTTCGCGGGATCCTCGAACGCGGCGGCAGCTGAGATGGCGGCCGCGCGGCGCCCTTCGCGTACGATGATCGACGGGAGCTTCGTACGCCCCTCCTCCTCGACGATCGCAGCCGCTGCGCCCGAGGACTTGGCCTGTGACAGGAACTCGTGTCCGTCGCGCTCGGAGCCTCGCACGGCGACGAAGAGCCCCTTCGCGACGACGCGTCGGCTATCGTCGGTGATGTCGGCCACTTGCTCGGGGAGCTTGCCTTTCGTTTCCACGAGCAGCCCCGCGTGCTGCAGCGCTGCGACGATCTTTTCGATGGAGATCGGGGTCACGGCGCGGCGCTCACGTGCACGAGCGTGCCCGGTGCGGCCAGTGCTCCTGCGTCCGGCGCGGTCGACTTCGCGCTGCCTATGCCGTCGAGCTGCACGCGGAAGCCGGCGCGATGCAGCGCGAACGCGGCGGCACGTGCGGTCATGCCGCGCACGTCGGGAACGGCGCGCGGGGCGGTCACCGGGGCGGCGGTGCGACGCGCTGCGGCGAGCGTGAGCACGACAGTCGGAAGCGTGTCCTCCTCGGCGATCGTCGGAGCACGCGTGGCGCTGTCCGCGATCGGCGTGAGCGAGTCGCGCACATCTCGCATCGCGAGCTTGCTTCGGTCGAGCGACGCATCTCCGGCAGCGAGCGCCGCCTGATTGATGATCTTTGTGACCGGCGCCGCCGTCGATCCTCCGAAGATGTCGCCCTTCGGATTGTTGAGCTTCACGAGAAGCACGTACTGCGGCGCGTTGGCCGGAAAGAGCTCCACGAAGGACGCAGTGTATGCACCGGCTCCGTAGCCATGCTTGCCGACCGTGCGGCGCGACGTGCCACTCTTTCCCCCCACATCGAAGTTGAGCATCGCTGCGTCCTTGCTCGTTCCACCCGTCACCACACCTACGAGCATCCGGCGAATCTCCGCTGCCACACTTTCGTCCATGACCCGCCGAATGACGCGCGGCTCATGATGATAGCGCACCTTGCCGTCCGGCGCGCGAATCTCGCGAATGAGCGACGGCTCGAGCAGCAGCCCGCCGTTCGCGATCGGGATGTACGCCGCGGCCAGCTGTAGCGGCGTGACCGCGATCTCGTATCCCATCGCGAGGGAGGCAGGAGATAGCTTCGACCATTCCTTCGGCAACCGCAGCGTGCCCGACGCCTCTGCCGGATACGGAAGCCCGGTCGGCATCCCGAAGCCGAAGTCGCGCAGCGCATCGTACTTCTCTCTCGGGGAGAACCGTGAGGTGAATTTGACGATGCCGATGTTGCTCGAGTAACGGATCACATCCGCGAGACTCATCTGCGGCATCTTGTGCTCGTCGTTGATCGTGCGGCCGTCGAGCACGAGCTTGCCGTTCTCGGTGTTCACGATCTCGTCGGGCTTCGCGCGCTGCAGCTGGAGCAGTCGGCTCGCGAGCAGCGGCTTGAGCGTCGATCCCGGCTCGAACGGCTCGCTCACCGCGGGGCTTCCCGACGAGCGCGGATCGGAGCGGCGGCTCGCCATCGCGCGGATCTCGCCATCGTGCGGATCGATGATGACGATGTCCCCGCCGTCTGCCTTCGTACCGACGAGTGCGTCCGCGAGCGCCCGCTCGGAGATCTCCTGCAGCTGCTGGTTGATGGTGAGCACCACGTCATCGCCCGCTTCAGGGGCTTCGTCGTCCGGCGCGTCGATCCGTGCGCCGTGCGAGTCGCGCGCGAGGCGCGTCACCCGCTCCTCCCCGCGGAGCAGCGAATCGAGCGTGAGCTCCAGCCCGTCCACAGCGACGCCGCGCCCGTCCACCACTCCAATCAGTCGGCGCATGGCCTCGCGCTGGGTGTAGACGCGCTCGATGCCTGGCTCCGGGTACAGGCCGCGCATGCGCAGCACCGCCGCCGCGTCACCGGGAGAAAACTCACCGGGGACCTCGACCCACGCGCGGCGCACATCCGTCGCGCGTGCGATCCACTCGCGCGGCACGCGCAGCTTCGCGAGCGCGCGCGCAGTCGCGACGCGGTCCTTGAGCTCGCGCGGCGCGACGCGAAGCCGCGTCATGGGCCGGCTCTGCGCGAGGGGGACGCCACTCACGTCGAAGATGTTGCCGCGCGTCGCGGGCACGTCCGCCGCCGCGAACTGCTGGCGCATCGCGCGATGTTTCCAGACGTCCGCCTGCAGCAGCTGCACCTGCGCCGCGCGCACCACGAGCGCCAGCGCGAAGAGCGCGAGCGATCCGTGCACGAGCTGAAGGCGCGTGGGACGCCGCATCGGAATGGCCTGCACTAGGGCGCCGCGCTGGCGGCGCGCGCCGGACGCGTGAGGATCACGAGCTGCGTGTCATTCGGCACGTGCATGTCGAGGCGCTTCTCGACCACCGCGGCCAGCGCGCTCCGACTCACGAGGTCGCGGAGGTCGCTTCGCAGCTGCGCGCGCTGCGACTGGAGCTGCAGCCGCTGCTGCTCCAGCGCGAGCAGCGCCTTCGCCTGCGCGTGCCCCTGCGCGCGACGCCAGATCACTGCCGCGCCTACGAGCACGAAGCCGAAGAGCGCAAGCGCCACCCAAGTGCGTCCGCGTCGCCCGCGGGCGGCTACGCGGCGCGGCGCCATGCCCGGAGTCGCGCACTGCGCGAGCGCGGGTTGGCGGCGAGCTCACGCTCGCCCGCGGTGATGGCTTTCCGATGCACGCTGTCCCCCAGCGACACGGCGCCGCACACGCAGAGCGGCTGGCGCGGCGGACACGTGCACGGGTTGCTCCAGTCGCGGAACGCGTGCTTCACGACGCGGTCCTCCCCGGAGTGATACGCGATCACCGCCATCACCCCTCCAGGGTTGAGCCGATCGCGCAGCGACGGCAGTGCGCGCTCCAGCGACCCAAGCTCGTCGTTCACCTCGATGCGAATCGCCTGGAAGATGCGGGCGAAGTCGCCGGGACCACTGCGCGGGCCGAGCGCGCCACGAATCGCATTCACGAGATGGTCGCTCGTCGCGAATGGGACAGTGGCTCGGCGCTTCACGATCTCGCGCGCGAGTCGCGGCGCTTTCCGCTCATCCGCGTACTCGCGAAAGAGCTGCATGAGCTGCTGGTCGGGCGCCTCGTTCAGCAGTTCCGCCGCGCTCTGCCGCGCGTCCGTTCCCATCCGCATGTCGAGCGGAGCGCCTTCGCGGAAGGAGAATCCGCGCGACTGGTCATCGAGTTGATGCGACGAGACGCCGAGGTCGAGAAGCACGCCGTCAAATGTCTCACCGCGCAGCGCATCGATCTGATCGATCTCCGCGAAGTTGCCGAGGAAAGCCCTAAACCTGCCCGCCTGCTCGAACTCGCCAAGCTTCCCGCGTGCCTCCGCGATCGCTCTCGGATCGCGGTCGATCGCGACTACGCTCGCTCCCTGGCTCAGCAGCAGCTGCGAGTGACCGCCGCCGCCGAGCGTCCCATCGAGCACCGACTGTGCCCCCGCCAGCAGCGATGCGACTTCCGCAGCGAGCACTGGGGTGTGGTACGCGTCCGGGGCGAGCGAAATCATGGGAGGATTTTACCATCGGGTGCGCCGACGCGCCTCAGTGGCATTCCCGAAAACGACGAAGGGCCCGCCGTCGGCGAGCCCTTCGTGTCCAGCGTCACAGACGCTCTACTTGCAGAACTTCTTGACCTGCCCTTCGACGGCGGGTCGGTACTGCTCGAGCGCCGAGAGAAGCTGCTGGGCAGTCTTCGCGTCGATCGAGCCGCCCGCGGCAATGTTGATCTGCGCCGTGAGGAACGACGACTGCGCGAGCTTCGCGAGGTCGCAGCTCTTGGCCGTCTGATTCTCGCGGACCGCCGAATCTCCCACCTTGAAGGCGGACACACCGAGCACGAACTTCGCTGCCGGCGACGGCGCAATGCTGTCCGACGCCGCCAGGATCATTTGGGCACGCTGGAAATCCTCGCGCTTGGCCGGAGTCGCCGCACTCGCGTCTTTGTATGCCTTGTTTCCGAGCACGAGCAGGAACTGGCCAACAGTAGCCTTGTCCTCACCCGAGGCGACGGCCTGCTTGAGCGTCGCGATGGCGCTGTCCGGCTGATTCAGATCGATCTGCGCCTGCGCGATGCGGAGGTAGCCATGCTCGGTCTTGGGATCGAGCTTGACGGCCGTCTGCGCCGCCGCGAGCGACTGTGGGAGCTGTCCCGACAGACGCAGCGTCTGCGCGTAGAGCGACCAGAGGCCGGCGTTGTTCTTGAACTTCGCGACACCCTGCGCGGCGGTGGCCGACGCCTTCTGCGGATCGTTCTGCTGCGCGTAGCAGGCAGCCTGGCGCAGGAAGTACGTCGTGTCCGCAGACGCGGTGTCCGCCTTGATCATCTGCTCACCCGCGGCAGTTGCAGCCGCACAATCCTTGGTGGCGAGCAGGATCAGGTACTTGAGGTGGACGAGATCCGGATCGCCCGGATTCGAATCGACCGCGGCGACGATGATCGGCTTCGCCGCGCCCGCCTGTCCGCTCTGTCCGATCTTGTTCACGACCGTCGAGACGAGCTGCACGTCCTTCGGGTACGCCGCGATCAGCTTCGTCCACGATTCGACGGCGTGGTTGAAGTCGTTCTTGGCCGCATACGCATCGCCGAGCATGATGAGCGCGGGGCGGTTGCGCGGATCGATCTCGGTGACCTTGGACGCGATCGCAATGATCGAATCGCCCGGGGCGTTCTGCTTGACCATCGCGTTCGCGAGACAGACGCGGCCGATGGTCGACTGCGGATACGCAGCGATCGCCGCCCGGGCCGACGTAATGGCGCCCGCGGCGTCGCCGGACTTGAGCTTGTTCTCACAGGACTTCTCGTCAGGCAGCTGCTTCCGAACGTCGAGGATCGCCTTGGAGATCTGCGAGGCCACGTCGCCCAGCTTGTTGCCGTTGATCGAGGGAAGCGGCTGCACCATGCTGTTGTCGCTGGAGAGCACCAGGCGGGCGTCGGACTTGTAGCCCGTACCCGTCTTCACCACGTTGCCGTCGACGTAGAAATCGGCCCGCAGCGACGTCGCCAGCAGACGCGACGTGATCGCGTCGGGCATGCTGTCGCACGGAAATCCGGACGCCTCGAGATTCGCGCAGATGGTCGCCTTGGGAATGACGTACATCTGCTTGATCGGAATATCGTTCTGCAGCTTCGACCTGACCTGCTCGCCCAGATTCGTCCCGGTTCCCTTCTCGGGCGAGTGAAACGCGACGACCAGCGCACGCGGAGTTTCGTCCGGGAGCACGGTCTGTGTACGCGCCTGTGCGAACAGCGAGGCGGGTGCGAGGGCAAGTGCGGCGCCCATCACACTCAACATGAGCTTCGGCTGACAAGTCATTCTCATCTCGATCCTTACCTCCATGCGGTGAACAGATATACCCCGGTTCGGCACGTCAGGGTCCACGAATGGGCGAAGAGGGACTCGAACCCCCGACATCCTGCGTGTAAGGCAGGCGCTCTAACCAACTGAGCTATTCGCCCATGACTTCTGAAGCAACGACGCAAGGCAATCGGCGAGCACGCCCTGCGTGCGCGAATCGGCCGCGCGCGTGTGGCAGCGTGGTGCGCCGAGCTATTTCAGGATGGCGATTGGCACCAATACGCAATAACCGAGCACGAGCAGTATAGGGGCGAGCGTCTCGCCTCCGCGGATCAGATCCGCGTACCCGGCGGCCAGCGCAAGCAACGCAAGTCCCCACCAGAGGTAGGGACGCACGCGTAATGTTTCGTTGGTTTCCTGAGGGGGCATTCGGAGTAGTGTAGGTTGACCGCAACATGGTGTCAAGAAACTCACACGACGTCTGTTCGAAATCTGACCTTCGCTCGATTGCAGCTATGAGGCACTGTCCGCGTGTCGCCGAGCGGTCGCGAGCTGGTCTCTCCACTCGTGCAATAGCAGCGCCGTTCAATCGCGAGCTGCGAGAATAATCACGAGAGCGGAGTTGTAATGAAGCAAGAGGCTCGTCGCGCTCAGTGGCCGCAGCTGACGCGTCCGGCGTCGAGAACTGGATCGTCATGAGCCGCGGACGGGTGCTCAAACCGTTCGCTCGAGAGCGCGAGCGCGACACCATTCGTCCATCCGAATCCATCCTGCGTCGGATACTCGCCTCCTCCTGCCCGTCGTGAGGCGTTGATGACATCGTACTTCTCCGTCATCCTCCCTGTCTCGCGATATACGCGAAGATCGAGCGCAAGCCAGCGCGCGCGCGCAGAGTCCGCGAGCTCACCGTACCCGTACCGACGCACGCCCTGGATGGCCAGCCATTCGAGCGGAGGCCAGCCATTGGGCGCGTCCCACTGCTGCCCTGAGGCGATGCGCGTCGTGACGAATCCGCCCGGCGCGAGGAAGTCGCGGCCCAGACGTACGCTCACCGCCCTGCCCTGCTCGGGGCTCGCGAGTCCGAAGTAGAGCGGCACCGCTGCGGCGAGCGTGGGGCGATCGCGCACACGCTCGCTGGTGCGCCATCGCACGTCGTAGAACCATCCGTCGGCGGAGTCGTAGGCAGCTGCCGAGAGCGCCGCTTTCCGCGAGGTGGCGAGGGAGTCGAAATGCGCGGCAACTCCAGCGTCTCCCTGGCGTCCGCGGCAGCGGCGCTGCGCCGCGATCTCGCGCTCGGAAAAGTACAGGAGGCTGTTCAGGTCGACGGGAACGAGATCAGTGACCTCCAGCGTGCGCAGATCCTTGGGATCACGCATCCAGCGACTCGAGAAATCCCATCCGCTTTCAGCGCCGGCCCGCAGATTCCTGAACGTCGCCGTTCGGTTGGACTCAGCCACGGATTGTCCGACGGCGTAATCCTCGCGAAACGATTCCGGACGCGGCTCGGGGATGTCATCCCAATAGCGATTCAGAATCGCGCCGTTTCGCAGCCGCACGACTCTGCGCCACGCGGTTCCCGGCGCGAGCGTGCTCGCGCCATCCATCCAGAATGCATGTTCACGCTCGAGTGCGTCGAGATAGCGAAGCGCGTGAGCGGTATCCGTGGTCGATGCATAAAGCGCAACCATCGCAGCGAAGTAGGGCGGCTGACTGCGCCCCAGGTAGTACGTGCGATTGCCGTTCGGCACGTGACCAATGATCTGCACGAGATTCGCGAAGTTGTCGAGCATGTCCTGCACGAGATCCGTGCGCCCACTCTCGACGAGCCCGAGCATTGTGAAGTACGAATCCCAGTAGTAGACCTCGCGGAATCGACCGCCCGGGACGACGTAGGGATCGGGAAGCGGAATGAGCGACGATCGCGGATCCGGAACGTCGGCCTTGCGCGTGAGCAGCGGCCAGAGCGCGCGAATGTGCGCTTCCATTGTCAGCGCGGAATCCGAAGTCGTCAGCGCGGTCGGCACCGATGCCGGCGCAGGCATGGCAAAGTGTGAGGCGACGAACGCGCGAAGATCGAAATTCGGTTTGCTACGCTCCGCCTCGTACGTCCGCGCGATCTGGGCCGGATCCGAGAGCGGGCGAGCATCGACGAACGTCTTGGAATCCGGGAAGACGCGAGCATTCTGCACTGCCGCGAACAGCGGCCCCAGATCGTGCGCGGGATCATAGAGCCCGAGGCGCGCGGCCAAGGGCGTCTTTGCGTTCGACGGAGCGCCCGAGTGGCACGCCGTCACGAAAGCCGCCATCGCCGCCACAGCTGTCCAGCGATTCATCGGCGATGTCTCAGGCGGGCGACTTCGAGCTCGCTCCGCGCGATTCTCCGATCGCGGCGGCGAGGACTCCCGCGTCCTCACCCACAATGAGGTGCATTGCCTGGGGCGACAAGCGCCAGACACCCATGACACCGGCCTTCGTTAGCGCACACTCGTTCATTCGCGCGTGATCGCGAAGCTCCACGCGCAGCCGGGTGAGTGCGAGCGCTTCCACGCGCGCGATGTTTTCCGCGCCGCCGAGCGCCGCCATGATCGCGTCCGCTCGTGCACGAAGCTCCGGTGTGACGTTCACGGCGCTCGCGACAGCCGCTTGCGGCGCACTCGCGGGCGTAGTGACCACGACCCCGGCGGAGCGCATGTATTCGTCCATGTCGGTCTTGAGATTCTCCGAGCGCGTGCCGAAGACCGCCTGCATCCCTCCGCCCACCTTCATCACGCCGGACGCACCGAGCGCTTTGAGCGCATTGGGATTGGCGCGCGCGGTGTCCGTGAGCTCTACGCGCAATCGCGTGATGCACGCGTCCAGGCTCCGAATATTCGATGCACCGCCGAACGCGGCGACGAGACGCGCGGCCATCGAGTCATCGGCTGCGTGATCGCCGGTGGAGATCGCCGCGGGATCGGTGGCGACCGTCGCATCGTCGTCTTCGCGGCCAGGCGTCTTGAGATTCCACTTGAGGATGAGCGTCCGGAAGATGGTGAAATAGATGCCCGCCCACACGATGCCGAGCGGGATCAGCCAAAGGCCGCGCGTCGAGTGCGGGAAGAGCACGACATAGTCGATCAGCCCGTGCGAGAATGTGGTGCTGTGGTGGATCCCGAGCTTGATCGCAACGAAATACGCAGCTCCCGCCAACAGCGCGTGAATGACGTAGAGCGCCGGCGCAACGAAGAGAAATGCGAACTCGATTGGCTCAGTGATGCCGGTGAGGAACGACGTGAGCGCGGCCGAGATCATGAGGCTGCCGATGCGCGCACGATTCTCGGGCTTCGCCGTGCGCCAGATCGCGAGCGCGGCGGCCGGAAGGCCCCACATCTTGAACAGATATCCACCCGCGAGATTCCCGGCGGTCGGGTCACCGGCGGTAAAGCGATAGATCTCGCCGTGGATGACCTTCCCCGTTGCAGGATCAGTGTACGAGCCCACCTCGAAGAAGAAAGGCACGTTCCAGATGTGGTGCAGCCCGAACGGAATGAGTGCGCGCTCGACGACGCCGTACAGCGCGAAGGCCGTCGCGGGGTGTGTGCTCGCGGCAAAGTGCGAGAACGACTTGATCGCGGCGCCGATCGGCGGCCAAACGAAGCTCAGCACCACGCCGACGAACACCGCGGCGAAGGCAGTGAGGATCGGAACCGAGCGCTTGCCCGAGAAGAAGCCCAGATAGGACGGGAGCTTTACCCGGAAATACCGGTTGAACAATACCGCGGCGACGGCACCAATCAGGATTCCGCCGAACACACCTGTGTCGATCGACGGAATTCCGAGGATCGGCGTGGGCTCGTAGTGCAGCAGCGGCGCCATGACGCCCATCGTCGCGACCATCACCGCAAAACCAACGACTGCGGCCAGCGCGGCGACACCGTCGTTCCCCGCGAGCCCGAGCACCACACCGATGGCAAAAATCAGCGGCAGGTTCCCGAAGATCGCCCCGCCCGCCTGCGCCATGACATTCGAGACGACCTCGGGGAGCGCCTTGAACTTCGCGCTCCCAATGCCGAGCAGAATCCCGGCCGCGGGCAGCACTGAGACGGGGAGCATCAGCGACTTACCGATCTTCTGCAGCCATCCGAACGTTCCGCGCCACGCGCTCATCCTACGCTCCAGCCTCCGAGGTCACGCGCGGTGGCGAGCGACGATCGCGCGCACTGCCGCACCATTTCCGCACTCAGCGCCGCACGTGCGATCGCGCGGCAATCCAGCATCGACAGCGCGCGCACGCGCGCCTTCACGGCAGGGACGACCGGGATGTCGACGCTGAGATCATCGACGCCCAATCCGACGAGCACGGGCACGGCCGCCGGATCGCCCGCGAGCGCGCCGCAGACGCTCACCCACCGCTTGTACTTGTGACCGCCCTCCACCGTCTGCGCGATCAGTCGCAGCACCGCGGGGTGCAGCGCATTGAGTTGCGCCGCGAGCCGCGAGTTCGAGCGATCCATGCACAGAGTATACTGTGTCAAATCGTTCGTTCCGATGGAGAGAAAATCCGCCTCGCGAGCGAACTGATCGGCGAGCACCGCCGCGGCCGGTGTCTCCACCATAATCCCGATCTGGATCGGCGGTGTTCCGAGCGACGCGCGCTCCTCCTCGACGATCGCCCGCGCTGTGCGCCACTCCTCCAGCGTCGCGATCATCGGGAACATGATCGCGATCTTGTAGCGATTCGACGCGCGGAGGATCGCACGAATCTGCGCCCGAAACGATTCGGGTCTGTTTAGCGAGAACCGGATCCCGCGCTCTCCGAGAAACGGATTCGCCTCGGCCGCGATCGGCAGATACGACAGCGGTTTGTCGCCGCCGACATTGAGCGTGCGGATCACGAGGAGGCGATCGGGGCCCAGCTCGCGCCCGATAGAGGCGTAGCTTTGCGTCTGCTCGTCCTCATCGGGTGCGCTCTCTCTGCGCATGAAGAGGAATTCACTGCGCAGGAGGCCGACGCCTTCACCACCCACCTGCACGACACCGGCAGCTTCACCCGTATCACCAATATTCGCGTATACGTGTACGCGATGCCCGTCAGTGGTCGTCGCCGGTTCTGCGGAAACCGCCAGCTCGCGCCCGCGTTTTCCCTCATCGGCCGCGCGCCTCTGGTGCACCGTCTCCACGTCAGCATCGGTCGGCTCGGTGCGCATCACGCCCGCGTCACCGTCGAGGATGACTCGCGTGCCCGCCGCGAGATCGAGCACGCGGGCATCGATGCCTGCGACGGCCGGGATGCCGAGGCCGCGCGCGAGGATCGCGGCGTGCGATGTCGCGCTGCCTGACGTCGTGCAGAAGCCCCTCACGTACGTTCGATCGAGCGAGGCGGCGTCTGAAGGCGCCAGATCCTCCGCCACGACGATTGAGTCCGGAGGAACCGGCGGCGCCGCACCATTGCTGCCGACCAGGATGTGCAGCACGCGACGCCCGACGTCGCGCATGTCCGCGGCTCTCCCTGCAAACAGCTCGTTCTTGAGCGCGAGCAGCCGCTCCGACTGCGCGGTGTAGGCGCGCTTCCATGCCCACGCGGCAGAACCGCCCTCGCGAATGCCCTGCGTTGCCTGGTCGAGCAGTTCCGGGTCCGCAAGCAACTCCTGATGCGCGCCGAAGATCGCGGCGCGATCGGGATCGCTGGCCAATCCCGCACGCAGCGCGTCTAGCTGCGTGTGCGCTGTGGCGAGTGCCGCATCGAGCGCACGGCGCTCCTGCTGCGGATCCTGTGCACGATCTTCGAACACCGCGTCGTCCCGCTGGAGATGGTGCACGGTGCCAACCGCGACGCCCGGTGAGGCGGGAACGCCGCGAAGCACGCCGGGCTCGGATGGCGACTGCATCCTGGCCTGCACCGGCGCCGCAGATGCAGTCGAGGCCGGCACCGCGGCTATGGTTAAAGCGGTCTCCACGTGCGTGGCGAGCAACTCGGAAATGGCGTCGACCGCGGCCTGTGCGTCGCCTCCGGTCGCCACGACGGTTACCTCGTCACCCTCCCCTGCCTCGAGCGCCATGATCGACACGACGCTGCGCGCGTTCGCCTCGCGCGAGGCCGTGACTAGCCGAACGGATGCATTGAATCGGCGCGCGGCAGTCGTGATGGCCGCCGCAGGGCGCGCGTGCAACCCGCCCGCTGCCGTGATGAGAACCGGGCGAGAACGGACCTCGTCTCCGTGCGACTGCGCTTCTGTGTCGTCCACACCGTCGCGCAGCGAGATGTGCATCAGCGGATCGCGTCCCGCATTCACGAAACCCTGACTCGGCTCGATCGACGCGACATTCTCCACGTTCGAGACGACTACCTGTGTAAGCAAACTGCGCGCACGACGCGCGACGAGATCCGCATCGAAGCCGAGCAGCTGGTCGCCCGCCTTCACGCTGTCCCCCGCTTTCACGAAGGCCGTGAAGCCCTCGCCGTTGAGCAGCACCGTATCCAGGCCCACGTGAATGATGATCTCGAGCCCGCGCACGGAGAGGGTGATCGCATGCTTCGCGCGATGTACCTGGAGCACCCGGGCGTCGCACGGCGCGAGTACGCGATCGCTCATCGGCTCGATGGAAGCGCCATCGCCGACCATGCGCTGTGCGAATGCCGCGTCCGGCACCTGCTCGAGTGGGACGATGATGCCGGAGAGGGGAGCCACGATGATGAGTGGCTCCCCTCCCGCTGGCGATTCGGCAGCTGCCGCCCCACGCGAATTGCTCGTCTTCTGGCTCACAGTAGGCTCCACATGCCTCCGGCAACCACTCCGATGCTGGCACTGCGAACATACGCAAGACAGCAGCCGCTCGGAGATGTTGGACCAATATAATTGCGCGCCGGGGGCGCCCCCGTCAGTCCTCGTGAGCGTCCTAGTCGATCCGATTTCGCACTGAGTGGTTCCTGGACAGCAGCTGTGCCGCCTCCTCCACCGCCCGCCTGTCGCTTGCCGCTTCGGCGTTCTTCATGGCCTGGATTCGCAGACGGTCACGGCGTCGGCGCGACCAATAGAGGGGCGCCAGAAAGAAGGCGAGCAGCACGAACAGCAACGAGACATTGGCCGCGATCGCGAGCAGTCCGTAGCGGCGCATTGTACGGGAACGCCACTCCGCCTCGAACGCTGACTGCGTAATTCCGTACGCGCGTCGCATCGCGCGGTCCATCGAGCCGGTTTCCTTCCAGTACGAAAAAAAAAGCGACAGCCCTCGTTGCTGATCGAGTGCAGCGAGATCGCTGACCGCTCGATACGCGAGCGCGTACGCGCCTGAAGCGCGCGATGCACCGCCGTGAAAGCCGTCCTCCAGTGAGTCGAGCGATGCCGGGATGCCGTGGAGCACGAGCCCCACGTTGGCCGCGAGCACCTCATCGCGAGACCACTCGCCGGCGGCGTAGCCCGCGTAGCCCTCGTCGAACCACCGTGAAGGGAGCGCACCCAGGTACTCGTGCAGCGCGAGATGCGCGAGCTCGTGGCGCAGCACGGCGCGCGGATCGCCGGCATCGGAACCGGCGCCACTGCCCTGCATCACGATCCGCTGCTCATCGGGGATCGCAATCGCCGCGCCCCAGTCCGGCGCGCCCGCACCCGTCCACTCGCGGAAGCGGCGCGCGTCCGGCGCGATCGCGATCAGCGCGTGCGCACGCGGGCGCGGAAGGCCGGGAAAGGTGTCGGTGCGCTCGGCCTCGTCGAGCAGCGTGCGCGCGAGCTGCAGGTCCGAGGGAAATGCGACGACCGTGAATCGGCCACGGTCGAGACGCTGCGCCTCACTCGACTGCCCGCGCGCGCAAGGCGCTGCGAGCAGGAGCAGCAACAGCGCGGCGCGAGTGGCGCGTGCTAGCCGTTGCGCGCCGGAGCTCCACCTTCTTCGACGTGTTTCAACATCTCCCCGCAGCGCTTCCCCCATGGATTGAACTTGTTGGCTGCGAGGCCGTCACGCCAAGTCTGCTTCGCCTCTTCGCGCTTCCCATCGAACCAGAGCGAGCGGCCGAGCTCATAGTAGGCTTCGATGAGATTCGGGCCGAGCGTCAGCGTCTTGCGGAAGAACGTCTGCGCATCCTCGTACATCTCGCGCTCGCCGTAGACGAGACCGAGGTAGAAGTGCGCGTACAGCGTCGCCTTGCGATCGTTGTCCAGTCGAATCGCCTTCGACAGATGCTCGATCGCTTCGCCGAAGATGCGCTTCTTCAGGCAGATGTAGCCGAGGTTGATGCGCGCCAGCGAGTTCGTCGGCTGGCGCATCAGTACCTTCTGGAAGTTGAGCAGCGCTTCGTCGTACTTCTCCTGAAGCATCTGCGCCCAGCCCAGGAGCGATTCGGTTTGTGGATCATTCGGCGAGAGCTCGAGCGCACGCTTGAGCGCGCGCTCCGCACCCTCGTGATCGCCGAGCGAGATGAGGCTCCAGCCTTTCTCGACGAACGTCGACGCGCCGATGTGATCTGCGACCACCACCGGCCGATCGCCGCCGAACTCCGGCGCGTTGGAAGGGACGGACGTCTGCTGCACCTGCTTCCACTTCTCGACGAGCTTCTTGATGTCTTCGCGGAGAATACCGAGCTGCGCGAGCTCCGCCTCCACTTCCTTGAAGAGCGCAATGATCTCGCCCTTGATGACATCGCGATCCGTGGCCGCGGTGGCAGCCTCGAGCCGCGCCTCGATCGCGGCGTAGCGCGCGCGAAACGCGGCGACCTCGGTCTCAGCCATGAGCGGCCGCCGACGTCAGCTCGAGAAGCTCGGAGGATGTGAGCACGCGGGCCACGTCGAGAAAGATGATGAGCGCACCCTCTCGCCGCACGAGCCCGCGGAGATATTCGGCATCGAGTCCGCGAAAGTATGGCGGTGGCGACGCGATCTCCTCCGCTTGCACCGCGAGCACCTCGTGCACCGAATCCACCGTCACGCCCAACCACTCCTCGCCAATCATCAACACGAGGATGCGCTGCTCGGCGCAGGGCGCAAGCCGCTCCATTCCGAAGCGCGTACGCAAATCGATCACTGGAACGACGCGGCCCCCGTGCTCGATCACACCATCAATCCACACCGGGAGATTCGGCACGGACGCAGGCGCGCTGAACCGGAGCACCCGCTCGACGCAGAGAATGTCGACCGCGAAGTGATCCTCGCCGAGACGGAAGGTGACGAGCTGCTGGACAGTGGCGGTAGTCATGAAAGCTCCGGAAGTGCGCGTGCGCCCATGCGGACGAGGACTCGCGTGTCGAGTATGGCAACGAGATGGCTCCCCGAACGAATCACCCCACGCACGACTCCACCGTCGCGCATTGAGTCCATCGGCTGCTGCAACGTCGTCAAATCCGCCATGATCACGTCCTCGACCGCATCGACTACGAGACCGACCTGCCGCTCACCATCGCGCGCGATCACGAGCACTTCCTCTCCATCGCCGCTCGCACTCACTTCGAGCACGCAGCTTCCCGCGAATACCGGAATCGCACCACCGCGATCCGGCAACATGCCCAGCAACATGGGCGGCGCGCCGGGAACTCCGGTGAGCGGCGGCAGCTCGAGCGCCCCCATGGCCGCAGTCAGCACGAGCGCGAAATACTCGGCGCCCTGACGCATCAGCAGCAGCTCCGTGTGCGCCGTCTCGTGCGCGGTCGTCGCCTCGAGAGTGGCGCTCATGCGCTGCTCCTCCCCCCGTAGATGGACCGGCCGCCTCCGGTCGTGGTCACATCAGCTCCAGCCCGTACCATGGTAGCCAGCGTCTGGGCGATCTCCGCGAGCGGAAGCACCATGTTCGCGCCACCCGCCGCGTTCGCCGCCAGCGGCATCCCGTAGATGATCGAGCTCTCGCGGTCCTGCGCGATGCCGGCGCCCCCTGCATCGCGAATGGCGCGCAGCCCCGCTGCACCGTCGCGACCCATTCCAGTGAGCACGACTCCGATCGCGGCAGCGCCCGTGACTTCCGCGACGGAGCGGAAGAGCGGGTCGGCGGAGGGGCGCACACCCCACACAGGGGGCGAGTCGTCGAGCGCGATGACGCGCGCGCCGCCACTGCCCTGCACGCGCATGTGCTGTCCGCCCGGTGCGACGTAGACGTGCCCCTGCTCCACCGCCTCGCCGTGCACCGCCTCCGTCACCGTGAGCGCGCTGAGCGCATCCAACCGCTCGGCCAATGTCTTAGTGAAACCCGCGGGCATGTGCTGCACGATCAGCACGGCCGCATCGAGTTCGGCGGGAAGCGCCGGCACGAGCTCCGCGAGTGCGCGCGGGCCGCCCGTGGATGCCGCGATCGCGATGACCGAGCGCGCACCCGCCGCGCTGCCCGCGATGCGCGGAAGATCGCGCGATGGCGGGAGCGCAGCGCCTCGTGCGCCCGGTAGCGTCACCTGCGTCGCGGCGCGCAGCGCAGAGAGCAGCTCGTCGCGCACCGAGGCGAGATCGAGACTGATCGGCCCCGATGGCTTGCGCACGAACTCCACCGCGCCGCGCTCGAGCGCGCGCAGCGCCATCTCGTTCCCTTCCCCGGACGCGGCCGTGAGCATCACCACGGGGCGCGGCGCCTCGCGCATGATGCGCTCGAGCGCACCGAGTCCGTCCAGCTCGGGCATCTCGATGTCGAGCGTCACGATGTCGGGCGCGAGCGTCTGCACTTTCTGCAGCGCATCGAGGCCGTGCCGTGCGGTGCCCACGACGCGGAACTCGCCCGAGCCCTCGATGAGCTCCGTGACGAGCTTGCGCATGAACGCGCTGTCGTCGACGACGAGCACCGATGGTGTGCGGTTAGAGGACGACATGTCCCTTCGCCACCGATCGGATCTCGAATCGCCCGTCGCAGCCGTGGAGGTACACGCTCCGTCCGTGTCCGCCACCGACATCCTCACCGGTCACGCGTATGCCGTGCGTCGCAAGTGCAATCCGCGTCGCGATCAGGTTGCGCTCGCCGATTGGCGGTCCCCCCTGCGTGAGCAGCGACGTGAACATGCTCGCACCGCCGGCGAGCTTCGCCACGATGTTCGTGTCACGCGCGCCGATCGCGCGCATGCGCTCGAGCAGCAGCGGCACCGCGGTCTGCGCGAACTTCGCGCGATTCTCGCGATCGCGTGCCAGCGCCTCGCTCGGCAGGAGGATGTGCGCGAGCCCGGCCACGTGCGCGTGCCGGTCGTACAGCGCGATGGCGATGCACGAGCCCAATCCGAGCGTCGAGAGGAGCACGTCACCCTGGCCCACGGCTGCATCCGCGACTCGCACCTGGATCTCCTTCATACGCGCCTGAACACCCGCTCGCGCCCATCGACCGGCACGAACTTGGTGCGCGCGGGACCGAAGAGCGTCTCCACCCGCCCCAGCACGAGGAATCCCCCCGGCAGCAACGCCTCGGCGAAGCGCTCGAAGAGTCCTTCCTGCGTAGTACGATCGAAGTAGATGATGACGTTGCGGCAAACGATCAGGTGCAGCGACTCGGGAAAAGGCTCGCGCAGCAAGTCGTGCCGGCGGAAGTGAACGCGTGAGCGCACTTCGGGCAGGATCCGATACGGTGGCAGCAATGGGAAATACATCTGCCGGAGATCCGCTGGCGTGTCTGCCAACGTTTGCTCGAGGTACGTAGCGCGATCCGCAGCGACGAGACTCGCCTGATCGAGGTCCGTACCCAGAATGTCCACCCGGTCGAACCGCTTCCCCTGCGCCACCGCATACCGGTGCATCAACATCGACAGCGAGTAGGGCTCCTCGCCTGAGGAGCATCCCGCGCTCCAGATGCGCACCTGCGACTCGACTCGCGCATACAGCGCCGGCACGATCTCACGATCGATGGCGGCGTAGGTCTCCGGATTGCGAAAGAACTTGGTGACGTTGATCGTGAGCGCGTCGAGCAGCAGGTCGTACTCGCGTCCGTCGCGATCGAGAATTCTGCCGTACTCCTCGAACGTGTGCACGCCGCGCGCGCGCATGCGCACCGCAATGCGACGACGCACGCATCTTTCCTTGTAGCTCGCACAGCCGAAGCCGCGCTCACGCGTGATCTTCGCGGTGAGCGCTTCGTAGCCGTCGTCTTCAGGGAGAGGCTGCGTCATGCGGGCTGCGTGCGCGCGAGCGCCAGGTTCGTGCGCAGAATCTCGTTCCCCGGATTGAGCGCGAGCGAGCGCTCCCAATACGCGAGCGCCTGCTCCTTTTCCTGCCACTTGAAGCGGATGTTGCCGAGCTTGAAATACACGTCGTCGCCGAGCGCAGGGTTGATCTTGATCGCGCGCTGATACTGATCGAGCGCTTCCTCATAGCGGAGCGCGCGATAGAAGTAGTCGCCGAGATTCTTGTGGAG
The DNA here is from genome assembly GCA_963792685.1 of uncultured Gemmatimonadaceae bacterium. Taxonomy (GTDB): domain Bacteria; phylum Gemmatimonadota; class Gemmatimonadetes; order Gemmatimonadales; family Gemmatimonadaceae; genus FEN-1250. Next base: position 2,625,398 of record CAWBWW010000001.1, on the reverse strand, counting down.
CTGCGGTATCCCGCCGCCCTGGCCCAGCGCCGCCTCCGCGGCCTGCGCCGCTGCCGAGAAGTCGCCGCGCCGTTCGTGCACTGCGGCGAGCGTATTCCCGAGGACGGCCGCCTGTGGATGCGCCTTGACGCCCTCGGTGATGAGCTCGAGCGCGCGATCCAGATCGCCCGCGAGTCCGGCGGCGAGCGATGCGTAGTGGAACCACGCGGGGGATGGGAGCCGCTTCCCCAGCAGCGCACGCGCCGAAGCGAAGGACGAGTTCGCCTCTTCGACATCGCCGCAGCGCAGCGAGAGCACGCCGAATGAGGTTCGGACACGCGGATCGTCGCCGCCGCCGCGCACGATCGCCTCCTGGAGCATCTCTCGCGCCTCATCGAGGTGCCCGAGCCGCTCGAGCGCGTACGCGAGATTGTGAAAGATCGATGGCCTCGCGGACGGCTGCGCCGCGGCCTCGCGCAAAGTCAGCACGGCATCGGCCCAGCGCCCTTCGCGCATCGACACGAGACTCAGGAAGAAGCGCGCTTGCACGTCGCTGTCCTGCAGCTCCACCACTCGCCGGAACTCGCGGGTCGCCTCCTCGAACATCGCCGTGCGATAGAAGGCGACGCCGAGATTGCGGTGCTCCTCCACGCGCGCTTCGCGCACGACGTCGTCCTGCGGCCTCGACTTGCCCACGCGCTGGATGAAGCCCGCCGTCGCCAGCCCGAAGAGCGCCTTCCCCACCTCGAAGTCGCCGAGCCCGGACATGTCGATGAGCGCCGTGACATCGCGGCGCCCGTCGATGAGCGGCGTGAGCTGATGCTGCGCAGCGGTGAGCTGCGACTCACTCGCGGCGAGGCGAGCCGCGTCGAGCTCGAAGATGAGATCGAAGCTCGGGATCTTCTTCTCGATGAGACTCCACTCGTCCACGCGTCGCGCGCCCTCGAGCAGCAGCGATTCGGGATTGATGGATACGAGCACGTCGTGATCGTCGGGACGGATGTCCGCTTCGAAGCTGAATGTCCCCTGCATCCACGTGAAGAGATAGTAAACCGCTTCCTCGATCTGCACGCGGATGTAGCGGTGCAGCTCCTCACGCGTGAGGATGTGCTGCTCGATCAGGATCTCGCCGATGCGCTTGTTCCGCTGCTGCGTCGCCTGCGCATCGATCGCCGCATCGAGCTCGCGCTGCGTGATCACGCTGTTCTTCACGAGCGTGTCGCCGAGGCGATCGCGGCGATTCACGATCGACGCGTAGGAGATGCGCCCGCGATCGAAGTAGATGTAGCCGAAGTTGTTGCGGTCCGTGACGCTGAGGCAGCCGGTCTTCTGCCCCATGGCCAGCAGCTGCAACACGTCCGGCAGACTCGCCTCGCGAAGACTTCCCTTGATCGCCATCTATCGGAATTCCTCGATGGCGCGGCCCGTCGACGTCTGGCCAGTCCCAGAGAATTTTCTCTTCGTCGAGGAAGAACGAATCCGCCTCGCGCCCGTTCGACTGCTTGGCGGGTGACGGTGCCGTCGCGCCACCCTCGAGCTCCTTGCGCGCGAACGAGGCGTTGAGCGGCACGCCCACCACCGATGCCGCCTTGATCAGCCGCTCGACGATGCCGTGCATCTCCGCCACGCTCGCGGCCGAGCGCGAGGCGAGATAATCGATGAGCGCGCGATCCGGGCGCTCGCCAGCAGCCGTGAGATATCGTGCATAGAGCTTCTCGCGCAGCGCATGATCTGGCGGTGCGATCTCCACGACGAGCCCACCCTCGAAGCGCGAGCGGAGCCGCTCCTCGAGCCCCTCGATCGCCTTGGGCGCATGCGCGCTCGCGAAGACGATCTGTCGGCCGTTGCCCGTGAGGCTGTTGAAGATGTGGAACAGCTCCTCCTGCGAGCGCTCCTTTCCCGCGCAGAGATCCACGTCGTCCAGGATGAGCGCATCCACTACACGATATCGCGCGCGCCACTTCTCGATCTGCTCCTCCTGCAACGCAGCGATCAGCTCCTCGATAAATTGCGAGGCGTTCACGACCGCTACCGTGAACGCGCCACCACTCTGCGCGATCAGCTCGTTGCCGAGTGCATGCAGCAGGTGCGTCTTCCCGACGCCGCGGGAGCCGTACACGAACAGCGGATTGTACTTCTTCCCCGGCTCATCGATGATCGTGTCGATGGCGTGCACCGCGAGCTGATTCGACGCGCCCACCTCGAGCTCCGAGCGCAGGAGCGCGGGATCAGGTCCGGGAGGCGGCTCCTCGCCGCCGACCATCCGCGCGAGCACCAGCTCCGCCTCGCCCACGCGCTCGGGATCGCGAAAGAGATCCGACGCGGCCAGCTGCGTGTCGATCTTCGACGCCTCTGCCTCGAGCTCGCGCAGGCGCCGGATCGACGCCTCGAACTTCGCCAGCAGCGCGTCGACGTCCGGCTCCTCCGTCGCCTCGAGCGTCCGCTCGAGCACCTGCGTGGCGTAGCCGAGCTGGTGCCAGTACGTCATCGCCTCGACGACGCGCACGCGCCAACTCTCGACGTGCTGAGCGACGACTTCGCTCAGATCCGAGAGGAAGCTCGCGAACTCCTGCCCCTTCGCCTGCGACGGGAGGAGCAGCGGCGCTTCCGGCTTCTCGCCGAGCAGCTCGCGCACGCTGCGCGCAGTGACGGGAATCTCCTCGAGCGTCTGACACGCGATGAGGCGATTGAGCGCGCCCTGCAGCTCGCGCACGTTCGTGAAGTTGATCCGCGCAACCTCGTCGAGCACACCGGACTCGAATACGACGTTGCGCTCTTCGCACTTGCTGCGCAGGATCGCCACGCGCGTCTCATAGTCGGGCGTGCCGACGTCGACCACGAGCCCACCCGCGAGCCGGGTGATGAGACGCTCGTCCAGGTCGGCGATCTCCGACGGCGGCCGGTCGCTCGTGAGCACGACCTGCTTTCCCGCGCGCTGCAGCGTGTTGAAGAGGCGCAGCATCTCGCTCTGCGTCTCCTTGCGGCCCGCGAGGAACTGCACATCGTCGAGCAGCAGCATGTCGACCATGTGGAAGCGCCGCTTGAAGAGCTCCATCGCGCTGTCGCCGATCGCGTGATTCAGCTCCTCGATGAACTCCTCGAGCGTGACGTACTCCACGGTGAGCTGCGGCTGTACCTGAAGCGCGAGATGCCCGATGGCGAGCATCAGGTGCGTCTTTCCGAGCCCTGAGCTGCTGTAGATGAAGAGCGGATTGTACGACGTACCGGGGGACTGCCCCACCGCTCGCGCCGCGGATACGGCGAGCCGGTTGGCGCCCCCTACGATGTAATTCTCGAAACGATACCGCGGATCGAGATCCACCGTCAGCGGCCTCCCGCGGTTACGGCGGCAGGCGAGCTGTTCGAGCCGGCGCTCAGGCGGCGCAGCACGATTCCGGCGATTCCGCGAAGCGTCTCGAACACGCCCGTGCCGTGCAGCGCATCCGCCGCGAACGACGGCACCTCGCGGAAGTTCAACGCATCCTCGAGCTCGGGCACCGTGGAGATGAGCGATCCGGGGAGATCCTGCTTGTTGTACTGCAGGACGAGCGGCATGGTGCGCACATCGATGTCGTGCTCCGCCAGATTCGCGTGGAGATCCTGCATGCTCTCGATGTTCTCCGCGAGCTGCCGCGCCTGGCTATCGGCGACGAACACCACGCCATCCGCGCCGTGCAGCACGAGCTTGCGCGTCGCCTGGTAGTAGACCTGTCCCGGCACGGTGTAGAGCTGGAATCGTGTCGTGAACCCCGAAATGGTGCCGAGGTCGAGCGGCAGGAAATCGAAGAAGAGCGTGCGATCCGTCTGGGTCGCGAGCGAGACCATCTGCCCTTTGCGATCGCCCGGCACCTGCTCGTAAATGTAATGCAGGTTCGTCGTCTTCCCGGACCGTCCGGGTCCGTAGTAGACGATCTTGCAGGTGATCTCACGGGTGGCGTAGTTGACCAGAGACACGGCGCGTCAGGCGAGGGAGATGGACGACTCACCGCCGTCCGAGCCGCGCGGAGCGCGGCCGAACAGGATGGCGAGATTGCGATTCAGATCCTGCTCGAGCGACGCCTCGTTGATCGGCGCCTCGACGAGCAGTGGAGGCTGCGCGTGCTCGAGCAGCGCGCAAAACTCCTGGAAGTAGATGCGCACGAGGCCGAGCGAGCTTTCGGCATCGAACACCGTGAGAAACACGAACTGGTGGTGCGTGGTGGGCACGTCGCCGATGAAGATCTGGCGCTCGCGCCCAGCGTGATACAGCTCGCGGAACGGCTTCCCTTCGAGCTCCCGTCCGAGCTCACCCGCCGACGCGTGAATTGCAGCCGCAAGCGCGCACGCGGCCATCACGTCCACCGCGCGCGTGAAGCCGAACTGCCCCATGACCTGGCCATTGGGATGCAGCAGCAGCGCGAAGAGCGCGTGCGCATCGTCGACGAATGCCTGGAGCGGCGCCTCCACCCACGGCTCGGCGACATGCGTTCTCACGCGAGAACGCTCTGCGATTCGATCATCGATCCGCGAATGCGGCCGATGTGCGCGCGCGGCTCCGCCAGCGCTACGAGCACGAGTCCCTCGCGCCCGATCGCGAGGATGTGCCCGCGCTCCGCCTCGAGCTGCAGGAATCCGACGGTGGAGAGCCCTGCGGCGGCCGAGCACAGGCGCGCCTTGCGATAGAGCGCAGCCGCGAGCGCTGCGATCACGTTCGCCTGAATCCCCACCTGCACGTTCGCATCGACGATGATCCCATCGGCTTCACCGACTACGAGACAGCCGAGCACACCGCGCTGCCGGATGAGCTGCGACAAGCACGCCCTCGAATGGAGATGCGCTCATGCGACCTCCTCGAGCCACGAGGTCGCGCGGTGCACGCACCGATCGAGCACGCGTCGGACGAAGCCGAGCGGCACAGAGCGGCCGGCCGCGACGAGCACCATCGATTCGTCGAGCGCGGGCGCGAGCGCCACGGTCGCGAGATCCGTCTCGTAGACCACAGCCTTCCACGTGCCAAGATCGAGATGGCGCACGGCGCGCAGCGCCTCGTCGCGCACTCCCGTGAGCGAGGCGCCGACTTCCTGCGACACGTCCTCGCCATCCGCGGTGACGTAGAGCCCCGCAGCGACGAGGCCGTCGGAGTTGAGGAGCAGCGCGGTATGCTCGCCCTCACCAAGGATGTCCGCGAAGAGCAGGCGCGCCTCTTCCTCTACGCGCCGCTGCGCGGCGAGGAGCTGTGCATGGTCCGGTGCGCCGTTGCCGTTCCCTGCGAAGTGTGCGTAGCGCAGGAGTCGTCGCACCATGCGCAGGGCGGTCGCGATCGACGAGTCCCCGCGGTCGTGAGTCGCCGCCGTGCTCAGATGCGCCTCGGCTTCCGCGAGCTTCCCCTGCTTGAAGAGGACGTAGCCCATCCCCTTGCGCGCGCCGACGTGATTGGGCGCGAGCCGGAGCACCATGTCCCACTCGTCGAACGCCTCCTGCAACTCGCCGCGGTCCACGCGGATGCGCGCGAGCAGATCGTGCGCGTCCGCGTTGTGCGCGTGCCGCTCCAATCCGCGATGCGCGACGCTTGCAGCGCGAGATCGAGCTGCAATCCGCGTCGCAGCGTTTCGCCGAGCTGCATGAACACCAGACTCGACGGATCGCGCGCGAGCTCCTCGCTCAGCCTTCTGATCTCATCAGACATCAATGTGCTCCTGCAGCAGACTGCGCAGCCGGCTCGCTGCTTCGCGGGCCGCGCGGATTCGTTGTGCGTCGGGACTTGCCGGGTTCAGTCGCAGCGCGCGCTCCCACGACGCGAGCGCGTCGAGATAGTCGCCGCACCACGCCGCGCAGTAGCCACTTTCCGCGTGCAGCTCAGCGTTTTGCGGATCCGCTTCGAGCCCGCGCGCCACCGCGCGCGCCGCCTCGTCCTGCCGCCCGAGCCGGTTCAGCACGCGCGCGAGCAGGAGATGTCCCACCGCGAGCTCCGGAGACTCGCTCGTGATGCGCTCGCAGATCGCGAGCGCAACATGGGGCTCCCCGGAGTGCAGCGCGGATGCCGCCGCTTCGAGCGGTGCCACTGTCTTCGGCGTGGCCGGGGTGGCCCCATCCATGGTCGGCGTTTCCGCCGGGTGCGCGCCGTTCCGCAGCTCGACGATGCCGGTCGAGAGCAGCCCGTACGCGACACGCGCGACATCGAACTCGCTCTGCGCGAGCAGCGTGGCGATCGCGCGCAGATCGCGCGTGCCGTCGATCTCCGCCAGCACCTCCCACTCGCGCGGACGCAGATCGAGGAAGCCGGGATGATCGTCCGCCACCTGTGCGAGCACGGGCACCACGCCGAGGTGCGCGACCTTCCCCTCGATGCGCGACCACTCGTCGATCCGGCGCGCGGCCTCCATGAGCAGCGATTCCGTCGAGATGCGGATGTTGGCCTCGGCGGATCGCGTCGCTCACCTCCTGCTCCTCGAAGGAGAAGAAGCCCTCGCGCCACGACATCAGCTCGAAGACGACCTCCTCGACCTGGAAGCGCACCTGCCGCTCGAGCTCCCGGCTCGTGAGCGAGCCACTCTCCACGAGCAGCTCGCCGAGCTTGCGGTGCGGCTGCGTCGCGCGCTGCGCGTCGCGCGCGCGCGCGAGATCCGCCTCCGCGATCTTGCCGCCGCGCAGCAGAAGCTCGCCGAGCGGATGCGGATTGCTCCGAATGGCCGCGAACACGACGGCGCCGCGATCGAAGTACACGGTGCCCTGGTTGTCGCGCAGCACGGAGGTGACGGTGAGCGCGCCCGTCTTCCGGCTCAGGTCGAGCAGCTGGAAGACGTCGTGGATGCCGAGCTCGCGAAGCGGTCCCTCGATCGCCATTACGCGACCTCCTTCCGGCGTGCTGAAGATCGCGCAGCAGGTCGGCGGCGGTGCGCGACTCGCGCCGCGCGCGGCGCGCGTAGTCGCCGTCCGGCTCGAGCTCGATCACGCGCTGCCACGTCGCGATCGCGTCGCGATAGCGGTGGCGCTCGGCGAGCAGCTGCCCCTTGAGAAAGAGCGCGAGCACGTGACGCGGATCGAAGCGCAGCACGCGGTCGATCGAGATCGCCGCGTCGTCGTGGCGGTCGAGCTCGAGCAGCACCTCGCTGAGCGAGAGCAGCGCGTCGATGTTGTACGGGTCGCGGCGAAGCAGCTCGACGAGCGGCGGGAGCGCCGCGTCCACGCGCCCGAAGCGGCGCCGCACGTTCGCCAGCGCGAGCATCGCCTCGACATACGTCGGCACCGCCTCGATGCGCCGCGAGCAGCGACTCCTCCGCCTTCGCCGGCTCGCCGCGCTCTGCGAGCAGCCGCGCGAGCTCGTAGTGCACGACGGCGAAGTCGCTTGTCGAGATCGAGCGCGTTGCGGTACGACGCGATCGCTCCGTCCACATCGCCTGCGGCGCGTGCGACATCGCCGAACTCCTTGAGCACGTCCGCGCGCGCAGGGGCCAGTCGCCGCGCGCTGCGAAGCAGCTCGCGCGCAGCGCCGGGATCGCCCGCACGCGGCGCGCGCCGCCGCGGTGAGCAGCAACGCCTCCACCGACTCGCCGTCCACCTTGAGCAGTCGCTCGGCACTCGACACGCGCCTCGATCACGCGATCCATCGCCAGCAGCGCGCGGGTCTCGCCCGCGAGCAGCTTCGCATCGCGTCGGCGCTGCAATGCGCGCGCTGCGGATACCGCTCGAGCGCCTCGCCGAACAGCCCCTGCCGCATGAAGATGTCGCCGAGGATCGCGATATCCCTCCGCCGTCGGCCGCGCCGCGCACGAGCGCGCGATTCGCTTCGACCACCGCGCGATCGAGCATCCCCTTCGCGAGATAGTCGTGCGCGAGCACGAAGTGATTCTCGACCACGGGCTCGGCCGGCGCCTGCTTCGCGGGCTCCGGAACAGCCTCGGGAGCGGCCGGCGCGAGCTCCGTGAACAGGGAGTCGAGCACTTCCACGTCGAAGGCGAAGCTCGTCGATGTTCGCGGCCGTGACGCTCGGAACCGCCGAGCTCCGGAGCGATCGAGAGATCGGGATCCTCGTACTCGACGTCGATCGCGAGCTCGAACTTCTGCGGCGTGTAGTACGGGTCGAGCTCGAGCGCTCGCTTCGTCGCGCGCAGCGCGCCCTCGAAGTCGCCGAGGTTCGAGAGCGTGAAGCCCAGATTGTAGTGCGCCTCGGCGAAGTTCGGACGTGCGTGAATCGCGCGGCCGAACGCGTTGCGCGCGTCCTCGAACTTCTTGAGCTCCGCGAGCACGAGCCCGATGCCGTTCCAGGCCACCGGCTGCTCGGGCTCCGACCGCGAGCACCTGCCGATACGACTCGAGCCCGAGCTGCATGCCGCTTTCCGCGGAACAGAAGCAGCGCGAGGTTGAGCCACGCCTTCACGAAGGTCGGCTGCGACGAGAGCGCTGCGCGGAACGAGTCGACCGCGACCTTCGGCGTCGCCGGCGTGATACTGCGCGACGCCCAGATTGTTGTGCGCGATCGCGTACGCCGGATCGCAGCGCGAGCGCGCGACTGATAGCTCTCGGCAGCCGCCGCATGCTGCCCCTGCTGATGCAGCGCGACGCCGCGCTCGCACCAGAGCTTGGGCGAGTCCTGCTGCGCGAGAAGGATCTGATCGTACAGCTCGATCGCGGCGCCGCATCCTTCTTCAGCAGATGCACCTCGGCCATCGCCTGACGCACGAGATTCGCGTCCTCGTTGCGCTCGAGCGCGAGCTTGTACTCCTTCAGCGCCTCGGCGTAGTAGCCCTTCTGGCGGAAGGCGAGGCCGAGGTTGTAGTGCGCGAGATGCCCGTCGGTGGACAGCTCGAGCGCGGAGGAGCGGCGCTCCTGCCGCGCGGGCACGAGCTCGTTGTAGCGCGCGCTGTTGTAGCGGTCGATCGAGAGATTCGCCTGCGCGCGCGAGAGCGACGGGTTGAGCTGAATCGCGCGCTTGGTGGCGGCGCGCGCCTCCTCGTGGCGCCCGATGTCGCCGAGCACGAAGCCGATGAGGTAGTGCGCGTCGGCGTTGTCGGGAGAGAGCTCGATCGAGCGATACAGCGCGCGAGCGCCTGGTCGTTGAGCCCGCGGTTGTAGAGCACCTCGCCGATGTACTGATGCACGAGCGGGCTCTTGTCGTCGAGCGCGAGCGCGCGCTCGAGCCAGCACTGCGCCTTCTCGAGATCGCCGTTCGCCTTCTCGGCGAGCCCGAGCTGCACGATCGCGCCGACGTCGTTCGGCGCGTACTGCAGGATCGCGTTGAACTCGGCGACCGCCTCCTTCGCGTCGCCGATGGCGGCGTAGGCGCGCCCGAGCTCCCAGCGCGCTTCGCGATCGTCCGGGATGCGCACGCAGCCGGTCGCGCAGCTCGGCCACGCGGCGATCGTAGTAGCCCGTGTGAAAGTACGCGACCTCGAGATTGCGCTGCGCGACCTGCATCTTCGGATCGAGCTCGAGCGCGCGCGCGAAGGCAGCGACCGCGTCCTCGTACATCCCCTTGTTGTAGTAGAGGACGCCGAGGTTGTTGTGCGCGCCGGCGTCGGAGCCGTCGATGCGCCGGCGAACGACCGCAGAATGTCGCGGTCGCGTTGCGAGATCGGCGTTGACGACGTTCCGTTCTGGGTCACAGGGCACGCACCGCGCGGAGGATCGCCTGCAGCGAAGCGGCGTCGGGAAGCAGCAGGAAGAAGCCGCGAAGCTCTTCGCCCTCATTCTGCAGGAAGAATTGCGTTTCGACGGCGACGACCATGTCGCGCTCGGTGCCGAACTGCAGATACGCCGTGTTGAGCACCGCAGTCGACATGTCGATCGCGAGGCTCGGCGGCGAGGGGAGCAGCATCAGCCCCATGAACTCGCTCAGCGCGTTCATGTAGGCGCCGCTCAGAATATTGCCCGCCTCCTTGATCGCGGACTGCTCGAGCTCGCCGAACGGCGTCGCCGGGCACGGTTGGGCGGCGCAGCATGAGCTGGGCGAGGCGAACCGCGGTGGGATGCGGGAACACGAGCAGGGTGCGTCCCGGTGAGATCGCCCATCATCTGCATGAGCACCGCGACGATCGGCTCCTCGTCGGGCATGATGCGCGATGGCACATCCTCGAGCGCAGCGATCGTGATCGTCGGCACGGTGATCATGATCGTGTCGCCGGTCATCTGCGAGAGCGCCGTCGCCGCGTGGCCGGCGCCGATGTTCGCCGTCTCGCGCAGTGCGTCGAGCTCCAGTGCCTTGAGTTGCAGCAGGTCCGCCATCGCGCGCTCCCTAATTGAGACTGCTGACGTCGACGATCAGCGCGGGCGCGCCGTCGGCCAGAATCGTTGCGCCGCTGAACAGCGCGAGCCCATCGCGCACGCCGTCGAATCCCTTCACCACGATGTCCTGCTCTCCCGCGAACTCGTCGACCACGAGCCCCGTCCTGCGCCCTTCGCTCTCGATGACGATCACCTGCGTCGAGCCATCCGCGCTCACGAACGACGCCTCCGGAAGCCCGACGATCTCGCGAAAGTGCATCAGCGGCACGACCTCGTCGCGCAGCAGCATCACCTCGCGCCCCTGCACGCGCCGGCGCGCAGCCTGGCGCAGCTCCACCGTCTCGCGCACGTGCGTCATCGGCACCGCGTACATCTCGCCGTCCACGCGCGCGAGCAGCGCGCGCACGATCGCCAGCGTGACCGGCAGCCGCAGCGTGACCGTCGTGCCCTGTGCCCGCGCTCGGAGCGAATCTCGACCGAGCCCCCGAGCGCGCGCACGCGCGTGAGCACGACATCGATGCCCACGCCGCGTCCGGAAATGATCCGTGACCGCTGCCGCCGTGCTGAAGCCCGGGACGCGCGATGATGCGCACGAGGTCCTCGTCGCTCGAGCGCTTCGACCGTCGCATCGACCAACCCCTCGGCGCGCGCGCGCACGAGCACCTGGTCGCGATCGATGCCGCGCCCGTCGTCCGTCGACGCGCATCGTCACCATCTGCCGCTCGCGCGTGACCGTGAGCGTGAGCTGTCCCGCGCGCGGCTTCCCCGCGCGCTCGCGCACATCGGGCAGCTCGATGCCGTGATCCGCCGCGTTGCGCAGCAGATGCACGATCGGCTCGCCGATCTCGTCGAGCATCGAGCGATCGAGCTCGATGTCGCGACCGTTCGAGCGTGAGCTCGATCTCCTTGCCGAGCGTCTTGCGCGGCATCGCGGACCAGTCGCGGGAAGCGGTCGAACACCTGACCGACGGGCACCATGCGGCTCGCCATGATCTCTTCGTGCAGATCCGAGATGAGCCGCGATGTCTGCGCGAGCGCCTCGTCGAGCGCGGGATTGCGCGATGCTCGTGCGCGACGTCGGTGAGGCGCCCGCGCGCGACGAGCAGCTCGCCGGCGAGATTCGTGAGTCCGTCGAGGCGGCGCAGCTCCACGCGAATCGTGCGCGGCCCGCGCGCGGCTTCTGCGCGCGCGGAACCGGGAATCGCGAACTCCTGCGTGGTTCGTCGGGATCGCGAACTCCTGCGTCGATGTCGGGATCGCGAACTCCTGCGTGCCGCTGGGATCGCGAGCTCCTGCGTAGAACGTCGTCATGGGCTCGGCCAGCGAGAGCTCGCGCAGGCGCGCGAGCGCGGGCGCGGCGGTCTCCCGCGCGGAGCCGCCGGCGACCTCGATCTCCACCGCACGCTCGAGCGCATCGACTGCGGCGAAGAGCGCATCCGTCACCGCGCGATCGACGGCGATCTCCGCGTGGCGTACGCGATCGAGCAGCGACTCCAGCTCGTGCGCGAGCGCCGTCACCGTCGCGTAGCCCATCGTCGCGCTCATTCCCTTCATCGTGTGCACCGCGCGAAAGACTGCGCTCACTGGCTCCGTCGCCGTGGGCGCACGCTCCAGCGCGAGCAGCTCCTCGTTCATCGTGGAGAGCTGCTCGCGACTCTCCGACTGAAAGAGCGCGGCGTACTTGGCCAGGTCCATGGATGTCGCTCGCGAGGGCTCGCGACCGCGCGTCAGCCGAGCACGCGCTGCACGGCTTCCAGCACGCGGCTCGGCTGGAACGGCTTGACGACGAAGTCCTTCGCGCCAGCCTGAATCGCCTCGACCACGAGCGCCTGCTGCCCCATCGCGCTGCACATGAGGATCTTCGCGTTCGCGTCGAAGCTCGTGATCTCGCGAACCGCATCGATGCCGCCCATGTCGGGCATCACGATGTCCATCGTCACGAGGTCCGGGCGCAGCGTCTTGTAACGCTCGATCGCCTGCACGCCCGTCTCGGCTTGCCCGACGATCTCGTAGCCCGACTCCTCGAGGATGTCGGAGATCATCGTGCGCATGAAGACGGCGTCGTCGCAGATCAGTACAGTGTGACTCACCCTGAGCCTCCGTTAAACGAGCACCTTCGTGAGCATTCCGGGGATGTCGAGCAGGAGCACGGTTTGGGAGTCGATCTCCCCCATGGCGTAGACGATTCCGCCGGGGAGAAGGTCGCCAATTGGGGTCTCCCAGCCGGTGTCGGGGGAGCGGCTGGACCTCGATGACCTCGTCCACGGCCACGCCGACCACCCGATTTTGGTGCTCGACGAGCATGATCGGACCGTCCGGGCGCGCTGGGTGCCCGTAGAGGCGAGCAACGAGGTCGATGACGGTGACGACCGTGCCACGCACGTTGACGAGCCCGCGCACGTATGGGGGCGCGCCAGGGAGACGCGTGGCCGGAGGCGGCGGAAGGATCTCCCGCACCAGCCCCGAGCTCGATCCCGCCAGATACGATCCGCCAGCTTGAAGAGGAGCAGCTGGCGGGGTGCTATGTCAGGTAGTGAGGCGGTAGAAGCCAAGATCGTCCAGCGGATCCGGGTGCACCAGCAACGCCTCCGACTCCGCAACCGCGGCGAGCGATCGCCGCAGATCGGCCGGAAGTGGCGAGCGGAGCTCGACGGATTCGCCGGTGACCGGATGCGGGAAGATCAGCCATGCCGCGTGGAGGAAATGCCGATGCTGCGGCAGCTCGACGAGCCGCCGACCACCGCCTCCGCCGTACATGTCATCCCCCACCACCGGATGCCCCACCGACGCGAGATGCACGCGGATCTGGTGCGTGCGACCGGTGTGCAGGTGCGCGCGCAGCAAGTCGACCGACTCGAACCGCGCCAGTCGCACGAAATCCGTCTTCGCCGCTCGTCCGGTACTGACGACTGCCATGCGCTTTCGGTCTCGCGGATCGCGCGCGAGCGGCTTGTCCACGGTGAGGCGGTCGGCGTTGAGATGCCCCCATGACAGCGCCGCGTACCGGCGCACGACGCGCCGCGCTGCGAGATCAGCGCCGAGCTTGCGGAGCGCCTGCTCCGTCTTGGCGACGAGCAGGAGCCCGGAGGTCTCCTTGTCGAGCCGGTGGACGATGCCCGCGCGATCCTCGCCGCTGCCAGGTGCGAGCGCGCCGCCGCGCCCCTTGAGCGCGTTCACGAGCGTGCCGCTCCAGTGCCCCGGCGCGGGATGCACCACCATCCCCGCGGGCTTGTCGACTACGAGCACGTGATCGTCCTCGAACATCACGTCCAGCGGGATGTCCTCGGCGATCACCTCGCGCGACGGCGGCGGCGGGAGGATGACGACGATGCGGTCGCCGCTCTCGGGACGATAGCTCGCCTTCTCGCGCTTGTTGCCGACCATCACATTGCCGTTGGCGATGAGCGTCGCGGCATGCGTGCGCGACGTGCCGAGCTCGCGCGCGAGCAAGAGATCGAGGCGCAGCTCGCTGTCGGCATCGAGCGTGAATTCGTGCGTAGCCGGTTCCGTCATGCCCGCGGCGTCCGGCCTGCGGCGATCACGCGCGTGTCGTCTCGGTCACCGTTTCGGAATCGGCTCACCCGCATCTTCCTCGCCCCAGAGCACCCAGGCGAGCAGGAACGCGCCGATGCTCACCGCCATGTCCGCGACGTTGAACGTCGGCCAGCGCCAGTCGTGGAAACCGATGTCGAGAAAATCCACGACGCCGATCGGCGAGCGAATGCGGTCGATGAGATTGCCGACGGCGCCGCCGCAGACGAGCCCGAGCGCGATTACGCGCAGCCGGTCGCCGGGCGCAGTGGTGCGGTAGAGCTTCGAGAGCACGAAGAGCGCGACGATCGTGAGCAGCAGAAAGATCCAGCGCGAGTACGGACCCGCGCTCACGCCGAACGCCGCGCCGGGATTGTGCACGAGCGTGAGGCGCGCCCACTCACCGAACACCTCGCGCGGTACATGCTGCGGCACGAGCATCGCAACCGCGAGCGCCTTCGTCGCGAAGTCGGCGACGACGACGCCGACGATGATCGCCCAGAAGGTGGCGGACTCGGAGCTACTTCTTTGCATCTTCTTCGCGCTGCTTGCACGCGAAGCAGTAGCGCGCGTGCGGCAGCGCATCGAGACGCTCGAAGTCGATCTCCTCGCCGCAGCTGTGGCACCTGCCGAACGTCTCCGGCGAGCGGTACAGCCGGCGCAGCGCCTCATCGATGTGCCAGAGGAACCGCCCCTCCTGGCTCGCGAACAGAAACGCCTTCTCGCGCTCCATGGCGTCGGTGCCCTGATCCGCCATGTGGAACGAGTACGTGCTCAGATCCCCGTCGGCACTCTGGAGCGTCGCGCCGAACGCCTCGCTGTAGCTGCCGAGCTCCTTGAGCGACGCGCTTGCGCTCGTCGAGCAGACGCTTCTCGAAATGCTCCAGCGTCTTCTTCGGCCATCGGCTTTTCCTTCTTGGCGCCTGTCGGGGACGGCATCGCTAACTCACTCTCGTCAAGGCAATGCGAACCGTCTCGGCGTCGAGCACGATGGTCTGCACTGCGTCAGCTGTCTCTGCCGAGGTCGCCTGCCACGAGTGACCTCGTTCGCGAGCACCTCGCCCGCGATGTACGACTCGTACTCATCCACCACCTGCTGCGAGCTCCGGGCCGCCGCGAGTCGAGCGTCGATCCGGTCGCTCACCGCGAAGCCGCGGCCTTTCGCATCCGCTGTATCCTGCTGACCAGCTCTCGTGCCATTCCTTCGCGCCGCAGCTCCGGCGTGATCGTCGGATCGATCGCCGCGAACAGTCCGTTCTCTTCCTGTACGAGCAAACTCCCCGATGCGTGCGACGATCGTCACGTCGTCCGGGAGCAGCGGGTGCGTCCGCGCCGTCCACGCGTCGATGTTCACCGTCTCCCCGCGCTCGAACGCAAGCAGCTGCGTCGCTCGGCGAGCGCCTCGACGAGCTTCGCCGCATCCGGCGTCCGCTTGCCGAACCTCTTGCCCAAGCGACCGAAATTCGCCTTCGCCTACGAGCGTCACGAGCGCGTCCCGCTCTCGCGCGAACTCCACTCGCTTCACGTTGAGCTCGCTGGCCAGCAGCGGCAGCAAGTCCGCGAGATCCCTCAGCCCTGAAATCGGCACGACACACACCAGCCGGGAAAGCGGCTGCCGCACCTTGATCTCCTTCTCCTCACGGGCCGCGCGGCCGAGCTTCGCCAGCATCCGGACACGCTCATCGCGCGCTCGAGCACCTCGTTCGCGCCTCATCTGTACCCAGCTGGCGGCGAAATGGTGCGAGGTGCACCGAGTTCCGTCAGCTCGCGGTGGATCCAGTCGCTCACGAACGGCGCGAACGGCGCGAGCAGCCGGCGTGATGACCACGAGCACCTCGTGCAGCGTCGCGAAGGCCGCGCGATTGTCGGCGTGTGTCGACATCGTAGAAGCGGCGCGCGATTGAGGCGCACGTACCAGTTCGAGACGTCGTCGACGACGAACTCCATGAGCGCGCGCGCAGCCGCCGTCGCGTCGTACTGCTCGAGTCGCGTCGTCGATCTCGCGCTCGACGGTCGCGAGCCGCGAGAGCATCCAGCGGTCCATCACCGGCCGGTCAGCCGGCGCGGGATCCGCCTCGCTCGGCGCCCAGCCGAAGTTCGCGTACTGCGCGAAGATCCCGCTGTACACGTTCTTGAGCGTGAGGAGGAAGCGCCCGGCCTTCTCGCGGATCATGCTCTCGTCGAAGCGGCGCGGCACCCACACCTGGCTCGACGCGATGAGAAAGAGCCGCACCGCATCCGCGCCGTGCCGCGCGCACGACCTCCCACGGATCGACGGCGTTGCCGCGGCTCTTCGACATCTTGCGCGCCCTTGGCGTCGAGCACGATGTCGTTCACGACGACGGCGCGATACGGCGCCGCCTGACGTGTCGCCGTTGTTCGGCAGCGCGTCGCCGAGCCCGGTCGCGATCGCGAGCAGCGAGTAGAACCATCCGCGCGTCTGGTCCACGCCCTCGGCGATGAAGTCCGCCGGGATACTGCGCGTCGCGACCATGTCGCGCGTTCTCGAACGGATAGTGCCACTGCGCGAACGGCATCGATCCCGAGTCGAACCAGGTGTCGATCACCTCGGGCACGCGACGCATCGTGCCCGTGCATCCCGACTCAGTGCACGGCCACGTGTACGCGTCGATGTACGGCTTGTGCGGATCGAAGTCGTCCGGCGAGCGGCTCGCCCGAGCGCTCCGCGAGCTCGGCGTAGCTGCCGATCGCGATCGACGTGCGCGGCGTCCGCGTCGCACACCCAGATCGGCAGCGGCGTGCCCCAGTACCGGTCGCGCGAGATCGCCCAGTCGATGTTGTTCTCCAGCCACTCGCCGAAGCGCCCGCCGCCGACCTCCGGCGGATGCCAGTCGACGCGGCCGTTGCGCGCCATCATGCTCGCTTGAATGCCGTCGTGCGCACGAACCACGACGCGCGCGCGTAGTACAGCAGCGGCGTGCCGCAGCGCCAGCAGTGCGGATACGCGTGCTCGAGCGTGCCGCGCCTTCCACAGCACGCCGCGCCGCTTCAGCTCCTCGATGATCAGCGGGTCCGCCTCCTTGACGAACATGCCGCCGACGAGCGGCATGCGACTCGGGAAACTCGCCGCGGCCGTTCACCGGCTGCAGGAACGCGAGGCCGTGCCGCTGCCCCGCCTGCGTAGTCGTCGGCGCCGAACGCCGGCGACATGTGCACGACGCCGGTGCCATCGTCCGCGGTGACGAAGTCCTCGCCGACGATCATCTCGTGGTTCGCGCCCTCGCGGATACGGCACCCAGTCGAGCGGGCGGCGGTAGCGCAGCCCGACGAGCTCGGCGCCGCGTGATGCGTGCCGACGACGTCCCAGCGGTCCTCGAAGTCCTCGCCGAGCACGCGCGCGCACGCGCGATTCGGCGAGGATGAGCGTGCGCGTCCTGTCCGGTCGCGTCGCGCGCAGCTCGACGTACGCGAGGTCTCGGATGCACCGCGAGCGCCGTGTTCGACACGAGCGTCCACGGCGTCGTCGTCCACACGAGGATGCGCGCGCGCCGTGGGCGTGCCATCGGGCGTGGTCGAGCTCGAGCGCGAGGTAGACGCTCGGATCCTCCACGTCCTTGTAGCCCTGCGCGACCTCGTGGCTCGAGAGCGCCGTCCCGCAGCGCGGGCAGTACGGCAGGATCTTGTGGCCGCGATACAAGCAGTCCTCGTGTCGTAGAGCGTCGCGAGCGCCCACCACACGCTCTCCACGTAGTCGTTCGAGTACGTGATGTACGGATCGCTGTAGTCGAGCCAGTAGCCGATGCGCTGCGCTCAGCTGCTCCCACTCGCCCTTGTACTTGAACACGCTCTCGCGGCACAGCCGGTTGAACTTCTCGACGCCGAGCGCCTCGATGTCGCTGCTTGCCGCTGATGCCGAGCTGCTTCTCGACCTCGATCTCGACGGGGAGCCCGTGCGTGTCCCAGCCCGCCTTCCGCCCGACGTGGAATCCCTTCATCGCGCGATGGCGGCAGAAGAGATCCTTGATCGTGCGCGCGAACACGTGATGGATGCCCGGGCGACCGTTGGCCGTCGGCGGTCCCTCGAAGAACACGAACTCGGCTCGTCGCCGCGCGCGATCGTCTGCGCGAACGAGATCTTCGGCCTCCCAGCGCGCGAGCATCTCGCTGCTCGAGCGCGTCGGCGGCGAGCTCGGGTGGCAGCAGCGCGTAACGCGCGGTTGGTGTCGGCGCAGTCATAGACGCTCCAGTACGCCGCGCACGAGCGAGGTCAGCTTCGGCTCCGCGCGTCCAGCCATCTCGATGATCTCGTTCGAGCGTGCCGGCTCGCAGCGAGTCGGGAAGACACTGATCGGTCATGATCGAGAGCCCGAGCACGCGCATGCCTCCGTGCACCGCAGCGATCACCTCGGGCACCGTCGACATCCCGACGACGTCGGCGCCGAGCGTGCGCAGCATGCGATACTCCGCGCGCGTCTCGAGCTCGGGACCGGTGATCGCGACGTACACGCCTTCGCGCAGCACGATCTTCTCCTCGCACGCGACTTCCCGCGCGAGCACACGCAGCTCCTCGTCATACGGTGCGGACATGTCCGGAAAGCGCGGACCGAGCGCGTCGTCGTTCGGACCGATCAACGGGTTGTCCCGAGAAGGTTGATGTGGTCCGCGATCAGCATGATCTCCCCCGCATTCCAGAGCGGGTGCAGCGTGCCGCACGCGTTCGAGACGATGAGCGTGCGCGCGCCGAGCGCGCGCATGCACGCGCACGGGAAAGGTCGACCTGCTGCAGCGTGTAGCCCTCGTACAAGTGAAAGCGCCCCTGCATCGCGACCACCGTCTTGCCGCCGAGCGTGCCGCAGAGCAGCCGCCCCGCGTGCGATTCGACGGTGGACAGCGGAAAACCCGGGATGTCCGCGTACTCGATGAGGCGACTGCGTATCGATCGCGCGGCCGAGCGCACCGAGCCCCGTGCCGAGGATGATCGCGACGTCGGGCACACGGTCGAAGTGGTCGCGCACGATCTGCGCGGCGTGTGATGCGTGCGCGCGCGTGTGCGCGACCTGCCCGGGCGCGGCGAAGTGCGGCGGTGCGTCGTCGAAGCGGTACGGAGTCATTCCTTGACGAGCGACTCCAGCCAGGCGGGGGTCTTCATGTGTACCTGCTTCTCCCCTTCGGCATCCTCGGCCGGCCTGGGAGCCGACGGTGCTGGCGTAGGCAGGCCGCGCGATGCGCCTTCCGCAGCCGCGAGCTCCGCGAGCTGGCGCTCGGCGATCTGGCGCAGCTGCCCGATGAACGCACGGCGCGACTTCTCGAGCCCCGCGATGTCCGCCTGCAACTGGCGCGTGTCGGCGCGGATGGCGTCGAGCTGCCGCTCCCCTTCCGCGCGCGCCTCGCGCAGAATGAGCTGCGCCTCGCGCTCGGCCTGCTCGCGAATCTCGGAGCGAAGCTGCTGCGCCGACACCAGCGCCTCGTTGAGCGCCTTGTCACGATCGCGGAACGCGCGAAGCTGCTCGTGAAAGCCGCGCGCCTTGGAGTCGAGCTCCTGATTCAGCCGCGTGAGCCGCTCGAGCTCCTCGGCCACCTGATTCCGGAAGTCCTCGACCTTCTTCTCATCGTAGCCGCGAAAGGACTTGGCGCCGAAGTCGTAGCGCCGAATGTCGAGCGGAGTGAGATGAAAGGATTCGTCGCTCATGTGCCTCTCTCTCCAAACAGGACAGTGCCAAGACGGATCATCGTTGCTCCTTCTTCGACGGCGAGCTCGTAGTCGTTGGACATTCCCATCGACAGGTCGAAGGCCGGATGTCCCGCGCTCACCAGCAGATCACGCGCAGCGCGCGCGCCCTGAAACACGTGCCGCGTGGTGCGCTCGTCCGCATCCAGCGGCGCCATCGTCATCACGCCGGTGAGGCGGAGCCCCGATCGCGTGCTGAGACGTTCGGCTTCTGCCGGGATCTCCTCCGGCGCGAATCCACCTTTCGACTGTTCCCCCACCACGTTCACCTGCAAGAGTCCGTCGACGCTACGCTTCCGCGCGAGCCCGAACGCGCTCACCGCGTCTGCGAGGGACGCACGATCGATCGAATGCACGAGTGCGAAATGGTCGAGCTCGCGCACCTTGTTCCGTTGCAGATGGCCAATGAGGTGCCAGCGAACAGGCACGTCTACCGAACCCATCTTACCGAGCGCTTCCTGCACCTTGTTCTCGCCGACGTTCTGAACGCCAGCATCCCAGGCCGCGCGAACGGCATCTGGTCCATGCGTTTTCGTGACCGCGATGAGGGTGACTCGCTGGCCGTGCCCTCCCCGCGCCACCGCCGCCGCCACCCGATCCCCTACTTCCGCCAGCCTCGCGCCGAGGTCCGGGAATGACATAAGCTGTGAATCTACCGGAGCTTACATGTCGAATCAAGAGATGCCGCCGCCATCCGGCCGCGAGCGACAGCGCGATACTGCGACGGACATCGCAGATAGCCGAGGAAGGTGTTGGGCGCGGGATCGATCCCGTCCACATTCCGAGCACTGTCCTCCAGCGAGGTGAGCACACGCATCACGTCGCTGGATGTATCGACGCTGAGCGCATCGCTTCCCAGACGTATCGCGTGCGGCGCGCTCGACGGCTGGACGAGCACGAGCCCGCGCACGACGCTCAGATCGCCTAGCGCTTCCCGATACCCGGAAGGGATCATGAGCGACGCTGCGATTGGCCGCTGCCGTTCGCGCGTGGCCTTCGCTATCGACGCGAGCAGCGCGTCCACATCGCGACGCGCCGCCACGTCGCTCTGCGACACGAGCGGCGTGCGCCGCGCGAGCTCCGCGCGATACCACTCGGTCGCGAGCAGCGGTGCGACGACTACCGTGACATCGGGGCGGATACCCTCCACCGCTTGTGCGTACCATGCGGGGAACGAGTCGTTGTCGCCGCCGGTCACGAGCACCGCGTTGGGCGGCGCGGATCGCAGCAGGTCGCGCGCAATCGCCGGCGCGACTTCACGCTCCGGATACGCGCGCCGGTCCGCGGCGCGTGCGTTGAGCACGAGCGGAAGCGCGGCGGCGAGCACTCCAACCGGTGTCCACGCCGCACCAACACGCCGCGCGAGCATCACGGCGCCGATCCCTGCCCACGCGCCCCACACCCAGAATCCGAGTACGAAGAAGTAGTCGCGATCGCGCACCTCGTGCGGCGCGCTGTCGGGGAGCACGCCCCACCCGAACGACGCGCCCGCCTTGAAGTTCATGTACACGATGAGCCCCGCACTCGCGCCCACGAACAGCGTGAGCAGCGCACGCCAGCTGCGCGCGTGCATCCGCCGGTGCTCTCCGCTCCCCCACATTCCGAGCGCGGCGAAGACAACGGTGATCGGCGTGCGCCACACGGTGGGAGCCACGCCGTTCGACACGCCGAGGGCGACCTGCCAATCTGCGTACTCGAACCAGTTGGCGAACTGCGCCCACAACGGCGCCTGGCGCGGCCACAGCCCGGCGACGCCGTACTGTCGTCGCCCGATCACGCTCCACAGCGCGCGCATCGAGGAGGGCGCGCCCTCGTTGAGCCACGGATCGAATCGCGCGCGCACGAGGAGGATCGCGAGAGCGGAGATCGCGAGCAGCGCACAGGCGACCGTCGCAATCGACTCTCTCGTCGCTGAGCGCTGCGCAGGTATCGCGGCGAAGCGCGCGGCGAGCAGCACGATCGCGAGCGCGCACGCACCGCTCGCCGCCACGGGCACGTTCGCGAGTCCGATTCCCGCAGCGAACAGCACGATCGCCGCGAGCCTCGCGCCCGCAAGCCAGTCCGCCGTGCCATCCTCGCGCTCCGCAACGAGCACCAGCGCCGCGGGCGCTGCGACGAGCGCGCTCAAATGCAAAGGCACCGCGAGCGCCACTGCGTACGCAGTCGCTACCCGCCAGCGCGCGTCGCCCGTGCGCCCCGCGCGCTCTGCAGCCAGGAGCGCGAGCGACACGAGCAGGAGCACGCTCGCGTACACCTCGGTCTCCGTGGCGCTCGACCACACGGTGAACATGCCGCCCGCGCAGAGCGCGCCCGCCAGCGCCATCGCGCGCGAATGCGTGACGCGCACCAGCAACAACGCGAGTGCGCCGCCCGCCGCCGCCGTGCACGCGGCAGAAAACAGATTCGTCGCGAGCGCGGTGCTCGCGAATGGAAGCGCGAGCCTCCACGCACGCGCGAGCGCGACGTACAGTGGCGTGCCCGGCTCGTGCGGAATCCCGAATGTGTGTATGGCGGCGATGAGCTCGCCCGCATCCCACATCGTGAGCCCGGGCGCGAGCGTCGCGACGTACGCGGCGAAGAGGACAGCCGCCGCTCCGAGCGAGACTCTCGCTGGGTGGCTCAGCCGGGGATCTGCAGCAGCGGGTGCTCCGCGGTGGGCCGCGCCTTGCCGCCCGCGATGATGTCGCGCAGCTGCACCGCTGTGAGTCCTCGTACCAGGCGCCCGTTCTCCGCAACGGAGATCTGCGCCGTCTCCTCGCTCACGACGATCACGAGCGCGTCGCTCTCCTCGGATAAACCAAGCGCCGCGCGATGACGCGTGCCGAGCGTGCGGTCGAGGTTCTGCGCGTGCGACAGAGGGAGGATGCATCCCGCGCCCACGATCGTGTCGCCGCGAATGATTACCGCGCCATCGTGCAGCGGTGAGTACGGCGTGAAGATCGTTGCCAGCAGATCCGCGCTCACCTTCGCCTGCATCTCCTTTCCGCTCTGCACGAAGTCGCCGAGCGCGATCTCACGCTCGAGCGCGATGATGCAGCCGATGCCAGAGCGGCTGAGTCGCTCCACCGCATCGGCCACTTCCTCCGCCACCTCGCTCACTTCCATGCGGCGGAAGAAGCGCGTCACGCGCGACTGGCCTAAATGCGCCAGTGCGGCGCGCAGCTCCGGCTGGAAGATCACGAGCGCCGCGAAGGCACCGTATGTGAACACGATGCCGAGCAGATACGTGATCATCGTGAACTTGAACACCCACGCCAGAGCGTAGGTGAGCACGAGCACTACGATCCCGATCAGCATCTGCACTGCGCGCGTGCCGTGCAGCAGGAGCAGGAGGCGATAGACGCCGTACGCCACGACGATGATCTCGATCGCGTCGCGCCAGCCGAAGGTGAGAAAGCGAAGCTGTTCGAACATGGTCACCCGTTCCCCTCACCCAGAATGCTCCACGCCATGTCGAGCGCGCGGCGCGCCGGTGCCACATCGTGCACACGAAAGATGCGCGCTCCACCGGCCAAAGCGAGGACGTTCGCCGCGGTCGTTCCCTCCACACGCTCCTCGAGCGACTTGGCGCCGCTGCTCTCGCCGATGAACCGCTTGCGCGAGACCCCGATGGCCACCGGCAGCCCGAGCTCCGCGATTCGCGGAAGCTCGCGCAGCACCTGCAGCGAGTGCTCGCTCCGCTTCGCGAAACCCACCCCGGGATCGATCGCGATCCGTTCCCGGGCGACGCCCGCTTCGCGCGCCCACTCGACACGCGCGCCGAGCTCCGCGATGATCTCACCCACGACATCGTCGCCATATCCCGCCTCCGCGTACGTGGCCATGGTCTCGACCGTGCCTCGCGAATGCATGAGGATGACGCCGGCGTTCGCCGCCGCGCACACGTCGGCCATGGCCGGATCGAGCCGGAAGCCGGAGACGTCGTTGATGACCTCCGCTCCGTGCGCCATCGCCTCACGGGCGACGACGCTCTTCACCGTGTCCACCGAGATCGGGATATCGGGGTGGCTCTCACGAAGCGCGTCCAGCACCGGAAGCACGCGCGCGAGCTCTTCGTCAGCACCCACGGCCGTGGCGCCCTGCGGCCGCGTGGACTCGCCGCCGACATCGAGCATGTCCGCGCCCTGCGCAACGAGAAGCCGTCCGTGCGCCGCGGCGGCCGTTGGTGAAAAAACTTACCCCCGTCGCTGAAGCTGTCGGGGGTAACGTTGATGATCCCCATGATGAGGGGTCGGTTCAATTGCAGCGCGCGTGTTGCGAGCCGCCATTCGACTGCACTCACGCGCGCATGCAGCCAACTGCGGAGGTCACGCCGGCGCGACCTCCGGTCCGCCCAGGAGCCCCGGGCGTGCGGGCTTCGGCTGCACGACCACCCCCGGCGTGACCGGCGCCGGAATCGGCGTCGGTCCCGTCTTGCGCGGGGGCAGCGCCTGTCCGCGCACGAGCAGCTCCGCATCTTCCGCGGTGAGTGTCTCGCGCTCGAGGAGCGCCTCAGCCATCCGCTCGAGCAGATCGCGGTTGTCCACGAGCGTCTGCTTCGCGCGGCCGTACGATTCGTTCAGCAGCCGCGTCACCTCGGCGTCCACGAGCTGCGACGTGCGTTCCGACACCTCACGGTGACGCGAGAGCTCGCGACCCAGGAAGACTTCCTGCTCATTGTCGCCGACGAGCACCGGACCGATCGCGTCGGACAGTCCCCACTGCGAGACGTAGCGCCGCGCGAGCGACGTCGCCTTCTGGATGTCGTTCGCCGCGCCCGTCGTTACCTTGTCGTGTCCGAACACGAGCTCTTCGGCCACGCGTCCGCCGTACGTCATCACGAGCATCGCCTCGAGCTGCTGGCGCGTGATCGAGTAGCGATCCTCTACCGGCAGCGTGAACGCGAGCCCAAGCGCGCGGCCGCGCGGCACGATGGTCACCTTGTGCAGCGGATCGCAGCCCGGCGTCTTGATCGCGCACACCGCGTGGCCCGCCTCGTGATACGCCGTGTTCCGCTTCTCGGCGTCCTTCATCACCATCGACTTGCGCTCGGCGCCGAGCATGACTTTGTCCTTCGCCTCTTCGAGATCGGCGAGGTACACCTTGTCGGCACTGCGGCGCGCGGCGAGCAGAGCCGACTCGTTCACGAGATTCGCGAGGTCGGCGCCGGACATGCCGGGCGTTCCGCGCGCGATCACCGTCACGTCCACGTCATCCGCCACGGGCACCTTGCGCAGGTGCACGCGCAGGATCTCTTCGCGACCGCGCAGGTCGGGGAGGTCGACGACCACCTGCCGGTCGAAGCGGCCCGGGCGCAGCAGCGCGGGATCGAGCACGTCGGGGCGGTTCGTCGCCGCGATGAGGATCACGCCTTCGTTCGACTCGAAACCGTCCATCTCGACGAGCAGCTGATTGAGCGTCTGCTCGCGCTCGTCGTGACCGCCGCCGAGTCCGGCGCCGCGGTGACGACCGACGGCGTCGATCTCATCGATGAAGATGATGCACGGCGCATGCGCCTTTCCTTGCTCGAACAGATCGCGTACGCGGCTCGCGCCAACGCCCACGAACATCTCGACGAAGTCCGATCCGGACATCGAGAAGAACGGACGGCCCGCCTCGCCAGCGACCGCGCGCGCGAGCAGCGTTTTGCCGGTACCCGGAGGGCCCACGAGGAGCACGCCCTTGGGCAGGCGTCCGCCAAGTCGCGTGTACTTCTGCGGATCGCGCAGGAACTCGATGATCTCCTGGAGCTCTTCCTTCGCCTCATCGGCGCCGGCGACGTCGGCGAACGTCACCTTGGGCGTGTCGCCCGTGAGCAGCTTCGCCTTGGACTTGCCGAAGCTGAACGCCTTCGCGCCCCCCGCCTGCATCTGGCGGAAGATGAACAAGAAGATGCCGACCACGAGCAGGAACGGCAGATATACGATGAGCTGCCCGATCACGGAGACCTTCGCATCCGTCGCGCTGATCTCTACGCCTTTCGCACGCAGCCGCTCGACTTCCTTGGGATCGTTCGCGACGGGCAGGCGAACCGAGAAGTGCAGGAGCATCCTTATTGGCGGCGACGTTGGGCACTTTGTGCCTGAAGTCGCCGGTGATGACCTTCCCTTCCTGGATCGAGATCTTCTGGATGTTGTCCTGGTCGAGCTGTTGGCTGTATGTGGAATAGTCGATCTTCGGTCGTCTGGTCGCCGCGCTCCATTGACCTGCATGAAGACGATCGGGATCAGAATGACGATGATCCAGAGCGAGAGCGTCTTCGAGATTTTGCCCCAGCTAAAGTCGCGCTTCGGGGGAGGTGTGCGATCAGCCATTACTGCAAGCTCGCGATATAAGGGAGATGGCGGAAATTCTCCGCATGATCCAATCCGTACCCAACCAGAAACTCATTCGGCGCATCGAAACCAACGTACCGAACAGGATAACGCAGGTGCTCGGCGATGTGTTTGTGGAGGAGAGCGCAGATCGCCAGCGAACGCGGACGCCGGACCGAGAGCAGGTCCATGAGCCGGCTGAGGGTTCGTCCCGAGTCGACGATGTCTTCGACCAGGAGAATGTGGCGGCCTTCCAGCACCGTTTCCGGATCGTAGACCATGCGGACCTCGCCGCTGGACGTCGTATCCGAGCCGTAACTCGCGGCGACGAGGAAGTCTACCTGGATGCGGGCGGGTGATGTGTCGTACCAAGTCACCTGAAGAATATAAAACTTCCCTTCAGCAGACCCAAGACGAGCAAGTCGCCCTCGGGATAATCCCTGGAGATCTCGGCGCCGAGCTCGCTCGACGCGGGCGGCGATCGTTTCGGGCTCGTATAGCGATGCGCTTGACGGCGCGTCCGTCGAGTCGAGGGTCAGCGATCGATGCGCTCACAATGGAAGGTGATCGCCGGCCGGCCGGACCGGGCGGAAGCCGCAGCGCTGCGGCGTACTCCGGGAACCCACACGATCTCGTCGCCCGCGAGCACTACTGGCCAAACGCGTCGGCTCGCCGAATCGACCCCGGCGTCGCGCAACAATCCTTTCACCCGGCGCGCAACGCCGCCGGCGGGGACCATGCGATCGCCGGGGCGCCACGCACGCACCGTGAGCTCGCTCGCTGCAGGCAGTTTCGCGCTCCATAACGAGTCGACGTTTTCATCGCGTCGCATGGAAACGAAAACCGCCCACTTCTACTCCTGCCGAGAGCCCCTGCGCGGGCACCGGCACCTTGGCCAACACTCGCCGCACGATCAGGGCCGCCGCGATGCGACACGACCTCGAACCCGCCGGAGAGCTGCATCCGTGCGCCACGCCTGTCTCCTGTGGTAAACGCAACGAGTCTGCTCGGTTCCCCGTCGGTCGAGGGTCACGCCGGCGCGCGCGGCGAGTGCCGGCCAGAGGAGCGCGAGCGCTTCGGCATCATAGCCGAGCATCATCTCGCGAGCAACGCGAACTGCGCCATCTGCGAGCTCGGGCTTCAGCTCGCGATCGACGAAGCGCTCGACGTCGGCGCGGAGCCGCGCGGCGCGCGCGCCGATGTCGAGGAGCTCTGCGGGAAGCGAGGGGCGCGCACGCGCGAGCGCGGGAAGCAGCTCGTGCCGAACGCGATTGCGGAGATGCGTTGGACGCCCATTGGACGGATCGTCGATCCATTCGATTCCGACGCGCGCCACGTACGCGTCGATCTGCGCGCGGGCCACCGTAAGGAGCGGACGAAGCACAGCGCCCGGATGCCCGGCCCGCGCCTCGAGCGCCGCGAGTCCGCGCGCGCCCGAGCCGCGCATCACGCGCATGAGCACCGTCTCGACTTGGTCATCCCGCGTGTGTGCCGTGGCGACCTGCGCGCCATGCTCGCGTGCGACGCGGCGGAGAAAGCTCCAGCGCTGCGCCCGCCACTCCGCCTCCGAGTGTCCGGTGCTCGCGGCGCGCTCACCGATCAGCTCCAGGCCGAGCTCGCGAGCCGCGCGCGCGACGTGCGCGGCTGCGAGCGCGGAGTGCGGTCCCGTGGCGTGGTCGAAGGTCGCGACGCATGCAATGCTGGAGCGGGCGCGCGCGGCGGCCGCGTGCAGAAGCGACATCGAGTCGCGACCGCCCGACACCGCGAGCACGACGCGATGGCCGTGCAGCTGGCGCGCAACAACCTTCTCCAGCGAATCGTCCATGCCGGAGTCTAACCGCACTGGCTCCCGTCGTGCAGTCACAATAGATTCCGCGCTGGACGCACTCTCAACGAGGAAATCGGTGGAGACACACGGGCCGCTGGGCACCATCTGGGTGAGTCTTGGACTCATCGCCTTCTACATCGCGCTGATCTGGATCAATTCCCTGCTCGGCGTGATGATTACGCCGCTCTTCACGCTGCTCGGCAACTCCGTGTACAACATGATCTTCGGCAAGAAGAAGGTACCGCCGGCGGCCTGACACTTTTCGGTGCCGAATGACGTAGTGTAGAGCGGGACGGAACTTCGGTTGCGTCCCGCTCGTCCATCGTGGAGTGGGTGCAGTTAGGTCACGGTGCACACCGTCAAGGAGACACATGATCGGCATCATCCTGCTCGTCGCCATTGTCGCCGGCGTGTTCTGGTTCGTCGGCGCGTACAATTCGCTCATCAGTCTGCGCAACCAGGTGTTCAATGCCTGGAAGCAAATCGACGTTCAGCTCAAGCGCCGGCACGATCTCATCCCCAATCTGGTCGAGACCGTAAAGGGCGCGATGAACTTCGAGAAGGAGACGCTCGAGTCGGTGATCGCGGCGCGCAATCAGGCGATCGCGGCCACGCGTGCCACCACGGATCTTCCATCCGCGCAGCAGGTGCAGGCGACCGCCGCGGCAGAGGGGCAGCTCACGACCTCGCTCGGCCGACTATTCGCAGTGGTCGAGGCGTATCCCGATCTCAAGGCTACCGCGAACGTGGCGCAGCTCCAGGAAGAGCTGACGTCCACCGAAAACAAGATTGCATTCGCCCGCCAGCTCTATAACGATCAGGCGACGCTCTACAACACGCGCCAGCAGCAGTTTCCCGGAAGCCTCGTCGCAGGCTTTGCGAAGGCAGCGCCCGCGCAGCTCTGGGAGATCACTGATGCCGCGGAGCGCGATGTCGTCAAGGTCGATCTCTCGATGAACGCCAGGAAGTGAGCGACGACGTCAATCTCTTCGCGCAGCAGGAGGCCAATCGCCGGCGCTCTCGTTGGCTGGTGATTGGCTTCGTCCTGTTCTTCGCGTGGCTGGGCTTCGGCGGCGACTACATCGCCTATCTCGCAACGGCCCACGCGCCGCCGGAGGCATATCACCACCTCTTCCCGTTCATCGGCATTGTTCTCACGGGACTCGGGATCGGGATGGCGCGCTACTCGTACAGCACGGGCCCGACGAACATCCTCAAGTCCACCGGCGCGAGAGAGATCTTCGATCCGCAAACGCCACAGGAACAACTGCTCGTGAACGTGGTGGAGGAGATGTCGATCGCCTCGGGCATCAGGAAGCCGCACGTGTGGCTCGTCGACGATCCGGATCCGAACGCGTTCGCCACGGGACACGGTGAGGGCGACGCGAACATCGCGGTAACGCGCGGACTCATCGACATCTGCTCGCGCGACGAGTTGCAGGCCGTGATCGCGCACGAGATGGGGCACATCAAGAATCTCGACGTGCGGCTCATGACACTGCTCGCCGCGCTCGTGGGCGCGGTGACGCTCATCGCGGACGGTGCCGGGCGCGTGATGTGGAATGGCGGCTTCGGGCGCGGCAGCCGCCGCAGCAGCAATGATCGCGACAGCGGCGGCGGCTCGAACCCGTTCGTGATCATCCTCTTCGTGGTGTGGATCGTGAGCTGGATCCTCGCGCCGCTCGTGACGCGCCTGCTCGCCATGGGCGTGAGCCGCAAGCGCGAGTTCCTCGCGGACGCGATGAGCGCGCAGTTCACGCGCAACCCGCTAGCTCTCGCCTCGGCGCTCACCAAGATCGAGGGCGCGGCCGAGCCGACGCGGAGCATCAAGAGCGGCGCTGCGCACCTCTGCATCGCGGATCCGCTCGGCCGCTCGCTCAACGGCGAGATGGGCAAAGTCGCGGACCTCTTCGGCACGCATCCGCCAATGCCCGAGCGCATCGCCCGCCTCAAGCTGATGGGCTACGAGCAGTCGCACGCGTCGCTCGCCGAAGTGGCTCCCGCCAAGCAGACCGCCTGAGACACGAAAGGGCCGCCGCTCAGGGTCTGAGCGGCGGCTCTTTCGTTGGTACGGCGTGCTACTTGTGCGACAGGTGGAACTGCTCCGCTTCCGTGGAGCCCGCGAGCGCCGCCGTGGCGGACTGGCCGCTCGTCACCGCCATGAGCACCTGATCGAAGTAGCCCGTGCCTGCTTCGCGCTGATGCTTCGTGGCCGTGTAGCCATCGGCCTCGCGCGCGAACTCCTCGTTCTGCAGCTCGACGTACGCGGGCATCCCTTCCGTGCTGTAGCGATGCGCGAGCTCGAACGAGTAGTAGTTGATCAAATGCCAGCCGGCGAGCGTGATGAACTGGAACTTGTAGCCCATCGCCGCGAGCTCGCGCTGGAACTTCGCGATCGTCGTCGCATCGAGCTTGCGCGACCAGTTGAACGACGGCGAGCAGTTGTACGCGAGCATCTTGCCCGGGAACTGTGCGTGCACCGTCTCGGCGAACTGCTTCGCCTCGTTGAGATCGGGGGTGCCGGTCTCGCACCACAGCAGGTCGGCGTACGGCGCGTAGGCGAGTGCGCGGGAGGCCACCGCGTCCATGCCGTTCCGAATGTGGAAGTAGCCTTCGGTGGTGCGCTCGCCCGTGGTGAAGGCGCGATCGGCTTCGTCAATGTCGCTGGTGATGAGCGTTGCCGCGAGCGCATCGGTGCGCGCGACGATGAGCGTGGGCACGTCCAGCACGTCCGTGGCGAGTCGCGCGGCGTTCAGCGTGCGCACGAAGGACGCTGTCGGGATGAGCACCTTGCCACCCATGTGACCGCACTTCTTCTCGGCCGCGAGCTGATCCTCGAAATGGACGCCGCTGGCGCCCGCGTCGATCATCGACTTCATCAGCTCGAATGCGTGGATCGGACCGCCGAAGCCCGCTTCCGCATCGGCGACGATCGGCACGAGCCAGTCGCGCTCCTCCTTCCCTTCACTCCACTCGATCTGATCCGCCCGCATCAGCGCGTTGTTGATCCGGCGCACGAGTGCGGGCACGCTATTCGAGGGATAGATGCTCTGATCCGGGTACGTCTGCGCAGCGAGGTTGCCGTCGGCGGCGACCTGCCAGCCACTCATGTAGATCGCCTGGAGCCCGGCCTTCACCATCTGCACGGCCTGCGCGCCCGTAAGCGCTCCGAACGTATGAACGTATTCCTTGCTATGCAGCAGCTCCCACAGCTTCTCCGCTCCGCGCCGCGCCAGCGAGTACTCCACCTTCACGGAGCCGCGCAGGCGAACCACGTCTTCCGCGGTGTACGTGCGCTCGATTCCATTCCAGCGGGGGTTTGACGCCCACTTCGATTCCAGCTGACTCGCCTCAGCGGCGAAACGAACGTTGCTCATCGCGAACTCCCTTTGGTGTCAACGGACGAGGTCCGGGTGTGTTAGCGGTGCTCCGCGGAAGCGCGGCTGTGGCTCAGGTGCAGCGATTTGTGCAGCGATTTGTGCGGCAATGCGTTACCACTTGCATGCGGGCAGGAAGTCTAAGCCTGCAGGACGCGCTTTACCCTGTCCGGTCGGACAGGGCGACGGAGCGTCCTTCGCCACGCAGGGTAGCAGGCGATACGGATCATTCCACACCCGCTTTACATCGGCTCTCTTAACGCAATATTGATTCTCGCCCCCAACCTTCAGGCCAATTCCATGCTTGCTGATACGATCCTTATCATCGACGACGAGCCACAGATTCGCCGCGTCGTGAAGAACGCGCTGGTGAACGAGGTGTCGTCGGTTCTGGAGGCGGGCGACGGAGCGGAAGGGCTCGCGGTCGCGACCGCCGAGCGTCCCACGCTGGTCGTGCTCGACCTTGGCCTCCCGGACATGGCAGGCATCGACGTGTGCCGCTCGCTGCGCGCGTGGTCAGCGGCGCCGATCGTCGTGCTGTCCGCGCGGCACTCGGATCACGAGAAGGCCTCGCTGCTGGATTCCGGCGCCGACGATTACATCACGAAGCCGTTCAGCAACGTCGAGTTCGCGGCACGCATTCGAGCGAACCTGCGCCGCGCGCAGGCGTCGCAGATCGCTGCATCGGTGCAGCCGATGCAGATCGGCTCGCTGGTCGCCGACTTCACGGCGCGCGTGCTGCGCCGCGGCTCGGAGACGATTCACCTGACGCCGATCGAGTGGGAGCTCATGCGCGCGTTCGTCACGCAGGCAGGGCGCACACTCACACACCAGCAGATCTTCAACGCCGTGTGGGGACGCGCGTTCGGCGATCCGCAGCAGTATCTCCGCGTGCACGTTGCGAATCTGCGTCGCAAGATCGAAACGGATCCGGTGCGTCCGCAGCTCATCGTGACGGAGCCTGGCGTTGGGTATCGCTTCGAGCTGCCGCGCTAAATGAAGAAGATCGCCGAACCCCGTTGGGTCTCGGCACTCGTCTGGACTGCGCTTTTCCTGTTCTCCACCTACGTCATGGTGGGTGTGCAGGGCGAGATCACGGAGGCGCACGTCGCGCTCGTGTACCTCCTGATCATTCTCGGTGGAAGCTCCGGGGGCGGGCGCGCGCTTGGCTTCACGCTTGCCGCGCTCTCGTTCCTCTCGATCGACTACTACTTCCAACCGCCGTACGGGCGCTTCGAGGTGTCGAAGAATCCGGACTGGCTGGTGCTCATCGCGTTCATGGCGGCCGCGCTCGTCGCGACGCAGCTCCTCGCGCGCGCGAACGAAAAGGCCGACGAGGCGCGCCAGCGCGCGGATGAAATCGATCGTCTCGCGGCGCTGGGCGCCGAGACGCTGAGCACCGGGAGCGCGCAGCAGGCGCTCACGGCGATCGCGACCGTCGTGCGCGACACCATCGGCACGGACAGCTGCGAGATCTGGGTGCACGATGGCGACTCGGAGGTGCCGCATCTCGCCGCGCGAGCGGGG
The DNA here is from genome assembly GCA_963792685.1 of uncultured Gemmatimonadaceae bacterium. GTDB lineage: Bacteria > Gemmatimonadota > Gemmatimonadetes > Gemmatimonadales > Gemmatimonadaceae > FEN-1250. Next base: position 2,592,974 of record CAWBWW010000001.1, on the reverse strand, counting down.
CTCGATGGAGTGCCGGAGCCGCCGCAGATGCATGGGAAGGCACCGAACCTCGACCTGCGGAAGATCGTCGTTCCGCTCGAGGTGCACGCGCGATCGGTAGGTGTGCTCGCGCTGCGGCACCGCGATCCGATCGTGCTCGACGAAGCAGCGCGACGTTTTCTCTCGGCGCTCGCGTACTACGCTGCGCTGGGCATAGAGCGCGTGCGGCTCGTGGCGGAAGCGGAGCGCGCGGAGGCGCTGCGAGAGGCAGACCGGCTCAAGGATGCGCTGCTCGCGTCCGTCTCGCACGATTTGCGCACGCCGCTCACGACGATCAAGGCGCTCGCGCACGACATCACGAACGATGGCGATGAGCGCGCGGCCACGATCGAGCAGCAGGCGGACCGCCTCAATCGCATGGTCGCTGACCTGCTCGACCTGTCGCGACTCAACGCCGGCGAGCTTCCGGTGCGCGCGGAGCTCAATGCAGCGGAGGATGTGGTGGGCGCCGCGATCCAGCAGGTGTCCGCCGCGTTTGCGGGACGCGAGCTGCGCACATCGATTGCGTGGTCCGAGCCTGTGCTCGTGGGACGATTCGACTTCGTGCACGCGCTGCGAATTCTCGTGAACCTGCTCGAGAACGCGCACAAATACTCGCCGCGCGCGCAGCCGGTGGACATCGAGCTCGCGCGCGCGGGGAGCATGATCTCGATCTCGGTCGCGGATCGCGGTCCGGGCATTCCGCTAGCCGAGCGCGAGCGAATCTTCGAGCCGTTCTACCGCCCGGAGCGTAGCACGCCGGACGCGGGGAGCGCGGGGCTCGGCCTCTCGATCGCGCAGCGACTCGCGAATGCGCAGGGCGGAACGTTGTCGTATGCGGATCGCGCAGGCGGGGGGAGCGTGTTCACGCTCCGGCTGCCGGCGGTGGTGGATGCCACGATGGACGCGCTCGCGGGATAGCGGGGTCAGGCGTACATTCCCCTCCTCTTCCGCTGATGTCGGAAGTCTCCCCAGGAGAGGGTCAGCAATGCACCGGGGTTCCGCGCAGATCGCCCGTGGAGTGTTCGTTCTTTGCGTGCTCGTGGGAGTCGCCGCACTCGTGGCGTGCGGCGATAGCACCACCGGCACGGGAACGCCGCCGCCGCTGGTAGATGATCGACTCATCGCGTTTGTGTCCGACTCCGGCAGCTGCTGCGGGGGCGGCAGCATCTTCGTCATGCACGCGGACGGGAGCCACAAGACAAGAGTGACTCCCGATGGATCTCACGACGCCTCTCCGGCGTGGTCGCCGGACGGCGTCACCATCGCTTTCACGACCGATCGTTCACCGAACGGTATTTGGGTGGTGAGCGCCGACGGGACAGGCCTGCGCCCGCTCCTGGCTGCACCCGAATTCCTTGGTCCCGGCGAAGCGGCGTGGTCGCCGGACGGTCACTCCCTTGCCTTCAGCACTGCTGTGAGAGACTCGGCCGGACACTTCCTGGGAATCATCGACATTGTGGACGCCGACGGCTCGCATGCGCATCAGTTGATGATGCAAGCAAAGGACGTGGGGTCACCGTCGTGGTCGGCGGACGGAACCAAAATCGCATTCGTGGCGGTTTCGGACAGATGAGAGCCCGCACGTCTACGTCATAGGGACGGACGGCACGTCGGAGCATCAACTCTCGAATCGTCTCGATATCGAGCCGACGTGGTCACCGAAGGGCGGTCTGATCGCGTTCGCGAATCTCGATACCTATGACTACGACGTGCTGCCACAGATCACGGTGATGAGGGAGGATGGCTCGAGTCGGCGGCTGCTCACGAAGGGCGGGGTGAATCGGAAACCGGCGTGGTCACCCGATGGGCACCAGATCGCGTATGACGGCTACATGCGCGACTCGGCGAGCGGCGCTGCACTCAACTCACAGCGGATTTTCCGAATGAACGTGGATGGATCCGATGTTCGCCCGATAACATTGGACGGTTTCCTGTCACACCCGGCGTTCAGCAGCCATTCGGCTACCTGGAGACCCACGCCGTAGACGCAATTGCTTTGCAGCCCGATTCCTGGCGTTCGCTCTTGCCGCTTTCACTGCCCGATCAAGCCATGAGGCCCATGCGGCACGTCCAACTTGCTTTACTGATGCTCGCGATGCTCGCGTGCGGAGATTCGACTTCCTCTACGACCCCGCCGGCTCCGCCGCCACCACCGCCGCCACCGTTCGTTGATGCGCGTCCCATCGCGTTCGCGTCGGACTCGGGTTTTTGCTGCGGCTACAGCAACATCTTCGTTTCGCACGCGGACGGGACGCACAGCGCGCAGCTCACATTCGGGTATTTCCAGGATTGGAATCCTGCGTGGTCGCCGGATGGATCGAGCATCGCCTTCGAGACCAATCGTGCACCAGCCGGCATTTGGATCGTCAACGCTGTCGGAAGCAACCTCCGGCCGCTGGTGACTGAGCCCGACTTCCTTGCGGCAGGCCAGCCTGCGTGGTCCCCCAATGGTTCTTCACTCGCGTTCCGCGCGGAAGTGAAGGACTCACTGGGTATTTTCATCCTCGTCATCATGATCGCCGATGCGGATGGATCGCACGTCCATCGTCTGACGACGAATGCAGGAAATGTCGAGTGGCCTTCGTGGTCTCCAGACGGAACCACAATTGCCTTCGATGCGACTGCGGACTTCAGTAGTCAGAACATTTTCGTCATCAATACGGACGGCACGGCGCAGCATCAACTGACGAGTGGGCTCGACACCCAACCACGGTGGTCGCCGGACGGGAGACAGATCGCATTCACAGGCGTGGACACAGGTGATCCCCACGGCCTGGCGCAGGTGTGGATGATGAAGGCGGATGGCTCGGAGCGACATGCACTCACGAGCGTTGGCAGTTTTGCATTTCCGGCGTGGTCGCCGAATGGCCAACAGATTGAGTATCAGGGATTCCCACCGGACACCGGCGGTCCCAACCCAGTCCGGCTATACCGCATGAACGCGAACGGGTCAGACACACGCGGGATCAGCGATGGCTACGGCTACTTGCCTGTCTTCAGTAGCTCACAGCCAACCTGGAAGCCCGCGCCTTGAGCGTGGGCCGAGCGATTCGCTCTTAGTTCTTGTGGCGGTAGATGATTCTGCCGCGGGTGAGGTCGTAGGGAGAGACCTCGATGCGCACACGGTCGCCCGCGAGTACGCGGATGCGGAATCGGCGCATGTTCCCGCCGAGAGTGGTGAGCACGTTGTGCTGTTCGTTCACGGCCACGCGGAAGGTTGCGTTGGGCAACACTTCCATCACGGTGCCTTCGAGCTCAATGGCGTCCTGCTTCGACATTGCGAAGTCCGTGACTAGCGTGCTTTGCGTTCTGCCCGAGCGCTCCGCTGCCGAGCCGCGACGGCCTTCTTCTGCCTCGCTTCGCTGGGCTTCACGTAAAAGCGCTTCTTGCGAACGTCTTTCAACACGCCAGCGCGGATGACCTTGCGCTGAAACTGCTTGAGCGCCCAGTCCAAACGGTCGTTCTCGCCAATGATCACTTCAACCACGTGAGATCCTCAGAGAAAGGAGATTGTGAGCAAGCTTGAAGAATAGTGCGCGGCGGTACCTAAGGCAATGACGCTCCAACGGATGCGGAGTTTACAATCACCCTCTGGATGACGAGCCACTCCGCCCCGATCCACCCTGGCCTCGCCCACCGCGTCCTCCACGTCCTCCGCCCGCTCCCCGGTGCTCCCCGCCCGCCGGGCGCCGCTGTCCCGCGGTGGACGGCTGCCCGTCCCCCTGCGCCGGCCCTGTAGCGCCACCGCGGGACGGGTGTGGGCGCGCGGGAGGAGTGCTGCTCCGCGCGGTCGAGCCGCCATTCCGGCGCTCCAGCTTGGCCTTGGCCCGCGCACGATCGTCCGCCTTCCGGCTCCGAATCGCTGCAATACGCTCGCCAATGGGAACCTCGAAGCGCTCCACGGGCCGCTGCTTGTAGTCGAAGTCGGGGAGCACCACGCGCGGCAGTCGCTTGCCCACCGCGCGCTCGATCGCGGTCAGGTCGCGCTCCTCTTCCGGCGACACGAAGGTGTACGCCTCGCCGGTCAGCTCCGCGCGCGCCGTTCGGCCCACGCGGTGGATGTAGTCCTCGGGGAGCGCCGGCACGTCGAAGTTGATGACGTGGCCGAGCGCTTCGACGTCGATGCCGCGGGCCGCGATGTCGGTCGCCACGAGCACCCGGTAGCGCCCCGATTTGAACCCCTCGAGCGCGTCCGTGCGCTGCGACTGCGAGCGGTTGCCGTGGATGCGCGCGACGGAGATGCCCGCCTTCTCACAGCTCTCGAACAGCCGGTTCGCGCGATGCTTGGTGCGCGTGAACACGATCGCGTTCCCAATCGCGTTCCGGCTGAGCAGCTCGCGCAGCAGCGCCGGCTTTGCTTCCTGAGTCACGGGATAGACGGCCTGCGTGATCCCGATCGCCGGCTGCGAGCGACGCTCGAGATTGATCGTCGACCGGCGAGTGCAGCATCTCCTTCGTGAGCGTCACGATCGGCGGCGGCATCGTGGCCGAGAAGAAGAGCGTCTGCAGCTTGGGCGGAAGATGCTTGAGCACGCGCCGGATGTCGGGGAGAAATCCCATGTCGAGCATTCGGTCCGCCTCATCGAGCACGAGCACTTCGAGCTTGTCGAGCTTCGCGTACGGATGGCGGAAGTGATCGAGCAGCCGCCCCGGCGTCGCGATCAGGATGTCGACGCCGCTGCGGAAGGCGTGCTCCTGGGGACCCATGCCGACACCGCCGAAGATCGCGGCGCCTTCGATTGGCGTGTGCGTGGCGAGCTCGCGCAGATGCTGCTCGATCTGCGCGGCGAGCTCGCGCGTGGGCGTGAGCACGAGTGCGCGCGTGACGCGCCCCTTTGCGCCCGCGGTTTTCGCCATGATGCGCTGCATGATCGGAAGCAGGAATGCGGCAGTCTTGCCGCTCCCCGTCATCGCGCATGCGAGCACGTCGCGCCCTTCGAGCGCGGGCGGAATGGCGTCGTGCTGAATGGGCGTGGGTCGTGTGAAGCCGAGTTCTTTCACGCTGCGCACGAGGGCAGCGTCGAGACCGAGTGCGGAAAAGGACATCCGCGAAGCTTAACGGCGCCCGATGATTGCTGACAGTCTGCTGCTACATCGCGCGCGAGATGACAGCGTGCACGAATACGAGTATTCTATCCACTCACCGCGCACACACCGGAGCAACCGATGAAGCCTGCCACTCGCCTGACCCTGTTCGCCGTCGTCGTACTCGCGGCGTTCCTGCTATGGTCCACGCTCTCGGCGCAGAAGGCGTCGTGCAACGTGTGCGTCGCCTACAAGGGCGGCCAGAACTGCGCGCGCGCGTCCGCCGAAAACAAGAAGGAGGCGGCGAAGTCAGCGCAGACGACCGCGTGCGGACCAATCGCGCACGGCATGGCCGAATCGATCGAGTGCGACAACGTGCAGCCGGCGACGGTGAACTGCGAAGGGTGAATAGGGACTCGAACCACGTTCACGAATTGACTAACAAAAAAAACGAATCGAACCGGACGCATTCGAAGATGAATCTCCAATTAGTCGGGTTCGATTCGTTTTTTTTGGTTTGATTCGTGTACAGCAGTCGCTCTTGTCTTTAGGCCGTCAGCTCAGTACTTGAGCGTCCCCTTGTAGTCCCGCTCCGGCGGGCCCACATAGATCTGACGCGGGCGCGCGATCTTCTGCTCCTTGTCGAGCAGCATCTCTTCCCACTGCGCGAGCCAACCCGCCGTGCGCGCGATCGCGAACAGCACGGTGAAGAAGTCCATCGGGAACTCCATCGAGCGATAGATGAGCCCCGTGTAGAAGTCCACGTTCGGGTACAGCTTGCGCGAGACGAAGTATTCGTCGGACAGCGCGATCCGCTCCAGCTCGAGCGCGATCTCCAGATCCTTGTCCACCCCCACCTCGGCGAACACCTCATCCGCGAGCGCCTTCACGATGCGCGCGCGCGGATCGTAGCTCTTGTACACGCGGTGGCCGAAGCCCATCAGACGGCTTCCCTTCCCCGACTTCACCTCGTTGATGAACGCCGGCACGTTCTTCACGTTGCCGATCTCCTGGATCATCCGGAGCACGGCCTCGTTCGCGCCACCGTGCAGCGGGCCGTAGAGCGCCGCGATTCCGGCGGCCACGGCCGAGAAGGGATCGACGTGCGACGATCCCACCGCGCGCACGGCGTTCGTCGAGCAATTCTGCTCGTGGTCCGCGTGCAGGATGAACAGGATCTCCGTTGCGCGCGTGAACACCGGGCGCGCCTCGTACTGCGGCTCGCTCATCCGCGCGACCATGCTCAGGAAGTTCTCGACGTACGACAGATCGTTGTCGGGATAGACGAACGGCAGCCCCTTGATGTGCCGGTACGAGAACGCGGCGAGCGTCGGCAGCTTCGCGATCAGGCGAATGATCGCGAGATTGCGCTCCTCGGGATCGTAGATGTTCTTCGCGCTCGGGTAAAAGCTCGAGAGCGCCGCGACCGCGCTGCACAGCATCGACATCGGATGGGCGTCGTAGCGGAAGCCCTGGAGAAAGGTCTTCACGTTCTCGTGCACGTACGTGTGGAACGTGATGTCGTGCACCCACGAGTCGTACTCGCCCTGCGTCGGGAGCTCGCCATGGCGCAGCAGCCACGCGACCTCGAGGAACGACGCCTTGCCGGCGAGCTGCTCGATCGGATAGCCGCGATAGCGCAGAATGCCCTTGTCACCATCGATGTAGGTGATCGCACTGCGGCACGACGCCGTGTTGAGGAACGCAGGATCGTAGCTCAGCAGCCCGCCGTCCTCCGTCGGGACCTTTCGCAGATCGGTGGCGCGAATCGCGCCCTCGCTCACCGGAAGATCGACGCTCAGATCGGAACCGGGAGCGCTGATGTGTAGGCTCGCCGGAGCGGCGGGTGGAGCAGACGCGGTCGTCGTGTTGCTCATGCTGGCTCACCTGTTCCGGAGGCGCGCTGGCCGCCGGGCGAATGCATTTTCGATTGCGAATGGATGCGCCGATTGCGCACGTGGAAAGCTACGAAAGATTCAAGCGAACGGGATGGCCGCGATTGCGTCGCATCGAGCACGAGCGAAGATTCAACCGTCCGCTCGCATCCAGCCCCCTTCACTCGCCGTCATGCGCACCGCGCTGCTCACCCTTCTGCTCCTCGGCCCGCCTCTCTCGGTCCGCGCACAGCTCCCCGCAACATGGGTGCCCGGCACGGTCGAGACGCGCTCGCACGACTACGATCTGGTGCACCAGAAGATCGAGGTCCGTGATATCAGCTGGGACTCGACCTCGTTGAACGGACGGGTGACGACCACCCTCGTGTCGAGGCGCGCGGTATTCGATTCGGTGATGCTCGACGCTGCCGCGGGGATCGCCGTTCACCGGGCCTCGGACATGTCGGGCCACATGCTTCGCACGGCGCACGTCCACGACACGCTGGTCGTGCATCTCGCAAAGGCGGTGGGCTTCGGCGACACCGTGCGATTCACGCTCGACTATCACGCCACGATCGACAACGGCCACGGGCTCACGTTCATCTACGCCGATGGGCGGCCGCACCGGCCGCAGCAGCTCTGGAGCATGGGCGAGACCACGGGAAACAGCGCGTGGTTCCCTAGCTATGAATACCCGAACGACAAGGAGACATGGGAGCTGACTGCCACGGTGCCGACAGTGATGACGGTCGTGTCCAACGGCAAGCTCGTGAGCGACATCAAGAACAGGGACGGAACGCACACGACGCACTGGATCCAGGCGCTTCCCGCCTCCACGTATCTCATCTCGATGACCGTGGCGCCGTACGCGCGCATCCACGACACGTGGCGCGGCATCCCCGTCGACTACTACGTCTACCACCAGGACTCGGCGCTCGCCCGTCCGCTCTTCGGCTACACCCCGGACATCATTGAGACGTACTCGCGACTCACCGGCGTCCGCTATCCGTGGGCGAAATACGCGCAGGCAACCGTCGCGGACTTCTTTGGCGGCGAAGAGATGGTTTCTGCCACGGAGCTCGTCGACTGGCTCCCCGACAAGCGCGCCTATGCGGACCGCCCATGGTACCACGAGCTGCTGATCCCGCACGAGCTCGCGCATCAGTGGTTCGGTGACGACGAGACGACGGAGAGCTGGTCGCATCTCTGGCTCAACGAGGGGTTCGCCGAGTTCATGAACGGGGCGTACTGGGAGGACAGGAAGGGTCGTCGCGCGAGCGACGATTTCTATCTCGACGAATACCGGCAGTTCGTGGCGATCGATGCGGAGCGATCGATGCCGCTCGTGTCGGCGGGGTCGAACAACATCTATCCCAAGGGCGCGCTCGTGCTGCGCATGCTGCGGCGCCGACTCGGCGACGAGCGATTCTGGGCGTCGATGCACCTGTTCTTGACGAGGCACAAGTTCGGCAGCGCGCTCACCGAGGACTTCGGCCGGGCGATTCTCGATGCGACGGGAGAGAACCTGTCGCAGTTCTTCGCGGAGTGGATGTATCGCCCCGGCTATCCGCGCTTCGCGGTGCGCGCCACCTACGACTCGACGCGCCGCGCGCTCACGCTCGATGTGCGACAGACGCAGTCCGACACGGCCGCCGCGGACTCCACGTGGCCGCCCACGCCCTCGGTGTTCCACGCGCCTGTGACGATACTCGTGGGGACGACGCGAGGCTCGTTCACGCGCCGCGCCCAGCTCGATGCGCGCGCGCAGACCATCACGATCGACTCGCTTCCGAGCGCGCCGACCATGGTGGTATTCGACGCTGGCAACACGATCGTGAAGGCGCTGGACTTTCCGCAGCCGTCGGCGTGGCTGGCCAACCAGCTCGCGAGCGACCCCGATCTGTGGAACCGCTGGTGGGCGATCAGCGAGCTCGCGCGCCAACCGGCGGACACGACGGCGATGCGTGCGCTCGCACGCGCGGCGACGGGCGCGGACTACTATCTCACACGCGCGCAGGCGGCCGCGGCGCTCGCGTCCTTCCCCGCTGCGGCCGTTCGGAGCGCGCTCGAGACCGCGCGGCGAGACACCTCGGCACAGGTGCGCGAGGCTGCGGTCACGTCGCTCGGGCGGCTGGGAGGCGACGCGGCGATGACGAGCGCCCGAGAGTCGCTCGCCGACTCGAGCTACGCTGTGGAGGCCGCGGCGATCGGTGTGCTCATCCGACTGGATGCTGCGAATCGATCCGCGTGGGTCACGCGCGGATTTGCGATGGAGTCGTATCGCGATATCGTGCGCAACGCGGCGCTCGATGCCGTCGCGCGCGTGGGCGACGCGGCGTACACGGGGAGCGTCGACTCGCTGCGCGGCGTCACCTCGCACGCCGCGAACACGCTCGCGGTGCTCTCCGCGCGCGGCAGCGACTCGGCCCTCGTCGCGCTCGTGCGATCACTGAACGATGAACGCCCCTACGTGCGCGAGTGGTCGTTACGCGCGCTGCGAAGGTTGCCGTCGGACCTCCGCGATCCGCCGCTGCGCGCGATTGCCTCGACGCTGCGCGATGCCAAGACGCGTGTGGCGGTGGATGCGCTGCTCAATCCGCGGCCCTCGCCTGGCACACAGTGAATTCAGGAGCGAAGCCAAACTACAACCGAACTACAACGGCTGTACACGAATCAAACCAATAAAAACGAATCGAACTAAGCGCGGCGAGAGAAACTCTCCCGTACCTGATTCGATTCGTTTTTTTTCGACTGATTCGTGTAAAGCCATTCGCACGTTCCTGATCGCTGCGGGATCAACCGACCGCTACCCTCCCCGCTCACTAGAACGACTATCGCGCCGACCGCTCGAACCGCGACACCGCGAACGGACTCAAGTCGAAGCTCGTGCCGCCCTCCAGCACGAGATCAGCGAGAATCTCTCCGATCGCGCTCGAGAACTTGAAGCCGTGGCCCGAGCACGGGCTCGCGAGCAGCACGTTCGCATGCGCGGGGTGGCGGTCGAGCAGGAAGTCGTGATCCGGCGTATTCGTGTACACGCACGTCGCGCGATCGAGGATGCGCCCCGCCGCCTGCGGGAGATAGCGCCCGAGCAGCTCCATCATCTGCGCACCCTCCGCCTCCGACGCTGGCGCACGTGGTGCATCGATGTCGATGATCGCACCATCGTGATGGATGCCCGCTTTCACTCCGTGCCCGACATCCGGGAACGTCGCGAAGAATCGATCGCGCTCGTATTCGATCAGCGTGATCGGCGAATGCGCGGCATCGTACCACTCCCGATGTGATGCAGGCTCGAACCAGTGAAAGAGCTGGCGTTCGATCTCGAGCGGAAGGTCGAGGTCGGGCACGAGCGACGGCAGCCAAGGGCCCGCCGCGAGAATGAGCGTGCGTGCGCGAAGCTCGCCGGCATCCGTCGCAATGTGCACGTCCCCATTGGCCTCGAAGCCCGTGACCGTCACACCCGTGCGGATGCTCGCGCCAGCGCGCAGCGCGAGCGCGAGATGCGCCTCGACGCACTTCTCGGGAAAGAGCAGCCCCGCGCGCGGCTCGTGGAGCGCCTGCGATCCCTCCGGCACGCGAAAGCCCGGATAGCGCGCCTGCACCTCGCGCGGCTCGAGGATCGTGTGCGCGAGTCCATGCTCCGTCGCGCTGCGCAGCGCACCTCCGAAGATTTCGCCGTCCGGCGGACCAATCATCAGCCCGCCCGTCTGCACGAAGAGCTGATGCCCGATCTCGCGCTCCAGTGCGCTCCACAGCTCGTACGCGCGCTGCACGATCGGCACGTAGCAGGGATGCTCGTAGTACGCTTCGCGGATGATGCGCGTGCGTCCGTGCGTCGAGCCGTGGATGTGCGGCGTTGCCCAGCGGTCGACACCGCACACCTTCACGCCGCGCGACGCGAGGTGGTAGAGCGCGGCACTGCCCATCGCGCCAAGCCCGACGACGACGGTGTCGAAACGATCCGAGTCGGCCACTAGCTGCGCCTCAGGCGGCGCGAGGCGCCGTACGGGAAGACATCCACGACCTCACCCTCGCGCTGTCGCTGCTGCATGCCACGCCAGTATTCGACCGTGAGGAGATCCGCATGCGCGCCGAGGAACACATCCTTGAGCGGGCCCGAGGGAACCAGGAATGCGGCAAATTCCTCCGGGAAGACGTCGAGCTCACCGACGTAGTACCACGGCTCGCTCGCCATCTCTTCTTCTTCCGTGCGCGGCTGCGGAAGCGAGCGGATGTTGCACTCCGTCAGCAGACAGAGCTCATCGTAGTCGTAGAAGATCACGCGCCCGTGCCGGCTGACGCCGAAGTTCTTGAGCAGCATGTCGCCCGTGAAGATGTTCGCGGCCGCGAGATCCTTGATCGCTGCGCCATAGTCGAGAATGGCATCGGACGCCGCCTCGGGCGAAGCATCGCGGAGAAAGACGTTGAGCGGCGTGACGCGCCGCTCCGTGTAGAGGTGCGCGATCACCACCTGATCGCCCTCGACGTGCACGATCGACGGTGCGACCGCGCGCAAGTGCTCGAGCAACGCGTCCGGGAAAAGTCTTCGCGGGAAAGCGGAGATGCTCGAACTCCTGCGCATCCGCGAGCCGCCCCACTCGATCGCGCACGAACACGAGGTGATACTTTCCGAGCACGCCAGTGCGCGTGATGCGCTTGGGGTGTCCAAAGCGGTCCTTGATGATCTTGAACACGACGTTGAGCGACGGCAGCGTGAACACGCTCATCACTAGCCCTTCATCGCCCTCGGCGAAGTCGAAGCGCGCGTCCGGACGCGCCATGTGCTCGACGAGGCTGCGATAGAGCTCCGTCTTCCCGTGCTTGTTGAAGCCGATCGCGTTGTACAGCTCGTCGATGCGCTTGAGCGGCATGATCGACGCGAGAAATTCCACCACTGCGCTCGGCCGCTCCGTCTCGACAAAGAAGTAGCTCCAACTGAAGCCGAACACGATGCTGACCTCGTCCGAAGTCGTGAGCACCGCGTCCACGACGATGCCGGCAGGCTCGTGCAGCAGCGGCAGCACGATTGGCGTCCATGCGTCGCCGTTCCGGATGCGCGCGATCACGTACGCGCCCTTGTTGCGGAAAAATATCGGCACGAGCGCCTCGAGCTCGCTTCCGTCGATCTTGATGGATGCGGCGCGCATGGCGAGCTCCACGCGCTCCGCCGCGAGCTCCACATCGCGCTCGGCGTGCGCATAGGGAACACTCCACGCGAGCTCCGCGAGCAGCCGATCCAGCGCGCGCGCGACGCCATCGCCGAGTGGGTAGCGGCGCGAGATCGGCAGCTCGTCGCCGCGGGGATCGGGGTTCGCCTCGGGGAGCACATACTCGACGTGCGTGTTCACTCCCACAGTCGTAAAGACACGGCGGGTAATGGAGCTGAAGAACGTCTCCGCGATCTCGCAGTCGTCGCGATCGACGATGAGCGCCGCGTGCATCCACTTCACCTCTTCCCAGGTCGTGACGTCAGTGGCGAGCGGGCCGAGCTCGCGCCGCACCTCGTCGAGCGCCTCCAGCACGTGGGTGCGATACAAGGCCAAACGGGAGGCCGCATCATCCTGCGTGCCGATCCAGTCGCGACGCTCGAAGCGGTCGCGCACGCCGCGCGTGATCTCGGCGAAGCGCCCACGGAACGCCTCGTACGCGTCCGCGATCGCCACGGCTGCGCGAGCCGTCGCCTCGTTGCCGTTCACGCGCTCCGCGAGCACATTTCGCGCATTGGCACTCATTGACGCCGGAGCAGAATTCTCATGAGCACGTCTACTGCACCCGATTACAAGACATTGAAGCCGCCCACCCAGGGTGAAACGATCACGATGCGGGACGGGGTGCTGCAAGTCCCTGCCCAGCCGATCATTCCATTCATCGAAGGCGACGGAACCGGCCCAGACATCTGGCACGCGTCGCAGATGGTTTTCGATGGCGCCGTGAAGGCCGCGTATGGAAGTTCGCGCAAAGTACAGTGGTTCGAAGTGCTCGCGGGAGAGAAGGCAAAGAACGCGGTGAACAACTGGCTGCCGGATGATACTCTCGCGGCGCTCGATCATCACCTGGTCTCGATCAAGGGCCCGCTCACGACACCCGTGGGCGGCGGCTTCCGCTCCCTGAACGTCGCGCTTCGACAGAAGCTCGACTTGTACGCGTGCGTCCGCCCCGTGCGCTGGTTCACGGGCGTGCCGTCGCCGGTGAAGGCGCCTGAGGATGTGGACATGATCATCTTCCGCGAGAACACGGAAGACATCTACGCGGGCATCGAGTGGCGCGCGCAGTCCGCCGAGGCGAAGCAGGTGATCGAGTTCCTGCGCGCGGAAATGGGGGTGCAGACGATCCGCTTTCCAGAGACGAGTGCCATCGGGATCAAGCCGATCTCGGAGGAAGGAAGCAAGCGCCTGATTCGCGCCGCGATCGACTACGCGGTCACGCACTCCCTGCCGAGCGTGACGCTGGTGCACAAGGGCAACATCATGAAGTACACGGAAGGCGGCTTCCGTGACTGGGGCTACGAACTCGCGAAATCGGAGTTCGGCGCAACGGAGCTCGACGGCGGACCGTGGCTCCAGCTCCCGAGCGGTGTCGTCATCAAGGACGTGATTGCCGACGCTTTCCTGCAGCAGATCCTCACGCGTCCTCGCGAGTACAGCGTGATCGCGACCATGAACCTGAACGGCGACTACATCTCCGACGCGCTGGCGGCACAAGTGGGCGGCATCGGCATCGCCCCGGGCGCGAACATCAACTACCAGACCGGACACGCCGTCTTCGAGGCGACGCACGGCACGGCTCCCAAGTACGCCGGGCAGGACAAGGTGAACCCGGGCTCGGTGATCCTGAGCGGCGAGATGATGTTCCGCCACCTCGGCTGGAACGAGGCGGCAGAGAAAATTCTCTCGTCGCTAGAGAAGACCATCGGGCAAAAGCGCGTGACGTACGACTTTGAGCGCCAAATGAAAGGCGCGACGTTGCTCAAGACGAGCGAGTTCGCGAAGGCTATGATCGAGAACATGTAGATCACGGAAAAAGGATAGGCAGGTGTGAAACGGGGAGGCGCAGATCGCGCCTCCCCGTTTCTAGTTCGTGCCGCGCGTGCAGCTCCGATCAGCCCCCGCTCGCGTTGGGGTTGTTGTTGGTTTCGACAGAGGGGATCGGCATGCATGTTTCGCTGCCGTAGTTACCGCCTTTGTGGTAGTAGATCGAGTAGCTCGCTCCGGCCGCAGGTACCAAGGGCAGACTGAGGCGGCGCACGTCATAGAGATGTTCCCCTTGCAGCCACAGCCAGCGAGCGCGTTCCGATGCGATGTCCGCCGTGATGACGGCAGGATCGCTGGACGAAGCAAGCGAGCCCAGACCAGCGGACGCTCGAAGATTGTTGAGAATGGTGATCGCGCCCGGGCCGCCCGTTGCTTCAGCAAGGATCAGCTGCGCCTCGACATAGCTCGCGATGGGGATTGGAGCCGAGCCGTCGGAGTACTTGCCCTGCGTGAAGAGTGGCGTCTTCTCGTCCGAAGCGGTGCCGTGCTGGTTGGTTACGGGAACGCGCGGGTCGTTCAGATTTTCGTACGGCGGTGCGACCGAAACCGTGTGACCCGCGTTGTTCTCAGTGTAGACGTGGTTCGTTCGATTGTCCGAAACCGCATCGTACGTCGCGTTGTACACGAATCCATGCGGCACGAGCGAAGCGTCCGCAATCGCTGGTGCATTTGCGCCTGCATCCAGCTCGGAGCGCGCCCTGCCGACAAGCGCGAGATAGAGCGCGGCCGAATCGCGTCCCGCTCCGGCGGTATCATGAGCAGTGACGGCTGCAGCCAGTGCGACTTGCGCGGCCGTCACGGCAGTGTCGAATTTTGCTGTCGCGAGCGCGAATATCTGCGCCGACGTCAGTGATGGGCCACCGGCAATCGCCGCGTTGCAGAAGCCCTCGCCGAGCAGAATGCGGCTGTATCCTCCGAACGATGCCGCCTCTGAAATCAGGAACGAGCGATGAGGCACCGAGTCATCCGTCCAGCCTTCGAGCAACGTGAGAATTCGGTCAGCGGTGAATCGCGCGGTGGAGATCGGAGTATAGGTGCCCAGATCTCCCGCCAGACAATCGTTCGTGGAATATGCGGTCTCATTAGGATCGATGTCGCGGCGATCGTAGGACCATCGCGATGCCGTGAGCGTCGCGTCCGTGAGCTCGCCGCTCATCAATCCCAATGCGACGACATACGAAGAAAGCGCACAGTCGAAATCTCCGATGCTCGCGTTCACAGTTTGTTCAGCGATTAGTGGATTGTTCAGCGATTTTGTGTCGATCGCATTCGGGGGACTTCACGTCGAGGAGGTTGCTGCACGCGAGCGCCGTGCACAGCATCGCGATCGACAGGAATGCCCATGCCTTCGTGCGCGATCGCGCGGAATGTCTCTGCATGTGTGTTGGCCTGTGAATGTCGGGTGACATAGTGGGATGCCTCTTAGAAGGTCAGATGAATCGTCGTGACGAACTGCATGAGCTGAGGAGTCACGTCCTGCTCCCACTGTCCGAATCCGCGCGAACCGCCCTGGAAGGATCCTTCAGGATCGAGCCCGGGATACTTCGTCCACGTGTGCAGATTGCGGCCGGCGACCGAAATCGTCGCGCCGCTTGCACGTAATGACGACGCCCATTGTTCCGGTAGCGTATACGACAACGACACCTCGCGAAGCTTCACAAAACTCGCATCATTGATGATGTCGCTGTACAGCGAGCTCGTGGTTTCCGCGCCGAGCAGCGCGGGATCAAAGCCCTGGGGATACCAGTTGCTGCGACACTCGTCGAAGATGTGGCAGCGCACGCGTGCGTTACCGTCGAGCTTCGAGTACCCGCGCTTGCTGTCGAGCATCACGAAGAACTGGAAGTTCTTGAGAAAACGCAGCGTCGACGTGGCCGATCCCTCGAAATTCGGGAGCGTGCGACCAGCGAAGAGCACGGGGGCCGAGGAGCACGGTACGTTGCCGCCGTTGCCGTCATCGCACGTCACGTCCGAGACACTCCCGTCCGTGTTGAGCGTCGAGCCCGTGACCTTCTTCACCCACCACGAGCCCACCGGATATCCGATGACGTGACGCACATTCGTCGATGCCTGCAAGTACGGGGCGCCGTTGAGGTTCGTCACCTTATTGTCGTTCGTCGCGATGTTCAGACCCAGCGTCCACTCGGTGTTCCTGGTCTGATACGGCGTGCCGTGCAGTGCGAGTTCCAATCCGTGCTTGGTAAGCGCGCCTGCGTTCACGAGCTGGGTGCCCGGATAACCGAGCGACGGAGCGATCTGCTCCTCGAGGATTGCGTCCTTGGTGCCACCGAAATAGTACGTGAGCTCGATGCCGGCACGATCATGGAACAGCCCCGCATCAAATCCCAGCTCGGTCTCATAGCCCCTCTCGGGGCCGAGGTTTGGATTTCCGAAGCGGCACGGGGTGAAAGCGGCTCCAAATGGTCCGGCCTCGGAGCAAAACGAAGGCTCGGAGGAATATGGATTTGGGGCCTGTCCCGACTCGCCGTACGCAGCACGCAGCTTGAGCGTGTTCACGCTTGGGAGGTGAAAGAACGGCTCTTCGCTCAGCACCCATGCGGCGCTGACCTTCGGATAGTACACGTTCCTGAATTTCGATCCGAAGGAGCTGTTGTTGTCGAGACGAACGCCCCCCGTGATGAACACTCGGTCACGCCACGCAAATTCTTCCTGCGCGAAGACGCCGACCGTGTTATCGAGCGTATCGCTCTCGGTGCTGGTTCGAGCGGCAGTCGTCGACGACAATGACGACAAACCCGGTGCCGGAAAGTCCGAGCCAGAGCCATTCACATATTTGTTGTCGTGCTTGATGATGTCTCCACCGAGCGAAGTGGTCGATCTGAGGCTGCTCGTAACGGGCAGCACGAGATTTCCCACGTAGCTCGTGGAGAACACGCGACTGTCCCGCGTGACGACATTCTTGAATCCCGAGTCGGCATCGGTGCCGAAGAAATTGGACAGGTCATGATGAACGCCGCTGAGCTCTTCGCCGTCCTCGTACCCATTATCGATTCCGAGCACGAGGCGCTGATTGAACCAGGTAGCGGGGTGATGGTTTACAGCGACGCTGCCCGTGAACCGGTTGACATCCTGGAAGAGTTGATACTGCTCGTGATATGACGACGGAAGTCCCGAGAGAAACCCGAGATGGTTGGTGCCGATGTTGGCGGGATCCGCGAAGTACGTCGTCCATGTCGTACCTCCATAGCCCGCTTCCGCGGACAAGTTCGTCCGGTTGACGGTGTATCCAGCGTCAACGGAGATATCGAGCTTGTCATTCGGGAAGAGCCCGAGGCTGGCGCGACCCGTATACATGTGGTCGTTGTTCGATGCCTCTACGCCGTTGTTGTTCTCATAGCCGCCCGACACGTGGTATCGCAGCAGCGGAGAACCTCCACCAAGCCCGAGGTTGTAGCCTTGCCGATAGCCGTTCTGGAAGATCTGCCCTTGTCCAGCGGCCGCCAGATTCTTTTCGAGCTGCGTGTAGTTGATGCTGACCGTATCGTGGGCAGAGTTGACATCGTAGTTGGTCCAGAGCCGACCCTGCGGATTGGAGAACCAGTTCGCACCCTGTCGCGTGCTGAAGTCCCACGCTGTCTTTCCGATGGCTCCCTTCTTGGTGATGATCTGGATGACGCCGTTCGCCGCTTCGGTTCCGTAGAGCGTCGTCGCGGCTGGGCCCTTCACGATCTCGATGCTTTCGATGTCATCGGGATTGAAGTCGTTCCAGCGGGACGTCGTTGCTGCACCGAAGCTCTGGTTCTGCACGCCAGTGGACTGCGAGTTGTCCACGCGGACGCCATCGACGTAGATGAGCGGCTGGTTCGTAAGTGAGAAGCTCGACACGCCGCGAATGCGGACGGTCGAGCCGGCGCCCACGACGCCCGAGTTGGCGAGAAGCGTCACGCCAGGGGTGCGTCCGTTGAGCAGCGACTGCACGTCCGTGATCGGCGCCTTCTGCACGAGCGTCGCCGCGTCGATCTGTGCGACGTCGACGCCGAGCGCGCGCCGCTCCGTGCTGCCGGGCGTGCCGGTGACGACGACCTGATTCAGCGAGACCGCGGCTGCGGTCATCCTGATTGCAACGTTCTCGTCACCCACGTGCACGTCGGCGTTCGTGGATGCGAAGCCAATGCGTCGAGCGACGAGTGTGACCGCGGTCCCGACGGGCTGCGGCAGCCCTGTGAGGTGAAAGCGTCCATTGGCATCCGTGGCCGTCGCGTAGCGCGTACTCGCGATCGACACCTGCGCAGCCGCGACCGGGGCTCCGCCGGCATTGGTCACCGTGCCGGAGACCGCCGAAGTCTGCGCGCGTACAACAGCGGGAAGGAGAAAGAACGCCGCAGCCATCGCGAGACTCGCGAGCCATCGGGCAGACGAGGGTTGGCGTGCGTGCGCACCCGATCGAGACCCGTGTCGCAATGCACACTGGGTTAGTGTCATGAGCCGTCCTCCGAGAGGGGAGAATGATGCGGATCTTCTGGGCGAAGATCGTGACGCGAATGGTTACAACTGTGCGGGAGGAGGATTATATCGCGAGTCCCGCCGCTCGCAATGGTGTGTTCACACGAGTTTTGAATCGCTTCACAACAAAAAGGCCCGACGTGAACGTCGGGCCTTTTTCGTCAGCTTCGGATGCTACATCACATGCGGCATCACCAAATCTGCGGCCTGAGCGAATCGGGTCGCACCATCTGGTCGCCTGCCTTGCATCCAAATGCAGCTTTGAACTCCGGCATGTTCGCAAGCGGACCGTTCACGCGCCAGTGCGACGGCGCATGCGGATCCGTCAGCACCTGCTGGCGCTCGGCCTCGGGCCTGTCCTTGGAGCGCCAGACCTGCGCCCAAGAGAGGAAGAATCGCTGCTCGGGCGTAAAGCCGTCGATTGGTGCCGGGCGTTTTCCCGAAAACGAACGCTCGAGCGCCTCGTAGGCGATCTTGAGACCGCCGAGGTCGGCAATGTCCTCGCCGAGCGTGAGCTTTCCGTTCACGTGCAGCGAATCAAGTACGACATAACTGTCGAACTGATTTTGCACGAGGAGTGCGCGCTGGTCGAACGCCTTCGTATCGGCGGGCGTCCACCAGTCCACGAGATTTCCCTGCGCGTCGAACTGGCGCCCCTCATCGTCGAAGCCGTGCGTCATCTCGTGTCCGATCGCCGCACCCATGCCGCCGTAGTTCACGGCGTCGTCGGCATTCGGGTCGAAGAACGGCGGCTGGAGAATCGCCGCGGGGAACGTCACGTCGTTCGCGAGCGGATTGTACTGCGCGTTGACCTCCGCCGGCGCCATCCCCCACTCGGTGCGGTCGGTGGGCTTCCCCACCTTGCCGAAGTCGCGCTTCGACTCGAACGCGAGCGACGCCGCGCGATTCTCGACGAAGGGCTTCTGCATCGAGAGGTCGAGCGTCGAATAGTCGCGCCACTTGTCCGGGTAGCCGATCTTGTTCACGAACGCGTCGAGCTTGGCGAGCGCGAACTTCCGCGTGGAGTCGCTCATCCACGGAAGTGTGGAGAGTCGCTCGCGAAGCACCGCCTCCATGTTGCGCACCATCGCGAGTGCGCGCGCTTTCGCTTCGGGAGTGAAGGTCTCCTTGACGTACGCCTGGCCAACAGCCTCGCCAAGGTTGCGGCTGGCGGAGGACAAGCAGCGCTTCCACCTCGGGAGCTGCTCCGTGGCACCGGTGAGCGCCTGTTCCATGCGGAACGCTTCATCCGCGAAGGGCTTGCTCAGCCACGGCGCCGCGTCGTCCACCGCGTGAAAGCGGAGATACGCCTTCCAGTTCTGCAAGGGCACGGACGTAAGCATCCCGTCGAGGGCTCGCACGAACGCGGGATTCCCGACGCGCACGATCGATGTCGTGGGCGCGTGCACATTGCGCAGGAACGTGGTGAACGCGAGATGCGGCGCGAGCGAGTCGACCTGCGCCAGCGACATTGGATTGTACAGCTTGCGAGGATCGCGCCGCTCGACAGCCGTGAGCGATGCTTTCGCGAGCTGCGTCTCGATCGCCATGACGTGCTCCGCGTCGTGCGACGCCTGCGCCTTGGGCTCTCCCGCCAGCGCGAAGATCTGCTCGACGTGCGTGCGGTACCGTTCGCGGAGTTTCGTCGAGATCGAATCCGTTCGCGTGTAGTAATCGCGATCGGGAAGACCCAGGCCGCCCTGCTCGAGCGCGAGAATCACGCGCGAGCTGTTCTTGAAGTCGGGCTCCGAACCGCTGTTGAACATCACGGACACGCCGCTCTGCTGCAGCCGCGCGACTTCGTCACGAAGCGCAGGCACGGAGGAGATTGCGTCGATGGCGGCGAGCTGCGACTTGAGCGGCGCGGCACCCTGCCGCTCGATGGACGTGGTGTCCATGCACGTCGCGTAGTAGATGCCCGCTTCACGCGTCGGGTGATCGCTGGTGCTCCTGGACGCATTCTCGAGCACGCGGTGCAGCACGTCGTCGCCACGGTCGGCGACTTCACGGAAGGTGCCGAACGAGGAGTAGGAGGCGGGGATCTCGGTGCGCTTGAGCCAACCGCCGTTCGCGTACTCGTAGAAATCGGCGCACGCGTCGCAGGTGGTGTCGACGTTTGCGCGGTCGAGCGCGCGCGATGGCGCCTGCGCCCGTACGCCGGTGGCGACGAGAGTGAGGAGCGCGACGCCGAACGCGGCGCGCGAAGTGGTGAGGATCATTGGATTGTTGTGTGAATCGGGGAACGCGTCGGCGCACCCAGCGCGCGCGAACGAAGCGTTTTCAAGCTTGACGGCCTGAGCGCGCGCGAGGCAAGGTCGGCCTCAGCGCACGCGGGAGGCGGCTACTTGGGCAGGTAGAGCTCCGACCCGCCACGCTTGATGTCGCGCACACCGTGTGCGACACCGGTCCCCACGCTGGCGCCAAGGACGAGTGCGGTACCGATCCCGACAAACGGCAGAAAGGCGGCAATCGGAAGCCCGACGAGTGCAGCGACGAGCCCGGCAATCCACGGTGCGACGGGCGTCTGCACCTTGTCGACGTACCGGAGACGGCGGCGCACGAAGTCGCGCGTCTGAACGTACGCGATGACGGAGATCGCGAGCGAGATTCCGATTCCGATGAGGCTGAACATGCGGGCTCCTGGTGAAGGCAGGTACACTGTGCCTTACGGGCGCCGCGTGCGTTCTGTTTCGCGCCGGCTTGGGCGCGAGTGCGTCAGGGGGTGAAGCTGAACGTCACGACCTTCGCGCCCTCGACTACCGATGGATCGCTCGACGCGAACGTCCAGTCGTGTGCGAGCGCGCGTACACACGACTCGACTTCGCCTGCGCTGATCCCCTGCCAGCTGCGCTTGGTGACCACTGCGTCCTGCACGCCGCCATCGCTCCGGAGCGAGAGCTTGACGGTGATCTCTCCCTTGAGATCCGGAGTGTACTTGAGCCCGAGCTGTGTGTAGCAGTACTGGGCCTGCTTGTCGCGGTCGGTGAGCAGCGCGCCCGGAACGGTGAACGGACCAAGCGGTGTGCGGATGAGCTTGTCGGCGGGAGCTTCGACGTGCGGAGGCGCAACCACCGTATCGCGGGGGGGAGCGGCGGGCGCGGGTGTGGGCAACGGAGCTGCGACGGGTGCAGGTTCGGCAGGTGGTGCGGGCGCAGGCGCAGGTGCGGGAGCAGGCGTGGGCGTCGGCGGCGGCGTCGGCGGCGCGACAGCGACGGCCGCGCTCGCAACCGGTGCGACCGCGGCGACGCGTGCACTCCGAGCTGCCGGGGCCTGTGCCGCCGCGCTGACCCGCGCACGCGCAGTCGGAATCGCCGGTGTCGGAAGTGGCGCCTCCGCCGGCTCCGTTCCGATCATTCCCAGCGTCTCCACCGGAGTGGGCAGCACGAGCTCTGGCGCCGGCTGCGACGTCGATGCCGCAGGAGGCATTGGCGCTGCAGACACGTCCGCACGAGCGGGTGCTTGTGCTGTTCGCGCTACGACCGCGGACGTGCGTGCTGGTGCCGGCGCTCGTGCCGGCGCTGGCGTCGGTGCTGGTGCGGGCGATGGCGGCGGTGCTGGCACTGGTGCCGGCATCGGATCTCGTGCCGGTGTCGATATTGGTACCGGCGCGGGCGCTGGTGCCGCTGCCGGCGTCAGCGCCGGAGCGTCATCCGCGCTCGGTGCCGCTACCTGCATCGGCATGGCCGCCATGATCGTCGGCGGCGGCACCGACAGCTCGCGCGTCGCACGCGCCGCAGAGTCCAGGATCGCGATGAAGTCGCGCGCAGTGGGCTCCGCCATCTTGATCGGCTCTTCGCCGCTCACCAGCAGGCGCAGCCCCGAAAACGTGCCGCCCACACGCCTGAGCATCGTCACCTCGGCTCCCAACGCACTGCCCCGCACCTGCCCATCCATCGCACTTGTATCGTTCTCTGGCGCGGGCTCCACGGCACGTACACTATCGATCCACCGTTGCAGCGCCGCCGCATCCATGTCGTGTGGCTTCGCGAACGCATCCCGGAATCCACGTCCCACGAAGAGCTCGACGACCTTCGCATTCGTTCCGCGCACCCACACGAAGTATCCCCCGACGCTCAGCGAGCCGGTCTCGCGAAACGCGGTCTGTGCGTGCGCGCTCGCCGTCGCTCCGAGTAGAAGCGCCGTACAGGCAATCGCGATGCGAATTCGTCCCTTCATACTGCTCCTGTTGGTCGCACGGGCACACGCGTCCCTTCTCTGCTAGGACAGCCCGTGCGAGTCGCACGCAACAGCAGTCACAATGCGTTACATGGCTCATCTCGTTACAGCGCATGACACGAAGATTTGCATGAGCCTTGCGATGTCCCCATAATCGGGGGATTCACCCGAACGCGGAGTGTGGGTGCAAGTCGGAAATCTCGTGTTTTCCTGGTTCTCGCTGGTCACGGCGGGCATCGGGGCGCTTCTTGGCGCCTCGATGGCTTCGTTCGTGTGGGCGCGCCGTGCGCGCCAGACAAGGCAGGACTTCTCCTATTCCATGCGCAAACGCGCGGCGCAGTCGGAGAAGCTGCGGGATCAATTCGGTGAGCTGCAGGAGCGCCTGCGTCACTTCGAGGAGCAGACGATCGAGCTCACGAACGCGCGTCGTGATCTCGCCGCGCTTCGCGTGGAGCTCGAGCACTCGCGCGCCACGCTCGAGGACACACAGCGCGCGCTCGAAGCAGCCCGCGCCGATGTCTCGGATACCGAGTCGCGACTCGGCTCGCAGCTCGAGTCCGAGCGCATGGAGAGCGCGGAGCGGCGGCACCATGTCGAGTCGGAGCTTGCGAGCGCGCGCGACGCGCTGCTCACGCTGCAGGATGAGGTGACCACCGGGCGCAGCACCGCGCAACGCACGATTGAGCGCCTCGAGACCGATCTCGATGCGACGCGCGCGGTCCTGACACAGTCGTCCGAGACGCTGCGCGCCGAGCGCGAGGCGGCCGCGGCGCTGCGCGATGAGCTCCGCGGGCAGCTCGCTACTACGGACTGGGATCGCCAGCGCGCAGAGCTCGAGCTGCAGGAGGTTCGGCGCGATATGGCGGAGAAGCTCGCCGCAACGCAGCCCTTCGTCGCGACAATGCGCGAGCAGTATCTCCTCGCGGCCGCCGAGCGCGATGCGATGCTCAAGGAGCTCACGATGCAGCGCGAGCGCGCGGAGGCGAACGCACGCGCCGTGGAGCAGGCGCGCACCGAGTTCGCTCTCGCGCTCGACGAAGAGCACCGCACAGCGATGGAGCTGCTCAATCGCGCGTGGAGCTACGTGCAGACTTTCCCGCGCATCCCCGAAGCATGGACGCGCGCCGAACGCCAGCCCTCCCCGCCGCCAGCCGAGGCGCCGCCACCCGTTGCACGTCGTCCAGCGGAAGCCGAGACGCGCATCGAGGTCGAGCCGCAAGCCGATCGCGTTTCATACTCGAGCTCGAGCGTGCCGTCGCCCGCCGAGCCTTCCGCCGACTCGTACGAGTACGACATCGAAGCGGAGCTCGCGGACGCGGTCGCGGATGATCTCGACACGCGCAGCTTCGCGCGCACGCGCAAACCGCGGAAGCCGATTGGCACCGTGAAGCTCGGGAACGAGACCGTCGTCGTATGCGACGACGGCTCGACGTGGCGGAGAACCGAGCGCGGCTGGCGCCAGGCGACTCCGGTCCCCGGCACCGCCGTGCAATCGCGCGAACAAAGGATCGAGCGCGCGGGCTAGCGCGCTATGCTGCCGCGAGCTGCGAGGTGCACTCCGGGCATCGCGACGCGGCCAGTGGAATGTCCTTCGTGCAGTACGGACATGCCTTCGTATTCGGCGCCGGCGGCACAGGGGCGTGCATGAGGCGATTCACAGCGCGCACGAGTAGAAATGCGCAGAAGCCGACGATCAGAAACGAGACCACGTTGTTGATGAAGATGCCGTAATTGAGCGTCGTCGCGCCCGCGGCCTTCGCTGCCGCAACCGAGGCGTACGGACCGGCCGCCGCCGCACCGTCCTTCAACACCACGAACTTATTCGAGAAATCGATGCCGCCGGTCGCAAGTCCGATCGGCGGCATGATCACATCGTCGACCAGCGATTTCACCACCGCACCGAACGCGATACCAATGATCACACCGATCGCGAGATCGATCACATTCCCGCGCAGGATGAACGCGCGAAAGTCTTTCAACATGAACAGCTCCTTGCGAATTGTGCTCCCGCGATCGAGCGGGCGTCGTACTGCCGCGACCAATGTACGACGCGCAGGCGTCCGCGACGAGGCGAGCTAAGCCGTTGCTTCTGAAAGAACGCCGACGCGGCTGCCTCTTGACTCTGCGCGGCGGGAAGTGAATCTAGCCGCACCGAAATTTCCCTTGTGAGGTTGGAATGCCGTTTCTACGTCGCACGTCGACACGCACGGCCCTTTCTTGCGTGTTCCTGCTGGTCGTTGCTGCCTGCTCCGAGCAGGCACCCCTTGCCCCGCGCGCGGATGCCAGCCGCGCGCCGGCCACTGCATCGAAGCTCGCCAGTGTCGCCGCCATCCGGCGACTGATTGCGGTTCGGAGCGGAGGCTCCGCCAACGCTGTCGCCGCGCGCATCCGCGCGCTGGGCGGGACTGTCACACGCTCACACGTCGGCGCGGGCGTCGTCGTCGCGAGCGGGCTGAGCGACGCCGCGGCACAGTCGCTCACGCAGGATGGGAACGTGGAAGAGGTACTGAAGGACCGCGCGGTGCAGTGGGTGCCGCCACGCATGCTCACGCGCGCCGCGCGCAACTTGTCGGCGGCGCAGATCGCCTCCCTGCGCGGCAAGCACCGGCTCACCGGCGCGCCCGATGACCAGAGCGGCGCGTTCTTCTTTCCCGAGTTCCAGTGGAATATGCGCGTGATCCGTGCGTCGAATGCGTGGCTGCTCAATGACCGGCATGGTGCCGGCGTGACTGTGTGCGATCTCGACACGGGCATTGATCCGAATCATCTCGATCTCTCGGGGAAGGTAGACCTGGGCATAAGCACTTCGATGGTGGCCACCGAGCCCGACGTCCTCGACTACAATGGGCACGGCACCTTCGTCTCGAGCCAGATCGCGACCAATGGCATCGGCATGGCGTCAGTCGCGCCGCTCGCCACGCTCTGCCAGGTGAAGGTGCTCGACAAGAGCGGCGCGGGGCTCCTCTCCGATGGCATCGCCGGCGTGGTCTACGCCGCGGATGCCGGCGTCGATGTGATCAACATGAGCTTCGGCGCGTACTTCACCACGAGCGACCCCGATTTCGCCCTGGTTGTGCGCTTCTTCCAGCGCGCGGTCAACTACGCTCACAAGAAGGGAGTCACCGTTGTTGCCGCCGCCGGCAACGGCGACGCATCCGGCGTCGGCATCGATCTCGCCACGGATGCGAAGGATCTCCTCGAGATTCCCGCGCAGCTCAAGAACGTGATCAGCGTCGGAGCGACCGCGCCGCACGCCCAGCAGCCGGGGACGTTCGACGATCTCACCTCGTACACCAACTACGGCTATCCGGGGGTGGACGTGTTCGCGCCCGGTGGCGACTTCGTGCAGGGCGACGTGATCGCGGATCTCATCATCGGCGCGTGCAGCGGCTACTCCGACCCGGGATGCGCGGACGAAGTGACCTATTCGCTGGGCGCGGGCACCAGCTTCGCGGCGCCACTCGTTGCCGGAGAGGCCGCGGTGCTGCAATCGGACACGCCCAAGCGCAAACAGTCGCTGGACAAGTGCATCATCAAGAGCGCGGACGCGCTGAGCACTCACGTTCCGGATCGCATCACGGGTTTCGGCCGGATCGACGTGCTCGCAGGCATCCACTGTCATCGTATCGAATGAGGAACGCACGGGTGCGGACGAGGCTGCTATCGTTCGCACCCATTTTGTGATCGGAGGCGCATCGCAGCACCATGGCGGACACGAGGCATGGAGCGTGCACCTGTGGACGCGTACGACATCGCGTTTGCTGACACACTGACTGAAAGGAGTATCCCATGCCTCTCAAGAGCTCCGAGACGATCTCGGTTCTGAACGATTTGATCAACACCTGCGAAGATGGAATCGAAGGATTCAAGACCGCGAGCGAGTCGGTGCAGAATCCGAGCGCGAAGGCCCTCTTCGCGTCCCGTCTTCCAAACATCCAGCGCGGCACGGCGGAGCTCAAAGCCGAAGTGCGGCGCCTGGGTGGCGATCCGGACAAGTCGGGAACGGTGGGCGGTGCGATTCACCGGGGGTGGATCAATCTCAAGGCCGCTGTCACGGGGAAGGATGAGCAGGCAGTGATCGCCGAGTGTGAGCGCGGCGAGGAGCACGCGGCGCACGTGTACGAGGACGCGCTGCAGAAGGACCTTCCGCTGGATACGCGCGCCATCATCGAGCGCCAGTATCGCGGTGTCGTCGAGAATCTCGACCGCGTTCGCGCGCTGAGCCGCGACGGTTCCTCGTCGGGAACCACCGACACGACCGGCGCGACCTCGACGCGTACGACGGAAGGAGACATTCGGCCGTCAGCCTGACCGCGGTGACCCAGCACCGACGACCGTGCCCGCATCGCGAGAGCTTCGCAATGCGGGCACGGTCGCATCAGCCTCTTGCCTTGGGGCGTCGCGGAATGTATTTCGCACATTCCCCCCAAACCCAGAGGCTCAGTTGTCGGTCCACAGGATTCGTCGTCAGCCGCAACGCGTGACGGCGTGGCTCGCGCACGTCGCGCTGCTGCTATTGCTCCCCGCGAGCTCGCTCGCGCAGAAGATCACCTATCCCGGCTCGATCACCGAGGACACCGTCACGTGGCGCGGCCTGCGCTGGCGCGACATCGGCATTTTTCGCGGCGGGCGCAGCATCGCGGTCGCGGGATCGGCCAAGCGCCCCTTCGAATTCTGGATGGGCACCACGGGCGGCGGCGTGTTCAAGACCACGGACGGTGGCAACACGTGGGGACCCGCGAGCGACGGCTACTTCGGCGGCACGATCGGCTCGATCGCCGTGAGTGAGTCCGATCCCGACGTCGTCTATGTCGGCACCGGCGAGCATGCGATCCGCGGCAACGTCTCGCACGGCGACGGAGTGTTCAAGACCACCGACGATGGAAAGACGTGGAGCTACGTCGGCCTCGCGGCCACGCAGCAGATCGCGCGCGTGCGCATCCACCCGACGAACCCCGACATCGTGTGGGTCGCCGCCTTCGGCCACGTCTACGGTCCCAACTCCGATCGCGGCGTCTACAAGACGACGGACGGCGGGAAGAACTGGCGCAAGGTGCTCTTCCGCAACGACTCCACCGGGGCGGCTGATATCGTGCTCGATCCGTCGAATCCGGACATCGTGTACGCCTCCTTCTGGCAGGCCTATCGCAAGCCCTGGTTCCTTTCGTCAGGCGGCGCGGGCTCGAGCTTCTACAAGAGCACGGACGGTGGCGAGCACTGGACGGAGCTCACGCACAACAAGGGGCTTCCCCCCGGCGTGCTCGGTCGCATTGGCCTCGAGGTGTCGCGCGCGAAGCCTTCGCTGGTCTGGGCAATCATTGAAGCGGATTCCGGCGGGCTCTATCGCTCGGATGACGCGGGTGCCACGTGGCGATTCATCAACGGCGATCATCGCATCCGCGAGCGGGCGTGGTACTACACGCGGATCATGGCCGATCCGGTCGACACGAATCTGATCTACGCGCCGAACGTCTCGCTCATGAAGAGCACCGATGGCGGCAAGCACTTCACGAAGCTGAACGAGCCGCACGGCGACAATCACGATCTCTGGATCGCGTCGAACGACGGCGCCCGGATGATCCAGTCGAGCGACGGCGGCGCGAGCGTGTCGTACACGCGCGGCGAAACGTGGACGGATCAGGATTACTCGACCGCGCAGTTCTATCACGTCGAAACCACGAACCACTTTCCGTATCGCGTCTGCGGCGCACAGCAGGACAACTCGGGCGTGTGCGGGCCGAGCCGGTTTCCCGGCGGAATTCCGCGCAGCGAGTGGTACGATGTGAGCGGCGAGGCGGGCTTCGTGCAGGCGCGCCCGGACAATCCCGACATCACGTTCGGCGGTGACAATAGCGGCTTCATTGGTCGACTCGATCATCGCACCGGCTTCATGCGGCTCGTGGACGTGTGGCCCGATAGCCCCGACGGTCACCCGGCCGGCGAGGAGAAGTACCGCTTCCAGTGGACGGCGCCGCTGCTCCTCTCCCCGCACGATCCGAACGTGCTGTACGCGGGGGGCAACCGTCTCTTCCGCACGCTCAATCAGGGGCAGAGCTGGACGCCCGTCTCCCCCGATCTCACGCGCCACGATCCCAAGACGCTGGGCATCTCGGGTGGACCGATCACCTCGGATCAGACGACGGCCGAGTACTACGCGACGATCTTCGCGCTCGCCGAGTCGAAGCTGACGAAGGGTGAGCTGTGGGCCGGATCGGACGATGGGCTCATGCATCTGTCGCGCGATGCCGGTGCGACGTGGACGGACATCACGCCGAAGCAGTTCGGGGACTTCACCCGCGTCTCGAGCATCGAGCCGAGCCACTTCGATCGCGGCACCGCGTACGTCGCGGTGAATCGCTATCAGCTCGATGACATGAAGCCGTACATCTGGAAGACCACCGATTTCGGGAAGAGCTGGACGCGTCTCGACAGCGGACTTCCGCCAACGGAGTTCGTCCGCGTCGTGCGCGAGGATCCCGTGCGCAAGGGACTTTTGTACGCGGGCACCGAGCGCGGCGTCTGGGTGAGCTTCGATGATGGCGCCACATGGAAATCGCTGCGGCGCAATCTGCCGATCGTCCCTGTCCACGATCTCGCGATCAAGGACGGCGATCTGGTTGCGGCGACGCACGGCCGCGGCTTCTGGATTCTCGACGACATCTCTCCGCTTCGCCGAGATGAACCAGCAGACGGCGAGCGCACCGGCGCATCTCTTCAAGCCGAAGGATGCCTGGCGCGTGATCTGGGGAAATCCGGAGGAGCAGGATGCCTCGCGCCCCGTGGGGATGAACCCGCCCGACGGCGCGCTGATCTACTACTCGCTCGCGCAGCCGCACCAGCAGGTGACCGTCGACATCCTCGACGCGAACCACAAGCTGATCAAATCGTTCTCGAGCACGCAGGATTCGCTCTCGCGCGTAGACAGCGTGCACGCAGATAGCATGCGCCACACCCAGGCGGACAGTGCGCGTCGCATGCGCAACGACTCGCTCGCGAAGGCGGGCAAGCAGCCCGACACCTCGAAGGTATCGTACGGCGAAGAGGGCGGACTGGGCGAAGAGGAGAAGCCGTGGCCGCAGCGCGTGCCGCCGCAGCCACGCGCACCGGACAAGCAGGGACTCAATCGCTTCGCGTGGAATCTCCGCTATCCGGAGGTACAGGGCTTCGCGGGGATGTTGGACATCCAGGCCAATGGACCGATCGCGCTTCCGGGCCGCTACTGGGTGCGGCTGCACGTGGGTGCGTTCGTGGATTCCTCGAGCTTCATGCTCAAGGAGGATCCGCGCGTGAAGGCCACGCCGGCGGATGTCGCCGCGCAGTTCGCGTTCCTGCAGCAGATTCGTGACACGGTGAACGCTGGCACCACCGCGATCATCACGATTCGCAACGTGCGCGCGCAGCTCGACGACCGGCTCGCGTCCGTGCACGGGAAGGACAGCACAGCGCTCGCGTCTGCGGCCGGTGAGCTGCGCGACTCGCTCGACGCGGCCGAGAAGCGTCTGTACCAGGTGCACCTGCACGCCGATGAGGACAATCTCAACTATCCCGCGGCGGTGGTCGAGCGCATCAGCGCGCTCACCAATCATGTCTCCGCGGTCACCGCTCGGCCCACAGAGCAGCAGCACGGCGTGTTCCAGCAGTTCGCCCCGGTGCTGCAGAAAAATCTCCAGTCGTACAAGCGTGTGCTCGCCACGGAGATTCCGAAGGTCAACGAGAAGTTGCAGCAGCTGGGCAAGCCGCCGATCCAGCCGCAGGCGAAGGAGCTGCGTCCGCCCAGGACGGTCGCTTCGATTCAGAACCGCAAGTAGCAGCGAACACACGACGGGGCCGGCGCGAGAGATTCGCGCCGGCCCCGTCGTGCATCCGTGCTACCGCTGTGGCGCGTCGGGGAATAGACTCTTCATCACCGCGTCCGCCATCACTGCGCGAAGCATCCCGAATTTCGGCGTGTCGCGCGTGGGATTCACGCGATTCGTGAGCAGCACGATCACGATGTCGCGCGTGGGATCCACCCAGATCGACGTGCCCGTGTAGCCGGTGTGCCCAAAGCTCTGCGCGGACATGTAGTGCCCGGCCGAAGAGCTGTCGGACGGCGTATCCCATCCCAGCGCGCGCGAGGAGCCCAGCGGCTGGTTCTGTCGCAGCGTCCAGGTCGCGAGCTCGCCCGGCGGCTGCAGCGCGCCCGAGTAGCTCCGCGCCGTGGCGCCGGCGAGCACCCACTCGCCGAAGCGCAGGAGATCGTCGGCATCGCTGAAGAGTCCCGCGTGCCCCGACACGCCACCGAGTCGCCACGCGTTCTCGTCGTGCACGTCACCGCGAAGCGCTGCCGTGGGACGTCCGGGCACGGCTTCGATCTCCGTCGACGCGATCTCATCGCGCCACTCGGGAGGCGGCAGGAAGCGCATGCGCGTGAACCCCAGCGGTCGCGCGACCCGCTCGGCGAAGAGCGCATCGAGGCGCTCGTGATAGCGTTCCTCGAGGATCGCGCCAAGCGTGATTGCGCTCAGATCGGAGTACACGAAGCGCGCGCCCGGCACAGTGTCGAGACTCGCGCCGAGCGCCTCGGTTACGGCAGCGTCGCGGCTTCCGGGATGCTTCCAGAGCGGAGGTACGGGATCCGGGGGGAGCCCGCTGTCGTGGAGCAGCAGATCGCGCACGCGCACGTGCGACTTGTCGCCACTGCCGTGCGCGAATGCGGGGAGGTAGCGCACCACCGGAGTATCGAGCTCGATGCGATGCTCGTGCACCGCCATCATCGCGAGCGTGGTGAGCGCGACGACCTTGGTGAGTGACGCCATGTCGTAGAGCGTGCGACCGTCGGGCGGTCGCGGATCGTCGACGGCGAGCTGGCCGATCGCGTGCTCGAAATGCTTGCCGCCGAGCGACACCGCGAGCACTGCGCCAGGTGCGGCGCCCGCAGCGATTGCGGAGTCGAGCGCGCGCGCCGCGGGCTCGAGGCGCATGGAGAGCGCGGCGTCGAGCGGGATGGGCTCCGGGCGCGGCAGCGTCGTGTGCGTGCACGCAGCCCCGAAAGCGAGCACGGAGACACATCCCGCACGCACGATGCGCGAATATGGTGGAATCATCGTGACAACCTAATTGGGGAGCGCACGCCGCGAGACCTTGATGCAAAACGGGTGGACGCCTGAGCGCCCACCCGTTTCTGCATCCGTGCCGAAGCAATTAGAACGAAAGGCCCGCGAGTACCGAGACGACTTTGTTCTTCACGTTTGAAGAGTCGAACACCTTGCTGAAGCCCATGTTGTAGCGCGCCTGGAGGCTGAACTCCTGCTTGCCCAAGCCGAAGCCGATGCCCGCCGCGGCCGTGCCGCTGAAGTCAGTGGACTTGGCGTTCTCGCCCGTGAAATCGGAGCAGTTGGCGGAGTTGCTGCCCTGCTCGACCTTGCACTTCACGCGAAAGCCAACCTGCGGGCCGACGGCGAGAAACGGGTGCACCGACGTGTGCGTCGGGAAGCGGTAGCGGAGGAGCACCGGCACCTGCACGTAGTCGAGCTTCAGCGTCATGTCACCGCCATCCGCCGACAACTTGGCGCCCTGCTGCGAGTACAGTCCATCGATCTCGAGACCAACGTGCGGCGCCAGGTGAAAGTCGAACGAAAGGCCACCCACGCCGCCCGTGCGCGTCTTCGCGCCACTGGCGTCGCTGCCGGAGAAATTCGCGAAGTTGACGCCCGCGAGAATCCCGACGCGCGTGCGGGGCGCCATGCCCATCTGCGCTGAAGCGGTGGAGAGACCGGCGGTGAGCAGCAGCGCCGAAGCAAGCACGATTGAGCGACGGTTCATAGTTCCTCAGCAATGATGTGGATCTCGGTCACCGGGCGCCGGGTTCGGTTGTCCGGAGGCGCCTGCACGGCATCGGCGATAAATGCCCGTGCAACCACATTAGAGACGATCGACCCCCTGGGGACGTTTTGCCCGGCTTTCGGGAGGTTAAACGGCACAAATGTCCGCTCTGGGATGGCATTCGCCTGCTTTCTTGGAAGCAGCGACGCCCGTCCCCGGGCATCGCGCCTGCCCTTCCGACACGGTCATCCGATCATGTAGTGGACGTTCGGCGGAACGGCGCATGCTCGCGCGTTGGTACGACGCCGGGGGTAGACTACGCCCGACCCCGTCTACATCGTTGTGATTCGCCATTCACCGCCTGAACGCCCGCACGCTGCGAGGCAAGCGAGCTGTGCGCGGGGCGGCCGGCAACGACTCGCCGATCCTCAGCTTCACGAACGTCATTTCGATGAGACTACTCTCTCGCTACACCTCGCTGCTGCTCGCCACGTGCGCGCTCGCAGCATGCGGCTCGCATCCCGGTGCGGTGCGCAGCGAACCCTCGCCATCCGCTGCCAACAACGACGCCGCAGGCATCGCCAAGGCGCGCGCAGACAGCCTTCGCTATCCGTACACCGCGGCCGACGTGCACTTCATGCAGGGAATGATCGGCCATCACGCACAGGCCATCGTCATGGCGTCATGGGCACCAACGCACGACGCGGGGCCCTCCGTGCGCACGCTCGCGGCGCGCATCATCAACGCGCAGCAGGATGAGATCGCGACGATGCAGCAGTGGCTCACCGATCGCCGCCAGATGGTGCCGGAGGCGAAGGCCGGGCCCATGAAGATGATGATGAACGGGAAAGAGGAGGAGATGCTCATGCCCGGTATGCTGACGGCGGAGCAGATGCATCAGCTCGACCTCGCGCGCGGCCAGGAATTCGACCGCCTCTTTCTCAGGGACATGATTCAGCATCACAAGGGCGCGGTGTCCATGGTGCAGGATCTGTTCGGCACCACTGGCGCCGCCCAGGACGAGCTCACGTTCAAGCTCGCGTCCGACGTGAACGTCGATCAGACCACCGAGATCGCGCGCATGCAGAAGATGCTCGCGGCGACGGTGCTGGGACCTCGCGCGCAGTAATCGCACCCGCAGTCAGTCGTACCATCATTCACCGCTCTACCCCGTTTTTTCGGAGGAATTTGCAAATGGCATTTGTTCTTCGTGCTCGCCGGCAACCAGTGCTACGGATTGCCGTCGGGCTGCTGCTCGCGGCGGGCTGCTCGCATCCCTCGTCCTCGATGTCCGGCAGCGGCGCGACGCCAGCCGCGAGCATGTCGGCGAGCGCGCCGAATCCCGATCCGCGCGTCGGTCTCAAGGCCGGTCTCATGAATGCGCAGGAGGCGGTGTGGAATCTGCGCGTGCTCTCGCGCACGCAGCCGTCGGCCAAGTTCGTCGGCATCACGAACTCGGATCTCGCCTTCAGCGGGCCATATGCAATTCAGGGGAGCTACGCCGGCTACCAGGTGTGGGACATCTCCAACCCGGTGCACCCCAGCCTCAAGACCGCGTACTACTGCCCTGCCTCGCAGAGCGATGTGTCGGTGTACAAGAATCTCCTCTTCGTTTCGGGCGAGGGGCTGACGGGCCGCGTCGACTGTGGCGACCAGGGAGTGAAGGACACGGTGAGCAAGGATCGCCTCCGCGGCCTTCGCATCTTCGACATCAGCGACATTTCGAATCCGAAGAACGTCGGGAACGTGCAGACGTGCCGCGGCTCGCACACGCACACGGCGGTCGTCGATCCGAAGGATCCGGACAACGTCTACATCTACATCTCGGGCTCATCGCGCGTACGCTCGCCGAACGAGCTCCCCGGCTGCTCGGGCGCTGCGCCGGACCAGGATCCCAACTCGGCGCTCTTCCGCATCGAGGTCATCAAGGTGCCGCTCGCGCATCCGGAGCAGGCCGCGATCGTGAGCTCACCGCGCATCTTCAACGATCTCACCAAGCCCGCGCGTCACGGCGAATCGGCAGTCGACAAGGCCGAGAATGCGAAGGAGATCGCGGCGGCGAAGGCGAAGGGTGAATTCACGGCGGTGATCTTCGGCGACGAGGTGGTGCTCCCGTCGCGATTCACGCAGCCGATGGTCGACAGCGTCATGAAGTCGCACGGCGGCACGACGCCCACCGCGGCCGACAGCGCGGCCGTGCGCGCGGCCATTCCCGCGATGGTCGCGAAGATGGTCGGCCCACCGCCCGCGAACCCCAATGCCGGCCCGACGCAGTGCCACGACATCACGGTGTATCCGGCAATCGGCCGCGCCGGCGGCGCGTGTGAAGGCTACGGTCTTCTGCTCGACATCAGCGATCCTGCGCATCCGCAGCGTCTCGATGCCGCGTCCGATTCGAACTTCTCGTACTGGCACTCGGCGACGTTCAACAACGATGGCACGAAGCTCCTGTTCAGCGACGAGTGGGGCGGCGGTGGTCAGCCGAAGTGCCGCGCGACGGACAAGAAGGAGTGGGGTGCCGACGCGCTGTTCACGATCGAGCACGACAAGCTGGTGTTCCACAGCTACTACAAGATGCCCGCACCGCAGACCAAGTTCGAGAACTGCGTGGCGCACAACGGCTCGCTCGTGCCGATCCCGGGCCGCGACGTGATGATTCAGTCATGGTATCAGGGCGGCATCTCGCTCTTCGACTGGACTGACATCGATCATCCGAGGGAGATCGCGTTCTTCGATCGTGGCCCGGTAGACTCGACGCGCATGGCGCAACGGCGGCTCGTGGTCCGTCTACTGGTACAACGGTGTGATGGTGAGCTCCGAGATCTCGCGCGGACTCGACATCGTGGAGCTGACGCCGAGCGCGTTCATCT
The DNA here is from genome assembly GCA_963792685.1 of uncultured Gemmatimonadaceae bacterium. Lineage (GTDB taxonomy): Bacteria > Gemmatimonadota > Gemmatimonadetes > Gemmatimonadales > Gemmatimonadaceae > FEN-1250. The sequence goes on along the minus strand of CAWBWW010000001.1, from coordinate 2,557,706 downwards.
CGCAGAACGAGATCGACGCGGCGAAGTCCGTGAAGTGGGACTACCTCAACACGCAGGGCCAGCGGAAGATCGAGTGGCCGCCGAGCTTCGCGCTCTCGGGCGCGTACGTGGATCAGCTCGAGCGCTCACACGGACTGTCGGCGGACCGCATCCGGGCAGATGCGCGCGGCGCTCAAGACCGCGCAGAGGTGCATCGGGCGCGGCGCGGCGTGACGCGCTCACGCAGCTCTCGACGCAGATCGATGCGGATGCGAGCGGCTCGAGCGACAGCGCCAAAGTGCAGAAGCTCTCCGCGTCAGTGAAGGCGCTGGCCGGAGCAGAGTAGTACGAAGGGCGAAGGCGCTTCGCTCAGGCGAAGCGCTTTCGCGCCCGCTCCTTTGCCTTCCGCGCCTCCTCGGCGCGATCGCGTGGAGCGGAGTTGATCTCGAGTGAGGCAATGAGCGAACGGGCAGCGGCGGTGACTTCGTCGACTGCCCGTTCGAACACCTGCTCGTTCGCGCGCGAGGGATGCGTGAATCCACTCAGCTTGCGCACGAACTGCAGCGCGGATGCGCGTACCTCGTCATCCGTGGCGGGCGGCTCGAAGTTCGCGAGCGTCTTGATATTGCGGCACATGGTTCCGTCTCTCTGCTCAATCGGTGCGTGTGTGCGGATCGAGAATCATACGCTGCGCACCCATGTTGCGTGACCCACCAGCAGGGGTGCATACTCCGACGAGCTGGACGGTCAACGGCACGCCCTCGCGGTCCTCATCACGTCTTCCCCGCTTCGGAGCTCCAGTCCCATGCGCGCACATCTTCGCACTGCGATTCTCGCAGCCGGCGCAGTCGTTCTCTCCGCCGCACGCCCCGCTGCTGCGGGAAATCCGCTGACCGTGGTCGTGGCAAACGGCCCCTACGCGGGCACGTACCAGGCGAAGGCGGATGAGGTGATCTGCCTGCACGCGAAGGCAGACAAATCGTTCGCCGCTTCGTTCAAGGACTTCGCCGCGAATTCTCCCCGCGCGTTCTCCGAAGGTGGGCTGCGTATCTCGAACGTGGATGCGCCAGGCCCGAAGATGGGCGATCTCCACGTGGCATTCGGCACGAAGGACAAGAACTCGATCGAATACGACGTCACCGGCGTACCGATCACGATGACGACCAAAGGAAAGGGTGCCGACGTCGCAGGCGCGGGGAAGACGAAAACCGGCGTTTCGATCAAGGTGTCGGCAAGCTGCACCGACATCGACAAGATGTAAGGGCGGCGCGCTAGCTCGCCGCGATCGTCTCCAGCTCCTCCCAGCGCGCGAGCCGCTGCGCCATCTCACTCTCGATCTCCTCGAGGCGCGCTTTCGCGGCTGCGACCGCCGCACCGTCGCGCAGCACAGCGGGATCGCCGAGCGATGCGTACACCGAATCGCGCTCGCGCTCGAGCGCGTCGATCGATGCTGGAAGGGACGCGAGCTCGTTCGTCTCCTTGAACGAGAGCTTCCGCTTCCGCTCCGGACGCATCGCAGCGGGCGACGACACGCGCAGCTTGCTCACGACCGGCGAGGCGGGCGGAGCCGGCGACGGCGCGCGCTGACGGAGCCAGTCGGTGTAGCCACCGACGTACTCGCCCACTTTCCCCTTCCCTTCGAGCACGAGCGTGCTGGTCACGACGTGATCGAGGAATTCTCGATCGTGGCTCACGACCAGGAGCGTTCCCGAGAAGTCCAGCAGCAGCTCCTCGAGCAGATCGAGCGTCTCGATGTCGAGATCGTTCGTCGGCTCGTCGAGCACGAGCACGTTGAACGTGCGCGTGAACAGCCGCGCGAGCAGCAGCCGATTTCGCTCGCCGCCGCTCAGCGCTCGAACCGGCGTCCGCGCGCGATCGGGTGGAAAGAGAAAGTCCTGCAGATAGCCGAGCACGTGCCGGCGATTGGCACCGATCTCCACGAACTCGTTGCCATCGGCGATGCTCTCGAGCACGGACGCGTCGGGATTCAGCGTCTCGCGCAGCTGATCGAAGTACGCGATCTCGAGGTTCGTGCCGAGTCGCACCGTGCCACTGTCGGGTGCCAGCTCGCCGAGCAATAGCTGGAGCAGCGTCGTCTTCCCGGAGCCATTCGGGCCGATGACGCCCACGCGATCACCCCGCGTGATCGTCGTCGAGAAGTCCGAGATGATCGCGCGAGCGCCGCGCGCGAAGCTCACGTGCTTCGCCTCGGCCACCAGTCGGCCCGAGCGATCGGCCTCCTGCGCCTGGAGTCGCACGGCCCCCGTGCGCTCGCGGCGCTGGCCCCGCTCCACGCGCAGCGCCTCGAGCGCTCGCACGCGCCCCTCGTTGCGTGTTCGACGCGCCTGGATGCCGGTGCGAATCCACACCTCCTCCTTCGCGAGCTTCTTGTCGAATTCCGCCCACTCCCGCGCTTCCGCCTCGAGTGACGCCGACTTGCGCGCGAGATAGAGATCGTAGTCCGGGCCCCAGTCCGCGAGCTTCCCGCGATCCAGCTCGACGATGCGAGTGGCGACGCGGCGCAGGAACGCGCGGTCGTGCGTCACGAACAGCAGCGTCGCACCGCGCTCGATAAGAAAAGTCTCGAGCCACTCGATGGCGTCGATGTCGAGATGATTGGTGGGCTCGTCCAACAGGAGCACGTCCGGTTCGCGCACGAGCGCGCGCGCGAGGAGCACCTGTCGCTTGGTACCACCGGACGCGAGCGCGAACGGCGCATCGGCATCGAGGCCGAGGTGCACGAGCACCGTCTCGACGCGGCTGTTCACCTGCCACGCATTCTCCGCGTCGAGCGCGTGATGCAGCCGATCGAGCTCGCGCAGTGCTGCGGGGCTTGCGTCCGCGCTCACGCGGTGGCTGGCCTGGTGGTAGCGCGCGAGCAGCTGGCCGACATCGCCCAGCCCTGCTGCGACGACGTCGAATGTCGTGCCGTCGATGTCCGCAGGCACTTCCTGCTCGAGCCGCGCAACCGTGATTCCGGTCTCGCGCACGATCTCGCCCCTGTCGGGCGCGAGCGTGCCGTCGAGCAGCTTCATCACGGTGCTCTTCCCGGCGCCATTGCGGCCGAGCAGACACACGCGCTCCCCTCGCTCGATGGCGAGACGCGCGTGATCGAGCACTGGCGGTCCGCCGAACGCGATTCCCACATCCTGCAACGCGAGCAACGCCATCGCTATCCCTTCGCGATCTCGCGAGCGTCGCGCGCGAGCTCCTCGAGCATCGCTGCGAGGTGCGCGTCCGTGGTGCGCGGATTCATGACCGTCACGCGCAGCACGCGTCTGCCACCCAGGACCGTCGTCGTGATCCAGCCGTGTCCCTCGCGGTTGTAGCGGCTTCGAAGCGCGAGGTTGATCTCGTCGAGCCTCGTATCATTGAACGATCCGTCGCCTACCCAGCGGAAGCAGAGGATGTTCGTCTCGGGCGCGTGCAGCGCCACGAAATCCGTGCGCTCGGCGATCTGCGCGTGCAGCGTGAGCGCGGATGCGGCAAGGCGATCGTAGATCGCGGCAAGCCCGTTCATCCCGTAACGCTGGATCGCGACCCACACCTTGATCGCATCCGCTCGCCGCGAGCATTGGAAGCTGCGCGTCCCCTGATCCCACGCGCGCGCGCCCTGCGGTCCGTGGAAGAGATACGGTGCGTGCTGCGAGAACGCCTGTGCGAGATCCGCCTCGTCGCGCACGAGCAGCATCCCGGCGGCGAGCGGCATCAGCATCATCTTGTGCGCGTCCCACGCGAGCGAGCGCGCGTGCTCGATCCCGCGAACGCGATGCCGATGCGCGGGCGAGAGGAGCGCGGACGCGCCATGCGCGCCGTCCACGTGCAGCCAGATGCCGCGATCCTCGCAGAGCTCGCCGATCGCCTCGAGATCATCGAATGAGCCCGTGGCCGTCGTGCCTGCGCTCGCAACCACGGCCATCACGCGCGTCCCGTCGATCGCGAAACGTTCGAGCATGTCTCGCAGCGCGGAAACATCCATGCGCCAGTCGCGCGAGGGCACCGCGATCGCCCGCCGCACACCGAGCCCGAGCTGCGCCACTGCACGCGTGACACAGTAGTGCGCATGCTCGCCGCAGAGCACCACCGGTGGATTGTCACCCACCCCATTCTCCCACGCATCCGGAATGACCTCTGCGCGCGCCGCGAGCAGCGCCGTGAACGTCGCCTCCGTTCCCCCGGAGGTGAACGTCCCACCGGCCTCGCCACCCCAACCGATCATCGCCGCGAAGCCGCGCATCAGCTGGGTCTCGATGACGATCGCCGTGGGCGACATCTCCCAGATCGCCGTCGACTGATTGAGCGCACCGATGAGCGACTCGGTCCACACGGCCGCAGGGAGTGGCGCCGCGACCTGATGGCCGAGCGACATCGGGTGCATGAGGCGATTGGCATCGGCCATGACGTCCGTCGCGAGCCTTTCGACGATCTCCGCCAGCGGCCTTCCCTCGCGCGGAAGCGCATTCTCGAAACGGCCCTCCAGCTCTTCGGCGCTCCTGGGCGTCGATACGTGGCCTGTCCCCGCGCGCGTCGCCTCGAAGTAGTCGGAGACGAGGCGCACGAAGAGGCCACCCGCCTCAGGGCTCATGTCCTCTTCGAGTGCCGAGAGTGAAGCGAGAGCGGGATCGAGGTGTTGGGGCACGCGCTAGCTCGTACGTGGGGGAGACTGTGGACTGCAACCGCGCCGCGAAATCTACTCGGCCGGTGCACCGCGACGCCGCCGTTCTGGCCGGAACGCACGGAGACACTCGCTTTCGCGACCAAGACTGCCGTGGCTGACGCGTGCGCCTCACTTTTGCACTACAGACACGCACACCGACGTTCGCGCGGGCACCCCGGAGTTTCGAATGCCGTTCTTCACCCGCATCGCCAGCATGGTTTCGCGAATGGTCCGTACACGCTGGATGCTTGCGCTTTCGCTAGTCGCCCTCGGCTGCGCGAGCGGACACGCGCGGCGCTCGGCGGACGACGGCCCGCTGCGCACCACGATCGATGTGCAGAACCAGGGATTCAGCGACATGACGGTGTATGCGATCAGGAGCGGGGCACGCACGAGACTCGGCATCGCGCCCGGCAACAAGACGACCACTCTCACGATCCCCGAAAGCCTGATCAGTGGAACGACGTTCTTGCGCTTCGTCGCGGATCCGATCGGCGGAAACCGAACGCCGGTCACCGAGGAGATCGATGTCAGCGCCGGAGACGAGCTCGTGATGATCATCAATCCCGGCGGGTGAGCGCACGCATGCCGAAGGCGAATCCGTACTCGAGATCAGCACCGGCGAAGGACTCCACGGGCTTCGTGCACGTGCGCGGCGCGCGCGAGCACAATCTCAAGAACATCGATGTCGAGATTCCGCGCGATGCGCTCGTCGTGTTCACGGGCGTGTCCGGTTCGGGGAAGTCGTCGCTCGCGTTCGGCACGCTGTACGCGGAGGCGCAGCGGCGGTACCTCGAGTCCGTGTCGCCATACGCGCGGCGGCTCTTCCATCAGAATGGCCGTGCCCGAGGTGGACGAGGTGGACGGTCTGCCGCCCGCCGTCGCGCTCCAGCAGCAGCGTGGCTCGCCCACCACGCGCTCGTCCGTCGGGAGCGTCACGACGCTGTCGAATCTGCTGCGCATGCTCTACTCGCGCGCGGGACAGTATCCGCGCGGGCAGGAGCATCTCGAGGCAGAAGCGTTCTCGCCAAACACTCCCGCGGGCGCGTGCCCACGCTGTCACGGACTCGGACGCGTCTACGAAGTGACCGAGCGCTCAATGGTTCCCGACGATTCGCTCACGATTCGCGAGCGCGCGATCGCCGCGTGGCCCACCGCGTGGCAGGGGCAGAATCTGCGCGACATCCTCGTCACGATGGGCTACGATGTCGACAAGCCGTGGCGAGAGCTCTCGAAGAAGGATCGTGACTGGCTGCTCTTCACCGACGAGCAGCCCACCGTGCCTGTGTACGCGGGCTATACGCCGGCCGAGGTTCGCCGCGCGCTGAAGCGGAAGGAAGAGCCGAGCTACATGGGCACCTTCACCGGTGCGCGAAAGTACGTGCTGCAAACGTTCGCGAACACCGAGAGCGCGTCCATGAAGCGCCGCGTCGCGCAATACATGGAGAGCACCGAGTGCCCTTTGTGCCACGGCAAGCGGCTGCGCGTCGAGTCGCTCTCGGTGAAATTCGCAGGCTACGACATTGCGGACATCTCGGCGCTGCCGCTCAAGCAGCTTGCGCGCATCATGCAGCCGTACGCGGACGGGGACGACGCTGGCCATCGCAAGCTGGAGGCGCAGCATCCCGAGAAGGCGCTCGTCACCCTGCGCATCGCGCAGGATCTCTGCGCGCGCCTCGCCGTGCTTCTCGATCTCGGCCTCTCATACGTCTCGCTCGGTCGCAGCACGCCAACCCTCTCTCCCGGGGAGCTCCAGCGGCTCCGGCTCGCGACGCAGGTACGCTCGAATCTCTTCGGCGTCGTCTACGTGCTCGACGAGCCATCCGCGGGGCTGCATCCCGCCGATACGGAGGCACTGCTCGTCGCGCTCGATCGGCTCAAGGCATCCGGCAACTCGTTGTTCGTGGTCGAGCACGACCTCGACGTGATTCGCCGCGCAGACTGGATTGTCGACGTGGGCCCGGCGGCCGGCGAGAAGGGCGGCGAGATCCTCTACAGCGGACCACCGGATGGGCTCGAGCGTGTGAGCGCATCCGCAGACACGCAAGCATCTCTTCGGCAACTATCAGCTGCCGGACCGCACCCCGCGCGCGCCTGGCGCGTGGCTCGAGCTGGAGGACGTCACGCGGAACAATCTCGAGAAGCTCGATGTGCGCCTACCCATCGGTGTGTTCACGACGGTCACCGGCGTCTCCGGCTCGGGAAAGTCCAGTCTCGTCAGCCAGGCGCTCGTCGAGCTGGTGGCCGCGCAGCTCGGAGCCGAGCTCCCGGTGGAAACGGAGGAAGGCGAGGAGCTGGAGCGCACAGCGCCGATCACGACGGACGGATGCATCACCTCCGGCATGGAGCACATCAAGCGGCTGGTTCGCGTGGATCAGCGGCCGATCGGTCGCACGCCGCGCTCGAATCTCGCGACGTATACGGGACTTTTCGACCACGTGCGGAAGCTCTTCGCCGCGACGACCGCCGCCAAGGCGCGGCACTACGACGCGGGACGATTCTCGTTCAATGTCGCGAAGGGCAGATGCGAGACGTGTGACGGCGAAGGATTCGTCATGGTCGAGCTGCTCTTTCTGCCGAGCGTGTATGCGCCCTGCCCTACATGCCATGGTGCGCGCTACAACGCGAAGACGCTCGAGATCCAGTATCGCGGGAAGAACATCGCCGAAGTGCTCGGGATGACCGTCGACGACGCGTGGGCGTTCTTCGAGGGCGAAGCCGCACTCGTGCGCTCGCTCGGCGTCGTTCGCGAAGTGGGGCTCGGCTATCTGCGGCTCGGACAGCCGGCGACCGAGCTCTCAGGCGGTGAGGCGCAGCGCATCAAGCTCGCGACGGAGCTGCAGCGGCAGCAGCGCGGCAACACGCTGTACGTGCTCGACGAGCCCACGACGGGGCTCCATCCCTCGGACGTCGAAAAGCTGATGGCGCAGCTCGACGGGCTCGTTGCATCGGGAAACACCGTGATCGTGGTGGAGCACGACATGCGCGTCGTCGCGGGGAGCGATTGGGTGATCGACATGGGTCCCGGCGCCGGTGACGAGGGCGGACGCATCGTCGCGGAGGGCACACCTGGTGAAGTTGCCAAGGTGAACGGAAGTCGCACCGCGCCCTTTCTCGCGCGCTTTCTGGGCTGAGCGTCCGCCAGGCGATATCATTCGCTGTCGCCCACGCACGAGAGGAGCGCGCACGTGTCACGAGTTTTCATCACTGGATCGGCCGACGGGCTCGGCAAGATGGCCGCGCAGCTGCTCATCGCGGATGGCCACCGCGTGGTGCTGCACGCCCGCGACGCGGCACGCGCCGCCGATGCAATGCGCGGAGCGCCGGGCGCGGAACAGGCGCTCACCGGCGATCTCGCGAGCATGGAAGAGACCAAGGCGCTCGCGTCGCAGGTGAACGCGCTCGGCGACTTCGACGCGATCATCCATAACGCCGCGATCGGCTATCAGGAGCGCGGACGGGGCGCGACGCCGGAAGGGCTGCCGCGCGTGTTCGCGATCAACACGCTCGCGCCGTACGTGCTCACCGCGCTCGTTCGCAAACCCAGGCGACTGATCTATCTCGGCTCGGGGATGCATCGCCAGGGCGATGCGACGCTTCGGGATCTCGAGTGGAAATCGCGCGCGTGGAACGGATCGCAGGCGTACTCCGATTCGAAGCTGCAGGACGTGATCCTCGCATTCGCCGTCGCGCGACTCTGGCCTGCCGTGCTCTCCAATGCGGTGGATCCCGGCTGGGTGCCCACAAAGATGGGCGGGCGTGGCGCACCGGACGATTTTGCCCAGGGCGCGGAGACGCAGGCGTGGCTGGCGGTGAGCGACGATCCCGCCGCGCGCGTGAGCGGCGAGTATTTCTATCACAAGCGGCCCCGCAAAGTCCACCCGGCTGCTCAGGATGTCGACGTGCAGAACACGCTGCTCGCGGAGTGTGCGAGGCTCTCGGGCGTGAAGCTTCCCGCGTGACGGAAGGAGCCGCAGCAGAGAATAGCAACGGGAGCGGCGCACGGTCGCTGCACCGCGAGCTCGGTCTTCTCTCCGCGACGATGATCGTGGTTGGCGGCATCATTGGCGGAGGGATCTTCTTCACACCCGCGCAGGTCGCGCGCACGCTGCCGAGCGGCGGCTGGGTGCTCGCTGTGTGGACGATCGGCGGATGCATCGCGCTCGCGGGTGCGCTCACCTTCGCGGAGCTCGGCGCGATGCTCCCCGACGCCGGCGGTCCATTCGTCTACATCAGGCGCGCGTTCGGCGAGCGCGCCGCGTTCGTGTACGGCTGGATGATCCTCACCACGATCGCGAGCGGCGCGGCGGCGGCGGTCTCGTTGGCCTTCGCGAACTACATCGCGCGCTTCGTCGATCTCACACCAGTAGGCGGCAACACCGGCGTCGCGATCGCCGTGTTGCTCATTCTCACCGCGACGAACTACCGCGGGCTCAAGCTCGGCGCCGCCGTGCAGAACACGCTCGTAATCGGCAAGCTGACAGCGCTTGCCGCGCTCGTCATCGGCGTGCTCGTGCTCTGGAATCGACTTCCGGCGCCTGCGCCCGTCGCGTCGACCGACGTTCTCCCTCCGCTCGCAACCGGACTCGCCGCGGCGTTCGTGCCCGTGCTGTTCTCGGTGGGTGGGTGGGAGAACCTCAACATGGTCGCGGGAGAAGTGCGTGATCCGGCGAAGCTCATCCCGCGTGCGCTCGCGCTGGGGATCGCGATCATCATGCTTTGCTACCTCGGCGTGAACGTTGCGTACTTGCACGTGCTCGGGCGCGACGGGATGGCCGCGAGCACGAGCGTCGCAGCAGATACGGCGATTCGCATGATCGGCGCCGTGGGCGGAACACTCATCACCATTGTCGCGATGGTCTCGATCCTTGGCATCGTGAACGTCATCCTGCTGGCGACGCCCAGGATCTTCTACGCAATGGCGCGCGAGGGATTGTTCTATCCGGCAGCGGGGCGCGTGCATCCGCGCTTCGGCACGCCGCACGTGAGCATCGCGATGCTCGGGCTCTGGTCCGTCGCGCTGCTGCTGCTTGCGCGCTCGCGACTGGATTGGCTGCTCAACGGAGAAGTCTTCGCAGACTGGATCTTCTTCGGGCTGAGCGCGGCGAGCGTATTCGTGTTTCGCCGTACCATGCCAGCGAGGCCCCGGCCATATCGCGCCTGGGGCTATCCCTACGTACCGCTGTTCTTCGTCGCCGCCTCGATCATGGCGGTGGGGAGCGCCCTGGTGAGCGCGCCGATCCCCTCAGCGTTCGGTGCGTTCAGCGCAGCGATCGGTGTTGCGATCTACGCGCTGTTCGCGCGCCGGTGGAAGATCGCCGGCGCCGTTACGTCTGCCTAGTACGCCACCGCGTACGACGAGAAGTGGCTGATGACCGCCGTGACCGTCTTTCCCTTCGGATCACTCACCGATGACTCGACCTCGACAACGGTATCTGCGCGAAGATATGCCACGGTGACATCGGTGGAGGGCAGGACGCACTCCGAGTAGCTCAGCGTCAACTTTGCCGGCACGGGAAAGGTCAGCCCTTCGGGCGTGAACTGTACCTTCGCCTGAGTGCCTGCAGGCACGCGCGCCGTTATGGTGGTCTCGGTCTTCAGCGCACCCGCGGGGAACACAAGCGCGTTCTTGTGTCCAAGATCAAGCTTTCCTCCCTTTGGGCCAATGCGCGCGGATACGACATAGTCCGAGGGGATGAAACAGGTGGCGACCTGATGGCCCTTGCCGCCTTGTTTGGATGCTGTGATAGCTGGTGCACGGGGACTCGTCGGCGACACGTGCTCGCCGCAGGCGACCGCGAATATCACCGCGGCGGCGCCGAGCAGTATACGAACTGGCATTGAGCGTGACATGGAAGAATCCTGAGTTCGTGGGGCGTGGGCTTGCGAGTACTTGAACCGTGTTGTGTTGTCCTTCTTGACGTAATGTGCAACTGAGCGGTTACCGGTACTGTCACCCGATCAACATGCGCTATCACGTCGTTATCCGTACAACTCACTACATTGTTGCGCTGATGCTCTCGTTGATCATGGTGAGCGCCGCATCGAACACGTCGTCGCGCCACCAGCGCCTGCATTTCTCCAGCTCCACGAGTGCATCGTCCACACTCATCGCCGCGCGATAGCTGCGCGTGGTCGTGAGCGCGTCATATACATCGACGATGCCGATGATCTGTGCGGAGAGTGGAATTGCATCTTCGCGCAAACGATCCGGATAGCCGGAGCCATCACACTTCTCGTGGTGCGAGCGAATGATCGGCCGAATGTCCCAGGGAAAGTCCACACCATCGAGCAGGTCGAGCCCGTAGAGCGTGTGCCGCTCCATCAACTCGCGCTCCTCGCGTGTGAGCTTTCCGGGCTTGTTCAGGATCTCGTGCGGAATGCGCACCTTTCCCACGTCGTGGAGATAGGCGCCAATCTGAATCGTGGTTTGCTCTACCTCATCGAGCCCGAGGGCGCGCGCAAGGTTCACCGCATACGTCGCCACCCTCTCGCAGTGCCCGAAGGTGTAGGCATCCGCAGATTCGATCGACTGGCCCCAGTCCCGCACGATGGTGAGGTACGTGCCCTCGAGATCGGAAACCTTTCGTGTGACGTCCGACAGGTCGCCGCGGGCATCGAGCTGTACGAAAAGGGATCGCGCCGTGTTCAACATCATCAGCGCGTCGTGATTCCGTCCCATCAGCTGATAGAGCTTCGCGAGCTCGCGCGACGCCTCGGCCTGACCCAGTTGCGATCCGCACTCCGCCGCGAGGTCGATCGCATTTCGAAGCCGCGCTTCCGCAAGCACGGGGCGACTCGTCTCGCGGTACACGACTCCGAGGAACTTGTAGGCATCCGCCTTTTCTGCGCGCGCATTCGAGCTCGTCGAACAGTCGAAGCGCATCCTCCGCACTCAGCCGCGCCTCCTCGAAGCGCTGCCGTGCGACGAACACTTCCGTGCGGTTGAGCAGACAGAGTCCGCGCAGGCGCACATTGCCGAGCGAGTCGGCGAGCGCGAGGCTCGAGTCGAAGTACAGCGCTGCGACCTCCCACTCCTGCTGATCCGCGCTGATCATTCCCAGATTGTGGTACGCGATCGCACAACCGCTGTCGTCGCGGGCGTGCATCGACGCGGTCAGCGAGTTCTGATAGTGACCGAGCGCAGCATTCGAGATCGCCGCGAATGTTCGCGATGATTCCGAGATTCTGTTCGATGCGCCCAACCAACGCGGTGGTATCGAGGGCCATGGCGCGTGCACGACGAAAGAACGCCTCCGCTTCGGCTGTTCGCCCGGCCTCGAGCTCGAAACCACCAAGGCTATTGAGCGCCTCCGCCGCGAGTGCCTGATCGCCGAGCGCGGTCGCGACGTCCAGGCTCTGCACGCAGAGCTGGTGGGCCACGCCGGGCTCGAGCTGCCGGTGCATCACGACGCTGAGCCGCCGGAGCGCTTCGGCTTGCGTGAGTGCATCGTCGGTCGCGACGGCTGCGTCGATGGTCGCGTGATACCGCTCGATCGCAGACGCGATACGTCCCGCGCGCTCATCATCGCGAGCGTCGCGCAGGGCACGAGTGGCGGATTCCGCAGGAGCGTGGTGTGACATGCGAAAGGTGCTTGGACGAATTGTCGAAACATGCGGGTCGGCGTCACGCGGAGCGTCACGCACGGGATTCCACACGGTGATAGACGATCCCTCCGCAGCAACGATCACGGCTGGCATCACGCGGCTGTCCTTTTACGTCATCGCACACACGTTGAAGGCGCGCGCAGTGCCCGTTGCCGAGCGTGCGTGCGCATCGTCGTCCGGGAAGTCGCTGTGTTCTCGAGGCGACTGGAACGAATTCTTCCACCGGAGTCTCTCGATGCGACTCGTGCGTACCTCGCGGGCAATTCTGCTGTTCGTCGCATTGATCGCGTGCTCCGCCGCCGCGCCGACGACGCCGGGCAGCGATACGACCGGAAGCACCGGCGTGCACGGTGACCGCCTCGCAAAGACGAGTGGTGATGCGCAGCAGGGCACCTTGTCATCGCAGCTCGCGGCGCCGCTCGTGGTAACGGTGAGCAGCTCGACGGGCGCACCAGTCAACGGGACGACGGTGACGTGGGCTGCCGCGGCGGGGAATGGCTCTCTGAGCTCTACAACGAGCACCACGGATGCGAATGGGCACGCGAGCGTGCGATGGACGCTCGACGGCAGCTTCCTCGCGACAGCGGTGACCGCCTCGATCACGGGCGCTTCCGTCACTTTCACGGCTCTCGGTGATGGCAGCGGTGATCTCGGCGGGCGCGCCGTGTTCCCGGCGAACGATCCGTGGCGCACCGACATTCTCGAGCGCCGCGCGCGATCCGCTGTCGGACAATCTCATTGCATCATGCGGCGCGACGTCCGGACTACATCCGGATTTCGGAACCGTGTGGGCAGGCGCGCCGAACGGCATTCCGTACGTGCTCGTGCATGGCACGCAGCCACGCGTGCCCGTGAGCTTCTACTACGGCGACGAGAGTGACCCGGGTCCGTATCCCGTGCCGCCATTCGCGCCGGTCGAAGGCGGCCTTTCGAGCACTGGGGACCGCCACGTGCTGGTCGTGGATGCGGATAACTGGAAGCTCTACGAGATGTTCGACGCGCATGCGGTGAATGGTGGCGCGAGCTGGACTGGCGGCTCCGGCGCGATCTTCGACATGACGACGAACACCCTGCGCCCAGCGGGATGGACGTCGGCGGATGCAGCGGGGATGCCGATCTTTCCTGGACTCGTGCGCTACGACGAGGTCGGGATCCATCATGCGATCGAGCACGCACTGCGCTTCAGCTGCGTAACCACGCGGAAGGCGTACATCCCACCCGCGCGACACTCGGCCGGCTCACAGACGAGTGCGAACTACCCGCCCATGGGGATGCGTGTGCGGCTCAGGGCGGACTTCGACGTCTCGGGCTATTCCGCGTCCAACCAGGTGATTCTGAGGGCGTTGAAGAAGTACGGGATGTTCGTTGCCGACAACGGCACGAGCATGTATCTGAGTGGCGCGCCCGATCCACGGTGGAACGACGACGACCTGCACAACCTCACGCACGTACACGGCAGCGATTTCGAGGTCGTGCAGATTTCGGGGATGGTGACGCAGCCCTAGCGAGCGTCCCCGGATCGCCGCTCCACGTTTACGTCCAAGGCAACCGTGTTCGTGGGTGGTGGATGTCCACGGTGCCGTCTGGGATCGGCAATCGTGATGTTGGTCGCGCCACCGGACTGCGTGATCGTCAGCCCTCGATGAGAGCAGTCCTAGTGCGCTCGACGCGAATGCCCCTCTTGATCGCGGCCATCATTCCGGATGCCGCGTTTTCGCTCCCGCTCCCGCCGCCATCGCCGCGTCCATCATGTCGACCTTGGTGTAGCCTGCCGGCACCTCGAACACGCTCGGGCTGATCGCCACTTTCTTAACATTGGTGATCGTGGTGGTGATGACGGTCGTGTGCTTGCGCGCGCCGCTGCCACCTTCCGTCGTGCTCACGCGCTTGAGCATCAAGCCTTTTCGCATTTTTGAATAGGCAGCGACTGCCTGCTTCATGAGCTCCGCCATAGGCCCGGTAGACAGCGCCTGCGGAGGACGCGCGCTCGGATCCATCAGCCCGTCCAGCTCCGGCGCCACCCAGATATCGGTGGACGATAGAGAGGGCGTGCTGATCGTGTGACCCATTACCGTCATGTTCATCGTGAAGGATTGGGTGAGCCGATACTTGTAGGTGGAGTATCCGTCGAGGGATTCGCCGGGGCCCAGATCCTCGAGTCCGACCTTCACGTCCGAGACTTCCATCTTCGCGACGCCACCCAACGCGCTCTGCATGTCGGAAGCAGTCTTTCCGAGCTCTGCGAGATCGATCACGGTGTACTGGTGCTTCGCTGGGTCCACCGAGGTGACCGTCTGCTTCCCGCCGTTCGTGATCATGTAGGTACCGGTGGACATCATCCCAGAAGGCGACATCGATTCGATGAAGTCGATGCGCGAGTTTCCTTGGGAGAACTGTCCGTGCGCGCTCGACATCTTGCGCGTCACGACAGTTCCGCTCTGATCGGGGCTGCTCGCAACACTGGACATGTCGTAGCTCAGCCCCTGTGCACCGAGCGAGCTCGTGATGCCAAGGGCGGCAGCGAGCACGAGGATGCGGGCGGCGCGCGTGGGCGTATGAATACTCATGTGAATGAACTCCAGTGAGAGAAGACCGTGTCTGTCAAACCTTCGAGAACACCGTGCGCGCGAGCGTCCGCTCCTGTTCGAGCACCTTTGAGCCCGCAGTCGAGTCCTGCATGAGCTTCATTGGATCCGCGATGATCTGGACCATCAGCAGGTAGTCGCCCTTACGCGCGGTGAGGAGCAGCAGATTCTGCATCGCCTCGTCGCCCACCCCTGCGACGGGACCGGAGGTGATGTGCAGCGGGTTGGGCGCTCCATTTACTCCGCCGGCAATCATGCCGGCCGTGAGCTTGCCTCCGAGCTTTGCGCCACCCATCCCCGCCTGCTGCAGTGCAGCATGTTCCGCAGGACTGGAGTATTCCGAGGGCTCGATCCAATGTAGGTCGAGCGACATCCCCGCAGGATCAGTGTCGCTGGAATAGTGACAGCTCGACTCACTCCGTCCATTGCTCTCCACGGCTGCGGTGTACGCGCTGCCGATGGCGGCGTTCACGTCCTCCTTCGGCATCAGCTTGCACATTGAGATACCTCCGCTCGCCTTTGCGCTCGATGCCACGTCTCGCTGCTGATCCTTGCTGGTAGTGGAAGCCTTGTTGCACGCAGTCACTGACACGACGGCAACGCACCCCAGGAGGAGCGCCACGTGCACGCGCTCGAGGCGCCTCATAGGTGTAACTCCCTGTTTGATCATTGTTTGGCTCCACGAGTGGGCGGAGAAGCGAGCGCAAGCACTAACGATTCCGCGAGTGCGCCTGTAGACTTGCGGGAAGCTCGCGATCGGTAGTTACGTGGCCAATTCAGAGCCGTTACTGACCTCTGTAACGGCACTCGCGCTTGCGAAACGAGCGTGAACGCGCCGCGCCCTCCTCTGTGGTATCGCCATGGTGCAGCTTCGGACGCTTGGCCGATTGGAGCTCGTGCGTGGTGAACCGACGGCGCTCCACGTGCTGGCCGCCCAGCCCAAGCCCCTCGCACTCCTCGCTTACCTCGCGCTCGCGACTCCTCGCGGACAGCACTCGCGCGACGCGCTGCTCGCCCTGTTCTGGCCCGAGCTCGGCGCGGACGAGGCGCGACGGGCGCTGCGTCAGACCCTGCACCGTGTGCGCTATCACGTAGGAGATGCGCTGCTCAAGTCGGAGCGCGACGGGCAGATCGGCATCTCGGACGATGGTGCCTGGTGCGACGCGATCACGTTCGAGCAGGCACTCGAGGCGGGGCGCCACGAGCAGGCGCTCTCGCTCTACCACGGCGCGTTCCTCGATGGCGTGTTCGTGTCCGACGCATCCGCCGAATTCGAGCAATGGGTGGATCTCACACGCGCGCGCCTCGCGTCTTGCGCGGCGCAGGCTGCCGCCACGCTGGCAAGCGAGTCCACACGGTTGAGCGATTCCGCCTCAGCGGTGAGTTGGGCCACGTTGGCGTCCCAGCTCGCGCCCGAGGATGAGGCACTCGTCCGCAAGTTGATGTCGTCGCTGGCCGCGAACGATGATCGCGCGGGCGCCCTTCGCGTGTTCAAGAGCTTCGCTGATCGAATGCAGCGCGAGTACGAAGCGGAGCCCGCGAAGGAAACGGCACTGCTTGCGGCGGCGATGCGCGCGGCTCCGGCTGCTCCGCCCGCGCCCGTGGCTCCGGCCCAACCGCAGCCAGTCGTCGAACGGCCCGCCATCGCCACTAGCAGCGCACCCGCGCAACTCGACTCGAAGGAGAGCGAGGAAGCGGTGCCCCTCGCCAACCGATCGCACCAGCGCTCGAACACACGGTGGCGCTGGGGTGCTGCCGGTCTGGTCGCCGCGGCGCTGCTGTTGGTGGGAGCGATTTCGGCGCGACGGGGGCATGCGACGCCATCATCGGTCGATCGCATTCTCGTTGCCGACTTCCAGAATCACACTCGCGATTCCCTGCTCTCAGGGGCGATCACGGAAGCCATGCGCGCTGATCTCTCGCAGTCACGCGGAACGCGCGTCATGAGCCGCACGCAGGTGCAGGCCGTGCTCGAGCACATGCGCCAACCGACGGGCGAGATCTCCTCGGAATCGATGATCCGGGAAGTGGCGGAGCGATACGGGGTGAAGGCGTTCGTAACCGGGGACGTTTCCGCACTTGGCCCTGGATACAGCGTCTCTGCAGAGCTCATCGCCGTCAAGAGCGGGGAGACGCTGGTGTCGGTTCGAGAAGTCGCGTCGGATTCCTCGAAGCTCCTCGCGGTAGTCGACAAGGTGTCCGACCGTCTGCGACACGGCATTGGCGAGTCGCTGTGGACCGTGCGTGCGAGCCCACCGCTCGAGCAGGTCACGACGACTTCGCTGCAGGCGCTTCGACTGTACTCGCAGGCGATTCGCGTGGGCGATCAGGAAGGCGACACGCAGCGCGCGATACAACTGCTGCGGCAGGCGGTGGCACTCGACACATCCTTTGCCATGGCCTATCGACGCCTTGGTGTGTACCTCGACGCGTCGGGCGTGCACGCTGCGGCGTACGATGCGTTGGCGCGGGCATTTCACAACCGCATGCGGCTTCCCGAGCCCGAGCGGTACAACACGGCCGGCAGCTACTTCACGAGCGTGGCGCTGCCTGACAGTGCGATCGCCACGTATCGCACCCTGCTCGCGCTCTATCCCACGGACATGCGGGGGATCGCGAACCTTGGCGCGGTCTACATGAATCTGTGCGACTTCGTACGCGCGGAATCGCTGTACCGACGCGCCATCGAAACCGATTCGACGGTGGCGCGACTGTTCAATCATCTTGCCACGGCGCAGTTCAATGGCGGTCGCTACGCAGAAGCGGAGCGCACACTCGTCGAACGGGCGCGCCGCTTTCCGAGCCAGCAGGACGACGGGCTGATCGAGATCTCATTGCAAGTGCAGCGCGGCTCATTCGACACGGCGAGGGTGTCCGCGCAACAACTGCTCCTAGCGGCGGGCACAGATCCCGGCGGCGCCGTCGAGCCGCTCAAGGCGCTCGGCACGCTTGCGCTGATCGATGGACATCTCGGCGGAATCCGATCGCGATTTTCAATCCCTGGAGTCGCTCCAGCTCAGCGAAGGAAATGCGGGTGGATATCTCGAAGCCGCGGTTGCGCTTGCGTTCACGGACATCTGGTACCGACATCAGAGTGCGAGAGGGCTCGCGCTGCTGGATTCCGCAATCGCGAAACACCCTCTGGAATCGCTGGAGCCGCTCGACCGCGACTACGCGACGCTCGCGTACATGTATGCACTGGGTGGGCGCCCGGCGCGCGCGCGTGAGCTGCTCGCCGCGGTGCTCGCCAATGAGAAAGTACCAGGTATCACTCGCGGAGGACTCGGCATCCGCGACGAAGGCACCTATCTCCGTGCGCTCGGCGCGACGGAGATCGCTGAAGGAAAGCCCGCGCAGGCAGTCGCCACGTTGCGAAAGTCGGTGAAGCTCTATTTCTGCCGGTCGTGCACGCTGCCCGATCTCGCGCACGCACTGGAGCTTGCCGGATTTCCGGACTCCGCGATTGCAGTCTACAAGTCGTATGAGATCACCCCCTGGTCCGAATGGCAGAACGCCATCGGCGATTTCCGGGTGACCTCGTATCAGCGATTGGCCGAATTGAGCGAGGCGCGCGGGGACACTGCCACGGCGCTCGCGTCGAATGACGAGGTCGTGAAGCTGTGGAGCGGAGCCGACCTCGAGCTAGGGCCCGCGGTTGCGCATGCACGAGAGCGCGCGGAAGCGTTGCGCGGCGCGCGCAAGCTCGCTGTGCACTGAGGACTCTGCCGAGGCAGTTGCCGAGCTTGCTGTCGTGGTGAGTTGAACAACCCGTGGACGACCATGGCCGGTGCTATCGCGCCAAGTGCAGGCGCGCCATAGTTGAAGTCGTGGCGCGCGAGTCGCACGCCACGTCTCAACCACACCGCTGGAGGCGCGCGCATGTCAGCCACACTCGAGCCCACCAAGAAAGAGAACGCGACGCTGCCCGAGGCCGCGCGCAACTACGCCATCACGATTCCGATCAAGAGTCGGTATGACAACTGGATCAACGGGCAATTCCGCGCGCCGGTGAAAGGGCAGTATTTCTCGAATCCCACACCGATCACAGGACAGCATCTCTGTGATGTCGCGCGCTCGACGGCCGAGGATGTCGAGCTCGCGCTCGACGCCGCGCACGCGGCGGCTCCTGCGTGGGGGAAGACGTCCCCTGCCGCGCGCAGCATCATCCTGAACAAGATCGCAGACCGCCTCGAGCAGAATCTCTCGGCCATTGCGGTGATCGAGACGATCGACAATGGAAAGGCCGTGCGCGAGACGATCAACGCCGATCTTCCCCTCGCGATCGATCACTTCCGCTACTTCGCCGGTGCGCTGCGCGCGCAGGAAGGGACGGCGGGCGAGCTCGATGACGACACGGTCGCGTATCACTTCCACGAACCGCTCGGCGTCGTCGCTCAGATCATCCCGTGGAACTTCCCGCTCCTCATGGCCGTGTGGAAGCTCGCGCCGGCGCTCGCCGCGGGAAATGCAATTGTGCTCAAGCCGGCCGAGCAGACACCGGTGTCGATCATGGCATTCGTCGAGTTGATGGCTGATCTGCTGCCTCCTGGTGTGCTCAATGTCGTGCAGGGCTTTGGCGTCGAAGCGGGCAAGCCGCTCGCGAGCAGCAATCGTGTCGCGAAGGTCGCTTTCACGGGTGAGACGACGACCGGCCGGCTCATCATGCAGTACGCGTCGGAGAATCTGCTCCCCGTAACACTGGAGCTGGGGGGCAAGTCGCCGAACATCTTCTTCCCCGATGTGATGGAGGCCGACGACGCCTTCTTCGACAAGGCGCTCGAGGGCTTCACGATGTTCGCACTGAATCAGGGTGAGGTGTGCACCTGCCCGTCACGCGCACTCGTGCACGAGTCGATTTACGATGCGTTCATGGAGCGCGCGGTTGCGCGCGTGGAGAAGATCAAGATGGGCCATCCACTCGACTCCTCGACCATGATGGGCGCGCAGGCGAGCAACGATCAGCTCGAGAAGATCCTCAGCTACTTCGACATTGGAAAGAAGGAGGGCGCGAAGGTGCTCACTGGCGGCGCCCGCGCGTCGCTCGACGGCGAGTTGAAGGACGGCTACTACATCAAGCCGACCATTCTCGAGGGACACAACAAGATGCGTGTCTTCCAGGAGGAGATCTTCGGCCCCGTCGTGTCGGTGACGAAGTTCAAGGACATGGACGACGCGATCTCGATCGCCAATGATACGCTGTATGGGCTGGGCGCCGGCGTGTGGTCGCGCGACATGAACACGTGCTACCGCGTGGGACGCGGGGTGAAAGCCGGGCGCGTGTGGACGAACTGCTACCATCTGTATCCGGCGCACGCGGCATTCGGCGGCTACAAGCAGAGCGGCATTGGACGCGAGAATCACAAGATGATGCTCGACCACTATCAGCAGACGAAGAATCTGCTGGTGAGCTACAGCCCCAATGCGCTCGGCTTCTTTTGAGCGAGCGAGTAACGGACGTCGTGACCGATGCGAACACGGCGGCGCGCATTCCGCGCGTCGCCGTCTCCGAACCGGCGGAAGCACTGCTCCGCAAGCTCGCGGAGATGCACGGGCCGCTCGTGTTTCATCAGTCGGGCGGCTGCTGTGACGGAAGCTCGCCCATGTGCTATCTCCGCGGCGAGTTTCGGATCGGCCAGCGTGATGTGTATCTGGGAACGATCGCCGACGTGCCCTTCTACATCGGCGGCGATCAATACGAGTACTGGAAGCACACGCACCTCACTATTGACGTGGTGCCCGGACGCGGCAGCGGATTCAGCGTTGAGGCTCCCGAGGGAGTGCGCTTCCTCACACGTTCTCGCGTGTTCAGCGACCAGGAGGCGGCTGCGCTCGACGACGAAGGTCCAGCGCCGCGAGGGGAGCAACCCTAGCGGCTCCACACGTGGTGGCACGGGACCGCCGTAACTCCGCCATGCAGTCAATGTCGATTTCCGCGATGCTCGATCGACGCCTGTATGGAGCGGCGGTTCGAGCCCGAGCATAATGCCCGCGGCGCCCCGCTCGAGAGCATACGAGCACGGAGGCGGATCATGTCGAGCACATTTTCGGGAGCGGGCTCCCTCACGTACACGAGCGCGCGCGATCGCGCCGCGGCGCGGCGCATCAATATCGCGATCTGGACGGTTCAGGCGCTGCTCGCCTGCCTGTTCCTGTTCGCGGGGAGCGCGAAGCTCGTGCTCCCGATCGCCGAGATGACGAAGCAGTTCCCGCTTCCCGGCGCGTTCCTCCGTTTTCTGGGCGTCGTCGAGATTGCCGGTGCGCTCGGGCTGATCCTGCCGTCGCTGCTCCGCATTCGCCCCTGGCTCACGCCCATCGCGGCCGGCGGCCTCGTGATCATCATGAGCGGTGCGACGGCGATCTCAATGGTCGGGGGGCACGTCGGGCCTGCGATTCCGCCTTTCGCGATCGGCTGCCTTGCGGGACTGGTCAGCTACGTGCGCACGCGTGTGGTGCCGATCCGCGAGAAGGATCGCGGATCGGTGCGGCGCGGATCGCGAGGCGCCGCAATGCTGCGCGCGTCAGCGTGAGCAATCTCAGTTCGACGCGGCCCTTCCGAAGGGAATGCTCACGCCCATCAAGAGTCCACTGCGCCGCGACGGCCCGATCAGCGGGCTCGCGCGGTGCTCGGGGGGGATACACGCGCGACCAATGCTCCCCTTCCCGCCCGGCACCGGTCAGCCCGCCAATGAGCGCACCAGCAACCAGCATGGCAGGACCAATCGCGTACAATCCAGGCGCACAGGTCTCATCGCTACCCAGGTGACACGCCACCCCGATCACGATAATGGCAGCCAGACCGACACCGGAAGCGATCGCCGCGCCTTTGATCACGGAGTGTCCACCCGCATTCGGGCGGCTCACGTCTATGCGACGCACTCGCCCCAGCGGGATCGCCTGCTTCGTTGTGTCGAGCCCGGGACTGAACGTGATCGAATCAGTCGTGAGCTGGCCGAACGTACCCTCGTGTGCGTGCTTCTCGTCCAATGTCTCGATGCGAATGCGCGTGCCATAGACGTGCGTGTCGCTCTGCGCCGCGGCCCGCGTGCTGCCGGCAGCCAGCGCGGCGAGTATACCGAGGACCATACTCCACTCAGCTGACACGCGAGCGAATCTCCTCATCCGTGAGCTCATCGGTCAGATCAGCAATGGGTGGAAGCGGCGGAGAGATGCGATCGATGATAGCCGCGATCAGCCTCGAGAGCGCATTCGCGGAGGGCACCACGACGCCGAGAATGACGATACATCCGATGAACATCCCGTCGAACCCAATGCTATGCGAGCTCGTGAGCTCGGCGAGCAACGCATCACGAGAGAGCGTGCGATACGTCTCCATCTCGTGCGCGTTGTTCGTCACGAGCAGGAGCGCGAGCCCGTACGCAATCAAAACGATAGAAATGATGCGTGCGACGGTGCTCCGCTTCATACGCTCATCTCTCCCGGCCGGAGGCAGCCCCTCGCCACACCGAAGAGAATGGGTTGCCGAACTCGGCAACGCAAGCAAGACAGGAGCTCGTCTGCGCTCCTGACTTACGGCACGGGAAGCGAAGGGCGCGCCGCGACGGTCGCTCCCTGCCCCAGCTTGTCCACGTCGCGCATCCACACCTCGAGCCCACCATCGGCGAGCGTACGCTCGTAGCCCGCGACGAGCTGCGCGTTGTATCGCGAGAGATCGAAGCGGAACACGTCCTCTCGATCGAGATCGGTGATCTGCATCTCCGCGTCGAGCATGAGCAGTCGCCCGAAACGGAGCGTGCCGCCCTTGTAGTACATGTAGTTCGCTGCGTGCGTATCCGGCGGCACGAGCGGCTGCACGTGCGGATGCGGCTCCGTCTTTCCGAACGCCTGCACCACCTCATCGCCCTCTACGCGCACGGACACCACCCGTCCCTCGATCGCCGGCGGCGGCAGGATCTTCGCCGGATCGAGCAGGATATCGTTGCCGTGCACCGTCGCTCCCGTCGCACCCTTCAAGTCGAGCAGCTTCTCGAGCGACAATCCGAGGAACTTCATCAGCTTGTCGCCGTTCATGCCGAGGATCTTCGTCTTCGTCGGATGGATGCGGATGAGGCCATCGGGCGTGACATCCATCGTCGCTGTGATCTCGAACGAGATCGTCGCCAGCTTGTGCATGCGTCCCGTCTGCACTACGTGATCCCCTTCCGTGCGCAGATGCAAATGCGAGAGTGGCGAGCCGGGATAGCCGAACACGTACTTGTTGAGCAGCACCGAGAGGTCAGCGCCGGTCATTCCCACCTCGGCCGTGTCGAGCGTGATGACGAAGGAGCTCTTGTCATCGAAGATGATGGGGCCGGACTTTTTGCTCCGCATCGTGCCATCGAGATGGTGGATGTGCAACACCACCTGGCTGTCGACGTAGAAATTGACGTGGCGCATGGACACGCGCGTGCGTACGCCGTCCGACTTGGCCGCACCACGGCCGGGATTGACGAGCGCAAGCGCCCATAGCAGTCCGGCTCCGGCGGTCACTCGACCCAGTCTGAACGCGCGCGGTAGTGCAATCATGACGGATGTGCATGCACGCGTCACACCGCCAATGAAAAGTCGAGGCGAAGAGCGTGTCCGGTGGAGTGAGTGCATCGTTCCCGGCGCGGGGCGCTCGGCGCCTGCCACCCGTAACTCTCCGGCCGCCGTTGCGGCGTGCCTTGTGAGTCCGGAGATTCATCGTGCAACGCCGAACCGTTTCCCCACACCCGCCGCAATGCACTTTCAGCCCGTCGTCTTCGCGGTCGTCATCGCGGTGCTGGTCGTCTCGCTCACCGCGCTCGCGCGTCGGCTGCCGATTCCGACGCCGATCCTCCAGGTGCTCGCGGGATTCGCCGTCTCCCTCATCCCCGGCGTCACGATTCCGGAGCTCGATCCAAATCTCGTGTTCTTCGTCTTCCTGCCGCCAATCCTCTGGTCGGCGGCGATGTTCACGTCGGTTCGTGAGTTCAAGCGCAACTTCGACAAGATTGGCACGCTAGCGATCGGGCTCGTCATCGTCACGACCGCAGTCATCGCCATCGTCGCGCGCAAGCTCTTTCCGGACATTCCGTGGCCCGTGGCCGTCGCGCTCGGGGCCATCATCTCGCCACCCGACGCTGTCGCCGCCACGGCGATCGTCTCGCGACTGCGCGTGCCGCATCGCGTGATCACCGTGCTGGAAGGGGAAAGTCTGATCAACGATGCATCGGCGCTCGTGCTCTATCGTTCCGCCGTGGCAGCCGCGATCACCGGCTACTTCAGTTGGGGCGAGTCGATCGTGCGCTTCTTCATCGATGCCGGCATCGGCAGCCTCATTGGACTGCTGGTCGCCTGGCTGATCGTGCGCGCGCTACGTCTCACGCGAGATCCGCTGGCGGAGGCGCTGCTCACGCTCGCGGGACCATACGTCGCGTGGTCCGCGGCGGAGGCGCTACACGTATCCGCGGTGCTCGCCTGCGTTGCCGGTGGCGTGTACCTCCAGCAGGGACTCTCGACGGCAGTTGGCCCGTCGTCGCGCCTTCAGTCGCGAACGGTGTGGGAGCTCGTCGTCTTTCTCGTGAACGCGCTCATCTTCCTGCTCCTCGGCGCACAGTTCGGCGTGCTCATTCACTTGGTGCCGCCGAACGTGCTGGCATCGGTGTTCGTGGACGGCGCGATCATCACAGGCGTCGCAATCCTGGTGCGCCTCCTCTGGGTTCCGATGGTCACGGCCCTGCCGCTGCTCAGCGCAAAAACGCGTCGCCGAGCGCCCAAGCCGAACTGGAAGTCGGTGTCACTGGTTGTCGTGGACGAGCATGCGCGGCGTCGTGTCGCTCGCAACGGCGCTCGCACTGCCGATCGGCATCGGCAACGGCCAGCCGTTCCCGCATCGTACGGAGATCATCCTCATCACGATGTGCGTCATCGTGCTGACGCTTCTCATGCAGGGGCTCTCACTCTCCACCGATGGTGCGCAAGCTCCGCTTCGCGCCCGAGGAGGCACAGCAGGCGGAGGAGCGGCTCGCGCGCCGGGAAGCCACGCGGCGCGGCGCCGAAGCGCTCGAGGATCTCTCGCACGAGCCGTGGGTGGACAAGCGTGACGTGGAAGCGCTGCGCGCGGAGCTGCGCGAGCGCCTGCGCACGAACGAGCAGGCGAGTGGACGATTCGAGGGGCGCCGCCGACTGCGCCTGGCGATGATCGGCGCCGAGCGACGCATGCTGATTCGTCTACGCGATGAGGATGCGATCTCGGACGAGGTGCTGCGTGCCCTCGAGCAGGAGCTCGATCTCGAGGCAGTGCGCGCCGGCGGCGGCGACGGGAACTAGCGCGCGGGCACGGTCCCCCGCTCGAGTGGCGCCGGAGTGCGCGTCGCGCCCTCCTCGAGAGGCTCCGTGCGGCTGAGCCGCTCTACATCGATCGCGATCACGCCATCAGGTCCATTCGCGAAGATGCTCGCGAACTTCACATCCCAGCGCACCTCGTCCCACGTGTAGGACGTGCGCGTCGACACGCGCGTCGAGAACGTCTCCTCGAGTGCGGTGAGGAAGATCAGGAACTCCGCCTGCGAGTCCGCGAGACTTTCCGGTGTGACGCCCGCGAGCGGGCTGTCGGGGGTGATCGGATGCACGACGGTCCAGTGCAGCGAGAAGAACTCGACCGAGTTCCGCTCGAGCGCGAGCGTGTGGAAGTTGCGCTCGCGCGACCCCCCGAAGTCCTCGAAACGCGCGAGATTCACACGCGCCTGCACGTCGCTCAGCTCACCCGGCTGCAAATTGACAATGCGGAACATGAGCGCGCGACCACCTTCGTACGGGGCGATGATCGCGGACTCGCTGAAGCCGATGCGCATGCGCGGCCGCGTGAGCCGCGCGATCAGCAGCCCGAACGCGATCACGAGCGTCACGGGTCCGAAGAATGATTCGAGATTGGCGAGCCAGTTCGCCGTCGGGCCGTAGGCGTGCATCATCCCCGTTCCCGTCGTCGTGAACACGCCGACGCTGAACGTGAACGCGCGCAAAAACGGATCCGCGATCCCCATGTCCTCCGTACCGTGCAGCGCGCCGTCGCCGAGTGCGACGTAGGCGAGCGCAAAAAATCCGTTGAGCAGGAGGAGCGCGCCTAGCATCCACAGAAAGAATGCGGTCCAGCCGGCGTCGAGCGAGGCGAGATAGAATCGCGCGAGACGCTGCGCGCCCAGCCCGTACTTCTTGCTGTTGGGACGCCCGTCGCGATTGAGGAAGCGTCCGCGCACCGCCTGCGCAACGACGTGACCGAAGCCGAGGTCTGCGGGCTGGTTCAGCGGCGGCGGGTCGTCATCGATTTCTGGGGCGGGCGTGGGCGCGGTCACGGCATTTCGAGATGAGGGTGGTGGCTGGGGCACATGGCGCCACAGTCCAATTCGCTAACGGATGGTGCAGCCACTGTTGTTCCAGTTTGGCCGGGTCGAGCGAGTCTCGTCAAGGCGCGACGCGAGCGGCTAACTCCCGCTCTCTTCCTCGATTGCGGCGTAGAGTGCGTGATCGAACGCCTGTGGCTGGTCGATCATCACGAAGTGCCTCGCGTGCTCGATCATCGTAAGCGATCCATGCGGCGCATGGCCCAGGAAGGATTCGTAGGCTCTGCGCTTGTCTTCGAGCGTGCCAAAGCCCTGATACGGATCGATCTTCGCATCGAACGGCACGATCTCGGTCAGCGGCACGGTAACTTCTGCGAGCTGCTCGGTGAGATCGAGTCGCAGCGCAGCATCCATCCAATCGACGACCGCCGCGGGATCGCTGCGCACCGCCTCCGCCTGGACGCTGTCCGCATCCGACTTGCTCGTGATTACGTACTGCAGCATGCGCTCGCCCAGTGAATCGCCGAACGCGTTTCGGTCGATGCCACGGTACGGAGCGGTCGCATTGCGAACTGCCTCGTCGCGTCGCTCGGCCGTCGGGGCGATCGGATATCCTCCCTCAACGGCGATGACGCCGCGCAGCTGCGACGATCGGTGCACCGCAAACAGGATCGCGAGTGTCCCCCCGAGGCTGTGTCCAACCAGAATCGGGCGATTCAGATGTCGGGTCCGAATGAGCGTCGCAATGTCTGCCGTAGCCCTGCCCATCAGGTCGCCGCCAGTGTCCCGGCCGCGGCCGTCGAAGCCCGGAAGCGTGAGTGCGTAGATGTCGTAGCGGTCGGCAAGCGCCTCGATCTGCCGGTGCCATTGTGATGCGCCGCAGAACAGCGCCGGAATGAAAATGATCGGTGTGCGCCCTGCAGCCCCGTAGTGGTCCACGCGCAGCATGCCGACCATGAACGTCTCAGGCGACGCGGAACGCACGTGCCCGGGCCTCTGCACGGTTGCTGCTCCAGGGAGATACGGACTCGCGATTTGCGCCGCGAACAGGACGATCACCGCCAGTCTGATCATGCCCCATGCTCCTGATCGTCAGAAGACCTAAACTTCCCGGCCCATCGTATGCCGTCTGCTGAAGACTGCAATGGTACACACTCGCCGCATAGTCTCATGATTTTCGGAACGCACGAACCCAAGACACTCGCGCAGCTCGCGGACGTTGCGACGCGCGCGCATCGCGTCGCCCTCATGGCCGACGGCCACCTCGGCTACATCATGCCGATCGGTGGAGTCGCGGCCTATCGCGAGCAGGTGTCGGTTGTGGGTGTCGGGTTCGATATCGCGTGCGGCAATGCCGCGATCATGACGGATCGGTCCATTCACGACTTCGATGCATCATCGCTCGCCCAGATCGCGGACGAGATCCAGAGCGTGATCAGCTTTGGAGTGGGCCGGAACAATCATGCGAACAATGCGCCCGTCGATCACGCGCTCTTCGAGTCGGACGCGTGGTCGGCGATTCCGGGGCACAAGGAGCAGCATTCGCTGCGCGCGAAGGCGCGCAATCAGCTGGGCACCGTCGGCTCGGGGAATCATTATGTCGACGTATTCGCCGACGAGCTCGGGCGTATCTGGGTGGGAGTGCACTTCGGCTCGCGTGGGCTGGGGCACACAGTGGCTTCCGGCTTTCTCGCGCTGTCGCAGAACGCGAAGTGGGGCGCGCGCGTGCCCGAGCGCGAGGCGTTGCTCTCGCTCAGCACACCGCTCGGGGATGCGTACTGGTCGCTGATGAATCTCGCGGGCGAGTATGCGTACGCCGGGCGCGAGTGGGTTGCGCGCAAGGTCGTCGCCCTGCTCGGTGGCAAGGAGCTCGACCTCGTTCACAATCATCACAACTTCGCGTGGCGTGAGACGCACGATGGCGGAGAGGTGATCGTGGTGCGCAAGGGCGCGACGCCCGCATTCCCCGGGCAGCGCGGCTTCGTTGGCGGGAGCATGGGCGATACGTCCGTGATACTTGAGGGCGCGTCGGGCGACAGCGAGACGCAGCGGGCCGCAATGTACTCCACGGTGCACGGCGCGGGACGCGTCATGTCGCGGACTGAAGCGGCCGGGAAGATCAATCGCAAAACCGGCGAGATCAAGTTGCCCGGCAAAGTCTCGTGGCAGATGCTCCGCGAGTGGATCGAACCAATGGGCGTGGTGCTGCGTGGCGGCGGGCTCGACGAGTCGCCGCAGGCCTACCGGCGCCTGCCGGAGGTGCTCGCAGCACAGGGCGACACCGTGCGCGTTCTGCACACGCTCACGCCGCTCGTCGTCGTGATGGCCGGAGCGAACGAGCTCGATCCGTACAAGGATTGAGCCGAGTCGCTCCGGCTATTCGCCATCCGTGAACGCGACGCTCGACGCTTCGATCCGCACCATCTCGAGCAGCGCCTCCTGCTCCTCCGCCTGCTTGATGAGCGGCTCGTAGTTGGTTTGCGCGAGCTCGGGCACGCGCAGCGCATTCGCCTGGAGCGCCTTCCACAAACTGAGCTTGCCGTGCACGCCAAGCTTGAGCGCCTCGCTCGCCTCGAAGAGTCGCAGTGCGCCGTTGCCCGGGTCGTCCGCGTAGAGCTTGAGCTCCAGCGCCTTCTCAGTGAACCAGCCCGCGACCCGTCGAGGAACGCTGGGCGTGCTGTCGAGCCGTTCGAGCAGATCCGCGATCACCTTTCGCTCGCCATGAAACTCCGAGCGGAGTTTTCGGGTGATCTCCCCGACGCTACCGTTACCGTGCTTCGCCTCAATGTGATCGAGCACCTCGAGCCCGGCCTGGGAGCCCGCGAAATGGTCGTTGAGATACGTCGCGAGGTGCTTTTTTGACACGAATCGTCTCCGCGGAATGTGAGCCCGGAGCGAGTGTTAGGCGTTTTCCGTGCCCAGGCGACCGCGTCGGCGCATTTCCCACACGGATCAGTTTCGCTCGCCTAGCTCCGCGAGTGCGGCACGAGCGGCGTACATGCCGCAGAGGCCATGCACGCCTCCGCCTGGCGGCGTGGACGCGGAACAGAGATACACACCTGGGAGCGACGTGGCGTACGGGACGCGCCGCGCCACGGGGCGGAAGAACAGTTGGCGCAGCGTATTGGCGCCGCCGACAATGTCGCCACCGACGTAGTTCGCGTTGTCGCGCGACAGCTCTGTTGCGCGCTTCACGCTGCGCGCGAGGATGGTGTCGCGAAAGCCGGGAGCGAAGCGCTCGATCTGCGCCTCAATGCGATCGCTCACATCGAGATCGGAGCCGTTGGGCACGTGGCAGTATCCCCAGAGCACGTGCTTCCCCGACGGCGCGCGCGTCGCATCGAACATGCTCGGCTGCGCCGCGAGCACGAACGGACGCGCGGCGTGCTCGCCACGCCATGGCGCGGCTTCCGACGCGACCAGCTCCGCGAGCGTTCCACCCAGGTGCAGCGTGCCTGCGCTCGCGCACGCGGGATCGCGCCACGGCACCGGCGCGCTCAGGGCCCAGTCCACCTTGCACACACCGGGGCCGTATGTGTAGCGCTCGAGCGCATTGCGATAACCGCTCGAGAAGCGATCGCCGGCGATCGCGAGCGCACCGCGCGGCGAGAGGTCGAGAAACGTCGTTCGTGCGCTCGGCATTTCGGCGAGCGACGCGACCGGCGTGCTCGTGACGATCTCGCCACCGAGCGAGCGAAGATACGACGCGAGTGCGTCCGTGATACGCTGCGCGCCGCCCTCAGGGATCGGCCATCCCGCGCAATGCGCGACGGCACCGAGCACGATGCCGATCGATGCGGTGGCGATCTTCGTGAGCGGCATGATGGAGTGCGTCGCCAGCCCGCCGAAAAACGCGCGCGCCTCCTCGCCATGAAAGCGCCCGTGCGCGAGCGAGTCCGCGCTGCGAAGCGCATCGAGCCCGAAGCGACTCATGAGAAGCGGATGTCGCGGCAAATGCAGCGGCGCTATCGCATCGGGCGCGAGCTCGTCCCACTTGTCCGCGTACGGGCGCATGAGCTTGGCGTACGCCTTCGCATCGCCGCCGAGCGTTGCGCCGGTCGCATCGATCGAGGTGTGCAGCATGGCCGCCGGCGCGTGATCGAATGGATGCGCCATCGCCGCGGGCGGATCGATCCATCGAAGCCCGTGCTGCTCGAGCGGCAGCGACGGAAAGAACGACGTGTTCACCGCCATCGGATGCACGGCCGAGCAGATGTCGTGCACGAATCCGGGGAGCGTCAGCTCCGCCGAACGCGCTCCGCCGCCGATGGTGGGCTGCGCCTCGAGCACGAGCACGGAGCGCCCCGTCTGCGCGAACACGATAGCCGCGGCGAGCCCGTTGGGCCCGGAGCCGACCACGACCGCATCGTAGGAGGAGCGAGTTGCCATGGCTAAGACTAATCGGCTCCCGGTGTCTGTCGAATCCATGGCACGGGGATTACTTTCGCGCATGCGCACACTCATTCGCTCAGCCATCGTCGTCTTCGCCGTCACCGCCTGCAGCCATCCCCACTACGCGCGTCAACCCGCAGAGTGGGTGCCGCCGCCGGGCGGAGGACAGCGGCCCTTCTCCGAATTCGTGCGCGTCGGGCGCATGCTCTACCTCTCCGGGCAACTCGGCACAGACAGCACGGGGAAGATCGTGAGCGGCGGCATTCAGGCCGAAACGAAACAGGCGCTCGAGAACATCAAGCACGTGCTCGAGACCAACGGCTCGTCCATGGACAATGTCGTGAAGTGCACCGCGATGCTCGCCGACATCAAGGAGTGGGCGGCAATGAACGAGGTGTACGTGGGTTATTTTGGGAAGCACCTCCCCGCTCGCAGTGCGTTCGCCACCAATGGTCTGGTACTGGGTGGACGCATCGAGCTCGAATGCATGGCCACCCGTATCGAGAACAGATGATGACGATGTCGCTCCGAGCACTGTCCGCCGCCGCACTCGCGGCGTTCTCCGTGTCGATCGCCGCTCCGCGCGTGCATGCGCAGACAATGACGCTCAATCCGGAGCAGCAGGCGCTCCACGACATCTACAAGGAGCTGATCGAGACCAACACCGAGGACTCCGCCGGCGTTGGCAGCGTGACGAAGGCGTCGGAGCAGATCGCCGCCCGCTTCCGCGCCGCCGGATATCCCGACGCTGATATCCATCTCCTCGGCCCCACCGAAGACAAGCACGCGATCGTCGTGCGGCTGCACGGGACCGGCGCGAAGAAGCCGCTGCTGCTGCTCGCGCACCTCGATGTCGGTGATGGCGCTTCCCACCGATTGGTCGACGGATCCGTTCAAGCTCGTGGAGAAGGACGGCTACTACTACGGCCGCGGCTCGATCGACGACAAGGCGATGGCGTCGATCTTCGTCGCGAACATGATCCGCTACAAAAAGGAAGGCTTCGTTCCCGATCGCGACATCATCCTCGCGCTCACGCCGGACGAGGAGAAGACGGGGCACCTGGGCGCCGAGTGGCTGGTGAAGAACCACAAGGATCTCATCGACGCGGCGTACGCGCTCAACGAGGGCGGCGGCGGCTCGCTCAAGAACGGGAAGCCGTTCATCCAGACCGTGCAGGCGACGGAAAAGGCATTCACCAACTTCACGCTCACGGTGAAGAATCCGGGCGGACACTCGTCGGTGCCGCGCCCGGACAACGCGATCTACCAGCTCGCGAACGGGCTGGTGCGCTTCGAGCATTTCAAGTTCCCGGTGATGCTGAACGACGTCACGCGCGCGTTCTTCTCGGGTACGGCGGGGGCAGAAACACCCGAGATGGCCGCGGCGATGCGCACCTTGCTCAAGAATCCGAGCGATGCCGCTGCGGCGGCAACGCTGTCAAAGGACGTGCGCTACAACTCGATCCTGCGCACCACCTGTGTCGCGACTCGCCTGAGCGGCGGACACGCGGACAACGCGCTACCGCAGACTGCTACGGCGCTGGTCAACTGCCGCGTGTTCCCGAACGTGCCGCTGGACTCCGTGCGCAACACGATCGTGCGCGTGCTCGCCGACACCGGCATCGTCGTGTCTCCGTCGGAGCAGCTCGATCCGACGTCGCCTTCGCCGCTCATGCCCGAGCTCCTCGAGCCGGTGAAGACGCTCACCAACCGGATGTTCAACGGCGTGCCGGTAATTCCGTTCATGTCGACGGGTGCAACGGACGGTCGCTATCTCCGCGCGGCGGGCATTCCGACGTACGGCGTGTCGGGACTGTTCCTGGAGCCGAGCAATGTGCGCGCGCACGGGAAGGATGAGCGAGTGCCGCAGAAGTCGCTGTACGACTCGCAGGAATTTCTGTATCAGCTCGTGAAGATGCTGTCGACGGAGAAGCCGAAGGTGTAGCGGCGCAATGCAGCAGCGGATGCAAAGCGAGGTGGCTCACGTTCGAGCCACCTCGCTTTCTTCAGAGTGCAACGCGCGCGTCGATCAGTACGAGATCGCGCAGCCGTCCGAGCCCGCGTTCACTCAGAAACTCTGTGTCTTGTGGAGAGTGCTCCGTCCGCGCACCGTCACCAGCTGGTGCATCCCACGAAGGAAGTGCGGGCGCCCTTTGTCATCGGGCACCCAGCACAGGAAGAGATAGCTGCCCGGGTGGAGGGTGGCCGAGATGAATGCTTGCTGGCCGGGATGGATGGATACGACGCCGCCAATGGCGCGGGCGGTCGGCGCTTCCTTCGCCGGGTGCTCGAACCAGCGCATCGCCTCCGTCTCCGTGTGTCCCGGCAAGAGCTCCAGAATCTCGAGGTCGTGTCCCTGGGCGGCATCGTTGCGCACGCGAATCGTACGCTCCCCCGCGGCGAGCGTGCCCTGCACCGCGACGTGGTAATCAGTGAGTGTGACGGTCGCGTCGTCGGCGCGCGTGTAGACGATCGAGTCGGGGGGACCCACGACCGTCATGGTCGTCATCATTCCCTTGTTGAGGTGCATGCGGCCGTCCGCGCTCTCGACCGCACAGCCGATCGCGTATTCGCCCGGTGGGAAGTACATCGACACGTTCGACGTGTCGCCGGGACCCACGGCGTTCGGCCCACCCCAATCCGAGCTTTCTGGAACTGCGCCGTTGGCAGCGATCGCGTCGAGCACTGCGCGTGCGCTGTGTCCGTTCGGAACCCGTGCGATTGCGAACATGTGGAGCTCGCGTCCGGAATTCGCCAGGCGGAAGGTGATCCATCCGGACCGGATGCGCGCAGGGACGCCGATGAAGGCGAAATCCTGTGCGGTGACGACCACCGTGCGCTCGGCGCTGACGGGTGAGGCAGCGCTCGCAAAGCGCGAGGAGGCCGAGTCGTGTCCGCTGCGATCGTGCGTTCCAGTGTGGCTAGATCGGCGACACGCGGCGGCGGTGAAGACCAGCAGGAGCAGCGCGAAGCTCGGGCGTGCGAGGGGCACCGTGGTCTCCGTGGAAGAGATCGCGAGGGGCGTCCCCGCTTCCTGTCAGACGAAAGTGAGAGGCGCGAGCCACAGACGCTAGTGGCGCCGCGAGGGGAGCCAACCGACTCGCGGCGACCTCGAAACAAGTTTATGTCAGGCGTATAACTTTATGTAAGACCATAAGTTACATGCGTCAGAGAAAGTTATTTCGCACGCGCCGATGAGTCCGCAAGCACAAGGCTCGATGCGCGCATCGTTCCGTCCGCCTGCTTCTTTCCGAGCACCACCACCTTCGCGCCGGTCGCCAGCTTTGTGCTCGTCGGCGCGAGCGCAGTCACCGTCACGTCCCGCGAGATAGTGATCGTCTGCGTGCCTCCCTTGTACTGCACCACGAGCGTCCCCGTCCCATGGCTCGCGATCGTGCCGTTCGTCATGCGCGGCGGAGTCGCGCCCTTTCCCTGCCCCGACACGGTGCCGTTAGTCATCGTGCTCGTCGCGTGACTGGTGTCCGCGCCAGGCAGCGTCATCGGGTAGCTCCCCTCTCCCGTGCCACGAAGCTCCTCGGGAAAAATGTGGATCTCGGTCGCCCGCTCGCTCCCATTGGACTGCTTCACCGACGTCACCCCCAGGAACGCACTTGGGGTCACCGCCGAGAGCTTCGACTTCACACGCGAGAACACATGAAGCGGTGGCTGGAGCGTGACGTGAACGTCGCCACTCGCCGTCGACACCGTGATCGCGCTGTCGCTCACGGTCGAGAGGGTTCCGCGAATGGGCGTGATGTCCGTCGGGCCGGCGGACGTGGCGCTGGCGGGCGCAGCGCTCGAGGCGGTAGCGGCGGTGGCTGAGTCCTGCGCTGGGGGCGCGGCGTCGTGCTTTGCGCACGCCGCGAGGAGAAGCGCTGCCAGCAATTGAGTTCCGACGAACCGACCGTGTGAGTAAGTCGAACGCATTGTGTCGCTCCTTTCGCAAACTCGTGGAAACACCCGTGCACTGCGGAAGCACCTGCAGAAACAGTATCGGCCGGGAAGGTTGAAAGAATCGTGGTACGGGGAGCGCCACGCCTGGCGGGGTGAGCGGCAGAAGACGCTTGCGGGACCGGCAGGCCGGGCGCATTGTAAGCATCTCTGCACTCGCTCTTATTCGTTCTTCGCAGCCCGGAAAGTCATGATCCGCTCAGCAGGCAGGTTTCAGCAGCGTCGTGGCGCGGTGCTCGTGTTCATCGCGCTGTCCATGACCTTCATCATGGCGATGCTCGCTTTTGTCGTCGAGATCTCTCGATTGATGGCCGACTCGTCGGAGTTGCAGAGTCTCACGGACGCGTCCGCGCTGGCTGGTGCGTACGGGCTGCAGAAGGTGCGTAATGCCACGTATACCACGATCGCGGATTCGACGGCGTCGCTGAACAAGGTCGAAGGCGGCGCGCGGACAGTGACGTACAAGTTCGGGAAGTGGAACGGCACGACGCTCGACACGTCGAACGCTGTTACACTCGCGACTGCGGACGCGGTACAGGCCACTGCCACGCTCACCACCACGCATTTCTTCGGCGGTTTTCTCGGTCAGACCAATGCGTTCAGCATCAAGCGATCGTCGGTTGCCTGGATGGGCGGCTCGATCGATGCCACCAGTTGTCTCAAGCCATGGGCTCTCTCCATCGCGGCGGTGAAGCAGGACCTTGGCTATCCCGTGGGGAACACGACGCCGCTCACCGAGGCGGACGTGAGGGCTCTGGACGCAGGGTTGGCGAACGACACGATCACTGTGAAGAACGGCCCCGGAGATTTTTCCGGCGCGCCCGGCGCGTTCGGAGCTGTGGACCTGGGCTCAGGCAACGGAGCCAAGGTCTATGAGGATGCCATTGCCGATCAGTCGTGTTCACAGCCACTCATAAGCATCGGTGACCAAGTAGGTGCGGAACCAGGCAACATGGCCGGCCCAACTCGAAAGGGTGTCTGCACCCTCTGTAATTGTGGATCGGGTGGACAGGGCGACTTTGCATGCAGCCCCCCGGTACCCGTAACGATCATCATCTACTCCGCGGTGTCCGGCAACGGAAAGAACACCACCTACACCGTCGGATATTTCGGCGTATTCAACATCACAGGCTACCACGGGCAGGGGAGCGCAGATCAGGTCGTCGGCACGCTCTCGGGAATGAGCGCGCCGGGATCGGGGTTCACTCCAGTCCCCGGACCCGTGACGAAGCTCGTGCTCGTGCACTAGCTCCGCGCACGCGAGACGCCGCACCACCAGAGAGACGAGATGCAGAGAGGCCCGGCGCGGGAAATGCGCGAGCGGCACGCCAGCAGACAGGCCCACTCTCACTACCTCTCAACATGACTGGACAGCTCGAAGGCACCGTCGCGCTGGTCACCGGCGCAAGCAGCGGCATCGGCGCCACAACCGCGCGCGCCCTCGCGCACGCAGGCGCGGCAGTCGCACTCGTCGCTCGGCGCGCCGACCGCATGGA
Organism: uncultured Gemmatimonadaceae bacterium; assembly: GCA_963792685.1. Lineage (GTDB taxonomy): Bacteria > Gemmatimonadota > Gemmatimonadetes > Gemmatimonadales > Gemmatimonadaceae > FEN-1250. The sequence continues at coordinate 2,521,738 of CAWBWW010000001.1, read as the reverse complement.
GCAGCTCTCGAGCGAGATCGCCGCGGACGGAGGGCGCGCGCTCGTGCTCGACACCGATGTCACCGATTCCGCGCAAGCGGAGAGCGCCGTCGAGCGCACGGTGCGTGAGCTCGGACGGCTCGACACCGTGATCAACAACGCCGGTGTCATGCTGCTCGGGCCGATCGAGAACGCGCCGCTCGAGGAGTGGGAGCGCATGGTGAAGGTGAATGAGCTCGGAGTGCTCTACATGGCACATGCCGCGCTGCCGCATCTCATCAGGGCCGCAGACTCCGATCCTCGACGCGTGTCCGATCTCGTGAACGTGAGCTCAGTCGCCGGGCGCATCGCGCGCCGCAACTCCGGCGTGTACAACCTCACGAAGTTCGGGATCGGCGCGTTCAGCGAATCACTGCGGCAGGAGGTCTCAGGGCGTCACGTGCGCGTGTCGCTCGTGGAGCCCGGCGCCGTCGACACCGAGTTGATGAGCCATCTTCGCCCCGAAGTGCGCGAGCAGGCGGTGCAGCGCTTTGCGAACGTCGAAGTGCTGGAGGCCGAGGACATCGCCGAGGCGATCGTGTTTGTGGTAACACGGCCGCGAAGGATGGCAGTGAACGAGATTCTCGTCAGGCCGACGGAACAGGAGCAGTAAACGCGACATGGGCTCGGTTCTTGAGAATTGAATGGTGCGCGCCGCCGTGGCGGTCATGGCGGCGCTCATTACTGATTCATTTCTCGAGGATTCCCATGAGCGTTCTTGGATCTATCATGTCGAAGGTCTTCGGCCACCATGAGCAGGCCGCGACAACGACGCCCGCGACGAACGCGTCGCAGGCATCTCCTGCCGCTACCTCCCAGGCGCCCGCAGCACAGCCAACTCCCATGTCCCAGGTGGATGTCGAAGCGATTCTCAACGACATCGCGTCAACGTACCATCATCCCGTGAACTGGAAGACGTCGATCGTGGATCTCATGGCCATCCTCGGCATCGACAACAGCCTCCCGCAGCGGAGAGAGCTCGCCAAGGAGCTTGGTTACACGGGCGACACGAACGACACCGCCACCATGAACATCTGGCTGCACCAGCAGGTCATGAAGAAGCTCGAGGAGAACGGCGGCTACGTTCCCGCGGAGCTGATGCCGTAGCACGCGCACCGGCTTTGCTATCTCGCGAGCGAGATCGGTAGCCCAACGCCGGCAATGAGCGAGAGCGCGTGTGCGTTGTCGACGAACACGCGCGTTCCCTTCGGCACCTCATCGCCGGCTTTGGGCAGCCCCGTCGCAACGAGATCGAGGATTGCGAAGGCGCTCACGCCATTTAGCCACGTGTACTTCGGCACTGCGCGCGAGAATGGCTTTGCGGTGGCGTTGAGCCCAAGGTCGAGCTTGTGCGTGTACTCGCTTCCGTCGTCCGGGCGCGCCGCGCTACTGAACAGATCTCCGACGTAGAATGATAGCGTCCCCCAGCCGTGCGTGAGCTGGTCGTCCAGCGCGGCGAAGCTCAGGCCGAAGGTCGCGGACAAGGTGTTGGCGCGGATATGCGTGTCTCCGATTTCGCTCGCGGTGTACTCGGTGAACGGATTGCGCGCGACGGTCGCCGTCGGGAGCCATTGGAGGCTCGTGAAGAGCGACGTGTGCGGGATCGCGGTCGGGGCGGCGATCAGCAGCAGGAGCTCGGAGTTCGTCGCTGACGGCAGGTGCGTCACGGTGCCGCTGCTCAGCGAGCGCACGCGCGGACTCATGGCCACGTGCGATACGATTGCCGCGGGTTCGAGCGTGAGACTCGGAGTGCAGACGAAGGCGCAGTGCTTCTCACTCTGCGCGGTCGGCGACAGGAGCGAGGAGTATCAGAAGGAGCAGCACAACGATGAGCATGAGACCTCCATCTGTCAGTAGCTGCACCCCGGGAGCAAGAGCAGCGAGGCAGCGTGAACGAGCGTCGCGAGCAGGAACAGCGTGCTGAGCATCACCCCGGAGAGCGCCATGAATCTCGTGCGTCCCTCTCCGACATCCAGGAGATGATGCGCCTCGCCGCCAGTCTCGCCGCGTGTTGCTCTGTAGCTCTTGAGCGACACGAACAGCGCTCCGGCACTCATCAGCACGGCCGCGATGCTGATCGCGACGAGAATCGTCGAGAGTGGGCCGTTGCCGATGGTCGGCGCTGCGAGTGGATAGAGATGCGGAAAGCAGCCATGCGCATCCGTTGGGTAATCAGCGAGGAGCTGAAGGCTCCACGCAGCGGGAGCGCCAAACAGTCCGAACCAGAGCGCGGCCAGCGAGACGCGGTGTCGCTCCGGAGCCGGATGGGCGGTCGCGCTCACGAGAGCCTCGGGGTGATGTAAATCGAGATGAACACGGCGATCCACACGAGGTCGACGAAGTGCCAGTACATTGACGCATTCGTGAGCCACGAGATGGCTGCGCGATGTAGGTGTGCGCACGAACGACCGTGCGAGCACGATGCCGAGCATCACGATGCCGACGGCCACGTGCGCACCGTGGAAGCCGGTGATCGTGTAGAAGAGCGACCCATACGCATCGGTCGTATACGAGAAGGCCTTGTGGCCGTACTCGATCACCTGCAGCGCGAGGAACACGATGCCCATCACCATCGTCAGCGCGAGACCGATTCGCACGCGCGCGAGGCGATCATCGCGGATGCCGCGTCTTCCCCACTCGAGCACCACGCTGCTCGCAATGAGGATCACGGTGTTCACGCCGACGAGCCCCAGCTCCGGCGCGCCGCCCGTCGGCCAGGGATTCGTCGAGTGCGACGCAAGGTAGTAGTAGCTGAAGAGGAGATAGGCGAAGAACGCAGCCTCGGTGGCGATCACGCACGCCATTCCCCACCATCCCACCGTGCGCGCGCCGCTGCCGCCCACGGGGAGCTCGCCGGCGGCCGAGCCGACGATCTCGTCCGGATGCAGGCGCTCCGGCCAGAGCCATCCGACGATCGAGATCGCGGTGCCGAATACCCCGATCGCGAAGAGCCACGCCGTTGCGCCGAGCAGCCCGTACATCGAGAGCGTGAGAGAGAGCGCGAGTACGAGCGGCCACGCACTGTCCGCCGGCATCTTCATCACCGTCGCGGGCTCCGCGTCGAGCGGAGACGTGCCCACCGTCTCGCGGCCATCCGCGAGGAGCAAGCCGCGGTCGAGCTGCGAGCGCCCAGTTCCTTCCTGCCCGAGCTGATCCTCCCAGAGCGGATGCCTCGACGCCGACGATCGGAATCACGGCGAAGTTGTACGGCGGCGGAGGCGACGGCGTCGACCACTCGAGCGTGCCCGCGTCCCATGGATTGCGTCCGGCGCGCGCGCCGCGCTTGAGGCTCGAAAACACGTTCGCGAGAAAGACGAGCACACCAACGGCGAGCACGAACGCACCGAACGTCTCAATGAGATTCGCGGTTCCCCACCCGTTCACCGCGGGATACGTGTAGATGCGGCGCGGCATCCCGAGCATCCCGAGAATGTGCATCGGGAAGAAGACCACGTTCGTGCCGGCGAACATGAGCCAGAAGCCCCACTTCCCGAGCCGCTCGTTCATCAGTCGCCCGGTCATCTTCGGGAACCAGTAGTACACGGCTCCGATTACAGGGAAGAGGTTGATGCCGACGAGCACATAGTGCAGATGCGCGACGATGAAGTAGCTGTCTGTGAGCTGCCAATCGAAGGGGACGGCTGCCGTCATCACGCCGCTCACACCACCGATCGTGAACAGCACGACGAATCCCGCCATGTAGAGGAAGCTCGTCGTGAAGCGCGGACGTCCGTGCCAGATGGTCGCGAGCCACGAGAACACGCCGACCGCACTCGGGATCGCGATCACCATGCTCGCGCCGGCAAAGAACGACATTCCCGTCGCCGGCAGTCCGGTGGCGAACATGTGGTGCACCCACACGCCGAATCCGAGAATGCCCGTGGCGACGGTCGCGAGCGCGACGAAGGTGTAGCCCACGAGCGGGCGCCTGCAGAAGACCGGGAGGATGTCTGACACCATCCCCATTGCAGGGAGCACGATCACGTACACCCATGGGTGTCCGAACATCCAGAAGAGATGCTGCCACAGCAGCGGGTGTCCGCCGGCGGTTGCGTCGAAGAAGTGCGTACCGTAGCGGCGATCGAAAAAGAGGAACACGCACGCCACGGTGAGCGCGGGAAGCGCGAACACGTTGGCAATCGATGCGGTGAGCGTGCCCCACACGATGATCGGCAGCCGGTTGATCGACATCCCCGGCGCGCGCGTCTTGAACAGTGTGACGATGAAGTTGACGGAGCCGACCATCGTCGAGATGGTGAGCAGCGTCAGCCCGAGCACGTAGAAGTCGATGTTCAGCCCGGGATCGTACTCCCGCGCAGTAAATGGCGGATAGTTGAACCATCCGCCATTCGGCATCTGTCCCACGAGGACGCTCGAGTAGAGGAAGATCCCCGCGCAGAGAAAGATCCAGTACGAGAGCGCGTTGAGCCGCGGGAACGCCATGTCGCGCGAGCCCAGCATGAGCGGCCAGACATAGTTCGAGAATCCCGACAGGATCGGTGCGGCGTACAGGAAGATCATCGTGATGCCGTGCACCGTGAACAGCTGGTTGTACTGTTCCGGCGACAGCAGATGCTGGTTCGGCTGCGCGAGCTGCACGCGCATGGTCAGCGCCTCGAGCCCGCCGAGCACGAGGAACACGAACGCGGTGACGAGATAGCGCTTGCCTATTGTCTTGTGGTCGACGCTCGTCAGCGAGCCACGCCACCCACTCGGTGTCTCCCACTCGCGCTGCAGCTGCTCGACGACTTCCGGTGTAGACGGACGACCCACGAGTGTCGCGCTCATGTCTCCCTCATTTCAGCGTCCGCAAATACGCCGCGACCGCCGCGATCTGCTCGGGCGGCAGCGCGATCTTCGGCATGAGTGCGCCTGGTTTCTCATCCTGCGGATTCCGGATCCATCCGCGCAGCGTCGCATCGGTGTTTGGCAGCAAACCGGCGGCGATCGTCGTGCGGCTCGCCGAGATGCGTGAGATCCGGTCCGACGCGCCCTTCGGCATCGGTGCCGCGCACTGCGTGACACGCACTGCACGAGCGCTCGAAGACCAGCGATCCCACGTGCGCGGTGCTGTCCGCAGGGGACGTTGCACTCGCTCGCTGCTGCGCCGCCCACTGCGCAAACTGCGCGGGCGGATCAGCGAACACGATCGCTCCCATCTTCGCATGCTCCAGCCCGCAATACTCGGCGCACTGCCCGCGATACTCGCCGGGCTCGCGCGCCTCGAACCATGACGTGTTCACCTGCCCGGGGATGAGATCCGTTTTCCCCGCAAGCTCGGGGATCCACCAGGAGTGAATGACGTCGGCGCCATGGAAGCGCAGCCGCACGGGAACGCCGACCGGGATGTGCACCTCGTTCGCGGTCACGAAACCGTCGCCCGCGAGCGAGTCGCTGTAACGCACCTCCCACCACCACTGGTGCCCGGTGATGTCGAGCGTGAGCGGCGACTGCGCGCTCGGGCGGCTCGCGTGCGCGAGCGTGACCAGCGTGCCAGCGAAGGATGCCGAGGAGAATGACCGTGGTGAGCGCGACTCCGACATAGATCCACGACAGCGCGGCGACTGGCTTCCGGCGCTGCGTGTCGCCACCACGGTCACTCTCCTCGCGCGTGCGAAAGATCGCCGCCAGCAACATCACCGTGACGAGTACCACCACCACACAAGCAATGATCGTCAGCCACCAGCCAAGCGTCGCTTCGCTGATTGCGGGCGCGCCGTGCCCGTGCATGATCCCCGGCGCGTGATGCGCAACGTCAGTGCTCATCCTGCGATCCCTTCATTGAGACGAGATTCGTGCTGTCCAGCCCACCGAGATTCCCCTGTCGTCCGGCATCGGCGAGACGCGCGGGGAATGCACCGCCGAGACTCTGGATGTAGGCGACCACTTTCCAGATCTGCTGCGGCGGGAGCGCCGATCCCCAGGCGGGCATCCCCTTCGGCCTTCCCTCGTAGATCGACTTGTAGATCTCCGCGGGCGAGCCGCCGTAGCGCCAATAGGCGTCGGTGAGGTCGGGCCCCATTCCTCCCTTCGCATCGTAGCCGTGACAGTCGGCGCAGTTCATCTGCTCGAAGAGCTGCTCCCCTTCGCGTGTGGCAGCCGCGCTGTTCGCGTAGGGATTCGTGATCGTTTGCGCGACCAGGTTCGGCGTGGTGCCGGCGAAGTCACCGAGCGGCACCTGCGTGAGATCTCCCTGCGCAGGGAGCTTTACCTCTCCATTCGCTCCGCCGCGCACGAGCTCCGGCTCCCCCTTGCACGACGCGAGCGCGAGGAATGCCGCGCCAATGATGAATGGTGTGCGGCGCATCAGTGCTTCCCCTGCGTCTTGTCGCCCGCGTCGGTTGGTTTCTTCGATTGAAGCCCCTGCTGGGGCGTCTCTCCGACGGCCGGTTGCACACCGTCGAGCGCGAAGACGTACATGGTGCTCCCGCGTGGCGGGAAGCCGGGGAGCGCCTTGATGGTCATCGCTCCACCACCGATCCCCGTCATCACCGCCACATACTGGTGTCCATCGGGAGCGCGATAAGTCATTGGCGCGCTGATGATTCCCGATCCGAGCTTCTGCGACCACAAGACCTTCCCGCTGCGAGCATCGACGGCGCGGAACCAGCCGTCCGCGGTGCCGTAGAAGGCGACGTCGCCGCCGGTCACCAGCACGCCGCTGTAGACGAGAAACTTCTCCTGAATGCTCCACAGCTTGCGACCGGTGCCCGCGTCCCACGCGATGAACTCGCCGTAGTTGCCGCCGGGCCCCGCATGGCGCGTCATGTTCGCGCCCCAGTACGGTGTGCCCGCGATGTAGCTCACCTCGCGTCCCTTGTAGTTCATGCAGATATTCTCAACGGGCACATAAAACAACCCGGTCCTCGGCGAGAACGCGGCGGGCTGCTCGTCCTTCACGCCAATGTCGGCGGGACAGATGTCGTTCACCCACCGGCCGGGCGGCTCGGTGCGCTTGTCGTCGTTGATGATCGGCATCATGGTCGTGCTGTCGATGCCGAGCGCCCAGTTCTCGTGACCGAACGGCTTGGCGACGTACACCTGCCCTGTGCGGCGATCGATCGTGTACGCGAAACCATTTCGGTTGAACTGCACCATCACCTTCTTCATCTGCCCGTTGATCGGCTGATCGACGAGGATGTTTTCGTTCACACCGTCGTAATCCCACTGGTTGTGCGGCGTGAACACGAATGCCCACCGCGCCATCCCGTCGTCCGCCTTTCTCGCGAACACGCCGCTCGTCCACAGGTTTAGGCCGGGACGCTGCGCACCGTTCCAGGGACCCGTGTTGCTCGTACCATAGTAGATGTAGTCGAGGTCGGGATCGTAGCTGACCCATCCCCACACGGCGCCAGCCCCGTGCTTCCATGCATCCGCGGGCCACGAGGTGGCGCCGAGATTTTTCCCCTGCATCCACTTGTAGTAGGGATGGAACGCGGAGTCGATACGCACCATCGAATCCGGGCCCGTGCTGTACGCGCGCCAGACGAGCTTGCCGGTCTTCAGGTCGAGCGCGCTGAGCTGTCCCTGCACGCCCATCTCCCCGCCGGAGTTGCCGACGTAGACGAGGTTCTTCACGACGAGCGGTGCCATCGTGGTCGTCGTGCCATTCTCGACGTTGGCGGTCTGCGCGCGCCACACCTCCTTGCCTGTCGCGGTGTCGACAGCGACGGTGTGATCGTCGAGCGTATTGTAGATCAGCTTCCCGTCGGCCAGCGTCCATCCGCGAACGACGACGTCGCAGCACGCCTTCCCCACCGCGATCGGCGACGGATTCGGATCGTACTTCCATTTGATCGGCGCGCCGGGCTTCGTGAGGTCGAGCGCGTACGCGGTGTTGGGGTACGGAGTGACGACGTACATCGTGTTCCCCGCGACCAGCGGCGACCCCTCGTGCCCATGCGGCTCTCCGTCGGTGAAACTCCACGCGACGCGCAGCTGCGCTGCATTGCTCGTGTTGATCTCGTCGAGAGGACTGTAGCGCGTGTTCGCGTAGTCGCGCGCAGGCATCGTCCATTCGCCATCGCTGCGCACGCCCCACTTCGCATCGCCCGCGGCGTGGGCGCCAGTCACGTTCATGGCCGCCGGCGCTGTACTGCTCGCCACCGCACCATTTGCGGTTTCTGCGGCGGCGGCTCGACCGCTCGTCTCGCGATTGCCGCATCCCGCCGCCAGTGCCGCGACCATGATCGCAGCGCCGCGCTTGCTCCACTGCTCCTGCCTCGATGCTCGCACCAGCGTCCCGCCTCTCTGCTTCGTGAGACTTCGCCAGCCAGTTCCGCTGCACGTGTGGAGCCACGCATACAGAATGCCAAAATGCGCCATAACATATGACGCATTTGTGCAGAAGTAGCGCGTATGACGCAGATTACGTGCGTATTCCTTCGTGTGCTCAGAGCCTGTCCAGCCGCCCTCCATCAACGACGAGCGTCGTCCCGTTGACGAAGCGCGCCTCATCAGCGGCAAGGAATGCGATCGCAGCCGCAATGTCCGCCGGCTGCCCCACCATGTTGCGATCCACGTGCTCCTTTCCCGACTTTACGTTCGGATTGTCCCAGAGCATGGGCGTATCCACGGCGCCGGGCAGCACGGCATTCACGCGAATGCGTTTCTGAGCTCCCTCGATCGCCGCGGAGCGCGTGAGTGACACGAGCGCCGCCTTCGCGGCGGCGTATGGCGCGACATTCTGCTCGGTCGCGAGCGCGTGAATGCTCGACACATTGACGATTGCGCCACCAACGGACATCTGCTGAAGCGCGAGCTTGATGAAGCGAAACGCCCCGAGCAGGTCAACGCCGAGGACGCCTCTCCAGTCTTCCGCGACGAGATCGACGATGGGCTTGAACGTCATTAGGCCCGCGTTGTTCACCACGACGTCGAGCGATCCGCCGCGCTGGATCGTATCCGCGACGCAGGCCTCGACCTGCGCATCGATCGAGACATCGCACGCGTATGCCCATGCATCGGGCGCGCCTGCCTGCTTCACCTGCGCCGCGCTCTTCGTTGATTGCGCGAGATCGCGATCGGCGAGGACGACGCGCGCCCCTTCGCTCCCGAGGCGCACGGCCGTCGCGAGCCCGATCCCGCTTCCTCCCCCCGTGACGATTGCCGTTTTCCCGTCGAAACGTCTCATTTCGGATCCTTCTTCTCTGTCGGTGGTGGCGGCTGCGCCGACGGTGGCGAGTTGCGCGCCGGCAATGCCTCGTTTCCATTCGCGTGCGCCTGCCCTGCATTGCGCGACCGCGCGCGGTCCGTGATCGCCATGACCAGCGGATCGTCCTGCCAGCTGGGTGGGTACGCGGGAACGGCGAGCACCACGCTCTGCGTCGGTAGCACGTCGCGCCATTGCGCGATCAGCTCGCGATACGCGGTGCCCACCGGGCGCACCTTCCGGTCGAGATCGAAGAGCCCCCGCGGATTCACGCAGCCGCGCTGCAACCGGAGCGCGCAGTCCCAGTCCACCTGATCCGTGAGCGAGTACCAGGTGAAGCCGACGATCGGCACTCCATCGTTGCGCACGCGCAGAACGTTCGCCCACTCCTTCCAGAGCCAGACCACGGACTCGTCGCCTTTCGGACCCTGATCGAGATTCGTCTCCGTGTGCATCACCGGGACCTGGTAGCGGCGATAGTACTCCGAAGTGATCACGTGATAGCCGAACACCTCGCCCGATTTGTGGATGTCGCCGGTAGCCGTCACGAGATGCTCGTTCGTGACGTAGTAGTCGTTCCCCATGATGCAGTGATGCTTGAGCGGACTGCCGTAGAAGAACTCGTACTCTTCCCGCGTCATGCCGTTATCCGCGAGATAGAGATACATGTCGGAGTTCACGCGACGGCCGTAGTTCAGATCGAGCGAGAGGAAGCGGATCTCGTTCAGCGTCTGTGCGGATTGGATCGCCTGCGGCGCGTTCGCGTGGAAGTATTCCGACGACTCGCTCTGAATGAAGATCGCGTCGGGTCGAACAGACAGGATCGCTCGCATGGCGAGCACGTTCGCGCGCACGAGGTGCTTGAGCGCGGTGACGAAGCCGCGATCGGTCGTGAGCTGCTCGTTCCACCAGCCGTAGCGCGCGGAGAAGAGCGCGCAGACGTACATCTCGTTCACCGGAGTGTAGAGCTGCACCCACGGGAAGCGCACCGCGAAGGCACGCGCATACTCGGCGAACAGCCTGGGGAAATCCGGATTCTGGAAGTCGCCGACCCAATCGGGCACACCGAAATGACAGAGATCGACGATCGGGCTAATGTCACGCTTCTTGAGCTCGGCGAGGGTTTCGTCCGCGAAGCTCCAGTCGTATTCACCGCTGCCACGCCAGGTCGTGTACAGCGGCGGGCCGTAGCGCAGATAGCTGATCCCGAGCCACTGCACCAGGTCGAAGTCGGCGCGCCACTGATCGTAGTGCTTGCACGCCTGCATCTCGTCGACGCGTATGCGCCTGCCATTCTCCGTGATCACCGGGTAGCTGTTCTCGATCCCGGTGGCGAACATGAAGTACGTGCTGCTTGGAACCGGTGCCATGCTTCCTTCTCTTTACGGCGGAGCAGTCTCGTGAGGGCGAGAACCGTACCGTAGAGAACGGAGCGGCGCCGAGGCTCAGTGGAATCGGTGTTTCGCGACGGCCAGGCAGACGGCCACGCTCACGGCACCGACATTCGTGAGAATCACGGGAAGCTGTGACGAGAGTACCCCGTAGGTGATCCACAGCGATCCCGACACGAGGAGAAGCACGATCATCCCCCAGGACAGCTCGTCCGTGCGCCGCAACTTGAACGCACGAACCACCTGTGGAATGAACGAGATGACGGTGGCCGTACCCGCAGCATAGCCGAAGAGCGGCGCAACTCCACTCATGCAGACGAGCTCGGCGTACGCTCGCGAACCGCCGCGTCACCTGCTGGTCGAGGCAGAACGGCAAGGCGAACGGCGCCGATCACGGACTCTGGCGCTTCGATCGGCACCAGGTGCCCTGCGCCGCTGGCGATGCTCATGGTCGTACCCTGAATGCGGTCGCGCACCTCGCGCTGGAGCATGTCGAGCTGCATCACAGGGTCGCGCTCGCCAGCGATGAGATGTGTCGGTACTCGGATGCTGTGCATGCGTTCCGCGATGTTCTCACGGCTGCCTTCCAGGAGCCACGCGTCCCACGCGCGACGCGTGCAGCGCAGCATGTCGCTCTCCAGGCGCCGCGTGACCGCGCGAGTGAGGCACTTGGCGGTGATCCGCTGGACCGTCTTCCGCGCCGCATCACGCGATCCGTAGGTCACCAGCATGTCGGCACGCGTCGCCTCCGGCATCGGCTCGGGGGTGGGCGGCGATGGCGCAACGAGCACCAGCGCCGCGAGTGCCTGCGGTGCGCGCGCCGCGTAGGTCATCGCGATTTTCCCGCCCATGGAGTGCCCGACGAGCACGAATCGCTCCAGCCCAAACGCGCTCGCGATGATCTCGACGTCGTCCGCGTAATCCTCGACGCGGTGTGCGAACGCGCGCGAGGGCGGCGCGGTCGAGTGCCCGAAGCCTCGCAGGTCCGGCGCGATGCATCGGCACTCTGCCGCCAGCGCGCTCGCGACCATGGCCCAGTCGAAGCACGAGCCGGCAAAATAGTGAAGAAAGACTATTGCGGGGCCGGCGCTCCCCCAGTGCGACACGTGGAGCCCACCGACCTCCACGATTTCATTGCGGCATAACATATGATGTATCCGATTCACATGGAGACGCATTCCGCACATCATCTGCGACCACCGGCGGGCCGCTCCTGAGAATGCGGCGACGCGACGATGTAGTCGACACGCTCCGCCAGCGCATCGTGAGCGGCATTCATTTCGGGACACTCGGCACCAACGCCCGGCTGCCGAGCGCGCGTAGCCTCGCGAAGGAGCTGCACGCGGATGCGCGCGTGATTCTCAATGCGTATGCGCGCCTCGAGCGGGAGGGGCTCGTCACCCGGCACCGGACTGCGCGCGGATTTTTCGTCGCGCCCACGCCCTCCGCTGCAGTGCAGGTCGCGCCATCCGCCGAATGGCTCGTCGACATTCTCGAGCACGCGCTGCAGCAGGGGATCCATGCGCCGCGTCTGGCCGAGCATGTGCAGCGGAGCCTCGAGACGGTACGGCTCAACGCGGTCTGCGTTGAGTGCAACACGGACCAGATCGATTGGCTCTGCGGCGAGTTGCAGGACGACTACGGCATTCGCTCCTCGCCTATAGAGCCATCCAGGCTCGACGGCTCGCCTGCATCGCTTGCGATGCTGCAGCGCGCGGATGTGATCGTCACCACCGCTGCGCACGCAGGTGAGGTGCGCCGCGCCGCCCGCGCCGTCGACCGTCCGTGCATCGTAGCGACGCTTCGACGCGAGATCACTGATGAAGTTCAGCGCACGCTTCGGAACGCGCCGGTCTATTTCATCTGCGCAGACCTTCGCTACGCGGAGAAGCTGAAGCGGCTCTACGCTAACGCGCCCGGAGCTCGCAACCTCCGCACAATCGTGCTCGGCTGGCAGGATCCCGCAACGATTCCGACCGGCGCGTCCGTCTGGATGCTGCGCACCGCGCGCGCGCAGCTTGGCAAAGTTCCATCGCACGTGCGCGCGCTCCCCACACTTCGGCTCTTCTCGGCAGAGACGACGCGCGCGCTGCTTTCGTTCGTCGTGCGGACGAACGTGGCCGCGGTGGACGGGATGGCTGCGCGTCGCGGGTCGGCGGCGAGGGACCACAGTACGACCTGACTACGATCCGGTCGTGCGCTCGCCACTCGTGACGATCAGCACCCGATTACTGCGTCCCTGCATGCGAAAGCCATTTGCCGAGTACGCGACCGGCGCACCGTTCACGTAGTACTTCGCGCCCGCCGTCTCCGGCTCTTTCAACACAAAGCTCCACCCCCCGTCCTTCGCATCGATCGTGTACTCGACTCCCTTACTGGTCTTGCTGCGCGCGAACGTGATGCTGTTCGCCCCGACCGGCAATTGCTCGACGCTCACATTGTCCCAGCCGGTGGGCAGTCGCGGCTCGAAGCTCACGGTCTTGTGCACGGCGTCCGGTTGAACGCCGAGGAACTGCTGGATGATCGGCACGACGATGCCGTAGCTCGTCCAGGAGATCGTGAAGCAGCCGTAGTCCGGCATCATCTCCGACGCGGAGCCAGGGAGCGTGCGATCGAAAGTGTCCGCGATCTTGCCCATGTACCACAGCGCGTTGTCGCTGCGCCCGTAGCTCGCTTCGGAGACCGCCTGCACACCGGTCGAGATGGTCATCATCGCCTGCTTCTCGACCGCGGAGAGATAGGGGCCATACTCACCGACGTCTTTGGCGCGGATCTGGTCGAGCGCCCGGATCGCACGGTCACGCGGCGCGATACCGATCTCCATGGGTGTACTGATCACCCAGTTCCTGTTGGTGAGCCATCCCCGGCTCGTGTCGGGCATCCCCGACATTTTCTGCTTCAGCTGCTCGTAATAGCGGATTGAGCTCGAATCGCTGCGCGTCAACGCGCTGTCCCCTTTCAGCCGTATCTGCTTGATCGATCCGTCGGCCGCGCTGATCGCCTGGCTGCGCGTTCCATAGAAGTCGGCGTAGGTGCGCTCGTCCTCGATCCAGAACTTCTCGTTGATCCTCGCGCGCAGATCGGACGCCAGCGCAGCATAGCGCTTTGCATTGTTCGGCTTCTCGAGGATCGTTGCGATGTGCGCCGTCGCCGCGAGCGCCTGCTGGGTGTACACCGCGACATCGATCACCTCGGCATTGAGGCCGAGGACTTCCATGATCCCGTAGCCTTCGGGAAAAAGATCCTTGTTCTGGTCTCTGTCCACGAGCAGCCAGTGGAGAGCCATGGTCATCGCCGGGTACATCTCGCGCGCGAAGCTCACATCTCCGCTCCAGTCGACCACGTTCGCGACTGCGCTCACGAATTGCGCCGTTTCCTGCGTGTTGCCTGGGTTGACGACCCCGCCATTCGTCGTGAGCTCGTGAACGATCCTCCCGTTGCCATTGGCCTTCATCGACTGCGTCTGCAGCAGCCGGAGAAACTGTTTCGCCAAATCGACGTCGCCGGTCGCGGTGAGCGCCTGCACCGAGTACATGTCCGGGAACCACCACGGATATTCCATCAAGCCGCCGCCCAGACCGCGGCCCATCCCGGGCACGTCGCGGACGAGCCACTCCAGGTTGACTCGCACCCAGCTGTAGACATCCTGCAGGCGCTGATCAGGGATGTGCACGCGCGCCCTGTCGATGAGCGACGCGTAGTGCGCCACCTGTTGCGTGAGCAGCGTCGCGCGATGTGATCCGATGTAGCGGAAGGCCGCGAGTGCCTGCTCGCGACCATTCGTTGAGCCAGCAATGATCAATGTCAGCGTGGATGTGCCGTGCGCCGCAACCGCGACATCGTACGCGGACGCAGCCGTGACTCCGGCGCCCTTCGTGACGATCGGCGCGGGGTTGTCGACCCGATGCCCGCGCGCGGGCGACGCAGCGCCCCACACGCAGAACCATGGATGCCCCGTATCGCGCGCGATGAACACTCCGGATTGCGACGACCAGCTTACCGTGTCGGGTGCATCGGAGATATCGAGATGCTCCGAGTACCACACGGGACGAATGTCCGTCTTTACCGCGAACTGGAAGCGCAGCTCCCGTTTGCGATCGGTCGCGTTGCTGATCGTGTACCGCACGATCACTCCGGGCTGCCCGTTTGGACTGAGCTGAAAACGCTCGACTTTCAAACCGCCGAGAACCGGCGCATACCGAAAGAGATTCGCATATGGATAGTTGATGAACTCGGCGCTCTCCGTCAGCGCGACGTGCTCCTTGGTTGCGACATCCGTGAGCTCTGCCGCGAACCCATCGATCAGCTTGATGGGATGCAGCCACAGGCCGCCCATCTCCCCTTCGAGGTGGCCGCCCATGTCCGGAAATTTGCCGTCCTGCGTGCCGATGAGATACGCACGGTCCCCCGCGGTGACGTATGGCCGCGTTCCGGTCCGACCGTGATTGCTCAGTCCACGTAGAATGCGCGCGGCGTCGCTGCTCTGCGACGGAAGCGCGCGCACCACCATTATCGCGAGTACGAGGGAAAGCACGATCGACCGAATCACACTCTTCATCACGACACGCTCCGCGCAGGCGAAAGTGAGGAGCCACTGTATAGCTTTGTCGGCATGAAGTGCGCCCGCCGTTCCACCAGGAGAGCTCCGATGCCGGCTCGTCGAAACCCATGACATACGCGTCGAGCGATCTCGTAATCGCGTGGCTCCTCGACTCCGACCCATCCATCCGCTGGCAGGTGCTCCGCGATCTCGCCGATGCGGCGGCAGAGATCGTCAACGCCGAACGCGCGCGTGTTGGGCGCGAAGGCTGGGGCTCTCGCCTGCTCGCGGAGCAACGCGACGACGCACAGTGGGGTGATGGCATTGCGACGCCGTTCTGGTGGTCGAACATGTACACGCTCGTGTTCCTGCGAGACCTTGGCGCGGATCCGACGAGATGCGCGCGTGCAGCGCGCGATCGCCCTCGTGCGCGACCACGTCACCTGGGGCCCGCACTTCGGCAACTCGCCGTTCTTCGAAGGAGAGGTCGAGCCGTGCATCAACGGCCGCGTTCTCGCGCTCGGCGCGTACTTTGGCGAGCGAAGCGACGATCTCCTCGATCGACTGCTCGGCGAGCAGCTCGACGGACGGTGGATGGAACTGTGAGGCCGAACATGGCTCGGTGCGCTCATCGTTCCACACGACGATCTGTGTGCTCGAGGGGCTGCTCGCCTACGAGCAGGCATTCGGCGCCAACACGCGCGTGACGGACGCACGGCGCCGCGGTGAAGAGTATCTGCTCGAGCGCCGACTCCTCCATCGTCTATCGACGGGCGAGATCATCGACGCAAAGTGGATGCAGCTGGCGTTTCCCCCGCTTTGGCACTACGACGTGCTGCGCGCACTCGACTATCTGCGTGAGGCGCAGCGCGAGCCGGATGCACGCGCCGAGGGCGCGATTGCACTCGTGCGCGAGCGGCGGCAGGCGGATGGACGATGGCTGCTCGATGTGCGCCACAACGACACGCTGCACACGGAGATGGCGGGCGAGGTCGGCAAGCCGAATCGGTGGATCACGTTGCGCGCGCTCCGTGTGCTCGACTGGTACGATACGCAACGCTGAGCGGCGCGATCAGGGAGCGATGCCGCCCGGGCGCCGGACTGTGTCGGGCGGCATGGCCGTGGGCGGTCCGACGATGCGTGCAATCGCGGGCACGTGAGCCACTCGCACGCCGAGCGCGAATGCGGCGAGGAGCGTGAGCACGTAGAAGGTGAGGATCCGCGCGTTGAGATTGCTCGTGAGCCACGACATTGTGATCTCTTTCGGCGCGGCGGTGACGGAGCGGCTGGGTGTCGTGCGCTCGCGCTCGCGCGCGGCGGAAGCAACGGTGCGCTCTCGCGCGATCACCGCCGGTCCATACTCCTCGGGATGCGTCTGGATATCGTTGATCAGCGCCTCGAGAAACGCGAGATGCCGCGCGACGATGTCCACCCACGTCTCGGTCTGCGCCGAGCGCCGCTTGCGCGTGAGCCCCGCGAATTCCGCCGATGACTTGAGCGACACGGATTGCGCGAGTCGTTGCGCCGTGCGGTCGCGCCAGCGCGGGAAGGCACTCTTGATCTTGAGTTCCCACCCGGGCTGCTCGAAGGTGGCGCTGAGCGCCGCGAGCTCCTTGCGGCACTCAACTGCTGTTTCGATTGGTCTGGGCATGGCTCACAGTTATGAAGCGGAGTCGAGCGTAAGGAATGTGTGCACGATGTGGGCCTCGCGAAGGGAACTGGAAATTCGCCACGCCGACTTTCCCGATCGTGCCGCACCCTTTACTCTACCAGCCGATGTCGATCCAACTGTATATGCAGGAGTGTTCATGACCGCACTACCCATTTTCTCGTCGTCACGGGTCCGCGCGGCCCTGATCCTTGCACCCGCAATCGCCCTCGCGATATACGCGTGCGGCTCCGAGCGTGAAGAGCCCACGTCGCCTGCGCTTCTCGGCGCCCGAGTGTCCGCATCGAATGTGACGCTGAGCACGAATGCCGCCGGAAGCACGGCAGAGGGGACGATCACGTCGAGCCGCGGCGCCATCAGCTGCGGTGTCACGCTCTCGGGCCATGTCGTCAACAAGCGTGGCAAGTGCGCGCAGGAGTTCAGGACCGGGGAAACGGTCACACTCACGGCAAAGCCATCACGCCCTGGTGAAACTGCGACATGGCCCTCGGGCTGCACCGGCGCGACCGAGGATCCAAACGCATGCGAGGTGACTCTCGATGCGCCGCGCACTCCGAACGTGGTGTTCGCAGCGGCGGCGTCTTCGTATTCGCTGACGATATCCGCCGGTGCTGGCGGCGACGGACGAGTCACGTCTTCACCAAGCGGAATCAATTGCGCGATCGCGCGTGGCGTCGCGGGCACAACGGGATGTACTGCGACCTTCGCTGCCGGCGCACGCGTCACACTCAACGCCGCTGCGGCCGCGGGCAGCTATCTCAAGGCATGGGCCGGCGCCGGCTGCGACGCTGCTGGCAGTGGCACGGGCAGCGTGTTCGGACGCTGCACGTTCGCGATGCCCGCTGCGCAAAGTGTCGTGGTGAGCTTCGAGCACACGTCGCCTCCGGGAACTACAGGCCAGTGGTCCGCACCCGTAAACTGGCCCGTCGTCGCGATTCATGCGGCACTGCTGCCCAACGGAAAAGTGCTCACGTGGGGACGCAGCGATCGTCAGCCCGTGATCTGGACGCCACCGGCAGTTGCTGGCTCGAGCGGAAGCTTCGTGACTGCTCCCGAAACCGCGGACTACTTCTGCGGCGGACAGACCTTCCTTCCTGACGGCCGCATTCTCGTGGCGGGAGGACACAGCGGAACGAACAGCATCGGCATTCGTAACTCCGCGACGTTCAGTTTCGCGACGAACAGGTTCACCGCCGGTCCGCTGATGCAGAACGGGCGCTGGTATCCGAGCAACACCGCCCTCTCGACTGGCGAGGTGCTGACGATGAGCGGCGGCGACACCGCGCAACAGCGCAATCTGATTCCCGAGGTCTACCAGACGAATGGCACGTGGCGCGTGCTGAGCACTGCGTCGCTGTATCTGCCGTACTATCCAATGGCCTTCGTCACGCCGACGGGAAATGTTTTCGTCTCCGGCCCGGCGAAGACGACTTACTTCCTGGATCCGTCGGGCACGGGTCACTGGACCGCTGGGCCATCGAGCTCGTTCGGATCGCGCGACTACGGATCGGCGGTGATGTACGACGCTGGCAAGATCTTCATGGTGGGCGGTGGCGACCCTCCGACGGCAACTGCCGAGGTGATCGACGTCAGCGCTGGCAGCGGCGGTGCGTGGCGATCAGTCGCGCCGATGGCCGTCGCGCGGAGACAGAGCAACGCGACCATTCTCGCGAACGGCAGTGTGCTCGTAACCGGTGGCACGAACGCAGCAGGGTTCAACAGCCCTGCGTCCAACTCCGCGGTTCTCGCGGCAGAGCTATGGGATCCCGCCACCGAACATTGGAGCACGCTCGCTCGGATGACGCACTATCGCATCTATCACTCGACGGCGCTCCTGATGGCGGATGGACGCGTGCTGTCCGTGGGCAGCGGTGCGCCGGCGGCAGCGGGGCTCACCGATGACTTCACTGGAGAGATCTTCACCCCACCCTATCTCTTCAACGCGGATGGGACACTCGCGACTCGCCCCGCAATCACCGCCGCGCCAACGTCCGTGTCGTACGGCCAGTCCTTTGCCGTGCAGCTGTCCGCGCCCACAACGGTGAGCAAGGTGACGTGGATTTCGCTCGGGGCCGTCACGCACTCGTACAACGAGAATCAGCGCGCGTTGAAACTCACCTTCACCTCGTCCGGCACGTCGGCACTCACGGTCACCGCACCCGCGCGCGCGACGCTGGCCCCGCCGGGGTACTACCTGCTGTTCGTGCTCGACAGCCGAGGAGTGCCGTCGATCGCGAAGATCATACACATCGGGTGATGACGCGACGAGCACCATAACACAGCGTCTCACGTTCCTTTCGGCCACGTGGCGAGTACTGCCTCTACGGGCGGCGACGCGTTCTCGGTGTCTGAGCCCGGACTTGCGCCCGCTGCGAGAAGGAGTTTCGCTACCGCAGCGTGATCACGAGTGGTGTTGCCGTTGATCGATCCGTGACAGCACCACCCGAGCGGCGTCGCCCCGTAGTGCGCATCCCTGATGGCGATCAAAGCGGGCGCATACCGGTGACCGAGAAGCGTGGCGACGACATCGGGGAAACCCTGCCACGACGCACAGTGAAGAGCCGTTCCCGAATCATGCCCGGTAGTTCGTGGATCAAAGCCAAGCTCGAGCATGAGTGCAACCGCCTTGTGATCGCCGTCCCAGGCTGCGTCGGCGATCGACCGATGCTCTTCCCGCGATATAGAGTCGAGCAGAGTCGGATGCGCTCGCAGGAGCGCCTGCGTAGCAACACGGTCGCCGAGCTTTGTGGCTAAACGCAGCTGCTGGAGCGGGGTGGCGAAGGAGAGCATCGCGCTCACGGTCTCGTGCTGCTCGAACTGCGATGCGACGTCGAGCGGCGTGCGACTGTGGCCAATGGTCCACGTATAGATGTGCGACGCACTCGGCGGCTGCTCTGCGTAGCTTCCGTGCCCCGTTCGCAGATCGAGCAGCTCCGGATGGCTCGCGAGCATCTCGCGAGCGCGTTCGGTGAGTCCGAGAGCTGCGGCGAGAAAAATGTCGGCATGCGCTCCTCGCTCGACGAGATGGCGCGCCAGCTCGTACCGGCCGGCACCGCGCGCACGATCGAGCATCCACTCTGCTGCCGTCGAGCGATGATCGACATCACGCGCATCGATGTCGGCTCCAGCGGCCAGGAGGAGATCGACGACGGCGCGCGAGCGGGCGAAGTGCAATGGTGTCTGTCCGTCACCACCGCGCTCGTGCACGCGAAGCGGATCGTCGCCGATCATACGAGCGAGGAGCTCGCGATCGTCGAGGTGAGCCGCGGCGCAGGCGTCGGGTATGGCACCGGCGCGAATCAGGCGTTCGGCAGCATCACCGGTGGCGAAGTACAACGAATGAAAACCACCCGCCCACCACTCGCTGCGCTTGTTGGGATTCGCACCGAAGTCGAGCAGCACCTCGACCATCGCGGGATCGCTGGCGAAGGCAACGATAGCCGGCGCGTTGAAGTTGAACACGGACGCGTCGATTTGCGCGCGGAGCTCCGGATGCCGCTCGAACAGCCGACGCACTGCGTTCGCATCTCGGCGACCGAAGGCAGCGTGCATGCGCTCGATGGGCGTGCGAGAGGCATCGGCGTGTTGATCGATGAACTCTTTGAGCGCCGCCCAATTAGTGAAGCCGTATTCGCGCGCGAGCACGAACTGTGTGTCGGCGAGGGCGAGGTTCGCCTTGTCCGGCAGCACGGCTCGAACGCGGGCGACGGCTTCGATGTCGTCCGCGGCAAAAGCTCGAAGCAAGTCTTTCGACTGCTTCTTCTGCTGCGCAAGATCCGGCTGGAGGGGGAGCGAACGGCTGAACGGTGATGACATGGGACGCCTCCTTCGTTACGGCCGGCGTCCGCACAATCGGCCCGAAGAGGGCGCAATGTGTTCAGTGACAACAGAGATGGGCGCTGCCCTTTCCGCGGACCGGAGGCGTTCTGTACGCCGACGGGAAAGGTACGCGGTGGTCGAGGGCGGTCAACGGCTGGGAGCTCAGCGCGGCATCAGTCCTTTTTCTTGTTGCGTTGCGGACCAGACCGATCGTTGTCGCGTCGCTCATCCTTTCGCAGCGGCCCGATGGCAAGCACGTCCTCCGCGGTGAACGGAGTTCGGCGCAGACGCAGCGCAGCGATAGCATTGTCGATGGCCCGCGGAGTCATGCCCGCCGCCTCGAGATCGTCGCGATCCTGCTTGCGCAGGTCGGGTGCAAACTCCTCGGACATCGTCGGTAGTGAGTTATACGAGAGGAGATGGGGCACTGCGTATGGTGGTCGCAAAGGGAATTATCGTGCCCTTCCCTGCAAATGGCGGAGCGGCGGTTGATAAAATCGGTCGCGGGCGATCGACAACAAGGTCATGCAATGGTTTTTACCTGTTTCGTGTAGATCGACAGCAGATGGCACGTGCGGCATCACTCCTGCGTGCAACGTTCTTCAGTCCGTCTGAGCTCCGAGATCGATTTCGTCACGCACCGCGACACTGCTCCTGGGGAGGGCTTTATGCAGCAGCTGACCATGGCAATAGCAGGAATGAACTGCTCGGGGTGTCCCGCCAACGTTGAGCAAGTGCTTGCAGAGATGCCGGGAACTCATGTCGATGCCGTACGTGTGGGCTTCGCATCGGTGAGCTACGATCCGAGCCGCACGACTCCGGATGCGCTCGCGCAGGCGATCGTGGATGCCGGGTACACACCCGACCTGCCGGGTGCCCGAACTGTGTTGCAACCGGGCCGCAGAACCGGTGGCGTGTGCTGCGGAGGACGAGAGCACAGTCACGAGAGCGGGCATAAGGCATAGGGAAAGTCCCGACATCATCTCGCGCCCATCGCCTCTTCGGGGGTGATGTGCGCGCGACGATGAAGTCGCCGCTCGCCTGCGAGCGATCGTCCAGATAAACTGTGCAGAACGATCAGTTTCGCGCACTTATCCCGACGAGACGCTTGGCGCCACGCCGCATTTGACAACCATTGCGTTCCTGTTGGTCACTATTCAGACGGGCGCTCTGGCCGTACTGGTGATCCGCTTGTGGCCGGGGCGACGCCGCCTTCCACCAGTCGCGCCGTCCGAGCACGAAATCGTGGACACCACAGTGAGCGTGATCGTCACGACGCTCAACGAGGCGGCGCGCATCGGACCGTGCCTCGCAGGCCTTCGGGCGCAGGGACGGCCGATGCTCGAGGTGCTCGTCGTCGACAGTCAATCCACGGACGGCACGCGCGAGCTGGTGAACGCCGCGGCTGGACTCGACCCCCGTGTGCGGTTGCTCACCGACGATCCGCTGCCGGACGGTTGGGTGGGCAAAGTGTGGGCGCTCGAGCACGGGCTCGGTGAAGCGCGCGGCGAATGGGTGCTCGGCATCGACGCGGATACGGAGCCAGCGCCCGGAATGGTTGCGGCCGCAGTCGCGGCGTGCAGGGCCGCGCAGTATTCGGTCGTTTCGTTCTCCCCCAAGTTCGCCGACCAGAGCGCAACCGAATTATTCATCCAGCCTGCGCTGCTGCTCACGCTCGTGTATCGGGGAGGCGCTGTTGGCGCCGAGGCGGATCCGGAGCGCGTGCTCGCCAATGGACAGTGCTTTCTCGCGCGGAGAGACGTGCTGCTCAAGCATGGTGGCTTCAGCGCGGCGCGCAGCTCGTTCGCCGACGACGTCACGCTCGCTCGGCATCTCGCACGCAGTGGAGAGCGCGTCGGCTTTCTCGACGGATCGCGACTCTACTCGGTGCGATCGTACGAATCGGCGAGCGAGATGTGGCGCGAGTGGGGGCGATCACTCGACCTCAAGAACGCGACGAGCGCAGGGCGGCAATGGTTGGACGTCCTCTACCTCACTGCGGTCCAGGGGCTCCCCTTATTGGTCCTCATCGGCCTCGGGATCCGCGCGCTCACTTCACCGCTGCCATTGAGTGCGGCCTGCCGACTCCTCGCACTCGTGAACGTGGTGCTCTTGTGCATTCACCTGTTGTTGCTGCGGCCACTGTCACACTCGTATGAGCGCACGGGCGTCACATTCTGGTTCTCCTGGCTGGCGGATCCGCTGGCTGTGGCGCGTATCGTGATGTCGACGGCGCAGCGACGGCGGACGTGGCGGGGGCGGAGCTACTGAAGCTGGGTGATCGCACCAGCACCTTACCTCGAAACCACATCAGCAGTAGACAGATAACCCATTTATGCATAGTTATTTGGCTGCTGTCGCGTCAAAGTCATCATAAGCATGTTTTCGCATGACTTACCGGCGATTTATTGTCGTTGCCGCCAGAGCGTTTTGATCTGGGATGTGCGGAATCCGCAGCGCTCGAGGTGATGCTGGCTGGGCGACGCGAAGGCCGTCGTCACCACCGCGAGCTCGCTCGTGTGCGATGCGTCCGCCAACCTACGCTGAATCAGCGCAGTCTGCGCTCCGCGACCGCGAAACGCGGCGAGCGTGCACGCTCCGGCGAGATACGCGATGTCATCATGTCGAGTCAGCGCGCCCACGGCAGCTGGTACGCCGTCGATGAATGCCATGTAGCGCCGGACATCGGCGCCCGTGTGTTCAAGCACTGCAAGCGCGCGCTGCACTGGATGCGCGAAACCATAGCCATCGATCAGCAGAGAGTTGTAGCCATCGATGTCTTCATCCAGCGAAAGCGCTCGCACTTGCACGCCAGGTGTGCTCACTGACGTGAGGTGGTGTAACTCGGCGAAGAGCGTCGCGCCCTTGTGACTTGGCTCGAAGCCGTGACGCGAAAGGATTTTCTCTAGCATTGGGCTCCGGCGCGCAGCCGAAGTTGTCACCTGGGGCGCC
Organism: uncultured Gemmatimonadaceae bacterium; assembly: GCA_963792685.1. GTDB lineage: Bacteria > Gemmatimonadota > Gemmatimonadetes > Gemmatimonadales > Gemmatimonadaceae > FEN-1250. The sequence continues at coordinate 2,498,198 of CAWBWW010000001.1, read as the reverse complement.
ATGTGACGGGTGAAGTACGATGCGAGCACCTCTTCCATCTCGACCGTCTCGACATCTCCGTGGCAGAGGATGTTGTTGTACCACGGAAGCTCCCGCACGCTCCCGACTCGGTAGCTCGTGAGTACGTCGCGCTCGTCGACACTGACATTGTATGGATTGCCAGGGAGTGCCGCGGCGCGCAACAGAGCGTCGCGGCCATGCCGCAGCGCTGCGCGCTCGAGCCGATCCACGAGATCGGCGGAAATTGGAAGAGGCGCAGGTTGCATCAGCCCCGGCGCTGCAAAGGTCGGAGTGACGCTATGGTACGGGCACCACGTGCACGAACTGCTCTCCGCGGACGACGGCGCTCGCGGAGAGACTGCCGAGCGCGGGATCGACGAGCGCGGCAGAGGGGAAGCTGAGCGAGAAGCTCGTCTCGAACTTCGCGAACGTGCACGTCATATTCGTACCCGCGAACGGCGTCAGCTGGGGGTTCACCAATCCCGGCAGTAGAGCGCACTTGCCCGAGTGAGACAGGAGGGACGTCGATGCGGATCCATCGCCTCGCTCGGGGTAGAGCGTGTCATCGATGAACAGAGTCGCTAGGATGGAATCGCCACTCACTGACGACGTGAAGAACACAGCGGTGTGTGCGTCGGCATCGCGGTACAACAGGGCAACGTGATCCGCCGACCCAGCTTCGACGAGGTCGAACTGGGAAAGATGCCACTGCTCTGCCCCGGTGGCGGTTTGGACCGTGACGTCAGTCGGCGCTACGCCGAAGGCTGGTCCAATCTCGGCAAATGCGAGCGTGACTGCCCAGCCATCGTATCCTACGTCGGCTATCCTCGCGGCATAAAGGGAATCGAAGTGCGCCGCGACTGCCGCAGCTATGCGTACACCTGGTCTCGTGACATCACTTCCACACCCGTCCGAGAGCATGAGAATGGCACAGAGGATCGCGAACTGAATCGGCGCACGGGGTCGCAATTGGCACCTTGGGCTGCTGGGGTCGGCTACGTTGACGCTTTGACGAATCGCTCGCAAGTGCGCCGTCGTGCGCATGCGCACCTCGCAAATTCGCTCCCACGATCATCGCAGTGGCCACGTTGCACAGGGGCGGGACTCGAACCCGCGACCCCGGCGTTATGAGATCGTCGCCTGCCCCCGAGGGCGACGACTCCGGGTACCGCTGTGGGTACCTCGTCCTTCCCGTGGCTCGGCATCAGTGCAACGGGGTTACTCAGCGCGACTCTGACTCGCTGCTGTCCAGAGGTTCGTGCGACGTGTCCCTGAGCTTACTCAGCACGTCCTTTCGCACCGGCCCGATCGCAAGCACTTCGTGCGCCGTGAAGCTCTCCGCTCCCCGGACGCGGAGAGTCGCGATCGCATCCTCGATCGCCTGCGGTGTCATTCCGGCGGCTTCGAGGTCATCGAAGTCGGCCCGACTCAGGCCGTCGTTGAAATTCTCAGGCATCACGTGCTCGGCACAGCGTAAGAAACGGAGCGGCTACTTCGCATAGGATGCTCGCACGGAAGGTTCGTGCCCTTCTCGAGCCAGATCGTCCGCATTTTCTTGCTGCGTTCGTCGTGCGCAAACCCGAGCTACTCCCCGCAGCACCAATGAGCTTCATGCTGCTCACGCTCTTTGAGCGACATCAACGGCACTCCCGTCGGCGGCGATGTCGCTTTCACATCTAACACGGCTCGCTCTCGGCATAGTGAATTGCCGCCGCTCGCGCCTGTCGCTTCTACCTTGGTGTATTTCCCGTGGTCTCGCTCCACATCCAATCACGGATCTCTGGAAGGTCCTCGCCAAATGTGTTGATGTACTGCTTGTGCTCGAGCAACTTGGTCGCCAGTTGCCGCTGGAGTTGAGTGCCCCGCTCGCCGGTCTGCGGCACGCGGCCGATGGTGTCGATCACCAGGTGGAAACGGTCCAGATCATTCATCACCGTCATGTCGAAGGGCGTGGTAATGGTGCCCTCTTCCTTGTAGCCACGCACATGCATGTTGTCGATGATTGGTCCTGCGGTAGGTGAGCCGATGGATCAAGCCAGGGATAGCCGTGGAAGGCGAAGATGACCGGCTTGTCCGTCGTGAACAGCGACGTCGAAATCCGTAGTCGCTCAGGCCGTGTGGATGCTCTGCTTTGTGGCTGCAGCTTCATCAAGTCGACGACGTTGATGACACGGATTTTGAGCTCCGGCAGGTGCTCGCGCATGATCGCGACCGCCGCGAGGGTCTCCAGGGTTGGGATATCTCCGCAACACGCCATCACCACATCCGGTTCGGCGTCCGTGATCGTTGCTCGCCCACTGCCAGATGCCGATCCCCTTGCTACAATGCTCGACGGCCGCGTCCATCGATTAGCCATTGCGGCGCGCGGATGTTTGCCCGCGATCGACGACATTGACGTAGTGCCGGCTGCGCAGGCAATGATCCATCACCGAAACAGGCAGTTCGCATCGGGCGGCAGATAGACGCGGACCACTCTGCCTTCTTGTTCATGACCTGGTCGATGAAAGCCGGGATCCTGATGTGTGAAGCCGTTGTGATCCTGCCGCCAGACGTGTGACGCCAAGCAGATAGTTCAGCGACGCGATCTGGCCGCCGCCACGGCAAGTGCGACGTGACCTTCAGCCATTTGGCGTGCTGGTTGAACATCGAGTCGACGATGTGGATGAATGCCTCGTAGCAATTGAAGAAGCCATGTCGTCCAGTGAGGAGATAACCCTCGAGCCACCCTTCGCATTGGTGCTCGCTGAGCATTTCCATCACGCGGCCAGTCAGGCGCGAGAAATTCGTCGTTCGGCGCCGGTCGCCGCTTCCCATTGACGAGTCGGTCACCTCAAATAGTGCCTCGAAGCCGTTGGAGAGTGGTCTCGTCGGGCCCGAACATGCGGAAATTCCGCTGCTCCGCGTTGAGCTTCGCGACATCGCGCAGGAACTCGCCCAAGCATCACACGTGTCGCCGATGCCACGCACGCCGGGCGTGGGAACGTCGACTCCATAGTGCGCGGAAGTCCGGCATTCTGAGATCCCGGAGCAAGAGCGCCGCCATTCGCGTGCGGATTCGCGCCCATGCGACGATTCCCTCTCGGCGCCAGCTCCGCCAACTCCGGCGTTAAGACGTCCCTGCGCATCGAAGAGCTCGTCCGGCCGGTAGCTTCTCAGCCACTTGCTCGAGTAGCGCGAGATGCTCCGGCTGTCGACGCCGGGTCGGAGATCGGCACCTGATGCGAGCGAAAGGTGCCTTCGATCTGTAGACCGTCGATCACCTTCGGCCCCGTCCATCCCTTGGGCGAATTCAGAACGATCATCGGCCAACGCGGGCGCGACAGGTCGTCCCGTGTGCTCGGGCGTCGCTGCCTGAATAGCTCTTGATCTGCTCGATGACCGTCCTCGAGTGTCGCCGCCATCGCTTCGTGCATCATCAGGGGCTCATGGCCCTCCACGAAGTAGGGCGTCCACCCATAGCCGCGAAGCAACTGTTCCAACTCCTCGTGCGTGATGCGAGCAAGGATCGTTGGGTTGGCGATCTTGTAGCCGTTCAGATGCAGGATCGGAAGAACGGCGCCATCGGTGGCGGGGTCGAGAAATTTGTTGGAGTGCCAAGCCGTCGCGAGTGGCCCGGTCTCCGCCTCGCCATCGCCGACGACGCAAGCGACGATCAGCTCGGGATTGTCGAACACCGCACCGAACGAATGGCTGAACGAATATCCAAGTTCGCCACCTTCGTGGATCGAGCCCGGACACTCAGGGGAAGCGTGGCTCGGAATGCCGCCCGGAAACGAAAATTGAATAAACAGCTTTTCGAAGACCCGCAGCATCTTGCGTGATGTTTGGGTAGATCTCGGTGTACGTACCCTCGAGATACGTATTGCTGACCACGGCCGGGCCGCCGTGTCCGGGACCGGAGACGTAGATCATATCGAGGTCGTATTTCTTGATCACCCGGTTCAAGTGAGCGTAGATGAAGTTCTGCCCTGGCGTAGTGCCCCAGTGGCCGAGCAACATGTGGCTTGATATCGCGCGGGCGTCAGCGGCCTTTTCAGGAGCGGGTTGTCTAGAAGATAGATCTGTCCCACGGACAAGTAGTTGGCCGCGCGCCAGTATGCATTGATCGAGTGAAGCAGTTCCGGCGACAGTGTCTTGGTTGTCATGTCATATGGCGCCTACGCGCGTTACTCACCGAGTTGGAGGGTGCGGGAGACGGATCTCGCGATCATCAGCTCTTCATCGGTGCGGATCACCCGCACAGTGACGCGCCGGTTTGGCTTCGAGATCACCGCGGCGTTCTTTGCATTGCTCGCACGATGGAGCTCGATGCCGAGGAAGCTCAACCCTTCGCAGATGCGTGCGCGAATGACCGCGGAGTTTTCGCCTACGCCGCCGGCGAATACGAGTGTGTCGACTCCACCGAGAGCAGCTGCGAACGATCCGATCCACTTCAACGCCTGGTAGCAGAACAGTGCCACGGCCTCTGCCGCACGATGATCGCGCGACTCGCGCGATAGTAGCTCCCGCAAGTCGGAGCTCGTTCCGGACACTCCGAGCAGTCCGGATTCGTGGTTCACCATGCGCTGAAATTGCGTGGCGGTCATGTGCTCTTTGCGCGCGAGGTAATACGCGACGCCGGGGTCGATGTCACCCGTTCGAGTGCTCATCACCAGTCCTGCCGCAGGCGTGAACCCCATGCTCGTGTCGAGGCTCTTCCCGTGCAGTACGGCGGCCAGGCTCGCGCCATTCCCCAAGTGCGCGAGGATCACTCGTCCTCGCGCGGCGGCGGGATCGATTCGTCCGAGTTCTTCCATGAGATAGGCGTACGACAAGCCATGAAACCCGTAGCGCACGACACCCCGTGCCGAAAATCGTCGCGGAATTGGCAGCAGCCTGGCGACGCGCGGCATGTCGCGGTGAAAGGCCGTATCGAAGCATGCGACCTGCGGCAGCTTTGGATGCCGGCGCGCGAACGTGTCGATCAACGAGATCTCGCGTGGCAGGTGTTCCGGGGCGTAGGGAGTGATTCGCCGCAGCTCTGCGAGCAGTCGCGGCGTGACTCGCTCAGCCTGAGAGTGCTGCATTCCATGCACTACGCGGTGACCAACAGCTTTGACAGACGCAAATATCGGCTGCGCCTCGAGCCACCGCAGCAGAAACTCCGCCGCGCTGTGGCTGTCCGCGGCAGAGATGCGGCCGAGGGACTCAAATCCCTGCGACGGAGTTTCGACAATGAGTTTCGATCGGCTTAAACCGATGCGGTCGATCTTTCCAGCAAGGTGTCGCCGCGAGGTCGCGTCCGCGTCGAATACGCTGAAACGGACGCTCGAGGAGCCGGCATTGATCGTGAGAACACGCCCGGATTCAGGCTTCACGGGCCCAGTGGAGTCGCGAATCTATCGATGGCAAGGACGGCAAGGCCTTCTGACGTTCGGAATTGACGCCGTGCGACGCGTCCGCATGACAGCCGGAGCACCAAGCGGATCGTCACGCTCGGGCGGCCATCCCTTTTCGAGTGTCCGCGCGATCGACTGCTTGGTCGGGTCCGGGTGAATGACTGCCACGCGACGTACCGAGCCGTCGGACTCGCAGATATCAACCGCGCACCAGCTGCCCGCGTAGGGTAGAACGAGCTGGGTGATTGCGGAAAGCGTCGACTCGTAGTCCTGGCTCCGCGAATACCCGACGTACACCCGACAAAAGGGCAAGGGAGTCCAGCTTCTCTCGAGTCGGCACGCAGCACCTCCGTCGCCACGCGAGGTCGCTTGCGGGCAGCTTGTCGCTTGTGCGCTTCGACGGAGTCAAAGTCACGCACGCACCTCAGAGCCACTTCGGTAATTCTTGTTACTTAGTCGATCGCTCACGCTTTCGCCAATTTTGAGCTCGCTGCGGCGCCTCCGCGCGTTCGCGACTCACTCGGGAAAACACGAGGTAAGGCTGCGTAGCAGCGAGCAACTTCTGCAGACGCCTCGGGATGCTGTTCGTCTTGTGTATATCGCTATAGTGAGTATTCGATACCGCTGTTTCACAATTGGGAGACAACATGATCAACTTGCGCGCGTTCGCCATTGTACATCTCGGGGTGGCCGCCCTGGTGACGGCGCTCCCGCTCGCGGCGCAATCCAAGCCGCACCTCGTCGTAGTTAGGATGGTCGATGCGCCGAATGCGCAGTTCGCATTTCAGCCGTCAGAGATCGCAGCGCAGCATGGGGACACCGTTCGCTTCCTGCAGGCCAGCTCCGCGCCGCACAATGTGGCGTTTCGAAAACGGCCGAAGAGCGCGAAGCTCGGCAGCGCCGCGACGGGACCCTACGTGATCACGACTGGACAGACCTACGATCTCGTGATCGATCAGCGATTTCCTGAGGGGGCCTACGAGTTCGTGTGCGATCCCCACGAAGGTTCGGGCATGCACGGCGTGTTGAACGTTGGGCCCCCAGTCAAATGACGAGACCGCGCTTCTCGGCGAGAGCACTCCTGACCAGAACAACACGCTGGTCCTCGCGGAGACGGCACGCGCGTGCGTTGCTCACAGCATGCGGGCTCGTTCTGCGGGCGAATCGCTCACCGTTCCGGGTATCTCCGAACCGGCACCGGATGCGAACGAAGTCGCCAACATCGATAATGTCAGCGACTTCGAAAATAGCAGGGGCGGGACTCGAACCCGCGACCTCGGCACTATGAGCGACGACCTCGTGCGATCTCCGGCGGAGACAATGCGTGACACGTGGGCGTGGTGCGGAACAGCGCAGCAGCGAGTACGGTGATGCGCCTGTATCGTTTACTGTACCGCGCTTACTGCTGCACGCACGGTGTGCGAATGACAGAATTTATTGAGACCGACGTTCGGGGAGCGGGGGTCACGCGTGTGAGTTGCCCGTATTGGGGCGGACACCTGGCGATCCAAATCGCTCGCCGCCAACGTGGTGTGTCCACGATTTCGGTCACGCCTCCGTTCAGCGCTTTCTCATCTTTTTCGAGACGATCTTGCACGGCACTAGCGCATCCTCGTCAACTGAGTGGACAGCGCACAGTCGATGGTAGCCATCCGCAATGATGACCCTTTGGTTGCCTGTGGAGCGTACGAGCAGGAGCGGGGACAATGATCCGCCCGCTACCGCTTTCTCTCGGTCGTGCTTCACATGCGAATTGCTAATGCGGAGCAACGACAAACCTGACGCTCGGAGAATGTCTTTGGCCATGAATTTCGTTACGGGCGCGTTTCGCAAATGCTTCACATACTTTGCCGCGGCCGAATCGTCGCACAGCAGACGAAGGTACGAGTCCGCTGCTGCATAATCGTGAGCTTCCAATTCGGATAACCACCTGATCTCCGTCGTTTTTTTCCTAGTACGCATCGGGCGGTTGCTCCGGTTGAGTAGGGCGGCGGACTTGGCATCTTAAGCGGCGGTTGATACCCGTACGTACTTCAGCTGATTGGACCCAAAGCACCAAAGCATCAGGGCATGAGTCTGCACCTCACGCTAATTCGACTGACAACCGCACATTGATGCGCAGCGAGATGACGCCTGCTGGCCCGCGCGCGATTGTAACCCGGATGGCGAACCAGTTGGACATCCGGACTCACTTGCACATGGGGTCCACTCCCTCTCGTGATTGATCTGCGATTGCCTGACGGGGCCTACGAATTCGTGTGCAATCCCCACGAAGGTTCGGGCATGCACGGGGTGATGAACGTTGGGCCCCAGTCAAATCACGGAACCACGCTTCACCGCGCGAACACCCCTGACCCGAACAACACGCTGGCCCTCGCGGAGACGGCACGCGCGTCCGTTGCTCACGGCATGCGCGCTCCTTCTGCGGGCGAAGCGGTACCGTGCCGGGTATCTCTGAAGCCGCGCCGGAAGCGAGCGAAGTCGCCAACATCAATGATGTCAGCGACTTCGAGAATAGCAGGGGCGGGACTCGAACCCGCGACCCCGGCATTATGAGTGCCGTGCTCTAACCAGCTGAGCTACCCTGCCGTACAGCGATCCAATTTAACGAGCCCGGGCGCCGCGCGCACACCGCCCTACCCGCCCGCCCCCATCGCGCCCCAGCATCAGCCCCAGCGCGAACACGATCGCACCGCCTCCGATCACCTGCACGATCGTCTTCATGAGCGGGCTTTTCATGTAGCGGTAGCGGATGTACGCGATCACCACGAGCTCGATGATCACGACCACGTACGCCACCGAGAGCGCCGTCTGCAGCTTCGCGATCAGAAACGGCAGCGTGTGGCCCATGCCCCCGATCAGTGTGCCGAGTCCCGTCACAGCGCCGCGGGTGAGCGGGTTGCCGCGCCCGGAGATCTCGCCGTCGTCCGAGAGCGCCTCCGCGAGTCCCATACTGATCGCGGCGCCCGCGGATGCTGCGAAGCCCACGAGAAAGGCCGAGTGCGCGCGGCCCGTGAGCGCCGCTGTCGCGAAGAGCGGAGCGAGCGTCGACACCGAGCCGTCCATCAGCCCGAGCAGCCCGGGCTGAATGATCTGGAGAATCCGCACGCGCTCCGAGTGCTCGGCGCTCTGCGTCGCGTTCGTGCTCGCCATCGTACTCTCGGACATCCCGTGCACCCCAAGTCTCTGGTGTGGAAATACGAAGGGCGCGCCGCCGAGTGGCTGCGCGCCCGCGTTACGGGACGAAATATAGCCGCGCCAGGCGAGCGCCGGAGGGACTCCCGACGCTCGCGAAGCGGGCGCGTCGATCAGTCGTTCAGCGGATGGTTCACGGCACGTACTCGTATGCGCCGCGATCGATTGCGCTTCCCGCGGTCGTGCGCGTGGCGATCGACGTCGGGTGCACATATTGGAGCGTCGGCACGAGCGAGAAGCCCACACCCGTGCCCGGCGTGACACCATGGTCGATCGCCGGTGAGCCCGCGAGCAAACGATAGTCGTACGCCGCGCGGTTCATGAACTTTGGGTCGCCATCAGTTGCCGTGGTGTTCGCATCCAGCACCGCGCTCGCCTGGTTCGTGATCGTCCCCGGACCGGCGAAGATGTTGTTCCTGAGCGTCACCGGCGTGGCCACCGCGCCGCCGACCGTCACGAACGTACCCGCGCTCGCGTCGTTCACCACGGTGTTGTTCACCACGAACAGAGTCGTCTCGCGCCCCGCCGGAATGCCCTCGGCGCCGTACTCGATGATCGTGTGATTCGGCGAGCTCGCGCCTTGCTCGATGATGTTGCCGATCACGTACGAGCGCCCGCCGTTCGGCAGGTCGAGCTCATAGCTGTCGGTGCCGCTCTCCGTCGTGATGCGATTGTACAGGATGTAGTTCACGCGCGCGCGCGACTTGACGAGATTTCCCTCAGTCACATCGTGCGAGTAGCTGCCCCGCAGTGTGAAGCTGTGGATCGCGCCGATGTACATGTTGTGCTCGTAGCCCGGCGTCGGCGTGTTTCCGCTAAAGGCGAACTCGCTCGACTCGATGACGACGTCGCTCGTCGAGTCGGCGCCCGTCAGAATGCCGTCCTGATTGTGGTCGAACAGGCATCCGCGAATGGTGAGATTCCCGCTCTCGTGCCGGATCCCCGCCCCGTTGTTGTCGGGCACGACGGCATTCGCGAACTCGATGTTCTCGATCGTCGTGTTCGCGTTGCGAATGACCCAAATGGCCTTCCCCTCCGCGCTGTGTCCCGCCGCGTCGAGCTTTGGTCGCCCACCAACGCCACGAAGCGTGAGCCCCGCCGTCGCGATCACGCACACGTCGCCCGAGTACGTCGCAGCGTCGATCTCGATGACGTCGTTCGCATGCGCCGTCGCGATCGCGGCGCAGGGCGTCTTGAGCGTGCGCGATGGCCCCACGCGCGTGACGTTCACCGGTGTTGCAGTATCGGCGACGGCCATTGCGAGACTGTCGCGCACTGCACCAACAGAGGCCGAGAGCCACACCGTCCCTGCGCCCGCGCCGCTCGCGACTCCACTTGCGTTGACCGTCGCCACACTCGCGTTAGAGCTCGCGTACGCGATGTGTGCGCCGGCGATCGTCGCGCCCGCACTGTCCTTTGCGACCGCAGTGAGCTGCGCGGTGGCGCCGACATTGATGCTGCTGTCGCTCGATACCAACGAGATCGACGCAACGGTGTTCTGCGCGGGCCCGGTGCCGTCAGTCGACGAGGAACAGGCACCAAGAGATGCGAGCACGCACAGCGCCACTCCGGTTTTCCGCGGTTCCCACATGCGAGCGCCCCCAGGTCAGCAGTTCGCTACGGGCACTCCGCGGGCCCGTGCCTACCGTTGACCGCTCAGGGCGCTCCTCCGCAACGAACGGGCGCGCGAATAACCACACGCTGGAACGAAACGTGAGAGGCGCGCGGATACGCTGTCCCTCTCCAGCAACGTTATCGACGCGGTGCCGCCAGAGTGACGCTGCAGCTGTCCTTCGCATCACGAACACCGGCGCAGGCAATCACATCCCCGGATTTGGCCGCCACCTCGCGGCCAGCGATCCGCACGCGCACTCGCGACGCGGATCTCGGCAGCACGAGTGTGTAGCTGGCAGTCGAACGCTCGTTGTTCACGATCACGCCCGTGGGCGTCAGCGCGTAGTGCGCCTCTCCCATTGCTCCGGTCTGCGTCAACAGCACCGACCCGCTGTCCACCCAGCGTACCTGCACGGCGCCCGCGGTCTGTGGAGCACGGAAGTCGACATCCACCTGAGCGCCCGCAACGAAAGCGACCCCGCGCGACGCGTTCACGTCCGCGGTGCTCGTCTCCTTCAGACGCGCCGGTGCCTCGTGACGCGCACCCCGAATGCCGTCGACCAAGCGAGTGACGAACCCGCTCCGCACCGCCGCCGTGGACACGCTCGCGACGGCGAGCAAGGCACTCGCCGCGATGAGCGCAACGTGCCACCCCGCTCGCCGGCGTGCGCGAGCGATCACATTGTTGGCGCGGATCGCGGGCACCCGATGGTCGATGGAGGACAGCAGCACTCTCATCTCTGCATCCGAGAAAGAGTGTTCAGGATTGGACATCCGTCCTCCCATTCGGGGTGACTTGCATCATGGATTCGTAGGCACGGCGAAAGGCGACCTTGGCGCGCGCGAGCAGGGTGCCCACGCTCGTCTCGGTGAGCTCCAGAGCGACCGACAGCTCGCGATAGCTGTACCCTTCCTCACGCAGCAGCAACAAGGCACGGTCCCTCGGCGCAAGTGTATCGAGGGCGCGCCGCACGAGTGTACGCTGCTCTTCGGACACCAGTACATTGTCCGCCGAGGGCGCGGCATCGGCAATCGGCTCCTCGGTGGCGCGACGGCGCAGCAGCCGCAGTCGGCGCGAGGCGCGACGCTGCTCGTCGCGGGCCTGATTGAGTGCCACGGACACGAGCCAGGCACGAAGATCGTCCGGCATTTCCCCTCTGCGATACAGCCGCACGAACGTCTCCTGCGCAATGTCGGCTGCGAGTGCCTCGTCACCGAGGTATCGGTCGATGACGCGGAACAGTTCGGAGAAGCGCGAGTGGAATGCAGCGCGAAACTCGGCATCGAACGCACTCACGGTCATGTGTGCTCGGGCCGTTTTCTCAGGACGTTCTGCGTGTCGAGCGGCAGACAACTCTGACCCGACCAAGACTCCTCCACCATGACTCGTTCCAGACGCGTCCGCGCCCAGCGATGCTGTCGGACGTCAATGGAGCGCGCGACCGGCTCGGTCTGTGACAGATCGCGCGGCACGGCGGGTTACGACACGCTCAGTAGGTCCACTCGAGGCCGAATGAAGCGCTGCGGCGCGGCATCAGGATGAGATTCGGCGTGCCAGCGGCGGCGGGCGCCATCATTCCCAGCGCATTGACCCGGCCAAAGAGGTTCGTGACGCCTGCACTTGTGCGCAGCGCACCAGCACGGCCGAATGCGCGCAGGTGCCAGTCGTGTCGGATGCCGAGATCCATCCGCACGTAGGCCGGAAGACGTGCGCCGTCGAGCGTTCCTACGATGTGTTGCGGCGAGCCGGCGAGATCGCCGTGGCCTTGAGACGACGTGTACGGCATCCATTCGATCTGGTCACCAACGACGCTCGTCGGAGCGCCGCTGTGCGCAAACGCTGCGAGACGGACGATGGTCCCAGGCGCAACGCGCACACCTAGCGCGGAGCTGATCACCTGCGCGGCATCGTACGAGGGCGAGTACGAGACGCCATCGCCGCGATCGCGGACACCGCCAAGGGAGTAGCCGAGCTCGCCGGATATACGCTGCCCCTCACGAGTGAGTGAAAGCGACATTCCTTGTGCGCGCTCGCTCCCGACCGCGAATCCCGTGAGCGCGAAGGGCTGCGCCGTGACGGGCGCGACGAGCACCGCGCCCGTCTCGCGGCGCGTGTACGCGGTCGCACTGAAGGTCAAAGACGTCGAGAGATGCACGTCCGCAGTTGCGATCAGCTGATCGCTCTGGCTTGCCGGAACGTCGAGGGTCCCGAATCGCGATCCGGCCAGCGCAGGAAAGGAAATTCCCGCGACGGCATCGAACAGCGATTCTTCGTTGCGAAGCGATTGCACATACTGGTGCGTGCGCGCGTAACCAATCCCAAGCGCAACAGCCGGCACTGGTGCGAAGTGAAGCGAAAGTCGTGGTTCCGCACCGGTGCGTACGGGAGACTCGAGCGCCGCGCGAACTCCCGCATCTGCGCTCCAGCGTGAGCCCATGTTCCATTGGGCATCCGCGAAGCTCGAGACGATGGGAGCATGCGCGGACAGCGCGAGCGGCGTCTGGCCGTTCAGCACGGGATTGTCTGCGACCAGATCCCCAACATCGTACACGACGTTGTACTCGCTCGCATTGACGCCGCTGCTCAGGTGCACGCCGCCCCATCTCCAGGCCGCGCTTGCGGCGGCTCCTGTGGTCGTGAGAGCGCTGGTAAGACGCGTCGTCCCAGTCCATCCGAAGTCTGCGCCGAACTGCGTGCGCCATGCGCTCACGCGCCATCGCTCCGCGCCCCCGGATCGCCACGTGACCGCGTCCGTGCCGCTGTTCCACCCGAGGCTGTTCGTTTCGGTCGGTAGCGGCTGGACGTCAGCCGCGCTCTCATCCCGACGCACATCATCGTGCACGTGTCCGAACGGTGCGTGATCGACTACCCCATTGAAGGAGAGCCGGTCGGTGCCGTGTAGCGCGAACATCTCGAGCTCGCCGGATGCGAGCGGGAAAGTCACCTTGGCGAAGAGGTCGCCGAATCCGGTGCCGTCGATCGCTGCCCCATGCGAATCGGAGAGCGATGCATTGAGACTGCGCCGGAATCCGATCAGGAACGTGCCGCCGGAAAGCGGCAGCGATCCCCCGAGGGATTCGCGAATCGCTCGCGCACTGAACCCCCCGCGTGACACGACGCGGCCCGTATCCGATCCCGCCGTGGTCACTGCGATGATCCCGGCTGTCGCATTGCCGAACATTGCACTGGGCGCCCCACGATCGAGCGATGCGCCCGCGATCACATCCGGATCGATCGCGGTGAGTGTGCCGTTCGCATGATAGGCATTGAACACGGGGACGCCGTCGACGTACATCGCATTTTCGGACGCGGCCCCTCCGTGAACGTGCAGTGACGTCGGTGCCTCGTCACGTGCAGTGGCGAGTCCGTGCATTGCGAGACTCTGGAGCGCGTCCGGGCTCTCGAGCGCCGGATCGGCGTGCAAGGCATCGCCGCTGACGCTCGCCATTTCATTCGGATCGGCGGATGGCGCGTGCAATGCCCGCCAAGCACTGTCGAGCGCCGCGTGAACGTGGAGCTCCCCCAGGAGCTGGGGATGCGGCGCGAGCATCACATCCACCACGATGCGCGGCGCCGAAATCACGAGCACATCCAGCTCTCGCGGATCGTACCCGATGCGGCTCACTCGGAGATGGTAGGTCCCGGACGCAAGGTCGGGGAGCACGTACCGTCCGTTCACATCGGTGAGCGCGCGCTCCGCGATTCCAGTCGAGATCGAATCTCTGATTTCGACCAGTGCACCGACCACGGGCGACGACCCGTCCGATGATCGCACGGCGCCCTCGAGTGATGACCCGAGGGCGGCATGCAGGAACGTGAGCAGCAGCGCGGCAATCACGGCGCCTCACTCTCCGCGGGGAAGCGTCGCGCTGCACGCGAGCGCCTCCCCGGCTGCAGTCGCGCGATCAGTGAGCGGTGGGTGCCCCAATCGCGTATGTGGACAACCGTCATCGCCAGCACTCGCGCGTGTGGACCACCGAATTTCGCACGCCCGAGAATCCAGAACAACTGTACTGATGGCGAGGTCCTGTCCAGCGCGCGCTTCGCCATCTGCCAGTCTCAGCCGATCGTCAGCGTACCCGTGCTCGAGTCGAATGTCGAGGTGTACGAGGTGAGACTCGAGGTTCGCTGTCCCCCCTCCCACGTGCCATCATCAGCGAACACCGCTCCGTGCACCGGGCACGTGAAGCCGTTGCCATTCGAATTCACGGTACCGCCCTGATGCGGGCAGATACGTGAGACAACGTCGAAGGTACTGCTGCTCGCGCGCACGATCGCGAGCGGATTGCCACTCGCATCCACGTAGGCGACGCCACCCACGTTCGCGAGCGTGGGATAATCGCCGACGTTGACGGTGAGGCTCACGCTCGCCGGCGCCGTCGAGGCATCGCCACCGCATCCCGCGAGCATGATCGCGACGCTCGCGAGCGCGCCCCTGACCATAAACTGGCGGCGCGTGAGACATTGCGTGAGCGGAAGCTCTGCACCGTTCACTCGACTGGTTCCTTCCTCGATCGACATGTCCTGCTCCTGCATCAGGTGGAAAGTGCGACACATGCGGCGCTCCACGCCGCTTTCTCTTCGTCTTCCTTGAACATTTTGTTTACGTCGACGACGAGGTCGTTCCCGTCGCGCTGCATCGCGAGACGATCCATTCCACGCGTCGCGCGTCCCTCGATGAACTCTCCGTCCGGGCGATACTTCGAGTGATGCTTGGGGCACTGAAAGCGATGATCAGCATCGTCCCAGCGAAGCGCCGTGTTTTGGTGCGGGCAGGACAGGTTGAACGCGTACGCCGTGTTCTGCCACCGCACGAGAATCACCTGGTTGTCCTTGTCGATCTGCACGCCGTCTGCGGCCGGAACCGGATAGCGCACACCCTGCCCGCCTCGGCGGTGCCCTTCGATAAAGGCGACGGACTCGGCGAGCGCCGAAGTGCTGCCCGCGCCAACCGCCACGAGGGCGCCGGCGACCGCGAGCATTGTCCGTCTCAGAAAAGTTCGGCGGCTCTCACCGAGCTCACACGACGCGCAGGGCGTCTCTGTCGAATTGATGCTAGTCATCACTCAGCTGCTTCAGGATGCATTCTGGAGAATCACGCCCGCGACGAGCGTTGCCGACCAGAGAAGGAGGCTGCACCACGAGCTTGCGCGCAGGCGTCCCCACAGGCTGCGCTCCTGATGCTCGGACGTGATACCCCGATTACCCAACGCTTGCTCCGTCTTCGTGAGCACGGCGCCGTTGATCAGAAGCAGGACGACGAGCGCGATCTTCACCCAGAACACCGGGGAGGTCGCGAACGTCTTCACGTCGGACGCCGCGAGCAGCACGCCCGTGATGAGCAGCACAGTCATTGAGATCAGCACTGGGCGATGCACCTGCTCGATATCGACGAGCAGCCGCGCGCGCTCCTGCGTGTCCTCGCGGGGAGCTCGCAGCGTGAAGCGATCGGCGGCAATTGCGAATCCGCCGCCCACGAACATTGAGAGGACGTGTGCGCCGACCACGGACGTCGAGATGACTTTCGAATTGCTGAAGAGCGACTGCCACGGCGCCATGAAGTGCTCGAGCTGCGTGAGAGGTGCGAGCATCACTCTCAATCCCTCCAGAGCCACATCATGCCCGTCCCAACGGCACTGAGTGCAATCGAGCTGATGGCAATCGTGCGATGCCGGCGCGCGTCGGCGATCGAGAACTTCGCGTTGCCGGCCGAGATCGCGGTGGCGACGAAGCCGACATCTGACGCGAGCATCAGAATCGAGTGGATCTCTCGACGCGCTCGGCCGTTTGGATCCTTGCGCGCATCAAGAAAATTCCACGCGCCCGTGATCGTGTTCGACACGAACACGACACCCACGGCGGCCGCGATGACGCTGTGCGAGGTCTTGAGACCGTTCGAGCGATTGGTGCTCGTCAACAGCTTCTGGCCAATGATGTATTCGCTGATGAAGAGCGGGAGCATCGCGTACGCGCCGATCTGATGGATCTTGAGCCGCGTGTGATACGCCTCGCTGTACTCGATCGCGCGCGGGCGCGAGGTGCGCAGCGTCGTGTCAGCCGATGGGGCGACGACACCCGAATCGCGTGGCGACGCGGGGGCACTGAGCGTTGTGTCGAGCTGCGCCGCGCTGTCGCGCGCCGGGATGACGCGTCTGAACCGAATGAGCGTCGCCGACTGCTGCGTGCCGAGCGGCACGCTTGGAAGCGTGTCTGCGCTTGCAATGATTGCGGTGTCCGCCGCCATCGACTCCCCTGCCAAACCCCTGTGCCCACCATTTGCCATGCCCGCCGCCAGCATGACGCCCGCAATCAGCGCATTCACAATTCTCCCCCGAGGAAGTCAGTAGAGGGAGCGCGCGAGCATCGCAGTTCGTGACAGACTCAGCGAGGAAAACAAAGAAGGCCGAA
This sequence comes from uncultured Gemmatimonadaceae bacterium, assembly GCA_963792685.1. Lineage (GTDB taxonomy): Bacteria > Gemmatimonadota > Gemmatimonadetes > Gemmatimonadales > Gemmatimonadaceae > FEN-1250. Next base: position 2,481,602 of record CAWBWW010000001.1, on the reverse strand, counting down.
CCGGAAACCGGTTCGGCCTTCTTCTTACTTCAGAGTAGCGGGGGCGGGATTTGAACCCGCGACCTTCGGGTTATGAGCCCGACGAGCTACCAGGCTGCTCCACCCCGCGCCAGGACGCCAAATATCCCGCCTTCCAGCACCCGTGTCAAGGTTTGCGAGCGCTGTCAGGCTCGGCAAAACGATACAGAATTTCCTTGTTGCCGCGCACCATCCCGAACTCCTCGCGCGCGATCCGCTCCTGCACCGCCGGATCCGCCTGCACCGCCTTCTTCACCTTCACGAGTGAGTCGATCTCGCGCCTGAGTGAGTCCATCGACGCGCGCATCCGCTTCTCTCGCGCGCGCTGCGACAGGAGCGCCGTCGTGCTGTATTCACCGCCCTGCACCGCGTACACGAACACGATGGTGCCGATCGCGATCCAGACGATGCGACTCCAATTGGCGCGCATCCTCGCACTCGCTACGAAACTCTACAAACCATAGATCGCGCCGCCGGGATACTCGGCTGCATCGCCGAGCATTTCCTCGATGCGCAGCAGCTGGTTGTACTTGGCGACGCGATCGGTGCGCGATGCGGAGCCCGTCTTGATCTGTCCCGCACCGGTGCCCACCGCGAGGTCCGCGATGAACGTGTCCTCCGTTTCACCCGAGCGATGCGAGATGATCGACAGATAGCCCGCGGATCGCGCCATCTCGATCGCCTCGAGCGTCTCCGTCAGCGTGCCGATCTGATTGACCTTGATCAGGATCGCGTTGCCGACGTGACTCTCGATGCCGCGCGCGAGACGTTCCGTGCTCGTCACGAAGAGATCGTCGCCCACGAGCTGTACGCGGTCGCCGAGCGCCGTCGTCAGCTGCGCCCAGCCATCCCAGTCGTCCTCGGCGAGCCCGTCCTCGATCGACACGATCGGATACTCCTCCATCCACTTCGAGTACAGATCGATCATTCCGCTCGCGTCGAGCGTGCCCGCGCCGCTCTTCTTGAACGTGTACTTCCCCTGCTTGTCATAGAGCTCACTCGCCGCGACAGTCGAGCGCGAGCGCGATCTGCTTTCCGGGAACGTACTTCGCGGCCTCGATCGCCTCGATGATCACCTTGAGTGCTTCCTCGTCGCTCTTGAGATCGGGCGCGAAGCCGCCTTCGTCGCCGACGCCCGTCGCGAGCCCGCGCTTCACCAGCACCTTCTTGAGCGAGTGGAACACCTCGGCGCCCATGCGAAGCGCCTCGCCGAACGTCTCCGCGCCAACGGGCACGATCATGTACTCCTGAAAGTCCACGGTGTTCGTGGAGTGCGCGCCGCCATTCAGGATGTTCATCATGGGCACCGGCATCGTGCGTGCCATCGGACCGCCGAGATATCTGAACAGCGGAAGGCCGAGCTCCTCCGCCGCCGCGCGCGCCGTCGCAAGCGACACACCGAGAATCGAGTTTGCGCCGAGCCGCTCCTTGTTCGGCGTGCCGTCGAGATCGAGCAGCGCGCGGTCGATGCCGATCTGATCGATGGCCTGCATTCCGCGCAGCGCAGGCGCGATCGTCTCCTCCACGTGCTGCACCGCGCGCAACACGCCTTTGCCGAGATAGCGCTTGGGATCCGCATCGCGCAGCTCGAGTGCTTCGTGCTCGCCGGTCGACGCGCCGCTCGGCACCGCCGCGCGGCCCATCGCGCCACTCTCGAGCAACACGTCCGCCTCGATGGTGGGATTTCCTCGGCTATCCAGAATCTCGCGCGCGGTGATGTCTACGATCTCTGACATGGATCACTCGGTTGAAGTGCGGTCACTCGGCTCGTGCGGCGGATGCTTCTGCTTCAGTGGGACGATGAATCACGACACCCTTCTCCTCGAGCGCGGTGGCGATGCGATTCCACACCGTCTCGACGAGCGCGTCGCGGTCCTCGTACGTGAGTCCCTTCGTTTCGACGGGCTCGAGGAAGGTCAGCTCGATCGTACCTGAATGTATCGCGGCCTCGCCCTTCGCCTGTACCTCCTTCGAGCCCCAGGTCATCACGGGGACGATCGGCACCTGCGCAGCGATGGCGAGCACGAAGGGACCTTTCTTGAAGGGACGCAGCTCGTACGAGCGCCCGCGCGTGCCCTCAGGGAAGACGACCACGTTGAGGCCACCCTTGATGCGTTTCGCGGCCTCCTCGTACGCGGTGAACGCCGCCTTCCGGTTGTTGCGCTCGATGTAGATCGCGGCCACCTCGCCCGCGGCGCGACCGAAGAGCGGCACGCGCTGGATCTCCTTCTTGGCGACGAAGCGATAGCGATCGACGACGGTGGCAAGCGCGAAGATCTCGAACCAGCTCACGTGATTCGACACGTACACGCGGGGCTCTGTTCGACTGACGCGCTCGCCATTGCGGACGACGACCTTCACGCCCGCAGCCTTGAGCACCCAGTACGACCACCAGTGGCCGCCGCGGCCGATCATGCTGTCGGGAGGGATTGGAATCCGAAACAGCGTCATGATGGTGATCGGGACGACGAAGATCAGCGTCATCAGCGCCATCATGGGATAGGCGAGGAGCGCGCGCATGTTCAGGAAAAGTGGCGGAACCCCTCAGCGGGCGCCAGCCGCTCGCCGTTCAACCGAACCGTCACGCCAATGCCATCGGGAATGGGCTCGAGCACGCGGCCAATCGCGGTGAGTCGGAGGCGATTCGCTCGCTCGAACGCGCTCACATTCAGCGCCGGCGCGCACACGATCAGCTCGTACTCCTCTCCGCTTACCGCGGCGTCGCGCGCGGAGACGCCCTCGTGCAGCGGGAGCTGGTCGAGATCGATCTGGATGCGTACACCGCTTGCCGCGGCCATTTGCCCCGCGTCGGCCAGTAACCCGTCCGAGATGTCGATACCGGCGCGCGCGCCGCCACGCGCGAGCCAGATGGCTTGTTCAATGCGCGCGATCGGGCGCGCGAACCGCTCGCGCGCTGCCGGCGCGGGCGTCCATCCGCGCTGCAAGGCCGCGAGTGCCGCGCCGGGCCCGCCGAGCGTGCCCGTGACGTAGACCGTGTCGCCGAGCTGCGCGCCGTTGCGGCGCAGCGGCGCTCGCGTGCTGCCGAGCACCGTGACGCCGATCGTGAGATCGCTCGCGCCTGTGATGTCGCCGCCGCGCACGAGCGTCTCCGCCGCATCGATCGCGTCGCCGACCCCGGATCCGAGGTCGCCCGCATCCGCGAGCCACGAAGCGGGAAGGCCGAGCGCGAGGAGGATGCCGAGCGGCGACGCGGCCATTGCGGCGAGATCGCTCAGCGCGGCCATTGTTGCGCGAAAACCGATCTCGCGCGGCGTGAGCCACGCGCGCTCGAAGTGGATGTGCTCAACCGAGCTGTCCGTGCTCACGACGAGGTGCTCGCCCGCCGGCACTTCGAGCAGCGCGGCGTCGTCGCCGATGCCCAGGGCGCGCGGTCCCCACTTCGAGAGGAGCTCGCGAATGATATCGAACTCGCGGCCGGCGCCGAGCTCGATCGAGTCGGTCACGTGAGCGTCATCGCTCGCCGATCATCGGCAGCTCGGCGAGCAGCGGCGCCTCGAGCGCAGCAAGCGGCTCGCTCCACACATCGCGCAACGCCGCCTCGACCTCCGCGAGCACGACGCCGCGCACCTGCCCGCGCCCCGCCAGCTCGGCCGCGCGGCCGTGCGCCCACGCGGCGCACGCACCGGCGATGCGCGCGTCGCCGATCTGCGCGAGCAGCGTGCCGGCGATCCCGGAGAGCAGATCGCCGCTCCCAGCGGTTGCGAGCACCGGCGTACCAGAGGCGCTCACGAGCCGCTGTCCCGCGGCATCCGAGACGACCGTCGGCACGCCCTTGAGCAGCACCACCGCGCGCGTGCGCTGCGCGAGCTCCGCGCCGATGTCGAAGCGTCGCGCGAGCACATCCTCAATGCGCACACCGAGCAGACGCGCGCACTCGGCCGGATGCGGCGTGAGAAGCGCGGGGCGGTCGCCGATGAGCGCGCCGAGCTGCTCGGGCTCGCCGGCAAAGACGTTGAGCGCGTCGGCGTCGAGCACGACAGGTCCGCGAAACGCGTGCAGCACGCGCTCGACGAGCGTGCGGCTGCCGTACGACGCGCCGAGCCCAGGGCCGATCACGAGCCCATCGGCCCACTGAGTGATGAGGCTCTCGATCTCCTCCGCGGTGCCCGGCCACGCGTGCGCGAGCGCCTCGGGCACTGCACTCTGCACGGCGGGGAGATTCTCGCGCGCCACGAGGAGCCGCACCATTCCGATCCCGCTGCGCATCGCCGCGCGCGCAGCGAGCATTGGCGCACCCGCCATCCCCTCGCGCCCACCGATGATCGCGAGCTTCTTGCGCGTCCCCTTGTGCGCGCTGGCGCCGATCGACGGCACGTGCTCGCGCACCCATCGCGCGTCGACGAGCCGCGGCATCGCCTCGGCGCCCGCGTCGCCAAGTCCGATGTCGCACACCAGGACGCGTCCCGCGGCGCCGCGCGCGATGACGAGCCCGCGCTTGAGCGAGCCGAAGCTGATCGTGAGATCCGCCTGCACCGCGCCGGTCGCATCGCCCGTGTCGGCATCGAGCCCGCTGGGCGCGTCGAGCGACACCACGGTGGCGCCACGCGCGCGCGACTGCGCAATGCGCGCGACGAACGTCGCGATCTCGCCGCGGGGCGCGCCCTTCGATCCGACACCAAGCAGCGCATCGACGACGAGCAGCGCATCGGGCGACTCCCCTTTCGTGACCATCGGAGCGGCGACCGCGCGCGCATCCTTGGACTCGTCGCTCCGCGGCTCGCCGACCTCGATGACGAACACGCGTGCCCCGCGGCTCGCGAGCGCGCGCGCGACGATCCACCCGTCGCCACCGTTGTTGCCGGGGCCAACGTAGAGGTTCACCGGCGCGCCGTGCTGGATCGGAACTGCGCGCGCGATCTCGGCCGCTGCGGCATCTCCCGCACGCTGCATCAGCACGCGCGATGGCGTACCAGCGTCGATCGCGCGCGCATCCAGCGCCGCAGACTCCGCGGCGGTCGTAACGGGGACGAGGGTCACCTGCCGCTCACGGCTGTGCCCTGAACGAAAGACGGCGGCCTCGTGGGCCGCCGTGGCTGGCTTCGCATGTTGTGCGATCGTTCACTTGTGAGAATGACTGACGGTGCGCCCGTAGCTGATCTCGCCGTTGTCAATGCGGATGTTGAAGCCGCACTCGGGGTTGCTGCACACCCACGCTTTGTACTCGATCGGCGCCCCGTCCCGCCCGTAGTCGCTCAACGGGAGCATCGCGCCCTTTCCACATTTCCGGCACTCCGGAAGCGAATTGCTTTCCATTGCCGTCACCTCCCCCACTCTGCACCTGCACTACTTCAAACTAATGCCGCCGCATTCCAGGGGTACTCGTGCTCGAAGGCCCGGTCGAAGTTGAAGACCCCAATGAAGTCCGCGCGGTTGTCCGTGGGCTGGCTGATGAGATAGCCCAGATCCACGAGGACGAAGACGATGTCGCCGATGTCGGCCGTCGCGCGAACGCCCCAGTGCTCCAGCACCACCTGCGCCATGACCCCGTACATCTGCAGCGCGAGATCGCGGCACGAGAACGCGAGCTCGCGTCCCGTGATGTGCCGCCGCTCGGTGAGCCGCGTCTGCGAATACTCGAGCGCCTTCAGCACGAAGAGATACGCGTCTTCCTCGAAGCGCGTCTCCTTCGTGCGAATGCGATCCATGATCCCGTCTCGAAAGCGCTCCAGGAGCAACAGCGTTTCCTCCAATGAAACCTTCACCGGAGGCACTATGCCCCCGGTGATTGCATCAAGATGCGAACTGGTACGTCGTATTACAACCGCCCTGCGCCCGCCTCCGCGACCGTGTAGAGCGGGAAGGCATTCGCGAACTCCTTGACCTCCGCCTTGATGCGCGCGAGTGCCTGCGCATCTTCCGGCGCCGCGAGCGCACGATCGATGAATGTCGCAATGCGGCCCATCTCTTCTTCCTTCATGCCGCGCGTGGTCACCGCGGGGGTTCCGATGCGGACACCGCTCGTCACGAACGGTGACTGCGTCTCCTTCGGCACGGTGTTCTTATTCACCGTGATGCCGGCGTCGCCGAGCACCTTCTCGGCGACCTTCCCCGTCACGCCCTTATTGCGGAGATCGACGAGCATGAGGTGATTGTCGGTTCCGCCGGACACGATCTGAAATCCGTGCGACGTGAGGGCCGTGGCGAGCGCCTGAGCATTCCGGATGATCTGCCCGCAATATTCCTTGAACTCCGGCTGCAGCGCCTCGCGGAACGACACAGCCTTGGCGGCGATCACGTGCATGAGCGGTCCGCCCTGCGTGCCGGGAAACACGGCCTTGTCGATCGTCTTCGCGTGCTCGGCCTTGCACAGGATCATGCCGCCACGCGGACCACGCAGCGTCTTGTGCGTGGTGGTCGTGACGACATCCGCGAGCGGCATGGGCGACGGGTGATATCCAGTGGCCACGAGCCCGGCGAAGTGCGCCATGTCGACCATGAAATACGCGCCGATCTCCTTCGCGACCTCGGCGAACGGCGCGAAGTCGATGATCCGCGCATACGCGCTCGCGCCGGCGATGATCATCTTCGGCCGCTCCTTCCGCGCGATCTCCTTCATCTTCTCGTAGTCGATGATCCCGTTCTCGTTCACGCCGTAGTGGAACGCCCGGTAGTTGAGCCCCGAGAAGTTCACCGGCGATCCGTGCGTGAGATGCCCGCCCTGCGAAAGATCGAGCCCGAGGATCGCATCGCCAGGCTTGAGAAACGCCAGGAACACCGCGGCATTCGCCTATGCGCCGGAGTGCGGCTGCACGTTCGCGTGATCAGCGCCGAACAGTTTCTTCGCGCGCTCGATCGCGAGATTCTCCGCGACATCGACGACCTCGCAGCCGCCGTAATAGCGCTTGCCGGGCAATCCTTCCGCGTACTTGTTGGTGAGCGGCGAGCCCATGGCTTCCATCACCGCCGGCGATACGAAGTTCTCGCTTGCGATCAGCTCGAGCCCTTCGCCCTGTCGCAGAATTTCTTCTTCGATGACTTTCGCGATCTCCGGATCGGCCTCACGGAGTTTTGCGCCAGGTGGGCGACATTCCCAATCGGTCCAGAGCATCGGCGTGTCGAATGTTGGAGGTTTCGTAAATGGCTCGGTGGATCATCCACCGAGCCATTCGGGAAACTAGGAAGTCCGCAACCTCAACGCCACGCTATTTCAGCGATTCGGCCACTGCGGCCACGTTTTCACGAGCGATCCCACCGCTTTTACTCTCCGTTCGGCTAGGCGGTCCGCTGCCTCGTAGGTTGGGATGCTGTCGTTCTTCGCGATTTCGAACACACCGAGAATCGTGTTGTAGATCTCGTCGGCTTTGCGCAGCGCACGCTGCGCGTCCCACCCGGCGAGCTCGGAGTACACGTTGATGACGCCGCCGGCGTTCGCGACATAGTCCGGCGCGTACGTGATGTTGCGCGCTTCGAGCGCATCGCCGTGGCGCGGCTCGAGCAGCTGATTGTTCGCCGCACCCGCAACGATCTCCACTTTGAGCTGCGGAATCGTGTTGTCGTTGATGATCGCGCCGAGTGCGCACGGAGCGAAAATGTCCGCCTTCACTCCATAGATCTCGCCAGGCTCGACCGCCTTCGCGCCGAACTCGATCGACCACGCTGCGCACGCGCTCCGCATCGATGTCGGTGACGATGAGCTTCGCGCCTGCTTCGGAGAGCTCGCCCGCGAGATATGCGCCGACGTGCCCGCATCCCTGAATCGCAACGGTCTTCCCCTCGAGCGAGTCAGAGCCCCAGCGGTATTGCGCCGATGCCTGAATCGCGCGAAACACACCGTGCGCGGTGACGGGCGACGGATCACCGGACTTTTCCGCGAGCCCTGCGACGTAGTCCGTCTCCATGTGCACGATATCCATGTCGCTGGTGCTCGTGCCCACGTCTTCCGCCGTGACGTAGCGTCCGCCGAGACTCTCCACGAAGCGTCCGTGCGCGCGGAAGATCATCTCGCGATTCGTCGTGCGATTGTCGCCGATGATCACGGACTTTCCGCCGCCGAGGTTGAGGCCGGCGACGGCGTTCTTGTAGGTCATCCCGCGCGCGAGGCGCAGCGCATCGATGATCGCTTCCTCGTCGTTCGCATAGCTCCAGAAGCGCGTGCCGCCGAGCGCGGGGCCGAGCGTCGTGGAGTGCACCGCGATGATGCCGCGATAGCTCGCCGAGGGATCGCTGCAGAGGACGAGCTGCTCGTGTCCCATCTGCGCGAGCCTGTCGAACAGGCCGGTAGAGGAGACCGAGGAGGAGCTATTGGTGAGCGTGGCAGTCGCAGTCATATAAGTATGGATTGGGCAAGGTCCCGTTCCGTCACGGACTGCGGGAGTACAGCTCCCGCGCGATGACGATCCGTTGAATCTCCGACGTTCCTTCATAGATCTCCGTCACCTTCGCGTCCCGAAACAGCCGCTCGACGGGATATTCCTTCACATATCCATACCCGCCGAAGATCTGGATGGCCTGGGTCGTCACCCACATGGCGGTCTCGCTCGCGAACAGCTTGCTCATGCTGCTGTACTGCGTGATTTTCTCGCCGCGATCCTTGGCCGCCGCAGCCTGATAGAGCAACGCTCGGGCCGCGGCGATTCGGGTGGCCATGTCGGCGAGCTTGAACTGGATCGCCTCGAACTCCTTGATCGGCTTTCCGAACTGCCGCCGCTCGCCCGCGTACGTGGTCGCGTGCTCCAGCGCACATCTCGGCGATGCCGATCGCTTGCGCCGCGATGCCAAGGCGTCCGTTGTCCAGCGACTGCATGGCCATGGTGAAACCCGCGCCCTCCGAGCCCAGCATGTTCTCCGCGGGGACGCGCAGGTCGCGTGAGCTCGAGCTGCACGGTGGGCGACGCGCGCAGCCCCATCTTGTCCTCCTTCTTCCCGACCTTGAAGCCCGGGAGATCCGGAGTGACGATGAACGCGCTGATCCCGCGCGCGCCGCGACGCTCGCGCGGATTGTCGGTGCGCGCCATGACGATCAACACGTCCGCATCGCTCCCGCTCGTGACCCACGCCTTCGTGCCGTTGATCACCCAGCAGTCGCCCTGACGCACGGCCTGCGAGGTGAGCGATGCCGCATCGGAGCCGGCGTCGGGCTCCGAGAGCGCGAAGGCGCCGAGCAGCTCGCCCCGCGCCATTGGCGCGAGACAGCGCTGCTTCTGCTCCTCGGTTCCCCATCGCAACAACATTTGCGTGGGGAGCGAGTTGTGCACGCTCATCGTGACGGCAACCGACGCGTCCGACGCGGCGATCTCCTCGAGCGCGACGAGATACGTGGTAGTCGGGAGCGCGAGACCGCCGTACTCCTCGGGGAGCATCATGCCGAGCAAGTCCGAGCTCGCCCATCTTCGGAATGAGCGACCGATCGAAGTACGAATCGCGGTCCCACGCGACGCGAGTTCGGCGCGATCTCCGCCGCGCGAACTCGCGCGCCGTGCTCTGGATCTCGCGTTGCTCTTCAGTGAGCGGAATCAGCGCCCAGGACATGTGTCTCCCGTAAGGGGCTGTGCGCCCCGCGTGAAAGCATCAGGAATATTCGTAGAACCCCCGTCCGGATTTTCGGCCGAGCCATCCCGCCGCGACGTACTTCCGGAGCAGCGGGCAGGGACGGTACTTCGGATCGCCGAGGCCGTCATGCAGCACCTCGAGAATCGCGACGCACGTGTCGAGCCCGATGAGATCCGCGAGCGCGAGCGGTCCCATCGGATGATTCATGCCGAGCTTCATCACCGTGTCGATCGACTCGGCGTGCCGACGCCTTCCATGAGGCAGTAGACCGCCTCGTTGATCATGGGCATCAGGATGCGATTCGCCACGAAGCCCGGATAGTCGTTCACCTCGACCGGCGTCTTCCCCAGCGAACGTGAAAGCTCGAAGACGCGCTCGGTGGTCTCGTTCGACGTCGCGAGCCCGCGAATCACCTCGACGAGCTGCATCACCGGCACGGGATTCATGAAGTGCATCCCGATCACTTGCGCGGGCCGCTTGGTGCGCGCGCCGAGCTCGGTGATGGAGATGGAGCTCGTATTCGACGCGAGAATCGCCTGCGGCTTGGCCGCGCGATCGAGATCCGCGAAGAGAGAGAACTTGAGGTCGGAGCGCTCGGTGGCCGCTTCGACGATGAGAGATGCATCGCCGGCGCCATCGAGCTTTTCGTTCACCGAGATGCGCGCGAGCGCTGCATCGCGTGTGCTCGCGTCGATCACCTTCTTCTCCACCTGGCGGCCGAGATTCTTCTCGATCGTTGCGCGCGCCTTATCGAGCGCAGGGCGCGAAACATCGATCATCGTCACATCGAAGCCCGCGACTGCGAACACGTGTGCGATTCCGTTTCCCATCTGGCCGGAGCCGACGACTGCGATCTTTTCGCTCATGCGCCTGGTATGCTCTCCCGGAAGCTCGACTCGTCGGCACCGCGCGCGAGCGAAAGATTTCTGCGCCACGCGAACAGCACCGCCATCCCCGCGAGCATGCCAGCCATCGCGGCAGCGCCGCCTTCGGGGCCCCAGCTTCCGCCGGTGAGCCACGCAGGACCAGAATCGTCCAGGCGATACGACGAGTACGGGAAGCGCTCGCCGCTCACCGCGGTGTGCAGCACATCGGCCATCGCCCAGTTCCAGGCGAAGTGCGCCATCCACGCCGCCCAGAGCGACTGTGTCGCGATGAGGATCGCGCCGAGAAAGACGCCCGCGAAGATGACGATGGTCACCGACTGGGCGTTCGCACCGGGATTCGCCATGTGCAGCAGACCGAAGCCCACGCTCGTTGCGGCGAGCGCGCCGACCCAGCCGAGTCCATCGCGCAGTGCAGCGAAGAGATATCCGCGCGACATCATTTCTTCCCAGAGCGATTGCGGGAGAAAGAGCACGGCGCCGTACGCGGCGATCTCGATCCAGCTTCGCCTGCCTTCGAGCCCGGTCACGATCGTGAGATCGTGCGCGAGCAGAAGCCCGCCCGAGGGGATCACGATACAGAGGAATCCGAGTGCGAGCCCGATGAGGAGCACGCGCGAACTCAGTTGCTCGCGGCCGAGGCCCACGTAGGACCATGGCTTGTGATCGACGTAGTGCAGCATGATGTAGTGCGCGAGCCACGCTGCGATGAGCAGCACGAGATACTGCTCGACCTGGAGCGCCGCGTAGCTCGCCGGCCTGCCGACGTAGAATATCGCGGAGATCGCGATCTTCGTGAATGCCGCGAAGAGCGCACAGAACAACAGCGCGCGCCACCCGGGGCGAACCGCCCCCGCGGAGTCGACGAAGATCGCGCGAGCGTTCAAGTCAGACGCTGATGCGTCCGGCTCGACGACACGATCGCCGCAACCACGACCTTCGCAAGATCAGCAAGAATGAATGGGGCGGTTCCGAGCGCCACAGCGCGTGCGAGGCTGCCCGTGAGCAGCTCGAGCTGCGCGACGCCGCCGAGGTAGAGCATTGCGATGCCCAAGAACGCGGCGAGCAGCCGTCCGCCGAACGCGGGCATGCGACGCGCGACCACACCCGCGATCGCAGCGCCGGCGGGCGTCGCGAGGAGATAGCCGCCAGTCGGACCGATCAGCCGCAGAATGCCGGGCGCGCCCATCGGCGAAAACACTGGAGCGCCAAGCGCGCCGGCCGCGAGGTAGAGCACCATGCTCGCAGCACCGGCCACGGGGCCAAGAAAAAGTCCCGCGAGCACGACCGCGAGCGGCTGCAGCGTGAACGGCACCGGAGTGCCGGGAATCGGAATCGCGATCTGCGCGGCGACCGCCATTGTCGCCGCGAATCCGATCACGCCGACGGCGGTGAGCTGCCGGTCACGCACCAGAACCGAGGTGGGACTCGTCATGACATTCTCTCCACGCTGAGTGCGACGGCGTTGCCGCCGCCCAGACAAAGTGTCGCGAGCCCGGTGTGAGCATCGCGATCCCGCATGCGCGTAGAGCAGCGTCGTGAGCACGCGGGCACCGCTCGCGCCGATCGGATGACCAAGTGCGATCGCGCCGCCGTTGACGTTGACGCGATCCCAGTCCCATCCGAGCGCCGCACCATCTGCGAGCGCCTGCGATGCGAACGCCTCGTTCGCCTCGATGAGATCGTAGTCGCCGATCTTCGCGTTCGGTCTGCTTCATGAGGTTCTGCACGGCCATGATCGGCGCGAAGAACAGATCTGCGCGGCTCGCCGCCGCCCGTCGCGTATCCGGTGATCCTCGCGAGCACTCGAGCCCGTGCGCCTTCGCGAAGGCGAGACTCGTCACGACGAGCGCCGCACCGCCATCGTTGAGGCCCGGCGCGTTCCCAGCGGTGACCGTGAGCTCCTCAGGCGCATCCCCTTCGGCGCATCCTTCGGGAACGCAGGACGCAGCTTCGCGAGCGTGCTCGAGCGATCGTGTCCCGCCGCGGCGACTTCATCCGTGTCGATCACGCGTCGGCCCCTTCTTGCCAGGGATCTCCACCGGCACGATCTCGTCGCTGAACTTGCCCGCATCTATCGCGGCGACTGCCTTCTGATGCGAGCAGAGCGCGAACTCATCCTGCTGCTGCCGCGTGACGCCCGCCTTCTTCGCCGTGTACTCCGCGTGGCCGCCCATGTGGACGTCGCAGAACGAGCACCAGAGCCCGTCCTTGATCAGCCCGTCGACCAGCGTCTGGTCGCCGAACTTGACGCCGTTGCGCAGCCCGTACGCGTAGTACGGCGCGTTGGACATCGACTCCTGCCCGCCGCGCGATCACCGCGCTCACATCGCCCGCGCGAATCGACTGCGCCGCGAGCATCACGGCGCGGAGCCCGGAGCCGCAGACCTTGTTGACCGTGAGCGCCGGAACGGTGCCGGGAATGCCGGCCTCGAGCGCCGCCTGGCGCGCCGGCGCCTGCCCCACCCCGCCCTGGAGCACGTTCCCCATCACGACATCCTCGATCGCGCCGGCATCGATCCCGGCCCGCGGAGATGGCGGCGCGCATGGCGGTTGCGCCGAGATCCGGCGCCTTGAGCGGCGCGAGGCCGCCGAGGAAGCGGCCGACAGGGGTGCGAGCAGCCGAAACGATTACGGGGGTGCGATCCGAGCCATCCATGCCGACATCCGCGAGCGGGTGAGACGGCCGGCAAGTGCCGGCCGCCCCGAAAGCTACAGCCCGGCCCCGGAGGGTTGTAGTGCGTCAGCTGGGTGCAGCGCGCGCGTGGCGATCTCCCCCTTGAGCTTCTCGATCAGCGCATCGACGGCGATCGTCTCCTGCTTCTTCTCCGATCCACGGAAGCGCAGGGCAACCATTCCGGCTTCGGCCTCTCGTTTCCCGATGATCGCCATGTACGGCACCTTCATCTTCGACGCCGTCTTGATGCGCTCGCGATAGTCCTCGCGATTTTCCGCGTCGAAGCCGACGCGGATTCCCGCGGCATGCAGCTTATGCGCGAGCTCTGCCGCGGCGGGTGCGACATCGGGGGTGATCGGAATGACGGAGAGCTGCTCGGGCGCGAGCCAGAGCGGGAACGCCCCCGCGTAGTGCTCGATGAGTCCGCCCACGAAGCGCTCCATCGAGCCGACGAGCACGCGATGCAGCATCACCGGCCGATGCGCAACGTTGTCCGCGCCGATGTACTCGAGCTGGAAGCGCTCGGGAAGATTGAAGTCGAGCTGCACCGTCGGCCCCTGCCACTTGCGCCCGATCGCATCGATGAGCTTGAAGTCGAGCTTGGGTCCATAGAACGCACCGCCGCCCTCATCGATCGTGAATTCCTGACCACGCGCCGTGAGCACATCCGCGAGAGTCTTCACTGCGCGGTCCCACGTCTCGGGTGAGCCGAGCGCGTTCTCGGGGCGTGTGGCGAGCTCGATGGTGTATGGGTAGCCGAACACGCCGAGCATCTCGTGGACGAGATCGAGCAGCCGCTCGATCTCCACGGGCACTTGCTCCGGCGTGCAGAAGACGTGCGCATCATCCTGCGTGAAGCCGCGCACGCGCAGCATGCCGTGCAGCACGCCGCTCCGCTCGTACCGATACACCGTTCCGAACTCGGCATAGCGAATCGGCAGATCGCGATACGAGCGCTGGCGCGACTGGTAGATGACGATGTGTCCGGGACAGTTCATCGGCTTGGGGCGGTAGAACTGCCCTTCCACTTCGATCGGCCCGAACATGTTCTCCTTGAACGTCTGGAGATGTCCGGAGATCTCGAAGAGCTTCTCGTTGACGATGTGCGGCGAGTACACGAGATCGTAGCCGTGACGCAGGATCAGCTCGCGCTCGAAATCCTCGATCTCGCGACGGATCACGCCGCCGTTCGGATGCCAGAGAATGAGCCCCGCGCCGACGCGCGGATCCGTGGAAAAGATGTCGAGCTCGCGACCGAGCGTGCGATGATCGCGCCGCTTCGCCTCCTCGAGGCGATGCAGGTGCGCGGCGAGATCTTCCTTGCTCCAGAACGCCGTGCCGTAGATGCGCTGCAGCATCTGCCGATGCTCATCGCCGCGCCAATATGCGCCCGCGGTGTGCAGCAGCTTGAAGTGCTTGATGCGCGACGTGTCGGGGACGTGCGGCCCGCGACAGAGATCGATGAACGGACCGTCGGTGTACGTCGAGATCACCTCGTCCTCGCCGAGCTCGGACAGACGCTCGAGCTTGAGCGGATCGTCGACGAACTTCTTCTGCGCGGTCGTCGCGATCGACTTCCTCGCGCACGAATGGGAACTTCTCGTTCGCGGCGCGGCGCATCTCGTCCTCGATCTTGCGTCAGATCCTCGGGCGTGAACGGCTCGTCGACTTCGAAGTCGTAGTAGAAGCCCTCCTCGATCGCGGGGCCGAAGCCGATGGCCGCCTTCGGATGCAGCCGACGCACCGCCGTCGCGAGCAGATGCGCGGCGGAGTGGCGCAGCACGTCGAGCGATCGCGCGTCCTTTTCCGTGAGCACGCGAAAGGCACCGCTCTCGCGCAGCGGCGTCACGAGGTCCTGCACCTGCGCCGTTGACCTCGACGGCGACGGCCGCGCGCAGGAGGCCAGCGCCGATGGACGCAACGACATCCCGCGGCAGCGTGCCGTACGCTACACTGCGAGTGGATCCATCGGGAAGCGTGAGTGTGAGCTCGTCGGACGGGCGATCGATCATGCGATTCGTGGGGGTCTCTCGGGGGTCGCGCGAGGCGCTAAAGTACGACGGTGCATGGCCTTCTTCTTGCACCCGCACACGCCGCAGCACTAGCCAAGTTATCCTTACGATTGTACCTCCGCCACAGGCCTGGTCATGAAGCGGATTCGCTTGCACGATGATGAACCCTCCGTCGGCAGCATTGCAGCCGGCGTCACACTCGGCGCACTCGCCGGATTCGTCGTCGGCATCGTCGTCGCGCAGCGCACGGGTGGCCTCACCGGCCTCACCACGCGCCTGCGTGATCGATTCGACTCACTCATTCACCGCGGGCAGCAGGAGATCGAGTCACTCGCTGGTTCGGCGGGAGGTGACGAAGAGGAATACGACGGCGAGTACGATGAAGAGCTCGACGACGATGGCGACGTCGACGATCGCACGCTCGATCCCGATTCGGCGCTGGAGGAGCGCGTGCTCCGCGCCTTCCGCCGCGATGCGGTGCTGAGCGAGCGCGCGATCGACATTGGCGCCATTGGCGAAGGGATCATCGAGCTCTCCGGGTGGGTGGAGACGCACGAGGAGTCCGAGCACGCGATGGCAGTCACGCGCACGGTGCCCGGCATCGTCACGGTGGTGAGCCGCCTCTACATCGGCGCCGACGAGCAGAGCGCGTCCGATCTCGACGAGGATGATCTCGACGAGGGCGCGCCGCTTCCCGGCGGTCGATGGGAGGGTCAGCGCGTGGGCACCGGGCGCCGCCGCCAGGGGAATTCCGGAGAGGTGGATCGGCATGCGGATCCGAAGCCCGTACTCGAGGACAAGTGGCTCGACGAGGAGCACGCGATCGAGGAGGCCGCGGGTCCCGTGGAGGGAATCGCCGAGCGTCGCGGGCGCAAGAAGAAATCCGAACGCCCGGCGAGCGCCGAGGGCGATGATACCGGTGTGCCGTCGCCGAGCTGACGCAGGGCGCGCGCAGCACAGCTGACACGATCGAGCATCATGAACGGGCCGCCAACGCGGCCCGTTCGTCATCGGGTTAGTTTTTTCGCATGACAGAACCGCTCGCCCCGCAGTACGACTTCTCCACGGTCGAGCGGGAGATTTACGCGCGCTGGATGGAGGCCGATCTCTTCACCGCGCAGCGCATCGCGCTCCGCGCGCGCCGGCGGCGATCGCGCTCCGTTCACGATCGTGATCCCGCCGCCGAACGTGACGGCGGTGCTGCACATGGGGCACGGACTCAATAACACCGTGCAGGATGTGCTCGTGCGCTGGCGGCGCATGGCGCAGGACGAAGCGCTGTGGGTGCCGGGTACCGACCACGCCGGGATCGCAACGCAGAACGTGGTCGAGCGCCTCATCGCAAAGGAGGGCAAATCGCGCTTCGACCTCGGGCGCGAGGCGTTTCTCGAGCGGGTCACCGAGTTCGTCACGGAAACCGGCGGCACGATCCTCGAGCAGCTGCGGGCGATCGGCAGCTCGTGCGACTGGTCGCGCACGGCGTACACGCTTCTCGCCGGAGCTCTCGCGCGCGGTGCGCGAGGCGTTCGTGCGGCTCTACGAGGATGGACTGATCTATCGCGGACATCGCGTGATCCACTGGTGCCCGCGCTGCCTCACATCGCTCAGCGACGAAGAGGCCGAGCCGCACGAGACGCACGGCAAGCTGTATCTACGTGCGCTATGCCGCGGCAGATGGCTCCGGTCAGCTCGATCACCGTCGCGACGACGCGCCCCGAGACGATACCCGGCGACGTCGCGGTCGCGGTGAATCCGCAGGACGAGCGCTATCGCGATCTCGTCGGGACGAAGGTGCTGCTCCCGCTCGTCGGCATCGAGATTCCGGTGATCGCCGACGACTACGTGGATGCCGCGTTCGGAACCGGCGCGCTCAAGATCACGCCGGCGCACGACCCGAACGATTTCGAGGTCGGCCGCCGTCACAAGCTGCCGACGCCCGTAGTGATCGATCAGGCGGGCTTCGTGCGCGACGTGCCCGACGCGGAGGGACGCGTGCCCGCCGAGCTCGCGGGACTCGATCGCTTCGAGGCGCGCGACGCGGATCGCCGAGTTGCTGCGCGACTCCGGCGCGCTCGCGAAGACCGAGGTGCACCAGAACAACGTGCGCCACTGCTATCGATGCGAGACGGTGATCGAGCCGCGGCTCAGCGATCAGTGGTTCGTGAAAATGGACGCAGCTCGCGGCGCCCGCGCTCGCGGCCGTGCGAGACGGCACGATCCGCATTCTCCCCGAGCGGTGGGAAGCCGTGTACGTCAACTGGCTCGAGAACATTCGCGACTGGAACATCTCGCGCCAGCTCTGGTGGGGACATCGCATTCCGGTGTGGTACTGCGACGACGTGCGGCGGCGAAGCCGATCGTGAGCCGCGAGGATATCTCGGCGTGCCCGCACTGTCAGTGGCGCCGGTACGCCAGGACGAGGACGTGCTCGACACGTGGTTCTCCTCGTGGCTCTGGCCAATCTCGACACTCGGATGGCCGAACGAGTCGAGCCCCGATCTGCGCGGCGTTCTATCCGACCGACATGCTCGTCACCGCGCCGGAGATCCTCTTCTTCTGGGTCGCGCGCATGATCATGGCCGGCTACCACTTCGAGGGCCGCGCGCCCTTTCACACCGTGTATCTCACCGGCACCGTGCGCGACATGCAGCATCGCAAGATGTCCAAGTCGCTCGGCAACGGCATCGATCCGCTCGACGTCGTCGCGCGTTACGGCGCCGATGCGCTGCGCTACACGGTGATCGCGGGGATGGGGATGGGCGCCGACGTGATGCTCGATCCCGACAATCTCGACCAGTCGTTCGCGACCGGGCGCAACTTCGTCACGAAGCTCTGGAACATCGGACGCTTCCTGCTGATGAACGTGGGCGATGGTGAGGTGCGTGCACTCGCAGACATCTCGCCCGACAGACTCACGCGCGCCGACGAATGGATCCTCGATCGGTCTCGACGCGGCGATCGGCGAGGGCGACGCGTCGCTCGGACCCGCGCGGCCCGGCGTGTCGGGCGAAATGGACGGAGCGCGAGCTCACTGCCGGAATGCGACTCAGCGAGTACGTCGAGAGCGCGCGTCGCTTCGTGTGGAACGAGCTCGCGGACTGGTACGTCGAGGCCGCGAAGCATCGCGTCAGTGCAGAGGGGCCGGATCGCGACGTCGCGCGCGCGGTGCTCGTGCACGTGTTCGACCAGGCGCTCCGGCTGCTGCATCCGGTGGTGCCGTTCGTCACCGAGGCGCTCTGGCAGCGGCTCCCGGCGCGCACCAGCGGCGAGTACCTCGCACGCGCGCGCGTGGCCGGTCGCAGGTGCGCCGCGCGCGCGGCGCGCGCAATTCGAGATCGCGCGCGCAGCGGTGAGCGCGATCAGGCAGGTGCGCGCCGAGTACAACGTGCCGCCGGGCAAGATGATCGAGGCGGTACTGATCGGGCGCGATGCGCAGGCGCGTCGGCGGTGCTCGCCGGATGAGCGCGATCTCGATCGGCCGACTGGCGCGCGCCACGATCGCGACGAGCGCCGAGGCGCCCGCGGGCGCCGCGGCGCACGCGCTCCTACCCGATGGCTCCGAAGTCGTGGTGCTGCTCGCCGGTCTCGTGGATCTCGAGAAGGAATGCGCGCGCGTGAGCACCGAGCTCGCGCAGCTCGAGAAGCAGCTCGGCGCACTGCAGCAACGGCTCGCGAACGAGAGCTTCGTCTCGCGCGCCAAGCCCGAGATCGTGGAAGCGGAACGCACGAAGCTCGGCGAGTGGACGACGCGGCGCGAGCAGCTCGCGAGCAAGAAGAGGTCGCTGTGCGGCAGACTGATTCTGCTCTTCGCGACTGATCGCGTGCGCGCAGCAGGGTTTCCCACCGGGTGGCCCGCCGGACAAGGTCCCTCCCAAGCTGCTCAAGACCACACCGGACTCCAACGCGCGCAACGTCACCGAGAAGGAAGTGAATCTCCAGTACGACGAAGTGCTGAGCGAGCGACCTGGAGGCGCGGCCTCGCTCGATGCGCTCGTGCTCATCTCGCCGCGCGATGGCGCGCCGCGCGTCGGATGGCATCGCTCGCGCATCTCCGTCCGCGGACACAAGGACTGGAAGCCGAACACGACGTACACGATCAACGTGCTTCCGGGCGTCTCGGATCTGCGCGGCAACGCCGACAAGCTGGGCTTTCATCTCGTGTTTTCAACGGGGCCTGAGATCGCCGGCTCCTCGGTGTCCGGCATGGTCTTCGATTGGGCTGCGGGACATCCCGCACCCAATGCGCTGGTCGAGGCGATCTCGCATCCCGACAGCACGGTCTACATTGATCGCGCGGACTCGGTCGGGCACTTCACGATCGCGCACATCCCGGCGGGATCGTTCACGGTCCTTGGCTGGCTGGACGCGAACAACAATCACGACCGCGATCCGCATGAGATGCAGGACTCCGCTACCGTCACGCTAAAGGACACGGCGACAGTCGAGCTGCTGGCATTCATCCACGACTCGATCGGCTCCGCACGTCGTGACCGTCGATGTCCGCGACTCGCTCACCCTGCACGCGACGTTCGACAAGCCCGTGGACCCGGCGCAGTCAGTTCGACAGCGCGCACATCATGGTGCGCGCGGCGGACTCCTCTCTTATCGGATCAAGGCCATCGTCTCGGCGAGAGAGATCGACAAGCAGCGCACGGACTCACCGCAATCGCGCGACTCGATTCGCGCGCGCCACGGACACGGTGTTCCGCGCACGTATCTGGCGCAGCATTGGGTGCCGACGGATTCGAACGCGATCGCTGCGGTTCGGCGCGCGGCGCTGCTCGCGGAGATGACGCCGAGTAAGCCGATCCCGGTGAGCGACGTCCTGATCACGTTGACGAAGCCGCTCGCAACGGGCGCGACGTATCAGGTGGAGTCGAAGGACATCAGGAATCTGATGGGCATTTCGGGAACTCGATCCGTTCGTTCAGTGTGCCGAAGCCCGCGCCTCCTCCGCCGCCGCCGAAACCCGGCGCGGCACCGCCTGACAGTTTGCGACGGCTGCGGCGAGCGGCTCCTGGCTGCCAAGCCGACGACCATCCCCGCGCAGGCCACGCCGCCCGCGGACACGTCCAAGTCGAAGCCACCAGCATGAGCGATCCGCGCCCTGCACTCTTTCTGGATCGGGACGGCACGATCAACGTCGACACGATCAACGTCGCCAAGGCCGACAATGTGCGCCTGATCCCCGGCGCCGCGGCGGCAATCGCGCGCGTGAACGCGACCGGGATGCCGGTGATCGTGGTGACCGAATCAATCGGGGATCGCGCGCGGACTGTTTACCGTGGAGCAGTACGAGTCAGTTCCGTGCGCGCATCGACGAGCTGCTCGCGGCCGGCGGCGCGACGTGCTCGCCACGTACTATTGCCCGCACGCATCCGGAGATCGGTCCCGCCTGCGACTGCCGGAAGCCTGCGGCGGGGCCTGTACCGGCAGGCCGCGGCGGAGCATGGACTCGATCTCGCGAAGTCGTGGTTCGTCGGCGACCGGCTGCGTGACATCCAGCCGGCCAAAGCGCTGGGCGGGCACGGCATTCTCGTTCCGCGCGATACGACGCCCACCCTCGATGTGGTGCGCGCCAGGACGGCTTCGCACTCGCCACGAGCCTCGGTGCAGCGGTCGACCGCATTCTGTCGTCGCCGCCACTACCTGGCACGCGGGAAGCAACTAGACTCACTTCATGCCGACCCGCCTCGCGGTGCTCGCATCGGGCCGCGGCTCCAATCTGCGAGCGCTCCAGGAATTCCTCACGCAGAGCGACCGCGAGAAGTTCGCGCGACTGGCGCTCGTGCTCTCGGATCACGCCGATGCCGGCGCGCTCGCCTTTGCGCGCACACGCGACATTGCGGCGGCCGCGATCGATGGCGGCACACTTGGCGGCGAGCGTCTCCTGTCGCAGCTCAGATCGCACCGCATCGATCTCGTCGTGCTCGCGGGCTACATGCGGCTCGTCCCCGAGGTCGTCGTGAACGCGTTTCGCGGACGGAATCGTGAACGTGCATCCCGCGCTTCTCCCGTCGTTCGGCGGGCGCGGGATGTACGGCTCACGCGTGCACGCGGCGGTGATCGCGGCGGGCGCGCGCGTCTCGGGCGCGACTGTGCACTTCGTCGACGAGCGCTACGATCAAGGCGCGATCATTGCGCAGTGGCCGGTGCCCGTGCTCGCGGGCGACACGCCCAAGGTGCTTGCCGCGCGTGTGCTGCGCGTGGAGCACGCGCTCTACCCGCCGGCCGTGCTGGCGGTGGCGCAGGCGCGCATCGCGCTCGATGCGAACGGCCGCGCGACACACATGCATCTGCCGCGGCTCGATGACGCGGCGTTCGTGCTCGACGCTCTCGACGATGCTGCCCTGCGCGATGCAATCGGCATCGCGCTCTCTGCCTGATCGCCCTTCTCCGCCCACATGCCCCGCGCACTCATCTCCGTTTCCGACAAGACCGGCGTCTCCGAGCTCGCCCGCGCGCTCACGCTCTCGCGGCTGGGAGATCATCTCCACCGGCGGCACCGCGCGCGCACTGCGCGAGGCGGG
Source organism: uncultured Gemmatimonadaceae bacterium (assembly GCA_963792685.1). Taxonomy (GTDB): domain Bacteria; phylum Gemmatimonadota; class Gemmatimonadetes; order Gemmatimonadales; family Gemmatimonadaceae; genus FEN-1250. The sequence goes on along the minus strand of CAWBWW010000001.1, from coordinate 2,459,971 downwards.
CATCGCGACGCGCGACGTCGCGGACGTCACCGGCTTTCCGGAGATGATCGACGGCCGCGTGAAGACGCTGCATCCGGCCGTGCACGGCGGACTGCTCGCGCGGCGCGATCTGCCCGAGCACATGGCGGCGCTCGCGGAGCACGACATCGAGCCGATCGATCTCGTCGCGGTGAATCTCTATCCCTTCCGCGAGACGGCGGCGCGCGCCGGGTGTGCGCCCGGAAGAGGCGATCGAGAACATCGACATCGGCGGGCCGAGCATGCTCCGCTCGGCGGCGAAGAACTTCGAGTCGGTGTACGTGATCGTCGACCCCGCCGACTACGACCGCGTGCTCGCGGCGCTCGACGCGAAGGCGAGGACGATCTCGATCTCCGCCGCACTGCTCGCGGAGAAGACCTACGCGCACACGGCGGCGTACGACGCGGCGATCGCGGCCTGGTTCGCGAAGCAGCGCGAGCGAGCGCTTCCCGAACGGATGCCGCTGTCGTTCGAGCGGCAGCAGTCGCTGCGCTACGGCGAGAATCCGGGACAGGCACGCGGCGTTCTACGTCGAGCATCGCGGCGCCGGGCTCGCGGCACTCACGCAGCGCGGCGGCAAGGAGCTCAGCTTCAACAACCTGCTCGACCTCGAGGGCGCGCTCCTCGCGACGCGACATGCTCGGCGAACGAGACTGCCCTGCTGCGCCATCATCAAGCACACGTCGCCGTGCGGCCTCGCGACCGGCGCCACTGCGCTCGAGGCGTATCAGAAGGCGCTCGCCTGCGATCCGGTGTCGGCGTTCGGCAGCGTGATCTCCTTCAACGTGCCGGTGGACGACAAGCTCGCGGACGTGATCTCGAGCCTCTTCGTCGAGTGCCTCGTCGCGCCGTCGTTCAGCGCGGGCGCGGTCGAGATCCTGGGCCGCAAGAAAAACTTGCGCGTGCTCGAGGGACGCGCGTCGTGGCCGGCGGGCGCGCTCGACTTCAAGCGCGTGCGCGGCGGCGTGCTCGTGCAGGATCGCCCGTCGATCGACGCGAGCCTGCAGAGCTGGAACGTCGTGACGAAGCGCGCGCCGACGAACGCCGAGCGCGACGATCTGCTCTTCGCGTGGCGCGCGGTGGCGAGCGTGAAGTCGAACGCGATCGTGCTCGCGCGCGACGGCGCGACGATCGGCATCGGCGCGGGCCAGATGTCGCGCGTGGACGCGAGCTTCCTCGCGGTGCACAAGGCGCGCACCACGGGCTTCGATCCCGCCGGCTCGGTGCTCGGCTCCGACGCCTTCTTCCCCTTCCGCGACGGCGTGGATCACGCCGCGGAGGCGGGCGTGACCGCGATCATCCAGCCGGGCGGCTCGGTGCGCGACCCGGAAGTGATCGCGGCCGCGAACGAGCGCGACATCGCGATGGTGTTCACGGGCACGCGGCTGTTCAGGCACTAGCCGAGAGGCGAGCCCGATGTAGGCCGGCGCCGCATGCTGGGAGACATGCACGAACAGTACAGTTGCCGTTATCCGTTCCGATCCGTTCAAATCCGTTCCAGTCGGTATCCAAAGATGTTATAGCCAGCCCGAGCGGCCGTTCGCCGGGCGAGTGCGTACCGGCCGAACACACACATGAACTTTTTTTTGGAGACGGATTGAACGGATTGAAACGGACTGGAACGGATCAAGCTCCCGTGCCGAGAGCCCTTCGCCCTAAACGGATAGATGACCTCCCGCCGCGTCGGGTTTGATTCGTTCCGATTCGTGTCATTCGTGTGAAGCCGTTGTAGTTCCCCTTCCCTCGGAACCCCGCTCGTTGCCTCAACGCTGCGTGCATTCCATCTTGCACTGCTAGTCCGGGCCGGCGCGCGCGCCGGCGGCCGCGCGTTCCCGTCACCCAGCTTATGCCTCCGAAAAGCACCGATCTCGACTATCGCCCGTCCTATCTGGCCGCGGCGATCACCTCGCTCGCGATCTTCGCGGTCTATCTCGCGACGCTCGCGCCCTCCACCGCGATGTGGGACACCAGCGAGTACATCTCGGCGGCGTACGTGCTCGGAATTCCGCATCCGCCGGGCAATCCCCTCTTCGTGCTTATCGGGCGCTTCTTCTCGATCCTGCCGCTCGGACCGCTCAGCGTCGCGACGAAGATCAACATTCTCGCGGCGATCACGCAGCGCGGTGTCTGCCGGCATGTGGTTCCTCATCACCGAGCGCGTGCTCGTGGGCTGGCTCACCGAGCGGTGGCAGCGGCTCGCCGGCGGCGGTGCTCGCGGCGCTCATCGGCGCGACGGAGTTCACGGTGTGGAATCAGTCCGTCGTCAACGAGAAGGTGTACACCGTCTCGCTGATGGGGCTCGCCATCATCTCGTGGCTCACGGTTCGATGGTCCGACGATCCCGACGGTCCTCAGGCCGATCGACTGCTCGTGCATGATCGCGTATCTCCTCGGGCTCGGCTACTCGAACCACATGATGGGCTTTCTCGCGGGCCCGGCAGTCGTCGTCGCCGTCGCCGTGCGGCGCCCAGCGACCTTTCGCGATGGAAGCTGATCGCCGTCAGCGTCGGGGCGCTGCTGCTCGGCATGACGCCCTTCCTCACCCAGCCCATCCGCGCCGCGCACTTCCCGGCGATCAACGAAGGCGAGCCGACCGACGTGGAACGCGCGTTCCTCTACAACTTCAATCGCGGCCAGTACGGCAAGCCCGCGCTCACCGACCGGCAGGCGCCGTTCGCCGGCCAGCTCGGCATGTTCTGGCTGTACTTCAAGTGGCAGTGGCTCCGCGACGCGAAGAGCACTCTATCCGCGCGCGCAGTGGATTCTCGCCGTGATCTACATGATCCTCGGACGTCATGGGCGGGTACGTGCACTTCAAGCGCGACCGGCAAGTCGTTCTGGTACTTCGGCACGTTCATGCTCACGCTGACCCTCGTGCTGATCTACTACCTCAACTTCAAGTACGGCGCACTCGCAGTGCCTGGAGATGGCGAACTCCTCGGACGTGGCCTGCGAGGTACGCGATCGCGACTACTTCTTCATCGTCGCATTCTCCGCCTGGGGCGTGTGGGCGGCACTCGGCCTCGTCTACATCTGGGAAGGGATCGCGTCGCTCTTCGGCAGCGACGAGGTGAAAGTCGGGCCGCGAGGTAGTCGAGATGCCGCGCAGGAACTCGTGGCTCGCGAGCTCGTGGATCCTCGCCTTTGCGTTCGTCCCGCTCTTCACCAACTGGAAGTCGGCGTCGCGCGCGGGACAGACGGACACCTACGCATTCGCGCACGATCTGCTCGACTCCGTGGAGCCGTACGGGATTCTCATCACGGCCGGCGACAACGACACCTTCCCGCTCTGGTACGCACAGGAAGTGGAGGGACATCGAAAGGACGTGCTCGTGCTCTGCACGTCGCTGCTCAACACGGACTGGTACGTGCGGCAGCTCATCCGGCGCCCCGTGTATCCGTACGATGCCGCGAAGGGGCCGGCGATCTACCGCGGTCGCGAGTGGCCGATGCCCAAGGGTCCGCCGCTGCACATGACCACAGCGCAGGCGGACAGCACACTCCCGGATTATCTCCAGGTCAGGGAGCCGCAGCTGTTCAAGAAGGGCAACATCGAAGCGACGATCAAGCCGCAGGATCTGCAGAAGGCGGACATCGTCGTGCTGCGCATGATTCTCGACGATTATCCCGCGCGTCCCTTCTACTTCAGTCGCACCACCGGCAGCTATCCGCAGGACGTGCTCGGAATGGGACAGTATTTGCTCATGCAGGGGCTCGCGCGAAAGCTGCTCCCGAACGTGCCCACGCCGGGCAAGGACACCGTGGTGCTGCAGGGCGAAGGCTTCGTCGACGTGGCGCGCACGCGGGCGCTCTGGAATCAGGACTTCATCGGCCCTGCGGCGGTGATCAAGCGCGGGCTCTGGGTCGACAAGGCATCCGTCGGTATTCCGTACGTGTACATCACCACCGCTGTCGATCTCTCCGACATCGCAACGCAGCGCGGCGATTCGGCGGACGCAAAGAAGCTGTTGCAGACCGCGCGCGCACTCGGCGATGCGACTGACCTGAGCAGGCTGTTCAATACCGAAGTCGCACCAGCACCCACCACTGCGGTTCCGCTGGGCAAGGACAGCGGCGGCGGTGTGAAGATGTCGGACAGCGGGACGCGTCGGAAGAAATGATTCTGGTGGGCAGCCGAGTGCAGCACTGATGACGACTGAAAACGGGGAGTCGTTCGAGAGCACCGCGATATTTCAGGCGGATGCGGCGGCAATCGAGGCTGCAATGCGGGCCGAGCGCCGCACGCCACGCTACGACCCGCACGTGCTACACGAGGCCGTAAAGGCCACCGCGATGCACGCCCGGATGTATCAGTGTCCGCCTGAGCGGCTCGTGCGCTCGCTCAAGGCGCTCGTGCGCGAGGTCGCGATGGATGACAGAACCGAGGCGCACCGTCTGATCTACACCGACCGCATCATCGCCTGGGCGATCGAGAGCTACTACGAGCTCGCGGAGCGCTGATCAGGCGGCTTGCGTCTCCCGCGAGGCGCTCGCTTTCGCGACGCCGCCGCCCAGCGCGAACGCGCGCGACATGAGCTCGTAGGAGTGCAGCCGCGCCGCGTGATCGTGCGTCACCGTCACGAGCATCACCTCCTCCGCACCGTACTCCCTCGCCACCGCTTCGAGTCCGCGCTTCACTGACGTCGCATCACCGACCACCGCGCGCCGGCCCACCGGGAGCTGCTGGTGCGGAGGAAACTCCCTCAGGAATTCCAGGGCCGTCTCCACCGTCGGGATGGCGATCGAGGAGCCCGCGCGCAGCATCGTGATCGCCATGCGCATGCTCGACGCGAGCCGCTCCGCCTCTTCGCTCGTGTCCGCCGCAATCGCCGACACTGCGACCATCACTCGCGGCTCCGCCAGCTCCGCCGATGGCTCGAACTGGTCCCGATAGAGCGCCGCGATCTCGGCGCCTGCGGGATTGATGAAGTCCGCGAACGCGTACGGAAGCCCGAGCTCCGCTGCCCACATTGCGCTCTGGTGCGAGGAACCAAGCAGCCACGGCTCGGGGCGCTCGGGCACTCCGGGAAGAAGTGACGCGAGTCTCCGAAAAGGGTGATCCTCGCGGCAGGCGATCGTAGAGATAGCCAAGCAGCTCCGCGAGCTGCTCGGGAAAGTCATCGGGCGAGCGCTTGCGACGGTCGCGCTGCAGCGCGAATGCGGTCTGCGGGTCGGTGCCCGCTGCACGTCCGAGACCGAGGTCGATGCGATTCGGAAACAGCCCCGCGAGCACGCTGAAATTCTCCGCGACCTTGAGTGCGCTGTAGTGCGGCAGCATCACGCCCCCGCTTCCAATGCGCATGCGTGGCACGGCGGACGCAATCGTCGCGATCAGCACTTCCGGCGACGGCCCCGCGATCATCGGGCTGCCGTGATGCTCGGCCACCCAGTACCGATGATAGCCCAACGCGTCCGTGTGGCGCGCGAGATCGATCGAGTTACGGAGCGCCGAAGCGCTCGTGGTGCCCGCCGGCACCGGCGTCTGATCCAGCACGCTCACGCGCAGCGCGTCCGTTGAGCCCAGGTTGTTCATTTCCGCGCCACTCCCGCTGATGAGATGCCGGCGCTCACTCGCGCAGGCCCGAATGATCAACGCGCGGCATCGCCCGCGGTTTCCACGAGAGTGATTCCGGGCTGCTCCCGAGTGGCGCGCGCGCGTGAAGCGTGCGATTTTCCCCGTGTCACTTTGCCGGCGCTCGCGGGTCGGCACGAGGACAGGTGGCAGAGCGGTTGAATGCTCCGGTCTTGAAAACCGGCAGACCCTCACGGGTCTCGTGGGTTCGAATCCCACCCTGTCCGTTTCGCTCGCCCCGCGGGCGCTAGACCAGCTCGGCGCTGCAGTGCAGCCGCACTTCAAGCGCCGGCACGGGTACGTGCCGCGGCTCCTGCTGCGCGCCGCGCGTCGTGTCCGAGAGATCGTAGAGGAAGAGCGAGGCGCGCGTCGGCGTGCCGTCGACGTCGTGCCCCACAACGATCACGCTGTCGCGCACGCTGCCGATCTCATCCAGATAGCTCGTCATGAGCTGGCGCTCGTGCAGCCTGGGCAGCTCGTGTGAGAAGAGCAGCCAGACCCGCGACCGGCCGCGCATTGCGCGCAGCTCGGCGAGGTACGCTCCGGGATTGGTGCGATGACACGCGCCGAGCGTGTAGCTCGCACTCGACATTGAGTCGCGCGCGGCGTAGAACAGGAAGGCGGCTTCCGCTCCGTAGTAGACGTACAGCGCGTCGCCCGGCTGCCGGTGCTGCTCGAGATACGTTATCGCCGGCGTGATCTCCTCGCGCCGGTAGACTGGCGGCGAAGCGTGCAGCGCGCGTGCGCCGACGGCAGTCACCAACGCTGCGGCGACGCCGCTCAATCCTGCAACTCGATATGGATCTCGGAGCGCACGTGCGATCTGCGTGAATCCCATTGCGGCGAGCAACAGCATTGATGGGATGAGGAAGACCGCGAGTCGCTCCTTCAGCGGATAGAGACTCGTCACCGACGCGCCGAGCGCGACGAGCAGCGGAGCGCCGAGCAGCATGGTCGCGCGCAGATCGCTGCGCCACGAAAATGCGAGCGCGCCCACGATGCACACCACGAAGATTCCCGCGAGCATCGCGGGGAGCGCGAGCTCCTCCGCAATGAGTCGCTCGAGCTGCGTGAGCGGCCACGCGATGCTCGTGGGATGCCGCAGCGAGAGCGGCCAGAAGCCATCGGCCCAGAAGACGCTCATGTAATGCCGCGCGCCCGCCGGCAGACGATCGAACGACGCGAGCACGGACGCGAGTGCGCTCGTGCCCCATGCACACACGAGCGCCACTACACGCGTGATGGCAGCGCTGTCGCGCGATGCAAGCGCGTCGATGAGCAGCACCGCGCCGAGAGCGGCCAAAACAATCACCGCGGACTGAGAGAACCAGACCGCGATCATCCCCGCAGCCATGGCGGCGAGTGCGCGAGAACGCGTGAGCGTGCGCGATCCTATCCGGAGCGCCACCATCAAGAGCGCAGTCGCGATCGCGAGGTCAGAGGAGTACTGCTTCGCCTCCGTCGTGAGAAAGAGCATGGGCGGCGCGAGCGCGAGGGGAGCAAGCGCGAGCGGAACCGATTCGCGAGGAAGAAGCAGCGACGCGGCGCGCCACAGCAGCACGAGCGCGGCGATCGAGCAGATCGTCGGAAAAGCACGCAGCGCGAGCTCCGTGGGCCCGAATGCGGCGACGAACGCCTTCTCCACGAGCAGATATCCCATAGGCGCCGCCTGCTGATTCGCGAGCGGCCGGAGCACGAGCAGGCCGAGCGGGCGCGAGACGATGTTGTTCGCAAGCGTGGCCTCGTCCGTCCAGAGCGCGCTCACGCCCAGGAATTGCCACAGGCGCAGCGCGATCCCCGCTGCAACGAGCGCTCCCGAAAGCGCCACGAACGCGGCGGAGCCCGGCCCTTGCACGTCCCGTTGGCGGTACCGCATTGTTCCTCCTGTGAGTATACTTGACGCCCGGAGAGGTTTCCGGTTTCTGGAGTGGTGGCCGAGAGGCTGAAGGCGGCGGTTTGCTAAACCGTTATAGGGTTGTAAAGCCCTATCGAGGGTTCGAATCCCTCCCGCTCCGTGAAGATCAGAAAGCCCGCGCATTGCGCGGGCTTTCTTGTTTTCGGCACGGAGCCACGTGACGCGATCGCTCTCTCTGCGATCACGCCAGCTGGTAGCGATCCTGCAGCGCGCACGCGCTCAGCACCACCATCAGCGTGCTGTCGAAGGCCGCGACATCTCCGCCGTTCATGCTCGGCAACCGATCGAGCAACGCCGTCACCTTGTGCTGATCGAAGTAGGGAAGCGACGCGAGCAGTGGACCGCGCAACGTCTCCTGGATCATCTCGCTGAAACGCCCGCTCGGATCGAGCGCGGCGGGCGGGCTGAGAAAGGGGTGCTTCTGGCGGCGATACACGGTGTCCGTGATCACGCTCTTCGTCGCCTCACGCAGCACGTACTTCTCAGTCATACCGCGGATTTTCTGCCGGAGCGGCATCGCGCAGAGCAGCTCCACCACGTGATGATCGAGGAACGGCACCCTGCCCTCGATGGAATGCGCCATCTCCATCCGATCGCCAAGCGTCGTGAGGATGTAGTTGGGGAGCATCGTCTTCCCCCACAGGTACAACGACTGGTGCACCGGCGGACGCCCCTTGAGCTGCTGTGGGATGTCGACGCAGTCGAGAATCGTCTTGTGGTAGTCGCGCCCTTCGAGCGTCGCGAGATAATCATCGGAGAAAAGTCCGCGAAGCTTGAAGCTGCCCGTCGCATACGTCTCGAGCCACGACGGTGTGAAGCCGAGCCGTCGCGTGACGCTCTCCGTGGAGACAGACTCGCCATCGGGCATCAGAATTCCTCGCGAGACCTCGTTCGCGCGCGTGAGCTCCCCGAGCATGCTCGCGACAGTTGCCGGATCCTGTCCGGCGTTGTCGTACAGCAGCATGTCGCGCCGGAAGTGCGGATAGCCGCCGAGGATCTCGTCCGACCCTTCGCCGGTGAGCACCACCTTGTAGCCCGCCTTTCGCACGGCGTCGCTCAACAGATACTTCGCCACGCCGTGCGCATTGAAGCACAGCGCTTCCGCGTACGCCGTCGCATCGAAGAAGTTATCCGCCAGGTCGGTCTGCTTGATCGGGATCGGAGTGAAATCGGCGCCGCAGAGTGCCGCCATCTCCTTCGCGATCGGGCCCTCGTCGTACTCGACCTTGTCGAAGGTGAGTGTGAACGCGCGGATCGGATCGCGGTGGTGCCGCGATGCGAGCCCGAGCACGGCGCAGGAATCGAGGCCGCCGCTCAGATAGCATCCCACCGGCACATTGGCGCGGAGCCTGAGACGCACCGCCTCATCGAGCGCCGCGTGCAGCCGCTCTGCGTGCTCGCGATCATCGCGACTTGCCACCGGCGCGCTCGCCTCGGGATAGTTGAAGTCCCAGTAGCGATGCAGCTGTACGTATCCGTTCGTCGCCAGGAGAAAGTGTCCCGGCGGCACCTGCGACACGCCTTCGAAAAGCGTCTCAGTTGGATGTGCGCCCGGCAGCGATCCAAAGATGCTCTGCGAATTCCATCGGGCGGGCACGCCCGCGGCGAAGAGCGCCTTCACCTCCGACGCCACGTGCACGACGCCGTCGTGCACGGCAAAGAACAGCGGCTTGATGCCGAAGCGGTCGCGCGCGGCGAAAAGTGTCTGGTTCGCGTCGTCCCAGAGCGCGAATGCGAACTCGCCGCGCAGCTCGTGCAGACACCCGGTTCCCAGATCCTCATACAGATGCAGCGCGATCTCGCTGTCGGAGCGCGTGCGGAGGTGATGGCCGCGCGACTCGAGCTCACGCTGGATGCGCTCGAAGTCGTAGAACTCGCCGTTGACCACGATGTGGATCCGGCCATTCTCGCTCGCGATCGGCTGGTCGCCCGTGGTCAGATCGATGATGCTGAGCCGCGCATGTCCGAGCCCCACGCGCCCATGGGCAGCAACCCAGGTGCGCTGCCCGTCGGGGCCGCGCGAAATGAGCCGGTGCGTGGCGCGCTCCAGATTGGCGGGAGCGATGGTTCCGCGCGTGGAGAAGAGCGCGACGATGCCGCACATAGGCGTATTCCTGGGCTCGAGCGAGCCCGCAGCGGGATAGATGGTGCTTCGTGGGGAGTGTGGCAGCGGCACCGGGCTGCGAAGGCGAATGTACGGAAGAAGCGGCTGAAGCGTCAGACCGGCACCTAACTCCCCGCGCGCAGACATTTCGCCCAAGGAAATGGCGTTGGAATCGTTTTCAGCCTACACTTAAGGGTTGCCCCAGCAGGTCCGTCCTCGATCGGCGGACCTGTCGTTTTTCTGCCTTTTCCTCGCTCATGGCCGATCTCGCGTCTACTCGCGTCCGCTTTGCTCCCTCTCCCACTGGATATCTCCACGTGGGCGGCGCGCGCACGGCGCTCTTCAACTGGTTGTACGCGAGACAAACGGGTGGCGCCTTCCTCCTCCGCATCGAGGACACCGACAAGGCGCGCAGCACCGACGAGAGCGAGCGCGCGATTTTCGAAGGGCTCGAGTGGCTCGGCCTCAACTGGGACGAGCACGTCGTTCACCAGGCGCAAGGACTCGCGCGCCATCAGCGCGACGCGAACTTTCTGCTCGAGACTGGGGCCGCGTATCGGTGCTTCTGCACCCCCGCGGAGCTCGACGCGTTGCGCGCCGAGGCTGCCGCGCGAAAAGACAGCTTCAAGTACGATCGCCGCTGCGACAGGCTCGCACCTGAAGAGATCGCTCGCCGCGTCGCGGCCGGTACTCCTTTCGTGGTGCGCTTTCGCGTCAGCGACGGCGAGACGTCCTGGGACGATGCCGTGCACGGGCGTATCGAATTTCCCAACAAGGACATTGAGGACTTCGTCGTTCTTCGCTCCGACGGGACGCCGATCTACAATATGGCCGTCGTGTCCGACGACATCGACATGGGCATTACGCTCGTCATGCGCGGCGACGACCACATCTCGAACACGCCCAAGCAGATCATGCTCTACCGCGCACTCGGGGCCGAGCCGCCGCGCTTCGCGCATGTGCCCATGATCCACGGCATGGACGGGAAGAAGCTCAGCAAGCGCCACGGTGCCACGGCCGTCGCGGATTATCAGAAGGAAGGAATTCTCCCGAGCGCGATGGTGAACTTCCTCGCGCTCATGGGATGGTCGCCCGGCGGCGATCGCGAGGTCATGACGCTCGAGGAAATGATCGCGCTCTTCTCGCTCGACGGGCTCCAGAAGAAGGCTGCGATTTTCGACACGAAGAAGCTGGAATGGATGAACGGCCAGCACTTGAGCCGCGTTTCGGCCATGGAACTCGAGCCACGCTTGACTCCTGCGCTGATCGATGCAGGAATTGCCAGTGCCGAGATGCTCGAAAGCAGGCGGGACTGGTACCTGGGGCTGATCGACCTGTTGAAAGTGCGCGCGCGCACGACACTACACATGGTGCGCATGGCGGCGCCGTTCTTTCCGGGCGAGATTGCATACGATCCGGAAGCGGTCGAGAAACAGTGGAAGGACCGCGAGGCCACCAGCACCTTGCTGCGCGCGGTGCAGGAACGGATAGGCAGAGTCCCTGCATGGACGCCGGAAGCGCTCGAGGAGTCGCTACGCGAGCTCGCAGCTACGCAGGGCGTGGCTGCGGGAAAGATTTTTCAACCGCTTCGGGTAGCACTCACTGGGCTCGCCGTAAGCCCGGGAATCTTCGAGGTCCTGATCGCGATGGGACCCGAGTTGACGAACAAGCGACTGCGCGATGCGTATGAGTATTTGAAGGTGCCCGCTGTTTGACCACATGCGGCCCGCCCCACGCGGGTCATTCGAAAGAGCCGGAGTCATGGCGGGACGATGCCTGGCTGCGATACTTGGAAAGGAGGAGCGATGCCGGAAGTGCTGAGCGCCATCGAACAGAAAGTGTACCACTATCTGCTCGACTTCCTCACGACGCACACGTACCAGCCGAGCGTGCGTGAGATCGGCAAGCGATTCCGCATCAAGTCGACGAAGACGGTGTCGGAGCTGCTCCACTCGCTCGAGAAGAAGGGCTACATCGAACGCGATCCGTCGCGCTCGCGCGGCGTACGGCTCCTCGGCTACGAGGGCGCGCGGCGCACGCAGCCCGTGCCGTTCTACGGAAAGATCGCCGCGGGCGATCCCATCCTTCTTCCCGGAGCATCGCAAGGGCTACATCACCGTCGACAGGCGATTCCTGCCGTCCGAGGATGTGTTCTGGCTCAAGATCCAGGGCGACAGCATGATCGGCCGCGGCATCTTCGACGGCGACTTCGTGATGATCCAGCCGGGTACCGAGGTCGAAGAAGGGATGATCATCGCCGCGCGCCTCGGCGACGACGCGACGGTGAAGACCTACACGCACCGCGACGGAACGGTCGTGCTCATGCCGGCGAATCCCGCCGAGCACGAGATCGTGGTGAAGCCGAGCGACGATTTCGCGATCGTCGGCAAGGTGTGCGGGATCTTCCGTCCGTTCCAGGAAGTGCATCAGCACGAGGAGCTCGCGCTGGTCGAGTAGCGCCTAGGGAATCTGCGCGGGCTGCTGCGCCGGCGCGGGCGGCGGCGACGACTGATCGTTCGGCTGCGGCTGCGGATCCTGCTGCGCCTGTTGCTCCGACTGCTGCTGCGCGTGCTTGGCCGCCAGCTCCGCCTTGTGCTCGCGATCCTTCCGTTCGCGGATGTGCTTCACCGCATCCTTGAACTCGTCGTTGTCCATCGCGCGCTGCGCGTTCAGGAAGATCTCCTGTCGCTGGCTCTCCTTCATCCGATCGTTCTGATACCGTGCGGGATTTCCCTGCACGTTGAGCGGCAGCAGCGCGAGTAGCGCCGTGGGCAACGCCAGCTTGCCGAGATAGATCTTCTGCTGGTCCATCCCGTACTTCTCGCCGTTCTTCTCGAACGTCCAGTCGCCCGGCTTCTTGCCGCTGTTGTAGAGCGCCATCGAGTCGTTGTGCGCGAACACGCGCGACGAGATCGCGCTGTCGAGGCGCTCGGCCTGCGTCTTGGGCGCGTAGTACGTCGGTCCCGTGGGCGCCCACACGCGCGGATCGCCGTACGAGGGCGTCACGCCCTCCGTGATGCCACCGCCTCCCACCACTGGTCCCGCACCCGAGGCCGGCTCGTTGCTCGCAGGCGCGGGCGGGATTGTCGTCGGAATGGTGGTGGGCGCAACGAGCGGCTGCGACCGCCGCTTGTTGCGCACCGGCACGTTGTCGCCGCCCGCGCGCGCAGTCGCGCTGCCGGCGGATGGCGTCGCGACGTAGGTGACCTGCTCGGCCTTCGGCGGCTCACCGTGCTGCGATGTGAGCCACTGCCTGATCGGGTTCGGAATCGACAGGATGAGAATGAGCGCCGCGCCCACCACGATGTGGAGGGCGATCGAGACGAAGAGTGATCCGTCTATGCGGCGCTCACGATCCGGCTTCACGACAAGCTCACTTCGCCGTGGCGAGCAGATCGTTCAGCACTCGCCCCGCGCGGCGTGCAGCTTCCGCGATGCGGGCCGGCGGCGCGATGAACGAAATGCGGAAGAACCCCTCTCCCCCCGCGCCGAGTGCCGAACCTGGCAACACCACTACTCCTTCCTCGGTCAGAAGACGCTCGGCGAACACCGCACTCGGAAGCCCCTCGGGGAGCGGCAGCCAGAGGTACATCGTCGCCTTTGGAGCTACGCATGGAAAGCCCGCTTCGTTGAAGGCGGCCACCGCCGCGTCCCGACGCTCCGCAAAGATTTTCAGATTGCCGGGAAGAAAGCGCTCCCACGCATCGAGCGCGGCGACGCCGGCGGCCTGTACGGCCATGAACTGCCCCGTGTCGACGAACGACTTCACCTTGCTCAACGTGCCGGCGATCTCGGGATTGCCCACGGCCCAGCCGCAGCGCCAGCCCGTCATATTGTACGTCTTTGACAGCGAGTGGAACTCGATTGCGACGTCGCGTGCGCCCTCGACCTCGAAGATGCTCGGCGGCACGTAGCCGTCGTACGCCATCTCGGAGTACGCGTTGTCGTACACGAGAAGAATGTCGTACTCGCGGCAGCGCTTGACGGTGCGCTCGAGATAGTCGCGCGGCGCGATCGCAGCCGTCGGGTTGTTCGGATAGTTGAGATACACCATGCGCGTGCGGCGCAGCACGTCGGCGGGCACATCGTCGATCTCGAGCAGGAAGTTCGTGTTGGGGCGAAGCGCAATCGTGTGCACCTCGCCTTCGGAGAGGAGCGAGCCGCCGAGATATGCGAGGTAGCCGGGCTCGGGAATGAGCGCGACGTCGCCGGCGCCAACGTACGCCAGCGCGAGGTGCGCGATTCCTTCCTTCGAGCCGATGAGCGGCACGACCTCCTTCATCGGATCGAAGGTGAGCCCAAACCTGCGATGCATCCACCGCGAGATCGCTTCGCGAAACGCCGGCAGTCCGAGGCCGAAGGCGTAGCGACTCATCGCCGGATTGTGCGCGGCCTTCTCGAGCGCCTCTACCGCCTCAGCCGGCGGCGCGAGGTCCGCATCGCCTGCGCCGAGATCGATCACGTCGACGCCTTTGGCGATCAGGTCGCGTTTTTTCTGCGGCATCGAGTGGAGGAGATACTCGGGAAGCGTGTCGTAACGCGCGGTCGTGCGAGGCATGGGCGAGTAGTGAGAGGAGTAGGATCAGCGGGCTGCGACGGTGTTGCGTATGCTGCTCAGTCCCACGATCTCGACCTCGACGTTATCGCCGGGGGCGAGCTTGCCAACACCGGCGGGCGTTCCCGTGGCGACGAGGTCGCCCGGCTCGAGCGTCATGACCGTGGTGATGTAGGCGAGCAACGTCGGGATGCGAAACGCCATCTCGCTCGCGCTGCCGCGCTGGCGCTCCGTGCCGTTCACGCGCGTCACGACGGTGAGCGTGTCGAGATCATCCGGGGCCTTCGCATCCGTGCCGATCGGGCAGAACGTGTCGAAGCCCTTGGCGCGCGTCCACTGCCCGTCGCTCTTCTGCAGGTCGCGCGCAGTCACGTCGTTCACGGCAACCACTGCGCCGATCGCGCTGCGCGCCTCCGATTCGCTCGCGCGGAAAATTTTCTTCGCGATGCGAATGCCGATCTCCCCCTCGTACTCCACCTGCTTCGATTGCGATGGGAGGAGAATGACATCGTTCATCCCGATCACGCTCGACGGCGGCTTGAGAAAGAGCAGCGGCTCCTTCGGCACCTCGTTGCCGAGCTCCTTCGCGTGCTCGAGATAGTTGCGACCCACGCAGACGATCTTTCCAGGACGACTCACGCGTTCTCCGAGGTGCTGTAGAAGTCCTGCAGCTCACGTAACACAACGTTCCATGGCGCGATCACTCGCCGAGCCGGCGGCAGTGCGCCGAGCATTCCGCGACCGTACGCCTTCGTGCATGCCCGCGGATCGCATAACACCACCGCACCCCTGTCGGTTCCGGTGCGGATCAGCCGGCCGAAGCCCTGCTTGAGACGGAGCGTGGCGTGCGGCAGCATGAGCTCCGTGAAGGAGTCCCCGCCCCGCGCTTCGATCGCTTCGCTCCGCGCCGCCGTGAGCGGCTCGGTAGGCACGCGGAAAGGAAGCTTTGCGATCACGAGCCCGCGGAGCGCCTCTCCCGCAACGTCCACGCCCTCCCAGAAAGATGCGGTGCCGAGCAGGATTGCGCGCCCCGATTCCCGAAAACGGCGCAGGAGCACGTCCCGCGGCTCCTCGCCGTGCACGAGCAACGGCCATTGCGCGTCCAGCCCGCGGGCCCGGAGCTCGCGCGCCACCTCGCGCACATCGCGATGGCTGGTGAAGAGCACGAACAGCCCGCCGTCCGCTGCGCTCGCGAGCGCGCTCGTGGCGCCCACGACGCACCGCAGATGCGCGGCGCCATCGACGTTCGGCGCCGGGAAGTCCGTGGGCACGGCGAGCATCGCCTGCGTCGGATAATCGAACGGCGACGGGAAGATCGCGGTGGTCGATTCCAGCGACTCATCTTCGAGCCCGAGCTGCGCTTGCAGGAAGCTGAAGCGATCGCCGCTCGCGAGCGTCGCGCTGGTGACGACCGCAGTCGTGACGCGCTTGAACAGGTCCTCGCGCAAGATCGGCGCGATGTCGAGCGGCACCGCGGTCGCCGCGACGTTGCGGTCGCGGCCGCGTACCTCGAGCCATCGCACGAGCGAAGCCTCATCGCCAGGCGCGGGAACGAGCGCGCGCTGCAGCGCGTCCCCTGCACCCTCGAGCCGCCGCGCGACGCCGCGAATCTCCGAGAGGAGCGACACGATTCCCTCGCGCGGCACGCCGCCCTCCGCCTCCATGCGCTCGCGCACGAGACGCAGCCCGTCCTGCAGCTGCGCGAGCTCGCGCAGCAGTGCACCCAGCGACTCGCCCAACCCCTGTTTCCAGATCGAGTGCGAGGCGAAGTCCGCCGTGAGCCGCGCGACCGGCTCCTTCGACGTTTGCAGGTAGCGGTCGAGGTAGTCGAACACCTGCGTCGCGCGATCGCGCGCGGCATGCACCGCGGGCGCGAGATTCGACTGGAGCAGATCGAGACTCGCAGTGCTCATCAGATCCTTCTGCGATTCGAGCTTGTGCGCGAGCGCCGAGAGCAGCCCCTTGCCGCGCCGCTCGAGTCGTGCGAACAGCCGCTGCAATCCGCGATTGGTGACAGTCGTGCCGAGGTGCGACGACGCCGCATCCTCGAGATGATGCCCCTCGTCGACGATGAGCCGCTGGTACGCCGGAAGCACGGCGGCGTCCGCCCAGTTCTGCTGCGCGCGGCGCACGGCGAGATCGCTCAGCAGCAGATGATGGTTGACGACGATCACGTCCGCCTGCGCAGCCACACGTCGCGCCGCGAAGAGAAAGCACTTGTCGAAGAACGGGCACTTGAGCGCGCAGACAGAGATCCGACTCCGCCGCCACCTCGTCCCACACCTCCGCGCGCGGCGGCACCGCGAGATCCGCGAGCGAGCCATCCTCGGTGCGCTCGGACCACGCACGAATCTCCTCGAGCTCGCTCGCGGTATCGTTGCCGAAGAGTCCCGGCCCCGCGCTCGACGCCTGCTCGAGCCGATAGAGGCAGAGATAGTTGCGCCATCCCTTGAGCAGCGCGAAGCGCACCTGCTGATCGGTAAGCGCGTCGCGCAGAAACGGGAGATCCTTGCCGACGAGCTGCTCCTGCAGGTTGATCGTGTTCGTCGACACGACCGTCCGCTCGCCGTTCGCCGCCGCCCAGCGCAGCGCGGGGAGCAGATAGCCGAGCGACTTGCCGACGCCGGTGCCCGCCTCGAGCAGCCCGATGCCGCCATCGTTGTAGAGCGTGCGCGATCGCGCTCGCCATCTCGCGCTGCGCTCGGGCGATCCTCGTAACGCGGCAGCTTCGCCGCAATGCAGTCCGCGCGGGCCGAGCGCTTCTGCGATGTCGCCGGATGCGATGCGCACCGCCACGCGCGCCTTCGGAACCTCGACGACGACGTACAGCTCCGTCGCATCGTTGTCGATGATCCCGAAGCCGATGCCTCCGTCGTGCATTCGCGTGGCCACCACCAGATCGGCGTCCGACGGCTCGAGCACCCCCGACGGATGATTGTGCAGCAGCATCTCGCCACGCTCGGCCACCGCGGGAAGCGCGAGCACGCTTTCGACATCGCCACGGGCCACGACGCGCGCGGTGCACACGATCCCTTCCTCGTCCACGGTGGCGACGAAGCACACTTCGCGTCCACCAGCGAGGCGAATCGCGGTGCGCATCGCTGCAGCGGCAGCCGGCGCGATGCGCGAATCGTCACCGCCGCTCGCGTTGTAGTCCGCAGCGGGCTCGCGCGTGATGAGCTTCGTGCTCACGTCTTGAGCGGCTTCTTCTTCGCCGCCGGGAAGAGCACGTTGTTCAGGATCAGCCGGTAGCCCGGCGAGTTCGCGTGCAGCGAGAGATCCGTGGGCGGATTCCCGATCGCGTGCTGCGGATCCTCGGGATCGTGCCCGCCAAGGAACGTCCAGCTTCCCTTCCCGTAGTCGCCGTGGATGTACTTGACCCACGGCGCGCCAGGCTCCTCCGCGAGGATGGTCACGCCCGGCTTGAGCGTGCTGTCGCATGAAGCTCGTGGTGACGCCATAGAAATCGGGGATCACCGCGCGATGATCCTGCACGAGCATCGAGGCGACGGGATCGAACTTCGCGCTGAAGTCCGAAAAGCGTGAAAGTGCCGAGCGGCTGGCGGCGTCCGGGGACGTTCGCCTGGTGTCCGTCGATGTCGCTCATCGAGCTCACGTACGGCGACGGCTCCACGTGCGCATCGCGAAAGGCGAAGGTGCGCGTCCAGTCGAGCTTTTCGTCCGCATGCTCATCGATCGGCGTGCCGTCCGCGAACACGCTCGCGATGTCGACCTTCTGCGCGGCGATCGCGAGCTCGAGCGTCTCGGTCGCGCCGCACATGGCGAAGAGAAAGCCGCCGTTGCTCACATACTCGCGCAGATGCTCGGCCACGTCCTTCTTGAGCGCGGGAATGTTCGGAAAGCCGAGCGCACGCGCGGTGGCCAGGGAGCGCTCCTGCTGCTCGGCGAACCACGGCGCACCGCGATACGAGATGTAGAACTTGTTGAGCTGCCCCGTGAAGTCTTCGTGGAAGAGATGAATCCAGTCGTACTTCGAGAGCTCGCCGTGCTCGACCTGGTCGTCCCAGATCGGCGTGTAGGGGATGCCCGCGTACTTGAGCGCGAGCGTCACGGCATCGTCCCAGGGGGGCGAATAGGGCGCGGTGTAGATCGCGATGCGGGGTGCCTTCTCGAGCGGCACCGCATCCATGTTGCCGTTGGCCATCACGCCGCGGATCTGGTTGAGCGCGCCATCGTCGAGCGCTTCGATGGACACACCGTCGAGCCCGGCGCGGCGCCGAATCTCCGGCGTGTCGGGGAGCAGGAACGCACCGCCGCGATAGTTGAGCAGCCACTCGGCGCGGCCGCCGGCCTGCAGCGCCGCGTACGTGAGGCCGTAGGCCTTCAGGTGGTTGCTCTGCTCATCGTCCATCGGGACGAGCACATGCTGCGCTCGCGCGGCGGCCGGAAAGCACAGCAGAACCGCGACGGCAGCTCTCCATAGCCGCATGGTCGAAAGATAACCTCCGGGCACCGCTCAGCTCTGCGGCGCGATGCCGTTGCGCGAGAGCTCCAGCTCACGTCGCGCCTGGGGGAGCAGCGCGCTTTGCGGGTAGGTGAGAATGAGGTGCTCGAGATGCTCGATCGCCGCGGGCGCCTGCCCCGCGCGACGCAGCGCACGCGCCCAGTCGAGCTCCGCCTCCGGTGCTTCGGGCGCATCGCCGGACTTGGTGACGATCGTGCTCCACAGCGCCATCGCCTGCTGCTCGCTGTGGTGCGCCGCGTAGAGCCGAGCGGCGGTCGCGAGTAGAAGGGGCGCCGCGTCGCCGAGCTCCGCGGCGGCTTTTTCGAAGCCCGCGGCGGCGGCCGCGGTGTCGCCGCGCGCGAGCGCCAGAAAGGCGCGGCCCGTTACCGGCGCGGTGTCAGCGCGCGTGCGCGCGAGAAGCGCGAGCGCGTCGAGCGCCTCGGGAGAGGACTCCACCTCCGGGCGCATCGACTTGCGTGCGGCGGAGAGGTTGCCGTCGTACAGCGCGAGCCATCCGAGTGCGTCTGCGTCTCCCGAGTCCGAATGCGCGAGCAGCTCGCGCGCCTTCGCGATGTCGCCCGCGCGAATCCATCCCCACGCGAGCACGCGGTCGAGCGGTGCGCGATCCGCCGGGCGCAGGAATCGTGAGTACGCGTTCATTACCTGCGAGGCCTCGGCGACTTTGCCCGTCTGACTGAGCGCGCGGAGATGCACCGGGACGATCGTCGCGGCCGCCGTGGCGGAGTCGAGCGTGCGCTCACCGAGGGAGGCGAGGTAGAGCGAGCCTTGTGCGTCGCCGCCGCGAAGCGCGTCGTACGCCGCGCGTGCGAGCGCGCGCGGCTCCGGATTCGCCTGCTGCGCCGCGGCAAGTGCGTCGCGCGCCACGAGCCACGCGCCCACCCCTTCGGCCTTGGTCGCGTAGTCCACCCAGGCGACGACCGCTGCGCTGTCGGGCGAGAGCACGCGAAGCGATTCCCAGCCGTCGCGCGGCATGCCCCACATCAGCTGCAGCGAGGCGACTACGCGCCGTGCGGCGACGGTCTCGGGGTTGGCCAGCAGCACGCGAATGATCGCGTCGTGCGTGGTCGCGGGCGCGGCCACGAGTGAGAAGGTCGCCGCCTGGTCGAGATATCCATTCTCCTCCACCGCGGCCCGCCACGATTGCGCTGAGAGGTCCCAGAGCCCCGTCGCCGCGCGGAGCTGCGCGAGCTCGTAGTCGAAGCCGCGCCCGGATCCGAGGTCGTGCTGCGCCTGGCGCAACACGCTGTCGGCGGCGCGCGTATCGCCGTCCGCGATGAGGAGCCGTGAGTACGAGCGCGCGGGTGTGGGGTCGCCAGGCGAGTCGTGGCGCCAGCGGTCGAACGCGGCGCGCAGCTCGTCGCGCTTACCGAGTGTTCGGAGCGTGCGGAGCTGCGCCTCGCGGATCGGCGTGACCGTTGGCTTGGCAGCGATCGCGCGGTCGAGCACAGGAACAAATTGCTCGAGCTTGCCGAGCTGCGCGTCCACTCGCTCGAGACCAAGCAACGCGGGAAGGTTGGCGGCATCGTGCGCGAGCGCTTCGCTGTACGCCGCCGCAGCATCGGCGAACTTGGACTGCAGCTCGAGCGACTCGGCGCGCGAGTACGGGTCCGAGGGCGCGGGCTGCGCCGGTGACTGCGCGCGCGCGACGCTCGCGACGAGGCACGTCGATGCGATCATCAGCGCGCCGATCAACCTTGATAAACCGCTTGAGACGAAGCGCGTAAGTGTATGCTTCTTATGGTTCTGCATTGATTCGCTTGAAGTACTCCATCACCGACTGTCGCTCCTCCGCGGTGAGCCCGCGCAGCTCGTTCCACGTGGGCTCCGGATACTTGAGCGCGGCGCGTCCGGTTGCGTTCGTGTTCGTCGGAGCGACCGACGCGGCGTTCGTCGCCGACTCCGACTCGCGCTTGCCGTTGTCCTCGCGCTCGTCCTTCTGAAGCGAGAGTCCGGCGTCGAGCATCCGATGGAAGAGCTTCTGCTGCCGATCCAGCAGCGACGCATCCACGCGACCGGTCTCCAGTTGCGATGCGATGTCGCGCATCTCCTTCGCCATCGCCTCCGCGTGCGCTTCGCCCGAGCCCGCCTCCTCCGTGCGCTGCGCGAGTCCGCGCTGCGACTGTGCGAGTGCGCGCGCCTGCTCGCTCGCTTGCCCGCTCGGCTGCCCACCCGCGCCCGGCATCAGCGACGCCGACTGCCCGTTCAAGGAGCCCTGCTCCTTCGCGAGTTGCCGCATCTTCTCGATCATCTCGGAGAACCCGGAAGCAGACTGCCCGTTCGCCACGCGCTGGCGATCGGCCATGAGCTTGGTGGCCGCCTCGTTCAGCGACTGCGCCGCCTCCTCCATTGCGCCCGCCGTTTCCTGCTGCCCGTTGGGCGATGCGTCCGCGGTCTGGCGCGTGGCCTCGCGCACCCGCTGCTGCGCGTCGCTCAACGCGCGCTGCGACTGCTGCGACACGTGCGACGACTGGCGCGCCGACTTCTGCACCCCCTCGCTCACCTTCTCGACGCCCTGCTGCACTGCGCTCTGATCACCCTTGAGCGACTGCGAGCCACCCGACTTCGCCTGATCTGCAAGCGCCTGCTGCTGACGCGCGAGCTGCAGCGTTTCCTGAATCGACTTGTCGAGATCCTTCGTGAGTCCGTTCTTCCACTCCTGGATCTGCTGCTGGCGCGCATCCGAGAGCTGCTGCGCGGCCTGCTCCATCTGCTGCGCGCCCTGCTCCGCGGCCTGCGCCTGCTGCCCGCCCGCCTGTCCGTTCTGCGATTGCTGCTGCTCATCACCCGCGTCGCGCTGCCCGTTTGCCTCCTGCTGCTTCTGCCCCGCCTGCGGCGCTCCAGTCTTTTGCGTGCCCGCCTTCTGTGCGCCGGTTTTCTGTGCACCGGCCTTCGCCGCCGCCTCGCGCATGGCCTCTGCAGACTGCTCTGCGTGCTGCGCACCCTGCTGCAGCGCCTTGGGCCCGCTCTCCGCCTTCTCCTGCTGCAACCGCTGCGCGAGCTGCTGCACGTCCGTCGCGAGCTGATGCGACCGTTCGCTCAACGGCGCCGCGTCCTTGCCGCCGCCGCTGTCAGTGCGCGCCATTTTGTCTGCCGTCGCGCGCTCCTGCTTGGCCAGATCCTTCGCCTCATCGCGCAACGTCTGCATCGAGCCCTCGAGCGCCGCGCGCTTGAGCATCTCCGCGCTCCGCTCGAGCTGCTGCTTCAGCTGCTGCTGCGCCTTGGCGAGATTCTCCATCGACTGCCGCGCGTCCTCCGGCGACTGCTGACGCGTGCTCTTCTGAACGTCCGCGAGCTGTTGCTGCAGCTCCGGCGTGAGCGCCTGCGCGAGCATTTGCTGCGCCTCCGCGAGCTGCCGCGACAGCGAGCTGTCGAGCGCCCCAGCGGCCTGGAGCTGCTTGCCGAGCGCCTGCGCGTCCTTTTGCAGCGACTTCACCTGCTCCGACAGCTTCTGCTGCTGCGCTGCGAGCGCCTTCGACTGTTCGGCGGCGCGATACGACATCGCGCTCTTCTCGCTCTCGCTGCTCGACGCATCGCGCTTGTTCGAGCTTCCGTCGCTCGTGGTCGAGGTGCGATCGCGGCTCTTCGCCGCCTCATCCGTGCGCTGCGCAAGCTGCTTCTGCTCGGCCGCCGCGCGGGCCGCGCGCGCCGCGACGCTATCGCCCATCGCGCGCGCGATCTCGCGCTGCTCGGTCAGCGAGGGCACGCGCAGCACGAGCTCGCGGCTCACTGTGGTCTGGCGCCACGGCGAGTTGTCGGTGGCCGCGATCGACACGTGCAGCAGATCGCCCGGCTGCAGTCCGCGCACGCCAGCATCGATCGTCGCTCCTCCCGTCCACTCCGGCGCGCTCGGCGCCGCCAACGGTTGCTCGACGCTCGGCTGCGCGGTGCCGCTCGCCATTTCGCGCCAGCTGCGCATCGATACCGTTGCGAGTCCGTGATCGTCGCTCGCAGCGGCGCGCAGCGCGAGCTCGTTCCCCGTGAGCACGACGGTGTCGTGCGCCGGGTCCACGATCTCGACGCGCGGCGCCGAATCCGGAAGTACGTCCACATCGAGCGGTGCGGGAACATCGGCCACGGGCCCGCGCTCTCCGCGCGCCATCCAGACCCACCGTCCTCCGGTCGCGGCATTCAGCCGCCCCGCGAAGTTGTGGCCGTCGGGCTCGAGTCGCACCGTGTCGCGCGTGCTCACGAGCGCCACCGCATCCAGCGCAGCGGACGCGCGCCCGCGGATCGCGAGCGTCGTTCCACGCGGCACGCGCACGGTCTCCCCCGCCGGAACGGTCTCCGCAGGACGATCGAGATACGCGGGATAGATCGCGCGAATCGAGACGTCGCCGACGAACGGCCGGTCCGTGACGCGCACGACGAGCGTGTCCGTCTGCGTACGGCCGTCGGTCGCGACGAGCGCCACATCGGCGTCGAGCGGGCCGAGCGTGACGGTGGTTGCGCCGCTGCTCACGTCGAGCGTGCGCGTGCTCCACGGTGCTCCAGTGACGCGCGTGTGGAACTCGATCGTGCGGCGCAGCGGCGCGAGAATACGCAGCCGCAGCGAGTCGCCGCGCATCACTTCACGAGGAGGATCCACAATAGAAAGCGGCGGGACGAGCGCGCCGGTCCACGCGCCAACCGGGTGCTGCATCGCGCGCCAGCCATCGGGCGCGCTGCGGCGTGCGCCGCCGAGGATCACGAGCGCAAGCACCGCGCACACGACTGCACCGGCAGCGGTGACCAGCGTGCCGCGCAGCATCGCGGGCGCGAGCGCGCCGCGATGCGACGCGAGCGATGCGCCCACCGCGCCCGCGGCGCGCTTGCCGAACGCGCCCTGCCCCTCCACTTCCAGCGCGCCGCGCAACGAGCCATCGCGCAGCGCGCGCTCGCGCTCGATCGCATGCGCCACCCTGGCCGGCGTCGCCCCGCGACGCACGCGCACGACCGTCCATACGAGCGGCACACAGATCGCGAGCACCACGATCACCCACGCGATCGCCGGTGCCGCCGGCTCCGCTGATCCACCGCGCATCGCCGAGCCAGAATGCGGCGAGCCCAATGAGGAGCGCGGCCGCACCAAGCGAGAACGCCGCGCCGCGTGCGCCCATCATCGCGACGAGACGAAAGCGCTCACGCGCGACGATCTGTTTGAGCGTCACGAGAGCGGGCGGCTCGTCACCGCATACACGAAGAGATTCACACCCATGCGCAGCGCCGCCTCGTGCAGCGCCGGCGGATCGTGATAGACCTCCGTGTCTTCCCAGCCGTTGCCGAGATCACTCGAGTAGCTGTAGTACACCACGAGTCGGTCGCCGATAAAGATCCCGAACCCCTGCGCCGGCTTCCCATCGTGCACGTGGATCTTCGGAATTCCCTTCGGAAAGTCGTAGACGATGTGGTAGATCGGATGCGAGAGCGGCACTTCCACCAGCGGGCGATCGGGGAACACGCGCGCGATCTCGCGGCGGAAGCTCGGGATCGAGCCCGTAGTTGTCATCCGCGTGCAGGAAGCCGCCGTGCTCGAGATAGTCGCGCAGGCGCACGACTTCCTCATCCGAGAAGTGAACGTTGCCGTGCCCGGTCATGTGGATGAACGGATAGTCCCACAGCCGGTCGTCCATGAGCGTGACGCGCGCTTCGGTGCGCGACACCGGCAGCGTCGTGCGCGTCGCGATCGCCGCGAGCAGATTCGGGATGCTCGAAGGATTCGCGTACCAGTCGCCGCCGCCATCGTACTGCAGGCGCGCGACGGTCATGCGCGGCGTGCGCGCAGCCGACGAGTCCCGTCGTGAGCGACGCAGCCAGGAGCAGCGCCGCGGAATTCCTGAAGAGCGATCCGCGTGTTCTCATGAATCTCAAAGTAGCAGTCCCCGCAGACGTGGCGCGCCGACTCACTCCACTTCCTGCGCCAGCCGGTACGCGACGTTTCGCGCGATTCCCTGTTCGGCGACGAGCGCTCGCGCCACGTCGCGCGCGCTCATGCCGGCCGCGCGAAGCGCCCGCGCCTGATCGCGCGCAGCGCTCTCATCCGGTTCGACCTCCTGCTGCGCCCGCGATCACGATCACGACCTCGCCGCGCGGCGGCGATTCCTCATAGTACGCCGCCAGCTCGCTGAGCGTTCCCCGCCGAACCTCCTCGAACTGCTTCGTGAGCTCGCGCGCGACCGATCCCAGCCGCCCACCGCAGCCCGGCCTCCGACAGATCGCTGAAGCGTCTGCGCCACGCGCGGCGCCGCCTCGTAGAGCACCGCCGTGTGCGCATAGCGACGCAATCTCCTCGATCGCGCTCGTGCGCTCGGCGCCCTTCCGCTCGAGGAAGCCGAAGAAGGTGAATCGGTCCGCCGAGATCCCGCTCGCGACGAGCGCGGAGAGAAGCGCAGACGCGCCGGGAATCGGCACCACGCGAATGCCGGCCTCGATGCGCGGCCGCAACGAGCCGCGCGCCGGGATCGGAGAGCAGCGGCGTGCCCGCGTCCGAGATGAGCGCCATCGACTCGCCCGCCTGCAATACGCGCCACGAGAGCGCTGGCGGTGCGTGCCTCGTTGTGCTCGTGGTACGACAGGAGCGGCGTCTCGATGTCGAAGCGCTGCAGCAGCGGACGCGAGTGCCGCGTGTCCTCGGCGAGCACGACGTTCACGTGCCTGAGCGTCTCGATCGCGCGCGTGGAGAGATCGCCCAGGTTCCCGATGGGCGTCGACACGATGTACAGCTGTCCAGGCGCATCGCTCATCCGCAGCTTTGTCTCGGATACAAAACGGGTCCGGCGCGTTGATGCGCCGGACCCGGAAAGTGCAACCATCGGGGCGCCGCGTGGAAGCGGCGGCCGCGTAATCAGGCGGTCGTCGCGCTTGGCGCCGCTGCCGGCGTCGCGAGATGCTGCTTGAGCTTGCGCCTCGTATTCACGCTTCGGGTGCGCGCCGAGCATCGTGTCGACCACCTTGCCGTTCTTGAAGAACAGCACGAGCGGGATCGACCGGACGTTGAAGCGGATCGCCGACTTCTGATTCGCGTCGACATCCACCTTCGTCACCTTCACCTTGCCGGCGTACTCCTTCGCCAGCTCGTCGAGCACGGGACCGATCATGCGGCAGGGGCCGCACCATGCCGCCCAGAAATCAACGAGCACGAGCCCTTCGCTCTTCTCTACTTCCTGACTCGAAAGTGGCATCGGTAACTGCCAACGCGTTCGACATGCTTCATCCTCCACAGCGGGCCTCGCGAGAGCGCTGCCCCACGTTAAATTGTGCGCTCACACCTGTCGTGGAGCGCGATTCTCATGCCACCCAGCTCTCGTCATGGAGCGCGCATCGCGCACATTGGAATCGCCGTACGTGCGATCGACGAGGTGCTTCCCTTCTATCGCGAAATCCTGGGACTCGACGAACATCCACTCGAGGACTCCGACGGTGCGCACATTGCCGGTCTCTCGGCTGGCGAGTCGCTCGTCGAGCTGCTCGAGCCCGACGCTGCCGATTCTCCGATCTCCCGGTTCATCGACCGCCGCGGCCCAGGCATTCATCACATTTGCTTCGCCGTTCACGATCTCGATGACGCCCTCGCCCGCTGCCGGGACAGAGGAATCAAGCTGATCGATGACACGCCGCGCATGGGCGCCGAGGGGAAGCGTATCGCCTTCCTCCACCCGTCATCCACCGGCGGAGTGCTCATCGAGCTCACGGAGTATTAACGCGTGGCGAACGAGGTCGCGTTCCCGCTTCAGGCTAGCGCTGCCTCTGCGAGCAGAGATCCTGCAAGGGCGCGAGCTGCACGTCGAGCACGTACCAGCGCTCGGACGGGCCCTCCACTGTGGTGACCTTCGTCTCACGCGTCTGCGAGCCACGCGTGATCTCGACCGTATAATCGTGCTCACCGGGCTTTGGCGTCACGTCGGCGCTGATCTCGTACCGGTCGTGCGACGAGATAGCACATCATCGTGAGCTCGCGCTTCTCGAGCTGCGAGCGATCGACGACGTCGCGCGCGGCTCCGCGCTCGCTTCCCCACACCGCGGAGAAGGCCTGCAGATCCTGCGCGCGCGCCGCCGCCATGAACTGCTCGACGGCCAAATGCGGCGACGCGGCACCAGTCATCTGCCCGCGTGGGCCAACCGCTCCACCGCCTCCGCTGCTTCCGCACGCGGCCATGGCGATCGACACGCCAGCCGTCATCATGATCATCCTTTAAGCGACTCACCGCAATCTCCGCTGTCGTCGTGGGCGAACCTAACTACGCGTAGACATGCCAGCAACTCACCAGCGCCTCTACATAAACGTCGACCATGTCGCCACGCTGCGCCAGGCGCGGCGCA
The DNA here is from genome assembly GCA_963792685.1 of uncultured Gemmatimonadaceae bacterium. Lineage (GTDB taxonomy): Bacteria > Gemmatimonadota > Gemmatimonadetes > Gemmatimonadales > Gemmatimonadaceae > FEN-1250. The sequence goes on along the minus strand of CAWBWW010000001.1, from coordinate 2,433,025 downwards.
CCGACGAGCCGGATCCCGTTGCCGCCGCCGCGCTCTGTGAAGACGCGGGCGCCGAGGGGATCACCGCGCATCTGCGCGAGGACCGCCGTCACATGCAGGACGACGACATCATCGCGCTCGCAAAGTCGGTTCGCACGGTGTTCAATCTCGAGATGGCGCTTGACGGACGAGATGCTCTCGATCGCCGAGCGCCTGACGCCGTACCAGATCACATTCGTACCCGAGCGGCGCGAAGAAGTGACCACCGAAGGCGGGCTCGATGTCTCGCGAGACCCCGCGAGGCTGCGCGAAGGGCTCGCGCGGATTGAAACGCGCAGGGGTCCGTACCAGTCTATTCATCGATCCCGACGCGGGGGCGGTTCAGCGCTCGCGCGACCTCGGTGCCGATGCGATCGAGCTGCACACGGGCACGTATGCGCACGATCCGTCCAATGCACGCATCGCTTCGCGCGCTCGTCACGGCATCGGAGCTCGGTCGCTCGCTCGGGCTCGCAGTGCACGCCGGGCATGGACTCACCGTTCGCAACGTCGGCCCAGTCGCGGCGATCGCCGCCATTGAGGAGCTCAACATCGGACACTCGATCGTCAGCCGCGCGATCTTCGTCGGACTGGCGCAGTCGATCGCAGAGATGCGCGACGCGATGGTCGCCGCTCGCCGCGACGTGCGTTGACCAGCCGATCGAGAAGGCCTAGCTTGCCCGTGCGCACATGAGCGGAGTAGACATGACGTCGCCAGATGGGCTCCTGCACTTTTTCGTACTCGAAGCGACCGACTACATAGATCGGCTCGACTCGCTCGTGACCTCCGCGGGCGAGGACGGACCGGACGCGAGTGCGTTCGGCCGCTACGCGCGCAACCTGCGCGGCAGCGCGACGATGTCACGGCAGATGGGGATCGCCGAGCTTGCGAGCGCGCTCGAGCGTCTCGCGCGCGCGCTGCGCAATCGCGCAGTCAAGTGGGACGCCGCGGTGAACGGCGTCGTCAGTCTCTGCCATCGACGATCTGCGCATCCTCGTACGCGCCGATCCGCACCCCCGGCGCCGATGAGAGCGCACGCGTTCGCGCCCGCGTCGAAGAGCTCGGATAAGCTCGCACCCGCATCCGTGACCGCGTTCGGCACGCCATCGCAGAGCCAGCCCAGCGGCGCGATGACCTTCCTCGCCGGCGAATCCGCCGAGCTCGCCCGCGCGCTCGATCATCTCGTCAGCTCGCCGGAGGACGACAGCCGCTCGCGCGCATCCAGCCGAGCGCGTGCGCGCGATTCGCGGCGTCGCCGAGCTGAAGGACATTCCCGCACTCGGCGAAGTCGTCGAAGCCGTCGAGAACACGCTCAAGACGCTCGAGCTCAGTGCCGTGCAGGTGCCGACGACGAAGCAGAAGACGCTGCTCACCGCCTCCGCCGCGATCCTCCGTCGATTGCGCGCGACATTGCGTCGCGCGGCCGCGCATCGGACGACATCCCCGAGCTCGCGTCCTTCAAGGCGGCACTCGCTGCCGTCGAGCCGGAAGCCGGGCGCGGCGACCGCATCGTGCCGATCGCGCAGCTCTTCCACGATGACGAAGGCCCGCACATTCTCACCACCGCGCCGCAGCCGCCGACCACCGCGGCCGAGCGCTTCCGCCTCGAAGTGGTGAGCCTCGCCGAGCACCTGCGCGGCGTCGTTGCGCAGGCACGCGCGAATCGCGCGCCTGAGCAGCGGGAGCGCAATCAGCGCGAGCTGCGCTCCGCACTTCGCGCGCTCGGCAGCGCGGCAAATTCCTTCGGCGAGAAGCAGGTCGCGCGCTTCTCCGCAGAGTGGTCGGTGCGCGTCGCGACGTTGAACGATGCGCAGATGGAGGCGCTCGATCGCGCGGCCGAGTTGCTCGCGAATCCGTCCACGCGCCACGAAGAGGTCGCGCGTGGACTCGAGCGCCTCGCGGCGCCGCGCGCACCGCAGCCAGGCGTGCGCACACCCACGCCCCTGGGCGACGCGGATGTCGCTGCGATCCTTCGCACGCCCACGCCGATCGCCGCGATTCCGGTCACTCGCGCGCAAACTCCGCGCACGCAGCCCGCGGTGCCAGCAGCGCCCGCACCTGCGGCCGCCGCTAAGCAGGCGGCACCGCCGGCCGAGCCGCCGCGGCAACCCGCCACGCGCACGCCCACCGGCCGCGATCTGCACGACTATCTGCAGACGGGCTCGCGGGATTCAGCGCGCTCGAGGCGAAGCCGCTCAGCACCCCCGTCGACATTCCCGACGAGACCATCGTGCCCATCGAGATCGCTGCTCTACAGCGGCAAGGCCGCGCTCGAGCGCGCGCGCGAGCTCAAGGCCGAGATGCTCGCCGAGCGCGCGCTCCACCGCGTGAGATGATCGAAGAGCTCTTCGACCTGCTCGACCTCGCGATCGCCGACTAACCGTGCGCAAGCAATGGCGTAGTCTCGTTGGCGCTGTCGTCGGCGTCGGCTTTCTCGCGTGGGCGCTCCACGGGATCAGCTTCGAGCGAAGTGTGGCTGCACATCCGCCACGCGAATCCGTGGTATCTGCTCGGCGCGTGCGTCGCCGGCACGCTGATCTTTCCGCTCCGCGCGCCGCGATGGCGCATCATCCTCTCGCCGGTCGCGGAGAAGCTGCCGCTCGGCATTCTGTGGCGCGCGATCGCGATCGGGATGATGGGGAACAACGTGCTCCCCGCGCGCGCAGGCGAGCTCGCGCGCGCATTCGCGCTCTCGCGCGAGACGAAGCGCGTGCCCTTCTCCGCGGCGTTCGCATCGCTCGCCGTCGACCGGATCTTCGACGCGACGTGCGTGCTGCTGCTCATGGCGCTCGCCACGCTCGATCCGTCGCATGCCGAAAGGCGAGACGTTCGGCGGCTACTCGATCGCGAAGATCATCGGCGGCGGCGCGGGGCTCGCGCTCGTCGCCATCCTCGGGCTCTATCTGATCGTGTTCTTCACGGAGCACGCGATCCTCGTGTGGGAGTGGATGGCGCGAAAGATCAGCGCCACGATTCGAGGAGCGCGGGCGGCGCGACGCTGCTCGCCTTCGCATCGGGCCTCGCGGTGCTGCGCGATCCCGGTGCAGTTCCTGTCGGCAATGGCGTGGGCGATCGCGATGTGGCTCATGAACGCGCTCGCCTTCTGGCTCGGCTTCAAGGCCGTTGGGCATCGAGGTGTCGTACAGCGCGGCGCTCATGCTGCAGGGGCTGATCGCGATTGGCGTGGCGGTGCCGGCGCTCCCCGGATTCTTTGGCGTGTTCGAGAAGTTCGCGCAGCTCGGGCTCGGCGATCTACGGAATCGATCGCACGCTCGCGACGAGCTGGGCGATCAGCTACCACATCCTCACCTTCCTGCCGATCACGATCATCGGCATCTACTACTTCGTGACGCTCGGCCTCAAGCTGAGCGACATGAACGCGTCGTCCGGAGCGAGGCAGCAGCAGAGCACGCCGCGGAAGCGGGATGAGCGCGAAGGTCGCGCGGGTCGCGGCGCAGGCGAAGCTCAACCTCGGGCTGCGCATCCTTGCCCGCGAGCGCGGCGGCTACCACGAGATCGAGACACTCTTCGCGCGACTCGCGCTCGCCGACACGGTGACCGTGCGCCCGCGCGATGAAGAGCGATCGATCGTGGTGCGCGGACTCGAGTCGGGGCCGCCACTGGAGAACATCTCGCCTATCGCGCGGCCGTGGCGTATGGCGATGCAACGGGATGGCCGCGCGGCTTCGAGATCGAGATCGACAAGCGCATCCCGGTGGGCGGCGGTCTTGGTGGCGGAAGCGCGGATGCGGGCGCGGTGCTCCGCGCGCTCAACGCACTCGCACCGCGCGCCGTGAGCGACGCCGAGCTGCTGCGCATTGCCCTTCACGCTCGGCGCCGACGTGCCGTTCCTCACGAGCACGGAGCCGTTCGTGCTCGCGTGGGGCCGCGGCGAGCGCATGCTGTCGCTCGCCGGCGCTCGCCGGAGCGCACGGTATTGCTGGTGCTGCCGGGCTTCGCGGTGTCCACAGCCGACGCGTACGGCTGGATCGCAAAGGCACGGCCCGCGGATGTGCCCTCACCGCGACTCGTGTCCGTGCCGGAGCTCACGTCCTGGGAGACGCTCGAGGCGTCATGTCGTGAACGACTTCGAGGCGGTGGTGTGCGAGCACTTCCCCGAGGTCACCGACGATCATCGCACAGCTGCGCGCCGCGGGAGCCACGATTGCCGGAATGAGCGGCTCCGGGTCGACGCTGTTCGGCGTCGTTCCGCTCTTCGCGGACACGGCATCGCTCGTGATCCCGGGTACCGTCGTGCCGACGGGACGTGACGAGGGTGGCGGGGTGGAGTTGGTGGGTAGAGCGAACGCTACCACGAACAAAAAGGTCACGAACGTTTGGTATGGGCGGCGGGTCGAGGGCTTTGATGTCGGAGCGAAGCGGGATTAGATCAACTCTCACTGGGCCGACCGAACGTTCGATTCGTCGCGTTTCGTGATCGTAGTTCGCAGTCACCCCTCGGCTATTGAGCACCCTCTGCCGGTAGCTTAGGGTGCTCAGCTGCCCCTTCGTCCAATGGCAGGACAGCGGCCTTTGGAGCCGCGAATGGTGGTTCGAATCCACCAGGGGCAATGGATCGGTGCGGCCGTGCGAGGTCGCGCGCCCCTTCGGACGCATTGACCTAACCTTCTCAATCTCTTACGTTTAACGGCTGCAATGGATGAGCTGAGCGTTCCGCGGCATGGCTTCAAGCTTCTCGCCGGCACGGCCAATCCGTGCGCTCGCGGAAGAGATTTCGGCGTGTTTGGGAGTCGAGCTCGGCAAGGTCACCATGTCGCGATTCGCGGACGGTGAGATCTTCGTGCGGATCGACGAGAACATTCGCGGAAACGATGTGTTCATCGTGCAGCCCACGAACCCGCCGGCCGAGAACATCATGGAGCTGCTGCTGATTATCGACGCGGCGCGTCGGGCGTCGGCGGCGCGTACCACGTGTGTGATGCCGTACTACGGCTACTCGCGGCAGGACCGAAAGGACCAGCCGCGTGTGGCGATCGGCGCGAAGCTGATGGCGAACATGATCGTGACGGCGCGGCGCGGACCGGGTGCTCGGGATCGATTTTCACCAGCATCAGCTGCAGGGATTTTTCGACATTCCGGTGGACCACCTGTACGCGGCGCCGGTGTTCATTTCGCACTACCGCAAGAAGCAGCTGAAGGATCTCGTCGTCGTCGCGCCGGACGTCGGATCGGCGAAGATGGCGCGAGGATTCGCGAAGCGGCTGAACGGCACCTTCGCGATCATCGACAAGCGGCGTCCGCAGGCGAACGTGGCGGAGGTGTTGAACGTCGTTGGTGAGGTCGAAGGGCGCGACTGTCTCATTCCCGACGACATGATCGACACGGCGGGAACGGTGACCGAAGCGGCTCGGGCGCTGAAGGGGCTGGGCGCGAAGGACATCTACGTGTGCGCGACGCACGCGCTGCTTTCGGGTCCGGCGGCGGAGCGGCTGAGCAACGCTCCGATCAAGGAAGTGACGGTGACCGATACCGTCGCGATCCCGGAGGAGCACCGCTTTCCGCAGCTGACGATCCTGTCGGTCGGCGAGCTGCTGGCGAAGGCGATTCGGTATACGCACAGCGACCAGTCGGTGAGCTCGCTGTTCGAGTAGCAAGCGTAGGAGCAACACGGCTCGTGTAGTACTCTGTTAGTTCAACTGTCTATTACGCTCCCGAGAGAATCGATATGGCAACCGAAGTCCTCGATCGCGCATCCGCGTAGCGACACCGGCAAGGGCGCCGCGCGAAAGCTGCGCGCCGCGAAGCAGGTTCCCGGCGTCATGTACGGCCACAAGCGCGAGCCGCAGTCGCTGGCGCTCGATGCGCGCGATCTGCAGAAGCTGCTCGATCGCGTGAGCCGCCGACAACACCGTGTTCGAGCTCAAGCATCGACGGCGGCACGTCGCGCACGCTGATCCGCGACATCCAGCGTCACCCGTTCAAGCGCGAGATCCTGCACATCGACTTTCCAGGAGCTGGTGGCCGGCGAGCTGGTCACCGTCGACATCCCGCTCGTGCTCGTCGGCACGCCGGTTGGTGTGCGCCTCTCGGGCGGCATGCTCGATCAGGTGCTCCGCACGATCAGCGTCGAAGTCGATCCGGGGAACATCCCGAACCACATCGACGTCGACGTGTCGGCGCTCGATCTGCACCAGTCGATCCACGTGCGCGACCTGACGCTGCCCGCCGGCGTGGAAGTGCTCGAGAACGCGGACGAGACGATCTGCGTCGTCGCACCGCCGCGCGCCGAGGTCGAGGCGACGCCGTGGCCGAGACGGAAGAGGGAGCGGCCGAGCCCGAAGTGATCCGCGCGAAGAAGGAAGAGGACGACGCGGAGGCTCCGAAGAAGTAAGTCGGCGGTGTGCGGCGCGTCGCGCACGCTGCGACGCGCCGCTACGCACCTGACTCGTCGAGCACGCACGATGAAGGTCATTCTCGGGCTCGGCAATCCGGGCAAACAGTACGAGCGCACGCGGCACAACGTCGGCTGGTGGGTTCTCGATCACCTCGCCGACGTTTGGCATTTCGGGAGCTGGAAAGACGAGGGACAGGCGCTCGTCGCGAGCGGGCTCGTGGGCACCGTGAAGGTGCGGCTCGTCAAGCCGCAGACGTTCATGAATCTGAGCGGCGCCGTGCTCGCGACCTATTTGAAGAGCGCCGTTCTGGTCGCCGAAGACGGATCTGCTCGTGATCGTCGATGATGTCGCGCTTCCGGTGGGGACGCTACCGGCTGCGCGCGCAGGGGAGCGCGGGCGGACACAATGGGCTCAAGAGCATCGAGCATCACGTCGGCGCATCAGGACTATGCGCGGCATGCGCATCGGCATTCAGCCGGTGGATCCGGAGCGACGCATCGGCGACCTCGCGGACTACGTGCTGAGCCCCTTCGGAAAGACGCGAGCGCGAGGAGATTCTCGCGCTGATGCCGAGGTTCACGGATGCCGCGGAGCTCTGGCTGCGCGACGGCATCGTCCGAGCCATGAACGCGCACAACGGGAAATACATGCTGAAGCTGGGAATCGTAGGTCTGCCGAACGTCGGAAAGTCGACGCTGTTCAACGCGCTCACGAGCGCGCAGGCGGAGGCGGCGAACTATCCGTTCTGCACCGTGGAGCCGAACGTCGGGATCGTCGAGGTGCCGGACGCTCGGCTCGCGGGGCTCGCCGAGCGTGGTGAACCCGAAGCGCATCGTGCCGGCGGTCGTGGAGTTCGTCGACATCGCAGGGCTCGTGAAGGGCGCGGCGAGCGGCGAAGGACTCGGCAACAAGTTTCTCGCGAACATCCGCGAGACGGACGCGATCATCCACGTCGTGCGCTGCTTCGAGGATCCGGACGTGCTGCACGTGATGGGCGCGATCGATCCCGTGCGCGACCGCGAAGTGATCGAGATCGAGCTCGCGCTCGCGGATCTCGCGACGGTGGAGAAACGGCTCGACAAGGTGCGGCGCGCGGCGAAGTCGCACGACAAGGAGGCGCTCGCCGAGCTGCCCGCAGTCGAGGCGGCGTACGCGACGCTGAGCGAAGGGCGCGGGCTCTGGGAGGCGACGTTCGAGCGACGAGCAGCGTGCAGTGCTCGCGCCGCTGTCGCTGCTTACGGCGAAGCCCGTGCTCTACGCGGCGAACGTGAGCGATGCGGAGCTCACGGGCGAAGAGGGCGCGCCGCTCAAGGCGCTGCGCGAGGCGGTGAAGAAGAGCGGCGAGCGCGCGCAAGTGGTTCCCTTCTCCGCCAAGATCGAGGCGGAGCTCGCGGAGCTGCCGCGTGAGGAGCGCGGCGATTTTCTCGAGTCGCTCGGCCTCGAGAGCGCGGGCCTCGACCGGCTGATTCGCGCGGGATACGAGCTGCTCGGCCTGCGCACGTATTTCACGGCGGGCGAGCAGGAAGTGCGCGCGTGGACGATCCACGCGGGCGACACCGCGCCCAAGGCGGCAGGCGTGATCCACACGGACTTCGAGCGCGGCTTCATTCGCGCGGAGACGGTGAGCTACGACGAGTTCATGTCGACGGGCGGCTGGAAGGGCGGGAAGGAGAAGGGCGTGGTGCGCAGCGAGGGGAAGGAGTACGTCGTCGCGGATGGCGACGTGATGCTGTTTCGCTTCAACGTCTAACTATCACAGAATGGGGTTGACCCACCGAGCGAGCTCTTGCTTAAGCGCTGTCGCCGGACCATGATGTTGCGCCGCTAACAGGCGTCAGGCTTGCGCGGCCCGCGATGGTGGGCGGCTGCGATGCACTCGAGTGGAGCGCTGAGCCTGACATTGGCGGCAAAAAATCATTCCGTTCTCGAATTGTTTGCGAAGCCTCCTGGGCGGGGCGATCGCGGCCGGGTTGCTAGCCGGCTGCGGAAGCGACTCCACCGCACCAATACATAAAATCGGACTTCGAATCATTGCCGGTGCGGACGCGTCCGATACCATTGGCGCCCCGCTCCCGCAGGCCCTCATCGTCGAGGTGCGCGACCCGGGCGGTACGGTGTTGCGCGACGCAGTAGTGCGATTCACGGCGCTGCAGGACGACTCAATGCCGTACGCGACTGCGATCGCGGTGGCGCCACTGACCTCCGCGTTCTTCTCGGTCTTTACCAGCGATTCCACGGACACTCACGGTCGCGCCTCGGTGCTCGTCGAGCTCGGGACCGTTGTAGGCAAGGCCGGCATCGCAATCACGGTCCCGGAGCTGGGATTGGTCGATACGGCCTGGTACACCGTGACGCTCGGACGGCCGTCTCGATTCTCTCTTCACGTGAGCGACACCTTGGTCACGCGGGGAAAGTCGTGGGACATTGGGGCCAAGGTCATGGACCGCGCCGGGAACCCGTTGCCATCAGATTCCGTGCAATACGTGTCGCTCAATTCCAGCGCGACGGTGACGACGGCTGGGCACATCACAGCAGTCAGCGAAGGCCGGGCAGAGATCGACGTGCAGTGGGGCACAGCGCACGACACCGCGCGGGCGGGTGTGGTTCCCCCGGGATCGCTGGTGGCCGTTCGCCCGGATAACGGCGTATATGTCATGAACCTCGATGGTTCAGGGCAAAGGGAGCTCACCGCAGTCAGCGATTACTCGGTCTTCCCGCAGTGGTCGCCTGACGGCAGACGGGTCACGATTTACGAAGGCAATCCGTACGGCGCCGTGAACTTCAGCGCCGTAGCGCTCGACGGCACCCGCACACGGATAGTTCCTTCCCCGGGATCGCTGCTCGGTGGCATCGCCTGGGCCCGACCCGACGCGAGCGGCCTCTTGTACTTCGCGGGTCCCCAGCTCAGCAACGGCGCTATGACGATCTGGCGCATGAATGCCGATGGAAGCGGGCTCGTCAAACTCTTCAGTCCCACCGATTCGCAAGACTTCACACATCCCGCACCGTCGCCGGATGGGAAGACGGTGCTGTACGACGTGGATCAGCAGGGCATCATGGCAATCGATGTCGCCACCAATACCGTGCACGCCCTGGGCTTGCAGGGATCGTTTCCCGTGTACTCTCCAGATGGCGCCCATATCGCCTACCTGAGCGGTTCGTCGCTCATGGTTGCGAACAGCGACGGCACTGGTGCGCGCGCGCTCTGGAACTCATCCACTGTCGATGTGACGTCCCCGAGCTGGTCCGCCGACGGGAAGTGGATCCTCGCTCAGCAGGGCGGCGGGGGCGCCGCGCTGGTGCGCGTGGCCGACGCGGCAATCCTGCCGCTCCCATTCGCGTTTGGCTATTTCCAATTCACGATGCACTGATACTCGAAATGCTCTTCGGGCTCGACGTGTAGGTGCAGTGCGGGCAGCTGGGTGACGCTTCCCCAGTGGCGAGGGTCTCTCGCGGATCGGCGCCGGTTGTGCGCTGTGGTGCTCGCGCCGAGTAAGTCATCCGGAGGGGATGCGATGCTGCGGAGACAATTGCGATCGTGCGGCGTGCGAGCTCGCATTGTCCCATCTCTTCTTGGCGCCGCGTTGCTCGCGAGCGCCTGCGACTCCTCGCCTTCCCGGGTCTGTACGGGGTTGATCAAACTCCAGCTCGTGGCAACAGTGCGAGACTCGGTCACCGGCGCCGCGGCGGCCACGCACGCCGCCGGCGCAATGACCGGTGCCAGCGTCAATGACTCTCTATTCCCGGCGGATTCTCTGGATCTCGTTGGTGCGTTGCATACCGGTGTGTTCACCGTGACCATCGATCGCCCGGGCTACGCAACGTGGACCGCCTCGAACGTGCGCGTTACAAAAGGTCCGGACGCGTGTGGCAGTCCCGTGGTCGCGGCACTCGACGTTCGTTTGCAACCGGTAGGACCCTAAGTCGGCGAACCCTTCACGCCCACGACGCACATCCATCCGCTCTTCCGTTCTTCGAACAGCGCGACGTCAGTGAATCCGGCTTCCATGAGCGCCTTTCGGTGCTCGTCCAGCGAGAGCAGCCGCGCGCGAACGGCGCGCATGAACAGCTCGTCCATCGCACCATTGCGCTTGCCGCGATAGGCCTCCGCAATGATCGCGACACGTCCCGCGGGACGAAGCACGCGATGCATCTCGCGCAGGCCCGCGAGGAAGTCCGGCCAGTAGTAGTGCGTCTCGACGGCGATCGCTGCGTCGAAAGACTCCGCGTCGAACGGCAGCATTGAGACTGATGCCTGCCTGATGACCACGCGCCCCGCATCGATCCCGGCCGCGTTGGTGCGGCGCGCGACCGCGACGCTCGCGGCGGAATAGTCCACACCAGTGACCCGAAGATCCTGCGCGCGCTGGTCCAGCCGAGCGATGGTCCCCCCGCCTCCGCATCCGACATCGAGGATCGCGCTGTGCTGCGCAATGGGGACATGCGTCAGCCCCCATTCCGTGAGGCTCCGATGCGAGGAGTTCATCAGCGTCGCGACCGCGCGTCCCGGCAGCCACGAGGGCTTTCGGAATTGGTACAGCAATGCTGCACAGGCGGACACGGTCACGACGGTCTGCACCGCACTCACGAGGGCGGAGCTCACGGTGACCGTGGCATGCGGCTGCGAAGGCTCACGAGTGCCTCCAGGCGAGTGTTACCGACCTGTACGAGCGTGAGGACGCGGGCGTTTCAGGTGAGCTCCGCGTAGCGAGCGCATCGCCAATGTGACGCGGAACGGCTAGCGTGGGTGGATAACATTGCGCGCATCGCGTGTGCAGGCGCGATCGGGCTCCACTCAGAGGAGAGTGCTCATGGAAGGTTCTTCGTCGAACGTAGGATCTACACGCTTGATCGCACTCACGTGCGTCGCCGCGCTCGCGGTGGCGCTTTCCGGCTGCAGCAATGCGGAACAAATCGGCTTCTGCGCAGCCCCCGCCCCGCTTGCGGTGATCGTCACCGTTCGCGATTCCATCTCAGGCACCGGGGCAGCGACGAACGCGCTGGGTACCATCGTCGGCAACAGTGTGGTCGACACCCTCATTCAACGCGACTCACTCACATTCGAGGGCGGCGATCGACTCGGCACCTTCACGGTCACGATCGAAAAGCCGGGCTACTTCACATGGAGCCGCGCAAACGTGCGCGTCACGCAAACCGGACCGTGCGGCAACGTGCTCCCCGTCTCCCTCACCGCGCTCCTGCAGCCGCAGACGCCATGAGCAGCTTCTACACTAATCCCACACGCTTCACGAGATCCGCATAACGCGCATCCCCGCGCAGCGGATCGTAGCCCGGATCGAGCTTCAGATACATGAGCCCCGCGGAACGCGCTTGATACGCGCGCTCCAGCGACCCGAATGCCTTGTCCAGATCGCCCACGGCCGCATAGCCCATCGCCAGGATCTCACTGCGCAGATACTGACGTTGTGACTCCACCTCGAGGCGCGACATGATCGCATCCGCCTCGTCGCGCTGCCCCATCGCGGCCAGCGCGCGCACGATGAGCGCATCCCACGCGCGCGGCGCGCGCTCCATTGACTGCGCGCGGCGATACCAGGTGAGTGCCAGTTCCGCATTCCCCTTCGCGAGATGCGCCGACGCCAGATAGTGCTGCGCACGATGACAGATCTCATCCATGTCCATCGTGTGCTCGCACTGCGTGATCGCGGCGTCGAGCTGTCCATCGTACAGCAGAAAGCGCGCGAGCCACTCGCTGTAATGGACCGAGAGCGGATCCAGTGTGAGCGCCTGATGCATCGTGTCGATCGCATCGCGAAGCCGACCCACGCATGGGAGCATCGTGCCGTGCACGTAGTGCGCTTCCGCATAGTTCGGCGCCAGCGCCACGGCGCGTCCGAGCTGCACCTCTGCCTCGGCGAATTTCCACTCGTGCCAGCCGAGCACCTTGCCGAGCGACGTCATCGCCTCAGCCAGCTCCGGCTCTCGCTGCAGCGCGCGCTCCGACGCGCCTTTCGCACGCGGATATGCGTCGTCCGGCGCGACCCAGTCGTCGGCGAGATTGCACCACGCGTCCGCAATGCCTGCGTAGGCGCGCGCGAGTGCCGGATCGTGTAGGAGCGCCTGCTGGAACAGCTCGAGCGACCGGCGCAGCGCCGGCTCCGAAAGCTTGGCGAAAAAGAACCGTCCCTTTAGGTACAGCGTGTACGCTTCGAGGTTCTTCGTCGGCGCAACCACCTGCCCCTGCTCGCCGCCACCCAGGCGCAGCGCCAACGCTTCGACAATCGCGCGCGAGATCTCGTCCTGCACCGCGAATACATCTTCGAGCTGCCGATCGTACGTCTCGTTCCACAAATGGTAGCCGCTCTCCACATTGATCAGCTGCGCCGTGAGTCGGATGCGATTCCCCACCTTGCGCACGCTGCCCTCGAGCACCGTGGTGACGCCGAGCTTCTCTCCGATCTCGCGCACATTGACGTCCTTCCCCTTGAACGCGAAGGAGCTCGTGCGCGAGGCGACGTGCATTCCCTGCAGCTTGCCGAGCGCGTTGATGATCTCCTCGGTCATGCCGTCGGAGAAATACTCGTTCTCGGGGTCTGCACTCATGTTCTTGAACGGCAGCACGGCGATCGCCTTCGTCGATCCGCGGGACGGATCGCTCACCGCGCGCTGCGTCGTCGTTTGAGTGCCGATGGTCCGCAGTGCTTCCGCGAAATCCGCGGCAGTGGGATAGCGGTCGACCGGTGTTCGCGCGAGCGCGCGCGTGACTGCGGAATCGACCGCTTCCGGCACATTGCGAGTCGTGCGCACTTTCGGAATTGGAGACACGAACCGCTTGGCGATGATCGCCTGCGCGGACACGCCAGTGAACGGCGTCTCTCCGGTGAGCATTCTCGTACAGCACGCAGCCAAGCGAGTACAGATCGCTCCGCCCGTCCGTCGTGAGCTCACCGGCGGATTGCTCCGGACTCATGTACGCGGGAGTGCCGATCGCCAGCCCTGTTTGCGTGAGTGACCGGCCGCTCGCGGAGAGCACCTTGCCAATGCCGAAGTCCGCCACCATTGCCGCGCCTTCGTGGAGCAGAATGTTCTCGGGCTTGATGTCGCGATGCACGACGTTGTGCCGGTGCGCGTAGTCGAGTGCCGACGCCACTTCACGCGTGATGCGCAACGCGTCGGACAGCGAGAGCTGGCGTTCGCGGTCCAGCCGCTCGCGCAACGAACGTCCCTCCATGCTCGGCATCACATAGAAGAGCATGCCGTCGGCACTCCCCGAATCGAACACGGGAAGGATGTGCGGATGCGTGAGCCCCGCCGCCAGCTTGATCTCGAGGAGAAAGCGCTCCGCTCCGATTTCGGCCGAGACCTCGGGGCGCAGCACCTTCAGCGCGACCTGCCGATCGTGACGGAGATCCTGCGCGAGGAACACGATCGCCATGCCGCCTTCGCCGAGCTCGCGCGCAATGGTGTATCGTCCGGCGAGTGCAGGGGCGAGGCGCGACTGGAGTGCGTTCATGGCGGAGAAGATGCAGCGCAAATGGCTCCGCCGTGAGTGCGCCGACGAGCGATGCCTCTTTCCGCCCCGCCATCCGCCAGCTTCTCGGTGCTTGCCTCACGAGAAGAGCGATACCGGCCCGGCGTTCCACTCATCAGTGTACGCAGGCGACTACCGTGCGGGCTCGTTCGCCTTGCGATCCAGACGGATGAAATAGAGGCTCGCAAGAATGGCCATGGTACTCACCCACCCGATCGTCGACTGCGTGTGCTCGTGCGCGGTGGTGTAGAACGTCACTGCCGACGACAGAGCGACACAGAAGAACGCCGCTGCGCGCAGGAGCCGCGGCGTCGACGTCGTCAGCGCCCGTATCGTGGCGACCAGTGTCACAAGTCCGAGGGCAGCCGAGAACCAGTGAATCGTCGATCCGACCGCCGCCTCGTGTCCGTGCGCCATGGCGAGGCCTTCCAGCCAGAGACCGCCAATCATAAGCACAATGATCAGCGCCTTCAGGTACTTCGGCCACCATGTCTGCATGATCGAGCTCCGGCGTTGCGCGTCGCGTTGACGATACGCCCCATTGTGCGCGGGCGGTAGCTCTTGTAGCGGCTCTCGCGGTGTGTCGCACGCTACGTGCAATGGTCACGGTATGCGTATCGCCGTGACGAACGCAGGCGCGCGCGCTGTGTCGCAATGATTGCGGGAGGGAGTTGCGTGGCTACTGAAAGCGAAGAGCATCCCGAAGACTGGGACCTCGGCGATCCCGAGGAAGGCATTGTCCGCGTCACGCACCGGCCTACCGGTGAGTCCTTCGAGATCACGCTCGCCGACGTGCGGGGCGCGGAGCCTGGCGAGAACCACGTCTGGAAAGGAGAGCTCGACGACTATCTGCGCGCGCGTGCCATCAACATTGCGGCGCACCGGAAGCTCGCGCGTCTCGAGCAGTAATCCTCTGCGCTAGCGAGCCGCATACCGGGCTCGGCCGCGCGTATGAGAATCATCTTCAATGCAAAATCGCGATCTCACACCGCGCGCCATCGAAGGCATGACTAATGCCCTCCCCCATCGGCTACCAGAGACAACTGTCGCGACGAAGCAAGACCGCGTACGGCATCATCGCCGGAGCGGAGTCGCCGACCCGACAAAGCGGCGCGACGAAGCGAGGAGCTGAGTTCAGCGCAGGAGGCTCAAACATCATGGCACGCCAGCAACCCGAGTTTCAACCGAACGGCCGCCAAGGTGAACTGCAGGTGCAACGCGCGGCCGACATGCCGATGAGAGACACGACGGATTCGCGCGACGGCACCATGCGCGAGACCCCCGTCCGCGAGAAATCCCTCGGCGAGCTCTTTCGCGATCTCACCACCGAGACCAGCGCGTTGGTGACGAAGGAAATCGCGCTGGTGAAAGCCGAAGCGCGGCAAACCGGATCGACGCTCGCGCGCGACGGTGCGAAGGTCGGCACCGCTGCGGGACTCGCATTTGCCGGCGCCCTGGCACTCACCGCGTTTCTCATTGCCGGACTTGGCGATCTGCTCAACGGGAAGTACTGGCTCTCGGCACTCATCGTCGGTGTGCTCTTCTTCGCCATCGGCATGGGGCTCGTGAAGAGCGCGACGGCGGACATCAAGCGTCGCGGTCAGTCGGTCAAGCACACCACGGACACGCTGAAGGACACGGCAACGTGGGCCAAGCAGGAAGCGCAGCAGGTCAAGCAGGAGATCACTTCGTGATGAGGCTCTTCTGCCTCACCGGACCACGACCGATTCAGGAGGAGCGATGATCAGACAGGAATCCAGCCCGATGGGAAGCGACCAGGGCGCCGGTAGCGACGCGGGCGCGGCACAGGGCGGGTCCAGACCCGACGGCCAGGCACAGGGACAGGGCAACATGGTCGACGCCGCGAAGGAAAAAATTCAGCAGCTGGCGAGTCAGGCGCGCCAGTCGGCGGGCCAACAGGTCGAGTCGCGCTTCTCCGACGGCAAGCAGCGCGCAACGCAAACGCTCGGCAGCGTCGCGCAGTCGCTTCACTCGTCGAGTCAGCAGCTGCGCGATCAGCAGCAGAATGCCATTGGCAATTACGCCGATCAGGCGGCGAACAAGATCGAGGAGATCTCGCGCTATCTCGAGAACGCCTCGCTGAACGATGTCGCGAATCGTGTCGAGGACTTCGCGCGGCGTGAGCCGGTGCTGTTCATCGGCGGCGCGGTCGCTCTCGGCTTTCTCGGCGCGCGTTTTCTCAAGAGCTCGCAGCGGGGCCAGCAGGGTGGTGACATGCGCATGCGTCAGGGCTTCGATGCGAACGCGCAGCAGGGCAATCAGCAGCAGGGCTATGGGCAGCAGAGCTACGGGCAGCAGGGCTATTCGCAGCAGGGCTATTCGCAGCAGCGCGACTCGATGCAGGGCAGTCAGGGCGATGGCGGCTCGTGGCAGAATCCGGGCGACCGCGACGTGACGCCCGCTCCGGGACGCGAGTGGACCTCTGCGGGCAACGAGCGTCAGTCCGCGCCAATCGACACGAGCACCGATCGACCGGGTCGAGCTTGACTCATACTGTGACCGCGAACGGAGCAGCATCCGTTCGCGGCCGCGACACCGTGGAATCCGAGGAGAGGAGGAGCAATGACCGGAAGCTTTGACAGGATGGAGTCGGGAAACGACCGGGATTACGGCGGCTCGATCGGGAACGGCGGCGAGGACGAGACCGAAATCATCGCGGCCGACATCCGCATCACACAGGAGCGGCTCGGCGACACCGTCGAGGAGATCGGCGAGCGCTTCAATCCGACGCGGCTCAAGGAAGAGCTGAAGAGCGACATTCGCGACGCCACAATCGGCAAGGTGGAAAACATGGCCCAACAGACGGGCGAGATGCTTTCTGATGCGCAGCGCACGATCATGGAGACGATCCGGGAGAATCCGGTGCCTTTCGTGATCGCAGGGCTGGGCATTGGGTGGATGATCGTCAATGCAACGACCAAGAATCGCGCGCAGAGCTCGCGAATGCAGTCCGGCGGTCAGGATCAGTGGAGCAACGGACCCTCATACGGCAACCGGCAGGGCCGCGGATATAGCTCGCTCTACGAGAATCAGCAGAGCGACGTGTACGACGGCTTCGATGATCAGGACGAGTCCGGAGCGCTGGATCGCGTCCGCTCGAAGGCCAGCGATATGATGGGCTCCGTGAAGGACAAGACGTCGGAGCTCGCGGATCGCACGCAGCGCACCGTGGGCGACCTCGAAGATCGCGCGCAGGACATGGCAGGTCGCGTGGCGGATCAGACGCGCGTCCAGGGACGTCGCCTCCAGGGCGCGTTCCAGGACAATCCGCTCGTGATCGGCGCCGCCGCGCTCGCGCTTGGTCTGGCGGCCGGTCTCGCGATTCCGGCGACGGAGAAGGAAGCCGAGCTCGTGGGTGAAACGCGCGACCACCTTGTCGACAAGGTGCGGGACGTTGCGACGGAAACACGGGACAAGGTAGAGCAGGTCGCCGAGCGGGTGATGGATCAGGCAGGCTCGACCGCGAAGGATGCAGCACGCGAGGTTGGACTCACGTCGTAGGCAATCTGCGGCGAGGGGCACGTCGCACCTCGCCGGGATTCACCTGCAGCAGTTCTCGATCGCACGAGGCAGGGTGACAGGCCGGATGGCGTCCGCATGGATGCCTCCGGCCCCTTTTCGTGTATGTACTTCAGCGAAGCGGCGGTCCGTTTCGTAATACTTTGTGTGGGCCCTGGTCCGGCCCGCTCGCACCGCACATTTCCATTCCCGTTCATCAAAGGTCGCCGTGATTCATTGACTTCGTCCGCTCGTTTCTACCCTTGCCGCATTCCGCGCTGCTAAGCTCGATCTCCATTGCGGCCCACGCGCAGCAGCTCAGCAGCGGCATCGACACCACAAATTTCGATCACTCCGTTCGCCCACAGGACGACTTCTACCGGTACGTGAACGGTGGCTGGCTCAAGAAGGCCGAGATCCCGCCCGATGCATCCGGGTGGGGTGCGTTCCAGGAGCTGCGCGAGAACAGCCGCAACGCCGAGCACCAACTGTTCGAGGACGCGAGCAAGTCGAGTGCGAAATCGGGAAGTCCCGACCGCAAGGTTGGCGACATGTACGCGAGCTACATGGACAGCGCTCGCGTCGAGCAGCTCGGTACCGCGCCGCTCCAATCGGAGATGAAGAGCATCGCCGCGCTCAAGAACACGCCCGATCTTCCGGCCGCATTCGCGCACTTCGCACGAATCGGTGTGAATGGCCCGTTGGGCGTCTTCGTCGGTGCGGACCCGAAGCACTCGAACGACAACATTCTGCAGGTCTCGCAGGCAGGGCTCGGGCTCCCCGACCGCGACTACTACCTCAAGCAGGACGCGAAAATGTCGTCCGTGCGCGCGGCGTACGTCACGTACATCACGCAGCTCTTCACGCTTGCGAAGCAGCCCGACCCCGAGGGCGCGGCGAATCGCATCCTCGCGCTGGAGACGGAGATCGCGACGCCGCAATGGGAGCGCGCTCGCAATCGCGACCGCAACGCAACGTACAACCGGATGACCGTCGCGGATCTCGCAACGATGACGCCGTCCTACAACTGGAAGAGCTATCTCTCCGGCGCCGGTCTTTCAAAGGCGGCGGATGTCGTGGTGCGCCAGCCGGACTACGTGAAAGCGATGGATGCGATCATCGCCAAGACGCCGGCATCGACGTGGCGCGAGTATCTCACCTTCCACTTCCTCGACCACTACGCCGACGTGCTGCCCGCGGCGTTCGTGCAGGCACGGTTCGCGTTTCGCGGCAAGACGCTCAATGGGCAGCAGGAGCTCGCGGTGCGGTGGAAGCGCGCGGTCGATCTCACCGACTCGGACCTGGGCGAGGCCGCCGGCACACTGTACATCGCCAAATACTTCAAGCCCGAGGCGAAGGCGCGAATGGATGCGCTGGTGAAGAACATCATCAATGCGTACGACGTGGGAATCGACAGCCTCACGTGGATGAGCCCCGAGACGAAGGCGCAGGCGAAGGAGAAGCTCGCGCACTTCAAGGTGAAGATCGGCGCGCCTGACAAGCCGCGCGATTACTCCGCCCTTACGGTCAAGCGCGATGATCTCTTCGGCAACGAAGTACGCGCGAACGAGTTCGAGTACGAGGACATGGCGACGCGCCTCGGCAAGCCCGTGGACAAGGGACGCTGGGGGATGACGGCGCCGACCGTGAACGCGCAGTACAATCCGTCGGCCAACGACATCACCTTCCCCGCCGGCATCCTGCAGCCGCCGTTCTTCAACGTGAACGCGGACGACGCTGTGAACTACGGCGCGATCGGAGCGGTGATCGGCCACGAGATCGGCCACGGCTTCGATGATCAGGGACGCAAGTCGGATGGCGAGGGGAACCTGCGCGACTGGTGGACGGCCGCCGACGCCAAGGCGTACGAGTCGCGCACCACGAAGCTCGGCGCGCAGTACGACGCCATCGTGCCGATCGACGAGTCTGCACATCAACGGCAAGCTCACGATGGGCGAGAACATCGGAGACCTGAGCGGGCTGGCGCAGGCGTACCGCGCCTACAGGATCTCGCTCCACGGGAAAGAGGCGCCGGTGATCGATGGACTGACCGGCGATCAGCGCTTCTTCATTGGCTTCGCGCAGATCTGGCGCGGAAAGATCCAGCGACGATGCGCTGCGTCAGCGGCTGCTCACCGATCCGCACTCCCCCGGCGATTATCGCGCGATGGTGCCGCTCGTCAACAACGATGCGTTCGAGAAGACGTTCAACGTGCAGCCCGGCGACAAGATGTACCTGCCGCCGGATGAGCGAGTGAAGATCTGGTAGAGCACGCCGCCCCGGCGCGAAACCGGGGCTGAACGGCTCTCCCCTTGTGTGGCGATGGGAAGGACGGTATGCTCCTTCCCATCACTGCACCGGCGGAGACGATGGCGGACATCGATGTTGGACTCATGCGCGGCACGCTGGACCTGCTCATCCTCAAGGCACTCACCTGGGGACCGCGGCACGGCTACGGCGTGGTCGACTGGATCCAGCTGGCAACCGGGGACGCGCTTCTCGTTGGCGAGGGAACGCTCTACCCCGCCCTGCACCGCCTCGAGGCGCAGGGATGGATCGAGGCCGAATGGGGCCTCTCCGAAAACAATCGGCACGCGAAGTTCTACAAGCTGACCTCCAGCGGCCGCGCGCAGCTGCGCAGCGGGCTCTCCGCGTGGCAGCAGTTCGTGGAGGCCGCCTCGCGCGCGCTGCACGCCAGCACCGCTCCACGCACCGCATGAGCGACCGCGGGTGGACGCGTGTCTTCCGCATCGGCGTGGGCGCGAGACATATCGAGCGCGACGTCGACCAGGAGCTCGACTTTCACATCGCGATGCGCACGCAGAAGCTCGTCGCCGCGGGCCTCGCGCCCGACGTCGCTCGTGCAAAGGCGCTCGACCAGTTCGGCGATCTCCGGACCGTTCGCGACAGCTGCCTCGACATCGATCATCAACGGGAGCGCACCATGCGCCGCACGAATTATCTGAGCAGCCTGCGGCAGGATGTCGCATACGCCTTGCGGACGATGCGACAGAACGTGGGCTTCACCTCCATCGTCCTGCTCACGCTCGCACTCGGCATTGGCGCGAACACCTCGACGTTCACGCTCATCGATGCGCTCGTCCTGCGCACACTCCCGGTGCCTCGTCCCGAGCAGCTCGTGACGATCGGGAATCCGGCCCGCGTTGGCGGGCTGTCCGAAGGGACGCCTCGCAACGACATCGCGTCGTACCCCCTCTACGAGGCCGTGCGCGCGCAGACGAAGCTCCTCTCCGGCGTGTACGCGTCGGGGCGCACGAATCGTCTCGACGCGCTCCTGGATTCGGGGCAGCGGGAGCCCGAGCATCCACGTGGACGATACGTATCGGCGAACTACTTCTCGTTGCTGCAGGTACCCGCAGCGCTCGGCCGCACCTTCTCCCCTGACGATGATGGCGCCCCCTCCAGCGCGCCCGTCGTTGTCATCAGCTACGCCTACTGGATCACGCGCTTCGCGGGCGCTCGCTCGGCCATCGGCCACAGTGTGACGATCAATGGCGTTCCGCTCACGATCGTGGGCGTCGCCGCCAAATCGTTCCCGGGAGACATCATCGGGCAGCGCACAGACCTGTGGATCCCGATCGTCGAGCAGCCCGCGCTCATGCCCAACTCGCCCGCCCTCACCGAGCGCGGCATCAGCTGGATCCTCATGATGGGGCGGCTCGCACCCGGGGCTACGCTCGAGCAGGCCCGGAGTGAGCTGACTGCCATCGAGAACAGAACGCTCGTCGAGAACGCGAAACCGGATGAGCGGGCCGCGGTCGAGAAGAACATCCACGAGAAACCGCTCGAGGTGGCGTCCGGCGCGCGCGGCTTCTCGTATTATCGCCATGTGCTTGCAACGCCGCTGCTCATCCTCATGGCGGCGGTGGGCGTCGTGCTTCTCATAGTCTGTGCGAATCTCGCCAATCTGATGCTCGCGCGCGCTGCTGCGCGGGGCCGAGAGATGAGCGTGCGGATGGCGCTCGGCGCAAACCGTGCGCGACTCATCCAGCAGCTCCTCACCGAGAGCGTGATGCTGGCGATCGTAGGCGGTGCCTGCGGCGTGCTGCTCGCCGTGTGGGGAAGCTCCGCGCTGCTCGCGCTTACCGGCGGCGCAAACGTGGACACGAAGCTCGACGCGCGTGTGCTGGCGTTCACTGCGGCACTCGCGCTGGCGACTGCTGTGCTCTTCGGCCTCATTCCGGCGCTCCGGGGCACCCGCGTGGAGCTCGCGACGGCGCTGCGCGCGCAAGGACGCGGTGTCTCGAACGCGGAGCGTGGCACCGGGCGCTTCGGGTTAGGCAAGGCGTTGGTCGTCGCCCAGGTTGCGCTCTCGGTGCTGCTGCTCGTTGGCACCGGCATGCTCGTGCGCAGCATGCAGCGACTGCAATCGACCGACATTGGAGTCGCGCGCGACCAGCTGCTCCTCGTCACAGTGGATGCGGAGCGCGCCGGCTACAAGGACGCGCGCCGCCTGGAGCTCATGCGTACGCTGCTCGCGCGTGCAAGCGAGACGCCCGGCGTCGTAGCGGCCACGCTGTCCGAGAACGGCATCTTCTCTGGCACGGAGTCGGCGACGACGATACGCGTGGAGGGATTTACGGCGCAGTCCGATCAGGACAGCTCGATCGTGTACGACGATGTGGGGCCCGGCTACTTTCACGCGCTCGGTGCGCACGTGCTCGAGGGACGCGACTTCGAGGCGCGCGACAACGAGACCGGGCCGAGAGTAGCCGTTCTCAATCAGACAGCCGCACGCTTTTTCTTTCCCCACGGAAGTCCGATCGGCTCGCATCTCTCGTCGGACAGTCTCACGTACGAGATCGTCGGGGTCGTCGCCGACATCGAGGAGCAGGATCTGCGTGCGGAGCCGTCGCGACGAGTTTACGTGTCGAGCTTTCAGATCCCGGCAGTGCCCGGGAAGTTCACACTGGAGGCACGTACGAGCGGCAATCCGGCGAAACTGGGCGAGACGCTCCGCCGCTCCCTCGCCACCGTCGATCCGTCGCTCTCTTTGAGCGCAGAGTCGCTCACGGAGCTCATCGCCGAGTCGATCGCGCAGGACAAGCTCGTCGCTCGTGTCGTGACCGTGTTCGGCATCCTCGCGCTCGTGCTGGCAGCGCTGGGGCTCTACGGCGTGATGACGTATGCCACCACGCGCCGCACGAGCGAGTTCGGCCTTCGCATGGCGCTCGGAGCGGAACCCGGAAGCGTGCTGCGCCTCGTGCTCGGCGAGGCGATGCTCCTCGTCGCCGGCGGAGTGATGGTCGGGATGCCGGCAGCGCTCGGCGCAATGCAGCTCGTGAAGCACCAGCTCTACGAGATCGGGCTGCTCGACTGGCCGTCGATCGTGGTGGCGTTGATCGTGCTCGGCGCGAGCGCGGCCCTGGCTGGATACGTGCCCGCGCGTCGAGCGGCGCGCGTGGGTCCGCTCGTGGCGCTCCGGGACGCGTAGCGCGTTCCGCGCCGGTGCAGCGATATTATCTGCACACGGCCGAAGCACAGGAGACGACGATGGCGACTCGCTCGTACCGCATGCGCCCCGGATTGTCCGAGCACGACATGCAGCGCGCAGAAGAGGGAAAGTGCTATAGAGCAGAGCCGTCCGAGGACAAGCTCGGACAGAAGACTGACCTGCTCGATCTGCTCGAGGAGGACGGAACGCCAGCGGCGATCTTCGTTCCGCCAAGCCATGTCGAGCCTTGCGATGAGTGACGGGCGCGATCCCATTTGTCCGAAGTGCAGCCACGCGATGGAACGTGGCTTCATCGCGGACGTGGCATACGGCCAGGTGCTGCAGAGCAATTGGACCGCCGGTGTGCCCGTGCGGCGCCGCTTCGTGGGCGGCGTGAAGTGGCGCGCAGAGGATTCGCGCCCGATCGTCACCTATCGCTGCAGCGGGTGCGGCTTTCTCGAGTCGTACGCATGACGGATACGAGTCCGCTGCGCGATCAGCTCTCCCGCTTCATCGACTTCGGCGACGCGCACGCCACGCTCGATGCGGCGATTGCGGATCTCGACCCCGCGCTTCAGGGGAAACGTGCAGCAGGGGTGCCGCACTCCCCGTGGGAGCTGCTCGAGCACATTCGCATCACGCAGCACGATATCCTCGACTTCAGCGTGAATCCCAAGTACGAGGAGAAGCAGTGGCCCGACGACTACTGGCCCAGGTCCGCCGCTCCGCCCGACGCGAGCGCCTGGAAGAAGAGCGTCGCCGCCATTCACCGTGATCGCGACGCGCTCCGGGCGCTTGCGATGAATTCCGCCATCGACCTGTTCGCGACGATCCCGCATGGCGATGGGCAGACGTATCTGCGGGAGCTGCTGCTCGCGCAGGATCATCTCTCCTATCACACCGGACAGCTCGTATTCGTGCGACAGGCGCTCGGCGCCTGGCCTCCGGCGAAGTAGCGAATGACCGATCGCCAGCGCCGCTCCTTCCTCACGGCAGAGTGGCGCTACCTGGTGATGCTCAATTACGAAGTCGATCCAGCCGTGCTGCACGCGCTGGTTCCGCGAGGCACGGTACTCGACCTGTGGAATGGTCGCGCGATCGCGAGCGTCGTTGGCTTTCGCTTCCTGCGCACGCGACTGCTCGGCGTCCCCATTCCCCTCCATTGGAGCTTCGAGGAGGTGAATCTGCGCTTCTACGTTCGGCACACCGCGCAAAGCGGTGACGTGCGGCGCGGCGTGGTGTTCGTGCGCGAGCTCGTGCCGCGCGCGGCGATCGCGCGAGTTGCGCGACTCGCGTACAATGAACCGTACTGGGCCGTGCCGATGCGGAGCAGCGTTCCGCGCGCGCTCGATGAAGATCCCGGCCGGGTGTCGTATGAATGGCGCACGGGATCGCGCTGGCAGCACGTCGCGGCGACGGCGCGCGGCCCCGCGGTGCTTCCGGGCGGGACATCCGAGGAGGCGTTCATTGCCGAGCACTTCTGGGGCTACACACGCCAGCGCGACGGCTCGACGGTGGAGTACGAGGTGTCGCATCCGCGCTGGCGCGTGTGGGCGGCCGTGGATCCGTCTCTGGATGCCGACGTGCCGCGTCTATATGGATCCTCGTTCGCACGCCCACTCGCCGCGACGCCCGCATTGGCGTTCATTGCGGAAGGGTCGGCCGTCACGGTGTACCGCCCGCGGCGGCTCGCCGCCGTTGCTGCGCTGGCCGCCGCGGTCGCCCGCTGACCACTCGCCGGCACGCGCGACGAGAGCGCGCTTGTGATCGCCCGTGCCCTCGCACTTTATTGTAGCTGTCCGCTCGTCACGCGGGCGCTTCGCCGCGCCCCGCCCGGCACCCTCCCCCGAGTCCCTCCGCGATGAAGAAGCTCGTCCTCCTGTTCGCTACCGCCACGCTCTCGTGCGCGCACGCATCCTCGTCGAATGCCGACGCCGACCGTTGGGAGAAGCAAGCGTCGGCGATCACGATCGTTCGTGACGACTGGGGCATTCCGCACGTGCACGGGAAGACCGACGCCGATGCGGTGTTCGGAATGGTGTACGCACAGGCGGAAGATGATTTCAATCGCGTGGAGCGGAACTACATCAACGGGATGGGCCGACTGTCCGAAACGGAGGGAGAGAGCGCGATCTACCGCGATCTCCGGCAGAAGCTGTTCATCAATCCCGACACGTTGAAGGCGGCATACGCGACCAGCCCCGAGTGGCTCAAGTCGCTGATGGTGGCGTGGGCCGACGGACTGAACTTTTACCTGTACAAGCACCCGCAAGTGAAGCCGCGCGTCCTCACGCACTTCGAGCCGTGGATGGCGCTGTCGTTCAGCGAGGGGAGTATCGGCGGCGACATGGAGAAGGTGTCGCTCCCTGCACTGCAGGCGTTCTACGGCGACTCGAGTGCGACGCGTCAGTTCGCGTCGTTGCCCTTTCGCTTCGCGGAGCCATCCGGATCCAACGGGATAGCGATCGCGCCATCCAACACGGTGAATCATCACGCGCTGCTCCTCATTAACCCGCACACGTCGTTCTACTTCCGCGCTGAGCTGCAGATGACGAGCGACGAGGGGCTCAACGCGTATGGCGCCTCCACATGGGGACAGTTCTTCGTCTATCAGGGATTCAACCAGCACGCGGGATGGATGCACACCTCCAGCGGCGTCGATGATGTGGACGAGTACGCAGAGACGATCTCGAAGAAAGGGGACAGCCTCTTCTACAAGTACGGCTCAGAGCTGCGCCCAGTGATCACGCAGACGATCGCCGTGCCCTACCACACCGCCAGCGGCATGCAGACGAAGACCTTCACGGTGTTTCGCACGATGCACGGTCCGGTGGTGCGCGCCGAGAATGGAAAGTGGATCAGCGTGCGGATGATGAACGAGCCGGTGAAGGCACTCACACAGTCGTACTCGCGCACCAAGTCCACCG
The DNA here is from genome assembly GCA_963792685.1 of uncultured Gemmatimonadaceae bacterium. Classification (GTDB taxonomy): domain Bacteria; phylum Gemmatimonadota; class Gemmatimonadetes; order Gemmatimonadales; family Gemmatimonadaceae; genus FEN-1250. The sequence goes on along the minus strand of CAWBWW010000001.1, from coordinate 2,407,256 downwards.
GCTACGATGATTTCCGCAAATCGCTCGAGCTCCACACGAACTCCTCGAACAACACGATCTTCGCGGATGCCGGCGGCAACATTGCCTACTTCCACGCGAACTTCATTCCCGTTCGTGACACACGCTTCGATTGGCGCAAGCCGGTGGACGGGACGAATCCCGCCACCGACTGGAAGGGGATTACGCCAGTGGACAGCAGCCCGCTCGTGCACAATCCACCGAACGGATGGGTCTACAACTCCAACAACTGGCCCTACTCGGCTGCAGGCCCGTACAGCCCGAAGCGCGCGAACTATCCCGCGTACACGGATGTCGGCATCGAGAGCCCGCGCGGTATCCACGCGATTCGCGTGCTGTCGAACAGAAAGGACTTCACGGTGCAAAAGCTCATCGACGCAGCGTACGACAGCTATCAGCCCGCGTTCGCCGACCTCGTGCCCACGCTCATCAAGGCGTACGACCAGACGCCCGCGTCCGATCCGGTGAAGGCGAAGGTTGCGGAGCAGATCGCGATACTCCGCAAGTGGGACTATCGGTGGGACGTGAGCTCGGTTGCGAATACCCTCGCCTGTTATTGGGGCGATGAGTTGGGCCGCCGCACGCACGCGGATGCGGAGGCCGAAGACATTTCGATCTACGAGGCGATGGTGTCTCGCACATTGGCGCACGAGAAGCTCGATGCGCTCGCGGTCGCGTCGGATTCGCTCGTAAAGGACTTCGGCACGTGGAAAACACCGTGGGGCGACGTGAATCGCTTCCAGCGACTCACCGATGACATTGTGCATCCATTCAACGACGCCGGTCCGAGCATTCCGGTGGGGTTCGCGTCTTCGCGGTGGGGGTCGCTCGCATCATTTGCCGCATGGGAGCCCGAGAAGACGAAAAAGATCTACGGCACGGGCGGCAACAGCTTCGTCGCGGTGGTCGAGTTTGGCGACAGCGTGCACGCGCGCGCAGTGACGGCGGGCGGAGAGAGTGGTGACCCGTCGTCGAAGCACTTCAACGATCAGGCGCTTCGATACAGCAAGGGTGATCTGCGCGAGGTGTATTTCTACCCCTCGCAGCTCGTCGGCCACACCGAGCGCACGTATCATCCCGGCAGTTGACCCGTGGCCATCGATGACGCCGATCTCGCGAACGACCAAGTGATGTTCGAGCCTCCCGCGGTGTCCGGAATCGTGCATTCGCAGGAGCCCGGCGCGCGCGGTCGCGACCGCGGATCGCCTCGCGGAGCTTGTGCGCGCGCGCGGGCTCACGCTCTTCGCGCGCATTGACTTCTCGCACGACGCGGAGGCTGCGGGACTGGCGCTTCCGCCAATGATTCAGCTCGTGTTCGGAAATCCCCGCGCGGGTACGCCGCTGCTCGCCGCGAACCCTTCAGCAGGACTCGCGCTGCCGCTGCGTGCGCTTGCCTGGGAGGACGCGGGCGGCCACAGTTGGCTGAGCTACGAGTCGCCGGAGTCGCTCATCGCACGCTTTGCGCTGCCAGCGGCCCTCACGGCGAACATTGCCGGGCTGCGCGCGCTCTGCGAGGCCGCGGTAGCGTAGCTCGGTCTCATCCCCTTTCAACGAGCAGTCATGTCCACAAACTCAACGCAGCGCGCCGCCGGTCCATTCGAGGTCAAGCTCGCAGCGCTCGATACCGCGTGGGGCGGCGAGGGCTCTCCGCTCGCAAGAATGTCGCTCGACAAACGCTTTCGCGGCGATCTCGATGCCACGTCGCAGGGCGAGATGCTGTCCGCGTCCACTGCCGTCCAGGGATCTGCGGCCTATGTCGCCATCGAGCGGGTCACCGGCACGCTGCATGGACGCGAGGGAACGTTCATCCTGCAGCACACTGGCATCATGAATCGCGGTACACAGACCCTCACGATCACCGTCATCCCCGATTCCGGCACCGGCGGCCTCGCGGGCCTCACCGGGCGCATGCAGATCGTGATCGAGAATAAGCAGCACGCGTACACGTTCGACTACGCGCTCGAGGGAGCGCCCTGAGCGCGTACATCCGTGCACACGCTACGCCACAACCGCTGGAGAGCTCACCATGGACGAAGACGCATTCAATCTCTCGATTCGCAAATTTCTCAAGCACTTTGGCGTGACCGCGCAGCGTGAGATCGAGAACGCCGTGCGCAGAGCGCTCGATGAGGGCAAGCTGCGAGGAGACGAAGGCATTCCCGTGCGCGCCACACTCGTGGTAGATGGGCTGCTCCGCGACTTCCACATCGACGGCACGGTGACGCTGTCCGCCGCGCCCACGACGCAGCCACAATAGCCACGGCGCGCAGGCCCGCGCGCGTGCATCCGCTCGCGACTATCGGCTATCAGGGCGCCACGCCGGACAGCTTTCGCCGTGCGCTCGAGCAAGCCGACATCCAGCTGCTCGTGGACATCCGCGCGGTCGCAAGCTCGCGACGTCCGGGCTTCTCGAAGTCGAAGCTCGCGGCCGGCGTGGGTGCCGCCGGCATCGACTATCTGCATCTCCGCGCGCTCGGCACCCCCGCCGATGGCCGTGCCGCGGCGCGCGCGGGACATCACGCGGAGATGCGCACGATCTTCCTCGCGCACATGGCGACGCCCGATGCGCAGGCGGCGTTGGAGGATCTTGCGGAGATCGTCCGCTCCGGACGGCGCGCATGCCTGCTCTGCTTCGAGGCGGATCCCGCTCACTGCCATCGCAGCATCGTCGCGGCATTGCTGGCCGAGCAGCTGCCACTGGAGATCACACACCTCATGCCGGAAACGGATCCCCTGTTTTAGCTAGGGCGCGCTCTCGTTCGTGAGTGGTGGGAAATTAAGCGGAACTGCAGGCGCTGCACGCGCGGCGATGGTTGCCTGCGCGCCTACGCGCGCGAAGAGCTGCGACGCGGACATGCGCTCCCATGCGTTATGCCAGCTGTACGTGCCCTCCTCGTTTTTCGCGCCGGAATACCAGAGCGTCACCACGTCCGCGGTGGCATCGTAGTCGAGCGTCGAGCGGTACACCACGTCGCGCAGCTGGTCGGTCACGCCCTTGAGGAGCAGCGGTGACGGATACGATCTCCAGTGCATTCCGTCCGCGCTCGTGGCGAAACGCAGTCGGTCCGTCGTGCAGCCGCCCGCAATCTTGATCGGATACACGGCCCAGTACTCGTTCCGCGACGGAATCCATTCGACATCGATGTGCCACGCGAAGCCATCGGGGTCACTGAGTGATACGGCCTTCGGATCTGACCAGTCCACGCCGTTGCTCGACGTCCGCTGCTCCACCGTCGTACTCGAGGAGCCGCAGCCGAGCGAGCCCGCGTTCACGCTCCACATGAGCCACTCCGTCGCGCTCCGCCGCACGACGGTGGGCGAGACGATCAGGTGATTGGTCGCATGCACCGTGAGCACCGGCGCGCTCCACTGCACACCATTGGTGGAGCGCACCATCCAGATCTCGTTCTCGGTGGTCACGCGGCGATAGTAGAGACGGAGCTCGTTCGCATCCGGATCATACAGAATGTCCGGATCCGAGAGGTAGCCCGCACCATCCGGCTGCTCCAACGGATTCACGACTCCCGCGGGGGTGGTCCACGCGGTGCCGGTGGTCCCTGTGAAGAGCGACGGGTTCTCGTATGCCGCGTTGCCCCCGGGATACGGAGTGGCCACGAGTCGGAACGGATCCCCGCTCCACGACGGTGGAAGGCGCACGAAATCCGGATGCACGGCTTGGCCGGAGCCATCAGTAGGTGTCGAGTGCCAGCGCATGCACATCGCCCTCCGGCCTGGCATCCGCGTAGGCGCTCGCGCGCGCAGTCGCGCCGCCAGTCGCCGTGGCCACGAGCAAATGCGGCCCCGGAGTCGGATCGAGCTGCCACCGCGCGCGCGCGTGGCCATTCTCATCCGTGATCAGCTCCTCGGGCACGATCACGTCACCCGTGCTCGAGAGCGCAGCCCACGTGACGCGCACGCCGACGAGCGGTCGCTGCGCTGCATTGCGCAGCTGCATCGTCACGGGGATGGGCAGCTCGGTACCCGCGAAGCCGTGCTGCCCGTCTCCCGCGGCCACCTCGAGAAACGTGGGCTGCGGCGCCGTCGGCGGCATCGTCCCGACACGCGACAGCGAGCAACGCCACAGCGCTCGCCAGGGCGAGAACATGACGGGGGATGCTGTGCCACGTGGGCTGGATCGTACGAAGCAAGGGCATACGGCGAGGGACGTGGGATGCGTGCGAGTGAAAGACCCTTGGCCACACCCCCGCGTCACCGTTTGGCAGCTTTCGCACAGCCGAACACGGCGCACACATTCAAGACTGGCGAGAACGAATGGCTCGGAAACGCAGGAGTAGCGATTACGTGGCGCCCACACCCTTGTTCTTCGCGCGTCCGGAGCTCTTTCGAGGATGGCTCGAGAAGCACCACGATACGGAGAGCGAGCTGCTCGTCGGCTTTTACAAGCGGAATTCCGGTCGCGAGAGCATGACGTGGCCGGAGTCCGTGGCGGTAGCCCTCTGCTACGGCTGGATCGACGGCGTGCGCCACAGCCTCGGCGACGAGAGCTACACGATTCGCTTCACGCCGCGAAAGGCATCGAGCACCTGGAGCACCGTGAACATCAACACAATGCGGCAGCTGATCGCCGCAAAGCGCGTACACCCCGCGGGGCTTCGCGCCTTCGAGCGACGGCGCGAGGAAAAGAGCTCCGTCTACTCGTACGAGAATCGGCACGCTGCTGTCTTCGATGCTGACAGCCTGCGCCAATTCAGGCGCAACAAGGCGGCCTGGAATTACTTCGATCGCTGCCCGGCGTGGTACAAGAGCACCGCGACATGGCGCGTGATCAGCGCCAAGCGACCGGAGACGCGTGCGAAGCGACTCGCAGAGCTGATCGCCTGCAGCGCGGAAGGCCGGTCGATTCCCTCCCTTACACGGTCCCCCACCCGCACGCTCAAACGCCCAGCGCCGCGCAAGCGCTGACGTCGGGCGCCCGTCGCGTTAGCCTTCATGCATGCTGAGTCCTGACACAAAAACACCCCACAACAGCTCGGACGAAGCCCTGCAGGCGCGCGTACGCGAGGCTGCGCAGATGCTCGAGGAGATCGGTCGCGATCGCGGCCTGCTCGCACGCATATCGTCCGAGGATCGCAAGCGCCTCCTGAATGCAGTGGGCGTCGTCTTCAGTCCCGACATCGGGGCGCGCCGTCGCTTGCGCAAGGAAGCGCTGAAGCAGCAGAAGGCGTCCGTCGTGCGTCACGAAGACCGCGTGTACGCCGAGACCGGGATCCGGAAGCTTCGCCGCGAGACCGTGTTCACCACACCGAACGTCTTTCCTCCCACGAGCCCCGACGCGCTGGATGCCGAAGACGCGCGCGACGAAGCACCGCATATAGCAGAGCTCGAGGAGTCGATCCACTGTTACGTCTGCAAGCAGCACTTCACCGCGATCCATCATTTCTACGATCAGCTCTGCCCGACCTGCGCGGAGTTCAACTTCGCGAAGCGCACCGAGACTCGCCGATCTTCGCGGACGCGTGGCGCTCCTCACCGGCGGCCGCGTCAAGATCGGCTATCAGGCGGGGACTCAAGCTGCTGCGCGCCGGCGCGCAGCTGATCGTCACCACGCGCTTCCCGCGCGACTCGGCCGCGCGCTACGCGCAGGAGCCGGACTTCGCGCGAGTGGAGCGACCGCCTCGAGATCTTCGGACTCGACCTGCGGCACACGCCGAGCGTCGAGGCGTTCTGCCACGAGCTGCTCGACCACGCGCGACCGGCTCGACTTCATCGTCAACAACGCGTGCCAGACGGTGCGTCGCCCGCCCGAGTTCTACGAGCACATGATGGAGGGCGAGACGCGCGTCGCTGCGCGAGCTCCCGCGCGCACGCGCGCAAGCTGCTCGGCGCCTACGAGGGGCTGCGCGGCTATCACATGCTGCCGGAAGCGGACGGCACCGCGCTCGCCCCGCGACGCTCGACGCGGCGATCTCCGAAGTCGCCGGGCTCACGCACGCCGCGCAGCTCTCGCAGGTCGCGCTCCTGCCCGAGGAGCTCGCAGGCGCAGAAGGATCTCTTCCCGGAAGGCCGGCTCGATCAGGATCTGCAGCAGGTCGACCTGCGCGGCCGCAACTCGTGGCGGCTGCTCATGGCCGAAGTGTCGTCGGTGGAGCTGCTCGAGGTGCAGCTCGTGAACGCGGTCGCGCCGTTCATCCTCAACGCGCGACTCAAGCCGCTGATGCTGCGCACGCCCGAGCGCGACAAGCACATCGTCAACGTCTCGGCGGTCGAAGGCCAGTTCTATCGCCCGTTCAAGACGACGCGGCATCCGCACACGAACATGGCGAAGGCCGCGCTCAACATGATGACGCGCACCGCCGCGGCGGACTACTTCACGCGACGGCATCCACATGAACAGCGTGGACACGGGCTGGGTGACCGACGAGGATCCCGCCGAGATCGCCGCGCGGAAGATCGGCGAGCATCGCTTCCATCCGCCGCTCGACATCGTCGACGGCGCGGCGCGCATCGTCGATCCGATCATCGCCGGCTTCAACACCGGCACGCACGTGTGGGGAAAGTTCCTGAAGGACTATGCGCCCACGGATTGGTAGGAGTCAACATGATCGCACGCAGCTGGCACGGGCGAGTGCCCGAGAGCAAGGGTGACGCGTACTACGCCTATCTATTGCGTACCGGACTACCGGACTACGCCAACACGCCCGGCAATCGCGGCGTGCGCGTGTTGCGCCGCACGAGCAACGGCGTGACGGAGTATCTGCTCACGACGCTCTGGGATTCCATCGACGCGATCAAGGCCTTCGCGGGCCAGGATTACGAGCGCGCCCGCTACTATCCCGAGGACGATGAATTCCTTCTCGAGCGGGAGGAGTTCGTGACGCATTATGAGGTGCTCGCCGACAGCACGCGTCACGAGTCGAATTGACAGGCGCGGGCGGCGCAGGATAGTCTCTGCGCATGTCCACGCCCGACAAATTTGCGTTCGAGCTAGAGCCCGGCGAGCGCGTGCTCTGGTCCGGCGCTCCGCGCACCGGCCTCGTGTTCCGCTCGTCCGATGCGCTGCAGATCCCGATCAGCCTCGTCATCGTCTACGTCGTTCGTCACGCGGGTGCCCATGGCAATCATCAGTGGGCCAGTGGAGATGTTGATCGCGAGTGTCATTCTTCTCGCTGTCATCTATTTCTCCGTCGGGAGATTTTTCCTGGATGCCTACCGACGAGGGAAATCGGCGTATGCGCTCACGTCGGAGCGGATGCTCATCCGGGAGTCGTTGTTCTCGGACTTCGTGAAATCACTTCCGCTCAACACGATCACCGACACCGTGCTCCGTGAGTCCCGCAACGGATTCGGAGACATTTGGATCCAGCGGCGCTATCTGCCCCCCGGGATGCTGGATACACGGCTGCTGGCGAGCAGCGGTCATCCGCTTGGCTTCGCGATGATCGCCAACGCGAGCCACGTGTACGAGCTGCTCGAAGCCGCGCGCCTCACCCGCCCTGCTCCGACGCTGCAATCGATGTTCGACGCGCAGTCCGCGAAACGCGCCGGCTCGCCGCCTCAGTCCACGTAGCGACGCCTGGGCTTCCAGCCGAAGCGCGCGAGCGCCACGCGTCCGCCCTCGCTGAACACCACGCCCTCCCGCTCGAGCAGCTGCTGCTGGATGATCGTGCCGCCCGGTCCTTCGCTCCGCATGCTCACGCGCCCCTGGGCGTTGATCACGCGGTGCCATGGCACCGCGCTGCTCGCGGGCACCGCGGCCATCGCGTAGCCCACCTGACGCGCCTGCCCGTCGAGTCCCGCGAGCATCGCGATCTGTCCGTACGTTGCGACCTTGCCGCGCGGCACCGCGCGCACGACGTCGTAGATGCGCTGTCGGCTGGAGTGCGGTCGCGCGACAGCGCGTTTCTTTTTTTGCGCCTTTCGTGCGGCGCCACGCGCGGGCGATAGTGGTTTTGTCATCCGTGTGCCAGAATATATCCGGGAACGCTCCGCCTCGATTCTCTCACCTGGGACACGCGCATGAAACAGATACTCGGCGTCGTCATCGGTTTCATCCTGTGGTCCGTGCTGTGGCTGGGGTTCAACCAGCTCCTGCTCATGCTCGGCGTCCTCACCCCTGGAATGACTGAGCCGATGGCGCAGGCAAAGCCGCTCGTCGTTCTCCTCGCCGGGAGTGTGCTCTTTTCCCTTGTCTCGGGCTACGTCACGGCGCGCATCGCACAGGCATCGTGGGCACCGTGCGCCTCAGCGCTCGGCGTGCTTCTCCTGCTCACGGGAATCTATGTGCAGATCACGATGTGGGACCGCATTCCGCTCTGGTACCATATCTCGTTTCTGTTCCTCCTCCTCCCGATGACATTGCTCGGCGCCCGCATCTTCGCTCGCACGCGACGCCTCGCGTGAGCGTGCAGCGCGGCATGGAGATCGTCGCGGTCGTGCTCGGGGCGGCAGCGCTCGTTCTCATCTTTGCCCCGGAGCTCGCGCTCGCACGCTTCGACCTCGTACCCGGCGTTGGCGGTCTCGTTTTGGCGCAGTTGTACGGCGCGGCGCTGTTCGGCCTCGCGATGACGTCGTGGTTCGCCCGCACGATGCTGCTCGGCGGCATCTACGGTCGCGCGATCGTCGTTGGAGGATTCTCGCACGCGCTCGTCGGCCTGTTCGCGCTGGCGCATCTCGTACGCGCGACGACGTCGAACGCGTTCGTGTGGGGCGCATTCGTTCTGTACGGAGGGCTGGCCCTCTGGTTCGGCTCGCTGATGTTCGATCGCGGTCCAGCATCACCGCCGGGCGACGCCTCGACATAACGGCGCTCCCGCAGTCGCCGCGAACGCAGGGCTTTTCCCGCCAGGCCGGCGATGTAGTCTTCATCACGAGGTCCGGAACAACGCCCGGGCATTCAGCATCGCGATGATGGAGATCGAACCATGTCCCGGCGATTCACGCAGCTCTTTTCGCTCCTGGTGTTCGGCACTTCCGTGTGCGCGCGCAGCGCCAACGCGCAGGAGGGCGCCGCGCCACGCGGCGTCTCGCCGCAGGAGCTGGAGTTCTGGCATGGGCTCACTCCGGAGGGCTGGGCGAAGACCGCGGAAGGGATGCCCAAGTGCGAGCTGTCGGCGAACACTGCCGATGTCGCCGAGCTGCACTGGAAGACAGACTCGCTGGAGGGCGTGCTGTCGCTCCCCGGGGATTTCCGCGAGGCTCCGCTTCCCACAGGAGTGGAAGGGAATCGGTGGGTTGGCGCGGACTCGAGCACGGTCGAGATCCACGGCACGCATGCGCTCTACCGCGGCGGCATGGGCATGGGCGGAATGGACATCGGCCAGCCACTCGGCACCAGCGCCTGCGCGCTCACGCTCGAGGGACGACAGGCACCTTCACATCGGCTCCGCCTCACGCGCCCCGTGCACCGCGATACGCTCAACGTCGACACACCCAACACCGTGATCCGGAATGCCGTCGGGCTGCAGCTGATCATTCTCACTCACACGCCGCAGCGCGCAGCGCAGCTTCTTGGCGCGGCGCAGTCGCTCAAGGTCACGAGCCCGAAGCCAGGCACGGGCACACCGTAGCGACGGTGGCGCGGGCCGGAGGAGCCCGTCACGTTTGCGATGCGGCGCGCGTATAGGTGACATCGGAGGCACACATGGCATTTTCACTACGCCGATTGGGCATGGGACAGCTGCTCGGCGCGTGGGGCGTGTATTGGGCGGGGCTCGCTGGCGTGACGCTCGCTCCCTTCGCGCGCTGGATCTGGGACCTCAATCGAAATCCCGGCGTGCACGGATCGGCGTCGCTGTCGCTCGGCAACGGAGGCGTCAACCTCATCGCGATGCGCGACAACGTCACCGTGTGGCAGGGCGTGGCCCCGCTCTCTCAGGTTGCGTTGTGGATTGCGGTGCCGCCGCTCGTGCTCTGGCTCCTCTGGCTCGCGCTCCGCCCTTCCCATCCCGAAGCTGCGGAGCTCCATGCGCCGGGCACCATCGGCGCCCTTCCCGAATGCGGCGCGAAACGGCTGGGGCGTACCGATCACGCCGACCTCCACGCGCTCGCCCGTCGAGCGCCGCGATGGCCGCACGAGCTGATGCGATCGTGGTGATCGAGGAGCGCACCGTCTCGCGCAAGACAGCAAAGGACGGACGGCTCGAGATTTCCGAGTCGACGGTCGCGCAGCTCGCCGCGCTCGGAGAGACGTTTCGCGTGCACACGGCGCACGGCGAAGGAGACGCCCGGCTCTACGGGATGACGTGCACGTGCGAGAAGTCCGGGAGCTCCGGACAGCACGTGCATCACTTTGTGGAGAGTGATCTGCTTCGCGCGCTCGAGCCCGGGGCGACCGTGCGCCTCGAGCTCGACAGCTCGCGTCCCCGCTCGCTCGCCGTGCTCGAGTAGCTGCTAGACGCTCACGCGCCTGCGCGCCGCGATGGTCTCCACTGCGGCGAACAGCTGATCGAACGAGTCGACGACGAAGAGCACGTCCTGCATGCGATCGATCTCGTATGGCTGCGAGATCACCGCATCGAGATCGAACGGACGCCGGTCGCACTTCGGTCCGAGCGCATTCGCCGCATCGCCGTGCGAGGAGATCAGGCCGCTGCCGTAGACCTTCGTGCGGCCGCCTTCCTTGATGAGCCCGAACTCGACGGTAAACCAGAAGAGGCGCGCCATCTCCTCGGTGTCCTTCTCTCCCGGCGACACCGCAGCGAGCGCACCGAAGTGCTGCAGAAAGTCGGCAAAGACGGGATCCGCGTGCAGCGGCACGTGCCCGAACACGTCGTGGAAGATGTCCGGCTCCGGCAGGTAGTCGAGCTTCGAGCGCGGGCGGATCGTGAGCGTCGTGGGAAAGCGACGTGCGGCGAGACAGCGGAAGAATACGACCGGCGGCATGAAACCACCCACGCCTACCGCCGCCCACCCCGTGCGCGCCGCGAGCCGCGCATTCACATCATCGAGATCGGGGAGCTTGTCGGGTTCGAGACCGATCAGCTTCGCGCCGCTCAGGTAGATCGCGCTGCCGTTCTCCTTGAGCGCGTCCATCCGACGAGAGTACAGCAGCTTCCAGGTATCGTGATCTTCCTGGGTGTACTGCGAATAGTCCTGCGTGAGGAACTCGGGAAGACCGTTGCCAGCCTCGACTGCCGCTCCGCCCATGGCGGCCGAATGCGAATCACTCACGTGCGCCTCCTCCGGTGGTCGTCGCGAACCGCGACGTCTCAAGGAAAATAGCATGCGGGATACCACCCCGCTGCAACGCGCGCGGCGCCCTATTGCCGCCGAGCGAGCCGCATGCCAACGTATGGCCCATGGGAGCCGCTGTGGTCGCCGTCGCGATGGCGCAGGAGCGCCGACTGGTGCATACCTTCGAGCAAGAGGGCGTCACTTCGCCCGAACGTGCTCGCTCTTTGACCGACCTCGGCATCGCACCGCAGGGCATCGGATGGCGCCTCCTCAATCGCGGCGCAATCATCCGCGAGTCATCTCCCGGGCTCTACTACCTCGACCTCCCGAGCTGGCACGCATCCGTGGCGATGCGACGACAGCGCCTGGTGATCGGCCTTGTGCTCGTTGTGGCACTGGCGGTGTGGTTCTACGTGCAGCACCGCCCCTAGTACGACATCTCGTAGCCGAGCCTGAGCGCGCGCCCCGGCTGCGGAATGAAGTCCTTCACCACCGACAGATTGTCGCGATAGACCTGATCGAACAGGTTGTCGCACGACAGTCGGATCGTGTGTACGCGAGCGCCATCCGCCAAGCGAACACCCACACCAATGTTAGTAATGCCGTAGCCCGGCGTCGGCGTGTCACCATCGCCGAGTCGCGTCTGGCGCGCCGCCATGCGCTCCTCGATCAGCCCCATGAAGCGCTGGTTCTGATACGTGGCGCGCAACAAGCCGCGCAGCGGCGGCGTGAACGGAAGCGGCTGCCCGAGCCGCGTGTCCTGTGCGTTCACGTAATCCGTTTGCGCGCGAAACGCGATCGTCTCGATCGGCTGCACCGTGACGGCGGCCTCGAATCCGAACAGCCGCGCATTCGTCGGCGCGAACTGGCGAACCGGGAAATCCTCGATCGTGTCGCCGCGCAGAAAGCCGTAGAATGTAATCGTGGACGTAGTTGACGAATGGCGAAAGCTCGAATGACGCGTGCGCATACGTGCCGCGAAGCGACGCATCCACACCGTAGCCGCTTTCCGGATTCAGCGTCGCCGTGCCCACGGAGTAGGTGCCGCTCGCGGCGTCGAGCCCATTCGCGAAGAGCTCCTGCACGGTCGGCGCGCGGAACGAGCGCGCGGCGCTCACGGATCCCGTGAGATGCGCGTCGAAGCGCGTCACCGCTCCGAGCGATGCAGTCACCGCATTCGAGAGACGATGCGTGTCGAGCGTCTGGAACACCGAGTCGGTCGAGTTCGAATACGGATGCGTCTGAATCCTGTTGTAGTCGTAGCGCAATCCCGCCTGCAGCCGCGTGCTCGGCGACACCGCGTATTCCTCGAAGGCGTAGCCGGCGAGTCCCACCGTCACCGAGTTCGGTCCGAGCGGCTGGTCGCCCTTGATCTCGAGATTCTCGATGTTGCTCCACAGTCCGAGCGTTCCACGCAGTCGTCCCCATGGCTGCTGCTGGAATTGCACGACAGCGTTTGTCGACTGCTTGCGGAAGTGATTCGCCTGCGGATCGGAGACACCCGTCTCGTCCTGCGCGGTGGGAAACTCCGACTGCAGGTAGTAGTTGTACGACGCGTTCACGCGTATCTGATCGAGCACCCTGCTGCCGACGTTGAACAGGCTGCGCAGCTCGAGGGTGTTGCGCCCCTGCTGAATGCGAGAGGTGGTAGGAGGCACGATCTCGAAATCAGGATTCGGCGGATCGCCCGGAATGCCGTAGTTCGTCTCGAAGTGTTTGCCACCCAGTCCGATCGTGCCGAACGAGCCCTGGTACGCGTACCCTGCTCCCGCTTCCCAGCTGCGGTCGAACGTCTGCGGTGCGCGATCGAGATTGAACTCCGCGCCACTTCCCGGGTCGACGTACGTTCGGCTCGGGATGCGAATGTTGCTCCCATGCACGCCGCCAGCCGAGAGCTTGAACGCCTGATGCTCGCTGCTGAACACGTTGTCGAAGTAGCCCGAAGTCTGATCGGCTCCCGAGTTCCCCTCTGCAACCAGATTTCCAGATACGCGCCGGTCAGACACCTCCGGCACGACGTTCGTGATCACGTTTACGATCCCGCCGATGGTGCTGGGACCGTACAGAATCGTCGCGGGTCCGCGCACGACATCCACCTGCGAAATGGACAGTGCGTCGATGGGCGTCGCATGCGCGGGATCGAACGTCGCGAGATCACCCATCCGCAGTCCGTCCTCGAGCACGAGCACCTCGTTGTCGCCGAGTCCGCGCAGGATCGGCCGATTGGGCGCCGAGCCGTTGCCGCGCATCGCGACACCGGGCAGATCGGAAATCTTTTCGGCGAAGCTCGTTCCCGGGCTCGCGAGAATATCCGTGCGAGTCTTCGTTGCCGTCGATTGAAACTGCTCGGTCACGAGCCCCGGCGTGGGTGCGGCCGACACGACGACGTCTTCCAGTCGCGTCGGCGATGCGCGCAGCTCGACTTGCACGGTGATCGTCTCCCCGCTCACGTGCACCGTGTCCGTCGCCGATGCAAAGCCCTGCGCGGCGACGAATACGCGATACGTACCCTTTGGCACATTGGTGAAGCTGAATCGGCCGCCATCACCGGAGCGCGTGATGCGCTCGAGCTCGAGCAGCCGTACCGTAGCGCCGGCGATCGCGCCCGACGATGATCGCACCGTCCCGGTGATCGTCTGCGCATGCACTGCGGCGGCGCCCATCACCAGCAACGCCGCCACAGCTGCGCAGACATCGCCTACACGACGCCTGGACATCATTGCTTGCTCCGTTTGGCCGTTCGCCTATCTGGTTTCCACGCCGGGCACGTATCCCACCGTGAGCTTCCCTGTGCTGGTGTGGCTTCCCGACTTGAGCGTTACGGTATACTCGCCTGCGGGCACGGGTTTGTTTCCCTCGCCCCCGTACTCGGTGCGCAGATCCTTCGTTGGCTGCAGATCCCAGGTCACGCGATTGAGTCCCGCGATCGCGGGCGCGGTGAGATTCGCGACGGGCTGACCCTGCGCATTCGCGATCGAGATCTTCACGCCCTCGGGCGAGAAGCTGTTCAGCCAGAACGTGAGCAGCGCGCCCTGCGGCGGGTTGCTTCCGCGGAACTCGGCGCTGCCGTTCGAGTCGGTGAATCCCGGATACGCCACGAACCCGAGCGCCGGACGCGGCGCGAAGAGATGCGCCGGCTCGGCGCGCACCTGCGGCGTGAGTGCCTCGAGGCCGCTCACGTCATCGATGATGAAGAGGCTGCGCCCGTGCGTCGCGACGACGAGATCGCGATCGCGCTCCTGCAGATGAATGTCGTCCACCGCGACTGTCGGCAGATCGCCGAGCTTGAACCACGAGCGGCCACCGTCGATCGTCGACCAGAGCCCGAACTCGGTTCCGGCGAAGAGCAACTTCGGATTCTTCGAATCCTCGCGGATCACCTTCACGGGTGCGTCGCTCGGCAGATTCGACGCAATGCTCGTCCACGTCTTGCCGCCATCAGCCGTTCGGAACACGAGCGGCGCGTAATTCCCTTCGCGATGCGCGTCTACCGACATGTAGGCGACCTGCACGTCCGCCGCGCTCGCAGAGATGCTGCTGATGCGACTTCCCTTCGCGGCCGCAGGCACCGACGTGGTGAGGTCGCTCCAGTTTCCGCCGTCGTCATCGGTGCGCCAGAGCTTCCCTTCGTCCGTGCCTGCCCACAGCACGCCCGCTTTCACAGGCGACTCGGCCAGGGAGTACACCACGCCGAAGTCCTCCGCACCGCTGCCCACCGACGTCATCCGATCGTAGCTCTTCGACGACAGATCGGGGGAGATCACGTGCCACTGCTCGCCATGGTTCGTGAGCTTGAACACTCGGTTGCCCGCGTGATAGAGCACGTTCTTGTCGTGCGCGCTCGCGATGAGCGGCGACGTCCAGTGAAAGCGGAACGCCGGCTGCCCTTCCGTTGGCTGCGGACGGAGATTCTTGTCCTGGCCGCTGCCAAGGTCGAAGCGAAAGACGAAGCCCTGCTGCGACTCGGCGTACACGAGATTCGAGTCCGCGCGATCGAACACGCAGTACGAGCCGTCGCCACCGCCGATCGCCATCCAGTCGGCGTTGCGAATGCCTTCCTTGCTGCGCGTATTGCTCGTGCCCACCCAGTTGGTGTTGTCCTGCAATCCGCCGCAGATCCGGTATGGCATCGAGTTGTCCGTGTTCACGCGGAAGAACTCACCGCCCGCGAAGCGGTTGAGGTGCGCCCATCCCTCCGCGCCGTTGTAGCTCTGATACAGGCCGCCGTCGGTGCCGAGCAGCATGCGCTTCGGGCTGCGCGGATCGATCGCGAGCGCGTGGTTGTCCGAGTGCACGTCCTTGAACCGATCCTCGCGCCACGTCTTCCCGCCATCATCGGAGACGTGGAGCATGAAGCCGAGCACGTAGACGCGCTTGTCGTTCGTAGGATCGACGCGAATCTGGCTGAAGTAGAAGGGGCGCGGATCGAGCTTGCTCTGCCGCGTCCACGTCGCGCCGGCATCGTCGCTGCGAAACACGCCGCCGGCCTTGCTGTACGGATCGTCGAGGTCCGACGTGCCGCCGGCATCGCTCTGCACGAGCGCGAACACCGTTTTCGGATTTTTCGCGTACACCGCGAGACCGATGCGCCCCGTCATCCCCGGCAGCCCGTTCGCGAGCTTCGTCCATGTCGCGCCGCCATCGGTGCTCTTGAGCACTCCGCCAATGTCCTTGCCGTCCGTCGCGGCCGCGCCGTAGGTGAACATCCATGGCCTGCGCTGCCGCGCATAGAGCGTGGCGTACAGGATGTTGGGATCGCTCGGATCGATCGCGAGGTCGCCGCAGCCGGCGCGTGTCTCGAACGGCGCCGGCGCGTTGTAGACTTTCTTCCAGCTCTTGCCGCCGTCCGTCGTCTTGTAGATCCCGCGCTCTCCCGGCTGCCACACGTCGCCCGGCGAGCAGACCCACGCGGTCTTCGGATCGGTCGGGTGCACGACGATGCGTGCGATCGCGCGCGTCTTCTCGAGCCCCGCCTTCGTCCATGTCCCACCCGCATCGCTGGACGTGTACACGCCAGCGCCCCAGCTCACCGTGTTGCGATCGTTGGCCTCGCCGGTGCCTACGTAGATCGTCTTCGGATCCGACGGCGCCACCGCAATGTCGCCGATCGCGGCGACCGCCTCGTGCTCGAAGATCGGCTGGAACGTCGAGCCGTTATCCGAGCTCTTCATGATGCCTCCCGTCGCGAGCCCGGCGTAGAACGTGTACGGGTCCGACGGATCGAGTGCGATGCTCGAGACGCGGCCACCCATGGTCGCCGGGCCAATCGAGCGCGCCTTGAGCGCCGTCGGCAGCACGATGGCGCCCGAATCGACGCCTGTCGCTGGTGTCGCCGCGTTCTGCTTCCCTTCGAGCGTTTTCTTTTTATCGCCCTGCTGGGCGCGCAGCGCGCCCGGGAGCATGGCAAGGAGGACAATGACGGACGTAATGGACGAGCGAGAGCGCATGCGCATCGCGATTCCGGACTGAGAGGGCTGTGAGTGTGAGCGAAGCATCGTACCACCGATCACGCTCGCGCGAAAGTCCACGCAGCCCCTCTGTGCCCCGCGCGTGCGCTAGGGGCGCGTGCGCACTCCGCTCCTGAGCGCCGGCGCGCGCATGCTGCCGGTGATCGCGAGCACCGGTGGCGGGGTCAGCGCATAGAGCTTCTGGTAGTCCTCCACGTACACCACCGCGCCGCGCGCCGGATCGTTCACGATGATCGGGTTCGCAATCGATCCCGCGATCCCCGCCGGGCGTCCGCTCCAGAGCTCCACCCCCGTCGCCAGCGACAAGAATGTGCACGCCGTCGTAGGCGGTGACTACGAGCGTGCGGCTTCCGAGCGCCGCCGCGATGCTCGTGGACGGGCCGTACGCCGTCGGGATGGGGACATAGCCGCAGCTGCCGCCCTGCGTACCCGGATACCAGTGCGTCGCCACGCCAGAGAGTGCCGCCGAGCTCCAGCTCTTCACGCCGGTCGATGCGTTGTACGCCTCGACGCCCGCGGCGGTGCCCACGATCACGAGCCCGTTCGCGATCACGGGCGCCTGTTCCCCGGGATTGGTGATCGTCGCCGACCACACGACGTGCAGATCGGACTGCGCGAGCGCCACGAGCGTGTGCGCATTCTCGATCAGATACACGTGCGAGTCATCCGCGCTCACTCGACCATACGGCGTGCTCGCGTGATACGCCGCTTTGACTCCCGTCGCCGCGTTGAATGCGTACACGCCGGAGCCAAACGGAATCACTGTCGCCGGTAACCCCGGGTTGTACGTGGGCGCGTAGAACAGCAGGCCGTTGGCGAGCGCGAGCCCGCCCGCCGTCGCCGACGCGGAGCCGCGGCAGGTCTGGAACTTGTTCGCGGTCCAGCGCGCGTGAAACGCGGTGTCGTACGCCGCCGCGTACACGCCGGGCCCGTCGATCTGCACGTCGTTCTCGTAGTAGAGCGTGCTCGAATCGCTGAGGATCTCGCCCCACGTATCGACGCCGTTGCTGTGCACCGCGAGCCCGCTCGCCTGATCGACGAAGCGCGTGCCGTCGGAGTTGATGATCACGCGATTTCCCATGATCGATGCCCAGTCCCCGAAGTCGGCATCGCTCCCGACGTTGTACGTCCACACGTGCTGTCCGGTGGGCGAGACGCGGTCCATGGCGGGCGATACGCCGTAGCCGTAGTGCGCTTCGAGCGACGTGCGCACGAAGATGCCGTCCACGGTGCCCACCGCGTGAAGCACGGAGCTGAGATTGTGCCCGGTCGTCCCCTGCGGCACGTACGACCACGCGAGCGAAAGCGGGCCGGTGACGCTGCCGAGCGACGCCGACGTGCGACGCACGTCATGGCCGTAGGTGGTCCAGTCGTCGCGCACGGCGGAGATGACGACGGTCGCCTGCGCGCTCTTCGTGTCGCTCGTGGCGGTGATCGCAACGGAGCCTGGCGCGATGCCCGTGACGACGCCGGACGCCGAGATGGTCGCCATGTTGGTGTCGGACGACGTGTACGTGAACGGCCGCCCGGTGAGCACGTTGCCCTTGGCGTCGAGCGCCTGCGCCGCGAGAGTGATCGTGCTGCCCACGTTGACGTTGTTGGTCCCTGGCAGGAGCGTGACCGACGCGACGCTCACCGGCGACGAGCTGTCCGACTTGCACGAGCCGCCGAGTAACACCAAGGCAACGACGAGTACGGAACGCTGCCGTGATCGCGATGTGAGGCGCATGTCAGCTCCTGGTCCGGAAAGCCACCTGCAGGACGCGCGTACAGCTCAGCCTGCTGGATGAGACGAGTGCGTCGCTGCGCCGGTCACCCTCGATAGACGACTGTGGCTGTGGTCGCTGCGGCGTCCAGACGTACGCATAAAGATTTCTTCGCGCGCGTTCCATGTGCTCTCGGGCGCGGTACAATGATGCGAGATGCAACAATTTGATTCACGACCGGCCGCTCACCCGACTGCTGGCTCTTTTCCTTATTGATCTGGAGCTCACGATGCGAAATCGCTTCCTGCTCGCTGCCGCGGCCATCGCCGCATTTTGTTCGATACCCAACTCGGCGTTCGCGCAGGCCGCCTCGTCCTCCGTCTGCACCGACGGGACGACGTCCAGCTACGACGGGTCGCGGCACGTGCTCGGGTCATGGCGGTGTGGATAAGAAGGCCACCGCGGCGGCGCAGAAAGCCGCAAAGGAAACCGCAATGGTGACGTGCACGGATGGCTCGAGCTCCAAGGGTGGTCGCGGCGCGTGCGCGAAACACGGCGGGATTGCCAAGGCCGGCGCCGCTGCAACACCGGCGGCCGCACCGGCGCCTGCTCCCGCACCGGCGCCTGCTCCCGCACCGACTCCCGCGACGGCCTCCGCAATGAAGACCGCCCCCGCAGCCACACCAGCAGCCACACCCGCCGCGGCACCCGCGGCTGCGCCCCAGGCATCCACCACGAGCGCTTCCACCACCACTACGTCCTCTTCCACGAGCTCGTCTCGCAAGGGTGAGGACAACAATGCGGCCGGTGCGACCGCGAAGTGCAAGGATGGTATGTACTCGCATGCGACTCACCGCACCGGTGCGTGCTCCCGCCACGGCGGCGTCGCGCAGTGGCTGACCACCTGATTCCGACTAACCCCCTGGCGCACTCACGCTAGAACGAATCGATCCAGCTGGTCCAAAAGTCCGTCGAAACGCCCGCGATTTTCCTCGCGGGCGTCTTCGTTTCGACACTAGATTATGCCCATGAGCTCCCCTGACGCCCCGGCACCGGCGCCCCAGCGCACGGCCGCGATAGTCGCGCCGATCGCCGTGTTCGCGATCGCGCTGGTTGCTCGGCTCATTGGCCTGCACCACACGCCGTACGTGGATGAGCTCAACCACGTCATGGCCGCGCATTCGCTGATTGCGCGCGGCACCCTCGAGCTCACTCCTGGCGGAGAGCCGTATACGCGCGCCAGCACGTTCACGTATCTCGTGGCCGCGCTCTTCCGTGTGTTCGGCGAAAGCCTCGCTGTTGCGCGCATCCCGGCCGTGGTCGCCGGCGCGGCGCTCGTCACTGTGCTCTTCGTGTGGGTGCGATCCGTCGCCGGCCGCGCCGCGGGATGGATCGCGGCGATGCTCTTCTGCTTCCAGCCGCAGTCGCTCTATCTCTCGCAGCTCGCGCGCTTCTACACGATCCAGGCGCTCTGCTTCTTTGCGGGCTCCATCCTGATCTACCGCGCGGTCACGGACACGTCCGCGAACGGCGCGCGCGCGATCCGACTGTGGCGTTGGAGCGATCCTCCTCTTTCTGCTCGCGCTACACCTCCAGATCATCACGATCGTCGGCGTGGCCGCGGTTCTCGCATGGGCCGCCGCCGATCTCGCCCGCGCTCGACTCTCCCCGCGCGCGCTGCGGATCGCACTCGCCGCGACCGCGGCGCTCGCCCTGGTCGTGCTCTTGGCCGTGTCACGCGGCGCCTTCGCGAAACAGCTCGGGCTCTTCAGCTACGTGGACCAGTGGGCGGCGGCCAATCGCCACAACGTCCGCTATTACCACGACCTGTTCCTCGATCAGTACCCAACGATCTGGACGCTCTTCCCGCTCCTCGCGGTGCTCGCGCTTTATCGCAATGGCCGCGCGGCGAGCTTCTGCCTCATCCCTTTCGTCGTTGCGTTCGTCGTGCACTCGCTCGCGGCGTGGAAGGCCGAGCGGTATCTGTTCTCGGTGATGCCGATGTTCTTCGCGGTCGTCGGGATGGGCATCGCGGAAGCTGCGCAGCGACTGCGCCCCGCGTTCGACGGTGCGATCGACTGGCTCGCGGGCGCGTCACTCTCTCCTCGCGCACGTGCCCGCGGCAGCGCGCTACTCCTCGCGTTCGTCGCGGCATTCGCCGCCTTCGCGAACGGCGCGACCTCCTACGCGCTCAAGATGATGCTCGTGAGCGACGCGAACTGGCAGCTCGCGCTCCTCTATCGCGGCCAGCCCGACTGGGACGCGGCGCACGCGGCGCTCAAGGCGGAGATCGACAGCGCAGACGTCGTCGTCTCTACGTCGGAGCTCAAGTCGCTGTACTACCTGAATCGCGCGGACGTGCTGCTCAGCGTGGACTATCTCGGCGATCCACGGCATCCGGGACCCGAGTTCACGATGTTCCGGAAACTCGCGCGCCCGGTCGTGAGCACCACCAAGTCGCTCGACCAGCTGCGCGCCTGCTATCCAAGGGGGCTGATCGTCGCGGAGCACGGCCAGTGGCGCACCCCGTGGAGCGTGCAGTCCGGCGTGGCCGACTACATCGAGACCGCGCTCGACCCCGTGCATCTCGACCCCTCCACGCGGTTGATCGCCTATCGCTGGCGCTCGGCGGTGCCGGACAGCACCGCAGATTGCGCGAAGATTCACGCAATCGTCCATCGATGATGCCTTCCTCGCCGACTCGGCTCCTCTAGGTGCAATACCGCACGGTCGCGCAGCTCGATGACGCGGTGGTCAGCTGGCTCGCTGACCTCCCGCGCGACATCGACATTGTCGCCGGCATTCCGCGCAGCGGGCTGCTCGTCGCCAATCTGCTGGCGCTGCATCTCAACATCCCGATGACGGATGTCGCGGGGCTGCTCGAAGGGCGCGTCATCCAGTCCGGCGCGCGCTTCAAGGGGAGCGATCCGCGCCTGTTCCTCGCGAAGCCTCGCCACGTGCTCGTGATCGACGACAGCGTGTGCTCGGGCGCCGCGATGCAGAAGGTGAAGGCGCAGCTCGACGCCGCCGGGCTTCCGCACCGCCTCAGCTACGCCGCGGTGTACATGGCGCCCGAGGCGCGGCTCGATGGACACGTCGACATGTATCGCGAGATCGTGCCCATGCCGCGCGTGTTCGAGTGGAACCTCATGCACGGCACCGTGCTCTCGAACAGCTGCATGGACATCGACGGCGTGCTCTGTCTCGACCCTACGGAGGAAGAGAACGACGACGGCGCAAGGGTATCTGCGCTTTCTCCGCGACACCCCGGCGCTCCTCCTCCCGACTGCGCCCGTGGGTTGGCTCGTGACCTCGCGGCTCGAGAAATACCGCGCGCAAACCGAGGAGTGGCTCGAGCGGCACAAGGTGCAGTACGGGGAGCTGCGCATGATGCAGTATCCCGACATGGCGGCACGACGCGCAGCACGCGCCTACGCCCGGTTCAAAAGCGACATCTATCTCGAGACGGGCGCGTGGCTGTTCGTGGAGAGCGATGCCGCACTCGCGGTGCAGATCGCGCAGCTCTCCGGCCGATCCGTCTTCTGCACCGAGACACGCGAGATGCTGGAGCCGGGCGCCGCCTCATCGCCTGCGCGCCAGGCCGCGCCCCCCCAGGAGCCGGCGCTCGGCGCCGCCCTGCGCGCCACCGCGCGCGCCATGCGTCAGCGATTGCGCGGCACGCCTCGTCGAGGCTAAGTTACAAGGCTTCTATGACTTGCCCCCCTCCTCCCGCCGTCTGTGCGGGAGGCGGCAGTCCACAGGGAGGAACAACCGAATATGCCTCGCAAGTACGAGGTGGTGTACATCTTCGACGCTGGTCTCGAAGATGCCGCCATCAATGACACACTCACGCGCGCACACGCGCTGCTCGGCACGAGCGATGTCGCCGTCGAGCACTGGGGAAAGCGCCAGCTGGCGTATCCCATTGGCCGTCGCGAGACGGGCCACTACACGATCGCGCATTTCGAAGCGGAAGCCGGTGCGCTTCCGGAGTTCGAGCGCGCGCTCAAGCTGGATGAGGGCGTCGTGCGCTATCTCATCACGCTGCACGAGCACGAAGTCGGCGCTCCGCCGATGACCGAGGAAGAGATCGCCGCCGGACGCGGGCGCGCGAGCGACGACGACGACGACGAGGATTAGCATGCGACGCCCACAGAAGAGTTGCCCATTCTGCGAAACGCGCGTGCGTTTCATCGATTACAAGGATGACCGCACCCTCGGTCGCTTTCTCACCGACACCGGCAAGATTCTGCCGAGCCGGTTGAGCGGCGTCTGCGCGCGTCATCAGCGTCAGCTGTCGACCGCGATCAAGCGTTCGCGCTACCTCGCGCTCGTGCCGTACATCCGGGGGCACCAAGCCTGAGATGAGCGACGCCCTCGCGGCTCCGCCGCGGGAGCAGGGATGGGCGCGGATCGTGATCGCGCTGCTCGCGTTCCTCCTGCTCTCGCACGCGCCGGTCGTGCGGGCGGCCGCACCTGTCGTAGACACACTGATGTTGCTCGTGCCCGCACTCGCCGCCTGCTTCATCGCGGGGTGGCGAGAGGGCGGCTCGCTGGTGCTCGCGCTGGCTTGGGCGGCACTCGCGGGGTTCCTGCTCGCAATTCCGCCCCGGCCCGGAAGTGAGGCCTACGCGGATCTCGCACGCTCGTGGGCAGTGCTCGTGGCCGGCGCGCTCGGCCTGGTCTGCATTCTTGGCTGGCGACGGCAGTTCCTCGGCCGCGCGCTCGCCGCAGTAGGAATCGCGGCGCTGATCGCCGCACTCGGCATGGCGTTCGCGACGCACGCGGCCAGCCGGATCGAGTCGGTGTTCGCGCGAGAGCTCGCGCTGCGCAACTCCAACGTGCTCGCGCAGTGGGCACAAGGATTTCCGAACGCGAGCTTCGCTCCGGCAGCGCAGGAGTGGGCGGGGCGGCGAGCGGTGCAATTGCAGGAGGCGTCGGGAACGTTCGCGGCACCGTTGTACCCGGCGCTGCTCGCGCTCGAATCGCTGGCGGCATGCGCGCTGGCGTGGGGGCTGTACCATCGCATGAGCCGCGCGCGACTCGGCGCGGCACTCGCACCGTTTCGCTGCTTCCGGTTCAACGATGAGCTGATCTGGGCGCTGGTGGCGGGGATGACGATTTCGGTTCTGCCGGCGCTCGATGCCCTTCGCGTGGTCGGCGCGAATCTCGTGGTGTTTTTCGGCGCGCTGTACGCGTTGCGCGGCTTTGGTGTGATCGCCTGGTTTTATCCCCAGACGACACTCGGAGCGCAGTTGGCGGCGAGCGCCGCCGCAGTGGTATTGTTGCCGGTGTCGCTTCCGCTCGCGGTCGGGCTGGGCGTTACCGATACGTGGATCGATTGGCGGCGGCGGATGCGGACGGCGAGCTCGCCGGCCGGCCCCGGCGCCACCAGATAGCTTACTCGACGATCAACCGTTCGACCGGAGCACTCCTCATGGAAGTGATTCTCAAGCAGGCAATCGACAACCTCGGCCAGCCCGGCGACATCGTGGACGTGTCGCCCGGCTACGGCAGAAACTTTCTTCTCCCCCGCGGCCTCGCCTACGAGGCAACTGCCGGGCAACCGCAAGCGCATCGAGCGCGAGAAGGCGCTATCTCGAAGCGGCAGAGAACGAGCGCCGCGGCCAGGCGCAGGCGCTCGCGAACCGGCTCGAGCAGGTCTCGCTCACCTTCTCCGCGCGCGTCGGCGAAGAGGACAAGCTGTTCGGCTCGGTCACCTCGGCGGACATCGCGCAGCAGCTGCACGCGCAGGGCTTTCCGGAGATCGAGAAGCGGCAGATCGACCTTCACGAGCCCATCAAGGCGCTTGGCGTCTACAAAGTACCGGTTCGCCTGCATGCCGACGTGAAGCCCGAAGTTCGGGTGTGGGTGATCAAGCAGTAAACGCCGCCCGCTCTTCGCGCGTACCCTGACGCCCGGCGGAAACTTCCGCCGGGCGTTCGTGTAGTGGTGTTGGTACGCTGCCTGTCCCCCACACATATTGCGCGCACGCTCTATGCACGCCGTGTGTTTTCAACCACAGCCGAGAGGCACTCCGAACCCGTGTCATCCTCACTCGCACAAGTGCAGCGTGCAGCAGCGTTGTGTCTGGACCTCAAAGCGAACAACATCGTCGTGCTCGACCTGGAGAGAGTCTCCGATGCCACCGACTACTTTCTGATCGCCAGCGGATCCTCCGACACGCACGTGCGCGCGATCGCCGAGCACGTGATGGAAGAGCTCAAGAAGGAAGGCGTGCGGGCGCACCATGTCGAGGGGCTCGCGCAGGGACGCTGGGTGCTTCTCGATTATGTCGATTTCGTCGTGCACGTCTTCCACCCCACGCTGCGCGACTTCTATCAGCTCGAACGCCTGTGGGGTGATGCCAGGGTCGTCGCCGTCGACGCGGAGGAAGCGAAGGTATGAGCTCACGCATGGTATGGCGCACGGCGCTGGTCGCACTCGCATCATTTCGGCATCGTTCGCCTCGAAGGCGGCAGGACAGGAGTACTTCGGTCAGAACCAGGTCCAGTACAAGGACTTCAACTGGCAGGTGATCGAGACCGAGCACTTCCTCATCCACTACTATCCGACCGAGCGCGTCGCCGCGATGCAGGGCGCGCGCATGGCCGAGCGCGACTACGCGCGACTCTCGCGCATTCTCGGTCACGAGTTCCGCGAGAAGAAGCCGATCCTCTTCTTCGCGTCGCGCGCCGACTTCGGGCAGAACAACGTCACGGGCGATCTGGGCGAGGGCACCGGCGGTGTGACCGAGCCGCTGCGTCACCGCATGCTCATGCCGTTCACCGGCGACTTCCGCGGCCTCGAGCACGTGCTCACGCACGAAATGACGCACGAGTTCCAGTTCGACATTTTCGCCCGCGGGCGCGCAGGCGGCGGCATTCGCGCAGCTCTCCCAGGTGAATCCGCCGCTCTGGTTCATGGAGGGGATGGCCGAGTATCTCTCGCTCGGACCGGACTACGCGCGCTCGTCCACGGTGATGCGCGATGCGGCGATCAATGGCGATCTGCCGACCATCGTGAAGATGACCGAGCGAGCCGGACCGCTACGATCCGTATCGCTTCGGCCAGCCGCTGTGGGCGTACATCGCGGGCCGCTTCGGCGACGAGGTGATCGGCTCGATCATGGCCGACGTTCCCTCCATGGGCATCGAGCGCGCGTTCAAGCGCGAGACGGGCGAGTCGCTCGAGGATCTGGGCGACGAGTGGAAGGAAGCGATGCAGATGAAGTATCTGCCGCAGGTGGCGCATCTCCAGCGTCCGCGGCACTTCGCCAAGCCGCTGCTCTCGCGCAGAAGCGACGGGCGGCCAGGTCTTCCTCGCGCCGGCGCTCTCGCCCGACGGCAAGTACATCGCCTTCCTCTCGAACGGAAGCTTCCTCAAGGGCCAGGTCTTCATCGACCTCTGGCTCGGCGATGCGAAGACGGGCAAGCGCATCGCGCGCCTGGTGAAGAGCACCTTCGATCCGAACTATCAGGAGATCGGGCTTCTGTATTCGCAGAGCTCGTTCTCGCCGGACGGCAAGCTGCTCGCATTCACCGCGCTCGGCGGCGGACAGGAAAATCTCTATCTGCTCGACGTGCAGCGGCGAAAGCGCATCGCGAAGTATCGAGCTGCCGCTCGACGGAGTCGTCGAATCCGAGCTGGTCGCCTGATGGCAAGCGCCTCGTGTTCTCCGGAAACAAGGGCGGCATCACCGATCTCTACCATGATCGATGCGGACGGGAAGAATCTGACGCAGCTCACGCACGACCAGTTCGCCGACATGCAGCCGCAGTGGTCGCCCGACGGATCGATGATCGCGTTCGCGACCGATCAGGCTCCCGGCGCGGATCTCAGGAATCTGCGCTTCCCGCACTGGCAGATCGCGATCTATCACATGGACGGCGGAAACATCGAGCTGATTCCCGAATCAGGCAGGGCTCAACATCAATCCGATGTGGTCGCCCGATTCGAAGTCGATCGCGTTCGTCTCCGATCGCACGGGCGGGCAGAACCTCTTCCTCTACGATCTCGCGGAGAAGCAGCACTACCAGCTCACGAACGTGGTCGGCGGCGTGATCTCGCAGTGACGGAGTTCAGCCCGGTCATCACGTGGTCGCACGCGACGGACAGGCTTGCCTTCACGTATCATGGAGAATCAAGCGTTCACCGTCTGGACGATCGACAATCCGCAGTCGCTCAAGCGGCAGCCGTTCAACGCGTCGGAGACGGCGACCACCGTTGCGCAGAACGCGGACTCCGCGGCTGTGCCGGGCGCAGCGCGCACTGGACACCACGCTCAGCGACTCGCTCTCCTACTCGTTCTACCGTTCGGGCACGACGTTCCGCCCCTCGAGCGCGCTCAGCGACTCCGGTGCGCGCACTGAGCCGAAGGTCAGCGTCGCGGCGATTCTCGACAGCGGCGCGCTGCGACTTCCGGACACGACGAGTTCAAGGAGTACAAGTACCACATCCGCTTCTCGCCGGACTTCGTCGCGCGCCCAACCATCGGCTACTCGCGCGACAACTTCGGGAACGGCGTCTTCGGCGGAACCGCGATCTCGCTGAGCGACATGGTGGGCAACAACCACCTCGCCTTCGCGCTGTCGATCAACGGACGGCTCGCGGATGCGCAGGGGCTCGCGGCGTATACGAACCTCGCGCATCGCCTGCAGTACGCGGTCGGATACCAGCAGTCGCCCTTCTACTTCGGCGAGGGAACGCAATTCCTCGACAACGGCGACGGCACGCTCACGCAGCAGGACGTCATCGCGCGCTATCTCGATCGCGAGGCGTTCGCGATCGGCATTTACCCGCTCAATCGCTTCACGCGCTTCGAGCTCGGGCTCACGCTCGCGGATCTCGAGCGCTCGTTCCTCGTGTTCTCGCAGGTCGTCGACCAGTTCGGCTACCCGCTCAACAACGCGAGCAGCAGAAGTGGCGGGAGCAGCAAGTACTACGTGGAGCCGAGCCTTTCGTACGTGTCGGACAACACGCTCTTCGGATACACGGGGCCGATCTATGGCCGTCGCTACCGCTTCGGTGTCACTCCGGCGATCGGGCAGTTCCAGTGGCTGGGATTCTCGGCGACTATCGGCGGTACGACGCGATTCTCTTCAGCTATCTCGACGATCGCGACGCGCCTCACGGCGAATCTGTCGTACGGACGCGATGCGGACAGTCTGCAGAAGTATCTCGGCTACAGCGACCTGATTCGCGGCTACGACGATCAGAGCTTCGCGATCACCAATGCGAACTGCCCGGCGGACGTCTCAGCAACGCTCAGCGATGCAACCGCCTGCTCGGCAGCAAGGTCGTGTTCGGAAACATCGAGCTGCGATTCCCGATCTATTCGCGGTGGATTGCGGGCGCGATCCCGATCCCGCCGATCGAAGGCGCGTTCTTCTACGATGCGGGCACGACGTGGTTCAACGGTCAGAAGGTGGAGTTCAAGCGCGACTCGCAGGACAATCCCGCGAACGTGCGCTCGCTGCTCACGAGCTACGGCGTTGGATTGCGGGTGAACCTCTTCAACTACGTGATCCTGCGATGGGATTACGCGATTCCAAAGGATTCTCCCGGACGACACGGATTCTGGCAATTCTCGTTGTATCCGACGTTCTGATCGCGTAGTTTCACCTTCGTGCGAACGTCGCCTCTGGCGCTGGCGCTCGTACTCGTTGCAGCGTGCCATGGCGGGGACCATCGCTCCGCCGTCAAGAGCACGGAAAGCACGGTTAGCAGCGCCAGCGCGAACGGACCGGATCAACTCGTTCTCCGCTTTCCGCGGAGTGGTGGAGTCGCGCGCGCGTTTGCATACCCGCGCGTCGACTCCGCTCGTGTGGACCGCGTCGAACAAAACGCCGGTGCTCGCGCACCTTCTCGGCTTCGATGATGCCGCGGGCTCGGTGCTCGGCGAGGACGAGAAGAACAGCATCGTCCGAATCGATCTTCGCCGCGGCGATGTCACGCGCGATGCCGCTCACCAAGCTCTCCGACTTCGTCTCGGCAGACGGCTCCGCTGCCTACGGCGTCGCGCGCCGATGGCTCCGTCATCACGGCTGACGCCGGCGGGGAGCTGGACGTTCAAGCCACCCGCCCCCGCGCACGATGTCGTCCCGCAGCCCGACGGCACGCTGCTCGTGCTGGCGAATCGCGGGCTCGGCACCATGCTCTGGCTCATCCATCCGCCCGATGACCGCATTGCCGACAGCGTGCTGCTCCCGCGCGTCTCGAAGGCGATTCGCACACCCACGGGGGATCGCGTCTACTTCCTCGTGGACTCGGGCCTCGTGGGCGTGCGCGGGCGCGATCTGCAGATCGTGCCGAGCATCAAGCTGCCGCGCCGGCCGCGCGCCGTGGTCACGTCGCCCAGTGGCGACAGGATCTACGCGGCTGCCGACTCGAGCAACGAGCTGCTCGTGGTCGACCGCTACTCCGGCAACGTCTCCGCGCACCTCGCGCTGCCCTCTCCCGCGCTGGCGCTGCGCATGGATCCCACAGGCCGCTACGTGCTCGCGCGCGCATCGCAGGGCGATACGGCGTACGTGATCTCGGTGAGCACGGACCGCATGATCGGCGCGACACCCACGCAGTGGCGCCCCGATCTCCCCGCGGTTGCGCCGAACGGCTGGCTGGCGCTCGTGCGCGGGAAGGACGTCGTGCTCGTCGACGCCGAAACGCTCGCGACGAAGCGCGCGGTGCTCGGCGCCGCGGCGGATGACTGGATGTTCATCTCGTGGAACGGATTCCGCCCGCGCGCAGCGAGCCTCGATCAGCCCGTGACCTTCGAGTCTGGCGACTCGGTGCAGCGCGACACGTCGGAGAATCCGTTCACGGGTGCAAACCCGAATGCGGACACGATCGGTGCGGACAGCGCCGCGCCGAAACCGAAGGCGGCCACACAGCCCGCGCCATCGGCTGCCGGCGCGCCCGCGACGCGTCCCGCAGCGTCGCCCGCACCGGTGGCCACACGCGTCCTTTCCGACAGCATCCCGAAGCAGACCGGCTTCACGGTGCAGTTTGCAGCGTTGCGCGCGCAGGATGCCGCGAACGATATTCTTCGCGATCTGCACATTGCCGGCGCGACGCCTCGGCTCGTGGCGACGACACGCGACGGAGTGACTATCTATCGTGTGGTGATCGGGCCATATCCAACGCGCGATGAGGCGGAGCGCATCGCGCGCACATCCGGCAAGTCGTACTGGGTTTACGAGGGAGCGCCCTGATGTCGACGCCGCTCGGACCGATCCTCTCGCAATGGGAGGCGGAGGGAAATCGCTACGCGACCTCCTTCGACGCGTGCACCGGGGCCGTGGTCATCGGCGAGCGTCCGGCCGCCGCCGCGGAGGTGGCGCTCGGCATCGCGCGCGTGCAGGCGAGACGCCGGCGCGTGGCGATCGCCGACACGGTGGGCGAGCTCGGGCCACTCGAAGATCTCGTGCCGATGGACGCGCCGTATGGGCTGGTCGACAGCTTCTTCTACGGCGTGTCGCTCAACAAGATCGCGTACACGGTAGACCCCGCGAAGAACCTCATCATCTTCCCGAGCGGCGCCGTGCCCATCGATCACGAAGCGCTGCTCTCGAGCGATCGCTGGCTCAAGCTGCTCGAGGCCTTCCGAGCGGCGGATGGGCTGCTGCTCATCGTCGCGCCTGCGGAATCGAGCGCGCTCTCATCGATCATCGAAGCCATGGATGGCGTCGTGCTCGTGGGCAACGTCGCGGCTGCGCCGGGAACGCGAGTACTCGCGCACGCGCGGCTGCCGATGTTCCCCGCGCGTCTCACGCGGCGCGGTGCCTTCGGTTCCGCCGCCCAAGCTTCCGCGCGCGGCGACACCGTTTCCCCCGCCGCCAGTCTTCACGCCATCGCTCCCAATGCCTGACGCTCCGCCGCCGCCGGCGAGCCGCAAGCGCCGCCGGCACGCGAGAAATTCCGCGAGGTGTTTGCGGCCGCCGCGCGCAAGGACGACGGCGCAGGCACCGCCGACGCGCGCACGCCAGGCGCGCGCGATGAGCCGCGTGCGGAAGAGCCGCGCCCGGACGCACCGCGCCCGGACGCATCGCGCCCGGGAACAGCGCGCCTCGAAGCTCCACGCGCCGATGAACCGCGTGCGCAGGACCCGCCATCGCGGGCACCGCGCGCGTGCCGCCGATCGCTCCGCCGCCCGAGGAGCAGGTCGAGTCGCACGCCGTCGCCGAAGAAGGTCCTGCGCTCGCGCCGCCGTGGGCGAACGACGAGGAGTACAAGGGTAACACCGACGCGCCCATTGAGAATGCGCGCACGGTCACCTTCTGGATCGCGATCGTGGCCGGCGCATTCGTCGCCGCGGCGCTGCTCGCGTGGATCTCGACGTCCGTGATGTCGCGCAACGATGGCCCCGATTCCTTCGCGCCGCAGACGCGGACACGCTGCACGGCGCAACGCGCGTGATCGCCGCGCCAGCGCCCACCGCCCCGGCCGCGCGCCGCGACAGACGCGCACCGCCACCGCCGCAGCCGCGCCGGCCGCGGCCCAGAGCGCGGCGACGCCCTACGCCGTCGTGCTCGCCGATGTCTCGAGCATGACAGGCGCCAATGGCGAGCTCGATCAGGCATCGGGACGCGGGTTCCCCGTCCCCACGTTCGCGCCGTATCGGCGCCCCGATGGCGCAACGTCGTACGTCGTGATCGCGGGCGCGTACGCGGATTCCGCGGGCGCCGATTCCCTGCTCCGCGACCGTGCGCGCGAAGCACTATCGCACCGCGGCCGCCGCGCACGTGGTGAAGCTCCCGTACGCCGTGCTCGTGCAGAAAGGCATCGCCCAGGATCAGGCGCCGATGTTCGTGCACGCGTATCTCTCGAAAGGACTTCCGGTGTACCCGCTGCTGCAGGCTGACGGCACGGCCAGTCTGTGGGCCGGAGCGTTCAGAACGGCCGAGCAAGCACAGCCTCTGGCGACTAGCTTTCGGTCGAACGGAGACCAGCCTACTGTGACGATCCGTACCGGGAGATCCTTCTAGTGCGGTTGACGAAGCTCGAGCTGCAGGGATTCAAATCGTTCGCCGACCACACCCCGCTCGTCTTCGAGCCCGGCGTGACGGCGATCGTCGGCCCGAACGGCTGCGGAAAGTCGAACGTCTCCGACGCGGTGCGCTGGGTGCTCGGCGAGCAGCGCGCGAAGACGCTGCGCGGCGCGAAGATGGAAGAGGTGATCTTCCAGGGCTCGTCGGCGCGCCGCCCGGTGAACATCGCCGAGGTGTCGCTGCACTTCTCGAACGACGACGGCGCGCTCGCCGTCCCCTTCCAGGAAGTCGTGATCACGCGCCGGCTCTCGCGCAGCGGCGAGAGCGAGTACATGCTGAACGGCGCGCCGTGCCGCCTGCGCGACATCCACGACATGGTGCGCGGCACCGGGCTCGGCGCCGACACCGGCGTCGTGATCGAAGCGAAGATGATCGACGCGCTGCTCTCCGATCGCCCCGACGATCGGCGCGAGCTGTTCGAGGAAGCCGCAGGCGTCGGACTCTATCGCGACCGCCGCCGCACGACCGAGCGCCGGCTCGAGGAGACGACGGTCGACCTGCCGCGCCTCGACGATCTGATCTCCGAAGTGCAGAGCCAGGTTCGCTCGCTCGCGCGCCAGCGCAAGAAGGCCGAGCGACACGGCGAGTTGATGGCGCGCCGATTCATCGCCGAGATCGCGCTCGCCTCGCGCGAGATGGAAGCGTGGCACGAGGAGCTCGTCTCGCTCGAGCAGCAGGTGTCATCGCTCCGCGAAGCGCTTCCAGTCGCAGAGCAGCACGTCCACGAGGCCGAGCGCATGCGCGAAGCGGCGCACGGCGCGCGCACCGCCGCGGAGGCAGGACGCACGGAGCTCTCGCGCCTCGTCACCGAGCAGCGCGCGAACGCGACAGCGCTCGAGAGCGAGCTCAAGGTGGCCGAGGAGCGCCAGCGCAACGCGCTCGCGCGCCGCGAGCGTGCGGATGCGGAGCGCCGCTCGGGCGAGGAGCTCGGCAACCGGCTCGCGGAGGATCGCGACTCGGTGGCGAAGGAGCGCGCGCAGCTCGAGGGCGAGCTCGCGCAGGCGCGCGAGTCGCTCGCCGCGCGCACGAGCGCCGAGGAAAGTGCGCGCGCAGCAGTCGACGAGCGCACGCCAGGCGTTCGAGCAGCACGAGCGCCGTACGCGCGAGCTGCGCGACGAAGGACGCCGCGTCGAGCTCGATCGCGAGAGCGCCGAGCGCGAGCAGCGCGAGCTGTCGCAGCGCGCGGAGCAGCTCGGCGCAGATCGCGAGCAGATCGCGGAAGCGCTGAGCGCGGCGGCGAGCGAGCTGCAGCTCGCAGAGCGTCACAGCGAAGAGGCCAGCGCCTCTGCCGCAGCACAGGCGACTGCGGTCACGGCCGCGCGCGCGGCAGCCGACGCGGCGCGTGCGCGCGAGAGCGCCGCGCGCACCGAGCGGCTGCACGCCGAGGAGCGCTGGACGGCTCTGCAGGGCAAGGTGCACGGGCTCGAGGGACTCGAGCGCGATCGCGTTGGCCTCGCGCCCGCGGCCGCACAGCTGCTCAAGGAGCGCGATCAGTTCGGCGACGGCGCGGTGCTCGGCCCGCTCTCCGATTTCGTGTCGACGGGTGCGGCGTCCGCGCAATCCGTCGAGCGCTTCCTCGGCAACACCGTGCACGCGATTCTCGTGCGCGATCGCGCTGCGGCAGATGCGATTCGCGCGTGGCACGCGCGTGTGAATCCCGGACCGCTGCTTCTTCTTCCGATGGATGCGCCCGCGAACGGGCACTCGGAGTCGGGCACACTCGCGGAGCTCGTAGAGGCGTCCGATCCGGCGAAGTCGTGGATTCGCACGCTGCTCGGCCAGGTGAAGGAAGAGGAGAGCGGTGCTGCGTACGTCGATGCGCGCGGCGCGGTGTGGCTGCCCGGGTCGGCGCCTGGCCCCGGACCGCTGCGTCGTCGCGCCGAGCTCACGGATGCGCGGGCCGAGCTCGCGCGTGCTGAGGGGCTGCGCGCGGGTCTCGTACGCGAGGCCGACGAGGCGCGCGTGCATCTCCAGAGCGCGGAGGCGGAAGTCGCGAAGGCGATCGAGGCGTCCAGTGCTGCGCAGCAGGCGATGCGCCGCGCGGCAGAGCAGCGCGATGAGATCGAGCGTCGTCGTCAGCGCGCGGCGCGCGAGGTGGAGCAGCTCGAATGTGCAGCACGATCGCGTGCGCACACGGCAGCAGGAGCTCGTCGCTCGCCTGGCGGAGCTGGAGCGCAAGCGCGGTGAGAGCGCGTCGTCTCTCGAGCGTGCGGAGGCGGAGCACGCGAGCGCAGGCGCGCAGCTCGGCGAGCTGCAGCGCGCGCAGGAGCTCGCGCGCGACGAGCGTGGCACCGCGCAGGTCATCGAGGCGCAGCTGCTCGCCCGGCTTCAGAACGCGTCGGATCGCGAGCGCCGGCTGCAGGCCGAGGTCGCGACGGCGGACACGCGGCTGCAGGCTCTACAGGCGGAGCTCACGGACATCGAAGAGGCGGACCGCCAGCTCGCACAGCACATGGCGACGTGGCGCATGGATCTCGATGCACGCACCGCGGCACTCACGGACGCGCAGCGCCGGCTCGACGACGCCGAGCGCGCGGTGCGCGATGCGGACACGGCGCTGCTCGAGGTCGAGCACGCGGGAGATGCGGCGCATCAGCGCTCGCACTCGCTCGCGGATTCGCTGCACCACGCGGAGCTGCGCTACACGGAGCTCTCGGGGCGCAAGACGGCGATTCGCGAGCGGCTCGAGGCAGAATGGCGCCGCCCGCTCGACGAGATGCTCGCGGCGGTTCCCGCGTCCGATGTGGACGAGCCGGTGCTGCGCGCGGAGGTTGCACAGCTGCGCGGCGAGCTCGAGGGAATCGGTCCGGTGAACGCGCTCGCCATCGAGGAGCACGAGGAGGAGTCGAAGCGCCTCGACTTCCTCACCACGCAGCGCGCGGATCTCATCGACGCGAAGAACTCGCTGCACCAGGCGATCAAGGAGATCGACACCACGGCGCGCGAGCTGTTCCTGACGACGTTCACGCAGGTGCGCGATCACTTCCGCCAGATCTTCATGACGCTGTTCGGCGGCGGCGACTGCGACCTGCGCCTCGAGAATCCGGACACGCCGCTCGACTGCGACATCGAGATCCATGCGAGCCCGCGCGGCAAGCTCACGCAGCGCATCCATCTGCTCTCGAGCGGCGAGCGCGCGCTCGTCGCGCTGTCGCTGCTCTTCGGAATCTTCCTCACGAAGCCGAGCCCGTTCTGCCTGCTCGACGAAGTGGATGCGCCGCTGGACGATCAGAACATCGGCCGCTTCGTGCGCATGCTCAACCGCTTCAAGGAGAAGACGCAGTTCATCGTCATCACGCACAATCCGCGCACGACGACCGAGGCGGCGGATTCGGTGTATGGCGTGACGATGCAGGAGCCCGGCGTCTCATCCTTCGTGAGCGTGCGGATGCGCGGCGCGGCGGTCGAAGAGCCCGAGCGCGAGATTCCGGCGTCCGTCTAGGCGCCGTTCCGCTCCATGCGTCTCACCACGCTCGGCACGGGCACCGCATCGCCATCCTCGCGGGTGAATGCGGGCCATCTCGTCGAAGCTGGCGCAGTGACATTGCTCATGGACTGCGGCAGCGGCGTGACGCATCGCATGGGAGAGATCGGCGCGAACTGGCTCGGGATCACGCACCTCGCGATCACGCATTTCCATCCGGATCACACGCTCGATCTCCCCACGCTGATGTTCGCGTGGCGCTACGGCACGCTCCCGGCGCGCACGGCGCCGCTGACCATACTCGGGCCTGTGGGCATTTCGTCGCTGATCGAGAAGTTCGCGTCGCTGTACGGCGACACGGTGCGCGCTCCCGGCTTTCCGGTGACCGTGCGCGAGATCACGCCGGGCGAGCGGGTCGAGCTGGGTGACGGGGTGACGCTCGAGCCGCACAAAGTGCCCCATACGGCCGAATCCGTTGCATATTCCGTGGAGCGCGGCGGCGCGCGGCTCGTGTACACGGGCGACACGGGCTTCGACACGGTGGTTGCGGAATGGGCGCGCGGCTGTGACGTGCTGCTCGCGGAGTGCTCGCTGCCCGAGCAATTGGCGGTCGCGAGCCATCTCACGCCGGCGCAGGTGGGCGTGATAGCGGAGGTCGCGGAGCCGGGGCGCCTCGTGCTTACGCATTTCTATCCGCCGGTGCTCGAAGATGATATCGCCGAAATAATCGCGCTGAGGTATTCGGGCGAGGTCGTGTTGGCGACGGACGGCTGGTTCACTGATATCGAGGAACGGTAATGCTCGTAGTGATGAAGCACGGTGCATCGGTCGGCGGAGATCGATGCGGTGGTCGCGGCGATCGAGGAGATGGGCTATGAGGCGCGTCCCATGCCGGGTGCGCAGCGCACCGCCGTCGGGCTCGTGGGCAACGACGGTCGCGTCGACTCGTCGCGCATCGCGTCGCTGTCCGGTGTCGCGCAGGTCATTCACGTCACGCAGCCGTACAAGCAGGTGTCGCGCGAGTGGCGGCCGGAGAACACCATCGTCACGATCGCGCCGGGCGTCGATGTGGGCGGCAGCGAAGTCGTGATCATGGCGGGGCCGTGCTCCGTGGAGTCGGAAGCGCAGATCGTGCTCGCGGCGCAGCAGGTGAAGGCGGCGGGCGCGTCGTGTCTGCGCGGCGGCGCGTTCAAGCCGCGCAGCTCACCGTATTCGTTCCAGGGGCTCGGCGAAGTCGGGCTCGAGTATCTCGCGACCGCGAAACGCGAAACGGGACTCGCGATCGTGACCGAGGCGATGGACGAGGCGGGCGCGGAGCTCGTGGCCGAGTATGCGGACTGCATCCAGATCGGCGCGCGCAACATGCAGAACTATTCGCTGCTCAAGTTCGTCGGCACGTTGGGCAAGCCCGTGCTGCTCAAGCGTGGCCTCGCGGCGACGATCAACGATCTGCTGTTGAGCGCGGAGTATGTGCTCGCGAATGGGAACCCGAACGTGATCCTGTGCGAGCGCGGCGTGCGCACGTTCGATCCCGCGACGCGCAACATGTTCGATCTCACCGCGATCCCGATCGTGCAGCAGCTGTCGCATCTGCCGATCGTCGCGGACCCGAGTCACGGCACGGGCATTCGCGACAAGGTGATGCCGATGGCGCGTGCGGCGGTGGCGGCGGGCGCGAACGGGATTCTCGTGGAGGTGCATCCGAATCCGGAGCGCGCGCTGTCGGACGGCGCGCAGTCGCTCTATCCGGAGCAGTTCGCGCAGCTCGTTGGTGAGCTGCGTGCCATTGCGGCTGCGATCGGGCGCACCATCACGCCGGCGCCGCGAACCGCGGGCGCGGCGGTGGGGTAGTACTCCGTATGACAATGAGAGCTCGTATTGCCCTGGGCGCCACCGCGCTGTTCGCGAGCGTGATGACGGCCGCGCCGGTGCTCGCACAGACCGCAGCCGACAGCACGCTCGACCGCGCAGTCGCCGCGTACGCGACGATCAGGACGGCGCGCATTTCGTTCACGCAGACGATCGACAACTCGCTCACCGGCTCGACGGTGAAGTCGCGCGGCGAGCTGCAGCAGCGCCGCCCGAAGAGCTTCTCTGTGAACTTCGAGGAGCCCGCGGGCGACCGCATCGTCTCCGATGGCCAGTACGTGTGGGTCTATCTCCCGAGCACGAACCCCGGCCAGGTAATCCGCGCGAAGCTCGGAGCGGATGTCGGCGCGCCGGACTTCGCCGCGCAATTCCTCGAGTCGCCGCGCAAGAACTACACGGTGTCGGGCGGCTCGGCCGACGACGATCGACGGCGCGGCAACACACTCGGTGGTGCTCACACCGAAGAGCACGGAGTCACCGTTCCAGAAGGTGACGCTCTGGACGAACGACAGCGACGCGCTGCTGCGCAGAGTGGAGACCGTGGATCAGAGTGGAGCCGTGCGGCGCATCACCGTGACGAAGTTCGCGAAGAACGCGCCGGTGGATGCGAGCGCGTTCGTGTTTCACGTGCCGGCGGGGGTGAAGGTGTTCGATGGGCCGTCGAGCTAACGCGTCGAGCTAGCCCTCGTCCAGCACCCGCCGCAGCTCCTCGATCTTCGCGCGCTCCGCACCCGCCCTCTCCGCCAGCGGGCAGCGCCTCCCTCGACAGCCCCCGATACAGCTCCAGCACCTCCGGCATTGTCGGCCAACGCCGCGAGATGCGCGCGCACCGTCTCCACGTCGCCACGAGCCACCGGCCCCGTGAGCGCCGCACTCGGCTCCGCTGCACGCGCGTTCTCCGCCGCAGCCGTAAGCAGCGTGCCGAGCGCACCGCGCGCGGCCTCTTCGCTCACGCCCGCTTCCGTGAGCACGCGAGTCGCCATCGCCAGCAGCACGATCGGGAAGTTGGACGCGATCACCGCGGCCGCGTGGTAGCGCGCCTTTGCGCCGTCGGGGATGTCGAGCACGCGCG
This sequence comes from uncultured Gemmatimonadaceae bacterium, assembly GCA_963792685.1. GTDB lineage: Bacteria > Gemmatimonadota > Gemmatimonadetes > Gemmatimonadales > Gemmatimonadaceae > FEN-1250. The sequence continues at coordinate 2,369,517 of CAWBWW010000001.1, read as the reverse complement.
CACCGATCGCGGTCGCCAAGTCGCGCGCTGCTCCCCGCGCGTGCTCGTCGCCATCGATCCCGATCCACGCGCGCTTGAGCTGCTCCGTCGCGCGCGTGGGATCCGTCAGCGGGAGCAGCGGATGGAACGTGCCGCCGGGATGTCCCTTCGCGCGCAGCGCGTCGAGCGCCGGCGGCTCCGTCGTGCCGCTCGCGTGTAGCACCACCGCGCCGGCTGCAAGCGGCGCCTCGAGCAGATCGCGCAGCACACCATCGAGCTCTGCGTCGCGCACGGTGACGAGCACGATCGTCGCGCTCCCGAGCGACCGCGGCCACTCGCCCCACGTGGTGCCCTCGGCCGGCCTGCGTCCGTGAAGGCCGACCACGTCTATCCGGGCCACTCGCATCGCGTGCGCGAGCGCGCGTCCCGCCCTTCCCGCGCCGATGACGAACACCCGCGCGGTGGGCGTGGTCATGTCGTGGGTGGAGCGTCCTCGCGCTTCGCCGCGCGCCGCGCGCCGGCGCGACGCAGCAGGTCGGTCTCCACTTGCGCACCATTCGACAGCTCCAGCGCCGCGGAAACGACGCGATCGCTGCTCATGCGGCGCTTGAACTCCGCCTCGGGGCCGAGTGCGTAGCGCGCGATCTCGATGCCGAGGAGCCGGTCGACGACGGCGCTCGCGGAATCGAACTGCGCGCGATCGAGCTTCACGCCCTTCGCCGCGACGCGCTGCCACAGCGACTGGCGCAGCGAGTCCGTGACGGTGAAGTCCGGCGAGCGCACCACGTGCGCAGTGCGCGCCGCGACGCGCGCTCTCAGTGAGCGCGTCGCGAAACTTCGGCGCGCCGGCGCCGATCAGCTGCCAGAACGCGCGCGTGCCGTTTATCGAGTCCGACGGTGCGACGAGCAGGTCGGGCGTGATCCCGCCCCCGCCGTATACCACGCGCCCATCATCGGTCTTGAACTGCTGACGCTTCGAGAGTGGCACTTCCCCCCCGCTATCCGCCGCAGCGCCCACCGCCGGCGCGCTGTCCTCATCGTCATCGTCGCCCGGCGCCTTCACAGGCGGCTTCTGGATGCTGCGTCCCGATGGCGTGAACCACCGCGCCGTGGTGAGCTTGAGCGCGCTGGCGCTGTCGTCCAGCGAGAACACCGACTGCGCGCTCCCCTTCCCGTAGCTCGTCGAGCCGACGATCGCCGCACGGTCGTGATCCTGCAGCGCGCCCGCGACGATCTCCGACGCGCTCGCGCTGTGCTCATCGACGAGCGTGATCACCTTGAGATCGGGCCACTGCTGCTTCGCGTCGTCCGCGAACGACTGCGTCGCCTCGCGGCCGCGCACCGTCACGATCGGCTGCCCCGGATCGAGAAAGAGATCCGCTACCTCGATTCCCTGCGAGAGCAGCCCGCCCGGATTCGCGCGCAGATCGAAGACGAGCGTCTTCATCCCCTGCGAACGGAGCTTCTCCACCGCCTGCTGCACCTCGGTCGCGCTCGAGTCGCTGAAGATCGTGAGCGCGAGATAGCCGACGCCTTCGCCGATCATCGACGCATGCCGCACCGAGTGCACGCGGATCTCGCTCCGCGCGAGCGCGAACGACATTCGCCCTGCAACTCCGGGACGCTCGATCAGCAGCGTGACCGGCGACCCGTTCGGCCCGCGCAGCAGCCCGCGCGCATCATCCGGCGAGTCTCCTTCCGTCGACTTGCCGTTGATCCCGACGATCCGGTCGCCCGGCTGAATTCCCGCGCGCTCCGCCGGCGTTCCCGGCAGCGGGGCCACGATCGTGATCCAACCGTCGCGCACATCGATCTGGATCCCGAGCCCGGCGTAGTGCCCGCTCGTGCTCTCGTTGAGCGAGCGCAGCTTGTCCGGGCGTGAGATACGTCGAGTGCGGATCGTGCAGCTCGCGCACGAGCCCCTGCGCCGCCTTGCGGAAGAGGTCCGCATCCGGGATCGAATCGACGAAATCGTTGGCGATGCGCGTGCGCACCTCGTCGAACATGCGCGCGCGCTCGAACGAGCCGTTGCCGCGATGCAGTCCGCGCTGCAGCAGCCAGCCGCCGAGCACGAGCGCGAGCGTCAGCACCGCGAGCGCGACGAACGCACGCGCGCGGAGTCGCTCCGCGCCCGAGTCGGCGAGATTCCCGTCAGGCGTGTGCAGCATTGCGCGTCGAGAAGAAATCGGGAATCGCTCCGCTCATCACCGCGAGCACGCGCTCGAGCACTTCCTGCTCGCTCCCTGATGCATCGATGCTCGCGATCGGTCCGCACTCGGGATGCGCGGCCTGCCACGCGGGCGCCGCGCAGTCGTTGAACGCGCGCTCCACGAGCTGGTGGAACCAGTGTCCCGCGCTCTCGATGCGATCGGCGCCACCGCGTGCGGCCACGCGCGCGTCGCGCACCGCCGCGGGGAGCGTGAGCAGCACCGTGAGATCGGGCACCAATCCCGCCGTCGCGAGCTTGTTCGCTGAACGCACTTCCTCGAACGGAAGCCCGCGTCCCACCACCTGATACGCATACGTCGACAAAAAGAATCTGTCCGCGAGCACGAGGTCGCCGCGCTCGAGCGCCGGATTCACCACCTCCGCAATCAGCTGCGCGCGCGACGCCATGAACATCAGCGCCTCGGCGCGCGCGTTGATCACGCGGCCGGGCTCGAGGAGCATGCGCCGAATCTCGTTGCCGAGCGCGGTGCCGCCGGGCTCGCGCACCCCAGTGAACGGCAGCTGCTGCGCGGACAGCCAGTCGCAGAGGAGCCGAAGCTGCGTGGTCTTCCCCGCACCCTCGGGCCCCTCGAACACGACCAACCGCCCGCGCGTCACGGTCACGCCAGCGTGATGATCGAGCTGGTCGCGCCCTTCTTGATGCCGTCGAGGATCCATTCGTTCACGCGCGCCATCACCTTCTCGAAATTCTCCTGCGAGGCGACGACGTTCTGGTAGGCCATCTTCCCCTGCACCTGTCCGAGCAGCGCGTCGAGCTGATTCTCCATCTCTTCGGTGGGCTGCTCGCCGCGCTCCATCATGCGCTGCGCGTCGATACGGATCTGCTCCATCTGCCGGAGCAGCGCCACCGCATCCTTGTCCTGGTTGAGCGCCTCGTTCGCGCGCTTCACCGCCTTGTATTCTGCACTCTGGCCGATCAATCGGCCGAGCTCTTTCGCTTTGTCTTCCAGCACGGTCATTCGTCCTTTCGTCTCGCAATCAGAAAACGCTCGCGTCCGGCGAGATCGAGTCTCACCGAGACATTGCGAAAGCGGCCGCTGGCGAGGGCGAGCTCCGCCGCCAGGGACGCACGTCGCGAATCGAGTTCCATCACCAGGAGACCTCCTGGCTCCAGCACATCTGGTGCCCCGCGCACGATCGCCGCGGTGGCCGCCATTCCGCTCTGCGCGCTGTAGAGCGCGAGCGGAGGCTCCCAGTCCCGCACCGACTCCGGGAGGGCCGCCGCCTCCTCGAATGCAATGTACGGCGGATTCGACGCGAGCACCCGGGCGCGCTCACCGTCCACAGGCGCGAGCAGCGCGCCCACACGCCACTCCACCGGAGAGCGAAGGGTCGCGCCCAGCCGCTCGCCGTTCCCGCGCGCGACTGCGACCGCGCCGCTCGAGACATCCGTACCGATCACTCGGTCGAACTGTCCCTCGGTCGCGAGCGCGAGCGCAATTGCGCCCGACCCCGTCCCGATGTCGATCGCGAGCCCTGTGCGCTCGCGCGCCAGAATCTCATCGACGAGCATCTCCGTCTCCTGCCGCGGGATGAGCACGCGCTCGTCCACGTGGAGCGTGAGATTCCGGAATGCCGAGCGGCCCACGGCGTACGCGAACGGCGCGCCCGCGGCTCGGCGCTGCGCCGCGTTGCGACACGCGTCGATCACGTGCGCATCGAGCACGTCGTCCTCGTGCAGCAGCGCCCAGAATCGCGGCACGTCGAGCACGGCCGCCACGATGTCGCCCGCCTCGCGCTTCGCATCGACAATGTCCGCACGTGCGAGCTCATCGTGCATCTCGCGCACGAGCGCCGCGACGGTGCCGTCGCGTGCGACGACACGCCGCGCGTCACTCATCGAGCCGCTCGTCCTGCGTCGCGATCGCGAGCGCGTTCATGAGCTCATCGAGGTCGCCATCGATCGTGCGCGTCAGCTCGTGCGACGTGAAGCCGATGCGATGATCGGTGACCCGGTTCTGCGGGAAGTTGTACGTGCGGATCTTTCCGGAGCGATCGCCCGTGCCCACCTGCGTCTTGCGCATGCGCGAGCGCGCCGCCTCGATCTCCGCGATGCGCGCATCGAGGATGCGCGAGCGCAGCACCTGCATTCCCTTGATCTTGTTCTGGAGCTGCGACTTCTGATCCTGCTGGCTCACGACGATGCCAGTGGGAATGTGCGTGATGCGCACGGCGGAGTCGGTGGTATTCACGCTCTGCCCGCCAGGTCCCGACGAGCGGAAGACGTCGATGCGCAGATCCTTGTCCTCGATCTTCACGTCGACTTCTTCGGCTTCCGGGAGCACGGCCACTGTCGCCGCCGACGTGTGGATGCGCCCCTGATTCTCCGTCGCGGGAACGCGCTGCACGCGATGCACGCCGCTCTCCCAGCGGAGCCGGCCGAACACGCCGTCCCCTTCCACCTTGAAGATCGCTTCCTTGATCCCGCCGAGTGTGCCGTCGGAGTGCGAGATGCTCTCGATGCGCCAGCCCGCGGTGCTCGGCGTAGCGCGTGTACATGCGATAGAGATCGGCGGCGAAGAGCGCGGCTTCATCGCCGCCGGTACCGGCGCGGATCTCGACGATTGCGGGCCGATCGTCCAGCGGATCGCGCGGCAGAAGCAGCGGCGTGAGCTCCGCCTCGATGTGCGCGATGCGTTCGGTGAGCCGCGCCTCTTCCGCGCGCGCTTCCGCGGCCATCTCCGGGTCGTCTACGGAAACGAGCTCGCGCGTTTGCGCGAGCTCGCTCTCGTACTTCCGAAGCTGGTCGGCCAACTCCTTGATCGGAGCCAACCGCCGGTGCTCTCGCCCCAACTCGGCGAATCGCCCGGGGTCGCGCCCGTTGGGAGCGGCCGAGAGCTCGCCTTCTACCTCGTTGAATCTGGCGAGCGCTTCTTCGAGCCGATCGTGGATGCTCAGGCCGGCTTCCCGTACTTCTGGCGGAAGCGCTCGACGCGACCAGCGGTGTCGATCAGCTTCTGCTTGCCCGTGTAGAACGGGTGGCAGTTGCCGCAGATGTCGGTGTGAATCTCGGACTGCGTGGAGCGGGTCGTGAACTCGTTGCCGCAGGCGCACTTGACCGTAGCGGTCGCGTACGTCGGATGGATGTCGGCTTTCATGTCTGAGCCTCGGTGGCGCTGAAGTAAGATGCGGACAGCTTGCAAATATACGTCAGCCGAGTGGTAAAGGACAAGCTGACAAAGACTTAACGCGCAGCAGGCGCGATCGTTCCCGTGGGTGGTTGTGCAGCCCCTCAAAGCAGTGCAGCAGCACGCCTGCGCGTTTGACAGTCCATTTCCATCTCTCTAGCTTCCCGCCCAAGGCCGGTGCAGGCCGCGATGTTCAGTGTCCCTCTCTCCCGCGTGCCTCGTGGAAACAGCGGATTTCCTCTCGACCGTCCCCCTCCTCAGCGGCCTCGACGCCAGCGAGCTCGCCAAGTTTGCCGAGGTGACGCGGGAGCGCAGCTACCCCAAGGGGAGCGTCATTCTGTTCGAGCACGATCCCGGCGACTCGCTCTTCATCGTGCGCTCCGGCCGCGTGAAGGTCGTGCTGATCGGCGAAGATGGACGCGAAGTGATCCTCGGGATTCTCGGCGTCAGCAATCACTTTGGCGAGCTCTCGCTGATTGACAGCCGCCCGCGCTCCGCGCACGTGATCGCGATGGAGGATGCGACGCTGCTCGTGCTCCACCGCGACGACTTCCGCCGCCGCGTGCTCGAGTCGCCTGCGGTCGCGTGGGCGCTGCTGCAGGAGCTCTCGCGCCGCCTGCGCCGCGCCGACGAGCAGATCGGCCGCCTCGTGCTGCTCGATGTCGACGGACGCATCGCGCGCCTCCTGCTCGATGCCGCCGGCGAGAGCGGCGGCACGACGATCGAGAAACGTCTCACGCACCAGACGATCGCGCAGATGATCGGCGCGAGCAGAGAGACCGTGTCGCGCGCAATGCGCGACTTCCAGGATCGCGGACTGATCGACGTGCAGCGCCGCCAGATCTCCGTGGCCAATCGCGAAGGGCTCGAGGCGCTGGCACGAGTAAAAGTCTGAGCGTCTAGGCGGCACATGACGCTCACGCTCACCTTCTGGGGAACGCGCGGCTCGGTTCCTTCCCCGGGCGCGTCCACGGCGGAATTCGGTGGCAACACGCCGTGCGTGGAGCTGCGCACGAGCACCGGAGCGCTGCTCATTCTCGACGCGGGCACCGGCATCCGCCACCTCGGGCGCTCGCTCCTCGAGCGCGCGAACGGCACGCCGATCGTCGGCGACATTCTCCTGAGCCATGCGCACTGGGACCACATCCAGGGGCTGCCGTTCTTCGCGCCGCTCTTCCAGGACGGTCACGAGTTCACGATTCGCGGCGCGCCTGAGGCGCTGGGCGGGATCGAGCAGGCGCTGCGTGCGCAGATGGCGCAGGCGGTGTTTCCCGTGTCATTCGACGCGTACCGCGCGCAGGTGCACTTCCGCGCCCTCAACGAAATCGAGCGCGGCGACGGCTACGCCCTCAGAACGCACGCGCTGCGGCACCCGGGTGGCGCTACGGGCTATCGAATCACGGGCGGAAACCCGGGTGCACCGGCACTCGTCTACATCTCGGACAACGAGCTCGGTCACGCCGACGGTTACACCTCGGCCCCGGGGTGGCGCGACGCGCTCGTGTCCTTTGCGCGTGATGCCTCGCTGCTCGTGCACGACGCGATGTACACGGCGGATGAATATGAGCGACATCGCGGGTGGGGTCATTCGCGGTACGAAGACGTCGTAGACCTCGCGATCGACGCGGGAGTGCAGCGGTTGGTGCTCTATCATCACCATCCCGAGCGCTCGGATACCGCGCTGAGCGAACACGTGGCAGCTGCACGGCAGCGAGTGCGCGAGAAAGGTGCGCGCCTCGAGGTGCTTGCGGCGGCGGAGGGGACGACGCTCACCGTGTAGCAGGGAGAGAGCATGCGACGCCGGCCGTTCGTCCTCTGCGCGACTGCGATCACGCTCGCATTCACTATCGGAAGCGCCGCTCGGCTTCCGGCGCAACAGCGCGATGCCGCGCCGCTGGTAGGTGCCCTCCCCTTCGCGAACGGTGTCGTCGGCGACGACCACGCGGCGCTCAACGCGCTCTCGAGCGGCGTGCCCGAGCTCATTCTCATCGAGCTCGCGCGCAACCCGGCCGTTCGCCCTGTGGAGCCCGCGCGCCTGCACCGCGTGCTCTCCGCCCAGAAGCTCGATCGCGACGGCCGCATCGACGACGAAGCCGCGTCGCGCGTCGGACGGATTCTCGGCGCGCAGTGGGTGGTGCGCGGCACGTTCACGAGCGATGGACATGGCACGATCCGCATCACCTCCTACGTGATCGACGTCGCGAGGGGGCAGGTCCAGCACACGGAAAGCGAGGAAGGGCGTCAGACGAACCTCGCCTCCCTCATCGGACAGATCGCCGAGCGACTCGACCGAGACATGCGGCTCGCGGAGCTGCCACGGGGCGAAAAGCGTGTGCGCCAGCTCACACAGAAGGCCTCGTACGAGACCACGTTGCAGTTCGCGCGCGCTATCGAGGCGCGGGACGCGGGGCGCGTGGAGCAGACGATCACGATGCTTCAGCAGTTGCTTGACAGCGAGCCGGATTACGAGCCCGCGCAGAACGAGTTGACGCGCCTACACTCGGATCGGGGGCGTTGAGCGGCTGAACGGCGAGCGGCCTCGGCACAGCCCATGCAAATGAGCTTTATGGCTGTCCAGCATTTCTCCGTCCAGAGGTTCGATGAACGCATTCAAGCTAGCATCCACGATCGCGGTGTTCGGGGCGATCGCCGCCTCCACTGCCTGCAAGAACAACGACACGTCCGCGAAGGGCACCGACACGATGGTCACGACCACCAAGGTCCCGGTTCGTGATACCACCGTCATCAAGTCCGACACGACGATCCACACGGACACCGTGAAGAAGACGGATCACGCGGGCGACATGAAGAAGAAGCCGTAAAGGTCTCAAGCATCGCGGTAACACGAGAAAGGCTGCTGTCGACGACAGCAGCCTTTCTCGTGTTGGTGCATCCGTGAATCGGAGCGCTACTCGGAATGCGAGCGCTGACTCAGTGCCCGATCGCGATCCGTGTGCCGGTTCTCGAGAATGACCTTGCCGCTCTTGTCTCTCAGGTCCGCCGGCCAGTTGATTCCGACGATGCTGTCGCTGACGGACAGCATCGCCATCTTTTGAGTCGCGCTATTACCGCCCGATACTTCCATTGACTGTTTTGCGCCCTTGCTGGTGTAGAAGGCGACGACCTTCTCGTACGAATCGGGAGTGACGTACACTCTGTAGGGAAATTGCGGATGCGGAGCGCTCGCCTCCTTCGAGGCGGCGGCATCGTACGTCGCACCGGGGTAGATCGGCACGGCGGCGAGGGTAAGTGCGGCGATCGCGGCGATGAGCAAGCGTGACAGGGTGAGCATCGGCGACTACTCCGGAAAGGAAGTGGACGGGCGAAGAACATGAGCTTTCGTTCTCGCCGTCGCAACCATTCCGCACGTCAGCCCAGCGATCCGGGGACGTTCGTCCAGGTGATCGCAGTGCTGCTCGGCACGGCGATGCGACAGGAGTAGCGGAGCGGACGCGGAAGCGGCACGTTAGAGGAGCGCGCTCTTGTCGGTCCACCAATTCCGCTGGAGGCGACGATGCTCCACTTTTCCGCGAGACGGCGCTCGGTTGCAGCGTCGATGCTGGTGCTCATCTTTGCCGGCACCGGCTGCTACACCATGCGCCATCAGCAGCCCGGTTTGGCCACGTCGTTCGATAGCGCCACGAGTGTCACCACTGTCACGGGAACGGAGATTTCCTTCGCACGACCCGGCGCGACCATGGCACACGACACGCTGGTGGCTACGGGCTCCTTTGGTGAGCTCCGGATTCCGAAGGACAGCATCGCGCAGGTGAACTGGCGCGGGTATACGAGCGGGAGCTCGCTCGTCGTGATCGGCGCGTTCGCGGCAGCGATCGCTGCGCTGCTCTACGTCTCGGTGGGATATTCGACTGGCGGCAGCTGAGCGATAAACACAGCGCGGCATCACGGGCCGACCTGCACGCCCTCACTCTGCAGTTGCGATGCGACCATCGATCCGATGCGCGAGCCAAACTGCCGTCCCGCTTGCATGCTCTCCTGCAAGACCGCGGGCTGTTCCTGAACCATCTTCTGACCGATCGGCGTTTGATAGAACGCGATGAGCTGGCGCAGCTCGTCCGTCGTGAAGTGGTGCGCGTAGACGTCGACCATGAGGGACTCGAACTCGGGTCGCCGGTTTCGCACTTCGGTGAGGAAACGGTCCCAGAAGACTGCGGGAATTCGGGTGTTCACCAGCCGTTGCGAAGGGATTGATGTCTCCATGGCCGAGAAGGCCAGATCGATCCCGTGCGTCAACGTCAGTAATTGATGAATTGCTGCGAGCTTCACGGAGTCTGGAGCTTGCGCTTGGCTCGCCGCTTGTGCATTGGCGGTAGCGGAAGCCCCAATCGACAGCGTTGCGGCAAGAGCTGCACAGAGGACTGCTCGCATTGACGCTCCTGTTGTCGTGAGAACTTTGGCACGCGAGTGATCTTCATCATCGTGACGAGTCAAAATCACTGATGGTACGGTGCGCGGCACTCAGCGCCAGTCGACCTCCACGATCTCCACTGGCTGCGTGCCGACGTTCCGGAGTACGTGTCGACTCCCTGCCGCGCGCCACCACCACGCGCCAGCGCCTGAGTCATTGCTCGCTGCTTCTGGCGCAGTGCCCTCGAGGCGAAGCGCGCCGGGACCCACCTGCACGGTGAGCCCCGGTTGCGCATGCAGGTGTGCCGGCGTGGACTGCCCCGGCGCGAGTGTCACGCGATAGACGCGCGCGCCCGAAGTCTCGCGATCCAGACGCAAGCCGCTGCTCGCAGCGAGTGCGACGGCATTCACGCCGGACGATGAGAGCTGCTGGCCCACGACGTAGTGAAAAGGCATCGTGTCCACGTTCCCCACACGATGCGTGTACGGCAGCGACTGACTCGCGTTGTCAAAGATGAATCCGGGGGAGTCTGCGACCGAATCAGCCGGAGGGGCTTCCTGTCCGAGCTTCTGATCCCATGTGCGCGCGCCAGCGATGACTACCGCGATGTGATGATTCGCGTGCACGTGGTAGTTCGTCGTATCACCCGCCGGAACGCGCACGTCCAGCACTCGCACGAGCGCGTTCTGAAACACAAGGCGATGTCGCGGCTCCTTGTACACGGGCACCGCCTGCGCGAGCAGGGATCGGCCGGCGAGCGCGAAGGAAAGCAGGATCCATTTGTACCGCATTCGCCGGCCTTGTGTGTGAGAAGATGTGCGGTAGTTCTCCCTCAGCCTCGGAGTTGCGATGTCACCCGCGTCGCGCGGCCTCGATCGCAGCTATGTCGATCTTCCTCATGTCCATCATCGCGTCGAACGCGCGCTTCGCTGCCGCGGGATCCGGATCCGTGATCGCCTGAATCAGAGCGACTGGCGTGATCTGCCATGACAGTCCCCATTTGTCCTTGCACCAGCCGCACGCGCTCTCTTCCCCGCCGTTGCCCACGATGGCGTTGTAATAGCGGTCCGTCTCCGCCTGGTCCGATGTCGAGACCTGAAAGGAAAACGCATCGCTGTGCTTGACGTGGGCCCCGCCGTTGAGGCCGAGGCATGGAATGCCCAGGACGGTAAACTCGACGGTCAGCACGTCTCCCTTCTTTTCCGGCCGGATAGTCTCCGGGCGCGCGGTGCACCGCGGTGACCTTGGAGTCCGGGAAGGTCGCGGCGTAGAAGCGCGCAGCATCCTCGGCATTGTTGTTGTACCAGAGGCAGATGGTGTTCTTTGCTGGATTAGGCATGTCGATTCTCCAACGCAATGAGCCAGAAGATCACTGAGGTCACGATATCTAGCGGGCTACCTGCCGCATCAATCGATCCCAGTTTCCATGAGCAAACAACTCTCGCTGTTCGGCCGAGAGCGCGGCTTCGTTCACGAAGATACGCCCTGCTCTGCCGGGCCGATATTGGTACGGATAATCGGTCGAGAAGAGAATTCGCTCCGGCCCAACAATCTCGAGAGCCCGTTGCAGGTACGACTGATTCCACATGCCGCTCGAGGTCACGTAGAGATTCCGGCGCATGTACTCCGCGACAGGCCTCTGCAGTTGTGCGACGCGTGAAAGGGCGTTCAGCCGCTCCAGATAGAAGAGAACGACTTCACCCCAATGGCCGAGAATGATCTGCAAATCAGGAAAAGCGTCGAACACGCCCGCGAGCATCAGTCGGATGAACTGGATGCCAGCCTCGTAGTGCCAGCCCAGAGCGAAGGTCGCAAAGGCGGTGTCGATCGCTTCGCCGAAACCTGAATAGTAGACATCCCTCACGGCGCGCTGCGGAATCTGCGGGTGCACGAACAGAGGTACGCGCAGCCTCGCCGCCATTTCGAACATTGGACGAAAGTCCGGGTGATCCATGCTCTTGTCGCGAGTACGCCCGCAGAGCATCGCGCCGGCCAAACCGAGATGCTGCACTGCCCGTTCGAGCTCGAGCGCGGCATCCGCGGGCGACGCAGTCGGCAGCGTGGCGAATCCCTGAAAGCGCGTGGGATCTCGAGCAATCGTCGCAGCCACCAGATCGTTGGTCTTTCGTGCGAGGATCACGCTCTCAGCAGATTCGAGATTGTGCAGTGCGGGCGTTGTGACGGAGAGCACCTGTACGTCCACTCCGCCCTCGTCCATGAGCGCCAATCGCGTTTGTCCCAGATCGTCCAGCCGCTCCTCGATCTCTCCGCGGTCGAAGGCAGCGGTGCCTTCCTGGCCGATCGGAGACGAAGCCCACGCCGCGCGAATGTCAGGGGTGAGAAAATGCTCCTCGATTGCTATCAGCTTCACGACTGTGCCTCTTCTCCTTAGTGAAACCGCACGCTCATTTCGAAATGTGCACCGTTATGCAAATAATGCCTCGGAACCAAAGCCACACATGGCCCGCATTCTGCTAATGCTACCCGCACCATGACAGAAGCGATGGACGATCGTGCGCGCGAATGGGATCGCGAGCGGGCGGCGCTGCTCGATCGGCCGATCTCGAGTCTCGGGCTCACGCTCAGGGGCACGATGCTCGAGCGCTTGTCGGAGCGGCTGTACGCCGAGCTTTCCGCGCGCGGTCTCGTGTTTCACCCGCCCATTTATCTGAGTGATGAGTGGGGCTGCCCCGATGGAATCGCACGCATTGGCGTTCCCTTCTACCTCGCAGACGAGCGGCTGCGTCGCATCGAAGAAGATCTCACGGGCGAGGTCGAGGATGAGACGGAGTCGATGCGCTATCTGCGGCACGAGGCCGGTCACGCCTTCAACTACGCCTATCGCCTGTACGAGCGCCCCGATTGGCCGACTACTTTCGGGTCGTTCGCCGAGCCATACAGCGACAACTATTTCCCCGATCCGTTTTCGACGTCGTACGTGCGACACGTGTTGGGCTGGTACGCGCAGAAGCATCCGGACGAGGACTTCGCAGAGACGTTCGCCGTGTGGCTCACGCCAAATCTGGATTGGCGAAAGGCGTACGATGGCTGGGGGGCGCTCGAGAAGCTCGAGTACGTTGATCGCGTCATGGCGGAGGTCGGCTCGACCGTCCCCGACATTCCCGAGCCGAGCGAGGATGATGCCGACGTCGGTGACCTGCATTATACGCTCGCCGAGCATTATCACCCGCTCGGCGACGCACTGCCGATGCCGCACCCCGGGCAGTTCGATGCGGATCTGCTCCGCATCCTCCCCGACGTGGCGCCGCACGACATGCCAGCGGATGGTGCGGCGTTTCTGCGCGCGCATCGGCGCCAGCTCGTGGGACGCGTCGCGCACTGGAGCGGCGAGAGCACGTCCACAGTACGATCCCTCGTCAACAGGCTCGCTGATCGCGCCGAGGAGCTGCGGCTCGCGGCGCCGAGCGATACCGCGGGTGCGTTGATCGGCATTACGGCATTCATCATGGGAGTCATCATGCACTGGCGAATCGAACGATGAAGATCGTCATCCTCCACTCGGCCGACGCGCTCGAGCCGCCCGTCGATCCCGTGCTCGCGCAGATCTCCGGTGTGCTCGAGCGTGCGGGACACGAGACATTGCATGCAGGTCGTGCTGCCGGACGTCGTCGCACTCGCGACGGCGCTGCGCGCCGCCGAACCCGCGCTCGTCGTGAATCTCGCCGAGGGATTCGACGGCAAGAGCGCGCTCGAGTCGAACGTCGCCGCGCTGCTGAATCTTCTGGATCTGCGCTACACCGGATCGAGTCCGGCGGGGCTCATGCTCGCGGGCGACAAGGCGCTGAGCAAGAAGGTGCTCGTCGTTTCACGGCGTGAAGTCGCCGCAGTTCGCGACGGTGCATCGCGGCGACGTGGAGTGGGCGGGCGATCTTTCCTTTCCGCTGATCGTCAAGCCACCGCAGGAGGACGCGTCGATCGGGATCACGCATGCGTCGGTCGTCCACAACGTGCAGGAGCTGCTTGGACAGATGAAGCGAGGTACAGGGCCGCTTTCATCAGCCGCCGCTCGTCGAGGCGTTCATCGACGGCCGCGAGTTCTACGTCGGCGTGATCGGCAACGCGGATGCGCGCGCGCTGCCGCCGATGGAGATGGACTTCACCGGCTTCCCGACCGACAAGCCGAAGATCGCGAGCTGGAATGCGAAGTGGGGCGAGGAGGGCGCGGAAGATCGGCGCCGAGTACGAGGGGACGAAGAGCATCGTCCCGAAGGATCTGTCGCCGGAGCTCGATGAGAAGTTGCGAGAAGACTGCGCTCGACGCGTTTCACGCGCTGCGCCTGCGGGATTACGCGCGCATCGACATGCGTGTGGATGCGGCCGGTGAGGCGTACGTGATCGAGGTGAATCCGAACTGCTATCTCGAGTCCTCGGGCGAGTTCGCGCGTGCGGCCGCCGAGGATGGGATGGAGTACGACGCGCTGATCGGGCGGTTGATCGAGCTGGCGTCAGCGAGATATGCGAGGTGAGGCGGCCTTACATGAGGCGGTCGAAGCGGGCGAACGTGAGGTACAGGGCGAGGGCGATGAACGCGATCGCGTCGACACCGAATATGAGCCAGTGAAGTGAGACGGCGACACGGCCGTCGAAGCGCCCGGACAGCGTGAGAATTGAGAGCATTGCGACGGCCACTCCGTACGTTGGAAAGAGTTGGTCTGTCGCATACCAGGTGATTCCGCGCGCGATGTAGCTGTACCAGACGGGTACCCAATAACCCACGATGCATACGGCGATCGCGAGGTTCAGCGCCGCCGGCACTCTCTGCGTCGAGCTCCACGCTGGGCGACGGAGCGCGACGAGACAAACGCACACATGCGCCGCGACACCGATCCAGGCGAGCACTTTCGGCATTTCACGCGGTAGCGCACTCACTGCCCCTCGGGCGGCTGCCACAGCTCGACCTTGTTCCCCTCCGGATCCATCACCCAGCCGAACTTCCCGAAGTCGCCGTCATCCGTCTTGTCGAGCACGTTGCACCCTTCATCACGAAGTGCCTGCAGCAGTGCAGCGAGATCGTCCACGCGATAGTTCACCATGAACGTCGACTTGCTCGGCGCGAACTGCTCGCTGTTGGCTTTGCCGATGGACCAGACCGTCATGCCGGTCGTCGGATTGCCGGCGTCGTCCGTCCATGTGAAGGCGGTGCCTCCCCAATCCTGCACGTCGATCCCGAGGTGCTCCTTGTACCATGCGCGCAGCGCGACAGGATCGCTCGCGTTGAAGAATATTCCGCCGATACCTGTGACTCGCTTCATGTGTGTCTCCGAAACGGCGACGAGAGGTGTGCTGAGCTGCGGTGTAACGATGGAGTTCGGCAGCCAAGGATCAAGTAGAGTGTCGAATGATCGACGGGCACCGCACGTGCGCGTAACTCGGGACCGAGATCCTGGCTTCAGCACCAGAGAGTAGCGCTTGTCACCCACCTGATCGCCGCACATGCACGTACTTCACGTCCACGCCGTCCGGTCGCGTGAGCCGGCCTCCCATCTCGGTCGCGCGCACCGACAGGCGCAATAAACCGCTCGGCGTAGGGCACGACAGAATCAACGAGAACTCGTCATATCGGCACCGCAAATTCTCGGCTGGCCGTTCGGCATGCGCGCTGATGGTGCTCGCGGACAGCGACAGGCTGTCGGTAGTGTCAGTAGCCGCAACGATGCGATAGACGACGGAATCGCTGCCGCAAGGTTGTCCCTTGCGCGTGAGACAGGTGGATGTGCCGCGCCACGTGCCGATCAGCGCGGCGTTGTTCGACGCCGGCGCTGATCCTGCGCCCGCAGATGACGCTGTGTTCCCCAGGACCCGCGCATCTCCGCATCGCACCCGCCACGCCCGCACCGCGGCACTCGACGGCGCCGAGCCGTTCGCGACCATTGCAGTCGCGCGCCCCTCGGCGGTATCGCCCGGCGCGAGCGCGTGCGAGCGGAGCATGATCGACACCCCCGCGGGCCACCACGACGGGTAGAGATAGATCAGCCCCTCCGAATTCGGTGTGGCCGGTGCGGCCGCCCACTCGCGGCCTCCCGGCGCGAGTGGAGAGGCGTAGCTCCCAGGCGTGCGCGCGTGGCCGCTCGCGTGCCAGTCGAGTGGCGGGTCCCACGCCCCGAAGCTGAAGCCGAAGCAATTCCCTGCGTCGACGAGCGGTGTGCTCGCCTGTGTGCGCGCGGTGCCCGTGAGGACCGCGAGAGCCGAGAAAGCGAACAGAAACTTCTTGATTGTGCGTGGCATGCGGCTCATACCCGCGAGCGTGTCGCGCGGTTGCCGTGCACCGGCGATTCACGCATGCGCTCTGCACCGCAGCCCGTTACGGATGAGGCCGTCGCTCGTGTGAGGTCGAGCGACCTCGCAGTTGGGCGGTGGTCTGCTCCCCCTCTGCGCCGCGCGACACCCCTCCCTTGCATCGCATCTCCCGCCGTTCCTTTCTCGCCGCCGGCCCCGCGGGCTTGGTGGCCGCCCTCTCGGCGTGCTCCCGTCCTGGAGCACTCCTCAGTTCCCTGGCGCCTCGGCGCGACGCTCCCGGGCTGATCTTCGCCACCGGGATCGAGAACAGCTATCCGCGGATGAAGGGCGGCACGCGAGTCGACGAGCTGGATGCGTCGGGGCACAGCACGCATTGGCGCGAAGACTTCGAGCTGGCGCGCGGCGTCGGCGTGCATGCGCTCCGGTTCGGGCCAGCATGGTACCGCACCAACCCCGCACCCGGGCAGTTCGACTGGTCGAGCGCGGACGAGCAGATGCACTGGCTCCGCGGCTCCGGGCTCACCGTCATCGCGGATCTCTGCCACTTCGGAACCCCCGACTGGATCGGCGGCTTCCAGGATCCCGCGCTTCCCAGTCCATCATGCGGAATATGCGCGCGCCTTCGCGCGCCGCTATCCGTGGGTTCGCTACTACACCCCGGTCAACGAAATCTTCGTCGCCGCCGCCTTCTCGGCCATGCTCGGCTGGTGGAACGAGTGTCTCACCGACCCCGTCGCGTTCGCGCGCGCGCTGCGCCACCTGTCGCTTGCCCACGAGCTCGCGGTGGAGGCGATTCTCGAGTCGCGCCACGACGCCATCATCGTGCAGGCGGAATCAGTCGAGCGCTTCGAGCCCGCGGACACGAGCGCCGGGCGCGCTTGCGGGTGCGTCGTTCTGGAACGCGGCGCGTTTCGCTGCGCTCGATCTGACGCTCGGTCGCACGCCCGCCCCCGAAATCGCGGAGCTTCTCGCCGAAGCGGGGATGACGACCGCGGATTACGCATTCTTCCGCGAGCGGCGGGCGCCGGGCCGTCGACTGATTGGCGTGGATTACTACGCGACGTCGGAGCACGTGGTGCACGCGGACGGCCGCCGCTCGCCTGCGTCCCAACGCGCGGGGCTCGCGACAGTAGCCGGCGAGTACCACACGCGCTATGGCGTACCGCTGTTCATCACCGAGACGAGTCGCGAGAGCCGGAAGGCGGTGGATTGGCTCGCGGAGCAGTGGAGCGAGGTGCAGCAGCTCGCTGCCGCCAACGTCCCCGTGGTCGGGTTCACCTGGTTTCCGCTGATCGACACCATCGACTGGCAGCACGCACTGCGCGTCTCGCGCGGTGACGTGGACCGGATCGGGCTCCACAGCCTCGACCGCGCCCCACGCGCGGTGGCGGGTGCGTACGCAGAGCTGATTGCGTCCGCGGGACGGCGGCCGATTGCGGCGGGGTCAGGGAAACGAGACCGGCTTCGCGTCGGGTGAGTTAGCGGTCAGACTCGCGCTCGACGATCGCGCTATTTGCTTCGCCAATGCAGCGGATCATCGAAGAGCTTCGGATCCGCGATCTCGTGCGCGTTCGATCCATCCCGGTCGACGGAGTAGAGGCTATATCGCGATCGCCCGCCCCCCGCCTCTTGTGTGCCGGCGAGATAAAAAATCTGTTCGGTGCCGGGGACGAACACCGGGTTCTCATTGTAGGTGCTCACCTGCGTCACCCCAAGCGCCTTCGCGTCCGTCGACGCGTGATCCATCACGTAGACGTCGTACGAATAACACTCTTGCCCATCGGAGATGAAAGTCATTTCCTGCTGGTCGCGCGAAAGCTGCAGATCGGAGCCGCGAGAGCCGCACGCTTTGCTCGTGACGGTCGGTAATAACGAGACTGCTGACTCATTCGACTGAAGGCTCAGGCGCATCAGAATTGGTATGGGGGCGGTGTCGATCACTGAGTACACTACCTGACTATCATTCGCAGCGAAGCGAGGCGATGCCGCACGGTAATACTTGTGACTAGTACGGACGTGAGGCGCTGATCCGTCGCGGCTCACGGTCGCGATCTCCCAATTGTCCCAGGTCAGTCCTCCGGTGCTGTAGGGCCGCTGGCGAAACGCTCGCGAGAACACAATGCTCGATCCATCAGACGAGTAGCTCGGACTGTGATCGCTCACGGATGATTCGTTCGTTATCTGCGAGACCTTCTGCGTAGCAAAGGAATACACGTAAATGTAAAACGGTTGGTCTCGACTCGTTGCGCCGCAGCGAAGACCATCTCCTTGCCGTTGGGAGAGAATGCGGAGCTGGTCGCAATGCCTTGAACAACGGCGAGTTGGCGAACAGTTCGCGTCTGCAGGTCGAGCGCATACACTCCCGAAACGTCATCCGCGGGTGCAAAAACGACGGAGTGCCCGTCAGGCGACACGTCAAAAGAAACGAAGGTGTGCTCCTGCCCTCCGGCGATCGAGCAGGCACCGCCCACGATGAGCGCGAACGCAACTGCGAGTGCAGCACGAGCGATCATGAGGAAACGCACGAGTGGCCTCGAAGTAAGAGTTTGCCGTCAGTGAGCACCCCATCGTGCACGCTACGATTTTCGAAAGCGAGCGCCGCATGCAACCAATGCCTCACGAAGCGTCGCAATCGCCTTCGGCCCCATCCCATGCAGCTCTGCGAGCTCCGCTTCGGTCCACTGCCTCAGGTCGGCGATCTTTCGCACGCCTGCGCGAGCGAGCGCCCGGAGCGCGGGACCGGGAACACCGCGAGGAAATGAGTCGCGATTCGGATGCGTCTCTTCGTTCGGCTTCGCCATGACTCACGAGGGTTCGCATTCAATGTGCATCAATGCTGCTTGCGATCAGCTGGCGGCCACCGAGCGCCATGATGCGCGTCCGCGGCAACTCCCCAAGGCTGTTATGGAGTTGAGGCAGCGCTTCCCTTCAACTGTCGCTGATACTCGTCGTTGTCGTAGTGCCCATCGGATGTCTGGATCAAGCCATTCGCACTCATCGTCCACCGCTCGTACCCGTGCATGCGCACGGCTTTGCCCGTGCCTCCGGGCCCGGTGTTCGTTCCGGTCCACAACCAGTGAAAGATCGTTTCGCCGTTCTCCTGACTCAGCGAATCGAGCTTGACGACCATGTCGGGAAACGCCGCCATGAACGAGTGCGCCGTGGTGGTGATCGCCGCACGGCCCACGGACGGCGCGCCATTGACGATGAGTGATCCGTTCTCCTCGTAGAACGTCGCGAACTTCTCCGGGTTCTGACTGCTCCACGCTGCAGCGTATCGTGTAGCGAAGTCCGTCATATCGGGAGTCGTCATGGATGTCGCCTTGGGAGTGCACGCGGTGAAAACCGAGAGAACGATGGCCGTCGCGCGGGAGTTTCGCACGATGCGGTCAAGTTGCTTCGAGCGAGCATGGGCTGTTCCTCGGTGGAGGATTGCCTGATCTCTACCCTATCGGCACATACCGCTTCGCGATAACCCCAGCGCCGAGCTCCTTCTGGCTCACCAGCCTCAGATCGACAAGCTTGGACAGCCCGGCGAGCAACGTCGGCCCGTGTCCCGCGATCCTGGGATGCACCACGAGCTCGTACTCGTCGATCAAGCCGAGCTCCGCCAGCGCCAGCGGGAGCCTGACCCCTCCGGTAAGCAGTCCCTTCCCCGGCTCACGCTTGAGCTGCAGCACGGCTTCGCGCAGATCTCCGCGCACGAGCTCCGCATTCCAGTCGACGCTTTGCAACGTGCTCGATACCACGTACTTCTTCGTGACGTCGATCTTGCGCGCGAACGGCTCCATCCACTCGGGTCTCGTTCCCGCGGGCGCCGGGTAACGCCACGCCTCTTCCATCATCTCGTAGATGACGCGTCCGAAGAGCAGCGCATCCGCCTGCTCGAAGTTCTCGATCGCGTGCTGGTGCAGAGCCTCGTGAGCGATAGCCGACACGGTGATCGCAGCACCCGTCCAGAGTGACGTTGATCGAATACCGAAGTGGCCGCATGACGTAAGAATATCGCGCGAGTCTATCGCGCGCGAATCGCTCTCCCCGGCGCAACGCCGGGCACGAGATTCGACGCGCGAACGACGAAGGTGCCATTCACCAGCACGTGCACGATGCCATCCGAGTACTGCGCCGACTTCTCGAACGTCGCACGGTCGATGACGCGCGCGGGATCGAACACGACGAGATCCGCGTCTGCACCGGCTTGCACGCGTCCCTTCCGCTTCATGTTCGGATCAATGCGCTCGAGTCGGCGCGCGGGGAGCAGCGTCATTTTGCGTATGCCGTCCATCAGCGAGATCACTCCGCGCTCGCGCACGAAGCGCCCGAGGATGCGCGCATGCGTGCCAGCGCTTCTTGGATGTCCGACGAGTGTGCCGTTCTGCATGCGAAAGCCGCCGTCACTCGCGACGATGACGTCGGGATCGCGATAGGTCTGATCGATGACGCTGTCTGGAATCGAGAACATCACCACGAGCCCGCCCTGCTTGCGATAACGCTCGAAGCTTTCCGCGGTGAGACGCTCGCCCGTCCCCAGCCAGAGAATGTCCTTGTAGTCGATGCCGAACGCCTCGCGGAATCCCGGATCGAACACCGCGCTCTGCAGCATCGTCGCACCGGCGGGATACGGATACGCCTCCGTCGTCACATCGAGCCCGTTCGCGCGCGCGCCGTTGATCAGCGACAGCAACACCGGCGTCGCGCCGAGCCCCATGCTCGTCACGTGCACGACGTGTAGCGACGCGCCGGTGGCCGCGGCATCCGAGATCACCTCCTGCACGGAGGCGACTCCGCCCGCTTTTTCGATGAGCCCCGCCCACCGTACGTGCACGAACACGGTGGCGTGGTGCCGCGCTGCTACGCCGAAGGTGCGCAGGATCTCCTCACGCGTGGCCGCGGGCGTGTAGTTGATGCCCATGCCGATCCCCATGGCGCCTTCGTTCAGGGCGGCGTCCAGCCGCCGTTCGAGCTCACCCAGATGCTCGTGCGTGATCGGCGAGCGCACGAACGCCCCGCCCTCGGCCAGCACGTCCCCGCCCTCCGCCGTCGAGTCGTGATCGAGCATCGCACGACGCGCGCCGATATGACTTGCGGATACGCCGTAGTTGATGAGCGATTTTCCTTCACGCTTTGCATACCAGGGAGCAACCGGATACGTGCCGACCTCGAGCTCGAGCGCGCTGGTCACGCCGTCGTGCGCGAGGTACCGGTAGTTGATCGAATCCTGACCGTGCGAGTGCAGATCGATGAAGCCCGGTGCAACGACGAGCCCCTGGACGTTCACTGTATCCCGCGCAGCAGGGACGGTCGCGCCAACGGAAAGGATCTTCCCGTCCTTGATCGCGACCGCGCGCACCGCGTCGAGATTCGTCTCGGGATCGAGCACGCGACCGCCCACGAGCACGATGTCGGCGGAAGTCGAGCGCTGAGCAACTGCGAGCTGCGGGCGTAGCGCGACGAGCGACATCGCGAGCAGCAGGGCCGAGCAGTCGGCTCTCGTGAACATCTTCATTTGCCTCTATGCGTCGCGTGGGGGTGGCGAGCGTATCGCGGGCGAGCGATCAGTCGGCCTCGCGCGTGATGATCGCTTCGCCGCCGATCCGGGCCGCGGCCTTGCCAAGCAGCACGAGCACGATCACCGCGAGCGCAGTCGCCAATATGGCATAGGTATAGAGTCCCGCCAGTGTGTCGCCCGTGCCGAACACTCGCACGATCGTCGCCTTCATCGCCTCGTTCCACGCGAGGGCCGCGATGAGGCCGAGCGACGCGGACGCGAGCGTGATCATCGTCTGAAGAAATGCGCGAGGGTTTACCATGGTTCGAGTGCTCCTGTCGACAGGTGGGAGATGGATGATGAAAGCTCGCGGAGAAAGCATATTGTGTGCGCGAGTTCTTCCTCTTCGCCCTGTCGACAGCGGCTTATCCCTTCCCACCAGGTGCACGCTCCAGATTCGGCGCAGCATTGTATGCCGACGAGCCGCCCTTCGGAATGGTGAGCCATTGCCACCGCGACTCGGCGCCCTGACGTGCGAGGAGCACCAGCTGTCCAACATGATACGCCGTGTGTGCCAGCGCGCGAGTGAGCGCGCCGTGCACGCTCCATTGTTCCCCGCGTATAGTGACGGTGTGCGCGAGGTCGCCCTCGCCGAGCTCGGACAGCGCGTTCTCGAGCACACGCCAGCCGTCTGCCCAGAGCGCGTCCATCTCCGCACGCGTGTACGACCGCTCGGCGAATTCCTCTTCGCGATTGCGCCATGGCTTCTCGCCGTCGCTCGTGAGGAAATCCGTGAAGCGCGACGCGAAGTTGCCGCTCATGTGGCGGACGATCATCGCGGCCGAGTTGCCGTCTGGCGCGGTGACGTGGTTGAGTGCCTCGTCTGAAAGCTGCGTGAGTGCACGCTCGCCGAGTAGACGGTACCGACGGAGCTCGTCGATGAAGTCGGGAATCATTTGTCGAAAGAAAAAGATCTGTTCACGGTTCAGCGAGTCGTTGCTTCCATGTAGCCGCCTGGTCGGGCTTCCCCCACTGCTCGTACAAGCTCACCAGCCACTGGACAATCTGATGGTGGGAGCGGGGTCCCGCCGTCGCAACAAAAGGCCGAAGCCCCGTTTCCGCCCTCGTTAGTTGCTGCTCGGCCTCTTCGAATCGATGTGCGCGCGCCAGGCAGTAACCGAGCGCGCCATTGAGTCGATAGGAGAAGGTGTGCGTCGCATCGAGATGCGCACCGGCGATCGTCGCGCGCAGCAGCGAGTCTCCGGCCGCCACCGAGTCGGTGGCACAGAGATCGATTGCCAACTCGCGCTGCACGCCGATCACCGACGCATCAAATGGCGGCCGCGAGGCCATCATCGAGAGCTCCTCGCGGATCAGCGGGATGGCGGCGCTGGTGTCACCGCGCGCCTCGATGGCGAGCGCCACCGCCGAGAGCGGCGGCAGCGCGGGAGGCGCGCTGGCACCGTACACTTTTCGGGCGATCGCGAGCCCGGCTCTGGCCAGTGAGTCGGCACGCATCGGAGCGCCGAGTCCAATCGCGACGGCCGACATCTTCGTGTACGTGTCGCCTATCGACCAGTGATCCTTCCCGAACAGCGCCAGGCGCCGCTTGAGCACATCCGTGAGCACGCTATCCGCTTCGTGAAAGCGATCGAGTCTCTCGAGCGCGCGACCAAGCGTTGCCAGCGTAAACAGCTCTTCGCCTTCGATCTGCGCGGCATGCCAGATCGGGGCCGCTTCGCGAAGCTTCTCGGTCGCGGCGGTGTAGTTCTCGCGGGCACTCGCGAGATTCGCGATATCCACCAGAGTGGAGGCGACGGCGGGACTATTGTTGCCGAGCAGAGCGCGACGACCCTCGAGCGCCTGCATGAAGAGCGAGTCGGCCTCGTCGTATCGTTGAAGCTTCGCAAGTGCGCGCGCGAGGTCGGTGCGGGAGCTCTGCACGTCCGGGTGTTTATCACCGAGCACCTTGAGGCGCATCGCGAGCGCCCGTCGAAGGAATTCCTCCGCCTCCTTCGAGCGCCCCTGCTCCATCACCGCGGTCCCGAGGCGCGACAGCACATTCGCGATCGCCGGATGCTCCGCACCGTACAGCGTCTGTGCGATCGGCAGCGCTTCGCGCAGCGTCTTCTCGGCTGCAGCATAATCAGGGACACCTAACTGCGCGTCGCTCAAGTCGACGAGGGCGTCGACGACATCCGGATGATTCGGCCCATGCGCGCGCAGGCGAATCGCCAACGCCTGCGCGAGCAGCTTCTGCGCTTCCGCCGACCCGCCAGTGTAGCTGAGAAATTCCCCCAGCGACTGCAGCCGTGACGCCACCTCGAGACCGTCATCCCCATGACGAGCGCGCGTGAGCGCAAGCGCCTCGCGGTACAGCTTCGTCGCGTCAGGAAAGTTTCCTTGCTGCTGCCGGGCATCCCCGAGCGCCGCGAGTGTGCTGGTGATGCGATCGTCGTCCGGCGGAAGCGTCTTCCGCATCGTCGCCAGCGCTTCTCTCAGCCGCCGCTCGGCGAGCGGCGCATCACCGGCGGCGCTCGCGAGCTTCCCCAGCTCATCCGCGCTCTCGGCTACCGAAAGCGCGTCCGGTCCCGACGTGCGTCGACGGATGGCGTAGGCCGAGTCGAGATGCGGTCGCGCCTGATCGTAGAGTCCGAGGGCGAAGTACGTCTCGCCAATCGTCGAATGCGACGGCTGCCTTCACCTCGGGCTGACGGGAGAGCGGGGCCGTGGCCGCGGGAGAGCTTGCCTGGTCGAGGAGCTCGCGCACGGTGAGATCCTTCCCTCGTGCGTTCGCCGGATCGGATGACGAAAGCATCTTCTGCAGGAAAGCGTTGATCGCGCGCGCCTTCTCCGCCTCGCTCGTCGCGCGCGTGGCACTCGCGCTGGCGGACGCTTCTTCGCGCTGCGCGACGCCGCGTGCCGAGTCGGCGACATGCAGCGCGGAGTCCGCGACCGTGCGCCGACGCTCGGCGAGCTCGCTGGATGCTACTGCGTCACGCCGCCGGGCATCGGCCACGCGCTCGGCTGACGTCGCGCGCAACGCGAGCGTAATGCTGACGACGGTGCCGACGAACAGCGCCGCGACGGCGAGTGCGATGCCACCGACGAGTGCGCGATTGCGGCGCGTGAACTTGCGGAGCTGGTAGATCGCGCTCGCGCGCCTGGCGATGATCGGCTCGTCGCGGATGAAGCGGCGGATGTCGCTCGCGAGGTCGTCGGCCGACGCGTAGCGGCGCTCCTTGTCCTTCTCGAGCGACTTGCCGACAATGATCTCGACGTCGCCGGCGAGCCGCCGGTCTATTGAGGCGAGCGGCGCAGGATCGACGACGAGAATGACGCGCACCGCCTCGACGATCATCTTCTTCGTGAGATCGTACGGAAGGCGTCCAGCAATCAGCTCGTAGAGGATGACGCCCAGCGAGTACACGTCGCTCCGCGCGTCGATCTGCGCCGGATCGGCGTCGACCTGCTCCGGGCTCATGTACTGCAGCGTCCCGACCACCTGCCCGATCGTCGTCTGACGCGTCGCCTCTGTATCCGCATTCGTGAGTCGTGCAACACCGAAGTCGAGGATCTTCGGCTGTCCTGCCGCGTCGACCATGATGTTGGCCGGCTTCAAGTCGCGATGGACGACGCCCTGCTGATGCGCGTAGTGCACCGCATCGCACACGCGAGCGAAGAGCGCGAGGCGCGCCCCCAGGTCGAGCGAGTGACTCTCGGCGTACGCGGTGAGCGATTCGCCGCGCACGAGCTCCATCGCGAAAAACGACTGCGGCCCGTTCGGGCCATCTGCGGTGCCGGCTTCATAGATCTGTGCGATGCCGGGATGTTGCAATCGGCCGAGCACGTCGGATTCGCGGGCGAACCTTCGCGACATCTCGGGCGAGACGAAGTCCGGTCGAATGACTTTCAGTGCGACAGCTCGGCTGGGCAACTCCTGCACGGCTTCGTAGACCGTGCCCATGCCGCCCTCGCCGAGAATGCCGACGATTCGGTAGCTGCCGATGCTGCTGGGATATGCTGTCACTTGCGCGGAGTGCAGCTAGGTGGAGTTGACGCGCGCGTTTACAACAGCGAGTCGCGACGCGAGCGCGAGCAGCGCGGAGAAGCGCGCGCTGCTCGGAACGGTCAATGGCGCGACGTCGTCGGTCAGCGTGAGCGTCTGCGTGCGCTTCTCATACTGCACGGTCACGTACGATTGCGTGGCACTCGTCACGGCCCCGACGTCTTCAATCACCCCAGACTGTTCAAGGCGCTGTTGCAACGGCTCGTCGGCCCCTTGAACGGCAAGCTCCCGCGGCCCCTGCCCGAACGTTCCCGTAAGATAAAACTGGAGCCGCCAGTCGCCGACGCCCGGAAGGTCAGGGATGGCGATGGAGAATTCATTGATGCGCGAGGTCACGCCGCCGGCGAGTCCCACACTCCGTTTCGGATCGGCGAACACGTACAGCGCGCGTCCATCGTACGTGCCGACGATGCGGCGGCGACTCCGTTCGACATGCCCATTGATCACCGGCGCGATGGGCGTGAGCAGATGAGCAATTTTGAAGTCGCCTAGGATGGTCCCTGCGCGTCCGATGAAGTAGAAGATCGGGAGCAGGACGATGAGGACCAGGACACCGGGGAGGATGCTGTCGGACGAGGATGCAGTCATTGAGCGATCTCCGGATCGCGGCGGAGCGGTGTGCGGTTAGGCGGCGGGGTGCGTGGGGAGATGTAGCACGGTTGGGGGCGCTGTGCGAGTGGAGGCTGAGGGCGCTATCAGCCTTTTGCGAACGGTCCCGCTGCAAGCTCGCGCACCTCCACCGCACGGAGGTGGATATGCACAGGCTTGCCCGACCTGAGGAACGCGCAGAGGGCTATCGCCCATTCGTGGCCCGCCGCCCACGCGAAGAGTGCTTTCGGCATCATGACGGCGGCTGCGAGGGAATTCGTCGGCAGCCCGCGATCCTGCGTGGTCGCGCGCAAGGAAGTGAAGTCGGCATACACTTCCAGCGCCTGATATCCACCAGGCCAGGCTCGCAGCCGCGCTGCTTTTGTGCTCGGATCGACGTTGACGAGCAGCGGCACCTCTCGGACAAGCAGCTCGTGGATGAGGGCCTGCTTGGCCATCGGGCCGCGCTTCTCCGCAATGTCGAGGAGTATGCGGAGCAGTCGCGGTGCTCGCTCTATGCCGGCGAGCGGACGCGCGCCGCCATCAGGCCACAAGCGCTGCTCCAGCGCGTGACGCTCTTCCTCCTCGAGACGCGCCTGCCGCTCGCGATCGCCTGCGGCGCGATTCTTCTCATCGTTCACCTCGCGCGCCCACGAGCCCGCGACCGGCAAGTTCGACGGAGGCGCGCCGATGAGCGCGGACAAGACATATCCTTCGGGCCGATGAACCTCGACGAGCACAGTCGAGTCCTCCTTTTCGGGCTCGCGCACAGGGATGCGCAACTCGCGGACGAGCGTCACGAGCGCACGCGCCGGCGCTGTGCCGGCATTCAGTGCGAACGCGCTCTGTGAGATCGCGGCACGTGAGGTGACGTACATGCATCGGAGCAAGCGCTGCACGAGCGCCGCCGCCCGCGGCGCACCTGCGAGCGCAGCGGCGTCAAACGTCCAGATGAGATGCGCGGAGACCAGCTTCTCCGGTGGATGCCCTGGCGACATGAGCGACGAGATACGCGCACGTGCGTCGACGAGGCGGATCTGCGATCGAGAACCGGCGAGCAGCACCTCAATCTTCTCAATGACACGATCGAGCTCCTCCTCCGGCTCGTCGCTGCTGAGGCCCAGGTGCGCGAGCCACACACCGGCTGCCGAGGAAGTGACGCATGGCCACGGCATCGCGCGGCGTGTGTCGAGGCGATGGCCGTCGGGCACGACAAGGAGCGGCTCACCCGCGGGCGACGGAGGGGGTGGATCGGCCTGCTTTCGCCAGCGATCGAAGAGATCCATCTCAGGTCATCTCATCTCTTGCCGTCGCGGCCACGAAGCGTGTCGCGAGGTGCGGCGTTTGCTTCGAGCTCGATTTTGAATGCCACCGAGAATTGCGAGCTGAGTGGTGACTTTGATCGGCGACCGCTGACCTCATTCGCCAGAGACAATAAGAGTGCGCAACGCAGCCGGGCGCAATTCTGGGTCGCTCAGTCGAGTGCAATACTTAGGTATTTACAAAAGTATTCGCTCGCATTACAATCCCTCGGTCCGCTCGAACAACCCGCGCACGTGGATGGTGTCCGACATGGTCCAAGCCGCAGCTGACGAAGTATTTCACGCCCTGTCCAACCCGACTCGGCGCAAAGTCCTGGAGCGACTATCCGTCGGTCCCGCCACCGTCAGCGAGCTGGCCGAGCCGTTCGACATGCAGCTCCCGTCGTTCGTGCAGCACCTCTCGGTGCTCGAGCACAGCCGACTGGTCAAGTCGCGGAAGCGCGGACGCGTGCGGACGTACGAGATCGCGCCCGAGCGGTTCAAGGTCGTCGAAGACTGGCTGAGCGCGCGTCGTCGACTGTGGGAAGCGCGACTCGACCGGTTCGACGCACTACGTCAAACAACTCAAGGAGAAGGAATCACAATCATGAGCAAGCATTTCGCGTTCGATCCGAAACTCGATTTCGCCATCGAGCGATTCATCGACGCACCCGTGCGGCTCGTCTGGGAAGCGTTGACGAAACCGGAGCATCTCAAGGAGTGGTACATGCCCAAGATCTGGGGCCGTGTGACGCGAGCCGAAATGGAGCTGCGACCCGGTGGCATGTTCAGCATCGACATCGCAACGGCAGACGGGCAGGAGTTCCCGAACCTCGGCTGCGTCCTCGAAGTCGTTCCGATGGAGCGACTCGTCTGGACCTCCATGTTGTTCCCCGGCTATCGCCCGGCTGTCTTCGACGACATTCCGATCACGGCCATCATGACGATGGAGACGGTGGGAGCAGGCACCCGCTACGTCTTCACGGCGCTGCACCGTGATGAAGCCGACTTCGAGAAGGACAACGCGTCGGGCTTCCGGCAAGGCACCGAGATCGCCATCGATCAATTCGTGGCGCACGTGATGGGGATGAAGTAGCGCTGTGCAAAGCTGGGCGCCGCGTCGGCTGCAGCAGAGTGCTTGTAAATACGCGGCGCCAAAGCCCCCACGTCACCGGATGTGTGCTCGAGCGAGTGCGCCGGCAGCGGCGCGCCCCACAGCACCTCGGCCACCGGACGCGTGCCCGCGCTGCGCGCGTCGACGAGCACCTCGCCCGCAGCATCGCGGCACACGAATCTGCCAGGGCCAATCAGCCGTCATGCAACCCGCGGCGAATTGTGACGAACGCCTCTATGTTCGCACGTATCGCAAGTGTGTAGCAGAAGAACCCTCGAGAACATTGTCGATACGAAACTGCGGCACCGACTCGTGAACGTTTTCGAAGAGACGCCTTCCGCTGCCGAACAGTATCGGCACGAGCGCGATCTCGAGCGTATCGACGACACCCATATTCAAGTACTGCTGGATTACGTTCGCGCCGCCTGAGATTCGAACATCGCGATCGCCCGCAGCTTTGCGCGCCTGCTCGAGGGCACTCTCCACTCCATCGTTCACGAAATAAAACGTCGTACCACCGGGACGGACCCATGGGTCACGCTTCTCGTGAGTGAGAACGAACACCGCTGTGTGGAACGGCGCATTCTCGGGCCAGGAGGCCTCCCCCTGTTCGAACATGCGCTTCCCCATGATGTTGGCCCCGATGCGCTCCGCGGTCGTTCGAACCAGGTCGTTCACAGGCCCGGTCTCTCCCCCGGGGCCGAAGTGGAGGTTCTCACGGAAATACTGCTGGCTCATCAGCCAGCGCATCAACGCACCCCACTTTGCTCCCCAGTTCTTGTACTCGGGAGTGGCCCAGTGCTCCATGTCCATTCCTTCCGGTGCCATGTAGCCATCGAGGCTCAGCCCGACGTTCACGAATATCCTGCTCACGTTTTTCCTCGCACCATTTTAGAGTTTGAAATGACGGCAGATTCAGGCGGCACAGCGGCCGGATTCTCCGTCGGGTGAGTGCTCCATCAGAATGTGGACACCTTCCTCCCCCGTCTGTCGCAGTGGCCAGGCGAATTGTGTAGTGAATCGGGGCTCGTCGATTACCGTGACTACGCGTTGAAGCTGTTCACGTCTTTACTGCCAGAACGACGAGATGCGCTCGTTCACGATTTCTCTGCCTTGCACGCGCCCTGCCTTTGCTGCTGGCGCGGAAATCTCCGGATTCATCGCGCCACCGGCTGCTTCGAGGGCTGCCACGGTTCTCTGATCGGGCTGAATGACTTCGACCAGCGCGCCGGAGTCGCGCAGACCACTCACCGCTTCATCGAGTGAGACTAAACTCGGGAACGGCACGCCCGGCGGCCGCTTCAGCGCGAGGATCATGACTCGATCGAAGCCGGTCGCCAGATCCGCGTTGTCCGAGGAATAGTACCCGCCGTCAAAGTAGTACGCGCCTTGAAACAGGGTGAGCGGCCAACCAAACGAAGCGGTCGTACCTATCACCGCGTCAACCAGATCGATGCCGCTGTCGCGATCGAAGACGCGTCGCTCTCCAGTGGCTGCATCGAGCGTGGCAATGAGCACCTTTTTCTCGGGCCAACTGGTCATCGGAAGCTGGGTCGCGACGATCTCCCGCCTGGTCGAACCTGCGGTGCCCGCAGCTGCTGCCATCGCCAACGATCCGACTCTTTGCAGGATTTCAGTCGTGGTGCCACCGGCCTGCTTCGCGCGAGCGAGGGCTTCGCGAAGCTCGCCCCAGTCGACGGCGGCAGGCCGCTCGGACGAGGGCCGCCCTGGGAGAAGACGCTGCTGATATGCGGTATCGTGAGGGACTTCACTCGCCAGGTGCAGCGCAACTCTGGAGCCGGCAGAGGTCCCGACGAACAGGTCGGCATTTCTGAGATCGAGCCCCGCGTCAGCCATTCCCGCGATGAGGCCAATCTCCCACGCACTCGAAGCCAATCCACCACCCGCCAAAACTACGGCACGTCGCATTTGCATCAGTTGACGATCTCCATCCAATGACACCAAGGAAATACTCGAAGGCTGCGCGCGTTCGCGGTGCGGAGTTCATGTCGCGAGTTGAGAGCCTGCACCTGGATGACGAATGAAGACGGCGGATTTCGACATGCCTTAACCGAGCTCCTCCGCAAACCCGATGATAATTTCCTCCGGGCCGCGGATGTAGCAGAGCCCGTACGACTCTTCGTACTGGACCACTTCGCCGACGAGCTGCGCGCCGTGCTCACGAAGTCTCGCGAGGGTCTCGTCAAGGTCCTCCACCGCGAACATGACGCGGAGGTAGCCGAAGGCGTTGACTGGGGCGTTCCGATGATCGGCGATGAGGGGCGGTGTGAGTAATCGCGAAAGCTCGAGCCGACTGTGGCCGTCCGGGGTGGCCGTCATCGCGATCTCGACACGCTGCGGTCCGAGTCTCCATCCGCTTGACTGCCATGTCATCTCCTCTGGAGCGCATAGTTGCGCAGAACGCCTGTCCACCCCGTCGAGAGGGAGGCAAGGATGCGAGTACGCGTTAATGCAACTCCACGCTCGCCCGCTCCCGCAGCCAGCTCAGATCCTGCACGATGAGTTCCGGATGCGCCGCCCGTTCGCGCATTGGAAACTCCGACCCGGCACCCTTCACATGGCGATCGAGAAACCCTCGCACCAGATCGCTCTGCACCGACGTGAATGCGCCGAGCGCCTCCTTCGTCCCCAACTTGTCGCGCAGCGCCTGAACGCCCGTCAGCTCCGGCAGATCCGAGATCCCACTGTGCCGAATGCCTGGCACGATGAACCGGTACCCGTCAGACCGTAGTCCAGCCTGCGCAATCAACTCGTAGGCGAGATCAGAGCCCGTCGGTGTTTGCGGACCGAGTGGCTCGCGAACGCTCGGATCCATCCCGGGAGGCAGCTCAGGCATGCGCCGAAAGTCTTCCCAGAGATCCGAGGCCACCGTCAGGAATGGTGTGCGGAGCTCCGTGTCGACCAGCTCGTACGACCACACACCGCCATTGAGATGCACCACGCCGCGGCAGCGCGGATCGCCCTGCCCCAGCATCCCCGCGATGTACGCGCCGAACGATTTTCCCATATATGCTCGGCGATCGTGATCGATGATCTGCGCGAGCGATTCCGCGGCAGGAATCACGTTCTCCTCGAGTCGGTCGAGCACGAAGTAGACGTCATCGCGCCACACGGGAGCGAGCCGTCCCGCCGACGTGGTGCGCAGCACTCTCATGTATTCGCGCAGGGCATCGAGCTGCGCCGTCAATGTCGGAGCGGCGTAGGCGGCCATCGCGCCCAGGGCCTGACCGATCTGCATCATGTCAGCGAGAATGCGTTCCGATCCGAGAACCGCATCCCCGTTGGGATAGACGATGCCACCGCTCTCCCACGGATGTCCGACACTGAGCACCACGTATCCGTGCGCAGCGAGGTGCTCGGACAACGCGGTGTGTTGCGCGGGATACGACAGGTATCCGTGATTGAACACCGCGACCGGAAACTTCCCCGCGGCAGGAGGCGCCTCGACCCAGGCGTTGGTGAGGAGCGCGACGGCGTTGCGGAACGCATTGGCCGGTTGCCGAAGCAGCTGCAGCGATCTCGCCGGTACCGATTCGCTTTCCGTCGCGGTGAAGTACGGACGGCGAGAACAACCCGTTACGTCACCAGCCGGATACCACGCCCGCACGTAGAGGCGCCGAGTTATGGTTGGCTCGGGTGCGTACTGGGAATTGCGAAGCGCATCGGTCGTCTCGAATTCGAGCGTGCCAACCGGAAATTGACCGCCGACGTCAGGCCACTGTCGGCAATTCGCATCGTAGTCGTACGCATCAGCGCTCATGCGATGTCACACGCTCGTCGATGACGTACGCCCGATAGCGCGAGCGGTCGAGAAAACGCTCCTCGTCTGCAAGGACCCGCTCGCCGTTACCGGGCCGAAAGATCTCTGCCGCCCACGCGAGGTACGCGTCCCGGTCCGGAAACACCAGCTCGGCCACCACGTCGAAATCGATCGCGGTGTCCTCGAGGTTAGCCGCGTCGCCGCGTACGAGGTAATTGCGCGTATAGACGATGGGTGGCGCGGCAAGGCTGCAGATCAGCGGGACGTGGTGTCCCTCGTAGTACGCGATGAATGCCTCCGTCGCGAGATCCTCGCGCTTGGAGAGGAAGCCGAAGACTTTGAACATGCTGTCGGTCCTGCGAGGTGGGATGGAGCGATGATTCCCCGAGCGAAGCGCGGGAGCCTTCCACCCTACAAACTACTTCGCTTCACGCTGATCGCGACGACCACTCAACAGCTCCCGCGCTGAGAGTATCATGGTGAGGCCGCCGGTGACAGCAAGTGCCACGAGCGTCCAGAAGAAGAAGAGACCTCCCGGTGCCATTGCGATCGTCGGAGTGAACCCGTTGTTTCGATGAATGATCGGCATCACCAGTGCGACAAGCCCGCCGAAGAACATGATGACCAGGCCCGCGCTGCGCTCCCGCAGCACGAACGTTCCGCACGCGAGCAGGAGCAGGATGGGCGCGGCAATAAAGAGAACGTTGGGCCCTCCTCGATCCAACCCCAGCGCGACATCGCCTGCGATGTGAAACGGGATGAGGATGATCGAGAGCAGCGACGCGATGGTCAGTGTGTTGGCTTTCACTGGTGCCCCGAGGGTGGGGGTGGAGCACAGCGGTATCTGGTTGTCAGATACGAGGAGCATTCGCCCGGATTTCAACACGGTCCAGTAGATCTTACGCGCAGGAGCGCACGAAGTCGACACGGGGTCGGAGAAGCGTCTTGACGAGTACCTGCCGCAGCCCCCATCTCAGCACGTCCGCGAGAAGCGTGCGCGATTCGCCGTCCTCCCATCACGCCTGGAATGCCCGTCAATAGCCGTCGTCTTCTGCAATCCATGCTCGTCACCCTCCTTGCGGCCGCCGCATCGTCTCTAGAAGCCCAGCCTCAGACGTCGACGACCGACCCGCGGCCCGCGTGGTGCGCGAAGCTGCCGCGTCCACAGTACGCGCAGCTCGAGCGCGTGCCCATCGCGTCGGACTGGTTCGAGGTCTATCGCGTCGACACGAACGTGTACGCCATTTACGAACCGCATCAGTGGCAGGAGGTGATCTCGTATCTCGTCGTGGGGCGAGCGCGTGCGCTGCTCTTCGACACTGGCATGGGAATGCGCGACATCCATGCGGTCGTCACGGCGCTGACGGACCGGCCCATCGTCGTGCTCAATTCGCATACGCACGTCGACCACGTCGGCGGCAACTACTCCTTCTCCCAGATCCTCTCGCTCGACCTGCCATACACCCGCAACCACGCACTCGGCAGCGCCCACGCCGATGTAGCCGCAGAAGTCGCGCCGCACGCGTTCTGCGCGCCGGTCGCGGGGCTCGACACAGCCGCGTACACGACGCGTCCGTGGCATATCACGAGCATCGTGCATGACGGCTCGATCATCGATCTTGGTGGACGCTCGCTCGAGGTGCTGCGCGTACCCGGACATGCGCCGGACGCGATCGCGCTGCGCGATGTCGCGCACGGGCTGCTCTTTACTGGCGACACGTTCTACGAGGGACCGATCTATGTATTCGGCGACGGAAGCGACTTCGCCGCGTACACGAAATCAGTGGAGCGGCTCGCCGCGCTCACGCCGCGGCCACGAAAGCTGCTCACGGCGCACAATGTGTCGGTGTCGGATCCGTCGTACCTCGTTGCGCTGCGCAACGCGACGCGCGCGATCGCATCGGGGACCGCCAAAGGCACGCGCGACAGCACGCTCACCACGTTCACGTTCAACGGGTTTACGATTCAGCTCCCAGCGAGCTGGCGACCGTCAGCGGGCGCGAAGCCAACGGGGTACTGAGCGACATCGTCCGGTCGCCTGCCGGCTCAGCGAATCTGAACGGTATCGTCGACCGCGGAGACGACCTCCTCCTGGAGGACCCGCCGAAAATGGATGATCGCCTGCCCGGCGCGGACTGCCTTGAAACGAAATCGCTGTGTCGGTCCGCCTGGGTTGTTCGGCGGTACGTCTTCGACGCCGAGGAACATCAACTCCGGAGAGGAGATCTGCGGGGGGCTCTCGTACTGGGCTGGGCCAACGTTGCCGAAGGTGATGTGAATCTCCTCGCCGACAGCGGCAGCGATCGTTTGGCTTGCACTGTTCGGGGGGACACTGATGATCCGATCAGCGCTACACGCGAGAGCGAGAACGGTGGAAAACGCAATGAAGCACTTCCGCGCACCGAGGAGGCGCCGAGTGATCATGTTTGGAGCTCCCGGAAAAGAATCGCGCATCTGCATTTCTCATTTTGGCGTGTCAGGACGTAGGTGCATCGCGTTCACGACATGCGCCCAGCTGCCAATACGATCAGTCCGCATGCCGCAACAAAGACATCGTCCGAGTCCATACCTGGCCGCAGGACCGAGAGCCGCGGCAGCCACGGGTGATAGTAGACGCTCACGGTATTCCCGAGCTCCAAATCGTTCAGCTCCGCGAACGCGACCACCGATGCTACGAAGCCGCTGCCCCCTGTCGCTCGAAACGCACGTCGGCCGCCGGTATATACGTGGTCGCCAACCGAGTAGCGGTAGCGGATGCGTGGGGAGTAGTACGGCCCGCTGCGATTCTGGCCCTCGCGCATTGATCGCTCTACAATCTCCCCGGAGGCCACGGGCCACGAGTGCGACACGCACCCTCCCCAAAGGCAAAACAGCGACCACGCGCTCAGCACAAGACCGAAGAGTGAAACGACGATCAATCTAAGCCTCCGCGCCGCAACGTGTTCTTCAGCGATCCAACTCTCGATTGCCGCGACCAGTGTCGACTCCCTGCCCCACATACCGCGCGAGTCGCGCTTGCAGATTCGCACACACCCCCGGCCAATCCGAATCGAGGATCGCGAAGTAGATCATATCTCGCATGCGTCCGTCGTCCGCAATGAGATGCCGGCGAAACGTTCCCTCTTCCGTGGCGCCCAATGCGAGGATCGCGGTGCGCGACTGCGTGTTCAGTACCTCTGTCTTGAGCACGACTTTCTGCACACTAATCGTCTCGAACGCATGCTGCAGCAGAAGGAGCTTGGCCTCGACATTGGCGCCCGTGCGGTGCGCGCCTCGAGTCAGCCAGGTCGCGCCGATCTCCAGCCGTCGATGCGCGAGCGCGATATCCATGAAGCGGGTCGATCCGATGAGTGCCTGATCCGCGCGCCGCACAATAACAAAGGGTAGGCTCATCCCCCGCGCTTGTTCGTCGAGTGCCTGCTCGATGTACCGCTGCATATCCACGACGGACTGAATAGCTCGAGGCTGCAAACGCCAGAGCTCCGGGTCGAGCCCAACGGCCGCGAGCTCGGACAGTCTTCCGAGCGTGAGTGGCTCGAGAGAAATGATCGAGCCGTGCAGCGAGACGGGAGTGAGCAGCATCGACTCAGTCGACATTGCTACCGGTGAGGTGCCGAATGACCTGCTGCGCGCACATATATCCCGGAGTGCCAGCGATCGAGCCGCACGGATACGCGCCGGCTCCGCAGTACGAGATGTCTGGCCAGTTGCCAAACGTATAGAAATGCGAGGCGGGATCCGCGGAGAACTGACGATCAAAGAACGTCTGTCCGCCGACCAGCATCGTGTGGTCGAGATTGCCGCCGGGAAAGAGGAAGAGCTGCTGCAGGTCGCGCGGTGTCAGCAGTCGGCTCCAAACGCAGTCTTCCGGATTCGCGACGTGCGCGAGGAGCTGCGCCTTCACCGCGGCTTCGACGTCGGGAAGCGCGGTGCCGCTCGCATGCAGCGAAAGGTTCTTGAAGAAGAGCGTAATCCGGTCGAACGGCTCGACGAGGCCGAGCTGACGCATCGCCGCGCCCTCGCAGTAGATCTGGATGTAACCGGGAGCGTAATCGGCGTAGCCATCGAGGACGCGCAGCGTCGCGGCTTCGAAGTCGGCGATGGAGGAGACCGAGAAGATGAATCGGAACGCACTGTCCGCGCCTTCGTCCGCCGTCACTTGCTCGTCGAGCCACCGCACTGGCTTACGAAAGAACAGTGTCAACTTCCCGCTCGAGCCCGTGAATCGCTTCTGCTCTATCTCGTGGATCATTGCCTGATCGCCGACGAGGCGCGCGGCAGTGAGCGGGTCCGTCGCGAGGAGGAGTTGATCGTACGGGATATGTGTCGTGCTGCCGTCACGCTCGAAGCTGACGATTTTGCCAGCGGCATCGACGGACGAAACCTTGGCGCCGAGTTGGACGTCGACACCGAGCTCGCTGTTGATCGTTGCCAGCTCCTCGGTGAGCCGCCAGAGTCCTTCGCGGACAAAGCCATAGTAGCCGTCGAAAATGGAGCCCGAGTCCATCAACGGAAGTGTGAACGCGGAATACGGTTCGTGGAGTGAGACGGGGCCGCTCTCGGTCACCGTCATCGCCATGTATATCTTCGTCTGCTCACTGGTGAAGTAGTGATCGAGCAGGTCCGCGGCGCTGCCAGTGATCCAGCGGCCCGTGAGCTCGTCGCCGAGTCGTGCTCGTGCTTCGGCGAGCGTCGGCGGGACTGCTCGGCGATAGCCGTCCTGGAGGTAGGCGACGACCTTCGCTTCATTGGCGCGGAAACCGGCGACGTCGCCGCGCTCGCTCCATCGATCCGCGAGCTCCTGTTGCAGCTGAACGGGATCGCGATGGATCCACGCCGACTTTGCCGCGTTCGGGAAGTAGACGCGCTTGGATTGTGCAGGGACGTAGGTCTCGAGGCGTCCGGCGAGTCCGGTCTCCTGAAAGACGAAATCCTGCATCAGGCCGAGGACCGACGCGCCGAGTGCATACGGTTGTTGCTGGCCGTCGATGTGCGCGACTTCCGAGACGCACGCGCCACCGGGCCGCTCGGCGCGGTCGATGACGGTCACGTCGCAGCCACCGCGGCGCAGATAGTTGGCGGCGACGAGGCCGTTGATTCCGGCACCGATGATGACGACGCGATCGGGCACTGTCGTTTTCAACTCGCCTCCTCGCCCTCGATGCCGGCCCACTCGAGCGCTTGCGCTCTTTCCCAGAATGTGCGGTACTCGATGATCTTGCCCTTTCGGAACACAAAGCCGTCGGCAAACCGACCGCCAGTCCACTCGGCTGCGCCTTTCACGCGAACCCACGCATACAGGTAGACGACGACCTGCTCTCCGTTGATCAAAAACTTCTCGGGCTCGCAGCTCCCTTCGGCCCACGTTCCGCGCCCCTTCGTGACATTCGCCTGCACTGCCGCGCTGCCACGATGGGTGCCCGCGGTTGGAAATCCTTCGGGTTCGACGTGCACAATCTGCGGATCGAAGTCTCTCGTGATGGCCTGCATGTCGTTGCGATTGATCGCGGCGTAGAAGTGCTCGAGTGCGTCGACTTCGGGGGTCATGCGCTCGCTGTGAGGAAGTGGTGAGTGGTGCGGCGTAACGGCAGCATCCAGCTGCGAGGCCACACGCTCAATATCGCAATGCACACGGATTGCGGCGCGGCCGCGTCAGCTGTCCGGTCGCACGCGTGCGAAGCCGCGCAAGCGGCCAGGCACCTGTTGTGGGAGCACTACGCCGGCCGGTCCATCCGCGAGGCCGGCACCAGCGAGTCTCGCAACCGTCCACCAGTTGCAGTCGCGCGCCCAGAGGTAGCGACCCTCCGCCGGATAAAAGCGGCCGCGGTAACCGGGTGCAGGCGCGTACGACGGCAGTAGGGCCCCGTCGGATCCGCGCCGGGCTGATCGCTCGATCTCTGACAGGAGCTTTCCGAGCGTTTGGGCATCGACGGTTCGCGCGAACACCGCTCGTGCGCCGCGAAACTGCGGCGGGTCCGAATGTCCCTCGATGTACAACACTGATTCGGTGGGAAGGAAAAGCGTCGCAAACACCGAGTGCGGTCGGAAGTCGGACTCGAGGTAGAAGCGCCGGTCTCCCCAGGCGTACTCGAGAAACGGCGCGGCTTCAGCGCCTGGAGGTCCGAGTAGTGAGCCGCGCGGCTGTTCGAGGATGATGGAAGTGTGGTATCCCCAATCGGCAATGAACACGCGGTATCGACCCCCGGGTATGGCGGGTAGCGCGGGCGGTGCCGAGCGCTGCTCGGGCACGAGCGCGGCGTACAGCGGCGGAAAGCCCGCTATGAAGAGGCAGACCGCCGTGAGTGCGCGCCGGAGATAGCGCCACAGCGGAGTGGGGCTCAATGATTCGACACGCTGCGATCTCGTCAGTGCCTGGCAACAGCACGAGTCTCGTCGACTAGAGCCGACACGAGGTCCGTAACCAGCCGACGACCGTCTCCGCGAGAGCCACCCGCCTGTCGGAGTAGGAGTGGTCCGTCGGCCACGCGAGCGCTGTCATCCGCCTTGCTCCCGCCCGGCTGAGAGCTGCGACTACGCTGTCCTGATACGATTTGAATATGGCGGCAATGAGCAGGACTGGGCGGTCACTCAATTCTCCTGCGTGTTCCGTCAAGTCCCAGCGTTCAGCATTGTCCTTCATCTCCGTGATGAGCGCGGCACCGCCTCCTTCCACGCGATACGGAGCCCCTGGCGCGGCAAGAGAATCGTTCGCCACGAGCAGCGTCGATTCG
The DNA here is from genome assembly GCA_963792685.1 of uncultured Gemmatimonadaceae bacterium. Classification (GTDB taxonomy): domain Bacteria; phylum Gemmatimonadota; class Gemmatimonadetes; order Gemmatimonadales; family Gemmatimonadaceae; genus FEN-1250. Next base: position 2,330,482 of record CAWBWW010000001.1, on the reverse strand, counting down.
GCGGCGCTGTCGTGCTGGAGTTGACGTCCGTAGGCGCCGACGTTTCGCGCGTCGAGCGCGCCGACACAGGCCACCTTCGGGTTCGCCGCAGCCGTCATCAGCGCCAGCGATCCTCCCATACTGTGTCCGACGATCGCGATGTGCGCGGTGTCGAGGCCGAACTGCCTCGCGACCGCAGGTGATCGCACCCAGCGCAGCGCCGCGCCCACGTCTTCGAGTGCGTGCGAGCGAGAGAAGGCGCCGCCGCTGCCCCAGTTCCCGCGGTAGTCGAAGATGAGCACCGTATAGCCGGCGCGCCTCATGGCCTGACCGACATTGAGATTGCGCTCGTTGCCTGGGCTGCCGTGGAGCAGCAGCACGAGCGGATGGGGGCCCGCGCCCGCGGCAATGTAGAACAGACTATTGAGGCGCTCGTCTGCGCTCCGGAACGCAATCTCCGCCATCCGCGGAGGATGTGCGGAGTCTACCGCAGGCAGGTCCATTGTCACTGGGTCGTAGCGCGCGGAAGACGGGCCGGCACCGGCTCCGACCGTCGGCGCGCCGGCGTGGCACCCGGCAGCGGTGACAAGCGGCACCACTACACGTGCCAGCCGTGACACGACGCGAGTCATTCGAGCCTCCAGTGCTTTGTGATTGATGGCGTCGACGGCTGACGAGCGCTCAGCTCCGTTCCCAGCTGAACGAGCGATGACCTCACAACGATGGCTGGTGCGTTCGCATGTTGCAACGGCATGTTGTCTGGCACCCCAAGTGGCGGTCATCAGCGGCCTTGACATAGTAAAACCATTTGGTATACTAAACCATATGGTAATAGATCGTTCGCCGAAGCTCGACCGCGTGTTCCACGCGCTGGCCCACCCCGCGCGCCGCGCGATCATCCGGCAACTCGCCGGTGGAGAGCGCAATCTCAGCGAGCTCGCCTCGCCGCTCCGTATGTCGTTCCCCGCCGCCACCAAGCACGTGCGCGTGCTGGAGCGCGCCACGCTGGTGCGTCGCCGAATCGTCGGGCGTGAGCATCTGTGTCGCCTGCGCGCCGCGCCGCTCAAGGACGCCATGCTCTGGACCGAGCAGTTCCGCGAGCAGTGGGAGGCCCGCTTCGAAGCGCTGGATACGCTCCTCGAAGAGATGAAGTCCGAGGAAGTTCATCTTCGCCGTCGCTGAGCTGTCCACAGACAGCCACCCTCACCAACTCAAAGGAAACCCACGATGGACCCCAAAGGCTTGCAACTCTCCACGCCCAACGACTCCACCATCGTTCTCACCCGCTCGTTCAACGCCCCTCGTCGACTCGTGTGGGAGGCGACGTTCACGCCTGACAAGATGCGTCGCTGGATGGAGCCTCCCCCGGGATGGATGATGACCGTGTGCGAGTGCGACGCTCGCGTCGGCGGCGCGCTCAACTTGGCGTGGAAGAGCGATGAGGCTGATCCAGCGATGACGCTGAAGGGCGTGTTCACGGACGTGGTCGAGCAGCAGCGAGCGGTGCACACCGAAACAATGGCGCTGGGATCCGGTGAGACGATTGGCAAGCAGGTGGAGACGCACGAGTTTGCGGAGAAAAACAACGTCACCACGATGCGCATCACGCAGGTGTATGAATCAACCGAAGCGCGCGACGGCGCGCTCGCTTCCGGCATGGACGAGGGCATGGAGGCCTGCTACCTGCGGCTCGAGGCATTGATCAGCAAGCGCGCGTAGCGAATCCGATTGTGTATCGCCAGAGCTCTGCAACAATTCGTTCGGCCGCAGTTGCCATTCTCACTCGACCAGCACGCCACCCCAAGTCTTCGGGTCAACGTCTGCGACGGTCTGCGAGAAGGTCCAACGGTGGCCTGCGAGATCTTCGGCGGTGTACTGCCGCTCGCCGTACACGTGGTCGGCCGGTGGCGCGACGATCCGTGCGCCCGCCTCCACCGCACGACTGTAGTGCGCGTCCACGTCGGCGACACGCACGAGCACCGCGCTCCGCGCCGAGCCGGCGAGCGGCCCGTCTGCGGCGACGAGATGGCCGCCACCGAGCGCGAGCTGGGCGCGGTGCTCCCCAATGCGAAGCCGCTCGACACACCCGAAGGCGGCGCCGAGCCACGCGACGGCCGCGCGCACATTGGCGTACACGAGCACCGGCATCACGACGCTTTCGGGAATCGAGCGGTTATGCGGCGCGGGCGGCTTCGTCACGGGAGGCGGCGGCGTTGCGACTCGAGAGTGCGATGGCAGAGGCGCGGTAGCGTTTGCCCGTCCTCAGGCGAAGCCGATCTGCTGAAGCATCAGCGACTGGTCCCACTGCGAGCCTCGGCGCGGTCACTCATTTGGCAGCGAAAGCGATTCGAATGGCTGCGCCCACTGTGTGCCTTTGTCACTCAGATATGGCTTTAGGAACACGCGCACGCGCTCATGCGGCGAATTGAAGGGTGAGTATCCATTCGCGGCATGCTCGTCGCGCGCGGCCTGAAAGGTCGAAAGCACCTCCGCGTCGGATGCGTCAGGGCGTACAAGCCCGAGATCACGTAGTCGGGACAGCAGGCGCTCATCGGACGCGCCGTCCTCCGCGAGGTCGGCGTACACCGAGATGCCCGAGCTTCGAGGGCGCAATCGCCATACGTGGCCTCCTGTGATTCCGCGGAGGGATTCGCTCCCGGCTAGTGATCTGGCGTTCGGCTGCGAACACAGTTGCTGAATTCAGATCCGGAGATAATGCGTGGTGCGTCCGTCGGCTGCAACGGTCCTTCAGGTAGCGCCGCAGAGATGGCGACCACGCAACTTGTTCACGCAACTTAAGGCTTAGGAACCGTGCTCACCCGACCGTTTGAAACGCCTCACGATGCTAGCGGCTCTAGGTCCGAAGGGGGCGCACATAAACGAGAACCAAAGCGCGAGAAGCCACACGGTGTGAAGAACCATGATTCCACCGGAGTGCATCAGAAACATCAACTCAGCATCAGCCAGGGCGCAAACAACACTGCGGCAATGAGCGCTCACGGATCAGGCTTGGCGGCGTTTGCCCGCGACCAGCAGACTCACGCCCACTAGCAGCAGGAGAGCGCCATACACCGCCCACTTCGTCTGGCCAGTCATGAAGCTGCCCGGAAGCACGTTGACTCCCTGCAGAAACCAGACGATTCCCATCAGACAACACAGCGCGCCCGCGACGTAGAATGTGATCCGCATGGAGTGTGAGGAATGTGAATCTGTGGCCGGCGTAGCGCTGAAGCTCAGCTGCAAGCACACCTAACAATGCACGCGCAGCGCGCAATCCAGAAGTGCTTGTCAGCTGCAACGTTCGTCACGCTGCGAGCGGCATCACAGCGTCGGGTTCAGGAGCGGATGAATTTCACTGGCTGGAATGGTCTTCAGTGAGCAATAGGATCGGTAGCTCACACCTTACTTTGCTCAGGACCATGATCACACCCGGGATGTGTGGATTCACCATTGGAGGTGCTGCATATAATAAGCAGTCCCGCGTCGTCGAGGTTCAACAGATCCTCTACGATCCGCCACCGAGGGCACACTCCGGGAAGGCGAGAGGAGGCCCAGTCGGCCTTCGAGTTTCGGAAGCTGTGCCTCAATGTTTCTCCAGAAATGAGCACAGGCCGTTGACGTGAAAGCACTAACGTTGACCCAACCATGGGCTACACTCGTCGCCGTAGGCGAGAACTCGATCGAGACACGAAGCTGGGGCACAAACTACCGAGGTCCGCTCTCGATTCACTCGGCCAAGGGCTTTCCACGCGACGCACGCGAGTTGTGTGGGAATGTCCCCGTATCGCGAGGCGCTCAGAAGTCACGGCTATGCAAACGCGCTCTCGCTGCCACTGGGAGCCGTGATCGCTGTAGCCGAGTTGATCGAAGTCATGAAGTTCACGCGCGGCACCCTGCGTGACGTGCGAGCTCGGGCGAGGAGCGGAGAGTTTCCGACACACGAAGCGGACTTCGGCGATTTCTCACCCGGTCGATACGGGTGGGTTCTAAAAGAATGTCAGAGCTTTGCGTGAACCAATCCCCACACGCGGAATGTTGGGCCTGTGGGAGGTCTCGGAGGAGACGCAAGCGCGCATCAAGCGCCAGCTTCGGCATTCATGACTGGGAGTTCGCGCGCCTTCGTACCACAGCGTTGCGGGACTGTGTGACTAACAACCTGGCGTTCCGCTGCGAACGCACTGATGAATCTACGGATGCACTAGGATTGGTGGTGCGTTCGTTTGCTACAACAGCCTGTTAGGCAGGATATACACTGAGCATCTCAATGCTTCTCGAGATCTTCACCCGGCATTTTGCGCATAAACTACCCCAGGGCCGCAGCCCACGACGAGGATCACGATCCTACAGTCGATTCCTAGCGCTTGGTCAGTCTTGGACCGGTTCAACTGCGAGGTTCCGCACGCTGATGTCGAGGTCAGCGACTCGAATAGCTTCAAATATGACGGTTGCGTGTCCCTTGTAGGCTATCTGCAGGTGCGTCGGCGTCAGCCAGGTCATTTGGAGACTGGTGATCCCCTTCGGCCACACGGTCTCATTGTCGAGTTGAAAGACGAGTTGCGGCGAATCCGAACTGCCTGCGCGCTTCAATAATACCGAAGTGATGATAGCCGCTGTTCCCGGCCCGCCCCATTGCTTTGTGACTGCAGTTCCAACCCAGTATCCATTCGGAGACTTAAAATCTTCCGACCAGATTGTCGCTGGGGACAAACACGAGACGGTTGCCACGGCGAGTAGCAGAAATGCCATGCATGACCGGACGCACCTACTTTCTCGCGACGCGCAAATCGATATCGTCCTCATTCCTGTCTCCTACATTGGGGCGCCATAGGTATCGGGTTTGTTTGTGTCCTCGAAATTGTAGGTGAGTTACTCGGGTTCAGCTTCCAGTAGCCACGGTGGACGGACTATTTTCGCGATGCAGTTCTGCAGTGCAAGAGATATTCGCATTTTGCCTATCTCTCCTCCCGCTTTGTCAGGGGGGCTCGATTCTCCGTCCAACACCTCGTCCAGCTTTCTCATCAGTGGAGCGATAGACTTCTCGTCAAAGCTTGAAGCACGCGGATGATGTGCGAATGCGTCTCCCAGGTTACGGAGACAGTGCATAGCCGATCTCACGCGGGGCTCGAGTCGAGTATACGACGCCCATGCGTCGATCTTATCTGGGAAGTTCTTGCTGACGTTCCTCGCGAACTCCTCTCTTCGGTTCGGATCATTAATTGCTGCCGTCAAGAAGGCGGTTTCTATCGCCTCTTCCAAATATGCGCGTGCCAAAACTGCCGCACCGCGCGGGGTTTCCTTCGACATTAGTTCGTTGATCTCCGCCGCGTGAAGCAGCCAGTCGCTCCACACCGCGAGGTCCGCGAGTTTCCAATCCGGTGGGTCGCCGTCCAGCTCATCGTCGAAATCGTCCGCGTGATCGTTGTGCCCCATAGCGCTCTGATCCCTGTGGAAGGTGGTGTGCAGACTTGGCTTCGATGAACTTCCGACTCTCTCAGGCAGCGGAGTGGTTGCCCGACAAGAATCAGATCAGCGAGAGAAACACCCGCGTTCGTCTGCTGTAACGGCGTGTTAGCTCGCGGCATCATCGGAGGCCGACTCGCCGCGGGCTCGTGCGAACAGGCGTGCGAGCCATCCGACGGTTACACCTCCGATCGCATAGATCAACGCGGGAACACCAAAGATCAGCAAGCCCACTCCCGCCATCAGCGCCGAAGGCACACCCAGCCTGACTAGTTGATGCTCGCCATTCATCAAAGCCCACACCTCTCCGCAGAAATACGCGCCGTACGCAACCGCCACCATTCCGGCGACAATTCGGAGCGCGACATTCAGACGACGAGGTGCGAGCACGCCGAGGGCGAGAAGCAGCATGAATGCGGCAACAGTTGCATCCATCGCGCGAACCTTGCTGGAATCTGTCTCCCAGCCGCTCAGCACCATCCATGTGAAGAGCACGAGGACGCTAGCGAGTATGTAGCGCGATGGTCGGCTCATGCGGGAGCACTCAAGAGTGGTGACGGGCTGCGAGCTAACAACCTGGTGTTAAGCTGCGAACGCACCTGACAGATATCAGATCAGCTGATGATGGCCGGTGCGTTCGTCTGCTGCAACGGCCTGTTAGGCGGCCCACTCACCGCGTCCCATGGCGCTGCCACGCCCAGACGATTGTGAACAAGATAGGTGGCAAGATGAGCAGCAGGACACTCGCGAGAATCTGGGTGCGAGTGAACGCGATCGCGAAATCGCTGCGCAGAAATTCGGCACCCGACGGCCGCGCCCTCCAGAGGACGAGCGCGACAATGGCGGTGAACGCGAACCCCACCGCAAGAACCCATGCTGCCCAGACGCCGAGCACCCGCCAGCCTGACCATGACGCCATGCTCACGTTTGTGGTTTCTCCCTTGAAAGACTGAGTCTACTCGGAGCTCGGGTCCGGCTCACGATTCATCAGCGGACCCATACGATAATCGAGAAATACTTTCTGGTGCATTCACGCGAACGCCCAAATCGCCGACAAGTCGGGGCAATGCTTGGCGCAGTTCATCCTGATTGCAGCCGTACTCGCCAATCTCTCCCCAGCGCGAAAACGGGGAGACGTTGAAGCCCGCCTCGATGTCGTTGTACCAGAGAACGCGCTCGGCTTTGACGGCAATCGCCCAGAATCCCCCACCCTGGTCGCGCCACGGAGATCGCGTCCACTTCTCCGGTGGAATCGCGGTGTTCGCGAAGATTGCCTGTAGCTCGGGTGCGCAGTCCTCGAGCTCGTTCCGGATCATCGTGCTCAGGCTCTCGAGCGATATTGGTCGCCACATGCGCGGATCTCCGTTTGTCCGCCTAACGACCTGGCGTTCAGCTGCGAACGCACCTGACGGAAGTCAGGCTATGTAGATGATGGTTGGTGCGTTCGTCTGCTGCAACGGCGTGTTAGGCGCCGTCGCCAAGTGGAGGCTTAGGATGCATGGCCTTGAGCGTTGGAACATTGCCGAATCGATCTCGCAGTCGCGCGGCAAATCCTTCCACGCCGATATCGCTCGGCATTTCCCGCAGCATCTGAAGGAACTCGTCCATGCTTCCGAGCGGCAACATCATCAGACCGCCGAACGGATCTATCTTGGGCAAAGCGTGAGTGCCGCCAATTCGCTCGAGCTCCGCACCAATGGCCGCGATGGTCCGCGGATCGTCTGCGCCCGCCCATGGATCTTGATCCGGGGTATCGTGATCGTCTGCCATCGCGGAATGCCCTCGTCCGGAAGAATGCTTGCCAATCACTCGCGTTGTCCGGAGTTCATGTTTGCTCGGCCTCAACGAGCGCATGAGTCACGTGTCGGCGACCTATGCGGTGAGCACGAGTCACATGCCTTGCTTACGTGCGCCTAACGACCTGGCGTTCAGCTGCGAACGCACCTGATGGAAGTCAGGATGTGATGACGATAAATGGTGCGTTCGTCTGCTGCAACGGCGTGTTAGGCGGTCGTCGTCGCAGGAGCAGATCTCTAAGTCCTAGCTCGCGCCACCGCGAATCGCCCGGGCGTGACGACCAGCCACTTGCCTGCCAGCTTACCCATCAGCCTATGCTGTCTAAGGACCATAGAGCGTCGCGACGAAAAAGGACCAGCATAGCGAGCAAATAGCGGCCATCGCAGCAAAGAAATACACAGTCCAGATTTGACGATAGCCCTGAACGGCATCTCTATAGAGAAAAAACAATGCCATAGCCATTATTGGTATCAATATGATGCTAATAATCCCTGCTGGTCGCCTCAGGTGTGGCGCCCAACTAAACTCCGTCCGTTGAGACGGTTCGGTCGCGGAACCTGGACGCGCATTAACATTGACTCGCCGAAGGCAAGCAACACCGGTTAATAGAGCTAGGATTGCCACGGATTGAATTATGACGTTAGTCCCTAGCGCCATAGCCACTCCCGCGAACGCAAGCAGAAGGAAAGCAACGGCAAATAGTGCGAATTTTCTTCTGTTTGGTGGTTGTTGCGGCATGATTGGCATTTCTCCTATGCGCTTTGACTTAAGTCACCTACTTCTTCGGCCAGACTCCCTATAGAATCGGCGCAATCTGCGAATCGAGGAATTCTTCTAAAAGCGCCAATGCCGAACGTGGGGTAGCTCCGCCTACCGCCTCTCAGTAATCACCCCTGGCTGCCGGCTGCTGCCAAGAAGCATTGCCCGAGTGTTGGGATTTCACGTGATCGGTCTCAATGCTTGCCGCCCGCCTAACGACCTGGCGTTCAGCTGCGAACGCACCTGACGGAGGTCAGGGTATGTAGATGATGGTTGGTGCGTTCGTCTGCTGCAACGGCGTGTTAGGCCTCACCCCGGGCTTGGCATCCCGAGCACGACTTCGAAGACCATTCCAGCAGTCCGGCGCTCCTCGATGAACGCCTCGGCGCTGCTCCAGCACCCATGGCCAGAGGCGACAGCGGCCGAGTAGTCCGCGAGGTGCTCGGTCGGCGACTCGGTGCCTCGCTCGCTTACGAATATCCCGTCGACACCGAGAATCGGTATCCGAGCGTCGGCCGCACGTCGAACCAACGCAACCGCATCGTCGGTCGCGAGCAACAGCAAGCCCCCGGCGTTTCGAACCGCGCGCGATTTGAACTCCTGCTCGATATCGACTGCGCTCATAAATCGTTGCTGTAGGCCTAACGACCTGGCGTTCAGCTGCGAAGCCGCACGCGTGATCTTCCAATGCTCACAGGATGCAGCGCGGCTTCGTCTGCTGCAACGGCGTGTTAGCCAGCTCGCAACGTAACCGGCATCCTTTGCAAGTTGATCTCCAACGCTTAGTCAGGCCAGAATGCGCTTAGTGGAATTTCGTGGCCGGTAAAAACTGCGCGAGGACAGGGAAAGCCAACCCAATCCCATTGCACCTAAGAAACTCACGACCCATGTCCACGGCACCGACAACTCGAGAACCGCATCTGCGGGATTCACGGGTCGATAGTGCACGAGCACCGCGCTACCCACAGGATACCGGCGTTCGCCGATCAGGGGGTACTTCCGCCCAGGCTCGGTGTTCGCATCGATCCGTGTCCCTACGTAGGTCCTTCCATCAACCACGTACTGATACTTCACGAAGAACCGCCACTCGTACACGGGCGAGTTTTCGTAGCGGCCAACATAAGTCGCGACAAACACCTGCTTAACGTGCGACTCGGTGATACGACCTGGCACAGTGAGCCAATCTAGGGGTGTCGCTGCTCGACCAAGGGCCCGCGTGGCGAACGCAAGCCAGACTGCAGCCGAAGCGAGCGCAATCAGCCGAATCGCAGTTATCCGATACCGTTTGCCACGAACTCTGATGCGATATCGCAATCGTCCTCGGGGCGGTCACACAATGGCTGGCTAACGACCTGGCGTTCAGCTGCGAAGCCGCACGCGTGATATCAGAATGCAGATAGAATGCTGCGCGGCTTCGTCTGCTGCAACGGCCTGTTAGGCGGTGACGCCGAGAGGACTCCATGCACGATCTCTGAATGCGACTTGTCCAGTTCTCGGGAATGTGCAGCCAGCTGTCGCTTAAGCGCTACTAGCTCTGTTACGCGGCGGGTCGGGATGGCTCTTCGAGCTCGAGCCCGCATGTGGGACATCGTTGCACTCGCCACGCGCGCCCGAAAATGAGATCACATCGCGGGCATCGCCACAGACTTAAGCCAACGACGAGCACCACGACGAAATAGGATACCAAGTACGAACCGCGAATCCAGTCGTTGTCACCGGCTCCCATCATCACCGGTATCCAAACGAGGAAGCCTCCGAACGCCGTGCCGAGAACGATGCGCTGCCGACGCGTGTACTCCGCGCGATACTTGGCAAGCTCCTCCGAAGACGGAAGTGCGAAAGGCATACGTGTTCTCGAACTTCGGGAATCCGCCTAACGACCTGGCGTTCAGCTGCGAACGCACTGCCATGAATTCAGATCACGCGATGATGCTCGGTGCGTTCGTCTGCTGCAACGGCGTGTTAGGCGCCGTCGCCAAGTGGAGGCTTCAGGATGCATGGCCTTGAGCGTTGGAACATTGCCGAATCGATCTCGCAGTCGCGCGGCAAATCCTTCCACGCCGATATCGCTCGGCATTTCCCGCAGCATCTGAAGGAACTCGTCCATGCTTCCGAGCGGCAACATCATCAGACCGCCGAACGGATCTATCTTGGGCAAAGCGTGAGTGCCGCCAATTCGCTCGAGCTCCGCACCAATGGCCGCGATGGTCCGCGGATCGTCTGCGCCCGCCCATGGATCTTGATCCGGGGTATCGTGATCGTCTGCCATCGCGGAATGCCCTCGTCCGGAAGAATGCTTGCCAATCACTCGCGTTGTCGGGAGTTCATGTTTGCTCGGCCTCAACGAGCGCATGAGTCACGTGACGGCGACTTATACGGTGAGCACGAGTCACATGCCTTGCTTACGTGCGCCTAACGACCTGGCGTTCAGCTGCGAACGCACCTGACGGAAGTCAGGACGTGATGACGATATCTGGTGCGTTCGACTGCTGCAACGGCGTGTTAGACCGGCCGCCGCGATGAATCGTGGCACACACGACGAACGCTCCGCCATCTCGTTCCGCCGCCTCGCTCGCGGAGCACTCGATCCTGCGCAGGCGCGTGGCGTACAACCTGACGAATCAATCGCGATCTCAGTGCACTACTCTGTGCATCGTCCGTTGTGCGCAGAGCTCGCGGCGCATGCGGCTTGTCGTGCTGAGTACACGCTGGCGCGATGCTCTCAACCTTACGAACACCAAGGTAAACGCTCTTCCCAGATATTCAGGCGCGGGCTAACGACTTGGCGTTCAGCTGCGAACGCACTGCGATGAACTTGCACTCACGATAACGCTTGGTGCGTTCGTCTGCTGCAACGGCGTGTTAGGCGGTGAGGCGAGTGCACTGGACGCACAGTCGGGGAATGCGCATCACTAATCTCTCGAAAGAAACGGTGACACGCCTCGCTAAGCTGCTAGTGACCGCTCTACGCGGCAGGTCTGTCTGACTCTTCGAGCTCGAGCGCGCATACGGGGCATCGTCGCACTCGCCACGCCCAGCCGAAAATGAGATCGCATCTTGGGCATCGCCACACACTTAAGCCCACCGCGAGCACGACGACGACATAGGCTACCAGGTACGTGAGGCGAATCCAGTCGCTGTCACCGGCTCCGATCATGACCGGTATCCAGACTACGAAGCCTACGAACGCGGTGCCCAGGAAAATGCGCCGCCGACGCGCGTACTCCGCGCGGTACTCTGCAAGCTCCTCCGAAGACGGAAGTGCGAACGGCATGCGTGTTCTCGGAGGCCCGGGAATCCGCCTAACGACCTGGCGTTCAGCTGCGAACGCACCTGACAGAGGTCAGGGTATGTAGATAATGCGTGGTGCGTTCGTCTGCTGCAACGGCGTGTTAGGCGGCGAGAGACGCCCCTTCAATTAGCGTGCAATTCATCGGACGCTGTTATAGAGCAAGGAACTCGTCATTGCAGCGAGAACGGACATCCGCAACCAAAAGCCGCTTGAGTCACTCGTGCGTGTTGCAACGTAGCGACTTCCTTTGAAGCCGATCTTCCCCGACCAGAGGCAAGACACTGAAACGACCAACGCGAAGGCAGTAATTAGCTCAAGCGGCCAACGAGGCGATGAGCCCTCCATATCAGTCCTTGAAATCTGGCATTGGTGTGGCCGACTATCGTCGCCCGCGCTCAGCTGCTGAGCGGCACACGTTGAGTTCAAACTAGCAGTGCGAGCGGGGCCGCTCCGCCTGCTGCAGCGTGACGTTAGGCGGCGGCGCTGGCAGTGGCGGGCCCACTTCACCCCGCGCACATGCGGCACCGGTCCGCGGGTGGTAGCGGAATTGCCAGGTATGCTGGTTGATACATCCCGACTCGCAGTCGCCCCATCCATGCGAGAAATCGAAGTACAGCAGGCCGCCAACCTCGCGCACGGAGATCTGATCGCTTCCGCCAAGGTAGCTGGGCGGCCCCGCCCAGCTCACTCCGGACACGCCCGCATATCGTTGCGCCATCAGCCATGTGATAATCGGCCGGTTGAAGACCGGGCTAATAGTCCAGCGAAGCGAAGAGGGGCCGCTCCGCCGGATCCGCACAGAGCGGGCGCCGAGTCTGGTGTTGACGCTGTCGATCGCGCGGAACCCAGTTGCTGCAACGAGTGTGTCGCCGACCCACGCGGCGGGGAATCGGGCGGCGAGGGTTTGCACCACCGAGTCGGTGAGGTTCAGGTAAAGCCGAGTCTCGTCGTTCCCGGACCCTATCGTACGAACCGGCGGGTACTGCGCCCGGATCGCTCGTAGTCCCGCGGCGACGGCGTCGACGAGGTCCTCGCGTAGGAAGACGGGAGCGTCGACAGGTAGGTCGGAATGCTGCAGGACGAGGATCGCCTCCGCGCGTTCCGTCGGAAGGGGTGGGATAAGCTGCGCATTCATTGAGCGCGGGATGCAGCCGACCCCGAGAAGCAGGAGGACAGGCCCAGTGATACCGAAGAACATGACTGCCTATCGCGTTGAAGCCAGTTGCGCCGCCTAACGACCTGGCGTTCAGCTGCGAACGCACCTGACGGAAGTCAGGATGTGATGACGATAGACGGTGCGTTCGTCCGCTGCAACGGCGTGTTAGGCAGCAGCTGGTGCGGAAGTCAAGAGTTCCCTCAAGCGTCCAATAGTGGCGACAACAGCGGCCCTCTCATGGTCATCGCAATATCGAACTGACTTGGTTCCGATCGCGATACCTTCGACACCGCGCAGCACACGGCCAAGAAGCGTGGGCATTCCGCTCACTTCTATCGACCACGCAGCTGGTGCGAAGTGTTCGAATGCATTTCGGAATTCATTCGCCACGCGGTCGACGGAATGATCTTCTTCTGGCGTTGTGACTAGAGGAGCGCCGCCAGGCCAGAGATACTGCGTTTCCTTGGCGCGGCGCAACGCTTCCCAAACGGAAATTACGGGGCTCTTCGGATTCGTAGGGTCCCTGCGAACCGAATTGCAATCCGTGCCCTGAACGGCGGCAAGTGCGAATCCATAGAGCGCTTGGTGCATTGAAATGATCGCCCACTTCCAGCGGATGGGATCCGGCAAATCTGACAGAACATGCTCGCACATTCCGAGGTTATCGTGAGCGTTGGCCCGCTCGTCGAGATGCAACCAGTTTTCGGCAGTGCTCATGTGTTGGGAAAGATCGGCGTGCTGCTGCCTAACGACCTGGCGTTCAGCTGCGAACGCACCTGAACGAACGATGAATGCTCAACGATGGTTGGTGCGTTCGTCTGCTGCAACGGCGTGTTAGGCCAACGGCGCCATTCGGCCCGCCGTTCGAAGTCTCGCCAGCGCATCTGCGGCGACCACCGCGACTGCGCTCAATGCGAGCTCTAGGCCCGCGATTATGACGTCTGGATAGCATGGCGAGCTCGCCGTGCAGTTTCGATTCTCTAGTGCAAGCCAGAGCAGAATCGCATAGCAGAGACTCGCGTACCGGACGTGGGTTCTCAGCGACGAGAGGGCGCTCGAACGCACCCTTTGACGATAGCGTTCTTGACTCACTGTGTAGCCAAGGACTCCCGCGACCAACACCGGAAGCACAAATCGGATCGCGAAGAACCCAATCTGCCCGGCGCCAGCATGTCGGAGCACTTCGCCGAGCGCGAGTTCGGCGAAGATGGAGCACGCGGTGGCTCCGAGTGCTGCGAGAGCCAAGAATGCGGGGGTCGCGAGCTCACGGAAGTCGAAGATGCGTTTCAATTCGGCGACAACTCCGGGCTGGCCTAACGACCTGGCGTTCAGCTGCGAACGCACCTAACGAGTTTCAGATCGGTTGATGATGCTTGGTGCGTTCGTCGGCTGCAACGGCGTGTTAGCTAGCTCGAGCAAAGACTCGTTCTGAGAGTTCGCGAATCGCAGAGGCTACTGACCCGCCGCGCACCTCGACTTCGAGATCTTCGGCTACGCACTCGAAGGTCGAGTCGTGGAACAGGAAAATGAAATGCCGCAATCGGTCGAAGGCCGCGCGACGATGTTGCGGGTGCACTGAGTTCATTCGTTCGAGGCTCCGAACCCACGAGGACTCGTGAATCTCGAAGATCCCGTACGGGTGCAGCCCGCGATTAGCGAAGGGATGTCCAGCGAATGCCTCGTCGTTTGGCGGTCCGAAAAAATGGGCACGAGGACTGCGAAATCCGACAAGCGCCACGATCTCGTCCATCGCGGTCGGCTCGACTACGCGGACAGACCGGCCATTCCATTTTGGGTCGACTGCCTCGACGAGATATGAGAGGAAAAGGCGGTGCTCGGCCGCGAGCACGGCAGGAAGTGGTGCCCCAACCGAGGATTGAGGGAACTCGCGCACTTCCTCGACCTGATCCCGATGGTCCACGCTATACATGCGCTCCATTTTCGTGGCTAGCTAACGACCTGGCGTTCAGCTGCGAACGCACCTGCGAGTATCAGATCAGTTGATGATGGTTCGTGCGTTCGTCTGCTGCAACGGCCTGTTAGGCGGTGACGCCGAGAGGACTCCATGCACGATCTCTGAATGCGACTTGTCCAGTTCTCGGGAATGTGCAGCCAGCTGTCGCTTAAGCGCTACTAGCTCTGTTACGCGGCGGGTCGGGATGGCTCTTCGAGCTCGAGCCCGCATGTGGGACATTGTTGCACTCGCCACGCGCGCCCGAAAATGAGATCACATTGCGGGCATCGCCCACAGACTTAAGCCAACGACGAGCACCACGACGAAATAGGATACCAAGTACGAACCGCGAATCCAGTCGTTGTCACCGGCCCCATCATCACCGGTATCCAAACGAGGAAGCCTCCGAACGCCGTGCCGAGAACGATGCGCTGCCGACGCGTGTACTCCGCGCGATACTTGGCAAGCTCCTCCGAAGACGGAAGTGCGAAAGGCATACGTGTTCTCGAACTTCGGGAATCCGCCTAATCGACCTGGCGTTCAGCTGCGAAGCCGCGAACGCGATAATTGAATGCTCACAGGATGCTGCGCGGCTTCGTCTGCTGCAACGGCGTGTTAGCCCGCAGGCGCGATTGTGCTCCCGAGGCGGCTAACTCTGCGTGCGAGCCATTCTCCTCCCGCGATGCACAGTAACCATCCTGCGAATACAGCAAGGAAGGCGTCTTGACGCTGAGTTGGCACGCTCACGCTCCAGACAACCAGCGCGAAGAGTGGACCGCTCACCATACCCGCTATCCGCAGGCGCGATGCCGAACTCGAGCCAATGCGCCATAGACTCATAGCTGCGCGCCAAAATAATAGAGCGAGCAAGAACAGTGCGACGGGAAGCAGCAGCGATGCTCGCGAGTCAGGTGCCACAAAAACTCCCAAGGCCAACACTCCCGCTGCGAGAAAACCCGCGGACCAAAACGAAAGTATGAATGCCGAGATCCGCATCATGTATGACCCGGGAAGCGGTTGCGGGCTAACGACCTGGCGTTCAGCTGCGAAGCCGCACGCGTGATCTTTCAATGCTCACAGGATGCAGCGCGGCTTCGTCTGCTGCAACGGCGTGTTAGCCAGCTCGCAACGTAACCGGCATCCTTTGCAAGTTGATCTCCAACGCTTAGTCAGGCCAGAATGCGCTTATTGGAATTTCGTGGCCGGTAAAAACTGCGCTGAGGACAGGGAAAGCCGAACCCAATCCCATTGCATTGCAAACTCGCGACCCATCGTCCACGGCAGCGAGAACTCCAGAACCGTCATTTGTGAATTCACGGGTCGATAGTGCACGAGCACCGCGCTACCCACAGGATACCGGCGTTCGCCGATCAGCGTTACTTCCGCCCAGGCTCGGTGTTCGCATCCATCCGTGTCCCTACGTAGGTCCTTCGATCAATCATGTACTGATACTTCACAAAGCATCGCCACTCTTACACTATCTAGTCTTCGTCAGCGTCCAACATAGTCCCGACAATCACCTGCTTAACGTGCCCTTCGATGATACTACCTCGCACGTGAGCCAATCTACAGGTTCGCTGCTCGACCGGGGCCCGCGTAGCGAACGCAAGCCAGACTTCAGCCGAGCGCGCGCAATTAGCCGAATCGCCGTTCTCCGATACCGCTTGCCACGTTCTCTCGATGCGATATCGGAATCTTCCTCTGGCCTGTCACACATGGCTGGCTAACGTCCTGGCGTTCAGCTGCGAACGCACCTGACGGAGTGTCAGGATATGACGATGATGATCTGGTGCGTTCGTCTGCTGCAACGGCGTGTTAGGCCGTCGCTCCTACGGAGCTTACGTTGCATCTCCTTGAGCGCTGGACGTTCGCACGAGATCGTTCTACGCAGTCGGCGCTATCCTTCCACGCCGATACGCATCGGCACTCCCGCAGCACTCATGGCCTGTCCATGCCACGAGCCGGCAACGATCTCAGTCCGCCGAATGGTGCATCGTCGGCGACGCGTGATGCCGCCTTCGCTCGAGCTTCGTACCAATGATCCCGTCGATGATCCGCAGATCGTATCCGCAGCTTCGCCCGTGGATCGTCGATCCGACGTATCGCTGATCGTCAGCCAATGCGGAAGCCCCGCTGGGTGCTGCCAATCCTCGCGGCGGGATGTTCAGCTCTCTCGCTCAATCGAATGCGAGCATGCGCTTCTATACTGTCGCATCGCCTGCTACTGCGCGCTAACGACCTGGCGTTCAGCTGCGAACGCACTGCGATGAACTTGCACTCACGATAACACTTTGTGCGTTCGTCTGCTGCAACGGCGTGTTAGGACAGGAGACGAGTGCACTGACGCACAGTCGCGCGAATCGCGGACCTGATCTCTCGTCGCTTCGGTGACACGCCTCCTGCTGCAGTCTTCCTACGCGGCAGCGTTGTCTGACTCTTCGAGTCGAGGCGATACGGGGCAGTGATCGTCAATTGCCACCCCGGCCGTCACTGACGCTCGCATTCTGCTGGGCGTGCCACACGGCACGCCCTAGGCGAGCGACGCTCACGACATCAGTGCGACCAGGTCATCGTTGCGGCAGAATCAGTCGCTGTTGCCGGCTCCGCATGACTCGGTGCCTCTACGGACCTGCGATCGCGTGCCACAGCGGACAGATGCTGCCGCTCGACGCCTGTACTTCGCCGCTACACTATAAGCTCGTCCGCAAGACGCTTCACGGTCATGCGGCTCGGAGGCCCGGCGGGTCCGGCCTAACGACCTGGCGTTCAGCTGCGAACGCACCTGACTGATAGTCAGGCTATGTAGATGATGGTTGGTGCGTTCGTCTGCTGCAACGGCGTGTTAGGCGAGCCGTGCGACACGGCGAGACAACTGTGCCTCACGATCAGTTGATTAGCGGCTCGAACGCGTACTGCCGTCATCGCTCGACGTCGACTGCATCGTCGAGATATCCTGCCTAGCGGCTGATTTTCCCGGTCCGCACTTCGGCATGAGCCGAGTGAAGCGATGGCACTTGCTTTCGCCAGATACCTGCCCGCGGCAACGATCTCGGCGGGCCAAACGATCTTGGTTCGCGCATGCGGCAAAGCGTGACGTCGCGCGCCAAGCTGCAGAGCTCGAGCTCAGACATGCGCCAATGATGCCGACGATCGATCCGACGCGCGATCGACACTGCGCCACCTCGACCCTGCAAGCGTGATCCGGACGTAGCGAGTCGCTACGGGGATACGCAAGGCGGCTGCGTCCGGCGAGGATCGCCTGGTCGCTCGACGCACTCGCGGGCCTTTCGGGAGCTTCCGCGGTATGCATCGCGCACCCAACGAGCGCGGCATGAGTGCACCAGTCGTGACATCTAGCAGCGGATGAATCACGTACGCTCACACTCGCGCAAATTGTTCAGTCTGTGGCCATCTAACGACCTGGCGTTCAGCTGCGAACGCACCTGACGATGAACTCAGAATGCACTGACGATGCTTGGTGCGTTCGTCTGCTGCAACGGCGTGTTAGGCGGTCGTCGTCGCAGGCGCAGTCGCTAAGTCCTAGCTCGCGCACCACTAATCGCCGGGCGTGACTACCAGCGACTTGCCTGCAAGCTTACCTATCAGCCTGCTGTCGAGGACGATCGAGCGTCGCGACGTAGATGGACCAGCATAGCGAGCTCGATAGCTGCCATCGCAGCAGGTAATACATAGTCCAGATTTCACGACGCCCTGCACTGGAACTCCTGTAGTGACAGAACGTTCCCATACGCCAGCTGGATGCGAATGATCAATTCGCGCTCGGTCGCCTGAGATTCGGGACCCAAAGCTGAGCTCCGTCCGCTGAACCAGGCGGTCGCGAATGCGACGCGCACACGATTGTCGCGAGGCAGAACGGGTGAATAGGCTGCCGCCACGTGATCGGATTCGCGCTAGTCGCTAGACGCCACTAGCCTACTCCCGCGAACGTCGAGCTACGGACTCGGCGCGACGATATTGCGGTGTCATCTTTCGGCGGCAGGTGCGGCGATGATTGGCAGTTCGCTGCCTGACA
Organism: uncultured Gemmatimonadaceae bacterium; assembly: GCA_963792685.1. Taxonomy (GTDB): domain Bacteria; phylum Gemmatimonadota; class Gemmatimonadetes; order Gemmatimonadales; family Gemmatimonadaceae; genus FEN-1250. Next base: position 2,312,052 of record CAWBWW010000001.1, on the reverse strand, counting down.
GCAGCCGCTCGACGGACAGCGGGAGTCGATTCGACTACGCAGCACGGATCGCCTGGCAGTGACAGAGCGATCACATCAGCGCAGTGCCATTTCGGTCGCAATGCTTGCCGGCCTAACGACTCATTCACCTGCAGCGCATTCTACCCCCCGCTCGCCAACCCCCGCAACTACTGCAACAATATCTGCTACACACTCTCCAGCCGATCAGCAGGACTCCGCACGCCCAATCGCCCCCGATTCAGCACGTGCGTGTAGATCATGGTCGTGCTCACGTCCGAGTGCCCCAACAGCTCCTGAAGCGTTCGGATGTCGTAGCCATCCTCCAGCAAGTGCGTCGCAAACGAATGCCGTAACGTGTGGCACGTGGCGCGCTTCGTGATGCCCGCCGCGCAGACGGCTGCCTGCATTGCGCGCTGCATTGCCGTCTCGTGGAGGTGGTGGCGCTGCTCGCGTCCCGAGGATGCATCCCGATAGCGGCGCGTCGCGGGGAAGATCCATTGCCACGCGAGCTGCGTCGCCCAGTCAGGCGCCTTTCGCTCGAGCGCGTTCGGCAACGGCGCGCGGCCAGCGCCGTGCTCCAGATCTCGCGCATGCAGCTCGCGCACTCTTTGTAATTGCGACATCAGCAGTGCCCGCGCCGCCGTCGGGAGCATCGTCACTCGATCCTTGCCGCCCTTCCCTCGCCGCACGCGAATCTCGTTGCGGTCGAGGTCGATGTCCTTCACTCGCAGCGTCAGACACTCGAGCAGTCGCAGTCCCGACCCGTACAATAGGAGCGCGATCAGCTGCGTCGTCCCGTGCAGGTGCTCAAGCACGAGGCGCACTTCTGCCCTGGTCAGCACTGCCGGCAGATGCGTCGGTGCGAACGATCTCAGCGATCTGCGGAGGTCGCCGATCTCCATGTGCAGCACCTCGCGGTACAGCAGCACCAACGCACTGAGCGCCTGCATTTGCGTCGACCGGGACACGCGCTTCTCAGCCGCGAGATGCGTGAGGAACGCGACGATCTCTGTTTCGCCGAGCTCCGCCGGGTGGCGCATGCGGTGATATCTGACGTAGCGGAGGATCCAGGCGATGTATGCCTGCTCGGTACGCGGGCTTAACTGGCGAGCACGCATGTGGCCACGCACCCGTGTCAGCAGGCGCGGCTTCGCACCAGAATACTGCGTCGCTCCCGCTGGCTCCTTGGACACGCTGGAATGTCAGGGTCGACCAGTCGACTGCTACAAGCATCTCACCGCACACGCGGCTAGCCGCTTCCGCTCAGCTGTCGGCAGGCGGTTGCAGCGACATTCGGCTGCGACACTGCGCTATGGCGGGAAGCCGAACGATTGCACGCAGCGTCCGGCCTCCGGTCGCCGCTACCCTCCCGCCCTCCCCCAGCCGCCGCCGCCCGGCGTCTCGATCGTCAGCACGTCTCCCGCCTCCATTCGCACACGACACTTCGCGCGGCAGCTCGCGGCCATTCAGCAGATTCCTTCCCGTCGCGCCGTTCGCACCGCCAGCGGCTCCCGCCGGCGCGCGTCGCCTGCGCTCCGTGAGCAGCGTGACGGTGCACGGCTTCGAGCGCACGATACCTTCGCACGACGCCGTCGCCGCCGTGGTGCACGCCCGCACCACCGCTCCCGCGTCGCAGCGAATACTCCTCGATGCGAATCGGGTACGCCCACTCGAGTGATTCGATCGGCGTGTTGCGCGTGTTGCTCATCCCCACGTGCACCGCGCTCGGCCCGGGCCCGCGCGACGACGCGCCCTGTCCGCCGCCGAGCGTTTCGTAGAACGTCCATCCGTCGCCGCCGAAGGTGACGTTGTTCATTGTCCCCTGCCCCTGCGCCGGCACATCGAGCCCCGCATTCGCGAGCGCCGCGAACAACGTGTCGGTGATGCGCTGCGACATCTCGACGTTCCCCGCCGCCACCGCGGCCGGCCATTGCGCGTGCACCGCGCTCCCTGGCTCCGCGAGGATCTCGATCGCGCGCGCGATGCCGTCGTTCGTCGGCACGTCGTCCGGGAGCAGCGTGCGCAGCACGAACACCGCGGCCGCGCGCGTCACCGCGAGCGGGCAGTTCACGTTGCCGCGCACCTGCGCCGCAGTGCCGGCGAAGTCGAGCACGAGCCGATCGCCGCGCGTGTGCAGCGCGACCGAGATCGTCACGGGATCATCCGTGAGTCCGTCGCCTTCGAGCGTGTCGGTCGCGCGTGCCGGACGAGCGCGCCGAGCGCGCGCACTGCGGACTCGGCGCGGCGCGCGGTGTAGTCGATGAGCGCGCGTCCCGACGCGGCGACGCGCTCCCGGCCCTCGCGAGCGATGAGCGCGCGCAGCCCGTTCGCCCCCGCCGCGCACGCCGCGAGCTGCGCGCGCAGATCACCACTCCGCTCGGCCGGCGTGCGCACGTTCGCGAGAATCACCGCGAGCATGTCCTCGCGCAGCACGCCGCCGCGCGACAGCAAGCACGGGCGGCAGCACGAGCCCTTCCTGCACGAGCTCCGTCGCGCCCTGCGGCATGCTCCCCGGACTCATGCCGCCGACGTCCGCATGATGCGCGCGCACGGCGGCGTAGCCCGCGATCTCGCCGTCGAGCTCCACCGCCTCCACGAGCGTGAGATCCGGGAGATGCGATCCGCCGGCGTACGGATCGTTGAGGATGAACACGTCACCGGGCTGCGGCTCGCGCTCGCGCACCGCGCGCACGGCCTCGGGCATCGCACCGAGATGCACGGGAATGTGCGCGGCCTGCGCGACCATGCGGCCGTCGGCATCGAACAGCGCGCGACGACGCGTCGCGCCGCTCGCGAATGTTCGGCGACAGCGAGCCGCGCACGAGCACGCTCCCCATCTCCTCCGCGATCGCCGCCCACGCGTGGCCCATGCACCTCGAGCTCGAGCACGTCTATGGTGTCGCTCGGACGAACCGCGTCCTCGCTCCTGGATGCGGTCGCGTCCTCGCTCCTGCCTCCCATGTCAGTCACGATTGGCGCTCCATCAGCCACCCGCCAATCGGGAGCGCGCGCGCAGTCCATCCGTCGGCAACGAACATCGTCGCGTCCTGGAGCGCGACCACCGCCGGTCCGCGCACCATGTCGCGCGAGGCATGCGGCCGCTGCGAGCACGGGCTCGCGCGCAGGGGTCGAGATCGCGATGCGCGCGCCGATCACCTCGATCTGCTGCTCGAGCGCGAATCCCATGCGCTTCTCGTGCTCAGCCGCGAAGCGTTCGGCGATCTGCTCCCCAGCATCGCCCGGCGCGAACGGAATCTCGAGCTCGTGTCCCTGCCCCACGTATCTCGCGCGCAGCCAGCGCTGTCGCGCCATGCTCCCTCGCCACCGGCGCGTGCGACGAGTCGCGCGCCAAGCTCGCGCGTCTCCTCGGCCGAGAGCTCGTGCGCGCGACGCATCACGCTCGCGAGCGCATCGCGACGCTCGGGAGCGATCGCGAGGCCGAGCGCGCTCAGCACCCCCGCGAAGGGCGGCACGAGCACCGTGCGCATGCCGAGATGGTCCGCCAGAGCGCACGCGTGCAGCGGGCCGCCGCCGCCAAACGCGACGAGCGCGCAGCGGCGCGGGTCCACGCCGCGCTCGACGCTCACGCGCCTCAGTGCGCGCGCCATCGCCGCATTGGCCGCGAGCACCATTGCGCGCGCCGCGCGATCGGGCGCCACACCGAGCGCGGACGCGAGTCGCGCGACGGCATTGTGCGCGGCAGCCGCGTAGAGCGTCACAGCGCCGAGCGTGCGCGCGGTGAGCGAGCCGAGCACGATCTGCGCATCGGTGACCGTCGCCTCGGTGCCACCGCGGCCGAACGCGGCGGGACCGGGGAGCGCGCCCGCACTGCGCGGACCCACGCGCAGCGCGCCGCCGTCGTCCACCCATCCGATGCTGCCGCCGCCTGCGGACACCGTCTCGACCAGCACGCGCGGAAGCGCGATCGGCACGCCCGCGATCTCGCCGCCGCTTTCGGTGAGCGGCTCGCCATCGAGCACGAGCCCGGCGTCCGCGCTCGTGCCGCCGATGTCGATCGTCAACGCATTCGAAATTCCCGCGAGTCGCGCAACGTACGCGGCGCCCGCGACGCCGCCTGCAGGTCCCGAAAGCGCGAGCGCCGCCGCACTTCGCGCAGCCTCGCGCGCACCGCGCATGCCGCCCGAGGAAGTCATCACCGAGAGCGCGGGATATCCCTGCGACTGCAACCGGTCGCCGAGATGCGAGAGATACCGCGCGACGCCTGGACGCAGATAGGCTTCCGCCACAGTGGTGGCCGTGCGCTCGTACTCGCGAATCTCGGGGAGAACGTCCGCAGAGCAGACGATGTCGGCGTGGATGCCCGCATTGCGCAACCCGGCGGCAAGCGCGCGCTCGTGCGTGTCGTCGCGATACGAGTGCAACAGTGAGATCGCGACCACCTGCGGCGCCGCCGCGCGCACCGCGGTAACTGCGCTCGCGATCGCGTCGCCGGCGAGCGACTTCTCCACGCCGCGCGTCGACAGGCGCTCGTCGATCGGAACGGTCCACGATTGCGGCACGAGCGGCGCGGGATGGTGGCGCGTGAGATCGTAGAGCGAGGCGCGTTCCTGTCGCCTGAGCTCGAGCAGATCGCTCACACCCGCTGTCGCGCACAGCACCACGCGCGCACCGTTGCGCTCGAGCAGCATGTTGGTCGCGACCGTCGTCCCGTGCACCAGGCGCGTCACCTCGCTCGGCTCCGCGCCCAGCGCACGGAGCACCGCGAGCACGCCCTCGCTCTGATCGCCCGGCGTGGTGAGCTGCTTTCGTGATTCGACGCTGCCATCGCTCGCAACGGAGACGAGATCGGTGAACGTGCCACCGACATTGATCCCGACCGAGCGCTCGGTCACGCCGTGCGGCGCTTCGTACGCGCCCAGAGCACGCCGAGCGCGGTTGCGATCAGCGAGAGGGTGCCGAGCCAGTCGCCGAGGTGCACGTAGGGCGTGATGACGTTCGTCGTCTGCGCGTTGTAGACGCGCGAGTCGGCAACTTCCAGCTGCGTCTCACCGGTGATGCGGCCGAGTGGGTCGATGTACGCCGAGATGCCGGTGTTGGCGGCGCGTACGATGCCCACGCGATTCTCGATTGCACGGAGCGCCATGTGCGCCTCGTGCTGATAGGGCGCGAGTGACTTTCCGAACCAGGCATCGTTCGTGATGTTCACGATCAGGTTCGCGCCCTCACGCCGAAATTCCCGCGAGCGCTGCGGGAAGATCGACTCGTAGCAGATGAGCACACCGACCTTGCCGAACGGCACATTGAACGGCTTCGTGTTCTTCCCGCGGCCGTAGCCGCCGAAGTACTTGAGCCCCTTGAACCACCGCGGATTCACGAATGGAACGCGCTCGACGATCGGTACCAGATACGTCTTGCGATACGGCTCCTGCGCGTTGAGCACGCCCATGGAGTCGACGAGCATCGCCGCATTGTAGTAGTCGTAGTCGCCGGGCCCGTGCCACACGACATCCAGCGTGCCGAACAGCAGTGGCGTATGTGAGTCGCGCGCGAGCGATCGCACGTCCCTCGCTCCACTCCGGATGCTCCACGATGAAACCCGGCAGCGACGCCTCGGGCCACAGCACCAGTTTCGCGTCGTGCGCTCTGAGTCGCTTGCGCGTGATCGGAGTCGAGAATTCCCTCGATGAGCGGCTGATACTCCGCCTGCAGCTTCTCCTCCTGCGGAATGTTGGGCTGCACGATCGCCACTGGTGCCAGCGGGAGGAGCTCCGTAGTGCGCATGCGCCACGCGCCGTATGCCGTGAGCACCGCGACAATGGCCACCGCACCCACGAGGCGCGTCGCGATCGCGGCGCGTCGTCCGCGGAGCAGCCACGCATCGGCGATCAACCCGTTCACCGCCGCGATACAGAACGTAAGCCCCCGCACCCCCGACAGATCCGCGGCCTGCGCCAGCACCGGCGTGCGCGCGAACGCGAGGCCGAGCGGCAGCCACGGGAACGCGAGATCCGCCATGTAGTTGAGCACGACCTCCGAGCGCGACCCAGACCACGGGCACCAGTAGCGCGAGCGGCAGCTTCGTCGCACGACGGAGCACGTACAGGCAGATCCCTGCGACCGCGACCACGGGCGCCAGCACGAACAGCGCGGCGACATAACCTAAAATCGCGAGCTTCGTGAAGATCGAGAGCGCGATCGCAATCCAGTAGAGATTCGCGGCGTAGCCGAGCATGCCGAACCAGAAGCCGAGGCGCGCTGCCTCGCGCCAGGAACCACCCTCGTCCGCGCGCTGCGCGACGGCGACCGCGAACGGCACGAGGCACAGGAACACCGGCAGGAGCAGCGGGAATGGCGGGAACGCGATCCCGAAGAGCAGCGTCGACCCCGCGATCGCCGCGTACTCCCCCGATCGCGGCAGGTAGCGTCGCATGCTCACAGGCGGATCTCTTTCTCCTCGTCCGCAGACTTGTAGATCGCCTCCGCGATGCGATGCACGATCACCTGATCGGTAGGCGGCTCGTAGCTCGCCTCCTCTCGCACCACGGCCATGAAGTGCGCGAGCTCCGCCCGATACGATTGCACCACAGCGCTCTCGCGAACGGCAGCACCTCGTGGCGTCACATTGGCCGGCGTCGCGTTGAGCGCCTTCACTACCTTGAACGGCGAGAGCTGCGCACTCCCGCGCGTCGCGAGCACGTCGAACCACCAGCGATCCTCCTGCGAGGTCACCGACCAGCTCACGTCGACCACGATCGTCTGCCCCTGCTCGCATTCGACGAACGCGAGCATCGAGTCCTCGACTGTGCTTGCGCCGCGACCGCGATCCATGTGCGCGCTCACGCGCACGGGATCCGGAAAGTCCGCGAGCCAGAGCGCGAGGTCGAGCATCGCGAAACCGTGCTCCATGAACGCACCGCCGCCCGACTCCGCGCGGCGCAGCCTCCATCCCTCGGGCGCGCGCTTCGACTGGTACGAGCCCGTGCGCACACCACTCAGCTTGCCGAGCTCTCCGCCGCGCAGAAACGCGGCGACGGCCTGCACGTCGGACCGAAAGCGATGGTTGTTCGCGACCGCGACCTTGCGATTGGTGCGCGCCGAGGCCGCGAGAATTCGCTCGACACCGCGCGTCGTCAGCGCGAGCGGGCGCTCGCACAGCACGTGCACCCCCGCCGCGAGCGCGCTCAGCACGTGCGGCTCGTGCAGATGGCTTGGCGTCGAGATCACGACGGCATCGAGCTCGTCGAACTCCAGCATCTCATCGATGTCCGTGAACACATCGGGCACGCCGAATCGCTCGGCCAGCGCGCGCGCCTTGGGACCATCGTTGTCGCAGAGCGCAACGAGCTGCGCGCCACGCAGGCGGGCGAGCATCGGGAGCTGCGCCACCTGCGCGATGGCGCCAACGCCGATCACGCCAATGCGGAGGGCTGGCTTCATGGTGTGGATACCCGTGTGGTTTTCTGTCTGCCGAAATGAAACATCGCGCCGGCGCGCACGGTGCCGAAGCGCTGGGAGCCGAGCAAGGTGTAGCGCGCCTCCGCGAGCGCGCTCACCCGATGCGTCGGCAAGATGCCAATGCCCGCAATCCCGGTGATCCCGGCGCCAATGTTGTCGAGCGCGCTCTCGACAAACGTGCCCTTGATGAGCTTCGACTCGGCGTTCACGATGTGAATGCCGAGCGCACCACCGATGTAGGGTTGCACCGCGGCGCGCACGTTAGTGGGTGTGTAGCGGAGGTCCACCTCCACCGAGATCGCAGATACCTTTACGCGATCGAACTTGATCGAGTCGTTCGGATTGTCCAACGACTTCTCGAGCTGCGTAATGAACCCGTTCACCGTCTTATCGGTGAAATGCGAGCTCCAGTAGCTCCCCGAGAAACCGACACGCAGATGCGGAGCGATCTCGCCGTAGTCGCCCTCCACTCCATATGACGACGTGCTCACCACGTTCGCCGGTGTTACCGGGCCGGCCACGGCGCCAATGCCCTCGAGCCTGAGGCGGTCGAGATCGAGACGCTGCCACAGGCTCTGCGCGTGCGCGCGCGACGCACACAGCGCGAGCATGGCGAAGGTCACGAAGGTGCGCGCAATGCGCGTGCTACCGATCAACCGCCGCAACGATGGTCCCCGGGTAGTAGGTGCGCAGGATGGTTCGGTAGTCGGCGCCAGCGCGCGCACGGCCGATCGCGCCCCACTGGCACATGCCGACGCCGTGTCCGTTGCCGTTCCCATGAATCACGAGGGTCGAGAGACCGCCGTCGGGATCCTGCCTGCTGTCCACCGTAAAGTAGGTGCTGTTGAGAATCTCGCCACCAGCGGAGCGAAGCACGAACCGGATGTCGTTTTGGCGGAGCGTGTAATGACCGCGCGAGGTGGTGATCCCGAGCGTGCGCACGCGCCCCGACGGCGTGCGGCTCTCGATCTCGACGGATCGCACGTTGCCAATCCCGCTCGATGAGACGGCGGCGTAGTTGCGCAGGTACTTGTCGAGCGCACCGCGAAGCGCCGCCTGATCGTAGGTGCGCGTCCACCGGAACGTAGGCGAGGGATCACAGTAGAATCGATCTGCGCTCCCCGGAATGCGGTCGCTCACGGCGACGAGATACGGCTCGTCGCCCTCCTTCCATACCTCGCTGGCCGCGGAGGTCGTGCCTCCGCACGTAGCGTGATAGGGCGCGTTGATGATTCGGCCGTTGTACGTGAGCACGATGCGCGTCGTCCCGAGTACCGAGCGATTCGCCAGCTCCGTCTCGGCGTCCGCGCCGCCGTATACCTGGTCGAGCACCGTGGAGAGCATGTCGTACGGCCGCTCGCGCTCGGTCACGAGATGCGTGTACGCGTAGCTGCGCGCCGCAACTGCCTGCGCCTCGACGGCCGCGCGCTCGTCCTCCGTGCGATGCGTTCCGATCTCGAGCGGCACGACCCCGCGGAGATAGTCCTCCATGTAGAGCCGGTTGATCACCGTCACGCCACCGGGCGCCGGAATGACGGCGACCTCGCCGCGATAGCGCTTCCCGTTCACGATTACGAACGAGCCCCGCACCACGGCGCGAACGATGAACGGTGGCGGCCGCACACCACTGGGCGCACCGTCGAGGCGCGAGGCGCGCAACGCACCGTGCTCCGGTTCGATGATCCACTGCTCCCCGCCGTCGCCGTGAAGGAGCGTGCTCTCGCCATTCGAGTCGTAGAGCTTCCACTCGCCGGTAGCGGAGACGGTGACGCGGGGCACGCCTGACGCGAGCGCGATGCGCACGACCTGCGAGTTGTCGACGAGCCCCGGCTCCTGCGGCGCGTTCACATCCTCGATCTTCTCCGGCGGCAGCGATTCCGCAGCGACGCGCGGCGGCGTCGTGTCCCGCTCGGCCGGCGGCGGCTTTTCGGACGGCGTGCGCGCGCGCCCGCCGCATCCCGCTACAACGATGGCAATGGCGGCGAGCGCGAGTCTACGCACGCGCCTCGCGCATGGCGTCGTCCATCCGCGCGAGCGCCGTGTCCACCTCGGCGTCGCCGTGTGCGGCGGACATGAAGGCGGCTTCGAACGCCGACGGCGCGAGGTACACGCCACGCTCGCGCGCCGCGTGGAAGAAGCGGCGGAAGAGGGCGACGTCGCTCTCCTTCGCGGCGGTGAAGTCGCGCACGGGCTCGCGGCGGAAGAAGAAGCCGAACATCGAGCCTGCGTGCGCGGCGCGTGAACGGAACGTCGTGGCGCGCGGCGATCGCGACCATCCCTTCCACGAGCGCGCGCCGTGCGAGCCTCGATGCGCGCGTGCAGCTGCGGGGTGAGCGCGCGCAGCGTCGCGAGACCGGCGGCCATCGCGAGCGGATTGCCCGACAGCGTCCCCGCCTGGTAGACCGATCCCTGCGGCGCGATCATCTCCATGAGATCGCGGCGACCGCCGTACGCCGCAAGCGGGAGCCCGCCGCCGATCACCTTGCCGAGCGTCGTGAGGTCGGCGGTGACGCCGTAGCGCTCGCGCGCGCCGCCCGGCGCGATGCGGAAGCCCGTCATCACCTCGTCGAAGATCAGGAGCGCGCCCGTCTCGTCGGCGATCGCACGCAGCGCCTGCAGGAAGCCCGGATCGGGCGGAATGAATCCCGAGTTGCCGACGATCGGCTCGACGATGATCGCCGCGAGCGGCTCGCTCGCGCGCGATGGCGCGCACCGCTTCCGACATCGTTGAACGGCGCGACGCGCGTGAGCTGCGGCGACTGCGTCGGGCACGCCGGGCGAGTTCGGGAGCCCGAGCGTCGCGACGCCGGAGCCCGCGCGCACGAGGAACGAGTCCGCGTGGCCGTGATAGCAGCCGTCGAACTTGAGGAACGCGTCGCGCCCCGTGGCCGCGCGCGCGAGGCGCAGCGCGCTCATCGTCGCTTCGGTGCCGCTCGACACGAAGCGCACCATCTCGACGTGCGGCATTCGCTCGCGTGATCAGCTCCGCGAGATCGACCTCGAGCTCGGTCGTGATGCCGAAGCTCGTGCCGCGGCGCATCGTCTCCTCGAGCGCATCGAGCACCGCCGGAGCGGCGTGGCCGAGCACGAGCGGGCCCCACGAGAGCACGAAGTCGATGTACTCCTTGCCGTCCACATCCCAGATGCGCGCGCCTTCGCCGCGCGCGACGACGAACGGCTCACCACCAACACCGCCGAACGCGCGCACCGGCGAGCTGACGCCGCCCGGCATGACGGCGCGCGCGCGGGAAATGATTTCGGAGGAGCGGCTGCTCACCGCCCGTAGCTCGCGGTCGTCGCCGATGCCATCACGGGAAGCGCGCGGCCGACTCGCGCAGCTGGCGCGAGCGACACGGCGCGGCGCGGTCACGCTCGACAATGCGCGCCACGAAGTCGTAGTCGTCCACGACCTCCTCGACGATCGCCTCGACGAGTGAGCCCGGGTGCCGCGGCTGCCGTGGAAGCGCGTGATGCCGTCGATGTCGTCCGCCTGCCAGACGCGTGCGGCCCAGCGACTCACCGGTGATGTCGTCCACTCGATCTATGATGCCACGCACGCGCAGATCCGATGTGCCGCTCGTACCGCTCGGCCGTGATCGCGCGCTGCAGCTCCGTGAGGCGCTCGAGGCGATCGCGCTTCACGGGCATCGGCACGTCGTCCTCGAGCAGCGCGCCGCTGGTGCCCTCCTGCGGCGAGTACGTGAACGCGCCCACGCGCTCGAAGCGCACCTCCTCGAGCAGATCGCAGAGCTGCTGGAAATCGCTCTCGGTCTCGCCGGGAAAGCCGACGATGCACGTCGTGCGGATCGCGACGTCGGGCACCGTTGCGCGCAGTCGCGCGACGCGCTCGCGGATCGTGTGCGCGCGCTCAGGGCGGCGCATGCGCGCGAGCACGGCATCGGAGCCGTGCTGGATCGGCATGTCGAGATACGGCAGGATGCGCGGCTCGCGCGCCATCAGCTCGAGGAGCTTCGGCGTGATCCCGGTGGGATAGAGATACAGCAGCCGGATCCATGGTATGGATCGTTTCCGACACCAGCGCGGACAGCAGCTCCGGAAGCGCATTGCCATCGCGCTTGTCGCGGCCGTAGTGCGCGAGGTCCTGCGCGACGAGGTTGATCTCGCGCGCGCCCTGCATCTCGAGGAGCTGCGCCTCGCGCACGACATCATCGAGCGCGAACGAGCGATGCTTGCCGCGCATGAGCGGGATCGCGCAGAACGCGCATCCGTGATCGCATCCCTCGCTCACCTTGAGGTAGCGCACGTGGGGAAGATCGCCCGTGTAGAGTCGCACGCCGGGGTGCATCGCGAGCGGCGACTCCGGGTCGATCACTCCGCGCTCGAGCAGCTCGGGAACGAGCCGCTCCATTTCGGATGAGCCGAGGAAGAGGTCGACTTCCGGGAGCTCGCTCGCGAGCTCGGCCTTGTGGCGCTCGACCATGCATCCGACGGCCACCACCGTCTGGCACTGCCCGTCCGACTTGTAGCGGCCGGCCTCGAGAATCGCTTCGATCGATTCCTGCTTCGCCGCGTCGATGAAGCCGCACGTGTTGATGATGATCACGTCGGCGTCGTCGAGCTCGGGGGTGAACTCGCCGCCGTGATCGGCGAGCAGCGCGAGGTAGCGCTCGCTGTCGACGGTGTTCTTGTCGCAGCCGAGCGTGATGAAGCCGACTTTCACGCGGAACGTGGGGGGCGCAAAGGCATCCCGAAAGTTACCCGAGCGCAGCTATGCCGCGTAGCCCCGCGGCTAGAAGAGTCCCACCTGCCCCTTCACGGACTCGATCAGCTTCTTCGAGTCGTAGCCCACGCCCTGCTTGAACACCGTCTCCACCTTTCGGATGTCGGAGACGTTAGCGGCGGGATTGCCATCGATGACCACGAGATCCGCCTGCTTCCCGACCGCGATCGAGCCGATGTCCTTCGTGCGGCCGAGGTACGTCGCACCGTTGAGCGTGCAGATCTTGATCGCTTCGAGGGGCGAGAAGCCGCTGCCCACAAGCAGCTCGACCTGGCGCTGATCGGAGTAGCCGGGGATCACGCCGCCTCCCCCGGTGGGATCGGTGCCGGCGAGCAGCAGCCCGCCCGCGCGCACGAACTGCACCTCCATCCCGCGCTCGAGCGCGAGGAGCCCGGCGTAGATCGACTCCTTCTTCGAGTCGACCGACTCGCGGAACTTCGCGAAGCGGTCGCGGAGAATGGGATCGAGCACCTCGAGCCCCGGCGGCTCCGGCTGTCCCGGCGCGAAGGTCTCGAACACCGTGAGCGTGGACGTGAGCGCGACGTGATGCGACACGAGATCCGCGACGAGCGTCTTGAACGGCTTCCCCGCCGTATCGACCTCCGCGAGCGCTTTCATGCCGACCTGTTGTCCCGGGCACTCGTCCGGCTTCTTGTCGGGAACGAAGTCCGTCGCGACGAAGAAGCCGTGCTCGAGGTCATCGATGCCGAGTGCGATCGCCTCGTGGTAGGTGACGGAGCAGAGATGTCCGGTGAGCTTGAGGCCGCGCCGGTGCGCTTCCTTGATCGCCGCGCCGAGCTCCGCGCGCGTGATGTTCATGTACGCCTTGAACGACGTCGCGCCCGCGTCGGCCCAGAAGCTCGTCATGCGCGTCGCATCGGCGGCGTTCTTGAGCTCGTACATCTGCGTGATGCCGAGTCCGGGGCCCTGCAGATACGGCGCGGTCGCGTCCATCCACGGACCTGGCTTGTCTCCGCGGCGGATCTCGTTGGCGATGTTGATCTCGCCGTAGCCGTTCGAGTTCCCCGCGGTGCGCATTGACGTGACGCCGCCCGCCAGATAGAGGCGCGTGAAGCTCTCCTCGAGATTCGCGTACACGCCGGGACCGGTGGGATAGTAGAGATGCTCGTGCATCATCACGAGCCCGGGGATGACAGTCTTGCCGGAGAGATCGACGACCTGCGCGCCCTCGGGCGGCTGGATGCTCGCGGCGTCGCCGAGCGCGGCGATGCGTCCGTCGCGCACGACGATTGTCTGGTTGTCGCGCGCGGGTGCGCCGGTGCCGTCGATCACGCGCACGTGCGTGAGCACGACGGTGGGAGTGTCGATGGTGACGTACTCGCGGACTGCTTTGGAGAGCTGAGGGCGTTGCGCGATCGCAGGATGCGTAAGTGCGACCGATGCGCCGATCGCAGCACAGATATGCGCGAGCTTCATGGATTCACACTCGGCGGCGCCGCCGCTCCATTCGAGAGTCTCAACAGAAACACCGCCGTCCGCTTCGTCTTTACCGGCAGCGTGCGCAGATCCGCTGTCTCTTTGTCCGTATGATCATCGCTTCCGGAAAGTCCCAGCGCGTCGATCGACATCGGGACGAGATTCGCGACGAAGGAAATGTCCGCCGCGCCGGCCTTCGACGGGTCCACGGCCACCACGCCGCCAGAGCCCACATCGCGGCTCGCCTTGTCGTAGATCGCGAGCAGCTTGCGATTCCCCTCGGTCGGCGCCATTGGCGGATAGCCATTGTCGAAGGTGATCTCCGAGTGCGTGCCCGGCAGCGGCGTCGACACGATCTGCTTCATCGTCTCTACCGCGTGGGCGAACTGCGCCGGCGAGATCGTGCGCAAATCGCCCGTCACCTGCATCGTCTGCGCGACCACGTTCGTCTTTCCCGACGCGGTGCCGACGGTGCCGGTGGAGTCCAGCGTCGCCGCCGTGCCGCCCACTGCGACGCCGGGATTGAAGGTGAGGTATTGCTCGTGGCCGAGCTTCGTGTAGAAGGCGTCGAGCACGCGCGCAGTCCTCGAATACTGCCCCCGCGCCGACTGACGGCGAGAAGATCTGCCCCGAGTGCGCGGGCGTGCCCGTCACCTTGAGCTGCCACGAGCCATCGCCGCGTCGCGACGACACCGCGGTCTTCGGATCGCCGGAGCCATCCTCGAATCCGAGCGCGGCCGTCGCACCCTTCGCCGCATCCACCAGTGCGGCGCGCGCGAGCTCGGTCGGCGAGCCCGCCTCTTCCTCATCACCGTCGAGCACCACGGTGACGTTCATCCGGTCGAGCGCATGCGCGTCTCTGAGCGCGCGCAGCGCGTACACGATGATGACGTCGCCGCCCTTCATGTCGATCACGGCCGGGCCCTTGGCTGTCGAGTCGTCGATCCGCTGGAATTTCTGGAAGGGATTGTCGGGCTCGAACACGGTATCGAGATGACCGATCAGGAGCAGCTTCGGCCCCGCGCCCGGATGCTCGGCCACCGAGATGTCCCGCGCGATGAAAGGCTGCACCGTCCACCCATCGCGTCCTGAAATCCGAGCGAGTCGAGCTGCGCGCGGAAAACATCGCCGACCTGACGCACGCCGGCGAAGTTCATCGTCCCGCTGTTGATGTTCACGACCTTGATGAGCAGCGCGAGCGCGTCCGCGTTGTGCGCGTCGACGGATTTCACCAGCGCGCGCTCGGGAGCGGAGAGCGCCGGGCTGGAACTCTGCGCCTGCGCCCTCGACGCGTGCGCACCGGTCGCGCATGCCGCCATCGCGATCAACAACGCCGCGCGCGCGCCGCTCACCGGTAGTTCCCGAACTTGAGCTCCACTCCGAAGTCCTTGCTCCGCAGGAGCGTCATCACTTCCTGCAGCTCGTCCTTCGAGGGCGACGTGATGCGCACCTGCTCGCCCTGAATCGACGCCTGCACCTTCTTCATCTTCGCATCCTTGATCGCTGCGACGACCTTCTTCGACGTCTCGCCGTCCAGCGACATCTTGAGCTTGATCTCGCGACGCACGGTCTCGCCGCTCGCAGGCTTCACCTCACCGATATCGAGATTCTTGACCGAGACGCCGCGCTTGATGAGCTTCGACTGCAGCACGTCGAGCACCGCGGTCATCTTGTAGTCGCCCTCCGCCTCGAGCAGCAGCTTGTTCTCCGCACGCTGCAGCTCGATCTTCGCGGGCGAGCCCTTGAAGTCGTAGCGCTGCGTGATCTCCTTCTGCGCCTGGTTCACCGCGTTGTCGACCTCCTGCAGATCGACCCCGGTGGTCACGTCGAACGAGCTCTGTTGCGCCATGGCCGCTATCGGTTGAGAGTGGTCGTCACTGCACGCACGCTGCGTGCGGATCCTTCTGCTTCGGATGGTCGATCGCCACGCGGTGATCGAGATTCGCTAGCGCCATCGCGAGATCGCGCACATACGTCGTCACGCGCGCGAGCGCATCGTAGTCGATGTACTGCGCCTCATCCGTCACCTCGTGATAGTCGGGGTGATCGCCGCGCGAGAAGTTGATCGACGGAATACCATATCTCGCGTACGAGTAGTGGTCGGCGCGGCAGTAGTACTGCTCCTTGTCGCCCGGCGCGTCGAACGCATAGTTGAACTTGAAGGGAATCGCCTCCTTCGCATCAACCCGCTCGGCCACGTCGCCCAGCTCCGTCGACAATCGCCGCGTGCCGATCAGCTCGAGATACGCGGGCCCGCCCTGCGCGACATCCGCGGGACTTCCGCGCCCGATCATGTCCATATCGAGCTCCGCCACGAGCGAGTCGCGAGGCACGGTCGGGTTGTCGGTGAACCACTCGGAGCCGAACAGCCCCTCCTCTTCGGCAGTGTGCGAGATGAAGAGGATGGAGCGCTTCGGCTTGTCGGGCGACGCCGCCATCGCCTCCGCGATCTCGAGCAGCGCGACGGTGCCCGATCCGTCATCGTCGGCGCCGTTGAAGATCGAGTCAGCGCGTGGCGGCCGCAGCGCGCGAAGCGAGTCGAGGGCGTGCTTCGCCCACGCATCCGCCGCAGCGCCCGACGTGCCGCGCTTGCGCATGGCCGCGGCGAAGTTCGCGACGCGCAGCGAATCGTGATCGACCGCGCGCCGCGCGACGCCCACGTGATCGTTGTGCGCACTGATTACGACGTACTCGTTGCGCAGCACGGGATCAGTCCCCTGCAGCACACCAATTACATTGCGCGCGGGAATCGCAGGCTCATGCCCGCTCCGATCGTGAAAGCGGACCGCCTGGAACCAGCCGCCATTCTCCCCCGCAGCCGTGAGCCCAACGCGCGCGAATTCGGACGCGATGTACGCCGTCACCACGGAATCGCCAGCCGATCCTGCGAGCCGTCCGCGGAGCGAGTCGTCGGAGATGAGATAGAGTCGCGCGCGCAGATCGGCGGTGGAGATCGCGGGCGTCGTCACCGCCTGCGTTGCAGGCGCTGCGCTCTGCGCGCGAGCCAGCATTGGCAGCAGTATAAGCGCGGCGGTGCGCGTCAGTAGCCGGCGATCGAAGCGAGACATAGGCCGCGAAAACTACGGAGCAGCCACGACCCGGGCCACGCCTTACCTGGAATCGCCCCTTCTCGACCGAGGACTATCCGCCAGCTCACTCGCGTGCGCCGGGCGCAGCGCGAGATCCGCCGCGAGCCACACGAGCTTCGAGAACGGGAAGAGCACGAACGGCGCGAGCGCCATCCCCACCGGCGCCGCGATCTCGAGCGCGCTCCAATTCGGATTGGGCCAAGTCGCCAGCAAGTACCCGACGAACTGCACCGCGAAGATCATTTCGGCCAGCACGAGGTTGAACATGACTGAGCCGGCCATGTAGTCCTTTCCCTCGCGCTCGATGCGGAGGCCGCAGCGCGGGCATCGCTCGTTCATGTGGAACCAGTTCTTCAGCAGCCCGCGCGAGCCGCAGTTCGGGCATCGGAGCGTGATCGCGCGCCCCAGCATTGGAAGCATGCGGCGCGAGCCACCCTTCGCGAACGGACGCTCAATGTCTTCGGGATCGCGCTGAATCATTGGCTTTTCGGCGGAAGCGCGTGGTCGACTTGCGACGCACGCTCACATCGAAAAGCTAGCCGAGGAAGCTTTCGAGTGCGCGGGCGCGGGAGACGTGACGGAGGCGGGAGAGCGCCTTTTCCTTGATCTGGCGCACGCGCTCGCGCGTGATACCGAGCAGAGCACCGATCTGCTCGAGCGTCATCGGCTCCTCACTGTCGAGCCCGAAATAGAGGCGCAGGATCTTCGCCTCGCGCTCCTTGAGCGAGCGAGAGCGACTCCTCGATCGCCTCTGTGAGCGCCTTCTCGAACGTCTGCTCGTCCGGCGTCGCGTTGAGCGTGTCCGGCAGGTAGTCGAGGAGTCGGTTGTCCTCGCCGGGCGTCATCGGCGCGTCGAGGGAGAGATGGGTTTGCGAGATCGAGATCGTTTTCGCGACCTCTTCCTCGGTGATGTCCATCTCGTGCGCGATCTCTTCGTGCGTGGGCTCGCGGCCGAGCTCCTGGAGGAGCGCGTTGGCGCGCTTGCCGATGCGGTGCAGTGTGCCCGCGCGATTGAGCGGCACGCGCACGATGCGCGACTGCTCGGCCAGCGCCTGCAGGATTGCCTGGCGAATCCACCACACGGCGTAGGAGATGAACTTGATCCCCTTCGTCTCGTCGAATTTGTGCGCGGCGCGGATGAGGCCGAGGTTGCCCTCGTTGATGAGATCCGAGAGGGCGACGCCCTGGTTCTGGTACTTCTTGGCGACGGAGACGACGAAGCGCAGATTCGAGCGCACGAGCTTGTCGAGCGCCTCCGGATCCTTCACGCGGATGAGCTGCGCCAGGCGCACCTCTTCATCCGCGATCGATCAGCGGATAAGCGCTGATGTCGCGAAGATACTGATCCAGCGACCCTTCGTCGTACGACGACTTCTTATGCGAAGGTACGGCCATACTGGGCGGCTACTCCTGCGGAGACCAGCACGTGTGTGCGACGGGACGTCTCGAAAACGAGCGAATGAATCATCGAGCCGGTCAGCGAATCCGCGTACCCAGCCGACTCCAGCGAATGTCGGTGAGCCACGGAAGCGTGTGCGTCGCGTCGCGCTCATAACTGTAGTAGACGATCAGGGGCTTCCCCTTGATCAGGGAGTCCGGAACGAAGCCCCAGTACCGGCTGTCTTCGGAGTTGTCCCGGTTGTCCCCGAGCATGAAATAGCTCTTCTCAGGGACGATCAGCGGACCCCAAGTGTTACGCGATGGATGGTACCCCACGCTGGCCTGCGCCGTACGCACGAGATACTGATCCTGCCACCGGAACTCCTCCTCCAGCGGCTCGCCCATTTGGATGCGAGTGAAACACGTACTGCTCGTTCTGCACGCGTCCGTTCAGGAGCAGCTCGCCGTCGCGCATCTCCACCGTGTCGCCCGGCAGTCCGATGAGACGCTTCACGAAGTTCTGCTTGCGGATTGACCGGATACTGGAAGACTATCACATCGCCGCGCTTCGGGGCGCGAATCGCGGGAAGCCGCAGGTGCGTGAACGGCACCTCGGCGCCGTACAGTGCCTTGTTGACGAGCAGAAAATCACCGACGAGGAGCGTGCGCTCCATGCTCCCCGACGGAATCTTGTACGCCTCGACGCCGAACGTGCGAATCACGATGAACAGTGCGACGGCGAAAATAATGATCTTGGACCACTCCCAGAACCCATCCATCCGCCAGCGCGACCGATTCATCGCGCGCAGCACATGCGCCCGATGTTCTTCGGTCACGGTTCGAGAGCCGGATGGTGTGGGAGAGTGAGACATCGGCATCCATCGTGTGGCGGCGGAGTGATCCGGCGGTGGTTCGCTTGCCGGCGAACGGCCGCTCTCCGGGTGACTGATCAGTCGACCGCGAGGCAACTGCTGTCGAATTTCCGTGGCTCGCAGGCGGATGGCAAGTCGCGCCCGCGGGCACCGGCGGCCCTACAGCAGTGTCGTCGCGTCATCTCCATAGTTATCGATCTGCGCGCGTTGCAGCGTTCCCGAGAAGTCGACGTAGCCGACCTTCGTCTCGGAGTAGAACTCGTACACCTCCCAGCCGCCTTCGCGGTGCCCATTTCCCGTCTCCTTCACGCCGCCGAACGGCAAGTGAGCTTCCGCACCAATCGTCGGTGCGTTGATGTACGTGATGCCGTTGTCGAGCTCGGTTAGGGCGCGGAAGGCGACGTTCACGTCGCGCGTGTACACCGACGACGACAGCCCGTAGCGCACGTCGTTGTTCACCGCGAACGCCTCGTCGACGCTGTCCACGCGAATCACCGAGAGAATCGGTCCGAAGATCTCTTCCTGCTCGAGCCGCGAGCCCGCCTGAACGCGCGCGAACACCGTCGGCTCGAAGAAATAGCCGTTCTCGAGTCCCTTCCCCGTGGGCCGCTTCCCGCCGCACAGCAGGTCGGCGTTCTGCGCCTGTCCGATGTCGACGTAGCGCTCGACCTTCTTGCGCGACGCGTCGTTGATCAGTGGACCCACGTCCGTCCCCTGCTTGCGACCGTCGCCGAGCTTCATCGCCTTCGCGCGGTCGACGAGCTCCCCGAGCACGCGATCGTGGATCTTGGACTGGAGAATGAGGCGGCTCGTCGCCGTGCAACGCTGCCCCGTGGTGCCGAATGCGCCCCAGAGCACGCCCTCGAGCGCGAGATCGGGATCGGCGTCGTCTAGGACGATCATCGCGTTCTTCCCACCCATCTCGAGCGAGAGCCGCTTGTGCATGCGGCCGCACGTCCTCGCCCACGATCGAGCCCACATCCGTGGAGCCGGTGAACGAGATCGCCGGAACCTCGGGATGCTTCACGATCGCCGCACCCACGACTTCACCCGCGCCGTGCAGCAGCTGCATGACCTCGGGGGGCAGTCCCGCCTCGAGCAGGATCTCGACGAATACCGTTCCCGTGTGCGGCACATCCTCGGCCGGCTTGAAGATTACGGAGTTCCCGCAGAGGAGCGCGGGGAAGATCTTCCACGTCGGAATCGCGAGCGGAAAGTTGAACGGCGTGATGATGCCGCACGGCCCGATCGGACGGCGGAAGCTCATCGCCCACTTGATCGCAGCTCGCTCGGCACCGTGTGCCCGAAGAGCCGACGTCCCTCGGTGGCGGCGTAGTAGGCGGTGTCGATCCCCTCCTGCACGTCGCCGCGCGTCTCGGTGAGCGGCTTCCCCATCTCGCGGGTCATCAGCTCCGCGATCTCTTCCTTGCGCGCGACGAGCAGATCGCCCGCCTTGCGCAGCACGTCGCCGCGCGCGGGCGCAGGAGTGCGGCGCCACTTCTCGAAGCCGCGCTTCGCCCATGCGACGGCGCGTTCGACGTCAGCCGCGGTAGACAGCGGGAATCGGCCGATCACGTCGGACGTGTCGGCAGGATTGATGTTGTCGAAGTATTCGCCGCTCGAGGGCTCGACCCACGCGCCGGCGATGAAATTCTTGAATGTTTTCATGGCCGTAATATCACAGGAGAACGGCTACGGCGTCAGGAGCACATCCAGGTAGCCGGGTGCGTCGTGGTCGGAAAAGCGTAGCCCACGCGCGGCAGCACCTCGATTCCGGCCAGCACCAGCCCCCACACGATGAGCAGCAACGACAGCACGTGCGCCTGCGATGCGCGATGACGCCACGTCCACACGGCGCACCAGCCGCCGGCTATGGCCACCATTCCGCTCGCGAACAGATACGCGAACAATCCCGGCCCGCAGCGGATGCTGTACGGCCAGAAAAGCATGCCGACGCCGAGCGCGATCGCGAGGATGAGCCGCGCGAACACGCCAAAGGTGGTCGTGGTGCGCTGCACCTCTGCCACCTTCGCCTTCTCGACCGGCGTCTTCGCGCCCGCGCTCGAGATGAGCGCCTCATCGGAGATCGACTCGAGCTGCTTGTCGATCTTCTTCATCTCCTTGTCCCAATCGGTGCCGGCCATCGGAATCCTCTAGGCGTGCTCTCGCGTCAGCGCATACCGCTCGATCTTCTTGTAGAGATTCGAGCGCGGCATGTCGAGCAGGCGCGCGGTTTCAGACACGTTCCAATCGGTTTCGCGAAGCTTCGCGAGCAGGAACGCCCGCTCCGCCGCCTCCTTGAACTCCTCGAACGTCTTGCACTCGGCCAGCGACCCGAGGCTCGCGTTGTCTGCGGCGCGCTGGCCGAGCAGCCGGTCGACGTCGGCGGCGCCCACGCGCGGGCCGCCTGAGAGAATCAGGATGCGCTCGACGGTGTTCCTCAGCTCGCGCACGTTGCCCGGCCAATCGAATGCGGCGAGCCGATCGACGGCGTCCTGGCTGAATGTGCGCGGCGGCATCCCCTCGCCTTCCGAGAGAATTCCCGCGAAGTGGTGCACGAGCAGCGGGATGTCCTCGCGACGCTCGCGCAGCGGCGGCACCACGACGGGTACGACGTTCAGCCGATAGAAGAGATCCTCGCGGAACTTCCCCTCTGCGATCTCCGCCTCGAGCGCCTTGTTCGTCGCGGCGATGACGCGCACGTCGACGGAGATCGGCTTCGAGCTGCCGATGCGATTGACGACGCCGTCCTCGAGCACGCGCAGCACCTTCGCCTGCGCGGAGGGGCTCATGTCGCCGATCTCGTCGAGGAAGAGCGTGCCGCCGTTCGCCTGCTCGAACTTCCCCGTGCGATCCGCGATCGCGCCCGTGAACGAGCCCTTCATGTGCCCGAAGAGCTCGCTCTCGATCAGCTCACTCGGAATCGCCGCGCAGTTCACCTCGACGAACGGTTTCGCGGAGCGCGGCGAGAGCCGGTGCACCGCGCGCGCGACGAGCTCCTTTCCGGTGCCGTTCTCGCCGGTGATCAGCACGCGCGCCGGCGTTGCGGCGACGCGCTCGATCTTTTCGATGAGCGAGCGGATCGCGAACGACTTGCCCACGATCTCGTAGCGCGACTCGATGCTCGCGCGCAGCCGGCTGTTCTCCTCGCGGAGGACGACGTGCTGGAGCGCGTTGCGCAGCGTGACCTGAATGCGATCGGTATCGAGTGGCTTCTCGAGAAAGTCGTAGGCGCCGAGCTGCGTCGCCTCGACGGCGGTCTGGATGGTGCCGTGGCCGCTGATCATCACGACGATCGCCGACGGATCCTTCTCGCGAATCTGCTTGAGCGCCTCGAGGCCGTCGATGCCGCCCATCTTCACATCCATGAAGACGAGGTCCGGGTGCCACTTGTCGTACTCCGCGATCGCGTCCACCGCGTTCGCGACCGAGCGCACCTCGTAGCCGTCGTACTCGAGCAGCTGCCCGAGCGCGGCGCGAATTCCCTTCTCGTCGTCCGCGACCAGAATCCGCGGGCTCACTTCACCACCTTGTAGAGCGTGATCTGCCCGTTCTTGATGCGCACGTCACCGATGTGCACCGGCGTGATGAGCGGCAGCGCGTCGTCGGCGATGCCGGGCGGGCCGCGCGCCCTTCGAGTAGCTCTTGATCAGGCGAGGAATCATCGCGCGCGGGAGCGCGAAGTCGTGGATGCGGAATGACTGCAGCCGATACTCGCCCAACCCCAGCTTCACGATGTCGAGTGTGCCGCCCATCTGCACCTTCTCGCGATCGCCGAGCATGCTGGCGAGTGGACCGAGCTGCGAGAGATCGCCCAGGTCGTTGGGATTCACTGAGCAGCGCACGAGGAGCTGATCACCGCTCACGGTCGCTTCCACGTCGCGCGCGGATTCCGGGAGCTGATGCGAGAGCTGCTGGATGATGTACGCGGTGAGATCCGCGGGATCGACGTTCGCGTACACCGGGCCGTTGCGCGACGCGAGACGCTCAATGATTCTGCCGCGCACGCACTGCCCCCTCGGGAGTGGCGAGCTCCCACGTGCCCGGCGGGTGCACCGGCGCTGCCTCCGCGGTCTGATGATGCGAGGCGCGCCATGAGGAGCGGCATCCAGCATGTCGCGCGTGAACCAGCCGCCTACAGCGAAGGCGATCGCCACGACGAGACATCCGATCGACTTGAAGCAACCGCCCATGACTCACCCGCCTGCTAGTGGAATCGACGCGACCTTCGTGTACCGCGGCCCGCCGGGGCCGAGCGTGCTCTCGACGAGCGAGAGCGCGGTCACCTGCTGCACTCCCGTATACACCACAGCGCGGGCTGCGAGCGCAAGCGCCCGCGCGTTCGCGAGCGGCATGCGTCTCGCGCACGCGGGCGAGCGTGATGTGCGGGCGGAAGGCTCGCGCATCCAGCGGATAGCCGTTGGCGGCGCAGGTCGCCTCTAAATCGTGGTGCAGGAGCTCGAGCCTCGGATCGTGTTGCACGCCCATCCATACGACGCGAGGGCTCCGAAGGTTTGGGAAGGCGCCCAATCCGCTCACACGAAGGTCGAACGGCTGGTGCGAAGCCCCGACGGGCGCGAGCGCGCTCACGATCGAGGCGGGCGCCGTCCTGCGGCTGCTCGCCGAAGAACTTGAGCGAGAGGTGCAGGTTGTCCTCGGACACCCAATTGGCCTCGGAAGCGGCCTCTCTCATCGATGCGGTGGCCTGGCGAATTGCCCGCCGCTCGCGCGGCTCGAGCTCAATCGCCAGGAAGAGCCGCACTGTCTCCGCGATCGGTGACGACGCCCGCGAGCACGTTCAGCGACCCCGACCGGAAGCCGCGCGGATCGAGCACGACGGTCGCGAAGCCAGCCTTTTGCACGGCCTCTGAGAGCTGCGCCTCCCGGTCGGGACGCTGCCACTCGCGAAGCTCCGCGAGATCCATCTCGACGCGTGCGGTATCGCCATGATGGCGCACGCGAAGATTTCCCGCGACGCCCAGTTGCCGGAGCGCACGCTCCGCACGCTCAATGGACGAGAGGCGGGTGACGGTGACGGGCGTGCCGTACGGCAGCCGCGACGAGAGGCACGGCGACGAGGGCTGCGACCATGTCGGAATGTCGCGCGCACGCGAGCGCGCGCGAATGTCGTTCTTCGTGAACCCGAGCTCCGCGAGCGGCGAGCGAATGTGCTGCTCCGCGGCGGCTTTTCTGCCAGGGCGATGATCGGAGAGATCGTCCGCATTGGTGCCGTCGATGATCACCGCGATCCCCCGTTCCACGCGCACCCGCTCGAGCACGGACCAGAGCTCGGACTTGCAGAAATAGCAGCGGTTGGTGGGATTCGCGACGTAGCGCGGATCGCTCATCTCGTGCGTGTCGACCTCGAGCACCTCGATCCCCGCACGCGAGGCGACGTCGCGCGCGATCTGCCATTGCTCCGCGGGATACGATGCGCTGCGTCCGATCACGGCGAGAAAGCGCTCGGGCCCGAGCGCCTCGATGGCGACGCAGGCGAGATACGCGGAGTCGACGCCGCCGCTGAAGCCGAGCAGCACGGACTCCTGCGCGCGCAGCCACTCGAGGAGCTCGAGCTCGCGCTGCTGCGCGCTCGGCGACGACGCGAGAACGTGGGCGGAGCTCATGGCTGAAACGTAGCCGTGAGGAAGTGCGTGGGAAGACTCAGGGCGTGGTGAGCACGGCCGGGTGAACGATGCGTCCGTCAGCCGAGCGGAGCGCGACGTCGAGGGAGTCGACGTCCCACACGACGATCAGCACGCGATCGTTACCACTCGCGAAGGTGGTGAGATCCTGCTTGGAGAGTCCGGGCTCCTTGAGCGCATCGCCGGTGGGGGAGGCGCGATAGGGATGCGTGTGGAAGGTGCCGATCGCGCCGGGCACGCTGTCGCAGCTTCCGGTCACTGCGAACTGGAAGCGCTTCATGTCGTGCGCGGGAATCCAGCCGATCACGTGAAAGGTGTCGCCGTTGGTGTCGCCGATGAGACAGCCGAGATATTCCTTCTGCGTCGGCTTCCCGGTGCCGAGCGCCTGCGTGAGCATGTTTTGATCGGCGATCTCGTTCCAGTGCACGTTCGCTTGCGTCCAGATGCTGTTGAGCGAATCGCGCACGATGGAGGGGACGACGATCACGGGATCGCGCGAGACACGCGTGGCCGCGGTGGCAACGACGACGAGGAGCGCGAACAGCGGAAGGCGCAGCGTGGAGCGAGAGTGCACGGATTGTCTCGAGGGTTGACGACGTGGCAAAGCGATTGCGAGAGGGCGAGATCGCCTGCTCTGTATTACCCGCGCAAACGCAGGCGTTCGTCACACTCTCTTTCCAATTCCATGCCAGTCATCGTCAAGACGACCCTGCTCCTGATCGTGTCCAACTGCTTCATGACCTTCGCGTGGTACGCGCACCTGAAGAATCTGCACAACAAGCCGCTGTACCTGGCGATCCTGGTGAGCTGGGGCATCGCACTGTTCGAATACATGCTTCCAGGTCCCGGCAAACAGAATCGGGAGCACACAGCTGGAGCTGGGACAGCTCAAGATCCTGCAGGAAGTCATCACGCTGTCGGTGTTCGTGCCCTTCGCCGCTCTGTACATGAAAGAGCCGGTAAAGCTGAACTACCTCTGGGCAGCGCTGTGCATGGCGGGGGCGGTGTACTTCGTGTTTCGGAAGTAGGGTGTGGGAAAGACAACGGCTTCACACGAATGACGCGAACGAAACGAATCGAACTAGTACAATCCAGGCAGCCTCCCACAAAAACAGTAAAAAGCTATTTTGTGAAGAACAGCTTTCGCGTACATCGGTTCGATTCGTTCAGATCGGTGTCATTCGTGTGAAGCCGTTGTAGTACCGCCGTCCACCCTCCCTACGCTCCCCGCTTAATTCGTCGCCGTCGCGCTCGCGTCCGGGGACTTGAACACCTTGCCGTCCTTCATCACGAACTGGACGTGCTGCAGGAGCTCGACGTCCTTTGTCGGGTCGCCCTGGACTGCGATCATGTCCGCGAGCTTGCCCTTCCTGATCGAGCCTACCTTGTCGAGGACGCCGATCAGCTCTGCGCCGCCCATCGTGGCGGCCTGGATCGCCTGCATCGGGGTCATGCCGTACTTCACCATGTACGTGAACTCCTTCGCGGCGTCCTTGTATGGGCACACCGGCACATCGGTGGAGAATGCGATCTTGATTCCCGCCGCGAGCGCCTTCTTGAACGCGCCGTAGTGGATCTCGGCGATTCCATCGTTGTGCTCGCGGAAATCGGCCGGCGTGTTCGGGTTCGAGGTGATGCAGTCGTGCACGTCGAGGGTGGCCGAGAGGAAGGTGCCGTGCTCCTTCATAAGGCGCACGCCTTCAGCGTCGAGATACGTGCCGTGCTCGATCGACGCGACGCCTGCGCGCACCGCGTTCTTGATCCCCTGCGCGCTGTGGGCGTGCGCCGCGACCTTGAGGCCGAACTGGTGCGCCTCGTCGACCGCAGCGGCGAGCTCCTCGGGCGTGAACTCCTGCGACTGCTTGTTGCTGCCGTGCGTGAGCACCGCGCCAGTCGACAGTACCTTGATCACGTTCACGCCCTGGCTCGCGAGCAGGCGCACCTTCTGGCGCACTTCCCACGGGCTGTTCGCCTCGCCGTAGCGCATTCGAGGGGGAGCTGCACGTCGGGCGAGATCCCCGTCATCGCGCCTGCGCCGCCCGTGATCGTGATGTATGCGCCCGCGACGTACATCCGTGGGCCCGGGATGATCCCCTTGTTGATCGCGTCGCGCATCGCGACGTCGTTGAGTGCGCGGTAGGTGCCCACGTCGCGCACCGTCGTGAAGCCCGCCATGAGCGCCGTCTTCACGTTCGGGATCGCCGCGAGAATGTCCTCGGCCGTCGTGTGGAAGAGGAGCGTGCGCGGATCACCGTCCGAATCGAACTCGCCGTCGGAGAGATGCGTGTGGCTGTCGATGAGCCCCGGGAGCACCGTCATCCCCGACAGATCGATCACCTTCGCGCCGGCAGGGATCGCGAGCGATGGTCCAACCTCCTCGATCTTCCCGTCGCGGATGATCACGATCTGACTCGTCGCGACTGTGCCGTGCTCGGTATCGACGAGGCGGCCGGCCTTGACGACGGTCACCTGCGCGGCGAGCGAGGTCGTCGCGAGAAGCGAGAGCGCGACGAGTGAACGGAATGCGGCCAACATGCGATGCTCCTGGTAGCTGAAACGAATGGCGGTGATGGGCTCGCCCAATGTGCGCCAAGGCGAGCACGAGCGCAAAGTGCCGTGCGCGCAGAATTGTGCGTGCGGACGACGCAGGTGGCACTGTCGATGCATTTCGAGCACGCCCTCGCCAGCCTCTACCGCGCCCATCGCCATGTCGAGCACCGCACGCGAATCAGCCGCTCCGCCGAGCAGCACGAGCGACTCGGCTCACGAGCCGTCTAGCGGCGGGCTCGCGTACTACCTGCGCCGCCTCGGCCCCGGCGTCGTCACGGGCGCCGCGAACGACGATCCGGGCGCGATCGGGACGCATGCGCAGATCGGCGCGCAGTTCGGCGCGGCGAGCTTCTGGCTCGCGCCGTACACACTGCCGCTCACCGCGGTGGTGCTCGAGATGTGCGCGCAGATCGGCAACGTGTCGGGGCGCGGATTGGTGACGATTCTGCGCTTCCACTATCCGAAGTGGGTCCTCTGGGGCGCTGTGTCGCTCTTCACCGTTGCGAACGTGGTGAACCTCGCGGCGGATCTCGGAGTCATGGCGGATTCGGTACGGCTGCTCGCGGGGGGACCTGCACTCGTGTGGCTGCTCGTGCTCGCGATCGGATCGGGGCTGCTGCAGCTCTTCGCGCCGTACACGGCGTATTCGAGAATCCTGAAAGTGCTCGCGCTCTCCCTTTTCGCGTACGTCGTCGCCGTGTTCCTCGTGCCGCAACACTGGGGCGCCGTGCTGCGCGCGACTCTCGTGCCCTCGATGCAGTGGAACGCGCAGTTCATCACCGGTGTTGTCGCGGTGATCGGAACGCGACTCTCGCCGTATGTGCTCGTGTGGCAGCCGGCGCAGGTGATCGAGGAGGAGATCGTCGAAGGAAAGACGCGCCTCTCGCAGCGCGTCGGTGCCACGCGCCGCGAGCTCCGCGCGACGCAGGCGGACGTGATCGCGGGGAGCTTCGTCGCCAATCTGGTGACGTGGGCCATTCTCGTGACCACCGCTGCCACGCTGCACGCACGCGGCGTGACGAGCGTGCAGACCGCCGCGGATGCGGCGAACGCGCTCAAGCCTGCCGCGGGTGGATTCGCATACGCGTTGTTCGCGGTGGGTATTCTCGCGACGGGGCTGCTCGCCGTGCCCGTGCTCGCCGGAGGTGTCGCCTACGCCATCGGCGAAGCGCTCGGCTGGAAACGCGGTCTCGCGCGCGAGGCAGGACGCGCGCCGAAATTCTACGGGGTGATCGTCGGGTGCATCGCGCTCGCCGTGCTGCTCAACCTGCTGGGCGTGCAACCGATTCGCGCGCTCGTGCTCAGCCAGCTGCTCAACGGATTGGTGGCGATTCCACTGGTCTTTCTGGTGCTCCGCATCTGCAACAACGCGGAGATCATGGGCAACCGGACGAACGGCTGGCTCGCCAATTCGCTAGGCTGGGCGACGTTCACCATCATCGCTGCCGTGGGCGCGGGAGCGGTGTGGTCGCTCACGCAGTGATCGATCGGTCATCACACGGCAGCCAGCGCGGGCGCCGCGCCGAACGTGCCGGTGGTGCGATAACAGAGCGCCTCGGCTACGTGCGGCTGCTCGACGCCACTCGTTCCGTCGAGGTCCGCGATGGTTCGCGCGACGCGCAGCACGCGATGATAGCCGCGCGCCGTGAGCCCGAGCCGCTCGGCCGCGCTCCCGAGTAGGGCGCGCGCCTCGCTCGAGAGCTCGCCCTGCTCGTGCAACAATCGCGCGGAGACGTGCGCGTTCACCTCGGTCTCGCCGCTCGCATTGTAGCGCGCGTGCTGCCGCGCACGTGCACGCCCCACACGCTCGCGAATACTCTCCGAGAGCTCCCCACTTCCTCCCGTCGCGAGCGCGGAGAGCGCGAGCGCGCCCACAGGCACGTGCATGTCCACGCGATCGCGCATGGGTCCGGAGAGCCGAGCGCGATACTTCGCGATCTCCGCGGCTCCGCAGGTGCATGCGCGCGCCGGATCGCCGGCGTTGCCGCACGGACACGGATTCATCGCGCCAACCAACGTGAACCGCGCCGGGAACGTGACTGCGATCGCCGCGCGCGCGATGACGACGCGGCCGTCCTCCATCGGTTGCCGGAGCGACTCGACGACGTGGCGGCGGAATTCGAGCAGCTCGTCGAGAAAGAGGATGCCGTGGTGCGCGAGACTCATCTCGCCCGGTCGCGGCGGATTGCCGCCGCCGATCAGCCCGGCGTCCGAGATCGTGTGATGCGGTGCGCGGAACGGCCGCGCGACCACGCGCGGATCGCCCGGCGCGAGCACGCCCGCCACGGAGTGGATGGCGGTAACGTCCAGCGCCTCCGCCTCCGTGAGCGCGGGGAGAATTCCGGGAAGGCGTCGCGCGAGCATCGTCTTTCCGGCGCCCGGCGGTCCAACGAGGATGACGTTGTGCCCGCCCGCGGCCGCGATCTCGAGCGCTCGCTTCGCGGTGCCCTGTCCTGCGACGTCCGCGAAGTCGAGCGGCTCGCGCGCGGCGCTCGACTCCTGCGGAGACGGCTCCGCGCGCGCGAGCTTCGCGCGGCGCAGCGCACCAACCAGCTCCCGCAGCGTGGACGGCGCCGCCAGCGCCGCGTTTCCCACCAGCGACGCCTCGGCCACATTCGCCGGCGGCAGCACGAGCGTGAGCGCGCCCCCGCCGCGCTGGGCAACGCGTCGCGACACAGGAAGCGCGCCGCGCATCGCTCGCAGCGTGCCGTCGAGACCGAGCTCCCCCACCGCGACGATCCTCTCAACTGCCTCGGCGCGCAGCTGTCCCGTCGCGACCAAAATGCCGAGCGCGATCGGCAGGTCGAAGGCGGTGCCGTCTTTGCGGCGATCCGCGGGCGCGAGGTTGATCGTGAATCGCTTGGGCGGCACGACGAATCCCGAGTTGACGAGCGCCGCGCCCACGCGCTCGCGGCTCTCCTTCACCGCGCCGGCGGGGAGCCCGACAATGGTCCACTGTGGCAGCCCCTGCGCGGCGTCCACCTCGACGGTGACATCGTACGCCTCGATGCCGAGGACGGCGGCGGAGTGGATGGCGGCGAGCATCGGGGAGCATGGCACGCAGACACGCACAGAGACGCATCACTCCGCCGCTCGCGCGAGCGAGAGCGTGCGCGCGCAACGCTTGCTCTCGGTGCAAAGAAGGCCGAGTATGCGCGGGCGTGACATGGAGGCGCGAGGCATGCGGCATTCGAGTGAGAACAGAGGATGATCGAGCGACAGATTCCGTGGCGATCAAACCGGCAGACTCCGATCAGCGCATCGCTCTGCGCCGCCGGTGGCGTCGCGTATGGGCTGCTCACGTGGTACGAGCTACCGGCGAGCGCGACCCCGTCCTTCGCTGTGGGCGCCGCGCTCGTGCTGGCGCTCGCGAGCTGGTTCGCCTGGTGCGCGGCGACGTGGCACGTCGAGTTTGCCCGCCGCGAATCAGGTTCCTATCTCGTGCGCAATGCGGGGCTGCTCTGGGCACTGTTCGTGTGGAGCGCGCAGAGCTACCGCTTCATCAGGCAGCCGACCTACGCGGACGCGTTCACATCCTCTCCGTTCTGGATCGTGTTCGCGCTGATCATTCCCGCGCCCTTCGCGCTGTGGGGTGGAGTCGCGATGCAGTACGTGTTCGACTCGCTATCGCGCAAGCGCAATCCGCGCGGGTAGCGATACAGCGCCCGCATGTGCGCAAGAGCGGCGTTCTCCTCGAGCCGATCTTGCCTCTTATTTTCATGTATGCCTGAGACGCCGCCCGCGATCCGCCCTGCAGCGCCTGGCGACGCACTGGCCGTCGCGCGCGTGCACGTGCGCGCGTGGCAGGAAGGCTACCGCGGGCTGCTCGAGCAGAGTTATCTCGACGCACTGCGCCCTGAAGACCGTGCGAGCCGCTACACCTTCGGCTCGACCGCTCCGGACGCGCCGGCAACCTTCGTGGCGTAAGTCGACGGAGACGTGCGAGGCTTCGCGACGTTCGGCGCGAGCCAGGAGCGCGAGGACGGGACAGGAGAGCTCTTCGCGCTCTATGTCGATCCCGACACGTGGGGCACCGGCATCGGACGAGCGCTCATCGCGCACACGCGCCTCGAGTTGCGTGCGCTCGGCTTTGTCGACGCGGTGCTGTGGGTGCTTGTCGGCAACGAGCGCGCACAGCGCTTCTATCGGAGCGATGGATGGCGCCCCGACGATGCGACGAAAACCGTCCAGCTATGGGGAGTCACGATCACCGAGACCCGCTACCGCCGCGCCCTCGCCTGAGCGCGGCGACGGAGCACCCTACACGAAGCGCTTGACGAACGCGAACGCCTTGTCCGCCACGTCCCGCCAGCCCGCGTCGATCACGAGTGAGTGCCCGCGACCGGGGATCTCCTCGATTTCGGTGACGCCCGGATTCCGCTGCTGCCGCTTGAACACTGCGTGTGCGATGGCCAGGGGAACCGTGTGGTCCTTCTCCCCTTCGATAATCAGTAGCGGTCCACGCGCCGGATTCTCCGAATCGACCTTGGCCTCTGTCCACGGATTGAAGTTCGCGGCCGCTGCCTGGAAGATCGGTACACCGGGACCCGGCACCGCATACTTCTCGTACAGTTCCTTCGCCTCGTCCTCGCCGAGGGCATTTCCGAACGCGTAGCGAAACTGCTCGTAGGTCAGCGGCACCGCTCTGTTGCGATTCGCAGGATTTCCGAGCACCGGAAACGCCGACTTGAGCGCGGAGAACGGAAGCGGCAGCACTCCCTGGAATGGAGCGGGGTCGATCGCGACGGTCACCGCGGACAGCCCGCGTCCCGCGAGGATCTGCGCGAGCAATCCGCCGAAGGAATGGCCGATGATCGCAGGCTTCGTCGTCAGATGGCGCACGATGTTGTCGAAGTGATCCGCGATCTGGCCTATCGACTTGTGCGCGAACACGTCGGGCTTCGCGTTCGCTTCCTCCACCGTCTCCGGATCGTCCGGCCACCCCGGAGTCAGCGCGACGAACCCCGCGTCCTCGAAAAGCTTCGCCCACCGATCCCAACTGCTCGGCAGCAGCCACAGGCCATGCACGAACACGATCGGCTGACGGCCGGTCGCGTTTGCGCGCTCGACCTCTTTCAACTCGTGTGCAGTGATCGACCCTGCTCCGCCCGCGAGTGGCGCGCTGGAGGCGGACGGGATGCTCGTACTCATGCGAATGACCTCGGGGGGGATAGGCGGCTCCCAGCAATATGCGCCCCGTGACCCTCTCCGCCAGAACGATCTTGTGGTCGGTGCGGCGGCGCGCGCCTTCGTGACCCTATTGATACATGATGAACAGCGGCACCGGATCCATCTCCAGCACCTGCTGCGGCGTCAGCATCGGCTTGTCGTTCTTGTAGAAAACCTTGAAGCCTGCGAACTGCACGGGACGATCGTGCACGTACGCCTTATACGAGCCGTACTTGAGCTGCGGCGGGCCGAATCCGTCCATGTCGATCACGATCTGCACGCGCGGATCGAGCTTGATCTTCTCGTGATTCGAGAGCATCGGGCGTGTGAACCGATGCACGATGAGCATCTTGGGTGGCAGCTTGAGCGAATCGACCAAGGTCGCGAGCACGCCCGACACCGCGTTCACATCCGACGCATCGATGCGCCCGATCACCTGCCCCGGAATCTTCTTCGTGCCGATCGAGAACTCCGGATCCAGCGCGAGATGCACGTACGGACGCGAGAGATACTTCATGAGCGGCACCAGCTCCGCCGCCATCGTGCTGCGCCCGGTCTGAATGTCAAGAATGACGATGTATTTGTGCGACTCCGCCCATCCCATCACGCGCTCGATGAGTGTGTCCGGCATCCGGGCGCGATAGAGCCCGCTCTTCCCCGGCCCTGCTTGCGCAACAGTCGCGATCAGCTCGAGCGCGGGAAGCACCGGACGCGAGCTGTCGACCGCCGCATAGGCCGCGGCCTGCTTCGCGAGCCGTGCGAGCATCGAGTCGGGGTTTATCTCGCCGAGAATCCCCATGCGATGCGACAGCGGATTGCCGTAGTAGGCGACGACGCGGCAGCCCGGCAGCAGCGAGCCCGGAAGCCGGCGCGTCGCTGCCGAATCCGTGAGCAGCGCGATGGCCGCAACCGAGTCGGCGTGCGCCTTCGCGTGCATGCGCGCAAGCGAGTCCGCGTGCGCCGCCTTCGCCGTCTTTCGCGGCGCTCCGGCGGTGTCCGCGATGGTCGCCGTGCTCGGCGCCTGCGCGCGCGAGCCGCTCGCGCCTCCGGTGGTGTCGCGCCACGCGCCCACCATGTGCCCCGTGTCGCTGCCCGCCGCGGACATGTGCAGCGAATCCTCATGCGCGCGCTTCACGCTGTCCGCGTGCGTGCGCGGCGCGCTCGCGAGTGTCGTGCGCGCGAGCTTGCGCGGCTCGGGCACTGATCCGCGCGCGCACTGCGCCGGCACCGTGAAGCCGTGCACCGAGTCGCTCGCCAGCGGGCCGCGCGCACCGGTGCCTTGTGCCAGCTTCGCCGAGTCCGCGGTGCGCGACGCGCGCGCATCCCGCGTGTTCTGACATGCAACGATCATCAGGGCGCTCACGAACAGCGCCTTCGCGCTCGAACGGCTCACGCGGCTCCTGCTTCGTCGGTCGCGTCTGCGCGCATGGATTCCGGATCCACCCCGATCGACCTGCACCACGTCACATACGCGCCCGGCGCGATCTCCGATGGCTTGATCTCGCTGCGACCGCCCCAGAACACGTTGGTATAGCTCACCGGAATTCCTGCCTCTTCGAGATGCACGTCGATCGCCGCCTTGTGCGCGAGCACGAGCTGTTTGTCGGTGCCGTGCGCGACGGCCATGATGTTCACGTTCGCGAATTCCTCACCGCCCTCGCGCCAGTACGCGTGCGTGAGGATGTGGTGCCGCCCGACCTCCTTCCCCGCCTCGATCTCGCGCCCCACGGGCACGCGCCAATGGAAGAGCGCGTTGTAGCGCGTCACGCGCATCCCCTCCGCGCCCGGCTTCACGTGCTCCAGAAACGTTGAGAATCGACCGATCACACCGCGCTCCGCCAGCCCGCGCCCAACACGCAGGAACTCCTCGTACGACACGCCGGCCTCACTCGCGCGCGCGCGCCACGGATTAGCGCCGATCTCCTCGATGGCGAACTCGCGCTTGAGCGGCTCGAGCACGCGCCACTCGAGCGACGAGAGCTCCACGATGTTCGTGTCCATCACGCGCCCCGGCTCGTCCGATCGCGAGCCCGGCTCCATTCCCTTTCGCCGCACGTGTCCCACGCCGAGCGCGAACAGTCGCTTCGCCGGCATCACGCGAAGCGCCGTCGCCCCCACCCGCTCGGCCAGCACCGTGCAGTGCTTCTCGCGCGAATAGCCCTGCGGCACCTTGAGCGTGGTCCACAGGCGATAGCTCGACCCCGGCGTCGCACCGTCTGTCGAGCGGATCACGACGTGCCCCGAGAACGGATCGTCGTGCACGAAGTACTCGAAGGCCGCATCGACCTTCTCCTCGGGCACGCGCCACGCGACCAGCGCGCCAGGCGCGAGGTTCGTCGCCATGAGCGTCTGCCGCACGCGCCGGATCGTGCCGGCCGCGAGCATCGCGCGGATGCGCGCGTGCACGACCTCCTCGCTCACACCGGAGAGCTTCGCGATCTCCGCGAACGGATCCTCGAGAAAGCCCGCGATGCGATCCTCGGAGATCGCGAGGATCCGCGCGTTCGTCTCGTCCCCGATGTCCGCCGGAAGTAGTGTCGCCGTCATGACGTGGAAGATAATCTCGCGGGGTCGCCCCGGAGCACGATGCGGACAGTCGTCCCCTCGCCTTCGACGCTCGCGATCGCAATTTCGCCGCCCCAGCTCTCGACCAGCCGCCTGCTGATTGCCAATCCAAGTCCGGAGCCGCGTGTGCGCGTAGAGAAGTGGGGCTCGAAGAGCCGTGCCTGCGCGCTCGCCGGAATGCCGCTCCCATCGTCCCGCACCGCGATCGCCACGCGCTCGCCCGCGGCATCCACGCGCACCTCCACCTTTGAGGCGCCCGCGAAGCGCGCATTCTCGAGGAGGTTCAGCATCACCTCGCGCAGCTCGTCCTCGCGCGCGTACGCCATCATCGCGCCGTTGAGTCCCTCGGTGCGCCAGTCTACGCTCCCCTCGCCCATCCGCTCGAGCTCCACCACGTCGCGCACCACCGCGCTCACGTTCAGCGGCGTCGCCGTCTGCAGCTCCGAGGGCCCCATCCCATATCGGCTGAAGCCGCGCGCGATCTCATCCAGACGATCGATCTCCGCGAGAATCCGCTCCGCGTTCGTCTCGAGAATCCGATCGAAGTCCGCACGGGCGTCCGCGTGCGCACGCTTCAGGTGCTGTACGCCGAGCCGGATGGGCGTGAGCGGATTCTTGATCTCGTGCGCCACCTGACGCGCCATCTCGCCCCACGCGAGCACACGCTGCGCTCGCGCGAGCTCCGTGATGTCATCCAGCGTGAGCACCGTACCGCCGCGCCCCGTCGAAAGGCGCGTGAGCCGCGCCTGGAGCTGCCGCCCATGCACCGTGAGCTCGAACTCCTCTTCTTCTGCCTCGCTCCACGCGAACGCGCGCAGCCGCCCCGCCGTCTCGTCGCCGAGCTTGTCCGCAGTGAGCCCCGGCGGCAGCGTGCGATCGAGCATCGTCTCCGCGCGCGGATTCGCGAGCGTGATGACGGCGTCGGCGTCGAGCGCGACAACACCGCTGGCCACGTTGCGCAGAATCGCCGCGGTGCGCCGCTGCGCGGACTCCAGCGCCGCGCGACTCTCGCCGAGATCGGCGGCCATTCGCCTGAACGCGGAGAACACGGGCTGGAATTCGTCCGGCGCGCGCGTCGCGAGTGGCGGCTCGCGCTCCCCACGCGCGATCGCTAGCGCGGCCACGCGCAGCGCGCCGATCGGCTCTGCGAGCGAGCGCGACGCCACCTGGCTCAACGCAAGCGCGGCGAGCGCGCCGAGCACCGTCGCACACGCGACCAGAACGGCGAGATCGCGACGCCGCTGATCGAGCATCGCCTCGGTGCCGCGCGCCGGCGCGCCGATTACGTATTGCTCGCCGTTCTGGCTCGTCGACACGCGGAAGCCGAAGAGCGCGTTTCCGCCTGCGACACTCTCCATCAGGCTCGCGTACACCTCGCGCCCCTCCGCTAAGCTCGAATACGCAGACGGCGGCAGATACGCACCCATGGGCGCGAGCGCATCGAACAGCGGCTGGCTCGCGCCGCTCAACTCACCGTTGCGATAGAGCAGAAGCGGAATGTCCGTGTGCCCAACGAGCGAGGCGCCACGACGCGCTTCTTCATCCGTGGAGATTCCACGAAGCGCCTCGCGCAGCACGAGGTCCCGCGACTGGCGATCCTCGGAGCGAAGACGCTCGTAGCTCCAGAGCGCGAAGATGAGCGCGGGAATCACGAAGAACGCGAACAGCACCACGGTGAGTCGCGAGCGGTAGCTCGTTCCCCAGCGGCGCACGCCCACGCGCAGCCGCTTGAGCACGCGACCATCGGGAAGCGCCGCGATCATCCAGAGCACGAACAGCAGCACGAGGTCGACCATCACGGCGAGCGCGCCGCGCTGCAGCAGGATGCCCAGTGAGCGGAGCTCGATCTCGATGTGCACGCGCATCGGGCCCTGCGACGTGCGCACGATGTGATCGCCGTGCATCTCGCTCTCGTCGCGATACCACCGCGTGCCCCTCAGCCGCAGCGTGTCACCGGGCTGCTGCTCCACCAGCGCGATGCTGTACGGCGGCTCGCCCGTCTCCGGATCCTCGAGTCCGAGCAGCGGCGCGAAGGGATCCGCAGCGATCAGGCGTGTGCGCGGCGCCACGACCACTGTCGTCACCGAGCTGTCGACATGCGGCACCGCGAGCACGACGAACTCGCCCGGTACGCCGAGCACCGACTGCAGCTGCATCGCGCCGCTCGCGCGCGCGCTCGCGGCGATCATCCCCACCGCGCGCACCGGCGGCGTCAGCTGATCGAGCGTCACTTCGGCCGTGGGCAGCCCCTCCGACGTCCAGCTCATGAGGTCTACCGGGTAGCCGCTGCCCACGAGATCCGAGCGCATGTAGCGCTTCGCGAGCTCCGCCTCGGTGCGCGCGGCAGGCAGCGATCGCAGATCGGCGCCGAGCCGCTGGAGCACATTCACGATGTCCGGGTCCACCGCCGCGAGTCCTGCAACGTCGCGATCGGCGAGCGTCGCGCGACCGCGCACTCCGGCGCCCCACGTGAGCGTCGTCGCAATCAGCGCGGCCACCGCGCCCGCGACTAGCACGACGCGTCGGTGCGCGCGAGTGAACGCGAGCGTCGCGACCACGATCATCCACAGCACGAGGTACCACGTGGGCCACGTGCCCGGTGCGCGCAGCACCGCCGGCGCGACGGCAGCGACGAGCGTGGCGAGCACCGGCGCGAGCCAGGGCGGGAGCCCGCGGTGCGGACCGGCCGCCGCGCTGCCGACTGCCGCGACTCCGATGAACATTGTCGCCGCAATCAGGAAGAGCGCGATCTGCCACCCGATCCACAGCTCCGGCGCAACGCCGCTCGGTGGCGGCGAGACTCCGGCGCCCAGCACGCGAAGGATCGTGGGCGCAGTCGACGAGAATCGCGAGACCAATCGGCACGGCCATCCACCGGCGCGGGAGCCGCACGCCTCGGCGCAGCGTGAGCAACAGCGCGAGCAGCACGATGATCGCCGTCGCCGCGAGCGCGCCGAGTGAGGCGGTGAATGGTCCGCCTTCTTGCGCGTAATACAGCGTTGGATCGAACAGCACGCCGCTTCCGGAGAATGCATTGAGCGGCAGCAGCGCGAGTACCCCGAGCGCCACGGCGAGCGGAATGAGTCGGCCGAGCAGTGAGCGCTGGCGCCGCCAGAGCGCGATGAGAAATGCGAGGAAGGCGATGGAGAGAAAGACGACGCCGGTGAGTCGCACGCGCTCGAGCGTGGAGAGGCGCGCCTCCGCCTGCCCCGGTGCGACTGTGCGCGCGACGAGCAGCGTGTCGCTACCCCCGGGCGACATGACGACGAACGCGTCGCCGCTCGTGCCAGTGCCGGGCGGAGTGACCTCGAAGGCGTGCAGCCCCTGCTCGCGCGCGATGCGGTTGCCGATCGCCGGCACGAGCTGATCGCCCGGCGGCTCCGCGTATGCCACCGCGGTCGCGACGGTGCGGCGTGTGCCCCGCTGCGCGGTGGCGTAGAGCACCGTGTAGAACGGCGTGTGCAGCGCGCCGAGCGCGCCGCGCGCGGAGTCGGGCGGGATGACGAGACGGCCGCCCCAGGCGAACGGCGTGCTGCCGTCGTAGAGGACGATCCCCTGCTCGGGTGCACCCGCCATCATCTGGCGGAACAGGCCGAACGCCTGCTGCGCATCGGCCGGCGCGTCGAGCGCGCGCGTCGCCTTCGCGCGCAGCTCCACCAGGGACTGTGCGATCTCGTGCTGGAATTCGGCTCGTCCGCGCTCGACGACCAGCGCGCGATACGCGGGCCAGTTGGTGTCGATGCGTGTGAGATCGCGCTGCGAGGTGGACGCCACCACCGCGAATGCCGCGAGCGCGGCGGCGGACGCGACGGCCCATCGGCGAGCGCCGCGCCCCCAGAGGAGTGCGATGCCGAGTGTGGCAACCGTGGCGGCGACGGTGAAAGCGAGGTAGCCTACGCTCGGGGTGCGCAGCCACCAGCCCCCTGCCACGAGTGCGACGCCCGCAACGAGCGTCCACAGACGGATCGTGGCTTCGGTACGAGGCGTCGCCCTGGGCGTCACGTTCACTTCATTCTTGTCCGAGATGACCGTTCCCCTCCATCCGCCCACGACAGGGGCGCAACTCCTCAAGTACACCGCACCCGGAGTCGTGGCCGAAACACTGGCGCGCGACCCGCGGCTCATCATCCCGGTTGGCACCTGCGAGCAGCACGGCCCTCATCTCCCGCTCGGCTGCGCGACCATCATCGCCGAGCATCTGTGCGACGATCTCTCGGCCACGTACAAGGTGCTGCGCGCGCCCACCGTCGAATATGGCGTGAACGTCGAGTCGGCGCGCAAGGCGCTGGGAAATTCCTCCGTGCGGCGGAAGACGCTGCATCGAATGCTGAATGACCTGCTCGCGTCGTGGGAGGGTTGCGGCTTCCGGGAATTTATCCTGATCACCGCGCACGATCACGATCCGCACCAGGACGCGCTGAGCACCGTGATCACGCGCGAGGCGCGCGTGCGGGTGGTGGACCTGTACGCCATTCCGCCTGGACGATCTGCTTCGAGGGACAGTCGGAGCACATGCACGGCGATGAGGCCGACACGTCGCTCATGCTCTATCTCGCGCCCGAGCTCGTGCGCATGGAATGGGCGGAGGATTTCGTGCTGACGCGCGAGCAGCTGCGGCGTTACAGGCGCGGACATCTGCGCGTCCCGAAGGAAAGTGCGGGGTCGCATGGGCACACCATCGCTGGCGACGGCCGAGAAAGGGCGGGCAATGTACGAGCGCATTCGGCAGCGCGTGAGCGAGAGAGATTTTCCTCACGCCCGCCCTGGACGAATGAACGCTTTCGGGCGACGGGGGTATATTATGTTCGACATGCGCACACTCTCGCTGCTCGTGGCGCTCTCGCTGGCGTTGCCGAGCCTCGCCCCCGCCCAGGTTACTACTGTGGATGAGGGCTCCTTCACGATCTACTCGTGGAGGCACGCGCCCGTCCGATCGCATCGGACAGGAATCGTTCACCATCCGCCGCACGCGTGGCCCCGGTGGAGACGTCGTCGTCGCCAACGCGACTGTGACCTTCGACACAGAGCACATCGCGCCCGCGCTTCGTACCGACACCTCGTTTTCGCCGCTCGCATATCAGGTGGAGGTTCGCACCGGCGCAGATGTCGAGCGGCTGCGCGGCCGCATTGGCGGTGGACGCTTCAGCGCGCAGCTCAAGAACGCGAAGGGCGAGTCGTCGAAGGAGTACATCGTGTCCGACGGTGCGCTCATTCTCGATGACGACGTCTTCCACCAGTACTACTTCCTCGTCCAGCGCGCCCGCGGCGGGTCGGCCACGATTCCGGTCGTCATTCCGCGCCGGAATCTGCAGGAGACGATGAGGATGCAGGCCGGCGCCAACGAGCAAGTGCGGGTTGGCACGTCGTCGGTCGAGGCGCGGCGCTACACGATCACGGAGCCTGCGGGCGCCACCCGGCAGGTGTGGGCGGACGCCCAGGGTCGCGTGCTCAAGGTTCAGCTCGACGGCTCGAACATCACGGCTACCCGCGACGAGCTGCCCAGGTAGACGATCCGGCATTTCGCCCGATTAGTCACGTCAAATTCGCCCGATGCCTGAAACCTCGTGCACTCGCCCGCCGTATTGGGCGTGACTTCGGACACGAGGACAGGGAACAATGCGGTTCATGTCAGTCGCCACGGCTGCTCTCGGTGCTGTGGCTGTAGTCATGCCATTCTCTCGGGCGCGCGCCCAGACGGTGGATACCACCGGCGGCCCCGAGCTGTCGCTCGACCAGGCGATGGTGATCGCGGCGAAGAACAACCCCGATCACCTCACGATCGTCGAGGCGCGGCGCACCGCCGTCGCCAAGCGCCGCGCGGCCTACGGCGCGCTCCTTCCTCGCGCCGATGCCCAGCTCCAGGGATTGTATCTGGCCCAGGGAAACACGCTCTCGAGCAACGGCTTCACGTTCGGCAACGGGTCGAACACGGAGCAGTCGTCGTACTTCATCGGGCTGACGTACAACATCGGCACGAGCACCTTTCTGAATCCGAAGATCGAATCGGCAAACGTTCGGGCCGCGGACGCAGATGTCACGAGCTCCGAGTCCAGCACGCGCTCGCAGATCGCGCAGGACTACTTCACGGTGCTCGGCGATCAGGCGAAGGCGCAGCTCGAGGACTCGCTGATCGCAAACGCGCAGACGTCGTTGCAGCTCGCCAAGGCGAAGCTCGCGGTGGGCTCCGGGATCTCGCTCGACGTGTCGAAGGCCGAAGTGAACCTCGGTACGCAGCAGGTTGCGGCGATCAAGGCGAAGAACCAGGTCGCGATCGACAGGCTGACGCTCTTTCAGCACATGGGCATTCAGCAGCCGCAGAACACGCGGCTGACCACGATGTACGAGGTGAAGGCGCCCACGTTCACCGTGGACTCTGTGCTCGCCCTCGCGCGCCAGGACAACCCTGCGCTGCAGGCAGCGCGCACGCGTGATGAGTCGGCGAAGCTCGCGGTGTCCGCGGCTCGCGGCACATATCTGCCCACCCTGCAGGTGTCCACGGGACTCGGCGGCTACACGAACACGTTCACGAATCCGAACTTCCTGATCGGACAGGCGGCGGCCGCGCGGGCGAGCTGTTTCACGCAGGATTCCATTCGCGTCGGGGCCGGACTGGCGAGCCAGCGGGCGCAGTGCGGAACGCTGATGCCGGACGGCACGCTCCCGCCCGCTGACGCCGCCTCGCTCCGGAGCTCGAACAACGCGTTCCCCTTCGGCTTCACGCGGCAGCCGTTCCAGATCACGGCGACGCTGTCGCTGCCGATCTTCGACAACTTCCAGCGCGAGCAGCGCGTTGAGCAGTCGGAGGCGGCGCGCAACGACGCGCTGTACGCGATCCGCGGGCAGGAGCTCAAGACGACGGCAACGGTAACGGGTGCGTATCTGACCTTGCAGGCCCAGGCGCAGCAGGTGGCATTGCAGGAGCGTACGGCACAGCAGGCGCGGGAAGCGCTGAGACTCGCCGAGGAGCGCTATCGCGTTGGCTTGGCGCCATTTCTCGACGTCAGCGATGCGCGCTCGCAGTTCGAACAGGCGGAGTCCGACCGGATCAACGCCGTGTATGATTTCCATAAGGCCTTCGCCGCTCTGGAAGCGGCCGTCGGCCGTCCTTTGCGCTAATCGGAGCTAGACATGACTCGTCGGGGAAAGGCGATAACCGCGGTTGTTGGAGGGCTCCTCATTGTCGGCGTGCTGGTGCTCGCCGCCTTCAAGCGCGGGGACAAAGCGGTGGAGGTCCGCCTCGAGAAGGTGCAGAAGCGGGATCTCGTCGCGTACGTCACCGCCAGCGGGCAGGTGCAGCCGCACACCAAGGTCGATGTCGCCTCCGATGTGAGCGGGCGCATCGTCCGGCTCGCCGTGAAGGAAGGCGAGATGGTGAAGAAGGGGCAGTTCCTCCTGCAGATCGATCCCGCGACGTATCAGGCGGACGTGCAGCGCGAAGCCGCGGGCGTGGCGTCCGCACGCGCGGACCTCGCGCGCGCCAAGGCGAATCTGGAGCAGTCGCAGAACGCGTATCGCCGCTCCGCCGAGATCGTGAAGACGAATCCAGGGCTCATCTCGGCCGAGCAGATCGAGCAGCTCAAGACGACCGTGGATGTGAACAACGCGCTATACCAGGCGGCCGAGCATACGGTGGAGCAGACAGGCGCGGCGTTGCAGAACTCGCAGTCGAGCCTCGCGAAGACGACGATTCTCGCGCCAATGGACGGCCGTATCACGCGTCTCGCGGTGCAGCAGGGTGAGACGGCGGTGCCGGGCACGTTCAACAAGGATGCGGCTCTCTTGCTCACGATCAGCGACATGGCGGTGCTCGAGACGAAGGTGAAGGTCGACGAGACGGATGTCGCACGGCTCCACGTGGGCGACACGGCGCAGGTGCTGATCGATGCGTTCCCCGATACGACGTTCCGTGGCAAGGTGACGGAGATCGCGCACAGCGCGGTCACGGCGGGGACGACGGCCACGGGCTCGTCGGACCAGGCGGTGGACTACGAAGTGCGAGTGCAACTGATCGATCCGCCCACTGACACGCGCCCCGACTTTTCGGCGACGGCGAAGATCGTGTGGGACTCGCGCAAGAGCGTGTTGAGCATTCCGATCATCGCGCTCACCGTGCGCGAGCACGAGGCGAACGAGAATCGCGACTCCGCCGCGGTCGTGCTCGGGAAGAAGGCAACGAAGGACATCGCGCAGAAGGACGTCGAAGGCGTGTTCGTGGTCGGCAAGGACAGCCGTGTGTCGTTCCGCCCCGTGAAGGTGGGCATCCCCGGCGAGGAATATTTCGAGGTGCTCGGCGGGCTGCAGGAAGGCGAGACCGTCGTGGCGGGTACCTACCAGGCGATCCGCACGCTGCACGACAGCACGGTGGTCAAGGAGATGAAGAAGGACGACAAGAAGAAGGAGGTAAAGGCGTGAGTTTGATCGAGCAGGACCTCCCGATGAGCACGACGGCGGAGCGCAAGGTGGTCACGAGCGCTCCGGGTGCCGC
Source organism: uncultured Gemmatimonadaceae bacterium (assembly GCA_963792685.1). Taxonomy (GTDB): domain Bacteria; phylum Gemmatimonadota; class Gemmatimonadetes; order Gemmatimonadales; family Gemmatimonadaceae; genus FEN-1250. The sequence goes on along the minus strand of CAWBWW010000001.1, from coordinate 2,268,706 downwards.
GCCGTCGCAGGACTGGGTGATCGTCACGCGCGGCATCACGCGCGACTACGACATGGGCGGCGAAGTCGTGCACGCCCTGCGCGGAGTCGAGCTCGCGGTGCGGCGCAACGAGTACGTGGCGATCATGGGTCCGTCCGGCTCGGGGAAGTCCACGCTGATGAACCTCATCGGCTGTCTCGACACGCCGTCAGCCGGCGAGTACTGGCTCAACGGAATGCTGGTGTCGCAAATGGCGGACGACGAGCTGGCGCGCGTGCGCAATCGCGAGATCGGCTTTGTGTTCCAGACGTTCAACCTGCTCCCGCGCGCATCGGCGCTGCAGAACGTGGAGCTGCCGCTCGTCTACGCCGGCGTCGGCTCCGCGGAGCGCAAGGAGCGCGCGAAGGAGGCGCTCGCGCGCGTGCAGCTCGCGGATCGCATGGACCATCGCCCGAACGAGCTCTCCGGCGGACAGCGTCAGCGCGTGGCGATTGCGCGCGCGCTCGTGAACCGTCCCGCGATTCTGCTCGCCGATGAGCCCACGGGAAATCTCGACTCCACCACGTCCGAAGAGATCATGCGGGTGTTCGAGGAGCTGTCGTCGTCGGGACAGACCGTGATCATGGTGACGCACGAGCCCGACATCGCGCAGCATGCGCGGCGTGTGGTCGTGCTGCGCGACGGGCGCATCTCGTCGGATGAAACACGCGACACATTCGTCGCTGCGCTCAACCCGCGGACGTAAGGACACCGATGTCGTTCCTCGACGCCATTCGAATCGCGCTCACGCAGATCAGAGTGAACAAGCTGAAGAGCTTCTTCACCCTGCTCGGCGTCACGATCGGCGTGATGTTCCTGATCGCGGTCGTGTCGATCGTGAACGGGATGTCGAAGTACATGGAGGAGGACTTCGCGGCGAAGTTCCTGGGCATCAACACGTTCACGCTGCGACGCTTCCCTGATTTCCAGATGGGTGACGTGACCGAGGCGACATGGCGCGAGTGGCAGCGCCGGCCGCAGATCACCGTCGACGATGCGAACGCGATTCGCGACGCACTGCCGTCGCAGACGCACTGGGCGATCCAGGATCAGACATGGGCGACGCCGAGCTCGGAGTATCGGAACGGTGGTCCACAGTCGATCGTGTTCGCGGTCTCCGCGGAGTACTTCACAATCAAGAACCTCGATGTGGATCGCGGTCGGGTGTTCACGGAGCAGGAGGAGATGGTCGGCGCGCCGGTTGTTGTGATCGGCCAGGAGACAGCGGACACCTACTTCCCCAACATTGATCCGCTCGGAAAGGAGCTCAGGCTCGCGGGACTACCCTTCCGCGTCATCGGCGTACTACAGAAGCAAGGGAGTACGTTCGGGATGTCTCTCGATCGGCAAGTGATCGGGCCGTTCCACTCGGACATGAAGCGTGTGACGAAGGCGCGGCGCGGACTCGCCGGCGTGCTGGTGCAGGGCGTGACAAACACCGTGTTGCAGGACGCGCAGGAGCAGGCGCGCGAGGTGATGCGGCGCCGGCACCACCTGCATCCCGTCGAGCCCGACGACTTCGTGTTCGAGACGGCGGAGACCGCGCTCTCTGGCTGGGAGTCCATCAAGAAGGCGCTGACGATCGGCAGTCTCGTGCTCCCCGCGATCGGACTGGTGGTCGGCGCGATCGTGATCATGAACATCATGCTCGTCGCGGTCGCGGATCGCACGCGCGAGATCGGTATTCGCAAGGCGCTCGGCGCGAAGCGGCGCGATATTCTCGCGCAGTTCCTGGTGGAGTCGGCGACGCTCAGCGTGATCGGTGCGATCTTCGGCATTGCACTCGGCTTCGGCATATCGGCGCTGATTCGCGTGCTCTTCCCCTCGATGCCGTCGAGTGTGGCGCTCTGGTCCGTGGTCGTGTCCGTGGTGGTGGGCGCGGGCGTCGGGATCATCGCCGGCGTGTATCCGGCGAGTCGCGCCTCGAGACTCGATCCTATCCTTGCACTGCGGAGCGACTGATGAAGCTCGCAAGCCGGCTTCATTCCCTGGGCGAGGGCGTGCTCATCGCTCTCGACGCGATCCGTACCAACAAGGTGCGCGCAGCGCTCACAATCCTCGGCATCGCCGTCGGCGTGTTCGTCGTCACGGCGATGGCTGCGGGGATTCACGGGATCAACGAGGGCGTCACGAAGTCGTTCGAGGCCGCGGGTCCGACCACGTTCTACGTCACGCGTTGGCCTATCGGTCTCGACAACTGCAATGGCTCGGCCGACAGCTGCCCCTGGCGCCATCACGCTCCGCTCACGATCGGGGAGGCGACGTTGATCTCCACGCTCCCTTCCATCAAGGGAGTGATCGCGCACGTGGGAAGTGGCGCGCAGGTGAAGTACCACGATCGCAACCTGCCGTCCGTGAACATCGACGCGTACACGGCGGGCTGGACGGACGTGGACGGCGGTGACATCTCCCCGGGGCGCAGCTTCACTGAGAACGAAAACACGAACGCCGACCAGGTGATCATCATCAACGACAAGATGAAGGAGTCGTTGTTCGATGAGGGTGATGCGGTGGGCAAGACCCTGTCGGTGGCTGGCAGGCCGTTCACCATCATCGGCGTGTACCACCCGCTCGCGAATTTCTTCAGCAACAACGACAAGCCGGGCGCCATCATCCCGTTCGAAACAGGACGCCGCAAGCTGCTGTTCGGCGTACGCTGGATGGATCTCACGGTGAAGCCGAAGGAAGGCGTGACGCGGGATCTGGCAGAGGACGAGGTGACGGCAGCCCTCCGCATCCATCGCCATCTGCGTCCCGCGGCTGAGAACACCTGGTTCCTCTATGGTCAGGACAAAATCCTGGACCTCTACAACAGCACGGTGCAGATCTTCTTCATCGTGGTGCTCACACTCTCCGCGATCGGGCTGCTCGTGGGTGGCGTGGGCGTGATCGCGATCATGATGATCTCCGTCACGGAGCGCACGCGCGAGATCGGCGTGCGCAAGGCGCTCGGCGCAACGCGGGCGACGATCCTCTGGCAGTTCCTCGTCGAGGCGGCAACGCTCACGGTCATCGGCGCGATCACGGGGCTGATCATCGGCTCGGGGCTCGCGTATGCGATTCGCGCGAACACGTCGATCGACGCGACGATCCCGCCGCTCGCCGTGGTCGCCGCGCTCGTGTCGAGCGCGCTCACGGGGATCGTCTTCGGGCTGCTGCCGGCGTTCAAGGCGTCGCGGCTGGATCCGGTCGAGGCGCTGCGGTACGAGTAGGGGGCGAACGACGCTCGGCGGAATGAAGCGTCGTTCGGTCGTCTGAGAAGGGGGCAACTCGCGCGTCACTGGCGGCGTGGCGCACAGTCAAGCCAATTGGCAGGATGAAAGTGACGCGGCTCCCGCCCCTTCTCGCGTTGCTCGCCGTAGCCGCGTGCGTGCAGAGCTCCGCTCCGGAATCGAGAACAAGCGAGCTGCTCTACATCTTCGGCAGCGGGAGCTCGCTCTTCGTCATCGACCCGGCGAGCGGTAGCATCGTTGCGCGTCCGGGGCCGGTGCCCGACGGCAAGCGATCGCCGATCTTCTCCCCCGATTCCTCCACGATGTACTTCCAGGCCGGAGAATGCGAGTGGGGCGGCGATCTACGCGCTGAACACCCGAACCTTCCAGGTACTCCCGTGGCTCCCGCTGCGCGATATTCGGCACGTGCCGAACGGCTCACTGTGGATCGGCGGTGGTGAGCTCGCAGACGGGCCGACGGGCAGCACGCTCTACGATGGAGAGGCGTTCGCCGTCGACTCGCTCAATCACTTCCTGACGCCACCGCAGCGCGTGGTGCTGATCGACACGACTTCGCGCACGGTCACGAGCTCGCTCGGACCGATCTACTCGAGCGCGCTCGTGACCGTGCAGCCGGGCGAATTCGCTCCACATGGTGCGCTGATCGCGCTCCTCCCCGGCAGACCCCCTTCCGCGCTCGGCTGGCTCACCGAGATCGATCCTGAATCTCACGCAGTCACCGATTCGATCAGAATCCCAATGCCTGCATCTCCAGAGGTCGAGACGGCCCTACAGATCGTGCCCTCACCGGACGGTCGGCACATCTACTTGACGGGCTTCGACGGCCTGTACGCCTTCGATCTCGTGACGCGGCAGCTTATAGGCGCTGTGCATTTCTCGAGCTATGACGCACGTCTCGCAGTCTCCGCGCACGGAGACCGGGTCTATCTCCTCAGCAACCCGATCGACGTCCCCCAGATCATCGTAGGAGGAGGAGGCCGGCCCGTACCTTTACCCGTGCCGCCGGTCTCGCCTACCGTGATTCGCGTGTTCGACGAAAATCTCGTCGAGCAGAGTCCCATCCACGTGCATCATCTGCTGTCCGGGAAATCGGTGCTCCTCCTTCGCTACGCCGCCGTCAGCAACGACGGCAAGTGGCTGTACGCGACGGGCAGTATGACCACCTCGTATGCAGACGGACTGCTGCGCGTATTCGTGATCGAGCTCTCGAACGGAACGATCGCACACGAGATCCCGCTGGAGCTCAGCGGTGAGGGGAGCATCTTCGTGGGACGCTCCCAGAGGGTGCAGTGAGCTGGTGTAATCGCAAGCTCGCGAGGCGCTGGAAGGGGTTGCTCATCTGCGCCGTGCCTCCCCTCAGCGCCTGTTCGGACCCCGCCTCGCCGGCCTCGCACAGCAGAGACATCATCTACGTGCTTGGCGAAACGCACAACGTCTTCGTCGTCGATCCGCGCGCGGGACGTGTGCTCGGCGCACCCGGTCCAGTGCCTGAAGAGCTGTTGTCGCCGGTGATGTCGTCAGACTCATCGACGTTGTATTTCACCGGCTACGACAATAGCAGCGCAGGCATTTACGCGGTTCATTCCGCCACCTTCAGCGTCGAACAGTTCTATCAGCTGACGTTTCCACCGCGTGTACCGACCGGCGCCGTATGGGATTTTGGCGGTGCGCTCGCCGTGGCACCGGGACGTCCGGAGCTCTACGACGGTGCGGCTCTCGTCGGCACCCTCGATCTCGGTGACACGACCGCGAGCGGACGAGTTGCAATCTTCGACACCGCATCCCACACGCTGCAAGGATCCATGATCATGTCGGTAGCCGCGCTTGCTGCGCTTCCGGCTGGCCCCGTTGCATCGGAGGGAGGCTTGGTCGGATTCACCTATTTCGGCCCTGCGACCGCACCGCAATGGGCGCTGCTCGTGATTGATCCCGCAACCCGCACCATCACGGATTCGCTGGTGGTGTCCCCTCCTGCCGGCGCAAGTCACGATTATCCGCGAAGTCTCACGATGTCGCCGGACGGTAAGCACGCGTATGTGATCGGATCGGAAGGCATCTACGACTTCGATCTCGTCTTGCGCCAGCTGGTCGGAGTCGTGAGAACGAACGCGTACGAGCCTCGCCTCGCCATCTCGCCCGATGGCGCACGAGTCTACCTCATTGTCAACGTCGCTCCGGATCCTGGCGCCAATGCGCCTCCGACTACGGTCCGCGTGTTCGACGCCAATCTGAACGAGCTTCCGCCACTCAGCTTCAGCGGGCACTTCAGAGGACCCCCGCCGATTCTGCACGACATCCTGGTGAGCCGCGACAATCGCTCGCTCTACCTCGAGGCCGGGAATCGTGACTTCTTCGGCGAAGGCCCACTCCGTGTTTACGTCTATGATCTCTCGAGTGGCGAATTCGGTCTCACGACGTTTCTGGACGCCTTCGGTCAGGGGCACATTATACTAGGGCACTGATCCACAACGACCGATCAAGCGGCTTATTTCCTGGCACTGGTCACAACCCGAATCCGGCTCCCGCCATGATCGCCGTCAGGGGCGTATATTCTCCCCATGACAACGGTGGACGTTCTGGCCATCGCGGCCCATCGCGATGACGTCGAGCTCACGTGCGGGGGTACGCTCCTCAAGGCCGCATCGCTCGGCCAGCGCACCGCCATTGTCGACCTCACGCAGGGCGAGATGGGGACCCGGGGCTCCGCCGAGCTCCGCGCGGCGGAGGCGAGCCATGCGGCCGAGATTCTCGGAGTGGCTGCGCGGGTGAACCTTGGACTGCCCGACGCGGGTATCATCAACTCGCCCGCGACGCGCGCGCAGCTCGTGCGCATCATCCGGCAGTTCCAGCCGCGCGTCGTGCTCGCACCGTCGATCACCGGCAAGCATCCCGATCATTGGGTGAGCGCGGAGCTCGTGTCCGACGCATGCTTCCTCTCCGGGCTCGCCAAGATCGAGCCCGACGTTCCCCGCTTTCGCCCGTTCAAGCTGTTGCACTCGCTCACCTACCGCGAAGATCCCGTCAAGCCGACGTTCGTCGTCGACATTTCGGAGCAATTCGAGAAGAAGCTGCTCGCCATCCGCGCGTACGCCTCCCAGTTCGACGGCGTGACGCAGGCCGGCGAGGCATTCCCGAACGGCGAGCCGCTCTACGACATCGTGCGCCATCAGGCGGCGCACTATGGCTCGCTGATCCGCGTCCGCTATGGCGAGCCGTTCTACACGGCCGAGACGATGCGCGTGGATGATCTCATGTCGCTCAACGTGTCTACCTACTGACCCAGGCAATGCCTCCACGCACCGCAAGCAAGCGCGCCGCGCGCGACGCGCACATTGTGCCCGAGCAGAATCCGTCGTACGGCGTCGCGGCGATCGTGTCGCTCATCATCTTCCTGCTCTATCTCGCGACGCTGGCGCCCGGCACCGCAATGTGGGACACGAGCGAGTACATTGCCGCCGCGCGCGTGCTCGGCATTCCACACCCGCCGGGCAATCCGTTCTTCGTGCTGTTGGCGCACGTCTTCTCGATTCTGCCGATCGGCGGAAGCCCCGGGATGCGCATCAACGTCCTCGCCGCGCTGTGCAGCGCTGCGTCAGCGGGAACGTGGTTCCTCGTCGTCGAGCGCGTGCTGAGCGGATGGCTTCCCGAGCGCTGGCAGCAGCTCACGGGCGCCGCGGCCGCCGCACTGCTCGGCGCGACGGCCTTCACGGTGTGGAATCAGAGTGTGGTGAACGAGAAGGTGTACACGGTGTCGCTCGCATTCTTCGCGATCGTCTCGTGGCTCACCGTCCTCTGGTGCGACAACCCCGAGGGGCGCACCGCGGATCGCCTTCTGATTCTCATCGGATTTCTCATCGGGCTCGGCTACACGAACCATCCGGCGGGCTTTCTTGTCGCGCCGGCGGTGCTCGCGGCCGTCGTGCTGCGCCGCCCGACGGTGATGCTGCAGTGGCGGTTGCTGATCGCGATCGCGGGCGCGTTCCTGCTCGGGCTCACGCCATTCCTCGTCGAGCCGATTCGCGCGGGGCACTTCCCCGCAATCAACGAAGGCGAAGCCACCGGGTGCACCACGAAGTTCGAGCTGTCGTGCACCTTCAACGCGACGGCGCGCAGCCGTCTCGCGGACAACATTAATCGCGTCCAGTACGGCAAGCCTCCGCTCGACGAGCGGCAAGCGTCATTCCCTGCGCAGGTCGGAATGTTCTGGACGTACTTCCGGTGGCAGTGGCTGCGCGATCCGTACGGCAACGCGCCCGGGCTGCAAGGACTTCTCTCCGGCATCTATCTGCTTCTCGGAATCGCCGGCGGCTACGCGCACTACAAACGCGACCGACGATCGTTCTGGTTTTTCGGGCCGCTCATGTTCACGATCACGCTCGCGCTGATCTTCTACATGAATTTCAAATACGGCTACTCGCAGGCGCCGGAGCTCGGCAACTCTGTGCCGCGCGAGGTGCGCGATCGAGACTATTTCTACCTGTGGGGCTTCTCCGCCTGGAGTGTGTGGGCAGGGCTCGGCATCGTGCTCCTGTGGGAGCAGCTCGCTGCGCTGCTGTCGCCCACCGCGGAAGGTGACGCGAAGCGCATTCCGAGACCGAGCTGGATGTACACGACGCCGGTGTTCCTGCTCGCGATCGTTCCTCTCATTACGAACTGGAACGCGGCGTCGCGGCGCGGCGACACGTTCACGCGCGACTGGGCCGTCGACATCCTGAACAGTGTCGAGCCGTACGGCGTCCTGATCACGAACGGCGACAACGACACGTTTCCGCTCTGGTACGCGCAGGAAGTGGAGGGCGTGCGCAAGGATGTCACGGTCGAGGTCACGTCGCTGTTGCAGACGGATTGGTACGTGCGGCAGATGATTCGGCGTCCCATTTACCCATACGATGCGGCGAAGGGCCCGGTCATCTATCGTGGGCGTGACTGGCCGATCCCGAAGAAGCCGGCGCTCGACATGACGATGGAGCAGGCGGATGCACTGCCGCCGGTGCTGCCGCTCTCGCAGGCGCAGATGTTCAAGAAGGACGACATCGAGGCCGTGATCCCGCCCGGAGAGCTGTACAAGGATCGGATCATCGTGCTTCGTCTGATCAAGGACAGCTATCCGGAGCGGCCGCTGTATTTCACATCGGGATCCTATCCGCGCAGCCTTGGCCTGAGCCGCTACGTCGCCAGCCAGGGGCTCGTGTCGAAGCTCTTCCCGAAGCCGATCGTGGCCGACAGCAGATTCGCTGAGGTGCCGGGCTACGGATTCTTCGACCTGCCACGCTCGGACTCGCTGTGGAAGATCTATCAGGCACCTGCAGCGCTGATCAGGCGCGGTGAGTGGGTGGATCGCGCGTCGTCAGACATTCCACTGCGGTACGTGATCACGGCAGCGCTGATGAGCGATCTCGTGAAGGCGCGCGGCGACACGTCACTCGCGTCCAGGTACCTGAACTCGGCCATCAAGCTCGCGCACGTCGCGCGCGTGGAGGACGTGCTGGGCTTCTCGAAGACGCCACCGGCGGGTGTTAGCCCGGGCGGAGACACGGCCAAGCGCTAGGCACCGGCCGCGCCATTCCGCGCGGTTGGACAAACGTTAGCTTTCGGTCATGCCTGCCCCGGTTTACCTGGACCACGCCGCGACGACGCCCGTTCGCACCGAGGTTCGGGCCGCGATGGAGCCGTTCTACGGCCCCAAATTCGGCAATCCTTCCAGCATGCATCGCTGGGGGCGCGAGGCGCGCGCCGCACTCGATGAGGCGCGCGAGCGCCTCGCCGCTACGCTCGGCGCGAATGCGGACGAGATCGCGTTCACCTCGGGCGGCACCGAGTGCGACAACCTCGCGATTCTCGGCAGCTGGCGCCTGTTGCGCGAGAAGGGGAAGCGCGCGGTCGTGACGACGCCGATCGAGCACAAGGCGATCCTCGCGGCAACACATCAGGCGCATCACGAGGGCGCAGAAGAGCGGATGATCGAAGTGGACGGCGCGGGGCTCGTGCGCGACGAGAGCTTCGATGCGCTCGTGCGCGACGACGTCGCGGTCTGCTCGGTGATGTGGGTGAACAACGAGATCGGGACCGTGCAGCCGATCGCGAAGCTGGCCGAGCGTGCGAAGGTTCGCGGAGTGCTCTTCCACACGGATGCGGTGCAGGCGTTCGGGCACATCCCGGTGAGCGTGAAGAGCGCTCCGTTCGACATCCTGTCGCTCTCCGGACACAAGATCGGCGCGCCCAAGGGGATCGGCGCGATCTACATCCGTCGCGGCACATTCGTGGAGCCGCTGCAGTTCGGCGGATCGCAGAACCGCGGCATTCGTCCCGGTACGGAGAACGTGGCTGCGGCGGTGGCACTCGCGCGCGCGGCGGAGCTCGCGGTGGACGAGCTCGCGAGCGAGATGCCGAAGATCGAGGCGATGCGCGACCAGCTCCAGCGCGAGCTCGAGGCGCGCATTCCGGATGCCGTGGTGAACGGCGCGGGTGCGCCGCGTGCGCCGCACATTTTGAACATCTCCGTGCCTGGAACGGACAGCGAGTCGATGCTCATGGCGCTCGACATGTCCGGCGTCGCGTGCTCCTCGGGCTCGGCGTGCCAGAGCGGAACTGTCGACCCGAGCCATGTGCTCGAGGCGATCGGTGTCCCGCGCGAGCTCGCGATCGCCGCCGTGCGCATGAGCCTCGGCTCACTCACGACGCCGGCGTGCATTGATCGCGTCGTGCAGCTCTTCCCCGCCCTGATCGCCAAGGCGCGCCGCCTCGCCGGCGTCGTCGGCTAACATGTCGCGCGAGCGCGTGCTCGTCGCAATGAGCGGCGGCGTGGACTCATCGGTGGCAGCGGCGCTGCTCGTCGAGCAGGGCTACGACGTGATCGGCGCGACGATGAAGCTCTTCTGCTACGGCGACGAGGTTCCGGATCGCCCGTGCTGCTCCCTCGACTCGATCGACGATGCGCGCCGCGTGTGCGAGCGGCTCGGCGTTCCGCACTACGTGCTGAACATGGAGGACGCGTTCGGCCGGGACGTGCTGCAGAATTTCGTGAGCGAGTACGCGCGCGGACGCACGCCGATTCCGTGCGTGCGCTGCAACAGCTTCACGAAGTTCCGCGATCTGCTCCACAAGGCAGACGCTCTCGACGCACAGTGGATCGCGACGGGCCACTACGCGCGCGCGGAGAACGGTGAGCTCAAGCGCGGGCTCGATTCCGCCAAGGATCAGAGCTATTTCCTCTGGGGCGTCGACCGCAGCGTCGTGCAGCGGATGCTGCTGCCGGTGGGCGCGCTCACGAAGCCGGAGACGCGTGCACGGGCGCGCGCGCTCGGGCTCGACGTCGTCGCGGAGAAGCGCGAGAGCCAGGACATCTGCTTCGTACCGGGCGGCGATCACACGGTGGTGCTCGGGAAGCATTTGCCGGCGGGTGATCCGGCGCTCTCGCGCGGGCCGATCTTGCTGCAGCGATGGACGGCGCGTGGGCGAGCACGAGGGATTCGCGCGCTACACGATTGGTCAGCGGCGCGGACTGCCGGGCGGCTACGCGGAGCCGATGTTCGTGGTGGCGATCCGGCCGTTGGAGCGCGCAGTAGTGATCGGACCGAGGGATGAGCTGCTTGGGCGCGGGATCATCGCGCGTGAGATGAACTGGCTGGTTGACTCCGCGTTAGGGATCGGGGAGCGCGTAGAGGTGCAGGTGCGGCACCATGCATCCCCCGCGCGAGCGGAGATCGTGAGGGTAGAGGGCGACGAGATCGAGCTCGCGCTCGACGAGCCGGTGAGCGCGATCTCGCCGGGACAGTCGCTGGTGCTGTACCGGGGCGAGCGAGTGCTGGGTGGCGGAGTGATCGAGGCTGGATGCGTGGTGGGCGCGGAGAGAGCGACGAGGGCGCGGCTGCCGATTTTCGCGGCGTAGCCGCGGCGCGCGCCAAGCTGCGCTGTGGCTAGCGCTTCTCCTCCATCAGCGCCAGCACGTTGTTCTCCGAATCCCTGAACTCCGCCAGCCATAGCTCGTGGTCGGGCATCTTGGCGATCATGTGCGGCTCGCCGATGAAGCGGACGCCCCGGGTTTCGAGCTCGCGCTTCCGGCTCTCGATGCCGCTCACGAAGAAGTAGAGCACGCTCGTCCCTGCCGCCTCACCCTCCGCTGGGCTCAGCATGAGCCGCACGCCGCCGCAGTCGAAGAACGAAAGCGTGGGGCCCGCGTCGAAGAGATGCCGCACGCCGAGCGCGTCGCGGTAGAAATCACGGGCGCGTTGAACGTCGGTGCAGACGATCGCGATCTGCCTGATGCGGGCATCGCTGAGTGCGGGCAATGGTGGGCTCCTCCGTCGGCTCGGGCGCGGGGCTTGTGTGGGACACCGGGCGTCAGGTTAGTTTGGGCAGCTAACTAATTTGATAGTTACCTTAGCTAACTAATAGTATTACGCATGGCTTCTCTGCCCGCAAGTCCCCGCCAGGCTGCCCGGCGCACGCCCCGCGCCCGCACCGCCACAACAGCTGCCGATGCAGCCACAAGCGACATCGCCGACCGCCTCCACTCGGCCGCCATTCATCTCCTCCGCCGTCTCCGCCGCGAGGACGACGCATCCGGCCTCCCTGCCCCGCAGCTCTCTGCTCTCTCCGTGATCGTCTTCGGAGGCGGCTCCATCACGCTCGGCGAGCTCGCGCGCGCCGAGCAGGTGCGGCCACCCACGATCTCGAAGCTGATCGTGGAGCTCGAGGCGCAAAGGCTCGTCGAGCGCGAAACCGATAGCGCCGACATGCGCGTGGTGCGCGTGCGCGCGACGGCCCGCGGCGCCAAGGTGTTGCACGACGGCCGCCAGCGGCGCGTCTCCGCGCTCGTGCAATCGCTCGGCGCGCTCTCCGCTCGTGATCGCCAAACGCTCGCGCGCGCGCTTCCCGTGCTGGAACGAATCGCTCGGAGCGCTCCTACCGACTGACCCGGGCGCTCCGCTCAGCTGCTACGGCTTCTTCGCCGGCGGCTTCTCCGGCGGCGCGCCCGAGTGCACCGAGGGCTCCGTCGGCTGCGGCACCCGGTTCTCACCCACGAGCGTCGCGTTCGTCCGGATCGCGTTTGAATCCGACAGATCGTTCGGCGCATGATAGAGGATGCGATGCGGATCCTGCGGCGTCGTCAGCCGCTGCACCGTCTCCGACTCGCGAGTGCTCGCCTCCTCCTTCACGCGAATTCCCGCCCGCCGGGAGCGATCGTCGGCGCTCTGCTCACACGATGCCAGAGTTGCCAAGGACGCCATCGTCATGAGCGCGAACGCCAATCTCGTGCTAGGACGCATCGACCAATTCCTCACGGTCGTCGGAGCGCGCGCCCGTCGCGAGCCATGCGCTCACGTCCGGCATCTCCGACGCGATCTTCCACTCGTGCCAGATGAGGAGCGCCATTGCGCGATACGCGCCGTCGCTCTCCCCTTGGGCCATGCATCGCTCCTGCAGCCATCGCTCGAACTCCTGCGCGCTCGGCTGCTCGCGCACCGCCTCCTCGAGCAGCGCGCGCTCGATCGCGAGCCCAATCGAGTCCGCCGTCGTGTTGCGCGAGCGGCGGCGCCTGCGCCCCTCGCTCGCATCCAGCGCGCTGAGAAGTCCGGTGCACACCTCCACGGGCGTGACGCTCACGATGCAGCCTCGAGCACCGGCGCCCATCCCGGACGCACGGGACGCGCATAGCCGCGATCCTGCGCGACGAAGTCGAGCGGCACTGTAGTGAGGTCCAGCAGCACGAGCGTGCGGAGCGCCAGGGGCGCATACGTCGTGACCGCCTTCAGATAGCCGCGACACGTCTCGCACGTCTCCACGCGACGAAGCTGCTCGTCGCCCTCCGGCTGCAATGCGCCGAGCTTGCCGTGATCGAGCTCGTCGCAGAAGGCGCAATGCAGCAGCGGCAGCGGCCAGTCGCCGCCGCAGCATCCGCAGCGAAGTCTGCGCTCGCGCTCGATCCCTCGAATCTCGGCGAGCGACGGCCAGGCGCCGCACACAGGGCAGTAGCCGCGCTGCCACTCGCTCGCTTCGCGCGCGTCCAGCGTCTGCGCCGCGCCAGTGAGCAACGGCATCGCCGCCACCTGCGCCACGGTCGCGAACGCATCGAGCGATGAGTCGCACCGCCCGGCCATCTCCTCCAGGGCGCGCGCATCGCGCGCGATCGCCGCGCGAATCGCCGCAGCCGCATCGATTTCCCCTGCGGCGCGCACACCTGCGATGTCTGCCAACTGCCGCACCAACCGCCGTGCGCGCGATGGGTCGACGCGCAGCGCGGCCCCGTGCATTACCGGCGCGCCCGCCTCACGATCAGCGCGCGGAGTCGCGACCGAGCTCCACGCACCAGTGCCCGACTCCTCGAGCGCAACGTCGAGCAGGTCGAGCCACGGCTGCCACGCGGGGTCTACTTGCGCTTCGAAGGAGCCGGGAAGTCCTGTGGAAGTCCCGATACTGCCAGTGGTCCAGGGCATTCTGATTTTGGGAGGAGACAAGGTGTCTTCGAGAACATGCGCGAACCTCCGTGCAGCTGCACCGCGTCCTTCCGATTGCCGACATCCGCGCCTGCGCCATCGCCACGCACGCGCTTCCCTTCCGGACTTGTGCAGGCGGCGCACATCAGGACGAGCGCCACCGCACACGCACGCCGCGTCATCGCAACACCTGCACGCCGGACACGTGAATCTGCTCCGACGAGAGCATGATGACCATCCGCAACATGAACCCGCCGGCGAGCACGAGCGCGGCGGGCAGCACGACGCTGTGCGACGGACGGCGCTGCAGCACGAGCGGCACTACGATCCCCGCGACGATCACGCCCAGCAGGAGCACCACACCCCACGCGTTGAGCAGCGCGCGAATCGCGCCGCCGAGCGAGATCAGGAAACACACCATCGCGAGCAGCTCGAGGATGAGCGCGACATTGTCGAAGCGCGAAAGCCAGTCGTTCGTCGACGGCAATTCCACTCGCCGCCAGTGCGAGATGAGGAGGAGCGCAGCCATTGACGTCGACACTGCGGAGAAGAGAAAGAGAATTCCCAGCCAGCTCGAGTCGGCCCACAGGGGGCGATTGGTGACGGCAAGCAGCACGCCCGTGTAGCCCGCGAGCCCGAGACCGAAGATGATTCCGCCGATCGCCGAGATGGTCGAGAACGGTGGACGCCCGAGGAAGCGCAGACGCTCGAGCACGCGAAAGCGTGGCGAGTCACTTTCCGCGAGCGCATCGAGCGCCGCGAGAAAGGAGAAGAGCCCGAACAGGAGCAGGATCCACACGCCGTCCGACATCGGCGACCACGACTTGAACATCGGCCGGCCGGTGTTGTTCTGGATCATCATGTGCCAGAACCGCAGCGGCTGCGACAAGTCGAGGATGAGCAGCAGACCGCTGATCACCGAGCCCCCAAGCGCGAGCAGGCTCGCGATGCGGATGTACGGTCGGTCGGCGGCGGTGCCGAGCAGTCGCATGAGGCCCGCGAGGAGCAGCGCGCCTCCCGCAATCCCGCCGATGAAGAAGTACAGAATGATCAGCCAGCCGAAGCCCGGCGGCGCCGTGAAGAACGTGCTCGGCAGATCAGTCTGCACGCGGGGCCTCTTCGCGTTTCGATCCCGCGACCTCGCGCATGCGGTTCGCACGCAGCGTGAGCGCACCCACCGCGGCCATCACGAGCGCACCGAGCGTCGAGAGCAGCGACCCGCGCACGACGTTGCGCGACGGCATCTTCGGATCGCGCGGCAGCCCGTAGACCTCCGGCTCATCAACCAGCAGGAAAAACGAATTGAGCCCGCCAAGCGGCCCGTTGGGATCCGCGCCGTAGAGATGCGCGCGCGTCTCGCCCTGCGCCTGGAGATGCTCGACGCGCGCGGCAGCACGCTCGCGAAGCTCCGAGATCGGACCGTACTGAATCGAGTCGGTGGGACACGCCTTGGAGCATGCCGGCTCGAGCCCGACACTGGTGCGGTCGTAGCAGAGCGTGCACTTCTGCGCGGTGCCCGACACGTGGTTGATGTCGATCACGCCGAACGGACACGCGCCAATGCAGTCGCGGCATCCATTGCACGTGTCGGACTGAATCACGACGGTGTCGAACTCCGTGCGGATGATCGCGCCGGTGGGGCACACTTCGAGACAGCCCGCCTGCACGCAGTGCTTGCAGACGTCGCTCATCATGAGCCAGCGCCCCTCGTACGGCTCGGGGAACTGCTCGACGAACTTGACGTGCCGCCACGTGTCGCCGCTCAGGCGTAGCGTGTTGTCGTAGCTCTGCCCGCTCATGTGCACGTGCGCGCCGCCATCGCCACGCGCCGGGAGCTGATTCCACTCCTTGCATGCGACCTCGCACGCCTTGCAGCCAATGCAGATCGTCGTGTCGGTAAAGAATCCCATCGGCTCCGGCTTCCCGGAGGCTTGCTGCGCGGCGCCCTGTGCCGCCGCGCTCTGACGCGACGATGACGTCGTGTCGCTCTGTGCGATGATCGGCAGCGCGCGCGTGCCCATTACGCCTTCTCCACGTTGCAGACGAACGCCTTCCCCTCGTGGATCGATACGTTCGGGTCGCCCACCCAGCTCGTGAGATTGT
Organism: uncultured Gemmatimonadaceae bacterium; assembly: GCA_963792685.1. Classification (GTDB taxonomy): domain Bacteria; phylum Gemmatimonadota; class Gemmatimonadetes; order Gemmatimonadales; family Gemmatimonadaceae; genus FEN-1250. The sequence goes on along the minus strand of CAWBWW010000001.1, from coordinate 2,252,916 downwards.
TCGCGACGTCGCCCACGGACAGCCCCTGCCATCCCCAGTGCCATGGGAGGCCCACGTGATGCACCTTCTTCCCGCCGATCATCATCGAGCCGATGCGATTCGTAACGAGCGCGCGTGCGCGCACGGTGTGTCGCGGCGAGGAGATCTTGACGAAGTCGAGGTTCGCGATCCCCCGGTCTTTCGCCAGCTCGTGTCCGATCTCCAGGAAGAGCTCGGGTTGCAGCTCCGACAGATACGGCAGCCAGCGGCTCATTGCGCCCGAGAGATAGTGCTCGGTGAGGCGGTACGTCGTGATGATGCACGGATACTTCGGATCACCCACCGCTGCGAGCTGGTTGTACGGCTTGTTGCGCGCCCACCACTTGACCACAGGGCTCGACTGCTGCTTGTAGAGCGGGTTGCGCACCGGCGATTCCATCGGCTCGTAGTGCACGGGAAACGGCCCATCCACGAGCCCCGTCGGCACGAACAGCCACCCTCGGCCATCGGGCTTCATGATGAACGGATCCGTGCCCGAGAGCGCGTCGAGCCCGATGCCGCCCGGCTTCGCGGCTGCGTGCGGGGCCTTCGTAATCGCGAAGTCCGGCACGTCGTAGCCCACCCAGCGCCCGGGCGCCACCATCTTCCCGGTGATCGGATCCGCGATGTTGGGCGCATTCGGATCCCACCAGATCCATCGCTTCTTCTCGCTCCACGGCTTTCCCGACGGATCCGCCGACGCGCGATTGTAGAGCAGGCGCCGGTTCGCGGGCCACGTCCACGCCCAGTTGAGATGCGCGCCGGGCACTCCCGGAGGATCCGGCTCGCGACGACCAGCGAAGTTCGTCTCCCACGACGGAAACACGCCGCAGTAGATCCAGCTCGCGCACGTCGTCGAGCCGTCATCCTTGAGCTCGCCGAAGCCGGTGAGATGCTTCGACGGGTCGCCCGAGTGGTAGCCGTTGATCTCACGCAGAATCTTGAGCTCGTCGGGATCTCCCGATGACTCCGGCGCGCGACCAGACACCGGATCGCGCTCGAAATCCCACACGAGGTTCTTCCATCCCTCATCGCGAGGCAGCGTGCTGTTCGCGTACTTCTTCTTCAGCCGCTTGCCGAGCTGGTAGTAGAACCAGATGTCGGTGCGGCAATCTCCCGGCGCATCAGCGGCCTTGTAGTGCCACTGCAGCATGCGCTGCGTGTTCGTGAAGCTCCCCTCGCACTCGGCGACCTGCGTCGCTGGCAGGAAGAACACCTCCGTCGCGATGTCTTCCACCTTCACGCTCCCGTCCTCGATCTCGGGGCCGTTCTTCCACTGCGTCGCCGTCTCGGTGAGGAAGTTGTCCTTCACCACGAGCCACTCGAGCTTCCGCATCGCCGCGCGCTGCGCGACGGCATTCAGCGATGTCGCCGGATTCTGTCCCACGGCGATCATTCCCTTCACGCGTCCCTCCATCATCGCGGACATCATCGCGATGTGCGAGAAGTCGCCGAAGATCCTCGGGTGCCAACCGTAACCGTAGTCGTTCTCTGGGCGCGCAGCATCGCCGTACATGGACTTGAGATACGAGACCATGAACTTCGGATGGTTGCCCCAGTAGCCCGTCGGCTGGGTCTCCGCGGCGAGATAGTCGCGCAGCGTCTCGTGCGACTTCATTGTCGACGGCTGACTCATGTAGCCGTGAATCGAGTGGTAGAGCGTGGGGACATCCGTGGAGCCCTGAATTGACGCGTGTCCGCGCAGCGCCATGATGCCCGCACCCGGCCGTCCCATGTTGCCGAGCAGCAGCTGCAGCAGCGAGCACGCGTTGATCATCTGCACGCCATTGGTGTGCTGCGTCCACGCGACCGCGTACGCGAAGCTCGTCGTGCGATCCGCACCCGAGTTCGCGAGGATTGTCTCGGCCACCTTCAGGAACTTCGCGCGCGGGCAACCGGTGACCTGCTCGACCATCTCCGGCGTGTAGCGCGCATAGTGCCGCTTGAGGAGCTGCAGCGCGCAGTGCGGATCCTGCATTGTGGGATCGCGCTTCGGCGGCGGCTTGAGCAGCGACTTCACTAGCAAGTCCCAGTTCGCCGGATGCTGCGTGGTGCCCGAGTTCATCGGCACGCCCGGACCGGATCCCTCTCGCGGCCGCGATTGCGCGCCCTGATGCTGTCCCTCCGTCCCCGCGCGCGCATTGTACGCAGGCTGCTCACCCGCGGTCTGCACACTCGTGCCCGCGTACTGCCAGCTCGCCGGATCGTAGTCGGAAGTGGAGCCGCTGAAGGGCCACTGCGGCTCTTCATGCCCGTCCTTCAGCCCGGAGAACACGCCGTCGAGATCCTCCGTGTCGCGAAACTCCGGCGACACGATCGTCGACGCATTCGTGTACGTCGACACGTAGCTCTGAAAGAACGGATCGTTGTTCCAGCGCTCGCTCGACAGCACGTAGTTGATGACTCCGCCGAGGAAGGCGATGTCGCTCCCCGAGCGGATCGGTGCGTGGATGTCGCAGTTCGCGCTCGTGCGTGTGAAGCGCGGATCGACGTGGATGAGCTTCGCGCCGTTCACGCGTGCTCTGAGCGGCCAGCGAAACGCGACCGGATGGCATTCCGCCATGTTCGATCCCATGATCACGACGCAATCCGACTGCGCCATGTCGCGCGGATACATTGTCGCGGCTCCGCGCCCGAGTCGCGCGCCGAGCCCGGGCACGCTCGCGCTGTGGCAGATGCGCGCCTGATTCTCGATCGCGACGATGCCGAAGCCGCGACAAAACTTCTGCGCGATGTGATTGAACTCGTTTTCGAGCGTCGCGCCGCCGAGATGGAAGATCGCGGAGGTCGCGTTCACCGTCTTGCCGTCAGGCAGCTTCTCGATGAACGTCTCGTCGCGCGTCTTGCTCACGAGCTCGGCGATGCGATCCATCGCCCACTCGATGTCGACGACCTCCCAATCCTTGCCGTGCGGCTTGCGGTACAGCGCCTTTGTCGGGCGGTTGGGATTCTTGTGCAGCTGATAGATCGCCGCGCCCTTGGGGCAGAGCGTGCCCTCGTTGTTCGGACTGCGCGGATCGCCTTCGATGTTGACGATCTCGCCGTCCTTCACGTGGATGAGCGTCGCGCATCCCACGGAGCAGAATGGGCACACGCTCGGCACCGTCTTGCTGCCTTTGATGCGCAGCTCCTGCGCCTTCGCACGCGCGGGCGTGAGCGCGAGTCCGAGTCCGACGATGCCGCCGAGCGCCGTACCTGCTCCGGCGCCGGCCGTGTAGCGAAGAAATTCTCGTCGAGAAAGATCCACGAATCACCGAATCAGTCGCAGGCAGCGGCAGGCAACGCGATGCAGTGACTAACTTGCGAACACGCGAAGGGGTCGCGCTAGCTCTCGGCTTTCTTCTCGAGATCGAGTGATGCCGAGTTGATGCAATAGCGCAATCCGTTCGCACCGGGCCCATCCGGAAAGACGTGACCGAGGTGTGCATCGCAGCTCGCACACAGGACTTCGGTGCGACGCATGCCATGCGAGCGATCGTCGGACTCGGCCACCGCGGTGTTGTCGATTGGCGCGGTGAAGCTGGGCCATCCGCAGTGCGCATTGAACTTCGTCTCGGATGCGAAGAGCGGCTCGCCGCATCCCGCGCACCGATACGTACCTGCCTCGGTCGTCTGCGCGTACTTCCCCGTGTGCGGACGCTCGGTTCCCTTCTCACGCATCACGCGGTACTGCTCCGGCGTGAGCTCGGCGCGCCACTCGGCGTCCGTCTTATGAATTTTTTTCGACATGCTCTCCTCCCTGCGGTCCGTAGAAAATTACCCAGACCGTCAAGTCGTCGGAGAAATCCTCGAAGCGGTGCGTGACACCCGCTGGCACAAAGAGAAGTTCTCCGGGCGAGAATGGTCGGCGCGCATCGCCACAGACGAACTGTCCACTTCCCTTCACCACGACATACGCCTCGTCCCGCGTGTGCGGCGTCTGATCATCCACTCCACGCGGCGCGTATACGCCGGCGGTGAAGGTGCCGTGCGCATACACGATGTGATACTGCTCTTCCGGAGCTTTCGGCAGCGCCGCGATCGCGCTCGCGAGATCGATCTGGAATCCGTCGCTCATTCGCCGTGTCGATCTAGTATTTCAGGTCACCGGATGCGGCGAACTCCTTCATCATCTGCTCCTGCTCCGGCGTCAGCTTCTCGGGCACGGTGACGCTCGCCTCGACGATCATGTCGCCCTTCGAGCCGTTTTTCTCGATTCCCTGACCGGGCACGCGAAAGCGTTTTCCTGGTGCAGTGCCGGGCGGAATCTTGATCGTCACCTTTTTGCCGGTGAGCGTGCGCACACTCACCTTCGAGCCGAGCGTGGCCTGCGCGATGTTGAGCGGCACCTTGGCTATCACGTCGAGCCCCTCGCGCGTGAAGAAGCGATCGGGCTGCACCTCGAAGGTGATGATGAGATCACCGGGCGGTCCGCCATCGTCGCCTTTTCCGCCCTGTCCCGCGATGCGCACGCGCGTGCCCGTCTCCGTTCCCGCGGGCACGGTGATGTTCACCGTCTTCTTCGTGCGCACTTCGCCGGAGCCTTTGCACGTTGGACACGGTTTGGACGGCACCTGCCCGCGACCGAGACACATGGGGCATGGGCGATTGACTGCGAAGCCGCCCTGCCCGAAGGAGATCACGCCGCGTCCATCGCACTCGGGGCACTTGCGCCACGTCGCGCCCGGCGCGCCGCCATTGCCGTGACAGGTTGCGCACTCCTCATTCACCTCGAGCTCCACCGGCACCTTGCCGCCGAGTGCAGCAGTGCGGAACGATACCGGCACGACGATCTCGACACTCTCGCCTTTGCGCGGACCGGCAGGACGCTGCGCGCCGCGCTGCCCCGCACCTCCAAACATCGACGAGAAGAGATCGCCGAGTCCACCGATGCCGCCAATGTCGAAGTCTTCCATGCGCGGACCGGCACCCGCGCCGGCGCCGCCGGGATAGCCACCCGCACCACCCGGAGTGTAGCTCGTGCGTCCGCTGCGCTGCTGGCGATCGGCGCCGAATCCGCCGAACGCGCCGAGGCGGCGCATCTCGTCGTACTGCTTCCGCTTCTCGGGATCACTGAGGACGTTGTTCGCCTCCGAGATCTCCTTGAAGCGGTCCGCAGCTTTCGGATCGCCTTTGTTCGCGTCGGGATGGTTTTTCTTGGCGAGGCGACGATACGCCTTCTTGATCTCATCCTGCGTCGCCGACGCGGGCACCCCGAGGACCTGGTAGTAGTCCTTGCTCTGGGCCATTCGGGTTAGTGCCTCGTCATCCGTTCCACTGCTTCACGACCACGCGCGCGGGGCGCAGTAGCTGGCCGTTGTAGCGATAGCCCTGCTGGAACACGCGCGACACCATATGATCGTCTTCGCGAGACAGCGCGGGCTCGGTGGACACGGCTTCGTGCAGCGCGGGATCGAACGTCTGATCGACGGGATCGATGAGCTCGAGTCCGGCTGCGGACAGCGCCTTCATGAGCTTCTTGTTCACGACCTCGATGCCCTGATGGATCGTTCGCGCATCCACCGATTGGGGATCCTGCGCAGTGACGCGCTGCAGATCATCCAGCGAGTCGATGAGCGACTTCACGAGCTCACCCTGCGCACGCGCGCCGGCTTCCTGGCGCTCGCGCATCGTACGCTTGCGATAGTTGTCGTATTCCGCCGCGAGCCGGAGATAGCGGTCGCGCTGCTCGTCGGCATCGCGCTGCGCATCCGGCGCTGCTGCGGAGGTGTTGGTGGAATCTTCGCCGACCATGCCATCAGCAGCGTCGTCGCGCGACGCCGCGGGGCCATTCGGCGGATCGAAATCATCCCTCACGTGACCCATCCTGTGTTGTGGACGACGCAAAGTACGTTCAACGCGTCAAGCCGTAATTTCCGACCTTTTGCCCGGTGGGGCAACGGCAACTCCACCGTACGGATGGCTAAAGCGGTGCCAACGCGCGACGTAGCTGATCGAGCGCGGCCTGCGTCGCGCGCTGCCTGATCTCTTCTCGATCGCCGACGTACACGCGGCCGAGCGCGCGCGTCTCACCGATCCCCGCGACGGCGAGCCACACGGTTCCGACCGGCTTCTCCGGGGTGCCGCCACCGGGCCCTGCTATGCCCGTGATGCCGATGCCGATCTGTGTCCCAAGCGCCCGCGCGCATCCCTCGGCCATCGCGCGCGCGACCTGCTCGCTCACTGCGCCGTACTCCCTGAGCGATACGTCGCGCACACCGAGGAGTTTCGACTTGACGGAATTGTCGTACGCGACGACGCCGCCGAGATACACGTCGCTCGAACCGGGAATCGCCGTGATGCGCGCGCCGAGGAGCCCGCCGGTGCAGCTCTCGGCGGTGGCGACGGTGAGCTGGCGTTCGCGACACGTCGCGAGCACGAGCGCGGCGAGGTCGACGTCGCCATCACCGTAGACGAACGGGCCGACGACGTCGCGGAGCTTGAGCGCGGCGGCATTGAGTGCGCGCGCACCGGCCTCCGGTGCGAGCGCGCTCGAGGTGAGTCGCAGATCGACTCCGGCCCATCCGGGAAGAAAAGCGAGCGGCAGGCCATCCACGCCCTTGGCCGAGATCGCCGAGCTTCTCGGCGAGCGCGGACTCGCCGATGCCGGTGGTGCGCACGGTGCGCGACACGACGGCCGTGGGTGCGGCGCCGATGCGCTCGCGGAGCAGCGGGATGACGGTGTCGTTGGTGAGCCCGCGCATCTCGCGCGGCACGCCGGGAAGCATGATGACCCAGCGCCCTTTCTCATCCTCGATGTAGAGCGAGGGCGCGGTGCCGTGCTTGTTCTCGAGCACCCGCGCGCCCACCGGCACCATCGCCTGCACGATGTTCGTCTCGGGCATCTTCGCGGAGCTCATCCGCCAGAAGCGCTCCTGAATCTGTGCGACGATCGCATCATCCAGCACGAGCTCGCGCCCGAAGAGCTTCGCGATCGCGGGTCGCGTGCGATCATCCGCCGTGGGCCCGAGCCCGCCCGTGGTGATCACAGCGCCGGTCCGCTCGATCGCATCCTTAACTGCCTGCGCGATGACATCGGCATCGTCGCCGACCGTGGTGCGATGCACGATCTCTACCCCGATCCCCGCAAGCGCCCGCGCGAGATAGGCAGCGTTGGTATCGATGGTGAACCCGAGCAGCAGCTCGTCACCGATGGTGAGAATTTCTATCTGCACTGGAGTTGATTAGGCAATCGTGAGGGCGCGCAGAACACATGCATCAACAGTTGGTGCAACACAAACGGACAACAAACGAAAAAATGCATTCGCAGTTATCTGTTCCAATCCGTTCAGATCCGTTTTCTCATCCGTATCCAAAGATGTTATAGCCGGTCCGAGCGGCAGTTCGAATGCAAGCTCGTACGTGCGGTACACATACATCAACTTTTCTTGAACACGGATTGAACGGATTTGAACGGACTGGAACGGATAAGGCTCCCCCCCAGAGCCGTTCGCGCCAAGCGCGTGATGTCCTCTCGGCGCGTCGGGTTCTATTCGTTTTTTTCGTGTCATTCGTGTACAGCCGTTGAACTCCCTACACGCTCGGCCGGCGCAGATACAGCACCTGCGAGTATAGCGTGAGCGCGACGGCTACGATCATCGAGACTACATTCACGATGCCGTTGAACCACGCGAAGCCCAGCCACCACGGGCCATGCCAGTGGTAGTCGGCGGCGGCGGTTGCGGCGGCGAACCAGAAGAAGGTCGCGCCCACCCACGTCCACTGGAATCCCGTCTTCCACTTGCCCATGCGGCTCGCGGCGATGATCTCGCCCTTGCTCGCCCGCACGGCGCGGTAGATCGTCATGAACGCCTCGCGCCCCAGCACGACGGCGATGATCCACCACGGAAGGCCGAACACGCCGAATGGCGTCACGTACGGGAAGACATTGTGGTGCCCGAGTCCCATCGGGCCGACGCCCGTGATCACGCCGTTCGCAACCGTGACCACGTCCGGCGACCAGAGCGAGAGCGACGCGCGCGATCCCACGAGGATGAACATCGGGATGAACGTCGCGAGGAGGAGGAGCTTGTCGGCGATCGGGTCGAGCAGCTTCCCCAGATCGGTGACCATGCCGTGCGTGCGGGCGAGCTTGCCGTCGTAGTAGTCCGTGATCGCGACGACGAGAAAGAGCACGAAGGCGAAGAGCCGCGCATCCCAGCGCTCGATGAAGGGGAGCGCAGCGACGACTGGTGCAGCGAAGATGCGGGCGACCGTGAGCGCGTTCGGGAGATTCATCGCGCCCCGGCGCGCGCCGTCAGGCGAGCGTCTTCAGAACGAGCTTGCTCACCGCCTTGAGCGTATCGAATACGCCGTCTCCCGTGACCGCGACCGCCTCGAAGTATGGCGCCCGCTCCACCCACTCTCCAGTGGGAATCTGATCGATGAGATTCTCTCCCGCATGGTACGGATCGGGAGCAATGCGCTGCCTCTGCGTCTCGAACACTTCGAAGCCCGGATTGAGCGCCGCCTGCAGCTCTGCCGAGCGGCGCGGCATTCGGAAGATCGCGTTTGTTGTACTGGATCACGAACGGCATCGTGGAGAGATCGTACCCGTACTCCTGCATGTTCTCGTACAGGTTCTGCATCGCCTCCTGGTTCGCCTCCATGCGCTCGACCTGCGAGTCGGCGACGAAGACGATGCCGTCCACGCTCTTCAGAATCAGCTTCCGGCTCGCGTTGTAGTATACCTGGCCGGGCACCGTGTAGAGATGGAAGCGCGTCTTGAAGCCGCGAATCGTCCCCAGATCCACCGGGAGGAAGTCGAAGAACAGCGTGCGCTCCGTCTCCGTCGCGAGCGAGATGAGCTTCCCGCGCGTGTTCGGCTGCACGCGTCCGTAGACGTGCTCGAGATTGGTCGTCTTGCCGCCCAGCCCAGGACCGTAGTACACGATCTTGCAGTTGATCTCACGGGAGGCGTAGTTGATCATCGACATGGTGTGTCCTTCCGCTACTGAAACAGTCGATCGATCTCATCCTCGGCGCCCGCCAGGATGTTCGGCTGATGCATGGTGTCGCGCGCGCGCTGGAACATCGCGGTGAAGAGGCGCGCGAGCTCCTCCACCGTTCCCTTCACCTTCAGTCGGACGAGCCCGAGCGTCGTGCGGTTGTCGAAGAGCACGACGAGAATGACGCGCCGCGCGATGTCGACGAGATACATCGACTCCTGCTCGCCCTGATGGAAGAGAGAGCTGAACTCCGTCTCGCCAATGAGCCGCGCGAGCTGGTCGTTGGCGCTGAAGTCGGCGGCGGTGAGCGTGGCGAAGGACGTGGCGTCGAAGCGCGGCTGCTCGCCGACGGTGGCGACGAGCTGCCCGGAGCGATCGACGAGCATCGCGCAGCGGGCATTGCTGTCGTACAAGAACTGCTGGAGCGATCGCATGATCGCTCCGAGGTCATCTTCGGTGAATGACCAGCTGGCAGCACCAACGGGCATTAATGGTCCTTCAGACGAGGGACTGTTCCATTCGGCGCAGGAGACGCTCGCCACGACGGCGCAGCTTGGGGCTCCTCTCCCAGGCAACGTAGTCACGCAGAAGCACCACATTCCGGGCACTCGCGGCCCCACCGATGTGCCCCAGAGCCGCCAGTCGGCGCCAGGAGCTCGCGCTGAACAGGTTGTACCGGTCACGGTGGGTCTGCTGTGTCCAGACGATCAAACCCACCACAACGCCACCGGCGAAGCCGGCGCCCGCCGCCCTCCAGCTGACCCGTGCCATCACATCGCTCGTCCGTGCGGAAAGTGCCTGGGCGATGGTCACTCCGTCCGCGTACTCGAGGTCTCCGCCCACCGGAATGCCCGCGCGCGATCCGCGAGATCACCGGCACGTGCGACGCGAGCTGCCGCTGCACGTACAGCGCCGTCGCCTCACCCTCGAGGCTCGGATTCGTGGCGATGATCACCTCGCGCACGGCTGCCGCGGCGTCACGCGCTCCACCAGCCGATCGACGTTGAGGTCCTCCGGACCCACCCCGTCCAGCGGCGAGAGGCGGCCACCCAGCACGTGATAGACGCCGCGAAACTCGCCGGCCCGCTCGATCGCGCCGATGTCGCTCGCTTCTTCGACGACGCAGACGACCGCGTGATCACGGCGGGTGTCGGCGCAGATGTCGCACGGATCGTCCTCGGTGAGGTTGGCGCACACGCGAGCAGCGGTGCACCCGGTCCGCGAGCCCGCCGAGCGCGTCCGCCAGCCGGCGGCTCTGCTCGGGCGGCTGGCGTGAGCAGATGGTACGTGAGCCGAAGCGCGGTCTTGCGCCCGATTCCCGGCAGCCGCGACAGCTCGGTCGCCAGCTCGTCGATCGCGGACATCAGAAAGGCAGCTTGAACGGGAGATTGATGCCGCCGGTGAGCTTCTGCATCTCGTCCTGCGCGGCGGCCGCGCCGCCTTCTTCTGCACCTCGGTCACCGCCACGAGCACGAGATCCTCGAGCATCTCCACGTCCGCTGCGTTCACCACCGACGGGTCGATCTGGATGCGCTTGATCTGCCCCTTTCCGTCGGCCGTGGCAGTGACCATCCCGCCGCCGCTCGTCGCTGTGAGCGTGAGCTTCTCCATCTCTTCCTGCATCTGCTGCAGGCGCGCCCTGCATCTGCTGCGCCTGCTGCATCATTTTCATGAAGTCAGCCATGACATCCCGATGTAAAGTGGCCACGGAGCCGCAAGCTACCGTGTGTAAGAGTCGCGCCGCAACGCGCGTGCGGCGTCAATCCATGAGCTCGAGATCGAGCTCGCGCACTGCGGCGTCGAGCGCCGGATCGCGCCGTCTGCAGCGATGACAACCGCTCCGCCTTCACCGCCTCGGCCGACAGTCGTCGCGTGGCGCCCTCGCGCGCGGGCGGCGCTGAACGGCACCCGCACCTGCACGCGCGTGGCGCCCTCGAGCTCGGCGCCGATCGCCTGCAGCAGTTCCTTGGCGCCATTCATGATCGGCGCATCCAGATGCGCGGAGTCGCCGGCGAGCTCGAAGGTGATCTCGCCCGCGGGCGACACCTCCGCGGGCGTCGCGTGCTCGAGCGCCGCGGCGAGCGTCATGCGCCCATCCGCGCGAAGCCGCGCGAGCATGCCCTGCCAGCGCTCGCGCAGCGCGTCGACGGAGATCGGCGTGCGCGGCGCGGGCTCCGCGGCCGCGACGGATGCGGCGGGTGGACGCGGGCGCAGAGGCCGCAGGTGCGGGTGCACTTGGAGCTGCCGGCACAGTCGCAGTGCTCGTCGCGCCCGGCGCGCTTTCCCGCGGCGCGCGCGATGGGGCCGGAGCCGGTACCGGTGCGCGCGGCGCTGGGCGCGACACGCCACGCCCATCGCTCTCCTCGCCTGCCGCCACCATCGCCGCCCATCCCGCGCAGCACTTCCTCCAGCGACACCGTGCGATCCATCAGCGCGAAGCGCACGAGCATCGTCTCGACGAGCATCTGCTGCTGCCCACTCCGCCGGAAGCGCGGCTCGAGCTCCGTGATCGCGTTCAGCATGCGGAGCAGATCACCCGGCGCGAGCTGGCCCGCACGCGCACTGAGCTGCTCGCGTGTGCGTCTCGGAAAGCTCCGCCGCGCCCGCGCTCTGTCGCCCAAGCGCGAGCGCGAGCGCCGCGCGGAAGATGTCGGCGAGCCCGCTCAGAAACGCGCCGAGATCTGCGCCGGCGTCGACGAGCCGCGCGACGGCCGGGAAGATCGCCCCCGCATCGCGAGCTGCGATGAGATCGAAGATCGCGAGATATTCATCCTCCGCGATCAGCCCGAGCGCCTCGCGCACGCGCTCCGCCGTGAGCACGCCTTCGCCGAGCGAGAGCGTCTGGTCGGTGAGGCTGAGCGCATCGCGCATCGAGCCGTCCGCCGCGCGCGCGAGCATCGCGAGCGCGTCCGGCGTTGCCTCGACGTTCTCCGTCGCGAGCACCGTCGCCAGACGCGCGCGCACGTCGGCAGGACCAATGCGCTTGAAGTCGAAGCGCTGTAGACGGCTGAGCACCGGCGCGGCAGCCTGCGCGATCTTCTGCGGCTCGGTGGTCGCGAACACGAACACGACGCGCGGCGGCGGCTCCTCGAGCACCTTGAGCAGCGCGTTCCACGCCTCGCGCGTGAGCATGTGCGCTTCGTCGACGATGTACACCTTGTAGTGATCGTCGCCCGACGGCGCATACATCGCGCGCTCGCGGAGATCGCGCGCATCGTCGACGCCGCGGTTCGATGCCGCATCGATCTCGACGACGTCGAGGCTCGTGCTCCCGGTCCAGATGCGCTGGCAGCTCGCGCACACGCCGCACGGCTCGCCGTCCGCCGCCTTGTTCTCGCAGTTGAGCGCCATCGCGAGCACGCGCGCGAGCGTCGTCTTCCCCACTCCGCGCGGTCCGCACATGAGATAGCCGTGCGCGACGCGCCCACGGGCGATCGCACCCTTGAGCGTGTTGCTGACGTGCGACTGGACCGCGACGTCGGCGAAGCGTTTTGGACGGTATTTGCGCGCGAGCGGAGATGTACATGGCGGCGGGAAATGCGCGGAGAGCCCGGCGGTCTGCCCGCCGGGCTCTCCTCGACCGGTTCACTGCTCAGTGTTCGCGCGCGGCTGCCGCTGCTTCACAGCGCTCAGCATTTCGCGCGATATCCCAGGTCTGACGAGGCGACGATCGACACCTCATGCCGCTGCTACCTTTCGGTCCTGACGGAGTTAGAGGGCGAACTTCCCTCGGGACCTGGGACGCTGGAAATATACGCCGCGGCGACGGGCGCGACAATCACGCCGCTCGCCGCCTGCGCGTCAGAATCCGCTTCGGTTACGGATTCTTGACCTTGACCTTCGGAACGACGGTCGTCGTCGTCTCCTTCCTCACTTCCAGCTTCGGAACGACGGTCGTGACGGTGTCCTTGCTCGTCTCGACCGTGGGCGTCTTGACGGTGTCGGTCTGCGTTGTGATGCGGGGCGTCTGCACGACGAGATCGCCGTTCTCCGTCTTCTTGCAGCCTGCGAGCAGCCCGGACGCGATCACGAGCACTACGAGGGCGTTTTTCACGATTGGATCTCCGATTGAGTTCGAAGGGCGAGAAAGCAACCTTCGAGCCAACCTCAGCTTTCGAAGGTCTCGCGCTGCAGCCTTCGTACGCGCCGCAATTCGTACACCTGCCCCACCTCGCCCCCGAGGATGAAGATCAGCGCGGCGTAGTACACCCAGAACACCACGATCACGATGCCGTAGAGCGTGCCAGCATACAGGCTGCCCGGATTGAAGCGGCCGATGTACGTCGTGAACAATTGCTTCGCCAGCTCGAACAACACGCTCGTGAACAACGCGCCCACCAGCGCCGACTGCCATCGAATCTTCCTGCTCGGCAAAAACTTGTAGAGCGCGAAGAACATCATCGTGATGAACACGAGCGCGAGCACATTGCCGAGCCAGTACTCGAGCGTGATGCGAAGCGAATGCTGGAAGCCGACTTGGGAAAGCGCCGAGAACGCCTTCGAGGTCGCGAGCTTGAGGTAGGCGGAGAGCAACGCGTACGCGACGAAGAGCACCGTCGACAAAACCGTGATCTTGATGTCGAACAGCTTTCCCTTGATGAAGTCGAGCCCCTGCTCGATGTCGAACACTTCGCCGAGCACGGAGCGCAGCGTACCGAACAGCCGCGTCGAAAACCAAATGAAAGCGACCGCGCCGAACAACCCGACCGAGCCGCGTGCCTTGATGACTCCGTCGAGCATCGCGTGGAGCTGCTGATCACTCGTGGCCGCGTGCGGCGGCATCAGGTTGTCGATGAAGCCCCACACGGTGCTCGATGACTGCTCTGGCGACTCGTTGAGCACGTAGCCGAGTCCGGAGAGCAGGAGCAGCGTGAACGGAACAGCGGCCAGCAGGAGGTTGAACGCAATGCCGCCGGCGAGGAAGGAGATATTGTCCTCGCCGGCGACATCCCAAATGCGTCGCGCGTAGTCCTTCACCGCCCACCAGAGGCGGTGAGGGAACGAGCGTTGCGGCCATCAGGTTAAGAGGTCAACCGCGTGCGGCTCAGCCAACGTTCGTATCGCCGGACTCCGCATCCTGCGGCGCCGGCGGATTGGCTTGCGCGCGCTTCGGCGGCGTGCGCGCCACGTCGGCGCCCGCCTGATACGCGGCCTTCGTCGCGGCGAGCCGCGCCTCCAGCTCCTCGCGCGCCTGCGCCGCCGCCTCGCGCCCAGCGCGAATGGCCTCGGTGGCCTGATGCTTCTTCAGGTCGATGGCTTGGCGCGCCGAGTCGATACGCGTGCCGACCGTCGCCCTCGCCTTCGAGTAGCGATCGACGACACTGTCCTGCAGATCGCCCGCGGCGTCGCTTCGCCGCATCGCCCACTTGGCGCGCCCTCCGCTTGATGTCGCGACGCGTTTCCTCACCCGACTGCGGGGCGAGCAGAAGCGCGATCCCCGCACCAACGACAGCGCCGAGCAGAAAGGAGCCGAAGCTCCTCCGCCTTTCTCCTCGATCACGTAATAGCGTTCGTCCTCATCCTCTTCATGTCGCGACATACCGACTCCCTCGTAGTTACCGACGCCCCTTGGCCTTCCCTTTCATACGATCCGTTCCCTTCTCCTTCGCCGCGACGGCCTTGGCTGCGCGGCTTCGTCGCTCCGTTCGACTCCGACTTCCCTGCCGAACCAAGCAACGAGCCGAGCTCAGTTCGCACCTCGCGTCTCCGACACCCCGAGCATCCGCGCCGTGCGCTCGACATCGCCGCCGGTGGACGAGAACGTGCGCAGAAGCATCTGCCTTCTAGCATCGGCAAGGGTCGCGCCGACCGTCAGCGTCACGGTTGCCTGACTGTTGTCCTGCTGCGCGCGGAGCCGGCGCGGGATGATATCCTGCACGCCGATCGTCGTTCCCTTCGCCATGATCACCGCGCTCTCGATCGTGTTCTTGAGCTCGCGGACGTTGCCCGGCCAGCTGTGGCGCAGGATCCACTCGATCGCGTCGTCATCGAACGAGACGATCTTCTTGTTGTTCTCGCGCGCGAAGCGCGCTGAGGAACTCGCTCGCGAGCAGCTTGATGTCGCCCACGCGCTCGCGCAGCGGCGGCAGCTCGATCTCGACGACCGCGAGGCGGTAGTAGAGATCCTCGCGCAGCTCGCCGTCTTCGAGCGCGTGCTGAAGATTCTTGTTCGTCGCGGCGACGACGCGGATGTCGACCGGAATCTCCTTCTTGCCGCCGAGGCGCCGCACGGATCGCGACTCGAGCGCGCGCAGCAGCTTGACCTGAATGTCGGTCGCCATCTCGCCGACTTCGTCGAGGAAGAGCGTGCCGCCGTCGGCCATCTCGAAGGCGCCCGGCTTCTCGTTCGTCGAGCCGGTGAACGCGCCCTTCTCGTGACCGAACAGCTCGTTCTCGAGAATGTCCTTGGGGAGCGCGGCGCAGTTGAGCGCGAGGAACGGGCCCTTGGCGCGATCGCTCTTGGGGTGAATCGCGCGCGCGACGAGCTCCTTTCCGGTGCCGCTCTCGCCGAGGATGAGCACGGACGCGGTGGATGGCGCGACGGCGTCGAGAATGCCGTAGACGGAGCGCATCGCTTCGGACTGACCGGTGAGCTCGCCATAGTGCGTGAGGGCCTGCAGCGAGCTCGTGAGCGCGCGATTCGCCTGCTTCAGCTCGAAGCTGTCCATCGCCTTCTTGATCAACGCCTTCAGCTCACTCAGCTTCTCGGCGTTGAGCGGCTTCTCGATGAAGTAGAAGGCGCCCCCGTCCGTGACGGCGTCGACGGCGGAACGGATGGTGCCCTGCCCGGAGATGACGATGCACTCGGTCGCCATCTCGCGCTGCCTGAATCTCGCGCGAGCAGCGCGATCCCGTCGACCTTGGGCATCTTGAGATCGGCGAGCACGACGCCGAACGGTTCGGCCATGCAGGCGCTCGAGCGCGCGCTGCCCGTCGCTGGCGATCTCGGTGTCGTAGCCTTCGTCGCGAAGAATGGCGCTCAACCCTTCGGTGATCGCGCGTTCGTCGTCGGCGATCAGGATCTTAGCGGTCATGTATTCGAATCGGCTCCAGCGTCGCGCGAGCGCGGGGAACAGGAGAAGTGTTTCGTCTTCGTCGGAGCTGAACTCGAATGTCGTGCTCCGCCGCGAGCGCGTTCCATTCTGGTGGCAATCGGCCGTCCAGCGCCACCCACGAGGCGAACCGCGAGACGTCGATCCGCGTCGGATCCGCTCGACCTTGCCCTCGACCTCGAGATTGGCTCCGATGGTGACGTCGAGCGCCTCGGCGACGAGGGCACGCACGGTGTCTGCCGTCGGCAGCTCACAAACATTTGTTCCGCCTCATACCCCAGTTCGAGCGATCCGCCCCCGGCCACCGCGATCGCGCGATACAGCACGAGCAGCGGCGGCATTGCAGCACGCAAATCTACGGGGTTGGGCAGGGGGCGCGCCAACGCCAGCAAGGCGTCGACGAGCGGAATGCACCCGCTCGAGCTCACTCGCGGCAGCGCTGCGCGTACGGGCGCGAGCGCTGCCGCCTCGATGCCCGCACGCGCGCTGCGCGAGCGCACGACCTCGAGATTCAGTGCAAGGCCGTTGAGCGGGTTCTTGAGCTCGTGGGCTGCCCGGCCAGCCAATCGGCCGAGGGCACCGAGCCAGAGCGACGGCGCGGTGCCCACATGGCTCACTCGCCGGCGTCCGGATCGTCGGGCGCGGCTTCCACCGCGACTCCACCGGCCGAGTGCCGACGCTGCACCGGCGCCGAGACGAACCGCGTCACCGCCTCCGCCGTGCCGCCAATGCGCAGCTGCTCGAAGAGAAAGCTGAAGGTGCGATCGTACGCCTTCGCCATGCGCTCCTTCACATCATCCGGCAGCTCCCACAGCTCGCGCTTGAACGGGCCGAGCGCCTTCTTGCGGCTCTTGTAGTAGAACTGCTCGTCCGAGTCGCCCTTCTTCCGCTCGTCCTTCGCGTTCTCGTCGAGCCACGCGTAGATCTTCGCGCGGAGTCGCTTCGGGAAGCTGCTCGTAGAGAATGTTCTGGAAGTTCGTCGCGAGGTGGATCTCCGCCGTCTCGATGCGCGGGAAGTTGTCGAACGCGCTCTCGGGGAGCGTACTACGCACCGTGCTGCACGGCGCCGGCCATTCCGTACTCGCTCGCGCGCGACTTTCGACAGCGCTTCGAGCGCGTCGAGATCGAGCTTCACGTCGGCGATTCCGCCGTCGGGGAGCACGACGCCGCCGTGCGACGTTCCCGTCTGCACCGAGATCTTCGAGAGCCCAACGGCACCGGGCGCGCGCCGCTCGAGCGACTGCACGAAGCCGTTCATGAATGCGCGCAGCTCGGGAACGGTGCTGTTCTGCGTGCCCACCTCGCCGATCTCGCCGCCGATCGAGATCGTCACGCCCTCCGGCTCGATCGAGCGCACGTACGCCGCGATCTCCGCTGCCGTCTCGTAGTTGCGCTCCTGCTGCGCATCGAGCGTGGGCAGCGAGATGTCGACGAGCGTCGACGTGTCGACATCGATGTTGTAGAAGCCCGCGGACACCGCCTCGAGCGCGAGCTGCTTCACCGCGGCGACTTCACCAGTGGGATCGAGCGGCGAACTTCTTCGCGTTCACCTGGAAGTGATCGCCCTGGATGAACACGGGCCCGCGAAATCCCTCGCGCAGCGCGGCGGCGAGCATCACGGTGACGTACTCGGCCGGGCGCTGCCCGGTGTACGCGATCTCGGAGCGCGCGATCTCGAGGATGAACGCGCCGGCGTGCATGCGCACCGCGGTGCGGAAGATCGCGCGCGCGGTGTCGTAGGCCACGCCGCGCACGTTGATCGCGGGGACGGTGAAGCCCTTCACTTCGCCGCGGCCGCGCGCCAGGTAGAGATGATGGATCGATGCGGGACGCACGCCCACCGCCTGCGCCGTCTCCCAGATCATCCACTGCGCGTGATCCTTCGCCTGCCCTTCGCCGAAGACTGCCTGACGTACGAGCGCGTCCATCTTCGCAGAGCGCAATGCATCTTCGTTGCGCACCGTGAGCCTGCCCCTGTTGCACATCGATGTCGTCGCCAAAAACGGGCGCCGCTGTCGATCCCTGAGCCTGCATGCTCCTCCGAAGTGGTCGTCTCCGTCTACCCGCGCGGGGAAAGCGGAAGAAGGAGGAAAGTCGCGCTCCTCACATCGACCGGCAAGGGTCGCGCCGCGTTTTTACGGGACGTCGACTGTCAGGTTGTCGTAAGCCGGGAAGAGCCCCGGCGGAAGCGCCGTCTCGAGCTTCGCGTGGAAGTTGTCGTGCGTCAGATGCGTGAGATACGTGCGCTCCGCACCGACCACGCGCGCCGTCTCTATCGCTTCAGGGACGCTCATGTGTGTGGGATGCTGGCGCCAGAACAGCGCGTTGAGCACGAGCACCTTCACGCCGCGCAGCGGCATCGATCGCCTCGGACGGGAGCAGCTTCGCGTCGGTTACGTAGCCGAGCGCACCAATGCGATAGCCGAACACCGTCGTGTGTCCGTGCGGAACGGCAATCGGAAGCACGGTCTCGCCCGCGATCTCCGCCGGCACACCCGCCACCAGCGTCGTGAGCTCACCTTCCGGCTTCGTGGTGCCCGGAAGCGGGCGCATGCGCTCGTCGAAGATGTAGGCGAAGCGCTCGCTCGAGCGTGCGCACCGTTTCCGCTGGCCCGTACATTCGGAGCGCGGACTTGTTGCGCACGCGAGAGCGCGCGCACGTCGTCGATGCCGTGGATGTGATCCGCGTGCTCGTGCGTGAACAGAATCGCATCCACGCTGTCGACGTGCGCCGCGATCAGCTGCAGCCGGAGCTCCGGCGGCGTGTCGATGCAGAATGCGCTTCCCGGCATCGGTCTCGACGAGCGCGCCGCTCGCGCGTGCGCTTGTCGCGCGGATCGACAGAGCTGCACACCTCGCAGGTGCAGCCGATCTGCGGTACGCCGAAGCTCGTCCCCGTGCCGAGGAAGGTGAGCTTCACACCACCTCGACGCGGAGCAAATTGGTGGTGCCGGGCACGTCGAACGGAACGCCGGCGGTCACGACGACGCGGTCGCCGCGCTTGGCGAGCGCGCGACGCTCGATCACCTCGCGCGCGTGCTTGAACATCTCCTCGTACGTGTCGCAGTGCGGCACGAGCTCCGGAATCACGCCCCACACGAGCGCGAGCTGACGATACGTGCGCTCGCTGAATCGGTGAGCACGAGCATCGGGCACGGCCGGCCGGTGCGACGCGATGACGCGCGCGCGTGAAGCCGCTCTTCGTGAACACGATGACCAGCGGCGCGCCGAGCGATTTCGCAGCGGCAGTGGTCGCGGCGGCGATCGCATCTTCGGTCGACACGTGGCCGTGCCCGTCGAGCGGCTCCTCGATCCCGTACGTGCGGCAGCGGACGACGCTCGATCTCGATGATGATGCGCGTCATCGCGCTCACCGCGAGCCGCGGATAGGCGCCCGCCGCGGTCTCCGCCGAGAGCATCACGGCGTCAGTGCCATCGAGAATCGCGTTCGCCACGTCGCTCGCCTCGGCGCGCGTCGGTCGCGGATGCATGATCATCGACTCGAGCATCTGCGTCGCCGTGATCACGGGACGGCCCACGGCGTTGCACACCGCGATGATGCGTTTCTGCGCGATCGGCACTTCCTCGAACGGCAGCTCGACGCCGAGGTCGCCGCGCGCGACCATCACGGCATCCGACGCCTCGACGATGCTGCCGATCGCGGCGAGCGCGGTGTCCTTCTCGATCTTCGCCACCACGAGCATCCCGGTGGGAATCAGCTCGCGCAGCTCGATGATGTCCTCGGCGCGGCGCACGAAGCTGAGCGCGAGATAGTCGAGCTGCTGCTCCACGGCGAACGCGATGTCGGCGCGATCCTTCTCGGTGATCGACGGCGCGGACACGGCGACGCCGGGGAGGTTCATTCCCTTGTGGCTCCTGCAGCTGACCGCCGTGCACGACACGGGCACGCACGCGCGGCGCATCGACGTCGAGCACCACGAGATCGATCAGCCCGTCGTCCATCAGGATGCGATCGCCGACGTGCACGTCGTGCGGGAGCGCCTCGTACGTGACCGGGACCTCGCCGTGCTTCTCACTGCCCTCGGGAACGAGCACGATGTCGTCGCCGGAGGCGAGCTCGATCGGCGCCGCGAGGTCGCCCACGCGGATGCGCGGCCCCTGGAGATCGCCGAGGATGGCGACGGGGCGCGAGAGCGACGCGGCGCACTTTGCGGACCATTGCGATGGTCGCCGCGTGCTCCTCGTGCGTGCCGTGCGAAAAATTGATGCGCGCGACGTCGAGCCCCGCTTGCATGAGCGAGCGAATCACGCTTTCGGTGCGCGACGCGGGGCCCAGCGTGCAGACGATCTTCGTGCGAGGTATCGACGAGGCCAAGATCAGATCCGAAGAAGGGAGAGCCGGCAGAGATGCGCCCGGCCAATGCGTGCGGAAAGTATTGCCGCCTTAACGGCACGGCGGCGCCGGCGTCTCATCGGCAGAGCGCGCGAAGTCATTCACAAATCTAGTGGAGGATTACGATATGCCGGACCGCCGTCGCATCACCACCCGTGCAACCCTCACCGCGATAGCGGCGATTCTGGCCATTGCGGCATGCAGCTCGGACTCCACGCTCGATCCCGGAAGCGCGGTCCCGACCGCGGAGATCGATCAGACGGTGGCCAGCCGACGCGGGCGAGAGCTTCGCGAGCGATCTCGGACAGTTCCAGGAGAACGAGAGTTTCGAGGAGAATATGAATGCGGGTGCCTCGACCTTCCTGGCAGGGCGCAGCGGCGCGACGCTCGGCACCGACTCGCGCACGGTGACGTGCGACGGTCCCGATGCGCGGCGGATGGTTCGGCTGCATCGCCTACACGAGCCGCGGTCTCACGATCACCCGTCAGGTTCGCTTCTGGAGCGGCGGCAGCTACGCGCTCGGCTGGAGCTCGACGGCCGTGGACTCGGTGAATCATCGCTGGACGCGCACGGGCACGTTCGAGTCGCTGCTCAAGCCGGGGAAGACGTTCTCGATCAACGAGGCGGACACGGGCTCGATGGTCGTGACGCACGCCTCGCCGGTGCTGCACACGTGGTCGGGGGCTGGCGTCGCGCACGACAGCAGCACCTACGCGGTGAACAACGTCACGCGCATCTTCGCCTACACGGCCGAAGACACGGTCGCGGCGCTCACCTTCACGATGCCACGCAGCGCGAACCCGTATCCAACCTCGGGCTCGATCTCGCGCAACCTCACGCTGCACCTCACGGCAGGCAATTTCGACAAGACGATCACGCGTGCGGCGAAGGTGACGTTTGATGGCTCATCGACGGCGGTGTTAGTGGTAGGAGCGCTGACGTGCAGCCTCGATCTCACGACTGGTGTCGTGTCGGGGTGTCATTAGGGATTCGCGGGATCGGCTTCACACGAATGAAAAGAGCATTGAAACGAATCGAACCCGACGAGCGCGAGAAAGTCATCGCGTGGTCGGGTTCGATGCTTTTTTTGGTGGCGCGTAGCTCGCGAGCTAGCAGCAACTGCCCCGGACTGGCACTAACAATTTGAAAACGGATTTAACGGATTGAACGGACACAAACGGATTACGGCAGTCGAAGTATCCGTTTTCTTCATCCGTTTCAATCCGTTCGAATCCGTGTCAAAAAGAAGTGGATGTATGTGTTGGGCGGTTGCGCACTCGCCCGGCGAACTGCCGCTCGGCTAGCTATAACCTTTCTTGGACACGGATTGGAAAGGATTGAACGGATTTACGCGGACCAAGCTCTCACTCTCAAATCCGTTCGCCCACGACGGGCAATGTACTCTCGCCGCGTCGGGTTCGATTGCATTTCGATTCGTGTCATTCGTGTGAAGCCGTCGTAGTTCCTCTCCACCCTACCCTATCTCGCCGAAACCGCCGCTCCCAGCGTGCGACGCTTCGCTTCCAGGCCCGCTGTCAGGGTGTCGAACGACTTCTCGAAGCTCTTGAGTCCCTCGAGCAAGAGCGTGTCGGTAACTGCTTTGAGCGACACGCCGAACTTTTCCAGTCTGTCGATCAGTGCGCGCTCCTCGTCGATGTTCGTGTCGATCGTGCGCTTCGCAATTCCGTGGTCCGCGAAGGCGGTGATCGTCGCCGGAGGCATCGTGTTCACCGTGTCGGGGCCGATCAGATCCTCTACGTACATCACGTCGCGGTACGCGGGGTTCTTCACGCTCGTGCTCGCCCACAGCGGCCGCTGCACGCGTGCGCCGCGCGCGGCGAGCGCCTCCCAGCGTGCGCCGGAGAACTTCTCGCGGAAGAGCTGATACGCCAGCTTCGCGTTTGCTACCGCCATGCGGCCGCGGAACGCCTTCGCCTCTTCCGCGCGCTCCGGATTCGCCTTCGACGATCGCATCGAGACGCTTCTCGGTCTCCGTGTCCACGCGGCTCACGAAGAACGACGCCACCGAGGCGATGGAGCTGAGCGGAAGGCTGCGCGCCGCGCGCTCTTCCAGCGCCGCGAGATAGGACTCGATCACCGCGCCGTGAGCTTCGACCGCGAAGAGCAGGGTGATGTTGACGTTGATGCCATCCGCGAGCAGTCGCCGCGCTGCCGCGCGCGCCCTCGACCGTTCCCGGCACCTTGATCATCACGTTCGGCCGGTCGACCTCCGCCCACAGCCGGTGCGCCTCGGCGACCGTGTCCTCCATGTTGTGCGCGGCGCCCGGGCGACACCTCGATCGACACGTAGCCATCCACGCCCTTGGTCGATTCGTGCACCGGGCGGAAGATGTCGCAGGCCGAGCGCACGTCGTCGTCTCGAGCAGCTCGAAGAGCTCCACGTGCTGAGATCCGGCGATGCGCCGGCGAGCTGCGCGTCGTACGCAGTTCCCTCCGACGAGCGCCTTCTCGAAGATCGTCGGATTCGAGGTCATGCCCGTGAGCGAGTCGCGCTCGATGCGGCGCGCGAGGTCGCCGCTGCGCAGCAGCGATCGGTCGATGAAATCGAGCCAGATAGACTGGCCCGCGTCGTGGAGTTGCTGTAAGCGATCCATGCTCGCACCGGTGAGGGAAAGTCGTGTCCTGAAAGATTAGCGCGAGCCCCGCTGCGAAGGCAGCGGCTACGCTGGGCTCAGCGGCTGAAAGGTCGCGATGGACTCAGCGGGCTCGAGAAAGGGCTCCTCGCCGTCACACGCGATCCACGCATGGGCCTCGAGCACGCCGTCGCTCTCGCGACGAACGCCGAACACGACGCGCGCATCGTGTCCCGCACGGCGCAGCAGCAGTGCCAGCACCGTGGCGCGCCGCAGGCAGCTGTGGCGCCAGACGCCCTTGCCGCGATGCAGGATTCTATCGACGTGAAAGGCGAGCAGCGTGGGACTCACCCGCTCGCCACCCGAGGGAACACGCGCGAGCCATGCGAAGGCACGATCGGCGGGGAGGAGCTCGAGCGCGCACGGCACCGCCGCGCACGCGGTGACGATCTCGATCTTCGTGCGCAGCCGCACGCTAGTGAGCCTGGAGCGCGCTCACAGCGCGCGGCCGCCGAGCATCACTTGCCGGTGGTATACGACGGCACCTTCGCGTCCGCCGAGACGTTGAAGCGATCCACATCCCGCTCGGCGCGTGCCCCGGAACGCCGCACGCGATGACGTACTGCCCCGCAGTGGAGGTCTTGAACGTCGTCTGATCGGTGCCGTTCGTTGGGAGGCCGCCGGTCACGTCGTTCGTGTACGCGCGCGGAATGGCGGGATCCTGCGGCTGCGCGGGCAACGGCATCTTGTTGACGAGCACGATGGCGGAGTGCGGGATCGCATCTTCGTTCTTGAACTGCCACGAGACCGTCCAGCCCACGGGAATGGTGATCGTGTTTCCGCCATTCGATGCGCCGTTGAAGTTCATTCCGCCATTCACGGATCCATGCGCGGCAAAGAGCTTGAGCGCGACCGTCTTCGCAGCGGGATCGTACGAGAGAAACTCGTTCACCTTGACGCTCGAGTCCGCAGCGGCGGCAGGAGCGACGGTGCGTTGCGGGAGTGGCTGCGGCCGCTGGTGCGACCCTCTTGACGGCATTCGCGTGCTTCTTCGGCGTGACGCCGCCCGAGCCCTGCGCTCCGGCCGTCGTTGCCGCGAAAAGTGTCGCGCACATCACTGCCGCACGAAATCCCTGCATGTCGACTCCCGCTGGAAAATGAGTGGTACCGCTGAATATAGAGGTACCCCGATGGGAGTGGAACGATCGTGCCAGCGTGTGCCCCGTTGCTACTGGGGCGTCGGGCACACGCTTGAGCGAGTCGAGCGCCGCCGTGAGCGAATCCACGTGTCGCTTGCGCGCATTGATTTCGGCGTGAATCGCGCGCAGCTCCTCGAGCACCTGCGCGTTGGCATTCGCAGACGCGGCATTGGCCGTCGCACTTCCCCCACTGGCCGCCGTGGATGCGGGAACCGGCGCCGGTGCCGGCCCCGGCACAGGTGCGGCGGCTACGGCCGCTGGCGGCTGCGCTGCAGCACGCACAGGCGCGGGCTGCTCAAACGAGGTGGTCCCCGGGATGCTCGGTGGCATCGAGGTGATCGGTGCCGAGGTGGCAGGCGGCGCTGATGCGCTCGTGCTCTCACTGGTCGCGAGCGACCTCGCGCGTGACGACGCGACACGCGTGCGCACGGGCGCACGCTCCACGATCGCGAGCTGCTTCCGCTCGACGCGCTCGGCGATCTTCTTCGGCGCTGGCGTGTTCTCCGCAGGCATCGGCGAGAGCCGCGCTGACGGCGGTGGCGCGACGGTGCCGCCCGACTCCTGGTGATGCGGCGCGCTGTCCGCGTGTGTCGCGGCGACCGCGATCGCGGAGTCCGGTGCGTGCGTCGCTCCGATCGGTGCGGCAGTGTCGCGTGCTGGCGTCGCCGCCGCAACGATCGGAGCCGAAGCGGGCGCGTGCGTGCTCGCGACCACCGGGGCGCCCGAGCCCTCGATGCCGTGCACTGTGAGCGCGCTCGTGAGCACCGCGACGAGCACGCTGCTCCCGAGCATGAGCCCCGAGAGGAGCCAGCGATCCGCGACCGACAGCCCAGCGCGCGCAGTCGAACTGACGCGTGGTCCGGTCATCCCTTCCTGCGATGCGCGTCGAGCAATCCACGGATTCGGACGCGTGAGCGAAACATCCTCGCGCCGAGCGATCGATGCATCCGCTCGCGCCACACTCGGCTGCGAGAGCATCGCGCCACGAAGCTGCTCTCGCCGGGCACGCGCGAGAGTGGTCTCCTGGTGCGCATCCGTAGGCTGCTTCGCTACACGCTCGCGACGCACGCCTGCGCGCGCGGCCATGTACGCGCGCGGCAGCGCCGCCTTCTTCTGCACAACACGACGCGGAGCCGTACGCGATGTTTGCCTCGGCGGCACAGGGGCGCTGCCATCCTCCGGATGCATCGCCAATGCAGCCGGCAGCGCCGCGAGAAAATCTCCCCACGTCACGTCCGCAACGTGATGCTCGGCGGTCGGCGCGAGCGACACCTCGACATGCGCGGACGCGCTGACTACCTCCGCCTGGGCACGCGGTGGCTCGAGGGCGATCACCGCCTTGCGCGCGTCCTGCGCATCGGTTCCGCCCACCGCGCCTGCGCAGGCGCAGCCCAGGTGCGGCGCGAAGTCGATGAGCGTGTGGCCGCGCGACAGCGTCTGGTTCGCGAGCCCGGCGAGCGCGTCACCCGCATGCACGTCTACCAGTGTGCGTTTCGGCCACTGTGCACCGAGCCACTGCGGCGAAGGCACACCGCCCGGCAGTGAATAGAAGCGACGGCGGTCGTGCGCGACGTGGTCGCCGAGATCCGGGCGCTGCGCGCTCGGGAGGATCCCGCGCGCGGCGAAGGTGCTCAGCAGCTCGCCGGGCGAGAGCCGTACGTCGATCGGCGTCATCATCCGCGCCCGGGCAGTCGCCCACATACGTGATGCGCAGCGCGTCGCCCGGATACAACGTGCGCAGATAGCGCGCGGCCGCCACGGGCGGCGAGATGAGCGGTACGATGAAGCGGCGGAGCTCCGCTGCACCGCGCAGCTGCTCGGCTACGAGCGGACATGCGCAGAAGATCGCGGGACCCGTGCGGCTCTCGAGCTGCTCGAGGCAGCCCGCAGCGATCAGCTCGTCGCCCCAGGTTGCCGGAAACACTTCGTCGAAGCCGCCCGCAAAGCATGCGTTGGCGAGCTGCGTCGGCGTGGATGGAAGCGCGACGAGCAGCGCGTCCGCGCCCAGGATCGCTACTGAGCGCGACGTCTGTTCTACTGAGGGAGCGTGGTCGGACATGGGGGCCCGTGGTCGAGGCGCTCCGGTCGTCCGGATGCGCTATCTATCGACGAGTGGCCGACTTCCCGCGTTACGTAACGTTCAGCTTTCCGGCTGCGGCTCCGCGAACCAGCGGAAGAACACCACCGAGATCACCGCCAACACATACGTTCCGCCCAGCGTGAGCAGCAGACCGCCCGCCACCTGCTGATCCTCGATGCGCGGACAACGCCGTGACGCGCGGCGCGAGCTCGTAGATGCCGTACACCGGGAACTCGGCGAGCAGCAGCCACATTGCGAGGTAGAGATGCGCCTGCGTTCCCGCGAAGAGGTAGAGCATGCGCATGGGCGCGCCGAAGTGCTCGCGCACTGGTGCGTCCACGCAGACCGGCCACCAGAACGCGAGTCCCGACAGGAACCATGCGAAGTCCAGCACGAACGCGCCGAGCTGCGTGCGCATGAGCACATCCACGGCTCCGGGCGAATGCGTTGCGAGCATCACGATCGTGAACGTGATCATCGCGAAGAGCGGCTTCGTCGCGACGCGGATGACTTTGGCAACGAGACCGTCGCGATCCACCAGCGCGCGCACATCGATCGGGATCGAGCCCGCGCAGCAGCAGCGGCGGAGCGATCATTGCGAGCACGAGGAATTGCGCAGCGTGCACGCTCGCCGAGATAGCCGGTGCCGAGCGGCCCGCCGGGCCAGTCCAGTGTGATCCACACGAGCGCGACCGCGATCCAGCCGCCAATGCGGCGCGCCTCACTCACCGTGCGCGCGTCGACGAATCGGTGAGTGGCGAAGACCAGCGCCGGTACGCCATTGCGAGCGCGACGGCCGCGATCCAGACACCAGGATACGGCGTCCAGCGCCACTTCCATGGAATGCCGCGGGCCGAGCACCACCACTGCACGTTCACGAGCTCATTTCACCTGCACGAGAAGCGGAAGATCGTGCATCCAGTCCGCCTGTCTCGTGCCGAAGGGATAAACCAGATGGGCGCTGTCGTCCGGGGTGAAGGCGATCACCTGTGCCGCGTGTCCCACTTCGTAGCTCCCCGATGAATCCGGCTTGCCCGCGACGGCGGGCGCCACGTTCACGGATTTCTCGATCGCCTTCACCTGCTCTGGCGTGCCGCGCAGCCCAACGAACGACGAGTCGAAGTTGGCGAGCCATGCGGAGAGCTTCTCGGGCGTGTCGCGCGCGGGATCAGTCGTGATGAACACGACGCGCACGTTGCGCGTGACATCGAAGGGGAGCTGGTGCAACACGGCCGCGATGTTGGTCATGTGCACAGGACACACGTCCGGACAGTTGAGATAGCCGAAGAAGAGCAGCGTCACCGTGCTGTTCGTCTTCGCGCGGAAGTCGTAGGGCTGACCGCGCGTATCTGTGAGAGTGAAGCTCGGGCGGGTAATCGCGTGCGGGAGCGGCGATCCGCGATAGGTGCCACCGCCCTCAGCGCTGACGCCGCAGCCGGCGAGCGCGATCAACGCTCCGGCAAATGCGAGCGCAGCAATGCGGGAAAGACGGGATCGGCGAGTCACGCGCGAAAGATAACGCGCGCGTGCTCGCCGGCTCACTCAGCTCAACAGTTCGGCGTAGTCATCCCGCGTCGCCTGGTAGCAGCTGCAGGCGACATTCTCGAGGCCGGCGCGATCCGTGATCGTGATGGTGCCGCGCGAGTAGTGGATGTAGCCCGCCTTCTGCAGCACGCCTGCGGCAAGCGTCACGGCGGGACGGTGAACGCCAAGCATGAAGGAGAGAAACTCCTGCGTGAGCTTGAAGGTGTCTCCGTCAACACGATCGTGCGTGATGAGCAACCAGCGCGCACACCGCTCCTCGAGTGAATGAAGCCGGTTGCAGGCGACGGACTGCGAGACCTGGTTGAAGAACGCGAGGACGAACCGCAGCAGGATGCGATTCACCGACTCACTTGAAGCGACGATGCGTTTGATCGCGGCAACCTTGACCCGATATCCCTCCCCTTCGATCTGGATGAGCGCGCGCGTCGCTGACGAGTCTCCGTATAGGAGCACTGGGGCACCTACCACTCCGTCGAAACCGATGGTGCCCACTTCGACGGTGCCATCGCGGGCTGCATAGACCATTGAGACGCAGCCGGCTGTCGGGAAGTACACGTACTCGATGGTGTCGCCGGGCTCGAACAGTACCTCGTGCAGGGAGAGACGCACGTGCTCGAGTTCGGGCGTCAGCATCATGAGGTCGTCGGGCGAGAGCAGCGCGAGCAGACGGTTTGTGGTCGGAGCCCGTGGCGGTGCTTGCGCCAATTTCAGATTTGCGGACATGGATGCTCCCAAATGCCAGTGGATGTCACACACGGCATTGGGGGGGGGGCGGACGCCCTCGCACACCCGAGTGTCGCTTCTAGATGGGGCTTGCCGCCTCACTCGTGGGAGTGACGCGCGCTTGTACAGACTAGCACAACACGCGTTCGAACGGACGTATCGATTTGTACTGAAACGGCTTAGGTGCCCTCAGAGGGCTCTGCCACGTCTCGCGGGTGAAATCCTTTGCACAGAATTACCGGCAAGGGCGGATACCGCGAGAATGAGGGATCGACGTCTGCCAGCCGACATCGGTAGAAGCGCGAGCCGCGCCGGTTCTCCACGATGTGTACGTGCACGCAGCGATCGCAGAGTCCCGCGATCACGCTACGATCGCGCTCCATCTCCCAACGCCCGGCCTTCCGCCTGCGCGCCGCGTAGCACGAGGCACGTACTCGTCGCGTGCGCGATGAGCCGATCGCGCTCGTCCGTCACGCGGCATTCGACGAGCCCCGTGGTTTTTCCGCGCTGCACGATGACGGCGGATGCGGTGAGCGTCGCCCGCCACACGGGGCGCAGAAAGCATATCTTCATCTCGAGCGTCGCAAATGATTCGTCCGCTTCGAGCGTGGACGCGAACGCGAACCCCATTGCGGAGTCTGCGAGCGTGGCGAGCACGCCGCCGTGCAGCGTGCCCATCACGTTCCCGTGTCGAGTGGGATCCACTTCCATCGCGAACGACACGCGCCCCTTCTCGATCGACACGGGCCGAAATCCGAGCGTGACGGCGAGCGCCGGTGCCGGCGCAGTGCCGTCGGCCAGCTGCTCGAGAAAAGTTTTCGCGCGCGCGGGCTCGCTCATACGGGCACGATCCCAGTGTAGTTCTCCGCGAGGCTCGCCGCCGCCTCGCGCGACGTGGACACCCAGCGCAGCTGCGCGAGCTGCAGCTTTCGCTGAAACGCATTGTCACCCGGAAAGCGATGAAGCATCGTGGTCATCCAGTACGAGAAGTGCTGCGCGCGCCAAATGCGGCGCAGACACGTCGCCGAGTACGAGGCGAGCGCCCCGGTGGCGCCAGTGCGATACCACGCGTCGAATGCAGCGGCGAGCACGCGCACATCCGCCACTGCGAGGTTGAGACCCTTCGCGCCGGTCGCAGGCACGATGTGCGCGGCATCGCCCGCGAGAAAGAGACGGCCGTACTGCATGGGCTCCGTGACCACGCTGTGCATCCACGCGATGGCCTTTTCGACGACCGGCCCTTCGGTGAGCGTGAAGCCGTCGTCGGTCGCGAGACGGAGATGCAGCTCCTCCCAGATGCGATCGTCCGGCCAATCCTCCACCGTGTCCGTGCGATCGCACTGCACGTAGAGCCGCGTGAGCGTCGGCGACCGCATGCTGAGCAAGCCGAATCCGCGCTCGTGCGACGCGTAGATGAGCTCTTCGGCAGACGGCGCGACGGATGCGAGAATGCCGACCCAGCCGAACGGATACTCGCGCTCGTAGCGCGTGAGCACGCCGCTCGGGATCGCCTCGCGCGACACGCCGTGGAAGCCGTCACAGCCCGCGATGAAGTCGCACTCGAGCTCCACCTGCTCACCGGCCCGCGTAAAGCGCAGCCGCGGCTTCTCGGAATCGATGTCGTGCACGGACACGTCGTCGACCTCGAAGTGCAGCCGCGCGCCCGCCGCCATTCGTGCAGCGATCAGATCCTTCACGACCTCCTGCTGCCCGTACACGGTGATCGTGCTCCCGCCGGTGAGCTCATCGAACGCGATGCGGTGATCCTCGCCTTCGAAGCGAAGGGAGATGCCGCGATGCACGAGTCCCTCGCGGTCCATGCGTGCACCGAGCCCGGTATCGCGCATGAGATTCACCGTTCCCTGCTCCAGCACACCAGCGCGGATGCGCTTCTCAATGTACTCGCGGCTTCGGCGCTCCACGATCACGGAGTCGATTCCCGCGCGCGCGAGCAGATGCGAGAGCATGAGCCCCGCCGGCCCCGCTCCAATGATTCCAACCTGCGTTTTCTCGCGCACGCGCTACTCCCCCGCTCCAGGCACCGCCTGCGCGGCAACCAGCTCGCTCACGATGCGAAATGCCGTATTGGCCGCGGGCACGCCACAGTAGATCGCCTGCTGTAGCATGATCTCCTTGATCTCATCCGCCGACAGGTCGCCGGACGAGAGCGCGGCGCGCACGTGCATCGCGACCTCCTCCCAGTGGCCGAGCGCGACGAGCGTGCCTATCACGAGAATCCGCCGCGTGCGCACATCGAGTGCCGGGCGCGACCAGATCTCGCCCCACGCGTATCGCGTGATCAGACTCTGAAACTCCTCCGTGAGCGGCGTGGTGGATGCAACCGCGCGATCCACGTGCGCATCGCCGAGCACGGAGCGCCGCACGGCCATGCCGGCACGCAAGATCATCGGGGCCAGTGTGCTTGTCAGTCATTCGATCGTTCACGTGGTGACAGTTCCTTCGTTCCGGATTTTTGTCGCTGCGCGAGGGCGTCGCGCACGAGCTGCGCAGCGGCACCCGTGTAATTCGCGGGCTCGAGTCTCCGCTCGATCTCGGCGCGGCTCAGATGCTTCGTTACCTCCGGCATCTCCGCGAGCACCGCGGCGAGCGGGCGCCGCTCTGCGGTCGCGCGCTTTCCCGCCACACCAATGGTTCGATGCGCGTCGAGCTTGCCCATGTGCTCGGCCAGCGCCATGGATACGGACTCCGCGAGTGTTACGCCCTGCGTGATCTCGATATTGGCGCGCATGCGTTCCGCGTCCACCTCGAGCCCCGCGAGCATCTCCGCCGAGTGCCGCGCCGCACCCGCCGCGAGCCGCACGAGCGCGGGCATCGTCTCCCACTCCGCCTGCCAACCGCCGAGCGCGCGCTCGTGCTCCTGCGGCATCGCGGCGAGCACCGTCGCAACGAGATGCGGCACGCGCACCGACGCCGCGAGGATCACGGCCGAGCTCACGGGATTTCGCTTCTGCGGCATCGTCGACGATCCGCCGCGGCCGTCCGCGCCAGGCTCGAACGCCTCGGCCACCTCGGTCTGCGCGAGGAGCGACACGTCGCGCGCGATCTTGCCAAGCGCGCCGGTCGCGACGCCGAGCGCACACGCGAGCGTCGCAACGCGCTCGCGGCTCGCGTGCCACGGCTGCGCGGGCACTTCGAGCGAGAGCTCGGCGCGCCATTCCGCGCGCGATCTCGAGCCCGTGGTCGCCGAACGCGGCGAGCGTGCCCGAGGCGCCGCCGAGCTGCAACACGCTCGCGAGCGCGCGCGCACGTTCGAGCTCCACGCGCGCGCGGTCGAGCGACGACATCCATCCGGCGGCCTTGAGCCCGAACGTGACCGGCGTCGCGTGCTGCAGCCACGTGCGTCCGGCCATGACGGTCGCGGCGTAGCGCTCGGCGAGTGCGGCAGCCGCGTCGGCGGCGCGCTCGAGTGACGCGAGCACGTTTCGCGTCGCGTCGCGGAGCACGAGCACCATCCCAGTGTCGATGATGTCCTGGCTCGTGGCGCCCCAGTGCACGTAGCGCGCGGAGTCCGCATCGATGCGAGCGACGCGCTCCGTGAGATGGCGCACGAGCGGGATCGCGAGATTTCCCGCCTGCGCAGCATCGGTCGCAAGCGCCGCAAAATCGTAACGCGCGGGATCGGCGCTCTGCTCGATCGCATCGACCGCGCGCGCCGGGATCACGCCGAGCGCAGCCTCGGCTCTTGCGAGCGCGACCTCCACGCGCAGCATCGCGCCGACGAGGCTCGCGTCGGAGAGCAGCCGCGTTTACGTCGGCATCGCCGAAGAGCGCGTCGTAGATCACAGGATGCGCTCAGACATCGAAGAACACCGTCTCGTTGCGCGCCCTGCAGCGTGACGTCGAAGTGATACCGATCGCCGCCCACGCGCGTTGCGATGAGCGTCGCGCGCCGGTGCGCGGGCACGAGCGCGAGAATCGGATCGTCGTTCGTAGAGGGCTCATCGTCGAAGTACAGGCGCGTGATCAGTCGCGTGAGAATTCCGCGTGCAAGGATACCGAGCACGAGATGCGGCGCCTGCATCGTAGCGTCAGGGCCGGGCACGCGGCCCGGCATCACCGTCGCGATCACGAAGCGCCCAGACTCGTTCGTGTGCGCGCGACCGTATCCGGAGAAGTGCGGGTCGAGCGGCTTCGTTTGCGTATCGTCGGGATGCGCGTATCGCCCCGCCGCATTCGCCTGCCAGATTTCGATGAGCGAGTCGGGGACGACGGCGCCTGCGCCGTCGCGAACCGTGCCTTCGATTGTGATGTGGCGCCCGATCGCTCCGCTCCGCACCGATGCGCGCGTCGCCCGGCTCGCTCGAGGCAGATGGCGAAGAAGGGACCCACGGTCTGAAAGGGCGTGAGCTCAGCCACGACGCTGCTCGAATGGAGTTGCGTGACGGCCGCGCAGCACGATGTCGAAGCGATAGCCGAGGGCGTACTCGGGCTGCGTGAGTGAGAGATCGAAGGAAGAGACGAGTCGCTCGCGCCCGTGCGGATCGGGAACGCTGTTGTAGATCGGATCGAGCGCGAGCAGCGGATCACCCGGAAAGTACATCTGCGTGACGAGTCGCGTGAGGAAGCTCGGTCCCCAGAGCGAGAAGTGGATGTGCGCGGGGCGCCACGCGTTCGAGTGATTGAGCCAGGGATATGCGCCCGGGCTTGATCGTGAGAAAGCGATAGCGGCCGTCGGCATCGGTGATTGCGCGCCCGGCCCCCGTGAAGTTCGGATCGAGCGGCGCATCGTGCTGATCGACGCGGTGCGCATAGCGACCGGCGGCATTCGCCTGCCAGAGCTCCACGAGCGAATCGCGCACGGGACGCCCATCCTCGTCGATCACGCGCCCCTCGACGATGATGCGCTCGCCGATCGGCTCGCCGCGCGCGCGATTGGTGAGATCGCGATCGGCATCGGTGACGGACTGATGCCCATACACGGGTCCCGTGAGCTCCGACAGCGTCTGCGGGATGAGCACGAGCGGCTCGCTGCGGATGCCGCAGCGCAGTGCTGCGATAGCCAGGAAAGTCGCGCGGGGGGTGAACGTCTTCCCTTGGACGCCGATAGGTCTCGCCGGCCATCGATCACTCGGGTAAGCAGACGGACACAAAGATGCTGCGTGTACGATGCTCCTGCACAGTGGTTCGCATGCAACTCGAGCGGTTGCCGCGGACGCGGCCTGGACGCAGCTTCTGCTCGTTGCGGAACCACTCGCCACCGGAGCAAGGCGCCGTGCCCACGACCGATGCTGCACGCTTCATTCGATCTGAGTCACACGATCGAGAGCGGAATGATCACGTACAAGGGACTGCCGGCGCCGCTCATCTGCGACCACCTGTCACGCGAGCAGTCGCGCGAGATCTAGCGCGCCGGGTACGGAATTCCAGATCGGGCGCATCGAGATGGTGTCGAATACCGGCACGTATCTCGACACGCCTTTCCACCGCTACGCGGACGGCACCGATCTGAGCGGACTCGTTGCTCGACTCGATCGCGGACCTCCCCGGTCGATGCGTCGTGCGCGTAGGTGGGCGCGACGCTCGCGCCGTGGACGATGCGGACTTCGGCGCGCTCGAGGTGCGCGGCCGCGCGGTGCATCGTGCGAACACGAGACTGGGATACGTCACTGGCGCGGCGGATCAGTACTTCGAGGGCTTTCCCTTCCTCACCGAGTCTGGTCCGCGCTCTATCTCCGCGATGCCGGCGCAGCGCTGGTCGGCATCGACTCGCACAACATCGACGACACCTCGGCCGGCACACGCCCCGTACACTCGACGCTGCTCCGCGCCGGGATTCCGATTGTCGAGCACATGACGCAATCTCGGGGCGCTCCCGTACCGCGACCTTCCGCTTCTCCGCCGTCCCACCAAGAGCCGTCGGGCATGGGGACCGTTTCCGGTGCGACGCATAGCGCGCGGCGTAGCGTATCAGCCCAGCGTATTGATCGCGGCGCGCTCCTGCGCCACATTGCAGCATGATTGAAACCTTCCTGATGGAACGCATGCAGTCGACGTACGAGAACGTCGTCGACTACGATCTGAGCGAGTCCGGTGTGCGCCCCGTGACCCTCAGAGAGATGGTGAGCTTCGGCTTCGATCTCGACGCCCTCATGGATTCCCCCTCGGCTACAGCCAGTCGCAACGGCACGATCGAGCTTCGCGAGCGCATCGCTGCGATGTATCCCGGCGCGACGATCAATCACGTCGAGGTCACCAACGGGACGTCCGAGGCGAACTACATTCTCGCGCTCACGCTGCTGCGCGCGGGCGACGTGGTTGCGCTGCAGGTTCCGAACTATCTCCAGTTCTGGGGCGTGCCGCGCAGCCTCGGCGCCACGGTGGAGCGCTTCGAGCTCCAGCGCGTGGATGGCGTCGTGGGACGTGGATTGGGAGGCGTTCGAGCGAGCCGTCACGCCGAAGACGCGCTTCGTCTACGTCACGAACCCGAACAATCCGACGGGTGCGGTGCTCTCGCGCAAGTGCGATGGAGCGCATCGTCAAGCGTATCGACGAGGTGGGCGCGTATCTGATCGCCGACGAGGTGTATCAGGGCGCCGAGCTCGATGGCGATCGCACTCCGAGCTTCTGGGGGATGAGCGATCGCGTCATCGTGACGAGCGGATTGTCCAAGGCGTACGGGATTCCCGGCGTGCGCATCGGCTGGATGGTCGGGCCTGCGGACATCATTGCGTCGTGCTGGAGCCAGCACGACTACATCACGATCTGCCCGAACAAGATCTCCGATCACATCGCGCGTGTCGCCGTATCGCCGGAGGTTCGCAAGAAGCTCTACGCGCGCACGCGCTCGGTGCTGCGCGAGAATCTGCCCACGCTGCAGTCCTGGGCGGCCGAGATCGGAGATTTCTTCGACTTCACGCCGCCGACGGCGGGCGCGATCGTGTTCATGAAGTACAACTCGGACGCGCCGAGCATTCCGATGGCCGAGCGGATTCTGAAGGAGCAGTCGACGCTGATCGTACCCGGGCTGCACTTCGGATGCGAGAGCTACATGCGCGTCTGGCTCGGCGCGAAGCCCGAGTATCTGCAGGGCGGCCTCGCGCGGCTGCGCACCGGGCTCGCGCCGCTGGTCGGTGCGGGCGTCTAGCGACCGTCCGCGCGAGCGGAGTACCCGCGTGACCGCTGCGCTGCCGCAGCCGCTCGTCGTCTGCGCACAGGACTGCGAGCGCGCGGTGAACGTGCCCGAGCTCATCGAGGAGATCGCGCAGGGATTCATCGACTACACTGCAGGCCGTGTCGTCGTCCCGCCCGTGGGATATCTCGGATTCACCGAGCCCACGGGCGACGTGCATCTCGAAGTACGGCTACGTGAAAGGCGGCGACGTATTCGTCATCAAGGTCGCCGCGGGATTCCCGCAGAACTCCGAGCGTGGGCTGCCTACGGGCGACGGGTGCATGCTGGTGTTCAGCAGCCACACGGGCTTTCTGCTCGCAGTGCTGCTCGACCGCTCGCGACTCACCGATCTGCGTACCGCGGTCGCGGGCGCGGTGGCGGCGCGCGCGCTCGCGCCGCGCAGCGTCGCGCGCATTGGCATTCTCGGCACGGGCGTGCAGGCGCGACTGCAGCCGCTCATGCTGAAGCACGTCACGGACCTGCCGCGAGATCGCGCTGTACGGTCGTTCGAGCGAGCGCGTGGCCGCGTGCGCGGCCTATCTCGAGATCGCGGGCTTTCGCGTGACGCATCTGCAAGACGCGCGGAGGAAGTGGCCGAGAGCTCGGAGATCATCGTGACGACCACGGCGTCGCGCGCGTGCGCACTTTCGCGCGGGCGCCGTGCAGCCCGGAACGCACATCACGGCGGTGGGGGCGGACGCGCCGGGAAGCAGGAGCTCGAGCCCGCGCTGTTCGCGCGCGCGGAGGTGGTGGTGGCGGACAGCATCGCGCAGTGCGCGGACCACGGCGATCTCGCGCCGGCGCTCGCGGCGGGCGAGATCGCGATGCACCGCGTGCGCGAGCTCGGCGCGGTGCTCGCCGAATCCGGAGCTCGGGCGCACGAGCGACGACGCAGATCTCGATCGCGGATCTCACCGGCGTCGCGGTGCAGGACATTGTGATCGCCACGCACGTCATGCGGCACAACGCGCACACACGCGCGTGAGCTCGCAGCCCGCGTGAAGCTCTTCTGGGCGATCGCGGTGGGCGCGGCTGCGGGCGGGCTCTCGCGCTTCTATCTCACGGTTGCGGTGGAGCATCGTTTCGGGGCGGCCTTTCCGTGGGGCACGCTGCTCATCAACGTCACCGGCAGCCTGCTGCTCGGCTTCTTCATCCGCTACGCGATCGCGACGCCGTCGATGTCGCTCGAGCTGCGTCTGATGCTCACGACGGGATTCTGCGGCGGCTATACGACATTCTCCTCCTACAGCTACGAGACGGCGCTGCTGCTCGAGAGCGGCGCGTATGGCCGAGGCCGCGATCTACTCGCTCGGAAGCGTGGTGCTCGCGCTGTTGCGACGTTCTGCGGATTCATGCTCGCGCGCGGAGTGATCGGCTCGCGAGTATCCGGATGATGGCTAGCGAAGCTTGAACACCATCACCTTGGCCGGCGGACTCTGCAGCTTCCACCCGACGGGGCGAGTTGATGCCGATCGCCACCGCCAGGATACTCCATTCCACCAACCTGGTATGTGATGACACCGCCGCCGATCGGCGCGCCCGCCATATAGCTCCAGAGCTCGCGGCCATCCTTCGCGTCGAAAGCGAGGATGTTTCCGTGAGATCGGCGGTGAATACGACGTCACCCGCCGTGGCGGTGACGCCGGCGATGATCGGTGTCGGTGATGCGTAGCGCCACTTGATGGTGCCGTTGTCGGCGTCGATTGCCGTGAGCCAGCCACGCCGCGTCGAGTCGTTCGCGCCGAAGGGCGCGGTGAGCTTGTTCGAGCCCGTCCAGGGAAGCGCCTCTTTTCCCTTGAGCTTTCCCGGTTGATCGGGCGAGTGCGTCGCGAGCGTCGTGCACCAGTCGATCGAGCCGACGTAGAGCAGATTCGTGCGCGGCGAGTACGACGGCCCATTCCACTCGACACCGCCGTTCACGCCGGGGCAGAAGCGTGCGCCCTTCCCGGTGAGCGGCGCATCTGCGTTCTCGATGGTCGAGACGCGGTCGCGTAGACGCGATGACCCGTCGCGCGATCGGTGCCGTAAACGTGTCCATCCTTCCCCGCCGCGACGACGAGGTGCTGGCCCGCCGCAGTCGTGATCAGCGAAGGCGCGGCCGCGATATCCCAGTCGTGATAGTCGTGCTCGAGCAGCTGATAGTAGCTTCGAGTGTGCCGTCGCTGCGCGTCGAGCGCGACCACTGAGTACGTGTAGAGATCGCGCCCCGGCGCGCACCCCCGCAATGAAATCGGGAGCCGCGTTTCCGGTGGGCGTGTAGACGACGCCTCTTGCCGTGTCGAGCGCATACGACGTCCATGATGCGCCGCCCACCTTCGGAAAGCGCTCGTTCCCTGGGCCAGTATTGCGCGGCGCTGCCATTTTCCGGGATGAATCAGAAGCTCCAGACGCGCCCGCCGGTCTCGCATCGAACGCCATCAAGCGTCCCTTCACGGCGAAGTTGTCACCGCCCGCGTTGCCCATGAACACCTTGCCATTCCAGGCGATCGGCGCCGCTGGAAACGTCTCGCCCTTCGAGGGGTCGCCTGCCACCGCGGACCACAGCTCCTCGCCCGTTGCCGGATCGAGCGCCATCACGCGCCCATTGTTCACTCCGCGAAAGAGCCGCGCGCGATCGGGTCCCGCGAGATACGTCGACGCCGCGATTCACCTTGTTCGGGTCGAACGGCGGCTTTGGGTTGTAGTCGTAGTGGTGCTGCCAGCGGAGGGCGCACGTCGCTGCATCCATGGCGTACGTGTCGGTCGCCGTCGTGAAGTAGAGGGTGCCGCCCACGGCGATGAGCCCCGACTGCATGTTCGCGGTGACGCCGAGCGGATAGGTGCACGCAGGCACGAGCGATGACACGTTCCCGGCGGTGATTTGCGACAGAGGCGAGAAGCGCGTGCCATCATAGCTTCGATTGTACATAGGCCAATCGGCAATGGCGCTGGGCGCCGTTCGCTGAGCGCTGTCGCGCGCGAATGCGGGGCCTCGCATCGTGGCGCTCGAGCCTTTCTTCCGCGGCACCGATGGCGGCTTGAGGAAGACGAGCTGCGAGCATGCGCCAAACACGGCGAGTGAAATGAGCGCGATGCTCACGCGTGTGCTGACGCGTGTGATCGCGCGTGTGCGCGCCCCGCCAGCGGTGCTTCTTCGCGATCGACATATCATGTGCCAGGCCTTTCGAAGTGGTTCGCGCCGCGTGCTAGCTCGGTGTCGACACTCGAAAGAGGCAATTCGGAGGCCCGCTCCGATCGCACGACTCGACGACGGTCGCGCCACTCGCCTCGCTCAGCATTCTGCTCGACGGCGACGCACGTCTCCGGACACGAGGCAACAGCCTCCGAGAGTGGACATCCATGTCCGCGGATGACGAACGCATCGCCCTCGCGCGAAACCGTCGTGGATCCACCGAGATCGTCGAGCAGCTTCGACGCAGCGCGGACGCGCGCCTCGAGCGCGCCGGCGCCCGCGTGCGGGGCGCCATGCGGCGCCCTGCGCGCTTGAGCAGCCGGCGCAACGCGCCCTCGGGCTCGCGCGCTCGCAGCTCCGCGAGCAACGCCGACAGCAGAGGCGAATACGCTCGCGAAAAAAGAGGAAGTGCGCCGGGGGCGACGCCGTAGATTGTCGCCGGCTTCCCCACTCCACCGTCGTGGCGAACACCGGCCGCTTGCACGATCTGCTCGCGCTGCAGAGACGATGAGATGCGCGCGCACGGCGTTGTCCGTGAGTCCGAGCTCGGCCGCAAGCTCCTCGACGCTGTGGTGGCGCGCGCGTAGCAGGGCCACGATGCGGCCCCGCGTGGTGCCTCCGTGCTCACGTTCCCAGATGCTCATGATGACACTCCGCGGTCGCGCTGGCGAGCTGACGGATCAAAGATGCCACGACTGGCACGCCTGGCGTGAGCCCGGCCTCGAACGACTGCTCGCGTGGATGCTACCAGGCGCTAAATAATAAGTCAAGAAAAACCTTGACAAATTATGCCCCTCTCCGCTATTTGCTCCGGGCATGCGTGCGCGCCCCCGATGGTCGCGCTCGCCCGACCAATCCGCTCTCAAGGAGCCAGCCATGCAGGCACGTGTTCTCGCCGGCGTTCTCGCCCTCAGCGTACTTCCGCTCGCCTTCGCTCCCACACCCGCGCACTCCCGGTCCGCCGCGCTGGACGATCCCACCATCTGCGCCATCTTCGACGCAGCCAACAGCTGGGACGTGGAAACGAGCGACCTCGCCATGAAGAAAGGATCGACAAAAGAGGTTCGCGACCTCGGCGCGATGTTCTCGCGCGACCACAAGGCCGTTCGCCAGCAGGGGCGCGACCTCGTGAAGAAGCTCGGCGTTACCCCGACGCCTCCCAAGGACTTCGCGCTCGCGGCCGATCACGAGCAGGCGATGAAGACGCTCACGAGCGCGAGCGGAAAGGAATTCGATCGCGCGTATCTCGAGCACGAAGTGTCGTACCATAAGGCCGTGATCGACGCGGTGAACACGACGCTCCTCCCCGCAACACAAAATGCGGAGCTCAAGGCGCTTCAGGTGAAAGTCGCCCCCGCCTTCCAGGCACACATGCTGGCGGCGCAGCGGCTGCTCGACGCGCAGGGGAAGTAGCACCACTCGTGCGACGCGAGCCGGGCGCGCACGCGCGTCCGCCTCGCTCGCATTTTCTCTCTAGCCGTGCCGCTCGGCCGCTTTCTCCTGGGCGCCGCAGAAGCTCACCGCGGCGCGCGCCAGAATGTTTGCGACGCTCTCCACCGACGCGAGATCCACCCACTCCGTCGCCGCGTGCGCACCCGCGCCCGTCGGGCCGATGACCACGGTCTCGATCCCCGCATCCGCGAGCAGCGCCGCATCCATCCAGTACGGCTCGCCGATCACCTTGGGCGGCGCACCGAGCACGGTCGTCGCCGCATCCTGCACGTCGTGCACGATGCTCGAATCCGCACGCGCCTCGAACGAACCGCGCGCAAGCAGCGACCGCACGTGCCCGCGAAACGACGCATCGTCGTGCGCGAGCTTGTCGAGAATCGCCTGGATCTCGCCCAAGGCGCTCGCCTCCGTCTCTCCCGGTATCGTGCGTCGCTCGATCTCGAGCCGGCACTGCGCAGCGTACGTACTCGTGCCGGTTCCGCCGAGGATCACGGCGGCGTGGAGTGAGGGCGGACCAACCAACGCGTGCGGAGCGCGCCGGCGCAGCTCGCGCTCGAGCGTGTCGAGGCGACCCAGGAAGCGGCCCATCGCCATGTTCGCGTCGATCCCCTCCTCGAAACGGCTGCCGTGCGCCGCGCGCCCTTCGACCACCACCTCCA
Source organism: uncultured Gemmatimonadaceae bacterium (assembly GCA_963792685.1). Lineage (GTDB taxonomy): Bacteria > Gemmatimonadota > Gemmatimonadetes > Gemmatimonadales > Gemmatimonadaceae > FEN-1250. Next base: position 2,212,008 of record CAWBWW010000001.1, on the reverse strand, counting down.
TCCAGCAGAATCCCTTGTGCGCGAGGCAGAGTCCGAGCTCCGTCGACTCCGTGACGATCGCAGCGTCCGTGCGCACGTGCTTCAGCACCTCCTGCATCCCGTTGCTCGCGACCTCCTCGTCCGCTGCGCCGACGAACACGACATCGCCTGCGAGCCGCTCCCCCGCATCGACGATCGCTTTGACGGCCGCTAGACAAGCCGCGACGCCTCCCTTCATGTCGTAGGTACCGCGCCCGTACATGCGCCCGTTTCGCACGCTCCCGCTGAGCGGCGCCTTCATTCCCTCGATCCCCACAGTGTCGATGTGTCCGTAGAGCATGAGCGAGCGCCCATCCCCCTTCCCTTCCAAACGACCGACGACGCTCCTGCGCCGCTCACCGGCATCGTAGTGCGTCACCGTCATGCCAAGTGCGTGAAGCACGTGCTCGAGATGCGTGGCGATCGCGAGCTCGTCCGTTGAGCCATCGCTGAACTTCGGATTGACAGAGTTGATGCGAACCAGCGACGCGAGTGTGTCGCGCAGATATGTGCGATCGATTTTCATGGCATCAATGTGGCGAAAAGCACGGCTCTTGCGAAACCACACGGACCAGACGCGTACGGCCACGCTGGCTCTCCAAAAGCTTCATCAGGCTCGACAATGCAGAATCAGACCGCCACCCCGATCCCCACACGGGCATTTGGTCGTCATGCCGACGTGCGCATCTCCGCGCTCGGCTTCGGTGGACATCACCTCGGCCAGGCCGAAGATCAGAACACAGCAATTCGCCTGGTGCAGCAGGCCGTCGACGGCGGCATTACGTTCTTCGACAACTGCTGGGAATATCATCGCGGCAAGAGCGAGTCGTGGTTGGGCGAGGGGCTCAAGGGACGCAGGGATCGCGTCTTCCTCATGACGAAGGTGTGCACGCACGGACGTGAGGCGCGAGCTCGGCCTGCAGATGCTCGAGGAGTCGCTCCGGCGCCTGCAGACCGACCATCTCGATCTCTGGCAGATCCACGGCGTCTCCTTCGACAACGATCCGGAGCTGTTCATTCGTCCGAACGGCGCCGCCGAGGCGCTCACGAAGGCGAAGCGCGACGGGAAGGTGCGCTTCGTCGGGTTCACCGGGCACAAGGATCCGGAAATCCATCTCAAGATGCTCGAGACCGGATTCCCCTTCGACTCTGTGCAGATGCCGCTCAATCCCTTCGACGCGAGCTTCCACAGCTTCGAGCAGCGCGTGCTCCCTGAGCTCAACAAGCGCGGGATCGCAGCGCTCGGCATGAAGCCGATCAACGGACACGGTGAAGCGGTGAAAGGCGGCGTGCTGAGCGCGGAAGAAGCGCTCCGTTATGCAATGAGTCTCCCGGTGACTACGACCATCACGGGGATGGAGAAGCCGGAGATTCTCGAGCAGAACTTGCGGATCGCGCAGGGCTTTCAGCCGATGAGCGCTGCGGAGATGCAGGCGCTTCGTGATCGATGCCGCCAGTACGCGGCGGACGGTCACTTCGAGCTCTACAAGCTCTCGCTCAAGTTCGACAATCCGGAAGCAAGGCTCGCGCATCAGTTTCCGCTCGACGAGCAGTCGGCCGAGGTGAAGGAGATGCTTCAGGCGACGCAGAACACGGGACACCCATGGCCGCCACCGCCGTCAGCGTAACCACAGCAGTGAAGAGAGTGAACCAATGGATGAGGCAACGCAGAACGACGGCGATCCATCGCGCGAGCAGCGCGAGCGATCCGGCATTGACAGACGCACGTTCCTTCGCGGTGCCGCTGCTGTGGGCGCCGCACATTTCGTGACCGGCATGGGCGCATCAGCGCAGGGAGCGTCACAGGGCTCGAAGAGCGAGCAGCGCGCCGCGAACGCGCCGCCTCGCAACGACGCGCCCGTGCCGATGCGCCCACTCGGCAAAACAGGGCTGCAAGTCTCCGCGCTCGCGCTCGGCGGCTTTCACCTCGGCTCCACGAAGAATCAGCCGGAGGCCACCGAGATCGTGGCGCGCGCGATGGACGCGGGAGTGAACTTCTTCGACAACGCGTGGGAGTACCACGACGGCGAGAGCGAAGAGCGACTCGGCACCGCGCTAAAGGGAAAACGTGACAAGGCCGTGGTGATGACGAAGGTGTGCACGCACGGGCGCGACAAGACCGTGGCGATGCGCATGCTCGAGGAGTCGCTGCGCCGCCTCAAGACCGATCACCTCGATGTGTGGCAGGTGCACGAGGTCATCTACGAGAACGATCCCGATCTCATCTTCGCACCCAACGGCGTGGCAGAGGCGCTCACTGCGGCGAAGCAACAGGGAAAGGTGCGGTTCGTGGGATTCACCGGCCATAAGGATCCCTCGATTCATCTGCGGGTGCTTTCGCACAACTTTCCCTTCGACACGGTGCAGATGCCGCTCAACTGTCTCGACGCGACCTTCCGCAGCTTCGAGCAGCGCGTCGTGCCGGAGGCGCAGCGCCGGCAGATCGCGGTGCTCGGCATGAAGAGCCTGGGCGGCAGCGGAGAGATCGTGAAGTTCGGAATTGCAACCGCGCAGGAGGCGCTGCGCTACGCGATGAGCCTCCCGGTGGCGACTACCATCTCCGGCATCGACTCGATGGATGTGCTGCGCCAGAATCTCGCGATCGCGCAGGGATTCGTGCCGATGTCAGCAGAAGAGATGCAGAAGCTGCGCGAGCACGCCAAGCCGTTTGCGACCAACGGCCACGCGGAGCTCTTCAAGACGACGAAGCTGTACGATGCGAAGGAAGGGCGCATCCAGCATCACTTCCCGCTTCCGACGGAGCTCCCGCTCTAAACGTCGAAATAGATCGCAAGAATCGGGAAGAGTTGGCACGCATGCCCGCATACGTTCCCGGGCATGAGATACACGCTTTTTCTGCACCTGCTCGTCGCGGCTGTGTCCACGCACTCTCCGAAGCGCGACGAGCTCCGCACACCGGCCGCCGCGAGCTCAGTAGCGGCTGACAGCATTGCCGAGGACCGCATTCGCGAGGAGCTGCGGGGCTACTATCGCGATCTGCGGGATCGAAACTGGACGTCGATGGTCACGCACTTCTATCCCGCCAAAGTGACGGCGCGCTTCGCGGTGCCGAGCGCCGATGACACGTGGAGCGGGTTGTCGGTTCCGCCCATTCCCCACAACAGCGCGCCCGCAGCGGGCGGCTACTGCGAGCCTGCGGCGGCGCTCGTGATCGTGGGACAGTGGGCGCGCGTTCTGGCGCGGCGATGCACGGGCGAGATCGACGAAGCCTGGTTCTACTCGATGAGCGGGCGGTGGAAGATCATCCATCTCGAATCCGGGGCAACGCTCACGGCGTCCTGATCACACTGGATTTCCGCCACGGCACTTCTCGCTCGGTCCCGATGCGCGTTTATTTCGCGCATGGCTGAAATCATTCCGGTGAACTACCGCGACGACATTCTCCCCGAGTACAGGGGCACTCCCGCGGAGCTGCTGCTCGAGTACCACAATCTCGGGCGAGCGATAGGCACGGTATCGTCGCCGCAGCTACTGATCGGAATGTGCATGGACAGCCGGAAGTCACTGCGCATTCCGAACGACTTCGCGTTCGTGCTCCGCACGGCCGGTGCGAACATGCGTGACAACGAGTTCCGCATCTCGTACGCGATCGCGGTGGGGGGCGTGCGGATGATCGTGCTCATCGCGCACACGGACTGCGGCATGGCGAAGCTCGAGCAGAACCACGATCGCTTCGTGCATGGGCTCATGGATGCCGCTGGCTGGGACGAGGCGCGCGCCGAAAAGCACTTTTCCGACTCGGCGCCCAAGTTCGGGATTCGGGACGAGGTCGACTTCGTGCTCAAGGAAGCGGAGCGTCTGCGCGCGATCTATCCGCGAATCCAGATCGTGCCGCTGCTCTATCGCGTCGAGGACGACCTGCTCTACCAGCTCAAGCCGTAGCGCACGCCGCTAGAAGATGTTTCGGACCCAGTGTACGCCCGCATGAACGCTCAGCCACGTGGGCGAGTAGCAGAGCTCAGTCGAATCGGCGGTGAGCTGCACGCCGAGATCGCGGAGCTGGTCGGTGGGAAATGCCTCCGTGCTGTATGGCAGAACGCGCCCCGTCATTTGAGCGTTCGTCTCCTCCCCTGCGAGCGCGCGGACGTTTCGCGCCGCTGCTTCGCGCCAAAGCGAGAGCCATCCGCGCGCGGGTCGCTTGCGCAGCGAAGCGCTCGCGGTGGCGAGGTGCTCTTGCCAGAGGCGCTCGCGGAGCGCCACGATGGCTCGCGCCTCCTCTGCACGAAGCGCAGGCGAGCGCGTTCGCGACGACTCGCTCTGCGCAGCGTGCGCATCGATCGTCACGTTTACTTCGACATTGCGCACGCCGCGAAAGACACGGCGCGCGAGCGCGCCGGCGAAGTCGTCACCGTAATCACCCATGGACACGCCGTCCAGGTTCGAGGTGCCGACTGCCGCCCACCTGTCGTCGACGATCATGACCTTGCTGTGGATGAACAGTTGGCTGATACGTGTGACAGCGGCGCGCTCCGGGTGCAGGTCCGTGCTCCACAACGAGAAGACGCCCACGCGCGGATGCAGCAGCAGCCCGCGAGAGATGAGATGGGCGTTCTGCCAGCCGCGATAGCCAGTGAGATCGGGGTTTTGATTGAGCACGATGATGATCTCGAGATCGGGCACTGCGCGCAGTGCTGCGACGAGCGCCGCCACAATGGGCCGCGAGCTGAGATATTGGTGCTCGATGTAGATGAAATCGCGTGCCCGCGCGATTCCCGCGAGTAGCTCGTCGAGCATCTGCGTGGCGCCTGCAGGGACCCCCGAGAACATGCCGTCCGGAGCATCGGAGACGATGCGCGTGCCGGATGCCTCGGTCTTCGGCGCCGGGCCCGTTGCGGCCGCGCCGCTACGTCGCGGAAGCCGAGCACTGACCGGCCCGCATGCGTGCCAGAGCGACGCGAATGTCTGCTCGAGCTCCCGCACCGCAGCACCGCGCAGTCGCACGGACACATCGTGCAGCGGACGTCCGCCGAGCTCTCGTAGCGGACGACGCGCATCGAACGGGGCATGGCTTCCGTCATCCCAGTACGAATTCACGAATGGTGAGCCCAGAAGAAAGGCATCGCGCCCGTCGACGATCACGATCTTCGCGTGCATGAAATGCGGGAAGCGGCTCATCCCGCGCACCTCGATCTTCTGTGTGGGCACTCCTCGCCTCGCGAAATACTTCCGCAGCGGACGAGCCGTGTTCAGGATCCAGCTGGCGTTGAGCAGGATCCGAATCTCTGCCGCACTCTCGTTGGCGAGCTCTATGAGCGTGTCTGCAATCACCGCATCTGGCGACAGGGCGCGTGCTGCCGTCGGCGCTGCGTACGCGGCACAGTCGTGATCGAACGCCAGCTGGGCGATGTGCACCGATTGTCGCGCCCCTTTGATCGATTCGAGCAACGGCCCGTACGCCTCGCCGTTGTCGATGAGCCAATCGACGCGCGTTCGGGCAGACGCGCGCGCGAAGGGCGCGACCTCTGACCGCGCTCGCGCCGCGGTTTCGTTCATCTCGATCCCTGCGATGACCTCACTCATGCGCGAAGTTGCTCATGGTCGTGAGACTAGTGCACGAGACGCGCCGCAATTGCGCTTGCGAGGTGAGCGACTGCGCGCAGGGGGCAGGAAACAGTTGGTATTCTGACAGCTTATCTCGGATGCTCAGCGGCGCGTCATTGCGACCGGCCCGGATGCTCGTTGCGCACTGTCACCCACGTCACCAATGCTCCCGCCACGCACAATGCCGCGCAGATGCGCATCGCGCGAGCGAACCCCGCGCCATATGCGGCGCCCTCGAGTGTCGCGGCGCCTCCGAGTCCCGCTGCGAGCGGCAGCGCCGCAGTTGAGATCAATCCCGCGAGGCGCGCAATCGCGTTGTTGATCCCCGAGGCAACACCGGTATCGCTTTCCTTCACGGCGCTCAGCACCGCCGACGTCAGCGGCGCGACGAGCACCGCGAGCCCGAAGCCGAAGACGAGCGTCGCCGGAAGGACAGTCCCGAGATACGTGGCTCCGGGCTGCACGCGGGCGAACAGCAGCATTCCCGCGGCGGCGACCAGCGCGCCCACCGTCATGAGCGCGCGGGGGCCGGCGCGCGCACTCGCGCGCCCCGCGATCGGCGAGAACACGAGCATGATCACGTTCGCCGGCGTGAGCGCGGCGCCCGCGCGCAAAGCGCTGTAGTGCAGGTTGCTCTGCAGCTGCGGCATGAGCAAGAAGAACAGGCCGTTCAGCGCGGCGTAGACGAAAAACGTCGCCGCGTTTACTCCACTGAACTGGCGCGAGCGAAAGATCGACAATGGTAGAATCGGCGTCTCCGCGCGGTGCTCGACCACCAGGAATGCGCAGAGAAACACCAAGCCCCCAATCCCGGCGCCGAGCACGCGCCAGTCACGCGCGCCGAGCGTGGGCTCCGACATGAGGGCGCCCACGAGGCCCGCGAGCGCCACCGTTCCGAGAGCGGCCCCCGAGTAGTCGATCGGCGCTTCACCGCCCGATCCTGTGTGCGCCACCTCGCCGCGCGCAATGTGCCGCACGAGGATCACGGCGCCGATCAAGGCGAAGAGGATCACCGCAGAGAATACCCATCGCCAGGAGAGCGCGTCGACGAGCCATCCGCCCGCGAATGGCCCCGCGGCGGTGGACACCGCGGACCACGCGGCCCATTGGCCGATCGCAGCGCCGCGTTCCTCCCCCGCGAACGACGCGTCGAGCATTGCGAGACTGTTCGGCACGAGAAGCGCGCCCGCCGCTCCTTGCACGGCGCGCAGCAGCACCAGCAGCGGCAGCGTCGGCGCGAGCGCGCAGCCGAGCGATGCGAAGGCGAAGGCGACACATCCGATTGCGAATACGCGTGGGCGGCCGTAACGGTCTCCGAGCGCGCCGCCCAGGAGCATGAGCGCGCTCAGGGTGAGCAGATAGCCGTCGATCACCCACTGCAACCCCGCGATGCCGACGTGCAGGTCGCGCGCAATCGCCGGCAGTGCGACGTTGACGACGCTCCCTTCGAGAAACACAGCGCCCGATCCGAGCACGGACGCGGCGACTACCCAGCGACCGGCAGCCGAATGAAGCCGCAGCGTCGTCACGTGCTCGAGCGCGACGCCCATGCGCGCGGGGTGGGTACTGGGATGTGAGGAGGACTATAGAGGAAGGTCACTCCCCGCAATCTGCGCGGGGCGAGCGCATACTGCCACGCCCGCCCGGCGCCATTCCGACCGATGGCAACTACTGACTGCTACTCGTGCTCGTGCCGCTTCCCGGAAGCTGCTTCGCGCTGTTCAGATGCTGCTGCACCACGGGCATCAAGGCCGTGACCGTAGACTTGATCGCTGCATTCGCATCGGACTTGGAGCTGTAGTTCTGCATCAGCGAGTACATCTCCTGATGTCCTGCGACCATTTGCGTCTTGTACAGCGCGTCGAAGTTGCGTCCCGAGTTTCGCAGGCTGTCGAGGCGTGCCTGCCCCGCGGCGTCCAGATCTGTTGGGAGCGTCATCGTGGACCCGGTCTGCGTCACCGCGGACTGCAGCTGTCGCGCCGCCTTCGTGTGATCCGTGATCATCTGCTGCGCAAAGGATTTGTCCTGCTGTGACGAGGCGCTCCCTTGCGCGAAGTTCGCCGACTGAATCTCGAAGGTGTTCATGCGTGCTGCCTGCACGACGAACGTGCTGTCCGGACCGGTGAGATTCGACCCGGTCGCGGTGCTCGAGGAAGTGGACGTTCCCTGCGCCTGCGCGGACAGAGCGGCGAGCGCAACAACTGCGAGCGCGGCGCCGCACGACTTCGCGCGCGTCGAATGTGTTCTGTGATTCATGATGAGGCTCACGAGCTGAGGTGAAAGTGCCGAGTGAATCGCGCGGCTCACGCCGAGCGCCGAGCGGCGCTTTTCGCGAAACTCCTGCCATCACCTCGTGTTCGCGTCATCGTTTGCACGACATCCCCGCGCGGTCGCGAGCTCCTCGCTCGGGCGCGCCTGCGACTGCTGTGCGCGCCTACGCCTTGGTCCCCGGCGAGCGCAGCGCGCCCATGTTGCCATCGCCGAGCACCGAGTGCTCCGCTGTCGCCCCATACGCGCTCACATTCGATCTCCGAACCACGTACCTCGGCACGCGCACCTCGAACACGCTCCCGCCACCCTCATTTTCCCTGAAGTCGACGTCGCCGCCCAGCAGTCTCGCGAGATGCCGTGTGACGCTGAGCCCGAGCCCGGTTCCTGCGGCGCGATGCGCCTTGCTCGTCTCCACCTGATAGAACGGATCGAAGATGCGCGGACGATGCTCGTCGGGAATGCCGATCCCCGTGTCGCTCACCGAATAGAGCACGTCGCCACCATCGAGGCGCACGGTGAGCGTGACTGAGCCCACGTTCGTGAACTTGATCGCGTTCGAGAGAAGATTGAGCAGGATCTGCCGCAGCTTGGTGATGTCGGTGCGACACTCACACGGGCCGGGTGGAATGTCGGCAACGAGAGTCGAGCTCCTTGAGCGCCGCCATTGGGTCCGCGAGCGCGGCTGTCTCGCGCGCGATTGCGAACGCGTCGCCTGCCTCGACGCGAATCTCTTCGCGCCCAGCCTCGAGACGCGTCAGCGAGAGGATCTCGTCGATGAGCGACAGCGAGATGCTGCCCGCCGCCGCGAATGCGCGCGAGCTGGGTGCGCTGCTGCTCGTTCACCGGCCCGGTGATGCCGTCGATCATCAGGCTCGAGAAGCCAAGGATGGCGTTGAGCGGCGTCCGAAGCTCGTGCGACATCACGGCGAGGAAGTCGCTCTTCGCCTGGCTCGCGGCCAGCGCCTCGCGACGCGCCGCATCCGCCTCGAGCCGCTGCTGCTCGCTCGCGGCGCGCGACTCCGCGACACGGTGCGCCATCACGTTGAACGCATTGCCGAGCTGTCCGAGCTCATCGCCGCGATCGATGAACACGCGCCTCTCGTACTCGCCGGTGGAGAGATCGTGCGTCGCTGCGGTGAGCTCCGCGAGCGGTTGCGTCACCTGCCTGCTGATCGCCCACGCGAGCACCGCACCCATGATGAGCACCAGCAACGCGACGATGCTCATCCGTCTGAGAAAGGCCAGAGGGCTCGCGAGCACTTCACTTCGGGGCATCTCGACCTGCGCGATCCACGGCGTGCCAGCCACCGTGGCTTTCGCACCGAGCATCTCGCCGATCACTGGGTCGCGATACATGACGGGTCCTGCCGACGTCTTGAGCGCGACCGGCTGCACCGAGGTCGCGCCGGTGGTTGTGGTACGCAGATCATTGACCGTATTCGCGAAGAACAGCGTCACCCCCGGCCCCATGATCTGCCGCAGCCCGCGCTCGGCCGCTTTGGACTGGACGTCGCTCGCCAGGCGCACGCGCTGTGCGATATATCCGGACGTGAGCCCCGCATACACGGCGGGCTGCACGTACCAGGTGAACGTGGAGTCGCCGCGCACGTAAAAGGCGCCCATGCGCACCGAGTCGAGCGCGCCGAGAGGAGTCTCGCGCGAGACAAGCATTTGGCGCTGCCCATCCTCCAGCGGATCCTGGGCGGTGAGCATGCGCCCGGTAAATCGCGCACGCGGACGGCCCGATGGATCCCACACTTCCGTCAGACCCCCGGAGTCCGTGGCTACCGAGAGATGATCGAGCGCGAGCGCGATACCAGGCGAGACGTCGAGCTTCCCGGTACCTGGAGAACGGAGGAGACGCTTGATCGCGCTGTCGGCAGCGACGCGCCGCATCTGTACCCCGCGCGCGATCACGCCCGCGCTCGTGAGCTCAGCGATCTGCCTGGCGAGACCCGTCACTCGAGCGTCCGCATTCGTCGTGGCGGCCCGATCCACCTCGAGATACGCCGCACCGGATGACGCGATGATGACCAGGAGCAGGAGCCCTGAGATCAACAGCGGCAGCTTGCGACCGAGAGGCAGATGCACCAGGAGGTCTGACGGAGGAATAGAGAACGGACGCAACAAAAGAGACTTCACTCCGGCCGAACATCCGAAGCGCCGGAATGGTGAAGCCTCTCACGTCGTGGTGCAAGGTCCGGTCCGGTCCCCTTTCAGAACACGTATCGCAAGCTCACGCTGCCGTATCCGGTAGCGTTGTAGGGTGCCGGGATGATGTACCCATCGCCGGTTCCTCCCTGTGCGGGAGTCGCTAGCCCCTGGATGTTTGGTCCCACAAAGAGAAAGCTGTAAGCAGTCTGTCCAAGCAGATTGTCGCCACCGGCGAACGCCTCGAGCATCCAGTGCCGAGCGACGCGAACGTCGATACCCGATCTTCGCGCTCAGCAGATCGTAGCCACGCACATACGTCGAATTATCGAACGTCACCGGCACGCGGTCGATGTGGAGAAATGAGCTCGTGAGCGTGAACCCTTGTTGCGTTCCCACATCGAGTCCTGCCGCGAAAGTGTTGCGCGGTACGCGCGGCACCGCGTTGCCGGAAAAATCCACCGTTCCCGACCCGTTGTTGTTGTCGCTTTTGAAGTCGATGAACTTCGCGTTCGTATACGAATACGCCAGCCACGGCCGCACGAGCGACAGGGCGCGTGAGCTGTCGCGAACGAAGGCGTAGCCGAGCGACGCTTCGACTCCGCGATTGCGCTGCTTTCCGGCATTCGTGGTAAACGTGATCGAGCTCGACGTTTCGCTGACCAGCTTGTTCGTGTTCTCAATGTCGAACACGTCGAGCTGGGTGCTCAGCCGGTCATCGACATAAGAACCCATCGTACCGAGCTCGTACTGCACCGCACGCTCGGGCTCGAGCGACAGATTCACGGTGCCGTTGTTCGCGACGACGTTGGCGAGCAGCGGCGGCGTGTACCCCGCGCTCACGCTGGCGTACACCAGCGCATTGTCGGCGAACCCCTCGCTCACCTGCAGACGCGGCGTGAACACCCAGTCGAACGACTTTCGCTGCGTGGTGGTCGTGTCGAACAGCGCTCCGGCGTTGAGGAGGTTGTGGATCGCGAAGTCATTCTTGTTGTAGCTCGCGCCCGCCGTGATCACGAATCGGCGCGGGAGCGCGGCGCTCCACTCGGTGAAGATCGATCCGTTGTTGGCGTAGTTCTCCTGGTCCGTCGGGCGCTCGGGGTACGGCGGCGCCGGGATGATGAACACACCGTTCGTCGTCACCTGCGAGCGCTGCACGAGCGCGCCGAGCGTTCCCGTAAGTCCGATGTTGCCGAGCTGCGCGTCGTAGCCGAAGGCCGTGCGCGCGCCGACATTGAACTGCGTGTAATCCGTGAAGCCGTGCGCGAACGGCTGATTGGCGTAGCGACCGATCGCGAACAGCGTGCTCTGGTTCGTGAAGTGCTCGCCGATGCGATAGCGGTCAGTCACGCCCGCGATGAAGCTGTTCAGATCGATGTGCGAGTTGTTCGCGAGATACGCCGCGTTGCTCACTCGCTCGCGCGCGTAAAACGGGGCGCTGTCGATCTCGCCTGCGAGATTCTCGTGCGAGCGCGCATACGAGAAGTAGCCCGAAAGCGTCTGGCGATCGCTGAGGTTCACGTCGCCGGTGACGTGCACGAAGTTCTTGATCGATCCGCTGTGCGGACGGAACGAGTCGTAGTCCTGATAGCCGTAGTCGACGACGAGATCCGAATTGTCCGTCGCGGTCTCGAAGCTGGTGGTCGAGCGCAGAAGCCCGTAGCTCCCCGCAATGACCTGCTCGTTGACACTGGTGTGCCCCGGCGTCGGACGCACGCTTCGGAACAACACGGTGCCGCCGATCGCGCTTCCGTACTGGCTCGACGCGGGGCCCTTGATCACCTGGACGGACCCGAGCCGAGCGAAGTCGATGTCGTCGAGCACCGTGAGCCCCGTGGCATCGGTGATCGGAATGTCGTTGAGAAAGACCTGCGATCCGAGTCCGTTGGAGTTCGGGCTGTTGCCATTCGTGCTCGGGTAGTAGCCGCGGATGGTGATGCGCGCGCCGCCCCACGGTGTGCGCGACTGCATGAACAATCCCGGCTCCGTGTTGATCGACTGCTCGAGGCTCAAGCCGCTCGCGCGCTGCAGCTCGGGCTGCGAGATGTCGACCGTCGAGGGAGCCGGGCGATGCGCGGCGACCTCGATCCCCGGAAGCCGCTGGTGCGCGGCGCTGAGTCGGACGACAATGGTCCGCGAAGCATCAGCCACACGCACGGTGTCGCCGACGTAGCCCGTCGCACTCACGGCGAGGCTGGTGATGCTGTCAGACGATGTGAGCGTGAATACGCCGGCGGGATCGGTGAGAGTGCCGTTCTCCGTACCGGTCACCGTCACTGCGGCACCAGACACCGGTGCTCCGGTTTGGGCATCGAGCACGGTGCCGTGGACGGTGGCCTGCGCCCGAAGTGCGGGAGGAGTGAGCATGAGCAGAACGATGGCCGGTAGCTGTAGGCGGGTGCGCACGTGCGTTTCTCAACGGAACGGGTGACGGTTTTGTAATCTGGCTGACAGGATGGTACAGCGACGCACCGGGCCATTGGAAGCCGTCGCACGCAGACATCAAACCCCTTGCTCGCTAGCGCCTTGGGGGATACAAGTAGCAGCGTCGCAGGCAACCACAGCCGGCAAGAAAAACTTTTTGGGGGGCGCATGATCCTGGCGATCGTCTTCGCTCAGGTCTGGGGAGTTCTCCAGTTGATCCTTCTCGGCACTCTGGCCCGCACCGTCAGAGTCCGGACCGTTCTCGCGGCGATGGCCGTGGGGCTCTACGCGATCGGCCCCCTCACCGTGATCCTCCAGCTCTCATGGATCCGGGTCGTCGCGGCGCTCGTCGGTAAGTCGGTCTCCGACATGACGGGCGTCGCCTCCTACACGGTGGACCCATTCATTGAAGAGGCGCTCAAGCTGCTGCCTCTCGTGTTGCTGATGCTCATCCCCGCCGTTCGGCGACAGTGGTCGCTGACGGACTGCGTTCTCATCGCGGCCGCCGTCGGCTCGGGCTACGGATTGGCCGAGCATCTGTACCGCTACGCGAGCACGCCGGGCATGGCCGAGGGAGTGAGCGGCGGCTGGGCAATCCCGTTCGGCAGAGTCACGCCAATGGTGACGGGCATCTTCAACTCACTCACCTCCTGGCTCCCCCCAGGCGTCTGGTTCCCCGGAGACGGCTGCGCGGATCAACTGGCATCTCGCCTGGTCCGCGATCGGAGGGCTCGCAGTCGGATTGGCGCTACGAAATCCGAAGCGGTCCGCGCGGCTGACCGCTGCGGGATTGTTTCTCCTGATCGGACTCGATCATGCCGCCGGCAACACGCACGACATCAGCGAGACCTGGATGGCGTTCCTTGCGTGGCCTCTCGACCTGTTCACAGCTCATCTCGGCTTCTTCGCATTCGTCGCCCTCGTCGCAGCGCTCTGGCTCGACCGCTCCGCCCAGCACATCGGCGAAGCGCGCGAGCCGCTGCTCGCGGCAGAGCGCTCTGCGCCGTCGCCGCTCGTCGGATTGTGCACCGCCGCGGTGACGCGATTCCCGTGGTCGCTGCCGTGGGTGCTCGGCTTCGATCGTGCGCGTCGCGCGTACTATGCCGCGCACGCCGCTGCGCCCGAGAGCGTCAACGGCATGTACGAGGCGCTCGTGGCCGAGCGCGATCGCGTGGATCGCAAGCTCACGCAGCCGGCGCCGCCGATCGTTCCTGCCGCGTTGAAGCCTGACGTACTGCGCGCGATGCTGCGCCAACGCCCGGTCATCATCACGCTGGTGCTGCTGGCGCCATCGATTCTCTACCTGATCATCGGCGGCTATCCGCAAACGTCGTGGGTGCAGACGTTCGTGAAGAGCGGTCTCGTATGGCCTCTGGTGGTTTTGATCACTCTCTCGGCTCAGGCGCGCCTGTGGTTGAGGGTGGCGCGCGGCACAAAGCGAATGGCGCAAGTCCTTTCAACTCCCTGTAGGCGACGATGCCGCCATGCTGGGACTTCAGCTCGCGTGCGGCGTCGGCTCCCTCGTTCTCGGCGGCTTTACACTGCTGCGCGTGTTCAGCGGGGTACACCCCGGTTCGACGCTGCTGTCGCACGACGCGCACGGGGCCGATGCGGCGGACCGGGCGACGCCGCCGGACGGTGCGATGGTGTCCAACAGTGCGAACGCCATGAATTCGCACCCGGAAGCGGAGCATGGAGAATCCGATTCCTCGTCGAACGGCAGCGGCGATCACCCGAGCGCGGAGCACTCGGACTCACACTCCGACTCGAACAACGGCGCCAACTCCGACCCGGGCTCGGGATCGGGCTCAGGGTCGGGCCCAGGCTCGAGCTCCGACGCGAGCTCCGATGCCATCACCGCTGCGAGTGCAGTCCCCAACTCTGACACGGGCTCACCGCATCAGAGTGTCGATCACCAGGACGCGGAGCGATCGGATCCCATGGCTCGGATGGTACGACTGATCATCCAGAGCTGGAGCGTCCTGACACGCATCCCGAGCACGATCTTCCGGAAGGGAAGACCGAGGGACCAACGGCAGAGCACCTGGACACGCATGCCGACACGCCGGAGAAGGCTCCGGAAGGGCCCACGCTGGAACCCGTCAAGGCACAGGCCGATCCGAACGCGGATCCGAACGCGGATCCGAACGACGGGATTCAAATGCAGATCCAGATCCGACTGCCGACGAGCCGCAGGCGCCATCAGCGCCGAGGCACCCGGCTCCATCGCAACCGCAACCCACATCGCAGGAACAAGCCGACCGCGCTGCATCCGACGCGGCGGATGCGGCAGCCAAAGCCGATGCAGAATGCCCAGGCGGCGAAGCAGCGTCTGGTCGACACGCACAACGCGCAGGACTCCAATGACATCCGGAGAACGACCGCCGATCCCGCCAGCGACCCTGACGTCGCCGCCGCACAGCAACGCACCCACGATGCACAGGCAGCAGTCGGAGAAAGCGGATCAGAAGGCGCTGGACGGCGACGATCCCTGGAACACGGACCATCCAAACAAGACCGCCGCGGACCAGGCGAACCACGACGCGCAAGCGGCCAAGAGCGCGCAGGAGCAGGCGGAAAGCGATTACGCCCAACGCCAGAAGGCCGCTGATGATGCAGCCGCAGCCGCGGACAAGGCCGCGTCTGACCAGGCGCAGAACGCTGTACATGCGGCAGATGCGAAGGCCGCGGCGGCGCACGATGCGTCTGCGCAAGCGGCAGACAAAGCCGGTCACGCGGCAAGCGCTGATTCAGCGGCGAGTGACTACGCCGCCGCGAAGGCGAAGGCGGACGCCGCGTGGACCAACGGGACCTCGGAGCAATACAGCGAGGCTCAAAAAGCAGCACTGGCCGCCAAGCAGCGCCTGGACGCTGCGCAGGCTGCTGCTGATGCGGCCAAGAATAAGGTCGACCCGTTCGACCCGTGGACTCACAAGAAGCCGTGAGTGTCGGAGACAGTGCTGTCACCCTGGCCACGTGCAGCGCGTCTTTCGTGCATGAGATACTCACTCCTGCTCCTGCTCCTGCTGCTCATCGCCTGCTCGGGTGAGCGGAGCGATTTCGGCAACAACCCCGACCTGAGCGTCGAGCGCGCGACACGACTCGCGCAATCCGAGGGCGCCGGCGAATGGACGGACGTACAAGTCGGCAGCGGGCGGGTCGTGCAGCCGGGACGAAAGATCACCGCGAACTTCACGATCTCCGACACCGCCGGGCACGTGATCGGCTCCGGTCCCGTGGTGTTCGCGTATGGCGCGACGAATGAACTCATGCAGCTGCACTATCCAGGCACGGGCGTACCCGACGACGTCGCCAACATGCTCGGCGGCATGCAGGTGGGTGGCAAACGTCACTTCGTCGTCTCGCACACGCGCTGCAGGAACACGGCGTACAAGACGTGTACGGCGTCCGGGCCCGGCAGCGCAATCGAGTATCCGAATAACAGCGCGGTCGCATTCGATGTCGAGGTCACGGCGGTGTGTCGTCCAAGAATCACGATCGTGACCGCGTATCAAATCCCGAAGAGCCAGTCCACGAGCGCTGAAGAACGATCGTGCACGTGATCGCGCTACTGTTCGCGGCGATGTTAGCGGGCACTCAGGCGGACACCGGCGATGTCATCGAGCTCACTGTCGGCCACGGCTATATGGGATCGCACAGCATCACGAGTGAGGGACCGACGCTCGTGCGGGAAGAGCGCCGTGCGCAGGTTACGCCACCCATGACGGTGACGCGCTCCGTAGCCACGCCGAGCGGGGAGGCGTGGGCGCGCTTCTGGGCACGCGTGGATGAGATTGGCGTGTGGCGATGGGAGCGGCACTACTCGCATCCCGAACGCAGCTCGCAGATGGACGGCACGCGATGGAAGCTCACGCTGCGCCACGGGGCGCACAGCATCACGAGCGGGGGTTACAACGCGACGCCGGAACGATGGCGCGAGCTCGAGCGTGCAATCGACGATTTGACGGAAACGAAGAACGACTGATCGATGTGCAAAAGACAAAGGGGACGCTGCGGAAGTTGCAGCGTCCCCTTTTCGTCGAGCCTCGCCGAGCTACATCACCCGCACTCGCTGAATCCGCACACGTGGCACTTCACGCATCCCTCGGCGAACTCGAGCTGCGAGCCGCAGTCCGGGCACGTGCCGATGAACGATTCGCTGCCGCCGCCGTTCGCGGACTCGAACGTCATCTGGATCTGATTCGCCGGCGTGGTGCTCATCGTGACCTGCTCGCGCGCGGGCACCGAGCCGCCGACCACCGGCGTCTGGTCGCCGAGCAGCTCCTGCTGCACGCCCTGCTTGTCGCGGAACCATTCCTCGAGCGCGAGGCCGATCGCGTCCGGCATCGAGAGCACCTTGTTCGGCCCGAGCCCGACCGCGCGGTCGGAGCTGATGCCGCGGAGCTGACGGTGGATCTGCATGAGCGGAATGCCCGAGCGCAGCGCGAGCGAGATCAGTCGGCCCATCGCCTCTGCATCCGCCATCGCGGCGCCGCCCGCCTTGCCGAGCGTGACGAACACTTCGAACGGCTGACCGCGATCGTCCTCGGTGATGTTCACGAACATCACACCGAGCGGCGTCTCCTTGCGGATGGACGTCGAGCGGAGCTTGTCTGGACGCGAGCGCTTTGCGCGGCGCTGCAGATTCTCCGCCTCGCTCTCGTACAGCGCGCGCTTGAGACGCTCGATCTCCGCGTTCGCTTCCGCGAGCGATCCGTGCAGCTCGCCGAGCTCGCGCTTCGACTCCGATGAGCCATCGCGCACCGCCGCCGCCTGCTCCGTGGCACCCGTGGAGAGCACCTGGTTGTCGCGCGAGCCATCGCGGTACACGGTGACGCCCTTGCATCCGAGCTCGTACGCGAGCTCGTAGATCGTGCGCACGTCTTCCTTCGTGGCCGTGTGCGCGAAGTTCGTGGTCTTCGAGATGGCCGAGTCGCAGTGCTTCTGGAAAGCCGCCTGCATGCGGATGTGCCACTCGGGCGCGATCTGGTTCGCCGTGACGAACACGCGCTGCCAGCGCGCCGGGAATCTCGTTGTGCTCGACGGTGCCCGTGCGCGCGATCTTCTCCACGAGCGCCTCGCTGTACCAGCCCTCGCGCTTCGCGATCTCGAGGAAGTCCTCGTTCACGTCCGGCATCATCACGCCGGCCTGATTGCGCATGAACGCAACGGCGAACAGCGGCTCGAGCCCGGACGAGCAGCCCGGCGATGATCGAGATCGTGCCCGTGGGCGCGACCGTGGTGACGTTGCAGTTGCGGAGCATCTGCATTGGGCGCACGCGCTGGCCGTTCGCATCGCGCGCGCACGTCTCGTCGGGGCCCCAGATCGAGCGCGCCCACTCGGGGAACGGGCCACGCTCGTTGGCGAGCCGCTCGCTCTCCTTCTTCGACTCGACATCCAGGAACTCCATCACCTTCCGCCCCATCTCCACTCCTTCGGCCGAATCGTACGGAATGCCGAGGCGCACGAGCATGTCCGCGAAGCCCATGATGCCGAGGCCGATGCGGCGAATGCGCTTGGAGAGGGAGTCGATCTCCGGGAGCGGATACTTGTTGACGTCGATGATGTTGTCGAGGAAGTGCGTCGAGAGCTGGATGTCGCGCTTGAACGCGTCCCAGTCCATGCGCCCGTCGACCACGTAGTAGCCGACGTTGATGCTGCCGAGGTTGCAGACGTCGTACGGAAGCAGCGGCTGCTCGCCGCAGGGATTCGTCGCCTCGTACAGGCCGAGGTGCGGCACCGGGTTGAAGCGGTTCGCCTCGTCGATGTAGAAGCACCCAGGCTCGCCCGTGCGCCACGCGCCTTCGATCATGCGATCCCACACCATCTTCGCGTCGAGCTGCCCCGTGACGCTCTTGGTGACGGGATCAACGAGGTCGTACGACTCACCCGCGCGGAGCGCCGCGATGAAGTTCGCCGTGACCGCGACGGAGATGTTGAAGTTCACGATCTGCGTGAGGTCTTCCTTGCAGGCGATGAACTCGAGGATGTCCGGATGATCGACGCGCAGAATTCCCATGTTCGCGCCGCGGCGCGTGCCGCCCTGCTTCACCGCATCCGTGGACGCGTCGTAGAGCTTCATGAAGGAGATCGGACCGGACGCGACGCCGGTGGTGGAGCGCACCATCGATCCTTTCGGGCGCAAACGCGAAAAGGAGAACCCCGTGCCACCGCCCGACTGGTGAATGAGCGCCATCGACCGGAGCGTGTCGTAGATGCCCGTCTGTCCGTTGGACAGCGAGTCGTCGACGGGGAGTACGAAGCACGCGGAGAGCTGGCCGAGCGGTCGTCCCGCGTTCATCAGCGTGGGGGAGTTGGGCTCGAACCGGCGCTCCGTCATGAGGCGGTAGAACTCATCCGCCACCGCTCCCGTCGCTCCCTCGCTCGCACCGTACCGCCGATCCGCCTCAGCCACCACCGTCGCCACACGCCAGAAGAGATCCTCCGGCTGCTCGGTTGGAGCTCCAGTCTTGTCCTTTACCAGATAGCGCTTCTCGAGGACAATCCGTGCATTCTTGCTGAGGGCTGCCGGTGCGGCGGGGCGAGCGGGTTGGGGCATGATGGAAAAACTCCTTGTCAAACGGGACGCTGAAATATAGCTGGACCAGGTCGGCGGCCTGTGCGGCGAAGCTCAGCGAAGGGCGGCTGAAAAAAGCGGCGCTGGGTCGTGGGGGCGGACAATACGAGGGATCGTGATTCCGCGCAAGCCATTTCGTAACTTATCAAGATAGAACGACTTACGCTATCCACATCACAAATGCGCAACCGTGGGAAGTGATCCACAATCACTCCACAGTGGACCGCGACATCGCAACGCTCTAACCGGTTACCCAACCCCCAAACCTCGCCCCTCTCCTCTCAACCATCGACGCCGCAAACACTTCCAGCGTCACACCTCATCCAGCACCACCGCTCGCGCATCCGCGTCCGTACATCACCGCCACTTGCCGCGCTACCCCGGCTTGCCCGCTTTCACGTACGCTGCACGGGGTACTTCCCCGCCCGATACTGCTCCTGGAGCGCCAGATAGCTCTCCATCGTGCGCCGAATCCGAGTCGTGATCTCCGAGGTCGCCTCGCGCGCCACGCGCCCCGGTACCCCGAGCACCACCGAGCGCGGCGGAATCCGCATTCCTTCCCTGCACACCGCTCCCGCGCCCACGAGCGACCCCGCGCCCACCACTACGCCGTTCAGCAGGATCGCTCCCATCGCGATCAAACAGTCGTCCTCGACCGTTGCGCCGTGCAGCACCGCGCGATGCCCGATCGACACCCGCTCGCCGATCGCGAGCGGATAGCCCTCATCGACGTGCAGCACCGCGCCGTCCTGCACGTTCGTGTTCGCGCCGATGCTGATGCGTGCACTGTCCGCGCGGATGACCGCCGTGGGCCACACCGAGACGTGCGCACCGAGGGTGACGTCGCCGATCACAGCGGCGAGCGGATGGATGTATGCGCTGGGATCGATGCTCACGACGCTCTCACACGAAGAAAGGGGGCGCTCAGAATGCGAAGCCGAGGCGAACGTACACGCTCGCCGACCGGACGCCGAGGCCGGAATGGTTGACCACCGGCGCCGCAACGCCGATGCGGAGAAGGTACGGCACATCGTACGGCACGGCGAGATTCACGCCGAGCTCCGCACCGGCGGACGCGATCCAGTTGTCCGCGAGCGAGCCCGATCGCCCGAGGCCGCCACTCGCGCTCCCCGCATCGCCGAAGAGCGAGAGCGACGTGCGATCGATGAACACGGGCCACAGACCGAGTCCGCGCTGCTCGCGCATGAACGGCAGCCGGTACTCGACCGACCCGGCGACGATGCTCGTGCCGCTCTCCACGCCCACCGGAAAGCCCCGCACAGCGAACGTGCGACGTTCGCCGAGCGAGAGCCCGGGAAGCGCGGCGATGTTCGCACCGCTCGCGCCACCGAGGTCGAACTCGTTTTGCTCGGCGCCATCCGCAACGCCCGCGGCGGCGCGCACGGCGATCACGTGTCGCGCGAAGCCGCCGACGTCGAGCGACTTGTACGCGGTGAACGCCGCCGACACGTTCTTGGACGCAACAGGGCCGCCATTGGTGTTCCACTTGAGACGGCCGGTCACCGCGATCGACACGCCGTCCTCGGGCGAGATCGAGAGCGCGGCGCCCTGCGCGTTCGACCATCCGGCAGATGACGTGAGCATCCAGTAGTTCAGCGAGGGATCCTGGAGCCCCTCGATCCGCGTCACGAGCGGCGCAGGATCGGACGTGTAGTCCCGCATTTCGTACGTGCCGAACACGTCGAAGAACGCATTCGTGCGCACGCGCGGCCGCGTGAACGTGACACCGACATCTGACATTGCGCGTGCGGCGGAACAGATCGCCGACGAACGCACCGGCGCTGTCGAAGGCGTTGTAGCTGTCCCAGTACTGCTCGACATCAGCCTGCAGCACGGGATTCCCGAGCCCGAGATAGCGGTAGGTCGCCTGCGCCGTGTGCTGCGAGCGCGCGAAGTCGACGAGCACCTGCGCCCCATACTCGTGCCGATCGACGACGTCGGTGCCGCTCGTGTACGCGCCGAACGTGTAGTCGCCGAAGCTGTTCTGGCCGACGAGCGGCAGCCAATAGCGCGGCAGCAGCGAGTGCCACGGCGAGTATTCGTGCGCCTTCGCCGTGCTCGGAGCCACCGGCGCCTCGAGTGCGGAGTCCGCCCGCGCAACGACCCGCGTGGCACTCTCGGTCGGCCCCCGAAGCGTGCGGCCGAGCGGCGCGATGCCCACGTGATAGCCGTCGCTCTCCCAGCGCACTGCCGCGATCGACTCGCCGTCCGGCGAGATCGCAGGCCAGAAGACCCCCGTCGTCACGTCCGTGAGGCGAATCGGAATCGCTCCCGCGTTGCCGGTTACCTGCTCCGCGTACAGCTGCGCAACGCCCGAGCGATCGGACGAATACACGATCGCACGATCATCGAACGCCCACTCGGGCTCCGCGTTCGATGCGTGATCGCGCTGGAGCGCGTGCACCACGTGGCCGAGCGTGTCGAGCACGACGATCTGCGTGAAGCCGCCGCGCGTCCATCGCGCCGCCGCGATCCGGTCGCCGCGGCGCGACCAGCGCGGCTCGGCCCACTCCGTGTCCGGCGACACACTCGTCAGCGTGCGGAGAATCGTCCCGTCCGGGCGGAGCATCACGAGCGAGGTCGTGCCAGGATCGAAGCGCGTCGCTACCAATTCCCCATTGGCGCGCGCATTGACTGCGGTGAGACGTGCGCCGTGCGTGAGGCGCGTGACGTCGCCGTTCTTGTCGCGATAGAGATCGAAGCGGTCCTCATACGGACTCACGAGGTCGAGCTGCGAGAACACGACGGATCCGTCCGCGAGCGGCGCGTTCATCGTGACACCGTTGCGCCGCGCCAACCGCTCGACGTGGCCATCCGGCCGTACGCGCTGCAGCGCGGGCGACTGCTTCCCGTTCGACGAGACGTAGAGCAGCGACCCGTCGCGCTCCCACCGCGGAAAGCCCACGAAGTAGCCGCCCACGGACACGTCGTGCCACCCGGTCATCGGATCGCGCTCGGCCGGCGCGCTCGCCACGATGCTGTCGCTCCACTTCCGCCACGCATTGCTGAACGAGATGCCGAACCCCTGCTTCGCCAGGTGATTCAGGCGGAACGGGATCGTGGCGCCGCTCGCATGCTCGACGAACTTTCCGATCGACGAGTCGCCGCGCGTGCGCGCGAGATAATCCATGAACAGCGCACCGCTGCCGTACGCGATGTCGCCGTACGGATAGCGCGTCGTCGCGAGACTCCACTTGTCGATGCCGAGCACGCCGCGCGAGCGCCCGGCGGAGGCGATGATCATCTGCTCGTACGTGCCTTCGACGCGACCGAAGCCCGTGAGATCGCTCTCGAAGTAGACCGCGAGTCCCTCGGTCGCCCATCCGGGCAAGTACTGATTCGGGAAGAGCGCGGGCGACCGGCCGAAAATGTGCTGCGCCACACGCCACCATCCGCGTGTGCGATCCAGATGGAAGACGTGCGTGAGCTCGTGCGTGATGACGAGCGCGAGCCAGTCATCGTAGTAGCGGAGCGAGAGATCATCCAGCGGCGGATGCGCGTAGACGATCACGCGATTCGTTGGGAATGGCGTCGTCGATCCATTCGCGAAGTCGACGTTGTCTGCCACCACCAGATCGATCGGGCCTCGCGGCTCCACGAGCCGCTCGGACAGCTTCGCGTACGCGCGCTCCGCGCTCACCGCCGCGCGGCGCGCCGTGGGCTCGAGCGCTGGCGTGAAGTGGATGTGAAAATGCTTCGTGTCGATCGTGCGCCAGTGCGCGTTCGGGATCACCTGCGCCGATGCAGGACGCGCGGCGGCTAACACGAACGCGAGCGCGGCCAGCGCGCGCCCCCAAGTCATCGCGCGGGCAGCGACCGGAAGTAGCTCTCGATGCCGTCCACGATCGCTGTCGCGTACGCGCGCTGAAATTCCGGCGTGCGCAGCGCGTTCTCCTGTTCCGGGATCATGAGGAACGCGCCCTCGCACAGCACGGCGGGCATCCACGTCGGGCGCGCGAGTCTCAGGTTGTCGTAGTTGATACCGAGATTCCGCAGCCCCATGCGCGCGAGCATTGCCTGCTCCAGCTCACGCGCGAGCGCGAGCGAGTGCGAGCGGAAGTAGTAGGCACCCGTGCCGTTGTTGGTGAACGGATTGATGCCGTCCGGCAACGCATTCAGGTGGATCGAGACGAGCGCGTTCGCGTTCGCCTTGCGCGCGATGATGGGGCGATCGCCCAGTGCGACGGGATCGGGCGTGGTGCGCGTCATGACGACCTTGGCGCCGCGCTGCTGGAGGAGCTGCTGCACGACGAGCCCCACCGCGAGCGTCGGCACCGGCTCGTACAGCCCCGTGGGGCCCGTTGCGCCGATCGGCGGATGGCCGGGGTCGATCGCGATCGTGAGTCCCTTGAGCGGCGCGCTCGCGTCGATGCGCGGCGGCCGGCGCACGCGCAGCACGAATGCGCCGTTCTGCCAGAACGCGAGATAGCCGTACTCGGGCGACGAGAGGCGAAGCGTGAAGTGTCCGCGATCGCTCGTCTCCTGCGTCCACTTTGCCTCGCTCACGAGCGAATCGTTCGCGCCGTAGTTCACGAGATCCGTGTTGATCGTCGTGCCGTACAGCGTCACCGTGAGCTCGCGCTCGCCCTCCTCAACGAGATACGGCGGACGTCCGGGCATTGGCACTACGAGATCCACCCACTCGGGGTGCGACTCGATGCGCACGTTCCCCGCGGTGCGGCGGATCGGCAGCCATGTCGGAGGGAGCGCGTGCAGATCGGCCGTGGACACCCAGATCTCGAGCTGCGAGTCGAGGCGTACGCGCGAGAAGTCGCCGCTGTGTCCCGTCACCTGGAACGCGGTGCCCGGAAGAAAGAACCACTTATACGTGCCGCCGGGCACGGGTCGCCCGATGAGCTCCAGGTCCGTCGCATCCACTCCCGTTGAGTCGGGGCCAAGCGTCGCCCACTGGTTCGCGAGTGCGACACCGACTGGGGGCACCGCGACGCGAATCGTGTCGCTGCCTCGCGTGAGCAGCAGCTGCGTGCGCGCGCGCAGCATGCGCGCTGGCATGTCTGCCGCGAAGGTGGTGCCCGCTGCAGTGAGCGCCTGCGCGCTGTTCGCGTCGCCGAGCCAGAGCACCGATGCATTGGGCGCCGTGCGCACACTCACGCGCACGGTGTCTTCATCGCGGAGCGCGAGGCGACTCCCGGGTGTTACCGATACGGTGTCGTACGCGAGCGCGCCATCCGTCGCGAGGCGCAACGGAGCCGGCTTGAGTCGCACGGGATGCTCCACACGAGCCGTGTCGTTCCCGAGCACCGCAACGAGCTCGTAACGCGGCGTCTCCGGAGGCGGGACCGGAAGCCATCCGAGAAATGCCCCGTTGGGCGCGACGTTCACCGGCACGCCATTGATCCACAGCTTCGCGTGCCCATTGCCAAGCGACCCGAAGATGAAGTTCGAGTCCCGCGCCTCGACCAGCGAGTTCGCCACGGGGTACACGACGATCGGTCTTAGCACGCCCGTGACGAGCGGAATCGCCGGCAGCGCCGAGGCGGGCGCAGCGCGGGGCGCTGCTGCGGGAACGGGAGCGGGAGTTGTGGTCTTGGGGGGTGCGGCGGTCGAACAGGCGACGAGCAGCAGTGACACGCCAACGAGGGATGAACGCATTGAGTCCAACCTAACTGAGCACGTCGAAAGGAGGGAGACACAGTCGCGTTCGATTTGCGGAAATTTCTGCTGTCTCCCGCATCCGCGCCAAACGCCGATTGGGGCTGGTCCGGTAAGTCGTTCTCGCCGCGTGATTTCATTGCTCCCGGTATTGACCTCGCCCTATATTCACGCGTCTTACAGGGTACTCCCCGGAGGCCCAAGCTTGACCGTCTGCGCGTTCTGTGGTCGCTCGAATACACCCGATTCTCTCTACTGCATTGACTGCGGAAAACCAGTCGGTGCGGCGGCTGCGTCGTCACTCTCGCCCGCTCCGGCAGTCGTTGCCAAGCCGTCTGTGGGACCGCGGACGCCGCACGTGCATTGGCCGTCGCCAAGCGTGGGCCGCCGCGCCTCGGCCGCCGCGCGCGCCATCGATTTTTCCCTCACGTCCCAGACGCCAGTGCCCGGAGGAGAGACAGTGAGCTGCGGTTGGTGTGGGAGCGTCATCGAAGCCGGACTTCCGTTCTGCGCGCACTGCGGCCGGCGCACCGACGCCATGCTCGCTACGGCACAGTCGTGCACCAAGTGCGGCTCTGCCATCCGTCCGGAGCTCGACACCTTCTGCGCGACATGCGGCACGCCGGTCGCGGCAAACGCGCCCGCGACCAAAGGCGCCGCGAAGACGCTTCCCTTCACCGCGAAGCGCAACGAGGCCGTCGCGCGGCTCTCGGTGCTCGATGAGCACGGGAACGTGCAGCGCACGGTGACGCTCGAGCAGCCGGAGCTCACCGTGGGACGCGGCGCGTGCGATCTCGCATTCGAGAACGATCAGTACCTCTCGCCGATTCACGCGCGATTCATGGTTCGTGAAGGAACGCTCTTCGTGCGCGACCTCGGCTCGTGCAATCGCACGTGGGTGTTCATTGATGGGCCGTACTCGCTCGCGGACACCGACGTGCTCCTCATTGGCTCGCAGATCCTCGAGTTCCAGCGACTCGGCACGCCCGCCGCGCCGCGCGCGGATGCGGATGGCACGCGCCGCGTTGGCTCGCTCACGCCAACACCGGACATTGCGCGCCTCTCGCAGCTCCGCGCGGACGGCAGCGTGCGCGACAGCCAGTATCTCGCGCAGGGGCGCACGATCACGATCGGGCGCGATGCGGGCGACTGGACCTTTCCTTACGACCAGACGATGAGCGGCCGACACGCCGATCTCCGCGAAGTCGACGGCGCCTTCATCATCCACGACCTCGGCAGCCGCAACGGCGTGGGCGTCGCGGTGAGCGGTGAACGCGCGCTCAAGGTTGGACAGCGCGTGCTCCTGGGCGACCAGGTGCTCCGCGTGGAGAGTGTGTGAAGAGCTGCCCGCAGTGCGGCAAGGAGTACGACGACCAAACGAAGTTCTGCCCAACGGATGGCTCGACTCTTCGCACTGCCGCAGGATCCGGCGACGACATCATCGGCTCGGTGATCGCCGACCGCTACCACGTGCTCCGCAAGCTGGGCGAAGGCGGCATGGGCCAGGTGTATCTGGCCGAGCACGTGAAGATGGGGCGCATGAGCGCGATCAAGGTGATGACGCCGTCGCTCGCGCGGGACGCGGATGCTGTGGGGCGCTTCAATCGCGAGGCCGCGAACGCGAGCAAGATCAGCCACCCGAACATTGCCGCGATTTACGACTTCGGCGAAACGTCAGATGGCCTCATGTATCTCGCCATGGAGTTCGTAGAGGGTGAGTCGCTCACCAAGCTGTGCGAGGCCCTAGGCGCGCTGCCGGCGCCGCGTGCAGCGTCCATCGCGCGGCAAGTGGCGGATGCGCTCGAGGCGGCGCACGAGCGCGGGATCGTGCATCGCGATCTGAAGCCGGACAACATCATGATCTCGCGCGGGCGGGACGGCGCGGATCTCGTGAAGGTCGTGGACTTCGGCATCGCGAAGGCGGGCGAAGGCACGGGGCAGAAGGTGACGCGCACGGGGCTCGTGGTGGGCACGCCGGAGTACATGTCGCCGGAGCAGCTCACGGGCGACCCGCTCGACGGCCGCAGCGATATCTACGCACTCGGGCTCGTGACCTTCAACATGCTCACCGGCACGCTGCCGTTCAGGGGGCAGACGACGCAGGAGGCGCTCCTCAAGCGTCTCACGGATCCTCCGCTCGCGCTCGTGGAGGCACGCCCCGATCTCTCCTGGCCGGACGCGCTGCAGGCGGTGCTCAATCGCGCGCTTTGGAGACTCGCGTCGGGCAGGTATCAGCACGCGAGCGAGTTCGGCACAGCGATCGTGGGCGCAGTGGCGGGGATGCCCGCGAACGAGCTGCAGGCGGCGCCGACTCAGGCGATCGCCGCGCCGGCCGCGCCGGCCGCGCCGACGGCGCCGGATGCAGCCCGCCCCACAAGAACCGTCGCGGCTGCACCGACACGCGCGGCGCCGGTGCCTGCCACCGCACGCCCGGCGCGAAGGAAGTATCTCGTTCCTGCGATCGTCGCGGCACTCGTCATCATCGTGGCGGCCGGCATGCTCGCGCGCGCTCGGCGGATGCGCGCAGCGCGCGCAGCGACGGTCGCGAGCACGCAGACTGTGGACTCGGCATCGTCGGGACTCGCCGCTCCGTCGAAGACGCAGACCGCGGCGGCATTGGACAGCGACGACGAGAGCCCGGACAGCTCCGATGCTCACGTGACGCCGGCGGCGACGCCCGCGCCCGCACCGGCGCCTCCTCCAGCGCCTGTCGTCGCACCGCCGCCCGTTGTCGCGCCGCGCGCATTGCCCTCGAGCTCGGGCGCGGCCGCGCGCATCCGCGAGCGTCGCGCGCAGCAGAGCGCCGAGCGCGCGAGTGCTGCTCCCGCGAGCACGCCGCCAGCTCACGTCGCGGCCGCACCTCCGCCCGCGCCTGCACCGGAGTCCACGAGCACGACGCAATCGGAGCCCACTCCCTCGCGCCCGCTCGCGAGACCCACCAACGCGGAGCAGGCGCGCGCCTCGGTGGACGCCGCGGGGCACATGGTCGACAGCGACAAGCCGGTCGAGGCGATGTTTGCGATTCGCGGCGCAATGCCGTTGCTTCCCACTCGCGATGACAGTGTGACGGCCCTTTTCTACCTCTCGCGTGCTATGATCCAGAGTTCTCGAAAGTTCGGTGATCCTGCAGCGCACCGGCGCGCATGTGCCATATTGCCGTTGATCGCGAAGGCGACGACCCACCCCAAGGCCGGAGAAATCCGGTCCTTGTCAGCGCAAGAGTGCAAGTGAGCGCCTTTTCGCATACCTTGTATCCGTGACCAGCGCCAACCCGCAGCCCGACGCCCTGCCCGGTGACGTGATCGTGAACGTGTTCGGCCGAACTGACGTCGGCCGCGTACGCGATCACAACGAGGATGCATTTCTCGTAGCGGACCTCACCGCGGACAACGCGTCGCTGCAGCCGGAGGTGCGCACGCACCTCGTGGGAAGCCACGGATCGCTGTTCATGGTCGCCGACGGACTGGGTGGCGCGGCGGCCGGCGAGGTGGCGAGCGAGCTCGCGATCCTCACCGTGCAGAGCGAGCTTCGTGCACAGTGGCGCGCGGCGCCCGAGCGCACCCCCGAGCTCTTCGCCCGCGCGCTCAAGGCGGCCGCGGAGTCCGCGAACTCGAAGATCTTCACGTATGCGGTGGAGCACCCGGAATCTCGCGGCCTCGGCACGACCGCCACGATCGCGGGGCTGCTCGGCGACACGCTGTACATTGCGCAGGTGGGGGACAGCCGCGCGTATCTCGTGCGCAATGGCGCTGCGCTGCAGATCACGAAGGATCAGTCGCTCATGCAGCGGCTCATCGAGGCCGGCGAGCTCACTCCCGAGGAAGCGG
Source organism: uncultured Gemmatimonadaceae bacterium (assembly GCA_963792685.1). Taxonomy (GTDB): domain Bacteria; phylum Gemmatimonadota; class Gemmatimonadetes; order Gemmatimonadales; family Gemmatimonadaceae; genus FEN-1250. The sequence continues at coordinate 2,183,543 of CAWBWW010000001.1, read as the reverse complement.
AGCGCAGCGAGCGACGCAACATCATTCTCCAGGCGCTCGGCCCCGAGCCCACCGTCAAGATCGATCTCACGTACCAGAAGGTGCGGCGCGGCGACACGCTCGTGCTGTGCACGGACGGACTCTCCGGTCTCGTACGGAAGGAAGAGATCGCGGAGATCCTGCAGGAGAGCAACGACGATCTGCTCACAGCGTGCCGCGAGCTGATCGACCGCGCGAACGAGAATGGCGGCCCGGACAACATCACGGTCATTGTTGCGCGCTTCGAGGGCGAAGGGCTGCTCGCACCGGAGGAGGAGGAGCGCGTGGGCCACGCGGTGTTCCCGCTTCCGGGAGCGTCGACGACGCCGCCGACGCCGCGCCCACGCTTCCTCGATGGGCCCACCGCGCCATTCCGCCGCCGAAACACCGACGCGCTCTCCGCCGCAGCCGGGATCCCGCCCGAGCCGGAGCCCCTCGATGCCATCGCGACGCCTCGCCCCATGAGCGCGCGTGGGCGTTCGATTCTCTTCCTCGTCGCCGGAATTCTGCTCGCGATCACCGTGCTGCTCGCGCTGCGCATTACCGAACGGGCATGGTCCATCGCGTGAAGCCCGAGCCCACCCATCCTGCGGCGCCCGACACCGGCATTCGCGCCTAGCCCCTAGTCCGCGAGCATCGTCCTCGCGCGACGCAGGTAGAGCATGCCGCCAATCGCGATGATCGCCGCCGGAACCGCGACGGTCCACTGCTGCAGCAGCGAGGCGCCCAGCGCGATGTTCACGCCGAGCAGCGTCGCCACGCCCGCGACAACGCGTCGCACGTCGCTCGCGAGATGCTGGCGCGGCGCAATCCCCGTGCGCGCGCGCACAGGACCCCAGGCGCCGCCGGGGCGTGCGCGAGTATAGAACGCATTCGAGCGTCTCGTCGCTCTCGGGCGGCGTCAACCACATCACCGTGAGCCAGAGCGCGGTGACGACGGCGGCCATCCCGGTCTCGCGAATGCCGAACTCCAGCGCGCGCAGCGATGGAACCGAATAGATGATCGCGGCCACGACCACACTGCCTACGAGCGCCGCGATCTCCGCCCACACGTTGATGCGCCACCAGAACCATCGCAGAATCAGCACCGCGCCCGTGCCGGTGCCGAGCGCAATGAGGAGACGGAAGGTCTCGCCGATGCTGCGCAGGTTGAAGGCGACCAACGATGCAACGGCGGTGATGACGAGCGAGGCGATTCGCCCAGCCCACACGAGGGAGCGATCAGAGGCGGCGGGCGCGAAGAATCGGCGGTAGACGTCGTTGACGAGATAGCTCGCGCCCCAGTTCACCTGTGCGGACACGGACGACATGAACGCGGCGACGAGCGAGGCGAACACGAGGCCGAGCATTCCGGCGGGGAGATATCGCTTCATGAGCAGCGGATACGACATTTCGCGATCGGAGAGCCCGGGCAGCACGATCATCGCGATGAGCGCGGCGATGATCCACGGCCAGCATCGCACCACATAGTTGATGATGTTGAAAAGCCACGCCGCCTTCTCCGCATCCTTTTCGGAGGGAACGGACACGAGCCGCTGCACGAACTGCCCGCCGCCGTCAGCGCCCTTGTACGCCCACCACTGAATCGAGACGTAGGCGAGAAAGGTCGGCAGCGGGAGAAGCGCGCTGCCGAGTGACGGGAAGAACGCGAGATGATCCGACTTTCCCGCCGCGGCAAGCTTCGCGGGGAGCACCGCTATCCCGCCGATCTCGTGCAGCGCGTAGCGCGCGACGACGATCGCACCAACCAACGCGAGCGTGAGCTGGAAGAAGTCCGTCGTGACCACGCCCCACAATCCGCTGAACGCCGCGTAGAGGAGCACCACTGCGGCGATGACCACCACCGCCTGCACCTTTTGCGCGTCGCCATCCAGCCCGAGCTGCGTCCAGATCCCGAGGGCGTCGGCGACTTTGCGCATCGCGAGCATCCCGTATGCGATGCTGATCGCGTTGATCGGCAGCGCAAACAGGAACGCGCCCGTGCCGCGCAGCACCGCGGCGGCTCGGCGCCCGTAGCGCAGCTCCGTCAGCTCGTAGTCGGTGAGGATGCCGGCGCGGCGCCAGAGTCGCGCGAAGAGGTAGATCATCGACACGTGCGCGACGACGAACGACCACCACTCCCAGTTCCCCGCGATGCCGCGGCCGATCACGAGCCCGCTCACGTACAGCGGCGTGTCGACGCTGAAGGTGATGGCCGCCATTGAAGCGCCCGCGAGCCACCACGGGATCGTGCGTCCGCCAACGAAGAAGTCCTCGAGCGATCGCGAGGCGCGGCGGGCGAGCCAGAGGCCAATCGCGAGCGTCGCCGTCATGTAGACAGCGACGACCATCCAGTCGACTGGGCGCACGCTACCGCGCGCGCATGATCCAGCGAGCCGCGGCGCTCTGCATCGCGGCTTCCCCGCCCCACGCGCTGACGACACACCGCGCAAATCCGAGCGGCGTGGCGAGGCGCGGATGACCGAACTGGATCACCGTCGTATTGGGACGCGTCTCGCACGCGTCGCGCACGGCCTGGATTGCCTCATCGCTGTAGCCCACGCGCTCCTTCCATGCGCGCGTCTCTCCAAAGAGTGCGACGACCGAGTCGTTGCGGGAGGTGGGATCGAACTCCTCCAGCCTCCGCGCCTTCCATCCGGCGTCGTACAGCGCATCGAGCAACGGCTCACGTGTCGGAGGCGGATAGGGGCCGCCGAGATCGTCGTCGACGATCACGATATCGAGGGGCGCCTGGATCGACGGGGGCGCGCCGTGCACCACCTGGATGACGCGATCGGCGAGCTGCGCGCCCCAGAGCACGTCGGTGCCCGAAGGCTTGCGATACTCGTTCGGCGGCGATGACCACTGCGCCCACTTGAGCCGCCGCCGAATCGACGCCTGCACGCGCGCGGAGTCGAGGCGGTGCGTCGCGATCGCACGATCGATCGCGGCGGCGACAGCTTCGAGATCGTTGGGATAAAGCAGCAGGTCGCATCCCGCGTCGAGCGCGCGAATCGTCGCCTCCTCTTCGCCGTGCTCCGCGATCGCGCCTTGCATGATCATCGCGTCGGTCACGATCAACCCATCGAAGCGCATCTGCTGGCGCAGCAGCCACTGCAGCATCTCGCGCGACATGGTGGCCGGCGCTCCACTCGCGTCGAGCGCCGGATAGGACACGTGCGCCGTCATCACGCCGGCAACGCCCGCCTCGATCGCCGCGCGGAATGGCGCGAGGTCGTGCTCCACGAGCTCCGCGCGCGAGGCATTCACCACCGGAAGCTCCGCGTGCGAGTCCGCGCGCGTGCGGCCGTGCCCCGGAAAGTGCTTCGCGCACGCGAGCACGCCTTCGCTCTGGCACGCCTGGATCCACGCCTGCGCAAGCAGCGCGACGCGACGCGAGTCGCTGCCGAGCGAGCGCGTGCCGATGATCGGATTCTCGGGAACGAGATCGAGGTCGCACACGGGCGCGAGATCCCAGTTCAGCCCGAGCGTGCGTGCCTCGCGGGCCGTGAGACGCGCCGCGCGTCGCACCGCATCCACATTGTTCAGCGATGCGATTGCAGCCAGCGGTGGAAGCCCCGTCGCGCCCACGAACTGCTGTCCCGCTCCGCGCTCGAGATCCGCAGCGATGAGCAGCGGCACGCGCGACCGCTGGCGCAGCTCCTTTGTGAGCGCACGCACGCGCTCCTGGTCGCCGCCAAACAAAATGAAGCCGCCCACGCCGAGCGCGAGCGCCTTGTCGATCGCGGCGCGCTCCCCCGTAAAGCCATGATTCGCGTCCCAGCGAATCGCCGGGAGCAGCAGCGCGGAGGTTGCGCTCATGCCGGCGTCAGCTTCCCGAGCACGCGCGGTCCGCGCGCACCCGTGGCCGTCGGCACGTTGCCCGCGCGACGCTCGAGAAAGCGGTGACCGAGCAGCGCGAAGGCGACGGACTCCTTGGCGTCGCCATCGAAGAAGACACTATCGAACGGCTTCACCGGAAGCGGCGCGAGCGCTGCACTCAGCGCCGAGACGAGCGCGGGATTCCGCGCGCCGCCGCCGGAGATCACCACATCTGCGATGGGCGCCGCCACGAATCTCCGATATGCATCCGCGATCGAGCGCGCAGTGAACGCGACGGCCGTTGCAACGATGTCCTCAGTGGTAGCGCTCGCGCTCGCCGTGCGACAGCGCTCGATGAAGCGCGCGATGTACGCGCGGTCGAACAGCTCGCGCCCAGTGGACTTGGGCGGAGGCGCCGCGAAGTACGGCTCGGCCAACGCGTCGCTCACCACGCCATCGATGGCCGTGCCGCGCTGCGCGAGCGCACCGTCCACGTCGAAGACGAGTCCCGGTGCGAGCGCGCGCACCACGCCGTCGATGATCGCTACCCCCGGGCCGGTGTCGAACGCCACCACGTGCGCATCGACGTCGCGCGGCGGGATCACGCTCACGTTCCCGATGCCGCCGATGTTCTGCAGCGCGCGCCACGAGCCGTTCGCGGCAAAGAGCAGCCGATCCGCGATAGCCACGAGCGGCGCGCCCTGCCCGCCCGCGGCCACATCGCGCACGCGAAAGTCCGAGATCACATCCACTCCCGTTCGCTCTGCGATGACCGCGCTCTGCCCAATCTGCCACGTCGCGTGCGGGGCCTCGTGCCAGATCGTGTGCCCGTGCGACGCGATCGCGCGCACATCCCGCGGCACGAGGCCGGCGGCGCCGATCACCGCGAGCGCCGCATTGGCGAGCCACGCACCGAGCTCGAAGTCGAGACGCGCGAGAACGGAGAGTGATGCGCCGTCAATCGCACGCAACAGCCGCTCACGCTGCGCGCTCGCGTACGGCTGCTCGTGATACGCGAGCAGCGTCGCTTGCGACGCAGCCGGGCTTGCGCCGCTGAAGCGGACGGCCGCGGCCGAGATGCCGTCTGCGGAAGTACCGGACATGAGCCCTACGAGCACGACACCGCTCGCCACCGCACCACTCCCCACCGCGTCGCCCGCACGCGCATCGCTCACCCGACCGGTGGAGGCGCATGCGGGAGCACGCGTCGCACGACACCGCCCGCATCGCGCAGCGCGCGCTCGGCCTGCTCTCGCGTAAAGGCGCGCTGCTGCATCACGATCGCGGTGCGCACGCTTCCACCCGCACGCTCGATGAGCGCGCGCGCCTCTTCGCGTTCCACCGCCGTCACCTCCATGACGATGCGCTCGCCGCGATCGACGAGCTTCGCGTTCATCGCGCGCAGATCGACCATCAGATTTCCGAACGTCTTCCCGATGCGGATCATCGCGCCCGTCGAGATCGCGTTGAGCACCAGCTTCGTGGCGGTGCCGGCCTTCATGCGCGTGGAGCCCGTCACCGCCTCGGCGCCAGTGATCGGAAGGATCGCCACGTCCACGAGATCGAGCACCGACTGGGCTGGCGGCGAGCACGCCAGAATTCCGGTGTGCGCGCCAAGCGCGGCTGCGCGCTCGAGTGCACCACGCACGTACGGCGTCGTTCCAGAAGCCGCGATCCCGAGCACGAAGTCGCGCGCACCCACTTGATGGGCGGTGATCGCATGGGCACCGTCTTCCGCGACGTCTTCCGCGCCCTCCTGCGAGCGCGTCAGCGCGGGTGCTCCCCCCGCGATGATCCCCTGCACCATCTCGGGATCGGTGCCGAAGGTGGGCGGACACTCGCTCGCGTCGAGCACACCGAGACGCCCGGACGTTCCGGCACCCACGTAGAAGAGCCGCCCCCCCGCGCGAAACGCCTGCTCGGCGAGCTCGATTCCGCGCGCGATCGCATCGCGCTGCGTGGCCACGGCGTCGAGCACGATACGGTCTTCGGCATGCAGGAGATCGACTATTTCACGCGGCGACGCGAGATCGATGTCCGCGGTGCGGGGATTTCGTCGCTCGGTGAGACGCGAATCGGTGTGCGACGCAGTCACGTACTCGGATGAGGTGAGGAGGTGACGCGACGCGTCACGCGGGCTAACTTATGCCGCGTCGCGCGCCAGTAGCAAGAGATTTTCAAGGAGAGTTCGTGCATCCTCGGCCTGGAATCTGGAAGCGCGCGATCGGTGTGATCGCGGTCACCGGCGGAGCGCTGTCGCTCTCCTGCCGTCCGGCGAGCCGCACCAGCGGCAGGCCGGTTCCCGGAACGCTTCCCAACGCACCGGTGCCCATGGACGCTGTCACGGCCGCTCAGGCGATCGCCGACACGGCGCGCGTGCCGCTGCCAGAGACGTGGCCGCTCGCGCACGTGCGCGACACTGCGGCCGCGCCGCGCGCCATGGTCGCGAGCAACAATGCGCTCGCGAGCGAGGCTGGACTCGAGATTCTGCGCGAGGGCGGCAACGCCATCGACGCCGCGGTCGCCACGGGATTTGCGCTCGCGGTGACGTACCCCGAGGCCGGCAATCTCGGCGGCGGTGGCTACATGATCATTCGCCTGAGCGATGGTCGCTCCTTCGCGCTCGATTATCGCGAGATGGCGCCGCTCGCATCCACCCGCGACATGTTCCTGGACGCGAAAGGACACGCGACGAACAAGAGCGAGGTCGGATATCTCGCGTCGGGAGTGCCGGGCTCCGTCGCGGGGCTCACCGCGGCGCTCGCGCGCTACGGCACGATGCCGCTCGACAAGGTGATGGCGCCTGCAATCCAACTTGCCGACAGCGGCTTCGCCGTCGACCGCGTGTTCGAGGAATCGATCCGGGGCAATGCCACGCGGATCGGCGCCTTTGCCGGGCGTTCCGTGTTTCTCCCCGAAGGCCGTCCTCCTGCGATCGGCTCGATGTTCAGGCAGCCGGCGCTCGCGAGCACGCTGCGCGCGATCGCAGGCAACGGCGCCTCGGCGTTCTACACGGGACAGATCGCCGACGAGATCGCCGCGGAGGTGAAGCACGGCGGAGGAATCATCACGAAGGACGATCTCGGGCGCTACGCTCCGCAGTGGCACTCGCCAATCAGCGGGACGTACCGCGGTTACACCGTGCTCGCGATGCCGCCGTCATCCTCGGGCGGCGTCACGTTGCTCGAGACGCTCAACATTCTCGAGCAATTTCAGCCCACGCGAGCGGGCAGCACACTCGGCTATCACCTCCTTGCGGAGGCGTTCCGCCGAGCATTCGTGGACAGAAACACCAAGCTTGGCGACCCCGCGTTCGTGCACGCGCCGATCACTGAGCTCACGAGCAAGGCCTACGCGCGAGAGCGCGCGATGACGATCAACGACCAGCACGCATTGCGAACGGGCGCGTTCACGGAGGCCAAGTCCGAGGGGGTCAACACCACGCACTATTCCGTGGTGGACGCGCGGGGGAATTCGGTCGCCACGACCACGACGCTCAACGATCTGTACGGATCGGGCGTCTTCGTCCCGACCGCCGGATTCTTCCTGAACGACACGATGGATGATTTCGCGACGAGCCCGGGCCAGCCGAACATGTACGGGCTCGTGCAGGGAGAACAGAACGCGATCGCGCCCGGGAAGCGAATGCTGAGCGCGATGTCGCCGACGATGGTTCTGGATCCGAAGAAGCAGCTGCTCATGGTGCTCGGCTCGCGCGGCGGGCCGCGCATCATCACGAGCGTCGCACAGGTGATCGTCAACGTGATCGATCATCACATGACGTACGCGGAAGCGATGGCGGAGCCGCGCATGCATCACCAGGCGTGGCCCGATGAGCTGCAGTATGAGCCGAACGGGCTGAGCTTCGCGACTGTGGATTCTCTGCGCGCGATGGGGCACCGCGTTCAGGCGGCGACGTTCGCGCCGGACGGCTACGTGGGGCGGGTCATTCTGATCGGGCGCGTCGACGGCGGGTGGGAAGGCGTCGTGGATCCGCGAACGAGCGGAGGCGCCGCGGGCTTCTAGCCCGAGCAGGCGGCGAGACGCTCGCGACGGCCGAAGCCGCGCGAGCGTGCGCCAGTAATGCTACTCGCTCTGGATCTGAGCGGGGGCGTTCAGGTGGATCTTGATGCTGCCGCCTACCGGCACGCAGCCGTCGTAGCCGGCGGTGCCCATCGCGACAGCCGTACCAGCCGCGGCACCCGTCGCCGCACCGATCACCGCGCCCTTCGTGCTGTGCCCGATGATCGAGCCGATGATGCCGCCGACCACGGCGCCACCGCCAACCTTCACCGCGTCGGACGTCGTGCTCGCGTTCCGAACCTTGTCGACGTCAACGTGATCGATGGTCGCATCGATCGGGTACGTCTTGTCGCCCCAGGTGAGCTGCTGCACGTCGAAGGTCATCTGGATCGGATCGCCGGTCTTGCCGCTCTGCTTGAGCTGCGAGACTTCGATGACTGCCTTCGCACCGGACGGAATCGCAACGCCGTTGCTGCCCGTTACGGCGTCAGTCACCGTGGCCGTGAACTTGTCGCCAACCTTGTTGGTGTTGGTGCAGACGCGATCGCCGGACGTCAGATTGATCGCAGTGCCGGTGGCGACCGTACCAACCGCCGCCTCGCTTCCAACTTTCCCATGGACGACCGTGTTACCGCTCGCCGTGGTCGCGGAGGGCGCCGCGCCACTGGATGTTGCGGCCGAGCCGCCAGTCGAGCGGGGCTCGTGGCGCGTGTGAGTCGTGGTCGTGGTCGTGCGCGTCAGGGAGTTCGAGGGCACCCCGGCCGGTGCGGCCGCGGACGCGGGTGGGGCATCGTTCAGCGCCGGCTGGGCAGCAGAATCGTGATTGGCCATTTGCAGATCGCGCGCATACGCGGTGGAATCCTGCGTCAGCTGCGAGCTGTCCGATTTCTTGCAAGCGCCCATCACCAGCGCGGACGTCAGCGCGACGGGGGTGAGCCACCGAGTAATCGACATGTGGAGCTCCTTCAGGTAGTTAGATACGATTGTAAAGGCAATCCGCATGCCATGCATGGGTTCGCCGGACACAACGTATGATAGCCCGAGCGCGTACTGCAAAGGCGTGATTTCCGTCACCCGTAATCAGTGTCGTACACTGTGACTGGGACGATACACATGCCCACTCGATTGGCATACATTCCCGCGCCCGGTATCATTTAGCGATGACTCGCGCCTATGTGGATGACGTCTCCGCGGAGCGACTCGCGTCGCTCCAGGAGCAGAATCTCGAGCTGTCCCGCCTCATCGCCGAGCTTCGCAACGAAGCCGCGCTGCGCACCCAGTTCCTCTCGAACATCTCGCACGATCTGCGTACGCCGCTCACCGCGATCATCACGCACGGCGAGATCCTGCGCGACGGGATACTCGGCGAGCTGACGCCGCGTCAGAAGGAGAGCATCAGCGGCATCATCGGCGGCGGACGTCAGCTGCTCGAGATGATCGGCGAGATTCTCACGTACGCGCGCGGAGCCGCGAATCAGCTCACGCTCACGCGCAGTGAGTTCAGCATCGAGTCGGTCGTGGATCAGGTGTGCGCGCTCAATGAGTCGCTCGTGGCGAAGAAGGGGCACTCCTTGTCGGTGTCGATTGCGCCATCGCTTCCACCGCTCTTCGCGGACCGCGAGAAGATCGCCCACGTACTCGGCAATCTGCTCGGCAATGCGATCGACTTCACGCTCCCGGGCGGTCGTGTGTGGATCCACTGCTCACTACTTCCCACCGAGCGCGGAAGCTCCATGCTCGTGGAAGTCGGCGATAGCGGCATCGGCATTGCCCCCGAGCATCACGAGCTGGTGTTCCGCGAGTTCGCGCAGGTCGACGCGTCGGCATCGCGCCCGCATCACGGAACGGGACTCGGGCTCGCCATCGCCCGCAAGTTCGTCGAGCTGCACGACGGCCGCCTGTGGGTGGAGAGTGTGCTTGGTGCGGGGAGCCGCTTTTTCTTCACGATCCCGGTGCGCGCGGCAAGCTGATGCTACCGCACATCCTGCTCGTCGAAGACAATGCTCTCGTCATCGGCGCGCTGCGATTGCTGCTCGAGGAAACCGGTCATCGCGTGAGTGACGCGAGCACTGTCGCCGCGGCCGCGCGCGTGTTGAGCACAGATCCCCCGGACGTCGTCCTCCTCGATCTCACGCTCGGCGGCGAAGACGGGCTCGCATTGATGTCGTCGATCGATGGCGAGAGCCCCGTTGCGCAACGCCCGGTGGTGGTGGCGCTCACCGGGCACGACGATCCGCTCACCTTCGAGCGCTGTGCACGCGCCGGTTGTCGCACGGTGCTCGTGAAGCCGATTCGGCCGCTCGAGCTCAAGTCGCAGATCGCGGGATGGCTGGGAGAGCGCGCCGCGGTGTAGCGCGCCGTTTCAGATCCGGGTGCGCAGCGCGTCGGGCGTGAGCGCCTGGAGCCAGCCCGCGAGCACCGTGAAGTAGCTGCTGACGAGCAGCAGTCCCACGCAGATGAGCAGCACCCCTCCCACGCGATTGATCCACTTCATTGCGCCCCGGTAGCGTGCGAAGGCTGCCAGAAAGCGATCGATCGCGAGCGCCGCCACGATGAATGGAATCGCCAGCCCGGCGGAATAGGCGCTGAGCAGCAGCAGCCCGCGATGCAGGTCCGCCGTGCTCGAGGTGTAGATGAGGATCGAGCCGAGGATGGGGCCGATGCAGGGCGTCCATCCGGCGCCGAACGCGATCCCCACGAGGAGGGTGCCGAGGTAGCCGAGCGGCTTGTCCGCGAGATAGACGCGTCGCTCCTGCGAGAGGAGTCGGAAGTCGAACGCGCCGAGCAGGTACAGGCCGAAGGCGATGATGAGCGCACCGCCAATCCGAGCGATCCACACGCGCGCGACGAAGAGCACGCGACCGAGAACACTTGCGGTGGCGCCGAGCGCGATGAATATGAGGGAGAAGCCGATCACGAAGAGGAGTGCGTGCACGAGCGCGGTTCGGCGCGCGGTGCGAACTTCCTCCAGGCTCAATCCGGTGATGAAGGTGACGTAGCTCGGAACGAGCGGCAGCACACACGGAGAGAGGAAGCTGAGCAACCCAGCCGAAAACGCGACGAGCAGCCCGAACGAGGCTGGACTTTCCACGCTACCTCCGAATCTGGACCGGCGGGAGCACCGCCGCATGGGACCAGTGCTCAGGTGGTACTACAATACGAAGTATCGCGCATTTCGCCGGGAGAGTCGAACGCGCGATGGGAAGCGCGGGATCGTGGCGCTCCAGATCGACGCGCTCTCCTACGCGGATCTCCGTCGCGCGATGGCGCTCGGCTACTGCCCGACGATCTCGCGGCTGCTGCGAGAGGAGGGTTTTCACATCCGGCGCTGGTTCAGCGGGCTCCCGTCGGCCACGCCGTACTGTCAGGCAGGGATCTTTCACGGCGAGAACGCCGGCATCCCCGCGTTTCGCTTCTTCGACAAGGGAACGCGTCAGGTCATCACGTGCAATGCTCCGCACGGGGTGCAGTACATCCGCGATCGCATCCACGTGCCCGGCGCACTCGCGAGCGGCTCGAGCTACGTGAATCTGCTCGACGGCGACGCGCGCACCGTCGCGTTCACCGTGGCGACGCGCGAGCGCATGTCGGTGTACCGCAGGCTGGGCGGATCGCGGATGCTTCTCCTGATTGCGATCCATCCGGTGCGCGTGCTGCGCATGGCGTTCCAGTCCGTGGTCGAGTGGCTGCGCGAGGAGTGGGAGCGGGCGGCATCGATGCTCGTATCGCGGGCGACGCACTCGGAGGGGATTTTCCCGTTCGTGCGCATTCTGAGCAACGTGATCGTGCGCGAGCTCCAGACCATGGCCATCGTGCTCGACGTCTGGCTGGGCGTGCCCGTGATCTACAGTACCTACATGCAGTACGACGAGCTCGCGCATCACTTCGGACCATCGAGTACGGGCGCGCTGAGCGACTTGAAGCGCACCGACGCGCGCATTGCCGAGATCTGGCGGATGATTCGCGATGGCGCGCCGCGACAGTATGACCTCGTGATTCTCTCGGATCACGGCATGACGCCGGCGAAGAGCTACCGCGTCATGTTCAAGGAATCACTCGGCACAACCGTGACGCGAATGATGGCACGAGGTCCGGCGGGCGCGGAGCAGGCGCCTGCGAGCGACGTGCTGACGAGCGCCAGTGAGGACAGCGAATACGCGGATGTGGGACCGGCGATCGTAGAAAGCGTCGCGCAGATGTCGGGCTCCCGGCACAAGAGCTGGCGGCGCACGCTGCGCGCGGTGCGCGACTGGACCCGGAGCAGATACGGGCTGCGGGAGATCATCTTCCCCGAGAAGTATCGCGTGGACACGCGCCATGAGCTCGTGGTGACCTACAGCTCATGCCTCGCGCTCATTATTTCGACGACGTGTCGGTGCAGCTCGAGCGCGACGACATCATGCAGGAGCCGCGGCGCGCGTTCCTCTATCGCTCGCTCCTCGAGCATTCGGGGATCGGGCTCGTGGCGACTCGCAGCGACCGTGGCGTCGAGCTCGAGAGCGCGCGCGGGCGAGCATGGATCGCACGTGGAAGCGCGGAGGTGACGTTGATTGCCGGCGAGAATCCGCTCGCGGCGTATGGAACGTCGGTGCCGGTCGTGCGCGCAGTGCGCGATCTCGTGCTGCAGCCCAACTCCGGAGACATTGTGCTCTTCGGCGCTTACGATGGCTACGACATCATATCCTTCGACGATCAGGTGGGCGCGCACGGGAGCGCGGGGGGCGACCAGGTTTATCCGTTCATCATCACGCCGCCGGAGCTCGATTTGAGCGCCGAGGTGATCGAGGATGCGCGGGACGTGCACCGCGTGGTGATGTCGAAATACGCGTGATGCGCCAGAACTGATCGAGCGACCGACGAGCTACGGCGCGCCGACCGGCGCTTCCTGCGGCATGCGCCCATGCACGATGCGCTGCGCGATCGCGATCCCCGGCTGCTCGATCAGGTGGAATGCGCTCCACGGAAGCACGATCACGAGAAAGGCGAAGATCGCCCACCGCGCCATCAGAGGCGCGCCGGCAAAGGCGACGAGCGCGATCCACAAAGCGATCTGGTGCAGCAGGTAGATGCCGTACGAGTAACGCGCGATCACGTGTGCCGCGCTGGAAAGCGCGGACGCGGCCATCTCGCGCCCGTTCGCGATGATGACGCCGAGCGCGAGGCAGAACGCCCACTGCGGCGCGAGCCATGTGTAGTTCCCGCGCAGGAGAAAGTACGCTCCCATGAGGGCTACTACGGCGAGGAGTGTGAGCGAAGGGGAGAGACGCGCCGGACGCGTGCGTCGGAGCAGTGCATAGGCCAGAACGCCGCCCAGGAAGCATGGGACGTAGATGAGCGTGTTCAGGCGCCACAATCCTGGAATGGGGAGCTGGGCCTTCGTGGCGAGCGCTGCAGCAGCGCCTGCGAGCACGAGCAATGAGAGCGAGCGTACGCCCCGGCGCGCGATCAGGAAACAGAACGGAAGCGCGAGATACATTTGGACTTCAATCGGCAACGTCCAGAGCACACCCAGGATGTCGGGCTTGATCGCGAGATTCTGCACCAGCAGCAGGTTGCTGAGGATCGTCCCATTGTCCGGGCGATCGTATGGAGCAGGAAAGCCGATGTGGACAGAATGAATGGGGACACGCAGGGCGAGCGCGAGGAGCACCGCAACGATGGCCAGCGGATAGATGCGCCAGGCGCGCCGAATGTAGAACCGCGGAATCCACCCCGGTCGACTACCATCGCCCCGCTCGAGCGACCCCATCAGCACGAGGGCCGTGTGCACGAAGAAGATCAGGACACCAGCTCGGCCCACCCAACCCCACGTGAGATTCCCGGGCGGGGTCGCAGCGATCACCACGTGATCGGTCAGAACACAGAGGACGGCGACTGCGCGAAGAACGTCGAGATTTCGCTCTGGAAGCTTGGTAGCGGACAGGGGCATCTAACCTGGAGCACGGTGGGGCAGGCGAAGAAGTCGGGACTACGTACAACTCCGAACTAATAGGCAGGCCACACCGTGTGAGGCAATCTCTTCAGTAGCTCTTTTTTCTCCGCATTTAGGGATCTCGACGTCCTGCTCAGCGCAGCAGCGCGAGCAACCCGAAGACGACGCCTAGCCCTCCCACCAGCATAGAGGCGATCCAGACGATCCGCATGCGGGTGAGCGCCGCGATCGCGCCGAGGGCGATCGCAACCTGAAAGAGCGCCACGGCACTCGCGTAGTGGTGGTGGCGCTCGAGCAGCTCGTCCGCCTCACGGGATTTGGCATCGCGCTCGTTCTCGAGCTTCTTCGCCTCCTCCCGAATCGTGTCCTGCTGCGCCGAGTAGCGAGCGGTCGCGCTCGCGATGTTCGGCGGCGGCGTCTTCCCCGCCGCGGCGAAGGCGCTGGCCGAGGCCTGCATGACGTCGGCTTTGATCCCCTTGGCTTGGTAGTACGCCCACTGGTCGGACGCCTGCGCCTGCAGCCGCGTCGACTCGGTCTTGAGTACGAGTGCTTCGTTCACCGTGGCGCCGGCCTGGAGCGACGCGATGGCTGCGAGCGCGGCAAGGATGGCGGTGCTGAGCGCGATGAGCCGAACGAGACGGGCGCTTCCGGAGCCCTCCTTCTCGATCTCGTCGTCGATCGTCTCGCGCAGCTTGTCGGTGTCGACTTCGATTTCTTCTGGCATGGCCCGGGGTGCGCAGGTTGGCTAACGGACGAACAGTATGGGCGCCCTGCTGCTCTCACGATAACGCCAAGAAATCTTGGCGATCGGGCGAACGCGCGACGCGCTCTGGCGACGTTACGAGAGCGGGTAACGTGATGGCGCAGAGCCGTAACCGTGGCAGGCTAGCATAGCCTCCGAAACAGCTGATTCATCTTCCCGGAGGATCCATGAACGCTACGATTGCCCGTTGCTCCACGCTACGGACCCTGGCGTTGCTCGCCACCGCGGCGTTGGTCGCCTGCAACGCCAAAAACTCTCCTGCCGCTGCGAGCTCGAAGTTGGCGAAGGCCGATCAACAGAGTGGAGATGTGTCCGACGATGTCCTCGGCTCCGGTCACCTGCATCTGGCGGGGGACGTGGGCACGGACGCGGACTTCGTCGTGAGCCAATGCTCCATTGGCAAACCCGGGGGCGGGCTGCTCGACGGCTATCGCATGAATGCGCAGGACGGAGATTCCGCCATCACCGAGCTGGCGTTGATCGTTCGAAACTACGTCAAGGATGGATCCTACACGTCGGATACGAGCGGCGAGTCGCAGATGACGGAAGGCATGAAGTCCGGAAGCTTCGGCCCGCTCGCTTTGATGATCCCTCGGCCCGGCTCGCCCGTCCCAATGGCCTTTCTAATGACGCCGGCCTCGAATGTCGTTACCACGATTTCGAATGATGGTGCGTCAGGAGTCGTGAAGATCACGAACATGGTATCGCAGGTCACCGCCGAAGACATGCTGACGAACGGTGCGAAAGCCCATGGCAAGACCGTATCGGGATCGGTCACCTGGAAATGCGGACACGTCGATCACCAAAGCGAGGTTATGAGCAAGGTCGTGGATGGAATGATGGGGAAGCTCATGCCAGGAGCGTCCGCTGCGCCGTCAGGCAAGCCCGACACGACGCCCACCCCGCCGGCGCCGTGATCGGCGCGTCGAAGTGCGCTAGGAGTGGCAAACGCCGGTCACAATTGTGGCCGGCGCGGCAAGAAATACGGAGGCGTTGTCGGAGTATGCTCGTCGCTTCGACTCACCGAGGGTCTCAGTGGTTCGGCACTGGATGAGTTATCGACTGCCCAGAGCCGCTTGCCTCACTGCTAGAAGATGACTCCGATGCTGATCGGCACGAACTGGAACGCGCCAGGGAGCCCGCCGCTGTAGTAGCCATCCGAGTAGTAGGACGTGGTTCCGAAGAGTTGGTGAAATCGCACCTCGAAAAACGTGTCGACATGTCCGAGCTTCGCGCTCAAACCCGCGCCGCCGTTGAATCCGAAACGCGTTTCACTCGAGCTCTGGCTCACGACGAGAGTGCCCTGATGCGTGATAGACGTTCCTCGCAGGCGATACACTCCCAGTCCACCGATCCCATACGCATTCACCCGCGCGCCAAGTCGCGCGCTCACGACGGCATTCGCGGTCGCATTGAACATGCGATAGTTCCGCTCGGTGAAGTCTCCAGCGCAATCGATGCAGGCTAAGTAGGCTCCTCCAAACGGTTTCCCCGATATCTGTTGCCACTGCCCATCCACCCGAAATCGCAGGTGCGGCACCGGCGTCGCGATTGACACCAGCCCGCCGGCATTGGCCGAATGCGACGCTGCGGTGGACAGATCGCCGGCGGGATTCGTCAGCCCGCCCATGACGCCGAACTGCACCTGACGATCGTCGAGTGTCTGTGCCCGCAACACTCCAGCAGAAGCCGAGAACGTGGCCGCCGCGATGGTGACAATGAATGCGATCCGCTTCATCTGATTGCTCCGGCTATTCTGGTTGTGTTCGAAGCCGATTCTCCAATATTAGCACCCGTTCGAAATGCGCAATTGTCCTCTTCCAGGTCCGCCGGTTCGCGTGCCCACCCGACGAGGGCAAGGCCAGTCACCAGTAGAACCATCGTACGCGGCGCATGTGTCGTTCCACGTTACCTCCTGCCGCGACGCGCGCGCGTCAGAGGCGTAACGGCAGCCAGCCATTGTCCTCCCACGCACCCCGCAAACTTCAGTGGAGGACACATGCACAGGACGCTTTCACCAATTCGCATGCACTACAGGCGCGCACGGACGCTTGCCAGAGCAGTCGCATTTCTCGGTATCGCGGCGACTGTCGCGTGCTCACCGCACTCGCTGCCAGCCAAGAGTGCAGAACATGATCGCGCCGAATTGCGGAACGATGAGTCGAACGCCTCAAGCTCAGCCAAAGGGCGCGGTCACCTGCACCTGACGGGAGACGTGGTCTATGACGGCGACTTCGGTGTCGACGGATGTGCCATTGGTGCGCCGGGTCAGGGATTGCTCGACGGCTACCGCATGCAGGCCCAGGAGGGGGACAGCTCGATCACGCTCCTCTCCGTACTCCTCAGAAACTTTACGAAGGACGGCCCCTATACTGCGGACACTTCGAGCGACGCGCAGCTGAAGGAAGGGATGCGCTCCGGCAGCTTTTCCCCCCTCACGCTCATGATCACCCGCCCCGAGTCGCCCATGCCGATGTCATTCGGGCTCACCTCGAGCTCCTCACTGGTGATCGATATCTCGGGCAATGGGGCGAAGGGTGAGGCGAAGATCAGCAACATGGAATCACAGCCGACATTCCAGGACATCAAGCTCGACTCGAAAGAGAAGCCTCACGGCAAGAGGGTTTCCGGATCGGTCACGTGGTCGTGCGGTCACGTAGACCATCAGAATGCCGAGATGAGCAAGGCTGTGGACGGAATGATGAACAAGCTCATGCCGCACTGAACGACGCGCGATGCCGGTCACCAATCGTGACCGGCATCGTCACGTTCATTGGCGGGACAGCTCCACCCGACGGTTCTGGGCGCGTCCGACGAGCGTTGCATTGGTGGCCTTTGGCGACGACGCTCCCGCCCCGCCCGAAGCGAGACGGTCGGCAGACACGCCGCGCGAGACGAGCGCCGCCTTCACGGACGCCGATCGCCGCTGCGAGAGCGCAAGATTGGAGGCATCCCCGCCAACGTTGTCCGTGTGCCCGGTGACGGTGAGCTTCCACGTGGGTTCGCGCTTCATCATCGCTGCAATCTCATCGAGTGTGGAATCCGACTGCGGCCGAATCTCGGCACTGTTGTACGCGAAGTAGATGCCGTAGACATCGACCGGTTTCCGTGCCGCGAGCGCCGCCTCCATGGACTTCGCAGTGCTCGCGTTCGGCCAGTCAATGCGCACGACCGTCATGGAATCTTCTCCCACACGGAATTGCAGCAGGAGCGGATTCGCGGGGTCATCGAGCACGTACATGTCGGCGTTCCGGGGACCGTCGTCGCCCGTGAGCTTGCCGCGGATGTGCCGCGCCGGCAGCGCGACGACCACGTTGTTCACGAGGATCGAGACCGGGACCACCCCGGGCTCCACGCTCGACAACGTGCCCGCGGCAGTGAAGCCCGCTCCACCCTGCGCTACGGCCAAATTGCCGACCTTTTTCGCAGAGTCCGCGGAGACCGCGCCCGCACCTGCAGCCGTCATCATCTTTTCGAGAATGCCAACGGTCGCGGCATTCACGCCACCGGTGCCGTCATCGATGAAGGTGATGGATGTATGGCCGGTCGTGCGCAGCTCGTTGAGGGCTGCTGTCGACAGTTGCGCGTTCGTCGTTCCCGCGTAGATCTCCTCCGCGTTCCAGCCGCTCGAGATGCGAGGCTTGAGGGTGTGCGCTGCTTTGAGATCGGCCAGAAGTACGGTGCGGCTGGCGGTAACCTGTACAGGCCCTTCTCCATCCTTTCCCGGCAACTCGCCAGTGATCGTATATGCAACGCGATCGCTCGCGATCCCCGTCACGCGTCGCGTGGATTCGTAATCGCCCGCGGGTTCCCGTGCTGATCCGACAACGGAGAGACCGGTGACCAGGGGAACAGTTGAGACGGTACTCTGCGCCTTCCCGCCAGACGGGAGTGCTGCGCCCACCACGAGAATCGTCAGCGTCATGCGCAGCAACATGGCGAGCAGCGAAGTGAGAGTGACGAGCCCTATGTGCTTTTTCATCGGAGTTGATCACGGCAAGGGGGAGTTAACGTTCCCGTGCGCCCATGATCAGTGCCCAACGTTACCGGGGTGACGCGGCCACGTTACCCGGGGTCGTAACGTAGATGAGGGAGCCAGCGCGTCGGAAGCGGACATGAGTCGCTGCACTACTGGCCGCTGAACGTCGGGATCTTGTACTAGGCTGAGAGCCCACCCAACCCGACTATCCCCTCGTAGTCGAGCTCCACGGCTCATCCGCCGCCACCGCGCGCAGCTCCGCGGCGCTCAACCGCTCCGGCTCCTCGGCGTCGCCCGCGCGCTCCATCACGCCGCGCACGACCTCGTCCACGGTCACCGTCGGCGCGTCCGCCTCTTCGGTGATGTCCATCTCCCACTTCCCGCGCTCCGGTCCCTTGAGCGCCAGCCGATAGCGCGCGCGGTACACGGTTCGGCGCGCCGCACTTCCCTCCTGCTCCACCTCCGGCCGAAGCGCCACCACCGCGATCGCGCTCTCGTTGCCGCCCTGTCGGATGGCCGAGAAGAGGTGCAGCTCCTCCACGCGGTCGACCGGGAGCTGCTCCGCAATCTCGCGCAGAAAACGCTCGCGCCCCTCGGCGACGATCTTCTTCATCGCGTCACTGCGCGCGAGCCGTGGCAGCGGTCACGCGACGCGTCTCCGCGCCGCGCGCGTCGATCTCGCGCTCGACATAGAGCTTGAGGATGTGCATGAAATCCTGCGCGTTCGTTACCACGCCGAACGCCTGGTGCGTGCCGCGATCCTTCAGCTTGCTCACCACGAACTCGGACGAGTCCACGCAGATCGTGGGCAGCTCGCGCAGCGTGCCATCGGGCTCGGTCACGAATGCCGGCAACATGTTCCCCGTCGCGATTGCGTGCAGCGCCGTTGCTACGAGAATTGCCATGGTCGCCTTGATCGTGTGCGCCTTCATCGCGTCCTGCGCCTGCGCCATGTCGTTCAGCACGCCGGGAAGCGGACCATCATCACGAATGGATCCCGTGAGCACGTACGGCACCTTGTGCACGACGCACGCGTGCATGATCCCGTCGGTGATCGTGCCGTTCGCCACGGCCGCCTCGATCGAGCCCGCCGCACGGACACGGTTGATTGCGCGCATGTGCAGCCCGTGTCCGCCCTGCGTGGAGCCGCCCTGCGAGTCCATGCCGAGTGTCGTCTTGAAGATCGACGCTTCAATGTCGTGCACTGCCACCGCGTTCCCTGCGAGCAACGCGCCCACGAATCCGTTCGCGATGAACCACGCCATGTCGGAGCGCGCACGCGAATGCACGAGCGCCGGCCCCGTGACCCAGATCGGATAGCCGCCGCGCTCGCGCTCCTCGATCAGCAGCCGCGCCATGAGCGCATAATCGATCGGCTTTTCGCGCGAGACCTCGCTCGACATGAACTTGAATTCGCCTTCACTCGTATCGCCGAGGAACGCCTGCGCGTGGACGAGAATTCCCTCGCTCCCATCCTCGGCCGCGCCCACCGCGATCGGCTCACCCTTGCGCACGCGTCGCATCTCGCGAATCCAGAGCTCGCCATCCTTCGCGAGCATCAACACGCCGTCCATGCGCGGCTCGCGCGGCATCTTCCAGGCGCCGCCGACCTTCACGTACGTCGGAAGATTGGTCGTTGAGAAAAAGCCTTCGGGAAGCACACCGTCGGCAGGCGCGGGGACGAAGCGCGCATCAGGGGCGCCGGCGAAGCGCGGCGTCGTCAGGTCGGGATGGAGGAATGTGGGCACGCCTAAAACTAGCGCGGGGCTGGCAGCCGCGGCAGGTCAGAGGAGCGAGGGGCTGCCGCGAGAGTTCAGCCTGGATTGCTCAGTCAAAGCGATGACACTCTCGCAAATCAGCAGCGGAGGTGGATGAGAGCGACGTGTAAGGCGAACCGGATCACCGGTTTTGTATGCGGGTTGACTACCACGCTGTCCCAGTGGAATCCGTCTCCGCCGGCGTACAGGATGCCGTCGTCCTCCGGCAATCCCTTTATGCGGAAACGTCCGTCAGCGTTCCCAAAAATGGTGCGCTGCGTGTGGCGATGCCCGGGATACGCGATTGATACCTCTGCCCGCGATACCGGCTCGCCCGTAGTGGCACTTAGGACAATTCCACGGATTTCGCCCGGCACCAGCGTGGAATCAGAGGAAATTTCTCTCTCGAATCGTACCGTGCTATCAATCTGCTGCGGCACGTCCGGCTCACACGACATTATGAACTGCGGCGCGGCGACCGCTCGCGACGGTGAAGGCAATGCACAGCTTTCGACTGCGATGGCGGTTGCGACCAAGCACGGTATCGAGAACAAGCCCGCGAGCCGCGGCATATGTCGCCTTTGTTGGATGATGAGAGGCGCAAGCACGTAAGGACCGACTCGGAAACTCTGAGCTGGCATGCCAGCCGTTTTCCACACGAGAAATAGCGCGCGTTACCACGATCTTCGTCAGAGGAGCGAGACGGGATCCCTGTCGAACGCCACGCGCAACGCGTGCGTCGACGCCACGGGGAAGCGCTCCAGGAAATATCTGCCCACCTTGGACAGCGCACTCGCCTTCTGACTCTTGAGCAGCAGATGCCAGCGCCACCGCTTCTTGATTCTGTCCACGGGACAGGGCGCCGGCCCCACCACCCTTACATCCGCAATGTCCTGCGACGTGATGAGCTCGCGCAGCCACTCCGCCGCGTCAAGTGCGAGCGTTGCGGTCGACTGCTCGCTCAAGCCACTGAAGATCACATTCGCCAATCGAATCGCAGGCGGATACGGCGGATCGCGACGTGCGGGCGATTCCTGGCGCACGAACGCCAGATAGTCGTGCGTCACCGCGCACTGCACCGCGTGGTGCGTGGGTACACGCGTCTGGATGATCACCTCGCCACCTTTGGGCCCGCGCCCCGCGCGCCCCGCGACCTGACTCAAGAGCTGGAAACTCCGCTCCGACGCGCGAAAATCGGGAAGGTTGATCCCGATGTCGGCGTCGATCACTCCCACGAGTGTCACGTTCGGGAAGTCGAGCCCCTTCGCGATCATCTGCGTGCCGAGCAGAATCTCGACCTCGCCGCGCCCCACGCGATCGAGGATCTCCGCGTGCGCCCACTTCCCGCTCGTCGTATCCACATCCATTCGCGCAATCCGCGCATACGGATACCGCTCGGCGATCAACCGCTCCACCTGCTGCGTGCCCAGCCCGCGCTGCCGCACCGTCGCGCCGCCGCACTTCCGGCACACCGACTCGGGCATCTCCTCGTGCAGGCAGTAATGACAGATCAGCCGCTCGGGGCTTCGATGATACGTGAGCGTGATGCTGCAGTTCGGGCAGCTCCGCACGGTGCCGCACGCCTCGCACTGGAGAAATGACGCGTAGCCGCGGCGATTGAGCAGCAGGATGCTCTGCTCGCCGCGCTGCAGCCGCTCGCCGAGCGCGGCCTCGAGCGGCTCGCTGAACACGAAACGGAACGGAACGCGCGACGGATCCACCTGCTGCGCGCTCCCTGCGGGTCGCTGCGTGGTCCGCAGATCTACCACCTCCACACTCGGCAGCTTCGCCGCGCCCACGCGCTCGGGAAGCGAGAGCAGCGTGTACTTCCCTTGCGCCGCGTTCTCCCAGCTCTCGAGACTCGGCGTCGCGCTGCCGAGCACCACCACTGCGCCCTCCGCGCGCGCGCGCACCATCGCGACCTCGCGAGCGTGATAGCGCGGCGTCTCGCCGTTCTTGTAGCTCCCTTCGTGCTCCTCGTCGACGATGATGGCGCCGAGATTTGCGAGCGGAGCGAAGATCGCCGAGCGCGCGCCCACTGCAATCCGCTTGTCTCCGCGGCGCAGCGCGAGATACGCATCGTAGCGCTCGCCGTCGCTCAGCGCGGAGTGCAGCACCGCCACCTGATCGCCGAACACCGCGCGAAAGCGGTCGACGGTCTGCGGCGTGAGCGCGATCTCCGGCACGAGCACGATCGCGCTTTGCCCGCGCTTCATCACGACCTCGCGCAGCAGCTCGATGTAGACGAGCGTCTTCCCGCTCCCGGTGACGCCGTGCAGGAGAAACACGTCGCCGCCCTTCGCGTCCACCAGTGCATCGATCGCCGCACGTTGCGCCTCGGAGGGCGCGTGCGGCGTGGCCGCGATGCGTTCGCGCGACTGGAACGGGTCGCGCGCGACCACCAATGTCTCGATGCTCACGAGCCCTCGCTCCTCGAGCGCGCGCACCAGCGACGCGCTGAAGCCGAGCTGCCCGGTGAGATGCGGCAACTCTCCGCGTCCGCCCATCTGCTCGAGCACCTCGTACAGCGCTCGCTGTCGTCGCGAGCGCTTGAACAGCTCATCGCGCTCCTGCAGCGACGGGAGCTCCCGTACGATCGACGCGACCCGAATCGTTTTCGCCGGCGGCGTCGGTGCTCGCTCTGCCGTGAGCAGCACCGGGAGCACGCTTCGCATCACGAGGCCGAGTGGAACGACGTAGTAGTCCGACATCCACTGGCAAAGCGAGAGCATCGCCTCCGACAGCACGGGCTCCGCGTCCAGCGACTCAATGATCGCACGCGGCCGCGCGACACCAACCCCGTCAGCGGGGCCGAGCGAGATGCCGATCGCGCGCTTGTTGCGCACGGGAACGAGCACGCGCGAGCCCGCCGCCGGAAGCGGGCCATCGCCAACCGAGTACGTGAATGTCTGGAACAGCGGCAGCGGCAGTGCGACGTCGACGAACCGCGGAGCGGTCATGCAGCCGTGACGCCCAACCCCGGCCCGGAGGGAATGCTGAACTTTCCGCCGTGAATGGTGGCGCCGCGATACGGGTCTTCCGCGAGCAGCGCCGCGCCGTCGAGATCCGCGTAATCGAGCAGTGGTGCCGAATGCGCGGCCGTCGTGATGCCGACGCTCGTCTCGATCATGCACCCCATCATTACGCGCATGTCGTGCGCGCGCGCTACCGCCACCATGCGGAGTGCCTCGCGCGGACCGCCGCACTTCGCGAGCTTGATGTTGATCCCGTCGACGACTCCCGCGAGCTTCGGGATGTCGCTCGAGACGACGCACGACTCGTCCGCGATGATGGGCAGCGGAGAGCGCTCGCGCACGAAGCGAAGCCCTTCCACATCCTGCGGTGCGAGCGGCTGCTCGACGAACTCTACGCCGTAGTCGGCGAGCAGCGCGATCATATCGAGCGCGTGCTTGGGCGTCCATCCGGCGTTGGCGTCGACGCGGAGCGTCTTGTCCGGCGCCTCCTCGCGGATCACGCGGATGATCTCCTCGTCGTTCGGAGTGCCGAGCTTCACCTTCAGCAGCGGATACTCGGCCGCCTCCTGCACCTTCACGCGAAGCTCCGCCTCGGGCGCGACGCCGATCGTGAAGCTCGTGAGCGGTGCGGTGGCAGGATCGAGCCCCCACAGCTTGTAGAGCGGCACGCCGAGGCGCTTGCCCATGAGATCGTACAGCGCAGACATCACAGCGCTCTTGGCCGAGCCGTTGCCACGCCACATGCGGTTCATCTCGAGCTCGATCGCATCGAGCGACCAGGCGTCGGCCTTCTCGAGAATGGTGGCGAACTGATTGAGCACAGCCGCCACAGTGTCCGGATTCTCGCCATAGTAGCGGCTCGGATTCGCCTCGCCCACGCCTACCGCGCCATCCTTATCCGTGATCTTCACGAGATTGACGCGGTACTCGCTCCCGCCGCCGCGCGCGATCGTGAATGCGTGCTTCGTGCGCAGGGAGACGATTTCGTGCGTGAGCTTCATTTCGCCGTTGGTGTGATCCCGAGCCGGCGCGAGAGCCACGCATTTCGCAGCGCGTCGCCGCCGGCAGTCTGGGAAAGGTAAGCGATCAGCGCATCGGACAGATCGTTGCCGCGCTGGAAGCGGTCCGCAGGACTCTTGGCAAGGCACTTCATGGTGATCGCGGCGAGCGCGGGCGGCGTCCGCGAGTCCACGATGTCAGGTGACGCGGCGTCCTCGTGCACGTGCTTGTAGCCGATCGAGTACGAGTCCGCGCCATCGAACGGCGGGAAGCCGACGAGCATCTCGTACAGCAGCACGCCAGCGGCGTAAATGTCGCTCCGGCCATCGACCATCTTCCCCATTGCCTGCTCGGGGGACATGTAGTGCGGCGTCCCCATCGCGCGCCCCGTCATCGTGAGCCGCTGATGAAAGCGCGCCGTCGCGATGCCGAAATCGGTGATGAGCGCGTTGCCGTCCTCGTCGAAGAGAATGTTGTCCGGCTTCACATCGCGATGGACGATGCCGTGACGGTGCGCGTAGTCGAGCGCGATCGACACCTGCGCGCACACGCTCGCCGCGACCGCAGGCGCTACCGTGCCGCCGCGTACAATGAGATCCGCGAGCGAGCCACCCGCCATGTACGGCATCACGAGATACACCGTGGTCTCGAGCTCACCGTAGTCGAGTATCGAGCAGATGTGCGGATGAAAGAGCTGTGCGCTCGCCTCGGCCTCGCGCTTGAACCGCTCGCGCATCTCCGGATCGCGCGCGAGATGGCCGAGCAGCACCTTCACGACGAGCTGCCGCCCGAGCTGCACGTGCTTGGCTGCATACACGCTCGCCATGCCGCCCGTCGCAAGGCGACGGAAGATGCGGTAGCGCCCACCGGCGGCGCGACGGAGCAGATCCATCTCCTCGTCGGGCTTCTCCGACGGCGCATCCGACACTTCGGGAAGCTCGTGCGAGCAGCGGACGCAGATCACCGCTGCGCCCCGGTTCCAGGTGCCGCAGTCAGGACAGAACATCGCTCAGACCCCGAGGTCCAGCCGAACGAAGTCGTGCGGGATCCACGGACCGGTCTGCTCGAAGCGGAGCTCCGTGTACCGACGCTCCTGCTCCACCACCGACTCGGTGAACGTGTTCCACTCGCTCGCCTTGAGGAGGAATGCCGCGCTCACGAGCACGGGCGGCTTGGGCTCGTTCAGCGCGACTGTCGCCACCGCGCCGTGTCGCAGTGCGCGTACCGCGTCGATGGCCTCGAGCTTCGCCCGCCTCGATCTCTTCCGAGGTCATCGCGTGACTTGCGGCGCGCACGTGCACGCGCGCCTCGCACCGTCCCGAGAGGAAGGTGACACCCTCGTGCAGTCCAATGTAGTTCTGCTCCATCCACGCGCGCAGCGTTTCGGCCGAGCGAAAGACGAGCCCCGGCGGCGCGGGGAGAAACGCACCGCACTCGGACAGCGACTCCAGAAGCTCTTCGTAGCTCCCCGAATCGGTGTCCGGATTGAACGCAACGGCGGGTGCCGGTCGCGTGACGGCTCCAAGCTCGCGCACACGGATGACCAACGATCCAGGCACGGGCGGCGCCACATCTTCGTGCGCGACCGACATTAGGCCCAAAAGCTCGAGCGACGTCACGCGACTAAGTTAGGCCTCGGCGCGCCCCGATCAAGCGGCGCAGGCCGTCAGGCGAGTTGCTCGAGGTGCACCATGCACGCTTCCCCGAGCCGCTCGGGCGCGTATCCGCCTTCGAGCGCGCTCACGACGCGCCCGGCGCACCAGCCCTCCGCACGCTCCACGATCTCGCGCGTGAGCAGCGCGACGTGCTCCATCTCCAGCGTGAAGCCACCGAGGGGATCGCCCGCGAGCGAGTCGAACCCCGCCGAGATGAGCACGAGGTCGGGCGTGAAGCCCACGGTGGCCTCGTCGATCGCGCCGCGCAACGCGTTCACGTAGCGCTCGGGCGGCAGCCCTGCCGGCATGGGCACGTTCCACAGGTTGCCGACGCCACGCTCGCTGGCCGCGCCAGTGCCGGGGTACCACGGCCACTGATGCATTGAGACGAAGTGAATGCCCGGGTCGCGCTCGACGAGCGCCTGCGTGCCGTTTCCGTGATGTACATCCCAATCGATGATCAGCACTCGGTCCGCACGATGCGTGCGCCGCGCGTAGTGCGCCGCGAGCGCGACGTTTCCGAAAATGCAGAAACCCATTGCCGAGTCGCGGATCGCATGATGCCCGGGCGGGCGAACCGCCGAGAAGCTGCGCACCGCGCGTCCATCGAACGACATGTCCACCGCGTCCAGCACGCACCCCGCGGCCGCAGTTGCCGCCAGCCATGAGCCTTCGCTCGCGACAGTGTCCGGATCCAGTCGGCCGCCACCCGCGAGCGCGATCTCCTGAATTCGCGCGATGTACTGCTCGTCGTGCACGAGCGCGAGCTCCTCCGGCTCCGCGTGTCGGCCTTCGTGGTGCAGCAACGCCATGAAGAGCTCCGGACGCTCACGAAACGCACGCGTGATCGCGCGCAGGCGCCCGACGTGCTCCGGCGCGCCCCATCCGGTGTCGTGGCGCCCGCAGTCCGAGTGGGAGATGAACGCCGTCGTCACCGTGCACCTCGGAGCCGCCGCGATCCCCATTCCGCCAGGAGCAGCGCGGCGAGCAGTGCGAACATCCACCAGCGCAGCCCACCGCCGCTCGCGAGCGCCGGCGCAGGCGCAGCACTCGGCGCACCCAGATCTGCGTAGAGCGACGCGAGTGGTGCGGCATCGCCCGACACGAGCGATGCGTTCGCGATCGGCTTTGTCGCGCGGTACGACGCAGCCGACACCACCTGCGACCAGTACTCGCGGTGCGCTGCGGGCGCATCGCCGTTGCCTGCGAGACGCCAGCGCCACGTCTCGTCGTAGCCGAGCTGCACGACGCGCCCCGCGCCCGCGCGTCGCGCTGCGGCAATCACACGCCCGTCGCGCGATTCGAGCGGCACCGCATCGGTCGCGAGCGCGGTGATCGGGAAGAAGCCCAGCGCGCGGCGCGGCGTTGCGCTCGCGAAGGAAAGCGACGCTGCGGCCACGCGCGCGCCCGGCCGCCCGGGTGCGAGCGCACGCAGCGCGGATGCGAGGGGGGCATCGCCTGCGAGCACGACACCGCCGCCGCTCCGCTCGAATGCGACGATCGCGCTCGCGTACGTCGCGGCGCTCGAGTCGAGCGCGATGACTGCGCCGGTGTGCGCCGTGTCGAGCGCGAACGGCGTTCCCTGCGTGACGAAGACATTCGGACCCACGCGGAGTCGCGAGCTCACCTTCCATCCGCGCTCCTCGAGCGCTGCGATGACGAACTTCCCTTCCCACCCCGCGCGGCCGAGCACGATCACCTGGCGCGCGAGCACGGAGTCGGGTGCTGCGCCGCGCGCGTGCTGCTTTCCGACGCGGAGGTCGAGCGCGCCCGCGGTGACCGGCAGCGCGTACTGCTCTGCGCCGCGCGCGACGACAATCGTGTCGACGAGCCCCACCGCATCCGACAGCGTCCCGCGCGCGCCAGCGGGTGCAGCGACGTACGCGCGCACTCCGCCCGCGGGATCGACGCCATCCGCCACTTCGATAGCGGTCGCGGGAATCGAGTCTCCGCTCCAGCTCACGTGCACGCCCGCATTCGCGAGGGCGCGCAGCCACTCACGCTCACGCGCGGGTGGCGCGACCGCGGCGGTGACGTGCACCGACGTCGGCTCCGGCGCGATCGTCCACGACGCGAGCGCCGCAGCCAGTGCGCGCGAATCGGTTCGCTCGCGCACTTCGGCCACGTCGCGCGGCGCGGCGGCGCGTACGATCATCCACGCGAGCAGCACGAGCGCGGCGCTGCGCGCGGCCCGCTCGAGAATGCGGCGGGGCTCAGGCCGTGAGGGCATAGACCACGATGTTGACGGCGAATTTGGTGTTGTCCACGGATTGGAAGCGCTTGCTGTCCGGATGATAGCCCCATTCGGAGCTGTAGTCCTTGCTGCTGTACAACACGGATATGCGCCCCTCGCGAATCACCGCGTCGAGATTCTTGTGAACGAGATTGTCCCCCCAGCCATTGAGCTCGTGGCTCGTGGTCGGCGGCCCCTCATCGAACTTGAAGAACGCCGAGTAGAGCGGATGCGTGTTAGGGAGCGGCTTCGGGGCACCGACCGTGCGCGTAATCTCCTCGGTGGCGGTTCTTGTGAAATACTCCGTCGACATCATGATTGTGATCGTCGACGAAGAGCATCCCGCCACGGTCGAGAAATTCGCGGAGCTGCTTGCGCTCCGCGTCCGTGAAGCGCACAGGGAGATGCCCGGTGAGATACACGAGTGGATAGCGCAGCAGCTCGGGAGACGAGAGCGGCACGATCACTCCCGTGGGCGTGACCTGGATCTCCGTATAGCGCGCGATCGTGTCGATTATGTTGGGCGGCACGAGCGGTGCCGAGTCCCAGTCGCCTGACTCGTACTGCGCGGTTGCAAAGGTGAAGGTGGTCATTGCTCGCTCACCACGCTTCGCCCCACTTCGAGTCGATGCGCTCCGCTGTTGTGCCCGCGGCGATGCGCCTCGCGCGTACGAGTGCGTCGGTGGCATCGCGCCCGGCGCGCAGCGCGTCAATCGCCGGGGCGAGCGCCGCGGCGAGGGTTGGTGCGCTGTCGAGTGCATCGACGCGGAGTGCGAGCAGCGAGTCGACGGCGGCTGAGGGGTTCGTGGCGAGTGTAGAGATTGCCGCATCGAATCGCTCGGCACGACGCTCGGACGAACCGTCCAGCGGGGCGCGCGGAATGCGTGAAGACGAGTGCGCATTGTCGCGCTTTCCGGCGAGTCGCACCTTTGCGATGTCGACGATCACCACCGGCGCCTTACCGCGGAGATAGAGCCGCTCGGCGTTGCGCGCGCGCTGAATCGCGTTGAGCGCCACACGCATGGGCGGAAGTGCGGCGCCCGGCTCGCCGACTTCGAGCGAACGACTCGCGTCCCACATGGCATTGTAGGCCTCGAGCAGCGGGCGGTTCACGGCGACGACAGGCGTCTCGTCACCGCCGAAATCGGTGGCGTTGGCGGACGCCTGCGTGGCGGCGTTCGCCTCGGCGAGCAGCTGATCGGGGGTGAGATGCGCCGACGCGCCGTTGCTCCCGGCGTCCTCCGTCTCGTGCGATCCCCCCAGTCGAGCAAACACGATCTCGCCGACGTGTTGGCGGAGTCGCGCCTCGTCGCGCCCGATGCGCTGCGATTCCGACACGACGTCCGCACGCGCGAGATGGCTGCGGCGCGCCTGCAGCTTCTCCGCGAGCGTGATCAGCATCCGCTGGCTGAGCTGCGAGCTGTCGACGTCCGGCGGCGGTGCGCCTTCGATCGCGACAGTGTCGTACTCGCTCGCTCGGGGAATGCGGATCGTCCTCGTCTCCGACACGCCGACACCCGGGCCGGTGACGTTGTTGCGATCGCGCGCGACGGCGCGCACGTGCACGAGATCGCCCGGCTTGAGCTGCAGCGAATCGAGATTGAGCCCACCTTCGAGGCTCGTGCTGCGTGCACCGCCCGCGCTCACGCGGTGGATAACGCCGGACTTGAAGGTGAACGTCTCGCCCTCGCCGGAGCTCACGATGTACTCGAACCAGCTGGCGTCGAGTCCGTAGTCGTCTGACGCGGCGGCGGAGAGCGCGAGACTTCCCTTGGGTGTGCGAATGACCGTGTCTCGGGAGGGTGTCGCCAGCGTAACGAGCGGAAGCGAGTCAGCGTGTGGCGCGAGGATCACGGTGCGCGAGAATCCGCGGTCACGGAGCTCGAGTGCGGCAGGCTTTGCGGGCACCGCGATCTCGAGGCGCCACTGGTCGGCGGAGTCGCTGAGCGTCGATGAAGGGACGAGCGTGGCGTTGAGCGACGCGGTGATGCCATTGTGCGGGCCACGCCCGCGGAGCACGAGGTGGCTGCCGACGAGCGCATTCGATGGACGACGGCTCGTCTGTCGTGATGGGCTTCTCTCCCGTGTACGCCGGAGGGATGAGCTGAGCGGTGAGCGGGGTGAGTCGGTTGCGGAGCGCGTCGGGAGCACGTGAAGGGCGCAGCAGCGCGTCGCCGGCGCGTGGCGCGGCCATTCGCGCGCGAATGCCCGCGGGGAGTGCGAGCAGTACGAGCGAGGCAGCGGCGAGCGCGAGCACCGGCGGGATGAGCGCGCCTCCCAGTGCGCGACGAACGGCGGGCATCCACTGGACTGCGGCGACATCGCGCTCGAGATATGGGCTCGGGTGCGGAGCGTCGAGCGCGGTGACGAGCGCGTAGCGGAGCTCGGGCACGCGCTCCTCGAGCCAGAGCGCGACGGCGGGGAGCGAGCGCACGCGGCGTCCGCGCCAGAGCGTGTACGCGGCAGCTGCAAGCGCGACGAGGATCGCGGAGGGAATGGCGAGCAGGCGTAGCGTACGCGGCACACCGAGCGCCCAGTCGACAACTCCGCCCACAGCGAGCAACAGCGCAGCGGCGGCGCATGCGGACACGATGGCGCGCGCAATGATCGCAGCGCCGATCGTGCGACGCGTGGCGCTGAGCCGCTCTCGCGCGGTCACGCGGCCACCTGCTGCCGGCGGAGCAGCGGCTCGACAAGCAGGAGCGCGAGCGCAGCGCCAAGCAGCCACGCTGCGAGGTGACCTGGTGGCGCGGAGCGCGACTCGAGCGCGCGCGTGGCGACGAGCGGACCCGTGCCGCGGAGCTGCGCGAGCGCGGAGTCGGAGGCGGGATTGCCGTTCAGCGTTCCCCCGCACGGCGCCGCGAGCGCCGCAACGAGCCTCCGCGTGCTCTCACGAAGTGCGAGATCGCCTGCGCGAATTAGTGGAACGGCAACGTCTCGCACACAGCCTGCGTCCAACGGGCGCTCCGTTGCTGCCGCTGAGCCGTCGGCCCATCGAGCAATGACGCGCCCTGGCGCGGGATCCACCACGCGCGCGAATGGAGCGACGACGATCGCGTCGTTCGCATTATTGTCGACGGCTACGGCGCCGACAGTGTCCACTCTGGCGCGTGCGCGCCAACCGCTCGAATCCAGCGCCGCGGGCCAACGCACGTACGCGGCACCGAGTTTCGCCCACGACGTGTCCGCGAGACTCGGCACTCCACGATCGAGTCGCACGAACCGGGTGTGAGCATTCAGAGTATCCGCACGAGGAAGTAGTGCGACCGCAGCGCGAATGGGATCGTCCAAGGGCGCGCCGCGGACGTCGACGCTGACCGGCGTCGCCCCTGAATCGATGCCAGCCACTCGCACCAGACGCACCCGCCCGGGCCATGCGGTGCGAATCGCAGCAGTTGCTGCGTCCCACTCCTGCGCTGCGAATGGAGAGACGAGCACGAGCTCGACGGAATCCGCATCACTGCGAAGCTGACTGGCTGCGCGCATGCCGCTGGCGAGTGCCGCGGACAGCGAGCCACTTGGCGCGTGCGACCATTGCTCGCCGGACAGTGATCCCAGACCATTGAGCGTCGAGTCGCGATGTACCTGATATGCCGCACTGGCGAACGTGATGAGCACATTACCCTTCGCGTAGTAACGCATGGCGGAGTCGGCAGCCTGTTTTGACTCGCGCGTGAACGCACTCACATCCACCAGCACCACTCGCCCCACCGCCCTCCTCCCTCGCGTCGCCTCCGGCCGCGCGAATGCCACGCCCACCAGCATCACCACCGCCACGCGCAGCAACAGCAGCAGCACGTCCGAGAGTTTCATTGCGCGCGCCGTCGCACGCAGCGGCACATCCGGAATGAATCGCGCCGTCGGCAGCGGCGTCACACGCGGGTTCTTGCTCGCGAGAATGTGCAGCGCGACAATCGCCGCGCTCACCCCGCCTGCCACCCACAGCGCCCATGGCGCAAGAAATGTCACGCCCCCCTCGCCTGCACCGTCGCCGGCGACGCGATGCGACGCACCGCATGATCCGCCGCCTCATCCGTCGGCACCTCGAAGAACGCCGCGCCCGCCTCGCGCCACGCGCGTGCGAGCTCCGCTCGCCACGCAGCGAACGTGTCGCGATAGCCCTGCTGCGTCTCCTCCACCAGCGAGCGCTTGAGCTCCGCGCGCTCCGGGTCGATCGCAATGATCGCCGATCGGGCGGGATCGAGCTCCTCGCGCGCGACGATGTGGATCGCAAGCACGTCCGCGCCCGCCGTGATCCGTTCGCGCGCCGCGCGCAGTAGCGCGTCGTCTTCAGCGAGAAAATCCGAGATGAGCACGATGCGCTGCGTCGGTCGTACGAGCGCAAGTGACGGCACGAGCGACGCGCCACCCGCCGGTACAATTCGCTCGAGCAGCCGCGCCGCCTCACCGATCACGCCGCGGCGCGTCCGCGGCGGCAGCTGCGCGATCCCGCGCTCCTCCGGCACCGCGACCCCAACCGGATCCCCCGAGTTGTGCGCCACCGCCGCGAGCCCGATCGCGAGCCGGCACGCCTGCGCCACTTCCCCTGCGTCGCCTCGGGAAAATCCATCGACGCCGACGCATCGAGCAGCAGCATGGTGCCGAGCGTCGCGCGATCGTTCGTGATGCGCAGATACGCGCGGTCCGTGCGCGCGAGCAGCTTCCAGTCGAGCCGTCGCGGATCGTCGCCCTGGCGATACGGACGATACTCCGTGAACTCGGGAGACATGCCGCGCTGCCGCGAGCGGTGCGTCCCCGCCGCGGGGCCGCGGATCGAGCGGCGCGCGGGCCACGTCACGCCGCGCAACGCGTCGAGCAACGCACCGTAGCTTCCCGCGAGCGGCATGGCTACAGCCCGATGTCGCTCCGCGGCGGCGAGATGCGCGACAGGATGTCGTCGATCACCTGCTCCGCGGTGATCCCCTCCGCTTCCGCAGCGAAGTTCGGCAGCACGCGATGCCGGAGCACGGGATGCGCGACGCGGCGGATGTCCTCGGGAGCAACGGCGAATCGGCCCGCGAGCAACGCGTGCGCCTTCGCGCCAAGAATGAGCGCCTGCCCCGCGCGCGGCCCCGCGCCCCAGCGCACGTAGCGCTTCACGAGCTCCGGCGCATCCGCGCTGTCGGGGCGCGTCGCGCGCGCGAGCCGCGCCGCGTAGCGCAGCGCGGGCTCCGCCGCCGGAATCTCGCGCGTCGAGCCGCTGCAGCCCCAGCGCGTGCGACGCATCGAGCACCGGCGTGAGCGCCGCGCCGGCACTCCCCGTAGTCGCGCGGAGGATCGCGACCTCCTCGTCCTCCGCCGGGATAGCCGACGCGCACGTCGAACAGAAAACGGTCGAGCTGCGCCTCGGGAAGCGGATACGTTCCCTCCTGCTCGATCGGATTCTGCGTCGCGAGCACGAAGAACGGCTCGGGCAAACGCATCGTCTCGCCCGCCGCGGTCACGCTGTGCTCCTGCATCGCCTCGAGCAGCGCGGCCTGCGTGCGCGGCGGCGTGCGATTGATCTCGTCCGCCAGCACGATGTTCGCGAAGATCGGCCCGCGCACGAAGCGGAAGCTGCGCGTGCCCGTCGCGCTGTCCTCCTCCATGATCTCCGTGCCCGTGATGTCGCTCGGCACCAGATCCGGCGTGAACTGAATGCGCCGGAAATCGAGCCGCATCGCCTCGGCGACGCTGCGAATCAGGAGCGTCTTCGCGAGCCCGGGCACGCCGACGAGCAGCACGTGGCCGCCCGCGAGGATCGCCATGAGGATCTCTTCGACGACCGTCTCCTGCCCGACGATGCGCTTCGCGACTTCCTCGCGGAGCTTCCGTGCCGCGTGGCCCAGCGACGCCCGCTCGTCCTGATCGACGGCAGCGCGCGGACTCGCGCGTGCTCACCGGACGGGCCGCCGCCGGCGGTACGTCATCAGAAAGATCGATCCGTCACGCGCGCCGGCATCCACGAGCGAGACGTTCTCGTCGAGCACCTCGAAGCCGCGCAGCTTGATCACGAACTCCGATGGATCGGCTTCCGGCAGCACCTGGCCGAGCGCTGCGCGCTTCACCTCAATGACGCTGGTCGTCGGCGCCGCGGAGAGCAGCGCGACGTCCCAGCGCTCCGGCACCTCCACGCGAATCGTACATCGCGTCGGGCCCCTGAGCCCCGACTGCAATCGGAGGGTGCTGCGATGTGCGCAGCGAAGCAACGAATGGCTCGCTCACGCCGTCCCCGCCTTCGACATGTCCGTCATCCCCGTCTCTTTCTCCGTTTGCGGCACAGGATCGAGCGTCGAGAAAAATCTCGATATCTGCTGATCGAACAGGTACGTGGAGCCGCGCACGAGAGTTCCACGATCGGAGGCTTGCACACCGATCACCAGCTCCTCGCCACCCTGGCCGCGGAACGTCACGTACGACGGCCCCTCCTTCTCGAGAAACGCCGCGTAGATGGGGCTTCGACGCGCGAAAAACTTCTTCGCCGCCGCGAGAACGTCCGCGGGCGACATTGGAGTCGTGACTTCCTGAAGCATGCGTGTTCCTGTGGTTGAGTCAGCCTTGCAGCGCGGCCGCCGGCTGCAGGTCATGACTGAATTCTAGCGGTATCTCCACCACGAACGAGGATCCCTCCTTGAGCGCCGACTCGAGCTGGATGTCCCCGCCGAGCAGGCGCGCCAGCTGTCGCGAGAGCGCAAGGCCGAGGCCGGAGCCGCCGTACTGCCGCGTGGTCGAGCCGTCGACCTGCCGAAACTCGTCGAACACCAGCTGATGCGCCGCGACCGGAATCCCGATCCCCGTGTCCGATACGGTGAATCGCGCGAGATCGTTGAGCACCTGCACCGTCGCCCGAACCTCCCCCTGCGAGGTGAACTTGTAGGCGTTGCCGAGCAGCTTCGACAGAATCCTCACGACTTTCTGACGATCGCTGCGCATCCAGCGCGGGGGCCCATCCGGAATCTCGCTGCGCAGCTCGACGTCGGCCGGCTTCTCGCGCGTGGTCGCGGCGAGCGCGGCCTCGAGCGCCGCGCGCGGATCGAAGAGCTCCACCTGCACGCGCACCTCGCCGCGGCGAAGCGCCGTGAGCTCGAGCAGATCCTCGATCAACACGAGCAGCCGCTCGCTCGACGTCGTCATGTGCGAGAGCGTATTGCGCTGCTCATCGGTAAGCGGCCCCGACATCTCCTCCTGCAGCAGATACGCGTAGCCGAGCAATGCGGTGAGTGGCGTGCGAAGCTCGTGGCTGATGTTGGCGAGAAACTCATCCTTGAGCCGACGCGCTTCCATGACGGCGACGTACTGCTGTTCGAGCTGCGCGTTCGACTCCAGCAGCGCGCCATTCGCCCGGCGGAGATCATCGATGAGCGCCGCCTTCTCGGCTGTCGCCGCCATCTGGTCGGCGACGATCTGCAGCAGCCCGCGCTCCTCCACCGTCATCTGCCCGGGCTTCGCGAAGTAGAAGGTCACGGCTCCGAGCACGCGCGCGGGCGTCGCGAGCGGCAGCGCGACGAGCGCGCTGAAGCCGAGCTCCGTCGCGACTTCCTGCCAATCCTTCAGCGACGGATCGGCGAACAGATCCGGCACGAGGATCGCGCGACGCTCCCCCGCCGCCTGCCCGCTCGGCCCGAGCCCGACGCGCACACGCATCTCGCCAAGAAACGGGCGGAACTTCGCGGGCCAGTTGTAGGAGGCGGCCAGGCGCATGACGTCATCGTCATCGGCGATCGTGTACACCGACGCGAACGCGGCACCAACCAGCGGGCTCACGCGATCGAGCGCGAACTGGAAAACTTCCTGCGGCCTGTCGGCTGTCAGGAAGGCATGCACGATCTCGCGGACTGCAACCAGCTCCCGAATCGAGGCATCGGAAGGAACGCCGGTCGTGTCCGAAGCTGAGTACGGTGCGCGGATCACAGGTGGGAATCTATGCGTTACACCCGCATAGGCCACCCCAACAGGTCAGCTCGCCAGCCTCGCGCGCTCGCGATCTGCCAGATCGGTGAGCAGCATCGGCAGCTTCGCAGTGAATCCCGAGCGCGCGATCACAGTAGCGCCAGCCTCGCGCCCCCGCTTGATAGGCTCGACGTTCGCATGTCCCGCGTAGCCGAGGATCTCGGCTGCGGGCCACGCCTCGCGAATGCGCGCGATCGCCGCGAACGGGTCGAGGCTGTGCTCCTCGAGATCGACGATCGCGATCGCGGGCTCGCCGGCCGCGAGCTGCCGGTCCAGCTGCTCCGGCGACTTCGCCACTCGGAGCTCGAGCCCGACGCGACGCGCGACCTCGTCGATCTTCGAGCGAAAGAGGAGATCGCTCATCACGAGCAGCAACCTGCGCGCGCCATCGATGGGCGTGATCGCGCTGGAGGGAGCCGTCATCGTACCGAGCCCTTCGCGCGCGCGGGGCGGATCTCCAGACGAGAGACCAGCACCGAGTCCGGCTGCGAGACGAGGTACCACACGGAATCCGCGATCTGATTGCTCGTGAGCTTCCAGCTCTGGTCGCCGCTTCCCGGCGTGAGGCTCGTCGCGACTGAGCCCGGCATCACGACGGCGACTCGCACGTTCGCGTCGCGCACCTCGAGCATCAGCGACTCCGTGAACCCGTTCACGGCGTGCTTCGTCGCCGCGTAGCAGCTCCCGCCCACGAACGTGTTGCGCCCCGCGAGCGAGCCGATCGTCACGACGAAGCCGCGCTTGCGCTCGACCATCCCGCCGATGAGCGCGTGCGTCACGTAGTACAACGAGTTGAAGTTGACATCGACCATCCGATGCCACTCGGCGCTCGTGAGCTCGAGGAACGGCTTCATCGTCGCCACGCCGGCGTTGTTCACGAGCACATCCACCTCGAGACCGCGCAGCGCGGTGCTCACCGCCTTCTCATCCGCGATGTCGAGCGTGATCGTGCGGCACACGCCGCCGCCCATCTCGATCTCCTCCTTGAGCGATGCGAGCTCGCTCGCCGAGCGCGCGACGGCGATGATGTCGTACGCGGCGGAAAGGCGAAGCGCGGTGGCGCGTCCGATCCCGCGGGAAGCGCCAGTGACGAGTGCTGTCTCTCGTGCCATGTCCAAAGTCCTCAGTTGCGAGTGCGTGATGCTCAGGCCGACACGAGCATCGCCTCGGTCGCGCGCACGAGCGGCGCGAACGAGAGTGTACGGCCAGTCACGCGCTCGGCGAGCTCGTGCGCCAGCTCGCGCTGCCCCTCTCCGAAGAGCGACTGGATGATGTACGGGCCCGCGCGCGGATTGCGATACCAGTCTTCGTCGAAGCGCTCGACCAGCGACTCGCCGATCACCGCCTGCAGCTGCCAGGCGCGCAGGTAGCGCGCGGCGTAGTAGCGCGGATCGACGTCCACGAACGCATTGGCGCGATCGTAGCGAAACGACGTCGCGGAGGAGAGCGTGTCGACGTAGATGTCGGGGAGGCTCTGCCACGCGTGCTCGCCGCCGTACAGCTCGTGCTCGTAGATGAGCTTGGCCGAGTAGCGACGGAGGAACTGCAGCTCCTCGAACCCCGCCGCGCGCAGGAACGACGGAATGCGCGGCGCACCGAGCTCGGTGTATCGCGCGAGCCATCCCGGCAGGTGCAGCATGTGATCGAAAAGCATCGCGTACGACTCTGTCACCGAGTTGTCGCCGAGCCAGCGATATTCGAACGGGTAGTCGGAACGCGTGTTGGCGAAGTGCAACGCGTGGCCGAGCTCGTGGAGGAAAGTCCGGTAGTCGGACTGGCCGCCGTGCGGGCGAAGGACGAGATACACCTCGTCGGGCACGCGCACCGGCGCGCAGAACGCGCGCGAGTTCTTCCCCTCGCGATCCGCCGTGTCGAAAATGACGCGCCCATTGGCCGTCGCATCCGCGCCCATGTCGCTGACCTGGCGGCGCACCTCGGCCTCCATCTGCGCGCTCGGGAAATACGGATCGAATGCGGGCGCGCGCATTAGCGCGAGCGCGTCGGCGCGGGTCGCCTCGCGCGGATCGATATCCAGATCGCGGCGCACGACCTCGGTGAACACGTCGTCCCACATCGCCTGCGTGTCGCGCAGAAACGCGCGGCACTCCTCCACGAGCGACGGCAGATTCACGCCGCTCAGCGCGGTGAACGTCTCGTTGTAGCTCCCCGCGATCTCGAGTCCCTCGACGATCTCCTTCTCGCGCTGGAAGCGCTCCTGCCGCATCGGCGCGAGCTCCTTCGCGACCAGCGACGCGCGTGCGCGCTCGAGCCGCAGCCGCTCGTCGCGATTCTTCGCGTTCGCGATGTCGATCGCGATCTGCTGAAACTGAATGCCCCGGCCATCGTCCACACGCGCAACCGCACTCGATTCCCACGCGATCTCGCGCTCGTCGAGCTCGGCCAGCTCGCGCGACACCTGCGCGTCCGCCTGCCACTCGAGCAGAATACGCGCGGAGCGCTGCGCCTCGCTGTCCGCCGCTGCATCTCGGAAGAGCTCGCGAACCATGGCGAGCGCGTCGTCGCTGAGCACGTTCGTGTAGCGCGCGTAGATCGCCTGGAGCTCCGCCGTCTTCTTGAGTCCCGCGCCGGTCTGGTAGAGCTCGCGCGAGATCGTCTGATGAAATTCGTCGCCTTCGCGGCGCAGCGCGTCGAGCGAGATCGCTCACGGTGCGAGACGCTCCTGCAGCACCGCGCGCAGACGGTCGGCCGGTACGCGCTCCTGTTGCAGCGTGTCGCGATCGCGAATCGTCACCGTGCCTTCCGTGATCGACTCGCCGTCGACTGTGATGCCGAACGGCGTGCCGATCTCATCCTGCCGGCGATAGCGGCGGCCGATCGCGCCCGACTCATCGTAGAACACCGGGAAGAGCGGACGCAGATCGTCCGCGATGCGGTGCGCCATTCCGGGCATCCCATCCTTCTTCACCAGCGGAAAGATTCCCGCCTTCACCGGCGCGAGCGACGGCAGCAGCTTGAGCACCGTGCGTCCCTCATCCTCCCCCTCCACGGTTTCCTCGGTGAACGCGTTCACCAGCACCGCAAGCGTCGTGCGATCGGCGCCGACGGAGGTCTCCACCACGTAGGGCGTGTAGCGGCGATTGTTCGGCTGATCGAAGTACTCGAGCTTCTTCCCCGAGAACTGCTGGTGCTGCGTGAGGTCGAAGTCGC
Organism: uncultured Gemmatimonadaceae bacterium; assembly: GCA_963792685.1. Lineage (GTDB taxonomy): Bacteria > Gemmatimonadota > Gemmatimonadetes > Gemmatimonadales > Gemmatimonadaceae > FEN-1250. Next base: position 2,144,311 of record CAWBWW010000001.1, on the reverse strand, counting down.
CGCGGTTGTGCACGCCCTCGATCTCCTGGAAGCCGAGCGTGCCGCCGAAGTCGAACTGGATGTCGAAGGCCGCGCGCGCGTAGTGCGCGAGCTCTTCCTTCGTGTGCTGGTGGAACTGCAGCCGCGAATGATCGAGGCCGAGCGACTTGTGCCACTCCATGCGCTGCGCCTTCCAGTAGTCGAACCACTCCATGTCGCTGCCGGGCTCGACGAAGAACTGCATCTCCATCTGCTCGAACTCGCGCGTGCGGAAGATGAAATTGCCCGGCGTGATCTCGTTGCGGAACGCCTTGCCGATCTGCGCGATGCCGAACGGGATCTTCTGGCGCGTCGACTGCTGCACGTTCAGGAAGTTCACGTAGATCCCCTGCGCCGTTTCCGGGCGGAGATACACGACGCTCGCCGTGTCCTCCACCGGGCCCATGAACGTCTTGAACATGAGGTTGAACAGCCGCGCTGCGCCGAGCGTCCCCTTCATGCCGCACGCGGGGCACTGCACGTCCGGCGTGCCGGGCGTGCCCTTGATGCGCGCGTCGTCCGCGCGAAAGCGCTTCTTGCAGTTGCTGCACTCGACCAGCGGATCGACGAAGCCGCTCACGTGTCCGCTCGCCTCCCACACGCGCGGATGCATGAGGATCGCGGCGTCGAGCCCCTCGATGTCGTCGCGCATGCGCACCATCGCGTTCCACCAGCGGTCCTTCAGATTCTTCTTGAGCTCGACGCCGAGCGGACCGTAGTCCCACACGGACCCCGTCCCTCCGTAGATCTCGGAGGATTGGAAAATGAAGCCGCGCCGCTTGGCACAGCGACACGAGCTTTTCCATCACGTCGGGGAAGGTGCTTGTCGTCATGCGTCGAGCTCAGTGAGGGAGTTTCGGAGAACGCGAGTGCGGTTCAGCTATCGAGATCGGCGCTCAGCACGGGCTCCGCAGGCGCCGCGTGGCCGAGGATGCGCGCGAGGATCTTCTCGCCGTGGAAGCGTCCGTTCTCGATGAATACCTTGTTGGCGTCGAAGCCCGCGACGACCACGCCCGCGATGAAGATTCCGGGGACGTCCGTCTCGAGTGTCACGTCATTGTGTGCGGGAACGCCCGTCACAGGATCGATCGACACGCCCACCTGACGCAGCAGGTCCACGTTCGGCGCGAACCCGGTCATGATGTATACGCGATCCGCGGGAAGCGTCGAGCTCACCCCCTGCGTGTCGATCGTAACAGCGTGCGGCGTGATCGCACGCACGCGGCTGTTCCAGCGGACGGCGATGTTCCCCTCCTTCATCCGGTTCTGCACGTCCGGAAGAATCCAGGGCTTGATCTTCATGTCGAAGGTCGGGACCGAAGTGCACGAGCGTGACGCGTGCGCCGCTGCGCCACAGATCGAGCGCCGCTTCTGCCGCCGAGTTGCCGCCTCCGACGACGACCGTGTCCTGGTCGAACGACTCGTGCCCTTCCTTGTACACATGCGTGACGTGCTCGAGTTTCTCGCCGGGCACGTTGAGCCGGTTCGGCGAGCCGAAGTAGCCGGTCGCGATGATCACGTACTTCGCGCGCACGGCGCGCACGTCGCCGCCGCGTCGACGCGTGTGCACCACGAAGGCGCCCTCGCTCCCCGTGATCTCCGTGACGCGCTCGTACTGGCGCACGGGAATGCCGAAGTACGTCACGACCGAGCGATAGTACGCGAGCGCGTCGCGTCGCCCCGGCTTGTCACCGCCAATCGTGAATGGCAGCCCGCCGATCGAGAGCTTCTCGGCCGTCGAAAAAAAGTTCACGTACGTCGGATACTGCGGTGATCGTGCTCGTGACCGCGCCGCCGTCGAACACAAGACAGCTCATCTGCGCGCGGAGCATCGTCACCGCGGCCGCGAGCCCGCACGGCCCCGCGCCAACGATCGCGACGTCGACCTTCTCGTCAGCGTCCAGCGCCATCACTCCACTCCGATGATCTGATCGCGGTGCGTGCCGACGCTCACGTAGGAGATCGGCGTGTCCGCAAGCTCGACGAATCCGGTCCAGATAGCGGCGCGCAGCAGAGGGCAGCTCGGCGAGCGTGCGCGCGGCTGCGGTGCTCGTGCGCCAGCCGTCGAACCATTCGTACACGGGCACGGCCTTCTCGAGCAGCTCGAGATCGCCCGGGAATTCCTCGTGCACGTCGATCGCCCACCTTGTAGCCGGTGCACACCGCGAGGCGGTCGAGCGTGTCGAGCACGTCGAGCTTCGTCACGGCGAGCCCCGTGAGCCCGTTCACGCGCGCAGCGTAGCGCACGACGACGGCGTCGAACCAGCCGCAGCGACGCGGGCGGCCCGTCGTCGCGCCGTATTCGTTGCCGAGCTTGCGCACCTCGCTCGCGAGCGGCTCCTCGAGCTCGGTGGGTAGCGGGCCGTTGCCCACGCGCGTCGTGTACGCCTTCACGACGCCGAGGATCGCATCGAGCGCCGTGGGCGCGATGCCGGTGCCGGTGGCGGCGCCGCCGGACGTCGTGCTGCTCGACGTGACGAACGGGTACGTGCCGTGATCGACATCGAGCAGTGAGCCCTGCGCGCCCTCGAGCAGGATCGCCGCGCCGGCTTTCGTCGCGCGATGCATCGAGAGGCCGACGTCGTCGGCGAGCGCGAGCAGACGCGGCGCGAGCTTGGTGAGCAGCTCGGCGGTCTCGTCCACGTTTGCGCGCTTGTCCGAGCCGAAGGCGACGAGCTGCGCATTCGCGTGCGAGATCCCGGCCGTCGAGCAGCTCGCGCAGCTTGTCGGGATGGCGGAGATCGAGCACGCGCACGCCGCGACGCGCGATCTTGTCCTCGTACGCGGGTCCAATGCCGCGTCCCGTGGTGCCGATCGCCTTGCTTGCCGCGCTCTGCCCGTCAACGAGCTTGTGATACGGCAGCACGAGGTGCGCGCGGTCGCTCACATAGAGACGCCCTTCGACATCGACGCCATCTCGCACGAGCTCGTCGATCTCCGTAAAGAGCGTCTCGGGATCGAGCACGACGCCGTTCCCGATCGCGCAGCGCACGCCGGGATGGAGAATGCCGCTCGGGATCTGATGGAGGACGAAGGCGCGGTCGCCGAACTTCACGGTGTGACCAGCATTTGCGCCGCCCTGGTAACGCACCACCCAATCGGCGCGCTCGGCGATCACGTCCACGAGCTTTCCCTTCCCTTCGTCGCCCCACTGCGCGCCGACGACGACGAGAGTCCGTATCGATGAGCTGAACATGCCTTCCAGAGTGCGTGGTGCGGGCAGGCGCGGACGAACGGCCGCCGGCGCGGGGAGGTTACCCCGAAAGCTAATGCCGGCTGGGGTCTATCCCAACGTCGGGGCGAGCGAGGGATGCCGCGAGCAGCGTCGCCACCTCCTCCACGCCCCGCCCCGCGAGCCGCGACAGATCATCCCTCGACGTGTGGATGCGGCTCACCGTGCGCCAGCTCCCCTTGCTGACGTTCACGACTTCCCAACCCGCATCCGCGAGCGCGACGCCATCCATGAGCAGCCCGGGCATGAGACGCGTCGCGGTGGGCCAGCCGCGCCCGAGGCGCGTGAGCAGTGCGTTCGGCGCGCGCCCGCTGTAAATGAGACGCACCCCGCCGTCATCGTCCACGCCGTCGATGTTGATCGCGCGCGACGCCGCCGACTCGCGCGCCCACGCGCGCGCGCCCGCGAGCCCGAGCTCCTCCGCGCTCGTGAGCAGCACGCCGATCGCCGCATCGCGCGGCAGGAGCTCGACCGCTCGCAACACCGTCGCCACACCCGACGCATCGTCGAGCGCGCCCGGCGACCGCGCACCCACCACGCTCGCGATCACCGGTAGAGCCGCGAGCGTCTCGAGCACGGCGAGCACCTGCCATGCGACCGCGGGCGCCTGCGCCACGAGCTGCACGAGTGCCAACACGAACCCGGCGACGAGCAGCGCGATCGACGCGGTGATCGCGATCGCGCGCACGCCGATCGGAATCGGCTGGCTCTTGGAATCGAGATGCGCGACCAGCCAAAGCGTAGGCGTGCCTCGCTGCGCCACGACGTTCGTGCCATGCGCGCGGAGCATTCCGACATCGAGCACTCCGTGTCGCCCGAGCCACCATGCGGCACCGCCGAGCGCTGTCGTCCCGACGATGAGGATTGCGAGGGGCAACGTTCCCTTCTCGGCTACTCCGGCGATCGCCGTGGCGAGCATCAGGACCATGATCGCCACGCCGAAGAGCGGAGTTCCCCACTTTCCTGCAAAGGTCGAGTACTCGAACACGTGCTCGACGATGTCGCACCCCTGCGCGCGCAACACGCCCAGGCAGTACTCGCGCGCGCGTCGCTCGGCTTCACTCCCCGCTGGGCGCGGCTCCGATGCGAGCGCGGCGAGATGCTCCCGCGCCGCGCTCACCCGCTACGCGACGCGCGCGAGCCCAGCGGTGCCGAGCAGCGTCGACACGCGCTCACGCTCTGCCGCGCCCAGCGGACGCAGCGGCGCGCGCGGCGGTCCGCCCGCGAGTCCGACGAGATCCATTGCGATCTTGATCCCCGGAGGGCCGAGCTCCGCAACGATCTCTTTCGCGATCGGGCGCACGCGTGCCTGGATCTCGCTCGCGGTCACGCCATCGCCGTGTGCGATCGCCTCCATGAGATCGAACACGAGCGGCGCAGCGAACAGCGCGACGGCGAGGATCCCGCCGCGCGCTCCGTAGCCAATCGCGTCGAGCACCGTGCCCGCGTGTCCCGTGAGCACGGTGAAGCTGTCGCTCTGGCTCTCGAGATACGCGCGCAGCTGCGTCATGTCGCCGGTGGAGTCCTTAATGCCGAAGATGTTCGGGTGCTCCGCCAGCGCGTGCACGAGCTTCGCGCCGAGCTGGAGGTGCGTGTACTTCGGAATGTTGTAGAGCATCACCGGCACCGGACTCTCGTCCGCCACGCGCGAGTAGTGCGCCCACAATGCGTCTTCCGTCATCGCCGCGCCGTAGTAGTGCGGAGGGACCACGAGCACCGCATCCGCCCCACGCTCCCCCGCATCCCTGCACCGGCGCACGCACTCGCGCGTGGATTCGGCGCCAGTGCCCGCGAAGAGCCAGCGGTCCGCCGGCACGAGCGGACGCGCGAGCTCCGTGAGACGGAGCCGCTCGTCCTCGTCGAGCAGCGCGGCCTCGCCGGTGGATCCTGCGACGAGGATCCCCGAGAGACCGGCAGCGATGTGCGCCTTCACATTCGCGCGGAACGCGCCGTTCGCGAGCTCGCCGCTTGCTTCGTCGAAGGGCGTGGTGACGGGGCCGAAAATTCCGGTTAACGCTTTCGCCATTGGTGTGATCAGGGGTTGTTCAGCTCGCGGACATCGCCAGTGGGTGAGTCGGACGGCGCGCTCTCGAGTGCGGTCGAGCGTGTGGTGTCCTCGAGCATCGTCTCGGTCGCACCATCGCGCACCGTTGGTGTGAAAAAGCTGCGAAACACGGTGCCGCCGCAGCGCGCGCATGCCTCATCGTCGCGAGGAGGCTTGTCGGTGAAAAACAGCTCATTGCCGCAGGTAATGCACACGAGCGTGAGCATCCCCTCCGGTCCGTTTGCATTCGAGTCCTTTGCCTGCGCCATCGGACACTCCTGAATATGATGGCCTGCAAGCGTGCAAATCGGACGCCGCCACATGGAAAAACTCGTGTGCCACGTTCACCGGAGGCCCATCGTCTCTCGCACGGTCGTCATCGTGCTGCGTGCGATCTCGCCCACGCGCGCGGCGCCCGCAGCAAGCGCATCCGTGACCATCTCGGGTTTTGCCTCAAGCTCGAGGGCGCGCGACCGGATGGGTGTGAGCTCGCGCATCATCCCGTCCATCAGGACCTTCTTGCAATCGAGGCATCCCCAGCCCGCGGTGCGGCACTGCGTCGCAACGTGCTCGACTGTCTGCACATCGTTGAACGCCTTGTGCAGCTGGTAGATGTTGCACACCTCCGGCGTGCCGGGATCGGTGCGGCGCACGCGGGCGGGATCGGTGACCGCCGGACGCAGCTTCGCCCAGATCTCCGCCTCGCTCTCGAGCAGCCCGATCGTGTTGCCGAGCGACTTGGACATCTTGGCCTGCCCATCGAGCCCCATGATGCGCCGTGTCGCCGTGAGCAGGGGCTTGGGCTCGGGGAAGTAGTCGCTGCCAAAGCGCGCGTTCCACTTCCGCGAGACCTCGCGCGCAAGCTCGAGATGCTGCACCTGATCCTCGCCCACTGGCACCAGGTCGGCGCGATAGAGCAGAATGTCCGCGGCCTGCAGCACCGGATAGATCAGCAGTCCCGCATTCACGCTCTCCTGGCGCTGCGACTTGTCCTTGTACTGCGTCTGGCGCTCGAGCTCTCCCACCGGCGTAACGGTGTTGAAGATCCATGCGAGCTCGGTATGTTCGGGCACCATGGACTGGACGAACAGCGTAGATTTCTCGGGATCGAGGCCGGCGGCGAAGAGCGAGATTGCCATCTCTCGCGTGCGGCGGCGGAGGTCATCGGGCTCGAAGCTGCCGATGATGGCGTGATAATCGACGACGCAGTAGAATGCACTCGTACTGATCCTGCAGCTGCACCCAGTTCTTCACCGCGCCGAGATAATTCCCAATGTGCAGCTCTCCCGAAGGTTGAATCCCGCTGAAGATTCTCGACATCCGAGCAAGCTACGAGTGCGCAAATAGCGGTGCAAGACAGATCATCTGACGCCACGACGCTGCTCGCGCACATCGAAGCAGCAGCGATCGAGGCCGCGCGATTCATTCGCGCTCGCGAGGGCGATCGCGCACGCGTCGAGTGGCGCGCGAAGTCCGCAACGGATTTCGTGAGCGACGTCGACACGGGCGCCGAGCGGATCATCCGGCATGCGCTGCGTGACGGCTACGCGGATGCGCTGATCGTGGGCGAGGAGCTCTCGCCCGAGCTGTCGACGGGTGCCGAAATCTCCTTCATCGTCGATCCACTCGACGGCACGACGAACTTTCTGCACGGCTTTGCCGAGTACGCGGTGTCGATCGCGGCAGCGGTGCAGGGCGAGGTCGTGGCCGGGGTGGTGCTCGCGATCCCAACGAACGAGTGCTTCACGGCCTCGAAGAGCGGAGGCGCGTTCCGCAACGGTGAGCCCATCTCGGTGTCGACCATCGAGGACCCGGCGCGCGCGCTCATCGGCACCGGCTTTCCGTTCGGCGCGAACGCGTCGATCGATCTGTACCTGCGCCACTTCGCCGCCGTGGCCCCGCACACCGCGGGCATGCGCCGCCCCGGCTCGGCCGCGCTCGACCTGGTACACGTTGCGTGCGGCCAGTTCAATGCGTTCTGGGAGCTCACGCTCAAGCCGTGGGACTTCGCGGCCGGGATGCTCCTCGTGCGCGAAGCCGGTGGCTTGGTGACGACCGTGAGCGGCGGCGAGGTGCCGCTCACGAACACGTCGCTCCTCGCGGGCAATCCGGCGATGCACGCGTGGCTCGCACGCACGCTCGCGGAAGCCACTCCGAACGAATCCACTCTCTAACCACCGTGCCATGACGCTCGTCGAATGCGTTCCAAATTTCAGCGAGGGACGACGCCCGGAGATCATCCAGTCGATTCGCGATGCGATCGCCGCCGTCAGCGGCGTCGTGATCCTCGACGTGTCTTCGGATGCAGTCGCACAATCGCACGGTGGTCACCTTCGTCGCTCCGGTGGAAAGCGCGGTCGACGCCGCGTTCGCGGGAATCCGCGTTGCGCGCGACAGTATCGACCTCACCATGCACAGCGGTGCGCACCCGCGCATGGGCGCTGCCGACGTCGTCCCCTTCATTCCGCTCGAGGGCACGACGATGGAGCAGTGCGTTGCGCTTGCACGCACGCTCGGCGAGCGCGCGGGCGGCGAGCTCGGGATTCCGGTGTTCCTGTATGAGCGTGCCGCGACGAGCCCCGCACGCGAGAATCTCGCTGACATTCGGCGCGGCGAGTTCGAGAAGATTCGCGGCGAGCTCGGAACGTCGCCCGTGCGCACGCCGGACTTCGGCCCGTCCAAGATTCATCCGACCGCGGGCACCGTGGCGATCGGCGCGCGTCCCTTCCTCGTCGCCTACAACGTGTACCTCGGCGACGCGTCAAACCTCGGCGTCGCGAAGGAGGTCGCGAAAGCCGTGCGCGGCTCGTCGGGCGGGTTGAAGAACGTGAAGGCGATGGGGCTCGAGGTGGACGGGCAGGCGCAGGTGTCGATGAATCTCGTGGACATCGAGAAGACGCCGATGTTCCGCGCGTACGACATGGTGAAGATGGAGGCGGCGGCGCACGGCGTGTCACCGACGTGGAGCGAGCTCGTTGGCCTCGTGCCCGAGCGCGCGCATCTTCGAATCCGCGGCGCGCCACCTCCAGCTCCGCAACTTTTCCACCGAGCAGCTGCTCGAGCACAAGGTGCGCGCGGCCGCGAGCGACGGCATCAGCCTGAGCGGCTTCCGCGCCTCGGTTGCGTCATCGAATCCCGCGCCGGGCGGCGGCAGCGTCGCGGCGCACGCGGGCTCGCTCGGCCGCCGCGCTCGCGCAGATGGTCGCGGGACTCACGATCGGCCGCAAGAAGTACGCGGACGTCGAGTCGACCTTCAAGGACATCGCCGAGCAAGCCGCATCGCTCGGCCAACGCCTCTCGCAGCTCGTCGATCTCGACGCGCAGTCGTACGACGCAGTCTCCGCCGCATACAAGCTTCCGAAGGCGACGCCCGAGCAGGAGACGATGCGCCAAGGCCGCGATCACGGCGGCACTGATCGGCGCGAGCGAGGTGCCGCTCGAGACGGCGCGCGCATGCGCAACGGTAGCGGCACTCGCCGAGATTGCGGCGTCGAAGGGAAACTCGAATGCGCGCTCCGACGCAGGCGTGGCGGCGCTGATGGCCGAGGCGGGCTGCCGCGGTGCGGCGTTCAACGTGAAGGTCAACGTCGACGCCCTCGCCGACTCCGCCGCAGCGCACGGGCTCACGGAGGCGGCCGAGAACTTCGTCCGCGACGCGAGCGACGCCGCAAAGCGCACGGCGGCACTGGTGCTCGGCGGCTGAGCGAACAGCAACTGCCCCGGGCTGGCACTAACAATTTCAAGACGGATTAACTGATTGAACGGAAAAAAACGGATTACTGCAGTTGCCGTATCCGTTTTCTCATCCGTTTCAATCCGTTCAAGTCCTGTCAAAAAGAAGTTGATGTATGTGTTCGGCCAGTACGCACTCGCCACGCGAACTGCCCCGGTCCGGCTATAACTTCTCTTGAGTACGGACTGGAACGGATCTGAACGGACTGGAACGGATCAAGCTCTCGCTCTTGAAGCCGTTCGCGCGCGAAGCGCCGCGCGATGCACTCGCGCCGCGTCGGGTTCGATTCGTTTTTATTGGTCTGATTCGCGTACAGCAGTTGCCGTTCGCTCTACGCTACTCGCCCCTAATTCGCCGCGTCACGCCGTCAAAATCCGCGGCCCGGTGTCCGTGATCGCGATCGTGTGCTCGAAGTGCGCGGAGCGCGAGCCGTCCGCCGTCACCACCGTCCAGCGATCGGGCATCGTGCGCGTCTTCGCCGTGCCCACGTTCACCATCGGCTCGATCGCGATCGTGAGCCCGGCGTCAGCTTCATCCGCGCTTCGGCTTGCCGTAGTTCGGCACCTGCGGCTCCTCGTGGAACTCCGTGCCGATGCCGTGGCCGACCAGATCGCGCACCACGCTGAAGCCCGCGCCCTCGGCAACAGCCTGCACCGCCGCGCCGATGTCGCCGATGTGATTGCCGAGCACCGCCGCCGCAATGCCGGCCTGCAGGGCGCGCTCCGTGACCTCGAGCAGCCGCTTCGAGGTCTCGTCCACCGTCGCCGACCGCCACCGTCGTCGCCGAGTCGGTGAAGAAGCCCTTGTAGCGCACGCCGACGTCGAGCGAGATGATGTCGCCTTCGTGCAGCACGCGCTTCCGCGACGGAATGCCGTGCACGATCTCCTGGTTGATCGACGCGCACACCGTGCCGGGGAAGCCGTACAGTCCCTTGAACGCCGGCGTCGCGCCCTCGTGGCTGCGGATGAACGTCTCCGCCATCTCGTCCAGCTCACCCGTGGTCACGCCCGCCTTCGCCTGCGCACGCAGATGCGAGACGGTCGCGGCGAGAATGCGCCCGCCTTCCGCCATGAGCTCGATCTCGCGCGGCGATTTCAGCGCAATCATCTCCTGAGTGCCTTCATCACGATCTTGGTGATCTCGTCAATGTCGCCCTAGTGCGTTAACGCGCACGACGCGCGCGCCGTTCGCACCGAGCCGCCGCGCTGCTCGGCTTTCCGCGTGCGCTGGTCGTACCAGTCGATCACCGGCTCCGTCTGTTCGCGATAGGCACGCATGCGCGCTCGGATCGCCTCCGGCTCATCGTCCTTGCGGCGAACGAGCTTGCCGCCGCACTTCTCGCACGCGGATGCCCGGCTCGCGCCCCGTGTAGGGCGTCTGGCAGCCCTCGCACGTGGTCCGCGCGCTGAGCCGGCGCACGAGTTCGTCTTCGCCCACCTCGAACAGCAGCACGGCGTCCACGCGGCGTCCCAGCTCGCTCAGCACGCGCGCGAGTCCCTCGGCCTGCGGCACCGTGCGCACGACGCCGTCGAGCACGACGCCTTTCGCAGCGCTGGGCTCCGCGAGCGCCTGCTTCATGATGCCCAGGATGACGGAGTCGGGAACGAGGTCGCCGCGGTCCATCGCCGCTTTTGCCGTGAGCCCCAACGGCGTGCCCTGCGACACGGCGGCGCGTAGCACGTCGCCGGTCGCGAGCTTTGGAATGCCGAGCTGGTTGGCGATGCGCTCGCCCTGCGTTCCCTTTCCCGCGCCCGGCGGGCCGAGCAGGACGATTTTCATGGTGCAGTCTTCCCGGTCTTCATGATGCGAGCCCTCTTGGCGTGAGTGTCCGACAGCAACACAGTGAGGTGCTCGCGGGGATCAGCCGCGTTCGCGGAACCGCACGCGGCCCCTTCTTCATGAATCCGTCGTATTTCCGGAGCAGCAGATGCTGTTGCACTACCTGGACCGTGTCCAGTCGCCACGCCAACGACGATCAGGAGCGACGTTCCACCGAACCGGAACGGCACGTTGATGATCGGCCGATGATCACGATCGGCAGCAGCGCGATGACCGTCAGAAAGAGCGCGCCCGGCAGCGTGATGCGCGTGACCACCCGATCGATGTACTCGGCCGTCTTGCGCCCGGCTTCACGCCCGGAATGAACCCGCCCTGCTTCTTCAGGTTCTCCGCAATGTCGACCGGATTGAAGATGATCGACGTGTAGAAGTACGTGAAGAACAGGATCAGGAGCGCCGACGAGCAGATAGTACAGCCACCGTGCCCGGCGGGAAATACTCGGCGATCTCCTGCACCCTGCGCGTTCTCGCTGAACTGCGCGAGCGCGCCCGGCACGACGATCACCGTCTGCGCGAAGATGATCGGCATGACGTCCGCCGCGTTGATGCGGAGCGGAATGAAGTTCTTCGCGCTCTCGCGCTGCCGCCCGCGCGCCATCGTGCGCTGCGGAATCTGGATCAGCACGCGGCGCGCCGCGACCGTGATCGCCACCGTTCCGGCGACGACCAGCACCATCACGATGCCGAGCAGCACGAGCTTGAGCAGCGCCGTCGCTCCGGTCTGCACGTAGCTGAACGTCTGCCCAATGCCCGGCCAGATCCGCTCGACGATCGAGAAGAAGATCAAGAGCGACGCGCCGTTGCCGAGGCCGCGCTCGGTGATCTGCTCGCCGAGCCACATGACGAACATCGCGCCCGTCGTGAGGAAGAGCACCATCTGCAAGCGGAAGCCGAAGCCCGGATGCGTGACCGCGCCCGGCAGCGACTCGACGAACAGCGCGAACCCCCACGCCTGCACCACGGCGATGCCGACCGTGAGGTAGCGCGTGCACTGCGTGATCTTCTTCCGCCCTTCCTCGTCCTTCTGCATCTTCTCGACCGGCGGCATGCACGCGCCGGCGATCTGGACGAAGATGCTCGACGAGATGTACGGCATGATGCCGAGCGCGAACACCGTCGCGCGCGAGAGTCCGCCGCCGGTGAACAGGTCGTAGAGACCGAGCAGCCCGCCCTGCTGGTTCTGGAAGTAAGTCGATCAGCGCGCTGACGTCGATGCCGGGCGCCGTGATGTGCGCGCCGAGGCGATAGATCACGAGGCAGAGGAGCGTGAAGCCGATCTTCGCCTTCAGCTCCGGCGTCTGTGAAGAGATTCTTTACCGCTGCTGCTGGATTCGACTGCGCCATCTCGTTACTCTTCGACACGGCCTCCGGCCGCTACGATCGTGTCGCGCACCGAAGCGCTCACCTTGATGCCGCGCACGCGTCACCGCGCGCGTCAGCTCGCCGTTCGCGAGCACCTTCGCCGGTCCCTTGCTCTTGCGGATCAGCCCGCCTCGGCGAGCGTCTCGTTCGTCACTTCGGTCCCTTCCATGTCGCAGGTCGTCGAGCCGCACGACCTGATTCTCTTCACGGAACGGATTCGTGAAGCCGCGCTTGGGAAGCCGACGCGTGAGCGGCATCTGGCCGCCCTCGAAGTGCGGCTTGCCGCCGCCCGGGCCATGGTGCCCCGCGCGCGCCTTGATCCCTTGTGTCCCTTGCCCGACGTCTTGCCGGTGCCCGAGCCCGGACCGCGGCCGAGCCGCTTGCGGTTCCGGTGCGAGCCCGAGTGCCGCATCAGATTGTGCAGGCCGATCTTCTCGACCGTCGGGTCTCCGGTTCTCTTTCGTCGCCATGTGCCTACTCCTTCACCGGCGTCACTTCACCAGGTGACGCACGTGCTTGATCTGCTCCGCGCAGCGACGGGGAATCCTGCTTCACCACGACGTCCTGATGATGCCTGCAGGCCGATCGCCTTCAGCGTGCACGCATGCGCCACGAGTGGCCGATGCCGCTCCGCACCTGCTTGATACGAACATTGCCCGTTCGTGAGCGCTGCTTCGGTTCGTCTTGGCCGGGCCCTTCCCCGGATGCCAGACGAATGTGCGTGGCATTACGACCATCTCCTTCGATTTCGGCGCGCGACTTGGTACTGCAGGCTCGCCGACCTCGATACCGCGCTCGCGCGCGATCTGCTCGACCGTCGTCAGGTGCTGCAGTCCGTCCAGCGCCGCACGCACCATGTTGTGCGGATTCGTCGAGCCCAGGCTCTTCGTCAGAATGTCGCCGACACCCGCGCACTCGAGCACCGCGCGAACCGCGCCGCCCGCGATCACGCCGGCTCCCGGCGCGGCGGGCTTCATCAGCACGCTTGACCGGCGCCATGCTCGCCGACGATCTCGTGCGGAATCGTGCTCACCCGTGAGCGGGATCGTCGACCATGTTGCGGCGCGCGGCGTCGACCGCCTTGCGGACCGCCTCGGACACTTCGTTCGCCTTGCCAGTGGCCACGCCCACCTTCCCTCGACCATCGCCGACGGCGACGAGCGCGTTGAAGCTGAAGCGGCGTCCACCCTTCACGACCTTCGCGACACGGTTGATCGAGATCACGTTCTCGACGAGATCGCCGCCCTCGCGATCGCCGCCGCGCGCGTCACCGCGCCCGCCGCGTCCCTCGCGCCCACCGCGGCCACCACGGCCGCCGCCGGGACCACCACGGCCACCACCGCCGCCCGGGCCGCCGCGACCACCGCCACCGGGGCCGCCACGACCAGCGCCGCCGCCCGGGCCACCGCGACCGCGCGCGCCGCCCGGACCGCCGCGGCCTGCGCCGCCCGCGACCGCCACGACCGCCGCCGGGGCCGCCGCGACCACCGCCGCCGCCGCCCGGTGCACGATCCTGCGAAGGTGCGGGCGCGTCGCCCGCCGATCCCGAATACTGGACTCTCAGCCATGTTAAAACTCCAACCCGCCCTCGCGGGCACCGTCGGCCACCGCCTTCACGCGGCCGTGATACTTGTAGCCGGCGCGATCGAACACGACGCGCGTGATGCCCGCCGCCTTCGCCTCGCTCGGCCAACGCCTTGCCCACCGCGGCGGCACGCTCCGACTTCTTCCCCTCGCCCACCGTCAGATCGGTGACCGTGAGGATGCGTGCGGTTCGCGCGACGTCGTCCACGATCTGGGCGTAGATGTGCTTCAGCGAGCGGTACACGACGAGGCGCGGACGCTCAGGCGTCCCCTCGACCTTCTTGCGCACGCGCAGATGCCGGCGAGTGCGCTTCTCGGCGCGCGTCTTCGGCTTATGAATGGCTTTCATGTCTTACTTGCCCCCCGCCTTGCCGGCCTTGCGACGAACCTGCTCGCCGACGTATTTGACGCCCTTGCCCTTGTATGGCTCCGGCGGACGGTAGCTGCGGATCTCCGCGGCCACCTGACCGACCATCTCCTTGTTCGCGCCCTCGACGTTCACCTGCGTCGGCTGCGGCGCGGTGAGCTTGATCCCCGCCGGCGCGCTGATACTCGATCACGTGCGAGAAGCCGAGCGAGAGCTGCAGGCCGTAGGGCCGCTGCTCGGCCTTGTAGCCAACGCCGATGATCTCGAGCTGCTTCGAGAATCCCGTCGTCACGCCCTCGACCATGTTCGCGACGAGCGTGCGCGTGAGGCCGTGCAGCGCCTTGTGCTCGTTCTCCTCGCTCGGGCGCTCGACCACGACTTCATTGTCCTTCATCGATACCATCATGGCCCCGGGGAGCGAGCGGCTCAGCTCGCCCTTCGGCCCCTTCACCGTGATCGTGCTAGCCGTCGAGCGTCACCGTCACGCCCTTCGGGATCGACACCGGCTTCTTTCCGATTCGTGACATCTCTCGGATCTCCTTTACCAGACCAGCGCGAGAAGCTCGCCGCCGGTGCGCGCCTGCCGCGCCTGCCGATCGGACATGAGCCCCTTGGACGTGCTCAGAATCGCCATGCCGAGCCCATTGCGCACGCGCGGGATCTCGGAGACGCCGACGTACTTCCGGAGACCCGGCGTGGAGACGCGGCGGATCTCGCGGATCACGGGCTGCTCGCCGGCGTAGCGCAGATACAGGCGCAATCACCTTCCAGCCCTTCCGCGGTCTCGACCGTCTTCACATCCCGGATGTAGTTGTTCTCCATCAGGATTCGGGCGATCTCGTGCTTCAGCTTCGACGCCGGCATGTCCACGCGACGGTGCTTCGATCCGCAGGCATTGCGGATGCGCGTCAACATGTCGGCGATCGGATCGGTCATGCTCATCAGTGATTCCTGTCTCCCATCGTATCCGCTACATGCGGACGTGTGGGACGCTAGAAGGTTACGTGCTCCGTTACCAGCTCGCCTTGCGCACGCCGGGGATCAACCCGTTGAGCGACAGCTCACGGAAGCAAATGCGGCATAGTCCGAACTTGCGCAGAAATGCGCGCGAGCGTCCGCAGCGCTGACAGCGGTTGTGCTGCCGCACCGCGTACTTCGGCTTCCGCTTGCTCTTCTCGATCATGGCTTTACGGGCCATTGCTCAGTCTCTCGAAAAAGGAAGACACGACTCGTGACGAATCATCACGAGGTCATCTCCATGCGGGCAGCGGCACGATCGGCTTGTCGTCGCCGCGGAACGGCATGCCGAGCTCGCGCAGGAGCGCGAACGCCTGATCGTCGCGGTTCGTGCTCGTGACGAACGTCAGGTCCAGCCCGTGCACCTGGTCCACCGAGTCGTAGTTGATCTCCGGGAAGATCACCTGCTCCTTGAGGCCCACCGAATAGTTGCCGCGTCCGTCGAACGAGCGCGTGCCCAGCCCGCGGAAGTCGCGGATGCGCGGGATCGTGACCGCGATGAAGCGATCGAGAAACTCCCACATCCGTGCCCCGCGCAGCGTGACGCTCGCGCCGATCTCCTGTCCCTGCCGAAGTCCGAAGTTCGAAATCGACTTCTTCGCGCGCGTGCGCACGGGACGCTGGCCCGCGATCAGCTCGAGCTCCGCGACGATACCGTCGAGCACCTTCGGCTGCTTCACCGCTTCACCGGCGCCCACGTTCAGCACGATCTTCGTGAGCTTCGGAATCTGGTGCACGTTCGTCAGCCCGAACTGCTTCTGCAGCTTCGCGCGAATGGTCTCGTCATAGTACGTCTTGAGGCGCGGCGCGACGACCGGAAGCCCGACGCCCGTGTGCTCCTTCGGCGCCGCCTGCTCCCTGTCCCCACCCTTGCGCTTCGAGCCGCCTTCCTTCTTTTCCTTGGTCGCCATTGCTCAATCTCCTCAGCGCTCTGGAACGATCTTGGGGATCGGCTCCCCACTCTTCGCGCTGACGCGCTCCTTCGTTCCGCTCATCATCGATCCGCTTGCGCGTGCGCGTCGGCTCGCCCGTGGACGGATCCAGCAGCATCACGTTCGAGTGATGAATCGCAGCCGGGAAATCGATGATCCCGCTCTGCTCATCCGCCGTGCGCGCCTTGCGGTGCTTCTTCACCATTGCCACGCCCTCGACGACGATGCGGCCCGTCTTGGTGTGCACGCGGATGATCTTCCCTTCCTTCCCCTTGTCGTTGCCGCGCATGACGCGCACGGTGTCACCCTTGACCACCGGCATCTTCACGCGCTCGGCGTTCATCGCATGACGGCGCGCGTTCTTCGACTTCGCGCGCTTCGTCTCGCGGTACTTCAGATCGCGCATGTTATAAGACCTCCGGCGCGAGCGACACGATCTTCATGAACTTCTTCTCGCGCAGCTCGCGCGCGACGGGTCCGAAGATGCGCGTGGCGCGCGGCTCTCCCGCATCGTTGATGATCACGACGGCGTTCTCATCGAACCGGATGTAGCTGCCATCCTTGCGTCGCGTTTCCTTGACGGTGCGCACGACTACTGCGCGCGCCACGTCCGACTTCTTGACCGTGCCGTTCGGGAGGGCGTCCTTCACGGCCACGATCACCGTGTCGCCCAGCCCCGCATACCGGCGTCTGGTGCCGCCCAGCACGCGGATCACGAGCGCGCGCTTCGCGCCCGAGTTGTCCGCGACCTTGACGACCGATTCCTGTTGGATCATCGATGATCTCCCTTAACGCGCGCGTTCGACGATCTCGACCACACGCCACCGCTTGTCCTTCGACAACGGCCGGGTCTCCATGATGCGCACGCGATCTCCGGTCTTCGCGGAGTTGTCCTCGCTGTGCGCTTTCAAACGCTTGGTGCGCGTGACCATCTTGCCATACAACGGATGCGGGTAGCGACGCTCGATCGCCACCACGACGGTCTTCTGCATCTTGTCGCTCACCACCACGCCCAGGCGCGTCTTGCGCGCTCCGCGCTTCGCGGCGGCTCCGGTGCTCACTTTCTCTGCCATGTCGCCTCTCACTCCTCGTTAGCGCGCCGCGCGTGTTGGTGTCGCGGCGAGTTGCCGCTGACGAAGAATCGTCTTCAGCCGTGCGACGTCCTTGCGGAGCGCGCGGAGCCGAAGCGGATCTTCCAGAGTCTGGGTCGCGCTGCGGATGCGAAGACGGAACCGCTCCTCCGCGAGCTCCGCGATCCTGGCGTCGATCTCTTCGTCGGTCAGCTCACGAATCTCTTCAGCTCGCATCGGTGTGCGCCTCCTCACGGGCAACGAACTTCGACTTTACTCCGAGCTTCGCTGCCGCGAGTCCCATCGCGCGCTCCGCCGTCTTCCGATCGATTCCTTCCAGCTCGAACATGACGCGCCCCGGCTTGACCACCGCCACCCAGCTCTCGGGCGAGCCCTTTCCCTTTCCCATTCGCGTTTCCGCAGGCTTCTTCGTGACCGGCTTGTCGGGGAAGATGCGGATCCACACCTTGCCGCCGCGCTTGATGTGGCGCGTGAGCGCCACTCGAGCCGCCTCGATCTGCCGGTTGGTCACCCATCCCGGCTCCAGCGCCTGCAACCCGAACTGACCGAACGACACCACGGCACCGCGCGTCGCGATCCCCCGGGTGCGGCCCTTGAACATCTTTCTGAACTTGACGCGCTTTGGACTCAGCATGACTCAGTCTCCTCAGGCGCCGGTGGAGTACGTGCTGCCGCGACGGCTGGTGGTGTCCTCGCCGCGGAAGATCCACACCTTCACTCCGATCGTGCCGAACGTGGTCTTCGCCGTGCTCGTCGCGTAGTCGATCTTCGCGCGGAGCGTGTGCAGCGGCACACGCCCTTCGTGATAGCCCTCGACACGCGCGATCTCGGCGCCGCCGAGCCGCCCGCCGCACTTGATCTTGATTCCCTGCGCGCCCGTGCGCATCGCGCTCTGCACCGCACGCTTCATCGCGCGACGGAAGGAGATGCGCTGCGCGAGCTGGTGCGCGATGTTGTCCGCGACGAGCTGCGAGTCGAGCTCGGGACGCTTGATCTCTTCGACGTTGATGCCGACTTCCTTGCCCGTGAGCTGCGCGAGCTCATCGCGCAGCTTGTCGACTTCCGCGCCCTTCTTCCCGATCACGACGCCCGGACGTCCCGTGTGCACGGTGACGACCACCTTGCCCGGCTTGCGCTCGATCGTGAGATCGGAGATCGCCGCGTGTCCGAGACGCGCGTGCAGATACTTGCGCAGGAGCTCGTCTTCCTTGAGCAGCGCCGGGAAATCGCGGTTGGCATACCAGCTTCGACCGATGGTCGCGTGTGATACCCAGCCGGAAGCCGATCGGATTCGTTTTCTGTCCCATTAGCGTCCTTCCTTCTCGGAAACCACGATCTCGACGTGGCTCGTCCGCTTGTGAATTGGCGTTCCGCGTCCCATGGCGGCCGGCATGAACCGCTTGAGCTTCGGGCCTTCGTTGATGATCGCGAGCTTGACGTACAGGCGATCCGGATCCAGCGACTCGTTCGCCTCGCGCGCCTTGAACTCGGCGTTCGCGATCGCGGACTTGAGCGTCTTCTCGATCTGCTTCGCGGCGTGCTTCTTCGAGAACGCGAGAAGCGCGAGCGCTTCGTTCACGTACTTGCCGCGAATCTGATCGATCACCAGCCGCATCTTGTACGGCGACTGGCGCGTGGTGCGCTGGAATGCGCGCACATCAGCCATGGCTACCTACCTCCCTTTGGTCCTGCCGCCGCCCGCTGCGGGCGCCGGTGAAGCCTTCTTGTCCGCGGCCTTGTTGCCCGTGTGTCCACGGAACAGGCGCGTCGGAGAGAACTCGCCGAGCTTGTGCCCGACCATGTTCTCGGTGACGTAGACGGGGATGAACTTGTTGCCGTTGTGCACCGCGAAGGTGTGGCCGACGAACTCCGGCGTCACCGTGCTCGCGCGCGACCACGTCTTCATCACCCGCTTCTCATTCCGATCGTTCATCGCGCGCACCTTCTTCTGCAGCGCCTCGAGGACGTACGGACCTTTTCTTACGCTTCTCGCCATGTTGAGCTCTCGAAAGGACTGAAGGCTGACTTACTTACTGAGTCGCTTTGCCGCGCTTGCGGCCGCGGACGATCAACCGCTGCGAGGACTTCTTCTTGTTGCGCGTCTTGACGCCTTCCTTCTTGCCCCAGGGGCTCACGACGTTGCGTCCGCCGCGTGTGCGTCCGCCGTGCGGGTGATCCACCGGGTTCATGACCTCGCCGCGCACCTTCGGACGACGACCCTTCCAGCGCGTCTTCCCTGCCTTGCCGGCGGAGAGCAGCTCGTGCTCGGAGTTGCCGACCATGCCGATCGTCGCGAGACAGTTGCCGTGCACCTGGCGCATTTCGCTCGAGCCGAGGCGCAGCGTGACGTAGTCGCCTTCCTTCGCGACAACGTTCGCGCCGACATGCCGGCCGACCGCGCCATCTGCCCGCCCTTCCCGATCTTGAGCTCGATGTTGTGCACATCGGTACCCAGCGGGATGTCACGCAGCGGAAGCGCGTTGCCCAGACGAATGTCCGAGCCCTTCCCCGAGACGATCGTGTCGCCAACCGACAGACCGCTGCGGGTGCAGGATGTAGCGCTTCTCGCCATCGGCGTACTCGACCAGCGCGATGCGCGCCGACCGATTCGGATCGTATTCGATGTGACGCACGGTGCCCACCACATCGAACTTGTCGCGCTTGAAGTCGATCACGCGGTACATCCGCTTGTGACCGCCGCCGCGGCGACGCATCGCGATGTGGCCGTGGTTGTCGCGGCCGCCCGACTTCTTGAGCGGCTCGAGCAGCGACTTCTCGGGCGTCGAACGCGTGATCTCGGCGAAGTCCGACACGGTGCGAAAGCGCGTGCCGTGTGTCACCGGCTTGAATTGACGGATTGGCATGACTCGCTCAGCCCTCGAAGATGTCGATCGTATCGATCGTTTCGCCCTCACGGAGCGTCACGACTGCCTTTTTCCAATGCGCCTTGCGGCCGGCCGTCTTCCCCATGCGCTTTGCCTTGCCGCGCTGGTTCGACGTCCACACACCGGTGACGTGCACGCGCGAACAGCTGCTCGATCGCGCGCCGGATCTCCGGCTTGGTCGCATCGGGATGCACCTGGAACGTGTATTCGCCGCGCTCCTGATACGCCGCCGAGCTCTGCTCGGTGACGATCGGACGGACGATCTTTCGATAGAGTGTCGGCATCGCTTACTTCCCCTTCTTCTTTGGCTTGGCCGCGGACTTCTTCGCCGCAGCCTTCTTTGGCGACTTCTTCGCTGCTTCCTTCTTCGCCGGCTTCGCAGCCTTCTTCGCCGCCTTGGGAGCGCCTTCTTCGCCGCCGTCTTCTTCTTCGCGGGCGCGCTCTTCGCCACGACTTCGCGCTTCGGCGCCTTCTCGCGAACCACCGGCTCCTGCTCTGCGATCGGCTCCAGCGTCTGCCCGATCGCGCTCCGCCTCGATCACCACGACATCCGACCAGAGGATGTGGTAGGTCGAGACATCGCTGTACGGGAGCACGTGCACCGTCGGCAGGTTGCGGCCGGAGAGGTGCACGATTCGACTTCACGCCATCCGTGAGGATCAGCACCTTCTGATCCTGCACGCCAAGTCGCTCGACGAACGCGGCGAGACGCGAGGTCTTCGGCGCATCGTAGTTGAACGCATCGACGATGATCACGGCGTCCTCACGTGCGCGCGCATTGAATGCGCTGCTTGCGCGCGAGTGCGCGCACCTGCTTCGGCACGTACTGCGCATAGCTGCGCGGGATCGGGCCGAACACCGTGCCGCCGCCCACCCACTGCGGCGCGCGGATCGAGCCCTGACGCGCGCGTCCGGTGCCCTTCTGCTTCCACGGCTTCTGGTTGCCGCCGATCACCTTGCCGCGCGTCTTCGTGGCCGCGTTGCCCTGGCGCTGGTTGGCGAGGAACGCCTTCACCGCCTGGTGCAGCACCGGCTTGTTGACGACGCCGTCGAACATCTCACCGGGGAGCGGCACGCGCTCGCGCGCGGTTCCGTTACCCGTGTACGCCGCAGCGTCGAAGCTGTTGGTCGTTTCGGCCATGGCCTTAACCCTGCTTCCGTACGAGGAGATACCGTTCGTCGGGCCAGCGACCGCGCCGCGCAGATAGATCAGATTGCGCTCGGCGTCGATCTTTTCGACCCGCAGATTCGTCTGTGTGTGCCGCTCCGCGCCGTAGTGACCGGGCATCTTCTTGCCCTTGATCACGCGCGACGGATCGGTGCCTGGTCCGATCGAGCCGGGCCGGCGGTGCTTCGTGTTACCGTGCGTGTTCGGTCCGCCGCCGAAACCCCAGCGCTTCACGACGCCCTGAAAGCCGCGACCCTTCGTCGTGCCCGTGACCTTCACGCGCTCGCCGACGGTGAAGATGCTGAGGTCGACCATGTCGTCCGACGGCAAGCTCGGGCATCTTGTAGTCCTTCGCCTGCGTGTCATCGAGGCGGAACGAGCGGAGCACGGCCGGCGGCGCATCGAGCCCCGCCTTCTTCGCATGCCCGATCTCTGCCTTGTTCGCGCGACGTCCGCGGGGCGTGCGCTCCTTCCCCTTCGACTCGCGGCGCAGGCGCTGCGTGCCGTGTCCGAGTTGCACCGACGCGAAGCCGTGCGAGCCCTTGTCCGTCACTGCGACCACCGGATTCGGCGCGGCCTCGACGACCGTGCACGGAATCTGTTGCCCGATTTCATTGAAGATCTGGGTCATGCCCAGCTTCGTACCGATGATGCCGATCATTATTCCTCTCGGGAGTCACTGGCGAAACGCAATCGCGTTTCGTGCGCCAGTTGGACTGTGCCGCCCCCGCCACTGCGGGGCGCGGGAACTACTCGACCTTGATCTCGACGTCGACGCCGGCCGGCAGATCGAGCTTCGTGAGCGCGTCCACCGTCTGCGCGCGCGAATCGAGAATGTCGATCACACGCTTGTGCGTCTTCAGCTCGAACTGCTCACGCGACTTCTTGTCGACGTGCGGCGAACGGAGCACCGTCCAGCGCTGCGTCTTCGTGGGCAGCGGAATCGGCCCCGACACCTGCGCGCCCGTCTTCTCGGCCGTGCGAACGATGTCTGCCGACGCCTGATCGATCACCGCGTGATCGAATGCCTTGAGCCGAATGCGAATTCTTCCAGCCATGAGCGGTACCGTTGACTATTGAGACCGTTGCGAACCGGAGAGCGCCGGACGGCGCTCTCCCTATTACTTCGTGACTACTTGATGATCTTGGTGACGACGCCAGCGCCGACCGTGCGACCGCCCTCGCGGATCGCGAAGCGCAGCCCCTCGTCCATGGCGATCGGCGTGATCAGCTCGATCTCCATCTGGATGTTGTCCCCCGGCATCACCATCTCCGTCCCTTCCGGCAGCTTCACGCTCCCCGTCACGTCCGTCGTGCGGAAGTAGAACTGCGGCCGGTACCCGTTGAAGAACGGCGTGTGTCGGCCACCCTCCTCCTTCGTCAGCACGTAGACCTCGGCCATGTAGCTGCGTGTGCGGCGTGATCGTTCCCGTCTTCGCCAGCACCATCCCGCGCTCGATCTCTTCCTTCGCAATGCCGCGGAGGAGAAGCCCGACGTTGTCGCCCGCCTGGCCGTCGTCCAGGAGCTTCCGGAACATCTCCACACCCGTGACCACGGTCTTCTTGTCCGAGTTGAAGCCGATCAACGCCACTTCGTCGCCGACCTTGATCACGCCACGCTCGATGCGGCCCGTCGCTACCGTGCCGCGCCCCGTGATCGAGAACACGTCTTCGACCGGCATCAGGAACGGCTTGTCGACCTCACGCTTGGGCTGCGGGATATAGGAGTCCAGCGCCTCCATCAGCTCGCCGATCTTCTTCCCCCACTCACTGTTCGGATCCGCACTCTCCAGCGCCTTGAGCGCCGAGCCACGGATGATCGGCGTGTCGTCGCCCGGGAACTGGTAGACACTCAAGAGCTCACGCACCTCGAGCTCGACCAGGTCCAGGAGCTCGGGATCGTCGACCATGTCGCACTTGTTCATGAACACGACGATAAAGGGCACGTTCACCTGGCGGGCCAGGAGGATGTGCTCGCGCGTCTGCGGCATCGGGCCGTCCGCGGCCGAGACCACGAGAATCGCCCCGTCCATCTGCGCCGCGCCCGTGATCATGTTCTTCACGTAGTCGGCGTGGCCCGGGCAGTCGACGTGCGCGTAGTGGCGCTTGTCGGACTCGTATTCCACGTGCGCCGTGGCGATCGTGATCCCGCGCTCGCGCTCCTCGGGGGCCTTGTCGATCTGGTCGAAGGCCACCTTCTGCGCCAATCCCTTCTGCGCCTGGATCGTCGTGATCGCCGCCGTCAACGTCGTCTTCCCGTGATCGACGTGCCCGATCGTGCCCACGTTCACGTGCGGCTTCGTCCGCTCGAATTTCGCCTTGGCCATCACTCGCTCTCGTCTGAATAGTTGAAGCGTTCCAAATGCGTGCGCCCGTGCTGTACGGTCACGCCTTGACCTTGCTGATGATTTCGTCCGCCTTCGACTTCGGCACTTCCTCGTAGTGGCTGAACTCCATCGAGTACACCGCGCGGCCCTGCGACTGCGAGCGCAGCTTCGTGGAGTAGCCGAACATCTCGGAGAGCGGCACGCTCGCGTCGACCACCTGCGCTTCGCCGCGCTGCGTCATCCCGCCGATCTTGCCGCGGCGCGATGACAGATCGCCGAGGATGTCGCCCATGTACGCGTCGGGCACGACGACCTCGACGTTCATCATCGGCTCGAGGATGATCGGATGCGCGCGCTTGGCCGCCTCCTTGAACGCCATCGAGCCCGCGATCTTGAACGCCATTTCGCTCGAGTCGACATCGTGGTACGAGCCGTAGATCAGCTGCACCTTCACGTCGACCATCGGGATAGCCCGCGAGAATGCCGTTCTCGAGCGCTTCCTTGATTCCCTGCTCCACCGGATTGATGAACTCACGCGGGATGACACCACCCACGATCTTGTCCTCGAACACGTAGCCCTGGCCCGGCTCCGCCGGCTCGAGGTTGATCACCACGTGGCCGTACTGACCCTTACCACCGGTCTGGCGAACGAACTTGCCCTCGACCTTCTCGACGCGCTTCTTGATCGTCTCGCGATACGCGACCTGCGGGCGACCGACGTTCGCGTCGACCTTGAACTCGCGCTGCATACGATCGACGATGATCTCGAGGTGCAGCTCGCCCATGCCGGAGATGATCGTCTGCGACGTTTCCGGATCCGTGTGGACGCGGAACGTCGGATCTTCCTCGGACAGCTTCATGAGCGCGATCGCGAGCTTGTCCTGGTCCGCCTTCGTCTTCGGCTCGATCGCGACGTCGATGACCGGCGCCGGGAACTTCATCGCCTCGAGGATGATCGGGTGTGCGTCGTCGCTCAGCGTGTCGCCCGTGCGCGTGTCCTTGAGCCCGATCACCGCGCAGATGTCGCCCGCGCGCACTTCCTGGATTTCCTCGCGCTTGTTGGCGTGCATCTGGAGCAGACGGCCGACGCGCTCGCGCTTGTCCTTCGTCGAGTTGAACACGTACGAGCCCGCGGCCAGCGTGCCCGAGTACACGCGCACGTAGGTCAGCTTACCGACGAACGGATCGGTCGCGATCTTGAATGCGAGTCCTGCGAAAGGCACCTCGTCGCCTGCCGGACGTTCCTCGAATACCGTGTCGTCGCCCATGACATGGCCCTTCATGGGCGCGATGTCCACCGGCGACGGCAGATAGTCGATGACGGCGTCGAGCAGCGCCTGCACGCCCTTGTTCTTGAACGAGGCGCCGCAGAGCACGGGGACGATGTGGTTGCCCACAGTCGCCTGGCGAATTGCGTGGCGAACCTCATCGTTCGTGAGCTCGTCGCCGTTCAGATACTTCTCGATCAGCGACTCATCGTGCGCCACGGCCGCGTCGATCACTTCGCGGCGCGCCTTCTCGGTGGCCTCATGGAACTCTGGCGGAACGTCGCTGATCGTGAACGTCTTGCCAAGCGACTCGTCGTCGAAGATGTACTGCTTGCGCTCGATGACGTCGATGTGGCCCGTGAAGAGCTCACCCGAGCCGACGGGGAGCTGGATCGGGAACGCATTGCGATTGAGACGGCCGCGGATCATCTCGAGGCAGCGATCGAAGTTCGCGCCGACGCGGTCCATCTTGTTCGAGAAGATGAGGCGGGGAACGCCGTAGCGATCCGCCTGGCGCCACACGGTCTCGGTCTGCGGCTCGACGCCGGCGACGGAATCGAGGAGCGTTACGGCACCATCGAGCACGCGAAGCGACCGCTCCACCTCGACGGTGAAGTCGACGTGTCCCGGGGTATCGATAATGTTGATCCGGTACTCCACGCCATCACGGGTCCAGAAGCAAGTGGTCGCGGCGGACGTGATCGTGATGCCGCGCTCCTGCTCCTGCTCCATCCAGTCCATGGTGGCCGCGCCATCATGCACTTCACCGATTTTGTGGCTCTTCCCCGTGTAATAGAGAATGCGCTCGGTGGTCGTGGTCTTCCCGGCATCGATGTGAGCCATGATGCCGATGTTCCGGTAGCGATTGATCGGGGTTGTACGTGCCATATCTCTCAGCTGTCGCGATTGCTCGCGTAGAATTCTTCGAAGTTGGTAGAAGCGCCACGAAAAACGCGGGTGGACCGGGCGTCCCTGTACGGGACCGGTATCCATCCGCTGCCGCCGGGTGCGATCGCCACTGCTGCGCGAACGGGGACCCAAGGGCGCGTCGCGAAGCCGATAACCTGCTCACGACGATTTATTGTGTGCTTCTATTGGGTACTGCCGGTGCTGCGCCTTTCTCCAACACCACACCGGGACTCGAAACAGGGCTGAGCGTGCCAGCCCAAATTGCTATCCCGGCGCGGGTTAGCCTGGGAAATGTAGGCTGTTTCGGAGCGGTGTCAATGCCCGAACTCTGGCGTAAATCGGAGGTCTGGGAGACCTCTCAGCGCGGCTACGGGCGAAGCAGCACGAGCCGCGCATAGCGGGACCAGCTCCGCGCGTTTTTCAGGTGCATCGTGAGCCGCTTGAACCGCCCCGGCCGCTCCGTCGCAAGCAGCTCGTCGGCGCGATCCCACGGGTACACGCGCCCATGTCCGCTCCACCGCGGCCGCAGTCCCGCGCGCCACATGGTGTACGTGAGCCAGAGCGACGGCGAGATGTTCTCCGTGGGCAGCAGATCGTAGGTGAAGTGCTGCTCCAGTCTGCGCAGCGCGAACTCGGGCTCCGGCGGCGCCAGCGCGCGCTCCACCCACGCCGGCACCGTGATCCCCGCGACCGTGCGCGCCAGGCGGAACGTCCAGTAGCACGCGCTCCCGCCTCGCGCGTCGCGCGCGAGCTTGGTGAACTCCTTCCAGTCCACGCGATCCGTGCGCAGCAATGCATCGAGATCGCGGAACGCGCGCCACGCGCCAGTCGCCATCATGTGCGACCATGCGAAGTGCAGGCACAGGTGCAGCAGCTGGTCGTGCACGCTCGGCACCAGCACCGTGCGCCCCCGCACCACCACCTTCTCGGCGCGACTCCGAATGTCGTCGCTCGTGAGTCCGAACGGATGGCCTTCGAAGAAGAGCGAGGTGTGCAGCTCGAGGCTCGTCCCCGTCCCCTGCGCATCGCTGAGCGGCTGCAGATGTTGGTGTCCCTCATAGAACTCGGGCGTCTTGTCCGTGCCCGTCCAGCCACCAGCGAGCAGCGCATCGCGCGCGGGCAACGCCTCGTCGCCCGGGACGAGCAGATCGACGTCGCTCATGGGCCTCGCCACGAACGATCCGTACACCGTGAGCGCGAGCGCCGCACCCTTGAGCAACACGGGCTCGATCTCCGCGGCCGCGAGCGTGTCGATCGCCGAAAGGAGCCGCGACTCCGAGATGCATCATGCGGAACTCCGCCACCATCGCCATCCGGTGCAGCGGCTGCGCTTCCTCGGGCAGCGTCGCGAGCGCGTTGATCCTGCGCCAGAGCACAGGGGTTGCACGCTCCTCTTCCGAGAGCCAGGTGAGCTTGGACCAGTTGAGCGGACGGCCGAGCAGCGCGCGGATTGCCTCGTCGTTCTTCTCACGCCCCGCGGTGAGCAGCAGCAGCTGAGCTTCCGGCGAGAGCGAGGAGAGACTCATCGGCACGCCGTCAGTATTGCGCGAGCGTGCCGCTGCGGCGCGCGTAGCGCAGCGCCTCGGTGAACGCGAGGAAGCCGATCGCGTTCAGCATTACGATGAAACCGAGGAGCAGCAGCAGGTCCGACGACACCGCCGAGAGCGGCGCGCCATTCAGCAGCGTCTGGCGCAGCGCGCGCAGCCCGGGCGCCAGCGGCACCCAGTTCGCGATCGACTGCACCCACGACGGAATCACCTTCGCCTGCATCGACCAGTACGCGCCGCCGAGCAACCCGGAGGCGATGAGGACGACGCTGGGAATCTGTCCGTTGGTGCGGAAGGCCAGCACGAGCGATGCCGCCATCAGCGCGAACGGCACGTGCGCGAGCACGATCAGCGCGAGTATGAAGATGCCGCTCAGCGATGACGCAATCGACAGATGCAGTCCGAGCACCATCGCGAGCGCGAGAAAGAGCACCGCCTTGAGCGCGGACCACAGGAAGCTGTAGCCGACCATTCCGGAGAGCAATCGATGCGAGTCGATGCGCGCGTCGAGAGGAGCGCCTCGAGCGTGCCGGTACCAATGCCGGTGCCGACGGCATCCGGAATCGAGTTCACCGTCGTGCTCACGAAGATCGAGCGCGATCAACCCGATCACGAGGAAGCCGAAGTAGTTGCCGCCCTGATTCGCGATCGATGACGCCGACGTACGGCTGCAGCGCTTTGGACGATGTAGTACACCGGAAGCACGGTCACGCCCAGCGAGAGAATCGAGAGCACGATCGACACGCGATAGCTGCGCTGCGTGCGCCAGCTCGCCTTGATGAGCGCGATTGCCTCACGCATTGGCGGCACTCTCCCGTGAGCGGTGCACGATGCGGTCGATCAGATCAGCCAATGGCAGCGGCACGCGCTCGAAGCGCGCGACGACGACGCCCTGCTCCACGAGCGTCGCGACGATCTGCGAGGCGCGCTCCATGCCCCCCGCGAGCTCCATGTCCACGCGCTCCCATCCGTCCTCCGTGCCGCGCATCGAGAGCGCGCCGACCACTCCGCGCTGCACGAGCGCCGCGAGCGCCGGGTGATTCGCGTCGCGCGTGAACAACGCATAGCGCTCCTCGCCGAGATCGCGCGCGAGCGACGTCGTGGTTCCCGTCGCTAGCAGCCGCCCGCGATCGAGCACCGCGACGCGCGTGCACAGCTCGAGTACCTCGTCCGCGCTGTGCGTCGCGAGCAGCACGGTGCATCCCTGCCGCCCGGAGATCTCCTCGCGCAGGAATGCACGGAAGCCGCGCGCAGAGATGGGATCGAGGCTGCGCGTGGGCTCATCGAGCAGCAGCACGCGCGGCTGCGCCACGAGCGCGCGCGCGATGAGAAGCCGCTGCTTCATCCCCGACGAGAACGCCGCGACGATCTTCTCCGCCGTGTCGCTCAGCCCGACGACGTCGAGCACCTCCTTCACGCGCGCATGCACCGCCGCGCCGCGCATGCCCTGCAGCGTCGCGAACAGCTCGAGATTCTGCGACTGCGGTGAGGCGCCAGTAGAGGCTGCGCTCATCCGCGATCACCGGCGCGAGCACCGAGCGCACCTTCGACGATTCGGTCACGACATTGATAGCCGCCCACCGTCGCCGTTCCGGCATCCGGGAGCACGAGCGTCGCGAGCATCTTGAACAGCGTCGTCTTCCCTGCGCCGTTGGGGCCGAGCAGTCCGAAGAACTCGCCTTCGGCCACGGCGAGGCTGATGTTCTGCAGCACGGGGGCGCGCGGCGCGAGCCGCGGATGCCGGAGCATCTCGCCCCAGCCGCGGCGCACGGCAAACGACTTCGAGATTCCCTCGAGCACGACGGCGTGCTTTGCGTGGCCGCTCGCCGCGAGCGAGGCGTCGCTCACCGCAGTGAGTCGATCGGAGCATCATCCCGTGCCGCGATCGCCGCTCACGCTCGCGCCTCGGCCGCCACCGGCCGCCGTGCCACGCGAGCAGCTGGTCGACCGTATCACCAATGCGCTCCATCCCCGCGGCGACCGTGAGCTGATAGACGGGAACCGTCTCCGCCACCGCGGTCGCGCGATCGATCACGCGCTGCGCTCCGAGCCCGCTCGAGCATGCTGCCCATGATCGAGTGACGCACGAGCGCGAGCGCCGACGGAACGGAGTGCATGCGCGCGCGCGAGACCGGCGGCGCGACTGCGCCCTCCTCGACCATCACCGGCGAGAGCAGATAGATCGCCGCGAGCGGAACGCGCTCGTTCGAAAGCATGTTGTCGTCGAAGTCGTGGAGCAAATGTTTGCTGCCGGGACGCGGAGGTCCCTGTCACGATCGACGCCGAAATGCGGCGGCGGAATCCTGCCAGAGCTTCACTTGATGTACACCCGGAATCGCTCTGAACGGGAGGGCTGCGGATCCACCGGGAATGACGTCGTCGGTGAGCAGCTTCGCGCCCGCGCGGGCGAGCGCGAGGGCGAGCGTCGACTTGCCGTGGAACTTGGGCGCGAGAAAAGCGATCGCCCCGCCGCGCGTGTTGAACCGCGCTCCCGTGCAGACACGAGATGCCCCGAGGCATGCAGCGCGACGGCCATCACGCGACCGGTGACATCCGCGCGCACCCACGACTCCTCGAACTTCGGTCCGGGCACCCAGGCGATCTCGCGACCGTCTCGGTCGATGTCGAAGGTGCCCGTGTCGTCGAAGACGAAGCGGAATCCGTGCGCGTGCCGCAGCAGCTCGACGAAAAAGCCGGGAATGACTTCGGACTCGCCCGAGCGATGTGGCGGATGTCATCGCAGGCGCATGCGCTCATCGTGCGCAGCGTCCAGCTGGGCGCGTCGCTCTCGATGGTGCGGAGCTCGGGGAACTCGATGTCGGAGCGCAGTGCGCCGCCGAACACCTGATAGGTTCTCATGAGGGACGAAAGCGACGTGGGAGATTGCCGGAATGATCCGACACTCTCCCACGCGCTAACGGTGCGACCGATTAACCTATGCTGACCGGCGAACCATTGCGGCACGGCGGCGCGCCCGGGCCTCCGCACAGCTCATTACCAGTTCCACCGCCGATACCGCAGATGGTGAAGCCATCCGTGGTACCGTTGAAACCGACCTGGGTCAACTCGCGGAACGAACCAAACCGTTCCACACGTGGTTTCTGATACACCCGACCCTCCTCAAATGTCGTGTGATGCCGAGCTGCTTGCTCGGCGGAAGTACGGCCCCCATGGCCGTTGTTCACGTACAATTTTTTTGTCGTCGTGGAACTTATTGTTCCGCTCTGACAGCCGCACGAAGCGACGGCGCTCCCGTTAATGCAGACGATGTACCATGTCAACATGTGATTGGAAGCCAGAGTTCCGTCTGTAACGTAAAGTACAAGCTCACTGAAAATTTACTTTGCACGCCGCGCGCATACTCGCTGCACTGCACGGCGGAACTCCTTTGCATTGATCACGCCAGCAGACTCGAGAAGAGAATGTGTCGAATGCCGCGTCGACCATTGCGGGCAGCTGCTCACGCATTGATCGAGCGAAATAGCCTTCGGTGATCCCCGTGCGCGTGGTGCGAGGCGCGAGAATGGAGTCGGGAAGCAATCCGCGCATTGCGGCGCGCAGCAGTTTCTTCGTCTCCGGCGCCGGACGATCGCTCCTCGCGCGGGCGAGTGAGCGCGAGCTCGATCATGCGCTTGTCGTAGAGCGGCGAGCGAATCTCGACTCCTTCATCCTTCGCGAACGTCGACACCGCGCCGAACACGCGAGGGAAATACTGGTGCGACAGATACCAGGCTGTTTCGCGATCGGCACGTGATCCGCGCGTGATGCGAGGGGCGTGGAGACGATCGCGATCCTCGAGCGAATGCGCTCGAGCGAAGCGTGTATCGATCCACGGCGGGAGCGAGCGCTCGAGATACGAGACGAGCGGCCGCCCGCCGCGCATCCGCTGCGCAGCCGCGAGCGCGGGACGCGGAAGGTTCGGCTGAATCGCCCAGCGAAAGAAATTCCGGAAGCCCGAGCCCGACATCCCCTTCGACTTCCACTCGCGCGCGAGCTCTCCGAGCACGGCCGGTGCGAAGCAGATCGGCGAGATACACTTCGGACACCTGGAAGAGTTGATCTCCTCCGACACCCTCTAACGCGACCCGTGAATTCGTTGCGCGCGTGCCTCGGGCGAGGGATCGGTGCCACATCTGAACGGGTGCGCGAACGGCTCGTCGCGCCGAGCGGCACGCTCCTGCGGGTTGTCGAAGAACGGGATGTTCTGGATGTCGAGCCAGTGCACGTCCGCATTCCATCGCGCGGCGATCTCCCGGATTAGCTCGTCCTCCCGCCCCGGATCTCCTTCAGGGTAGCTGATGGAGACCGGGAGGAGCTTGCGCGTACTGTGCTCCGCATCGAGCGCGCTCGCCCCCGCTGCGAACACCGCGGGCGAGTCCCAGCCGCCACTCAGCCAGATGCTCGTGTCGCCTTCGGTGTCGAGCCGCTCGCTCGACGGCGCGCACGAGCAGCTTGCGCAGCTCGATCGCCGCCTCCTCGAAGGGTGGCGCGTTGCGCGTGGACGCGGCGGGCGGACTCCAGTGCTGATGCAGACGCATGGGCGCGCCGTCGATGCGCGTGAGCGTCTCCCCGCCCTGCAGCACGCGCACGGCCTCGTAGCACGTCTCCGCGCCTCCGCCCCAGAGCCCCGCCGCCGTCTCCGCCGATCACCGTGAGATTGAGCGCCGTGTTCGCGTCGGGAAGCGCGAGCGCGCCGCCAGGCGTGGACGCAAGCACGAGCGTTCCCTTCTCACTGCCGTTGCCGCCGCGCTCCGAGTAGTACAGCGTGCGCTTCCCCGAGAAATCGCGCGCGGCGACGACCGTGTGCGAGCGCGCGTCCCAGATGACGAAGGCGAAGTCGCCCTCGAGGTGCGCGGCGCAATCCGCACCCCACGCGCGATACGCGGCGAGGATCAGATGGCTCGCGCTCGAGCCGGTGACGCCGACGTGGGCGCGCGCGAGCGCCGCGCGAAGATCGTCGCGATAGTAGATGCTCGCGTCGGCCACGACGGCGATCTCGCCATCCGTGACGACGAGCGCATCGCCGGAGAAGGCAGGCGACATCTCCCACGCGTGTCGCGCCACCGCCAGCGTCGCGCCCGCGCCGCGCCAGATCGCGACTCGATCATCCGCCGATGCACGCATCGCGGTGAGCGCGCGATAGATGGTGGTGTCGTCGAACGCGGCACTCTCGCCGCCGATCACGGCGAGGATGACGCTCACGCGTGTTCCATCACACTGATCTCATCCAGCTCGGCGAACGACTTCACGTGCCACTCCTGATCGCCGAGGATCTGGGAGCCGTAGGCGACCCATGCGTGCGCGGCGAAGCGGCCGCGATTGAGGCGCACGCCGATCTTGACGATGCCGCCGTTGTAGCCGTGGCGATCGAGCATGCGTTTGAGCGCGACGGCGCGCACGAGGCAGAGGGGACGGAACACCCCGTGCTCGGCCGCGCGCCCGATCGCGAGCGCGAGCTGCTCGGGACGCGGATCGGCGTTGGGTGCGGACGCGGGCGGCAGCGTGATCGTCGCCGAATGGATCGAGCGCGGCACGGGAGACGAGCTGTCCGGTGCGGCGAGTGGCGACGATGTACTGGGCGACGAGGAGCTCGAACTGCGCCTCAGCGAGGTCGAGCCACTCGCGGGCGCTAAGCCTTGCCAGCCTGCGCAGGAACGCGGGTCGCGCTCGACTGGTCATTCTGCCCCTCCACGCGAACGGCGACGAGCTTGTGCGCGGACAGGTCGGAGAGCAGCTCCTTGACGTCGGTTTCGATGATGGAGCGCGGGACCTCGGGATATTCGGCCGAGAGCCGCGTACAGAGCTCATCGAAGGTCGAACAGACCGGAGGCAGCAGCTCCCACACGCGGGCGCCGACGCTATTGAGACCGAAATAGACCTCGTTGTCCGTGGAGAACAGCACCGCTCCGTTGGACATGGACTTGAAGAGGACCTTCGGATCGGGAACTGGCAGCATTTACTCCCCTGAAACGGACAGTGCGACGACGACCGGAGCGAACGGCACTACGCAACTGATTCCGTGAACCGCCGTCGGCCCGCCCATGGATAGAATGTTAACCCCGCTGGGGGGCCTAGGCGCACCGTCCGTGCCATGCGTCGAGCGCAGATCGGAGCGACCAGGAGTGCGCAGGAAAGTTCGCGTCGGGCCGCTTTACGGGGCTAACCGTCGACTGCTGAGCCCCCGGCCACGGCGTCCGCGCGGGCAATTCAACATTACCCATGCGCGGCCGCCACAAAGAAAGGTTGAGCGCGCCGGTTGTCAATGATTTTTGTAGGGTGCGGGCTGACATGGCCGCGGAGTGGCGCCGGCAACATTCGCCGGGCTGTTCCGGCTCGTTCTCGCGTAGGCGACTCGTGAACCCTACATTGGACGCAATGTCAGAACTCGTCGAGCGACTGCAGGCCGCTTTGGGTGATGCATACCGCATTGAACGGGAGCTCGGCGGCGGTGGGATGTCGCACGTCTTCCTCGCCCAGGAAACAGCGCTTGGGCGCAGGTCGTGGTGAAGGTGCTGCCGCCGGAGACCGTCTGCCGGCGTGAACATTGAGCGCTTTCGGCGCGAGATCCAGCTCGCCGCATCGCTCCAGCATCCCGCACATTGTGCCGGTGCTCGCGGCCGGGCAGTCCGGCGATCTCCTCTACTATACGATGCCGCTCGTGGAGGGCGAGTCGCTGCGCGCGAAGCTCGCGCGCGAAGGCGAGATGCCCGTGAGCGATGCCGTGCGCGTGCTGCGCGACGTCGTGGACGCGCTCGCATACGCGCACGCGCGCGGCGTCGTGCACCGCGACATCAAGCCCGACAACGTGCTGATCACCGGCGGCACGCGGTCGTGACCGACTTCGGCGTCGCGAAGGCCATGAGTGCGTCGATCGGGATCGTCGTCGCTCACCTCGCTCGGCGTCGCACTCGGCACGCCCGCGTACATGTCGCCCGAGCAGGCCGCGGCCGATCCGCACGTCGACCATCGCGCGGACCTCTACGCTGTGGGCGCGATGGCGTACGAGATGTTGTGCGGGCGACCGCCGTTCAGCGGGATGTCGCCGCAGCAGGTGCTCGCCGCGCACGTGACGCTTCCGCCGGCGCCGCTCGCAGACAGCGCCCTTGGGTACCGCCGGCGCTCAACACGCTCGTGATGCGCTGCCTCGAGAAGAAGCCGGCGGATCGCGTGCAGAGTTCGGCCGAGATGCTGACGCAGCTCCAGGCAATGGCGACGCCGAGCGGCGGGATGGCGCCCACTGCGCGGCGTCGCCGGCGTTCACGAGTGGGGCGGAGGCGGCGCTCCGGCGTGCGAATCCGGCGCGCGTTGCGATCATTTTCGCGCTCGTCTCGATCGCGGTGCTCGCGATGGTGTTCGTGCTGCGCCAGCGGCTCGGGCTCCCGGACTGGGTGCTCCCGGGAGCGGCGGTGCTGCTCGTGATCGGGCTGCCGATCATTCTCGTGACGGGGCGCAAGGAGCGTGAGCGCGTGATTGCCGCGGCAACGGGCACGTATCGCGTGCCCGAGGCGGGGGTCGCGAAGCATCTCACGTGGCGGAAGGCGCTTCTGGGCGGTGGACTCGCGTTCGGTGCGCTCGCCGCGATCGTGATCGGCTACACCGCGATGCGCCTGCTCGGCATTGGCTCGATCGGCACGCTGCAGGCGAAGGGGCTGATCAAGGATCGGCAGCCGATCCTGCTCGCGGAGTTCGAGAATCGCGCGCCGGATTCGACGCTGGGCCCACGCTCACCGAGGCGCTTCGCGTAGACCTTTCGCAGTCGGAGACCGTGAAGCTGCTGGGCGGTGAGGCGGTTGGCGGAGCGCTCACTCGCATGCAGAAGCCTGCGACGATGGTGCTCACGCCGGTGATCGCGCGCGAGCTCGCGCAACGAGAGGGAGTGCCAGCCATCGTGACGGGTGAGCTCGACCCTGTCGGCAGGAGCTATGTCATCTCGGCCAAGGTCATCTCGGCGGCAGATGGCTCGACGTTGACGGCCGTCAGAGAAACTGCTCCGGGGGACGCAGAGCTCATTCCTGCGATCGATCGTCTGTCTCGCGCGCTGCGCGAGCGAATCGGCGAGTCACTCGTGACGATCCGGGCGGATGAGCCGCTCGAGCATGTCACGACGTCTTCGCTCGACGCGCTGCGGAAGTACTCGCAGGCACGACGGCTATCGGATGCCGGTCGCGAAGATGATGCGATTCCTCTGTTACAGGAAGCGACGACGATTGACTCGACCTTCGCGATGGCGTGGAGGAAGTTGGCTGTCATCCTTTCAAACCATGGTGCGCCATACTCGAAGATCGCCGATGCAGCTGGACACGCCTATCGGCATCGTGATCACCTGTCGGAGCTGGAGAAGCAGTCGGCCATCGCGTACTACGCCGACCAGGTGGAGAGCGATTTGCCCAAGGCAGCCGCAGCATACGAAGCCATGCTGGCGATCGATCCGGACAACACCATTGGACTGAACAATCTCTCGCTCAATCTGCTCCAGCAGCATCGCTTTGCAGAATCGGAAAGTCTCGCCGTGAGATGTATGAAGAACGGTCAGTACGCGAATTGTCCGATTAATGCGATCGGCGCCCAGTCGGCGCAGGGAGCCCTGCAGCGCGCTGACAGCTCGCTCACTCTTTGGGAGCGCCATGCACCCAACGACCCGAGCATGCAGGCTGTTCGTGTGCTGGCTCCGTTGTGGCATCACGATTACGCGGAGGCCGAGCGTCGCGCGCGTGCGCAGGTGGGGACGGCGAAGACGACGTTCTGGAAGGACATGGCATTGGCCGATTTGGCCAGCATTGAGGGCGTGCAGGGACACCTCACCCGCAGCGAGTCGGACATTCGCGAGGCCCAGTCGACCGACGAAGCGGCAGGCGCGATGGGGCCGTACTTCCGCCGCGTGGCGCAGCTCGCGCAGATGGACATTCGGCATCAGGTGCGCGGCAGCGAGGCTCTCGCCTCGCTGGCCGACGCGCGCGCGAAGCATCCATTTGGACCGATCGATCCGACCGAACGAGTATACCCGGAGCTGGCGGTCGCGTACGCGCTCGGCGGAAAGCTCGATGAGGCCCGAAGCCTCATGGGGGAGTATGCGCGAACTGTTCCTCCGATGGTTCAGAAGGCCGATCCGGATCACTACGAGGCCCTCGGCAACATTGCTCTGGCCGAGGGTCAATTCGCGGAGGCGCTGAAGAACTTTCAGCAGATGCGAGTGGGCAACCAGTGCGTGTCGTGCGGCTTGTTCGAGATTGCGCAGACGTTCACCAAGCTCGCCCAGCCGGATTCGGCGCTCTCGTATTACCAGCAATACATCTCGTCAGGCGATATGTCGCGCATTCGCGTGGACGAGGACCATCTCGCGGCGGCGTATCAGCAGATGGGCGAGCTGTACGAAGCAAAGGGCGATCGCGCGAAGGCCCGCGACTACTATGCGAAGCTCCTGGAGCTGTGGAAGACTGCGGATCCCGAGCTGCAACCGATCGTGAAGGACACGAAGGAGCGAGTGGCGCGGCTGAGCGCGGGGCGCTCGTGACGCAGGAGCTCACCGATCGACTGCAGTCCGCACTCGGCAGCAGCTATCGAATCGATCGGGAGCTCGGCGGTGGCGGCATGTCGCACGTGTACGTCGCGCAAGAAACAGCGCTCGGTCGTCAGGTGGTGATCAAGGTGCTGCCGCCGGAGATGTCGGCGGCGGTGAACATTCGAGCGCTTTCGCCGAGAGATACAGCTCGTCGCGTCGCTACAACATCCCCACATCGTGGCGGTGCACTCGGCCGGCCAGGCTGGAGATCTGCTCTACTACACGATGCCGCTGGTGGAGGGCGAGTCGCTGCGCGCACGCCTCGCGCGCGACGGCGCACTCCCAGCGTCTGAGGCCGTGCGCATTCTGAGCGATGTCGTCGACGCGCTCGCGTACGCGCATTCGCGCGGCGTCGTGCATCGTGACATCAAGCCCGACAATGTGCTGATCTTCCGCAACCACGCGATGGTGACGGATTTTGGCGTCGCGAAAGCAATGAGCGATGCCAGCGGCACGTCGGCGCTCACATTGCTGGGAGTTTCGCTCGGCACGCCGGCATACATGTCACCCGAGCAGGTCGCGGCCGATCCGAATGCCGACCACCGCGCTGACCTGTACGCGGTGGGCGCGATGGCGTACGAGATGTTGTGTGGCCACGCGCCCTTTGCGGGGCTGCCGCCGCAGCAAGTGCTCGCGGCGCACATCATGACCACACCACCACCGCTCGTGTCGCAGCGCGCAGACGTGCCGGCCGCGGTGAGCGCGATCGTGATGCGCTGCCTCGAGAAGA
The DNA here is from genome assembly GCA_963792685.1 of uncultured Gemmatimonadaceae bacterium. GTDB lineage: Bacteria > Gemmatimonadota > Gemmatimonadetes > Gemmatimonadales > Gemmatimonadaceae > FEN-1250. Next base: position 2,106,699 of record CAWBWW010000001.1, on the reverse strand, counting down.
AGCCGGAGGACCGCTTCCAGAGCGCGGACGATCTGCAGGCGCAGCTCCAATCGCTGGCGACGCCGACGGGCGGCATGATGCCGACGATCGCGACGGCTCCGCCGGGATTCAGCTCCGGCGAAGAGGCGGCGATCAGGCGCGCACACCCGGCGCGCGTCGTGATGCTCTTCGTCGCCGTGTCGATCGCGGTGCTCGCTATCGTATTCGTACTGCGACAAAAACTGGGACTTCCCGATTGGGTGCTTGGTGGAGCTGCGGCGCTGCTGGCGATTGGGTTGCCGATCATGCTCATGACGGGACGCAAGGAGCGCGAGCGCGTGATCGCTGCTGCGACGGGAACGTATCGCGTGCCGGATGCGGGCGTCCAGAAGCACCTCACGTGGCGAACGGCCCTCGTGGGTGGTGGACTCTCCTTCGCAGCGCTCGCCGTGCTCGTGATCGGCTACACGGTGATGCGCGTCCTCGGTATCGGCTCGATCGGCACTCTGCAGGCAAAGGGGCTGATCAAGGAGCGGCAGCCGATTCTGCTCGCGGAATTCGTGAATCGCACACCCGATTCGACGCTCGCGTCAACGCTCACCGATGCATTTCGCGTCGATCTCGCGCAGTCGCAGAGCGTGAAGCTCATGGACGGCCAGGCGGTGAGTGACGCCCTCAAGCGGATGCAGAAGCCCGAGAACGCGGGCATGACAGTCGATCTCGCGCGCGAGCTCGCGCAGCGGGAGGGTGTGCCGGCTGTCGTCGCCGGAGAGATCAATGCTGTGGGAAAAAGCTACGTGCTGTCCGCGAAGGTGCTCTCGGCGTCCAATGGGTCCGTGCTCACGGCCCTCCGTGAGACAGCGGCGAACGATGCGGAACTGATTCCGGCACTCGACCGGCTCTCGCGCGCGCTGCGCGAGCGGATCGGCGAGTCGCTCGTGAGCATCCGCGCGGATGAGCCGCTGGAGCACGTGACGACGGGCTCGCTCGATGCGCTGCGAAAGTACTCGCAGGCGTGGCGACTCGCGAATACCGGTCAGGAAGAAGCGGCGATACCGCTGTTGCAGTCCGCGACCACGATCGATACTGGTTTCGCGATGGCATGGCGCAAGCTCTCGGTGCTGATTCTCAACAATGGTGGATCGGTCGCGGAGGGAGTCGAGGCGGCCCGGCGCGCGTACGCGCATCGCGATCGACTGCCAGAGCTCGAGAAGCTGGCCGCGATCGGGACGTACTATAATACTGTTGACAACGATCAGTCGAAGGTAATGGCGGCGTATCGCGCGATGCTTGCGATCGATCCGGACAATGGCATCGCGCAGAATAATCTGGCGTTGGAGCTGGTGAACAGCAGGCATTACAAGGAGGGCGAGAGTCTCGCCGTCGCGTGCGTGAAGCGGGGAGATTCTACCAGGTGCCCGCTTCTGGCCCTGCGCGCGGAGCTCCTGCAGGGCAAGCTGACTCCTGCCGAATCGACGCTGGCGCAATGGGGACGAAAGTCGCCGGACGACCCCGAGATGCTCCAGAGCCGCGTTGAAGTCGCCAGCTGGCGCGGCGACTATGGAGAGGCCGAAAAGCTCGCGCGCGCCCTGGGTTCGGCGATGACGAGCAGTCGACAATATGAGACGCTCGCAGACGCGGATCTAGCGAGTCTCGCTTTCATCCAGGGCAAGATCGCCGAGGCGGAACGGCTCCTGCGGGCGAGTGCAGCGTTGCAGGAGGCTGGCCATGCGAACACTCAGTACCTCCTGGACATGACAGGCTTGGCGGTATTCGACCTCAGCTATCGCAACCGGCCCGCAGAGGCGATGTCGATCGTATCGGACGCGCTGGCGAAGCATTCGCTCGCGTCCATGGACGCCGTCGATCGCCCGTACTCAACGCTCGCGATTGCGTATGCGATGGCCGGAAACGTGGAGGAGGCACAGCGCCTCATGGCGGAATATCAGCACGCGGTCCGGCCGGAGATACTGAAAGGGGATCGCGAACGCTTCAATGCAGCTGGACACATTGCATTCGCTCGAGGCCATTACGCCGAGGCGATCGATGATTTCGAGCGATCGCGTGATGGATACTTTTGTCAGGGCTGTGCCAACTTCGATATCGCCCAGGCATTCAGAAAAGCGAGACAGCCCGATTCCGCTCTCACGTACTTCGAATCCTACATCGCGGCGGGTGATGTCAATCGGATCTTCGAGGATGCGCAGAACCTGGCGGCAACCTATCAGCAGCTGGGAGAGTTGTACGAGGCCAAAGGCGATCGCAGGCGCGCCATTGACGCCTACCAGAAGATGCTCGGCCTGTGGAAGAACGCGGATCCGGAGCTTCAGCCGATCATCAAGGATGTGAAGCAGCGCGTGGCACGGCTGCAGGCGACGCGGACGTAGGGCGCGTCAGGAAAAGCCTGCGCGACGCTGCGGGATGGGCGTTGCGGTTCGGAACGCGAGATAACGCTCGAGCGCCTCGCGCCGGCTCTGAAGGGAGGGATAGCCGCGCATGCGCTCCCATGTCCAAGTGCGAAGTCGCGAAGTCCACGGCGTTTGTCCGGGCTCGTCATCCTCGGCGTTCGTGTCCACACCGAACGTGCCGTCAGTATCACCGAGATCGAGCGAGTGCTGCGCGAGAATATTCAGCGCGTGAATGCACTTCCGGCCATCGTATCCAGCCTGCAGGCAGAGATCCAGCGCGCGATGATCTGCGGCGCGCTCGTTCTCCGGCCCGTACATCGCGCGCTCGATCGAGTGGATGGCGGCGGCTGCGAGCCATCCGTGATTTACACGTGCGAGCGCTGCGAGCCGGTGCGAGAAGATGCGCAGATGTCCCAGCTCGTGATGCGCGATCTCGTGTGCGATGACGAACGCCGCGCTGTCGTCGTCGGGGCATCGCTCGAGCAGACGCCGCGAGAAGTAGATGTACTTGCCGGGGCCGGTGAACGCGGTGACAGTATCCGTCCACGGCACGACAACGACGAATCGCTCGCCCTCGCGCACGACGGATTGCAGGCGCAGCGCAACACGATCCACGCGCTCGGGCGCCCACCCGGTTTTCTCGATGACGCACTCGTCGACGATCTCGCTGTGGAGCCAGGTCCCGAACGAGAGCCCGGGCTCGATGTCGAAGTCATTGGATTGCACGGAGGTCCTCTACGAGATCGGGGCGCTGGTCTTTCGATCCTGCAGCCACCAGATCACGATCGCGAATACGATGTATGCAGCGATCGCTTGCGCTGCGATCGCCTTATCCGACGAGGGTGGCGGCGAGAAGTAGCTGCCGATCTGGATCAGCGACAGGACTACGCCAAACATGAACGTCCCTTTCGCCCGCGAGAGATTCTCGCGGAAGCACCACCAGATGGAGCCGAGGAGCAGCACGACTTCGAGCGAGATCTCGATCGCGGGTGCGTTCCAGAGTCCGAGCCCGACTTTCGCCGTGTCGCGCCAGAGTGGAAGATCGGGGCGATGCACGAGGAGATCGAGCACCCAGTGCGAGAACACGGCGAGCCCGGTGATCACACTGGAGCGCGAGGATGCGGGACGCGCGAGGAGCTGATACGCGATCGCGAAGAGGAACGACAACACGATCGCGCCGATCAGCCCATGCGTGTACGGCATGTAGTAGAGATCGAGCGGGCTCACTTTCGTGATGCCTGGGACGATCCGGACTTTTTCAATCCCGAGGAGGACGAACGGCGCCCAGAGCACGTCGAGGAACTGGACGGCGATGAAGAGCGTCCAGAGGGGGATGGTGCGATCGGCGCGTTTGGCGGCGAAGGCGGGGGCGTAGTGGCCGACGAACATGTGGAATCCTCGACGTGCGAGTCTCGCTGGAATATCAAGCGTCGATTCCACAAACAAGAACCCCGCCCGGATCATCCGTGGCGGGGTCTTCTCTAATCGGTTGCGCCTGCTATCCCACTACCACCGATAGTGCGCAAACGCCTTGTTCGCATCCGCCATGCGGTGCGTATCGTCCTTCTTCTTCACGCTATTCCCTTCTCCCTTCGACGCCGCAATCACCTCAGCAGCCAGCTTCTCCGCCATGCTCTTCTCGCTGCGCTCACGCGAATACTGCATGAGCCAACGCATCCCTAAAGCAGTGCGGCGCTCGGGGCGAACTTCGACCGGCACCTGATACGTCGCGCCGCCAACTCGCCGGCTCTTTACCTCGACCACCGGCTTGATGTTCTGCAGCGCCGCCTTGAACACATTCACGCCCGGCTGGCCCGTGCGCGATTCCACGAGATCCATCGCGCCATAGAAGATGCCCTCTGCCGTGGACTTCTTCCCTTCGAGCATCAGCGTGTTGATGAACTTCGACACGGTCTGGCTATCGTAGCGGGCGTCCGGGAGAATCGTACGCTTTACCGCTTTAGAGCGACGGCTCACTTCTTACCTCCTGCTGGTGCGCCGGCCTTCGGCTTCTTCGTGCCGTACTTGGACCGACTCTGATTGCGGCCGTTCACGCCCGAGGCGTCCAACGTACCGCGCACGATATGATAACGGACGCCGGGAAGATCCTTCACACGGCCGCCGCGAATGAGCACGATCGAGTGTTCCTGCAGGTTGTGCCCTTCGCCCGGGATGTACGCCGTCACCTCGAAGCCATTCGTCAACCGCACACGCGCAACCTTGCGCAGCGCGGAGTTTGGCTTCTTGGGCGTGGTGGTGTACACGCGAGTGCACACACCGCGCTTCTGGGGATTCCCCTTGAGCGCAGGCGCCTTTTCCTTCTTTTCGACATCCTGGCGACTGCGCCGGACGAGCTGATTGATAGTCGGCATAACCCTAGGTAATACGCAAAGATAGACGGCAGAGCCCCCAAAATTAGGCGGGCTCTCCGAGAGAGTCAAGTTGAACTGAACGAGTCGGAAGCGGGCGGCGGACAGGCCGCCACCCGTTCCCTCCTACCTACTCGTCGTCGTCCCCGAACGGCAGCAGCGAGCCGCCACCACCCAGGTTCCCTACGCCACCCGTGAGCAGCGCCGCGAACGACGCCTCCGGCAACGGCTCCGCCACGGGCTCCGGTGCCACGGGAATGTCGATCCCCTCGATGTCCACTTCCTGGTACCGATACAGCCCGGTACCCGCCGGAATGAGGTGACCGATGATGATGTTCTCCTTCAAGCCAAGCAGATCGTCCTTTGCGCCGCGGATCGCAGCGTCGGTGAGCACGCGCGTGGTCTCCTGGAACGAAGCCGCCGAAATGAACGACTGCGTCGTGAGACTCGCCTTCGTGATGCCGAGCAGCAGCGGCTCGGAGGTGGCCGGACTCTCGTCGCCCTGCTTCGAGCGCTCGTTCGTATCCCGGAACACCGCCTTGTCCACGTGCTCGCCCTCGAGCATCTCGGGTCTCCCCAGGCTCGAGCACCCGAACCTTCTGCAGCATCTGACGCACGATCACGCCGATGTGCTTGTCGTTGATCTTCACACCCTGCAGGCGATACACCTCCTGCACTTCGTTCAACAGATATTCCTGCACCGCCCTCGGTCCCTTGATCCGCAGAATGTCGTGCGGATTCACCGGGCCCTCGGACAGACGATCTCCAGCTCGCACGCGATCACCCTCGTGCACGCGGAGGTGCTTACCAGCAGGCACCTCGTACAGCTGCGCCGGCTGCTGCTCATCCACCGCAAAGGTGCCGTCGTTCGTCTCCATCAACGGCTGCACGAAGATCTCGCGCTTGCCGCGCTTGATCTCGCCGAAGCGCACCACGCCGTCGATCTCCGAGATGGTCGCCGGATCCTTTGGCCTGCGTGCCTCGAACAGCTCCGCGACTCGCGGCAGACCGCCCGTGATGTCGCGCGTCTTGTACGCCTCACGTCCGATCTTCGCGAGGATGGTTCCCGCAGAGATCTTCGCGCCATCCGCCACGATGAGCTGTGCGCCCACCGGCACGACGAAGTCGCGCAGACGCTTCTCCTTCCCGCCCTTCTCCTGAATGATCTCGATGTGCGGGTGGAGCTTCTTCTCTCGATCTTCAATGACGACCCGCTGACGCAGGCCGGTGAGCTCATCGAGCTCCTCGGAGAGCGACTCTTCCTCGACGAGATCGACGAAGCGAATCGTACCTTCGACGTCCGCGATGATCGGCGTGGTATACGGATCCCACGTGAACACCACTCCGTCCTTTCTGATCTCCGCGCCATCCTCGACCATGAGGAACGCGCCGAGCGGTACCTGGAACCGCGAAACGATCGCCGCATTCTCCTCGGCGCTCGCGCGGATCATGATGTCGCCCTCGTACGAGGTGACGATGCGCTGTCCCTCGGGGTTCGTCACGAACACCAGCCGCTCACCATACTCCACCGTACCCGCAACCTTGGACTTCCGCGCCGTCTGCTCCGCGATACGTGCCGCGGTGCCGCCGATGTGGAAGGTACGAAGCGTCAGCTGCGTGCCCGGCTCGCCGATCGACTGCGCCGCGATGATTCCCACCGCTTCGCCGAGATCGACCATCGCCATTGTCGCGAGATTTCTGCCATAGCACATCTGGCAGAGACCACGCTTCGCTTCGCACGTGAGTACGGAGCGAATCCGAACCGTCTCGATTCCCGAGTCCTCGATCGCACGCGACGTCTCCTCGTCGATCAGCTCGCCCGCCTCGACCAACAGCGTGCGGCGTCCCGACTCGTCGACCTCGTGCGGATCCTCGACATCCTCCGCGGCCACGTTGCCGACGATACGCTCGGAGAGAGGCTCGATCACATCCTCGCCTTCCTTGAGCGCGCCGACCTCGAGACCGAGGATCGTGCCGCAATCCTCTTCGGTGATCGTCACATCCTGCGCGACGTCCACCAGACGACGCGTGAGGTATCCTGCGTCGGCCGTCTTGAGCGCCGTATCCGCCAGACCCTTTCGCGCGCCGTGCGTCGAGATGAAGTACTCGAGCACCGACAATCCTTCACGGAAATTCGACTTGATCGGGCTTTCGATGATCTCGCCGATTCCACCAGTCAGCTTCTTCTGCGGCTTCGCCATCAGTCCGCGCATACCCGCCAGCTGGCGGATCTGATCGCGGCTGCCTCGCGAGCCCGAATCGAACATCATGAAGACGGGGTTGAAGCCGGACTTCGACTCCCGCATTGCCTTCACCATCGCGTCCGCAACGTCGTTGTTCGCGTGCGTCCACGTGTCGATCACCTTATTGTAGCGCTCACCGTTCGTGATGTTACCGGTGTTGTACGCGCGCTGGAAACGCTCGACGCGCTCCTCAGCTTCCTCGAGCAGCGTCTCCTTCTCGTTCGGAATCTCGAGATCCTCGATACCGATCGACACACCGCCCATGCGTCGCGTAACGGAATCCGAACTCCTTGAGCCGGTCGAGGAACTGCACCGTGCTCGACAGCCCTTCCTGTCGATACGCCTCGAACACGAGCTCGCCGAGCACCTTCTTCTTCATCTCACGGTTCTGATAGCCGAGCGCCGGCGGCACGATGGAGTTGAACACCACGCGTCCAACCGTCGTGTTCTCCCACCGGCGACCGTGCACGTCGTCCACCAGGTAACGAACCGGCGTGTGGAACGTCGCCTTGTTCAGCGCGAGCGCGACCTCCGCCTCCGCCACCGTCGTGAGACGCGGCGCGTTCTTCACGCGCGCCTCGAAGTCCGCCGGCGCCTTCGTCAGGAAGTAGCAGCCCAGCACGATGTCCTGGCTCGGCTCCGCAACCGGACGACCGTCCGACGGCTTAAGAATGTTGTTCGACGACAGCATGAGCAGACGGCACTCGAGCTGCGCCTCGAACGAAAGCGGCACGTGCACGGCCATCTGGTCACCGTCGAAGTCGGCGTTGAACGCCGCGCAGACGAGCGGGTGAATACGAATGGCCTTGCCTTCCACGAGCACGGGCTCGAACGCCTGGATGCCCAGACGGTGGAGCGTCGGCGCGCGGTTCAGCATCACCGGATGATCCTTGATGATCTCTTCGAGAATCTCGAAGACCTCCGGGCTCTCGCGCTCCACGATCTTCTTGGCGCGCTTCACCGTTTCGGCGATGCCCTTGTCGACCAGCTTATGGATGATGAACGGCTTGAACAGCTCGAGTGCCATCGCCTTCGGCAGCCCGCACTGGTGCAGCTTGAGCTCCGGACCAACGACGATGACCGAGCGGCCCGAGTAGTCCACGCGCTTGCCGAGCAGGTTCTGACGGAACCGGCCCTGCTTGCCCTTCAGCATGTCCGAGAGCGACTTGAGCGGACGCTTGCCGCGACCGCGAATCGCCTTGGAGCGGCGGCCGTTGTCGAACAGTGCGTCGACGGCCTCCTGGAGCATGCGCTTCTCGTTGCGCAGAATGACTTCCGGCGCCCGGTGCAGAATCAGCTTCTGCAGACGGTTGTTGCGGTTGATCACCCGGCGGTACAGATCGTTCAGATCGGACGTCGCGAAACGGCCGCCGTCCAACGGAACGAGCGGACGCAGATCCGGCGGAATCACCGGGATGACGTCCAGGATCATCCACTCCGGCTTGTTGCGCACGCCGCCCGCATCCCCTGAGCCACGGAACGCGTCCACGATCTTGAGCCGCTTGAGCATCTGCTTCTTGCGATGCTGCGACGTCTCGACCGCGACCTGCGTGCGGAGCTCCTCGGAGATCGTGTCCACGTCGAGCCGCTTGAGCAGCTCGCGAACCGCGGGCGCGCCGATGTCGGCACGGAAGGCATCGTCGTTCTCGCCACGAGCCTTCTCGCGCAAATTCAAAAATTCATCTTCGTCGAGCAGCTGGTTCGCTTCGACTTCCTGCGAGCCTGGGTCGATGACGACGTAATTCGAGTAATAGATGATCTTCTCGAGATCACGCAGCGTGATGTCGAGCAGATTGCCCATCGGACTGGGCAGCGTCTTGAAGAACCAGATATGCGCGACGGGTACGGCGAGCTCGATATGCCCCATGCGCTCGCGACGGACGCGCGATAGGGTCACCTCGACGCCGCAACGATCGCAGATCACGCCGCGATAGCGGATGCGCTTGTACTTCCCGCAATGGCACTCCCAGTCCTTGACGGGACCGAAGATGCGCTCGCAGAACAAGCCATCCTTCTCGGGCTTGAAAGAGCGGTAGTTGATCGTCTCCGGCTTCGTGACCTCGCCCCACGACCACCAGTTGCGGAGCCCCTGCATCTCGTGGCGCTCGCGCTCCTTCGGGTCCTTCGGGCCGCGGATCTCTTCCGGAGAAGCGATGCGGATCTGAATGAAGTCGAATGCGGAGCTTCTCTGCTCGCGCACACTGCGAAAATCAATCATTGTACTCAATCCTCCCCGTGTGCCGTTGCCGTTGCCGATGCCCGTTCTCGCCTGTCGCGCCCAGGTGCACCCAGATTCCAAGCGCCTGCAATTCCTTCACGAGCACGTTGAACGACTCCGGAATCCCCGGCTCTGGCAGATTCTGGCCCTTCACGATCGCCTCGTACACGCGGCTTCGACCATTCACGTCGTCCGACTTGACGGTCAGGATCTCCTGCAGCGTGTGCGCGGCGCCATACGCCTCGAGCGCCCACACTTCCATCTCTCCGAAACGCTGGCCGCCGAACTGCGCCTTGCCGGCGAGCGGCTGCTGCGTAACGAGCGAGTACGGTCCGATGCTCCGCGCGTGGATCTTGTCGTCCACCAGGTGCGAGAGCTTCAGCATGTAGATCTCACCGACGGTCACCGGGTTCGCGAACCGCTCGCCCGTACGACCATCGCGCAGCCACACCTTGCCGGCGAGCGTGAGCCCGGCGAGCCGCATCAGCTCGACCGCCGCAGCATCCACGTCCGCTTCCGACTTCGGTCCGAGCATCGCCGCGAGCGCCGGCAGCTCCTGCGACTGCAGTACATCCGCAGCTCTCGCGAGCGCGGCTACTTCTCGAGCTGCTTGAGCGCGCCTCGCAGCTCCGGCTTGCGCGCCTCCGGGAACTCGGCGTCTCCGTCGAGTGCACCGTGCAGCGTGATCTGCGCTTCGACTTCCGCCTGCTCGCGCTCGGCCAGCTCCTTCGCAGCCGCCGTGAGGAAATCGCGGAAGCGGAAGAAGATGTCGCGCGTCTCCTGCGACATCGTGCGTCCGCCCAGATCGTTCACCGTCGCGGCGTCGAGGTTCACGTGCGCCTCGCCCACGCGCGCCGGCCTGATATCGTGCATGATCGTCTTGATGTCCGCATCCGAAATGCTCGGCGGCGCCACGCTGAGCTCCAGCGCCGGCGCGGCCCACTTGAGCCCCGCGAGCCTGCAGCAGCATTCCGATCTCGCGCTCGTTCGCGCCCTGGAACACCGGCGTCTTGGCGTAGAAGCCGAGCAGCTTCGCGCACCAGCCGAGGTGCGTCTCGAGGATCTGTCCGACGTTCATTCGGCTCGGTACGCCGAGCGGGTTGAGCACGATGTCGACCGGGCGACCGTCGGGGAGGAACGGCATGTCCTCCTCAGGCACGATGCGCGCGACGATACCCTTGTTGCCGTGGCGTCCGGCCATCTTGTCACCGACCGAGATCTTGCGCTTCTCGGCGAGATAGACCTTCACGAGCTGGATCACGCCCGGGGGCAGCTCGTCGGGCTGCAGGATCTTGTCGATCCGCTCCTCCGCCTTCTCCTCGATGCGCGCCTTCTCGTTCGTTCGCGGCGTCGATGATCTCGCGGATACGCTCGTTCATCTTCTTGTTCTCGACGCGGAACGTCTTGAGATCGAGCGCCGCGATCTTCAGTCTCGCGCAGCAGGTCCGGCGTGAGCTTCGTTCCCGCCGGAATCGCCTCCTCGACCGTTCCGGACTTGAGCGCGAGCGTCACCGTCTGCCCCTCGAGCATCTCGGCGAGCTCGGCATCACGCACTTCGTTGACGCGCATCTTCTCGTCGCCCTCGAGCCGACGCACTTCACCGATCCGCTCACCGCGATCCTTTTCGATCACCTGATCGTCGATGCGCGAGAAGATCTTGACGTCGATGACGACGCCTTCCATTCCCGGCGGCACCTTGAGCGACGAATCCTTCACGTCCTTCGCCTTCTCACCGAAGATCGCGGTGAGCAGCTTCTCTTCCGGCGACAGCTCGGTCTCGCCCTTCGGCGTGATCTTGCCGACGAGAATGTCGCCCGGCTTCACGTGCGCGCCGATGCGAATGATGCCGCGCTCGTCGAGATCGATCAGCGCTCTCCTCGGCGACGTTCGGAATCTCTCGCGTGATCTCTTCCTGACCGCGCTTGGTGTCGCGGACGTGCAGCTCCAGCTCCTGAATGTGGATCGACGAGTACACGTCGTCCTTCACCAGCCGCTCGGAGAGCACGATCGCGTCCTCGAAGTTGTGTCCGTACCACGGCATGAACGCCACGGTGACGTTCGAGCCGAGCGCGAGCTGCCCCATCTCCGTCGCCGCGCCGTCGGCCAGCACGTCGCCTGCCTTCACGCGCTGTCCGAGCCGCACGAGCGGACGCTGGTTGATCGCCGTGTCCTGGTTGGTGCGCCAGTACTTCTTGAGCCGGTAGCGGTCGTGCTGCGTGAGGCGCGCGAGCGGACGATCGCCCGACGCGCTCCTCGCTTCGTCGCGATCGGCGGGCCGGCGTCGACGATGATCTCATCGGCCGTCACGCGCGAGACGACGCCGGAGCGCTTCGCGATGACGACGGCGCCGGAATCGCGTCGCCACCTTCTCCTCGAGCCCGGTGCCGACGAGCGGCGTACGCGGATTGAGCAGCGGCACCGACTGCCGCTGCATGTTCGAGCCCATCAGCGCGCGGTTGGCGTCGTCGTGCTCGAGGAACGGAATGAGCGCGGCGGCGATCGAGACGAGCTGCTCCGGCGCGACGTCCATGTAGTCGATGCGGTCCGGCGGCGTGAGCGGCACGTCACCCTGCTGACGGCAGAGCACGAGCTCGTCGACGAACGTGCCGTCGGGGTTGAGCTGCGCGTTCGCCTGGGCGATGATCGCCTCCTCTTCCCTGTTGGCGTCGAGCCACGCGATCTCGCCCGTCACCTTGCCGTTCTTCACGACGCGGTACGGCGTCTCGACGAAGCCGAGATCGTTGACGCGCGCGAAGCAGGCGAGCGACGTGATCAGTCCGATGTTCGGACCTTCCGGCGTCTCGATCGGGCACATACGGCCGTACTGCGAGTAGTGCACGTCGCGCACTTCGAAGCCGGCGCGCTCACGCGTGAGCCCGCCCGGTCCGAGCGCCGAGAGGCGACGCTTGTGCGTCAGCTCGGCGAGCGGATTCGTCTGATCCATGAACTGCGACAGCTGCGACGATCCGAAGAACGCCTGGATGACCGCGCGCGACCGTACGCGCGTTCACGAGATCGTCGAGCGTGATCTTTTCCGGATCGGTGTTGATCGACATGCGCTCCTTCACCAGGCGCGCCATGCGGGACAGACCGACCGAGAACTGGTTCGCGATCAGCTCGCCAACCGAGCGAATGCGGCGGTTGCCGAGGTGATCGATGTCGTCCGACGTGGCCGCGGCCTTCGTGCAGCTCGACGAGGTAGCGCACGATCGCGACGAAATCCTCCTTCGTGAGCACCGTGTGCGACGCCGGCGTCTTGAGCCCGAGGCGCTGGTTGATCTTGTAGCGGCCCACGCGGCCGAGGTCGTAGCGCTTGGGCGAGAAGAACAGCCGCTCGAGCGCGACGCGCGCCGTCTCGCAGATTCGGCGCATCGCCCGGACGGAGCAGCGAATAGATCTGCTTCAGCGCCTCCTTCTCGGAGTGCGTCGGATCCTTGAGCAGCGTGTTCTTGATCAGCGTCGACTCGGCACGTCCCGACGCGACGAACACCTGCACCTTGTTGATCTCGGCCTTGCGGAGCTTCTTGATGAGCGTGTCGGTGAGCGTCTGACCCAGCGTCGGCGATCGACTTCGCCGTCTCGGGATCGACGACGTCCACCGCGAGCACGCGGCGCACCGGGCGCTCACCGCGCTCGATCGCATCCTGCTCGTCGCGCAGGTCGATCGTCATGTAGCTCGCGAACACCTTGACCGTGTCGATGCCGAGGCGGCGGAGGCGGTTGTAGACCTCCGGCGTGAGCTCGTCGCCTTCCTTGACGAGCATCTCCGCTTCGCCGCGCTCGCGCTCGGCGCGTGCCTTCTTGGTCTTGAGCTTCGGCGCGTCCTCCGCGGTCGCTTCACCGGCGAGCGTGATGTCCTCGGCGATGATCGCGCCGAGCACCTCGCGCAGGTCGCCGCGGCTCTCGCGCTTCTTGGTGAGGTCGAGATCGCGAACGGCGAAGAAGAGCCGGAGGATGTCCGAGTTGCTTCCGTAGCCGAGCGCGCGGAGCAGCGCCGTGGCCGGGAACTTCTTCTTCTTGTCGATGTGCACGTAGACGACGTCGTGGATGTCGACGGTGAACTCGACCCACGAGCCGCGGAACGGGATGATGCGCGCCGAGATCAGGCGCTGGCCGTTCGGGTGCGTCGACTCTTCGAACACGACGCCGGGCGAGCGGTGCAGCTGGCTGACGATGACGCGCTCGGCGCCATTGATGACGAAGGTTCCGAGCGGCGTGAGCAGCGGCAGCTCGCCGAGATAGACCTCCTTCTCGATGATGTTGCGCGGACGCTTTGACCGTTCACCTCCTCGTTGACGACGAGCTGCAGCGTCGCCTTGAGGGGAGCGGAGTAGGTCATGTCGCGCTCGATGCACTCGCCGACGGAGTACTTCGGCTCGCCGAGCGAATAGCGGACGAATTCCAGCGAGTAGTTCTCGTGGACGTCGGTGATCGGGAAGAGGTCCTTGAATACCCGCTCGAGACCGATGTCCTCACGATCGTGGGACGCGGCATCCAGCTGGAGCAGCGCCTCGAAGGCGCGTGTCTGGATGTCGAGGAGATGCGGCATTTCCATCCCCTTGTCGAGCTTGCCGAACGAAATTTGCTTCATTGTCTCAGCCATGAATCACCCACGCGCAGACGAAAGGGCCCCTCCCCCGCGGCTCGCGTGAAAATCGCGGCTGCGGGGTGGAGCACCTGATAAACCCGATTGTGTCGTACGATTCTGGAGTCGAACCATTCGCGCCGGAATCAAGAGAGGGCCGGCAGCTATATCGGATAAATACCGGATAGCTACTCGGCAGTTCCCGCGGCAGGCAAAAAAGAATGCCCGCCGCGGACCCTGCGGCCGCTTACTTGACTTCGACTGCGGCGCCCTGCTCTTCGAGCTTGGCCTTGATCTGGTTCGCCTCATCCTTGTTGACGCCGGCCTTCACAGGCTGGGGCGCGCCGTCGACGAGGTCCTTCGCTTCCTTGAGGCCGAGCCCGGTGATCTCGCGGACGACCTTGATGACCTGGATCTTCTTCGCGCCCGCTTCCTTGAGAATGACCGTGAACTCGGTCTGCTCTTCGGCCGCAGGAGCCGCACCGCCGCCGCCGCCCGCAGGCGCCGCACCGGCGACCGGAGCCGCCGCGATCGTGACGTTGAACTTGGTCTTGAACGCCTCGATCAAGCCGGCGAGCTCGAAGACCGACATGTTGCCGATCGCGTCGAGGATCTCGTCCGTGCTCAGGGTTGTGTTCGCCATTTTTGTTCTCTCTCCCTAAGTCAATCCCAGGTGTTCGATGTTTCCTGGGGCGTGTTGAATCCGACAAACCACCTGGGAACCGTTAAGCGCCTTCGGCGCCTTCCTTCTGTGCCGCAGCGCTTCGATCGCGCCTGCAAACGTGCTGAGCACACCGGACAGCGCGCCGAGGAACGCGCCCATCGGCGACTGCAGTCCTGCGCCGAGATCAGCGAGCATCTGCTCCCGCGACGGCAGCGACGCGAGCTGCTTCACCTGCGCGGTGTCGATCGACTTGCCATCGAGCATCCCGCCCTTCACCGCGGGCTTCTGATCGTTCTCCTTCGCGAAGTCGCTCAACACCTTGGCCGCGGCGACCGGATCCTTCCCGATCACGACGCCCGTCGGTCCGCGCAGGCGCGAGCCCGCGAGTCCCGCTCTCGTTCACCGCGCGAAGCGCGAGTGTGTTCTTGATGACCACGTACTCGACGCCCGCCTTGCGGAAGCGGCGACGCAGCTCGGTCATGCGCTTCACGTTCAGCCCGGTGAAATCCGTGTAGTAGAGCGCGGTTGCGCCCTTGATCTTCTCGGTCAGCTCGGTGACGAGCTGCTCCTTCTCGTTGCGCTTCATCGTCTAGGCCCGGTACGGGGTGATGTCGATCGTGACGCCGGGGCCCATCGTGCTCGAGATCGCGACGTTCTGCACGTACACGCCCTTCGCCGCTGCCGGCTTGGAGCGGACGATCTGGTCCATGAACGCCGCGAAGTTCGTCGTCAGCGCTTCGGCGCTGAACGAGACCTTCCCGATCGGCGCGTGGACGTTGCCGCCCTTGTCGACGCGGAACTCGATCTTGCCGGCCTTGACCTCGCGCACTGCGCGTCCGACGTCGAACGTCACCGTGCCGGCCTTCGGATTCGGCATGAGCCCGCGCGGACCGAGCACGCGGCCGAGCTGGCCGACCTGACCCATCTGGTCAGGCGTGGCGATGAGGACGTCGAAGTCCATCCATCCTTCCTTGATGCTGCGGAATGAGCTCGACGCCGACGAAGTCCGCGCCTGCGGCCTCCGCCTCACGCGCCTTTTCGCCGACCGCGATCACCAGCGACGCGCACCGTCTTACCGGTGCCGGCGGGGAGCACGACCGTGCCGCGCACGACCTGATCGGCGTGGCGCGGATCGACGCCCAGGCGCACCGCGACTTCCACCGTCTCGTCGAACTTCGCGAACGCGGCGCTCTTCACGATCTCGATCGCCTGACGCGGCTGATAGCGCGTGAGCGCCTCGCGCTTCTTCGCCGCCTCGACGTACTTCTTTCCGTGATCGGCCATTAGTCGGCCACCTCGATGCCCATCGAGCGCGCGGCGCCGGCGATCATCGCCATGGCGGACTCGATGTTGTCCGTGTTGAGATCGGGATCTTGATCTCGGCGATCTTCCGGAGCTGCGCACGCGTGACCTTGCCGACCTTCGTGCGATTCGGAACGCCCGAGCCCTTCTCGAGGCCGAGCTCCTTCTTGAGGAGAACGGCCGCGGGTGGCGTCTTGAGAATGAACGTGAACGACTTGTCCGAGAAGATGGTCACCTCCACCGGGAGGATGATGCCATCCTGATTCTGCGTGCGAGCGTTGAACTCCTTGCAGAACGCCATGATGTTGATGCCCTGCGGACCAAGCGCCGTACCCACCGGAGGCGCCGGATTCGCTTTGCCTGCCGGCACCTGCAGCTTGACGAACCCTGTTGCCTTCTTCGCCATAAACCTTCCTGTCGCGTTGTGTGGGGCCGAGTCACGCGCGCCACTTGCTCGCGTTCACTGCTGCCCTGCGTTCCCAGCTCCCACTTTGTGTTTATCGTCGTCGTGGTAGCCGACGTGCTGCGCGTCGGTGCTAGTCGACCTTCAGTAGCCCTTCAACTGCAGATAGTCGAGCTCCACGCTCGTTGGCCGTCCGAAGAGCGACACCGACACGCGAACCTTTCCCTTGTCCGCGAACACTTCCTCGACCGTGCCGTTGAAATCGGTGAACGGTCCTTCGGTGATCGCCACCGCCTGACCGACCATGAACGGAATCTCTTCCTTCGGCTCTTCGGTCTCGCTCTCGTCGGCGATGCCGAGGAGGCGATTGACCTCATCGGGGCGCAGCGGCTGCGGAAGCCGCTCCTGTGCCGACGAACTTGATGACGCCCTGGATGCTGTTGATGTCGTGCAGCGTTTCCTGGTTCATCACCATCTCGACCAGCACGTAGCCCGGATAGATCTTCCGCTCGACGTTCACCTTCTTGCCGTTCTTGATCTCGACCACTTCCTGCGTCGGCACGAGCGCCTGGCGAATCGGCCGCTCCTCGGCCGGCCGCGCATCGGACTCGATGCGATCGCGCGATCAGCGAGCGGACCTTGTTCTCGTGTCCGCCGTCGTCTGAATCGCGTACCAGCGGTGTTCCACGATCGTGCTCACTTGAACAGCGACGGAATTAGCGCACGAGGACGGCCTGGAAGAACGAGGTCCATGAGCGCGATGACCGCCCGCGATCAAGAGCACGAAGATGATGATCGTGCGCGTGGCCTGATGAGCTGCTGCCTGTCGGGCCAGCTGACCTTCTTGCATCTCGAGATGCACTTCGCGCAGAAACGGCCCGGTGCGGGCAACCGTCGCGCGAACGTTCTGCAGCCAGGCAGCCGTGACGAACCGACGTCGGTGGCCACGATTACTTCGTTTCCTTGTGGAGCTTATGGCAGTTGCAGCGCGGGCAGTACTTCTTCCACTCGACGCGCTCGGGGTGCAGGCGCTTGTTCTTGTGGTGAAGTAATTGCGATTCTTGCAGTCGCTGCAGGCCAGAATGATTTTTTCGCGTGGCATGTGCGGTAACGATTAAAGAGATCGGCCGGCGAACCGGCCTGGAGACGCCACAAGGCGTCTCCTTTTAACATAGAGTCGCCGTGTGGCGCCTCCTTCTACTATGGAGACGCCGTGTCGGCGTCTCCGCGCTTTCAAAGCCGCGTACTACTTGATGATCTTCGTGACGACGCCGGCGCCGACGGTGCGGCCGCCCTCGCGGATCGCGAAGCGCAGCCCCTCGTCCATGGCGATCGGCGTGATCAGCTCGATCTCCATCTGGATGTTGTCCCCCGGCATCACCATCTCCGTCCCTTCCGGCAGCTCCACGCTCCCCGTCACGTCCGTCGTGCGGAAGTAGAACTGCGGCCGGTACCCCTTGAAGAACGGCGTATGACGGCCGCCCTCCTCCTTCGTCAGCACGTACACCTCGGCCTGGAACTGCGTGTGCGGCGTGATCGTGCCCGCGCTTCGCCAGCACCATCCCGCGCTCGATCTCTTCCTTCGCATCGCCGCGAAGCAGAAGCCCGACGTTGTCGCCCGCCTGCCCGTCGTCCAGCAGCTTCCGGAACATCTCCACACCCGTCACCACCGTCTTCTTGTCCGAGTTGAAGCCGACCAGCGCCACTTCCTCGCCGCACCTTGATCACGCCCGCGCTCGATGCGCCCCGTCGCCACCGTGCCGCGACCCGTGATCGAGAACACGTCCTCGACCGGCATCAGGAACGGCTTGTCGACCTCACGCTTGGGCTGCGGGATATAGGAGTCCAGCGCGTCCATCAGCTCGCCGATCTTCTTCCCGCACTCGCTGTTCGGATCCGCCACTACTCCAGCGCCTTGAGCGCCGAGCCCTTGATGATCGGCGTGTCGTCGCCCGGGAACTTGTACGCGCTCAAGAGCTCCCGCACCTCGAGCTCGACCAGGTCCAGGAGCTCCGGATCGTCGACCATGTCGCACCTTGTTCATGAACACGACGATATAGGGCACGTTCACCTGGCGGGCCAGGAGGATGTGCTCGCGCGTCTGCGGCATCGGGCCGTCCGCGGCCGACACCACCAGGATCGCCCCGTCCATCTGCGCCGCGCCCGGTGATCATGTTCTTCACGTAGTCGGCGTGGCCCGGGCAGTCGACGTGCGCGTAGTGGCGCTTGTCGGACTCGTACTCCACGTGCGCCGTCGCGATCGTGATCCCGCGCTCGCTTCTCCTCCGGGGCCTTGTCGATCTGGTCGAAGGCCACCTTCGGCGCCAGTCCCTTCGCCGCCTGGATCGTCGTGATCGCCGCCGTCAACGTCGTCTTCCCGTGATCGACGTGCCCGATCGTGCCGACGTTCACGTGCGGCTTCGTCCGCTCAAATTTCGCCTTGGCCATCACTCGCTCTCGTCTGTGTGATCTCGCGACTTGCTGACTGGATCGATCGTGAAGTACTCGTCCTGCTCTCGGCTGTCGGCGACTTCGCATCGTCGCGCCGCTGCTACTCTGCTGCTCTTCTGCGTCTTCGCCGTTCTACAAGCTCGCGACCGGGATTGAACCGGTGACCTCACCCTTACCAAGGGTGTGCTCTACCAACTGAGCTACGCGAGCGATTCGCCTGACCTACCGTGCTTCACCGCTACTCCATCTGCCCGCACACCGGCTCCTTCACTCGGCAAGCGGGAGACGGGGCTCGAACCCGCGACATCAAGCTTGGAAGGCTTGCGCTCTACCAACTGAGCTACTCCCGCGAGAGAACCGCTATTCGCGCCCTCACCACTTTTTCCTGCTCGCCGCCTCGCGATCAACACTCTCGCCGGCGCGCCACTCGTGCATCCATTCAGCCACCGACCAATGGTGGGGGAAGGATTCGAACCTTCGTAGGCGTTAGCCGGCAGATTTACAGTCTGCTCCCGTTGGCCGCTTGGGTACCCCACCCTATGCCCTGCGCGTTGCGACCGACGCCCCTGTAATTCACCGCAGACGAGGTTGTGCACCCACCAGAGCTGACGGCGAGAATCGAACTCGCAACCGCCTGATTACAAATCAGGTGCTCTGCCAATTGAGCTACGTCAGCGTGAGCTCATATCAGCGCACGGCGTTTTTGCGCAAGACTCATAGAATAACAGGACTTTGGGGGGGCGTCAATGGTGCGCACAGCACGTATGTCGTGCTACCGCACCTTCTTCCACCGCGTCCCCTGAGGCGTATCCTCGATCGCGATTCCCTTCCCGTCGAGCTCGCCTCGAATCGCATCCGCGGCAGCAAAATCCCGCCTCGCGCGCGCCTCACGGCGCGCGGCCAGCCGCCCCTCCACCCATGTCCGACAGACTCTCGTCGATCTCGGGCTCACCGGGCACGATGTCCAGCACTCCGTTGACCATCGCGAACGCCTTTCGCGCTCCATCGAGGCCGGCCGCGTCCGTGCCGCCCGCGTCGAGCTCGGCGTTCGATCATGCGGATGAACTCGAACAGCGCCGCCATCGCCTCTGGCGCGTTGAGATCGTCATTGAACGCCTCGAGCGCCGACCGCTGCAGCTCCGCGGAGATCGGCAGCATATTCTCCGTTCCACCAGTCGGCCGACGCGAGCCGCTCCGCGAAGTCCCCGACGCGTCGCACCGCGTTCGCCGACGCGTCGAGCGAGTCCTCTGCCAGATTCAGCTGCTTCCGGTAGTGAACCGAGAACATGAAGTGCCGCACTGCAGCAGCGGAGATGCCCTGAGTGCGCAGGTCCTCCACGTTCGCAACGTTGCCGACGCGCTTGGCCATCTTCGCGCCGTCGGTGAGCAGGAACTCGCCGTGGCACCACATGCGCGCGAACGGAACGCCGTTGGCTCCCTCGGACTGCGCGATCTCATCCTCGTGATGCGGGAAGACCAGGTCGACGCCGCCGGCGTGCAGATCGAGTGTGTCGCCGAGATAGCGCTTGGCCATCGCCGAGCATTCGAGATGCCAGCCGGGGCGACCGCGTCCCCAAGGCGAGTCCCACGCCGCGCCCGTCTGCTCGTCCTCGGGCTTCGCGGACTTCCAGAGCGCGAAGTCACGGACGTCTTCCTTGTTGTAATCGTCCTGCGGCGACGCGCGCGCCCGCGCGAATCTGGCGCGTGTCGAGGCGCGAGAGCTTTCCGTAGCCGGGGAATCGCGCGATCGCGAAATACACCGACGCATCCTCGGCCTGATACGCGAGGCCGCGCGACATGAGCCGCTCAACGAGCGAAATCATCTCCGGGATGTGCTCGGTCGCCTTCGGATACACCTCGGCCGACTCGATGCGCAGGAAGTCTCGATCGCGATGAAAGATCTCAGTGACCGGCTCGGTCACCTCGCGGATGGTCTTTCCCTGCGCCGCCGATGCGCGTGATGATCTTGTCGTCGACATCCGTCAGATTCATCACCTGCATCACTTGCCAGCCGTTCATGCGCAGCACGCGACGCAGCAAATCCTCGAAGAGGAAGGTGCGGAAGTTGCCGAGGTGGGCTGGGTTGTAGACGGTGGGACCGCACGTGTACATCCGGACGGTCGTTCCGTCTGCCGGAGCGAACGGCTCGACGCGGCGGGTGAGCGTGTTGTAGAGCTGCATGCTCGTCCTGAAGACGTGATCGGCGCGCGGCGTGGGCGAACGCGAGAAGCTAGGCCCCCGGGTGTGCTTATTCAACGGTCGCGGGCGCCGTACAAATATGCGAGCGCGTGCAAGTCCGGCGCGCACCAGGAGCGTGAGCGAAATGTCTCGAGCATTCGTGAACGAGGATGCGGGTGGGCGCGATTCTCCGCTGCGCCGGTTCGTACTGCCGGATCGTGACGATCCGGGTTTCGACGAGGCCGCCGCGCTCGCGCTGCTCGAGGGCGCGGCCGAGGGCGACACGGAAAGTGCGGAGGTCGCAACGGGCTACTATTGGGGGGAGCGCAAGTTGCGCCCGTACGTCGAGCGCGCGCTTGCTCGCGCGCGTGACGCAAAGGACGAAGCGGCGATCCGCGCGGCCGAGCGCTTTCTGCGCTGAACGAGCGCACCATCCACGAGCTCGACCACGCGTGTGACACATCGCTCCGCCGCGAGCTCCTCGTTCGCGGCGAAGAGCACGGCGGCGCCTGCAGCGGCCTGGCGTTCGACCAACGCGAGCACCAGGCGACGCTCGAGTGTGCTGACGGATTCGAGATCATCCACGAGCACGAGCCGTGTAGCGAACAGCGGCGCCGCGTGTAGCGCAGCGTAGAGCGCGCCACTCCGTTCGCCGCGCAAGCCCTCGTTGCCCGAGGGATGAGACGCGCCGCCGCGCACGTACGCGACGCTGCCTCGCGGCGCGACTCGAGCACCGAGCCACATGATGGAGCCCGAGTCCGGGGTGAGACATGCTGCTGCGCACGCGAGCAGCGTGGAACGGCCGCTCGCGTACGCGCCGGCGAGCGCCACGATCTCGCCGGGCCAGAGCGCGAGAGTCAGATCGCGTAGCACGGACACACGCGCGGAACATCCCTCTGTGCCCGCGCGGAAGCTTTTCCAGAGCGAAGTGATCGAGAGTGTCGTCATGAGCGGCGCTCGCGGGCGCTCCTCACGCGTGCGCTCCTCACAGTGTATTGCGACGCCCGCGCGCGCGGAGCTGCAGCACCGCCGCGGAGATCATGAACAGCGCCGCAGCCGCGAGCGTGAGATTTTGCGCGGTGGGCGAGTGCGATGCCCACAGGAATGACGCCACGAGCAGGAACGAGCTGATTGCGATACACGATGGTATCGCGACTGCACCCGGATCCTCATGCCCCGCCAGCGCGCCCGACACTCCGGTAACCAGGAACGCCGCGCAGGAGAGTGTGCCGAACACGATCGCAACGAACGCGAAGCGCGGCTCCAGCACTGCTCGATGGGCGATTCCCCAGGGTGTGAGGAGTCCTATCGTGACCACCAGTACGAGCACGACGAGCCCACCTTCCAGGAGTTGCCGTGCGGCTGAGCGAGGCATGAGAGTCTCCGAGCTACAGTGTGAAAGGGGTGGTGCAGTGTGCGGCGTACGAGCCCTCGAGGCAGTCGTCAGAGCCGGAGCCACCCGCCCCGCCAGCGCCTCCAAATCCACCACCTCCGAATCCACCACCGCCGAATCCGCCCATCGAGACGGATTCGTTGGCGATCATGCAATCCAGCAACAGATCTTCCGCAGCACCGGCAGTGGCCAGCGAGGCGATGAACGACGTGATCAGTGCTGGAGACAGTTCCGGCGCGGCACCCATCGCGACCGCGACTCCCGCGAGCAGGGCACCCGCCGCAGCGTACTTCAGCCATTGCTGCCGGCAGGGGCCAAAGTAGAACTGCGCCGTTGCGTCCTGCGGCGCGAACGAAAAGGCGAGCGCATACGCGATGGTGCCAAGGACGCGCTGCGAGGGACTTACTCTCCGGTCGTGCTCGAAACGCACCGGCTGAGGGGGTCCAGGATTGGGACCCGACTTGGGAATCGTCGTCAGTGAGGTATACGTGCCGACGAGCTGACCCTTGTTGAGGGACTGCGTGAAGCTTCGGGTCCGCGTCCACCCCTGCGTCGTGCGGAGCCACGAGTACGCAGTGGTGCTCACGAGTCCCCCATCCACGTAATGCTGCATGGCAGCCGGTGGCCCTCCGCCCGTGCGATAGAGCAGCACGATCTTGTGCGCGTGCTTCGTACTATCCGTAAACGTCCAGCTGGTGTGTCCCGCAGTCGGAGCGATTCCGACCTCTCCCGCCTGGATCTGAAACGCGCTCTGCGTGACGACACTTCCCACGATCGACGCGCTCACCCCGGCGGGCGTGGCTCCCACAGACTCGAGCCGGTGTGTGCGAGGATTCATGATCTCCGCAGTGTGAGTCGTGACGTACTGGACCGCGACCGCCGGATCTCCGGCTTCCGTGGGCGCGCGCGTGCCTCCCTCGCGATCCGTGCACGCTGCCGCCATGAGTACGGCAATAGCGACTGAAGAAACGGCAATACGTTGACGCATGTGGGGCTCCCGCGTGAACTGCACCGCCCACACTGTTGACCACTACGTCAACCGGTCGCCGATCCGGCGTGTGAGCGATGCTGACCGATGATGATCGCCACCACGGGAGACGCGCTCCGTGCATCGCGCATGCGACCGACGCGTCTCGAGACGCGTCACGACGGTCGATGCGAGACCAGCGCGTGATCCGGGCTGCGTTCGGCCATTGGCGCAACGACGGGCGCCACGACATGCTCGATTCGCAGGTGCTGGGTCGGGACTGCGCGCGGCGGCGCGCGGTCCTGGGTACGGCGGGAGTATGGCGAGGGCACGGTGCGCGCCCGACATTGATTCAACGCACGCCGCATCACAACGGCGCGCGTCTGGAGCGGCGGCTACTTCCGCTTCGCCGCGACCTTCTTCTTCGGAGGCGCGATCGCCGCTTCGACACGACGCGCCACTGCGCGCGTGCGCTTCCGATGAAATGCATCGATCGCCTCGACCACGGGCTCCGGATCGTAACGCACACAATCGGTGGTCGGCAGTCCGGTCAGGCGGCGCGACTTCTCGATCGCAGCCTTCGCGGCGCGGTCCGACAGGTCGTAGGTGTTCAGCGCCACCGCGATGACGGGAGCGGGGCGCAGATGCTTCACGAGCATCTCGTGCATCGCGATCATCTCGGGGAGCGGCGGAATCGCAACCCACGGATTGTTGTTGACGTGCGTGCGCGACGGCTGCGCGCACATCACCATCGCGTGCGGCAGCGAGCCGTGAATCAGCCCTACCGTCACGCCGGAATAGCCGGGGTGGATAATCGAGCCCTGCCCCTCCACCAGAACGATGTCGGCATCGTGCGACGCATCGAGCACGAGCTTCTCCGCCGCGCCCGCGATGAAGTCCGCGATCACTGCATCCACGCCGATGCCCCATCCCTCGATGAGGATCCCCGTCTGCCCGGTGCCCGCGAAGCGCACCTTGCGATCGCGCGCCTTGAGCCCGTCCCGGATCTGCAGCGCGGACGTCATCTTCCCGATGTTGCAGTCGGTGCCCACGGTGAGCACAACCGTCGAGTCGACGCTGCGGACGCGGCCCATCGCGACCGGGAGGTCATTCGGTGGACGCCGAAGATCGTGAATCTCGATCTTCTTCTGCGCCGCGCGCGCGGCGAACTCGGGATCCGCGCCGATGAAGGTGTGCAGCCCGCTCCACACATCCAGCCCCGCATCGATCGCCGCCAGAATCATCGTGCGCCACTCAGCGGGAAGCTTTCCGCCCTGCGGTGCAACGCCGATCAGGAGCGCGGTCGGCTTGCGCGCGAGCCCTTCAGCTACATTCGATACGACCGGAATGTCGCCGCCGAATCCCAGCACATCCTGCGACGTACGCCCGGCACGGCGCGAGTCGATGACCGCGACCACGCGCTCGGGCGTGTAGCGGATGCAGGAGTTTGCGGTTTTCGAGGTGAGCGGACCGAATTGACCTTCGGCGAGGACGAGGAAGCGAAGTTCGCGAGACATTCAGGAGAATTCCGGTTCAGGCGGACCGCGCACGATCGCGCGCCTCCGCGAGGGAGATGACGTCGACACCAGATGGCGCGCCGACCAGAACATCTGCGCCCGGGAGCGGCGCATGCACGACGAGGGCGCCATTGCGCAGCAGGCGGCGGAAGCCCTGCCCTTCGTAGACGCGGCCGATCAGGATGCGCCGCACGATCACGTCGAGCACCGCGAGCGCGGGGACAGCCACGAGCAGTCCGACGGGACCCATCAATTTGCCCATGATCAGAATCGCCATGATCGTGAGCACGGGAGCGAGACGCACCTGTCTCGCCATGATGAGCGGCGAGATCACGTTGCTCTCGAGCAGATGCACGATCACGCCCCATCCGATCACGGCGAGCGCCTGGCCCGGGCCGCCTTCGCCGAGCACGAAGAGCGCCGGCAGCGCGGTCGAGATCAGTGTGCCGAAGATCGGCACGATCGCGACGAGACCGGTGAACAGCCCGAACGTGAGCGCGTACGGCACGTGCAGAATCGAGAAGCCGATCGCGGCGAGCCCGCCGAGCAGGAACATCGACGTGAGCTGCCCGAGGATCCACGCGCGCAGCGTCTGCGAGATGTCGCCCATCACGTCGCGCACGAGATCGCGGTGCACCGGCGGGAAGAGCGAGATCAGGAGCTCGCGATACAGTCCCGGCTGATTCGACAGGTAAATGCTGAGAATGCCGACGACGACGGTCTCGATGAAGACGTTCGCAATCCCGATGATCTTCGGGAATAATCCGCCGAGCGAGGGCGCGAGCTGCTGGTAGCTCGCCATGAGAAGCTGCCCCGGCTTGTACACACCCTTGAGCGCGGTGACGCGTGACGCAGCGTCGTCGATGCCACGCTGCCAAGCGACGAGCCGATCGGGGAGCGTGCCGAGGAGGGACTGCGTCTGCTCGATCACCACCGGCACGATCAGCCACATGAAGCCGGTGAGAATGCCCAGCGCGATCAGCACCGCAATGAACAGTGCGTAGCGGCGCGGCACGCGCGCGTATCGCGTGACGGTGTCCGCCAGCGCGCCAAGCGCGAGCGAGATGAGGATCGAGAGAAACAGCAGCAGGAAAATGTGCGCCGCCTCTCCCACGAGCAGCAGCAGGAGAACGGTAATAACGACAGCGATCAGAACCGGGCCAATACGGAGTCGGCCCGCGCCGGCAGTCATCACTGTTTCTTCTGCTGGTCCGACGTCTCCTCGATTTCAGCGTGCGCGATCTCGTCGTTCGAACCGGCGCCGATCTGCCGGTTGGATGCCGGCGCGCCCGCGGGGAGCATCCCCATCTTCTGCTTCAGCGCGAGCAGCGCCGAATCTGCGCTTGCCGAGCCCGCACCTTTCTCGAGCACCTTGAAGTCGCTCGCGAGCTTGTCTCCGCTGAACTCCTCGTCGATCTCGACGTTCGCGAGCATGCGGCGCTCGTTGTCCTCGATCTTCGTCTCCATCCGCGAGAACGCCTCGAACGCGGACTTCTCCGACATCGACGACATCGTCTCCTGAATGCGCGCCTGCGCTTCGGCGCGCTTGGCGCGCGCGATCAGCAGATTCTTCTTGCGCTTCGCCTCCTCGATCTTGTCGTTCAGATCGCGGAGCGACTGCTTCAGCTTCTCCGTCTCGGCGCGATGCTGATTCCACGTGGCCTCGAGCTGCTGCCCGTGCACGCCATGCTCGTTCTGGCGCACGAGCGCCTGCTTCGCGAGATCGTCGCGCCCCTCGCGAATCGCGAGCATCGCGCGCTGCTCCCACTCCGCGGCCTGCTTGTATTCGGCATCCACCTGGTCGTGCAGCCGCTTCTCATCCGCGATCGACGCCGCAACCTGCTGCTTGGCTTTCGCCAGCTGCGTGCGCATGTCGACGAGGATCTGATTCAGCATCTTCTCGGGATTTTCCGCCGAGGAGATCATGTCGTTGATGTTCGACTTGAGGAGCGTCGAAAGACGGTCGAAGATGCCCATGTGTCAGCGTGCCTCGCGATATGGCGCAAGCTCCCGCAGATGCGAGACCAGGGCCAACGTCATCGATTCGTATGCGGCGAGAAATTCTTCGTAATCGAGGTGCGACAACTCCATCGCTTCGGTGAGCACGATCGAGTCGCCTTCGATTCCGTACGAGCCGTGCACGAGCTCGGATGCATTGAACTGCAGCAGCCGCCGCGACAGCGTGGCCACGGAGCTCTCATCCTTCGGAAGATCCATCACCTTCAGTCGCAACAGCACGACCGGCGGCGAGTAGTGCACGACCACATCGGCATCGAGCTGGCCGCCCGGATGCACGACCCACATTCCCGGATTGATCTCGGAATGGCTGGCTCCGTCGACTCCGAGCCTGTCGAGAAAGCCTTCGAGGTCTTCTTTCGTCACCATGCCGCACCTGTCCGGAAACAGATCGTGGAGTTGTCGACGTACGCGTATCCGAATGACACTACGTTCCCAGGCGAGCAGAGGTTTCCCGACTGCGCAACGAGCCGTGGACAAAGAAGATAGCGCGAATGCGAGAGGCGCGACAGCGCGTCAGCGCGCGGTCGTCCGGATCTGCACGAGTCGCTCCTTCGCGAGCCGCCGCCCCGTGGGCGTCGCGGCCAAGCCGCCGCCCGCAGTCTCACGATAGCGCACGTCCATGTTGCGCCCGATCTCGCCCATGACGTCGATCACCTCATCGACCGGAATCGCGAACTCGATGCCGGCGAGCGCCATCTCGATGCCGGCGAGTGCAAGCGCGGCGCCGGTCGCATTGCGAAAGACGCACGGCAGCTCGACGAGCCCGCCGAGCGGATCGCACACGAGGCCGAGCGTTCCCTGCATCGTGAGCGCGACGGCGTGCCCGACCTGCGCGGGCGTGCCGCCGAGCATCTCGGTCGCAGCGCCCGCGGCCATTCCGGCGGCCGCACCCGTCTCCGCCTGGCATCCACCTTCCGCACCCGAGAGCGACGCGCGCTCCGCGACCACCGCCCCGATCAGCCCCGCGGTCGCGAGCGCGTCGATCACCTTCTCGTCCGCGATCTTGCGATCGCGCGCGAGGCCGGTGAGCACGGCGGGGAGCACACCCGCACCGCCCGCGGTAGGCGCAGCGACGATGACGCCCATCGCGGCGTTCACCTCCTGCACGGCGAGCGCGCGCGCGAGCACATCGCTGAAGAGCGTGCCGGACATCGGCCCCGCGCTCGAGCGCGCAACGCGCACGGCGTCGCCGCCTACTAACCCGGACGCGGAACGCAGATCGCCCTGCAGCCCGCGCTCGACTGCGCTGCGCATCACCTCGAGCGCGCGCGTCAGCGCCGCGCGAATGTCCTCGACCGTGCGTCCCTGATCCTTCGATTCCAGCGCGAGCGCCGTCGCCGCGAGCGTGCGCTTGCTCGCCTCCGCATGGCGAATCGCGTCCGCGAGAGCCTTGTACATGCTAGCCCCCCACCTTGTCGAGCGTGCGCACCCAGCTCACCCAATCGAGATCGGCGATCGCGGCACGCGCGTCATCGCCGGGCGGATCATCGCACTCGATCACCATGAAGGCATCGCCGCCGCGCTCCTTTCGCGTGAGACGCATCGTCGCGAGGTTCACGTGCTTGTCGGCCAGAATGCCGGCGATGCGCGCGACGGAGCCGGGCCGGTCCGCAGCGACGAGAACGATCGTCGGCAAGTTTCCCGAGAGCTCCACGGGGAAGCCATCGATCTCGGAGAGACGAATGCGTCCCGCGCCGAGCGAGGAGCCGATCACGGTTACGATTTGCTCCCCGCGCTCGACAGTGAGACGCACTGTGTTCGGATGCGCATCGTCGTCGAGGGTCGTCTTCTCGAAACGGAAGTCGAGCCCCTCGCGCTCCATGATGTCGAGCGCGTCGCGCAGGCGCTCATCGTCGGGACGAAAGCCGAGCAGCCCGCCCGTCAGCGCCTTGTCGGTGCCGTGTCCCTCGCCCGTACGGGCAAAGGACCCGTGCAGCTCGATGCGCGCGCGCTGCGGCGTTCCGCCAACGAGCCCGCGCACGAGCAGTCCGATGCGGCACGCGCCCGCCGTGTGCGATGAGGACGGACCGACCATCACGGGTCCGATGATGTCGAGCAGCGAGACCATGGCTATCCCGCCTTCTGTCGCGAGGGACGTGCGAGCAGCGGCCGCAGATAGTGGCCCGTGTGCGAGCCCGCCACCTCGGCGACATCCTCGGGCGTGCCCTGCGCGACGATGTTGCCGCCGCGCGCGCCGCCCTCGGGGCCGAGGTCGACGATCCAGTCGGCGGTCTTGATCACGTCGAGGTTGTGCTCGATCACGAGAACGGTATTCCCCTTGTCGACGAGGCGATGGAGCACTTCGAGCAGCAGCCGCACATCTTCGAAGTGGAGCCCGGTGGTGGGCTCGTCCAGAATGTAGAAGGTGCGCCCGGTGTCGCGCTTGGAGAGCTCGGTGGCGAGCTTGACGCGCTGCGCCTCACCACCGGAGAGCGTGGTCGCGCTCTGCCCAAGGTGCACGTAGCCGAGCCCGACGTCGAGCAGCGTCTCGAGCTTCTGGCGGATGCGCGGCTGGTTCTCGAAGAACGCGCATGCATCTTCGACGGTCATGTCGAGCACATCCGCGATGCTCGCGCCGCGGAAGCGCACCTCGAGCGTCTCGCGGTTGTAGCGCTTCCCCTTGCACACTTCGCACGGCACGTAGACATCGGGAAGGAAGTGCATCTCGATCTTCACGAGACCATCGCCCTGACACGCCTCGCAGCGGCCGCCTTTCACGTTGAACGAGAATCGTCCCGGACCGTAGCCGCGGATCTTTGCATCCGGCAGCTCGGCGAACAGCTCGCGGATCGGCGTGAAGAGCCCGGTGTACGTCGCGGGGTTCGATCGCGGCGTGCGCCCGATGGGGCTCTGGTCGATGTCGATCACCTTGTCGATGTGCTCGAGCCCCGTGATGCGGTCGTGCTCGCCCGGGATCACGCGCGCACGGTAGAAATGGCGCGCGAGAGTGTTGTGCAGAATGTCCTCGATCAGCGTGGACTTGCCCGAGCCCGACACGCCCGTGATCGCGACGAACAACCCCAGCGGTATCTCAGCACTGAGATTCTTGAGGTTGTGCGCACGGGCTCCCTCGATGCGCAGCGCGAAGCCCTTGCGTGGCTCGCGGCGCTGCGTCGGGATCGCGATTTTCATCTCACCACTGAGGTACTTCGCCGTCAGGGAAGCGGGATTGCGCATAACCTCTTCCACCGTCCCCTCGGCCACGATCAGGCCGCCGTGCTTTCCCGCGCCCGGACCCATGTCGATGACGTAGTCCGCCTCGCGCATGGTCTCCTCATCGTGCTCCACCACTATGACGGTGTTCCCGAGATCGCGCAGCTGACGCAACGTGGCCAGGAGCCGCGCGTTGTCCCGCTGGTGCAGCCCGATCGACGGCTCGTCGAGAATGTAGAGCACGCCCACCAGCCGTGACCCGATCTGCGTCGCGAGCCGGATGCGCTGCGCCTCGCCGCCCGAGAGCGATTCGGCGGCGCGGCCGAGTGTGAGGTAGTCGAGTCCGACATCCACGAGGAAGCGCAGCCGCTCGCGCACTTCCTTGAGGATTGGGCCTGCAATGTCCTTGTCGAGCCCCGGACGTCCGTTCTCACGTACCGGCACGCCATCGAAAAAGTGGAGTGCCTCCGTGATCGGAAACTCCACCACCTCGCCGATGTTCAGCTCGTTGATGGTCACCGCGAGCGACTCGGGCTTGAGCCGCCGCCCCTGACACTCGGGGCACGGCGCCTCGATCATGAACTCCTCGAGCTCCTCGCGCACGCCGTCCGACGTGGTCTCGTTGTACCGGCGCTGCACGTTCGCGAGCACACCTTCCCACGCGCTCTCGAAATCCCCGCGCACGGCACCACTGTCCACGCGAAACTTGGTCTTCTTCCCGGACGAGCCGTAGAGAAGGAGTGCACGCGTCTTCGGCGCGAGGGTTCCCCACGGCGCGTTGAGATCGAACTTGAACTGCTTGGCCAGCGCCGGAAGAATCGTCTTGCGCAGATATCCGCTCGGCTCGCCCCACGGCAGGATCACGCCCTCGAGAATCGAGACGCTCGCGTCCCCGAGGATGAGCTCCTCGGACACTTCGTTCTGCACGCCGAGTCCGCCGCAGCGCGAGCACGCGCCGAACGGGGAGTTGAACGAGAACTGTCGCGGCTCGAGCTCGGGGAGCGAGAGCCCGCACGTGGGGCAGCCGTACCGCTCGGAGAAGAGCTGCGTAGCTCCGGTGTCGTGACGCACGACGTCGACGATGCCGTCGGCGAGGCGGAGCGCAGTCTCGAGCGAGTCCGTGAGTCGGCCGCGATCCTCGCCGCGCGCGACGAGGCGATCGACGATCACCGAGATGCTGTGGTTGTGCTGCTTGCTCAGCTTGGGCGGCGCTGCGAGCTCGATGGGCTTGCCGTCCACGACGGCGCGCACGAAGCCCTGCTTGCGAGCCATCTCGAAGAGATCCTTGAACTCACCTTTGCGGCCGCGCACGAGCGGCGCGAGCACCTCGATGCGCGTGCCCTCCGGCCAGCTCAGCACAGTGTCCGCGATCTGCGAGGCGCTCTGCCGCTGCACGGGCTCGCCGCACGTCGGACAGTGCGGAGTGCCGGCGCGCGCGTACAGCAGGCGCAGGTAGTCGTAGATCTCGGTGACCGTGCCGACGGTCGAGCGCGGATTGTGGCCGGCGGTCTTCTGCTCGATCGAGATGGCCGGGGAGAGCCCCTCGATGGCGTCGACGTCCGGCTTCTCCATGAGGCCGAGGAACTGGCGCGCGTACGCGGAGAGCGACTCGACGTACCGGCGCTGCCCCTCCGCGTAGATCGTGTCGAAGGCGAGGGACGACTTCCCGGATCCGGACAACCCGGTGATGACGGTGAGCTTATCCCGCGGTATCGTGACGTCGACATTTCGAAGATTGTGCTCGCGGGCGCCACGCACAATCAGCTTTTCTTCGGGCATCCCGGTAACTTCACCAGCAGTGGAGGGGATGACAAGACAGCCATATCCGGCATCCCGAGGGGCGCTTGCTGAACCGCGTCTGAATCGTCCTTAGATGCGGCGCAGTCCGCACTTACCCTCTCCTACAGGCAATGTCCCACACTGATGCCCTGGTCGTGATGACCACGGTTGCCAGCGCTGATGAGGCCGTCACGCTGATCAAGACGTTGCTCGAGCGCCGCCTCATCGCCTGCGGACAGATCGTGCCGGGAGTGCGCTCCCTGTATCGCTGGAATGGCAAGATCGCGGACGAGCCCGAGGTGATCGTGTACCTCAAGACACGCGCAGCCAGGCTCGAGTCTCTCGAGGTCGCATTCGCGGAGCTGCATCCGTACAAGGTACCCGAGCTGCTCGCGCTTCCGGTCACCGCCGGGCTCGCGAAGTATCTCAAGTGGATCAACGCCGAAACGTCGTTGACGCTCGCGTGAACGACCGCCTCCGCGTTCGATGACGCGCCGGGAATCGCTCGGTGCCGCGATCATTTTCATGTGGCTCGTGGGGCTCGCCCTGCTTGCCCGCCGCGAGCTGTTCGTTGCCGAGCCGCAGCAGCTGCGCGAGGCCGCGCTCAACGTCGTGCCCGGCACCGAGTACTACGAAGTCATGGATGGCGATGCGCACGTCGGCTGGGCGAGCGCGTCCATCGACACGAGCGCGATGGGCATCAGCGTACGCGATGTAATCGTCGTCGACACGCGCGATTCGGTGCACACGAAGCGCGTGGCGGCACGGGCGCTCGCGTCGCTGACGCCCGGACTCCGCCTCACCAGCTTCAGCTTCGAGCTCGGCGGCGAACAGGGACCGCACAAGGTCTCCGGAACGATGCACGGTGACACCGTGCTGCAGCTCATCTCCACCACGGGCAAGGCTCGCCCCGATACCACGACGGCGGCCGTGCGACAAAACGTGCTCTGGCCGAGCGCCGTGCCGCTGGCGCTCGCACTCGCGGCGAGGCCGAAGGTGGGACGCACGTACAAGTATTCGATCTACGATCCAACGACGGGATCGCCGAAAGACATTCAGCTCGCGGTTGGCGCGGAGTCGCTGTTCGTGATACCGGACAGCGTGCGCATGGATGACTCGACTGGTCGATGGGTCGCAGCGCACAGCGACACCGTGCGCGGGTGGCGACTCGACCCGAAGGAAGCCTCGCCGGTGAGCGGCTGGATCGATCAGCGCGGACGCACGATCGAGACGACACCCACTGGCACGTTCACGCTCAAGCGAACGGCGTACGAGCTCGCGTTCCGGAACTGGGCGCTGAGCGCGGAGCGGAGCATCGCCGACGCGAAGCACGCGCATCACTCTCCGACCACCCGTTGACGACATGATTCAGCTGAAAGGATTGACCAAGCGGTACGGCACCTTCACTGCCGTGGATGCGATCAATCTCGAGGTGCCGCACGGGCAGCTCTTCGGCTTTCTCGGACCGAATGGCGCCGGCAAGACGACGACGCTGCGCATGATCGCGGGGATTCTGCGCCCGACAGCGGGAACGGTGCACGTCGACGGCATGGACGTCGCGAAGGATCCGGCCGCCGCGAAAGCGGTGCTCGGCTACATCCCCGACCGGCCGTTCATCTACGAGAAGCTGACCGGCGCGGAGTTCCTGCGCTTCGTCGCTGGTTTATACGGGCAGGACGGCCAGGTGATCGAGCGGCGCATGACCGAGCTGCTCACCCTGTTCGATCTATCGGAGTGGCGGGACGAGCTTGTGGAGAGCTACAGCCATGGCATGCGCCAGAAGCTGATCATCTCCAGCGCGTTCCTGCATAAGCCGAAGGTGATCGTAGTGGATGAGCCGATGGTTGGTCTCGATCCGAAGGCCGCGCGCATCCTCAAGGATCTCTTCCGCGAGTACACGAAGCGCGGGCACACGATCCTGATGTCGACGCACACGCTCGAGGTGGCCGAGTCGGTATGCGATCGCGTCGCGATCATTCAGGCCGGACGCATTCGCGCGGCGGGAACGATGGACGAGCTGTACGCGAGCGTAGGTGCGGGCGCGAAGGGGCTCGAGGAGCTGTTCCTCCGCCTCACGGGAGAGAACGCGGCGCGCGAGCTGGTCGAGGTGCTCGATGCCTGAGGGCAGCAGTGCCCCGCGCAGGTCGAGCGCAGAATGTAACGGGGCCGCGGCGCAACACGGGATGGCAGGCGGTGCTCTCTGTGGTGGAAGGTGCGACCGATCCCGCCGCACGCAGCGCGCTCCCCGATCCGTCGTACTTTCACCTGCTCCGTCCCAAGGTGCTGACGGCTGTGAGCCGCGCGTCGAAGAGCGGCGAGCGCACTCACGGATGGCGCTGGACGATCGTGGCGATGATCGGGCTGCTCTTCTGGAGCTTCGTGCTGTTCGTGCTCACGCGCGTGCTCACGGTGTTCAAGAACACGCCCGAGATCGGTGCGCTGCTCGCGGGAAAGGTGCTGGGGCTGGTGTTCATCAGCTTCTTCATGATCCTGCTGCTCTCGAACATCATCACTGCGCTCTCGACGTTTTTCCTGGCGAAGGATCTCGAGCTCCTCGTGTCCGCCCCCGTGAATTGGCTCAAGCTCTACGCAGCCAAGCTGACGGAGTCGACGCTGCACTCGAGCTGGATGATCGCGCTGATGGCCGTGCCGATCTTCGCGGCGTACGGGTGGGTGTATCAGGGCGGGCTGATGTTCCCGCTCATCTCCGTCGCGACGTTCATCCCGTTCCTGATCATTCCGGGAGTTGTGGGTGCCGCGATCGTGATCATTCTCGTGAATGCGTTCCCGGCTCGCCGCACGAAGGACATCCTGAGCATCGTCGCGGTGCTCACGGGCGCCGGGCGTGGTGCTGCTGTTCCGGCTTCTCCGCCCCGAGAAGTTCGCGCGTCCGGAAGGGCTGCAGTCGCTCGTCGATTTCATCGCGCTGCTACGCACACCCACGGCGCCCTATCTGCCGAGTGAATGGGTGCAGCGGACGATCATGTCGTCGCTCGAGGGGCACACGGACTGGCTCGCGCTCTATCTGTTGTGGACGACGGCGGGCGCCGCGCTCGTGATGGGCGCGCTGCTGCACCAGCGACTCTACACGGCCGGGTACACGAAGGCGCAGGAGAGCACGCAGCGCTGGGTGCGCGGGCGCATCGCGCGCGGCGTAGGACACTTCGTGCTCAAGCCGTTCGGCATCCTTCGTCGCGAGCTGGTGATGAAAGAGGTGCGCGTGTTCTTCCGCGATACGACGCAGTGGTCGCAGCTCATTCTGCTCGCGGTGCTCGTGGTCGTGTACGTGTTCAACGTGAAGTTCCTGCCGCTGAGCGGTGCGGGGATCACGACCTTCCTCGTGAACACGATTCCCTTTCTGAATCTGGGGCTCGCCGGGTTCGTGCTCGCATCGATCGCGGCGCGATTCATCTTCCCCGCCGTGAGCGTCGAGGGACGCACGCTCTGGCTTCTCAAGTCGAGCCCTCTGCCCATGCGCGCGCTGCTCTGGTCCAAGTTCTGGATCGGCACGCTGCCGCTGCTGGGGCTCGCGGTTGGAATCGTAGGTGTGACCGACGCGATGCTGCACGTGACACAGTTCATCTTCGCCGTTTCCATCTTCACGATCGTGCTGCTGACGTTCGCGATCGCCGGTCTCGCTTTGGGCCTCGGCGCGGTGTTTCCGCAGTACGACACGGAGAACGCCGCGCAGATCCCAACGTCGTTTGGCGGTCTGGTGTTCATGATGCTCTCAGCTGGGCTCGTGGGCGCCGTCGTGCTGCTCGAGGCGCGGCCGGTGTACAGCTATCTCACGGCGGAAGCGTTCGGCGGAGTGGCGGATCCGGCGGACCTGTACGTCGGTCTCGGGTCGGCCGCAGTCTTGTGCCTCGTGTTTACGTTCGTGCCGCTGCAGATAGCGTTGAGGCGGTTGGAGCGGTTAGAGCTGTAGGGGTTGGAAGGGCAACTGCTGCACACGAATCAAACCAATAAAAACACGAATCGAATCCGGTGAGGAGGGAGCATCACTCCTGGGGAGATTCGGTCTTGTTGGTTGAGCGCGAGTGGCTAGGCCGCCAGTGATTCGCCGCACGAGCCGCAGAAGCGGGCGCCGACTTCCGTGATTGCTGCGTGGCAGCGCGCGCAGTGCGCGGCGAGGTAGCGGCCGCAGGTCGAGCAGTAGATCGCGTCGGACTCTGGGCGCGGGCCGCATACGCTGCAGCCGAGCTGTCGGCGGCGATACTGGAGGATCACCGCCTCCGCTGCGTCGCCCGCCTCGCCGGCGACGCCTGCCTTCTCATCGCGCATCGCCGCGACCGCCTCGCGCGTGTAGCGCGTTTTGAGCGCGGTATAGTCGGCGTCCGAAAGTTTGCCGGTCTCGCGATCGAACTCGATCTCGCGCAGTGCCTGCACGGCCTCGGAGGTCGGCGCCGTGCTTTCAGCGATCGAGACGCTGCGACGCGGTGCGGAGTCCTGATTGAAGAGCGGCAGAAGCACCAGTACAAGCGCGGCAACGGCGAGCACCGCGCCCACGACGAGCGGCGTCACCGATCGTCGCTGCGCACGAGCGCGTCGAGGCGCGCCCGCTCGTCGGGAGTCGCGTCGGCGATGACGGCACCGTTCGCGAGCGCGGGAGTCGAGGAGCGCAGCCCACGCAGCACCGCGAGTACGAGCGCGATGCCGGCGGTCAGCGCGACGAACGGCGTGATCCACGCGGCGATGTCGAAGCCCGTCGTGGGGGGCGCCATCAACACGCGATCGCCGTACACATTCTTGAACGCCGCGATGATCTCGGGCGCGGAGTAGCCGCCCTTCACGAGCGCCATCACGTCACCGTGCATCGCAGGAGACACCTGGCACGAGAAGTCGGTGGTGCGGCACGTGTACACGTCGAGATTGCACCCGCACTGGCAGTGAATGTGGTGCTCGAGCTCGTCGCGCTTCGCCTGATCCAACACCGGCACGCCCTTCGCCGCGAGCTGCACGGGCTTGTAGCGGTCCGCTTCCATTGGTGCGTTCGCCGCGCCGGTGTTCACCTGCGTCTCCCCTTCCTGTGCGCTCGCGACGCGCGCGACGGCGAGCGTGGCGAAGCCCGCCGCGGACGCCGCAAAGAACCGGCGGCGACTCATCATTGCGTCCGTCACGCGGGCTGCTCCGCAGGCTGCAGCACCGTCGAATACCCGGCCTGCGCGCGGCGACGCTCCGCCTGCGGCCACATCACGATCAGTCCACCGATCGCCATGATCAAGCCGCCGTACCACACCCACCAGACGAGCGGATTGAACGTGATGCGCATCTCCGCCGTGTCCTCATCGATCACGCCTGCAAGCACGACGTACACGTCCTCGCGAATGCCTTCCATGATGCCGACCTCGGTGGCCGGCTGGAACGTCGGCATGCCGCGGCTGTCCATGTACTGCCGCTTCTCGGTCTTGATCACGCCCACGCGCTTGCCATTCCTATACGCGTCGAGCAGCACGGCCGTCGTCTGGCGATTGAGCTCGTCATAGCGACTCACACCCTGGCTCACGAAGCGCCAATCGTTGCCGTACGGGTCCTTCGCCTCGTAGCTCTCGCCGCCCTTGAGGGTGATGTCGAACTCCTCCTTGAACGCGAGCCCCGCAAACGCGGCGAACAGCATCGACGATGCCCACGTGCACGATGTAGCCGCCGTAACGTCGCCGGTTGCGGGCAACGAGCCGCACCAGTGCCATCACCGGGTTCTCGCCATACATGCGCCGGCGCGCTCCAACCCCCTTCCAGAATTCCTGGATGATCGTTCCGCCAACAAATCCGCAGAGCGTGTACGCGACGAGCGCGCCGACAGTCGCGCATGCCGACCGCGAACAGCGCGGCGCCAGTCGTGATTCCGACGAGCAGCGGACCCGTGAACTGCCGCTTCAGATTCTCCGCCGACGCGCGGCGCCACGCGATCAGCGGACCGATGCCGGTGAGCGCGAGCAGTGCGAGCCCGAGCGGGATGTTCACTTTATTGAAGAACGGCGGCCCAACGGTGATTTTGTTGTTCGTTACCGCCTCGCTGAGAATCGGGAAGAGCGTCCCCCAGAGCACCGCGAACGCGATCCCGACCAGCAGCAGGTTGTTGAAGAGGAAGCTCGCTTCCCTGCTCACCAGGCTCTCGAGCTCGGCCTTCGCCTCGAGATCGTTGAGCCGCGTGGCGACGAGATACACCGTGACCGAGACCGACAGAATAAGGAAGCCGAGGAACCAGTTGCCCACACTCGACTGCGCGAACGAGTGCACGCTCGAGATCACGCCGCTGCGCGTGATGAACGTGCCGAGGATCGCGAGCAGGAACGCGGACACGACCAGCGTAACGTTCCACTTCCGCAGCATGCCACGCTTTTCCTGCACCATGATCGAGTGCAGGAACGCGGTGTTGACGAGCCACGGCAGGAACGACGCGTTCTCGACCGGATCCCACGCCCAGTAGCCGCCCCAGCCGAGCTCGACGTACGCCCACCACATGCCGAGGATGATGCCGGTGGTGTTGAAGAACCAGGAGACGAGCGTCCAGCGTCGCACTGCCGCGAGCCATCCAGCATCGAGCCGACGAGTGATGAGCGCAGCAACCGCGAACGCGAACGGAATCGCAGTCCCGATATACCCGAGATACAGGTTCGGCGGATGAATCGCCATCCCGGGATTCTGCAGCTGCGGATTGAGCCCGGTGCCGTCCGGCGGAATCCAGTCGAGCCGCGCGTACGGATTCGAGCCGAAGCACAACGTCATCACGAAGAAGAGCGTGATGGCGGAAAGCGTCGCGGTGACGTACGGCATCAGCTCGCGATTGCGCGAGCGATTCGTCCAGACCGCGATCGCCGAGTAGGCGGAAAGAATGAATGCCCACAGGAGCAGCGACCCCGACTGTCCCGCCCAGAACGCGGTGAACTTGTAGATCGACGGGAGATTCGCGCTCGTGTACGAGGCTACAAATCGGAACGAGAAATCGGATCTCAGCAGCGCCGTCCACAGGCCCACAGAAGCGAGCAGCAGAAAGCCGAACGTCGCATAGCTCGCCCGTTCGGCGCTCGCGATCAGCTCGGGCCGCTTGTAATAGCCGCCAGCGAATCCGACCGTCGTTCCCCAGGTCGCCATGAGCAGGGCGACCCAGAGTGACAGCTCACCAATCAGAATCATGAGTGCGCGGCTGCCGCAGTTGCCGCCGTATAGCCGGGCACGCTGCGATATTTCTCCGGAGCGTTTTCATAGCGCGACGCGCACTTTGCGAGCACCGTGGTCGCGCGGAACGTCCCGTCATGCGCCAGTCGCCCTTCGAGCACGACATCGACGCCGTCCGTGAACGTGTCCGGAGGCAGTCCGCGATACGTCACCGGGTACACGCGCGCGCCATCCGTCACAGAGAACGTCATGGAGCGGCCCGATGCGTCTCGGACGATCGAGCCGGGAACAACACGCGCACCAACCTTCACCCCTGTCTCGTAGAACGACGGATCCGTCGAGATCTTCGAGGAGAGCTCGGTAGGCGTGAGATAGTACACGCCCGTCTGGCGGATCGAGGTGACCATCAGATACGTCGCGGCGCCAAGGATGACTGCGCCACCGATCAGGAATTTATTGCGCGCTTTCATGAGTCCTCCACGATCCCTGTCGAGATCAATCCTCTTTCCGCTCCGTGGACGCCTCCCGGCGCACATGGGCCATGATCGCTTCCAGCTCCGCTTCCGCCTGCGCACGCTCTTCCACGCTCCAGGCCGAGGTTCTCCGCGCTACCTCGCGCACACGCTCGAGCATCTCGCTCACCAGAGCTCGCAAGACCTCGTTTGTGCGTCTGTCGTCGCTGCCTGACGATGTAGCATTGCCGTTGGCGGAGTCCGTCATGAATGGCCCTGGGTGAGGTTGCCGTCCCTACGCTTCCGCGAGCACGTCCAATATAGGGCTCGGCTCCATCACGCAGTAGTACAATCCCGAGTGTCCACCTTCCCTAAAGAACGGTTTATCTCGTGTGCGCCAGCACCGTGGCGGCCGCCGCATTGCCTGCCACATCCCAGGTGAGGTCCTTCACGCTGAAGAGCCCATATGAATGATGATCGTGAATCTCCTTGGCGATCCCGACACCGAGGGTGAGCGACGATGCCGCGATGAGCGCCGGATCGTGCCGCACGTTCACTCCGCGCAGCGCGCTGTACGACACGCTCTCGACGAACGCAGACATGAAGAAGTGTTTGACCTTGTCCGCGCCAAACCAGTGATCGCCGGCATGAAGTCCGAACGCGAGCACGAGGCCCCGCATCAGGCGCTCCGCTCGAGCGGGGCGCCCCAGAGCTGCCCGAGCTCCTCACCGATGAGCGACAGCGCGCGCTCCAGCAGCAGCTTGTGCGCGGGGACGTTCACCCAGCTGCTCGCACCGGAGGGATGCGGCAACGGGATCACACGCGACCGTCCGCCCAAGTGCTCGACCTCGTGCACCCTTCCGATGAGCTGCACGAGCGGCAACGAGGGAAGGAACTTCTCCATCGCGAGCTTCCCCACGGGAATCACCAGCCTGGGTTGAATCATCCGAAGCTCTGCCTCGAGCCACGTGTTGCACCGCTCCTGCTCGCTGCGCGAGGGCACGCGATCGCCGCGTCCGGACGGGCTCGGGCCCGGATAGCAGCGCGTGACCGCCGCGATGTACACGCGCGAGCGGAACGTCGGCTCGTCGACGCCGATACGCTCGAGCCATCGGAACATTGTCTTGCCTGCGCGGCCCGCAAATGCACGCCGCTCACCTACGCTCGTCTCCACTTGTCCCGGCGCCTGTCCCACGAGCATGACCTTGGGCGCACGCGCGGGCGAGATGATCGGAACGACATTCGGATCGTGGTGCCCGCACGCGCGGCAGGCGCCAAGCGCGGCGCAGTGCGCATCGAGCTGGCGCGCGAGTGCGGCGCGACTCATCGCGCGTCCCGCGCCCACGAGAGCGTCGCGCGCACGGCGCGCGCCCATCCCTCGCGCGAGGCGCGCGCGGCGGCGGCCCCGGATCCGGGAGCAAACGACTGGAAGTTGCGTGTGCCGAGAAAGGACGTGTGGTCCGCCCACACGCCGGCCGCGATGCCTGCGAGCCCTGCCGCGCCGAGCGCCGTGGTCTCCGCCATGTCTGGTCGCTCCACAGGAACACCGAGTACATCCGCCTGAAACTGCATCAGCCACCGATTCTCCGTCGCGCCGCCATCGACGCGCAGCCGGTCGAA
The DNA here is from genome assembly GCA_963792685.1 of uncultured Gemmatimonadaceae bacterium. Classification (GTDB taxonomy): domain Bacteria; phylum Gemmatimonadota; class Gemmatimonadetes; order Gemmatimonadales; family Gemmatimonadaceae; genus FEN-1250. The sequence goes on along the minus strand of CAWBWW010000001.1, from coordinate 2,065,880 downwards.
CGTGCAGCGCCCGCGCTGCTGCATCACCTCGAGCACGTCGGCGGTGGCGTACGCCATCGCCTCGAGCGCCGCACGCGCGAAGTGCGCGCGCGTAGTGCCGCGCGTGAGCCCCACGATTGTGCCACGCGCGTCGGGCTCCCACTGCGGGGCACCGAGCCCCGTCAGCGCCGGAACGAAATACACGCCGTCGTTGGAGGTGATCCCGCTCGCGAGCGCTTCGGTTTCCGCCGCGGATGCGATGACGCCGAGCCCGTCGCGCAGCCACTGGACCGCGGCGCCCGCGATGAAGATCGCACCTTCGAGTGCGTACGCGGGACGACCGTTCGCGTCGCACGCGACCGTTGTGAGCAGACCGCCGCCGGGCTTGCCGATTTCCGTGCCGGTGTTGAGCAGGAGGAACGCGCCCGTGCCGTACGTGTTCTTCCCCTGCCCCGCCGCAACGCATCCCTGTCCGAAGAGCGCCGCCTGTTGGTCGCCGGCCACGCCATGGATCGGGATGTCGCGCGAGGCGCCCACGAGCGCACCGCGCGCCGTGCCGAACTCGCCGCTCGACGGGCGCACCTCCGGGAGCATCGCGCGCGGCACACCGAACAGCGCGAGCAACTCGTCGCTCCACGCGAGAGCGCGGATGTCGTAGAGCATCGTGCGCGACGCGTTCGTCGGATCCGTCGCGTGCACGACGCCGCCCGTGAGATTCCAGATGAGCCAGGAGTCGACGGTCCCCGCGGCGAGCATGCCGTCTTCCGCCATTCGACGTACGTCGTCGCGCGCGAGCAGCCACTCGAGCTTCGTCGCCGAGAAATACGGATCGGGGAGCAGCCCGGTGCGCTCGGCGATCTCGGCCGCGCGCGGCGCGAGCTCCGCGCAACGCGCCGCCGTGCGCCGATCCTGCCACACGATCGCGCGACCCAGAGGCGCGCCGGTCTGCCGATTCCAGAGCACGATCGTCTCGCGCTGATTCGTAATGCCAATCGTGGTCGGCGTCACCGCCGCGTGTGCGACTGCCTCACGCGCCGCGTCGAGCGTGCAGCGCAGGATGTCGAGCGGCTCGTGCTCCACCTGCCCCGGCTCGGGATAGTGCTGCGGAATCTCGCGATAGCCGCGGCCGAGCACGCGGCCATCCTGCGCGATGACGAGGCATGTCGCGCCGGTGGTGCCCGAATCGATGGCGAGAACGGACTGCATGGAGCGAAAGCTACCGACGGTGAGCTACACCGCCACCACGTCGTCCGGTCGCACGCGCTTGCGGCGCTCGGGAAAGTGCTCGTCGAGAAAGCGGATGAGCGCGCGCTCCTCGGGATAGTGCCCCGCGATCTTCTTGCCGGCATCGCGCGGGAGAATCGTCTCGCCGTGATCGAGATAGCGCGCGAGCACGATGGGATGCACGTACGATGCGCGGCAGATCGCGGGCGTGTTTCCGAGCTCCGCGCTCACTAGGCGAATCGCCAGCACGACGTTCTTCTTCGCTTCGCGCTCGGTGGACGCAGGTCCGATGTCGGAGAGTACCGTTGCGACGCGCACCGTGCCGCCCCAGGTACGGAAATCCTTGGCGGTGTAGCGCACGGCGCTCACGCGGCGCACGTAATCGTTCACATCGCGCTCGGAGAGATTTCTCCATGCGGTGCCGTCCGTGTAGCGAAAGAGCCGCGTCCCGGGCGATTTGAGCATCTCGTTGACGATCTTCGCGAGCGCGCGGTCGACGACGACGTGCTTCTGCTGCTTGTTGGACTTCCCCTTGAAGTCGAAGATGATCGCGCTCCCTTCGACTCGGACGTGACGCTTGAGCAGCGACGAGATGCCGAACGTCTTGTTCTCGCGCGCGTAACGCTCGCTTCCCACTCGAAAAAATCCCTTGCTGATGAGCCGCACCACCGCGGCGGCCACGCGATCGCGCGTGAGCCCTTTGCCATTCGCGATCTCGGTGTAGAGTGCCTCGCGGATGCGCGGCAGGTCGCGCGCGAGACGTCGCACGCGGTAGTACTTCCGCTGCTCGCGCGCTTGCACCGCGCGCTCATGATAGCGGTACTGCTTGCGCCCTTTCACGTCGAAGCCCCACGCCTGGATCGCCGGACGCGTGCTCGGCGCGACGTGCACATCGCGCCACGCCGGCGGAATGCGCATTGCGTCGATGCGCTCGAGCTGCTTCCTGTCCGTCACCGCGCGCCCGTTCGGACCAAGGTACCGGAAGCCCGAGCGCTTGCCGCCGTGCCGCGTGATCCACTGTGTGCTCATAACCCGCTCCACGAAAGCAAGAAGCAGTCCGACCGTGTAGCTTTCAGGAGCTGAAGGTCGCCGCTTCGTGCCGCCTCTCACACCATATATGTCTTACACAAATCTCGCGTTCGACGTTCGCGATCGCATTGCCACGATCACCATCAATCGTCCCGAAAAGCTCAACGCGCTGGACGACGACACGATCGCGGAGCTCGACCGCGCAATAAGCGACGTGGTGAGCCGCAAGGACGTCGGTGGCGCGATCCTCACCGGTGCCGGCACGAAGGCGTTCGTCGCCGGCGCGGACATCTCGCAGCTCGCGACGCAGGGGCCGCTCGACGGTCGCGCCCGTGCAATGGTTGGACAGCGCGTGTTCACGCGCTTCGAGCAGTCACCCAAGCCCGTCATCGCTGCGGTGAACGGCTTCGCGCTCGGCGGCGGCCTCGAGCTCGCGCTCGCATGCCACATTCGCATCGCCTCCGAGAACGCCAAGATGGGGCTTCCGGAAGTGAAGCTCGGCATCGGCCCCGGCTACGGGGGCACGCAGCGTCTGCCACGCCTGATCGGGAAAGGTCGCGCGCTCCAGCTCATGCTGACGGCCGAGATGACGGATGCCGCTGAGGCGCTGCGCATCGGGCTCGTGAACAAGGTCGTTCCGCAAGCAGAGCTGATCGGCGCCGCGGAAGCGATGCTCAAGCAGATTCTGGCGAACGGACCGATCGCAATCGCGCTGTGCATTGAGGCGGTGAATCGCGGACTCGACACCACGCTGGAGGAAGGGCTCGTGATCGAGGCGAATCACTTCGGTCTCATCGCCACCACGTCGGACATGCGCGAAGGGATGAGCGCGTTTCTCGAGAAGCGGCCGGCGGCGTTCAAGGGCGAGTGACGACAGCAGCCGGCGCGCTGGCGCCCGTTCCCGTTGCGCACAGCGCGCTCGTCCGGCTGTCGATCCGCGCCTTCCGAAATCTGAAGCGTGCGGATCTGGATCTCCCAAGAGCGGGCATTGCGCTGGTTGGCGAGAACGGTCAGGGGAAGACGAACTTTCTCGAGGCGATCTATTATCTGCGTCTGCTCCGCTCGCTGCGCGGCGCGCAGGATGCGGAGCTCGTCACGTTCGGCGAGACTGGCTTTCATCTCGCCGCCGCAATCGAGGGTGTGCGTACGCACGATGTCACCGTTGGCTTCGACCGGCTCGGCCGCCGCAAGAAGGTCACGCTCGACGGGCGGGAGCCCGAGCGCATGGCCGACGCGCTCGGCGCGTTTCCCGCAGTGATCTTCTCGCCGAGCGACGCGGTGCTCGTGGCTGGAGCCCCCGTGGAGCGGCGCAGATTTCTCGACGTGATGCTCGCGCTCAGCTCGCGCCCGTATCTGCTCGCGCTGCAGCGCTATCGTGGCGCGCTGTCGCGGCGCAACGCGGCGATGCGCGAGATCCGTCTCAATCACGCGGCGCGTGAAGCGTGTGCGGCGGTGTGGGAGCCGGCGCTCGCGGAGAACGGCGCGGTGATCTTCGCCGCACGACAGGAGTGGGCGAAGCGATACGCGGTCGCAGTACGCGAGCCGCTGTGAGGCGATCGGCGAGCGTGGTGCTGCTACGATGCGCTACGCGAGCTCACTGGACGCGACGCGCGAGGATGCCGAGCAGGCGCTGCTCGCGGCGCTGGAAAAGAAGCGTCCGCTCGACGTGAAGCGCGGGATCACGCACGCCGGCCCACATCGCGACGATCTTGACCTTTCGCTCGATGGCCGCGAGCTGCGCACGTACGGCTCGGCCGGGCAGCAGCGCACGGCGGCGATCGCGCTGCGGCTGCTGGAGGCGGCGACGCTGCGCGAGGCAACGCGCGCGGAGCCGCTTGTGCTGCTCGACGATCCCTTCGCGGAGCTCGATGCACGCCGCGCGTCGCGGATTCTCGAGCTCTTGTCGCACGAGGAGCGGGGGCAGACGATTCTCGCGGTGCCGCGCGATGCGGACATCCCGGAGGAGTTCACGCGGCTCGAGCGCTGGCAGGTGGAGGCAGGCGTGCTCACACGGGGCGCGGCGTGAAGCGCTCGTCGAAGAAGCCCGAGAAGATGTCGGACGTGCTCGCGAGCTTCATGTCGACGTCGAAGGAGGGAAATCGTGTCGATCAGGCGCGGGTGGTTCCCGAGTGGCCGGCACTCGTGGGCGCCCAGATTTCGGCGGTGACGGAGCCGATCATGATCACGCGCGACGGGACGCTGTTCGTGGCCGTCAAGACGAGCTCATGGATGAGCGAGCTGTCGCTGATGGAGCCACAGTTGCTGTTGCGATCAACGCTGGAGCGGAGCGACGGGAAAGGTTGCCAAGATACATTGGCGGCCGATGGGCTAACTGCTTGATTTTCAAGCAATTCGGCGTAAATTAAAGAGGGTTGCAGCGCGGGCGCTGAATCGGTGTTTCTTCGGGGCCGCTACATCACCACGTTTACAGGTGCACATGGCAAAGACTACGACACAGCCGGCGCAGTACGATGCCGGCCAAATTCAGGTGCTCAAGGGGCTCGAGGCGGTTCGCAAACGCCCGGGCATGTACATCGGCTCGACGTCCGAGCGCGGGCTGCATCATCTCGTTTACGAGGTCGTCGACAACTCGATCGACGAAGCGCTCGCGGGATATGCGACGCACGTCGAGGTCACGATCCACGCCGACAACTCGATCACGGTCGTCGACGACGGACGCGGCATTCCCGTCGACATCCATCCGGTGGAGAAGATCCCGGGTGTCGAGCTCGCGCTGACGGTGCTGCACGCCGGCGGCAAGTTCGACAAGAACAGCTACAAGGTGTCCGGCGGACTGCACGGCGTCGGCGTGTCCGTCGTGAATGCGCTGTCCGAGCAGCTCAAGGTGTGGGTGCGGCGCGACGGGCAGGAGTACTACATGGACTTCGCGCGCGGCGGCACCACGACCAAGCTCAAGGTCGCTGCGCAAGCTGCCAAAGGCGGAGACGGGCACCACGGTCTGGTTCAAGCCGGATCACACGATCTTCACGGAGCTCGTCTACCAGTACGACACGCTCGCGTCGCGGCTCCGCGAGCTCTCGTTCCTCAACAAGGGCGTGACGATCACGCTCACCGACGAGCGCGAAGACTCGAAGAAGACCGAGATCTTCCTCGCGAAGGGCGGCCTCAAGGAGTTCGTCGGCTACCTCAATGCGAGTCGAAAGTCGCTGCACAACGAAGTCGTGTACATCGAGACCACGCGCGACGACATCGCGATCGAGATCGCGATGCAGTACAACGACGGCTACAGCGAGAACGTCTTCTCGTTCGTCAACAACATCAACACGCACGAGGGCGGCACGCACCTCACCGGCTTCAAGTCGGCGCTCACGCGTGTGATCAACGTGTACGCGACCAAGGGGAACTGGCTCAAGAAGGACAACTTCACGCTCACCGGCGACGACGTGCGCGAGGGGCTGACGGCGGTGCTCTCGATCAAGGTGCACGAGCCGCAGTTCGAAGGGCAGACGAAGACGAAGCTCGGCAACTCGGAAGTCGAGGGCGCGGTCAAGACGGTGATCAACGAGTTCCTCGCTTCGTATCTCGATGAGCATCCGAAGTCGGCGAACATCATCGTCGAGAAGGCGGTGTCCGCCGCGCGCGCGCGAGAGGCGGCGCGCAAGGCGCGCGATCTCACGCGCAAGAAGTCGGCGCTCGACGTCGGCAATCTGCCCGGCAAGCTCGCCGACTGCTCACTGAGCGATCCCGTGCTCTGCGAGATCTATCTCGTCGAGGGCGACTCCGCCGGTGGCTCCGCCAAGCAGGGACGCAACCGCCAGTTCCAGGCGATCCTCCCGCTGCGCGGCAAGATCATCAACGTCGAGAAGGCGCGCATCGACAAGGTGCTGTCCAACGAGGAAATCCGGACGATCATCACCGCGATCGGCTCGGGGATCAAGGACGATTTCTCGATCGAGAACGCGCGCTACCACAAGATCATCATCATGACGGACGCCGACGTCGACGGCGCGCACATCCGCACGCTGCTCCTCACGTTCTTCTATCGCCAGATGCCGGAGCTGATCGAGGCGGGCTTCATCTACATCGCGCAGCCGCCCCTCTATCGCGTGGCCAAGGGGAAGGAAGAGTTCTACGCGTACGATGAAGAGGAGCGTCTCGTCTTCATCGATCGCCTGGGCGGCAACGAGTCGAAGAGCATCAACATCCAGCGCTACAAGGGACTCGGCGAGATGAATCCCGAGCAGCTGTGGAAGACGACGATGGACCCGGAAGTGCGCACGCTTCTCAAGGTGGACGTCGAGGATGCGGTGGAGGCGGATCGCATTTTCCAGATGCTCATGGGCGACGAAGTCGAGCCGCGCCGGGACTTCATCGAGAAGAACGCGAAGTTCGTGCGCAATCTGGATATTTGATCGGCACGGCAGTATGAAAGAAGCGGCGCGACCGAATTGGTGGCGCCGCTTTTTTATTGCCGGGAGAAACGGTGAGCACTGGAGCGACGCACTTCTACTGGCTGTTCGTCGACCGATTTGGGCTCGTCATCTTTTTCGTCGCAATCGCGTTACCCTTCGTGCTTCCCACGCTCGCGGCGCGGTACGATAGGCGACGACTCTCACCCGGAGAAGCGGCGCATCTCACCGTCCGAAGTTGCGGCGGATGCCTTTTGGGATCGGTTCTCTTTATCACACTGCTCGCCGTGACTCGCTGCGGCAATCCTCCGGCGGGCGAAGGGTACACCGCACAAGCATGGTTCGAGCGTTCCGCTCCAGTCATTGCCGCTCTCGAACGGTTTCAGACTGAGCATCATGGTTTTCCTCTGTCGTTGCAGGAGCTCCTGCCGCGATATCTCCCAGACACGTCGTTGGCCGCGGTCCCTCACGATTCGCTCAACTCACTCGACTACTTGCGCGACAGCACTGGCTACCTGCTGCGCTTCCGGTATCGCGTGGGGAACGAGTGCAAGTATTCGAGAGTGGAGAAGCGCTGGTCGTGCGTGCAGTACAATCGGTCAATGTGGTGAGAGTGGGCGCATCGATTGTCCCACACGCCGACGCTTAAGGCACTTAGGTTTTCGGTCCCCGTCGTTGTCCGATCGCCCGCGTCAGCGCGAACAGTCCGAGCGCCAGCCAGCGGCCCGTTCGATATGTGAAAAATCCGACGAGCAGGAGAACGCCGAGGAATTTTCCCTGGGCCAGTCCGCGCACACCATTGACCTGAAGCTGTATGGTCGCAAATGCGATCATGAGGATGCCTGCGAGCAGGAGTGCACCGCTGCGTATGAATCGGTTTTGGTGCTCGCGCCGTACGGCTCTCGCATTAATCATGGGAGCTGAGCCTCAGGCCGTGAATCGGCTCCTTGTCTGAGACTTCCCACAGAGACGTCATGATGAAAGGCATGATCTACACACCACCACCCGCGTACACCTCCACGCCCCCCACGGTGACGCGGTGCGAGATCAGCGGCAGCGGCGGCTCCGTCTCATCCACGATGCGGATCGCATCCCTCAGTGCCGCCTCGCCCGCGCGCAGCCCCGCTTCATCCTTCGCGAACACGCTCGCGATCGGCTCGTTCGGCTCCACCCAGTCGCCCGGCTTCACCGTGATCACGAAGCCCACGCCCGGATCGATCGAGTCTTCCATCTTTGTGCGTCCGCCGCCCAGCGCGATGATCCCGCGTCCCACTGCACGCGGCTCCACCTGCGCGACGAATCCGCGTCGCGGCGCGCGAAAGAGCTCGATCGCCTCCGCCTGCGGCATCAGTGCCGGATCGTCGACTACCGCGGGATTTCCTCCCTGCGCCTCAATGATCTCCTTGAACTTCTCCGCCGCCTTACCGCTCGCGATCGCTGTCTCCAGCCGGTCGCGAGCCGTGGCTCGATCGGGCACCATCGCGCCCAGCATCATCATCTCCGTCGCGAGCGCGTAGGTCACCTCCATCAAGTCCGGCGGACCCTCGCCGTGCAGCGCATGGATCGCCTCCTCCGTCTCCAGCGCGTTTCCGCATGCGCGGCCCAGTGGACGATCCATCGCGGTCACGAGCGCCACCACGGGGCAGTCGTGTGCCGCACCGAGCGCAATCATCAGCTGCGTGAGCTCCAGCGCGCGCTCGAGCGAAGTGAGAAACGCGCCGCTGCCGCGCTTCACGTCGAGCACGAGCCCCGTGAGTCCTTCCGCGAGCTTCTTGCTCATGATGCTCGCCGCGATCAACGGGATCGACTCGACCGTCGCGGTGGCGTCGCGCAGTGCGTAGAGCTTGCGATCCGCCGGAGCGATGTCGCTGCGTCTGTCCCAGCATGGCGCAGCCGATGCGCCCGAGCTGCGCGCGCGCCTGCTCGAGCGTGAGGTCGCTGCGGAATCCAGGAATCGCGTCGAGCTTGTCGAGCGTGCCGCCAGTGTGTCCGAGCCCGCGCCCCGACGATCATCGGCACCGCGATGCCCACAGCGGCCACGAGCGGCGCGAGCACCAGCGACACCTTATCGCCCACGCCGCCCGTCGAGTGTTTGTCGATGCGAGGCGACGAGATGCTCCCCAGATCGAGCGAGCCGCCGCTCCGCAGCATCGTCTCCGTGAGCGCGGTGGTCTCGTCACGATCGAGGCCGCGCAGATACGCGGCCATGAGAAACGCCGCCATCTGGTAGTCGGGTACGTGCCCCGCGAGCATACGCGCCGACGAGCGCGCGCCACTCGCCCGGCTCGATGCGTCCACCATCGCGTTTGCGCTCGATCAATCGCAGGGCGAGCATGCGCCAACGTTACTCCGCCAGCTGCCGCCCGGCTACGCCGCCGCTGCATACAATGCCGGGCGATTGAAGCGTCCTTCAACGGCGCCCTTCACCTCGGAAATGCTTCGTTCCACCCCAGGCAGCGCGGCACTCGCGCGAAGATCACGAGCATTGACCGCGTAGTGGGGTATCTCTAGCTTCTGCCAGCGAAGTCGCATCCGGCTGCGTTGATGCGATATCGCTTCATCCACGTCCCGTAAGTTGGGGACGACCCCAAGTCGGATTGTCCATGCGCATTCGCACTTTCGCAGTCACCGTCGCGGCTTCCCTCTTCGCGACGGTTGCATCAGGCCAATCGGCGGCGGAGCACATCGCCGCAGGCGACAAGGATTTCGTCGCGCTGAACGCAACTGGCGCGCTTGCCGAGTACAAGGCGGCAATGGCTGCCGATTCCGCCGCCGAGGAGGCGTACTGGAAAGCCTCGCGCACCCTGGTAGACCTCGGCGAGTTCGAGCCTGACAAGGACAAGCAGAAGGACTACTACGCCGAAGCGAAGGATCTCGCGACGAAGGCTGTGGCGATGAAGCCCAGCGATCCCGAAGCGTACTTCTCCGTTGCTCGTGCGGTGGGACGTGTCGCGCTGTCCGTCGGTAAGAAGGAGCGCGTGCGCTACGCGAAGGATGTGCGCGCGGCAGCCCTCGAGTGCCTGCGACTCGACTCCGTGCATGCGGGCGCGAATCACGTGATGGGACGCTGGAACGCCGAGATCATGCGCCTGAGCGGATTCTCCCGCTTCATGGCCAAGAACTTCCTTGGCGGCGACGTGTTCGGCACCGCGAGCTGGGCAGAGGCGGTGCGCTACATGGAGCGCGCGGTGCAGCTGGACCCCAACCGCATCACGCACCATCTCGACCTGGCCGAGGTCTACCGCGACCGCAACAAGCCGGGGGACAAGGAGAAGGCGCGCACGCAATTCCAGGCGGTGATCGATGGACCGATCACCGACTTCAACGACGCGCATTACAAAAGGGAAGCGCAGGACGAGCTCGCGAAGCTGAAATAGTCGTCGCAGCCGCCCTACCCACGCGTGAACGGCACGCGTGGGTCCTCGTTGGTCGAGTGCGGCCTACCAGCCCTTCCGAATGCGGTCGGCCAGATCCTGGCTGACCCAGCGCCCACGGGTTGCCCCGCGATTCAGCTTGCGGCGGCCCCGGCGCACGTACCAGCCCAGATCGCCTCTCGCGTCGTCGAAGCGCTCGCCTATCCGCCCGCCAAAGCGCTGGGCGCGCTCGCTCAGCAGCTCGCGCGTCTCCTCACCGCTCTGCGGCGCGTACAGCAGCGCCGTGCCCGCGCCGATCAGGGCGCCGAGTGCCACTCCGGCTCCGAAGATGGCGGCGTTCCGCCACTGCGAGTCTTCCGAGTAGCTCTTGCCGCGCACCTTGGACGAGCCTGACGAATCGAGTGCGTCGCTCGCGTCCAGGTCGGACTTTCGCGGCCGCGATCCTCCCGCGGATGGTCGAATGCTCGAAAACTCGGATGTGCGTGCCATATCATGCTCCTGTTCCGGGGCTTAGCGTCGCCCCACCAATGGTAAGAATCTTGCGGACCACACCTCTACCTTTCGGCATACCCGTGCGCAAAGTGATGGCTCTTGCTTAGCATCCGGGTACAGTCGACGTGTGCACGCTTCGGGCCTCGAAAACGCCGAACAACACATCCTATCCGGTTTCCCCTCTCCCGGCCGCGGCCTGGGACCCCTTTGGGGTGAGGAAGACGAATGAGCATCGGTGGTAAGACCGTCCTGCTGGTCGAAGACAACGAAGACAATCGCATCGTCTATTCGACGATCCTGCAGCACTTTGGCTATGTGGTCATGCGAGGCGCTGAATGGCGAAGAAGGGATCGCCAAGGCGCGCGCCGAGCAGCCCGATCTCATCCTGATGGACATCTCCATCCCCGTCATCGACGGATGGGAGGCCACGCAGGTGCTCAAGCACGACCCGGCAACGCGCGACATCCCGATCATCGCGCTCACCGCGCACGCCCTCGCCTCCGACCGCGAGAAGGCAATGGAAGTCGGATGCGACGGCTATCTCGCCAAGCCGTGCGAGCCGCGAGCGGTCGTCAGCCGAGGTGCAGCGGTTCCTCGGTAAACGGCCCGAATGGCGCGATGAGCCGGAAAAGCCGACTCCGTCCTGATCGTCGACGATCACCCCGACAACATCGAGGTGCTCCAGGCTCGGCTGGAAGCGCTGCGGCTACATCGCACGCCGAGGCGGCAGGACGGTGAGAAGGCGCTCGAGCTGGTCGCAGCGTCACCCGCCCGATCTGATCCTGCTCGACGTCATGATGCCGCGAGATGGACGGCATCGAAGTGGCGCGACGCATCAAGGCGAACAAGTCGCTGCCGTTCATCCCGATCATCATGCAGACGGCGCTCGACTCGACCGAGAACAAGGTCGAGGGGCTGGAGGCGGGCGCCGACGACTACATCACGAAGCCGATCGACTTCGCCGAGCTCAAGGCGCGCGCGATCGATGCTGCGCATCAAGCGCCTCCAGGAGCGCTCGAGGAGCGCGAGCGCCAGCTCTCGAGGCCAACGAGCGGCTGCGTCACATGTCGCAGACGGACGCGCTCACGGGTGCTCGACAACCGTCGTCATCTCGACGAGCGGCATCGACGAGATGTTCGAGCACTCGGCCAGCGGCTGAACGAGCCGTCTCTCCGTCGTGATGTGCGACATCGATCACTTCAAGAGCGTGAACGACACGTACGGGCATCAGGCTGGGCGACGTGGTGCTGAAGCAGTTCGCGCAGCATGCTCCAGGAGCGAAGCGCGCGAGATCGACCGGGTCGGACGGTACGGCGGCGAGGAGTTCATGCTGCTTCTCCCGGGCACGGTGCTCGACGCGGCGGTGACCTTCGCCGAAGCGCGTGCGTAAAGAGGTCGAGGCGCATACATTCGACATTCGAGGGTGGCGTGCTGCAGCGCACGGCCAGCTTCGGGCGTCGCCGCATTGCCGCACCCGAAGATTCACAGCCTGCGAGCAGCTGGTGAGGGCCGCTGACGATGCGCTGTACGTCGCCAAGGAGACCGGACGAAATCAGGTCGTTCGGTTCGACAGCGACGAATTCAACGCGCACATGTGAAGGACGTCGATGATCAGCATGCGCACGGAGCCGCTTCGAACCGGAGGAGCAGCGCACCCCAGGCTGACGAGATCGAGCGTGCTCCGCGCGCGCGTCGCGGAGCTCCAGCGGGAGCGCGACCACCTCGTCGCCATCGTCGACATCCTCCAGGAAATCTCCGCCTCGCTGCACTTCACCGACATTCTGCAGCACGATCGCCCGCAAGCTGGGCGAGACCTTCGGCCTCGATCGCTGCGCGATCTATCCTCGCCGGCGATGCGCAGAGCGTTCGCCTGGTCGCGAGTACGAGGATCCGACGATCCGGAATCTCATCGTCGATCTCAATCGCTATCCGGAGCTCAAGCGCGCGTTCGAGAGCGGCGAGACGGTGTTCATCCCCGACGCCAGCAACGACCCGATGCTATCAGGGGGTGCAGCTCGTCGCCGCGCTGCGCAATGTGCGCTCGATCGTCGTCGTGCCGATCCGTTGGCACGGCACGGTGATCGGCGCGATCTTCCTGCGCACGGAGCGCGAAGCCGAGCCGTTCGCGGACCGCGACGTCCGCTTCTGCCAGGTGATCGCCTCCCTCACCGCGAACGCACTCCGCAACGCGCACCGCTTCGAGACCCTGCTCTCGGGACAGAAGTCGCAGGAACAGGAGAAGCGCCGCAGCGAGCTACAGCGCATCACGCTCGTCGCGTTCGTCCGCCGCCTCCTCGACCGCTACACCAACGCCGAGGACCACATGTGGGCCGAGACGCTCCTCCCGTCACACGCCGACGAGGAGCTCGAGCGGCTGGTGACGGTGGCGATGCAAGTGATCGGCGAGGAGGCGAAGGGGTAGGGGAAGCGGGAGCGAATGGCCAACGACGTTCACGAATCAAACCAAGAAAAGACGAATCGAATCTTACGGGTCGAGAGTATCTCTCCCGTCCATGGTTCGATTCGTCTTTATTCGTGTTATTCGTGAACGTAGTTCGCGGTTCACTTGTCCCTATGAATTCAGCTCACAGCTACCCTCCCCGCTACCCGAGTTCGGCAACAGATTTCACGCATGTCCGACAGCCTCAAGACTCTCGCAGCGCGTGCGGACGAGCTGCGGCGCGCGCTCGAGCGTGCGTCGTACGAGTACTATGTGCTCGATCGGCCCGAGATCTCGGACTGCAGTACGATCGCATGTTCCGCGAGCTGCAGGAGCTCGAGGCGCAGCACGCCGGCGCTCCGCACGCTCGACTCGCCGACGCAGCGCGTAGGCGCCGAGCCGCAGGGGCAGCTCGCCAAGCACACGCACCTCGTGCCGATGATCTCGCTCGGGAACGCGTTCGACGATGACGAGCTCGCGAGTGGGAAGACCGCATCGCGCGACTGGTCGGCGACGACGATGCGCGATGGCGGCTACATCTGCGGAGCTCAAGATCGATGGCACGGCGGTCAGCCTCACGTACGAGAACGGCGTGCTCGTGACCGGGCACGACGCGCGGCAACGGCGTCGATCGGCGAGGATCGTCACGGCGAACCTGCGCACCCTGCGCGACATCCCGCTGCGGCTGCGCGGCGACGAAGCCGCCGCGCGCCGTGGAGATTCGCGGCGAATGCTACCTGCCGTTCGACGCGTTCGAGCGGATGAACGAGGAGCGCGCGAAGGCCGGCGAGCCGGTGTTCGCGAATCCGCGCAACTCCGCGGCGGGATCGCTGCGCCAGCTCGATCCCGCGATCACGGCGAAGCGTCCGCTCCGCTTCTTCGGCTACGCCGTCGCCGCTCCCGCCGGACGTGGCACTTCCCTTCGCCACGCAGTGCGAGCTGCTCGACACGCTCGACGCGCTGGGGTATTCCCGGTGGAGCCGCACCGCAGGCACTGCGCGACGCTCGACGATGTCGCACGCTTCGTGCACGAGGTCGAGCACGCGCTGCGCGCGCAGCTCGACTTCGCGATCGACGGCGGCGTCGTGAAGGTCGACTCGCTGCGCCTGCAGGACGAGCTCGGCGATCGTCGGCGGCCGCGAGCCGCGGTGGGCGATCGCGCGCAAGTTCGCGCCGGACATCGCGAGACGAAGCTCCTCGCGATCGAGGTGAACGTCGGGCGCACGGGCGCGCTCAATCCGTTCGCGGTGCTCGAGCCGGTGGAGATCGGCGGGACGACGGTCAAGCTCGCGACGCTGCACAACTTCGACCTCATCCGCGAGAAGGATCTGCGCGTCGGCGACGTCGTGCAGGTGAAGCGCGCGGGCGACGTGATTCCGCAGATCATCGGTCCGGTCCCCGAGCGGCGACGCCGGAAGCGCGCCGCGCCCGGCGACATGCCCGACGCAGTGCCCGAGCTGCGGACACGCCCGTGCTCGAGCGACGAGGACGAGGTAGCGGTCTACTGCCCGAACGTCGCATGTCCCGGGCCGCCAGCTCGAGGGGCTCGTGCACTTCGCCTCGCGCGGAGCGATGGACATTCGCGGGCTGTCAGTACGCGCGGATCGAGCAACTGATCGACGCGGGGCTGTGCACGACGTCGCCGACCTCTACTCGCTCACCGTCGAGCAGCTCGTCGCGCTCGAGCGGTTCGCGGAGAAGAGCGCCGAGCAGCTCGTCGCGGCGATCGAGGCGTCGAAGAAGCAGCCGCTCTCGAGGCTCCTCTTCGGCCTTGGCATCCGCCACGTCGGCGAGGGAGCGGCGCAGCTGCTCGCGCGCCACTTCGGGACGCTGGACGCGCTCATGGAGGCCACCGAGGACGAGGTGGAGTCGCGTGCGCGGGATCGGCGGGATCATCGCAAAATCGGTCGCCGAGTACTTCTCCGAGCCCAACACTCGGAGACTCATGGAGCGCCTACGCAAGGCGGGGCTTACACTTACGGAGCCAAAGGCGAAGGCGGTCGGGCGTTCCCTCGCGGGCGCTACGGTCGTCATCACCGGTACGCTCCCGACGCTGTCGAGGGTCGCAGCGACGGAGCTGGTACAGGCGCACGGCGGGAACGTCACGAGCTCGGTCTCGAAGTCGACCACCTTCGTCGTCGCCGGCGAAGCAGCGGGGAGCAAGCTCGAGAAGGCAAGAACGCTCGGCATCGAGGTCATCGATGAAGCGGGACTCTTGCGACGAATTGAGGGAGACACGTAGATACCGACATGATTCACTCCATTGATCTGGCAGATCACAAGATGGTCGCGATGAGCCGCTCGACGCTCGCGGCGCTGCGCATGATCCTCTTCCGCGATGCGGGCCCCGCAGCCGCTGGCGCGCTGCAGGAAGCCGGATACGCGGGCGGCGAGGCCGTCTACCAGTCCTTCCGCGAATGGCTTCGCAAACAGGGCAAGGCGGCGCCCGAGGACCTCGAGGTGGGCGAGTTCCAGCGCAAGGCGTCGACGTATTTCCGCGAGGCGGGTTGGGGATCGATCACGGTCGGCTCGATGGGCGAGGCACTGGCCACGGTCGACTCCGCAGACTGGGGCGAGTCCGATCCGGGCGCAAAGCTCGATCAGCCGGGATGCCACATCACGACGGGAATGTTCGCGGACTTCTTCGGCCGCCTCTCAGACGTCCCGCTCGCGGTCCTCGAAGTCGAATGCCGCTCCGCCGGCCACGACCGCTGCCGCTTCCTCCTCGGCAACGCCGAAGTGATGCGCTTCGTGTACGACGAAATGGAAAAAGGCCGGAGCTACACGGACGCGGTCGCGGCGGTGGCGTAGGGCGCGAACAACGGCTTCACACGAATGACACGAATCTGAACGAATCGAACCCGTCGAAGGCGATCCCACGTCTCGGCCGGTCAGATTCGTTCATTTTTTTATTGAATGGCACGCGGGTACGCCCGCTGTCGTCGCCGGATTCGATTGCTTTCGATTCGTGTCATTCGTGTGAGGCCTGGCAGTTCGCCGTCCCCTGCTTGACGCGAATCCCCATGGCTTGTATATACCGAGAGTCTATAAACAGTTCGTTTATACTTCTCCCGGCTCATGCCAGAGCACAATTCCTCTAGCGACATCCTCCGCGACCGGCAGGACGCGTTCTATATCCTGCTCGTGTTGTTGCACGGTGAGCGGCACGGGTACGCGATCATGCGTGAGGCGCGCGAGCGCTCCGGTGGGAGTGTCGAGCTCCAGGCGGGCGCGCTCTATCGGCTGCTGCGGCGCATGCTCGACGATGGGCTCGTCGTCGAATCGCAGCGCCGGCCCGCCGCCGATGCGGACGACGAGCGCCGGCGCTACTATCGCGTGACTCCAGCGGGGCGGCGCGCGATGGCCACCGAAGCGGATCGCATGGCGACACTCGCGGCCGCCGCCCGCGCCGCGCTCCGCGCAGGACCCGCGCTCGCCTAATGGCCGACTATCGCGTTCCGCCCCTCAATGCGGGCGAGCGGTTCTATCGCGCGCTGCTGCACCTCTATCCGCCGCGGTTCCGCCATGCGTTCGACCGCGATCTCATCGAGGCGTTTCGCGATCAGCGCCGCGATGCAGAACGGCGCCGAGTTCCACGCATTGTCTTCGCATTCATCGTCGTGTACGACGTGCTCACGCAGGCACTCGCCGAGCGCGTGTCGGCGAGTTGGTCGGCGCTTCGCGGTCGTCCCTTCCCGGATCGAGAGGAGCCCGTCATGTCCGGATCCCAGCGCGTGCTCAACCTCAGAGAGATGCGGCAAGCAGCGCGTCGGCTTCTGCGCGTGCCAAGCTTCACCGCCACCACCGTGTTCGTGCTCGCGCTCGGCGTCGGTGCAACGACCGCGGTGTTCAGCGTCGTCAATGGTGTGCTGCTCAAGCCACTGCCGTACGCCAATCCCGAACGGCTGGTCGCTCTGACGCACACGCTTCAGGTCTCCGGTGTGACGAACGCCGACATGTCCGATGCCAACATCCTGTCCTACCAGGCACACGCGAGCGCCTTCACCGGCGTCGCCGCGTGGAGTGATCGGGACGTCAACCTGGAGCTGGTGGATGGCGAGGCGGGCGCCGCGGAGCGTGTGAGCGCCACGGAGGTGACGTCGAACACCTTTCAGGTGCTGGGCATTCCACCACTCGTCGGACGCGAATTCCACACCGGCGAGGATCGGAGCGGCGCTGCGCCCGTGGTGCTGCTCTCCTACAAGTTCTGGCAGCGTCATTTCAGCGGCGCTCGCTCGGCGGTGGGCAAGCGCATCGTGGCGGACGGCATCTCCACGTGAGATCGTGGGCGTGATGCCGAAGGATTTCGTTTTCCCGCGATCGTCGCCGGAGCTCTGGTTCCCGCTGCCGCTCGATCCGCAAACCGCTAGCGCCGGAAGCTTCAACTACCGCGGCATGGGACGTCTGCGAAATGACGCGACACTGGCGAGCGCGCAAGCCGATCTCGCGCGTGTGTTGACCGGCCTGCTCGACGAATATCCGAATGGCATTCCGAAAGCGATGTGGGAACAGGCACACGTGCGCCCGGTGATCACGCCGCTCAAGGAGTCCATCGTCGGCGACGTTCGGCCGCTCCTCTGGATTCTGCTCGGGAGCGTCGCGCTCGTGCTCCTGATCGCGTGCGCCAATGTGGCAAACCTGTTTCTGGTTCGCGGCGAGGCGCGACAGCTCGAGCTCGCGGTACGTGGCGCGCTGGGCTCGGGGACGGCAGGAATCATCGCGCAATGTCTGAGTGAGTCGATAGTGCTCGCTGCGGCTGGAGGCGTGATCGGCGTGCTCTTCGCAGTCATTGGTGTCACGTGGGCGTCGGGCTGGGCGGACAAGCTGAACGTGCCGCGACTCGAGCAGGTGTCAGTCGACGGCACGGTGCTCGTGTTCGCAGTGGTGGTGTGCGCGCTGTGCACGGTGTTGGTGAGCCTGATTCCGCTCCTGCGCGCGCGTCGTGTGCCGATCGCAATCGTGCTCCGCGAGTCCGGGCGCGGCTCGACGAGCGGCGCCGATCGCCAGCGGACGAGGAGTGTGCTGGTCGTGGCGCAGGTGGCGCTCGCGCTGGTGCTGATAGCGGGCTCGGGATTGCTCGGGCGCAGCTTTACCCGACTCCGGAACGTCCAGCCCGGGTTCGACGACGAACACGTGACCCTTACCCGCCTCGCACTATCCGCGAAGACGTATCCCGACGGCGCCTCTCGCGTGCGCTTCTATTCGAAGCTGCTCGACGAGGTGAAGGCGCTTCCGGGCGTGCGGCAGATGAGCATCGTCGATTGGGTGCCACTGTCCAGCGATCACAACGACGTGGTGGTCCAGGTGGAGGACCACCCGCTTCCGCCGGGTGCGATTCCCGCCGATCACTTCGTCGCCACCGTGGACCCTGAGTTCTTCAGGACACTCCGGATTCCGCTACTCGAAGGCCGGACGTTCGAATCGCCGTACGGCGGCCGCGCAACGCAGGACGTCATCGTCAGCAAGGCATTCGCGGAGCGCTATTGGCACGGCGCGAGCGCACTCGGCAAGAACATTCGCCCCGCGCTCACGGGTCCATGGTTCACGGTGGTCGGCGTCGTAGGCAACGTCCATCTCGAGGCGCTGAGTAAGCCCGCCGAGGACGCGATCTATGTGCCCCTGCTGCAGTCGGACACCAGCTCGGTGAACACACCGAGGTTCGTCGCGCTGCTCGTGCGCACCGAGGGGCAGCAGGACGTATCGCTCCCCATTCGAAACATCGTGCACGGACTCGATCCTTCGCTCCCTACGTACGACCAGCGCACGCTGGCGAGCGTCGTCTCTGCTGCGACCTCGCGCGCTCGCGTAACGATGCTGCTGCTCGTCATCGCCAGCACGCTCGCGCTGATCCTCGGTGCCGTCGGACTATATGGTGTGCTCGCGTACGGCGTGAGCTTGCGGCAGCGCGAGATCGGCGTGCGCATCGTGTTGGGCGCACGACCGGCTGAGGTCAGTTGGATGGTGTCCCGCCAGGCGCTCGGACTCGCGCTGGCGGGGATCGCGATCGGCACGGGCTTCGCGCTCGCGGCGACGCGGCTGCTGCGAGGCCTGCTCTACGACGTCAGCCCGACAGATCCGCTGACGCTGACGGCCACGTGCGTCGGGCTGCTCGCGATGGCTGGCCTGGCGAGCTGGATCCCCGCTCGGCGCGCGGCATTGGTGGATCCCTCGGAGGCGCTCCGCAGCGTGTGAGGGGCGCGCTCGCGCCTCTCACCAGCCTCAGCTCTGATTGCCGAGATTGACCTCGTGGTCCCACGGGAGCACGATCGTGCTCTCGGTCTCGAGCCCCGCGAAATCCGGCTGGTAAGGGCCCGTACGAAAGCCCACCGCCGTGCGCACATCCGCCGCGCCGGCGTTCACGATGGCGGCAACTGCGAGACGCAGCGTCGATCCGGTATCGCACGTCTCGTCCACGAGGAGCACGCGCCGATTGCGCACATCGGTGGGCACGCTCCCGAAAATGCTCGGCGTCTGCCGCACCTCTTCGGACTGATAGCGGCGGCTCACGATGATCGAGTGAAACGGCTTGTCGAGAATCGCAGCGATGACCGCGCCTGGAACGACACCAGCCGTCGCGATGCCGACCACGAGCTCGGGATCGTAGCCGCGCGCCACCTTGAGTGCGAGCGCGCGCGACATTTCACCGAACAACGGCCAGTCCACCTCGAGCACGCCGCGCGAGCGATCGTTCACCTGGCGTCGTGGCATTGCTCTCCCGAAAGATGGTCGCGGCACTCTTTTTCCACTGTGCGCAAGCTACCCCGGACGGTGCGATGATCATAGCGTGGTTGCTGCCCCGTGACGTAGACGATAACTTTTTGTCCGCTTGCAGACGAATTCCCACACTCGGGAACTGTCGCCTGCGCATCGCCCATCCCGACCTCGGCTTTCAAACGCATGTCCTGGTGGCGCCGGCTCACCGGCGGTAACGCCCACGCTGCGCCCAAGCCGCAGCGACTGGACTATTTGAGCGAAGCGCTCGCGCTCGAGCGACAGGGCGACTACGACGCCGCGCTGACCTCGTATCGGCTTGCCTTGCGAGACAGGCCGAGCGATCCGCGCATCCTCCAGAACATGGCGATCGCGTTCTCGAAGACGGGGCGACTCGAGGACGCGCTGCGATGCTATCGGCGCGCGCTCGATCTCGACCCGGAGCTGAGCGGGGCACACTACGGCCTCGCGTTTCTCTTGCTCAAGCGCGGCGACGCGAGCGGCGCGGAGGAGCATCTATCGGCGTTTCTGGCGCACGCGCCGCGCAGCTCGGAAGCAGAGCGGTGGGTGACGCATGCGCGTGCCGCGCTCGAGCAGCTCCGGTCGGGAACGAGCACGACCTCACTCGGCGAGCCGGAATAGCGCGTGGGACATGTCCTCGCCATCGTCAGCCAGAAGGGCGGGGTCGGTAAGACGACCACTGCGGTGAATCTTGCCGCGGCATTTGCCCGCCGCGGTCTGAAGACGCTGCTCATCGATACGGATCCGCAAGGCGCGGTGCGCTACGGTGTCGGACTGCGGCGCGGTGAAGCGCCGTACGGCATCTCCGATTTTCTGAGCGGCGCGCGCCCGTTGCGCGAGGTGATACTTCCGACCGCCCTTCCCTGGCTGCGCGTGATTCTCGCGGGGAGCGTGAGCACCGAGAGCAGCCACGTCGAGTTTCACCACCGCATCGAATCGAGCACGCTGCTGCGTGACATGATCACGCTCGCGCGCGAGCGCTGCGAGATCGTGATCGTCGACACGCCGCCGGGGCTCGGCGCGATTCCACGGCGCGTGCTCGAGCTCAGCCAGCACGTGATCATCCCGCTCCAGTGCGAGCCGCTCGCGCTCCAGACCACACCGCAGATGCTGCGCGGCATTCAGGAGATCGCCGCTACGAACGAGGAGCTGACGCTCGACGGCATCGTGCTCACGATGTACGATCCCGCGAGCCTCGGCTGCCAGCGCGTGAACGAATACCTGCGAGCGAACCTTCCCCGCGACATGGTGTTCGATATCGTGATCCCGCGCAGCGCGGCGGCATTGGAGGCGTTCGCGGCGGGGCAGCCTGTGGTGCTGCGAGATCCCGCGGATCCCGTGTCGCAGGCGTTCGTGAATTTGGCGACGGTGCTCACGGAGCGGTTCGAATGATGGGAAGCGTGAAGAGGCGAGGCGTGAGTGCGTTGGTGCTCGCGCTCACGGGTGCGATCGGAATTTCCTGCGGAGACGCGAAGACGGGCGCGAACGCGCCGCTGTCCATCGAGTTCGTGCCACCGCAGCTCCCATCGATGCTGGTGGGCGACCAGCTGCACGACACGCTGGGCAATGTCGATTCGCTGCACGCGGTTCTGTTCAACGCGTCGGGCGACACGATCCCCGAAGGGCAAGCGCGCTTCATGCATGCCGACACGACGCACATCGTCACGATCGACTCGCTGACGGGGCGCGTGACGGCGAACGATACGGGCGCGGCACGCGTCGTGGCGCAGGCCAGCGGGCTCCAGACGCCACCGGAGACGTTGTTCGTCGTGCAGACGCCCACGTCGTTCACGCCGGGCAGTCCGCTGGATACCACACTTTCTTTCAAGCCGGTGCGCACCGACACGAGCCTGGCTCTGTCAGTCGTGCTGCAGTCCGGAACGAGTCCGGTGAACCACTACCGGATCGAATATCGCTTCGCCTACCCCACAGCGCTCAACGCCCAGGATTCCAACCAGGTGCTGCTGTCGGACGAGAACAGGAAGCCCTCGATGGTCGACACGACCGGCGTCGGAGGCAACTCTGTCGGCGGCGCGGCCACGCGCTATCTTCGGATCACGCCGTTCACGCATTTTACGACGGACACCGTTGTGATCGAGGCGCGCGCGTTTCTGCCTGATCACACACCGGTGCCCGGAAGCCCGTTGCGATTCAAGGTGCACGTTCAAATTCAATAGGACGGTATGGCGCATCATCCGGCGACGCTCTCCGAGCTCTTCGTCGTAGCAGTCGAGGCGCACGACCAACCGAACGCGTTGCAGGCGAAGATCGGCGGCGCATACCGCCCGATCTCGCATCGCACGCTCGCCGATCGCGTTCGCCACGTGGCGTTCGGGCTTCGAGCGCTCGGCGTCACCGCGAACGACCGCGTCGCCATCCTCTCGGAGAATCGACCCGAGTGGGCAATTGCAGACTACGCGTGCCTCGTGTCCGGAATCGCGGACGTGCCGATCTACCCGACGCTGCCGCCTGAGCAGATCGCGTACATTCTGCGCGATTCCGACGCCGTCGCGATCTTTGCATCAACCGAGGAGCAGGCGGAGAAGCTTCGCTGCGTACGCGGAGATCTGCGCAAGCTCGCGCACGTGATCGTGTTCGATGAGCATGCGGCGACGAGCGGCGAGATGACGCTCGCGGCACTCGAGGCGAAGGGCGCCGCGGCGATGATGCCGGAGGATGCCGGTCGCCTGCGCGCGGAGGCGCTCGCGATCGCGCCGGACTGCATCGCGACGATCATCTACACGTCGGGCACTACGGGAGAGCCCAAGGGCGCAATGCTGACGCACGGCAACATCGCATCGAACGTGTCGGCAACGATGGACCTTCTCCCGATGGGACCGACGGATTCATCGCTCAGCTTTCTTCCGCTCTCGCACATCTTCGAGCGGATGGTGGACTACTTGATGTTCGCCTGCGGCGTCTCGATCTCGTACGCCGAGAACATGGACACGATCTCCGCGAACATGCAGGAAGTTCGCCCCACGATCGTCGTGTCCGTGCCGCGCATCTACGAGAAGATTTACGCGCGCGTGACGGATACGGCGACTCGCGCGGGCGGGGCCAAGCGAGCGATCTTCGAGTGGGCGCTCAAGGTCGGCGATCGGTGGACGACAGTCGTGCTGGATGGACGCAAGCCCGGCGCGCTGCTCGCCATGCAGCACGGGATCGCGGACAAGCTCGTGTTCGCGAAGCTGCGCGCTGCGGTGGGCGGACGGCTGCGTTATTTCGTGTCAGGGGGCGCGCCGCTCTCGATCGAGATCAATCGCTTCTTCTTCGCGGCCGGGCTCAAGATCCTCGAGGGCTATGGGCTGACGGAAACGTCGCCGGTCATCGCGGTGAACACGCCCGACAAGCTCACAATCGGGACCGTGGGGCCGCCGATTCCGGGTGTCGAGGTGACGATCGCGCCTGACGGCGAGATCCTCACGCGCGGCCCGCACGTGATGAAGGGCTATCTCAATCGCCCGGATGCGACGGCAGAGGCGATCGACCCGATGGCTGGTTCCACACCGGCGATATCGGCACGCTGGAGAACGGGTTGCTGCGGATCACGGATCGCAAGAAGGACATCATCGTGACCGCGGGCGGGAAGAACATTGCGCCGCAGCCAATCGAGAATGCGGTCAAGGCGAACAAGTATGTCGCGCAGGCCGTGATGATCGGCGACCGGCGCAAGTTCCCGCTCATTCTCGTGGTGCCGAACTTCGATCAGCTCGAGCGGTGGGCAAAGTACAAGACCATCGCGTACAAGGATTTCCGCGATCTGCTCGCGAATCCGCAGGTGAAAGCGAAGATGGAGCGCGAGGTGACGGGCGAGCTCGAGAAGTTCGCGCACTTCGAGCGGCCGAAGAAGGTCGTGCTGATCGAGCAGGATTTCACGATCGACAGCGGCGAGCTGACGCCGACGCTCAAGGTGAAGCGGCGCACGGTCGACCGAAAATTCCGCGCGGTGATCGACGCCGCGTACTCGACCGAAGAGGCGCGGACGGGCTAGCGGCGAAGCGCGATCGGCACGGGCGCGGAGACGTTCGAGGGCGGAGACGCCGCCGCGACCCACTCCTCGTCATCGCGGGCGAGCTCCCGCAGCGTGTCGGGCACGAGCGCAGAGACAGGCGCGATGAGTCGCCCGCCGGGCACGAGCGCTCGAGCGGCGCCAGCGAGGAGCGAGGGCGTGGCGTGCGATGCGTCGAGCGCAATGCCGCGCGCGGAGCCCGCAGCGAGGGGGAGCACGTCGGCGATGCGCGCCAGCGACAGCGCACCGCCGCTCGCAAGTCCGGGCACCGGATTCACCGCGAGAAGCTGCACATTCGCCGCGATCGCGAGGAGTGCCTCCGCGCTCGTGCTCCACGTACCGGCGAGCACCACGAGCCCACCGGGCTCCGTGAGCGCGAGCAGCGCAGCAGCGCGCAACGCGCGCGACTGGCGCCCCGAGTCATCGGCGAGAGCTGAGTGCACTGGCCGCGCGTGCTCCACATTCGGAGCGATCGATGCTTCGGGTGCATTGGCCGTGAAGTCCACCACTCCGTTTCGCACGGGATAACGCGCCGCGCAGATCGGGCAGCCGAGCACGCCGCGCAGGACGTGGCGATCGAGCAGCTCGTCGGCGCGCGCAACGAGCCAGCTGTCCTCATGCGGGCGCACGCATCGAAGCGAGTCTACGAGCTCGAGAAACACGACGCGCTCCTACGACGCCGTAAGGCGCAGCTCGTCGACGTTCACGTTGGGCGGCCGCGTCGCCGCCCACACGACCGCATCGGCGACGACCTCCGCGCTCAGCATCTTGTCGCGCGGCGGAAAGCGATTCTCGGCCGGGAGCGTGACGCTGTCCCAAATTGGTGTGTCCGTCGCGCCGGGAGACACGAGCGTCGTGCGTACGCCAGTGCCGCGCGTTTCGGCGCGCAGCACCTCGTGCATCGCGCGAATGCCGAACTTCGAGGCGGAGTAGGCGCCGTTGTCGGGGAAGATCGTGCGGTCGGCTATCGATCCGAGCGTGATGACGTGACCGCGCCCCTGCTCGCGCCAGGAGGGGAGGAGCGCCCGCAACACGATGAACGGAGCGACGAGATTCACCTGCATCATCCGCGCGAACTCGTCGGTGGTGAGCACGTGCAGCGGCGTCGGCTGGAAGATCCCGGCGTTGTTGATGAGGAGATCGGGCACATCGCCGAACGCCTCGCGCAGGTGCGCGACGGCGCGCTCCACCTCGCTCCCGCTGGTGACGTCCGCCGGAACGGGGACGGTGCCCTCGCCGAGCTCGCGCGCGCGCGAATCGAGCTCACTCGCGCCACGTGCCACGAGCGCCACGCGCACCCCCTCGCGCACGAGCGCGCGCGCCACCGCGAGCCCGATCCCCCGCGAGCCGCCGGTGACGAGCGCGGTGCGTGGCGCCTGAGCGCTCGTCACCGCGCGAGCGAGTTCCGACCGTACGCGAGCGAGAGAAACTCCTCCCGCGTGCGTGCATCATTTCGGAAGATCCCGCGCACCGCGGAGGTGACCGTCTGCGAATTCTGCTTCTGCACACCGCGCATCATCATGCACAGGTGCATCGCCTCGATCACGACGCCCACGCCCTTTGGCTCGAGCACATCCTGCACCGCCGTCGCGATCTGCTCGGTGAGTCGCTCCTGCACCTGCAGACGGCGCGCAAACATGTCCACGATGCGGGGCAACTTGGAGAGTCCCACGATCTTGCCGTCCGGGATGTAGGCGATGTGTGCGCGCCCGAAGAACGGCAGCATGTGATGCTCGCACAGCGAGTAGAGCTCGATGTCGCGAACCATGACCATGCTGCTGTGCGTTTCGTTGAACACCGCATCACCGACGACGTCGCGCACGTCCATGTCGTAGCCGCGCGTGAGCCAGGTGAGGGAGTTGGCGACACGCTGCGGCGTCTTCGCGAGACCCTCGCGCGCAGGATCTTCCCCGATCAGCTCGAGCGTGCGATGAATCACCCGTTCGAATTCCGCGTTGTGCTCGGGCGCGGCATCCAGATCGAGCCCCCAGTCCGCCGCCGGAGATTCGAGCTTGCTCGCGTCTACGCGCTTACGCGTTGCAAGTCCGCGCGCCGGTACATCCGCTTCACGTCCCTCGGTTGATGCCGCGCTGCGCGAACGGGATTTCTTGTCGGCCATGTGTTGCGACGATCCTCCTCGGAAGGCGCACGGGAATGCGACCACGTGCGCGGGCATAACTTGAGTCGTGTCCCGTGCTCCCCTACCTTGACGCATTCGGCGAGGCGGCGTCCCGCGCCTCCGCGTCCCTCGTGCCCGCATGCGTCGTGAAAGCTAAGCTGCTCTCGATCGTCAGCGGAACGCCAACCGCGTGGTCCGCGCTCTGGACCTTTCCGAGCATGCTCGCCAGCGCCTTCCTGGTCGCGTGGGCGGCAGAGGCTGCGCAGTTTCTCATCTCGCAGGGGCTCGCCCTCGCGATTCTCGCCTGGGTGCAGACGCTTCCGGAGTTCGCGGTGGAGGCAGTGATCGCATGGCAAGCGGGCGGCGACGGCGCGCAGTGCTTCGTCGCCGTGCCTCCGCCGGGGTGCCACTCGCATCTCGCGATCGCGAACTTCACGGGTGCGATCAGGCTATTGGTTGGTCTCGCGTGGCCGATGATCTTCTTCGTCGCCGCGTTCTTCGGCAGACGCCAGCGCCCGCTGCTCGCGCCGATCCAGCTCGAGGATGAGCACGCGGTAGAGGTGCTCACCACGGTTCCACCGCTCGCGTACTTCGCCTGGATCTGGTACAAAGGTTCCATCAGCGTGATCGACGCAGTGATCCTGATTGCGATGTACGGCGTGTACCTCGCAATTCTCTGGCGGATGCCTCCGCGCCAGGAGGAAGACCTGAGCGAGGCGCCGCGTATTTCCCGCTGGGCTGCGACACGCCCTGGACGGCAACGCGTCGTGGCGGTCGGCGGACTTTTCGTGGTCGGTGCGGCACTCATTTACTTCACCGCGCACCCATTTCTGGAATCGATGCTCGCAATGGCCGGCACGATCGGCGTGAGCCAGTTCGTGCTCGTGCAGTGGGTCGCGCCCTTTCTGAGCGAATTTCCCGAGAAGGTCTCGGCGTTTCAGTGGGCGAGCCGCGTGCGCACCGCGCCCATGGCGCTCGTGAACATGGTATCGAGCAACATCAATCAGTGGACCGTGCTCGCCGCGATGATCCCGATCGTCTTCTCGATTGCGCGGGGCACCGCGTCCGCACTCCCGTTCGATGGCGCGCAGCGCGACGAGATTCTGCTCACGATCGCGCAAAGCATCGTCGCCGTTCTCGTGCTGCTGGACATGCGCTTTCACTGGTGGGATGCCGTGATTCTGTTCGTGCTCTGGCTCGCGCAGTTCGTCGAAGCGGGCTGGCGCGACGAGATCACGATTCTGTACTTCGCGTGGGCGGTGCTGCTCGTCATCTCCTGGATCTGGAGGCGCCCAACCGCCCCGGGAATTTTCTGGCGTCTCGTCCGCGGCAAGACGCTCGCGCGGGAAGCAGTGGGCTAAAAAAACGAGCCTCGCCGGAGGGGCGAGGCTCGAAAAATTAGGAACGAAGAGGATTTTTGAAGCCCCGTCGAATGTATGAGGTCCTCACCACACTGTCCGCCTTCCCCGCACTGGGGCATGACGTGAGTATAGATTATCGAACCCACCCGAGAGACTTGTTGGCTCAAAAATTAAGTCTCTCCGTCCCCGAACTGTTGTAAAATTTACCCGTTCGCAAACACCGAGTCAATTCAGATGAACACACCGGGCTGGCAACGACTGCTGTACGTGCTTGCATATCCACTGTCTGCGCTGATGCTCGTCATCTGGGCGATCGTGACATTTGCATATGACGGGCCAGGATGGATCCACTTCCTTCTTTCTCTGGGAATGTTCCTGCTGATCTGGCGCGTCGTTGCCGGAGGAACGCAGGACTCGTGGCGCAAATATCTCTCAGGACGCTAGGAGTGGGCGCCGCGTAACGGGTGTGACATTCCGGACTCTCGTGATGATACCGCGCGTGCAAACCCGCGGTTGCATCCGTTGAACGCGTGACCCTCCCGATCGAGCGCGTTCGCGCATGTCCGAGTCGGCGATTCGATCGGCTGGCGGCATCTTGAGCGGCTGAAGCACCATCACTACTTCGAGTCGATCCGCTTGCGGGCTCTACCCTTGCATAGGGAGCACTGAGCCGCCGAGGCGTAATCCCCAATGAGGGCCACCTCGGCCCCGTCCTGAATCCTGGGGTCTCGGGCACAATGGTGAACGACACGTACGACCTGTCCGCGTTCTCGCTGCGCGATATGACGCATTGCGGCGTGGCACTTCGAAAACAGGGCCAGGCCGCCGGCTCAATGGAACAGGCAGCCGACGGCGTCGTGCGCCTGCTCTACGATCGCTTGCGAACGTCCACCGGAGAGCGCGCCTGCGCGCTCGTACGGACGTTCGTCACGCTCCCTTACTCGCAGCTCGATCCGGAGCTTCAACATTTCGCGAAGGGAGTACTTCCGGAAATCGACCAGCAGCCTGACGTGAAGTGCCTCACGCTATTGGCGACCGCCGGCGATGAGCTCGCGTGGAATTCGCGGCGAGAATCTCGCGGTCATCAGGCACTTCCGCTTCCGAGTGTCGAGAGCATCTCGAGATCGCCCATGATCAGCCAGCTCATGCGTCAACTGAACATCGATGTCGGGCTGCTGCTTCGCCCCGAGTCGGACGTGATGCTCGATGTCACGCAGCACACGTTCAACGTATTCCACGTGCCCGAAGCCGTCGGAAGCGCGTACATCCCCGCGCAGTCCGAATTCGTGGTGCCATACGGCATTCGCTCGGTGCTCGGTTTTGGTGGCCTTCTCGTTCCAGGGGAGCTGTTCGCGACAATCCTGTTCGCGCGCGCGCCGATCTCACGCGAAGTCGCCGAATTATTCAAGACGCTGGCGCTCAACGTAAAGGTCGCGTTGCTGCCACTCACCGGTGAGCGAGTGTTCACGTGAGCGACACGCATTCCGGTACGGCAGGCGCAACGCTGAGCGTCGCCGATCTCGAAGCGGAGCTGCGGCGCGCGCACGCCCAGAATCTCGCGCTCGAGCAGCTGCTGGGCGTCCACGAACAGACGTCACTCGAGCAGGCCACGCGCCTCGAGCGCTCGCTGGTGGAGCGTACGGCCATCCTCGGCCAGATCGCCGATGTCGTCGTGACGACGGACCCTGCAGGGAATGTGGCATTCTTCAATGAGGCCGCGAGGGCACTCTACGGCGAGATTCAGAGCGGGATCCCCCTCTGGGACGAACAGCAATCGTTCCGATTGTTCGGCGTCGATGGCATTCCCAAACCCGAAGCGGAGCTCCCGCTCTCGCGCGCCCTGCGCGGCGAGCGCGTGACCAACGAGGAGTGGCGCATCCGCCGGCAGGACGGCTCCGAGGTTGCCGTCATGGGGAGTGCGGTTCCCCTGCTCACCACAATTGGAGAGCTCATGGGCGCCGCCCAAACGGTGCGCGACGTAACGGAGCAGCGCGCACTGCAGCGGGAGCTCGAGCATGAGCGATCGCGGTTGCGTGAGGTGCTCATGCAGGCTCCGGCAGCAATCACCGTCACCGAAGGTCCCGAGCACGTCGTCATGATGCAGAACGAGGCCGCACGCGCGCTGCTCGGTGGTCGCGACATTGTCGGGATGCGCTCACGCGACATCTTCCCCTCGATCGAGGAGCAAGGCTTCATCGCGCTCCAGGACACCGTCTATCGAACCGGCGAGCCATTCATCGGGCGCGAGATGCCGGTTCGCCTGGACGAGACAGGCCAGTCGGGCCGCAGCCCCGTGTCATACTTCAATTTCGTCTACCATCCGCTGCGCGACATCGGCGGCGCGGTCTACGGGATTCTGACCCACGCAGTGGACGTGACGGATCAAGTGCTCGCGAGGAGGACGATCGAAGAGAAAGCCGAGGAGCTCGGACGACTCAGCGACGAGCTCGCGCGCTCGAACAAGGAGCTGGATCAGTTCGCGTATGTCGCATCGCACGATCTCAAGGCTCCGCTTCGCGGAATAGCG
The DNA here is from genome assembly GCA_963792685.1 of uncultured Gemmatimonadaceae bacterium. Lineage (GTDB taxonomy): Bacteria > Gemmatimonadota > Gemmatimonadetes > Gemmatimonadales > Gemmatimonadaceae > FEN-1250. The sequence goes on along the minus strand of CAWBWW010000001.1, from coordinate 2,036,221 downwards.
AACTTGACGCAGTGGCTCGAAGAAGATCTTGGCGATCGCGTTACGGGTGAGTCGCGCGAGCACATGGCTCTGCTCAAGGGACGCGTGCATCGCATGGACGCGCTGATCGACGGAATCCTCGCGTACTCCCGTGCGGGGCGCGTGCGCGCGACCACTGCCGCCGTCGACGTCGGCGCGCTGCTCGGCGAGACCATTGAGCTGCTCGCGCCGCGCCCGCACGCTGCGATCACCGTTGTGTCACCAATGCCGGTGATCGTAACCGAGCGTGTGCCACTGCAGCAGGTATTCATGAATCTGCTCGGGAACGCGCTCAAATATGCGGGGCGTGACGACGCCCAGGTCAGCGTCAGTGCGGAGCGCGAAGGGGAGCGTATCCGTTTCGCGGTACACGACAACGGTCCCGGCATTGCTCCGCAATTTCAGGATAAGATCTGGCAGATCTTCCAGACGCTCGCGCCGAGGGACAAGGTTGAAGGAACGGGAATCGGCCTCTCCGTCGTAAAGAAGCTCGTCGAATCGCGAGGCGGCCGCGCCGGGGTCGACTCTGCCCCCGGACAGGGCAGCACCTTCTACTTCACCTGGCCCGCTCGGCCAAGGATCGATACGTGACCACATCCGCCGTAGACAGACAGCTCAACATCCTGCTCGTGGAAGATGACGAGGTGGATGTCATGAACGTGCAGCGCGCGTTCAAGCGCAACAACATCGCGAATCCGCTCTTTCTCGCGGGCAATGGCATCGACGCGCTCGAGCAGCTGCGCAGCGGAATCATCCCGCGCGAGCGTCGCATCATCCTGCTCGACCTGAACATGCCGAAGATGAACGGCATCGAATTTCTGCGCGAGCTTCGCCGGGACCCGGAGCTCAGTCCTACACCGGTGATCGTGCTCACCACGTCGAACGATGAGCGCGACAGGATCGAGGCGTACAATCTCAATGTCGCCGGTTACATCCTGAAGCCGGTCACGTTCACGAACTTCTGTGAAGTGATGGCCGCGCTCAACAAGTATTGGGCACTCGTGGAGCTGCCGTGATCGGCGCATGACGCACGCATCCGCGTCCGAGCCGACCGAGGCGTTCACGGTCGAGCCGCCGCACCCGCTCTCGGTGCTGATCGTCGATGACGACGCCGTCGACCGCATAACGGTGAGACGCCTCATGGGACAGAGCGGGCTTCGCGGGTCGCAAATCCGGGAAGCATCGGATCGCACCGAGCTGCGCGCGCAACTGAGTGATCTGACGAAGCGGCCGGTGGATTGCATGGTGCTCGACTTTCACCTCGCGGACGCGAACGGGCTGGAGGTGCTCGCGGAAGTGAGGAGCGATCATCCCGAGATTCCGGTGATCGTTCTCACGGGCCAGAGCGATCCGGAGACTGCGGCTGCACTCGTCAGAGCCGGTGCGCTGGACTTTCTCACGAAAGACGGGCTCACAGCGCCGCGTCTCGAACAGGCGATACAGGGTGCGATGCGCCTCGCCCGCGCCGAGCGGGAGTCGCAACAGACGCGGGAGCGACTGAGCGCCACACTGCGCAGCATTGCTGATGCGGTGATCACCGTCGATCGCGACGGGCGAATCGTGTATCTGAATGCCGCCGCCGAGTCGATGACCGGATGGAGTGCGGCGCAGGCCGCTGGTCACGCACTCGCGGAGATCGTGCCGGCGCAACCCATGGATTCGGAGCAAGGCGAGCACTCGCTCCCGCTCGCCGAGCACATTGCCGACGTGATGCGCGGCGCGCGGGCGCAGGAACGAGTCGACATGCAGATGGCGACGCGGAACGGCGCGCGGCTGTCTCTCGATGTCACGGTTTCTCCGCTTTGCGGGGTGACGGGGGTGGTGAACGGCGCCGTGATCGCGATCCGCGACATCACGGAGCGCATGCGTGCCGCTGCGGAGCTGGCGCAGGCGACGCGCCAGCTGCAGGATCAGGCGAGCGAGGTCGAGCAAGCGAACGAACAGCTGCTCGAACTCAACCTGGAAGCGGAGCGCGCGAAGAGCGAGGCCGAAGAGGCACGGGGCGAGGTCGAGCAGTTGAATCGCGTGGGCAACGCGCTCGCATCGGAGCTCGATCTCGAGCGCATCGTGCAGGTCGTGACGGATGCCGCCACGAAGCTCACCGGTGCGCAGTTCGGAGCATTCTTCTACAACATTGTCGATCAGCAGGGCGAGAAGCTGACGTTGTACACGCTCTCGGGAGCGCCGCGCGAAGCGTTCGACCATTTTGGACATCCACGTGCGACGCCGGTCTTCGCGCCGACGTTCCACGGCACCGAGATCGTGCGCAGCGATGACATAACGATGGACAGTCGCTACGGACAGATGCCGCCCCACCACGGGATGCCGCGCGCATCATTTGCCGGTGCGCAGCTATCTCGCCGTGCCCGTCTTCACGCGAGACGGCGAGGTGCTGGGCGGACTGTTCTTCGGCCATGAGAATGCCGGCGTGTTCACCGAACGCTCGGAGCGGCTCGCGGTAGGCACCGCCGCGTGGGCGGGGGTCGCGATGGAAAACTCCCGCCTGTACGATGCCGAGCGCCACGCGCGCGAAGCGGCGGAAACGGCGAATCGTGCGAAGTCTGATTTTCTGGCCAACATGTCGCACGAGCTGCGAACGCCGCTCAATGCAATTGCGGGATACGTGGACCTCATTGCCGCTGGCATTCGCGGACCCGTGAACGACGCACAGCGTTCCGATCTGGCGCGCGTCAAGCGGAACCAGCAGCACCTGCTCTCGCTCATCAACGACATTCTGAACTTCGCCAAGATCGAAGCCGGCCAGGTACACATGCGGCCGCGCGTCGTCGCGGTGCATGAAACGCTCGCGCCACTCGAGACGCTCATCGGACCGCAACTTCTGGAAAAGCATCTGCGCTACGAATTCCGCTCGTGCAACTCGGCCGATACCGCCTACATCGATCCCGAACGGCTACAGCAGATTCTCCTGAACCTGCTCTCCAACGCCGTGAAGTTCACGCCCGATGGTGGATCGATCACGCTCACGTGCACTTCGACGCCGGACATCGTGGAGATTGCAGTGGCCGACACCGGCGTGGGAATTCCTGCGGACAAGCTCGAGAGCATCTTCGAGCCGTTCGTGCAGGTGGATCGCGCCGAATGGAGCGGATTGGGCGGAACCGGGCTCGGACTCGCGATCAGTCGCGATCTCGCGCGCGCGATGTCGGGTGACTTGATGGTGGAGAGCGTCGTCGATGGAGGATCGACGTTTACGGTGCGGATCCCTCGGCGCGCCGACAGCACTGCGGCGCTGTCGGCGGAACACTAGATCTCCCAGTTGCTCCAGAGCAGCCCGTCCTTCGCCTTACCCTCCGGATGCGACGCGAGCGACATGCGCAGATCCGTCCACCGCACGCGGCCACCCATTGCGATCAGCTGCTGATACGCGTCGAGATACTCGGTCTGCACCCTGAAGGCTACGCGACGCGTGCCGCCGCGGCGCGAGAAGTCCGCGAGCGTCGCCACCGCGCTCGCGAGATCGCTTCGCCGTGAAAGCACGAGCTTGAGCACGCGCGTCTCCTCGCGCGCACGTCCCTCCACGAGCGGCACGGTGTGGCACAGCGCGAAGCCCGTCAGCTTGCCGCCCTCGCGGAACAGAATCGTCTCGCCAAGGCCGAGTGCATCGGTGATCTCGATCTCGCGCGTGAAGTCGCATGCGGACACCACGCTCTCCGAGAGCGCGCAGCATTCCACCAGCATCGCTTCCTTGTCGGTGGCGCTGAGTCGTCCGAACACGGTCGGCGCCTCGCTCGATGGCGCCGCATCGATCGTCACCGTGACCGTGAGCCGTCCCGGCGCGAAGCCCAGCGTCGAGTAGAAGCCGATGTTGTCCATCGTGCGCGGCATCGTCTCGAGCCCGATCGTCGCGCGCCTTCGCCGCCATCAGCCAGTCGATGCCGCTTCGCACGATCTCCTTGCCGAGCCCCGCGCCCTGCGCGTCGGGGCGCACCGCGAGTGGGCCCATCCATCCTTCGCGGCCCGAGCAGTGAACCATGTTGAATGCCGCGATCTCGTCGCGCTCGTCCGCGCCAGATGAGCGCGCCGCCGTTCGCATCCTCGATCGCGTAGCGCCAGATCGCAGGATTGAGAAAAGGCACGCGCACACCCACAAGGCCATCGCGCCGATAGCGCTCAGTGAACGCCTCGCTGAACACGTGGTTGAGCGCCGCGTGATCTTCCGGTCGTCGCCGCATACGGACCATCAGGACGCGGAGCGCGCCAGGGCCTCGCAATCGCCATCAGTCCGCGGCCCCGGCCTCTTCGAGATACGGAGGCATCATCTCACTGTCATCGGGCAGGAGTGGCTCGTCCGGCGCACCGTCATGCTGTACCACCGTCGACGACCCCTGCTCGGGATCGTAGCGCACCGTGATCACGTGATCGAGCATGTCGCGTACCGAATCGATGTGCGTGATCAGAATGACCTGCTCGAAGCGATCATTCAAGCGCCGCAGCAGCTCGAGCACACTCGACCGTCGCAGCTCGTCCAGCGAGCCGAAGATCTCATCCAGAATGAGCAGTGAGAACGGCTGCCCCGCGCGCTCGGCGATCATCTGCGAGATCGCGAGCCGCAGCACGAGATTCGCGAGATCCTCTTCCCCACCCGAGATCACCGGCTTCGGACGACCGTCCTCGAGCACGAGAATGTTGTACTGATCGTCGAGCTCGAGCTCATCGTAGCGTCCGTCCGTGAGCTCTGCCAGGAACGCGCTCGCGAGCTCGGAGAGCTCCGGGCGCAGCTGAAAGTTCAGATCGGTTCTGAGATCCGTGTACGCGCGATCGAGCTCGTCGTGCAGCCGCTTGTGTACCGTGAGCTCGCTCAGCAGCCGCTGCCGCTCCGCGAGCTCCTTCGCCGCGCCCGACGCGACATCCATCGCCATTACCGCCGCGTGCACGTTGCCATCCGCGCTCACGACCGCGAGCTCCGCCGCGCGCACCTCCGTGAGCGCGCGCTCGTGCTCGCTGCGCAGCGTCGCAAAGTCCGTCTCCGACACCGTGATCGCATCGCGCCGCGTCTTGAGCTCCACCATGCGCTGCGTCAGCCGCTCCGCGTTCGCCAGCACCTGCGTCTGCTCGCGCACGAGCGTTTGCTCGCGCTCGATCTGCGCGCTCAGCCGAGTGACCTTCGCATCGAGCGGCATGAGCCGGTCGATTTCCAATCGCACGAGCTCATGCCGACGAACATCGTACCCTGCGGGAATCGCATCGAGCTCGCGCGCCAGCACCGCCTCGCGCTCCTCCTTGCTCGGTGATGTCGCCCGTGAGCTGGGAGAGCTCCTGCACCGCGAGCTGCACCTTCATCATCCGCCGCTCGAGCGTCGCGACCTCGGCGAACAGCGATCGCCTCCGCTCATCCAGCGCCTTCACATCCTCGGGCATGTCGAGGAGCTGCTCGAGGCGTCCCTTGTAGTAGTTCCCATCCACGCGCACGGTCTCCATCTGCGCGTCGAGCATCTCGAGCACGCCCCGCAAGTGCGTCCCCAGCGGACGCGTGCACGTCGGGCAAAATCCTTCTTCACCGGTCGCGGCAAGGCGCTCGCGCTGCTGCTTGAGCTCCACGTACTGCTCGCGCAGCGACTGCCGCTTCGTCTCGGCTTCCTGCCGGTCGCGCACCCACTCCGTGCGACGCGCCTCGAGCTGTCCGTCCACGAGCTCGAGCTCCTCGCGACGCTCCTCGAGCAGCGCGCTCACCTCGAGATCGAGCTTCGGCGCGGACTCCACCTTCTGTCGACGCTGACGCAGCTTGTGCAGCTCGTCCGCCAGTGCGCGCCCGGTTTCCATGAGCGCCTGTCGCCGCCCCTCTTCGCGCGCGAGCACCTCGAGGCGCTGGAACTCCGCATGCAGCTCGCCGTACGAGTCGAGCTCGCGCATGAGCTCCGCTCGCTCCGCGCGCGCCGCGGCGATCTCCTCGAGATCGCGCGCGAGCCGCGCCCTGTCACGCGTCGTCGAGCGCTCCTCCTCCTCGGCCACCCGCATCTCGGCGATCAGCGCCACGAGCTGCTCGCGCTCGCGCTGCACGCGCTCCCACCGGGGAGCGATCCCCTCGAGCGCTGCGGTCGCGGACCGGTGTCGTGCGCGCGCGGTCTCCGTCTGCTGCCGCGCAGCCACGAGCCTGCGCTCCGAATCGGCGAGCTGCTGTTCGACGATGGCGGCGTCGGGCATCCCCTGGCGAATCCCGCCCATCTGCGCGACGAGCGTATTCCGCTTCGTACGCACGAGCTGCTGCGCGCTGCGAAGCCGTTCGTACCCCAGCACGTGCGACAGGAACTGCGCGCGCTCCGACGGCCCCATGGCCGACATCACGCTCAGCTCCTTCTGCCCCGTGAAGTACGTGTTGAAGAACTCTTCGCGGGTCATGCCGAGCCGGCGCGTGAGCAGCTCGGTCACGCCGCTGATCGAGCTCGCGATCGGCGCGGAGGCGCCGTCGAGGTAGAGCTCCGCGCTCGTGAGCCCGCGCACCACGTGGTAGCGATGCCCGCCCAGATCGAAGTTGAGCTCCACGCGCACGGTCGCGCGCGCTCCGGCGCGGTTGTGGCGAATCGATTCGCGAGTGCCGCGCGCGGCACTCGTTCCATAGATCGCCCACGCGATCGCCTCGAGGATCGTCGTCTTGCCCGAGCCATTCGCGCCGATGACGCCGGTCAGCCCCGAATCGAAGTCGATCCGCGTGTCCGCATGCTGGCGGAAATTCGTGAGCGCGACGCTGTTGAGGCGCACTACTCCCTCGGCACCGCGGCCGCTGCCGCCTCGAGATCGTCCGCCTGCTTCAGATACTCGAGCCCGAGTTGCACGAGCGCGGCGCGCTCGAGCTCATCGTCCAGCGGCCGGCGCTGCAGATACGCCGTGACCGTCTCGACAAGCGTAGGTCTGCGCCCGCTCACGGTACCGCTCGGCCGCGTGGCGTCCGGGCGGCGCGTGTCGAGCTGAAAGTGCATCGCGCGCCGCTTGAGCTCGCGCAGCGCGCGCGAGTCGAGATCGCGCACGATGTGGCGCGGCACGTCGCGCACCACGAGGCGCACGATCTTCTCCTCGATCCCGCCATCGCAGTCCGCGCATGCGTCGCGAATCGCGACATCCAGCTCCGCTGCGGACATTCCGCGCGCGGCGATCGAGTCGAGGCTCACGAGCGCGCGGCTCGGAGCCACGTGGTGAAAGGTGTGCTCGCGCGAGTCGAGGTCGTACTCGATGAATCCCTTCCCCTTCAGCCTGAGCTGCGCCTCCTGCTCGAGCTCACTCCACGGATCCGAGCTCGTGTACTCGAGCGATCCCGAGTAATAGGCGTTGTCCTCGATGCGCTGGTGCACGTGGTAGTGGCCGAGCGCGATGTAGCTCCAGCGGGAGGCCGCGAGTGCGGAGCGCGGAATCTCCATCGCCGCACGATCGCCGCTGCCGCGCGGAAGCACGCCCTCCACTTCGCCGTGCATCACGAGCACGTTGTGCCGCGCGGTGGAGTCGGGCGAAAGATCGGGGCGCGGGCCCGTGATGTCGGGAACCGCGAGGATCGAGAGGTCGCGCTCCGGAAACGGGATCCGCTTCGGCTCGTCCACGACGACGTGCACGCCGACCTTCGAGAAGAGCTTGAGGATGCACCCGGTCTCGGTCGCGCGCGGCCGATCGTGGTTTCCCGCGACCATCACGACGATGGTGTCGGGGAGCGACGACGTGAGACGCGCGAACTGCGTGAACGCGTCGATGATCGCCGGGTTCATCGGGCGCACCGTGTGAAACACATCGCCGGCGATGACGACGATGTCCGGTGCGAGCTCGATCACACGATCGATCGCACGGCGGAACGCATGGGCGACGTCCGCTTCGCGCTGATTGATTCCGGTTGGCGTGAGCCGGTGGTACTGCCGGAAGCCCAGATGGAGGTCGGCGAGGTGTACGAGGCGCACGTTAGAAATTTAGCCGCCGCGCCCTAACCCCGCTACATGCTTGGGGATAGGCAAATCCGCCGCGAGCCGCCCCTTAGGGCGCGATCCGGGTTCGCATTGACTGCACGATGTGCGTCTGCACCTGCATCGTGGACACCGGTTCCACGATTCTGGTGACGATGCTCTTGATCGTGATCGCGATCTCCGAATCCACCCACCAGCCGTGCTTCCGGTCCATCGTCATGTGCCCCATGACCGTTCCCGTCGACCCGACGCGCAGCGACTCCGAGACGAGCGCTGCGGCACTGTCGCGCGAGATGGTCCCATGGATGGAGATGTACGCGAGATTGCCGTTCGAGGAGAGCGAGTCCAGCCTATAGGTGGTGCGCACCTTGGCGGAGTGCGCGGAGTCGCTCTCCTGACTCACCGGAATGAACGCAGTGCGGTCCCACGTCGACTTCACCGAAACGAACCGCTCGGGGAGGGTGGCCGGCATTCCGGAGTAGAGCGCCTCCACCTGCGGCGTGACGTCGTCCGACGCGTCGAGCAGTTCGGCAGAGCCATCGTGCGAGATGTGCAGGCGCGCCTGGCGCCCCTGCATTGCGTGCTGGAGCGTCTCGGTCGGCGCGGTCGCGCCGGTGCCGTGCCCCTCCATCGCGACCGAGTCGGTGATCGCGAGCACCGTGGTCCCATGCCCATCGCTCGCCTGCACGAGCGAGTGCGAGAGGATCATGATGTTCATCCGCGACGTCATCGTCGTATCGACCGAGTGCACGTTGCGCGTGCCGACCATCTCGACCGACTGATCGAAGCGCGTGTACATGGTGTCCCCGACGCGCGGCTGGATCCGCAGCATCACGGTCTGCGCTCCGGCGCGCACGGAAGCGCCCCCGAGGAGCACTGCAGCAACGACGAATGCGCGAGCGAGCCGGCTCGGAGCCGGCTCAGATCGCGTATGGATCATCGTCGGGGAGCACGCGAAGCGGCGTGCGCGCAGGAGCGGGAGCCGGCGTTGCAGGAATGACCTTTCTGAACTGCGACTTGAAATAAGCGTCCGGGCTTCTCCGGCGCGTGCGCGAGCGTCGCATGCATCGCGCGCAACACCTCCGCCTCCTCGTACAGCCCGATCACGTCCTGCACCCACGCGAGCGTGAGCGATGGGTCGAGTCGCCGCAGCTGGCGACAGCACGCCCACGTCGAGCGTCACGTCGGCCGCCTGCGGAAAACGCTCGACGCCATCGCGGCCGCGCATCACGGCGGGGCGCGGAAACGAAACGAAAATCGGTTGCGTGAAGTGCGGATGCCGAACCATCAACTGTCCTTTCGACAACGTTGCGAGCTTGGTGCGAGTCGCCGCGCTGAGCACTGCGTAGCCCGGCGTCGCGAGCTCATCCCCATCCATCCGTCCATACAGCGCAGTCGCCGGCGTTGCCGACGACGCGCCGGTGCACCTGCGAGCGAAACTGCTGCGCGCTGAAGAGCACGAGCCCGAGGTACCGGCCACGCTCCGCGATGTCGAGCAGCATCTTGCGAACATATGTCTCGGGGCCATCGGCCGGCGCATACTTGTTGAGCTCGTCCACGAACACGACGACGTGCGACACGCCGAGATCGCGCTTCTCGAGGTGCTCGCGCAGCTTCGAGACGATCCGCGCGAAGATGAGATCCTGCGCGTCCTCTTCGGCGAGCGCGACGTCCACTACGTACACCGCACGGTCCTCGAAGTGTCCCCAGGGCAGATCGCTCGTATGCCCGTCGTTCGTCACCAGCCCGGCGCACCGCTGCGAGATGTTCGAGAGCCGGTTTCGCACCTTCCGGATCGTCGCCACGTGGTGCGTGCGCCAGTGCTCGTTCCCCCGGTCCTCCAACCCGCTCAACAGATCGCGGAACCAGCGCTCCAGATCCGCGAATGACTTGCACCTCGTGCTTCTCCTTGAGCACCTGATCCTCGAACTCGTGATCGATCACGCGATCGTCGATGAAATCGATGAGCGCATCGGCCTTCGCATCGATGTCGTCGCGATTGAGCAGCACCTCGGCGAACTGGAACACTTCCTTGAGCCCCCACGTCAGCGGCCGCACGTTCGCCATCAGGCGTCTCGTTGGAGCGCAGCGTGTTCAGCGACTTGTTGTCCTTTTTGCAGTGGCGCGAAGTAGCGAACGTTCCTGAACGGCTCGGGCGGTACGCCGAGCGCTTCGTACATCGCGCGATCGTTGTCGTCGAGCTCCGCGGGCTGGTCGAGGAAGCAGAGGTCGGGCCCCTTCACGTTGAAGCACACCGCGGCCACCGAGCCCTTGCTCGCGGGAAAGTGCGCGAAGAGCGATGCCAGCAGCCATTCGACTGCGCTCGTCTTGGTCGCGAGCCCGGACACGCCGGTGATGTTGAGGTGCGCCGCCTCCGGCCCGACGAGAAACTCCGCGTCGAGATAGATGGGCGAGTCCATTCCGCCCGAGCGATACAGGCCGATCGGGATTCCCGTGTTCGCGTCCTCGCGCAGATAGCTGTCCATGCGCAGCGCGATGGCGACGTCCTCCTCGTCGCGAGGAACACGTCGCCCATCGGCACCGGCTGCAGCGGCTCCTCCGGGATGTGACGCAGCACCGCCGCGCTGTACAGCCGAACCTCCGCACGCTCCGTGGGCGCGAAGGCGCTCTGGCGCGGATCTCCATCGTGGCCCAGCACGTCGAACAGCGGCGACGCGAGATCGGTGTAGCTGAAGCCCTCGGTGACGACGCCGTACACGTGCGGAATGTGCCCGTCCACGGGCTGGCGTCCGTCGACGCGCACGATCGTGCCGATCCCGACGGGGGAATCGATCGCCGTCCAGAACTGGAATTGATGGGGCGTGTTGGGCGTGCGTTCAGTGGCAACGACGAGCCCGAGCGGTGCAGTCATGTATCCTCGAATAAAAGCGCGCGCGACACGGCCGCGCGAAATCCAGAAGTCAGCTGTCAGGCAATCTGTGACCGGCCGCGCGCGAGCGCAGGGGCGATGATTCTAGTTCGTTGTAGCGCGCAGAAATTCCTCCGCGCTCCGAATCCCGTAGGCCATGCGATCCCACCGCGGATCCGGCGCCGCGATCGGCGTCGATTCCGCCAGCAGCCATCGCGAGCGCTCGTCCGCGCGCGCGGTCACCGACTCGAGGTGCGTCACGCTCATCTCCACGCGCACGAGCCCCCAGAGCGCATCGCGCCCCTCGGCGCTGCGCAGCCGCAGGTACCAGCTCAGCACCTCGCTGCGTCCGCGCGGTGCGACGCGGATCACGCTCGAGCGCTCCCCTTTCCTGAGCGCGAGCACGATCGCGAGCGCATCGCCTTCGGCGTAGAGCGTGCGATGACTCTTCACCACGCCAATCGCGCACGAGGAGCTCGCGACGACCTCGCTCGCACCGATGCCGCCATCGATCATGATCGGCTCGTTCTGCTGCGAGCACCATCGCTCTGCGAGCGCGAGCTCGAGCCGCTCCCGGTCGCGCGACACGGTGAGCGTCGCGCGCTCGAGCAGCAGCGTGGGGTGCGGCGCGGGGATCGAGCCGTCGGGTGAGCGCCGCGTGGTGTCCTCGAGCGTGCCGCCGAGCGCGAGCTCGAGCTCGTGGCGCTCGGGAAGGTAGGCGAGCGGCGCGTACACGCGGTGCTGGACGAGCGGAGCATCCCAGGTGCTCAGGCGGCGGTCCGTACGGCAGCGAACCACAGCCGCCGAGGTGCCGTACACGAGCGGAAAGGCGCCGATCCAGCCGATCACCTCACTGCGCTGCGTCCCGTCCAGGAAGGCACGAATTGCCGGCACTGGAGCCCCCGGGACGGCACGCGCGCGCAAAGTTGCATCCTCCGCGCCCTCCGCGTCTATCACATGCGGGAGCTCCATGTCCCGTTCGAGGCGTTCCAGCGGCGAGCTACTCCCCGTTGCCGTGCGAACGTTGGGGATCAGGCGGGCAAGATGGCGCTGTGCGGCGTGCACGGTTCGGAGGGGCTCGGATGCGTGAGTGCGCGCTTCCGTGGCTGCCAACTGCTTCTGCCGCTCGGCACGTCCGTTCGCGCTGGCCGCCCCGTCACTCGCTCTCTCTTTCACTTCGCTGTGATCTCCAAACTCGTGGCGCTCGCGACCATCCTAATGGTCGCCACTGGCTGTGACAAGGCGAAAGAGTTCGTGCGCGCGGGCCAAGCTTCCGGGCCGCCGCAGCTCGCGCCCGGTGAAGAGCTCGACCTCGCGAAAAAGCCGGATGTGCTCTTCCAGGTATTCGGGGAGAGCAGCGATCCGCGCATGGTGCCGATCGCGGCAATCGTGAGCGGCCAGCTCAAGCCGATCCGTCTGTCCGCGGCAGGTTGGCGCAAGTTCGATGACATCTATCAGCACTCGGGAAAAAGCTACTCGCTGTACCAGAGTGGCATCCCGACGGGAACGGTGGACGTGAAGCGCGGGATGTGGTCCGACACTGCGGACGCGCTGTACGCGCTCCCCGGCTGCGCGACGCTCACGCCGATGGCGAGCGTGAAGGTGAACGGGCGACTCGCTTCCGATTTCACACTCGAGTTTCTCGCGACGAGCGCAGCGGCATCCGCGAAGCCACGCGTGAATGGCACAGCGCTGAGTCAGGATTCCGTGAATCACATCGCGCATGCTGTCGCAAAACAGGTCGCGGCGTCGGTGGGCATCAACGAAGCGAAGCTCGACTCGCTGAATTTCCGCGCGCTCTCGTTCTACACCGGCGCGAGCTCCTCTCCCACGATCCTAGCCTCCTTCATCGACGAGAGCGCCGAGCGCCCCGCATCGATCGCGACGCGCACGACGCATCTGGTGATCATCGCGGACAAGGACTCGGCTGGGAAATACCACGCGACGTTCTCGCATCGCATCAACGGCCCGCTCGCGGCCGCCGCGTTCCGCCGCTACTTCGATCATCTCGATGTGGACGGCGACGGTATCGACGAGATCGTGCTGCAGGGCTGGCAGTTCGGCGGCGACACCTTCCTCTCCGTCCTCGGTTGGCGCGAGGGCAAGTGGCAGGAGATCTATCGCACGCGCGCCAACTGGTGCCTCGACGAGCGCAAAGCCGCGGACTGATCGCGCTCGTCGTTACCCGCCGAACGACTGATAGAGCTGCACCAGCCGCTGCACACCCGCGATCACCTGGTCGCGCGGCGCAGCGTATGAGAGTCGCACCCAGTCCGGCGTGAAGAACGCCGCGCCGGGGACGATCGCAACGTCGTGCTGCTCGAGCAGCGCCGCGGCGAAGGCCGTTCCGTCGCCGCCATTCTTCGTCGCCACGTTCGCGTACAGATAGAACGCCCCATCGGGGTACACGAACTTGAGCCCCGGCGCCACGCGCGCCTCCTTCACCACCGCATCGCGTCGCGCCTGGAACTCGCCGACCATCCCCGAGATCGCCTTCTCCGCCTCGCCAACGTTCGTCAGCGCCTCGAGCGCCGCGTGCTGCGATACCGCGGCAGGGTTCGATGTCGTGTGCGACTGCAGCGCGCCCATCGCCGCGGTGACGGCACGCGGCGCGATCGTCCAGCCGATGCGCCACCCCGTCATCGCGTACGCCTTCGCGACGCCGTCGATCACTACCAGGCGGTCGCGCCTCGTCGAGAGATCCATCACGGACGCCGCGATGCCGTTGTACGAGATGCGACGATAGATCTCATCGCTCAGCACCCACCAGTCGCGCTCGTCCGCGAGCTCGAGGATCTCGCGCAGCTCGCTCTCGGTGTAGACCGCGCCTGTTGGATTGCACGGCGAGTTGAGCATCACGCCCGTCGTGCGCGGCGTCGCAGCCGCATCGAGATACGCGGCCGTCACCTTGAGACCGTTTTCCGGATCGCCGACGACGGGCACCGGCGTCGCCTTGCTCAGCGCCACCATCTCGTAATAGCTCGTCCAGCTCGGCGTCGGGATCAGCACTTCGTCCCCTTCACCGAAGAGCGCAAAGCACGCGTTGAACAGCGACTGCTTCGAGCCGTTCGACACGACCACTTCCGTAGGCGCAATCGCGTCCCCGCTCCATCGCGCGCTCGCCTGCGCGGCGATGATCTCGCGCAGCGGCATAATCCCCTCGATCGCCGTGTACTTCGTCGCGCCCGCGTCGATCGCGCGCTGCCCTGCACGGCGGATGAACTCCGGCGTGTCGAAGTCGGGCTCGCCGGTGCCGAGGTCGATCACCTTGCGCCCCTGCGCCTTGAGCGCACGCGCGCGGGCCGAGACGGCGATGGTGGCGGATTCCTTGAGGAACGAGACGTTCGCGGATGGCGCAAACGCGCGCAGCGTCATGGTTTCGGGCACGGCGGAGCTCATCGAGACTGGAGTGGGGGTGAGTGGCTATGTATATTTTACCACGTCGGCGTCCTGCCGGCCATTGAAAATCGGGGGTTTGGTGGAGCGAGAATTGGAAGAGCGCGAGCGGCCTGCTGTCGCCCGCAATCAGAACGTATTGCACGTCCTGCCGCACGACGCGGCCGCAGTCTCGCAATTCATCGAGCCCGCGCTCGAGCGCCTGGACCCCGAGAGCACCGAGACGCAGCTCCTCGTTCTCACCCCCGATTCCGAGACGGCGGTTCTCATCGCCGAAGCCGCAACTCGCACACGCACTGGCACACCCGCGCGCGTGCTTCCCGTCACCGCCTGGCGCCGGGCGACTCGCCTGCAGCGTGTCCGTCCCGCCACCGTCATCGCCGGAACGCCATCCGACATCCTCGAGCTCATTCGCGCATCGGCGATCAAGCTCGACACCGTCAACACGCTCGTGCTTGCGTGGGCGGACGTGATGAGCGACGCCGCCGGCGAGCCGCTCGAAGCGGTGATGTCCGAGATCCCGAAGGACGCGGCGCGCGTGATCGTCGCGTCGCATCTCACGCCCGCGGTCGAGGCGCTGGCCGAGCGCTATGCGCGGCGCGCGCGCCGCAGTACGGCGACGCCCGTGGTTGAGGGAACGCCGGTGGATCTGCGCTACGTCGCGATCGCGCCGCTGGCGCGCGGTGCCGCAATGCGCCGTCTGCTCGACGATACGGATCCCGAGCGCGCCGCGATCTACGTGCGCTCCGACGACGCCGCGCGCGAAGTCGCGGACACTCTGCGCGCCATCGGCATCAGCGGAGAAGATGCGTCGATCGTGCTCACGCGCGGCGAGCCGGTGGAGAACGTTTCTCTCATCGTCCTGTACGAGCTGCCGATGTCGGCAGAGGTGCTGCAGACGCTCGCGGGCTCCGGGACTGCGGTGATCGCGCTCGCGACCGCGCGTCAGATTCCGGCACTGCGCGCACTTGCGAGTGGCGGGCGTGTCACGCCATTCGTGCTGTCGGGCCCTGGCGCACGCGCACGATCGAGGGACGAGAAGGTGCGTGACGAGCTGCGCGCGGCGCTCGCGACTGGCGCCAACGCGCGCGAGCTGATCGCGCTCGAGCCGCTGCTGACGGAGTTCGACGGCGTCGAGATCGCGGCGGCTGCGCTGCGGTTGCTCGAACGCGAGCGCGAGAAGGACAAGCCGGCGGAGAAGCCGGAGAAGACCGATCGCATTCTGGCCCCCGTGGCAGAGCGTGCAGCACCCGCTGAGCGAGCGGAGCGCGCGGATCGTGCGGAGCGCGGCGATCGGGCGGAGCGCGGCGAGCGCCCCGCGAGGAGTGAGCGCAGCGACCGCGGAGAGCGTCCACCGCGCGGCGAGCGTCCGGATCGCGAGCGGGGCGCGCGCCCCGAGCGCGGCGCGCCGTCGCGCACGCCGGCATCGCGCGGCGAGATGAGCCGCCTGTTCGTGAACGCCGGCAAGGCGGACGGCATGACGCCCCGCGACCTCGTGGGCAGCATCGCGAACGAGGCAGGCATCAGCTCGGAGCAGATCGGCAAGATCGAGCTGCGCGACACGCACTCCATCATCGAGATCTCCACGCCAGTCGCGGATCAGGTGGCGAACAAGATGAACGGCATCACCGTGCGTGGAAAACGGCTCACGATGCGCATCGACAACGATCGGCCGGCGGGCCGTTCGGATCGTGGCGATCGGGGCGCGAGTCCACGCTTCGAGCGCTCGGAGCGCGGACCGCGATCGGATCGCGGCTCGAGTGAGAAGAGCCCGCGTGGCTATGGCACGCGCACGGATCGCGGTGGTCCGCCGTCGCGCGGCGATCGCCCCTCTTCCGGCCCTCGGCGCGACGCGCCACGACGCGACGGGCCGCCGCGCTCGCGCCGTCCGTCGTAAGCCGTGATGGACCCGGTTCTATTCGGGGCTCAGCGCGGATGGGTGGAGGTCGTCACCGGTGTGATGTTCAGCGGCAAGAGCGAGGAGCTCATTCGCCGCGTGCGCCGGTCCATCATCGCGAAGAAGAGCGTGCAGATCTTCAAGTCGCATCTCGATGATCGGTATGGCGGCGTCTTCTCCATCTCGAGTCATGACGGGCGCGTCATCGAGGCGACCCCAGTGGACTCGTCGCTCCAGATCTCGCAGAACCTGCGTGAGGACACCGAGGTCGTAGCCGTGGACGAGGCGCAATTCCTCGATGCGGGGATCATCCAGCTCGTGGGCGCCATCGCTTCGAGGGGCTCGCGCGTAATCATGGCAGGCACGGACACCGACTTCCGCGGCGAGCCGTTCGGACCGATGCCGCAGCTCATGGCTGTTGCCGACCTCGTCGATAAGCTGCACGCGATTTGCGTTGTCTGCGGCGGACCGGCGAGCAGGAATCAGCGGCTGATCGATGGGCGACCTGCGCGCTACGATTCGCCCACGATCATGATCGGCGGCAGAGAGAGTTACGAGGCGCGCTGCAGGCACTGTTTCGAGCTGCCGCGGCGTGACGAGGATCAAGTGCCCCTGCTGTGAATTGTTCTATTGCGTACCTTGCAGGTGCTCTTTTATCGTACCCACATGCTCCTCATCGGCCTCACAGGCAACATAGCCTCCGGAAAATCGACGGTTTCGCAGATGCTGGCCGAGCGCGGCGCGACGATCATCGATGCGGATGAGCTCGCTCGCGAGGCGGTGGCGGTCGGAAGCGACGGACATCGCAAGATCGTAGAGCGCTGGGGAGATGATATCCTCAAGTCCGACGGGGGGTTGGACCGCGTGGCGCTCCGCCAAATCGTGTTCCAGGAGCCCAGTGAGCTCGAGGCGCTGAACTCGATCGTGCACCCCGAGGTCTCGCGCTTGCGCGACGATCTGATCAACGAGGCGCGCCAGCGCGGCGACGAAACGGTGGTCTGCGACATTCCGCTGCTCTTCGAGCGGCGCCTCGTAGACGACTTCGACAAGATCGTGCTCGTGGACGCACCGCGCCCGC
The DNA here is from genome assembly GCA_963792685.1 of uncultured Gemmatimonadaceae bacterium. GTDB lineage: Bacteria > Gemmatimonadota > Gemmatimonadetes > Gemmatimonadales > Gemmatimonadaceae > FEN-1250. The sequence goes on along the minus strand of CAWBWW010000001.1, from coordinate 2,019,065 downwards.
TCAGACTCGAGCGTCTCACGCGCGACCGGCTTCTGGGGCAAACCGAGGCGATGAACATGATCGCCGCGCAGATGCCTGCCGAGCTCAAGCGTGCGCGCGCCGACTTCGTCATCGACAACGATGGCGATGTCGCCGCCCTCGAGGCCCGCGTCGACGAAGTCTGGCGCGCGCTGCACTCGCCGGACTGACCTCGAATGACCCGCGTCCCCGACGAGCTCCTGTACTCTGAGGAGCACCTCTGGGTCGGCTGGACGGACGACGAAGTCACGATCGGCCTCACTGCCTACGGTCAGGCGGAGCTGGGTGAGACCATCTTCGTCGAGCTTCCCGCCCTCGATGACAAATTCGCCCGACTCGATGTGTTCGGGACGATCGAGGCAGAGGAGGCGGTGTCTGAGCTCTTCGCTCCGATCGGAGGAGTCGTGGTCGACATCAATCTGCTCCTCGCGAAGGACCCGACGCTGGTCAATTCGGACCCCTACGGCGACGGATGGCTCCTCCGTCTCCGCCCGACGTCGATCGCGGAGCGCGATGAGCTGCTGGGACCGGACGAGTATCGCGAGCACACCGGCGAGTAAATCGCTGCGTCGCAAGCACGTAGCGCGCATGTCGGCCGAATCGTCCGCCGCGCTGGATCGTCCTTGCACAGGAGAAATCCAGTGCGCAGCAGCGGGCCACACCGGGTGGCGCTCGCACTCAACTCCCGGACTCACGCGATATAGCTTCCGGTGATCGCCATGCGCACCTCCCCACGCACGCTTGCCTTCGCGCTCCTCATCGCCGCCACCGTCGCCGCTTGTCGCGGAGCCGAGCGCGCTGCGTCGAAGGCGCCGACGACGCTCGTGATGACGCTTCCGGCGGACGCGGACATCCTGCTGCCGCTCACCACCAACGAGGTGTCGGTGCAGGTAGGCTCGGTGATGTTCGAGCGACTCGCGGAGATCGGCGACTCGCTGAATTACATCGGCGACCGCGGCTTTCGTCCCTCGCTCGCCGATTCGTGGACGTGGGCGCCCGACTCGATGTCGATCGCGTTCCATCTCGATCCCAAGGCGCACTGGCATGACGGCGCCCCCGTGCGCGCAGCAGACGTGGCGTACAGCTTCCGCGTGAACACATCGAAAGTGCTCGGCACTCCCGTCGAGCCGCTCCTCGGCAACATCGACTCCGTGACGGTGCGTGACAGCCTCACCGCGGTCGTCTGGTTTCATGCGCGCAAGCTCGAGCAGTTCTACGACGCGACGATGCAGGTGCGCATTCTCCCTGCGCATCTGCTCGCGAGCATTCCCGATTCCGCGCTCGTGACATCGAAGTACGCGCGCTCGCCCGTGGGCAGCGGACCGTATCGGTTCGTGCGCTGGGTGAGTGGAAGCAGCGTGGAGGTTCAGGCGGACAGCAGCTTCCACCGCGGCCGCCCGCACATTGATCGCCTAATCTGGAGTATCGCTGGCAACCCCGATGCCGCGACGCTCCGACTCTTCTCGGGCGAGGCGAACTTCCTGGCGTCGCTGCGCAAGCAGGATGTCGAGCAGCTTCGCAGCCATCCGGAGCTCAAGGCGGTTTCCTATCCGTCGATGCTCGTGTACTTCGTTCGGTTCAACGAGCGCGCGCGCGGTGGAAAGCAGGGTCCAAGTCCGATCTTTGGCGACCGCGATGTGCGTCACGCGCTCACGATGGCGCTCGATCGCACGCGCGCGGTCTACACCGTGCTCGATTCCACGGCGAAAGTCGCGAAGGGTCCGATCACATCCGCGCTCCCGACCTACGATCCGAAGCTCCCGAGTATTCCGTACGCGCCGGACAGCGCCGCGGTGATTCTGGAGCGCCACGGGTGGGTGCTGGGCAAGGACGACGTTCGCCACAAAGGATCTCTGTCGCTCGCCTTCTCGCTCCTCGTGCCGGTTACGAGCACGCAGCGCCAGCAGATGGCGGTGCTGATGCAAGACATGTACAAGAAAATTGGTGCTCGTATGGACATTGAGATCGTTGATTTTCCGACCATGGGATCGCGCACCACCGCGCACGACTTTGACATGGCGTTTGAAGGAATGAGTCTCGATGCGACGCCGTCGGGCATTCGTCAGGGGTGGAGCACGAAGGCGGCACTCACGGAAGGGTCCAACAACACGGGCTACTACATGAATCCGGCGTTCGATCGCATCGTCGATTCCGCCGTGACGACTACAGACGCGAAGCTCGCGGTGGAACAGTACCGTCGCGCGTACGCCACGATTATCGAGGATGCGCCGGGCATCTGGATGTACGAGTTTCAGTACAAGGCGGGAATGACGAAGAACGTGCATCCCGCCACCATGCGCGCGGACCTCTGGTTCGCCCATCTCGCCGACTGGACCGTGGGCGACGCGCCGGCGAAGAGCGCGAGTGTCGCGCTCGCGGCGAGCCCCCACTAACCGATGCGGCGGCTGCTCGCGAGCCGCCTCCTCCAGGGGGTCGCCGTCATCTGGGTGGTGTCGACGCTCACATTTGCGTTGCTCCACCTGGCTCCGGGCGATCCTTACTCGTACCAGGGCGAGCGCCGCGTCGCGCCGGAAGTAATCGCGCACTGGCGCCACCTGTACTGCCTCGATCGCCCGGTCGCCGCACAATACGTCTGCTACTTGCGCTCCGTCGCGAGCGGCGACCTGGGCTTCTCCATTTCCCAGTCGCGCCCAGTTCGCGACGTTCTCGTCGACTACGTGCCGCGCACCCTCGAGCTCATGACGCTCGGTCTGCTCGCAAGCTTCGCACTCGGCATCGCGCTCGGCGTGTTCGAAGCGCGCCGTCGCGGCACCTTCGCCGACTGGGGCACGCGCGGCATTGCTCTCCTCTTCTATTCGATGCCCGACTTCTGGCTCGCGCTCATGCTCGCGCTGCTCTTCGCCTACTGGCTGCCGATCTTTCCGATCAGCGGCATCGAAGACGTGATCGCCGCGCCCAGCTTCGGCTGGTGGCAGCGCGTGGTCGATCACCTGCGCCACCTCGTGCTCCCGGTCGCCACGCTGGTCCTCATGACCTGCGCGGCGATCGCGCGCTATCAGCGTGCCGCGATGCTGGACGCGCTGCGGCTCGACTTCGTCGTCACCGCGCGTGCCAAGGGAGTTTCGGAAAGCACGATTGCCCGCCATCATGTACTGCGCAACGCGCTGCTCCCGATCATCACGCTCGCGGGGCTCGCGCTTCCGTCGCTCCTCGGTGGTGCGGTGCTCGTCGAGCTCGTTTTCTCCTGGCCCGGAATGGGATACATCACCGCCACGGCGGTCGGCAGCCGCGACTACGCGCTCGTCACGTCCTCGGTGCTCGTCACGAGCGCGCTCGTCATCGTCGGCACCATCGCTGCGGATCTGCTCTACGCTCTTGCCGATCCACGCGTGCGCGCCGCGTAGGTGCTCGCGCTTCGCTGGCTGTGCGCGACGGCGCTGATCGTCGCGCTGTGCGCCGTGCTGCGGCGCCTCGCCCGTCCCGCGGTGCGCGCGAGCCCTGCGCGCGAGGCGCTCGCACGATACGCGACGCATCCCTCGGCCGTGCTGGCGCTCATCGCGCTCATCGCGATGTACGTCGTCTCCGCCCTCGCACCCTGGCTCGCGACGCACGATCCGATCGAGATCCTCTCGCAGTCGCTCGTCAATCATCCTCCGTCGCGCGATCTCCTCTTCGGCACCGACTTCGCCGGCCGCGACGTGTTCAGCCGCGTTCTCTACGGCACGCGCATCTCGCTCGCGATCGCGCTGCTCGCCACGGTCATCTCCGTCGTGATCGGTACCGCCTATGGCGCAACGGCCGGCTTCGTGGGCGGAACGGTCGACACGTTCATGATGCGACTCGTCGATGCCTTCCTCGCAATTCCACGCATCGTGCTCCTGATCGCCATCGGCACGCTCTGGTCGCCGCTCAGCGTCTCGTCGCTGATCCTTCTCCTCGGCCTCACCGCATGGTTCGGCACCAGTCGTCTCGTGCGCGCCGAAGTGCTCTCCCTGCGCGAGCGCGAGATGGTGGCCGCCGCCCGCGCCCTCGGCGCTCGCGACCTCGCAATCGTCGTGCGACACGTGCTCCCGAACGTGCTCTCCCCGGTGATCGTCGCCGCTACACTCGGCATCGCCGGCGTCGTGATCAACGAGGCCGCGCTGTCCTACCTCGGCATCGGCATCCCCGCGCCCACACCCAGCCTTGGCAACATCATCCATGACGGAACGGCCTATCTCGCTACGGCCTGGTGGGTGGCACTCTTTCCCGGAATGACACTCGTGATCGCGACGCTTGCGTGCAATCTCGCCGGTGACGGCTTGCGCGATGCGATGGACCCGCGTCAGGTTGACCGGTGATGACTCCTGCTCCCCTGCTGTCCGTCGAAGAGCTTCGCACCTAGTTCCGCACGAGCGCCGGCGTGGCGCGCGCCGTAGATGGCGTGTCGTTCACCATCGCGCCGAACGAATCCGTGGGCGTAGTCGGTGAGTCCGGGTGCGGAAAGTCCGTGACGTCGCTCTCCCTGCTGCGCCTGATCCAGCGCCCGGGCACGATCGAGCCCGGCTCCAGGATTTCGTTCGACGGCACGGATCTGCTCGCACTCGACGACGAGGCGATGCGGAAGATTCGCGGCAACCGCATCGCGATGATCTTCCAGGAGCCGATGACCGCGCTCAATCCGGTCTTCACTGTCGGTGCGCAGCTCGCCGAGGTGCCGCGCGTTCACGGATCGATCAGCAAGCGAGAGGCGTGGGCTCGCGCCGTCGAGATGCTCGGGACAGTCGGGATCCCGGATCCCGCGGAGCGCGCGAACGCGTATCCGCACCAGCTCTCCGGCGGAATGCGGCAGCGCGTGATGATCGGGATGGCGCTCATGCTCTCCCCCTCGCTCCTCATCGCGGACGAGCCGACTACCGCGCTCGACGTCACCATCCAGGCGCAGATTCTCGAGCTCCTCGCGGAGCTGCGCGCGCGCACCGCGATGTCCGTGCTGCTCATCACGCACGACCTGGGTGTGGTCGCCGAGTCGACGTCGCGCGTGATCGTGATGTACGCCGGCGAGATCGTCGAGCAGGCGAACGTGCGCGAGCTCTTCGCGGCGCCACATCATCCTTATACCGAAGGGCTCATGGCTGCGATGCCGCGCGCAGGAAGCAAGCGCGATCGGCTCACCGTGATCCCGGGCGCCGTTCCGTCGCCGTACGCGTGGCCCGAGGGATGCCGCTTTCACGACCGCTGTCCGTATGCGTGGGAGCGCTGCGAGCGCGAGCATCCGCCGCTCTACCAGATCGGCCCGGGCCACGTCTCGCGCTGCCATCTCGCCGTCGAGCCCGAACGCCGCTCGTCGCCACACGAGCCGTTCGCGGCGCGCGCAGGAGCCGGTGCGTGACCGCAAGCGCGAGCACGACGCAGCCGCTCCTCTCGGTGCGCGAGCTGACAAAGCATTTCCCGATCACCGGCGGCATTATGCGCCGCACGATCGGCGCCGTGCGTGCGGTGGACGGAATCTCCTTCGACATGGCGCCAGGAGAGACACTGGGCCTCGTAGGCGAATCCGGGTGCGGCAAGACGACCGCAGGACGCGCGATTCTTCGTCTGATCGAGCCGACTTCGGGCGAGATCGTCTTCGATGGCACCGATGTGCGTGCGCTCGCGAAGGAGCCACTGCGGAAGCTGCGGCGGCAGATGCAGATCGTCTTTCAGGATCCGTTCAGCTCTCTCAACCCACGCATGACGGTGGGCGCCTCCGTGCGCGAGGGGCTCACGATCCATCGTCTCGCCGAAGGAAGCGCCGCGGATGCGCGCGTGCGGCAGCTGCTCGAGGAAGTCGGCCTCCGCCCCGAGCACGCGACGCGCTATCCACACGAGTTCTCGGGAGGCCAGCGACAGCGCGTCGGCATCGCGCGCGCACTCGCTGTGGAGCCGAAGTTCATCGTCTGCGACGAGCCCGTGTCGGCGCTCGATGTCTCCGTGCAGGCGCAGGTGATCAACCTGCTCCAGGACCTGCAGCGCACGCACGGGCTCGCATACCTGTTCATCGCACACGATCTCTCCGTGGTCGAGCACATCGCCGATCGCGTGGCGGTGATGTACCTCGGCCGCATCGTCGAGCTCGCGAGCGCGGACGAGCTCTACGCGACGCCGCTCATGCCGTACACGCAGGCGCTCCTCTCGGCCATCCCCATCCCGGATCCCGAGGCGAAGCGCGAGCGAATCGTTCTGCGCGGCGACGTGCCCTCCCCTGCGAATCCGCCATCGGGATGCCCGTTCCATCCGCGCTGCCAGCATCCACAGAAGGATGCCGCGTGCTCGGTCATCGTGCCGCCACTCGAGCTCAAGGAGCCGAACCACTGGGCGGCGTGTATCAAGCAGCTTCCCACGCGCATCTCGTGGGCCGAGCAGCAGGCGGCGGGCGCCACGAGGCCGCCCGAGCGGATCGTTCCTGTCCGCGCCACCGCGTGAAAACGACATTCTCGTGAAGCCCTAGCGAAGGAGCCTCGTGTCCGCTGCTGTAGACATCCTTTCGACCAGCGCCGATCGTCCACCCGTGCTCGACGACACCGCGCTCTTCGGGCATCCGCGCGGACTCGGCCTGCTCTTCGCCGCCGAGATGTGGGAGCGCTTCTCGTATTACGGAATGCGCGCGATTCTCGTGCTCTACCTCGTGCAGTCGCTCAAGTGGAGCACCGCGCGTGCAGCGAATCTGTACGGCACGTACACGATGCTGGTGTTCCTCACACCGCTCATCGGCGGATATCTCGCCGATCGGTACATTGGCACTCGCCGCTCCCTCGTGATCGGCGCGCTCATCATCTCCGCTGGGCACTTCTGCCTCGCCGTCCCCTCGATGACGATGTTCTACGTGGGGCTCACATTGATCATCATCGGCACGGGCTTCTTCAAGCCGAACGTCTCGACGATGGTCGGGCAGATCTATCGCGAAGGCGATATCCGCCGCGATGCCGGCTTTACGATCTTCTACATCGGCATCAACACCGGCGCGTTTCTGGGCGGAATCGTGTGCGGCTATCTCGCGGATCAGACCCGATTCGGCGATCGCGGCTGGCACTGGGGGTTCGGCGCAGCAGGCGTGGGGATGCTAATCGGCCTCGTCGTCTACGTCGCGCTGCGCAACAAGTATCTCCCGGGCATTGGCGTGCGCGCGACGAAGCAGATCCCCGACGTGGCAACGCCGATCGCCGCGTCGGACAGCAAGGCGCTCGTGCATGGACTGATCGGCGTGGTCGCCGGCGTGGCGTTCAGCGTGCTGCTCGGCGGCTTCGATGCACTGGCGGCGTTCGTGGCCGCGACCATCGGCGCCTCACTCGCCGTGACGGTGCTCGGGTCTCACGGTGAAGAGCGCAGACGCGTGATCGCGATCTTTCTCGTCGCATTCTTCGTCGTCGTGTTCTGGGCGTGCTACGAGCAGGTGGGCAGCTCGATGAATCTGTTCGCGGCGAACAACACGAACCTGCAGCTCGGGCATTTCCACCTGCCGCCTGCGTGGCTACAGAACGTGACTCCCGCGGTGATCATACTCTTCGCGCCGGTGTTCGCGTGGTTCTGGATCAAGCTCGCGAAGATAGGTCGCGAGCCGTCGACCGCGCTGAAGATGGTGCTCGGCCTCGCGCTGCTCGGCGTCGGATTCATTTTCATGGTGATGGGTGGTGCGCGCGCAGACAGCGGCGCTCTCGTGAGCCCGCTTTGGCTCGTGGGCGCTTACACCTTTCACACCTGGGGTGAGCTCTGTCTGTCGCCAGTCGGGCTGTCGTACGTGACGAAGGTCGCACCAGTGCGCTTCGCGTCGCTGCTCATGGGGGTCTGGTTCCTCGCGAACAGCGCAGCGAACAAGATCGCCGGCACCATTGCGGAGCTCACGCCTACGCCGGGACAGGCGCCAGCCGCGCCGGCTGGCGGCTTCCTCGGCATGCTGCAGCACGTGGCGCTCACGAATCACGGCTTCTACACGATCTTCCTGGTCGCCGCGTTCTCCGCATTGCTGGTCATGGTCTTCTTCGTGCCGCTGCTCAAGAGCCTTACGAGAAGCGTGAGCACTTGAAGAACGGCGCTCCTACGGCCAGTTGAAGACGGAGTTCTGCGTTACGAGCTCGCGCCCTGATCGCACATCGCGCGGCTCGCGCTGCGGGAAGCGGTCGGTGTTCACGAAGCTGACACGGAAATCCCATCGCGCATGCGCATCGTGCGATAGTGCGCGGGCGATGTCCAGGCGGTACGTCACCTTCGAGCCCGGTGGGACCGCGATGAGCAAACCCAGTCCCGCTCCGTACTTGAGCGGGGTGGTCACGCCGTAGCCGAGCGGTGAATCGCCCTGCCACACGCGTCCGGCATCGCCGAAGACGGCCATTCCGATGTCCGCTTGGTCGCGAAGCTTTCCGAGGTACCAACGGTCTTCGAGATGGCTCACGAAGCGGATATTCCCGGCGTCGGATGATCCGTGGTAGCCTCGAACGCCGGCGTCGAACTCACCGAGCGGCAGCTGCACGGGAACGCGCTGCTTCCAAATTCCCGTCCAATCGACAGAGCCGACGAGCGTGTGCGATCCCATGAGCCGCTGGTACATTGTCGCGCGGGCGCTGCCGACGATACCATCCCACTTGTTCTCAGTGTAGCTGTTGCGCCCTTCCAGCGTGGTTTGCAGATATGCGAACGTGTGCCGGTTTCCGGCGCCTGCGTACATACTCGATGCGAGGAAAATGTCGTCGTCCGTGGAGCCGAGCACCTGCAGGCTGCGGCCGAGTAGTGTTCCGAGCTGAAAGCCCGCCTGCATATCCTGTGCGGCCGTTAGCGCGTCGAAGTGCGTGACGCGCACGAAGTCGATGCTGCGAATGGTCCACAGCAGATTCAGTCGTGCATTCTTGTGTCGGCCGAGAATTCGCGAAAGCGTGTCGTATGGGACGCCGGGCGTAGGCAGCGGCGGCTGCGCCGGCGTGTCATCCTCACTGGACAAACTCAAGCCGAACAAGCTCAATCGCCCCGGAAGACCAAGTCGTACCACGGCACCCACGTCCACGAACTTCCGCGAAAAATCGATGAGCGCCGTCGTGTCGTTCACTCTGCGGAATCCGTAGATGTCCTGGTGGTCGAGTCCGACTACGTGCCAGGCGAATCGCTGCTCGTCGGTGAGAAAGGGATGCGCGACGCCCACCAGCCAATTCCCGATTCCTGCGTCGCCGCGCAGCCCCTGTAAGTCGAGGCGCCATGGACGCCCGAACAGCTGATAGTCGGTGTAGTTGGCGCCGTAGTAGTCGCGGAACTTGCCTTCTGCCCAGTGAACGCTCACATACTTCGCGTCACCCAAGAAATTTCCGTCGCCGACAGTCACGCCCCCGATGAAAGGTGCTGCGGCCTGCGAGCGACCGTTGAGGATGGTCGTGAGCTCGTCCGTGGTCTGCGCGACGATGATCACACCGCCGTTGCCATCGTCGAAAGCGCGCACCGACGCGCTCGCGATGAAGGGTTGCGCGCGCAGCAGCCGTTCGGACTCACTACGGCGGCGATCGTCGCACGGCTGCCCAGGCTCCACGATGAGGAAGCGGCGCACGACCTCGGGTTTTGTATTGGCGTGGATCGAGCTCAGAATCCCAATCGGAGATTCCCACCACTTGCCGTGACGCGGATAATACGGGGGACGCGTCTGCACCTGAATGTCGCTGATGATTTGCCCCTGACACTTCACCGCATTTCCGGCCTGCGCGCGTGCGCTCATCGTGAATGAAAGCGCGAGGGCGAGCGCGCGCGCCGTCGTCGCAACAGCGAAACGCATCCCGCGGCTGGAGCGCACTGCTATGGGGTGCATCGCTGGTGAGGCTACTTGCCCATCCGGCGCTTCAAATCCGCCAGACGACGTTCGGCATCAGCCTCACGCGATGAGCGATCCGCGGTGCGCCGCAAAGCATCGATCTCGGAGATGTCGGCGGTGTCCGATGACGTGTCACCGGCCGCGGAGAGGTCCGGCGCTGGCGCAGCCCCGGTGTCGCCGACGCCGGTGAGCTGTTTGAGCTGCGCCGTCATGTCCGCAGTCTCTCGTTCGACGAGCGCTACTTCCTGCTCGAGCGCGGCGAGCTTCTTCTCGAGCACCGCGATGCGCTCGGTGTGCTTGCCTTCGTACTCGGTGGCGAGCCGCACGGTCTCGCGATCGTTGATCCCCGCCGCGAGCTCCCCGCGACGCCGCACAGTCGCCAGCTCGGTGCGCTCTCGCTCGAGCTGTGCACGCACGCTGTCGCGCGCCGCGCGGCTTTGGGAGAGCCCAACCTTCGCGTCCACTAGCGCCTCGCGCATCATGCGCGCGCGAGCACGCGATGCCGGATCGTTCAGCACTGTGGCGCTCCGCGGTCGGCTACAGCTATTGCGTGTGAACGGCTCGCGTCGATTGTCCGTGGCATTGAGTACGATAGGGAGCCGCTACACGGTGGCGCAAGCGCGACGCGAGCTACGACGCCCAGCGCCAGGCGGCTTCCGCACGCACCTGGCGCATGAGCCGCTCGGGGGAGCTCGAGTGCGGGAACATCAGCGTGTCGCTCACGTCATTCAGCGCGCAGCGCAGCGCGGCGAATCGACTGGCCGCCACGCGCAGCAGCGCGTCCAGCCCGTGCTCCTGCGCGAGACGATGCTCCGCCGCGAGCGTGAAGCCTCGCCGCCCCATCTCCTCGAAATAGTCGAGATCCGGGCCACCGCGGCGCCACCGCTGGTGCTCGATGCGATCGGGAAACATGCCGCACGACCAGAGCGCGTAATTGCCGAGATGCTGCCGCACCAGGAAGCTGCGTCGCGCGTCCGGCGTATCCACTTCGCCCATGAGCTCCGCGAGCGTGTTGAACAGCTGATCGTCGGATTCCGAGATCCGCTCCGCACGTCCACGCGCACCAAAGTGCAGCAGGATGGCCGAGACGTAGTCCGCGAGCGCGCGATCCTCTTCTCCAACGCGCCGCAGTGCGCGTCGCACGACGACGTACCAGAAGAGGCGAATGGAGACCTGCATGCCGGCGCGCGATTCGATGATCGCGGGAAGGAGGCGCGGATCGTCGAGGATCGCATCGATCCCCTCCTCGCGCAGGCGCACCTCGGCCTCATCCAGCTCGCGCGATTCTCCGTGTGCGAGCAAGTGAATCGCCAACTGGGCGTCGTCCCGTGTAAGCGAAGCGCGTACGTTGCCGACCAGCATGCATCCCCCTGAGTACCCAGGTTCAATACACCGCGTTGGCCCTCGTGGTTCGCCCCCTCTCTGGGTGACGACTACGCGAGGCTCGCGTTACTCAGGGAAAGCTCAACGCAAGAGGGCTGCCGGAAGGGGACGCGTAGGAGAGTTCGCCACCGCCTCGCCGATCTGCAGGATCAGCGTCGCCACGCGTGTCATCTTCTCGTAGTCGATTTTGTCCGGTGAGTCGGTCACCTTGTGATAATCGGCGTGCAGCCCGGTCGTGAAGAACACGATGGGAATGCCGTGCTTCGCATAGTTGTAGTGATCGCTCCGGTAATAGAGCTGCTCCGGATGCGACGGTGCGTCCCAGTCGCGGTTGATCAGAAAGGGATGGCTCGACGCATTGTTCACCGAATCGGCGATCTCGCCGAGCACGCTGCTCTGTCCATTGGGCGCCGAGCGCGGACCAATCAGATAGAGTGAGTCGGGGTCGTTGCGCCCGATCATGTCGACGTTGAGCTGCGCGACGATGCTGTCGAGCGGCACGGTAGGGTGAGAGGTGAACCACTCCGAGCCGAAGAGTCCGAGCTCCTCGCCCGTATGCCACACGAAGAGCAGCGAGCGTTTCGGATGTGGCTCGTGCTGCGCGCGCCTGGCCATTTCGATTAGCGACATGCTCCCGGAGCCATCGTCATCCGCGCCGTTCGCGATCGAGTCGCCATGCTCGGCGGTGAGGACGCCGATGTGATCGAGGTGCGCACCGAACGCGACGAACGAACGCGCGAGCGCCGAGTCGGAGCCCGGGACCATCGCGACGACGTTGTACGTTGCAATGCCGTCCTGCACGAGGTCCACGCGCCCACTGAACGAGCGCCCGTCGAGCGCGCGCGGGTGATCGTTGTGCGGCCAGCCGCTGGGAAGCAGCGGCGCAGCGTCGGCGACGTTCCCGAATAGCACCATCGGCAGCACACGCGGGCCGTCGAGCGACGGTTGAAGGCGCAGCGACGAATCCGTGAGCCCCGCCGCGAGCGCGGGAAGCTCCCTCGCCTGTCGCCCGGTGAACAGCACGATGATCGCCGCGGGGCGGCGCTCGATGATCGCACCCAATCGATCGCCGAGCACGCGGGGATCGTGCAGCGTCGCTCTGTGTGCGGAGTCGAGACCGGGTGGCGCGGCGTTCACGAACACGACCACCTTGTCCGCGAGCGAGAGCCCTGCCAGATCGTTGCGCCCGTAGCCGGGCATGGACAATCCGTAGCCGGCGAACACGAGGTCGCCGGTCGCCTGGAGTACGGGAAGCGGCAGTCCCTCGCCGAGCGAAGGGACCGGGAGAAAGTGCGGGCCGAACGGAAGAGCGGTGCGCCCGGTGGGCGACGTCACCGTGAACTGCGCGGCGCGCACGAACGTGCGCGAGAGCGGCACGCGCTGCAGATAGCCGCTGTCGCCTGCGGGCGCGATGCCGGCAGCCTGCAGCTTTGCCGCAATGAACCGTGCCGCGCGCGCTGCATTCGGCGTCTCGGCGCTGCGGCCGAGCATGGAGTCATCCGCGAAGGCGAACAGATCGCGACGCAGCTCTTCCGCCATGGTGGGCGCGGCTGGGCCCGTGGTCGCGGGAGGAACCTCGGATCGCGGCGGTGATGCACATGCCGCCGCCACAGCGAGCAGCAGCACCGCGCTGCGACCCATGAGAACTCCGATGGTGAGAGATGCGCCGCAGAGTGCGGCTTCGTTGCGTACAGGCTAACGCGCCCGAGCCGCTGCGGCAACGCCGGGTTTCCCTTGCGCGGAGGGACAGCCATTCTTGTGAGACAGTGGCGTCCACTCGGAACCACGCCCCCGCCATGGGTATCATTCATCAACATGCTGTACATCTGCATTCCCGCTTTCGACGAAGCGCCCACGGTCGGGCTGCTCCTGTGGCGTATTCGAACAGTGTTCGAGGCGCATCCACGCGAGTACGAGATCATCGCGCTCGATGATGGCAGCACCGACGGCACCGAAGAGACGCTGCGCCGGTACGAAAAGGTGCTCCCGCTCACCGTGCTGCGAAACGAGACGCGCCAGGGATACGGTGCGGCGCTCGATACGCTGGCGCGTGCGGCGGCGAAGGCGACGCGGTACCCGCGCCGCGACGCGATGATCGTGATGCAGGGCGATCTCACCGATCGTCCGGAAGATCTCCCCGAGCTCGCAAAGCGTTTCGATGGCGGCGTGGACTGCGTGGTGGCGGAACCGGGACCGGTCGCGGCGTCGGCGCCGAAGGAGATCCGTCGACTCCGCCGTATCGCGCCGTGGCTCATGCGCCGCTACGTGCGCATCGATGGCGTCTCCGATCCGCTGGGCACGCTGCGACTGTATCGCATCGCGGTGATTCGCGATGTGATCAAGCAGGCGGGTGATGCGCCGATCGTCTCGAGCGCAGGCTGGGCGGCGAACGTCGAGCTGTTGGTGAAGGCCGCGAAGTACTGCCGGCGCCTCGAGAGCGCACCGCTCGCACCGCGATACGATCTCCGTCCCCGCGCCACGCGCGTGCGCTGGTTTGCCGACGCGCTCGCGCTCTACCGGTTTGGCGTTGCGAATCGGTCGCTCAGTACCACGGCGCCAACGTGACAATCCGTGCGCGGCTCTTCCGCGCAGTCGGGATCATCGCAGTGTTCTCGATGGCAGCAATGGTGGCAGGTGCACAGCAGGAGACGCCTGCTTCACCCCTCACGGAATCCGCGAAAATGGCTTCCCCAGCGCACTTCTACGGGCCCGGCGAAAAGCTGACCTACGATCTTGCGGTGGGAGGTGCAAAAGTCGGCGCAGGTAGCCTCGTGATCGAGGACACGTTGACGATAGATGGTCGTCAGACCTACCACTCCGTGTTCACAATCAAGGGAGGGTTTCTTTTCGTCAAGGTGAATGACCGCCTCGAAAGCTGGTTCGAGCCGGGCACTGCCACTTCCCACCGTTTCTATCAGCATCTCAACGAAGCGAGCTATCACGTCGAACGTTTCTTCGACTTCTACCCGGACCGCGCAAAGATGCATCAGCACGGCGTCGAGGAGCGCCAGAGCGTTCCTGAGCCGCTCGATGACGTGTCATTTTTCTACTTTGTGCGCTCCGTTCCGCTCAAGATCGGCGAGACCTACACGTTCACACGATACTTCCGACCAGACAACAATCCGGTCATTGTGAAGGTGTTGCGGAAGGAGCGCCTGAAGCTGGATGCGGGCACCTTCGACACGATCGTCCTGCAGCCGATCATCAAGTCGAGCGGGTTGTTCGCAGAAGGCGGCGAGGCGCTCATCTGGGTGACGGATGACGACCGGCGCATCATGGTTCAGCTCAAAGCGAAGATGCCGGTGCTGCGCTCCCTCGACCTCTATCTCAAATCGTACACTCCTTCGATGAAGCCTCCGGGCTGAACAAGTCCGAAGCGGATCTCTCGGCCGTGCGCACTGTTCCGGTCGCGCGCCGTCCGAACAAGGTGCGCGCTGAGGAGTTCGCGACGCCCCCCGCGAGCGACCACTCGTTTTCCGGATTCCTCGGCTCGCTTCCGGACGTGCTCGCCGCGCGCGATTTTCTCTCGCTCGCGCGTGACATTGCGAATGCCGCTGGCAAGCGCGGCGTCGTGGTCATGGTGGGCGGGCACATCGTGAAGACGGGGCTTTCGCCGATCCTGATCGACTTCATGCAGCGCGGCATCATCACGCACCTCGCGATGAACGGCGCGGCCGCGATCCACGACTACGAGATCGCGCGCTGGGGCGGAACGAGCGAAGACGTGCAGGCCGGCCTGCGTGACGGCACCTTCGGCATGGCGGAGGAGACGGGGCGCGAGATGAACGAGGCGTTCATTCGCGGGCAGCGCGAAGAGTGGGGGATGGGCGAGTCGCTCGCGCGGGCGCTCGCGAACGCCGAGCTCGCGCACCCTGAGCTCTCGCTCCTCACCAACGCTCACGGGCTCGGCGTCCCGCTCACCGTGCACGCAGCCATCGGCGCGGAGATCATCCACCAGCACCCCGCAGCGAGCGGCGCCGCGATCGGGGACACGAGCCATCGCGATTTCCGGAGGCTCGCCGCGTCGCTTCCGTCACTGCAAGACGGCGGCGTGGTGCTCAACCTGGGAAGCGCGGTGATTCTCCCTGAGGTATTCCTCAAGGCGCTCACGATCGCGCGCAACCTGGACGCCGGTAAGCCGACGAACTTCACCGCCGCCGACCTCGACATGCTCCGTCACTACCGCCCGCACATGAACGTCGTGACGCGCCCGACGGCCGAGGGCGGAGCAGGCTACGACCTCACTGGCCACCACGAGCTCATGGTGCCGCTCTTAGCGTGGAGCGTGCTGTCGATGCTGGAAGTGAAGAGCGCAGAGGTTTAGGGACGGCAACGGCTGTACACGAATGACACGAATCGAACGGCAATCGAACCCGACGCGGCGAGAGGACATCACGCGGTCTCGCGCGAACGGATTTAAGAGCGGGAGCTCGATCCGTGTAAATCCGTTCAATCCGTGAAATCCGCGCGCAAAGAAAGTTATGGCCAGCCCGAGCGGCAGTTCGCGTGGCGAGTCACGCGCGCAGGAACACATACATCAACTTTCTCTTGAACACGGATTTCACGGATCGACCGGATGAGAAAACGGATACGACAACTGCAGTTATCCGTTCGATCCGTTTCTTGTCCGTTCGATCCGTATCCAAAGATGTTATAGCCAGCCCGAGGCACTTGCTCCTTCCCTTCGCAGCCGAGCGCCAACGCATCAACTTCTTTGAACGGCGATTGAAACGGATGAAAAAACGGATAAGGCCGATCGCCTTATCCGTTATTATCCCTGTCCCAACCGCTCTCTCGCCATTCGCACCAAGCGCCTGAGAACGCTCAGGCGCCGGACCACTTCTGGCGGATGCGGCGAGCCGTGTCGGGGCTCAGAATTCGGATCACGAAATACACCGCCAATCCGATCAGCGCGATCTTGAACGCGAGAACCAGCAGGACGAAGAGCACCGCGAAGAGAAATCCAAATATCCCGAAGATGAACTTCAGGGCAATGAGTCCTAGAATGGCCATGAGGCCGACTGCGAATATGGTGCGAAGCATGACCCTGTTCTCCCCGTCGAGACGATTGCTCTCCCCTTCCCCCAACAATACGCACAGCCGGCCCCGAGGGTTTCAGAAGGCTGTGACAACAACTGTGTACGAGTGAGAACGGCCGATGTAGTAGTCCTGGGCGCGGGGCTCGTGGGGCTAGCCGTCGCCGCAGACGCGGCCGCGCGTGGCGCTTCCGTCATCCTCGTCGGTGAGACTCGCTTCGGTGAGGCCTCGCCCGCCGGTGCCGGAATGCTCGCCCCCGGAGCGGAGAGCGACGAGCTCCCGAACGATCCCGTACGCGCCTTCGCGGTCGCCGCGCGCGAGATCTATCCCGCCTTTCTCAGCGGGCTGAGAGACGAGACCGGCATTGACGTCCCCTTCGATCGGAACGGCATCCTCGAGCTGATCGAGGATGGCGAACCCACGCACCGCCCGCGCGACAGCGAGTGGATCGATGCGCGCGAGCTTCGCGGCCTCGAGCCCGGTCTCACCGGCTTCGCCGGCGCCCTGCTCCACCCGCGCGACGGCTCCGTCGACAATCTCGTGCTCCTGGCAGCGATGCGGCGGCGCGTCGAGTCGCGCCGCCCGATCACAGTCGTTGGTGCCGGCGTGCGGTCCGTGAACATCACCACCGCTCGCCCGCGCGTGATCCTCGACGACGGCGATCTGCTGGAGGGAGGCTCCCTCGTCGTCGCCACCGGCGCATGGGCGGCGCAGCTCGAGGGACTGCCCCGCCCCCTTCCAGTCCGCCCGGTGCGCGGTCAGCTCCTGCTCGTGGAAGGCGCGCTCTCGCGCCACGTGATGTACGGCGGCGGTGGCTACATCGTCCCACGCCGCTATCCACAGGGCCCACACCCCTTCGAGCGCACCGTCATTGGTGCCACCATGGAGGAAGCAGGGTTCGTCAACGAAACGACCCCAGAAGGGCTCATGGAGCTCACAGCCGTCGTGCGCCGCGTCTTCCGTGGCTCGGCCTCCTCTGCCCGCGTCGTCTCTCACTGGGCCGGTCTCCGCCCCATGACCCCCGATCGCCTCCCAATCCTCGGCCCCGATCCCGACGTACCACGACTGCTCTACGCCTGCGGCCACGGCCGAAACGGGATCCTGTTGGCACCGATCACCGGCGAAGCGATGGGCGCCTTAGCCGTCGGCGCGCAAAGCGCACACGACCTCTCGTCCTTCTCGATCTCCAGGTTCAACGGAGCCAAGTAACCCGCTATATTTTGGTAGCAGGTTAGCATGACTATCCTGCTTTGCGCCTTGCACATAGCTTAGGTCCTGAGGCGTGCCCACCCCCCGCGCGCCATGTTTGCGACCAGAGGCGCATGCACGATTCGTTGTACCAGATCATGGGTAAGCACGCTGCTGTCGCTCTTCCCGAGCGCAAGCCCGGCTGGCTCAAGGTACGGGCTCCTGGCGGACCGAACTACCTCCGCATGCAGCAACTCATGCAGGACCTCAAGCTCCACTCCGTGTGCGCCGAGGCGCACTGCCCGAACATTGGCGAGTGTTGGGAGCACGGCACCGCCACCTTCATGATCCTCGGCGATGTCTGCACCCGCAACTGCGCGTACTGCGCCGTCGCGCACGGGCGTCCGCCCAGCTACGACATTGAAGAGCCCGCTCGCGTCGCAGCCGCCATTGCGGAGCTCCGACTGCAGCATGCGGTCATTACCTCCGTAGACCGCGACGATCTCCCCGACTTTGGCGCGTACATCTTCGCCGAAACCATCCGCCAGATCCACGCACAGCTCCCCGACTGCTCGGTCGAGGTGCTCGTCCCCGACTTCCAGGGACGCGAGGAGTCCATCCGCATGGTGCTCGAGGCCGCGCCCGAGATCTACAATCACAACACCGAGACGGTGCCTCGGCTTTTCAAGCGCTGCCGCCCCGGTGGCCGCTACGAGCGCGTGCTCGAGATCTTCCGGATCTCCAAGCGAATCGCCCCGCAGATCCCCACGAAAACGGGGCTGATTCTCGGCATGGGCGAGACGATTCCGGAAGTCCTCCAGACCATGCGCGAGCTCCGCGAGGTCGACGTCGATATCCTCACGCTGGGCCAGTATCTCCGCCCGTCACAGGATCATCACCCGCTCGACCGCTACTACACGCCCGACGAATTTGCGCAGCTCCGCGACGCCGGCCGCGAGATGGGCTACCGGCACGTCGAGTCGGGGCCGCTCGTGCGCTCCAGCTACCACGCGTGGGAGCAGGTCCAGGCGGCAGGCGTCTGATGGCCCGCACTCGCACACCCGCTTCCGCCTCCCCAGAGACATCGATGGCGAAGAAAAAGCCCGAAGGCTCCGACGATCCCGCGCTCCGGCTCTCGCTGCTGCGCGAAATGCTGCTCATGCGCCGCTTCGAGGAGCGCACGGCCGAAGCGTACGCGCTCGGCAAGATCGGCGGCTTCTGCCACCTCTACATTGGGCAGGAAGCCGTGGGCGCCGGTGCGATCTCCGTGCTGCGCCCCGATGACTATGTCATCACGAGCTACCGTGATCACGGGCAAGCGCTGGCGCGCGGAATCTCACCGCGCGCGATCATGGCCGAGCTGTTTGGACGCATTGACGGCGTGTCGAAGGGGAAAGGCGGGTCGATGCACCTCTTCGATCGCAACACGAACTTCCTCGGCGGTCACGGTATCGTCGCGGGACACATTCCGATCGCCACGGGCGTCGGCTTCGCGATCAAGTATCGCGGCGGCGATCAGGTGTGCCTCTGCTTCTTCGGCGAGGCCGCGGTAAACAACGGCGCGTTTCACGAGGCGCTCAACATGGCGGCGCTCTGGCAGCTCCCCGTGATCTACCTCGTCGAGAACAACCGCTACGGGATGGGCACGGCTCTCGAGCGCGCCTCGTCGGTGAACGACATTGCCGAGCGGGCGTGCTCGTACGACATGCCGAACGAGGTCGTCGATGGACAGGATGTGATCGCGGTGCGCGATGCGACGATGCGCGCGATTGCGCGGGCGCGCGGCGAGAACACGCCCACGCTCATCGAGGTGCGCACGTATCGCTTCATGGGCCACTCGATGTCCGACGCCGTGAGCGGCACCTATCGCAGCAAGGAAGAGCTGGACGAGTACATGAAGCGCGATCCAATAGCGGTGCTGCGCGCGCAGATGGAGCAACGTGGCGAGTGGTCGGATGAAAAGATGGCCGCGATCGACGACGAGGTGCGCGCGATAGTCGAGGACGCGTGGAACTTCGCAGACGAGAGTCCCGAGCCGCCGCTCGAGGCGCTCACCGAGGATGTGTACGTCGACACCACGAGCGACGCCGAAACGGGCGCCGCCGCGGGAGAGCGCTGACGATGGCCGTGATCACGTATCGCGATGCCCTGAACCAGGCACTCCGCGAAGAGATGCAGCGCGACGATCGCGTCTTCATCATGGGCGAGGAAGTCGGGATATATCAGGGCGCGTACAAGGTGTCGAAGGGGCTGCTCCAGGAGTTCGGCGAGATGCGCGTCGTGGACACGCCGATCACGGAGCTCGGTTTCGCCGGTGTCGGCGTGGGCGCGGCGATGGTCGGCCTGCGTCCCGTCATCGAGTTCATGACGTGGAACTTCGCGCTGCTCGCGCTCGACCAGGTGGTGAACGCGGCCGCGAAGATGCTGTCGATGTCGGGCGGACAGTACAACATTCCGATGGTGTTCCGCGGCCCGAACGGGGCGGCCCTCCAACTCTCCGCGCAGCACTCGCAGGCGTGGGAGTCGTGGCTCTCGCACATCCCCGGCCTCAAGGTCGTCGCCCCCGGCACACCGTACGACGCGAAGGGGCTGCTCAAGAGCGCGATCCGCGATGACAATCCGGTGATGGTGCTCGAAGGCGAAATGCTGTACAACGCCAAGGGCGAAGTTCCCGAGGGCGAGTACACGATCCCGCTCGGCAAGGCGCAGGTAAAGCGAGAAGGCGATCACGTCACCATCGTGTCGTACGGCAAGATGATCAACGTTGCGAATCAGGCGGCGGATCTGCTCGCGAAGGACGGCATTCGCGCAGAGGTCATCGACCTGCTCACGCTGCGTCCGCTCGACCACGAGACCGTGTGCGCGAGCGTGCGGAAGACGAATCGCGCCGTCGTCGTCGAGGAGGGATGGGAGATCTGCGGCATGGGCGCGCAGATTGTCGATTACATCCAGCGGGACTGCTTCGACGATCTCGATGCGCCGGTGCTGCGCGTGCACCAGGTCGACGTCCCGATGCCGTACGCGAAAAATCTCGAGCGCGCGGCGAAGCCCGACGCGCAGAAGACCGTTGCCGCAGTGCGGCAAGTGCTCTACCTCGACTAGCCGCGCGGAGAATCCGATGGCAACGAAAGTGACGATGGAGGCGCTCTCTCCAACGATGGAGGAAGGACGCCTCGTCAAATGGCTGAAGAACGAGGGCGATGCGGTCGCGAAGGGCGACGTGCTCGCCGAGGTCGAGACGGACAAGGCGGTGATGGAGCTGACGGCTCGTGGCGACGGCGTGCTTCGCGCGCGCCTCGCGGCCGAGGGCGACACGCGCCCGGTGGGCGAGCTGCTCGCCGTGATCGGCGCGGCGGACGAGAACATCGATGCGCTGCTCAAGAAGGCGCCCGCGCAAGCGGTGACGCCGTCCGAGCCATCGTCGCCGCCGATCGAGGTGGCCGTCGCATTGCAGGCAGCGCCCGCGGCCGCGGTGACGATGCCCACCACGACCGCGAAGGCGCCGAGCGCACCGCCGGCTCCGGCCGTCCCCGCCGATCGCGCGCCCGCGACGCCTCCGCCATCATCCGCTGCAGCGCCCGCGGCGGCTCCTTCGCCCGCCTCGGGCAACGGCGGCGGACGCGCACGCTCCTCTCCGCTCGCGCGTCGCCTGGCCACCGAGCGCGGGCTCGACCTCGGCCAGTTCCACGGCAGCGGCCCCGGTGGCCGTGTCGTGCGCCGTGACATTGAGTCCGCAGCGGCAGCGTCGCCTGCGCCTGCAGCTGCGCAAGCGGCCGCCGCACCTGCCGCGCGCAGCACACCGCCTGCACCGCGCACCAGCGCCCCCGGTGACTTCGAGGACATCCCGCTCACGCAGATTCGGAAAACGATCGCGCGTCGGCTTGCCGAGTCGAATGGGCCCATCCCGACCTTCTTCCTCACCGCCGACTTCGATCTCACGAGCGTTCGCGAGCTGCGCACGCGCATGATCGCACTCGGCGACGAGTTCAAGGTCTCGTACAACGACATCATACTGAAGGCGATTGCGACGGCGCTGAGCCAGCATCCGGAAGTGAACGCCCACTGGCTAGGCGACAGCATGCGCCGCCATCACCGCGTGCACCTCGGCATGGCCGTCGCGGTCGAGGACGGGCTCATCACGCCGATCATCGCGGATGCGGATCGCAAGCGCATCAGCGAGATCGCACGCGAGTCGCGCGAGCTCGCCAAGCGCGCGCGTGAGCGGAAGCTCGCACCCGAGGAATACACGGGCGCGACCGCGACCGTGTCGAACCTCGGCATGTTCGGAATCGATGAGTTCACGGCGATCATCAACCCGCCCGAGGTCGCGATCTTCGCTGTCGGCGCGGTCGGTGACGTACCGGTCGTGGTCGACGGTGCGCTCGCCGTGCGCACGCGCGTTCGCATCACGATGAGCTGCGACCACCGCGCGGTGGACGGCGCCACCGGCGCGCGCTTCATGCAGACGCTTCGGCGCCTGATCGAAAATCCACTCATGCTCGTGTTCTAGACACGTGCCTTTCACTACAGGATCGAACTGACATGGCTTCCTTCGACGTGATCTTTATCGGCGGCGGTCCCGCCGGCTACGTGGGCGCAATCCGCGCTGCGCAGCTCGGCCTCACCGTCGGCGTCGTCGAACGCGAGGGGCTGGGCGGCACCTGCGTGCTCTGGGGATGCATCCCCGCGAAGGCGCTGCTCGAGTCGGCTGCCGTGGCGCACCGCGCGCGGGAGGCGAAGTCGTTCGGTGTGAACGTGGGCGAGATCACCACCGACTACGCCGTGGCGATGAAGCGCTCGCGCGCCGTGAGCACGCAGAACTCGAAGGGAGTCGAGTTCCTCTTCAAGAAGAACAAGATCACCTGGATCAAGGGCACCGGCACGCTGACGGGCAGGAAGACGATCTCCGTGACGGATGACAAAGGCGCGGCGACCACGCACGAGGCGAAAAAGGGGATCGTGATCTGCACCGGGTCGCGCGTGAAAGGGATTCCTGCGATCGGCCTCACGCTCGACAAGACGAACGTGCTCTCATCCGACGACGTGCTGATCGCCGAAAAAGCGCCGGAGACGATGGCCGTGGTGGGCGCCGGCGCGGTGGGCTGCGAGTTCGCAGATGTGTTCAACGAGTTCGGCACGCAAGGTGACGCTTCTCGAGGCACTGCCAACGATTCTTCCGCTCGAGGATGCCGACGTCGGCGCGGAGCTCACGAAGAGCTTCAAGAAGCGCGGCATCGATGTGGTCACGGGCGCGAAGATCACGGGCGCGAAGGTCGGCAAGGGCTCCGTGACAATCAGTCTCGCGGGCCCCGAGAAGAAGGAGCTCACGGTCGAGAAGGTGCTGGTCGCCGCCGGGCGCGCACCGGTGATCGACGGGCTCGGGCTCGAGGCGCAGGGTGTGAAGCTCACCGATCGCGGCTTCATCAAGATCGACGATCAAATGCGCACGACCGCCGAGGGGATCTACGCGATTGGCGACGTCGCCGGTCCGCCGATGCTCGCGCACAAGGGCGAGCGCGAGGGAATCGTCGTTGCCGAAGTGATCGCCGGCAAGAACCAGCACAAAGTGAACTACGGCAACATTCCGAACGCCACCTACTGTCATCCGGAAGTCGCGTCGATCGGACTGACGGAGCAGCAGTGCAAGGAGCAGAAGCTCGACTACAAGGTCGGACGCTACAACTTCTCGGCAAACGGCCGCGCGCGCACGTCGGGCGAGACCGAGGGATTCGTCAAGATCATCCGCGACGCGAAGTACGGTGAGATTCTCGGCGCGCACATCATCGGCGCGCACGCGACGGAGATGATCCACGAGCTCGTGGTCGCGCGAGAGAACGAGTTCACGGTGGAGGAGGTCGAGCTCGCGATCCACGCGCACCCGACGCTCTCCGAGGCAGTGGCCGAGGCGGCGCTGGACTCCATGGGACGCGCATTGAATGCCTGAGGTCGCCCTCGCGGCGGGCGAACGCACGGAGTCGCAGGAACCTGCCGCGGCTTCGCGCGAGTTGCACGTGGTGCATCTCGGGCTCGTGCCGTACGAGCAGGGGCTCGAGCTGCAGCGCGCAGTGGCGCGCGCGCGTATCAGCGGCGCGATCGCGAGCGACGTGCTGCTGCTTCTCGAGCATCCGCCGGTCATCACGCTCGGGCGCGGATCGAAGGCGCAGCAATCTCGTCGCCACGCGGGAGATGCTCGCGGAACGAGGAGTGGAGCTGTTCGAGGCGGAGCGCGGCGGTGACGTGACCTTCCACGGGCCGGGGCAGCTCGTGGGCTATCCGATCGTGAACCTTCGCGCCCACAAGCAGGACCTGCACTGGTATCTGCGGCAGGTGGAGGCAGTGCTGATCGACGCGCTCGGGCGCATTGGCATCGCCGCGGAGCGCAGCGAGGGGCGCACGGGCGTGTGGACGGGCGGGCGCAAGATCGCATCGATCGGCGTGCATGCGCGGGACTGGGTCACCTGGCACGGCTTCGCGCTGAACGTCGTCAACGATCTCTCGTACTTCGATCTGATCGTGCCATGCGGCCTGGCGGGTGTTACCATGACATCCGTTGGACGTGAGCTCGGCGAGGCCGCGCCCGCGTTCGCTAATGTCGCGCAAAGCGTCGTCGCATCATTCGGCTCAGTGTTTGCGGTCGATCCAGCTCTGCTCGAAGCGGCAGATCTTTCCGCAATGCTGCCCTCCCGCTAGCGCGCATCAGCGGGAGAGCGTTCGAACGATCCTCCGTGCCGACTCCATCGGCACGGCGCAAACAGCCGTTTGTCGAACCGATCACGTCCGCACTCTTCGAGGTAAGCCGTGTCCGATCTGACGACGGAGCCGAAGGAGCACGCCCCCCAATCCGGCTATGGTGCGGGCCAGACGATCGCCGAGCCGGCGTCGAACCGGAACGTGTTCGAGGCGCGCTTGAAGCTGGCGCTCGAGGCCGGCGGCATGGGCGCTTGGGAATACTGGATTCCCGAGGGGCGAGTGCTCTGGTCGGAAACCCTCGAGCGAATTCACGGGCTCGAGCCGGGCACATTCGGCGGAACGTTCGAGGACTACCAGCGGGACATTCATCCCGCCGATCGTTCGCGAGTGCTGGACACCGTCTCCCACACCCTGTCGGGAGAGCCTCACCGGCTGCGCTACCGTATCATTCGCCCCGACGGCGAGCTCCGATGGCTCGAGGCGCGCGGTACGTTGTTGCGCGATGATGCAGGCGCGCCGCATCGGATCGTCGGTGTCTGCATGGACGTCACGGAGCGCGAGCTCTCCGATTTGGCCATGGATGCGCACCGTGCCGAGCTCGAGCTGCAGACGGAGGCGCTGCGAGCGCTGAACGAGCAGCTCCGAGACACGAACGAGGAGCTGCGGAAAGCGCGCGAGGACGCGGAGGCCACTGAGCACTACATGGGCGGCGTGCTCGGCGCCATCACCGATCCTTTTGTCGTGTACGATCGTGACTGGCGCTTTCACTACATCAATGACGCGGCTGCTCGCGTGCTGGCCTTCTCACCCGTAGGCGGAGGGAAGGACCTGACTGGGAAAAATCTCTGGGAGATGTACCCGGATCTCACTGGGACGCTCTTCGAAAGGGAGATGCGGCGCGCCCAGGAAGAGCACGTGCCGGTGGTGTTCGAAGAGTTCTACGCGGGGCGCGCGGAATGGAGCGAGCAGCGCTGCTATCCGCTTTCGGACGGCGGTCTCGCGGTCGATCTGGAAAAACGTCACGGCCGAAAGACACGCGGCTGAGCGGCTGCATTATCTCTCGCAGGCGAGTGCCATTCTCGCCTCATCGCTCGACTACACGACATCCGTGCAGCAGCTCGCACAGCTACTCGTTCCGCATCTCGCCGACTGGTGCGGCGTGCAGCTGCTCGATGATCACGGCGCGCTGCAGCAGCTCGCGGTGGCTCACGTGGACCCGGGGAAGGTGCAGTGGGCCTGGAAGGTGAACGAACGTTACCCGACGGACATGAGCACGCCCACCGGTGTGCCGAACGTGCTCCGCACCGGGAAGTCCGAGCTGTACGTCGATCTCACGGACGAGATGCTGCAGCAGGCCGCGATGGACGAGGACCACCTCACGATGCTGCGCGAGCTCGGAATGACATCGGTGCTCCTCGTTCCACTCAAGGCGCGCGACCGCGTGATTGGAGTGATGTCTTTGATCGCGGCGGAATCGAAGCGTGTGTACACGGAGTCAGAGCAGAGTCTCGCGGAGCAGCTCGCCGAACGCGCCGCGATCGCGATCGACAACGCGCGTCTCTACACGGAGACCGAGGCCGCACGCAAGGCGCTCGAGGAATCACGGGAGGAGCTCACCATCAGCAACGAGGAGCTTTCCCAAACCAACGAGGAGCTCGCGGCGAAGACGCGGCTCGCCGAACAATCGCGCACCGAGGCCGAAGCCGCGAATAGATCGAAGGCGGATTTTCTCGCGCACATGAGCCACGAGCTGCGCACACCCCTGAACGCGATTGCGGGATACTCGGAGCTCATGGAGCTGGGGCTGCACGGGCCGTTGACGCCGGAGCAGACCGAAGATCTGCGGCGCATCAAGCGCGCGCAGCGCCATCTCCTGAGCCTCATCAACGATGTGCTCAACTTCGCCAAGCTCGAAGCGGCGCACGTGCACTTCGACATCAAGTCCGTACGCATTCGCGACGTGATATCGGCTCTCGAGACGATGATCGCTCCACAGATGGCTGCGAAACAGCTCCGCTACGCGACCATGGCAATGGATCCGGAGCTGTACGCCCAGGGAGATCCGGAAAAGATTCAGCAGATTCTGCTCAACCTGCTCTCGAACTCGGTGAAGTTCACCGAGGCGGGCGGACGCATCACGGTGGCTGCGGAGCGCGTGGAGAACATCGTGTGCATCCAGGTAACCGATACCGGCTGCGGCATTCCCGAGAACAAGCACGCGTCCGTGTTCGAGCCGTTCGTGCAGCTCGAGCGCACCCTCTCGAGCCCGCACGAGGGCACAGGACTCGGTCTTGCGATCAGCCGCGATCTCGCGCGCGGGATGGGCGGAGAGCTCGCGGTCGAGAGCGCCCCGGGCGCTGGTGCGAAGTTCACCCTGCGCCTGCCCGCGAGCGACGCCCCAAACGCCGCGAAGAGCAACGACTGAGTCGCGCCTGGCGGTTACATTTCGATCGGTTCCCCCTGCCGTCCCCCACCAGCCCGTCCACACCATGCTGACCGCCATCACTCGCGGCGTGAGCGCTTCGCTCGCGGCGGGCGAGCTCACCTTCCGCGATCGCGTTCCGATCGACATCTCCCTCGCGCGCCGGCAGCACGAGGCGTACGAGCGCACGCTCGCGCAGCTGGGCGTGCGCGTCGATCACCTCCCGCCGGAGGACTCGCTCGCTGATGCGGTGTTCGTCGAGGACATCGGGATGATGCTCGATGAGATCGGGATCGTCACGTCCCCCGGCGCCGAGTCGCGCCGCGCGGAAACCGAGAGCATGGCGCGCGCCCTCGGCCGGTATCGGCCGGTGAAGCAGCTCACCACGCCCGCGACGCTCGACGGCGGCGATGTCGTGCGCATCGACCGCACGCTGTACGTCGGACTCTCCAGCCGCACCAATCAGGCGGGCATCGACCAGCTCGGCGCACTGCTGTCACCACTCGGGTACACGGTACGCGCGGTGCCCGTGAAGGGCGCGCTCCACCTGAAGACGGCGTGCACCTACGCGGGTCGCGGCGTGCTGCTCGCGAATCCCGAGTGGGCCTCGCTCACGGCATTCGGCGACATCGACGTGCTCACCGTCGATGATGCGGAGCCATGGGGCGGCAGTGTGCTCGCGGTGGGCGACACGCTCGTCATGGCGGCCTCGTTCCCACGCACGCGCGCGAAGCTCGAAGCGCGCGGCTTCACCGTCGCGCCCGTCGATCTGTCCGAGCTGCAGAAGGCCGAGGGTGGTCCGACGTGCCTGAGCATCGTCTTCGACGCGCCGGATGCCTGACGGGATCGACTTCGCGGCGGAGCTGAACCCGCAGCAGCACGCGGCCGCGACGTTCGGCAATGGCCCGCTGCTCGTCGTTGCTGGAGCCGGCACCGGCAAAACGCGCGCGCTCGTCTATCGCGTGGCGTACCTGCTGAACCGCGGCGTCGCGCCGCACCGCATCCTCCTGCTCACGTTCACGCGCCGCGCCGCGCAGGAGATGCTCGGCCGCGTCGCGCGGCTGGCTGGCGGCGCGAGCGCGCGAGTGCACGGCGGCACCTTCCACGCCACGGCGCATCGGCTGCTCCGCGCGTACGGTCCTGCCGCGGGGCTCGCGAAGGACTTCACCATCCTCGATCAGGGTGACGCCGAGGATCTGATGGGGATGGCGCGCGCGGCGCTCGGCTTCGGACAGCGGAAATCGCGCTTTCCCAAGAAGGAGACGCTGCACCACGTCTACTCGCGGCACGTGAATACGGAGATCCCGGTCGAGGACATCCTTCGCGACGATCTCCCGCAGTTCAGTGAGCTCGCGGCCGACATCAAGCGCGTGTTCGCGGGCTACACGACGCGAAAGGAGGAGCGCAATCTCGTCGACTACGACGATCTGCTCCTCTTCTGGGTCGCGATGCTCGAAGGCTCGCCGGAGCTCGGCGCGCGCATCGCGTCGCTCTACGACCACGTGCTCGTCGACGAGTACCAGGACACCAACGCGCTCCAGGCGCGGATTCTCCGCGCAATGGCCGCGGGGCACCGCAACATCACCGTGGTCGGCGACGACGCGCAGAGCATCTACGCCTTCCGCGGCGCGAACGTGCGCAACATGCTCGACTTCCCGAAGCAGTTCGAGGGGACCACTGTCGTCGCGCTCGAGCACAACTATCGGTCGACGCAGCCGATCCTCGACGTGACGAACACGGTGATCTCGCGCGCGAGGCAGCGCTTCACGAAGAATCTCTTCACGCAGCGCACCGGCGGTGAGGCGCCCGCGCTCGTCGCTGCGCGCGATGAGCACGAGCAGACGAGCTGGGTGGTCGATCGCATTCTCGAGCTGCACGAGCAGGGCACGCCGCTGCGTGAGATGGCGGTGCTCTTTCGCGCCGGCTACATGTCCGCTGATCTCGAGATCGAGCTCACGAACCGGAAGATCCCGTTCGAGAAGTGGGGCGGGCTCAAGTTTCTCGAGGCGGCGCACGTGAAGGACGTGCTCGCGTTTCTCCGCATTCTCGAGAATCCCCGCGATGAGGTGAGCTGGTTCCGCATTCTGCTTCTTCTCCCCGGCGTCGGCGACGCCACGGCGCGCGCGGCGATCGACATCCTGCAGCTGCGGCGCTGGGATCCCGCGGCGATCGCGGAGCTCACGCCGCCGCCGCGCGCGCGCGAGGCGCATGCGGCGCTGGTGCAGCTCTTCGCATCGCTGCGCGCGAGTGGACGCGGACAGATCGCGCCGTGCCCGCCGAGATCGCAGCGCTGCGCCGCATGTACGATGCGATCCTGCGCGAGCGCTACGATCGCGCCGAGCCGCGCCTCGCAGATCTCGATCAGCTCGAGATCATTGCGGCGCAAGTTCCCTTCGCGCGCGGCGTTTCTTTCCGAGCTCGCGCTCGAGCCGCCCTCTGCCACGCAGGATCTCGCGAGCGGGAGCTCGACGGAGGACGACGCGCTCATCCTCAGCACGGCGCACAGCGCGAAGGGGCGCGAGTGGGACGCGGTGTTCGTGATCTGGGCGGTGGATGGCTGGTTTCCCTCGTCGCGCGCGCTGCGCAGCGACGAGGAGATGGAGGAGGAGCGCCGCCTCATGTACGTCGCGACGACGCGCGCGCGCCATCACCTCGCGGTGCTCTACCCGCTCAACAGCTACGGCTCGCGCTGGGGAAGCGAGTACTCGATCGATCAGCTCTCGCGCTTCATCGATGTCGGCGTTCGTGAGCGCATGCGGCGCATGGCCGCGTACCCTGCGCCTGCGCCGGTGAACGCGCCGGAGCAGCTGTCCGGCACGCCCCTGGACCTTCGCGCGCTACTGCGCGGGCGCTTCGGCGCCCCCTGACGCGACGTACGCGCGCATCGCGGCGTACGGATCGCTCGGGCGCGCGCGGGCCAGCGCGATGATGCGCGCGATCGCGGCCGGGAGCCGCTCCCCTTCCCGCTCGTAGATCGCGTCGAAGTCGTCGAGCCCCGTGCGGTACATCCGACGGGACATTAGCGCAGCGTTGTCGAGATGCAACGCAACCGGCTTGTCAGGATTGAACCCCGGTAGCTGCGGCTCGATCTCCCGTGCGAATCGCTCGCGCGCCGCGGCAAAGACTGTTTCCCGCGCGGCGAGTCGGTCGCTCTTGCTCGTCGCGTGCGCATTGAACGCGGAGTCCACGCTGTGGTACACGGCACTCCAGAAGCGCCCTAATGTTTTCTGCCGCGTCCAGTCCTCACGCGCTTGCACCACGCGCGCGCTGTCGCGGCGCGCCGCATAGAACCACTCCGCGCCGTGTGTGCCGACGAAGTTCGCGAACGATTCATTGAACACCGCCTGCCCCGATGCGTAGAACGTGTTGTGCGTGAGCTCGTGAATGACGGTGTTCACGAGCTCCACACTGTCCTCGTCGATCGTGGTCGACAACACCGGATCCTCCAGGTAGCCGAGCGTGCTGAACGCGGACGCAGGGCGGAGATAGGCGTCGAAACCGTCACGCGACAGATCGGCCGCAGCGCGCTTCGCATCCCGCACGTCGAAGTAGCCCTTGTACGGCACGCTCCCCACGATCGGAAACCACCACGTCTTGTACTGCAGCCTGTCGCGGTACGCGGCCGAGAGCACCACGACCAGCGTGTCGCGATCGATGTGGCTGTACGTCGTGAAGCCTCGCCTTGCGTTCAGCTTCACCGAATCACGCGCAAAGGCGCGAGCGGCGAGCACGAGCTCGAGCTTCCGGCGCGTCGCTGCATCCGTCGGTGGAATCGCTTCACGATCTCCGCGATCGGGCGCGCACGCATCAGAATGCGCGCCTCGGCCACGCCGGCGCGCACGCAGATATCGCCCCGTGGGAACGAGGGCGAAAAAAGCGAGGACGGCGAGGGCCAACTGCCCCCGCCGTCCTCCGGATGACACGTCCGGCTTTCATCGAGCGTCAGCTTCGAACGATCACGGCACCGTCAGAGGGCAGGCGGCGGCACTCGGACAACGGAAGACGCTCACCTGCGCACCGAGCGATGAGCTGAAGGTGCCACTCGCGGGCGCGAACGTGAGCCCGATCGGCGAGCCGCTCGACGGCGCGGTGAGAATGAAGAAGTCCATCGTGCCCGGATTCATCGACTCGGAACGTGTGGTCCCCGATGTGAGGGCGAGCGCCTCGATCGGGAACGTCGATGAGAATGTGCCGGGATTGCGCTGATGCTGCTTCGCGTAGAGCGCGCGGAGATTTCGCGAGGTGAATCGCAGCGCCGAAGGAATCGACGAGCGCGCAACGCCAGGTAGACTGTCGACGTATAGAGCGCCATCGAGAATTCGCCAAAGAGCGTTGGGAAGGAGCTCCCGGACGCGGCCTCGACGTTTGGAATGCCTGTGAGACTCGTCTGATCCAGGCGACCGTACACCGTGCTGTCCTGCTGGTCGCCGAGCCAGCGCAGGAAGAGCCACGCGCCGCCCCGCTGTACGAGCGTGCCGTCGCCATTTCCCCAGTTGCTCACCGACGCCTTGTCGCTCGTGTCGGTGCTCGCACTGTTCAGGAGAAAGTGATAGGAGTTGTACAGGTCTCCCGAGATGAAGCCCTGTGAGGAATCGGGGAACGCCTGATCGGGATCCGTGCGACCTGTCGGCGGCGGGAACTTGTTCTCGTAGAAGCGCGATCCCAGCTCTTCGGCGATGTGGCTCAATCCTTCGTTCAGCCACGCATCTTCCTCGTTCCCGTTGCGCAGCAGCGCGTGCTGGCCGAACGAGATCATGTGCTGGAACTCGTGGATGAACGTCGACGTCGTGAGCTGGCTCGACCGCGGCCGTGCTGTGCGTGCAGCTCACGGTCGCGCTATTGTCGGGCACGAGCGCGTAGAAGATCTCCGCACCGTTGGACTTCCCGGCGTATTGTGCCGGAAGGAGATCCACCGCGTTGAAGAAGCCGGCGATGTAGCCCTGGGTCGCGCACTGACTCGCAGGAGTGAGCTTGTTGATGATCGGCGAGAGCAGCACGATGACGTGACCGTTCCCATCGATATCCGTAGGCTGCCCGAAGGTGGCCACATCGATCGTGTACAGATCGGCGTCGAACGTGTTGCCGAACGCCGCAATCTGACCGTCCGAGAATCCGCCGGAGGGCGCGTTCTTCGAGATGTAGATGAGCACGTGCGACCCGGCGTACTTGAGAGTCGCGGTGTCCAGCGTGTACTGAGTTCCATTGAAGTTCGACAGCACGTGGAACGTCGACGTCGAGCCGACAACGGGCCCGCCATTCGGTTGCGCCGTGCTCGCGAGTGGTCCCGGCGCCGAGCCGCTGCTCCGCGATGCGGCTGCCGCGGCCGCCACGGCGCGCTCACGCTTCCGCAGCATCTGTTCGAACGCCCGTTGCGACTCGCCAGACTCGGGGCCGGTTGGCGCAATCGTCGTCACGGCCTGTCGCGATGCGCTGACGAGCTGTCCGCTCGATGAGCCGGACGCGCCTGCGGTCAGATTGAAATCGACCGGATTCACCGCTGCGCTCGCCGTGACGAACTGCGGCACGACGAGGTACGTGCCACCGTCGGCAGGAATCGACAGGCACGGCAGATCCGCCTCGGCTATCACCCGCCCCGTGAGCGACGCCACCGTGAAGGGTGTGCCGGAGCAGTTGCCGGTGGGTGTTGGCGAAGTCGAGGAATCGCTTCCGCAAGCGGCGAGATACATCACGACGCCGCTGCCGAGCGCCAGCGAGGGCAGGAGTTTGCGCATGGGCTTCAGGAAAAGTGGAGCCCGGGAGCGCAACTCTCCCTCCGGGCAAGTCGGAAACAAGTGTTATTCTTCACCGGCAAGATGGTTCCATTCGTATTTTAGAGCCGCACCCGACCGAACAATAGGCAACCCTTGCCCGGCAGCATAATATTCGGGGTAGATGCCCGCGGCCGCTGTGCGGGCGGACAACTTCGCTGCCCCTTCGCGAGAGCCCTCGAGCCCCGCGCGCGCGCTGCTGCGCCACCGCGTCGGCAAGCCCCTTCCGGCGCCTGATGTCATTCGTCCATCTCCACTGTCATTCCGAATACTCGCTGCTCGACGGCGCCAATCGCATTGGCGATCTGATCAGCAGAGCGCAGGAGCTGGAACAACCCGCGCTGGCGATCACCGATCACGGTAACCTCCACGGCGCCTGGGACTTCCAGGAGCGCGCGAAAAAAGCAGGAATCAAGCCGATCATCGGGATGGAGGCCTACGTGGCCCCCGCAGATCGACGCGACCGCTCGCGCCCGCGCAACGGCGGCAAGCCGTACTACCATCTCGTTCTGCTCGCCCGCGACGCAGTCGGCTACCGCAATCTCGTAAAACTTTCTTCGCTCGCCTACACGGAAGGCTTCTACACGAAGCCCCGCATGGACCGCGAGCTGCTCGCCAAGTATTCCGAAGGGCTGATCGTCTCGTCCGCATGCATTGCCGGCGAGGTTGCGACGCACCTGCTGGAGGGGCGCATCGAAGAGGCGAAAGGGGTCGCGCTCTGGTACGCGAACACATTCCCCGATCGCTACTACCTCGAAGTGCAGGCGCACGACGCAGGCGGCTTGCAGTCCAAGCTCAACTCGCTCGTCCTCGATCTCTCGACCGACACCGGTATCCCGGTGATCGCGACGAATGACGCGCACTTTCTCCGCGACACCGATCACGACGCGCACGATGTGCTGCTCTGCATCGGGCTCGGGAAGGACCGCAGCGATCACGATCGCATGCGCTATGACAATGGCTTGTACTTCAAGAGCGCACCGGAGATCGCCTCGCGCTTCCCCGGCCGCCCGGACGTTCTCGAGAACACGCTGCGCATCGCTGACGAAGCCAACATTCCGTTCTCGAAGACCTATCACGTTCCGTCCTTCCCCTTGCCCTCGGGCGTCGGGACCGAGAACGAGCTGCTCGTGCGACTTGCCGAGGAGGGAGCGAAGGCACGCTACGGCGATCCGCTCCCCGACAACGTGCGCGAACGGCTCGAATACGAGCTCGGCGTCATTACGAAGACGGGGTACGCCGGCTACTTCCTCATCACCTACGACTTCATCAAGGCGGCGCGCGATCGCGGCATTCCCGTCGGTCCGGGACGTGGCTCCGCCGCTGGCTCCCTCGTTGCGTACGCGCTGCGCATCACAGACGTCTGCCCGCTCCAGTTCGACCTCCTCTTCGAGCGCTTTCTGAATCCGGAGCGCGTCTCGATGCCCGACATCGACGTCGACTTCTGCTTCGAGCGCCGCGGCGAGGTGATCGAGTACGTGCGCCAGAAGTACGGACGCGAATCCGTCGGACAGATCATCACCTTCGGCACCATGAAGTCGCGCGCGGTGATCAAGGACGTTGGCCGCGTGCTCGGCTTCAGCCCGTCCGAGACCGACGCGCTCGCGAAGCTGATCCCGAACCAGCCGAACTTCTCGCTCACGGTGAAGGAAGCCACCTCGCAGATCGCCGAGGTGAAGCAGCTCTACAAGAACGACCAGCGTTATCGCCAGCTCCTCGACTACGCGATCGCGCTCGAGGGGCTCTCGCGCCACGCGGGCGTGCACGCCGCCGGCATCGTGATCGCGCCGGGACCGCTCGATGAGTACGTGCCCGTGTGCACGCAGAGCTCGAAGGGCGCAGGCGGCTCGCGCGACGACGAGTCGATCGTCGTCACGCAGTACGACATGAACGCGCTCGAGAAGACCGGGATGCTCAAGATGGACTTCCTCGGTCTCACTACGCTCACGATCATCCACGACGCGCTCGGCCTCATCGAGACGACGACGGGAACACGGCCGAATCTCGACGAGCTCCCGCTGGATGATCCCGAGACCTACCGGCAGCTCCGCGCAGGGCGCACTGCCGGCGTGTTCCAGTTCGAGTCCGCGCTGGCGACGGACATGCTCAAGAGCATGCGCTGCGATCGCTTCGACGATCTCGTCGCGTCCAACGCGCTGATGCGCCCGGGCCCGCTCGATGCCGGCATGCATCGCGTGTACATCGCGCGCAAGCGCGGTGAAGAGGCGGTGACGTATCCGCTCCCGGAGCTCGCGGAAGTGCTCGCGCCCACGTACGGCGTGATCACGTATCAGGAGCAGGTAATGCGCATCGCGCAGATCCTCGCCGGGATCTCGCTCGCCGAAGCGGACGTGCTCAGAAAGGCGGTAGGCAAGAAAGACGCGGCGCTCATTGAAGCGGAGCTCGCGAAATTCTCCACCAAGGCGATCGCCCGCGGCTTCGCGCCCGCGGTGATCAACGAGATCGCGGGGCAGATCAAGACGTTCGGCCGCTACGGCTTCAACAAGTCGCACTCGGTCGCGTACTCGATCATCTCGTACCACACCGCGTGGCTGAAGACGCACCACCCCGCCGAGTTCATGGCGGCGCTGCTGTCATCGCAGATCGGCGACGCGGACTCGGTGGTGAAGTACATCAACGAGGCGCGCGAGCTCGGGATCGAGGTGCTCCCGCCCGACGTGAACGAGTCGGGCTACAAGTTCACGGTGATCGGCGACAAGCGCGTGCGCTTCGGGCTCGGCGCGATCCGGAACGTCGGGCACTCCGCGATCGACTCGATTCTCGCGGCGCGCGCCGAAGGGCCGTTCACGTCGCTCTTCGATCTGTGCGAGCGCGTTGATCTGCGGCTCTGCAACAAGCGCGTGTTCGAGGCGCTCATCGCATCGGGTGCGCTCGACTCGCTCGGCGGGCATCGCGCGCAGTTCCTCTCCGCGCTCGACTCCGCGCTGCAGGAGGCGGGGCTCAAGCAGGACGAGGCCGCGAGCGGACAGGGCTCGCTCTTCGGCCTCGCCAATGCGGATGAAGCGCCCCGCCCGCAGCTCTCGCGGTCGCTCCCGAACATCTCCGCCTGGAGCGACAGCGATCGCCTCGCCAAGGAGAAGGAGATCCTCGGCTTCTACATCTCCGGCCACCCGCTCGAGCCGTTCCGCACCGAGGTGGAGATCTTCGCGACGCACACGGTGTCCACGCTCGGAAAGTGGGTGGAGACACCAATGTTTCTTGGCGTCGTCGTGACGGCGATCAAGCGGCAGGTCAGCAAGCGAAGCGGTTCGGAGTTCGCGCGGTTGACAGTCGAGGATTTTTCCGGATCTTCCGAGGTGCTGGTCTTCCCCGAGGCGTGGACCGTGCTGGGAGATCGCATCAAGCCGGATGTCCCGGTACTCTTAAAGGGCGGCTACTCCAAGCGCGACCAGGAGGTGGACAATCCGACATTCATCGTCGAATCGGTCACGCCTTTCGCGGAGCTTCGTGCAACGGGAAACGTCGCGGTCTCGATCGAGCTCGCGGCAGGCGCACCGGTGACTGCTGACGTGCTGCACGACGTTCGCGAGATGGTCGATGCACATGCGGGCTCGGCGCCGATCGAGCTCCGGTGGAACGATGGCAATGGCACAAGCGCGAGACTGCGTTCGCGCTCGCTCAGAATCGCGGTCACCAATGCCGCACTTCACGATTTACGCGCCCTGCTCGGCACCGAGCGCGTCAAACTCGTCCGCGGGAGCTGAGGCATGAGCACGTCGATAATGGAGTTCGAGAAGCCGATCGTCGAGCTGGAAAAGCAGATTGATGAGCTGCGGCGCACGGCCGAGAAGCGCCAGCTCAGCATGGAAGAGGAGATCGTGCCGCTGGAGCGGAAGCTCGATGAGCTCCGTCGCACGGTGTACACGAGCCTCACGCCGCTGCAGCGCGTGCAGGTGGCGCGCAACGCCCGCCGCCCGTTCACCCTGGACTATTTGCAGCTCGCCTTCACGGATTTCATTGAGCTGCACGGCGACCGTCAGTTTCGTGATGACGCAGCGATCGTGGGCGGATGGGCGCGCCTCGACGGCGACACCGTGATGGTGATCGGCCACCAGCGCGGGCGCGACACCAAGGAGAATCTCAAGCGCAACTTCGGCATGCCGCATCCGGAGGGCTATCGTAAGGCGCTGCGCCTGATGAAGCTCGCGGAGAAGTACCACATCCCGGTGCTTACGCTCATCGACACCCCAGGCGCGTGGGCCGGACTTGGCGCCGAGGAGCGTGGACAGTCCGAGGCGATCGCACGCAATCTCTTCGAGATGAGCCGTCTCGAGGTGCCCGTGATCGCGACTGTCATCGGAGAGGGTGGTTCGGGTGGTGCGCTCGCACTCGGCGTCGCCGATCGCGTGCTCATGCTCGAGAACGCGGTGTACTCCGTGATCACCGTGGAAGGATGCGCGGCGATTCTCTGGAAGGACGGCAAGAGCAACGGAGATGAAGGAGCGCGCGGCAAAGGCGCTGCGCATCACCGCTCCCGAGCTGATGGAGCTCGGTGTCATCGATGAGATCGTGCCGGAGCCCGTAGGCGGCGCGCACGTAAACCACGAGGTCGCCGCGCGCGCGCTCCAGGAAGCGCTCGTGCGCAACCTCGAGGAGCTGCGACGCTTCCGCCCGGAGAAGCTCGTACGTCGGCGCAGAGAGAAATTTCTGTCGATGGGCGAGTTCACCGAGTGAGCGTGGCGCCGCATCTGGTAGAAGTCGCGTTCAAGGGCAAGCGCAAGGAGTTCTTCCTCTGGGACGGCGAGGATCCTCCGCGCATCGACTCGCCCGTGATCGTCGAGGTAGATCGCGGCGAGGACTTCGGGCGCGTGCATGCGATCGGCGAGCGTGCGGCCGCGCGCTGCGGCGGATGCGCGCACGGCTGCGGCACCACGGCGCCCGAGCGAAAGATGCTGCGCGCCGCCACGCCCGAAGACGAGCGCCGCGCGAACGAGCTTCCGGACGAGGATGAGAACGCGCGCCGCAAGGCAGCGGAGCGCGTGAAGGCGCACGCGCTCGTGATGAAGGTGTCGGACGCCGAGTGGCAGTGGGATCGCAAGAAGCTCACGCTGTATTTCACGGCGGAGAAGCGCGTCGACTTCCGCGCGCTGGTGCGCGATCTCGCAGCGGCTTTCCGCACGCGTATCGAGCTGAAGCAGATCGGGGTGCGCGATGAGGCCAAGCGACTCGGCGGCATCGGCCGGTGCGGCCGCGAGTACTGCTCCGCGTCGTGGCTTCCGGAGCTTCGCCCCGTGAATCTGCAGGTTGCGAAGGATCAACATCTCTCACTGAATCCGAGCCAGATCTCCGGCGCGTGCGGGCGGCTCATGTGCTGCCTGCGCTACGAGCACGACTACTACGTGCAGAGCCGCAAGCGATTTCCGAAGGAAGGGCGCATTCTCATCACGTCGCTCGGTGAGGAGAAGGTGCTCGCCAACGACATCTTCGGCGATCGCGTGACGCTGCGCGGTCCCGAGGGCGACACACGCGTCGTACCGCTCGCGGAGCTCAAGCAGGAGCTGGAACAGCGCGCCAATGCCGTGGAGGAGCACGACGACGAAGCGCCGGCGGCCGAGCCCGTGACGGAGTCGGTGCTCGACGAGGAATCCCCGGTGCGTGAGAGTGCGGTCGCGCCGCGCGCGCTCACACCGCTGCCGGGCGAGACGCCGGCAGCCGAGGGAGCGGACGAGCGGCGCCCGCATCGGCGGCGCGGCCGGCGCGGTGGACGCCGCGGCCGCTCGGGTGGCGAGAATCCGCCGTCGGCAGCGCCGGAAGGCGAGTAGCGTGGAGGCGTACTACCTCACCACCGCGATCGACTACGCGAACGGCGACCCACATCTCGGACACGCGTTCGAGAAGATCGGCGCCGATGTCATCGCGCGTTATCACCGCATGCGCGGCGACCGTGTGTGGTTCCTGATCGGGATGGACGAACATGGCCAGAAGGTCGCGCAGACCGCGGCGGATCGCGGTGTCACACCGCAGGCGCTCGTGGACGATGTGGCGGAGACCTTCCAGGCGATGTGGCGGCGGCTCGGCATCTCGAACGATCAGTTCATCCGCACGACGTCTCCGGCGCACAAGTTGGGCGCGCAGGCGCTGATCGAACGGATATTTGAGCGCAATCCCGACGACTTCTACGAGCGGTCGTACGAGGGCTATTACTGCGTGGGATGCGAGGCGTTCAAGCAGGACAACGAGATCATCGATGGGCGCTGCGTGCTGCACCCGACGCGCGTCCTGGAGTGGGTGGAAGAGCGAAACTGGTTTTTTCGGTTGAGCAAGTACGCTGCTTTTCTGAAGCAGCATTTCGAAGCGCATCCGGGATTTCTCGAGCCGACCTCGCGCCGCAACGAGATCCTGAGCCTGATCGATCAGGGGCTGGATGACGTGTCGGCGAGCCGCGCACGACTCGAGTGGGGTGTGCCCTTCCCTCGCCCCACGAGCACCGGCGAGGTGCAGACGATGTACGTGTGGTTCGACGCGCTGCCAAACTATCTGACGGCGACAGGCTTTCCGGGTGCGGAGCCGCGGCAGCACTGGCCCGCGCAGCTGCACGTGATCGGGAAGGACATCACCCGCTTCCACTCGGTGATCTGGCCGGCGATGCTCAAGGCCGCGGAGCTCGAGCTTCCGAAGCAGGTGTGGGCGCACGGCTTCGTGAATCTCGGCGGCGAGCGGTTCAGCAAGAGCGCCGGCGTGCGTCTCGAGCTTGGCGAGGCGATCGACCGCTTCGGTCCCGATGCGTTCCGCTATTTCCTGATGCGCGAGATTCCCTTCGACGCCGACGGCAACTTCTCGTGGGAGCGATTCGAGGAGCGCTACACGTCGGATCTTGCGAACGGCTACGGCAATCTCGCGAGTCGCACGATCGCAATGATCGAGAAGTACCGCGAGGGCGTCGTGCCTCGACTCGTTTCGAACGAGTGGAACGACAGGGACAACTGGGATATCGGCGAGTATCAAGCGGCAATGAGCGATCACATGCTGCACAAAGGACTCGAGGTTGCGTTTAGCAACGTCGACACCGCGAATGAATACGTGACCCTCCAGGCGCCCTGGAAGCTCGCGCGCGACCCCGCATCCGCCGCGTCGCTCGACGAGACCCTGGCGACGCTCGCACGCAAGTTGGCGATCGAGACGGTGCTCCTCGCCCCGTTCATGCCCGTAAAGGCGCAGGCGGTGTGGGAGCAGCTCGGTGCCCCGGGCGACGTGGCAGATCAGCGCCTGGCGGTCCTGGACGCCCTGGATCCGAGCGGCTGGCGCGTGACGAAAGGTGCGCCACTCTTCCCGCGAGAGGCGCCCGCACCGGCATAATTCGTTGCACCATAAGTCACTACGACACCGTGGCTTGTGGGTGCACTGTCGGGGCTGAAATTCGTGCGCAGATATCGACGCGCGAGCGTGACCAGGCCCCCTCCGCGACCGTCCTCTCCGTGTACCGATGTCGGGACCCTTCGGAGAGCCGTATGCCGCCTCAGCGCCGCTGGACTTTTCTCGTTGTACCACACGGCTCGGACTCCCCCCGCAGCTTTTCCCTCTCTGAAAAACTCGTCAAGCGCCTCGCGGTGTGCGCGGGCGTCATTGGACTCGTGGCGGCCATGGGCGTTGGCGTTGCGTTGAGCCACGTTGCCCTCACGCTCCACCATGCGGACGCGCGCCCGAGCAGCGACCTCTCGCTCATGCAGGCGCGCCTCGACAGCCTGGACGACACGCTCCGCGCGATCTCGCGCCGCGATCAGCAGATTCGACTCCTGGCCGGCCTCACCTCCGACTCCGGCACGCAGCGCGACAGCACCGGCAGCCCCACGCTCGCGATCGGTCGTGTGAGCGAGATGACCGTCAGCAGCTCGAGCGACATTGATGGGATGATCAAGCGCGCCAACTCGCTCGCAGCGAGCTTCGCCGCCGTGTCGGGATTGCTCGCGCACAACAGCGAGAGAA
The DNA here is from genome assembly GCA_963792685.1 of uncultured Gemmatimonadaceae bacterium. Taxonomy (GTDB): domain Bacteria; phylum Gemmatimonadota; class Gemmatimonadetes; order Gemmatimonadales; family Gemmatimonadaceae; genus FEN-1250. The sequence goes on along the minus strand of CAWBWW010000001.1, from coordinate 1,978,852 downwards.
TGGCGCGCATTCCGTCGATCATGCCCACCGCGGGATGGCTGTCGAGCAACTTCAGCCTGTCGCGCTTCCACCCGATTCTCCATTACGCACGCCCGCACGAGGGAATCGACGTGAGCGCCCCGATGGGCGCACCGATCGTGGCGCCCGCCGGCGGTGTCGTGCAGCGCGTGACCTGGGAGACGGGCTACGGCAACGTGCTCGAGGTCGATCACGGCGACGGGATCGTGACCAAGTACGCGCACTGCTCGAAGATCGTGGTGCGGCAGGGACAGCGCGTGAAGCGCGGACAGATCATCGCGAACGTCGGCAGCACCGGTCTCTCCACCGGCCCGCACGTGCATTACGAGATCCACGTGAACGGCAAGGTCGTCGATCCGCTCACCTACGTGCTTCCAGACGGTGTGATTCCGGATTGATGAGCGATAGAGGTTCCGCGAACGCAAACGCGCCCGGGAGCATTGCTCTCGGGCGCGTTTTCTATCTACGGCGTTCGATGAAACACTCGCTACGTCAACATTTTGTCCCGCATGTCCCATCCGGGTTGTTGATGGTGACGTGTGTGCTCTCTGTCGTGCCCAACTCATTCACGTCGCAGATATCAAGAATGAGAGTGCCACTGGCAGAGGGATGGCCGGTGACCGTAGTTCCCGTTCCGGCGAGCAATCCTGACCAGCGCTACGTGTACGGCCGTGCCCCCCGGTGCCACGCCAGTCCAGGTCTTCGTTTGTCAGATCACGATCGATGTGTATCCCGAATCGGCCAACGCAAACGCGCCCGATCGGAAAACCGATCGGGCGCGTCGCACATCGGTGGAGCTAGCTGAATGCTACGGAACCTGCGTCACCGTAACCGGAATGCTCAGCGACGACTCCGTGAAATTATGATTCACGTCCGTGTACGTGACCGTAAACGTTCCGGTCCCGGTCGTGTCGCCCTGAACGAACGAGCTCGAATTGAGCGATGCAATCGGCGACGCAAAGGTCATGTTGGCCGTGCCGTTTCCGAATGGGCACGCCCTGCGGCATGATCGACGCGACCGGGTTGAACTCCACCGAATCGACCGCGACATCGTGCGCTGGGACCGTGTCTACGGTCCCCGTGCTCGAATGTATCTATGGACCGCGGTACCAGCTTTACGTGGAGATTCAAGCTAGATACGTTCGCCGACAGAGCGACCGATGTGTAATCGTTCGCCCCGGTTATCGAGTTGTTGTCTTTTCTTGCGCACGCAGCGGCAGCTACGACGGCTGCTGCCATGATAGCGAGTCTCAACATCTTTTTGTTCATGAACACAGCTCCTGAAGACTGGTATGATCGTGAAGCAATCGAAGTGAAGTGCCATCTGCCCGGCCGGAATCGACCGGGCAGAAAGCGGATTGCTATCGCTATGACTCCGGGGCGGTCCTTCTGGCCTGAACATGCCTGGCCGGATGGATCCGTCGGATGCTTCGGCCATGCGGCGTTGGCAACCGGATCTGCAGGAGTATTTGCGGTATTCGTCGTCTGCCTCGGTAAAGCTGTACGGCAAACGGGCCGGGACGTACTGGAATCCTCCCGTGTGGTTCGCCGGAAGCGCGACGTTCGGGAACACAGGTTCTGAGATAGTCGAAGTACACTTCGGGACTCAGGAAGAGACGGACGAACTTCTCCTGGAGAATTCCGATGAGCAGACCGTTGGTACCTCCGGGGATTGTCGGCGAGCCGGACCCCTCGTAGTTGGTGTGCTCGGTCGCTAGATCCACTGCCGCCGGTCCCGACGAGCTTGTCTGTCCGAGACGATACTCCGCCTCAGCACGCAGAAGAAGATTCTCGGCGTTGGAAACGATGAGCTGCCGGTACTCGGGCGAAATTGCGAACGTCGAGACGTTGCTGCCCGCTGAGACGCCGGCGGGTGAGCCAAGATACTGGCCTGACGCGTTCTTATTGTACAGCTGCGCGAGCAGCACGTTGTCGTTCTGCTGCTTGGCGAGATTGATGTGCAGCGCCGAAGGCTCGACGTCACCCGCTCGCGAACCGATCAGGAACTGCTGGAAGAGGTTCTGCTCGAACGTGGTCGACGAGTGCACGGTCGCAAAGTCGCCGGACGGATCTCGAGATGCCCAGCGCCGTCTCCGTCACACACGCTATTCAGCTTCGTGTTGTCGTACGACAGATCGCTGTTCTCGGCCGTGTGCATGTAGTAGCGGGCCTTCAGCGTGTGCGCAGTCGCAATCCACTTCGCGAAATCGTCGCCGAAGATAGAAGTCGGCGGCATTTCCTCCGCCCGCCCCGCCGAGATTGCGTGATCGCGCTGTCGAGCAGCGCCTGCAGATGCGCATATACGTCCGCCTGCTTGTCGAACGTCGGGAATGGCGTGCCAGCAGAGTCGAATGGAACATCGCCCCAGAGATCGGTGATGAATCCCATGTTGATCGCTTCGATCACCTGGAACTCGCCCACGGCCTTCAAGTTGCCGGCAGTGGTGGCCTGCGCCTCGCCGCTGCGAATGTCGGCGAGACCGCCCGACGCATAGAGTCCGATCCAGAGCGGATCCGCCGTCAGGTTGTCAGTGCCCGAGCCATAGTTCGAGTAGCTGGCCCACTGACGATTGACGCCCGCGATCTGCTGCGCCCAAAGCGGAAGCAGATTCATCGGGAACGTTTCGAAGTTCCCCATGAGTGCCACCTGGACGCCGACGAACAGCTGCTCCGACGTGGCGCTCGTCGGCTGGTTGCAACTGTTGCTGACACAGTCTCCGGTCAGAAAGTTGTTGCAGCCAACGGTAGCCAGTCCTACGAAAGTCGCGACGAGCGCGAGCTTGTGAGTCTTTCTCATCATGTGCTCTCCTCCTCGCGGGTTAGCGGTTGAGTCCAACGGTGACCACGAACGAACGCGACTGCGGATTGTTGAACCAATCGAAGCCGCCGATCAGCGTCGCGCCACCGAGCTGCGTCTCGGGATCGAGTCCGCTGTAGTGCGTCCACGTCACGAGGTTTCTGACCCGCGAGACGAAGGTCGATGCTGCTGACAGACCCAGCGAACGCGACACCCACGGCTGCGTGAACGTGTATCCCAGGGAGACTTCGCGGAGCTTGGTAAAACCGGCGTCTTCGACGAAGTCGATGCCATTGCCTCCGAAGGCTCCACCGTCGTTCTCGAACCAGTTTTGATCGATGATGACCGGTGTTCCTGCGCCCGGGCCAACCACCGCAGGGTCGCCGTGGAAGCCCTGCACGCCGTTCGCCGATGGACCAAAGACGAACGTCTGTCCACGGATCTCCGTGTCCTTGTGCGTGCCGTAGACGTAAAGCGCACCGCGGGTTCCGTTGTACGCCTGGCCGCCATGCCTGATGTCGAGCAGCGCAGACGCGTTCCAGTGCTTCAGGAACGTGAAGTCCGAACGGATGCTTCCGTTCCAATCCGGCTGCGCGGAGCCGAGAATGCGCAGATTGTTCTGATCCAGCACTGGGAAGCCGTTGGATCCGATGTAGAGCGTACCGGCTTTCTTGCCCTGACATACGTCTGCATCGATGCTGTCGGCGCCGACGCTCAAGCCTCTGCCGCAGCGCACGAAGTCGAAGCCGGCAAAGGAACCGGTGGGATATCCGACGCGCGCGAGCGTGGTGAGGATCGCCTGCGAGCCGACCTGAATGTCGGTCGAGCCGCTCAGATTCGTCACGAGATTGCGGTTGCGACCCCAGACGAGTCCGACGTTCCAGTTGAAGTTCTGACCGCGAACCGGGTGCAGATCCGTGGTGACTTCCAAGCCCTTGTTCGTGATCGTCGCGGCGTTCTTGATGATCGACGTGAAGCCGCTGGACGGAGGCGTCGGTCCCTCGAAGATGACATCGCTTGTTTTCGAGTCGTAGTACGAGATACCGACCGTCGCCCAGCCCTTGAAGAGACCGAAATCGAGGCCACCCTCGTATTCCCGAGTCTTCTCGGGACGCAGACTGTCGCTGCCGACGGCGTTTGGTCCGATCAGCCCTGCCTGTCCTTGATAGATCGTGCGCAGGATGCCCGACGCGTCGCCGCCGTATTCGACAAACGTTCCAACCCGGAACAGACTGTTGGTGGTATACACGAGCGGCTCGCGGCCCGTCTGGCCGTAGGCCACGCGCACCTTCGCGAAATCGACCTTGTCCGTGAGGCCCGCGATCGCCTTCGTGAACGTCCACGCGGCGCTCGCCTTCGGGAACCAGTGACGACGATTGTTCGAGCCGAACGTGGAGAAGCCGTCGTTACGCAGCGCACCCGTAAGGAAGAGCTGGTCCCACAGATCCGCCGTCGCCTGTCCGAAGTAGGACTCGCGGCGAATCTTCGCCGTGCTGTCGTTCGGATCCTTGCTGACCGTGTTCAGAATTTCGAACGGCTTAGGCGCGATGAGACCCGTGCCGAGGACGTAGATCTGATGGTAGTCGGTCGCGTTGAGGTTCTGGCCCAGCGTGAACGTACCGGAAAACCAGGGCGCGAACGTGTGGCTCGCGATGGCCGTCAGGTTGTGATCGAGGATGTAGTTGTTGTAATCGGCGCGAATGACCTGGCCGACGGACGTTGTCGCGTTCCCCTCGGGAAGCGCTTCGAGACGCGAGTCCGTGTAATAGTCGGCGCCCGCCGTCTCCTGAATCTTGAGCCAGTCGGCCGGCTCCCAGTTCAGATCGACGTTGCCGAGCACACGGTTCAGGCTCGAGTTGGCCGGTGCCTGACTCGTGATCCAGAACGGGTTGTCATAGCCACGGCCCGTGGTGCTCGAGAGCAGCGACGGCGTCTGGAACCGATACGTCTTGTACTGACCGTTCGACGCGAAGTAGTCGAAGTTGTTCCATTCCGGCGGCGTGCGCAGACCGCCGAGCATGATGCCGCTCGTATTGTCGCCGCGCTGAATGTACGAACCGCGTGAATCGATGTAGGAGAGATTGCCGCCGAGCTTGAACTTGTCGCCGATGAGCTGCGTCGCCTTGAGTCGAATCGTCTGGCGCTTGTAGCTGTCGTGCGGCCCGAGCACGATGCCCTGGTTGTTGTTGATGCCGCCCGAGAGAAAGAACGTGCGGCGATCGTCACCACCCGAGATCGAGAGGTTGTTGTCGGCAATGTGGCCGGTCTCGAACATCTCGCCGAAGTGGTCGTAGGTCTTCGTTCCGGGAGCAAGCGGCTGTCCCCAGCTGTGGCTGGAGGAGAACTGATCGGTGTCGGCTACGACGCCGTTGTCGGCGAGGAAGCCGTTGTTGCCCTGGCCGTACTTCCTCTGCAGCGGATAGCCCTGCGTCACCTTGTCGAACGAGTACGACGAGTGCAGAGAGTACTGCGTCTTGCCGGACTTGCCACTCTTCGTCGTGATCAGAATGACGCCCTGCGCCGCGCGCGCGCCGTAGATTGCGGCCGCTGCGGAACCCTTCAGGATGGTCACCGACTCCACGTCGTTCGGATTGATGTCGACGATGCGGTTCGGATTGACCGTGCCCTGCTCCGCATTGTTGTTGCCGGTGATCGGGCCCTGCGTGTTGATCGACGAATTGTCGACAGGCACGCCGTCCACGATGAACAGCGGCTGGCCGTCACCCGAGAACGTCTTCACGCCGCGGATCTGGATGTTCACGCTGCTGCCCGGATCGGCCGATTCCGCCGTGACGTTCACGTTCGGCGCCTTGCCGGCGAGCGATTCCGTGAGGTTCTGCTCGTTGGCTTTCTGAATGTCCTCAGCGCCGACGTTGTTCACAGTGACACCGAGCTTCTCATTCGTCGTGATCGTTCCTTCACCCGTGATCACGATCTGCTGCAGCACGGTGGCCTGCGTCTCGAGGACGAAGTCCGTGGTGACCGTGCCTGCCGTGAGCGTAATCGGAACGAGCTTGGGCTTGAATCCCTGCAGGCGCACGCCGAGTACCGCCGGCTGGCCCGTTACACGCGCGGCGGGAACCGAGAAGCGATACGATCCGTCCGCCTTCGACAACGTGCCGATCGCCATCTTGTCGAGATAGACCTGCGCACCTTCTACGGGCGAACCAGCCGTGCTGGTGACCTTACCCGTGAGCAGCGCCTCTCCCTGTGCACGCGCCAACTGCGGCGCTGCAGCGAGAGCCAGCACTGCGAGCACTGACAGAACACGAAACTTCATGCGCCCTCCATTGGTTGGCTGCTTCCGTACCTGATCACTTGACTGCTCGAACGTTGGAGCATCTGCTTGCACCTCCAGGCTGAGAGGGTTGGACGCCGATACTTCACGACCAGAAGTTCGGCGAAATAAAAAAATTTCCGGCGTAGGGGACTCGAAATCCCTTCATTCGACGGAGGTGGGACGATGTGCGCGCGAAGATTACGCGCGGTTAATCGTGGGGAGGCGGTACATCCGACACGAGAATAGGCCGGCTCCATCGGGCTGTCAAGAAGAGGTGACGCGTTCCTGACATGCATTTCGACACACGCTGCAGCGCCCCCGCGCGGCGTACTAGCCGAACGGTCAGGTCCGATTTCGACTCGCTTAACGGGCTGACCCTCCGCACCGTTGCGCCGCCGAGCACATCACCATAGTAAGAGAAAGGTGCCCGATCGACGTCGATCGGGCACCTTCTCACTATTTGTATCCCGTTGTTTACCGGACCAACGGACCTCCCGATCTGCTACGGTGCGTTCCCGACCGTGACCGTTACGACGTTCGACGCCGTCTGCGCATCGCCATGGTTGCTGTCCGTATATGTCGCTACGAGCGTGGTCGTCCCGGCCTTATCGCCCTGCAGATAGCCGCTGTCGTTAATGTGCGCGATAGTCGGATCAGCGACCGCATAGGACACCCGGGCGGTGCCATTCAGCACCACGGTTCCCTGCGGAACGAGGGTGACCGTCGTGTTGAACGCTACCGAATCGCCTACGCTCATTGATGCCGACGTCGGATCGATCGCTACGGCAACCGATGTGAAAGCTGAAGAGCCGGTGATGAAATTCCGATTCTCTGGAGAACAGGCGGCGCTTGCCAGAAGGCCAGCGATGCCCACTAGCCACATCATTTTCTGCATGAGCACACACTCCTGAAGACGAAGTAGTCGATGGTGACGAATTCCGAACGACGCTGGGGCTCGCCGCCCCCTCGGCGGCGAGCACATTCGTCAGGATCAGGTGCCTTGCCGTTGCTGCTGCCCAAAGCACGCGTTTCCTGCCGGATCCGTCGGGTGCTTCGGCGAATTGGGATTCGCCTTCTGGTCGGCCGGAATGTTCGGATTGGAAATGGACTCCGTATATCCGTACGGCATGCGCGCCGGGATGTAGTTGAACTGGCCATTGATCGGCAGCGGAAGGTTCGGAACGCAGGTGCGCACGTAGTCGAACCACACGTTCGGATCGAGGAAGTCCCGTACGTACTTCTCTTCGAGGATCGAGATGAGAAGGCCGTTCGTACCACCAAGCACCGTCGCAGGGCCATCACCAAAAGCCGCATGCTCGGCGTTGTAATCCGCCAACGCGAGGCCGGCGTTATTCAAGCGGTAGTGCGCCTCCGCGCTCAGCAGCTTGTTCTCCGCAAACGAGGCGAGAACCTGCGATGTCGCCGGTCCGATGTTGAACAACGAAATCTTGTTTGGCGCAGCGCCGCCGGCGACAGCACCGAGATACTGCCCATTGACGTTTTTCTGATAATCCCCCGCGAGCACATCCGGATCGTGCAGCTGCGTCGCCAGGTTGATGTGCAGCTGGGAGGGACCCATGTCCCCCTGCCGCGATCCGGTGACGTACCAGTAGAACAGATTCTGCTCGCCCTGATTTGTCGTGTGCTTCGTCTCGAAGCTCGACCCCGTGTCCGCAATGCCACTCGCCGTTTCGGTGAGCACGTTCTGCAGAATCGCCGGGTCGTAGGAGAGATCGCTCTTCTCGGCGGTGTGCATGTAGAATCGCGCCTTCAGCGTGTGGGCAGTCGCGACCCACTTGGCGATGTCGTTGCCGAAGTAGAAGTCGTTCGTAGCACCCGCTCCCGCGCCATTGAGATCGGTGATCGCCGTGTCGAGCGTCGCCTGGACGTGAGCGAAGACGGCAGCCTGCGAGTCGTACGTGGGGAACGCCGCACCCGCGGAGTCATAGGGCACGTCGCCCCAGATATCCGCCGCAGTCCCCTCGTACAAAGCCTCGAATATCTTGGCCTCTCCGACGAGCTTCATGTCTCCATCTGCAGTCGCCAGCGAGACGACACGCCGAATATCGGCAAGGGCTCCGGGGCCGAAGAAGGAGTTGAACAGTCCGTCCGACGCGAGGTTGTCCGTGCCCAATCCATACTGCGACCATTGCAATCCCTGTCGCGCAACGCCACTGATCTGCTGCGCCCACACCGGCAGCAGGTTCATGGGGTAGGACTCCCACGTGCCCATTGTCGCGACCTCGACGCCGATGAATAGCTGATCAGCGTTGCCTCCTGTGGGAACGTTCGGATTGTTCGTCAGCTTGTCGCCGGTCAGAAAGTTGTTGCACCCAGCGGATGCAACGGCGATCAAGGCCGCGGCGAGCGCGAGCGATCGTTTCTTCGTCATGTGCTCTCGTCCTCGCGCGTTAACGGTTGAGTCCTACGGTGACCACGAAGGAGCGGGACTGCGGATTGTTGAACCAGTCGACGCCCTGAACGAGTCCAGCGCCCGTGCCGTTGGTCTCCGGATCGAGACCAGAGTAGTGCGTCCACGTCTTCAGGTTGCGTCCCGCAACTCGCAGGTTGATGCTGCTCAGCCCCAGCCCTCGTGTGATGAATCCCGAGTCGAACGTGTAGCCGAGCGAGATTTCACGGAGCTTGGTGAAGCCTGCGTCTTCGATGAAGTCGGCCACGTTGTTTCCGAAGGAATTGCCTGCACCTGCGAACCAGCCTTCGCCGATCACAACGGGCTGACCGGCGCCAGGCCCCACGACTGCTGCGTCTCCGTGAAAGCCCTGGACACCGCCTGTCGAAGGGCCGAACACGAAGATCTGGTTGCGAATGTCCGTGTCCTTGTGCCGGCCGTAGGCGTAGAGCGCGCCGCGCGTACCGTCGAACGCCTGGCCGCCATGCCGAATATCGAGGAGCATCGAGAAATCCCAGTGCTTCTTGAATCCGACGTTCGTGTGGAAGCTGCCCGTCCAGAGTGGCTCCGAGCTCCCGACGATACGCAGATGATCATTGTCGAGGATCGGGAAACCATTGGCGCCGATATAGAGCGCGCCTTCCGGCTTGCCTTGGCAGACATCGCTGTCGATGGCATCACCATTCACCGTCAAGCCGCGGCCGCAGCGATAGAAATCGTAGCCGGCCATCGCACCCGTCGGGTGTCCGACACGCGCCAGCGTCTTGACATCCACGAGGCCCACGGGAATGTCGTTCGAGCCGTTGATCGCCGTGACGAGGTTGCGGTTTCTCGACCAGTTGACGCCGAAGTCCCACGTGACTGGCCCACCACGGAGCGGGTGGAAATTCGTCGTGACTTCGATGCCCTTGTTGGTGATCGTCGCGGCATTCCTGACGATCGATGTCGCACCGCTCGTCGGCGGAATCGGCGCCTGGAAGATGACATCCGTGGTCTTGGAGTCGTAGTACGTCAGCCCGGCATCCATGAATCCCTTGAACATGCCGAGATCCAGTCCGGTCTCGTACTCGCGCGTGACTTCCGGTCGAAGGCTGTCGCTGCCGAGTGCCAGAGGTCCGATCAGTCCGTTGCCGCCCTCGTAGACGGTGCGGAGATAGCCAGCCGCATCGCCGCCGTATTGCGTGAAGGTCGCGACGCTGTAGTTACTGATCGTGGTGTAGACGCCGGGCTCCTTGCCCGTCTTGCCGAATGCAGCGCGAATCTTCGCGAAGTCCACCTGGTTGGTGAGCCCCGAAACAGCCTTCGTGAACGTCCACGCGGCGCTCGCCTTGGGGAACCAGTGACGGCGATTGTTGTTGCCGAACGTCGAGAATCCGTCGTTGCGCACGGCGCCCGTCAGGAAGAGCTGGTCCCAGAGGTCCGCGGTCGCCTGTCCGAAGTACGACTCGCGATGCACGAGCGACTGGTAATCGTTGACCTGATAGGAGGCCGTGTTCTGCAGTACCAGCGGCGCCGGGGCGACGAGCGTCGAGCCGGTGGCGTACACCTGCTTGAAGTTGGTCGAGTTCAGGTTCTGGCCGAGCGTCAGCGTCGTCGCGAGCCAGGGCGTGAAGTTGTGGCTCGCAATCGCGGTCAGATTGTGATCGAGAATGTAATTCTTGAAATCGGCCTGGATCACGCGACCGGTGTTCGCCGATCCGTCGCCCTGCGGAAGCCCTTCGTAGCGTGAATCCGTGTAATAGTCGGCACCGGCGGTCTCCTGCACCTTGAGCCAGTCGAGCGGCTCCCAGTTCACGTCAATGTTGCCGACTTCACGATTGAGGTTCGATGTTGCCGGTGCATTGGCGATGACCCAGAACGGGTTGTCGAAGCCGTGAAAGTCCGTCGCCGAGGCCGTGGACGGCAGCTGGAAGCGATACGTCTTGTACATGCCGTTGGCGGCATACAGCACGTGATTGTCGTAGTCGGCCGGCGTGCGCATACCGCCGAGCATGATGCCGCTCGTGTTGTCGCCGCGCTGGATGTACGAGCCGCGCGAATCGATGTACGAGAGGTTCCCGCCCAGCTTGAACCTGTCGCCAATGAGCTGCGACGCCTTGAGGCGCACCGTGCTGCGCTTGTAGGAGTCGTGATCGCCCACGACGTATCCGTTGTTGTTGTTGATGCCCCCCGAGAGGAAGAACGCGCGGCGATCATCCCCACCGGAGATCGAGAGATTGTTGTCGGCAACATGGCCGGTCTCGAACATCTCGGCGAAGTGATCGTACGTGGGCGTGCCGGCGGGAATGGGCGCGCCCCAGCTGCGTGACGCCGACAGCGCATTGGTGTCGGGGCTCACGCCGGAGACGCCGCCGTTGCCCTGACCGTACGAACGCTGCAGGGGATATCCCTGCGTGACGTTGTCGAACGAGTACGAGGAGTGCAGCGCGTACCGCGTTGGACCTGCCGAGCCGCTCTTCGTCGTGATGATCACGACACCCTGGGCCGCGCGCGCGCCGTAGATGGCGGCAGCAGCCGATCCCTTCAGAATCGTCACCGACTGCACGTCATTCGGATTCAGATCCGCAATGCGGTTTGGCGCAACTTCGCCGCCGCCGGAGAACCCTGCGTCCGCGCCAACCTTAACGGCACCGCCAGCGGTGGTGCTGAACGTCGAGTTGTCGACCGGTACGCCGTCGATGATGAACAGTGGCTGACCATCTCCGCTGAACGTCTTCAATCCACGAATCTGGATGTTGACGCTCGAACCAGGATCCGCCGACTGCTGCGTGACTTCGACGTTCGGCGCCTTGCCCGCCAATCCTTCGGTCAGATTCGGCTCGTTCGACTTGTCGATCTCGTTCGAGGAGACGGTGTTGATCGTCACCCCCAGCTTTTCGTTCGTCGTGATCGTGCCTTCACCGGTAATGACGAGCTGCTGAAGGACGACCGCCTGTGGCTCGAGTGTGAAGTCGGTGGTGATCGTGCCCGCAGTCAGCGTGACGGGAACGGACTTCGGCTTGAATCCCTGCAACCGCACCGCGAGCAATGCGCTCTGTCCCGTGACGCGCGCTGCTGGAACCGTGAAGCGATACGAGCCGTCCGATTTCGTGATGGATCCCACTCCCATGCGGTCGAGATAGACTTGTGCACCTTCCACGGGAGCACCGGAGGTGCCGGTGACTTTCCCCGTGAGCAACGCTTCTCCTTGCGCGCGAGCCGCTCGTGGCGCGACGATGAGAGCGAGCAATGCGAACGCTGACACAACTCGAAACTTCATGTGCCCTCCACTTGGTTGACTTCGTTCGTTCCTGACCTTCGAGGCTGCAGCACGGGAGTTCTTGCAACTGCGAACTGTTCATGCGCTTCGGGCTTGCGAGCGAACTGCTGCTACGAAGCCGTGCGCATGCGAAGCAAAGGGAGCTCTGCGATGAGTCGATGCAGCGGTCCCACTGTGCAGTGCTACTCAGGAAGGGAGGCGAATCGCGCGTAGACTCAGCGCGGAAGAACCAGGGAGGTGGCGCGTCGCGCGGGCCGCGACGAAGCGACAGTATGTCCGCCAGGCTGAACTGTCAAGGAATGGTCAGAGCGATGACAACATTCCGTAAAGCGCGTTCGCGAGATAGCCAGTGCATGGCTACCCGAACGGTCAGGGGCGGGATTGGCGGCCGGTTAACGCAGAGCGTCGAGAGATCGCTGTGCCGAGCGCTGCCTTGAGAACGGGCGCCGGGTCCACGGGATTTTCCCACCGACCCACGTGCATCTCGAAATGCAGGTGCGGCCCAGAAGCCTCGGCGTCTCCGGAGTCGCCTACATAACCGATTGTCTCGCCAGCTGTTACGCGTACGCCGTTGTGAATGCCTGGCGCATAGGCAAGGTCGGGATCGCCGAGGTTGTCCTTCGTTCCGGGGTTGTCGTTGTTCAGGTGATCGTAGAAATAAAGATTCCCGTCATTGCCCCGAAGCAGGATCGAGTAGCTCTTCCCAGCTCGCGGCCGCACACTCGCAATCCAGTCGACAGAGCCGCTCACAACCGCCAGAATCGGCGTCATTTTCGCGCAAAAGATGTCCTGCCCATGATGCGAACGGCCGCCTTGCCGCGGGTCGCCGAAGCCGCTGGTGAAGCGCACGGAGTCGGTCGCGAGTGGAAAGACAATCGCGGCCGCGTGCGTCGCGGCTGGCGCGTTCGCGTGCACTGCGCCGGAAGACGAGCACCCGAAAACGAAAAGCGCGACCAGCATCGGCCGCGCTCTCGCACTGTTCGATCGCCAGCGGCTCACGGCACCTTCGCCGGCGGCGCGGGGGCCGCTGCGGGCGGTTTCGAGAAGTCGACGGTGGGCGCCTCTCGATTCGCGGCATTCGTCACCTCGAAGTAGGGCTTTGCCTTCGCGCCGATCACTTTCGCCGTGAGCGCAGTGGGGAAGGTGCGGATGTACGTGTTGTAGTTCTGCGCGGCCTGATTGTAATCGCCACGCGCGACCGCGATGCGATTCTCGGTTCCCGTGAGCTCATCCTGCAGCCGGAGGAATCCCTGGTCGGCCTTGAGCTGCGGATATGCTTCCGAGATCGCGAGCAGGCGGCCGAGTGCACCGGTAGCCGCGGCGTTCGCATCGGCCATCTGCTGCGGATCGTGCGACTGCACGGCGCCGAGGAGTCCTGCGCGTGCCTGCGCGACCTCGCTGAACACCTGCTCTTCGTGCGCCGCATAGCCCTTCACGGTGGCGACGAGATTCGGAATCAGGTCGGCACGACGCTGCAGCTGCACCTCGATCTGACTGCGCGCCGAATTCGTCTGCTCGTCCATGGTCTGGATCGAGTTGTAGCCGCAAGCGACCAACGCGAGCGGTAAAGCCAGGACGAGCCGTTTTCCAAATCGCATTGTGTCTCTCCTCAGCGGATCTGAAGAATGTAGGTGCATTGATAGTCCCTACAAAGTTACGACGGACGGAAGGCCAGCTGCACGACGTACTGTCCCGGCTTCACCGCGTCTGCCGGGATCTTCCACGCGCGCGCCGCCTTCTCGTTGAGGCAGCCGTTCACCTGCTTCCCTGCCTTGGACGACCAGCTGTCGGCCCGTACCTTCGCATCATTCACACCCTCGCCTCCCACAGTGACGACCATGGCGACGCCGCCCTGCAGCGAGGGGTCGGCTTTCTCGCCGAACTCCTGATAGCAGAACTTCGAAAAGGCCTGCTCGCGCTCGACCACTTCGAGCAGCTCCGGTGGCGCATTCGGAATCTTGAGCGAGGTGCCAGGCTTGGCGAACACGGGTGGCTTGAAGGTGTCGGGCGCGGCCGCGGGCATGTCTGTTTTTACGGCGCCAAGGTCGACGGGCGTCGTGTCCTGCACGACCGCGGGCGCGGGTTTTTTCTCCGAGGGGCACGCGCAGAGGAGCACGAGCGCCGGCACGAGCATCAGTCGTTTCATTTCGTATCCCCGAGTCGGTCGAGATGATCAACGAGCGCGTGTGCGCCGGCCAGATAGCCGGAAAGCACCTGCTGCACCTCGCGCTCCGGGAGCAGCTCGCTCCCGCGAAGATGACGAACGACGCGCACGAAGGGCGCGCCATCGAGCCCGGTGCGCGCTGCGACGGCGCCGACGAGTCGCTCGTAGTCCGTGGGCGGCGACTCGCCGTGAAAGCGCAGGAGCGCCCGGAAGATCACCATGAAGGTGCTCAGGCTCCCCGCGAGCAGCTCGACCATGCGCTTCCGGTCTCCCCCGGATCCGAGGATGCCCTGCCTGAGCTGCAGCAGCTTGCCCATGGCCTCGTGCTCGAGCTGAAGGCGAAGATCGCGCGGCTCGATGGACACACCGTCGAACGGAGGAGCGCCATAGAGCACGCGGTGGCGCTCGAGCACGTCGGCGTACTCCATTGGAAAGATGTCGCTCGACGAGCGCCACTCTCCCTCGGTGAGCGTGAGCGGCGGCGGATTCCCCGCCTCGCCCCACGCGCGCGCAATCGCGGATTCGCGCTCGAGCTCCGGCAGTCCGAGCTCGCGCACGATCACGAGCACGTTGTAGTCCGATCGCTTGGGAATGTGCTCGCCCGCCGCCGCAGAGCCGTACAGGACGACGGCCTTGAGGCCATCACCGAACGCCTTCTGTAGCTGCGCCACGAGCTCGTCGAGCGTCATCTTCGCCATGTCATCTCACCAGCTGGAGCCGCCGCCACCACCACCGAATCCACCACCACCACCGAAGCCGCCAAACCCTCCCCCGCCTCCGCCGCCGAAGCCGCCGCCGCTGAATCCACCTCCACCCCATCCGCGCCCGCCCCCGCCGAATGGCAGAAAGATCGGGATGCACCCGCCGCATCCGCCTCGCGATCCGCGCGAGATCCGGCTGAGGATGAAGAAGATGACGATGACAACGAGAATGATCTGCGCCAACGGCAACGACTGTCCGCCTCCGCGCGACACCGGCGCATACGTCTGCGTGGTCGCGGCGAGCGCTGTGTCGAGCGTGAAATGATATTCGTCCGCGAATCGCTGGGCGACCTGCAGCGTGACCTGCGCAAGTCCGGCGCCGTAATCGCGCGCGCGGAAGGCGTCGGTCGCATCGCGACAGATCTGTCCCGAGGTCGCGTCGGTGATGAACCCTTCGCTTCCGTAGCCGACGCCGATGTAACACTGCCCGCGGCCGGTGGACGCCGTCTCCTTGGGCTGCAGGAGGATGATGACACCGGTGTTGCGCGTCGGATCGCCGGGCTTCCCGAGCTTGCCTACCTTCCATGTGCGGCCGATCTGGAGCGCGACGTCGGATGGTGCGGCATTGCCGAGATCCGGAAGCGTGACGACGACGATGTCGCCGCCGGATTTCGCGCGCACGTCATTGACGATCGCCTGGATGTGCGCGGAGTCGGCGGAGGAGATGACGTTGGCGAAATCGTTGATGTAGCCGCGCGGCTCGGGGAGCTTCACCGAGGTTTGCAGCAGGGCCAGAGCCCCGATAGCTTGCAGCGCCTTATGCCACACCGTCAGCCACGTCTCCTTGCGATCGGTCGCACGCTCTTCGCTCTCGCGCTGCTCGCCACTGCTTCCTGCCGCCGCAATGGCTCGGGCGCGGCACAGGTCGATACTACCACTGGGAAGAAGGGCGTGGAAGTGCTCGGCGCGCAGGATCCGGCATTGCGCGCGGCGACAGCCGCGTTCGACTCACTCGACCGAAGCTTCGCACACGCACGCGCATTGCTGGACAGCGAGGCGCTCTCCCTGCGCGACGCGAACCGGCTGGACACGGCATACGCCACACGCTACGCCGCGTTCGAGCGCAAGCGCACGGCCGCATCGCAGCTCCGCGCCGTTCGAGACCGGGCGCGCCGTGTGCGGGATTCGGTGGAGGCTGGGGGGAAGCGGTAGAGGGGGGAGCGCGAAGAAACTGCGTACGGCTTCACACGAATGACACGAATGAACGGCAATTGAACCCGACGCGGGGAGAGGACATTGCGCCTCTTCGCGCGAACGGATTGAAGAGTGGGAGCTTGATCCGCGTTGATCCGTTCAATCCGTGTAATCCGCGTCCAAAAAAAGTTATAGCCGGCCCGAGCGGCAGTTCGCGTGGCGAGAGCTGCGTGCCAGAACTCATACATCAACTTTTTTTCGAACACGGATTACACGGATTGAACGGATGAGAAAACGGATAATACCAAAGCCGTAGTGGTTAAAACCCGGCGATGACATGGATCGTCATCGCCGGGTTCGATTCGTTCTGATTCGTGTCATTCGTGTGAAGCCGTACGCCGTCCTCCTCCTCGCTTCTGCGCCCTATCGGCTGAACGAGAACGAGAAGCTGTATGTGCCGCCGCCGTGTTCGGAGCTCGGGAACTTCCAACCCGAGATGCGCTGCCGGATGCACGACTCGGCCTCCGCGGCTCCGGGGCCCGACCACGTCTTGCGCGTGATGTCGACACCGGTCACGGAGCCTTCGCTCGTCAGCGTCACCGCGACTGTCACCGAGCCGGCGAGCTGCGGGTTCACCTTGAGGCCGTACTCCGAGTAGCAGAACTGGAGCTGCGAGTTGCGGCCGCGCACGTAGTCGCCGAGGTCGGCGACGTTGCGCCCCGGGCCGCCCACGTTCTCGGCGTGGATCACGCTCGGGGGCGCGACGCGCACTGTCGCGAAGCCTACGCCACCGCCGCCGCCCACGCCGCCAAGGCCGCCGCCTGCGCCGTTGCCGCCCAGCCCCTCACCGAGCCCTCCGCGGCCCGGCGTGCGCGAGCTCTGGCCGCCCGCGCCATAGCCGATCACCGCCTTCCCCTGCGCACCTGGCGCCGAGCCCGAGCCCGTCGCGACCTCGGTGCCGCGCAGCGCGTTCGACACGTCGCCCACCATGCCGCCAGTGTTGTTCGACGGGCCGCCGCCGAAGGCGTCGTTGATCGCGCGCGTGTCGTTCTTGGGCGGGCCACCTTTCCCACCGCCAGGGTTCTTCGCGACCGCACCCGTCTTCGGAGCGCCACCGGACGATGCCACCGCCACCGGTGCAGGCGTCGGAGCCGGAATGTCTTCCGCCTTCACATCGATCGTGACCGGCTCCTCTTCCTTGAGCAGGTTGATCGAGTTCGGCGGCGCCGGAAGAAAGAGCACCAGCAGAATCCAGAATGAAGCCGAGCAGCCCCGACATCACGTACGAGTAGAGAATCGCACGCCCCTCGGCGTCCGCGAACTCATAGCGCAGCTGCCGAGTGAACGAGACATCGTCCACGTTCTTGCGCACCGGGCGCGGTGCCCGCGTTTCGCCGGCCATTATGGCGCTCCTGCGGCGGGCGCCGTCGTCACCGTTGCGATCGTGCCCGTACGGTTGACCTGCAGCGAGATGTTCTTGAATCCCGCCATTCGCGCCGTCTGCATTACGCGCGCGAGCAGGTCGTAGTGCATGCTGCTGTCGCCCTGGATCGCGAGCGGCGTATCGAGCGAGGAGTCACGCGGAGTCGACTTCAGGCGCCGAATGGAATCGGAGCTCGCCTTGAGCGCGGTGAAGAGCGGCGGTATCACGAGCGGCTGCCCCGGATCATTGGAGCGTGCGCGCGCCGCATCCACGGTGCTCATGAGCGGATGCCCGGCGAGCGTCACCTGCGCGCCGATGCCGAGCGTGAGCTGCGAGAGCGCGACCTGTCCGACGCTCGCGGCTGGCAGCCGCACGCCAGGCACCACGGGCGAGAGCTCGCCCACGGTAGCGGTGGTGAGCGCGAAGAACACGATCGAGACGAAGGTGTCGACGAGCGGAATCAGATTCAGCTCCGTGAGTCGGAACTTCGCGAACTGTGCGGCGCGGCGCGCGTGGCGCGCATCTCTTCCACGACTCATGGCTAGGCTCCCGCTCCGGCGCCGCGCGCCTTCGTGGTGAGCGAGATGCCCGTGAAGTGCGCGAGCTTCAGCCGCTCGAGCACGTGCACGATGTTCGCGTAGCTCACCTCATCCGCGGGGATGACGGTGACGTCGGCGTTCTGCGGATACTTCGTACGGATGCTCGACATCAGTGCTTCGAGCTGGTCGAGCGACGACTTGTCGAGCCCCTGAATCACCTGATGGAAGCCGCCCTGCTCCGAGTGCTCCACCGTGAGCTTGTCGTTGTCCACGCGCACGGCGAGCAGGAGGTTCAGCACATCCTTCTCCGACTTGATGCGCGAGAGCTGCTCCGGCGTGTTGACCACCACGGGTGGGAGCGTGAGATCAAAAGACGTGAGCGCGGCCATCGTCGCCCCCTGATACGTCAGGAGGCTGAAGAAGACGATGGACGTGAGGATGTCCACCAGCGGCACGAGGTTGATGCTCCCGTGCGCCATGACCGGTGCCCGTTCCGCCCGTCGCTGCTTGGATCGATGAAAGACTGAAGCCATGCGATCAGCTCACGCGTGGATGTCCGATGAGACGCCGCCCGGCCGGTCGCATGCACATCATGCGATCGCGAGCCGGGAAAGCGGCTTACCGGTGACCGAGTCGGACGTCGGGACGATCGATGAGCGCGTTGATGAGACGCACCTGGAATTCATCGACCTGCTCGATGATGCCTTCCGCCTGGCTCACGAGATACGCGTGCGCCACGGTGAGCGGGATCGCGGTGAACAAACCGAATCCCGTCGCGTTCAGTGCGACCGCGATACCTGCCGCGAGCGCCGCAGACCGCTCGGCCGCTGCCGCCGTACCGACGGCGGCAAACGCGCCGCGCAGTCCGTAGATCGTTCCGAGAAGACCGATCAGCGTCGCGACGTTTGCGAGCATCGGCAGATAGTGGAGTCGTCGCGTGAGGCGCGGGAGCACGCTCAGCGCGGCCGCGTCGGCGACGTTCTGGAGGTCCGCCTCGTCGCGACTGCGGCTGCGCAGAATGAGGAGCCCCATGTCCGGGAGCACCGCGTTCGACTGGCCGCAGAGCTTGATCGCGTCCTCGATCCGTCCGGCGCGCACGAGCTGGATCACCCGCTCGATGAACGTCCGTCCGTTGATCTTCGAGCGAATGACGATCATGTAGAATCGCTCGACGAAGACGGCAAGTCCGATCAGCGCCACCAGAAGAATGGGCCACATGATGGGACCGCCACTGCGGAAATACTCGATCATATTGCTCATCGACCTGTGTCCTCAGCGAAAGTTCTACCTGACATCACTCGCGACCGCGGGGCGTTTTTGGCGCCGCAGCGGTTGAATCCGTTGTCGTCGTCTTCGATGGCGCCGGACGCTTGCTTCGTCCCATGGTTCTCACTTCGCGCTGGAGCGAGTCCAGACGCTGCCGGCGATACTCGAGCTCCCGGCGAATCGATTCGATCTCCTGCACCCGCGCCGCCGAATCTGCTGCGCTCATCCGCTTCGCAGGCGGTTGACCGAGCGGCACCGGCGTCTGTCTCCGCACGTCGAGCAGTCGCTGCAGCGAATCGAGTCGTGCACGTCGCAACGCCAGCTCGTGACGCATCGCCTCGATCTCCGACGTGCTCGCACCCGCACGCGTCGCCGACGTGTCGCGGCGATTGCGCATTGAGTCCGAACGAACCGTGAGCGGCGCCACCGTCGGCACTGCACCACCGCCAGCTCCGGCGAGCGTCGCCGGCAGCGAATCGAGCGGCGGCTCACCGCGAATCTGACTTTCCGGCACCAGCTGCACGCTCGCGTTCAGCGCCGCGCCACCCGTGCCGTTGTAGAACGCCGGCGAGAGGAGCTGCCGGTCGTACGTCGGAACCTCGCGCGGACGAACCGTCACCACCTGCGGCGTCGGCACCTGTCCACGGATCTCGATCGCCTGCCCCTTCTTCGGCGGCGGTCCTTTCTGCTGCGCATCCGCTCGCGATGCCGCCACGAGCATCAGGCCACCGATAAGGACGCCGCATCCCGTGCGCACGAAACGGCTCACGACACACCTCCCGTGCGCTGTACATTTTCGTTACGTGCGGCCGCTGGAGGAGACGCATCGACCTTGCCGCCGATCGCGTCCTTTGCGCGCTGCACCCACGGGTTGTCGAACTTGTCGGCGGCCGCCTTGTCGACGAGCGTCTGCCACAGCTTGTTCGCGGCCTGATAGTACTGCTCCGCCTGACGTGCCGATCCCGCCTGCGCGGCCGCGCGCTGCTCGTCGGTGAGATCCTTCGGCAACGTGAGATTCGCCAAATAATTCCCGTACTCCCACTGCGCGAGCCCCACGTAGTACGACGCCGCCGACAGCCAGGTCGGATCGCCGCTCGCGATCGCCTTGGTGAAGTGCGCCGACATGTCCACGAGCATCTTGCGCTTGGGCGCGGACAGTCGCTCGACACCAGCTCGTGTGAGGTTCGCACGGAGTGGGATGTTGAGCTTGAGCGCCTGGTAGCGTGGGAAGAGCGCGCGTCCCTGCAGGAACTCGTTCTCGCCCGCGCGTGCAGCGCACTGCCCCTTGAGCTCGTCCGTGGGACGCGCGCACAGCTTCGCCAGCTCGACGTTCGCCGCCGCGACGTTGCCGCCCGCCTTGATCAGCGCCACGCGTGTCGCCTGCGCGCTGCCGACGCGTGGATCGCGCGGGTGCGTGGCAGCGAACAAGCCGTACGCGTGGATCGCACCGGTCGTATCCGCACCCTGTAGATAGCTCACGCCGGCGTTGTACTGCGCATCCGCCGCACGCGCATCCTTTGGATACGCCGCCGCGAACCGCTCGTACGCCGCCGCTTCATCCTTCGGCTTGCCGAGCGAGTCGTAGTCGACCGCGAGCCGCACCATCGCGTCCGCGCGCCCCGGCCACGTCGGATTCTCCTTGATCAGCGTCTCGAGCGCCGCCGCCGCCTCGTCGCGCTTGCCGAGCTCCGCGAGCAACGTCGTCTCGAGTGCCTGGTACTGCACGCGGTACTTATAGGTCGGGTACGAAGACACCAGCCGCTGCGACAGCTCGTAGGCGCGCTGCTTGGCGGCGTCCGATGCACTCTTGTCGCCCTTCACGCGCGCGACGCTGTCGGCGAGCACGTACGTCTCGATTGCGTTGCGCAACGCGTCCGGCGCACGGTCCGAGGTCGGATTGCGATCGGCGAATGCCACGTATACGGCCTCTGCCGCCTCGCGATAGTTCCCCGCTTTCACCAGCGAATCGCCGTACGTCACCGCGGCCGCGTTCCGCACCAGCGTGATCGTGTCCGAGAGTGCCTTCTTCCCCGACTTGATCGCGATCGCCTGCGCGTTCTCCCACTGGCCCTGCGCTTCCGTGTAGAGCCCCTGCTTGTAGAGTGCATCACCGATCAGCTTCTGCGCTGTCGGCGTGTACGGATCACTCGGATAGTTGTCCGCGTACGTCTTGAACGTCGCGGCCATCACGTCCCACCGCTGCGCCTCGGACGCGCGCTTGCCCTTCTCGATCAGCGCGTGACGGGCCACATCCGTGGCCGGGAACGCCGCCGCGTACCGGTCGACGACCGCGAAGAGCGAGTCCTGCGACGCGCGATCGCCCTTCGTGCGCACGGTGGCGGAGTCGAAGGCGACAATCGCGTCCTGTCCCGCCTGGGCCGAGAGCTTGGGATCGTTCTTGTAGCTGTATGCCGCGCGCGAATACTCGGTGCCGGCGCGGAAATAGTCGCCTTCCGCGAACAACGCCTCGCCGTAGAGCAGGTCGACAGCCTGCGCGCTGTCACTCTTCGAGAACTCCGACATGTACTTCCCGTACAGATCCGCCGCCTCGGCGAACTTCGCCTTGTCCTTCTTGTCCTGCGCCCGCGACAGGCTGTACTGCGCGCTCTGCCGAAGCGCGGACTCGCGCGCGACCTGGGCGCTGTCGCTGAGCGGCGCGTTCGCGTTCGCCCATACCGATCCCGGCGCAAAGCGATCCACGAGCTCGAGTCGCGCGGCCTGAGCCTTGTCAGGCTCGAGCACGCGATTCTGATAGATGTCCACGATCTCACGCTGCACGCCCAGAGCGCCGGAATCCGCTGGGGCTTCCGCGAGCACCGCGCGATACGCATTGACGGCGCGCGCGAAGTCACCCTGATCGCGCAGCCCCGATGCAACGCGCCGCAGCACGGGGAGCCTGAAGCTCGTGGTCGGATGCGTGCCGAAGTAGCGGCGCGCGGCCTCTGCGCCACCGGTCTGCGTCAGCGCCACCGCCATGTACTCGATCGCCTCGCCGCGCAGCCCGAGTCGCGCCTGCTGATCGGCCGAGAGCTTGTCATACTCTGCCACCAAGCGGCCGAACACTTCCACAGCCTGCTGGTACTCCGGCTGATTCGACTGCGTGGCCTGATTGTAGTACGACCATCCGAGCTTGTAGAGCGACAGGAAATAGATGTCCCCGTCCGGCGGCGCAATCTTGGTCGCGCTCTCGTAGGCCGTAGCGGCGCGCACGAACATCGCCTTGCGCGGCTCGCCGCGGAGCTTGGCCGCGAGCTCGAAGTCTGCGTCGCCCAACCGGAAGAAGCCTTCCGGACGGAAGTGCGACTGATCCTTGGACGTGACGAGCTCGAACATGCGTACGGCGTCCGCGTTGCGCTGCTGCGAGAAGTAGAGCGTCCCGAGCGTATACGCGGCCGCATCGACGCGCGGGTACGCCGGGAACTTCTGAATCAGCTCCTCGTACCGCGCGATCGCGGGCGCATAGTCCGGCCGGTCCGGCGCATCACCGCCGGCACGCTGCGCGGCCGCGAAGGTCTCGTCGGCGCGGCGCACGAGCAGCTCTCCGAGCTGGAAGAGCGCACCCGGACGCAGCGTGCTCGACGGATAACGCGACAGGAACGCGGACAGCTTCTCGATCGCTTCGTCGCGCGCATCGTCGTTCGCCACGGGGCGCACGGACGCGACCAGCTGCGGCGCGGGCGCGGCCTGCGCGCGCGCGGGGGCTGCGGTCGGCGCGACGACTGCGGTGAGCGCGAGCAGCGCCGCAAGGAAGCGTACGATGCTCATCGTTCCCTCCGCGGCGGAGTGGCAGCGCCGCCTGGCGCCGCCGTCGTCTTCGCGCCGGTGGTCGCTCCGCCTGGCGCCGCTGCGGACGCGTCCATCGCCCGGAAGAACGCCGCGCTGGCCGTGGCGTAGTCCGCGGCCTCGCGGTCATGCGAGAGCTGCGCCACGAGCCCACTCGCGCGCGCCCGCAGCTCCTCGTCGACCAACGCCACGAGCGCGCCCTCGGCCGCATTCCGTTGTGACGTCGCAGTGCCGACCACCGTGCGCATCGCGATCACCGCATTCGATTCCTTCCCGCGCTGCGTCGCCAGCTCATTGGCGACGAGCAGCGAATCCTGGCTGAGCACCATCGAGGTGGTGTCGTGCAGCGCGTGCGCGTGCACGAGGCGCGCGACGAGCGAGTCGCGCAGCACGAATGCGGGATGGTGATCGAGCGCCGCTTCGAGGCCGCGCTCGATATCATCCGCGATCGAGCTGTACACGCGCGCCGTCTGCTGCTCCATCGTGAGCGCATCGATCTCCGGGCCTTTGGCGTTCGCGCCGAGCGACGCCTTCGTGCTGTCGAGCAGCCGGACGTTCTCCGCGGCGACCGTGCGCGTGGCCGTGATCTGCGTGCGAAGCGCCGTGCGCACCTTCTCGCGCGTGTTCTCGAGCACGCCCTTCATACGCTGCAGCGAATCCTCCGTCGATGCGATCTGCTTCGCATTGTCGGCCAGCCCGCTGTCACCCTCGAAGATGAGGTTCTGCAGATTCTCGAGCGCCGCGATCTTGGTCTTCTGCGCGTCGATCTGTTCCTCGAGTCGGAAGGACGCGAGCGCGAGGCGCACATCCGTCGCGAGCACGGCCTGGGTGCGATCCGCGTACGCGCCCGGTGTCGGAGAATCGAGACGCGGCGCGAACACCACGCGAGTTGGGAAGCCGGCACCCGTCGCCGAATCCACGCGCTGAGCGAGTCCCGTACCGTAGAGCAGATTGGGCGGCGACGATGCCGCAGCCGAGTCCACGGCGCCCGAGAACGCGGCCGCGATACGGCGCTTCTCTGCGCCGGCGTCGTCGGGCAACTCGATCACCTTGCCGGGCACCGCATTGGCAATGAACACGCTGCCAGCAACCCGCGCACTCACGAGTGCCTTGCTGGCGTCGGTCATCGCCGTCGTCGCGCGCGACTGCAGCGCCGTGAGCTCGGCCGCCGATCGAGTCAGCGACGCCCTGGAAATACTTCTCGGCCGAGTCGCTCTTCCCGCTCTCGAGCATGATCTGGCCGGCCATGAGCCGCGCTTCGTCGCGTGCGGGGAGATACGGATACCGCTTCGCGAACTCCGCGAACGCGGTCGCCGCGCCCGCGGAATTTCCGCCGCGATACAGTGCCCAGGCTTTCGTGAGCAGCGCCTGCGCGCCTGCACCGCTCGACTCGGGCACACCGTCCGCAAGCGACGCTGCCGCTGCGAACTGACCCGACGCCGAGCGCTGTCTGTGCGGCGCTCAACCGTACCTGCTCCGCGAACGCGCCGCGGTTGCTCTCGCTCAGCGTCTGCAGCGTCGCCAGCGCGGACACGCGCTTCGAGCTGTCGCTCGACACCGTCGCGAGTGCGTCCATGTACTGCGCGTAGAGAGCGAAGTCGCCGCCGGACTGCTGCGCCTGTGCGAACGAGGCGTGCGCGCGCGGCGAAGTCCTTGCTCTGCACCGCGGCGAGCCCCGCAACGAGCGCGATGAGTGCGCGGTCTCCCGCGGTCTTCGTGCCCGCGAGCGTGCGCACGCGCGCGTAGTCGCCGCGGGAATAAGCATCGAGCATCCGCTGAGCAGCGATAACACCCGCATATCGTCCACCCGGCGCCGCCGAGTCGAGCGACGTTGCGGTGCTGCGGAACGCATCACGCATTCCGAGGCGATAGTAGGACTCGGCGAGGAGGAAGAGCAGATCCTCCTGCGCGCGCATCCCCGGCTCAACGGCGCCGCCACTCGCGGTCGTCGAAGAGCGCAGCCATTCGAGCCGATCGAGCGCGCTCAGCGGATGATCCATCGTCATGTCGAACAGCGCCATGCGCAGCTCGGCGTCGAGCCCCCTCGCCTGGTCCGGCGCGGGTTCCACCGGCGCCGCGGCGACCGGAGGCGATTTCACCACTGGCGAAGGTGGTGCTGGGGGCGCAGGCGGAGGCGCGGCCGCGGGCTGCTGCGCCGCGAGCGGCAACACCAGAATCGCTGCAGCGAATACCGCGAGTACGCGCGTCACTCTCGAGAAAGTCAGAACGGCGTTGTCCCGCGGCTCGTCCACGTCGTGGGGACGAGCTGCCCGTTGCGAACGGTGAACTGCACGTACGTCACCGTTTCTGTGAGTGCATTCACGTTGAGTCCCTGCGTGACCTGCTTGCCACCGAGCATGAGCATCAGCTCCACCGTGTGCGTGCTCGGAAGCACTTCGGAGCGGTAGAGCGGATCGACTGCGCCCGTCTGCAGCGCCTGCGTGGCCGCCTGCGAGTAGGTGCGAGTAGAGGCAATGACGTTGTCGATCGAGAGCGTCGCGTTCCCGAGCGTCTCGGGTCCCGCGGAGTCCGCGCGCAGCGTGATCACGAGCACCGCGCCTGCGCGGCGACGCACGGCGTCGCCGAGCGCGCGCATGCGATCGCGCTGCGCCACCATGTTGTCCTGCGCATTCGCGAGCACGCCGTCGAGCTGGAGCAGCGCTGTCTCTTCCTTGCTCACCAGCAGCTGCTGCGTGCGTTTCTGCATCGTCTCGGCGAGCACGTTCTCGATGCGCGCCTCGAGCCGCACGCGCTGGCTGCGCAGGTCGCTCAGCTTGTCCTGCGTGTCCTGCAGCTCCTTCACCAGTGCGGTGCGCTGCCCCTCGTACTGTTGCTGCTTGGCCGCGCTGTCCGCCTTCATCGAGTCGGACTGCTGGGCCAGCGCGACCGCCGGGAACAGAGCCCCGGCCGTCATCACCAGCAAATGGAAGCGTACTCGCTTAGCTCGCATCAGGTTGGTCTCGGTCGTGGGCTATTGCGGCGTCGTGCTAGGCGGTGCGTCCTGCTCCAGCCGATGGAGACGTTCCTCCAGCCGCTGCAGCGCCTCGCGCTCGGAACGTAGCTCCTGCTCCGCCTGCGCGCGCCGCTGTTCGAGCTCGAGAAGATTCTGCGCCTGATAGCGGCTGATCTCGAGTTGCAGCGACGAGATGCGCTGCTGGCGCGCGGCGATCTCATTCGTGAGCAGTTGGCGCTGGCGTTCGAGCACTGCGACGCGCCGCTCGAGCGAGTGGCCGCGCAGGAGCGCCATGATGTTGTTCTGCCAGCCAAGCGTGAACGAGAACTTGCTGTAGCCGTACTGCTTCGATGCGGCAGCGATGGTATCGGGGCGCGATGCACCGAGCTCCGTCCAGTACGCTCCCGCGCGCAACCCGTGCCACTCGTATGCCGCGCCGAGGTTGTAATCCCACGCGTTGTTCTCGGCCATGAACGACAAGGTGCTGTGCTGCGTCGGATAGAGATCGACCTTCACGCCGCCGAATGCTCCACCCCACGAATTCTGTGCGTACGCCTTGCCGAGGCCACCATCGTTCTTGAACAGTCCGTTGCCGTAGCCAAAAGTCAGGCTCACCGTCGTCTTCCCCCAGCTCGGATTCAACTCGGAGAGCGCGAACGATTTGGTCGCGACGCCATAGACGGTGTTGCCGGTGCTGAAGTTCTGGTGCAGCGAATCCGCCAGGTGCTGCTTTCCGGGATTCGCGACGCTGCCGGGAAAGAGATTGTAGCCGACCGTGAATCGATCAATGTGATCGTACGGTCCGATGTTGCGCATGCCGACCGCCACGCTCGGGATCCAGCGCTGGAGCCCGGATTTCGGACGGAAGTTTTCCTCGTTGAGCAGCAGCCCCTGCGCGAACAATCCCCACTCCGGGTTGTCGGAGTAGATGGACACTCCGGTTTCGAGACGTCCAAAGAACGAGAAGGAGAGCGCGCCGTTCGTGTTCAATCCGTTCAGCACCGAGAACCCCGGGGAGGCTTTCGCGCCATGAAAAGTCTTTCCAGAGAAGTCGACGCTGAAATCGCCGGTGACGGGCGATACCCAGGCGACGGGAATGTCGATCAGCCCCGCCCCCCAATACGTCGTCTGAGGATACGTCTCTTGTGCGTTCGCGATTCCCGGCAGCGCCAAGGCTGCCGCAGCAGCGAGCGTGAACGCGGTGCGCACGAATCGGGGGGCGGAGAAAATCATCGTTGACCTGGGTCTCGAATTAGCGCGGGGGCGTGGTCGTGCTTGGCGGAGGCGTGGTCGACGATGCCGGCCCGCCCTGCAGCTGATTCAGTCGTTCTTCAGCGCGCTTGATGGCTTCCTGCTCCTCCTGGATCTGTGCGTCGAGCTGCTCGCGACGCTTTGCAACCTCGGCGAGCTCGCCGCCCTGCGCTTTCTGCAACGCGACCTGGAGATCGTCGATCTTGTGCTGGCGCTGCGAGATCTCCGCGCGAAGCCGCAGCTGTTCCTGCTCGAGCTCTCCAATGCGGGCGCGCAGAATGGTGCCGTGCGCGATGTCGTGGAGATTGCCGCTGTAGCCGAGCGACATGTTGAACTTCGCGTAGTTGTAGATCGTGTAGAGGAATCCCTTGTTCGGATTCTTCCCGCCTTCCTCGAGCTCCGTTCCGTAGAGGCCGAGCGAAAGGCCGCGCCAGTTGCCGACGAGTCCCGCATTCCAGTCCCATCCATTGTTCTCGGCGAGCAGCGTCACGCTGCTGTTCTCGGAGGTGCGCAGCGCGTAGCGCGCACCGAGGAAGAGTCCTTTGACGATCGTCCCCTTGTCGTTGTAGTTGCGACCGAGGCCTCCATCGTCGTGGAAGATTCCGCTGCCGTAGCCGAGGCGAGAAGCTTGCGGTGCTATTGCCGAAGGTCGCGTCCTTGGTCGCGACCGCGTACACCGTGGGCATGGTGTGGAAGTGGCGCGCGTAGTTCGGCGTCGTGTCCGTGATGCCGCCGGTAGGCGACACGTAAATGTCGTGACCGACCAGAAATCGCTCCTCGTGCGTGTACGGACCGAGATTGCGGAAGCCGACGGCGATCGACGGCCATGACTTGGTGGGCTCCTGCTTGAGCAGGAGCGCTTGTCCGTAGAAGCCGTAGTCGGGATTCTGGCTGTAGATCGAGAGGCCAATGGAAAAGCGCTGCTTCCAGTGCGTGTCGATCGAGAGATTGGTATTGAGCTTGTCTGCGAAGTTGATCGTACACGGCGTTGCGCAGTACGACACGATCTTGCCCGATGCAGTGACCCAGATATCGCCGGAGTTTGGCGAGACCCACGCAACGGGAATGTCGATCAGCCCGGTGCCGTAGTCGAGTGTTGCAGGATAGAGGATCGTTTCCGCTGGAGACGTGAGCGATGTATCGGGAGCGACCTCCTGCGCTGCGAGAGCGGGAGCGCTCGCGTGCGCACCGATCAGCGCGCTGGATACGAGTGCAATCTTCCACCGCGTCGTGCGCATAAACCTCCGGACCTGTTATTGGAGACGTGCAGCAGCGTGCTCGCGCAGGCATCACGAGGCGCGACGAAAGTGACACTTTACGCGTGCATCCATAGACGCGCGTACCACTTAAGACGTTACAGCGCGACCAAGCGAACTGGTCCTGCGACGTAATATTACACCACTGCCTACGCAAACTGTATCACCCCCACCCAACAATTCGATAGGGGAACTCGTGCGGAGGTGGGAGTTGGGGGCGTTAAAACGTCTTGACGGAGTGCGGGACGCCGACCTGATTACGAGCATACCGCGCCTGGCGCGCTCTTGGGGGGAGTATGCTAAAACAGTGGTTTGTGCTATTGGCGATGGCGGTTGCGCTCGGGGCGTGTTCGCGCGCCAAGCCGGGCGACGACCTCGATCTCGATGCGGGCTCGACCCTCAACATCGTGAACCATCATTGGGGGGACGTGATCGTCTACGTCGTCCATGATGGCCAGCGTCAGCGGGTAGGAACGGTGACGGCCGCGGCGGAGGAGAACTTCGCCCTGGGTTCGTCCCTGACGAAGGGGGGCGGGACGCTGCAGCTACAGGCTCATGCGGTGGGCACGAACGGCGGCATCAGCAGCGAGACCATCAACGTGCGCCCGGGCGGCATGCAGATCACGTGGACGCTCGAGAGCAATCTCTCGCGAGCGACGCTGGCGGTCTACTAGGGCTCTACTTGGGTGGGTGCCGCCTATCGAGGCCCGACCGGTGGTCCGTTCCTCCCTCCCCCACCGTTTCCGCCAACGACGCCAGAGAGGCGCAGTGAGGCGAGCGCCACTATCAGCGCGCCACCAAGCAGCAGCGACTTGGGCTTGTTCACTTTGCGCTGCTGAACCGTCGCGAGCGCTGTACGCGGAATAGCGACTGCCTCGCCCTTCCAGAACTGATCCTGCCCGGAACGCATCGCGACTGAGGTCACGCCCAGCGACAGCCTGCTTTCGGTGGTGCTGATCAGCTTGCCGTCGACGGTCTCCACGCCTGGCCCCAGGTAGCGGGCGAGACTGTCCGTCCCGGCGTCGGTGAGGGTGACGCGGAGCTTGGTCCCCGGCTGCACTTGATTGATCTGGACGGGCACGGATTCGTAGCACCCGCACATGAAACTCAGCATCGGAACCAGGTACCTGGTGCGCATGACTTCCTCAAGCAGAAGGAACCAGAATATACGGGGGAGGTGCGTTATCGAGTCAAGTCAATTTCCCAAGACAACAAACCCGGCGTGCAGAGATCGCACACCGGGTTTGCTGTTTTGTTCCCTGATACAGAACTCCTAACTCAACCGCCACCACCGCACGGGTGCGGATCGTTCCAGTTACGAGCCGGCTGCTGGCCCGGAAGCGGAACGTTCGGATTCGTCTGACGCTCCTCAAATGGATACAGGAGACGACCAGGAATCACGCCGCCCTGCGAGTTGTTGACTGGCGTGAGGTTCGGGATGCATGTCCGCTTGTAGTCGTTCCACGTTTCGATGTTCTGGAACAGAACGATGTACTTCTCCGTCATGATCGCGTTGAGCGAAGCCGATCCGATCGGAGGCAGCGTGTACGGCCGATGCCACTGTTTTGCAGATGGCAATGTGATAGCCCACGCCGCACGCTCCTGATTCAGCGACACAAGCGCACCAGCCACGTCACCGGTCTGGAACTGAGCCTCCGCCTTGATCAGCAGATTCTCGTTGTACGTCACGTACGGCTGCGGGTATGTTGGGTTTTCACGGAAAAATGCGAACAAGCCCGTGCTGTCGGCACCTGCATCGTAATAGTCGGCTCGACGCGGATCCGAGAGCCCCGTCATGAGAGAATACAGAAACGACGGCTCGGCTACGAGGTCGCCGCTGCGTCCCGTCGGCCCGCTCACATCGACGAACTGCCACCAGGGATTGCTCTCCAGTGCCTGACTGCCGGAGAAGTTGGCAATGTAATCGCCATCGTTCGAGCTGATTCCCAGGTTCGCTTCAGCGAGCGCCGACTGATAGGCTGGGGTTCCCAGCTGCTCCGCCGTGTGCAGGTAGAAGCGAGCCTTGAGCGTGTGCGCCAGCGCGATCCACTTGGCCGGATCGCCGTTGTAGACCAGGTCATACCCCCCAGGTCCCGCGCCCGCTCCAGTCTGCAGATCCGCGATGCCGTTCGAGAGTGTGGTCTGAACCTCACTGTAAACCGTCTGCTGCGGATCGAGTGCCGGAGTGGGATAGGTGGAGAACGAATCCGCCTGCGAATACGGAATGTCGCCCCAGATATCCGCGTCCGTACCGATGAACCATCCCTCGAGGACTTGGCTGATTCCCAGAAAAATGCTGTCGCCGAAGATCACCGACATTGAATCGATCTTTCGTAGATCGAGTAGGCCGCCTCCCTGGTAGGTGCGAGCATATTCCGCATCGAAGGTGCCTTCGACGACTCCCTGATAATCGTACTCATTCTTCATCTGACGGGCGACGCCTACGGTCTGCTGCATCCACAGACTCGTCAGGCGCGCCAAATCCGAGGTCTGCTGCATCCAGAGATTGGACTGGACAGATCCGAAGAGCTGCTTGGGCGTCGCATTCAACGGATTGTTTGGATCCTTCGTCAGGTCACCGCCCTTCAAAAAATTGTTGCATCCGGCCGCGGCGAGTGCGAGCACCGCCGCGCAGATGGCTCCCTTGAGATGCTTGTTCACTTTGGGATCTCCTTCGCTTAGCGGTTCAGGCCCAGTGAGAACACGAACGACCGGGTCTGCGGATTGTTGAAGTAATCGATACCTTGAACCTGGAAGGCGCCGCCGGCGAGGTTGGTCTCCGGATCGATGCCCTTGTACTTGGTCCACGTGGCGAGGTTACGACCGGCCAGGCGAACGTCGATCGAGGTGAGGCCGATGAGATTGGAGACCCACTTTCCATCGAACGTGTAGGCCACCGAGATCTCGCGGAGCTTCGTATAGGTGCCGTCTTCCATAAATTGCGCGCTGACCGGACCGAAGCCCGAGCCGAGTCCCTGGAACCAGTTCTGGTCGATCACGACCGGCGTGCCTGCACCGGGGCCGACAACGGGACCCGAGAGATACGGGTAGTCCTTGCCAAAGGTGAACGTCTGGCCACGGATGTCCGTGTCCTTGTGCGTGCCGAAGTTGTAGAGCGCGCCGCGGGTACCGTTCCACACCTGGCCGCCTTCCTTGTGATCGATGAGCGCAGAGAACTGGAACTTGCTCACACGGAAGCTGGTGCGAATCGAGCCGAGCCAGTGCGGATCGGGATCTGCGATGACGCGATCCGTCGGATCCTCCACCGGGAAGCCATCTGCGCCGATGTAGAGCGCGTTCTTGCCTGCGCCCTTGCAGATGTCCGCATCGATGCTGTCAGAGCCAACGATCACGCCGCGACCGCAGCGCACGAAGTCCTCTCCACGAAGGCCAAGGCCTTGGCCGAGCGTCGCCGCACCGACCGCGCCAGCGAAGGTTCCGCCGGTTTGAGCACCCGTTCTCGACGACCGTCGCACCGTTCAGAAAGAGCACCTTCGTCGTGTTCTTCGACCAGTTTACGCCGAAGTCCCACGAGAAGTTCGGCCGCGTGACCGGACGCGCATTGAGCGACATCTCGTATCCGATGTTGCGAAGCTTGGCGCCGTTTTGCAGCTGCGTGCTGTATCCCGACGAGAACGGAATCGGTACGGGCAAAATGACGTCGACGGAATTCTCCCGATAGTACGTCAGCGCCAGGTCGACCTTCTGATCGAAGAAGCCGAGATCCGCTCCGCCTTCGAACTCCTTCTCACGCTCGGGCTTGATGTTGTTGTTGCCGAGCGAGCTGGTGCCGGCGCCGAGCGCACCGGCCGCGGAGTTGGAGTACAGGCCACCATTGCCCTGCTGCGTGGCGTTCAACGCGTCACCGAAGCCGGTGAGGAAGTAGCCACCAGGCACGAGAACCGTGTTCGTCGAATACACGCCAGGCTCTTTGCCCGTCTCGCCGTACGACGCGCGGAGCTTGCCGTAGCTGAACAGTCCCTTCTGATCCTGCTTGCCGAGCGCGTTTGTGAAAGTCCACGCCACGCTGGCCTTCGGATACCACGCGCGGGGATCGCTCTCGCCGAAGGTGGAGAATCCGTCATTGCGCATGGCGGCCGTCAGATAGAGCTGATTGAACAGATCCGCCGTCGCCTGTCCAAAGTAGGACTCGGAATGAATGAGCGACTTGAACTCGGTAGGGATCCAGGACGTCGTGTTCTGGAGATTGAACGGCGTTGCCGCGACGAGTGTCTGACCGTTCACGTCCGTCTCACGGAAGCGACGCGAATTGAGGTTCTGACCGAGGGTGAACGTCCCCGAGAACGACGGAGAGAACGTGTGGCTGGCCGTTGCCGTCAGATTGTGATCGATCTGCAGGTTGTTGCCATCCGTGCGGAAGACCTCACCGGCCGGGAAAGCCGAGGACGACTGCGCCAACGCGTCGAGCAACTGGTTGTTGTAGTAGTCCGCGCCCAGCGTGTAGTCGATCTTCAGCCAATCCGTCGCGTCGTAGTTCATGTTCACATTGCCGAACACGCGATTCGTCTCTCCCGAATTGGGATCGTTGTAGATGACGAAGAACGGATTATCGTATCTGCGTCCCGCCGTGTTGTCGAAGAGCACCGGCTCCGGATAGCGGTACGACCGCTGCGTCTTCGTCGTGCTGTCGATGTAGATACGCGTTGTTGAACGTCGGCGTCGAGCGCATGGCGCCGAGCATCAGGCCGGACGTATTCGATCCTTTCTGAATGAAGTTTCCGCGCGTATCGGCGTACGAGAAGTTGCCGCCCACCGTGAGGCGATCGAACAGATGGTGTGACGCCTTCAGGCGTACAGTCTCACGCTTGTATGCGTCGTTGGGTCCGACGATGATGCCGCTCTGGTTCGTGTAGCCGCCGGAGAGATAAAAAACCGTCTTGTCGTTTCCGCCGGAAACCGACAGCACGTTATCCGACGTGTGCCCGGTGTCGAAGAGCTCGTTGAAGTGATCGTACGTCGGCGTTCCCGCGTCGATCTTCGCGCCGTACGACGAGCCGGTGAGATAGCAGGCGGGGTGCGCACACGTGGCGGTCACGCCGCCCGAGCCCTGCGCGTAGTCTGTCTGCAGCGGGATCTTGCGATTGACGTTATCGAACGAGTAGTTCGTCGACAGGTTGTAGTGCGTGCCACCCGCGTGACCACTCTTGGTCGTAATGAGGATCACGCCGTCGGCTGCGCGCGCGCCGTATACGGCAGCGGCTGCGGCGCCCTTCAGAATCGTGACGTCCTCGATGTCGTTCGGATTGATGTCGGACGCACGGTTTGGCGCGACGACACCCTGCGTTCCGGGCTCCGCCGTCATGGTCGAGTTATCGACTGGAACGCCATCGACGACGAACAGCGGCTGCGCATCGCCCGAGAGCGACTTGATGCCGCGGATGCGGATATACGACGAGGCGCCCGGATCACCGGACTGCGAGTTCACGAGCACGCCCGGCGACTTGCCCGCGAGCGCCTCGACGACGTTCGACTCGTGCGACTTCGTGATCAGCGTGGAATCGACGGTCGAGACCGCGGTTCCGAGCTTCTCCGTCGTACTCGACAGTCCGAGACCCGTGACGACGACTTCGCCGAGGCGGAGCGGATTGGCGGGGAGTGCGAAATCCTGCGTGATGTTGCCACGGAGCACGATGGTCGCAGCCTTCGCCTGATAGCCGATCAGGCGGGCAACGATCTGCGCCGTCTGTCCATGTGCGCGTGCGGCCGGAATGACGAGCGTGTACCGCCCATCATCACGCGTAAGCGCGACTGCCTGCAGCCCTTCGACGGTGACGCTCGCCGAATTGAGGGGAGCGCCCCCATCGACACTGGTCACGCGTCCCGTGATCGTGACGGCCTCCTGAGCTGCGGCGAACGCGGGGAACGCGAGCGCAGCAAACACGACGGCCATGATTGACCTGACAGATCTTCCCATGCTTCCTCCTTGCCACCTCTTCCAAAAGGTGTGTGGAATGACGATGGTTCTTCGTTCGGTTGGTAGACGGGCGAATGCTCTCTCTTCATCGCCCGAGGTGATGCCGCTTCGTTCCTCCCTCCTCAATAAGTGGTGCGACTTCATGCGGCGGCACGACACGCATGACGTGATCGCTGGTGCCCTGTGCACCGGATCACTGAAACGAAAGGCCCATCCCCCAGCGGCGGAGATGGAGCCCTGCACTAAGTCGTCACCTTATGGACAAGAAATTATAGACGGGTACCGGACAGTGCAAGAATCCGGCAAAGTCCGTCAACTCGCTGTGCATTCTGGCCGATAACGGCGTTTCAGGGACGGCAAGATCCCGATGTTGGACGAGCCCCGCTCCCCTGCCTCGACAGGTGGCGAAGTCGCTGCGCGTGACCGTATGTTCACACATGCATTGCGTCTCGATCTCCCGGTTCGCCGCGTTAACCCTGGTTCCGTTGGCCCTGGCCGGCTCTCCCGCCTCGGGGCTGGCGCAGCTGATCGGCGACAGCTCATGCAGCAGGGAAGATCACCCATCCGCACCCCCGCTCCCTGGTGCTCGGAATCCTGGGTGCGGTGGTGGGCGGACTCGCGGCCTTTGGCTTCAGCAGGGGGTCGGGCGGGGGCCGGAGCCCGGGCACTATCGCCGTAGGCGCTGCTGCGGGCGGGCTGGCGGGCTTCTTCGTTGGACGGCAGATCGACGAGCGCCGCGCGATCGCCTACCATGGTGCGCCAGCGCTGCGCATCCCGAACATCGGGGTCGCACTCGAAGGCGACCCGGACGTCCTCGCGCTACGCGACAGCGTTGCGGCCGTGGGCGGAAGCGCCGGCGTTCAGCTGTTCGCGGCGAACGACGACCATCTCACCCCGCTCGCCCACCGCGCCTCCGGCCTCCAGGGCGTGGACGCCGTCGACATCGCGCCTCGCACCGGCTGGGTCGCGCTGGGCTCGCGCGCCGGCCTCTATCTCTATCCGCCCGTCAGCGGCCCCGGCAATCTGGTCCGCCGCGCGAGCGTCAGCTCCGTCGCCGCGTCGGAGACCCGCGTCTTCGTTGCGTTCGACAACAAGGTGGAGAGCGTGCCGGTGAAGAGCGACTCCGTGCGCGAGTACCCAGGCTCCTCACTCGATGCGCCGATTCGCGACCTCCAGCTCGAGGAAGCGCGTGCCCTGCTGTGGGCATCCACCGATCACTCGCTCGTCGCGCTCCGCATTGCCGGCGACAGTCTGGTGCAGATCGGGACTGCTCCACTGGCCGGCAGCGGATCGCGCTTCACGATCAAGCACACGCTCGCCGCCGTTGCGATGGGCGAGAAAGGCGTGGCGCTCTTCGACATCACCGACCCGACCCAGCCGAAGCTCCGCGCGACCTGGACTGGCGCGCACTTCGCCTACGACGTGTCCATTGATGGACAGCGCCTCTACGTCGCTGCCGGACCCGAGGGTGTGTTTCTCGTCGACCTGAGCGGCGACACACCGCGCACCATTGGAGACGCGCGATCGCTCGGATTCGCCTCCGCCATCGTCTCCGGCGATGGGCACACATTCATTCTCGATCGCCGGACCAACGCGCTCCGTCGCATCGTCTCCAGTCACTAAGCAAGAGGAGCTCGTGAAGCACAGATATCCGCTCATCGCCGCCGCCGTCGTCGTCGCTGTCGCGCTCGCGTGCGGGAAGAGCTCGAACGCACGGGCCGCCTCGGCCACAAGCGAAGGCCCGGATAGTGCGCTGTTGAAGCGTGCCGATCACGCGAGAATCGAAGGGAGCGCGAGTGCGCCGGTGTGGGTGGTAGAGGTGAGCGACTTCCAGTGCCCGTTCTGCAGGCAGTTCCACGACCAGAGCTACGGAGAGCTCAAGCGTGCGTACGTCGACTCCGGAAAGGTGCGCATCGCCTACGTGAACTTTCCTCTCTCGATGCACCACAACGCGTACGCCGCGTCGGAGGCGGCGATGTGCGCGGCGGCGCAGGACAAGTTCTGGCCGATGCACGACGTGCTCTTCACCACGCAGAAACAGTGGGAGGCGCTGCCGTCGCCGCAGCAAATGTTCGACTCGCTCGCGACCGCGCAGGGGGTGGACGCAGGAGCGTTTCAGAAATGCATGAGCGCGCACCTCACGAAGCCGCTCATCGACGCAGACATTGACCGCGCGGCGAAGCAGGGCGTCGAATCCACGCCGACGTTCCTGATCGGGGGGATGATGGTCACGGGCGCGCAGCCGGTGGAGAACTTCCGCCGCGCGATCGACTCGGCGCTCACGCTGGCGGCGGGAGCGAAGCGCTGAGCACACGTATGACTGGGTGACGCGGATGGGGTGAGAGACGGTGGTGCACGGCGAGTTCCGGGGCTGGATGGCCTTCGCGCACTCTCGATCCTGCTTGTCGTTGCGTGGCACCTCGCATCGAGCGGCGGTGCTCCGTGGCTCGCGCAACTGTGGCGAGTCGATGCCGGCAACCTCGGCGTCCGCATCTTCTTCGTCATCTCCGGATTTCTGATCACCTCGCTGCTGCTGGCAGAGCACGGGCGCTCGGGAACCATCAGCCTTCGACGTTTTTATTTCCGTCGTGCGATGCGCATCATGCCGGCGTTCTATTTTTTTCTCGCGGTCATTGCGATCGCGGCCGCGCGCGGAATTGTTCCGCTCTGGCATCCGGGGCTGATCCACGCCGCCACCTATACGGCGAACTACCTGGGCACCGGCTGGACGCTTGGGCATACGTGGTCGCTGGCCGTGGAGGAACAGTTCTATCTTCTCTGGCCCTGGTTGATCGTGCTGCTCGGGGTGAGACGCAGCTTTGCATGCGCGGCGCTCATGCTGCTCATGTCCCCGATCTTTCGTGGTGTTGCCCTGCTTTCAGCGCACTGGCCCGACAACCCGCGGTACTCGTTCGAATGCGTTGCCGATGCGCTTGCAACGGGATGCCTGCTCGCGTACGGGCGCCAATGGCTTTGGGATCGCCTGCGGTATCGCCGCATGCTTCACGGCAGGTTCATGGAGCTGTGGGGAGGGCTCATCCTCGCGTTCGCGGCGGCGAGCGCGCGCTGGCCCACGTTTGGCGCGCTCGTTGGGATCACGCTCCTCAACGTCGCGATCGCAATATGGATCGACTGGTGTCTTCGTTTTCCGGACAGCGTCACCGGGAGAATCGTGAACGCGCGACCGATCGCGTTCGTGGGCGTGCTGAGCTACTCGATCTATCTCTGGCAGCAGCCGTTTTTGCGGGAAGGACACGCGCTTCCATTTCCGCTGAGCATCGTTTCCATTGGAGCGCTCGCAGTCGCATCGTACTTTTTCGTCGAGCGGCCCGCTCTGCGGCTTCGCTCGCGGATCGAGCAGTCGAACTCCCGGCCGATCAAAGCAACGGTGTCCCTTTGATGTCCATTTGCGCTCGGAAGCTCGCCAACGGCACGGTTCGGTAGATTGCTCTGCATGCCGCAGTTCGCTGACACTCGAGGGAGGGATGTCAAATGGGGTTTACCGTGCACCTGAAAGGCGACGATAAACCCCACGACATTCGACCGAGCGGCGAGGACCACCGGTCACTCTACGACTTGGGCCTTAACGGCTTCGAGCGATCCTCGCCGCCTGCTGGTCACTAGACAATGGATCACCTCCTCGTTGCAGGGTTCGACATCGGGCGGAAACGTGCACCCTAGCGCCGCGCTGCGCGAGCGCGCGCGACGTCTGGGAAAAAAAATAAACAGGGTACGATATGTGCGCAACGGGATCCCGGCATTTCAGCGCGCCATGCGAGCGCCGCCGTTCGACGCATGAACTTTCTGCTCGCCGGTGCATACGAGGGCGCCGTTCAGGTCGCGCGCGCTGCCGCGGCCGTCGCGCCTCCGGGCGGCGGGAAAGTGCTCGCCACATTCCGCGCGCGGCGGGGCATTCGGGCGCGCTACGAGCGGTGGAGCAAGGACGCGCGGAACACGGAGCGACCGCTCGTGTGGATGCACGCGTCGTCCGTGGGCGAAGGGCTGCAGGCGCGCCCGGTGCTCGAGCGGCTCCGCTCGGATCAGCCGCACCTCCAGCTCGCCTACACGTTCTTCTCGCCGAGCGCGGAGCGGTTCGCGCGCTCGCTCGACGCGGACTTCGCGGAATATCTGCCGTTCGACTCGCGCGGCGACGCGCGAGCGGCACTCGACGCGCTCTCGCCGCGCGTGCTCGCGTTCTCCAAGCTCGACGTGTGGCCCGCGCTCGTCGCCGCCGCGCGGAAGCGCGGGAGTGCGCACCGCCCTGCTCAGCGCAACGCTCGCCGAGCGCTCGCGCCGGCGCTCGCGCTTCTCGCGCGCCTTCACGCGCGGCGCCTATGCCTCGTTCGACGTCGTCGGCGCCATCGATGACGCTGACGCGAGCCGCCTCGTACAGCTTGGCGTTCGCG
Source organism: uncultured Gemmatimonadaceae bacterium (assembly GCA_963792685.1). Classification (GTDB taxonomy): domain Bacteria; phylum Gemmatimonadota; class Gemmatimonadetes; order Gemmatimonadales; family Gemmatimonadaceae; genus FEN-1250. The sequence continues at coordinate 1,940,218 of CAWBWW010000001.1, read as the reverse complement.
AGCAGGCGATCACCGTCACGGGCGACACGCGCTACGATCAGGTGTGGGCGCGCGCGCAGCAGAGCGCCGCGCGTGATGACGTGCTCGCGCCGCTCCGCAGCGATCGGGCGACGCTGGTCGCCGGCTCGACGTGGCCCGCCGACGAGCGCGAGCTCCTGCCCGCGTGGATGGCGATGCGCGCGCAGGTGCCGCGCGCCCGACTCATCATCGCGCCGCACGAGCCCACGCCCGTGCATCTCCGTCACATCGAGCGGTGGGCCGCGGCGCGAGCGGCTCTCGCTCACGCGCACGAGCGCACTCCCTCGCGGCGCCGACGCCGACGTGATACTCGTGGACGGCGTTGGACTGCTCGGCGATCTGTATGCGCTCGCCGATGTCGCCTTCGTGGGAGGCGGATTCCACAGCGCCGGACTGCACTCCGTGCTCGAGCCCGCGGCGTTCGGGGTACCCGTGCTCTTCGGTCCACAACACGAGACGAGCCGCGATGCCGCACTGCTCATCGCCGCCGATGCCGGCGCATCCGTGTCCGATGGCTCGGCGATAACCGCGCGGCTCGGAGCGCTGCTCACGCGTCCCGACACGCGCGGCGCCGAGGGGGCGCGTGCGAAGGCGCTCGTGGAGAAAGGGCTTGGTGCGTCCGCGCGATCGGCGGCGCTGGTGACCGAGCTGCTCGAGCGCTGACGCGCGCGCGACGCGAAGCGGCTAGTCGCGCCCAGCGTGTGCGCGGGCCATCGCTCCCGCGCGGGCGGGGTGATGGAGCAAAAATCCCTGCACGAGCGGCACGCCGAGGCGCTTCACGGTCTCCAGCTCCTCGCGGCGCTCGATTCCCTCGGCGATCACCATCGCGCCCTGCTCGCGCGCGAATCCCACCATCGTCTCGACGAGATTCTGCTTGATGAAGTTCGTGTCGATCGAGTTGATGAGCGAGATGTCGAGCTTGATGAAATCGGGCTCGAGATTCGCGATGGAGCCGAGCCCCGCGTAGCCGCTGCCGGCGTCGTCGACGGCGAAGCGGAAGCCGCGCTCGCGAAACGAGCGCAGGCGTTCGCGAAATTTGGGGTAGTCCTTGATAGCGGTGCGCTCGGTGATCTCGAGGACGATGCGGCGCGGGTCGATCGAGTCGAGCACGCCGAAGCCCGGATCGGCGAAGTCATGCGGATCGACGTTGACGAAGAGCAGCTGCTCGCCACGGAGCAGCTCTTTCGCGCCGCTGAGCGCGCGGGCGCGACAGAGGCGGCTGAGCTCCCACACGAGATCCGCCTCCGCCGCGACCTCGAACATCACCTCGGGGCTGCGCAGGTTGCGCGGCACGCCGCGCGCGAGCGCCTCGTAGCCGAAGATCTCGTTCGTCTCCGCGAGCACGATCGGGTGGAAGTCGACGTACACCGCGCCCTCATGGAGCACGCCCTTGAGCGCAGCGGTGCGGCGCACGCGCTCGCGCTGCTCCACGCTGCGCGCGGCGTTCGCTGCCTCGCGCACGCCGCGGTAGATCAGGCGCTCGAAGCGAATCTTGGGCGTGTAGTACACGTGCGACGAGCCGATGAAGATGTCGAACAGCGAGGAGACATCCTCGCCGTGCACTTCCTCTAGGCGGTTGCCCACGAACTGCTGCACCTGGCGCCCGGCCTCCGTGATCTGCGCGTCCGTGGGCACCGGCTGCCCCTTCTCCGGCACCTGGAGGAAGATGAAGTCGTCGTCGTTGGGAAAGCCGACCATCATCCGCGTGTTGCCCAGCGAACGGGAGTCGAGAAATTCGCGCACGGCTGCGGCGGTGGTCTCGAGCACCTGATCGAGCTTCTCCCAGCCGTAGATCTCTTCGATCTTCGAGTATCGCACGAAGTTGAGATAGTGGACGATCACTTCGCCGCGATCCTTGATCACGCCGCGCATGCGCTCGAGCATCACCGGGAGCGTGGCCATCCCTGTGAGCGGATCGTACAGCATCTCCTCGTACTCGACTCGCTCGGCGCGCTGCGCGAAGCCGTACGTCTGCGCCATCGTGCGCGCCATGGCCGATCGGATGCGCCACGAGATCTCGACTGGCGACGCGGGAGCGAGGTACCAGTCATCGACGCGGAACTCGATGGCGCGCCGGTACGCGACTTCGTCCTGCCCCGCGAGCACCACCGGCACGTGACGCGTGCTCGCATGCTCGACGATGGCGCGCAGCAGCGACGGATCTTCGGTAGAGACGACGACGACGCGGGTGAACGGGTGCGTGTCGATGGCCTGCGGAAGCTCCGACGCGTGCTGCACGAGTATCGGATCGAGCTGCAGCATGCGCGCGGCTTCGGCGAGGGCCCCATCGGCGCTATCGGTGAGCAGAAAGGCGCGGGGGGCGGTCGTCATGCGTGCGGGGCCACCAGCGCGAGATTTCGCCGCACTCGCAACTCGAGATCGGCGAGATCGATGCGGCTTCGTGATGTAGTCGTCGGCGCCCGTCTGAATGGCCGATTGCTTGTCGTTCCACTCCGAGAGCGCAGTGAGCATGATGATGCGCACTGTGCGGCCGTGCTCTGGATGCTGGCGCATGAGACGGCACACTTCCCAGCCGCTGCGTCCAGGCATCAGCACGTCGAGCAGCACGAGTGAGGGACGCGCACTCTCGAACAGCGCCAGTGCCTCGTCGCCATCGTGCGCGATGAGCACCGCGAAGCCGCGCGACTCGAGCAGCGCGCGCACGATCTCCGCGTTGTCCTCATTGTCATCGACTACGAGGATCGGCTGCGCAGAAGAGTGGTCCATGTGCGCTCCTGTCCGGCAGGCGGCCCCTCGAGACCCGCCGAAGGTGCGCGGCCGGGAATCGGCCGCGCACCCCTGCAAGCTAGCGGCGAGCGACCATGTTCGGACGGTACGTCGCGCCAATCCCGAACGACGTCCGGCTGTCACCGGGGCCAACACCACCGACGGTCAGCGCTGCGCGCAAACCGAACGAGCTCGTGATGTCCAACCCGGTGCCGATGTCGAAGTTCACCTTCAAATTCGTACCTGTGCCGTTGCAGCTGCTCGCGCAGAAATCGATCGAGAGACGCGGCGACACGAATGGTGTGAGCGCGAGCGCGCCCGTGCTGCCCGTGAGCGGGAACCGATGCCCCGCGACGACGCCGAAGGGAATTCTGATCTCACTCGTAGTGCCGAACGCGCCGTAGATGCCCGCGGTCCCGAGAATGTCCACCGGGGTCTGCGCGTTGGCGCGAAGGAACTGATAGCCACCGCCGACGCCGGCGAGGAACAGCGTGGTGCTCCCCGGTGTCGCGATGCCGACATCCACATTGAACATGGCGTCCGGGTTGATGCCTTCGCGCCACTGGCCGACGACATCCGTTCCGTAATCTCCACCGCCGGCGACGAGCACCGTGAAGTCGCGCGTCGAGATCTCGGGGAGCTGCAGCGTGGGATAGTGCCACGCCTGCGCCGATGCGGCGCTCGTGCCGAATGCCAGCGCCGCAAACGCGGCGGTGACGGTTTTCGCAAACAGGGAACGCATATGCATTGATCTTCCTCGAAATTGTTTAGTGAGAACTGCTATGGCGTTGTAGTGGAGCTTGGCGCAGGTGCCGGTGTCGTCGTATCGCTTCGCGGTGTCCGCCTGCTCGGTTGCTCCACCTCATCGGCAGGGCGCGGCCGATGCAATGCATACGAAACTCCGAGGCCAAAGATTCCCCCCGTCGCGCCGGCCTTTCCCACGCCAGCGGTTTGCCCCAGCTCGTAGCCTACCGTCACTCCTACCTGCGGCAGCACCGCAGCGTCGACTCCGAGTGAAACGCGAAAGAGCCCATTGGTCGCCGTCACACCGTTCGCGCGAACGCGCGCCCAGGAGTAGAACGGTGAAACATAGGCGGAAACGGCACGCCCGCTGGAACCGAGTGCGCGCCGATAGCCGGCGGATATGCCGAGTGGGATCTGCCAGTCGGTGACGCCGCTCATGGTGGCGCCGCCCATTCCTACAAATGGCGCGAGACCGAACTGCGGCCAGCGATGGAGCACAGGCACCATGAGGCGTGCGCCGTACGTGGCGGTTCCCGAGCCCAACTTCGGATGCAGATACGCTACCCCGCCCGAGAGCTGGAAGAACGCGCTCGCCGGCGACCACGCGACGGCCCCTCCGTATGTCTTGAGATCGTTCCCGGAGCCGAAATCAGCGCCGACGGTGAAGCCCGGATTCGTGAACGCATCCTGCAGCACCGGCGCGCCGAGCATTTGCGCGCGCGCGAGCGACTGTTGTGCAAGCGAGGAAAATGCGATAGCGCCGATCATCCATAACGAACGCTTGATGTGCACCTGAGCCTCCAAAAAAAAAACGCGGGCCCATGAGTCCAGGCCCGCGTGCTCGTAATGCAATGTGCGTGCGCGACTAAATCGCCGTCGCCTGTTCCGTCACCACGCGCACCTGATCATCCACCACCTGCAGAAATCCGCCCGTCACCGCAAATCGTTGATTGGCACCACCGCCTTCGACGCGCAACGTGCCCGTGCCGAGCGCCGTGATCATTGGCGCGTGACCAGTGAGAATGCCAAGCTCGCCATCGAAAGCGGGCGCGACTACAGAGCTCGCGTCCCCTTCGTACAGCACGCGCTCGGGCGAGATGACGGAGACTTTCAGCACGATGCTCAGCTCTTCAGCGTCTTGGCCTTCTCGACAGCTTCGTCGATCGAGCCAACCATGTAGAACGCTTGTTCCGGGAGCTCGTCGAACTCACCGGCAACCACGCGCTCGAACGACTCCACCGTATCCTCGAGCTTCACGTACTTGCCCTCGATGCCGGTGAACTGCTGCGCGACGGCAAACGGCTGCGAGAGGAAACGCTGCACACGGCGTGCACGGCCGACGATGCGCTTGTCCTCCTCGCCCAGCTCGTCCATGCCGAGAATCGCGATGATGTCCTGCAGCTCCTTGTAGCGCTGCAGAATGCGCTGCACGCCGGACGCGGCGGCGTAGTGCCGGTCGCCGACGTACTGCGCCGCCAGAATGCGCGAGCCGGAGTTGAGCGGATCGACGGCAGGATAGATGCCGATCTCCGTAAGCGCGCGATTGAGCACGACCGTAGCATCGAGGTGCGCGAACGCGGCTGCGGGAGCCGGGTCCGTGATGTCGTCCGCGGGAACGTAGATCGCCTGCACCGACGTGATCGAGCCGTTCTTGGTCGACGTGATGCGCTCCTGCAGATCGCCCATCTCCGTCGCGAGCGTCGGCTGGTAACCAACGGCGCTCGGCATGCGCCCGAGCAGCGCGGACACTTCCGAGCCCGCCTGCGTGAAGCGGAATATGTTGTCGATGAAGAGCAGCACGTCCTGGTTCTCGACATCGCGGAAATACTCCGCGATGGTGAGGCCGGAGAGTCCAACGCGCAGACGCGCGCCCGGCGGCTCGTTCATCTGTCCATACACGAGCGCGACGGAATCCAGAATTTCGGCTTCCTTGAACTCCAGATAGAGATCGTTTCCTTCGCGCGTGCGCTCGCCCACCCCGCAGAACACCGACCGCCCACCGTGCCCCTTCTGCACGTTGTTGATCAGCTCCTGAATGATGACCGTCTTGCCGACGCCGGCGCCGCCGAAGAGACCGATCTTGCCGCCCTTCACGAATGGCGCGATCAGATCGATGACCTTGATCCCCGTCTCGAAGATCTCCGTCTTCGGCTCGAGATCGATGAACTGGGGGCTCGGACGATGGATCGGCCAGCGGAGCGCGTCCTTCGGAATTGGCGCGCCGTTGTCGACGGGCTCACCGAGGACGTTGAGGATGCGGCCGAGCGCAGGCGCGCCAACAGGCACGGTGATCGGCGATCCCGTGTCCGTCACACGCATGCCGCGCTCGACACCGTCGGTGGTCGACATCGCGACCGCGCGCACCTGATTGCGGCCAATGTGCTGCTGCACTTCGGCAGCGAGCTTCACCTGCGTGCCGCCTTCGGCAAGCTGGTCGATCGTGATCTCGTTGAAGATCTCCGGCAGATTCTCGGACTCGAACTCGACGTCGAGCACGGGACCGATGACCTGCACGACCTTTCCGATATTGTGATCAGCCATGATTGATTTCCTGAAGGTCGGACCGGAGCACCCGCTCCGGCGTGAAGCAACTGCGATAGGTGCGCTCGATCATCCGCTCAGCGCTTCCGCGCCGCCGACGATCTCTGCGATCTCCTGCGTGATCTGGGCCTGGCGCGCGCGGTTGTACGTGCGGCGCAGGACGTTCAAAATCTCACCGGCGTTGTCGGTCGCCGCTTTCATCGCCGTGCGGCGCGCGCCCTGCTCGCCTGCTACGGTCTCCACGAGCGCGCGATAGATCGCGTTGCGCACGTAGAGCGGGAGCAGCACGTCGAGGATGTCCGCGGCGTTCGGGAAGAGCAGATAGTCGCGCGCGGGTCCCTTGCGCGCGGGCGGCGTCACCGGCAGCACACGCTCGGCCACCGGCGGCGTCGAGAGCGGCGAGTTGTACTTGGCGTAGACGACATACACCGCGTCGAGGCGGCGCTCGATGAAATCCTTCATGAGCGCATCCACGAGCTGCGATCCATGCACGGCGGCGGGCTTGTCGCCGATGTCGATGCGCGACGTGGTGATCTTCGCGCCGATGTAGCGGAAGAAGCCGAGTCCCTTGCGTCCGACGATGTGCAGTTCGCTTTCCACGCCCGCGGCCGCGAGCCGCGCGAGCAGCCCGCGCGCTTCACGGATGAGATTCGCGTTGAACGCGCCCGCGAGTCCCTGATTGGACGTGATCAGAATGACGGCGGCGCGGCTGCCGCGCATCGGAGTGCCGCGCTCATCTGCCGCGGGCTGCCGAAGCAGCGGGAAACGCTCGGCCAGCTCGGGCGAGTACAGATCGGCGATCACCGTCTCGAGCGCGCGCGCGTACGGACGCGCGGCGACGACGCGATCCTGTGCGCGCTTCAGCTTGGACGTGGCGACCATCTCCATCGACCGCGTGATCTTGCGCGTTCCTTCGATCGACTTGATCCGTCCCTTGAGCTCGCGTCCCTGCGCCATGAGTCAGTCGCCCGCGTGCCGTTACTTCGCGGCGGGCGCGGACGGCGCCGAGGGTCGCGCCGGCCGTCGTCGCCTTGAACGCTTCAATGCCGCGCTTCAGATCTGCCTCGAGCTCCTTCGAGAGCACTTTGCCGTCGCGAAGTCCAAGTCCGACCTGCGCATAGCTCGTGGACATGAACGCGAGGAAGTCGCGCTCCCACGTGCGCAGGCGCGAGACCTCGATGTCGTCCAGAAATCCGTTCGATACTGCGTAGATGATCATGACCTGCTGCTCGACCGGCATCGGCTCGTACTGCGGCTGCTTGAGCACTTCCACGGTGCGCGCACCGCGATCGAGCTGCGCCTTGGTCGTCTTGTCGAGATCCGACGCGAACGCCGCGAACGCTTCGAGCTCGCGATACTGCGCGAGATCGAGACGGAGGCGGCCAGCGACGGTGCGCATCGCCTTGATCTGCGCGGATCCACCGACGCGCGACACCGAGATACCGGCGTTGATGGCGGGGCGCGTGCCTGCGTTGAACAGATCGGCCTCGAGGAAGATCTGTCCGTCCGTGATCGAGATGACGTTTGTCGGAATGTACGCCGATACGTCACCGGCCTGCGTCTCGATGATCGGGAGCGCGGTGAGCGAGCCGCCCGCCTTGAAGATGTGGACGTTGTCCACCACCGACGGATCCTCGCTCATCTTCGCCGCGCGCTCGAGGAGACGGGAGTGGAGATAGAACACGTCGCCCGGATACGCCTCGCGGCCCGGCGGGCGGCGAAGGACGAGCGAGATCGAGCGGTACGCCGCGGCCTGCTTCGACAGATCGTCGTACACGCAGAGCGTCGCCTTCCCCTCGTTGTACATGAAGTACTCGGCCATCGCGCATCCGGAGTACGGCGCGATGTACTGCATTGGCGCGGGATCCGATGCGGCGGCCACGACGACGATCGTGTACTCGAGCGCGCCGGTCTGGCGAAGCTTCTCGACCGTGGACGCGACCGTCGACTTCTTCTGACCGATCGCGACGTAGACGCACAGAACGCCCGTGCCCTTCTGATTGATGATCGTGTCGATCGCGATCGCCGTCTTGCCGATGCCGCGGTCGCCGATGATCAGCTCGCGCTGTCCGCGGCCGATCGGGATCATGGCGTCGATGGCTTTGAGCCCCGTCTGGAGCGGCTCCTTCACGGGCTGGCGCACGATGATGCCGGGAGCTTCCGACTCGACCTTGCGCGTCATCTTCGCGGTGATCGGACCGAGGCCGTCGATCGGATTGCCCAGCGCGTCGACGACGCGGCCGAGCATCTCGGGGCCGACCGGCACTTCGAGCACGCGGCGGGTGCGACGAACCTCGTCACCTTCCTTGAGCTCGAGCCAGTCGCCGAGAATGACGGCGCCGATGTTGTCTTCCTCGAGATTGAGGGCGAGGGCGGTGATCTTGTTGCCCGTCTCGGAGGCGGTGCACTCGAGCATCTCGCCGGCCATGGCCTTGTTCAGGCCATAGATGCGGGCGATGCCGTCCTTGACCTCGAGCAGCGAGCCAACGTCTTCGACGTCGAGCTCGTGGAGGTCCGCCGCTTCGATCTCGCGGAGGAGGATGTCCTTGATTTCGGCGGGGCGGAGCGTGGTTTCGGAGGCCATGTCGGCAGCGGGCTAGGAGGACACGAAAAAAGTCGCGCTACAGCTTGTGAAAATTATCACAAGCTGGCTGATCGGGCAATAGTCAGCCTGTCCATATACAGCATGCGGCGTGCGCCGGCTAGCCGCGGACGAACCGTTCGAGCAGATCGGTGGAGCGAAGTGCGGTGAGCGCGCTGGCTGGTGCCCGGACCAGCCGCTTCACGGTGACTGCTAGCCTGGCGGGGGATCCGAAGCCGGTGAGTCGGGCGACCGCGGCGAGGTCGAAGCCCGGATTCTTCGCGAGCTCCCCCGCCGCGAGCAGTCGCACGAAGTCCATCGCGCGTTTGAGCGACGGCGCACCGCCCGCCGAGAAGCTGCGGCTGAGATGCTCCCGCGTGATCCCCAGCCCGCGCGCGATCTCCGCCGAGCCGACGGGCTGTCCCGCGTGTGCGACGATCGCGCGCCAAGCGGAGCGCTGGAGCGGTGAGCTCAGCGCGAGCAGCTCGGGCGGCGTGTCGAGCGCGGCCGCGAAGCGCACCGAGAATCCGTGCGCCATGAGGGCGTGGCCAAGCAGTCCGTCGTCGGTGCCGTCGGCGAGGACGTCGGCGAAGTCGAGCTCCGCGCAGCGCGCGATCGCGGGTGCGTCGACGGGGCGAAACGGAGTCAGGCCCACGAAGGGGATGCTCGGATACTCGCGCGCGAGCTCGGCTGGGCCGTGCCCGTCGTCATCGGCTGTGACCTCGACGAGCGCCGTATCGACGAAATGCGCGCGAAACGCGTTTGCGAAATCGCGCTCTGTGCGCGCGAGGATGCCGCGCCGGTGCACCCGCACGAGCGTGGAGCGGATGCGCATTCGCGTGTGCTCGCGCGGCGCATAAGCGACGACCACGGACTGTGGCCGCGGCGAGCGGCCGTTCGACTCGGAGCTGCGGCGGCTGCGCGTGGAGGCCGCGCGCACGGGCATCAGTGCGCGGCGGGAGCGCCGCCCACCATCTCCGCCGCGCGCTGCAGCACTTCGCGGGCGTTCGCGTACGAGATGAGCGCGAGCGCCTCTTCGATCGGGACCCACTTGCACGCGGTGATCCCTTCCTCGCGCTGCGGGCTCGTCAGGGCGTGCTCCGATTCCATGAGAAAGAAATGGCAGATCTTATGGATCAGCTTCCCGCGGAAGCGAAAGTGCCAGTCGATCACAGCGAGCTCGCTGCGGAGCGCGAGATCGGAGAGCCCAGTCTCTTCGCCCACTTCACGCAGCGCGGCGGCTTCGGGGAGCTCGCTCTTCTCGAGATGGCCCTTGGGAAATCCCCAGTTGCGATAGCTGTCGCGAATGAGGAGGAAGAGCGGGCGGCCGCCCTCCATCCGATAGACCACGCCTCCGGCCGACACCTCGCGAGTGGCGCGCGACCGCGTCATGCGCCTACCCGCGTGCGCTGGCGGGGACGCCGGCCATCTCGACCTCGTTGAGCGACGCGCGTCCTTCGATGAACTGGCGAACGACCGGATCCTTCGTGTTCCGGATCTCGTCCACCGTACCGACCTGGCGCACGCGCCCCTCGTACAGCATCGCGATGCGCGAGCCGACGGTGTACGCGCTCCGCATGTCGTGCGTGATGACGACGCCAGTGACGCCGAGCTGCTTGCGCATGCGCAGCATGAGCTCGTCGATGACGGCGCTCGTCACCGGGTCGAGCCCCGTGGTCGGCTCATCGTACAGGATGTACTTCGGACGGAGCGCGATCGCGCGCGCGATGCCGACGCGCTTGCGCATGCCGCCGGAGAGCTCGGCCGGGAAGCGATTCTCGGTGTCGGGAAGATCCACCAGGCGGAGCGCCTCGCTCACGCGCTCGCTGATCTCGGAGGGCTTCATCTCGAGCTTCCGAAGACCCATGGCGACGTTGTCGCCGATGCTCAGCGAATCGAAGAGCGCCGCGAACTGGAAGACGTAGCCGATCCGCGCGCGCAGCGCGTACAGCTCGCGACGGGGGAGCTTAGGCACCTCCTTGTCATCGACCAGAACGGTGCCCGAATCCGGCTCGAGCAGACCGACGATGTGCTTGATGGCAACCGACTTGCCCGTTCCCGAGTAGCCGATGATCACCATCGTCTCGCCCTCGACCACGTCCAGCGAGAATCCCTGGAGTACCTTCTTGCTACCGAAGGATTTGTAGACGTCCTTGAGCTTGATCATTCGGAAATGTGCCGCAATCGGCATTTGCGGGCAACGACCGGAACGGCTCGCTCGCGAACGATTGCGCCAGCTGCGTGTACGGTAGAACGGGAATCCTGTAGCTCCGGGTCTCGACAACGATCGGGCCGCTGGATTCGTTTTATCTTGCCCTCGCGGTGACACACTCGCCGCGAGCCTTTCCCCTTTCGACTGCGCATGCGCCGACTCGCCCCCTTCGCGTTCTCGCTCATCACAGCCGCCGTCTTCGCGCTCCCCGCGAGCGCGCAGGTGATCCACAGATCGGCCGCCCCTCCGCCGATACGGCCTCGCTTCCCGAGAAGCCGACACAGCTGCCGCGACGCGCCGCCGCGCCCGAAGGACATCCGACACTCTCGGGGATCGTGTACGACAGCCTGCACGATGAACCGGTGCGCCACGCGACGGTGATCATCGCGGGATCCACGCATCAGACGGTGACCGATTCCAACGGCATGTACCGCTTCGACGTGGACAGCCTTCCGGAGGGCGTCGTGACCGTGGGCTTCTTCATGGCGGGAATGGACTCGCTCGGAATCACGCCGCCGGTGCGGCAGATCTCCCTGCGTCACGGAGAGTCTGCGCTGCTCGACCTGGGCGTCCCGTCCATGCACACCGTGCTCCGGGTGATCTGCCGCGACAGCGCGACCGAGGGGCGCGGAATGATGCTGGGACTCGTGCGTGACGCGGATACCGATGCGCCGCTGGTCGGCGCGCTCGTCGTGGTGATGTGGACGGAGATGAACATCGGCACGAGCTCACTGTCCAAGCTGCCCAAGGCGGCGCACACGACCGTCGGGCCGCGCGGCGACTACCGGATGTGCGGCATTCCGAATGGGGTGGCGCTTCGTGCGCAGGCGCGGCTCGCGAGCAAGGCGAGCGGATGGATCGACGTCTCGATGCCGCCGGGGGGCGTGCTGCAGCGCGACTTCCTCGTCGGGCAGCGCGTCGTCGCCTCGGCGGCGACCGCGGACACCGCGGGGGCTCCGCGCGCACAAGCCGCTGGGCACGGCGCAGCTCAACGGCACCGTCTTGGGTGCGGATGGCAAGCCGATCGAGGGAGCGCAGGTGTATCTCGTGGGGACCGCTGTTGGCGCACGCGCGGATTCGCGCGGTGTATTCCGGCTGAGCGGACTTCCGTCGGGCACGCAGACCGTGGAGGTGCGGCAGATCTCCTACGCTCCCAAGCGGTTCACGGTCGATCTCTCGCCCACGCGCGAGAGCCGTCTCGCGGCGGTGATGGACACGAAAGCGCAGGTGCTCGGCGAGATCACCGTGCAGGGAAAGTCGTCGCAGCGACATTCCCGGATTCGATGATCGCGCGAAGCGCGGGATGGGCACGTTCCTCGATCGCGATGAGATCGAGAAGCGGCAATCGGTGCTCACCACGGATCTCTTCCGCACGATTCCCGGATTGACCGTGGGCTTTGACGGGAACAACTACGTCGTGCAGTCGTCGCGCGGACAGGGATGTGCGGTGCAGTGGTATCTGGACGGCGCGCCCTACGACAACTCGCAGAACATCTCGATCAGATGATCCGGCCGGACGACATCGAGGCGGTGGAGGTCTACAAGAGTGCGAGCGAGGTGCCGGTACAGTTCCAGGGGCACGAACGGCTCGTGCGGGACGATTCTCGTGTGGACGAAGCGGATCGGCGGGCAGGGCCAAGCCGAACTCGCAGAAGTCGAATCCCTAGCGAGCTCCAGATGCAAAACGGCCCCGCCGGCGATCGAGCCTGCGGGGCCGTTTTTTTTCTGGGGCTGGCGATCAGGCGGCGAAGCTGCTCAACGCCAGGCCCACCTCGCCTTCGCGCAGCCGCTTGAGTGCACGGTCGCGCAGCTGGCGCACGCGCTCGCGGGTGACGCCGAGCATGGAGCCGATCTCCTCGAGGGTGTGCTCGCGGCCGCCGTCGAGGCCGAAGTAGAGGCGGAGCACTTTCGCGTCGCGTGGAGGGAAGTGTGCGCGAGCGCGCGCTCGATCTCCTCGCTCACGAACCGATTCATGTACTCGTCTTCCGGATTCGTCCATCTCCTCGGCCACGAAGCGCTCGATGAGCGAGCGATCGCTGTCGGGATCCATCGGGGCGTCGAGCCGGATGTCGCCGCTGTTGAGCGCGGAGAGCGCCTGCACGACGTCGACGGTGAGGCCGGTGAGCTGCGCGAGCTCCTCGGGCATGGGCTCGCGACGGAGCTTCTGGCGAAGAATCTCCGAGCCCTTGATGATGCGGGAGAGATCGGAGGTGCGATTGAGGGGCACGCGCACCGTACGTCCCTGCTTCGCGAGCGACGAGAGAATCGCCTGGCGAATCCACCACACCGCGTAGGAGATGAACTTGACGCCCTGATCGGGATCGAACTTCCGCGCGGCGGTGAGCAGACCGACGTTGCCTTCGCCGATCAGATCGATGAGAGCCATGCCGCGATTCTGATATTTTTTCGCGACGGAGATGACGAAGCGAAGATTGCGCTGGACGAGCTCCTGGAGTGCATCCTGATCACCGGCGCGAATCAGTCGCGCAAGATCGAACTCCTGCGTGCCTTTGAGGAGTGGATAGGTGCTGACCTCATAGAGGTATTGATCGAGGATGTCGCGCTCCGGTTCGGTCGGCGCGATCCCGGTGGGGGCTGCGCGACGGCGGGTGCGCTTCACTTCGGTCATGGTGTGGGTTCCGATTGAATGTCGAATATTGCGTGAGGTTTCGTGCTGCGATTGTCGGCGGCAAAAATACAGCCGGACCAAGACGCGCCAGCCCCAATTTTGCTTGACTGCCCGAACGCGTCCGACTAACATTGTGGGCTCGCGGCGGAGCTTTTCGCCATGAGTTTCAGGGGGCGTAGCTCAGTTGGGAGAGCGCTTGAATGGCATTCAAGAGGTCAGGGGTTCGATTCCCCTCGCCTCCACCTGAAGAGTGGGTGATCGCGACGCACGCGTCACGCGGGAATAGCTCAGTTGGTAGAGCACAACCTTGCCAAGGTTGGGGTCGCGGGTTCGAGTCCCGTTTCCCGCTCTGAATCAGGAGCCGAATGCTATGTGATGTATGCATGGCGTTCGGTGCGGGCGGTTAGCTCAGTTGGTTAGAGCGCCACGTTGACATCGTGGAGGTCACAAGTTCGAGTCTTGTACCGCCCATTGCTGGAGCCTCGAGTGGAGTTGGCGCTCGGGGCTCCTGTTCGTTTGGTGGAGCGACTTGCCATGACTGACGACGAGCGTGCGATCAAAGCCGTAGTGAGAACGTGGTTCGAGGCGACGAAGGCAGGCGATCTCGCTGCGGTGCTCGAGCTGATGACGGACGATGTCGTGTTCATGCAGCCCGGTCAGGCGCCATTCGGGAAGGAGGCGTTTGCGGCGGCGTTCCGGGGAATGGCGAACGTCGTGGTGGATGGAACGAGCGACATCGTGGAGCTGCGCGTGCTAGGCGAGTGGGCGTATCTGCGCAATCGCATCGAGCTGATGGTGACGCCATTGAATGGCGCGCCGATGCGCAGATCCGGATACACGCTTACCGTTTTGCGTAGGGAGCCCGACGGACGCTGGCGGCTTGCTCGCGATGCGAACATGCTGAGCAAGGTCGAGTGAGCCGGTGGGTCGGAAGGGTGGAGTTTTGCTTGACGATGCGGCGAGGGGCGGCTAGTTTTGTAGCCTGATGGCGGATGTGTCTCCGCAAGCGGGGCACGTCCGCCGTTGTTTCTAAAAATCGATTTTCTGCGCGCCTGTAGCTCAATTGGATAGAGCATCTGACTACGGATCAGAAGGTTGGGGATTCGAGTTCCTCCAGGCGCATAGCACGCAAAGACCAACCAGCAGCATCGACCCCGACCGAAAGGTTGGGGTTTGTTGCATCTGCCGCGAACGCTCCGCTCATCCGACGCGCAATGCGCGCGATCGCGATCCTGCCGCGAGCGGCGTGCGCCCGACGGACGCGATCAGCTCCGCGTACGCACTCGCCACGGGATGCGGCGAACGGTCCAGGGCATGGAGTCCGATTCGATCCTCGTCGCCTCGCCTGACACGCAGATCGTGCTGCCAATCGACGGAGTCAATCAACGGGAACCAGGTGAAGCCACGAATCGGAATGTTGGCGGCAGCGAGCTGCTGCACTTCTCCCCACTGCTCCGCGAGCCAGTCGACCGCGAGCGCGCTCTCGCGGCTCGTCTCCGTGATGAAGAGCGGCAGCCGGTACCGCTCGTGATACTCACCAGCGAGCGCCGCGAGTCCCAGGCGTTGCGCAGCCGTCTCACTGCTTCCATCCGCGAATACCGTGTGCTCCGACGTCACGTAGTAGTCGACGCCGAGCCAGCGGCTGCCTGCTGCGCGCGGCTCGCGGAAGAACGCGTAGTCCGCCGTCGTCATCCCCGCCTCGGCCAGTAGCTCGCGCATCTCAGGAGCGGGCGTGCGCCCGAGCGTCAGGTCCAGCGCGACGAAGCGCGCGGTGTTCCAGAATGCAGTTGCGGCGGTGGCGGTGGCATCGGCGGGGGCGAACCGTTCCACGGACTCCACCTGAACGATGATGGCGTCGGGACGTTCGTCGAGGATCGCCTCGACCGCGATCTCGTGTGCGAGACTCAGGTGCAGGAGTGCCCGCGCGAATGCGACGGGGTCGGTCAGGCACTCGTTCCACCATCCGAACAGTGCGGAGAAGCTGGCAGCGACGAAGATCTCGTTGATCGGCGTGAAGTGGCGGATCCACGGGTAGCGTCGCGCGAACGCGCGCGCGTACGCCGCGTGGTGTACGGGAAGCGCGGGATCCTGGAAGCCACTGATCCAGTCGGGCGTTCCGAAGTGGCAGAGATCCGCGATCACGCTGATCCCCGAGGTGCGGAGCCACTCCATCTGATCATCGGCGCTCGACCAGTCGTAGCGCCCAGGCGCGGGATTGGTGCGGTACCACGCGGGGCCGTAGCGAAGCGCGTGCACGCCAGCACTGCGCGCCAGCTCGAAATCCTCACGCCAGCGGGTGCTGTGACCCGTGGCATCCATCTCGTCCACACGCATGCCGTTCGACATGCGGGGATAGCTGTTCTCGATCCCGGTGGCGAAAAGAAGCGGGGACTCTGCAACAGGAGGAGCGGCTGGAGCGGTCGCGTCGAAGGGTCGTGAGCACGCGGAGAGCGCGGCTGCGATTCCTGCGGGCGCGGCGGCGAGAAAGGATCTGCGAGAAATGATGTGATGCAAGCGGCGGGTGACGCGAAGCGCGGAGGTGGGGGACCTCTCGGCAATCGCGAAGAGGCGCGAGCAATAAAATGCTCGGCAGCCTCATCCGCAATATTTTCGTGGCGAACGCGCTTGGGAACGGAGTCGGTGCGGTTCGCGGCGGCGCTACTGCGTTGCGCGATTCATCCGCTCGATGCGCTTCCGCGCTTCCACCACGCGTGGCTGCAGATCCGGATCCGCATTCTTCCACAAGTCCACGAACCGGCCGTAGTACTCCGTCGCGTGCTTCGTGTCGCCGGCGCTCTCGTACAATTCACCCAGCCGGTACAGCGCCGGAGCGAGATAGAAGCGATCGGGGTAAAAGCGCCCGTTGGAGTTCATCTCGGCGTATTTCGTCAGATACGCGCGGGCAGAGTCGGAGTGGCCGCCGCGGTCGAACGCGAGGCCGATAAAGACCGGTGTGCAGGCGGTACAGTTGCCTGTGGGCAATCCATCGGGCTCAATGTCGCCAGTGCGATAGTACGCGATGGCGCTGTCGGTCTTCCCCTCCGCGACTGCGATATCCCCTCGAACTCGCGCTATAAACACGGCTTCCTGCCGCCGGGAAAGTGCATCCAGCCGCGTCTCGTGCTGATTCAACACCTCGCTCGCCTTCGCCGCGGCTCCGAGCCGTGCATAGCCCAGCGCCAACCGAATGCTCTGATCCCGGTCGACTGGAACGGATGCGACCGCGGTCGTGTGGAGAGCGGCATCGAGCTCCGCGATACCACGAGGTTCATCGCCGCGCAGATGGCCATCGAGCATCGCCTGTTGGTACGCCACGAGATACGAGCTCACGGTGTCGCCCCGCACGCGAGCCTTCGCCTGGTTCACCTGCACGAATCTGTGCTCGCTCTCGTGCAATCGCCCGCGCGCCATGGCGACTCCGACCATTCCATCCTGCGCGTCCAGGGCATCGCGCGCCTCCGCGCTGTCCGCGTGTGCGCGCGCGAATCGTTCCACGCCGTCGTAGTCACGCCGGTTCCAGAGCTCGTCCGCGTAAAATCCACCCGAGGGAAAAGACGGGCTACGGGTTGCCATCAACGTTGCCACGCTGTCGAAGCTCGCATGCCGGCCCATACCACTGTACAGGAAGGCAAGATTCCCGAGCAGCGTTCCATTATTCGGTTCGCCGGCGAGCGCGAGCCTGAAGAATTTCTCGGCCTCGGCATAGTTGCGCGAGGACGAGTATGCATTCGCGAGCGTATTGGCGGCGTCAATGTTCGTCGAATCGAGCGCCACTGCCCGGCGGAGCGCGGGGATCGCCTTCGTGCGGTCGTTCGCGCTGTAGTAGTAGGCGCCCTCGACATTGTAACGCTCCCGCTCCGGCAACCGGTCGCGCAAGCGAAAGGCTGTGGCGAGCGCCTCGTTGGCCACCGCGTTGCGGGCTCTGCCTCCGAGCGTTTGCAGCGAGAACGCGAGCTGCACGTAGGCCATCGCGAAGTTGCTGTCCTGCCGAATGGCGTCGTGGAAGTAGTCGGTCGCTCCCTGGTAGTCGCCGACGACATCGTTGGCGTGGAGCCCTGCCGCGTAACTGCGAAGGGCGCCCAGCAATGCGGTGCTGACCTGCTCGAGAGGCGGCGCATCGTGCACGGACTTGAGCGACTCACCGATTTTCCCACGAAGGGACTTCGTGAGACGATCGACGGTCGGGATCAGATCACCGGCGTCCTTTGCAGACTCGTGGTACGACGCGAGCTCGTCTCCGCTCTCTGCGGCAACGAGCCGCGCAGTGACGATGTAGCCGCTCCCCGCGGGCACCACGCTTCCGGTGACCACCGCTTTTGCGCCCGCTCGCTGGGCAATCTCGCGCGCGACGGCGAGATCGACCCGTGCAGTGTCGGCCCGCTTCATCTGCTCGAGTGCCGCGACGACGGCGCTCGTTGGCAGCACGTGCACCGTGTGGCTCTGCGAGAGGTTCGTCCGCACCGCCTCCGCGATCGTCGAGCCTAACGAGGAGTCCGCGGCCGGCGCATCAAACGCGGAAACGAACACCTTGTCGCTCGCCGAGAGCTTGCCCGAAGCGAGGAGCGACCCCGCGGGGCCGATGCCGAGCGCGCGCATGATCATGAATCCGGTAACGAGCAGCGCGAACGCGCCGAGAGCCCACATCCCTCCCCGCGTGGCGCGCTTCCACGACACGTGCGGGCTCGCCTTGATCGCGAGCGTCGCCATCGTGCCCTGCACGCCCGCGAGCGATGGTGTGCCACCGGGCGTGTACGTGGGCGTCGCGATCGCCGCGCGATGCGACACGTACTGCGCGTACGCCGTGAACAGGATCACCGGCAGGCCTAGCGCCATGACGGCGAGTGCGCCGGGGAAGACCCAGTCCGGAAGCCCGATCGCGATGATCGCTGCCCGCGCGAGAATCGCAACGCCAACGAACGCGCCGGCGTACACCGCGAGCGCGCGCATGAGCATCGTGCGGCCGCCGATCAGAATTGCGGGCATCGCCGCCTGCGGCGCTGACGGTGACGCGACGGCGTCCAGCAGCCGGAGCACCTCCGTCGCGCTCTGCGGGCGCGATCCGGGCTCCTTCGCGAGACACTGCATGACGAGCGATGCGAGCGCCGGTGGACAATCCGGACGGAGCGACGCAACCGGCTTCGGCGTCTCGCTCATGTGCGCGACGAGCAGCTTGTGCGGCGGAAGGCCTGGGAACGGCGGTTGCCCCGCGAGCAGCTCGTACGCGACGCATCCGAACGCGTAGATGTCGGCGCGATGATCAGTGGCTGGATCCCCAGCCGCCTGCTCGGGCGCCATGTAGGCCGGCGTCCCGATCGCTGTGCCCAGCTGCGTGAGCGTGGCGCCGGTTGGAATATCGGAGGCGGCCGCGATGGCTTTCGCGATGCCGAAGTCGGTGACGACGGCGGTGTGCCCGGAGAGGAGCACGTTGTCCGGCTTGATGTCGCGATGCACCACGCCATGGTCGTGCGCATACGCGAGTGCGCGTGCCACATCGCGCAGAATGCTCACCGCCTCGCCGATCGAGACCGGTCCGCGTCCAAGCCGCGCTCGGAGACTCTCTCCCTCGACGAACGGCATCGTGTAGTACGGCAGCCCCTCGAGGTCGCCGGCGGCGAGCACCGGGACGATGTTGGCCTGCTGCAGCGATGCGGCGACGCGGATCTCGCGCTCGAACCGCGAGGCGGAGACGGCGGCCGAGAGCTCGGGCGAGAGGAGCTTCACGACCACGCGACGCCCGAAGCGATGCTCCTCGGCAAGGAACACGCGCGACATGCCGCCGCCCCCGAGCTCGCGCTCGAGGGTGTAACTACCGGACAGCGTCTCCTGCAGTCGCGATCGTAGATCCGACAATGGGCACTGCCGCGTGAGAGTGGTCGCGCTGGCGCGAATCTATGGCCGAAAGCCGCGATTAGCCACAAATCGGGATGAGCTTCGTGCGTCACAAGGCAATGCTCCGTCGCCCACTCTAGAGGTTGCCCAACTCCCGATTCTGCGCTACGTTGCGCGTTCCCTTAGTCGCTCGGGTTTCACCTGCGCATGTAGGGATCGCGGTGTTGGTCAGCCGCGATTTGAGCATTTACCGGATATTCGGGGCGTGGCGCAGCCCGGTTAGCGCGCCTGGTTCGGGACCAGGAGGTCGGTGGTTCAAATCCACTCGCCCCGACTGATCGCACGTGTTTGCATGAGAGTCTCTTTGGCGTAGCTGCCAAAGAGACTTTTTTTGCGTCCCGCCCCGCTCTTACGAAACACTCCACGCCCGCGCAGCGTACGGAGCCGCATCACTCCCCACCCTACGGAGCTACTCGATGGCACTCACGATCACGGGTCTGTCCAAGACCTACCCGAACGGCGTTCGCGCGCTCAAGAATCTCTCGCTCAACATCGGCAACAACATGTTCGGGCTGCTCGGACCCAATGGCGCCGGCAAGAGCTCGCTGATGCGCACTATCGCCACGCTGCAGGATCCCGATTCCGGCTCGATCATGCTCGACGGCATCGACGTCCTCACGCAGAAGAACGAGGTGCGCCAAGTGCTCGGCTACCTGCCGCAGGAGTTCGGCGTGTATCCGAAGATGTCCGCCGTGGACATGCTCGAGCACCTGGCGATCCTGAAGGGCATCGTGACAGCGGGCGAGCGCAAGGAGATGGTCGACGCGCTGCTCCAGCAGACCAATCTCTGGGACGTGCGCAAGAAATCGCTCTCCACGTATTCGGGCGGCATGAAGCAGCGCTTCGGCATCGCGCAGGCGTTGCTCGCCAATCCGCGCCTCATCATCGTCGACGAGCCGACGGCGGGACTCGATCCGGCCGAGCGCAATCGCTTCCTGAATCTGCTCTCGTCGATCGGCAGCGAGGTGACGGTGATTCTCTCGACGCACATCGTCGACGACGTGCGCGAGCTGTGCCCGCGCATGGCGATCATTGCGCAGGGCGAGGTGCTGCTCGAGGGCGCGCCGGCCGAAGCGCTCGGCGCGCTGGAAGGGCAGATCTGGTCGCGCGTGCTGTCGACCGACGACGAGCTGCGCGCGCTCGAAGCGGAGCTGCAAGGTCATCAGCACGTCATCTGGTCGGCGGGACAGCACGAGATCCGCGTGTTCGCGCCGTCCCAACCCGGGGCCGGCTTCCGCGCGGTGCCGTCGGGGCTCGAAGACGTGTACTTCCTCAACCTCTCGCGACAGGCACGCAATTGACGGCGCCCCGCGGAGGAAACGCGCTCGTGCAATTCTGGGAGTTCTTCACGTTCGAGCTGCGGTTCCGCGCCAAGAGCATCTCGACCTACGTCTACTTTCTGTGTCTGGTTCGCGTTCTCGTTCTTCTGCGTCGCGTCCGAGAGCTTCGGGCCCGTTGGCAATGCGAACGGCAAGGTGCTGCTCAACGGCCCGTACGCGAACACGTTCAACGACATCGGCGCGTGCCTCTTCGGCGTGATCATCATCGCGGCCATCTTCGGCACGTCGATCCTGCGCGATTTCCAGCGCGACACCTACCAGATTCTCTTCACCAAGCCGATCTCCAAGTTCGCCTATCTGGGCGGCCGCTGGGCGGGCTCGTTCGTGACCACGGTGTTCGCCTTCTCGGGCATGATGTTCGGCACGTTCCTGGGCACGCTTGCGCCGTGGGCGGATCACGCGCGCATCGGTCCGAATCATCTCTGGTGGTATCTGCAGCCGTTCCTGTCCATCATCGTCGTGCAGATCTTCTTCCTCGGCTCGCTCTTCTTCGCGGTCGCGGCGCTCACGCGCAAGATCTTCATCGTCTATCTGCAGGGCGTCGCGCTGTTCATGGTCTACCTCATCGGGCTCACGGCGTCTTTCCGCCACGCGCTCGCTGGAGCATTTCTGGTCCGGCATCCTCGATCCGATCGGCTTCATTCTCCTCGACAACGTCACGCGCTACTGGACGGTGATCGAGAAGAACACGCTGCTGCTGCCGTGGGATTTCAGCGGCAACTCGCCGGGCGTCTTTCTCTACAACCGCCTGCTGTGGACGCTCGTCGGAGTCGGCTCACTCGCGACGCCGTGGGCGCTCTTCCCCATGTCGGTGGAAGCGCTGACCGCCCGGTCGCAGGGCAAGCGCGCCGCCAAAGCGCGCCTGCAGGAGACGGAGGAGTCGCGCCCGTCCGCTCGCTGGTCGCCGCGACGCTGCCGCGCGTGCACCAGCGTCTTCGGCGCGCGCACGACTCTCATCCAGTATCTCTCGCTCACGCGTCTGCGCATCCGCACCATCATCCGCGAGATCCCGTTCTGGGCGATCGTCGGGCTGCTGATCGTCTTCGCGATCAACAACGGCCACTTCGCCGGGCGCGCGGGCGAGCGTGAACGTCTGGCCCGTCACCTACCTGATGCTGCAGGCGGTGGAAGGCGGCGCGACGCTCTTCTTCTACATCGTCGCGACGCTGTATGCCGCGGAGCTCATCTGGCGCGAGCGCGACACGCACTTCGACGGCATTCACGACGCGCTGCCGATGAGCGAGTCCGCCGACTGGCTCTCGAAGCTCACCGCGATCGCGTTCGTCGAGCTCGTCCTGCTCACGGTCACCATGCTCGTGGGCATGACGATGCAGACGCATCGCCGGCTACTACCACTACGAGCTCCTGCAGTATGTCAAGGAACTGTACGTCGTCACCTTCCCGCAGATGATCGGCTTCGCCCTGTTCGCGCTGTTCGTGCAGACGATGGTCTCGAACAAGTTCATCGGCCACGGCATCGTGATCGGCGTGTTCGTCCTCCAGCCCATCCTCTTCAACTTCGGCTGGGAGAACACGCTGTATCTGCCCGGCGCGACGCCGCCGTACACCTACTCGGACATGAACGGCTACGGACACTTCGTGCCCGCGCTGTTCTGGTCGATCACGTACTGGTTCGCGATCTTCGCGGTGCTGGGCGTGATCTCGATCGCGTACACGCGCCGCGGCGCGGAAGACTCGCTCGTGCGCGCGTACGCGCCTCGCGCGATCTGCGCGCGCCGCGGCTGCTGCCCGCCGCCGCGCTGTTCCTGCTGATCGCCGTCGGTGCGGGTGCCTGGTACTTCTACAACGCCCACGTGCTCAACGAGTACCTCGACCGCCAAAGACGCGCCGCAACATTCAGGCCGGCTACGAGCGCGACTTCAAGAAGTACGAGCTGCTGCCGCAGCCCAAGGTCACCGCGGTCGACGCGACCGTCAACATCTATCCGGAGCGCCGCTCCTTCGACGGCACCGGCCGCTTCACGCTGCAGAACAAGTCATCGCAGCCGATGTCGCAGATCCATATCACCGACGAGCAGCAGGCGGTGTCGAACGTGAGCTTCGACCGCCCGTTCCACCTGGTGAGCCGCGCGCCGCGCGATCTCTACTCGATCTACGCGCTCGAGCAGCCGCTGCAGCCGGGCGACGTGCTCACGCTGACTTTCGCGGTCGCACACACGACCCGTCGGCTTCCGCGACTGGCAACGAGCCCGCGCAGTTCGCCTACAACGGCACCTTCTTCGACGCCGGCTACTTCCCGCAGGTCGGCTACGACCAGCGCAGTTCGAGATCGACGATCCGCGCCGCCGCCGCGAAGAGCAGCTCGGCCCGCCTCGAAGAGATGGCGCCCGCGCGGCGACCCCGTCCATTCGCGCATGAACCTGTTCACGCCCAACGCGGACTGGATCACCTATCACACCGTGGTCAGCACCTCGCGGCGATCAGATCGCGATCGCGCCGGGCTATCTGCAGCGCACGTGGACCGAGCACGGCCGCCGCTACTTCGAATACAGCATGGGCGCGACGCACATCGCTGGATTTTTTCGCCTATCTCTCGGCGCGCTACGCGACGCGCAAGGAGGTCTACAGCGGGCCGAACGGGCCGGTGAATCTCGAGGTCTACTACGATCCCGCGCACACCGTACGACATCGACGACATGCTCGCCAGCTCGCGGGCCGGGCTCGACTACTACCAGGCGCATTTCAGCCCGTACCAGTTCACGCAGTACCGCATCATGGAGTTCCCGCGCTACCGCACCTTCGCGCAGTCGTTTCCGAACACCGTGCCGTTCTCCGAGGCATCGGCTTCATCAGCCGCATGGTGAAGCCGAAGGACGTCGATCTCACCTACTTCGTCACCGCGCACGAGCTCGGCCACCAGTGGTGGGGCCACCAGCTGATCGGCGGCCAGGTGCAGGGCTCGAACATGATGTCCGAGACGCTGGCGCAGTACTCGGCGTACATGGTGATGCAGCACAAGTACGGCAAGGACTACATGCACAAGGTGCTGCGGCACTTTCTGGACCGCTATCTGCGCGGCCGCTCGGGGGAGATCGCGCCATGAGCCGCCGCTCGCGCTCGTGCAGCGCGAGCCGTACGTCTGGTACGAGAAGGGCGGGCAGATCATGTACACGCTCGCCGACTACATCGGCGAGGACAAGGTGAATCTCGCGCTGCACAATTTCCTGATGCAGTACCGCTACGCGAACGCGCACAACCAGGTGGATGCGGCCGACAGCACGCGCGGCGCGCAGTCCGTGGACGGGAACTATCCGGACACGCGCATGCTGGTGGATGCGCTGCGCGCGCAGACGCCGCCGGAGTACCAGTATCTGATCGACGATGGCTTCAACCGCATCGTCCTGTACGACAACAAGGCGCTCTCCGCCACCTCGCAGAAACTGGCGAACGGCAAGTACGAGGTGACGCTCAACGTGCAGGCGCGCAAGGTGCAAGCCGATGGCAATGGCGTCGAGACGCCCATGCCGCTCGCGGACTACATCGATATCGGCGTCTTCGCGGGCAAGAAGGACGAAGAGAAGCCGCTGTACATGAAGCGGGAGAAGATGACGCAGGAGCATCAGACGCTTCACGATCGTCGTCGACCAACAGCCGACGCGCGCCGGCATCGATCCGTACAACAAGCTGATCGACCGCATTGCGGACGACAACATGATCGACGTCGCGCGGCAATAACAGCGATCGGTCGAGACACCGCGGCTCCAGTCGCCCGAAAGGGAGGCTGGAGCCGCTCCGCATTCGCGGATGCTCACGCCACTGCGGGGGAGCTCTCTCTTAAAGTCATCTAATATGAGAACGGGATTGGCGTCTCGGTCGTAATACTCATGGAGCTCCCGCCGCCGATCGGACTCGGCGGCCCTTCGTCGTCGATTTCAGCAGGGCCATGACGGAAGACTCGCCGCTTCTCCCCTTGATCCGCAGGCTGGCCTCCGGCGCGATCGCAGCGCTGTGCGCGCTCGCGATCACCGCGGGGGTGACCTCGTATCTGACATGGCAATCCATGCTGTGGGTGCGCCACACGACCCAGGTGCGCACGGCGGGTGGCCGGGCGGTCGATCTGGCATTCGACGAGCAGACGAGCATCGCAGGCTACCTGCTCACCGGCGACACCACACAGCTCGCGACGGAGCGCGAGGCGCGCGCGGCACTTGCTCGCGAAATGGCGGGGCTTAAGCGTCTGACGATCGACAACGCGGAGCAGCAGGGCAGGCTCGCGCTCGCCGCTGGTGCAGTCCGCGACTGGGATTCTGCGTGGGTGGATCGCGTGCGCGTGGCGGGATCTGCCGACGAGCGCGCGCGGATCGCTCGCCAATCCGATGCAGGCACGCCGGCGTTCCTCGCCGTGCGTACGAAGCTCGAGGCCTTTCTCGACGCAGAAGCAGCGCTCTACG
This sequence comes from uncultured Gemmatimonadaceae bacterium, assembly GCA_963792685.1. Classification (GTDB taxonomy): domain Bacteria; phylum Gemmatimonadota; class Gemmatimonadetes; order Gemmatimonadales; family Gemmatimonadaceae; genus FEN-1250. Next base: position 1,915,126 of record CAWBWW010000001.1, on the reverse strand, counting down.
CGGAGCGCGTGCGAAAGAACGAGCAGTGGCGCGCGATCGAGGCGGTGCTCGTCGCGATCGAGTCGCTCGTGGTGCTGATCGGCCTCGTGCACATGCGTCGCGAGCTCCTGGCTCACGGCGTCCGTGCGCTCGCGCAACAGAGCCAGCTCGAGGAACAGGCGGTCGAGATGGAGGCGCAGGCCGCGGAGCAGGAGATGCTCACTGCGGATCTGCAGCTGGCAAATCGGGAGCTGCGAGATGCAGCACACGAGCAGGAAGCGCTCACTGCCGATCTCGAGCTCGCGAATCACGAGCTCACGGAAGCGGCGATCGAGGCGGAGCAGGCGCGCGATGCCGCCATCCAGCTCGAACAGCGCTACCGCCTGCTTTTCGCGAATAACCCTGTACCCATGTGGGTCTACGACCCCGAGACGCTGCGGTTCCTGGCGGTGAACGAGGCAGCTGTGAGCCAATACGGCTACTCCTCGGATGAGTTCCTCGCCATGAGCATCGAGCAGATCCGACCGCCGGAGGAGATACCCAAGCTCAGGGCCGCGCTCGCGAATATCGGCACCGAGCTGCTGCACAGCCGCGGCTGGCGTCATCTACGGAAGAACGGCACCGAGATCCAGACGGAGTCGCTCTCGAATCTGATCGAGTTCGATGGGCGCCCCGCATACATCGTCCTGTCGATGGATGTGACCGAACGCATGGCGGCCGAAGTGGCACTCGAGGAAAGCAACATCCTGCTCGGCGCCGTGGTGAACGACTCGCCCCTGCCCATAGTCGTCTCTGCGTCGGACTTCACGATCACTCGCTGGAACGACGCAGCCGCGAAGCAGTTCGGATGGACGGCGCATGAGGCGATCGGGCGGTCCTTGTTCATGCTCGTTCCCAAGGATCGTCGCAAGGAATTCCTCGATCAGTGCCAACGTCTGGAGGAAGGCGCCATCGTCACGAACTTCGAGACGCACCGACTCCGGCGCGATGGAACCGTGTGCGAGGTGGCGATCTCGAAGTGCGCGCTGCGGAGCAACGGGAAACTCAGCGGCATCGTGAGCATCTTCGCCGATCACACCGATCGCAAACGGCTCGAGGCGCAGTACCGTCAGGCGCAGAAAATGGAGGCGGTCGGACAGCTCGCCGGAGGCATCGCGCACGACTTCAACAATCTGCTCACCGTCATCATCAGCTACAGCCAGATGCTGATTGCAGACGTCGATGAGAATTCCGCGTCGCGTGCCGACGTGCTCGAGATCAAGCGAGCGGCGGAGCGCGCGGCGCTGCTGACCAAGCAGCTCCTCGCGTTCAGCAGGCAGCAGGTGCTCCGCCCGCAGATTCTCGACCTCAATCTCGTGATCGAGGATCTCGAGCAGATGCTGCGACGTCTCCTTCGTGAGGACATCGGCATCATGCTCACACTCGAGCCCGAGCTGGGCGCTGTGGCTGCGGATCCCGGACAGATCGAGCAGATCGTGATGAACCTCGTCGTGAATGCGCGCGACGCCATGCCGAGTGGCGGCCGACTGTCGATCGAGACGGCCAACGCGATGTTCGAGAGCCCATACCAAATGCGCGCATCGGAGGCCCAGATCGCCCCCGGCGCCTACGTCGTCATCGCGGTGAGCGACAACGGCGCCGGCATGTCGGCGCAGGTGCAGGCGCGCATCTTCGAGCCGTTCTTCACGACGAAGCGAATGCACGAGGGCACCGGCCTCGGTCTGTCCACCGTATACGGAATCGTGAAGCAGAGCGGCGGATACATCACGGTGTACAGCGAAGTCGGAGAAGGGACGACGTTCAAGATCTACCTTCCCCGCGTGGACGCGACGGCCGACTTGCGCGCGGCGGATCGAGAACGCGGCGATGCTCGCGACCAAGGGCGGCGAGACGGTGCTCATCGTCGAAGATGATGACGCGCTCCGCACGGTCGCACGCCGCGCGCTACAGCAATGCGGCTACAAGGTGCTCGTCGCGTCGAATGGCGTGCAGGCGCTCGAGCAGTGCGCGCAGCACGAGGAAGGGCTGCACCTGGTCGTCACGGACATGGTGATGCCCGGGATGAGCGGCATCGAGGTGGCGGAGAACGTCGCGAGCAGCTACCCCGACATCAAGGTGCTGCTCATGTCGGGATATACGCGAGACGAGGCCGCGCGCCGCGGAATCGCCAGCGAGCGTTTCGCATTCATCGAGAAGCCGTTCACGCCAGCCAGACTCGCCGCGCGCGTGCGCGAGCTGCTCGATGGTGGAAGGACGCGCGCCGGAAAGCAGCTCGCCTAGCGGCCCGAGCGGATCATTCCGGCGGCGCCAGCGTCAGCAGCGTCCCCTCGTCGACAGCTGATTTCCACCGCTCCAGCTCGGATCGCGACGTGTAGTGAAAGGTGAGCGCCGTCTGCGCTGCGCCGCCGTTCACATCGAGCAGCCGCTCTTCCACGCTGAGCACCTGCCCATTGAGCCCCGCCGGCGCGATCACGCGCTGCCTGGCGCGCACGACGCCCGACGCGACGGTGCCGCGCAGGATGAACAATGCGCGCGGCGCGAGAATGAAAATGCCGCGAACCAGAAAGGTCGCGGCGGAAGGAACGTCGGCGTGCGCGCTGCTGGACGCGGAAGGAGACACTACTCGCGCCGCGACGCGAGGATCTCCGCGCGCTGGCGGAACGTCACGCGCATGCCGCATTGCGTGCACACGTAGTCCCCCGTGCGCTCGCCGGCCGCGTACTCCTTGGCGAGCGTGGGATGCTCGCATGGCTTGTCACCCCACCCCTCTCGCAGCGCCGCTGCCTTCTTTGCTTGCATGATGATGAAAGCTAGCGGCTTCGAGTCCGTTCAGCTCGCCGGCCAGTCACCGGAACGGGAGAGCTTTCGAAACAGCCAGACGAGGGCCACGATGGGAAGTACGACGAAAACGAGCAGCTTGAGCGCCAGAACCGTGAAGAGCCCGATTGCCGCGAGCACCAGCAGCGGAATTCCGAAAATGGCGATCGAGAAGAGCGGGCGAAGCGCGAAAAGGCGCAGCAGGGCGACCAGCATGTAATCAAGACTCCGGGAGAGACGACCATCCCTACGGGGCCATGCCCCGCGTTGTTTCCACACACTGGAGCGCACAGGAGCCGCAGGACAAAGAACTTTCTCGACGGAACCTTTTCAGGCACGTTTCGCTATTGCATGCATGGGCTCCGCCGGAGCTCGATGATCACTGAACGTCGGCGCCTGTGCGGCGGTATCGGAGCGGAAGATGCGACTGAACGAGAATGAGGAATCGCTGTTCGATGATGGCGATTCCGGCGAGCTGGACGAACAATTTCCGCTTGGCGATGGCACCGCGGCCTGCGAGGCGACGGTGAGTTGTCCATACTGCGGCGAGGATGTAGAGATCGCGCTCGATCCCGGGAGCGGGCCGCACCAGGACTACGTGGAGGATTGCGAAGTGTGCTGCCAGCCGTGGCGCGTGTCCGTGCAGTACGGCCTCAATGGTGAGGCCGAAGTCGAGATCACCGCGCTCGGCGAATAGCGGCGTCGCAGCGGCGCGCCTCCGAGCGCGAGCCGCTGCGGTCAGGGACCGTTGCCGCCGCCGAAGCCGCGCCGCCCGGCACCAGATGTTCTAATTCGCTCTGGCACTTTCGCCCACTGCTCCGGCGTGAGAATTCCCTGCACTTGCTGGAGCACCTGCCGCGATATCACGCGCCCCTTCGTGATCTGCGGACGCATCGCGGCGAAGAGTCGCGCGGGATCGGCGTTCGAGCCCGCCTTCGTGATCGTCGCGCGAATCGAATCCGAGATCACCATGTAGCTCGACGCAGTGGAATCGCGGAGCGCCGTGAGCTTCACGACCTGCGAATCCGTGAGCGCCAGGCTGTCCTTGAGCTCGAGCACCTGCGCGGCCGGATTCGGCAGAAAGCGCTGCAGCCGGTCGGCCATGTCATCGCTGTTGGCTGCCGCGCCTTCACCGGGGCCGCCACCAGGACCACCGCCGCGCCCACCGCGACCTCCACCTGCACCGAAGAGCGCGCGCATGCGCTCCGCGTTCTGGTCGGGACCGATCACGTATCGCGCCTGCAGCGCAAGCTGGAAGGGCACGCGAAACGCGTTGGCCGAACCGCGCGTGGAGCCGAAGCGCTGGTTCACGGCGTACGTGTAGCTCTGCGTGGCGGGGTCGAATCCGCGCACGAACAGCAGCGTCGGATCCGGACGCGTCGACCCTCCCCAGCCGTACAGATTGTTCTCGCCGTGGAAGAGCTCATCGAGCCCGGCGAGCATGTTCACCGTCGACAGCATGATCGTCATGCGACGATCCAGCCCCCACCATGTCGGGCGGAAGTTGAGCTGCAGGTCAGCAGTCGGCTGCCATGGTCCGCTGCACGAATTCCGATTCGCGATCGTCCCCGTTTGATTCAGCAGGCAGGAGCGCACGCTCGAATTCGACGATGCGAGGAGCCGCGCCATCCCGTTTGCCACCGCCGTGTCGCGCGCGCTCGTGCCGAAGATGAATGCGCGGTCGTTGCTCGCGCCGTCGCCGTTGATGTCGGCGCTCACTATCGGTGTGTACGGCGTGCCCGACATGATGCGCGTCACCGTCGTGAGCTCGAGGCTCTGGGAGAGGGCATAGCTCGCGGTGAGCAGAATCGAGTGCCGGCGCTCGTAGTCGCTCGTCGCCCAGTTGAGCACATTCGGATTGCCCGCAGTCGTCGCGGCCGCAAATCCCTGCGTGGCCGAGCAGCAGGAGAACGACGATTGGTCGCGCGAGCGGGTGTACGTGTACGACGCCTGAAAGGTGAAGCCGCTCACCGTGACGCCGTTCACTCCGAGGATCATCTGCTTGCTGTCCGACTGCAGATTCGATCCGATCTCGATCACGTGCCCGAGCGACGAGATCGCGCGCGATTGTGAGAAATCCACCGCACCCGTGCCGGGGATGATCGAGCTCGCCGGCACATACACCGGGCGATCGTTCTCGTTTGCAAGGCCGAAGCTCGGCTGTGTCACGAGATTCACATCCTGAAAGCCGTAGAGGCTCACACCGCGCGCGTAGCTCGCGTCGAGGCTCACGCCGAAGCGATCGAGAATGCGCCGCTGCAGCCCGAGCGACGCGCGCCACGCACGCGGCGCCTCGAAGTTCGGATTGAACGCGGCGACGTTTGCCAGCGCGCCATTCACCGGCAGCGGTGTCGCGGACGCGCACGCTGTCGGGATCGACGCGGGATCCGACGCGTACGCGCTCCAATCCGGGGTGGGCACCGCGCTACCAATGCACACGAGCTGCGACTCCGATCCCGCCACACCCGTCGCACCCTCGGCCGCCGAGAACAGCGATGAAGGCGTGAGGCTCCGGAACTCTCCCGCACCACCGCGCACGATCGTCGTCGGCGCGCCGAGATCGTTCTGGCCGATCGTCCATGTGAAGCCGGCGCGCGGACTCAGAATGCACCTCCGATGGGAAGTGATTCGTGCGCAGCCCGAATGCCGAGTCGACGAGCGTGTTCTCGGGCGGCGCGCCCCCGTACGACGACGCCTCGAGGCGCACGCCGTAGTTGAGCTGGAGCGCGCTGCTCTTGCGCCACGTGTCGCCCAGGTAGACTGCGGGATTCAGCGCGCTTCCCGAACGAATTGCGGGCGCGAGCGTGCGTGAGAACGACGCAGGCTGATCGTTCTCGAGCTCCTCGAGCGAGTTGAAGGTGAACACGCCCTCGCGATTGTTCGTGACATCCTGATCGAACTTCGATGCATTCAGCAGCCCGCCGAGCTTCAGCGGTGCGAGGCGTCGCCCGGAAGCCACGACAGCTCGTCACTCACCTCGAGCGCTCTTCGTGTTCGATGTCTGCGGCAGCGACGGGCTTCCACCGAAGCCGAGCGTGGTGATGCCGAGCGCGCTGTCCGCGGAGCTCGATGAGATCTGCACGCGCGCGGCCGGAAGCACGAGGAAGGGCGACGAGCGTGCGATCGTCCACCGAGCCGTAGGCGCGCGCCTCGTTGATGACGGTGCTGCCGAAGTGCGAGGTGAGCGACGACCATCAGTCCGCCACCCTGATCGCGCATGGTGCCGCCCCCCATCGGAAGCGCAGTACGCCGAGATGCGCGTAGGATCCTGGGAGTTGAGGCGCCAATCGCGCGCGAATCATGAGCGAGTGCGCGTCGTTGATGATGTAGTCCATGCGCGCGATCGCGGAGCCGGCGTTCGTGTTGCGGTCATCGCCGACGGTGCCTTCGAGGGCGGGAACGCCCTGCGAGTTCACGAGCGCGAGAAAGCGCGCGACCGAGTCAGACGCGACACCGAGACGGCCGAGCGTCGCGGGATTGGCGCTCAGGAGCGAGGCGAGATCGTCGTTGCGCCAACGGCCCTGTGCGGCCCCGAAGAAGAAGAGCTTGTCCTTCTTGATCGGCCCGCCGAATCCGCCGCCGAGCTGATTCTGCGTGCTCGCACCGCCGAACGCGCCGTTGTTCGACTCTCCCCACTCGAGCGCGCGATCGCGCAGCGAGTAGGTGAACGAGCCGGCGGGAGAGTTCGAGCCGCTCTTCGTGGTCGTCGCGACGAGTCCACCACTGAACTGTCCGCGCGCCACATTGTAGGTGTTGGTGATGATGCGCGTGGTGCGCGTCGCGTCCTGCGGGATGGAGCCGCCGCCGAACGACAAGCCATCGAGCGTGATGTTGTTCGCGGTGGGTCGCTGTCCCGCAACGGAGAATGCAGTGCTCGTCGAGTCCGTCGCACCGATCGGCACGACGCCCGGCGCAAGCGCAGCGAGCGCCGCCGAGATCGCTCGCATCCATGGGCAGCCGCTCGGCCTGATCGCCAGACAGATTGCGCCCCGTCGCACCCGGCGTCGGGCCATCGCGCGGGGTGCGTCGTCGCGCATTCACCGTCACGGTCTGCAGCCGTGCGGTCGTCGGCGAGAGCGCGACGTCGCGTACCAGCCGGTCCTCGTCTGCCTGGCGATTCACGACGAAGGTGAGCGGCGCCATGCCGATCATCCGCACGCTCACGCGATACTGCCCGCCGCCATCGGGAAAGAGAATAGTGTAACGGCCGTTGTTTCCGGTCTGCGCGTGCCGCGTGATCTGTCCGTCGAGCGCGGTCGCGTCAACAGTGGCGCCCGCGAGCGGCTTGTTATCTGGGCCCACTGATGACACCCGTGAGGATGTCCGTAGTGCTTCCCACCTGCGCGTGCGCGCGGGAAGCGGCGACGGGCAGCACGAACAACAGTGCGACGCAGAGAAAGACGCGTGAGAGTGTCACGGCGACGTTGGGCTGGCGGACTGAGCGACGAGAAACGGAGATGCGTGTGTCACCTCATACGCATTGCTCCGCCTCTCCGTTCACGCGCACAAAGAGATAAACACGTGCGACGGGCTCCGCGTGTATTCGATATCGGCGCGCAACTCGCGCGACGGTTCAGACTCACTGGCAGGAGACAATCCATGTTCGAATCGAACTCGCGAGCGCGGCGATCCACGCTCGGCGCACTTCTACTCGTGGCGGCGACGACCATGACCGCGTGCGCACACTCACAGCAGGCCCCGCCGGCGGATTCGGCTTCTCCGCACGGTCAGGGGAATTGGCAGGGCTCACGCGCGCATCAGGGACAGGGTCCGCGCGGTGATCGCATGCTCGAGGGACTCAACCTCACAAAGGATCAGCGCGATCAGATCAAGGTCATTCGCGATCGCTACAGGCTGCGCGCCGATTCGCTGAGGGCAGGCGGTGCGGGACGCGACAGCACGAGCCGTTCTGCCTTTCGCTCGATGATCGAGCAGCAGATGCAGGAGATTCGTGGCGTGCTCACGCCCGATCAGCAGAAGCAGTTCGATGATCGGATCGCTCGAGATGCGCGCGCGTCGCCAGCAGAACGGCGGGCGAGGCGACAACGATCGTCACAACGGACAGGACGGACCACCACCACCGCCGGACAACCAGGGCGGTAATGCTCCACCGCCGCCCCCGGCGACCTGATAGCCGAGCGGCGTTACTGAGGAGGAGGCATGGGCGGCCCCGCATCCCCTGGATGATGGGGCCGTCCTTCCATCCGGCGCCGATCGAACTTCGCGCGCTGCTCCGGCGTGAGGACCCCACGTACTTCCTCGCGCGTCGAATCCATGATCGCGCGCAGCGAGCGGCCCGGGCCATTCCAAAAGCTGTCGATCTGCACACGACGTCGCGCGAAGACGCTGTCCACACGTGCGCGCTGCGTAGGGTCCAGGCCGAGCTCCTCGCCGAAGTGACGATCGCGCTCGGCGCCGAACGGAGGACGCCGATCGTCCATCGCTGGATGCGCGCGCCGCATGCGCAGGCGATGCGCCCAGGCACCGGTGATCATTCCCGCTGCGAAAACCATGAAGAGCAGGAGACCAACGGCGATCCTGCCGCGCCACACGCCCGACGTGTCATTCATGGATGCACCTGCTGAAAGGAGTCGCGCTCCAGAGCGGTCTCGAGATCGGTGGTGCTCGGCGGACGATCCGCGGCGAGCAGCGTGGATGCCGGCTCACGGTCCACGACCTCCGCGAACGACGGCGCACTGGTGGAGCTCACGGTCGCCTCGGCATCGCTGGTGACGGCGAGGCCGATCGCGCCGCTCAGGAGCACAGCGGCGGCGGCGAGCCCGACGGGCCGCGCGAGACGGAGGATCGAGCGCACGAGCCCACGCTCACCGCGGCGCCGCTCGAGCTCCGGCTTCGCGGCCTGAACTATTCCGGCCGCGAGCGCATCCCACTCTGCGGTCGTGCGCGAGCTTCTCAGCGCCGACAGCTCGGGAAGAGGCGCGGGAAAGTCGAGCGAGTCATCGGGCGAATCGGGTGCGATCATCGGAACGCCTCTCCTTGCCGGGCATCGGGAGCCACGGCGAGCAGCAGTGTGCGGAGCTTGCGGCGCGCATGCAGGAGATGCACGCGCACCGTGCTCTCGGCGAGGCCGAGCAGCTCTGCGATGTCTGCGTGCTTCCATCCTTCCACATCATGCATCATGAGCACCTCTCGCTGCGTGTCCGTCAACGTGCCGATCGCCGCCGTGAGCCTCGCGTTCAACTCGGATCGCTCCGTCATCTCGAGCGGAGACGCCTCGCGCGTCTGCGCCGTCCCCTCCTCCAGAATCTCCGTCGACCGCACGCGCCCTCTCCGTTTCATGTCGAATGCGCGATTCCGCACGATCGTGAGGAGCCATGCGCGGAACTTCTCGGCCGGTGCGCACGTGTCGATGTGCTGAAGCGCGGACAGGAAGCCATCCTGCACGGCGTCGTCGGCATCGGACTTTTCGCCCAGCACCGCAGACGCCACCGCGTGCGCTGCACGGATGTGGCGTTTGACGAGCGATTCGAACGCCGCGCTGTCGCCACCCTGCGCGCGGGCGACGAGATCGGCATCCGACGGCTCCTCGGCCTCGACGGCTGGTGCGCGGAACCTCACTCTCAGATCAACGCGTGAGAGTGGGCGGGCGTTTAGTCATGCGGCGCTCCCTGGCGCGCCCTTCCACTGAGGAGCGCAAAATGGCATATTGCGATGCGCGACACGGAGCGATCCGCGACCGCCAGCGCCTCCGCGCGAGTAGCTCAGCTGGATAGAGCGTCGGCCTCCGGAGCCGAAGGTCGCGGGTTCGAATCCCGCCTTGCGCATGCGATCTCCCGTTTGGGCCTGGAGCCCAGACGGGATTTTCGTTACTACCCCCTCCGGCACCGAGCGTGCCTCCCCGTCGCAGGAGAGCTCCTCCGCATGACCGACGTGCCCGCCGCCGACGTAGTGTTTCGCGAGATCCAGCTCGCGCGCTTCCGCGTATCCGTGCTCAAGCAGGCGAAGTGGCGTGAGCTCTCGCGCGCGGCCGGCGACACGCGCGGGAAGCGCGCGCTCGATCTCGGAACGGACAACGGCGTCATCTCGCTGCTCTTTCGCGCACGCGGCGGCACGTGGGAAAGCGCGGACCTCACCGCGCATGCGACCCGCGCGATCGAGCGCACCCTTGGCGAGCGCGTAAGCGAGATACGCGATGCGCGACTGCCGTATCCCGACGCGACATTCGATCTCATCGTCGTCGCGGACATGCTCGAGCACGTACGCGATGATCGCACGCTGCTCGCGGAGATCGCGCGCTGCCTCAAGGTGGGAGGCCGTGCCGTGCTCAACGTGCCGAGGCTCAAGCCGCTTGGCGTGCTGCATCCGCTGCGCCGCGCGATCGGCCTCACCGATGCCTGGCATGGTCACGTGCACGCCGGCTACGATGCGCGCGCCTTGCGCCATCTCCTTCCGCCCACGCTGCGTCTCGTGAAGACGCACGAGTACGTGCGCTTCTTCTCGTACGCGCTGGACACATCGCTCAACGCGAAGAGCGGACGGGCGTCGCCCAGCGCGACAATACGCACCGCCAAGGGGACCGTGCGCGTGAATGCGAAGGACGAGAAGCCGGTGGGGCTCGTGGTCAAGCTCGCGTATCCGCTCATGCGCGGCTTCGCGGCGCTCGATGCGCTGCTCCCGTTCACGCACGGCTACATGCTTGTCGCCACGCTCGAACGCGCGCCCGCTCCGATCATCGCGTAGGCCGCGAGCAGCTTTCGCCGGAACGCCTCGCGAGAGTAGTCGCGCTCGACGCGCGCGCGTGCCCGCGCACCGATGCCGGAGTAGTGCGACGGAGCATCGAGCACGGCGAGCATGCCGCTGGCGAAGTCTTCGGGCGTCGGCGCGCAGAGCACCGCACTGTCGGCATCGAGCACCTGGGTATGCGTCGGCAAATCCGTGGCGACGATCGGCACGGCAGACCACATGTACGAGAAGAGCTTGAGTGGCGTATTGCCGCCGTGCAGCCGCGGCGATACCAGCATCGTCCCCATCGCCATCCATTCCGGCATCTCCTCGGCGGGCCGCTGCCCGGTGAGCACGAGGCGATTCTCGATGTTGAGCGTGCGCGCACGCGCGCGAACGTCGTCGATCTGCTCGGGCGTGCCGCCCACGAGCACGAGCACCACATCGCTGCGCTCGTGCGCCATGCGCGCGAAGGCGGGGAGGAGGAGATCGATTCCCTGATACGACTCCAGATTTCCAGTGTAGACGATCGCTCGCCGTTGGTTAATGCCGAAACTCTCGCGCAGCCCCGTCACGCGCGCGGGATCGGGCGCGCGCAGCGCCTCATCGATCGGGCAGTCCTCGATCTGCACCACGGGCACCGAGGGCTCAAGCGCATGCACCGCCTCGGACAACGAGGTGCTCACGGTGATCGCCAGCCGCGAGCCGCGGAGCGCCACACGCTCCATCCGCCGAACCGCGCGAAGGAGCATCGGATTCGTGAGACGGCCCGCATACGCGAGCTGGTCGGACAGCCAGGAGTCGAGATCGTAGATCAGCGGGATTCCGCGAAGCTTCGCGATCGGCAGTGCGATGAACACGGATTCTTCAACAGCGTGTACGACGTCGAAGCGAGGCCCCGCCAGTAGCGTCCACACGCGCAATGCGAGCACGGAATCGAGCAACACCTTCGCCCACGAGAAGCCGATCGGCACCGTGTGTACACCGGGCACCGGAAGCGCGCGATGAAGCACGAGCCCCGGCATCGAGACGGCATCACCCATGGGATACGTCGCCAGATGCACCTCGTGGCCGGCCTCCGTGAGCGTCTGCACCATCTGACGCACGTTGATCGGCGTGCCGCGCTGCGCGAAGAACGGTTGGGGAGCGATGAGGAGGATGCGCATCACAGCCGGCGGGGCGTCATGGCGATATCGTGGCGTGACGCATTTAGCGCTGGTGAGGGTCTGTAACGCACGTGGCGCGTCGCTCGTATCTACTGATCTGCAAACGACATGAGTCGCTGCCCGAAGCCCGTGTGTATAGACGGGCAATGTAGCGGCCAGGGTACACACTCGTCTCCCTAGAGTCTCGCGCGAACCCTAACTTCTCGGCATGACGCCCTCCGCTGTACCAGCCCTGTCCATTGTGGTTCCACTGTACAACGAAGAGGAGAGCGTCGCGCCCCTCGTCGATGCGGTGCGCGAGGCTCTCGCCGGTCAGCCGCGGTGGGAGCTCGTGCTCGTGGATGACGGGAGCCGCGACTCCACTGCCCGGGTTGCAGGAGCGCTCGCTGCCGCAGACGAGCGCATCGTGCTTCTCCAGCTCGCGCGCAACTACGGCCAGACGCAGGCGATGCAGGCGGGGTTCGATCGTGCGCGTGGAGCCATCGTCGTAAGCATGGATGGCGATCTGCAAAACGACCCACGCGACATTCCACTGCTCGTCGCGAAGCTCGAGGAGGGATACGATCTCGTGGCCGGCTACCGCATGCGCCGTCAGGACAAGGTCGTCACGCGCAAGATTCCGTCGTGGGTCGCGAACCGGATCATCATCTGGCTCACCGGTGTTCGCATTCGCGACAATGGCTGCTCGCTCAAGGCATACCGTCGCACGCTTCTCGACCAGCTGCATCTCTACTCGGACATGCATCGCTTTCTTCCAGCGCTCGCAGCGGCCACCGCGAACGCGCGTATCGCCGAGGTGCCGGTGCGGCATCATGCGCGCAGATTCGGGGTGAGCAAGTACGGGTTGTCTCGCATTGCGAAGCTCCTCGCAGACCTGCTCACGATCAAGATGATCGCCTCCTTTCGCGAGAATCCGCTGGCGATGTTCGGGCTCGGCGCGCTCGTGTCCGGGTTGTTCGCGTCCGCATTCGTCACGGCATGGATCGTCTCGCTCACGAACCCGGGATCGCTCGGCGTTAGTGGGCTCAACCAGTACGTCTTCCCCGGTAGCGCATTGCTCTGCATTGCGCTCGCGGTGTTCCTCACGATGCTCGGACTCATCGCGGAAAGCGCGCTGCAGAAAGTGCGCGCGGAGGACCAGCTCGAGCGCTTCGGCTCGCGGCGGATACGCTCATGACGGAGATCGCGACGCGAGGGCGTGCGGCCCCGAGTCTCACGCGCCCCGAGCACGTGGAGATCTCCGTCATCGTCACCGTCGTCGAACGACCGGAGCCGCTGGATGCGCTCTATCGCGAGTATGCGGCGGTGCTCGACTCGTGCGGGCGGAGCGCCGAGTTCATCTTCGTTGCGCATCCGTTCTTCCACGAGATGCTCGAGCCGCTGGTCGCGCTCCAGAGGACGGGTGCGCCAGTGCGGACGATCGAGTCGCCGCGCAGCATCGGCGAGACTGCGCTGCTGCGCCTGGGGCTCGCGGATGCGCGCGGAAACATTGTGATCACCGTCCCCGCGTACCGGCAGGTGCAGCCCTCGGCCCTTCGCGAGCTTCTCGCGGCGGTTGACAGTGGGGTGGATCTCGCGGTCGCGCGCCGCTGGCCGCGTGCGGACTCGAAGGTGAATCGCCTCCAGCATCTTGCGCTGCACTTCACTGCGGGCCGGCTCGCCAACGGAAAGCTGCACGACATTGCCTGCGGCGTGCGGGCGGCGCGGCGAGACGTGCTCGAGGACATCCCGCTGTACGGAGACTTCGCGCGCTTTCTCCCGCTGCTCGCGATCTACAACGGCTACAACGTGACCGAAGTCGCGAGCGAGCAGCATGCGAGCGATCTCCCGCGTCGCGTGTACGGCCCGGGCGTGTACGTGCGCCGCCTGATCGACGTGCTCGGGCTCTATTTCCTGCTGCGCTTCACCGAGAAGCCGCTGCGCTTCTTCGGCCTGATCGGGAGTGTGCTCGCAGGAATCGGCGGCATTGCGCTCATCGTCATGTTCGTGCAGCGCCTGTTCGGCCAGCCGCTCGGCGACCGGCCGCTGTTCCTGCTCGCCGTGCTCCTCGCGACGCTCGGTGTGCAGGCGATCGCGCTCGGTCTGGTGGGCGAGATGATCGTCCACTTCAACGCAGCGCGCAGGCGGAGCTACAGGCTTCGCGAGCCTCGTGCGGCCGAGAGCGAGTCGGCGCTGGGCGGCTGAGCCGCGCCGCTTTCGCGAGCGGCGGCGAGCGCGATGTCGAGGGCGAGCTGCGCGGCGGCACGAACATCCGGCGTGACGCGCGCGGTGGCACCCAGCTCCGTTCGTCCCATGAGGAGATCGTCAACCGTGAGCGCGCGCTCGTACTCGGCGGCATAGCGCAGCTGGGCACGGGTGACGGGGGATTCGGCGTGCACGCGTGCACCGAGTGCAGGGTCGGCGCGCACCCACTCGAGAATTCTGTCGAGCGCGGGATCGTTGCCGTACCAGCGCACCAGGTGCGTCACGACGTCGTGCGGGAGCGTTCCGGAGTTCTGCGATTGCGCCCGCGCGATCGCTTCCGGAATGTCGACTTCCGGCGCGGAGTCCAGCGGTGCGGTCGCGCTATCGGCACGCACGGGAGGGCGGCCCAGCCGATCGATGACCGTGCTTACCAGCTGTTCGGCGATTGCGCGCGACATCGTGAGCTTGGGCCCGATCGCGGTGAGTAGCTGCGGCACTCCGACGGAGGCGTGATCCACGATCTCGTGCTTCGGCGGACCATGCTGCAGCGACTCTTTCGGCGACGGCTGCATTCCCGAGTGCACGAGGAGCACGTCGTCGCGCGTGAGGCCGCGCGAAGGCCACGCCTGCGCGACCTCCCGCACGAAGCGCTCGACATACGGCTCGAGCTCCGTGTTGGACTGGGGGGCGCGCACGCACTCGTAGTGCGCGGTGCCGACGAGCGTGCGTCCGCGCCAGGGGACGGCGAAGAGGCGGCGCGCGAGCCCGTCGCCCTTCACGAGGAGTGTGAATCCTGCGGTGAGGTTGTCGCCCGCAAGCATGAGATTGAGCGCGATGCCCGTCATTGGCGACGCCGCATCGGTGCGACCGGTGAGCATCTCTGCGACGCGTGACGCAGCTGCGCCCGCCGCGTTCACGATCATCGCGGCGCGCACGTCGCCGCGCTCACCGGTGAGCTGGTCCTCGACCACCGCGCCGGCGAGCACGCCGCCCGCGTGCAGCGGCGCGACAACGCCCGCGTGGCTCACGGCGGTCGCTCCTGAGCGCTCCGCGTCTGCGAGCACGGAGCGCACCAGCCTCTCGGCGGAGTAAAGCTGCGCGTCGGAGAAAAGTGCCGCACCCGTGTAGGAGTCGAACAGCCCGGGAACGAGCGCGCGCAGCTCGGACTGCGTGAGGAGGCGGCCCGGCGGAATTCGTCGCGAGGGCTGAATCCCCTCGTTCCGATCGCCCGACACGAAGTCGTTCAGCGCGAGCGCCGTGCGCATGACGAGGGCCGATTCGACGCCTGCGCCGCGCGTGGGCACCGCGAAGGAGATCGGCTCGACGAGATGTGGCGCGATGCGGAGCCAGGCGCGCCGCTCGCGCACGAACGCGCGCGCCTGCCGCACGTCCAGCTTCTGCAGCGATCGGAGTCCGCCGTGCACGGTCTTGAGGCTGTTCCAGGAGATTCCACTCCCGAAGTCGCCGCGATCGACCAGGGCAACCCGCAGCCCGCGGCGAGCACCGTCTCGCGCGACGCATGCGCCCACGATGCCGCCACCCACGACCAGCACGTCGTACGAGCCGTCAGTCACCGGGTCGAGGCGTCGAGTCACGCCGCAAACTAGCACGCAGGGACGTGGGTGGAACCGGGCGCCACCGCGGCCCGCGCCTTGCCCATAGCTTTCGGGATGACCCACACCCTGCGCGCGCGCGGCTTCCGCCGCGGAGCGTAACGACCCATGGCATCCGGCCCTCCATCCTGGCGCAAGCTCACGGGCGGCTTGATCGCGCTCATCGTCATCATCGCTGGTGCGTTCTCGATCATCGCCTTCGCGCGTGTCGGCTCGCTCCGGGGCGATACCTATCGCGCCTACATTATGGCCGATGAGGCGAACGGCATCCTCAAGGGCACGCAGGTGTGGCTGCAGGGACAGAAAGTGGGTGTCGTCACGAACGTCGGCTTCCATTCACTCCCGAGCGACACGTTGGTGCAGACGGTGCTCGAGGTTCAGGTGCTGAGCGAGTACAAGCAGTACATCCGCAAGGACTCGCGCGTCGAGTTCAAGCCCGGCGGCACCTACCTGGGCGCGCAAGTCGTCGCACTGCGCATCGGATCCAGCTCCGCGCCCGTGCTCCAATCCGGTGATACGCTGACGCGTGTGTCGGTGATCGATCCCGAGGAACGGTCGAACGAGCTCACGGAGGCCGGCCAGGACATTCCGCGGATCGTGACCAGCCTGCGCGCGATCGGCACCGACCTAGGCAAGACGCAGACGCAGCTCGGCTCACTCGGCGAGCGCGCGAGCGGGTTGAAGCTCGTGATGACGCACGTCACGCAGCTCGAGAAGCGAAAGGATGGAAAGAAGGGCTCGCTGTTGCTGCTGCTACAGAACCACGCGCTCGCGAACGCCGCACGAGGCGCCATCACGCGCGCCGACTCGCTGCTCAAAGTGATGCAGGAGCCGAACGCGCTCAAGCACTACAAGAGCGACCCCGCACTGCGCGCTGCGCTCGTGAGCGCACGCGCCGATCTGGATAGCGTTCGCACGCGCATCGCGCGCGAAGATGGCGCCGCCGGCAGATTCGAGAAAGACGATGCGCTTCAGCGCGACATGCAGGCGATCTCGGAGCAGATCGGCCGCACGATGGCGGACTTCTCGAAGAACCCGATGCGATACTCGCCCTTCTGATCCGCCCGACGCTACGACTGAAAGAAGATCGCCGCCGGCGCGAACGTCACCACCAACAGCACGATCGCAATCCACGCGAGCACACGCCGCTTCGCATCGAGTGGACGCTCCGGCGCGATCAGCGGAGGATGTCCGAGCTGGCCGCGACCGATCGCGAGCGCGAGCACGGCCCAGAGCCACCATCCCTGCCAGAGATGTCCCATTGGGATGAGCAGGAGCCAGAAGAAGCGCGCAATCCACGGCTGCTTCGCGCCAAAGAGCGCGTAGGTCACGTGTCCGCCGTCGAGCTGCGCGAGCGGGAGCAGATTGAGGCAGGTGATGAAGAGCCCCGTCCACCCCGCGATCGCGAGCGGCGTGAGCGCGAGCGTGCCGTGTGCACCGACGATCGCCTTGCACAGCGTGAGCAGGATCGAGTCGCCGAGCAGCAGATGCCAGTCCTCGACGACGATCGCCTGGTGCGCGAGCGGTGTCGCGGGGAGCGCGATCGTTGCGCTGTGCGCGAGCCCATAGAGGAGGATCGGGATCGCCACGACCATTCCTGCGAACGGTCCCGCGACGCCGATGTCGAACAGCGTGCGACGATCATACATTGGAGAACGGAGGCGAATGAATGCGCCCATGGTTCCGAGCAGACCGAGCTGCGGCGGGAATGGGATGAAGTACGGCGGACTCGCGTTCACTCGGTATCTGCGTGCGACCAAATAGTGGCCGGACTCATGAGCAGCGAGAATCGCAGCGAGCGGGAGCGAGAACGTGAGCCCGACTCGTAGCGCAGCTTGCGTCGGAAGCGACCACTCGGCGGGAAAGCCGGCGAACGTCGCACCCGCGATCGTCATGGACACGAGCGTGACGGCGAACAGAAGCGCGTGCGTCGACCAGCGCTCGCGCGGCGGATGGTCTTCGGCCACGAGCACGAGCGTGCGGCCCTCGGGCGTGTTGTCCCAGTAGTGTGTGCCAGGCCATCGAGCGATCGCGCGTGCGAGCACGGGCGAGGGCGCGTCGTGCGCCGGATCGACGTATCCTTCGATGATCTCGCGGTCTCCCAACGGGAGCTCGCGCCAGCGCGTAAAGTAGGTCGTGACGGGTAACTCGGTCACACTTGACCACCATTTTTTGCCACGTTACCTTGGCACTTCCAGCAGGTCGTTGCCCCCTGCCCCGCCGCCTCGTCTTTTCCCACTCGCCATCGTGTCGAGGTTCGCGGCGCCCGATCCTGCCGATCGCCTGCGCCGGGCCCACACATCTTCGCTGACATTCGCTCAGCGAGTGAGATCGCACTTCCTTCCCCGGACCGCACGGTCGTGGACATCTCCGAGCTAAAGCAGAAGTCGGTAGCAGAGCTGCAGTCGATGGCCGACGAGCTCAATATCTCCAACTTCTCAGGGCTTCGAAAGCAGGATCTCATCTTTCGCATCGAACAGAACCTGCTCGACGCGGATGCGGTGCTGCGCGGCGAAGGCGTGCTCGAGATTCTCCCGGAAGGCTACGGCTTCCTGCGCAGTCAGGACTGGAATTACCTGTATGGTCCCGACGACATCTACGTCTCTCCCTCGCAGATCAAGCGCTTCGACCTGCGCACGGGCGACACCGTTGCCGGACAGGTGCGGCCGCCGAAAGAAGGCGAGCGATATCTCGCGCTGCTCAAGGTCGAGACGATCAACGGTACCGATCCGGACACAGCGCGGCAGCGCATCACTTTCGACAATCTGCGCCCGCGCTATCCCGACGTGCGGCTTCGTCTCGAGTCGGACAACGAAGATCTCAGCATGCGCGTCGTCGATCTCATCGCGCCGATCGGCAAGGGACAGCGCGGATTGATCGTCGCCCCGCCTCGTGCGGGAAAGACGATTCTGATGCAGAAGATGGCGAATGCGATCGCGGCGAATCATCCGGAAGTCACGCTCATCGTGCTCCTCATCGACGAGCGGCCGGAAGAGGTCACCGACATGCAGGAGCAGGTGAAGTCGGCCGAGGTGATCAGCTCGACGTTCGATGAGCCGGCGGACCGGCACGTGCAGGTTGCGGACATGGTGATCGAGAAGGCGAAGCGTCTCGTGGAGCAGGGGCGCGATGTGGTGATCCTGCTCGACTCGATCACGCGACTCGCGCGCGCGCACAACGTCATCGTGCCCCACTCGGGGAAGATTCTTTCGGGCGGCGTCGATGCAAATGCGCTGCACAAACCGAAGCATTTCTTCGGAGCCGCGCGCAACATTGATGAGGGCGGCTCGCTCACGATCATCGCGACCGCCCTCGTCGAGACCGGCTCGCGCATGGACGAAGTTATCTTCGAGGAGTTCAAGGGCACGGGGAACATGGAGCTCGTGCTCGATCGCAAGATCTCGGACCGCCGGGTGTATCCCGCCATCGACATCGGGCGCTCGGGCACGCGAAAGGAGGAGCTGCTCCTCGATCAGGCGGAGCTCAACCGCGTCTATCTGCTGCGCAACTTCCTGAGCGACATGCCCTCCACCGAGGCAATCGAGTTCCTTCTGCAGCGCATGTCGCGCACGAAGACGAATCGCGAGTTCTTCGTGTCCATGGCGCAGGGGTGAGCGTGATCGCAGACGCGGAGACCGGCGGCAGCGGCGCGAGCGAGTCGCGCGTGCAGTCGTATCCGGGCCGGATTCTCGCTGTCGATTACGGCGAGAAGCGCGTGGGGCTCGCGGTCAGTGATCCGTCACGCACGATCGCCACGCCCGCTGGATTCATCGTGCGCCGCGCGGGCAAGCGACCGCCAATTGCCGAGATCGTGCGACGGGCCGAGGCTGCAGAGGCGACGGCGTTCGTGATCGGACTTCCGCTGGACGATCGCGGTGACGACACGCCGCGCGCGGTCGAGACACGCCAGATCGCGGCGGAGCTCGAGAAGCGCACTGGCCTTCCCGTGACGCTGGTCGACGAGCGATACACTACCGCGGCCGCGCTCCGCACCGTGCGCGAGATGGGCGGCAGCACGCGTGGCCGCAAAGGCGATGTCGACGCGCTTGCAGCGACCATCCTGCTTCAGCATGCACTGCGTCTCGTTCCGTAGTCGCGTGCGGCGCAGCGTGCTCGTCGCGTGCGCTGCGGCTTCGGTCGCCGCCTGCGGCAGCAGCACGCGCGGCCCCATCGTGCGCGTCACGATCCCGCCCGGGGCGAGCGTGCGCACAGCCGCGGACAGTCTGGAGCGCGCCGGGCTCGTGTCGTGGCCGCGCATCTTCCGCTACTACGCCAAGGTCACGGGGAACGATCACGACATCAAGGCGGGCACCTACTCGCTGCGGAGCGGCGAGTCGTGGTCGCAGCTGCTCACGGCGCTGCGCGATGGCGAGGGACTCGAGCGCCGGCTCACCATTCCCGAAGGATGGAATCTCTTCAACATTGTCCCCGCCCTCGCTACCGCACTCGGCGCGCCCCCGGAGTCGGTGAGCGTCGCGGTGCGCGATACGGCGCTGCTCCACGAGCTGGACATCCCAACGCAGACCGTGGAGGGCTATCTCTTTCCCGACACCTACATCTTCGCGTACGGCACCTCGCCGCGCGTCGCGGTGCGTGAGATGGTCACGCGCTTCGAGCACGTGTGGGATCCAGCGTGGGACGATCGCCTGCAGCAGCTCGCGATGAGCCGCAACGACATCATGGCGCTGGCGTCGATCATTGAGCGTGAGGCGCGGCGAGCGGAGGAGCGTCCCGTCATCTCGGCCGTCTACCACAATCGCCTGCAACTGTCAGATGCCGCTCCAGGCCGATCCTACCGTCGAATACGCCCTCGGCGAGCATCGCGACCGGCTGTTCTACAAGGATCTCGAAGTCGAGTCACCGTACAACACGTATCGGCATCCGGGGCTTCCTCCGGGTCCGATCGCGTCGCCTGGAAAGGCGAGCATTGAGGCTGCACTCTTTCCCGCGTCGGTGCCGTATCTCTACTTCGTCGCGAGCCCTGACGGGCACCACGAGTTCCGCACGACGTTCAAGGCACACACCGAGGCCGTCCAGGAAGCGCGTCGTGAGCGACGCGAGCACGCCTCGCGCGAGTGATCGCGCGCAGCGCTACGACTCGGTTGCGAGATCCGGACGGAGCGTGCGGGCGTCGTGCAGGTAGACGTGGCGAATGCCTGTGCGCGGCACATTCGGACTCGATGTGGAGCAGCACGCGAATGCAGTGCGCGAGTGAGCCGGGCACCGGAATCTCGAGTGTGCACAGCAGCGGCACATCGAGCCATCCGAGCTCGCGCGCGGCGTGCGCGGGGAACTCGCTCGTGAGATCGTGCGTCACGGTGAAGATCGCGCTGATCACGTCGGCGCTCGAAATGCCGTTTCGCGCGACGATCGTCTCGAGCAGCTCGCGCGTGGCGCGGCGGATCTGCTCGGGCGTGTCGCTCTCGACGGTCGTCGCGCCGCGAATCGCTCGCGCTCGCCGCTCAGCCATGACGCTCCTGTATGCTCAATCCTGAGTCGCTGGCGCTCGTCGCCATCACGGATGGCGTGGAGCGCAGCACGGATGACATCGTGCGGCGCGCGCTGGCGTGCGTGCGCGGCGGTGCGACGATGGTGCAGCTGCGGCTCAAAGATGCGGATGCGCGGACACAGGTGGAAGTAGCGCGCGCGCTGGTTGCGGCGCTGCCGTCGCACGTGCCGGTCATCATGAACGATCGCGCCGATCTCGCAATTGCCGCGGGCGTCGCGGGCGTGCACGTGGGTGCTGAGGATCTTCCTGCAGCTGCGGTGCGCCGCATTGTCGGACCGGATCGCATTGTCGGCGTGTCTGTGGGCAACGATGTAGAGGCGCTGCAGGCGAGCACCGCAGACTACGTGGGCATCGGGCCCGTGTACGCCACCGCATCAAAGGGCGACGCGGGGGAGGCGATTGGAGTCGCGGAGGTCGAGCGCCTGATCAAGCTGTGCGCGCGTCCTGCCGTTGGTGTGGGCGGGATCGACGCGTCCAATGCGGGGGCGGTGATCGCGGCCGGGGCGCGCGGCGTCGCGGTGATCCGCGCGCTCTTCAGCGCGATCGATCCCGAGGCGGCTGCGCGGTCGCTCCGTTCCGCCAGCGGAACGTGATGTCCGGTGCCTCGATCTCCGCGGTTGCATCGCGGCGATCGGGACGCGCGATCTGCGGCGAGTTGGCCGCGTGGAACGTCTCGATGATCTCGCTGAACACCGGCTCGCTGAGGAAGAGATCCGTGAGCTCGGGATCGAACTGCGTGCCGCGCCCGTTCGCGATCACTTCACGCGCCGCGCTCACCGAGCGCTCGCGCTCGTAGCGCCGCCCGTGCGTGACGACGTCGAAGGTATCGGCGAAGGCGACGATGCGCGCCTGCACCGGAATCTGTGAGCCGCGCAGGCCGCGCGGATAGCCGGCTCCGTCCCAGCGCTCGTGGTGCGACAGCACGCCTTCGTAGAGCTCCGGGTAGAACGCGCTGAGCGGCCGGATGACATTGGCGCCGAGCTGCGGATGCGTGATGATCAGCGCGCGCTCGCGCTCGTCGAGCTTCTCGTTGTCGTGGACGATGTCGAAGAGTGCGGCGTTGATCTTCCCGATGTCGTGATAGAGCGCGACGCGCTCGACCTTTCGGCACTGGTGCTCATCGAGTCCGGCGGCGCGGGAGAGCACGATCGCGTAGGCGGCGACGCGGCGAACGTGCGCGCCGGTCTGGGCATCGTTGGCATTGATGGCGTTGAGGAGCGCCTCGAGTGCCGCGGCGGCGACGCGCTCACCGAGCCGCTGGTCATGGCGGCGGCGAAGAGTCAGGGCAACCCAGGCGCCGAGTGCGCCGAGGGTGATCATGCGAGTGCGGGACATTGACACACGGGTGGGAGAAGGAGGGTGAGCTCCAATATTAGGCTGAGGCGTGGGGCGGACGTACGAAGCCCCCGGATTCTGTAGTGCAATCCGGGGGCCTCAAAGGGGTGCCGGCGACGGCCTACTCTCCCGCGCCCTCTCGGGCGGAGTACCATTGGCGCTGCAGGGCTTAACGACCGTGTTCGGGATGGGAACGGGTGTGGCCCCTGCGCTCTAGTCGCCAGCGTTTCTGTTTTTGTGTTGCGTGTAGCGCACCCGATCGATGGAGCGGAACGGGTACAGACGAACGAAAAATGAAAATGGATGAGTAGGTAATGGTGATATGCACGTCTGTGACGTGATATCAAGCAGTGTAGCTCTGCCTGCGGTGACTTTCCAAGGAAGTAGTCAAGCCGCACGGGCGATTAGGACCGCTGCGCTCGGAATGGATTACTCCATGTCCACGGGCGGCCTATCGACGTGATGGTCTCTCACGGCCCTTCAGGGGAGTCAAGCTCCCGGGAGTGTTCATCTTGGGGGGGGCTTCCCACTTAGATGCGTTCAGCGGTTATCCCCGCCTGCCATTGCTACCCGGCGTTGCAGCTGGCGCCACAGCCGGGACACGAGCGGGCAGTCCGACCCGGTCCTCTCGTACTAGGGTCCGCGCCCCTCAACACTCCACCGCCCACGACGGATACAGACCGAACTGTCTCACGACGTTCTGAACCCAGCTCATGTACCACTTTAACCGGCGAACAGCCGGACCCTTGGGACCTTCTCCAGCCCCAGGATGTGATAAGCCGACATTGAGGTGCCAAACCGCGCCGTCGATGTGAACTCTCGGGCGCGATAAGCCTGTTATCCCCAGCGTACCTTTTATCCGTTGCGCGATAGCCGCTCCACACCGGGCTACCGGATCACTACGGCCTACTTTCGTATCGGCTCGAGCTGTCGCTCTCACCGTCAGGCGCCCTTCTGCCGTTACGCTCGTCGTGCGATTACCGACCGCACTGAGGGCACCATGCGCGCGCCTCCGTTACTTTTTCGGAGGCGACCGCCCCAGTCAAACTGCCCACCTGCCACGGTCCTGGAGAGGGTTTGCCTCTCGCAGTGAGGGCGGCACACAACACAGGGTGGTATTTCACGGGTGACTCCCCGACGGCTAGCGCCGCCGGCTCAATGTCTCCCACCTATGCTACACAGTGAAGTGCGCCGTCCAATGGCAAGCTACAGTAAAGGTGCATGGGGTCTTTTTGTCCTGTCGCGGGGACTCGGAATCCTCACCGAGACTGCAATTTCGCCGAGCACGTGGTCGAGACAGTGCCCAAGTCGTTACGCCATTCGTGCAGGTCGGAACTTACCCGACAAGGAATTTCGCTACCTTAGGACCGTTATAGTTACGGCCGCCGTTTACCGGGGCTTCGGCTCGTGGCCTCGCGATCCGAAGATCGCTAACCACTCCCCTTAACCTTCCGGCACCGGGCAGGCGTCAGTGTGTATACGGCGCCTTGTGCGGCTTGGCACACACCTGTGTTTTTGCTAAACAGTCGCTTGGGCCGATTCACTGCGACCCGATTCTGCTTGGAGCGCGAAGCTCCGCACGGAACCGGGCATCCCTTCTTCCGAAGTTACGGGATCAGTATGCCGAGTTCCTTGACCACGTTTCACTCGTTCACCTGAGGCTACTCGCCTCGCCCACCTGTGTCGGTTTACGGTACGGACGCTTCCTGGACTGCCACACTCAGCTTTTCTCGACTGTCGACGCCAGAAGACTCGCCATCGGGTTGCCCCTTTGGCTCGCGGTCCCGTCTCGATCGCCCTTACGAGCTCTCTACGCGGTTCGACGGCCATCCACAAAGCCGCTCCTCCTTAGTTCCAGTGTCCCTGAGTGGGTCATAACATCCACGATGCGGGGCCGGAATCTTCGCCGGCTGTCCATTGGCTACGCCTCTGGGGCCTCGCCTTAGGGTCCGCCTCACCCTGCGCTGATCACCATGGCGCAGGAATCCTTGGGCTTTCGGTGCTAGAGATTTTCACTCTAGTTTGCGCGTACTCATTCCGGCATCCTCACTTCTGGTCACTCCAGGGCAACGTTTCCACGGCCCCTTCGCTGTTCCCAGAACGCTCCCCTACCCCTGATCCACTGGACGAATCCAGTGACCAAGGCCACGCTTCGGCGGGCCGCTTAATCCCGACCATTCTCGGCGCGTTCACGCTGGACTGGTGAGCTATTACGCACTCTTTCAAGGAATGGCTGCTTCTAAGCCAACCTCCCAGTTGTCACGGCACGAACACATCCTTCGCTATACTCAGCGGCCACTTTGGGGCCTTAGCGGTGGCTCTGGGTTCTTTCCCTCTCGCCGCTGGACATTATCGCTCAGCGACTGCCTCCCGGGTTTCCTGCAGACGGTATTCGGAGTTTGGTTGGGGTTGGTACGGCTTCTCGCCGCCCGCGCCCATCCAGTCGCTCTACCCCCGCTGCATATCATGGCTTGCGCCACTCCCGAGGCTCTACCTCAATAGATTTCGGGGAGAACCAGCTATCTCCAGGCTTGATTGGCCTTTCACCCCTACCCACAAGTCATCCGAGCGGTTTTCAACCCACACCGGTTCGGGCCTCCACTGGGTGTTACCCCAGCTTCACCCTGCTCATGGGTAGATCGCCCTGGCTTCGGGTCTACGCCCACGTACTCCAGTCGCCCTCGTTGCAGGACTCGCTTTCGCTCCGGCTCCGCTGGATACCAGCTTAGCCTCGCACGTGAGCAGTAACTCGCCGGATCATAATGCAAAAGGCACGCAGTCAGGCACGACCGCACTCGAAAGTTCGGTCCGCCCTCCTACCGCTTGTAGGCATGTGGTTTCAGGATCTCTTTCACTCCCCGCACAGGGGTGCTTTTCACCTGTCCCTCACGGTACTCGTTCACTATCGGTCACACGGGAGTCTTTAGCCTTGGAGGGTGGTCCCCCCAGCTTCACGCCCGGTTTCTCGTGTCGGGCGTTACTCAGGAACTCCACTACGCACAGGGCCTGCTGTCGCCTACCGGGCTCTCACCGTCTCTGGCGCCCCTTCCCAGGGGACTTCGGCTAACGTGCCTGTACGCGTCTGTGGGTCCTACAACCCCGGTCGTCCGAAGACGCCCGGTTTAGGCTCCACCCCGTTCGCTCGCCGCTACTAGGGGCATCTCAATTGATTTCTCTTCCTCTGGGTACTGAGATGTTTCAGTTCCCCAGGTTCGCTCTCGCCTGTAAAGGTGAGTGATCACGCTTACGCGCGACCGGGTTTCCCCATTCGGCCATCCAGGGATCAGTGCGTGTGTGCCGCTCCCCCTGGCTTATCGCAGCTTACCGCGGCCTTCCTCGCCTCCGTGTGCCCAGGCATCCTCCACATGCCTTCGCTCGCTTGACTACATAGTTCGTAGCAAGCAGAGCCCTACTACTTAACACTTGCAATCACTTCGATCTCGTCGCCTACGACACGGAAGTCATCCGCGCCGCACACTCCGAGCTCGATGAGAATTCATATCCCACGATCTACTCATCCATGATCATTTTTCAAATAGCGCCGCGACCCATGAACTGATCGCGGGGAGCCAAACAGTTTACAAAGTTCGAGGTTCGATGTCAACTCCTGCGTCATCACCTAAACCACGACGCCCTCACAACATGACCCTCACAACATGACCCCGAAGGGACGCGAACAATAAACCTCGCCTTCCTGCTCTTCAAGGGTCGTCACTCGCTCGACTCTCACTCCCACGCACGCACACTTTTCCGCCCCGCTTAGCTTTCAGGAATGTCCAACGCCGCGATCCTCACCTCACACCCCGCACTCCGCGCCTCCGTCTCCGCCCGCGGCGCCGAACGCTGGTCCGCCGGGCACCCGTGGATCTATCGCAGCGACCTGATCGATCCGCCCGAGGCACCCGCCGGCCCCATCCTCGTCACCGACCGCGGCCGCCGCCCACTCGGGCTCGCCCTCTACAGCCCCGCCTCCGAGATCGCGCTCAGACTCCTCGACCGCGATGCGGATGCCGCACTCGATGCCGCCTGGTGGCGCGCCCGGCTGTCCCGCGCGCTCGCGCGCCGCGCGCCGCTCATCGGCCACACCAATGCGTATCGCGTCGTGCACGGCGAAGCCGATGTGCTCCCGTCACTCATCGTCGACCGCTATGATCGCTGGCTCGTCGTGCAGCTGTTGAGCGCCGGCATCGAATACTTTCGCGCGCCGATCGTAGGCGCACTGAACGAGCTGCTCACACCCGACGGTATCCTCGCGCGCAACGACACCGCCGTGCGCACGAAGGAAGGACTCGCTCGCGCCACCGAGCTCCTCTCAGGCGACGTTCCGCGCGAGATCGAAGTCGTGGAGCACGGCGTGCGCTATCTCGCGGCGCCATGGGACGGGCAGAAGACCGGCGCCTTTCTCGATCAGCGGGAGAATCGCGTGCTCGCCGGCAACGTCGCACGCGGTCGCGCGCTCGACTGCTTTGCCTATCACGGCTCGTTTGCGCTGCACCTCGCGCGCAACGCGTCGCACGTCACCGCGCTGGACTCGTCGGGCCCCGCACTCGCGCGTGCTCGCGACAACGCCGCGCGCAACGGATTCACGAACATCGAGACGGTGCAGACCGACGCGTTCGAGTTTCTTCGCGCGCAGGAAGCTGCCGGGGCGCACTACGACACGATCGCGCTCGACCCACCCGCCTTCGCGAAAACGCGCCATTCCGTGGACTCCGCCCTGCGCGGCTACAAGGAGATCAACCTTCGCGCGATGCGCCTGCTCGCCCCTGGCGGCATGCTCTTCACCGCGAGCTGCAGCTTTCACGTGTCGGCCGCCCTCTTCCGCGACATGCTGCGCGACGCTGCCGCTGACAGCGGCCGCCGAATCGCTCTGCGCGAGTTTCGCGGACAGCCGCTCGATCATCCGGAAGTGCTCACGATTCCCGAGAGCGGCTACATCAAGGGCGCGCTGCTCGAGGCGCTCGACTAGCCCTCAGCCGACAACGCGCGACGATCGCGAACGCGATTCACCATCGCCATTCACAACCGTACTCACTGCGTGTCGAAGAGCATCGATGCACGAGTGCTCCTGAGCGCGTTGAGCGCCGTCATCGTCGACGCAAGACGCGCCGGAGAGAACTGGAGCTCGAGCTCCGCCTGAAACGCGCCGACGAACGCCGCTACGCCGGCGAGCACCACACGCGCATTGCGATCGTGAAATCCAGCGGCAGCCGACAGCCCGAGATAGTCCATGATGACCGCCGAGTCGAACCAGGTCAGCGGAGTGGCGCTCGAGCCGAAGTCGGCAAAGAGCAGCCCGCGCTCGCGCACGACGCGGATTCGCAGCCGCGGCGCATGCAACGTCACCACCGCATTGCCGAACGACATCGACACGTCGCTGTGCACGATCGAGAATCCCCGGGGCGCGAGCGATGGCAACAAACACTCCTCGACCAGCGCGAGCAGCGGTTCCCCCATCAGCTCTTCTGATCCACCGGGCAGTAGAAGGTCGATCTACCCGCTTGCACGATGCGCCTGATAGTCGCACCGCAGCGCGGACACTTCTCGCCTTCGCGATCGTAGACGTTCCACCGCGATCCCTCGTGCTTCGCCCAGTAGCGACCGGCCGGCGCATCCGAGAGTACCTCGCGGATGGCTTGAATCAGGCGCTCGCGCCGCTGCGCGCTCAGCGACGCCGCCTTCGCCTTGGGACTGATCCTCGCCGCCCACAGCGCCTCGGCCGCGTAGATGTTGCCGATCCCCGCGACCATGTGCTGGTCGAGCAGCGCCGGCTTGATCGCGCCGCTCCGCCGCTTGAGCGCGACGCCGAGCGTGTCGGCGTTGAATGCGGCATCGGTGGGCTCGGGGCCGAGGTCGGGATCGCCTTCTCCCGCGTCAAAGAGCTCGACCGTCGACAGCGCGCGCATGTCCGTCAACGCGACACGTGTCTCATCCGCCAGCTCGATCGAGGCGCGCATGAAGCGCGGCTCCGCGTCGGCCACCGTTCCGATTTCCCAGTCGCCGTTCATGCGGAAGTGCACGGCAATCGTGCGCCCGTCGTCCAGATGGATGAGCTGGTGCTTCCCCCGGCGTTCGACGCGCTCGATGCGACGGCCCTTGAGCCCCCGAAGGCGAGCGGGCGTGATGCGCCGCGCGAGCGCGGGATGGAGCAGCCGCAGCCGAGCGATGACCTTCCCTTCCGCCGCTTTCGCGAGCTCCTTTCGCGCCGCTTCGACTTCGGGTAGCTCGGGCATCACTCAAGCTATCCTGCGTCGGCCGTGCTCGACACCAGCGCCACCCTCGCGGCATTGCCCGCGCCATGGCGGACAGCCCATTCTTCTCCCGTGAGCACTCGCCACGAGCCGGCCGTCCGCAACACACTCATACTGATTCTGATCCTGAATGCGCTCGTGGCAGCCGTCAAGATCATCGTCGGCATCCGCACGAACGCACTCTCGGTACTCGGCGCATCGCTCGAGTCCGCGCTGGATGTGCTCAACAACGTCGTCGGAATCGCGCTCGTGCGGGTCGCGTCGCAGGAGCCCGACGAGGATCATCCATACGGGCATCAGAAATTCGAGACGCTAGGTGCGCTCGCCATCGTCGGCTTCCTCTCGATCTCGTGCTTCGAGCTCCTGCGCGAGGGCGTGCGGCATCTGATCATCAAGGAGCATCCGGAGCTTCCGTCGCTGGTCGAGATGTCGCTGATCGCCGCGACGATGTTCGTGAACGTGGCCGTCGTCTGGTACGAGCGACGGCGGGCGCGTCAGCTCAACAGCGATTTCCTGTTCGCGGACGCGGCGCACACGCGAAGCGACATTTACGTGACTGCCGCAGCGTTCCTGTCGCTGGCGCTCGCGCGCCGCGGCTACGGTGGGGTGGATGCATTGCTGGCGATCGCCGTCGCGCTGCTCATCGCGTGGAACGGCTATCAGATCGTGAAGCATACGGTGCCGGTGCTCGTTGACGAGCGCGGGGTGGACGCGGGAGTGCTGCGCCGCGTGGTGGGGACGATTCCGAACGTGGTGGATGTGCGTACCGTGCGCTCGCGCTCGATCGCGAGCGACGTGCTGTTCGCGGAGGTGACGATCGGCGTAGACGGGGCGACCACTGTCGAGCAGGCCCATCACATTGCGGACACCGTCGAGGACAAAATCTCGAAAGAGCTCGGCGTCGCAGAGGTGCTCGTGCACGTTGAACCTGCGTGATGGGGTTGCAACGCATTGCGAGTCATTCTAGTTTACTGCTGACTCCACACTGCGATCCCATGGCCTATCGTCCGCGCTCACTACAGCACGAGTACGAGCTGTTCGTCGAGCGGGAAATCGAGAACTACAAGGAATCGGTACCGCGCCGCGTCATTCTCGGAATTGGGGATGAAGCGGTGAAGTCGCTCGAGGCGCAGCAGCAGCTGGCGCTCACCGAGCTGCTGCTCTGCGAAGAGGTGGACCGCATCATCCGCGCACGTCTCCGGCTCGCGACCTTCGCGACGTGGCGCAAGCGCAGAGTGAAGTCGCTCGCGGAGTTCAAGAAGCCGGAGCGGTGGGGGATGCGGCCGGACTGCGCGATCGCGCGCACGGCGGCGGCGGCGCACGAGGGACACGTGCTCGTGGCTGGAGCACTGGAGGAAGGGCGGTCTCTCTATCTCGCGGCGAACGGCTGCGACGTGACGACGCTCGATCCCACGGAAGACGTGATCGAGCGCGTGATCGACGCGGCGGCGGGCGTCGGTCTCACCGGGCGGATTCGCGGAGTGGTGAGCGATCTTGCGACGTGGGAGCCGGACTTTCCGATCAGCGCGGTGGTCTGCGCGGCGGCGGCGCTCCAGGAGCTGAATCCGCAGCAGCGCCAGCGTGCGCTCTCGATTCTCCAGGCGGCCACGAAGGACGGGGGCGTGCACGTGGTGGAGACGAGCTTTGACGGCGTGCGGCTGGTTCCGCTCGAAGAGCTCGAGGCTTCCTACTATGGATGGCAGACCATAGTAGAGGGCTCGGCGACAAACGAGACCTTCTTCGCCAGAAAGGCCGTAGCGTAGCGTTTCGACACGGCGGACCGTCCACGGGACGTGTCACTTTGCGTCAAAATGGTACGTGCGCCGCAATCGCTGGATTCTCATTCTCATAGTGGTATAGCGACTTAGCCCAAGAGCGCCAGCCGCACGAAGGGGGCATGGACGGTGCTTTACAGGTGGACGGCCCTCGACCGTTACGGGGGCTTTTTTCCATTTGTGAAGAGGAAGGCGAGTTATGCCCAATTCCGTTCAATCGACCGAAGAGAGCGAGCCCGTTGGGATCGTGATCTCGCGCGGCACTCGCGATGAGCCGACGCCCGCTGTCTTCGCATACGTGTGGGGTCCGGCGCCGGATGCCGAGGACCACCTCCCTTGCGGAAGCGACGCCGCGCGCTGCCTGATTCGCGATTGCGGAAGATGAACATTGAACGCGCCGGCAACTCTCTGCCGGCGCGTCTTGCATCGGTGCGCTGCTCGATGTGATCGCGGAGCCCGAGGAGCGCAAATAGAAAAGGCCGGCGAGATCCGCCGGCCTTTCTTTCTACTATGCACAACGTCGAAGCACTACTTGCGCTTCTTGGCCGCCTTCTTCGCGCCACCGCGCTTCTTCGTCGCGGTCTTGCGGCCCGACTTCTTCGTTGCGGACTTCTTTTTCTTGGTAGCCATGATTCATTCTCCATTGACCGGAGTGAAACGGCCCGACCGATCCCCCGGTGGATCGGTGGGGCGATACGACGCAAACGATCCGTCGTATCTCTACACGGCCTCGGAGAGGCTCGTGAAGTTGAAGTCCTTCACCTTGATGGTCGGCATCACGATATCGCCACCCTGCTCCGTTCCGGCGAGTCGCACTGATGGTCCGAGCATCTCGAGGTTATTCAGCATGAACAACGGTGAGTCGTTGAAGCGAAAGTTGCGAACTGCCTTTGTGATCTTGCCATTCTCGATCAGGAACGTACCATCGCGCGTGAGTCCCGTATAGAGGATCGTGCGCGGATCGACTTCCCTCAGATACCAGAGCCTCGTCACCAACACACCGCGCGGCGTGCTCTTGATCATCTCATCGACCGACGTGTCGCCGCCCATCATCTTGATCGACTGCGGCTGTCCCGTCGCCGTCTTGCCCTGCTTCTTCGCCCAGAATCGTGTGTAGAATAACTGCTTCAACACACCATTCTCAATGAAGACCTGCCGATTGAGTGGAAGTCCATCGGCATCGAACGGCTGCGACATCAGCTGCGGATCCTGCGGATCTGCTACGATCGTCACTCGTTGATCGACGATCTTCTCCCCGACTTTGTTACCTCCGCCCGCCTTCACGAACGGACTGCGACCTTCATCCGCAGAGCGCGCATCGGAATAATTTCCGATGAGCTGCACGAGATCTCCGACTGCCTGCGGCTCGAAAATCACCGTGTAGCGTCCCGGCTCAATCGCCACCGGAGTGCGCGAGAGCTTCGCCTTATCGATCGCGCGATCGCTCACCGCCTTGAAATCGAGCTGCGTCCAATCCGGATGATCGGCCGCGGCCCACCCTGATCCCGTGCCGTCCGCCGTGCGCACCGTGAGCTGATAGTTCGCGTTCGTCGCTCGATGATACGCGAACAATCCCTTCGAATTCCCGAGTGCGACCGACGTCTCGCTCGTAATAATGAACCCCGCGGCCTGAAGATCGCCAGCGCTGCGCGTCGGCGCGAGTGCCGTGAGCGCCGCCTTCGCGCGATCCTCAGCCGTCAGCTGCGCCGTGGAATCGAAGTGCGCGTTCACCGGAACGTAGCTCTGCATGGCGAGTGGCGGCATCGCTTCCGGATCATCCGGCGCGAGCTTCGCGAGCGCTTCCGACTCCGACACGGCGCGCGCGAGCGACTCATCGCTGAGATCGTTCGTGACGACTACCGCGTGCTTCGCGCCGAATGAGCTCTGCACGGCCAGCTGCATGTCGGTGACGCTTCCCGACGTCGACATTCGATTCGCCGCAAAGCGCGTGTTGCCGGTGTGGTTGCTGTTCAACTGCAACTCGACGGTTTCCGCCTTCGACAGCTTGGCGACACGCGCGAAGAGCGCTTGTGCATCGTCGGGCGAAACGATTCCCGCGGCCGGCGCCATTCCAGGCGAGAAAAGGCTCTTGGGGCGGCTCACGCTTTTCTCCCGGTATTGATGACGTTGATGTTGCGGAAGCGCGCCGGGACCGAGCCGTGGCTGACCGCGTTGATTTGTCCGGGCTGCCCTTTCCCATCGAAGAAGCTTCCGCCCAGCTCATAGCTCTTCTTCCCGCCGATCATGTCCATCGAGTTCCAGAAGTCGGGCGTGCGCATCTGGTACGCGACGTCCTTGAGCGGCCCGACGATCTTGCCACCCTTGATCTCGTGGAAGACCTGTCCGCCGAACTGCGCGTTGTAGCGCTGCTGGTCGATCGAGAACGAGCCGTCGCCGATGATCGCGATCCCGCGATCGGTTGCCGCGATCAGAGTCCTCGAACGACTGCTCCTTCTCGCCAGGGAGCAGCGACACGTTCGGCATGCGCTGGAACTGAACGTTGTCCCAATTCTGCGCGTACGAGCATCCGTGCGAGCGCGTCTCGCGCCCCTGCTTCTTGTACCACCAGTCGAGCCACGCCGCCTGCTCGCGCGTGGTCTGGTAGTCATTGACGATTCCCTTCTTGATGATGAGGAACGGCTCGGGCTTCACGCCCTCGTCATCCCAGCCGACGGTGCCGAGGCATCCGACCTGGCTGCGATCACCCTGGATGTTCATGATCTCGGGGCCATACTTGAGCTGCCCGAGAATCTTTTCCGGTGGTGACACGAAGCTCGTGCCGGCGTAGTTCGCCTCGTAGCCCATTGCGCGATCGAGCTCCGTGGGATGCGCGACCGACTCGTGAATCGTGAGCCAGAGGTGCGACGGGTGGAGCACGAGATCGTAGCGGCCGACATCCACGGGCTTCGCCGTGAGCTTCGCGACGGCTTCCTCACCCCACTGCTGCGCGTGTCCGGCGAGATCGCGCTCGACCACGTACTCCCATCCGCGTCCCATTGGCGGCGCGACGTTCGTGCGATTCTGGATAGTCGGTCTGATCGGCGTTGATCGCGGTGATCTGCATGATCGGCCACGAGCGAATCGCCGTCTGCTGCGTGAGCGAGCCTTCCGAGTTGGCGTAGTTGCGCTCTTCCTTCACGAAGAAGAGACCGCTGAAGATGAATTTGACACCCTTCACCTTGAGCGCTTCAGCGTTCGCCTTGAGCAGCAGCGCGGCCTTCTCTTCAACGGAGACGTCCCACGGATCCTTCGTGAACGCGCTCTTCCATGTGCCCTGTGCCGCGGGCGCGGGGGCCAGCACGACGGGCCTGTCGCGGGCGACACGATTCGCCTTGGCGATCGAGACAGCCTCTTTCGCGGCGGCGGCGACACCATCATTGGTGAGCGTGCGCGTCGCCGCGAAGCCCCACGTGCCGTCCACGAGCGCGCGCACGCCGCAGCCCATGGAATCGGTGTCGACGACGTTCGTGATCTGCTGTTCGCGTGTGAAGACGAAATTCTGCCGCTGGCGCCCGATGCGCACGTCGGCGTAGCCCGCGCCCGCTGACTTCGCGGCGGTGAGCGCCGCGGCCATCAGCTCCTTGATCGTCGAATCGGGAACCTCATCGAGCGCGGGGGTGGACGTCGAGGCGAATGCGGTCGCGACACCGCCTGTCGCCTTCCACGCGTTGGCAGCAGCGACGGCAGCGGCCACCTGCGCGCTCTTCTTCAGGAATTCTCTTCGGTCTGTCATTAGACGGCGTCGCTCAGGCTGGTGAAGTTGAAGTCGTGCGCCTTGATCGGCGGTACGACGATCGCGAACCCCGGGCTGCCGTCCTCACTCGCACTCACGCGGACCGATGGTCCCATGGCATCCAGATTGTTCAGCATGAAAACGGGGGATTCATTGTAGCGCAGATTCTTGACGGCCTTCGTGATCTTACCGTCTTCGATGAGGAACGTGCCATCGCGCGTGAGCCCTGTATAGAGGACGGTGCGAGGATCGACCGGGCGGATGTACCAGAATCTGGTGACGAGAATCCCGCGCTGTGTCGATGCAATCATCTCCTCCATGCTGGACGTGCCGCCGTTGAGTCGCAGTGATCCTATCAACGGCGTTGGCGTCTTCCCCTGCTTCTGCGCCCAATAGCGATCGTACGCGAGGTTGCGCACGACGCCGTTCTCGATCCACGTCGTCTTCCGTGCCGGCATTCCTTCTGGTGTGAACGGCAGTGCCGCCGCGTCAGGATCGAGTGGATCCGAGAGCAGCGTCACGCGCTCATCTACGACCTTGAGTCCGATTTTGTTTCCGCCACCCTGCTTCGTGAAGAAGCTGCGTCCTTCGTCGGCATTCCGTGCGTTGAGCGCGAACGCCAGGAGTTGAATAAGATTGCCGACGGCGGTCGGCTCGAGCACGACCGTGTAGCGTCCCGGCTCGATCGCGACGGGATTCATCGATGCGCGCGCCTTCTCGATCGCGCGCGCGCCAAGCGCCTCGGCGTCGATGCGCGACCAATCGGTGTGCGACGCGCCCGCCCAGCCGCTCGAGCTGCCATCCGGCGCGCGCACGGTGGTGGTCATCGCCGGCGGCCGTCTGACGCCCATAGGCGAAGAGTCCCTTGTTCGTCGCAATCGCGAACGCCTGCGCGTCCGACTCGACATATCCGGTGGCGGCCAGCTTCGCCGCGCGCGCAGGCTCCGTCACGGCGCGCACCGCTGCAGCGCGCCCCGCGGGGTCGAGCCCCGCCGTCACCGCGCTCCACCCCGGCGATTCATCGTAGCTCTGCGCGCCGAGCTCGGGCATCGATTCGGGATCCTCGGGAGCGAGCCGCGCGAGCTTCTCCGAGAGATCAACCGCGCTCTGCAACGATGCATCATCGAGCTTGTTCGTGGTCGTGCTCGCGCTTCGTGTGCCGAAGGTGCTGCGGATCGTGACGGTGACGTTCGTGTTGTCGCCGCCGCTCGAGACCTGGTTCACGGCGTACCGCGTGTTGCCGCGCGCGCCGCCAACCACCGAGACGCGCGCCTGCTCGGCCTTGGACATCGCGAGCACGCGCTTCGTGAGCGACTGCGCATCCTCCTTTGAGAGAATGCCCGGCGGATCGAACAATGACCGGGGGCTCACGCCTTCCTCCCGGTGTTGATCACGTTGATGTTCCGGAAGCGCGACGGCACGCAGCCATGGCTCACGGCGTTCGACTGACTTGGCTGTCCCTTTCCATCGTTGAACGCACCGCCCATCTGATAGCTCTTCTTGCCACCGATCATGTCCATCGAGTTCCAGAAGTCGGGCGTGCGCATTTGGTACGCGACATCCTTGAGCATGCCGACGATCTTGCCGCTCTTGATCTCATAGAAGAGCTGACCGCCGAACTGGGCGTTGTAGCGCTGCTGGTCGATCGAGAACGAGCCCTCGCCTACTATGGCAATCCCGCGATCCGTTGCCGCTATCAGATCCTCGAACGACTGTTCCTTGTCGCCTGGGAGCAGTGAGACGTTCGGCATGCGCTGAAACTGGATGTCTTCCCAGGACTGCGAATACGAGCAGCCATGCGACCGCGTGGTCTTCCCCTGCTTCTTGTACCACCAGTCGAGCCAGGGGGCCTGCTCACGCGTCGTCTGGTAGTCGACGACGATTCCCTTCTTGATGATGGGGAAGGTCTCGGGGGCAACGCCCTCGTCATCCCAGCCGCACGCGGAGAGCGATCCGGGCTGCGAGCGATCGCCTTGAATGTTCATGATCTCGGGGCCGTACTTGAGCTGCCCGAGCATCTTCTCCGGCGGCGACACGAAGCTGGTGCCGGCGTAGTTCGCCTCGTAGCCCATCGCGCGATCGAGCTCCGTGGGATGCGCGACCGACTCATGGATCGTGAGCCAGAGATGCGTCGGGTGCAGCACGAGATCGTAGCGGCCCACATTGACCGGCTTCGCGGCAAGCTTCTGCACGGCCTCGGTGGCCCAGCGCGTTGCGTTGTCGACGAGCTTCGCATCGCGCACGTGCTCGTAGCCGCGTCCCATTGGCTGGATGTCGTTCGATTGGCGCGACTGGAAGTCCGAGAAGTCCGATGCAACAGCCGTGACCGTCATTTGCGGCTGCGAGCGATAGATCGTCTGCACGACGTACGTGCCGTCGCTGGTCGCGAGCGTCTTCTCCTCGCGCAGGAAGAACATTCCGGAGTTCACGAACTTCGCGCCCGCGACCTTGAGCGCGGCTGCATTCGCGTCGAGGAGGAGTGCGACCTTCTCTTCGATCGGCACATTGAACGGATCGATCTCCGCGGGCCCGCGC
The DNA here is from genome assembly GCA_963792685.1 of uncultured Gemmatimonadaceae bacterium. Classification (GTDB taxonomy): domain Bacteria; phylum Gemmatimonadota; class Gemmatimonadetes; order Gemmatimonadales; family Gemmatimonadaceae; genus FEN-1250. The sequence goes on along the minus strand of CAWBWW010000001.1, from coordinate 1,878,546 downwards.
CACGTACCGTTCGGCGTGGGCGTGACGGGGGCGAGGACAACCGGCCGCTCGAGCGCGGCGCGATTCGCCTGCGCCTGCGCGACGGCTTGTCGTGCGACGCGCACCATCTCCTCCGCCGCGAGCTCGCGACTTGCGGCAAATCCCCATGCGCCCTTCACGAGCACGCGCACGCCGAAGCCGAAGGTTTCGGAGTCGCTGAGCGACTGCACGCGATGCTCGCGCGTCAGGATCGCCTGATTGCGATTCTGGCTGATGCGCACGTCCGCATACTCGGCGCCCGCGGATTTTGCTGCATCGAGCGCGCGCATCGCGAGATCCTTGAAGGTGGGATCGCTGAGCGGCGGAGATGTCGGGGAGGCAATGCGGTACTGCGGGGGAAGACGATACGCCGCGAGGCCAAGAGCGGCGGCGGAAGACATCTGCAGGAACTCACGTCTCGAATGAGGCACTCATCTCCTCGGCGCATGGCGCCTGTCGTTCAGTCGCGAATATAGGAATGTAAAAAAACGCACGCAATAGCGCATGCGTTGAAGAAAAGTTCGTCGCAGCGTGTGATGTGCGTCGCGAATGCGGCATTGGGTGCGACTTTGATCCGAAATCGTGGATCGCAGACGATGGTGCGACGCAGGTGTGAACGCGGAGTGCGCATGACTGGCGCTGATAAATCAGTTTTCAAATCGTTGGTGCCAGTCGAGCGGACATTCGATGCTGACGAGATTCCCCGATGCAATGCGACGTTTCTGGTGTATAAATCGCCATCACCCACATCGCACTGCACTTCGCCACGCCGACTGGCGAACTGAGGAATCCTCGCGCGCGTCGCGGGCTCAGCGCGCATCCGTTATTATAGTGGCGGGAGCGCGTGTCCCGATCCGACGTCACTCAGCGACCGACCGACATGCCTACGCTTACGATCGACGGACGTGAAGTCACGGTGCCGGAAGGCACCACCATTCTCGAGGCCGCCCGATCGCTGGGTCTCGAGGTGCCGACGCTGTGCTGGTATCCGAAGCTTCCCGATCGTCGGTAATTGCCGCATCTGCCTCGTCTCCGTCGAAGGCACGCCCAAACTCGTTGCATCCTGTGCGACGCAGGCAGCCGACGGACAGAAGGTCACCACCGAGTCGCACGCCGCCGTCGAGAACCGCCGCGCAGTGCTCGGCATGCTCCTCGAGCGGTATCCGGTGGAAGAGATCCCGGAGGGCGGCGCGCGCAATGAGTTCGAGGAGTACGTGCGCCGCTACGATGTGCCCACCAACAAACGCTCGCCGCTCGGGCTGCGCACGGGAGACGAGCGAGAGGGCGACCCGCTCATCCAGCACGACATGTCGACGTGCATCCTGTGCACGCGCTGTGTGCGCGCGTGCGAGGACATCCAGGTGGTGGGCGTGCTCGAGACCGGCTACCGCGGAGAGCATGCCGAGATCATTGTCGGCGCGGATGGCAATCCGGATCATGCGGGATGCACGTGGTGCGGCGAATGTGTGCGCGTGTGCCCCACCGGCGCGATCCACGACATCATCCCGCTCGCCAAGATGCGCGCGGAGTCGCTGCGCGAGCCGGTGCGCGAAGTGCGGAGCGTGTGCCCGTACTGTGGCGTCGGCTGTCAGATCGATCTCGAGGTGCGCGGCAACGACATTCAGCGCGTGCGCAGCCCGTGGATCGAGGAGACGACCCCCAACATCGGCTCGACGTGCGTGAAGGGGCGATTCGGCTTCGACTTCGCCATGCATTGCGACCGGCTGACCAAGCCACTCATCCGCAAGGGATGGGTGAAGCGTGATGATGAGTGGTCGTGGGAGCCCGCTGCCGAGCAGATGGCGAAGTGGGGACGGCGCAATGGTCCGTGGATGATCGTCGAGGAGGAGGCGCAGACACACAAGCGCCGCCCGAAGTTCAATCCACTCCAGAAGCTGCCGCTGCTCAACGAGCCTCTCGGTGACGCGCGCGATCGCGTCGCCACGCCGCCGAGCTGGTACGAGCCGTTCCGCGAGGCGACGTGGGATGAGGCGCTCGATCTCGCTGCATCGCAGATGCTCAAGCTGCGCGACACGAAGGGGCCCGACAGCCTCGCGGTGTTCTCGTCAGCCAAGTGCACGAACGAGGAGAACTACCTGCTGCAGCGGCTGCTCCGCGGCGCGATCGGCACGAACAACATCGACCACTGCACGCGGCTCTGCCACTCGTCGTCCGTGAGCGCGATGCAGCGCGCGATGAGCACGAGTGCGGCGTCGGGCTCCATGCGCGAGGTCGAGACCGAGAGCGACGTGATCTTCATCCTCGGCGCGAACACCACGGAGTCGCACCCGGTGTTCGGTGCGGCGATCAAGCGGGCGCAGAAGCGCGGCGCGATGCTGATCGTCGCCGACCCGCGCCGGATCGAGCTGGCGCAGCGCGCGGACATCCATCTCCAGATGCTGCCAGGGACGGACGTCGTGCTGCTCAACGCGATGGCGAACCACATCTTCGCGTCGAAGCTCGAGGACACGAAGTTCATCGAGTCGCGCACGCACGGCATTGACGAGCTGCGCGACGCCGTCCTGCCGTACACGCCGGAGATGGCGGAGACGATCACGGGCGTGCCCGCGGCTACGATCCGTCGCGCGGCCGAGCTGTACGCGAAGGGTCCTCGCTCCGCGACGCTCTGGGCGATGGGGCTCACGCAGCACCACACGGGCACCGACATCGTCACGACGCTGCTCAATCTGCTGCTCATAACGGGGAACATCGGACGCTGGGGCGCGCCGATGATTCCGATCCGCGGACAGAACAACGTGCAGGGCGCGAGCGACGTCGGCGCGATCCCGATGTACTACACGGATTATCTGCCGGTGCAGGATCCGAAGGTGCGGAAGGTGTACGCGGACGAGTGGCACGTGCCCGAGGAGAAGCTCTCGCTGGTGGCGGGGCTCCGCGTCACCGAGATCGTGAAGGAGGGGAGCCCGGTGCGCGGGCTCTACGTGATGGGCGAGAACCCCATCATTTCCGATCCCGACATCGCGCACGCCGAGGAGTGGTTCCACAACCTCGACTTCGTTGCGGTGCAGGACCTCTTTCTCACCGAGACTGCGCGCTACGCGGACGTCGTACTTCCAGGCGCGTCGTTCGCGGAGAAGACGGGAACGGTGGTGAACACCGAGCGTCGCATTCAGCTCATGCACAAGGCGATCGATCCGCCGGGGATCGCGCGCGGCGATTTCGAAATCCTGGTGGAACTGTCGAATCGACTCGGGCTTCCGACGCCGTTCACGGATTCGGCGGAGGTCATGGACGAGATCGCGCGCGTGACGCCGTCGTGGCGCGGCGTGTCGCACGCGCGGCTGGAAGGGAGTGGGCTGCAGTATCCGGTGGAAGATGATCATCACCCGGGCACGGACTACCTGTTCGCGAACCACTTCCCCACCGTGGATGGAAAGGCGACGCTCGTGGGCGTCGAGTTCCTGCCGCCGGCCGAGCTGCCGGACGAGGAGTATCCGTTCTTCATGAATACGGGACGCCAGATGTACCACTGGCACACGGGAACGATGACGAGACGCGCGACCGGGCTGGACGCGCGCGAGCCGACACCGACAGTGGAGATCAGTCCGGCGGATGCGGCGGAGCTCGGGGTCGAAGATGGTGATCCGGTGCGTATCACATCGCGCCGCTCGTCGATCGAGATCGCGGCGCGCATCTCGAGCCGCGTCGCGCGGAAGCAGATCTTCATCCCGATGCACTATCGTGAGGCGGCGGCGAATCTGTTGACGAATCCGGCGCTGGATCCGTACGCGAAAATTCCCGAGTTCAAGGTGTGCGCCGTGCACATCGAGCCTGTGACGCGCAATGGCCGACGTTTCGGTGCGGACACCAGAACGGAACGGGCCGCGGCGAGCGATAGTCACGAGCGCGAGCTCGTCGCCGGAGACGACTAAGTGGATCTTGGGATCGACGGAAAAGTTGCGGTCGTCACGGGGGCGTCCAGCGGGCTCGGGCGCGCCTGTGCACGCGCGCTCGCGACTGAAGGGGTGAGCATTGCGCTGATCGCGCGCCGCGGAGAAGAGCTCAAGCGCGTGGCCGCGGAGCTTTCAGCGGAGTCGAAGCGGCGGATTCTCCCGCTCGTGGCCGACGTTACGGACAGCGATGCAACGGCGGCGGCGATCAACGAGGCCAAGGCCACGCTCGGACCGATCGACATTCTGGTCGCGAACGCCGGCGGCCCGCCATCGACGAACTTCGAATCGACGACGTACAAGCAGTACGTGACGGCGATCGAGCTCAATCTGCTCTCGTCGATCCGACTGGCGCAGCTGCTGGTGCCGGGGATGCGCAAGCAGCAGTGGGGACGCGTGATCTTCCTGACCTCGACGGCGGCGAAGCAGCCGATCGCGTCGCTCATCCTGTCGAACACTGCGCGCGCGGGGCTCGCGGGCTTTGCGAAGACGCTGGCGACGGAGTGCGCGCACGACAATGTGCTCGTGAACACGATTCTCACGGGCCACTTCGACACGGACCGCGCGATGTCGCTCGCGGCGGGAGCAGCGCAGCGTGAGCACAGTACGATCGACCAGATGCTGCGGGACCGCCGGAAGCTCATCCCCCTGGGCCGCGCGGGCGACCCGGCGGAGCTCGCTGCCGTAGTCACTTTCCTCGCGTCACAGCGCGCGAGCTTCGTGACGGGCGTAGCGATCCCGGTGGACGGCGGGCAGATAGCGACGACGTTTTAGGACCAGGCACGTGGAACTCGGTGGCGCCCCGCCGTACATTGTCCCGCGCTCAGATGGACCAACGCCTCGTCGCTCAGGGAGATTCGTGCACCTAGTACGCCAAGTGCTCTGCTCGTGCCTGCTCATTGCGAGCGCATCCGCGCAGCCTGTTACTGCGAGCTCCGACAGCTCCACGAAGGGGTTGCAGCAGGAGCTCATGACCCTCGCATATCGCCGCATTCACGCATTCGACGAGGGCGACACGCTCACGTGGAGGGAGTTGGTCGCCAACGGGTACGTCATCAGCGATCCCTACGGCGGCGTCTCGACCAAGGCGCAGCAGATCGCGAGCTTCACGCCGCGCTCTCCGGGATACGAGAACGAGTTTCAGATCACTGACGTGTACCTGATGCCGGTCGGGAACACCGCCGTGATGAACTACCGAATCCTCGAGAGCGAGAATTGGGATGGACAGCGCGTGACGACGGCGCCGCTTCGGAAAACGGATGTCTATGCTCGCACCGGAGACGGTCGTTGGCTCATCGTCGCCTCGCACGAGTCATTCGAGCCAGTGCCGCCGGCGCCGGTAGCTCTGGGAGCCGTGAAGCGGCGCATGTATCAGGGTCGCTATCGACTCACTCGCGCCATCGTCTACCAGGTGACCGCTGATAGTGCTGGATTGCTCATCTACGAGGAAGGGACGGACGATCGCACGCGATTACTGCCGGTCTCTGATTCGACTTTCATGTTTGCGGGCACGGAGCGTCGTGCGACGTTTAAGGGCGGGCGAAATGGTCGCGCTTCCGCGGTGAGCTTACGCCTTGCTGGATACGATCTCATCGCACACCGCATCTCGGATCGGCCCGAATGACTCAGAGTCGGCACCTTCCATCCATAGAGGAGCGTCGGTGAAAGCGCTGGTGAAGCAGTCGGCGGGACCTGGGTTTACGCTCCGCGATGTTCCGGTGCCGACGATCCGCGAGAACGAGGTGCTCATCAAGGTTCGGCGCGCCGGCGTGTGCGGCACGGATGTGCACATTTATGAATGGGACGACTGGGCGCGCGGGCGATGCGTACCGCCGTTCACCGTGGGCCACGAGTTCGCCGGCGACGTCGCCCAGGTCGGCTCCATGGTCAGCGATGTGAAGGTCGGAGATCGCGTGACGGCCGAGGGGCACATTGTCGACGGGCGATGCATGCTGTGCCGCACCGGGAATGCGCACGCGTGCCCGTACACCAAGGTGATCGGCGTCGATCGCGATGGCTGCTTCGCCGAGTACATTGCGATGCCCGCGACGAACGTCTGGCACCTCGACGACAATATCTCGTACGAGGTCGGCGGGATCCACGATCCCATGGGGAACGCCTTTCACACCGCGCTCACAGCGGACATTCCCGGCGCGACCGTGCTCATCACCGGGTGCGGTCCGATCGGGATCTTCGCCGCCGGGATCTGCCGCGCGGCCGGCGCCTCACGCGTGATCTGCTCCGACGTGAACGAAACACGGCTCGCGCTCGCGAAGCAGATGGGCGCGACCGACGTCGCGCATCCCAACGAGGTGGAGGCCATCGTGAAGCGCGTGACCGAGTTCGGCGTCGACGTCGTGCTCGAGATGTCGGGCGTGCCGAGCGCGATCCATCAGGCGTTCGCACTCGTGCGCCCCGCCGGGCGCGTGCAGATGCTCGGCGTCCCCGCAAAGCCGATCACGTTCGACTTCGCCACGGAGCTCGTGTTCAAAGGGGTCACGGTCTACGGCGTGACCGGCCGGCGCATGTACGACACCTGGCATCAGATGACGCGTTTCCTTCGCTCGGGCGCGTTCGATCCGACGCCGGTGATCACCCATCGCTTTCCGCTCGAGCGCGCCGACGACGCGATCGCGGCGATCAAGTCCGGCGCGGCAGGGAAAGTCATCTTCGAAATCGCGTGATCCGATGAACGAGAACTTCTCGAAAGAGCTGCGATCGCAGCTCGATGAGCTGAAGCGCGATCGCGTCTACAAGACGCTGAATTTTCTCGATTCGCCGCAGGGCGCGCATGTGAAGATGGAGGGGCGCGGCGACGTGCTCATTCTATCGTCGAACAACTACCTCGGCCTAAGCAACGAGCCGAGTGTGGTCGAGGCGGGGCGAAAGGGGCTCGACCAGTTCGGTGCCGGCACCGGAAGTGTGCGCTTCATCTGCGGCACCTTCACCGTGCATTGCGCGCTCGAGGCGGCGCTCGCGCGTTTCAGCGGCACCGAATCTTCGCTCTCGTACGTCTCGGCCTGGAACGCGAACGAGGGGTTCACCGCGACGGTCGTGCAGGAAGGCGACTTCGTGATCTCGGACGCGCTCAACCATGCGTCGATCATCGACTCGATACGGCTCGCAAAGGCGATCACGAAGTGCACGACCGCGGTGTACAAGCACTCGGACATGGATGACCTGCGCGAGAAGCTCGCGGGAGCGAAGAGCGCGCGGCGGCGCATCGTCTGGACGGATGGGATCTTCTCGATGGAAGGCGACATTGCGAAGCTCCCGGAGATCCTCGAGCTCGCGCGCACGCACGACGCGATCGTCGTGATGGACGACTCGCACGCGACCGGCGTGCTCGGTGAGAAAGGGCGCGGCACGGCCGAGCATTGGGGCGTGCTCGGCGAGGTCGACGTGATCACGTCGACGCTCGGCAAGGCCCTCGGCGGCGCCGCTGGCGGGTACACGGCGGGACCATCGTCGCTCACGGACTATCTCACGCAGCGCTCGCGCCCGCAGCTCTTCTCGAACGCGCTGCCGCCCACGGTGGCAGCGAGCGCGCTGGCGGCGGTGGAGTTCATCGAGCAGCATCCCGAGCGCGTGAAGACGCTGCACGAGAATGCGAAATACTTCCGCGCGGCGATCACCGAAGCGGGGTTCGCTCCGCTCGCCGGAGAGACGCCGATCGTTCCCATCATCGTCGGTGAGACGGCGCTCGCGCTCGAGATGAGCGACCGGATGCTGCGTGAGGGCGTGTTCGTGACGGGATTCGGATTTCCGGTGGTGCCGCAGGGACATGCACGCATTCGCTGCCAGGTGTCGGCGGCGCACAGCAAGGCGGATCTCGATTTCGCCGTGGAGACCTTCAAGAAGGTCGGCAAGTCGATCGGACTGCTGAAGTAGCGATCACGAGAGACATTTAGCAGGGAGCGGTGCACGTGCGGAGAATTCTCCTTCGGTCATTCCCAGAGGAGATTCGCCCATGTCGTCGCAGCGCGCACGTCTTCGTCGCACGTCCGCAATAGCATCGTTTGCAGCTCTCGCGCTCGCGCCGGGATTCGTTCCCGCCGTGAGCGTTCGTGCACAGGCCCCTGTGGTGCCGACACCGGAGTCGGTGCTCGGTCATCGCGTCGGCGCGGACAGGACGCTCGCGGACTGGAGCCAGATCACGGGCTACTTCGCGAAGCTCGCGGCGGCGACACCAGCCGTGTCGATCGAGACGCTCGGCAAATCGACGATGGGGAAGCCGCTGATTGCGGCGATCGTCTCGACACCGGAGAACGTGAGGAAGCGCGAGGCGATCTTCGCCGCACAGCGCCAGCTGGCTGATCCGCGAATTCTGAAGAGTGCGGAAGAGTCCGAGCTCTACGCGCGTCAGCCCGCGGTGCTCGTCATTCAGTGCAACATCCACTCGGATGAGATCGCGAGCTCGCAGATGGTGATGGAGCTCGCGTACCGGCTCGCGACGAACGACACGCTGCAGGCGGAGCTCCGAAATGCCGTGGTGATTCTCATCCCGAGTGTGAATCCCGACGGCGAGCAGATGATCGTCGACTGGTATCGCTCGCAGCTCGGCACGCAGTGGGAGGGCGGCGAGATGCCCTGGATCTACAACAAGTACACGGGGCACGACGACAACCGTGACTGGTTCATGATGACGCAGGTGGAGACGAAGCTCGTCACGCACGCGCTTTACAAGGAGTGGCTGCCGGAGATCTTCTACGACGTGCACCAGCAGGGTTCCGAGGGCTCTCGCCTGTTCGTGCCGCCGTTTCTCGATCCGGTTGATCCGAATATCGATCCGCTCATCGTGCGCGGGATTGGGCTGATCGGCGCGGAGATGTCGAGCGCGCTCGAGTCGCGTGGCAAGACGGGAGTCGTGGATCACGCCGTGTACGACATGTGGTGGCATGGCGGCGCGCGGTCGACGCCGGCGCGGCACAACATGATGGGGCTGCTCACGGAGGCGGCAAGCGTGAAGATCGCGACCCCGATCGTGCAGACGGACTCCGAGCTCACGGGGCACGAGCGCGGGCTGCCCAAGTACGAGCGCTCGGTGAATTTCCCGAATCCATGGAAGGCGGGGCGCTGGACACTGCGCGACATCGTCGACTACGAGCTGATCGCGAGCGAGGCGCTGGTGCATCTCGCGAGCAGTGAGCGTGAGCGGTATGTGCGCGACTTCGTCACGCTCGGGCGGAGAGAGATCGCGCAGGGCGAGAGCGACAGCGTGAAGGCGTGGGAGATCCCGTTCCAGCAGCGCGATAGATCCGCGGCCAACGAAATGATGAATGCGCTCAGCCTCGGCGGGATCGATGTGTCGACGACCGACTCATCGTGGATCGTTCCCATGGCGCAGCCGTTTCGCGCACACGCGAAGGATCTCCTGGAAGTTCAACACTATCCCAAGCGCCTGCTGTGGCCCGGCGGCCCACCGGAGCAGCCATACGACGTCACCGGTTGGACGCTTCCACTGCAAATGGGCGTCACCGTGCGGCCGCTCCAACAGATGCCGACGGGGCGGATGCGCAGCGGATGGACGTTTGTGAGAGAATTCAACGAACGGGCGAATGTCGACGCGCGAAATACGGGGGAGTACTCGACCGTCGCCGCAGCACTTGGCCGCAAGAAGCCAATTACGGTGAGCGCGGGCGCTAGGGTCACGAAGTCGAGCTCATACACCCTCACCCGGCTTCCCCGCATCGCCGTCTACCGCCCGTGGACCGGCAACATGGATGAAGGCTGGTGCCGCTGGGTACTCGAACAATTCCATCTCCCTTACGTCTCATTGACCGATTCGGTCGCCAGAACGGGCAAGTTGCGTGACCACTTCGACGTACTGCTCGTCCCCGACATGAGCCTGCGGGAGATGCGAGACGGGAATTCCGCGAAGGATTCTCCCCCTCAATACGCCGGTGGGCTCGGCACGGCCGGTATCGAAGCGATCAAGGAATTCGTCACGAACGGCGGCACACTGGTACTGCTCGATCACGCATTGGAGCTGGCGACGGAGTCGCTCGGCATCCCGGTAAAGCGGATCGTAGTGCCTCGCCGCCTGACAGACGAAACACGATCGCGCGGCCCGGAAGCCGGAGAGAACACGGAGCCGCTGTACGCACCGGGCTCGATCCTGCGAGTGCTCGTGGATACGACGAACGCAGTCGCGTTCGGAATGCCCGATACGGCTGCCGCCTACTTCACGAACTCCGTGACGTTCAATGTGCCCGCCGCGTCGCAAGTACGAGTGATCGCACGTTACCCCGCGAGGGGCGAAGACATTCTGCTGAGTGGATATCTGCAGGGAGCATCACAGATCGCGGGCAAGGCCGCCGCAATCTCCGCACCGGTTGGACGCGGGCACGTAGTGATGTTCGGCTTTCGTCCGCAGCACCGTGGTCAGTCGTATGGCACGTTCCGCATGCTGTTCAACGCCTTGCTCACCGGTGGCGCCTCCGCCACTCGCAATTAGACCCTCCTGCCCGAACAAAGAATGAGGAGTCACACCATGCGCACGGTCCGTTGGATGTCTTCCGTGCTCGCCCTCGTGGCTCTGACGCCGGTCGTCAGCGCTGCCCAGTCGAATCGCCTGTTCGAGAACGCGTGGTTCTGGGGTGCCAAGGCGGGCCTCATGAACTTCTCGACCGGCAACAACACCTCGACCACCGCACCGCTCATCGGCGCCGAGTGGCTCATCACTCGCAACAAGGCCGGGCTCTATGTGAGCGCCGAGCAGGCGTTCTTCACCACCACCGGCTATGTGTTCGACAGCAACGGGCAGCAGTACAACGTCGCGCTGAAGGATTCGCGGCGCTACACCGCTGCGCTCCTCGCCTTCCCGATCAACTGGGGCACGCTGCGGCCATACGGCGGCGCCGGCTTCTCGCTCAATCTCATTCAGCACGCGACGGTCGATCAGTCGCAGTTCACCGATCCCGACCAGCAAGACGTCGTCGCGAATCAGGTGCATGAAGAGCGTGATCGCGTGGCCTTCATTCTGATGGGCGGACTCCAGGCGCAGTATCGCCGCTTCTCGGTGTTCGGCCAGGCGACGTACATGCCGGCCCGCGCCAACTTCTTCTTCAGCGGCCGCTCCACCTACATTCTCGAAGCGGGTGTTCGCTACAACGTCGGCAGCTCGATCGACAAGACGCCGTAAGCTCGGCGCGGCTCCATGTTGGACATGAAACGGCGGCGCTCACCTCGAGCGCCGCCGTTCTCGTTTCATGCAGGCCGCAGACGCTTGGGCGTCTTCGACACGTACGGACTGTCCCGCACGAGCCACCGCAGCGGCCAGTCCGCGGACTTCGTGATCCCGATGCGCGCCGTCACCTGCACATCCGCTTCGACCACGGGCTCGCCGCGCAGGATCTCAATTGGGCCGTTGCGGAGCGGCAGCCCGTTCAGCGCGCCGGTGATACCGAGCGCCGCGCAGAGCTTTCCAGGACCGTTCGTGAGATCGCGATCGTGCGCGACGCCACGACGTTCGCGCATGAGCTCCACCCCCTCCAGTGGCTCGAGCGCGCGCACCAGCACCGCGCTCGGCGCTCCGACGCTGCGCGTCACGGCGTTGAAGCACCAGTGCACACCGTAGATGAAATACACGTAGGCAGTGCCAGGAGCGCCGTAGAGCCACTTTGTGCGCTCGGTGCGCCCTGCTGCCGCATGACACGCGAGATCGTGCTCACCGAGGTACGCCTCGGTCTCGACGATGCGGCCGCTGATCACACCATCGCTCGTGGTGTGCCGTAAAACAGCACCGAGCAGGTCGCGGGCGACCTGCTCGGTGTCTCGATCGTAGAACTTCGCGGGGAGGGGCGCGCCCACCCGCGTGCGTCGCGCACCAGCCGCGACGCGCGAGGGCATCGCTACTCCTCCGTGGCCGCCGCCGTCTTCTTGGCGCGTGGACGCTTCGGCTTCGCAGCAGCCTTCTCCGACGACGCCGGAGCGGCCGTCTTCTTGGCGCGTGGCGTCTTCGCCGGAGCGCGGCCGCGCTTTGCCGGAGCCGCAGCTTCCTGCTCGGGCTCAGCTTCCAGCTCGAGGACGAGCGCCGGAGGCGCAGGAGCCACCTCGGCAACCATGGGTGACGACGAGCCGATCACGCCGACCGAGAGAAGCTCGGGTGGCAGCTCGCCGCCACGACCGCGCGAGCGGATGCCGCGGCGCAGCGACGCGGCGTTCTGCGCGCTCCGCGAGGACTGACTCGGCTCCTGCGCCGGTGGTGCCGCAGCAGCGAGCTGCTCGGTCACCGACGTCGCAGCCGCTGCGGGCGCGACCTCGTAGTCGTCGCCGCGCTTGCGAAGATCAATGACATCGGCGTCGTGCGCGTCGCGGAGAATGCGAAGGAAGAAGCGCTCGTCGAGCGTCTCACTGTCGCGGCCCAGCAGCTCGCGCGCCTTGCGACGCACGACGCTCGCGGGCACAGCGATATCCTCGCTCGTCGTGAGCTCGGACACCGCACGCTTGAGGAGCGAGAGTGCCTCATCCCGCGTGAGCCGCTCGCCGACCATCTCCGGCTCGCGTGCCGCGGGTGGCGCAACGACCGGCGTCTCGAGCGCAGGCGAAAAATGCGCGGCGCCATTGCTGGCGGCTGCCTCTGCTGCCGGCGCGCTCTCGACACGCGGCTCGCGCTCGCGGCCACGTCCGCGTCCGCCGCGACCGCGACGACCACGACGCGCGCTGTCGTCCGCTGCCTCTGCGACCGCGCTCCACCGTCGGTCGTGGCGCAGCTTCGGTGGATGCCGGAGCCTTCGCGGCGACTTTGCCGTCGCCCGCGATGTCGACTTCCATCTGGCCGTTCTCGAGCTTCGTCACGCGAATGAGTCCGCGCTGCGCAGCTTCCTGCGCGAAGCGCGAGAACTTCGCCATGCCGAGGTCCTTCTCGTCGAACGTCGAGTCGATCTCCTGCATCACCTGCTTGAGGCGATCGGAGCGCATGACGTCGCCGTTGCGCTTCATGCGCGCTGCCGCTTCGACGACGAGCTCCCACGGATCGCGCTTGACGTTCTCTTCTTCGCTCGTGTTCACGAGGCCGGCGAGCGCGTTGTAGCTGTAGTACTCGTCGCAGTTCTGCACGAGCAGATCGCTCGACGATTCGCGAATGCCGACGCCGATCACGTACTTGCCGTACTCCTTGAGCTTCATCACGAGACTCGAGAAGTCCGAGTCGCCGCTGAGCAGGATGTAGGTGCCGATCTCGGGGCGATTGAAGACGAGCTCCATTGCGTCGATCGCGAGGCGGATGTCGGTGGCGTTCTTCTTCGACGAGCCGTACGCCGGCGCCATGATCATGTCGATCGACGATTCGGCGAGCGGCACGACGTATTGCGGATAGCGGCGCCAGTCCGCGTAGGCGCGCTGCACCGCGACCTTGCCCTTGATGATGCTCGGAGCCGAGCAGCGAGCGGAGCTCGTGGCCGAGGTCGGAGCGGATGCCCATCGTGACGTTGTCGAAATCGATGAGCAGTGCGGCGTTGGGCGCGTGCTGGAACGGCGCCGCGGTGTAGGGTGCTGCTGCCGTCGGAGACATTGCCTGCGGGCCGCGATGGATCGGGACGGCGGCCGGGCGAGGCGATGTGAGGGGACGGTTGTTTCTCGGGGTCATGACTTCCTATCGGGTGTGCGAGCTCACATCGAGGAGCTCATTGCTGTGTGATCGAGCGCGACCATGCGCTCGAGCTCTCGTCGCCGCACCTTTCCGCTCCCGGTCATCGGGAAGGCATCGAAAAAGCGAACGAGATCAGGGAATTTGTACTCGGCCACCGTGTCGCGGGCGAACGCTTTCAGCTCGCCTCCAGTGATGACCGCTCCTTCCACGGGAACGACGCACGCGCAGACCAGCTCTCCCAGAATGTCGTGGGGGATACCGATCACGCAGACGTCGTCCACAGCGGGATGCGCACGGAGCTGATCCTCGACTTCACGCGGATAGATACGAAATCCTCCGCGCACGATCGTCTCCCTGCGGCGTCCCACGATTCGCACGTAGCCTTCCTCATCAATGATCCCAAGATCACCGGTGAGGAAGAAGCCTTCCGGGGAGAACGACCGGGCGGTCTCCGTCGGCATGCGAACATAACCTTGCATCACGTTTGGCCCGCGGACGGCAAGCTCGCCGACCGCTTCGGGCCCATGCAGCGCACCGGTGACGATGTCCACCGCCTTGATCTCGACGCCGGGAATCGCGCGCCCCACCGTAGTGAGTCGCTTGTCCGCCGGATCGGTGAAGCGTGTCATCGTCATCGTCGGGCCGGTTTCCGTGAGCCCGTACGCGAGCTGCACGTTGCACCAGCGCCGAATGCGCCTGACCAACTCTTCCGACACCGCTCCACCAGCAACGACGCCGGTGCGCAGCGATGGAAAACGCGCCGGATCGAAGTCCGGCGAGCGCATGATCAGCGAGTACATCGTGGGCACGCCGTGCATCACCGTGACCCGCTCTCGCTGCAGCAGCGCAATTGCACCCGTGGCGTCGAACTCGTCCTGCAACACCAGGGTTGCGCCAGCTGCGAGCGCTCCGATCAGCACACTCAGTCCGAACAGCGTGAAGAACGGCACCATTGCGAGCACGCGATCGGCCGGCTCCATCTCGAGGAGCTCACCAGAGTGCGCTGCGGTCTCGACGATCGCTCGATGCGAGAGACGCACGCCCTTCGGCTTGCCCATCGTTCCCGACGTGTACATCAGCGCGAGATCCGATCGTTCGTCCGACCTGCAACGACGGAAGCTCACGCCCTGCCCCGCTCGACAGCAGATCCTCGAACTGAAAGATCCGGTCGTCGTACCACAGCTCCTCGCCACCAACGGTGATGAGGTACAGCAAGTCCGGCAGCTCCGCGAGCATGTCCTCGAACATCTGCAGATAGTCGACGCCGTGGTGCCGCTCGAGAGCGACGACCGCAGAGACTTCCGCATGCCGGAGCTGGTACTTCAGCTCGTGGTAGCTGAGCCGAGGGTTCACCGGTACGACCGTGGCACCGAGTTTCGATGCGGCCGCGAGTGTCACCACCCACTCAGACCAATTCGGCATCACGATCGCGATGCGATCGCCAGCGCCGATTCCCAGCTCCCGCAGTGCAGCGGCCAGAGCCGCTGCCTTGGTGCTCACCTGTGCGTACGTGAGCGCACGACCGTTCGCCACCAACGCCGTTCGATCCGGAGAGTCTCCGGTACGCGCGGCTAGGACGCAGTCAAGCGTCCAGGCATCCGACATCAAGGGCGACCCACGAGCATACAATCCCGTAATCTACAACGAGTTGAGCACGCGAGGGAGGGCGAGCCCTACACTCGGTTCGGCCGGATGGCTACCTTCTGAGTGTCGCACGATGAAACACCTCTCCGAACCCACCCGTACATGACACGGTGAAGCGGCTCAGCTTCCGGGCGCGCGTGCTCCTCTCTCTCGTGCTCTTCGCACTGATTCCGGCGAGCGCCCTGTTGCTGGGCGGTGCGGAGCTCGTACGAAACGCGCTCCCCGTTCTGAGCGGGCGGGCGCCCTGGGAGCACGCCGCCAATACGGGTCGCAAGGCGATCGCGGCCGCGCGCGCCTCCGGACTGACGCCGCAGCAGGAGGCGGCGGTCGCCGAGCACGAGCAGGTGCTCTCCAACTCGCTGGAGCAGGCGTCGCGCGTGGGCTACCTGATCTCGCGGGTGGTGGTGATCGCGGTGGCGGTCGCGGCGCTCGGGATCATCCTGCTGGCGATCATCGCATCGCGCACCGCGGGACATCTCAGCCGCCAGCTCAGCCGGCCGCTGAGCGAGGTGGTCGAGTGGACGGAGTTGATCGCGCGCGGGCGTCCGCTGCCCGAGGGGCCACCCCGGCGGGGCGCGCCCGAGTTCGAGACGCTGCGCCGGCGCATGCGGAAGATGGCCAGCGCGCTGGCGGCAGCACGTGAGCGCGAGCTCGAGGCGGAGCGGCTGGAGGCGTTCCGCGAAACCGCTCGTCGCGTGGCGCACGAGCTCAAGAATCCGCTCACGCCGATTCGACTCGCCGTCACGAGCCTGCGCCGCGCAAGCGGCGGCAACCCGCTGCTCACCGAGTACATCGAAGTGCTGGAGACGGAGTCGCGAAGGCTCGAGCTCATGGCGCGGAGCTTCGCACAGTTCGGGACCCTCCCGGAGGGAACGGCGGCGGATGTGGATCTCGTGGAGCTGGCGCGCGCCGTGGCGCACTCGCTCAGCTCCGACCGCGTCACGGTGAATGTCGAGGCGGAGGACGGGCTGCCACTCGTGCGCGGCTTTCACGATGCGCTGTCCCGCGCGTTGACCAACGTCGTGATCAATGCCACCGAGGCGTGTCCGGATGGCGGAACCGTGACGGTGCTCGTGTCCCGTCGGTGGCGCGAGGGACGCGCGATGATCGAGCTGCGCGTGCGCGACACGGGCGCGGGCATCCCGCGCGAGCGGCTCGAATCGATCTGGGATCCGTACGTCACGAGCAAGGCGGGTGGAACCGGGCTTGGGCTCGCGATAGTGCGGCAGACGGTGCTCGCGCATCACGGGCTGGTGGAGGCGAGCAGCACGGAAGGCGAAGGGACGGAGATCGTGATGGCGCTTCCTGTCGATGGGAGCGCGACTCAAACCGCAACACAGGAGGACTGATGCCACCGATACCTGGCGAGCTGATACCGATCGTTCTTTTCATCGTGATGGGTGTGACCGCGATCGGCTGGCCGATCGCGCGCGCATTCGCGCGCCGAATCGATCGCGAAGCGCTGCAGCCCAAGATTCCCCCGGAGCTCATGGGGCGACTCGAGCGAATGGAGACCGCCATCGATTCGATCGCCGTCGAAGTCGAGCGCATCTCCGAGGGACAGCGATTCACCACGAAGCTGCTGAGCGAGCGTCCGCAGCCGCAGGCGCTCCCGCCGAGGCAGCCATGACCAATGCCTGAGATTCTCGTCGTCGACGACGAGCCGAACATCCGGCGCATGGTCGGCGCGATCCTGAGCGGCGAAGGCTTCAGCGTGCGCGACGCAGCCAACGGCGCGGCGGGCGTGCGCGCGGCCTCCGAGCGCGAGCCGGATGCCGTGCTGCTCGATCTCATGATGCCCGGCGAGCTCGACGGCATGGCGGCGCTCAGCCAACTGCGCGAGCGCTTCCCATCGCTCCCGGTCGTGATGATGAGCGGGCGCGCGGAGCTCAGCGACGCGGTGCGCGCGACCAAGCTCGGCGCGTTCCACTTTCTGGAGAAGCCGCTCACGCACGAGTGCGATGCTTCTCACCATCCGCTCCGCGCTCGAGCTGCGGCAGGCGCGCCGCGAGGCGCAGACGCTGCGCGAGGAGTTCGGGCTCACGGGTGAGATGGTCGGCTCGAGCGCGGCCATGGAGCGCGTGCGCGAGATGATCGCGCGGATCGCGCCGAGCGAGGCGCGCGTGCTGGTCATGGGCGAGTCGGGTACGGGAAAGGAGCTCGTCGCCGCCGCGATTCACTACGGGAGCCCGCGGCGCGACAAACCGTTCGTGCGCGTGAACTGCGCCGCCATCCCGCGCGATCTCGTCGAGAGCGAGATGTTCGGACACGAGCGCGGTGCCTTCACCGGGCGCGACGGACCGGCGCATCGGACGCTTCGAGCTCGCCGATCAGGGCACGCTGTTCATGGACGAAGTGGGCGACCTCGGGGCCGAGGCGCAGGCGAAGCTGCTGCGCGCGATCGAGGCGAAGGAGATCGAGCGCGTGGGCGGCGGCAAGCCGATCCCGGTGAACGTCCGCATCGTCGCGGCCACGAACAAGGATCTCGAGAAGAACGTCGCTGACGGGACCTTTCGCGAGGATCTGTACTTCCGCCTCAACGTGATCCCAATGCAGCTGCCGCCGCTGCGCGATCGCGCCGACGACATCGATGCGCTCGTGCTGCACTTCTCGGCGCTTGGACGCGCGCGCGGCTATCCCGCGCCGCGGTGGACACCGGGCGCGCTCGAGCTGATGCGCCGCTATCGCTGGCCCGGCAACGTGCGCGAGCTCGCGAACATCGTCGAGCGGCTCGGCATCCTGCACGCGGGCGCGGAACGTCACCGCCACGGATGTGGGCGCGGTGCTCGCGCTCGATCGCACGCGCCCGCGCACGAGCGCCTCGCTGCCCGTGGACACCGACAAGCCACTCGGCGACGCGCTCGACGACTACGAGCGGGTGCTGATCATCGCACGCGCTCGACGGCGGCGAACGGCAACGTCGCCGAGGCGGCGCGCCGGCTGCGCACGGATCGGCCGAATCTCTACCGGCGCATGCGGCGGCTCTCGATCGAGTGGAACGGGCACGTGATGCGCGCGCGGCGGTGCGCGTGGATCGTGGCGGCGGCGCTGCTCGCGGGAGCGTCGCTGGTATCCCGCGCGCGGGCGCAGGCGCGAGACTCGACTCCGGCACGCGATACCGTGTCCGATTCCCTGTCGTACGACGACGCCGCGGAGATCGCGTACCTGTTCAACGCCGTCGCAGCTATTCGGAATACGGGGCCAACAACGATCGCCGCCGGCGACTCGGTTGCGGGCAACGTCGCCGTGTTGTGGGGGCCGCTCACGATCGCGGGGAAGGTGCACGGCAGCGTCGTGGTCGTGAACGGCTCGGTAACGATCGTGCCCGGCGGGCACATCGACAGCGATCTGATCGTCACCGGCGGAACCGCGATGGGCGTGGACAGCACGACGGTGAGCGGCGACGTGCAGGTGCATCGCGACGCGCTGCGCTTTCACCAATCGGGTGACCTCATCATCGCGGAGTCACCCGAGGGCGCCGAAATCGCCGATGCGAGCTGGTTCAAGCACTGGCTGCACCGGCACGTCAGGCCTCACAACGGATTCGTGCTCGTGGGAGGCCCGTACAACCGCGTGGAGGGGCTGCCGATCATTGGCGGTCCCGCGATCCGGCGCACCATCGGGATCGGCACGCTGCGTCTCTCGGCGCTCGGCATCTATCGCTCTGCCGATCACTTCGCATGGAAGGGAGAAAACCTTGGCTGGCATGCGAGCAGCGAGCTCGCGGTGGGCGGCGCGCGCAACCTGCGCTTCGGCATCGAGGGCTACGATATTGTGCGCCCAACGGATTCGTGGCAGCTGAAGGACGGCGAGGTGTCGCTCGCGAGCTTCTTCCTGCACCGCGATTACCGCGACTACTACAACACGAAGGGCGGGCACGCGTGGGTAACGGCCTCCGCGGGTCGCAAGCTGTCACTCGAGCTAGGCGTGCGAAACGAGCGATGGGAGCCGCGCGAGACGCGCGATCCGTTCACGCTTCTGCGCAACGGCTCGAACTGGCGGCCGAATCCAACGCTCGATGATCGGGCGGCTCTGGATCGGCGAGGCGCACTTCCGTTTCGACACGCGAAACAACGTCGGTGATCCGTGGACCGGCTGGCTGATCAATGCGTCGCTCGAATCGGGCGGCACCGATCACCTGGTGCCGGGGCCCGCGAGCTTCCGCCAGCACGAGAATCCGCTCGACACGGCGGTACGCGTGCGGTACACGAGGCTACTGGCGGACTTCACTCGTTACAATCGAATCTCACCGCAGGCTCAGCTCAACTTCCGTCTCGTGTTGGGTGCCGGCTTCGGTGACGATGCGCTTCCACTGCAAGGCCGCTTCGCACTTGGCGGCGCGGGTACGCTGCCGGGTTACGACTTCAGAGCGCCGTTCCACGGACCCGACGTGCTGTCGTGCAACAGCGGGCGCAATCCAATTCCTGGTCTGCCCGCGCAGTGCGACCGCATGCTGCTCGGCCAGGTCGAGTACCGCCACGACTCGCGTGTCCGGCTCTTCGGCAATCGCGATGCGGATGGAGCGACGCGCTATCGCATCGATCGCGATGTCGCGTTCGTCGCATTCGCGGACGGCGGACGTGGATGGATCGCGGGCCCGCGCCAGGGGGAGTTCCGGTATCCGTCGCTCACGATTCCGTCGCTCGACACGTTCAAGTACGACGCCGGCGTTGGAGTCGATCTGCACTACGTGGGCGTGTACCTCGCGAAGTCGCTCACCGACTGGCGCAATCCGGTGAATCTGCTCGTGCGCCTGAGGCATCGCTTCTAGCGTGCGAATCCTTCTCCGCGCATCACTCGCCGCAGCCCTTGTGCTGCTGCCGCTCTCACGAGTGGCCGCGCAGGGACCATCGCGCGTGGAGGTGAGCCTCGCGACCGCCGACGGCGGCCAACGCGGCGCGCCGCTCGTGCGGAGCATGCGCATTTTTGCCGACCACGACATCCGCGAGATGCTGCACAGCGGCTTCCCGGCGCGCTTGCACTATCGCCTCGAGCTGTGGGGCGCTTCCGGTTTCTTCGATGACCTGAAGCGTCAGACGGAGTGGGATGTGATCGTGCGCTACAATCCGCTCAAGCGCCGCTACACGGCCACGCGCATCGAGGGCGATCGGATCACTGCGCTCGGGAGCTTCGATAGCCTGGATCCGATCGAGGAGCTCCTGTCGCATCCGTCGCAGCCGGCGTTCGTCGCACCCGAGGGGCACGACAAGTACTACTACAATCTCGTGCTCGACGTACAGATGCTCTCAGTGAGCGATTTGGACGAAGTCGAGCGCTGGTTGAAGGGCGACCTCGGCCCCGCAGTGAAAGGAGAGAAAAATCCCGGCACCGCGCTGGGACAAGGTGCGAAGACGTTCATCACGAAGCTCCTCGGCGGCCAGGACAAGCACTTCGAGGCGCGCTCGAAGGTGTTCCGGCCGCGCTGAGGAGAGGCGCTTACTCGCGCTCGCGGATGCCGAGCGCGAGCGGGCGATGCCCCGCGCGCTCGATGTGCTCGAGCTGGTGCAGCGTCTCGTCGCCGTAGAACAGCTCGATGTACTTCGCCTGCGCCGGCGTGAGTCGGCGCACCGCCCAGCTCAGGTGCACGAAGTGCGGCTCGACCGGATGCGTGAGCGGGTGCATGCCGATCTCCTCGGGCATGCGGTTCCCCTTGCGCGTGTTGCACGGCGAGCACGCGGTGACGACGTTCGTCCACTCGTTCGTGCCGCCGCGCGAGAGCGGAATGAGGTGATCGCGCGTGAGCGACTCGCGCGGCTTGAGCTCCGCCTGCGTGCGGCCGCAGTACTGGCAGCGGTAGCGGTCGCGCGCGAACAGGAAGGTGTTCGTCACCTGGCGACGGAACCGGCGCGGCACGTGAATGAACTTCGTCAGCCGGATGACCGCGGGGCGCGGCAGCGTGAGCCGCTCGGAGCGCACGAGGCGATCCGGATCGCTCTCCACGATCTCCGCCTTGCCGTCGAGCACGAGGCGGAGCGCCCGACGCATGGGAACCATGGTCAGCGGCTCGAACGAAGCATTCAACGCAAGACAACCAACGACCACAATTACCTCCGCGGCCGGTTTGAAAAAACTCCCGCCTGATCAATCAGTGCGGGAGCATGACCTCATGCAATCGACACTGTGTCGTTCACCATAGTGAGCCAGCCGAATCGGTCCTCGATCTCGCCCTTGCAGATACCCAGGTACTGCTCCTGGATCGCGAGCGTGACCGGTCCCGGCTTCCCTTCTCCCACCTGAATCCGATCGACCGAACGAATCGGCGAGATTTCCGCAGCGGTGCCCGAGAAGAACACCTCGTCCGCGATGTACAGCATCTCGCGCGGGATCGTGGTCTCTCGTACTTCATACCCCAGATCGCGCGCGATGACCATCACCGAGTCGCGAGTGATCCCGTTCAGAATGCTGGCGCCGAGCGTGGCCGTGTAAATGACTCCGTCGCGCACGAGGAATAGATTCTCGCCGCTGCCCTCGGACACGTGCCCCGCGTTGTCCAGCATGATCCCTTCGGCGTACCGGTCAAGTCGCGCTTCCATCTTCGTGAGCTGCGAGCCCAGGTAGTTGCCGCTCGCCTTCGCGAGCCCCGGAATCGTGTCGGGCGCCGCTCGACGCCAGCTCGACACGCACACGTCGACGCCGAGCTTGAGCGCGTCCTCACCGAGATAGCGCCCCCAGTTCCACGCAATGATGAACGTCTCGACCGGAATGTCCGCGGCGTAGACGCCCATCTGCTCCCCTGTTCGAACGACGATCGGACGCAGATAACAGTGACGCAGCTCGTTGGCCGAGACCGTGTCGATGGCGGCCTGCATGAGCGTGTCCACGTCGTGCTTGAGCGGCATCCGGTAGATGCGGCACGAGTCCTTCAGCCGGCGCATGTGATCGGCAACGCGAAACACGGCGGGCCCTGCGGGCGTCTCGTAGCAGCGGATGCCCTCGAAGACGCTCGAGGCGTAGTGGACGGCGTGACTCATCACGTGGATGGTCGCATCGTCCCACGCGACGAACTGACCGTCGCGCCAAATTTTCGTCGTGCGCCCGGACGTGACTTCGGCCATGATTTCCCTGGAGCGTCGGACTGAGGGGTGTGGCCGCAAAATAACGGGATGTGCGGAAGGCGCGCCAGAGCGCCGCGAGCGTGTTGGCTGCTATGCGGACGGGTGTTCGCGCTGGACCCAGAGGCGCAACGCCGCAGCGGTTTCCGCGACGCGCTCGTGCAGTGCGGGATCCTCGTTCAGCAGCTCCCAGTTCCAGACCTTCACTGTGCCCGCGACCGCGACGAATTTCGCGGGCTCCGCCCCCAATGCGAACACGAGCGCCGCTGCTGGATCCGCGTCCGCGGTGCCGGCAAGCGCGCCGAGATCGAATGCGGCGAGATCTGCTTCCTTCCCGACCTCGAGCGAGCCGACGCGATCGGCGAGTTCGAGCGCGCGCGCGCCGCCGAGCGTCGCGAGCTCGAGCGCCGCGCGCGCGGAGGGCGCATCGAAGTTCGCGGTGCGGATGCGCTGCGCGAGCACCGCGGCACGCGCCTCCTCGAGCAGATGCATGCGGTTGTTCGCGGCCATCGAGTCCGAGCCCAGTCCTACTGAGATTCCCGCGGCGAGCATGTCGAGCAGCGGTGCGACACCGTGGCCGAGCTTCGCATTCGAGACGGGACAGTGCGCCACGCTGCTCCCGCTCGCGGCGATCGCCGAAATGTCCTTGTGGCTCACGCGTACGCAGTGGATGAGCAGCGGATGCGCGTCGAGCACGCCAAGCTTGGCGAGGAGCGCGATCGGCGATGAGGCGCGCGGCGCAACGGCGAAGCCGCGCGCGCGCAGAGCGTCGGCAAATGCGCCTTCACCCTCGCACACGAAGCGGTGCTCCGCCTCGCTCTCGGCAATGTGCACCGCGATCCGGCGTCCAGACCGCGCAACGAGCGCGAATAGCGGATCGGAGACGGTGTACGGCGCGTGCGGCGACACGCCCACCTGCTGCAGCTCCGTCTCGAGCGCGTCGTGCTTCGCGAGCTTCTCGGCGAGCCGCGCGGCCGCGTCGCGAACCGCTGCGGGATCGGAGGACGGCGAGAACACCTCCTGGTACATGATGCCGCGCACGCCTCGCTCGCGCATCGCCTCGATTACCACGCCGGAGTCGCACGTGTCGGCGAACGTCGTGATCCCGGCGCGCACACCTTCGACGATTCCCCAGCGCGCGGAATCCAGGAAGCGCTCCGTTGTCATCACCGCGACCTTGGCGCCCTGCAACCGCACGATCCATTCACGGAAGGACAGATCCTCGAGCAGTCCGCGAAACACGGTGAGCTCGAGATGCGTGTGCGCGTTCACGAGGCCCGGGAGGAGCGCGCAGTCGCCGAGCTCACGATCATTGCCCTCGGGTGCATTCGCGCGGGGTCCTGACATAGACGATGCGTCCGCCGAGCTCCGACCACCGTCCCATCGCGAATCGGTGGCGACGAGATCGGGAACAACCCACCGGGCGTGGTAGCGGATCACCGCGCGGCGCGGGTCCCGTGCACGTACGGATCGAAGAGCGAGCTCTCGTCCGCGCCCACGCGGCGCGCCATCTCGAGCGGGAACTCGAGGTCGCCCACCTGCGCGCGCGTGTGCCCGTCCGAGCCCAGCGAGAGGCGCACGCCGCGATCGTGCGCGCGCTGCACGAGACGCTCGTGCGGGCGGTAGCGATTGGAGATCTCGAAGGCGATCTCCGCGCGAAAGAGCGCATTCACCAGCCTCTCCTCGATCTCCTCGCTCCACAGCTCATCCACAGGGCGATTGCGGAACGGCAGCGGGATGAGCGTCGGATGCGAGAGGATGTCTACCGGCATCTCGGCCGCGAGCCGCTCCAGATTGTCGAGATGATGCGCCATGTACACCGCGGGCGTGAGCTCGTCGGGGAGATCACGCGAGAACATTGAAACGGGCGAGTGCGCGCCGGGAATGTGCGCGGCATGCAGGGAGCCGAGACGATGCGTGAAGCGCGCGGCGAGATCGTCGGGGAGCTCACGCCAGAGCGAATCGTGCCAGCAGAACTCGCCGCCTCGCGCGACATTCGAACGACTCGAGGGCGTCGAGATACTCGCGCACACCCTCGATGGTTTTTACCGAGAGCGATACATTGGTGGAGAGATGATCGGCGATGCTGGGGCGCACGCCACGCGCGCGCACGGCTTCGATGAGCTCCTCGATCGAAAGCGCGCCAT
Organism: uncultured Gemmatimonadaceae bacterium; assembly: GCA_963792685.1. GTDB lineage: Bacteria > Gemmatimonadota > Gemmatimonadetes > Gemmatimonadales > Gemmatimonadaceae > FEN-1250. The sequence continues at coordinate 1,854,182 of CAWBWW010000001.1, read as the reverse complement.
CCGACATCGTGGTGTGCGCGTGGCAGTCGATCGGGCTCCAGCTCGTCACGGCTTGCCCGGATGGAAAGGATCGAAGTGGGTGGCCGGAGTCGTGTCGCGCGCGGGCGTTGCGGGCCGCGGAACGGGCACTGCGCGGGGGCGCACGGTGTTCACCACCTCTCCCGGCTGACCGAACGGCACCGTTGACGCTGCTGGTGCGCGCGCGCTATCGGGCGCGGCGCCGAACTGACCGGCGCACTGCTGAATGGGCTCCGTGCCTTCGATGTAGAACTCGTTCACGACATCCGAGTCGGGACAAAAGGGGCTGCGGAGCAGGCCCGTCACGCGATCGACTTCGCGCACCACCAGCCCGTCCGGACGCGGCCAGTCAGGCGGCGCCGGACGTCGCTGATAGATCTCGGACATGTACGACGTCCACGCCGGCGCGACGAGCCGCCCGCCCTGCGCGTTCGACTGGATCTTCTGTGGCCGGTCGAAGCCCATCCAGATGCCCGTCACGAGATCCGGCGTGTAGCCAATGAACCAGACGTCCGTGCCGTCGTTCGTCGTCCCTGTCTTTCCGGCGGCGGGGATGTGGAAGCCGGACGCCCACACGCTCGCGGCACTGCCCCGGCGCACGACGTCCTTCATCATGTCGACCATGAGCCATGCCTCTTCGCGGTTCATCACCTCGAAGCGCGCGGGATTCGAATCCCAGATCGTCTCCCCCTTCGCATTCTCAACTTTCAAGACAGCCGTGGGCACCGCGCGCACGCCTAGCGTGGCGAACGCGGAGTACGCGGCCACCATCTCGATCGGGTACACGTCTGCTGAGCCGATGTGGATCGAGGGATACGGCGGGATCGGTGTGGTGATGCCGAACTTGCGCGCTTCGTCGATCACGCTCTGCTCGCCGAGCTCCATGCCGAGGCGAATCGCGGCGAGATTGCGCGAGAGGTAGAGCGCCACACGCAGCGGGATGTTCCCCATGAACTTTAGATCGTAGTTCTGCGGCGTCCACTCCTGCCCATTCACCTGCGGCACGGTGAGGGCGGAGTCGTTCGAGGATGTACGACGGCGAGCGTCCGTTGTGAATCGCGTCCGAGTAGACGATGGGCTTGAACGTGGAGCCGGGCTGACGCAGCGCCTGCGTCGCGCGGTCGAACTTCGAGTCGTCGAAGTCGCGGCCGCCGATCAGCGCGCGAATCGCACCATTTCGCGGATCCATCGAGACGACGGCGCCCTGCAGATACGGCGAGTTCGGAACCGCGTTCCCCTCGTTATCGCCGTTTGCGTTTCGCGCCTCGTACTCCTCCATCGTGGTGTGCTTGAAGGGCCCGTACTTGCCGCCCTCGATCGCCTTGATCTGCCGCTCGAGATTGCGCTCGGCCGCCTGCTGCATCTCGATGTCGAGCGTCGTGTAGACCTTCAGGCCGTCCGTGTAGATCTTGTCGCCGAACTGCTGCTCGAGCTGGCGACGCACGAACTCGACGAAGTACGGAGCGAGCTCACCCGACTCGGCCTTGCGCGCGAGCTGCAGCGGGTACGCCTGCGCGAGGCGCGCATCGGCATTGTTGACCACGCCTTCCTTGCGCATCAAGCCGATGATCGTGTTGCGGCGCTGAATTGCGCGATCCGGGAAGCGGCGCGGATTGTAGCGCTCGGGACCCTTGGGCAGCGCGGCCAGCGTCGCGGCCTCTGCGAGATTCAGATCGCGCACCGACTTGCCGAAATAGTGCTGCGCAGCCGTTTCGACACCGTACGCGCCGTTGCCGAGGTAGATCTGATTGAGATAGAGCTCGAGGATCTTCTCCTTCGGGTAGTGCTCCTCGATCTGCCGCGCGACTTTCGCCTCCTTGAGCTTGCGCGTCATTGTCTTCTCGCGCGAGATCTGGTCGGTGAAGATGTTGCGCGCGAGCTGCATGGTGAGCGTCGAGAAGCCCTGCGCGAAATTCCGGTGGGCGACGTCGGCTGCGAACGCGCCGAACACGCGCGTCCAGTCGATGCCGGCGTGTTCGTAGAAGCGCTTGTCCTCGGTGATGATGAACGCTTCCTGCACGGGCTTTGGGATGTCCGCGAGGTGAACGAGCGTGCGACGCTCGAGTCCAAGCTCGGCGATGAAGCGCCCGTCAGCCGCGTAGAGCTTGCTGGTCTGACGCGGCTGGAACTGGTCCAGCTGGCGTGGATCGGGGCATGCGCCTTCGCGACAGACGAGGCTCCACGCGGTCCACGCCATCCCGATGACGAAGGCGAAGGCGAACAGGCTTACGAGGAGGGTCGCGCGCGTGAAGCGCGGACGCTTACGCCAGAAGCGCCTGCCCAGGGGAAAGTCAGCCATAGAAGAGTGAAATGCTAACGTCCGAGAGAGGGTGCGGCAACGCGGCTGTGGTGACACAACCGCGTGTGTCATCTATGTTTGTGCGATGTCGAACAACAATCCGCTGCTGGCCGAGCTCGAGTGGCGAGGGCTGCTGTACCAGCATACGGAGCCGCTCGATGCGGCCTTGAGCGCGGGCGTCGTAACGGGATACTGCGGCTTCGATCCAACCGCGACGAGCTTGCACGTAGGAAATCTCGTACCGGTGATGGGGCTCGCGCATCTCCAGCGCGCGGGGCATCGCCCGATCGTGCTGATTGGTGGCGGCACGGGGATGATCGGGGACCCGAGCGGCAAGACGGCGGAACGGCAGCTGAATACTCCGGAGACGGTGCGGTCGAACTCGCGCGCGATTCAGGCGCAGCTCGAGAAGTTTCTGGAATTCGGCGAGCCGCGCGGCGCGATCTTGCGCGACAACGCGGAGTGGCTGCTCGACATGCAGGCCGTTGAGTTCATGCGCGAGGTGGGAAAGCACTTCACCGTGAGCTACATGCTGCAGAAGGAATCGGTGCGCACGCGCCTCGAAGAGGGCGGCATTTCGTACACCGAATTCAGCTACATGTTGCTGCAGGCCAAGGACTTCCTCGAACTGTACCGTCGCGTGGGCTGCACGCTCCAGATCGGTGGCAGCGATCAGTGGGGGAACATCACGGCGGGGATCGAGCTCATTCGCCGCGTGGAAAGCGTGGAGGCGCACGCGCTGACGATGCCGCTCGTGACGACGGCGGCGGGCACGAAGTTCGGAAAGACCGAAGCGGGCGCGGTGTGGCTCGATCCGAAGCTCACGTCGCCGTACAAGTTCTATCAGTTCTGGGTGAACGTGGACGACCGCGATGTGTCGCGGTTCCTTCGCTTCTTCACGATGCTGTCGCGCGAAGAGATCGAAGCGCTGGAGCGCGAGCTCGCGGAGCATCCGGAGCGAAGAGCAGCGCAGCAGGCGCTGGCGCGCGATGTGACGACGCGCGTGCACGGCGCAGCGGCGGCGAAGGCAGCGGCGGATGTCTCTGCGCTGCTGTTCGGGCGCGGGGATGCAGCGTCGCTCTCGGCGGATGCGCTCGACACGCTTCGGGAGGAGGTGCCGTTCGTCGTGATTCCCGCCTTTGCGCCCGAAGGAATGGACGGCGTGGATCTGTTCGTGGCAGCGAAGCTCGCGCCGAGCAAGGGCGCGGCGAAGCGATTGCTCGAGCAGGGCGGGTTGAGTGTGAACGGGAAGAAGTTGAGAGGCGAGGAGCGCGTGGTGCGGAGCGATGCCATGCTCGCGGGTGGGCACCTGCTCCTGCGGAAGGGAGCGAGGGAGTATGCGTTGGTGCGGGTGGGCGGATAGAGCATTTACATGCGTCGGTTCGTGGTACTACCAGGGTTGCACGGCTCGACCGACTTGATGGATGATTTCCAGGCCGCCGCTCCCAGCGATGCGCACGTCGATCTCGCCGCTCTTCCGAGTGAGCTGACGGATTATTCCGAGCTCGCCGACCATTTCGAGAAGACGCTGCGACTCGACTCGAGTTCGGTTCTGATCGCGGAGTCGTTTTCCGGACCGCTCGCCATCCTGCTCGCAGAGCGAGTCGGCGTGGCGGCGCTCATCCTCTGCAACACGTTCGCGAAGACGCCCTATTTCAGCGCGCTCGCACGATTGCCGTATTCGATCATTCTTCGCATTCCTCCTCCCTCATTCCTGATGCGCTACGTCGTTCTGGGAGAAGGCGCGCCGGAGTCTCTGGTGGATCAGGTGCGAGACGTCATCGAGCGAGTACCGCCGAGTACACTGGCCCAACGAACGCGGAATGCGCTGACGGTAGACGTGAGGCGCGAATTGGCCCGCTGCACATCTCCGATCCTCTGTCTGCACGGGACGCGCGATCACGTCGTTCGCGGATGGAGCCTGAACACGATCGTGCGCACGGCGACCGTACCGGTGAAGGTCGCAGAGATCGATGCGCCACATCTGCTGATGAAGACGTCGCCTCGCGAAGCATGGACCGCGATCAACGCGTTTCTCCGCGAGTCGTCGCTCACCTAAGCGCCGCCCAATACCTCCAGTGCGCGCCCCATCTCCTCACTCGTGTTGAAGCAATGCGGCGACAGCCGGATCGCCCCCTCCCTCAACGAGTGGAACACTTTCGCCTCGCTCAGTGCCTTCGAAGCCGCCACGGGATCGCGCGGCGCGATCGCGAGCACGCCCGCGCGCTTCTTCGGATCCGCCGGCGTCACGAGCCGCACGCAGTCGCCGTGCGCCTGCGCCCACTTCACTGCCTCACTCACGATCCCCTCGATGTGGCGCTCAACCGCTTCCGTTCCCAGCGAGAGAAACATCTCGAGGCTCGCGTTGAGCGCCGCGAAGTCCTGCGCCGGGAGCGTGTTGATCTGGAAGCGGCGCGCATCGTCGTAGTACTTGAAGTCGTAGTCGACCATGCGCGTGAAGTCCTCACTCGATTTCATCGCGAGCCACCCCACCACCGCTGGATCGAGGGTGCGCGCGAGCTCCTCGCGCACGTACACGAACCCCGAGCCCCACGGCGCGAGCAGCCACTTCTGGCCGCCGCACGCGAGTACGTCGATCTCGAGCGCGGACATGTCCAGCTTCGCGGCGCCAACGCCCTGAATTGCATCGACCACGAAATAGATGCCGCGTTTGCGACACTCGCGGCCGATGGTGGCGAGATCCGCCCGGAAGCCGGTGGCGAACGCCACCCAGCTCATCGTCACGACTCGCACCTCCGGGCGCTTCAGCTCCTCGAGCATCCGCTCTTCGTCCGGCAATCCGTTCTTCTTCGGGATGAGCTCGAGTTTCACACCCTTCTTCGCCAGCGACATCCAGGGATACACATTGGCCGGATACTCCCCGTCGTACGTCAGCACGACGTCGCCCGACTTGAGTGGCAGGCACAGCGATGCGACGTTGATACCGTACGACGTGTTGTGCATGCACGCGATCTCGGTGACCTTCGCGCCGATCAGTTGCGCCACGAGCTCGCGCGCCTTTCGGAACACCTCGAGATCCTGATACGTCGACAGTCGGAACGGCTCCGCGCGAAGATCCGCCCATTTCTTGAGCACCGCAACTCCGCTGGCGGTCAGCGCTCCGGTCTTCGCGTTATCGAGGAAGGTCTGCCCCCCCGTGAGCGTCCACGGAAATTCCTTCGCGCGGAGCGCGTGTACGTCGTAACTCATATCGTTCGTCCCTCGAGTGCGCGCGGATCGAGCGCATCGCGCAGCGCGTCGCCGAGCAGGTTGAAGCCGAGCACCGCCGTCCCGATCGCGAGACCGGGGCTGAGCGATGTCCATGGCGCGTGACGCAGCTGTTCCAGATCACGACCGTCCGCGATCATTGCGCCCCAGCTCGGCGTCGGTGGCTGCACGCCAAGCCCCAGGAAGGATAGCGCCGCCTCTGCCATGATTGCTCCGGCGATGCCAAGCGTCGCCGCAATCACGACAGGCGCGATCACATTCGGGAGCAGATGCCGTGCGATGATCGCAACGTCGCGCTCGCCGAGTGCGCGGGCGGCCTGCACGTACTCGAGCTGTCGCACCACGAGCACCTGCCCGCGAACGATGCGTGCCATGCCGGCCCATCCGACGACGCCGATCGTCACGAGCACCGTGCCGAGCGATGGCTCGAACGCGGCGGCGAGCGCGATGAGCAGGAGGAGCGAGGGAAAGGCGAGCGTGACATCCGCGAGTCGCATCACGGCCTCATCCACCCACTTGCCGTAGAAGCCGGAGATGAGCCCGAGTGTCAACCCGATCGCGAGGGCGATCCCCTGGGAGAGAAAGCCCACTGAAAGCGAAATGCGCGCACCATAGACGAGTCGCGCCCACACGTCGCGCCCCTGCAGGTCCGTACCGAGCCAGTGCGACGCGCTCGGCGGCTGCAACTGGTTCGCCAGCGAAATTGCGATTGGATCCCATCGCGACACGAGGGGAGCAGCGACCGCGAGCAGAATCATGAGCGCGATCGCGCCGAGCCCGATCGTCGCGCGCCGGTCCACGCGAAGCTTCCGCCACACCACGGGACTCATACGGGATCCCGCAGCTCGGGCGGCGTGCCCTCGGGTTGCCGCTTCCAGCGGCGATGTTGCCAGAAGTACTGCTCGGGCGCTTCGCGCACGTAGTGCTCGAGCAACCGCGAGTACTCTTTCAGAATGGCGTCGACATCGCGGTCGGTGTCGCCGGTGCGCTCTGGGGCGATCTCGTGCGCGTAGATGCGGTATCGCCCATCGGGCTGCCGCAGACACGCCCCGAAGAACACCGGCGCATTGAGCCGAAGCGCGAATACCGCGGGTCCGCGCGGCGTCTTCGCGGGGCGACCGAAGAAGTCGATGTAGCTCGACGCGATGTGCAGCCCCGACTGATCGATGAGAAACGCGATCACGCGTCCTTCACGGAGCGACCGAGCGGTCTGTCGCACGGCGTCGCGGTCGCGCACGACGGTCATGCCGAGCCGCGCACGCGTGCGCGTGAGGTATGCGTCGAAGAGCGAGTTGCCCATGAGCCGCGCAACGACGTCGATCTTCATCCCGCTCGCCGCGACGACTGCCCCCGCGAACTCCCAGTTCCCGAGATGTCCGGTGAGCACGATCGCGCCGCGCTCCTCGGCCACACGCTTCGCGAGCATCTCCACACTGTTGGTATCCTCGAGATGATCGAGCACGCGCGCGGGATCGAGGCGCGACAGCAACGCCGACTCAGCGGCGACTCGCCCGAGGTGCCGGTAGCTCTCACGTGCGACGCGCTTTACCTCGCGCGACGAAAACTCCGGAAACGCCGCGGCGATCTGCTTCTCAGCGACGCGCCTGCGGATCCCGAGCGGCGAGTAGCATACCGTCGCGATCGCACCCATGAGATTCGTCGAAGTACGCCAGGGGAAGAGTCCGAGCACCGCCTCGATCGCGCGCAGGAACGTGTAGAGCGCCCGATCGCCGAGGGTCGGGCCGCGACGCGGGCTCACCAGCGCGCGCGGTCGCTCGCAATCGTCGCGGCGGCCTCGAAGGCATCGACCATCTTCTGCTCGGAGTGATCGCGCGACACACGCGCGCGCCCCGCACCACCCATCGCGGCGCGGCGATCGTCGTGGCCGAGCAGCAGCGCGACCGCCGCGGCGATGTCCGGTGCCTCGCCGCGCGGGAGCAAAATGCCCGCGATCCCATCCGGCACGTACTGCTCGGCGGCCGTTCCCCGCTCGGCCAGCACAGGCACGCGCGACGCGAGCAGATCGAGCAGCGCGTACACCGCATTGTCGCCGTCGGCGACGACCCAGCCGAGATCGGCGACGCTCAACACGGAGAGATAATCGTCGCGCTCACCGAGAAAGCTCACGACGCCCGTGATGCGGAGCGCGGCGGCGTGCATGCGGAGGTCCTCGTCGTTCGAGCCCGCGCCGACGATCGCGAGACGCAGCTCCGGATGGCGCGGCGCGAGGAGTCCGATCACGCGCAGCACCGTCGCGGCGCGCGCGCGACCGGTGCGGTCGTAGACGCAGACGAGCAGCCGCGTGGCGCCTGGCGCGCCGATGCTTGCACGCGATGCCGGGCGAATGGCGTCGTAGGCCTGCGCGTTCACGCCGAGAGGAACGACTGCGGCGGGAAAGCGCGTGCTTCGAATCTCGGGGGCGCGGCGCTTGTCCTCCTCGGAGCTGAAGATCAGCCCCGTGGGCGCCGAGCGAAGCGCGAGCTTGAGAGACAGCGAGTTGCGCAGCGTGTCGCCGGTGGCGACGCGCCGCAGCACGGCAGCGCGCTCCGCGAGCCGTGCTGCATTCGCAGCGATCAGCTGCTCGCGATCGCCGTTCACGACGATCACCTGGATGAAGCGATCGTGGAGAATGCGTCTGAGCCGCAGCGCGACCACGGGCCATGGAAGGATCGTGGACAGCGAGACGACTTCGTACGCGCCGAATTCCGAGATGTTGCTCGAGTGGACTTTCGGGCGGGCACACGACCGTCACGTTGTGCCCCCGCTCACTCATCCCGCGCGCCGCCGCGGCCAGCGCGCGCGCGCTGCCGTTCCATTCGGGCGACTGGCTATAAAACAGGATGCGCATGTTCTTCGGCTGCTTGCGATTCCCGATCTCCGAACTGGAGAGTGTGCAGCCGGTGGTACGCACCGCCGAGCTCGAGGAGCGTGCCGTGCGTGCCGCGCTCGATGATGCGTCCGCGATCGAGCACGAGAATTTCGGTCGCATTCACGATTGTCGAAAGACGGTGCGCGATCACGATGACCGTGCGGCCCGCGAGCAGCCGGTCGATCGCCTCCTGCACCAGGCGCTCCGACTCCGTGTCGAGCGCGGACGTCGCCTCGTCCAGAATGAGAATAGGCGGATCGACCAGCAGTGCCCGCGCGATCGCGATGCGCTGGCGCTGGCCTCCCGACAGTCGCGCACCGCGCTCGCCGAGCAGCGTGGCGTAGCCCTCGGGGAGCTCGCTGATGAAACCGTGGGCGTTCGCGGCGCGTGCGGCCGCCTCGATCTGCGCGTCGGTATACTTCGCGCCGCGGCCATACGCGATGTTCGCGCGAACCGAGTCGTTGAAGAGGACCGTCTCCTGGCTCACGATGCCGGTGAGCGCGCGAAGCGATGGGAGCACGATGTCGCGTGTGTCGACTCCATCGAGCAGGATGCGTCCGGACGTTGGCTCGTAGAAGCGCGGGATCAGGTCCGCGAGCGTGCTCTTCCCTGCACCGCTCGCCCCGACCAGCGCGACGATGTCGCCTTTGCGCGCGGTGAAGGTGATGTCCTCCAGCACGTTCGTGCGAGGGTCGTACGCGAAGGACACGTCCTCGAACTGGAGCGCGAGATCGAAAGCGGTCGCCATGCGCGTGCCGCGGTCGAGCGACTTCTCCGTTGGCATGTCCAGCACCTCGAACAGCCGGTCCGCGCTTGCAAAGGCGTTCTGTGCAATCGCAGGGATCTGCGAGAGCTGCTTGAGCGGCTGCAGCATGCGCATGACGAACGTGAGGAACACGAGGAATTGTGAAGCCTGGAGCGTGTGATCCACGAGCACCCACTGCGCCCCCGTCCAGAGCAGCAGCACGACGATCAGCGTGCCGAGCGTCTCGGTGATCGGCTGTCCGATCAACGCGAACTTCGCCATCCGCACGAGCCCGCTCGAGTACGTGTGGCTCGCGCCGATGAAGCGCGACTCCTCATATCCCTCGGCCGCAAACGATTTTACGAGGCGGATGCCGCTCACACTCTCCTGCAGCACGCTCATCATCTCGCCGTGATCGTTGCGCAGTCGTCGGTAGCCGCGCCGAAGCTTCCGGAGCAACGGCTGGAGCGCGAAAGTCAGCGCCGGGGCGACGACGAGTGCGAGCAGCGTGAGTCGCCACGAGATGCCGAAGAGATACGCGACGTAGATCGCGACCATCGCCGCAGCGGAGATCGCCTGCGTGACGAGCTGCGTCACCAGCGTCTTCGTCTGCTCCGTGTCGGAGAGCACACGCGAGATGATCTGCCCGACCTTGGTGCGCGTGAACCAGCCGATCGGGAGCGACTGCAGATGCCGGTACACCGCGTCGCGCATGTCGCGCGTGATGTACTCCTGCAGCTGCGCGCCGAGGGTGCCTGCGATCCAGACACACAGATTCTTCAGCGCGACAGTCGCGAGCAGAATGAAGATGACGTGGAGCAGCGACCGCATCTGATTCGTCGGATCGATGAGCGATCCGATCGTCCACGTCAGGAAGTCGGTGACCCAGCCGCTCTTGATCGGCAGCGCGGGGAGGCCGAAGAGTGCGTTGAGGAACGGGATCAGCAGCGCAAACGCGTATCCGTCGAGTGCGGCGCCGATGAGATTGAAGAAGATGTTCCCCGCCATGCGCCACGCGTGCGGGCGCAGGAACGGGGTTATACGTCTGTAGGAACTGAAGTCCACTAGCGGCGCGGCGTGAGGAGCGCCACCGGCAGGATGCACTCCTCGGGAGTGACGCCGCCGTGCAGGAAGGAGCCGCGATAGCGCGTCTGGTACTCACGCAGCTTGGTCGGGTACACGAAGAACGTGTCGCCCACCGCGAGGAGCGTGTTCGCGCCGGAGCCCCTGCGCGGCAGCTTCAGATCATCCGCATTGCCAAACGACAGCGCGTACTCCGACCGCTCGGCGCGGAGATCCTCGCCGAACTTGTAGCGGAGATTCGCGGTCGCGTCGCGCTTCGCGAACACCGTCGCCGGCGTGAGACAGTGGATGGAGCCGTGATCGCTCGTGATGAGCACCGGGATGTTCTTGCGCGCGGCGTCCTTGAGGAGCGTGAAGAGGACGGAGCGCTCGAACCACTGCTTCGTGATCTGGCGAAGCGCGATCTCGTCCTTCGCAACCTCGTACAGGATCGCCGACTCGCTCCGCCCGTGCGTGAGCAGGTCGACGAAGTTGAACACGAACGCGCTCACGCCTTCGCGCGCGATTGCGCTCGACACGCGGCGCTCGAGATCCGCGGAATCGGCGGTGCTCGAGATTTTCTCGTAGCGCACGGGGATCTGGCGCTTCAGCTCGGCGAAGTGCGCCTCGAGCAGTCCGCGCTCGTGCGCATTCAGCGACTCATCCTCGCGCTCGCCCCACCAGTCGGGGAATCGCGCGGCGATCTCCGAGGGAAAGAGTCCGCTGAAGAGCGAGTTGCGCGAATACGGAGTCGCGGTGGGCAGGATCGAGAAATGATGCGCCATCTCGATCTCGAAGAACGGCGCGAGCAACGGGCTCAACACCGCCCATTGGTCGAGACGGAGGCAGTCGATCACCACGAACACTGCTGAGCGATTGCGCTCGAGGATCGGCAGCAGGAACTCGCTCACGATATCGATGGAGAGCGGCGGCCGGTCCCCCTCGAGATTCGCGAGCCATCCCGGATACGACGCGCGCATGAAAGCCGCGAACTCGCGCCGCATGTCCGGATAGAGCGACTGGAGCGAGTCGTACAAGCTCTGCTCGCGCGCCTCGGCCAGGCTCACATCCCATTCGACGAGCTCTGAGTACCGGGCGATCCAGCCGCGCCAGTCGAGCGGTACCTGCCGATCGAGCTCGATCGCGCGGAAGCGCTCGACGAACGAGCGCGCGATCGCTTGCTGCCGGATGCGAGGACCGTCGAGCACGCGCGTGATCACCGCGAGCACCTGCCGCGGATTGATCGGCTTGACGAGGTAGTCCCGCACGTCGACGCCGATTGCCTCCTTCAGCGTTGCGTCCTCTTCGCTCTTCGTGACCATGATGATCGGAAGGAGCGGATCGAGCTCGCGAATCTCGCGATAGGCCTCGAGACCACGCTTGCCAGGCATCTGCTCGTCGAGGAGGACGATTCCGTACGCGCGGCGACGGAGCATCTCGACGGCGTCGTCCGCATTGGACGCGGACTCTACCTCGAAGCCCTTCTCCCGCAAGAAGATGCGGTGCGACTCGAGGAGATCGGCCTCATCGTCGATCCAGAGAACGGACTTCGGGGTCTGTGCCATGTGCTCGCAATGTAGTTTGACGGAAAAGTAGCGGCCAGCGCGTGCGAGCCGAGCGCGATGCTTGCGGTGCGCGCGGGCCCGATCTACGCTCCGCAGTGCACGCGCGGGTCGACGTTGGTTCCCTCCCACTTCTCCAAATGCGTCCTACCGTTCCGCCATACGCCATCGCGCCGATCGTGTTCCCCTTTCGGGCGCTCGCGGCATACGCGGGACGTGCGCCACTCGGGAGCGGACGCGAGGTAGCGCTCGCATTCTCTCATGGCGGCGAGACTGTGCGCCCCCGGACTCGGCGCCGATCTCCCCCAGACCGTGCGGGCGGCACGAGCGGCGGGCGCGAGCCGCTGGTTTGCCTCGCTGGCGCTCCCGACGTCCCTTCGCGCGCCGCTCGTGCGCGTCGCCACTGCGAGTGCGCGCGACAGCGCTCCGGAGCTCGCCGATGCACTCGCGGCGGTAATCGCGGCCGCGCGCAAACACCTCGATGCCCCAAGCGTCGCGGAGCTCGATACCCTCGCCGAGCGACTCAGCGCCGCGCGCAGCTGAGCCGCCATCTGTTGCCGCCTCTCGGCAATCGCGTAACTTGGCACCCATGACGCCACACGACGACGAGCCGCGGCTCGCCGAGCTGCTTCGGCGCACGGACGCCATCGCGGATGGCGCGCCGGCTTCCGATACCGTTCCCACCGGCTTCCCCACCCTCGACCGCCTGCTGGGCGGCGGTCTTCGCCGCGGCGATCTGATCGTGCTCGGCGGCGACGTCGGCACGGGGAAGTCCGCGCTCGCGCTCGCGATCGCACTGCGCGCGGCCGAGGAAGGGCATCCCGTCACCTTCCTGAGCGGAGAGATGTCGCCGACACGCGTGCAGGAGCGGCTGCTCGCCATCGAGGGGCGTGCGTCGATCGACGCGCTGCGCTCCGGTACCATGGATGAGGAGACGCGCGTCTCCCTCGGCGTGGTCGCGCTTCGCCCTCCGAAGACGCTCCCCGTCGTGCGCGCGATGCCGAGCGCCGGTGGCGAGGCACTCGATGGAGAGGCGAAGCGCGAGCCCGTGCCCTCGCTTCTCGTGATCGACTCGCTGCAGCACGTGCACGGGGCGGGCGCGCCGGCGGAGAACAATGCGCAGGCGGTGCTCGCGCTGAAGGAAGTCGCGATGCGCAATCACGTCGCGGTGCTCGTGACGGCGCATTTGCCGGAGCTTCCGTCATCGCGCGAGAATCTGCGACCGCAGCTGCACGACTTCGGCGCGATGGGCGCGATCAAGCAGCTCGCGGACGTCGTGCTCGGATTATTTCGCGAGGAGGTCTACCATCCGGTGCCCGGCTCCGAGGGCGCGGCGGAGCTCGCGATCCTCAAGAACAGGCATGGACCCACGACCTACATCGATCTGTATTTCTACAAGCAGTGGCTGAGATTCGAGGACATGGTGGACCCGGATCGCTGACGCGTGAGCCGGGCGTGATCTGTCGCAGCTCGCGTCGTATACTTCACTAGCCCAAGCGCGGAAAACGGAGATGGCCGGTCACAGTAAGTGGAAGCAGATCAAGCACTACAAGGCCGCGACGGATGCGAAGCGCGGCGCGCATTTCACGAAGCTCATCCGCGAGATCACGGTTGCCGCGAAGGCCGGCGGCGGTGATCCCGGCGGCAACCCGCGGCTGCGCACCGCGATCGAGGCCGCGAAGGCGGCATCCATGCCGAAGGAGAACATTGAGCGTGCCGTCAAGAAGGGGACGGGTGAGCTCGAGGGCGTCGACTACTCCGAGGTGATGTACGAGGGCTACGGCCCCGGCGGCGTCGCGCTGCTCATTCACGCGGTCACTGACAATCCCACTCGCACGGTCGCCGAGGTGCGCTTCAAGCTCTCGCGCGGCAACGGCAATCTTGGCGCGACCAACTCGGTGGCGTGGATGTTCGAGCGGAAAGGTCAGCTTTACATTGACGCGACCAAGTATCCTGAGGATGCGACGATGGAAGCCGCGCTCGAAGGGGGAGCGACGGACTTCGCGCAGGAGGGCGACCAGTACGTCGTCAGCACGGAGCCGACGGAGCTGCACCACGTGAAATCCGCGCTCGAGGCGAAGGGGATCACGGTGCCGGAGGCCGAGATCTCGATGATCCCGAAGAACACGGTGCACGTCGAAGGAAAGACGGCGGAGTCGCTGCTCAAGCTCATGGAAGAGCTGGATTCGCTAGATGACGTGCAGAAGGTCGAGGCGAACTTCGACATGGATGTCGCCGAGATGACCAAGGCGTGAGCAGCCGGCCGTGATCGTCCTCGGGATCGATCCCGGCACTGCGGCGACGGGGTACGGTGTGGTTCAGGGGGAGCCGTTCGGCTCGCTCTCCCTGATCGAATGCGGCGTAATTCGCACGCACGCGCGCGACCCGCTCCCCTCCCGCCTTCGCGAGATCTACGACGATGTGGTGCAACTGATCGAGCGCCACCGCCCGGACGCCCTCTCGATCGAAGACGTCTTCTACGCGAAGAACGTGCGCACGACGGTCGTCCTGGGCCACGCACGCGGCGTGATCCTCCTCGCCGCGCAGCAGGCGGAGCTCTCGATCCACGAATACCCGCCGGCCGAGATCAAGAAGGCAGTCGTGGGCACCGGCGCCGCGACGAAGGAGCAGGTGCAATTCATGGTGACGCGCCTCCTCCGCCTCAAAACCGCCCCGCAACCCACCGATGCCGCCGACGGCACCGCAGCGGCCCTCGCGCACATCATGGCGGGGAAGCTGGCGGGGTTGAAGCGATGAGGAACTGCAACTACGTACACGAATCAAACCAGTTAAAACGAATCGAACCTGGAGTGATCGCGCATCGATACTCTCGCAGGGTCCGATTCGATTCGTTTCATTCGTGTCATTCGTGTACGCCGTGATCGTGTGCTCGAGCCCGAATAACTAATGGCCCAGGAAATAGTCTCTTGATTGCACGCGTCACTGGGAAGCTCGTTGCCAAGGAGCTCGATCGCGTGGAAGTCGCGACGAGTGGAGGGGTCGCGTATGAGCTTGCGATTCCACTCGGGGTGTATGAGACGCTGCCGCGCGTTGGGGAGCAGGTGGAGCTGCAGACGCATCTCGTGGTGCGTGACGACGGTTGGCTGCTGTTCGGGTTCTCGACCGCCAACGAGAAGCGCGTCTTTCAGCGGCTGCTCACCGCCAACGGTGTCGGGCCGTCGCTCGCGCTCGGGCTGCTTTCCACACTGTCGGCGGAGCGGCTCGTGCGCGCGATTCGCGAGAAGGACATCGCCACGCTTCAGGGCGTGCCACGCGTAGGGAAAAAAAAGGCCGAGCGGCTCGTGCTCGATCTCTCGGACAAGCTCGACGATGTGGCGGGCTCTCCCGCGGGTGGCGGTCCCCGCCCCGAGGGTGCGAGCGCCGAGGACGCGATTCGCGCGCTCGTGTCGCTCGGCTACGCGACCGTGGACGCCGAGAAGGCCGTGCGCGCGGTGCTCGACGGCGGGGGCGCGAAGCTCTCCGCGCCTGAGCTCATCCGCTCGGCGCTCGCGAAGATCGGCGGGCGCTGAGGCACCACGTCGCGGGTTCGTTTACGCGGTTGCATTGATCGTGCGTCGCGCGCAACTTCGAGCATGACTACAGCCCGCCGCACCAACACGTTCACCGAATCGGTGATCCGTGAGATGACGCGCATCGCCAACGAGCATGGCGCGCTCAATCTTGCCCAGGGGATGCCCGACTTCCCCATGCCCAAGCCGATGAAGGATGCGGCGTGCACCGCGATCCACGCCGACATCAATCAGTATGCGATCACCTGGGGCACTCCGTCGCTCAGACTCGCGATTGCCGGGAAGTACCGGCGGTGGTACGGCATGGATGTCGATTCGGAGCGCAACGTCACCGTCACCTGCGGCGCAACCGAGGCGATGGCGGCGGTGTTCCTCGCGCTGATCAATCCGGGCGACGAGGTGATCGTATTCGAGCCGTACTATGAGAACTACGGGCCCGACGCGATCCTGGCCGAAGCGACGCCGGTGTTCGTGCCGCTCACGCAGCCGGGGTGGGCGATAGACGCGGACAAGCTCCGCGCGGCGTTCACGAGCAAGACCAAGGCGATCATCGTCAACACGCCGCACAATCCAACGGGGCGCGTGTTCACGCGCGACGAGATCTCGCTCATCGCGGAACTCTGCGTGAAGCACGATGTATATGCCTTCACGGACGAGATCTACGAGCACATTCGCTACGCCGGTGATCATCACGCGCTCGCGACGTGGCCAGGAATGGCGGAGCGCACGATCACTATCTCCGGACTCTCCAAGACCTTCAGCTGCACCGGATGGCGCCTCGGTTACGCGGTCGCTCCGGAGGCGGAGTCGGTGGCGATCCGGAAGGTGCACGACTTCCTCACGGTGGGCGCACCGGCGCCGCTGCAGGAGGCCGGCGCAATCGGGATGGCGTTCGACGCCGACTACTACAATCACCTCGCGCTCGAGTATCGCGCGCGCCGCGACGTGATGTGCGAGGCGCTGCGCGAGGGCGGATTCAGCTTCACCGTGCCCGAGGGCGCGTACTACATCCTCGCGGACTTCTCCGCGCTGAGTGATCTCGGCGATGTGGAATTCGCGAAGTGGCTCACGCGCGACGTGGGCGTGGCGCCGGTGCCCGGCTCGAGCTTTTTCCGTGCGGGTGACGGCGGGAGCAAGCTCGTTCGCTTCGCTTTCTGCAAGAGGAACGAAACGCTGGTCGCCGCTGGTGAGCGGCTCGCGAACCTTCAGGCTCGAGTGTGACGCAGACGATGTCCCGCGCAGAGATCACGACCCCGGAAGTCATTTCGGATGAATCCGTGGTGGAGTTGTCGCTCCGCCCGCAGCGGCTGGTCGAGTTCATTGGCCAGCAGAAGGTGAAGGACTCGCTGGCGATCTACATCCAGGCCGCGCGCGAGCGGAACGAGCCGCTCGATCACACGCTGTTCTACGGACCGCCGGGACTCGGGAAGACGACGCTGGCGGAGCTCATTGGCCGCGAGCTCGGCGTCAACATCCACACGACTTCCGGTCCGTCGCTGGAGAAGGCCGGTGACCTGGTGGGCACGCTCACGAATCTGCGCGCACGGGACATCCTCTTCATCGATGAGATCCACCGCCTGCGCCCGATCATCGAGGAGTTCCTCTATCCCGCGATGGAGGACTACAAGATCGAGATACGCCTGAGTGACGGCCCGAAGGCCCAGACGATCACGATGCAGATCGAGCCGTTCACGCTGATCGGCGCCACGACGCGATTCGGCATGCTCACGTCGCCCATGCGCGCACGATTCGGCATCCCGCTGCGCCTCAACTTCTATCCCACGGAGGAGCTCGAGCAGATCGTGCTTCGGAGCGCCGAGGTGCTGAAGGTCGAGATCGATGAAGGAGGCGCGATGGAGCTCGCGCGCCGCTCGCGCGGAACACCGCGCGTTGCCAACCGGCTGCTGCGCCGCGTGCGCGACTTCGCGCAGGTGAAAGGGAATGGCCGCATCACGCGCGAGCTCGCGGATGCGGCGCTCGCGATGCTCGATGTGGATCAGTTCGGGCTCGATGACATGGATGCACGCATCCTCAAGACCATCATCGAGAAATTCGATGGCGGTCCGGTAGGCGTGAAGACCATTGCGGCCGCGATTGGTGAGGATGAGCTAACGATCGAGGAGGTGTACGAACCTTTCCTCGTGCAGAACGGATTTTTACAGCGCACCCCGCGCGGACGTGTGGCGACGCAGCAGGCATATCGCCACTTCGGATTTACGCCACCAACGTCGAATCCGGGACAACCGACGCTCTTCTGAATCGTCCATACATACTGAGCATCGTGCGACACTCGCGTGAGCGATCGAGCTCACTTGCCTGCACGGGAGTTGTATGGCTGTTTCGACTGAAGAACGCTGGAAAGCGCACAATGAGACGGGGCGACGCCACTTCGATCGCGCCGAGTTTGCCGAAGCGGAGCAGGCATACATTGCGGCGCTGCGCCAAGCAACGTTACTGGGCGCGGTCACGCTGACCGAGCTCGGTCAAGTCGCGTTCTCGCTCAGAGATTTCCAACAGTCCGAAAGTTATTTCCGTCGCGCGCTCACGATTCGCGAGCAGGCGCTCGGCACGGAGTCGCTCGATCTGATGCAGGCGCTCAACGATCTCGCCGCGCCGTACTACTCGCGCGGGGAGCTCGAACAGGCGGAGCGGCTCTATCGCCGCGCACTCACGATTGGCGAGACGCAGCTCGGTGAGCTGCATCCGGACCTGGCGGTCACGCTCAGCAATCTTGCGCGGCTGCATCAGCGGCGCGCGGACTGGCGAGCCGCAGCGCCGCTGCTGGGCCGGCTCCTCGCAATCAAGCAGCGCGCAATGGGCGACGGACATCCGCACGCGATTTCGCTCATGCTCGCGGTCGCCAACGCGCGGAGCTCGCTGGGCGAGCACGAAGTGGCGGAGGAGCTCGTGCGCCGCGCACTCGTGCTGCAGGAGCGCGCGCAAGCAGGCGATGCGGACATCGTGCGCTCGCTCGCCGTGCTCTCAAAGATCTACCTGGCGAGCGGCAAGACGCAGCTTGGCACCGAGCTCGCGGACAAGGCGGCGAAGCGACAGAAGCGGCTCGGGAACGTGCCGCGCGCGCGGAACACACGTGCGCGCCTCGATCGCGACACGCCGGACTTCTCGGTAGAGCCAGGAAGCGCACCGCGACCACGCCCTGTCCAGGCGCTTTCGTCTCCGCCCGTACCTCCCGAGGTGCGCACGCCGAGCACGCCGAGCACGCCCATCGCGTCCACGGCGGCAGCCATGGCCACGCCGGTGAGCGCGAATCGGACCGCCTCATCGAGCAAGCCGAGCCCGGGGACGCTTGGTTTGATGCGCACGTATGCACAGATGATCGAGCACGCTGGCGACGCGCCGCGAGGCAAGCGCCGACCCTGGTGGGTGAGGATCTTCAGCCGCTGACCTCGCGGTGAATGGCCTTGGCGTTCGAAACTGGTGAGCCTGCAAATGGTCTCTTGACAGCGTCGCGCACTCTACGGAACTATCCAGTATGCGGTGCGCACTGCTGCTTCTGCTGCTTACCGCGAAAGTTCTCGCGGCGCAAACGAGTGTCCAGGAGAGTCGCTTCGCGACGATAGACTCCCTGGCATCCGAAGGTGATTCTGCGGGCGCTCTTCGCCTGCTCGACGCTGCGGTGCGCGCAAACGCCAGCGACGGCGAGGCATGGCATCGCCGCGGCGTGCTCGCATGGCAGATGTCCGGTGCGGAGAAGCGCACGGGGTTCATGAAGCGGCAGGCCAACGAGTCGCTGCTGAACGTCGCGGACTCATCGCTCCGTCTCGCCACGCGCTACGCGCCCGGCTCCCCCGGCTATCTCGTGGATCTCGGACGATTCGATCTCACGTCGAATTCGGCGGCGGTTCGTGGGCGCGCGAAGCCACTCTTCGAGGAGGCGCTCAAGACGGCACGCAAGGGCAAGGACGCCGTCGTGCTCTCGCGCGCCGCCGACGAGATGGGGATGACGTGGTGGCGACACTACGAGGACATTGCCGACCGCAACATCTACAGCGTCATCATCAGCAACGTGAAGGACCGTACCTTCACGCGTGATCCGCGCTCGATTGCCTATTTCGTGGACCGCCAGACGATACGTGCGGCGGCTACCGATTGGTCGGGTGCGCTCGAATACCTCAAGGCGTACGAGCTCTTCTCCGAGGCACTGCGTGCGCAGCCCTCGAACGCGAGCGCCGCGCGGCACATCTATCGTGCGCTGGTCGACCGGCAGCGGTGGGTCGAGCTCGAGCATCTCGCGCGCGTGCGACTCATTGACGATCACACGGATGGATGGTCCTGGCTCGCTCTGGGACTCGGCGCGCATCGCCTCGGGGACGAGCACGAGTCGGGCACGGCATTCGACAGCGCGCTCAAATATCTGCCCACAGCCGAGCGTGAGCGTCTCACGAATCTTTCGCGCATTGTGACGCCCAAGGACAGCGTGAGCCGCACGCGGCTGCCGTCGTCCGAGCTCGAGAACGATGAGCGGATGTACTGGCTCATGGCGGATCCGCTCTGGGCCACACAGGACAACGAGGGGCGCAACGAGTTCCTGAGCCGCGTCGTGTTCGCCGAGCTTCGGTTCTCGGTGGAGGAGTTCGGGATTCATGGCGTGGACACGGACCGCGGCGACGTGTACGTGCGCTACGGCCCGCCGCCGGCGGTGATCTCCTTCCCTCCCGATGCACTCAAGCAGGGAGAGCATCGCATTCGCGTGCTCTGGTGGTACAGCACGGACGAGACCTTCCTCTTCCGCCAGCTCCCCACCTATGGCGTGGCGACGCTCGACCCTGACGATGCGCGCGAGACGCAGAAGCTGCGCGACACCGTGCCGGTCGCGTGGACGAATGCGGGGGCCAAGCCGCTCGCAGACTCGATCAACGTTGCGCTCACGCGATTCCGCGCGGGCTCGGATTCGTCCGACGTGTACTTCGCGGCGGAGCTCCCCGTGAAGCGCATGGTGCAGGACGTCGACCTCGCGCGCGGCGCGCTCGATGTGGCGCTCGAGGCATACACCTGGCGCGCGAAGCCGGTGTTCACGGCCACATCGCACGAGACGATCGACTTCGCGCATCCGGACATCAACCAGATGCATGCGTGGCGCACGCGGCTGCAGGCGGGAACGTTCCTCTATCGCGTGGAGGCGCTCCAACCCGACGCCATGCGCGGCGCGCGGTCGGCGAGCCGCATCGAGCTCGTTCCCGCTGGCGGCTTCGGGCTGAGCGACATTCTGGTGGCCGACTCGCTGAGCCCCACGACCGCGACCACCGAGCGATGGTCGGATTTCCAGATCATGCCGAACGTCGGCCGCGTACGCCGCGGCAAGTCGTTCGCGATGCTGTGGGAGACGTACGACCTGCAGAAGCTGGCCAACGGGACATCGTCGTACAACGTGACGATCACGCTCAGGCGGGAGAAGGGCGGCGGACTCGGAGCGCTCGCAGCGAAGATCATCGGCGGCGTGAAGAGCGCAATCGGCATCTCCGGAAACGGAAGCGATCACATCTCGCTCAGCTTTCCAAGACAGGCGCAGGCACGTCCTGTGGCGGTGGATTACGTCACGCTCGACCTCGGCGATGCACAACCGGGGAACTACATCATTGACGTCGACGTGACGGATCTCGCCAGCAAGCGACACGTTTCTCGCGCGCGACCGCTTACGATCGTGGAGTGACGGAGTCCGGCGCCCACACGCGCGGGACGCGAACGTCCGATTACGAATTCGATCTCCCGGCAGCGCAGATCGCGCAGCTCCCGCTCGCGCAGCGCGATGCGAGCCGCCTGCTCACGGTCAATCGCGCGACGGGCGAGATCGCGCATCGCGCGTTCACGGATCTTCCCTCGATCGTCGCGCCGGGCGACGCGCTCGTGCTCAACACCACGAAGGTGCTCCGCGCGCGGCTCCTCGGCCGGCGCGACTCCGGCGCACCCGCGGAGATTCTGCTGCTGCGTCCACTCGCGGATGCCACGTGGGAGGCAATGGTGAGTCCGGGGGGCAAGCTCCATCCGGGACGCCGCGTGCACATTGCTGAAGGGTTCGACGTGGAGATCGTGCAGATCACGGAGCGGCGCACGCGCATCGTACGCCTCGATGTGGATGGCGACATCGATGCTGCGATCGAGCGGCACGGACATGTTCCGCTCCCGCCGTACATCGCGCGCGCAGACACGACGGCGGACGCCGAGCGGTACCAGACGGTGTATGCGCGCGAGACGGGATCGGTCGCGGCGCCGACGGCAGGGCTCCACATGACCGACACGCTGCTCGCGGAGCTCATCGCACGAGGCGTGCGCCGAGTGGATGTCGTGCTGCACGTGGGCGCAGGGACGTTCAAGCCCGTGGAGGTGGATGACCCCTCCGAGCATCCGATGCACGAGGAGCGATACGAGCTCTCCGGTGCGAGCGCGAGCGCGCTGAATGATGTACGCGCGCGTGGCGGGAAGATCTGGGCGCTGGGCACCACGAGCGCCCGCGCGCTCGAGAGCGCTGTGCGCGCCGACGGGAGCTTCGCTGAGGCGCGAGGCGAGACGAGGCTCTTCGTGCGTCCGCCCTATACGTTTCGCGGCATAGACAGACTGATCACGAATTTTCATCTTCCGCGCTCGACGCTCCTGATGCTGGTTGCCGCGCTCGCGGGATATGAGCTCACGATGCGCGCCTACAGAGAGGCGGTGGATGCGGGGTACCGGTTCTACTCGTATGGGGACGCGATGGCGATCGTGTAGCACGCGCGACTCGTGGCGGAGCGTGACGGCGAAGTGAGCACGTCGCGCTTCAGCTTCAGCATTCATGCGCGCGACGGCCGTGCGCGCACGGGCGTATTCCGGACGCCGCATGGCGACGTCGAAACGCCGGCCTTCATGCCCGTCGGAACTGCCGCGACGGTGAAGGCGCTCGATCCCAACGATCTTCGCGCGGTGGGCGCGCAGATGATCCTCGCCAACGCGTACCATCTGCACCTCCGTCCGGGAGAGGACGTCGTGCGCACGATGGGTGGCATCCATCGCTTCATGGCGTGGGACGGTCCCATCCTCACGGACTCGGGCGGATTCCAGGTGTTCTCGCTCGAGGGGATGCGCACCGTGAGCGAGGATGGCGTGGCGTTCCAGTCGCACATTGATGGGTCGCGGCGAATGTTCACGCCCGAGAGTGTGATGGCGCTCGAGCACGCGATCGGCGCAGACGTGATCATGCAGTTCGATCACGTGATCCCCGGTCAGTCGACGCACGCGGATGCACTCGATGCGAGCGAGCGCTCGATTCGCTGGCTCGAGCGCTGCCTGCGCGAGCATCGGCGGCTCCAGGAGCTCGAGGGTGACGCGGGCGACGCGCAAGCGCTCTTCCCGATCGTGCAGGGTGGCGTGCACGCGGATCTCCGGAGCGCCGCAGCAAGAACGATCCGCGCGATGCACGACTGGGATGGCCTTGCGATCGGCGGCCTGTCCGTGGGCGAGGCCAAGCCGGCGATGTACGAGATGCTCGACGTGATGAACGAAGCGCTGCCGGTCGAAAAGCCACGCTACCTGATGGGCGTCGGCTTTCCCGAGGATCTCGTAGAGGGCGCGCGGCGCGGCGTCGACCTCTTCGATTGTGTGGCGCCCACGCGCATGGGGCGCACGGGAACGGCGTTCACGAGCGACGGGCGCCTCAACGTCCGCAACGTGAAGTTCCGCACTGATCCCGGCCCGCTGGATCCTCGCTGCGACTGCTCGACCTGCAAGCGCTTCAGCCGCGCGTACATCCGGCACCTGTTCGTCTCCGAGGAAGCGCTCGGCATGCACCTTCTCTCCCTGCACAATGTACATTTCCTGATTGCGCTCATGCGCGACGTGCGCGGCGCAATCGCCAGCGGATCGCTCGATGCGTGGAGCGAGCGGTGGCTGGAGCGTTATCATCTTCGACCACTGCCCACTTCATGAGCCTCTTGCACGCTCTTCTCGCGATGCAGCCGACCCCGGGGTCGAATCCGATGTACGGATTCGCGTTCCAGATGGTGCTGATCATCGCCATCTTCTATTTCATTCTCTTCCGCCCGCAGCAGAAGCAGAAGCAGCAGCAGGAGCGCAGCCTGCGCGAGATCAAGAAGGGCGACGAGGTGGTGACCGCGGGCGGCATCATCGGCGACGTGGTCTACATCAAGGAAACGATCAAGGACGGCGCGCCGGTGGTGACGATGGAGGATCGCGTCACGATCAAGAGCTTCGAGTCGCGATTCATCGTGGAGCGCGGGCGCATCGCCAAGGTGAACTCGAAGACGGGCGAAGGAGCCACGGGCGCGTGACCCTGCTGGACATCTGGGTGCTGGACGCGCCGATCCTCCGTCAGGATACGACGGTGGTGAGCGCGGTGACGGACGCAGCATCGCCGCCTGATCGACGACATGTTCGAGACGATGTACGCGGCACGCGGCATTGGACTTGCCGCGACGCAGGTTGGGCGCACCGAGCGGATCTGTGTGGTCGACGTCGACAAGGAGAGGTACGCGCTCGTGAACCCCGAGATCATCACGAGTGACGGCGAGCAGACGGGCGAGGAGGGGTGTCTCTCGATCCCGGAGATCTACGGCGACGTCACGCGCGCCCAGCACGTGGTGGTGCGCGCTCTGGACCGCGACGGAAAGCCGATCGAGATCGACGCGACGGATCTGCTTGCGCGATGCCTGCAGCACGAGATCGACCATTTGCACGGCCGTCTCTTCATCGACTATTTGAGTCTTCTGAAGCGACAGGCAGCGGTGAAGAAGTGGCGCAAGTTGCGCGGGAAGGACAAGTCGCTCACGCGGAAGATCGAGCCGCGCGACGCGGCGGAGCATCACGAGCGCGACGAGGAGCTCTAGGTGCGGATCGTGTTCTGGGGGACATCGAGCTTTGCTGTTCCCTCGCTCCGCGCCCTTCTCGGCGAGGGCTTCGACGTGGTGGGCGTCGTGACGCAGCCGGATCGCGCGGTTGGGCGCTCGCGCTCGACGCTGGTCCCCTCGCCGGTGAAAGAGGTGGCGATGGACGAGGAGCTGCCGCCGTTTCAGCCTGAGTCGCCCACCGACGAGTCGTTCCTCGCCGCGCTGCGCGCAGTCGAGCCGGAGCTCAGCATTGTGGTGTCGTACGGGCACATCATGAAGCCCGCGCTAATCGCGCTCCCGACGCTTGGCACGATCAACGTGCATGCGTCACTCCTCCCTGCACTGCGCGGCGCGGCGCCGATCCAGGGTGCGGTGAGCGCCGGGCTCGCGGAGACGGGCGTCACGGTGATGCGCATGGTGCAGGCACTCGACGCCGGCCCGATCATGCTCCAGGCGCGCACCCCAATCGCGCGCGACGAGACCGCAGGCGAGCTCGAGGCGCGACTCTCGGAGCTCGGCGCGCTCGCGCTCGTCGAAGCGCTCACACTGATGTCGCTCGGCAAGCTGACGGAGACGCCGCAGGACGACTCAAAGGCGACGTACGCGCCGAAGATCCTGCGCGAGATGGCGCGCATCGACTGGAGCGATTCGTCGGACGCCGTCGCCCGCCACATCCGCGCCTACGACCCCAAACCGGGCGCCTTCACGACGCGCCGCGGCGGCGAAGTAAAACTCTTCGGCGCCTCGGCTACGACCGCAGGCGACCGCGGTCCGGACACTCCGGGCACGATCCTCACGATCGACGCCCACGGCATGCTCGTCGCCTGTGGCACGGGCACTGTCCTCATCTCGTGCGCCCAGCCCGCGGGCCGCAAGCGCACAGACCCGTCCGAGTTGATGCGCGGGCGCGGGATCGATGTTGGGGAGCGGCTGGGGGAATAGAACTACAACGGCTTCACACGAATGACGCGAATTGAATGCAATCGAACCCGACGCGGCGAGAGGCCATCACGCAGTTGGCGCGAACGGCTCAAAGCGCGGAGCTTGATCCGTTCAATCCGTTCAATCCGTTCAAATCCGTGTCAAAAAGAAGTTGATATATGTGTTCGGCGAGTACACACCCGCCACGCGAACTGCCCCAGTCTGGCTATAACTTTTTTTGGACACGGACTGGAACGGATGTGAACGGACTGGAACGGATCAAGCTCCCGCATTGTCAGCAATTCGCCCGAGAACGTGAGATGTCCTCACGCCGCGTCGGGTTCGATTGCCGTACATTCGCGTCATTCGTGTGAAGCCGTTGCACTTCTCTCCCCTCCGCACCGCCTACACCACCAAGCCCAGTGCGACACGAGATCCCGCGCATTCACGCCGTGACCGATGATCGGATTCTCGCGCACCCGGATTTCACTACGCGTGCGCGCGGGGTCATGCGTGCGCTCGGACCGCGCGGCGCGGTGCATTCTGCGGGCACGCTACCTCTCCGGCGCGCAGATCTACGCGATAGCGCTCGCGCTCGGGGACGCGCAGGAGCGCACCGAGTGCTGGCTCGTCGTGAACGAGCGGCTCGACGTTGCGCTCGCAGCGAGGACGCAGGGCGCGCAGCTTACGTCGCGCTCCCTGCCCGTGTTCGACGCGCGCATCGTCGTCGGCGACTTGCCGCTCGGCGCAAGCATTCACAGCGCGGAAGAGGCCGAGGAGGCTGAACGGGACGGGGCGGACTGGGTCGTCGCCGGACACGTCTTTGCCACCGCGTCGCACGAGGGGATGCCCGGGCGCGGGGTGACGCTCGTGTCGAGCGTCGTGCGCACGAGCGCGCTCCCCTGCATCGCGATCGGCGGCATTCGGCCGGCCCACGTTGGATCGCTCCGTGACGCCGGGGCGTACGGGGTCGCCGCCATCACCGGAATCTGGGGCGCGACGTCTGCAGAAGCTGCCGCTACCGACTATCTTTCACACTATGATGGAGACGGAGCTGGAGCGCGCGGTCAGTCCTGAGGGAGTGATCCCCGTCGTGAACGGCGAGGAGCGTACGGTCGCGGCCGGCACCACCCTGGGCGACCTGCTTCGCGAGCTTGCGGTGAACGCAGCGACGGTAGTAGTCGAGCACAATCGCGAGATCGTTCGCGACCAATCGCGACTCGACTCGATGGTATTGGCCACAGGCGACTCCGTGGAGATCGTCCACTTCGTGGGGGGCGGATGAGCGAGTCGACACTCATCGCCGGCGGCACGGACACGCCGTTCGTCATCGCGGGGCGCGCACTGCGCTCGCGCCTCATGGTCGGCACCGGGAAGTACCGCTCGCCCGACGAGATGGTGCGGGCACTCGACGCGTCCGGGGCCGAGGTGGTGACGGTGGCCGTGCGGCGCGTGGACCTCAATCGCAGCTCCGATGACGGCGTGCTGCCGCATCTCGATCCCACCCGCTACTTCCTGCTCTCGAACACCGCCGGCTGCTACAACGCTGCCGACGCGGTGCGCTATGCGCGCCTCGCGCGCGCGGCGGGCTTCAACGAGTGGGTGAAGCTCGAGGTTATCGGTGACAAGG
Organism: uncultured Gemmatimonadaceae bacterium; assembly: GCA_963792685.1. Classification (GTDB taxonomy): domain Bacteria; phylum Gemmatimonadota; class Gemmatimonadetes; order Gemmatimonadales; family Gemmatimonadaceae; genus FEN-1250. Next base: position 1,827,484 of record CAWBWW010000001.1, on the reverse strand, counting down.
ACACGCTGCTCCCCGACACCGCCGCGCTGCTCGAGGCAACGCGCACGCTCGTCGCGGACGGCTTCGTGGTGCTCGCGTACACGAACGACGATCTCATCACCGCGCTCCGCCTCGAGGATGCCGGCGCTGCTGCCGTGATGCCGCTCGCCTCGCCGATCGGCTCCGGCCTCGGGCTGCTCAATCCGTTCTCGATCCGCACCATCAAGCACCGGCTCTCGGTGCCCGTGATCGTCGACGCGGGCGTCGGCACCGCGAGCGACGCGTGCATCACGATGGAGCAGGGTGTCGACGGCATCCTGATGAACACCGCGCTCGCCGCCGCCGATGATCCCGTGCGCATGGCGCACGCGATGCGGCTCGCGGTGGACGCGGGGCGCCAGGCGCATCTCGCAGGGAGGATGCCGCGGCGCGAAGTCGCAGTGCCCTCGTCGCCATCCGTGGGGATGCTCGAATGACGGAGCGGCCACCCACACTCGTCCGCCCGGTTGCGGGCGTCACTGACTCGCGGCGGATCGCCGCGGATCTCTGCGCCGACCTCCGGAGCGGTAAGCTGCTCGACGCCGCTTTCGAGGCGCGTGTCGGGCCGCTCGATGCACGCGACCGGCGTTGGACGCAGGAGCTCGTGTTCGGGATGCTGCGTCAGCGGAGCATTCTCGACGCGTATCTCAGCGAGCGCGTGAAGGGCGGCCTCGTGCGTCTCGATCCTGACCTCGGCGATCTCCTCCGCCTCGGCGCGTATCAGCTGCTTTCGATGCGCAGCGTGCCCGCCTACGCGGCGATCGCGCAGACTGTGGAGCTCGCGAAACAGCGCCACGGCATTGGCGCGAGCAAGCTGGCGAACGCGGTGCTGCGCCGCGTGGATCGCGAGCGCAACGAGCTCAAGCTTCCGACGCTCACCGATCCCGTGGACGCGCTCGCGCTCCAGCACTCGCATCCGCGCTGGCTCGTCGCGCGTTGGGTCGCGCGCTGGGGCGCCGCGGAAACCGAGCAGCTCCTCATCGCGAACAACACCGAGCCGTCGATCGTGCTGCGGCCGTACGGCATCGTGCGCGAGCAGCTCGAGGCGATGCTCGAGAACGTGGGCGTCGAAGTATCCGAGAGCCCGCTCCTGCGCGACAGCATCCAGCTTCCGCACGGGATCTCGCTCACGGAGCTCGGCGCCTTTAAAAAGGGGCTGTTCTTCGTGCAGGATCCCGCGTCGACGCTCGTGACGCAGTACGCGGACATTCCGCCGGATGCGCGCGTCGCCGATCTGTGCGCCGCGCCGGGCGGCAAGACGCTCGAGTTGTCGCGCACCGCTTCCATCGTCGTCGCGGGTGATCGCAATCTGCATCGCACGCAGCGGCTGATCGAGAATCTTGCGCCGAGTGGAGGCGCGGAACATCTCCGTCGATCGTCATGGACGCGCGGAATCCGGCGGTGCGCGAGATGGACGCGGTGCTCATCGACGTTCCCTGCACCGGCACGGGCACGCTGCGCCGGCATCCGGACGCACGCTGGCGCCTCCGCATCTCCGATCTCGCCGTGATGGCGGCGCTGCAGCGCAGCATTCTGCGCGCAGCCGCGTCGGTCGTGAATCCGGGCGGACTCCTGATTTACAGCACCTGCTCGCTCGAGCCCGAGGAGAACGACGCGCAGATCGAGAGCTTCCTCGCGGAGCGCAGTGAGTGGCAGCTCGAGCCGCCGAGGAGGGAGTCGTTCCCGCGAGCGTGCTCGATGCCGGGCGGCTGCGCGTGCTTCCGCAGCGCAACGGCGTGGACGGCGCGTTCGCGGCCCGGCTCCGGAAGGTGGGCGGGTGACGCTGCGCGGATCCGCGCGCCGTTCGATCCCATATCTGGTAGCGATCATGAGCGGCTTTCTTCTGGCCTATCTGATCGTCGCGCTTTTCATCTTTCCGGCACACCTGGTCACGAGCGATACGAAAGTGCCGAACGTCGTCGGACAGACGTACGATGCAGCCGCTGCGCAGCTGCAGAAGGCAGGCTTCGTAGCGATGCGCGGCGAGCAGCGCTTCACTGCAGGTGCGGCATCGGGGCAGGTACTCGGCCAGAATCCGCTCCCCGACGCGGTGCAGCCGCGGGGCGCGAAGGTCGTGCTCGACGTGAGCCAGGGGCAGCGCACCACGACCGTTCCGCAAATCGTGGGGATGACACGCGAGCAGGCCGAGCTCGCGTTGCAGAATGCCGGGCTCGAGCCCGGCGATGTCGTGCAGCGTGAGAGCCCATCGCCGCGCGGGCAGGTGCTCTCGTCCACGCCTGCAGGCGGACAGCGCGCGCCACTCCCGTCCGAGATCTCATTCGTTGTGAGCAGCGGACCGTCGCAGCTCGCGGTGCCGGATGTCACGGGGCAGACGTACGCGTCGGCCGCGCAGCTGCTCATGCAGGTCGGATTCCGCGTCGCGCCCGCGCAGGCGGACACCACGACGCAGGGCGCGCCCGAAGGCACGGTGACGAGCCAGGACCCGTCGGGGAATGCGCCTGCACCGCCGGGCATCACGGTTCGACTGCGCGTCGCCGCAGCGCCGAGGCGCCAATGACCTGCCGCATCGCACCGTCCATATTGAGCGCCGACTTCGCCCATCTCGCGGACGACATCGCGCTCCTTGAGGCCGGTGGCGCCGACTGGATTCACGTGGACGTGATGGACGGCCGCTTCGTGCCGAACCTCTCATTCGGCGCGAAGGTGATCGAGACTGTTCGCAAGCTCACCAAGCTCCCGCTCGACGTGCATCTCATGGTGGTCGAGCCCGAGAGCTACTTCGACGCGTTCGCGAGACGCCGGCGCAAACAATCTCACGATCCACGTGGAGGTCGCGCCGCATCTCAATCGCCAGATCGCGCGCATCCACGAGCTCGGCTGCAGCGCGGGCGTCGCGCTCAACCCATCGACGCCCGTCGAGTTCGTGCGCGAAGTGGCTGCGGAGCTCGACGTGCTGCTCGTAATGACCGTGAATCCGGGCTTTGGCGGACAGTCGTTCATTCCGAGCTCGCTCGACAAGATCCAGCGCGCGCGCATGCTGCTGGCGGAGACCAGGAGCCGCGCGACGCTCGAGGTGGACGGCGGCATCAGCCGCGCGACCATCGAGCAGGCCTGGCGCGCTGGCGCGGACACGTTCGTTGCGGGGAATGCGGTGTTCTCCGCCGCGGATCCGCGCGCGGAGATCGGGGCGCTTCGCGCGCTGTGCACGGAGCGGGCATGACGGCGCGTGCGCAGTGGGCGATCGTCGGAATAGTCGTCCTCGTGCTGGGCGGCGCGCTCTTCGCCGCGTCGCGACTGTTCGCGGATCAGCTCTATCCCGTGAGCGTCGGATCGAAGGCACCGGACTTCCACGCCGTCACCGTCGATTCCGCACCGCGCGCGCACACGCTAGCCGACTACCAGGGGCAGGTGGTGCTGCTCAACATCTGGGGCACCTTCTGCGTCCCGTGTCGAGACGAGATGCCCGCGATCGAGAAGCTGCACGAGGCGCTCGCGCCGAAGGGGCTCAAGGTCGTGGCGGTGAGCATGGATGACCCCGGGAGCGAGAACAAGATTCGCGCGTTCGTGAAGGAGTTCGGGCTCACCTTCCAGGTGCTGTACGACCCCACCGGGAAGATCACGAACGATTATCAGACCACGGGTGTACCGGAGACGTTCATCATCGCGCGCGATGGTGTCATCCGAAAGAAGATGATCGGGGCGTCCGACTGGAACAGTCAAACGAATCGCGCGCTCATCTCGCAGCTGCTCGCCGAGTCGGGCCGGTAACGTGCCGCAAACGCCTTCATCGAGAGTCGCTTCGTTCCGGCGCGGGCTTTCCTCGCTGACCACGGAGCACCTGCCGCTCAAATTCTCCGCGCTCTTCTTCGCGGTCGTGATGTGGGTGATCGTGCGATCGGAGGAGCCGTCGGAGGCGTGGATCGATGTGCGACTCGCGCTCACGCTGGACTCGAGCGTCACGATGACCGAGCAGCCGCCAATAGTGCAGGCGCTCGTGTCAGGACGCGGGCGCGAGCTGCTCAAGCTGTACAGCGCGGCACCTCAGGTACGCCGCTCAGTGGGCATGGATGACACCGTGTTCTCCGTCCATCCGAGCGATGTGTTCACGTCCACTGAAGCGGATGTGAAGGTGTTGGACGTGCGGCCACACTTCGTGCGCCTGCCGCTCGCGCACGTGGCGCCTCCGCCGGTGCGTCCCGCGCGCGGAAATCGCACCGCGCGATGACGCTGGTCCTCGGCATCGAGACCTCGTGCGACGAGACCTCCGCCGCCGTGCTCGAGGGCAGCGGTGACGACGTGCGCCAGCGCTCGCTCGTCATTCTTTCGCAGGACATCCACCGCGTCTTCGGCGGCGTGGTGCCGGAGATCGCGTCGCGCGCGCATCTCACCAGCATCGTTCCCGTAGTCGAGCGCGCGCTCGGCGATGCGAGCGTCACGCTGGATGACATTGATCTGATCGCGGTCACGGAAGGGCCGGGACTCGTGGGCGCGCTGCTGGTGGGTGTCGCGTACGGAAAGGCGCTCGCGTTCGCGCGCGGCATTCCGGTGGTCGGCGTGCACCACATGGAGGGGCATCTCTTCGCGACGGCGCTCGAGCACGCCGACGCTGTTCCGCCGTTCATCGCGCTCCTCATTTCGGGCGGCCACACACTGCTGCTCGATGTCGAGGCGTGGGGCAGCTATCGCGTGCTCGGCTCCACGCGCGACGATGCCGCCGGCGAGGCGTTCGACAAGATCGCGAAGCTGCTCGGCATGCCCTACCCCGGCGGCCCGCACATTGAGCGCGCCGCTGCTACAGGCGATCCAACGAAGTTCCGCTTCAGCAGGCCGATGGTGCGCACGAATGCCCGCCCCGGCGACGGCGACTTCTACGATCTGTCGTTCAGCGGCCTCAAGACCGCCGTGCGTCTCGCGACGCAGAAGGTGGATGTCGAGCAGGAGCGCGCGAACATTGCCCGCGGATTTCAGGACGCGCTCATCGACACGCTCGTGGAAAAAAGTTTGCGAGCCGCGCGAGAGAACGGCCGGACGCGTGTAGTGCTCGGAGGCGGCGTGGCCTGCAATCGCACGCTGGTCGCGCGCATGCGCGAGCGGCTGGCGGAGGTTGGCGCAACCGTCTATGCTCCATCGGCGCGGCTCGCCACGGACAACGCCGCGATGATCGCCCGAGCGGGAATCTTCCGCTTCGAATCCGGGGAGCGCGCGTCCTCTGCGCTCTCCGCAGTTGCATCACTCCCCATTCCCGGCTCCCGTCCCGCATGACCGTTCACCACCCGTTTTCGTATCCGATCGGCATCTTCACCTTCACCGGATTCGGGATCGCGGTGCTGCTCGCGTTCGCGATCGCGCAGGTGATCTCGCAACGCGAGCTCCAGCGCCGCGGATACGATCCCGAGCCAATCGGCGACCTCGTGTTCGCTGCGGTGATCGGCGGCCTGCTCGGCGCGAAGATCTACTACGTGATCCTCACCGGCGACATCACCACGTTGTGGAGCCGCGGTGGATTCGTGTTCTGGGGCGGGCTGATCGGTGGCATCATCGCGGTGTTCCTGGTCATTCATCGCATGCAGCTCAATGCGTGGCGCATCGCGGACGTCGCCGGCATCGCCATTGCTGCGGCGTACTCGATCGGGCGTACGGGATGCTGGGCCGTTGGCGATGACTACGGCCGTCCGTGGACGTCGCGATTCGCCGTGAGCTTTCCGGACGGCGCGCCGCCGTCGACTGCCGCGAATCTCGCGAACTTCAAGTCTTCGATTCCGCCCGGCGTGTCGCCGAACACTGTGCTCTCCGTGTACCCGACCCAGCTGCTCGAAGTGGCGCTCGGCTTCGCGATGTTTCTCATCCTGTGGCGCCTGCGCGATCACAAGCACGCGGAGGGATGGCTGATGGGTGTGTACATGCTGCTCGCGGGGATCGAGCGATTTCTGGTGGAGTTCCTGCGCGCCAAGGACGATCACCTGTTCGGCCCTTTCACCATGGCGCAGTATCTCGCCATTCTCTTCGTGATCGCCGGCCTGTACGTGATGCGCCTTCGCCGCGACGTGCGCGGCTCCGCGCGTGGCATTACGCCGTCGCCTGACCCTCACACACAGCACTCTCATGATGGATCGCCGGGGATTTCTTGCTGCCACGCTCGCGGGCGCGGCTACACTCGTGGCCAGGCGCGCGAGCGCTGCCGTGCCGGCGCGTCTCGACGCGGCTCGCCCGCCGGTCGCCGTCTACAAGGACGCGGCGTGCGGCTGCTGCAAGAAGTGGGTGGAGCACATGCAGACGAGCGGCTTCACGGTTACCGCGCACGACAGCGCGGACATGGACGCGGTGAAGGATCACTACGGCGTGCCGAGTGGTGTGCGGTCGTGTCACACGGCGCTGGTGGGCGAGTACGTGATCGAGGGGCACGTGCCCGCGGGTGATGTGGACCGGATGCTCAAGGAGCAGCCGAAGGTCGCCGGACTCGCGGTGCCGGGAATGGTGAACGGCAGTCCGGGCATGGAGGGGATGTTCTCCAAGTCGTACGTCGTGGTCGCGTTTCAGAAAACCGGCACAACGACGCCGTTCGCCTCGCACGGCTAGCGCGTGGCGCGCTACTGCATCATCGGCGCGGGTCCATCGGGGCTCGCCGCCGCACGTGCGCTCGGTGAGGCAGGGCTTTCGTTCGACGTCTTCGAGCGCCATAGCGACGTCGGTGGCATCTGGGACTCGGAGAATCCGGGCACGCCGATCTACGAGAGCGCACACTTCATCTCGTCGCGCACACAGTCGGCATTCGACGGCTTTCCGATGCCCGCGGACTATCCCGACTATCCCACGTGGAAGCAGGTGCGCGACTACATCCGCGCGTTCGCCGACAAGTTCGACCTGCGCAGACACATTCGCTTCAACACGGGCGTCGTCAGCGCGCGGCCTGTGGCGAACGAGCAGTGGGAGGTGGAGCTCTCCACGGGTGAGGTGCTGCGCTTCGACGGTGTGATCGTGGCCGTAGGACACGACTGGGATCCAATGCTGCCCAATTATCCCGGAAGCTTCGATGGGCGGGCGTATCACTCCGTCGACTATCGGTCCGCCGCCGAGCTCACGGGGAAGAAAGTGCTGATCGTGGGCGCGGGAAACTCCGGCTGCGACATCGCGTGCGATGCAGCGACGCACGCGAGCCAGGCGTGGATCAGCATGCGGCGCGGCTACCATTTTCTTCCGAAGCATTCTGTTCGGGCAACCAACCGACGAGTTCTTCCGCTCGGGGCCGCACATCCCGAACTGGCTCGCGCCGTCATTGCTCGCGGTGCTGCTGCGGATCATCGTCGGCGACCTGCGCCGCTACGGCCTGCCGAAGCCCGATCACAAACCGCTCGCGACGCACCCGATCATGAACTCCCAGCTGCTGCACCACCTCGCACACGGCGATGTCTCTCCCAAACCGGACATCACCGAGCTGCGCGGAAAGAGCGTGCGCTTTGCTGATGGCTCCGAGATCGAGCCGGATGTCATTGTGTGGGCAACTGGTTATCGGCCGACCGTGCCCTGCTTGGAAGCCGGCGGAATCCATCTCGCCGAGAGCGGAGAGGATCTCTACCTCAACATGTTCTCGCGGGAGCATCCCGGACTCTACATCATGGGATTCTTCGGCACGGCGGGCGCGGCGTACCCGATCGTGAGCAGGCAAGGCGCACTGCTGGCTGCCGTGCTTGGCGCGCGGGAGAAGAAAACGACGGGCGCGAAGACGTTCGACCAGATGAGCGCGAAGCCGCAGCCGCTGACGGCCGGCATGCGCTACATTGACTCACCCCGTCACGCGTTCTACGTGCAGTTCGAGGACTATCTCGAGCGACTGGAGAAGGCGCACAAGCGCGTCGAGCGCGTCGTGCAGCAGCGCTAGGCCGCTGGCGCCTCGTCCGGCGTGATCAGCGTCGCGCGCATCGTGTCACGGCGCGCAAGGAAGTACGAGCCGAGCACGATCACCGCGGCGAGCGCCTGTGCGACGAGCGTTTCCACGGTCGGGAAGACCGAGAACCACAGCCCCATCCAGGCCGGGATCAGATGCTCGAGCGAAGCGATCGTCGTCGTCGGGAGCCAGTGCGCGAGCTGCATCTCCTGCGCCTGCTCGCCCACCATCACGAGCAGCACGACACCGAGCATGAAGCCCGTGAGCACGAGCATCCTGCGATACGGCAGCTTGCCGGTGCGCGATGAAGGTGAGCACCGCAACGATCGCCGTGAGCACGAGCCCCGCTGCCACGCCGGCGAGCACGACTCCACCGCCCATGCTGCAGCCGATAGCTCTGGAGAAAGAGCACGACCTCGAACCCTTCGCGATACAGCGAGGTGAAGCCGAGCACGCCCAGCCCGAACACCACACGCCGCGCCTTCTGCTCGGCGCTTCCGGCGCTGCTCATGAGCGTGCGCTTGCGCCGGTTGTGCATGCTGATCCATCCGGTCCAGTAGACCTTGTGGAAGAACCAGTTCATGACGACGAGCAGCACGATGACCGCGAGCAATCCCGTCGCCGCCTGCACATCGAGCGCGGGGAGGCGCCCGGAAAGCGCGTCGACCATGCCGACGACGCCGAACCAAGTGATGAGCGTTGCCGCAAACGCGAGCGCGGCACCGGCAGCCACTGGACGCTGATACGACTGCGTTGACCCCTTCATGCTCGCGGTAATCGCGGCGAGCACGAGGATGCACTCGAGTCCTTCGCGGAAGACGAGCACCGCGATGTCGAGCGCCTTGACGGTGGATGGACTGCCCAGCGAGGTCGGATCGGGCGCGCCGCCCGAGACGATGGCGGTCCACACGACTATGGCCACGACGATCGCAGCGCCGATCCAGGCGGCGATGCGCCAGCCAATGCGAACGGCGCGACCCCCTCCGATTGCCGGACGGCTGGCGGTGGTCACTGTGGCCACGGGCGAGAAGCGCACGGTGGATTCTTCATTCCGACTGATATTATCGGCTTTCACTTTGCGGCGCCACTGGGCGAAGCTATGTCCAAGGCGGACGCCGAATTCGGACCTTCGAGGATGGCGACCGCAGCCGCGGAATCGGCCGTATGCGTGAGCGAGAGGTGGATCGTGGTCACCCCCAACTCAACAGCGCGACGCGCCGCTCCGCCGTGCAATTCGAGCCATGGAGAGCCATCCGCCGCCAGCTTCACCTCGAGCTCCCGCCAGCCAATGGCGCGCGCCGCCGTGGTGCCGCGGAGCGCCTTGTAGGCCGCCTCCTTGGCCGCGACCCGGGCCGCGAGGTGAAGCGCAGGACGCGGCCGGCTGGTCGCGTACGCGCACTCCGCCTCCGTGAACAGCTTCCGCATGGCTCGCTCGCCCTTGGATGCGAGCAGCCGCTCGACGCGCGAGATCTCGACCATGTCGATGCCTATGGCGATGATCATGCCTTGCGCCTGACGGGCTTTCTCTGGCTCCCCTGGCTCCCTCGGCTGAACAGGCGGCGAAACAGCGACGGCCTTCCGCGCCGGTCGTGCGAGAGCACCGGATGGATCTCGATCCAGCTGTTGTCCGCTCCCCGAAACACGTTTCGGAGCACCAACGACCATTCGCGCCAGCGCACGAAACGCTCGCTATCGTCCGATGAGCCGAGCGCCGCCTCCGCGCGTTCGAGCTCGGCGATCCGCGCGAACAGCTCGTGCGCGTGGTCCGTGACCTCGGCGATGAGCGCACGGCGCTCCCCCGCGTCGCGCGGATAGCGCTCACCTGCGATCTCCGCGATCACGTGCTGCACCGCCGCGCGCAGAGCTGCCGCGTCAAAGGCGGCGCGGACCGCCACGAGATTGGGCGCGCGCTCAGCGATGAGCCGAGCCTCGAGCAGCGGGCCGAAGAAGCGGTCGTGCTCCTCCCCGGCAGCGAGTGAGCCGGCGCCGAGCGCGCGGAGCGAGCGCGTCATCTCGGGGATCTCACACACCTGGCTCGCGATCTCCGTCGCGAGTGCGTTGAGATCGGGTGCATCCTCGAGCTGAATGACATCGCCCGTCGAGAGATAGAGCTCGAGCACGTTGCCCGGCACGCGAATCCCCTCGAGCTGCGACAGGGCGATCGAGATGCGCCCGCGCGCGGTGTCGAGCGACAGAGCATCCGCGTCGAGCGAGACCATCGCGTCGCCCTCGAGCTCGCGCCCCCGCAGCAGCCCTCCAAGGACGACGCGACGCGGCACGATGGTCGAGGGCATCTAGCGCTCGCGAGCCGCGGGGGCGCTGCCGGCGAGATCGTCGTCGGAGATCGCCGCGCGCTGCCCGGTGCGCGCCTCGTAGCGCATGGCGAAATCCGTCAGCCGCTCCGACGTGAAGCTCGCGCGCGGCATGCCGAGCGCGGTGATCGCGCGCTCGATTGCCTCGGGCGCTCCCTCGACCTCCACGAGATCATCCATGCGCGGATACCGCTCGAATCGCACGGTGGCCTCGCCGATCTCCCACTGCTCGATCTCGCGGTCGATCGCGCGCGTGACGACGTAGCCGAGTGCGGACAGGATTCGCGTGACCGTGCCGGGATCGGTGACGCCGCTCCCGATCTCCTCGCGCACCTTGTAGCCGTTCTCATACTCCGTTGCTCCCTTGAGCTCGAACTCCGCGCGCGCGCCATCCGCGCTCCGGTAGACGCGCAGGCGAAGGACGATGTCGCGCGAGGCGAGCGACCGGTCGTGAGTGTCGAAGCGGCGATCTTCTATGCGCCCAAAGAAAATGCGCCTCGCACCTGCGCGCTCGAGGCGCTCGCCGCGGTCGCGCCACGAGTCGAGCACCGCCTTGAGCTCTACCTCACGCATCGTCGATCACGCGCATCACCGCGTCCGTATCCGCGAGCGATGAGAACAGCGCATACGGCTGATGCCGCGCGAGCTCCTCGGGCGTATAGCGTCCTGTGGCCACCGCGATGGCGCGCGCACCGATCGCGCGTCCGCACTCGACGTCCGCGGGCGTGTCGCCGATCACGAAGATGTGATCGCCAGGGATGTCTAGTCCGAGCTCCTCGCGCGCCCTGCGCTGCGCCATTGCAGGGAGCTCCCCGCGCGCGTGATGATCGGAGCCGAACGCCGAGACGCGAAAGCGATCGAAGTCGATGCCGGCAGCCGTCAGCTTGATCGCCGCGCCGCTGCGCAGATTCCCCGTGAGCAGCCCGAGCACGATGTCGTCGCGGGCTTCGAGACGGTCGAGCAGTTCGCGCACGCCGTCGAACACGTGCGCGCGAGAGCCGCCGTCCCCCGCGAGCTCGCGCTCGAGGCCGCCGAGGTAGCGCTCCATCAGTGGAGCGATGCGCGCATCGATCGTCTCATCCGTGTGGCCGCTCGCGCGCATGAGATCGCGCACGATTTGCGGATCGGTCTTCCCGTCGTACCGGTAGTCCGTGGGCCCCGCGCCGCCGAATACCGACGTCAACGCCTCGGTCATCGCGCGTCGCCCGGCGCCGTCGCTCCACAGGATGGTGCCGTCGATGTCGAACAGCACGAGCTTCACTTTCGACGCGTCCGTCATGTGTGCGTCAGGGTGACGCCCGCGAGAATGGTGACCGCGCCAACGCCCTGCAGCGGTGTGGGATGCTCGTGCATCCAGATCCACGCCGCAATGAGCGCGAACACCGGCTCGAGATGCAGATAGATCCCGGTGCGCGTCGCGCCCAGAATGCGCACGCCGCGATACCAGAACACGGACGCGATCGCGAGCGAGATGATGCCGCCGTAAAGAATCGAGAGCCACACGTCGCCCGGAAGCGTCGACCAGTGCGTGGCGAGCAGCGACGGGAAGCCGACGATGAGCAGCGGGACCGCCCCACCAGTCAGTGTGAGAGCCGCGATGGCCGTGTCCTCCACGTCGTTCACGAAGCGCGCCTGGAGCACCACGTACACCGCCCAGATCACCGCGGCGAGCACCGACAGCATATTCCCTTCGAGCGTCGACGAGCCGTCGATCGCGGTGCGCGAGGTGAGCGCGATGAGCGCCACGCCCGCGAGCGAGAGTGCGATGCCGATCGCGCAGCGCGAGGAGATCTCGCCGAGTCCCGCAAAGCGACTGAGCAGCGCGATGAATGCTGGACTGGACGCGAGCAGCAGCGCCGCGACACCCACATCCGTATTCACCACGCTTCCGACGAACACCATTTGGTAGATGCCGTTGCCGAGCACGCCGAGCGCCAGGAGAATGAGCACCTGGCGAGCCGTCGGGCGAACGCGCACGGTCGCCCGCGCAAAGGCGAGAAGCACGAGCGCCGCGAGCGAGATCCGGATCGCATTGAACGCGAGCGGCGGCATGTGGCGCGTGGCGTACTTGATGACCGGGAAGTTGAACCCCCAAATGGCGACCATGAGCACCATGAGGAGATCGGTCGGAACGAACATTGGCGTGGGGCGTGGCGTGGAGTGGGCACGAGGCCGCGCGTCGATGAGCGTCATGCATAAAGCTATCGTTCGGCGGCACTCGATTACAGCGGGTGGCTACTGCTGCGAGCGCGGCCTATGTTGGGGAATGCATCTCACCTTCGCGCTCTTCGCAGACGCCGCCAACATCTCGCAGGAAGGAAAGCTCAACATCCTCGGGGTTTTCGACGCCGTGCAGTGTGGCGTCCTCCCGACCATTCACCCGCGCGCGCACCTCGTGGTGCGGCTGAAGGGGAACCAGGAAGACGTCGGCACGCACACGGTATCGCTCAACTGGCTGAACCCGCAGGGGAACGAGCTCTGGTCCTCCAACGGGGAGCTCAACATTGGACCGCCGCCCCCGGGCGTCACGGAGATGGATTTGCCGCTGATCGCTGCGATCGATCTCCCTTTCGACGCCTCAGGAGCCTACGCCATGCGAATCGCGCTGGACGGAGAGGCGCATGGCGAGGTGCGGCTGGTGGTGCGGAGCGATATGCCACCAATGGGCGCGACGCTTCCGCCCAACCGGCTGGTGAGCTGAAGCGCGCCCGCTAGAGCAGGCGCCGGGCTGCCTTCAATCGTCCCATGAGCGCGACCGTGTAGGCGTCTGTTTTCACGTCGATGTGCTCGATCGCGAATCCACCACGTCCGATCGCCACGTGCACGAGCCGGCGCGCAGGCGCGACCATGGCGACGTGGGTGATGCGACCGTCCGCGCGATCGGAGAAGAACAGCAGATCGGCAGGTCGCCACCCACTCGAGTCGAGCGCGAGCGGGGAGCCGAACTCCGCCTGCTGCCGCGCATCACGCGGAAGCGCGATGCCTTGCATGCCGAACACGGTCTGTATCATCCCCGAGCAGTCGGCGCCCCACGGTGTGATCCCGCCCCACTGGTACGACGCGCTCCAGAACCATCGTGTGGCGGACTCGCAGATCTCGCTGCCTGGTGACGCGACGTGCATGCGGAGCTCCTCGGCGTCGAGGGCCTCGCCGGCAACGATCGTCGCATCGCGCGAGATCCTCGCCCCGAGCGGAAGCACGCGCTGCATTCCGCTCCGCGCATCGATGATCGTGCAGCCGAGCGAGTACCGCGAGCGCGCGGGCCATGCGCTCGCATCGGCCGCGGTGAGCGGCGCGCGCTCGAGATAGCCCTCGTGGAGCCAGCCCTCGTAGCCATCGCCCAGGCGCACGCGGCGCCAACCGTCGTGCTCCTCGAGGATCGTCACGAGATGCCCGGCAAGCGACTGGCTCACCTGCTCGCTGGCCGCGCGCGGCTCCGCGTGCAGCGGAGCCACCGGCGCACACACGAGATGGATCTTCGTTACTGACTGTGCATCAGCCGCAGCTTCAGCGGCCACGGCGCGCACCCGGAATGGGTATCGCGCCGAATGCCTTGGCCAGCTCCCGATCCGACGCGGAGCCGAGCTGTCGCACGAGATCGTCGCGCTTGCGCGCGCGCTTCACGGCGGCCGAGGCAACCGGTGTCGGGAGCGAACGGTCGAGCGGAACGTACAGGAAACGTCCCTTCCACTCGTCGCTCGTGGCATCGTACCACGGCTCGGCCAGCACGGTGAAGGTGCGATCGCCGAGTGCGAGTCGCTCGCGAAGTACGACGCTGTCGCTCATTGCTTGGCGACCGCTCCCTTCTTCGCCTCGCAGGTGCCGCACAGCGTCACGCCCTTGAAGGTGCAGAGGAGACACAGAAAAGTGCCGCAGTCGGCGCACGGATAGCCCTCCGATGCGCGCTCCTCGTTTCCGCAGGCGCGGCAAACCATTCGATCCTGCTCGGCGCTGTTCTCTGTCATGATAACTCTGCTCCCCGGTATACGACGACAGTCTCGAGCGGCGAGACTCTGGATAAGAACGATCCACTACCCACACACGTCTCACAGTTCCTGCGTCGCGTAGCTCAGAGGCTGCGGATCGAGCTGGTATTCCTTGATCTTGTTGATCAGCGTTGCGCGCGAGATGCCGAGCTCGCGCGCGGCACGCGTCCGATTCTCGTTGTGCGCGCGCAACGTGCGCTCGATGTGCACGCGCTCCACATCGTGCAGCGATCGCGGAACATGGCTTGCGGCGCCCGCCCCGCCGGAGCGCCGAACGTCGGGCGGGAGATGCTCGAGGGTGATCTGGCGCGCGCCGCGTCCGACGATCATGGCACGCTCGAGCACATTGCGCAGCTCGCGGATGTTTCCCGGCCACGAGTGCTTGAGCAACTGGTCGAGCGCGGATTCGGAGATCTCCGTGGGCGAGTGCGGCAGCTGCCGTCCGAGCTCTCCCACGATGCGATCGATGAGCGCGACGATATCCTCGCGGGCACGCGCGCGCAGCGGCGGCAGCACCACCGGGAGCACGCTGAGGCGATAGTACAGATCCTCGCGAAAACGCCCCGCCTGCACTTCCTCAACGAGATCTCGGCTCGAGGTCGCGATCACGCGTACATCGACGGATACGTCCTGCACGCCGCCAACGCGGCGGAACTTCTGGGCTTCGAGCAGGCGCAGAAGCTTTCCCTGCACCGGCAGCTCGAGGGCGGCGATCTCGTCGAGCACGAGCGCGCCGTTGTCCGCGACTTCAGCGAGGCCGAGTCTCCGCGACGGCGGCTCGCGTGTGCCGGCGTACTCGTCTCCGAACAGGTCCACGTCCAGAGCACCCTCGAGCGCACCGGCGCACGCGACCTCGACGAACGGCTTGTCGGCACGGTCGCTCATCGCGTGCATCGCGTACGCCATCTGTCCTTTCGCCGTGCCCTGTTCGCCGAGCAGGAGCACGGTCGTGCGATCGCTCGAGGTGAGCAGCTCGATCTGGTGGGCGAGCTCGCGCATTGCGGGAGAGGTGCCGAGCAGCGCGCCGACGCCCTTGATGCCGCGACGCTCGCGCATGTAGCGCGCGAGCTGGCGCAGACGTGCCTTCTCCAGGCCGCGCTCGGCCGCCACACGGAGGTGGTCCAGGTCCACGGGCTTCGTGAGAAAATTTTCGGCTCCGCGCTTGAGCGCCTGCACCGCGAGCGGGATGTCGCCGTGCCCCGTCACCATGATCACCACGGGCTCATCCTCGCGGATGCGCTCGAGCACGTCGAAGCCACTCATGTCCGGGAGCTGCAGATCGAGCAGCACGAGATCCGGGCGGGCGCGGTGGTACGCCTCGATGCCGTCCTCACCGCTGTGCGCGCGCACGACCTGATCCCCCGCTCGCTCGAAGAACGCGCCGAGCACGGCGGTTACGGCGGGCGTGTCATCGATGACGAGGACCGTGGCCATCAGCGCGCCGCGGCTTGCGTCAGCATCGCCGCAACAGTCGAAAGTGCAAAGGGCTTTCCGACGAACGGCCGGCCTGCGTCCTGGAGAAAGCGGCGCACCGGAGGACTTTCGAGATCGGCAGCAGCGAAGATCACGCGTCCCGCATGATCCGGATCGCGCTCGACCAGATTCGCAAACAGCGACTCGCCCGCAAATTCGTCGAGATGAAGATCGAGGAAGATCGAGCCGTACTTGCGAGTGGCCAGAAGCGCCAGCGCCGCATTGGCATCGCCCACCGCATCCGCGAAGCAGCCGGTGCGACGCAGATGCAGCTGGAGCGCCTGGCGCATGGTGGGCTCGTTGTCGACGATGAGAAAGCGCCGCTGACGCGGAATGCTCCCCACATCCGTTGTCGCGCTCGACCGGAACGCGGCCACCTCCGCCGAGACGATCGGCAGATCGATCTCGAATGACGCGCCGCTTTCAGCGGGCGAGCGGAAACGAAGATGGCCGCCGTGCTGGCGAATGATCCCGTGCGAGATCGCGAGGCCGAGTCCCGACCCTTCTCCAACTGCCTTCGTCGTGAAGAATGGCTCGAACAGCCGGCGCCGCATCTCGTCGGGAACGCCCGGTCCATTGTCAGAGACAGTGGCGACGATGCGATCGCCGGAGCGTTGGGTGCGCATGGTGATCCTGCGTTTCCCCGTCCGACCCTCGAGTGCATGCTCCGCGTTGATCAACAGATTGAGCACGACCTGCTGGAGCTGGAATGGGTCGGCCCAAATCTGCGGGAGCTCGGGGTCGAAGTCGGTCACCACCTCGATCTGGTTGGTCGCGAGCACGAAGCGGCGCAGCGTGAGCGTGTCCGTGATGACGCGATTCACATCTACGCTCGAGCGCTCGGGCTGGCGCTGGCGGCTGAAGAGCAGCAGGCTCGAGACGATCTTGGCGGCGCGCTTCGCCTCCATCTGGATCGTGTCGACCGCATCGCGCTGCTCGGGCGTGAGAGGACCCGCGCCGTCGAGCAGCTGCGCGAACGCGCTGATTCCCGCGAGCGGGTTGTTCAGCTCGTGCGCGACGCCGCTCACCAGCTGCCCCACGGCGGCGAGCTTCTCGCGCTGCCGCAGCTCCTCGGCGAAGCGCCGCTCCTGAGTCACATCGCGCACGATGCAGAGCGCGCCCGTCACGCGAGCGTGCTCGACGATCGGCGTGCACGTGATGGAGCCGATGCGATCGCGCCCCGCCACGTCGCGAAAGGCGATCTCCGCGCGCTGCCGTCGCCCCGACAGCGTTCCCTCCAGCAGCCCCTTCGCGATCTCCTGCTGACCGGCGTCGAGCGGCGCGCAGCAGTGTTTTCCGAGCAGGTCGCCGCGACGGTGTCCCATCGCGCGCTCCATGATGAGATTCACCGACGTGAAATGCCCCGTCTCGTCGACGGTGAAAATACCATCTGCCGCCTGCTCGAAAAGACGGCCGTGGCGCTCGGTCACAGCGATACCGCCGCCCACGAAGACTGGAACTGCTGCATCCAACGAATGTACTCCGGACACCCGCGTTATCAATCGCGGCGGCCGACGAGCAGGCGGGCGGCCAGCGGCTTCACGTGAACGGTGAACGGCGTGGTGCCGAGCAGCTCTCCGTCCGCCTGGTAGAGCTGCGGTGGATCGCACTCGACACGGAACTGGCGTCCGCTGCGATAGAGCATCGAGTCGTCACTCGCGAAATCGCGACGAAGGAGCCGCCAGGCAATGCGCAGCACATCCGGCGAGTGCCGCGGCGAGAAGACGCAGAGATCGAGGCGTCCATCGTCCTGCTCGATTCCGGGACCGATCACAAACAGGCGATCCAGTACCGTCCCGAAGTTGGCGATCATGAGCGCGGTCGCCGAGCGCTCGATCGTCTCACCGTCGACGTTCACGCGCACTCCGAACTCGCGGCGACTCAGTCCCACCTTCACGCCTGTGTGCACGTAGGCGCCGATCCCGAAGCGGCGCTTCGTCGCGGGATTCGTCTCCTCGATCATGCGCGCGTCGATTCCCACGCCACAGCTGAACGCGAAGTGGCGATCGCTCTCGGCAATGTAGCCGAGATCGATTGCGGCGACAGTGCCGCCGAGCAGCGCCGGCACAGCATGCTCGATGCGTCGCGGCGTGCGGAGTGCACGCGCGACGAGATTTCCGGTGCCGCCGGGGAGCACGCCCACCGGAGTTTCGGTCTCCGCGAGCGCGCCGATCACCTCCATCGCAGTCCCGTCGCCGCCAAGTGTGAACACCGCGGCGAAGTCCTTCGCGCGTTCCGCAGCCACGAGGGCCGCGTGTCCCTGATGCGCCGTAACAAGCACATCGAAGTCCACGCCCGACGCGAGCAGCGCGTCGCGCGCGCGCTGCTCGAGCAGCCGTCCGCGCCGCGCTGCCGGATTCGCGATCAGGAGAACGGGGGCGGTCAAAAGCTCCAGTCGCGGAAGAGATCGATGCCGAGCTGCCGCGGCCGCGTGCCGATGAGGTTGGCGCCCGGGCGGCAGAGCAGCGATGTCGTGGGCGGCTCGAGGCTCGCCTGCAGCGAGAAGTGCTGCTTTAGCCGGTACTCGAGCGTGATGCCAATGGAGTTCGTGAAGTTTCCCTGCCCGCCCGCGCCAAGCGCGCACAGCCCCGCGTTCGCCGTGAGGAACGCCTTCTGTCCGAGTTGCTTGCCCACGCCGATGCGTGACCCGGAGAGGAAGTTCGTCGCCGCGCTGTTCTGCGAAGGATCGGAAAGGTTGTTCGTGTTTCCGGTTTGGACCTGCACAACATTGAAGAAGCCGATTTGCGAGTTGATCGCGCGCTCGATCAGCGCGCCCGCGCTCGGCAGCAGCGCCTGAGCAACCGGCCGCAAGGCGTTGTTGTTCTGATCGGCGGATCCCAGCAGCGATGGCTGACCGAACACGAGGTAGCTCAGAATCTCCGTGTAGGAGAGCGCGAAGCGGACGTCGCTGGAGAGATCGAGCTTTGGATCCAGCAACGTGCCGCCGATGTGCGCGATGATGCGCACGTCCTGCGACAGCTGGTTCGCCTGGCGCACCGTGTACGTTGCCCAGATGTTCAGCGATCCGGCCTGCTGCGGATCGTTGTAGAACGTGACCGTTCCGCTATCCACCTGGAACGTGCGCTGCACGAGCCCGAGATCGAGCCGATACGTGCCGCGCTCGACGTCGATCGTGCCATCGAGCCGCTGATTCGCCGCATCCTTTCTGAGCGCGACCTGCCCGCCGAGCTTGATGTTCGCCTCCTGTGACCGCAGCCACACATCGTTGCCGATCGCCACCTCCAAGCTCGGCACCGCCAGATTGCGAACCGCCTGCTGCACATCCCGTCGCTGCTGCCCGAGGAAGGTGCGCCGCACCTCCACGAGATTCGTGTCGACGAGCGTGCCGACGTCCGGATCGATCGTGGGATCGAGGCTCAGCGCCGTCTTTTGTGCGAGATCGGGGAGGTAGAACGTCGCGCGCTCGATGTCGGCATCGCCCGTGAGCGTCATGTGGCTGAACGGGCCCGTGAGGCGCACGTCGTCGCTGATCTCGAGGCGCGCGAGCGAGCGCTTGTCGACCACGAGGAAATTGCGCGCCGACATCGAGAAATCGACGATGACGTTGCTCAGATCCTCGGATAGATCCATCAGATTCCCGAACGCGAGACTGCCGCTCAGCGACAACTTGCTGTTCGCGTCCGCACCGCTTGCGGCGGAGAGCGTGTCGATGCGCATGCTGTCCGGCCGGAAGCCGATGTCCGCCTCGAATTTGCGCAGGCGGGTGCCGAGCGCGGGGAGCCCGAGCTCGCCGTTGCGCACGCGCATGCGCCCCGTGAGCAGCGGATGGCGCCACGTGCCCGAGAGATCGAGCGCAACGGACGCTGTGCCGGATGGGCGAGAGAACGACGAGGAGATCGTCTCGAGCACGCCGAGGTCGAGGCTGTCTCCCGCGAGATGTCCTTTGAGCGGCTCATCGAGCAGCCGCTTCTCCACCGGCACGAGCGCGAGATTGACCGGCCACGATCCAGTGAACGACATGACGGCGGTGTCGTGGCGGAATACCGTCATCTTCGTGTCGAGCAGCCGGTTCTGGTACGAACCATTGAGCGTGAAGTACGGGAACGCGACAGTCCCGAACGTCACGTCATTGAAGCGTGCCCCGAGCTTCATCGTGGGCGATGCGCGCAGCCCGGTGATGTCCATCGTGCCGGTCGCCGTGCCGCTGACCGGCGTCGCGAGCTGCGCGACAGCGCCGAGGTCGGCGAGCGCCACGCTGTCCGCCCGGAACGACACATTCACCGGGCTCGCATTGGGGAGTGTCGCGTGCAGCACCAACGTTCCACCCTCGGCGCTGCGAACGTCGACGGAGTCCATGCGCGTGCCCACCGTGTCGAAGACGATCGTCGCAGGAGCGACGAGCGCCCATTTGTGGGTGTCGATCAGTGCGCCGAGACTGTCGACGGCAATGCGCATCGAGTCGGCCCAGCGCTCGAAGGCGGAGATGGCTGCCCACCACAAAACTTCCGGCGCGGCGGTTGCTCGCGGCACTCATCGTCAGCACGCCACGGGAGCGACTCTCCATCGTGAGCTGCGCCTGCAGCGAATCGATCGCCACTGTCGCGAGCAGCAGCGAGTCGGCGCGTGCAGTGAAGGTGCCCCGTGCATCGCCGGGAAGGCCGGCCATATCGTAGCTGCCGCTCGCGCTGGCGATGCGGTTGCCGGACACGAACAGCGACTCGCCCGCGATCACCCCGCGCGCCCGCAGCGTGTCGATCGAGCCGATGAGCGTCCCTTCGGAGTGCGCCGTGCCGTCGAGCGAATCGCGCAGCTGCCGCATCTCGAGATCGTGCTCGGTGATGTGCACCGCCGTATCGCGCGGCATGGTATCGGACGCCGCGCGCGGCAGAATCCACGGCCGGAGCCCGCCGAGCGAATCGATGACGACGGCGTAGTGCAGTGAATCGACGACGTTCGGCGCGAGCCCGAGCGATCCCTTCGCCGAGAGGTGCGCGACGCTGCTCACGAGACTCAGCGTGTCCACGCGCATGCGCCCATCGCCGAAGGTGAACGCCGCGCTGGCGCCCGATAGATCCATCGGCTCGAATGCGCGACTGGTCGAGATCGATGCTGAGCGAGCCGGTGAGGTTCGCGATGGAGTCGCCGTGCACATCGAACGCGGCGCGCCCCGCGAGACTCGTGGACGGAAGCGTGGTGCGATCCATCAGCTCCTGCACATCGAGATCCGCGACGCTCGCGGTGCCGCGTCCGGCCAGTCCGCTCGTCGTATCCAGATCGAAGTTGCCGTTCACGACCATCGTCCCTGCATCGCCGCTCAGATTGGCGGTGACATCGAGGTCGTCCATTGTGCCGCGGATCCGCAGCGGCCCCGAGAAGTTGCCGCGGAATGCGAGCCCAGGATACGAATGCGCGAAGGTCGTGAACGAAAGCGGCTGCGCCTGCAACGTCACGTCGAAGGCAGTGAACTTTGGCGCCTGCGTCACCCGCCCATCCCCCGTGAAGTGCGAGATCGGGAGAGCGCCATTGTGGTGCACGAGGTCAGCATTGTGAAAGCGCGTGTCGAGCCACGACGAGTCGAGCGTCGCGGTGCCCGACACGGTGCCCTCGAGGCGCGGGAAGCTCGGGAAGAGATACTGGATCGTGCGCAGATCGAGCGTCCCGATGTCCACGTCGAGCTTGTGGAACTTCGTGTTCGACGGCACGAGGATGTCCAACGCACCATGCATCGTCGCTCGGCTTATCGCCCCCGGCACGTTCGCATCGTGGAACGTCAGGTTCGCGGCGTCGATGTGCCAGTCGGTGAGCAGTCCGCCGGGCCCGCGAACATCACCGGTAAACGTCCCCTGCCAGTCCTCGGGGAACGGACCGCCGGCGATCGTTCGCAGCAGATCGAAGTTGAGCGGCGAGACCTGCGCATCGACGTTCGTCACCTCGAGCACCGGGAATCCGACGCCGAACGTCATCGCTCCCGTGGAGATGCGACTTCGTGGAGTGGATGTCCATCTTGGTCAGGCCGTATTCGAGCACGCGCGCATCGTGCACGTTGTTCCTGATGGTGAGCTCGAGCTTGCCGCTGCCCGTATGCGGAAGCGTCGGATACACCCAGGCGATGTCCCGCATCGACAGCGAGTCTGCGAACACGTGCACGTCGTAGTGCGTGGGCACGGGCCCACCCCACGACACGCGTCCCACGGCATGCCCCGTGGACCCCGGGAGATCGAAGTGGTGCAGGTCGAACATCACAGTGTCGCCGATGATGCGAACCGGACCGCGCGCGTTTCGGAGCGCGAAGGGCGGATCGTTCTCGTCCACGCGCATGTCGCCGAGCGTGATCAGCTTGCCCACGCTGTCCGGATCCGCGAGACGCACGTAGGGCGAGCGCAGCTCACCTTTCGTCCACCGGCGCGTCTGCTTGATCCCCTCGCGCGTGCGTCTCCACTCGTGGTTCCTGTCGTTGAGCGCGACCTTGATCGCGCTGTCGCGACGCGCGCCCTTGAGCGAATCCGGCGGCGACCATAGATCCGTGAGCGTGAAGGTCACGTCGTGGAGCACCGCGCTGTCGATCACGACGTAATCGCCCAGCGACCGCCCAACTTTTTTCTGTGAGCTTTTCTGCCCTTCCGGGAAGACGTGGCGGAAGCTCCACTGATGATCCGCGCGCCGGCGCAGATAGAAGTTGAGCCGGTTGACCTCGAGGTACGAAATGAGGAGCCGCTTGTCGAGCACGTCGCGGGGGTCGTAGCGCACGATGATCGGTCCCGATGCCGCGACCAGCGAGTCCTCCTCATCGCGAATCGCGATCGAGTCCAGCTGCAGCTCCGTGAACAGACTCCCGCTGATGCGACCGATGTACAGGGTGCCGCGATTGCCGATCGCGCTCGACAGCTCCGAGTTGATGAGCGACCGCATACGCGCGCGGCCGAGCTCCGTCTGCGTGGTTGCGAGGATGGCGCCAATGACACTCACCCCCAGGAGCAGCAGGATGCCGGCGCTGATGAGCGCGACGATCCGTCGGCGCGACATGCGCTAGAACGCCTGCCCGATGCTGAAGTTGAACGTGAGCTTGCTCAGCACGCTCTCGCTCGCCTTCGGGGTAAATGTCGGGTCGCACGTCTCGCCGGGACCGACGACACCGGACTGCAGATTGTTCTCCGGGCTCACGCATCTGAGCACGTTGTCGCGCCCGACGAAATAGGCCGAGCCCGCCGTGGACGCATAGCCGTTGTACGCCACGTCCACGCGCAGCGGTCCGATCGGCGAGCGCACGCGCACACCCATCCCAGGCGTCACGCGCAGGTCGGAGAAGGTGAAGCTCTGCTGCGGCCGATTCCACACTTGTCCGGCATCGACGAACGTCGCGAACTGCACGCGTCCACCGAACGACGACAGCCGGTAGCGCCACTCGGCGCTCGCCACGATGAGCGTGTTGCCGCCCGTGGGTGAATACTGCAGCACGCGCGACGTCGAATCGGCACGGTAGAGCTGTGTCGGATTTCCGTCGACGGGCGCGTTGCTCACGTTGAACGTGTCCACGATGTACACGAGAGGGCCGAGCAGATTCTGGCTGAAGCCGCGCACGGAGTTCGGACCGCCCGCGTAGAGTCGTTCCTCGGGAGGGACATATGCCGTGGCGCCGCGGGCCGAAAATCCACTGAGCACCGCCGCGAGCTGGAGGCGCGCCGCAAACGTCGAGGATCCCACCGTCTTGTACACCGCACCCTCGGCCAGGACTCGGCTGAAGCGCGTGCCGTTCGCCGTGTCGAGCGATGTCGTACCGCTCCGCAGCTCGAGATGCAGCTGGTTGCCGTTCGACGGGTCGAGGAGCTGGTCGGAGCGGTCGCGCACAATGGACGCGCCGATAACGTGCAGGCTGCCGTTCTGCTGGAGCCGCGCGATGTCCGCGAGCGCGCAGCGGTTGAACAGCTGGCAGAACACGGCGGGCGATGCGGTGGTGTGCCCGTACTCCACGCGGTACGAGAGGGCGAGCGGCAATCCGGGGCGGAAGTCGCGCGGCTGCAGATCGCGCGAGACTTCGGCCGCGCCGCCGATCAGCGTCTCGCGCACGTACGCGCGGAACTCCGACGTGCGCTCGCTGAACAGCGTGAACGACGGCAGCGTGCGCGGCCCAATGAGCCCGCGCAGGCGGATGGTGCCGGATGCGTAGTAGTTGATACGATTGCTGATGGAGTCGTTTCGTACGTCGCTCGGGCACAGCGCGATGTGCGAGAGCCTGCCATTGAGCTCCAGGCGGCGGGCGCCGCCGAGGAAGTCGCGGTCGGCGAGACGTGCCTGCGTTCGGATGCAGTCGAGCGTCGCCCACCCGGCGCCGATCCCGAGCGATGTCATCTTCGCTTCGTTCAGGCTGACGACTACGGTGAGCAGACTGTCGTTGGGCTGGAGGCTGTCCGGCGCGAGCGCCACATCCACGTGGCTGTAGGTCTCGAGCTGGTAGAGGTCCCGCTCGCTGCGCACGAGATCCTTCTCTCGGAAGACGTCGCCCACCTTGAAGGAGAGCAGCCGTCGAACGGTGCCCGGGTCGATCTTGGCGGAGTCGCCGCCGGGCGAGATCTGGATGTCCACGTGCGCGATGTGCGCGACTCCCTTTGGAATCGCGCCAGGCTGCCCCCGGAACTGCTGAAAGAACTGATACTCGAGCTGTGCGCGATCCGTGGCCGGATCGACTTCGCTCGACGCCAGCGGCGCGGACGCGTACGGGTAGCCGCTGTCGTGCAGCTCTTCGCGCACCGTGTCGACCACCGATTGCAGCTCCACCTTGGTGAAGATGTGATCGTGACGGAAATGGTCGAGCTCGCGCAGTAGCCGATCCCGATCGTCCACGGAGTCGAGCCCCGTGATCCGCAGCGTATCGATCATGACCGGCGGCCCTTCGGTAATGCCGAAATTGACTGCGACAGCGCCGGTGCCCGCAGGCTTCACCGCGGTCTTCACGGCCGTCTTGTAGTAGCCGCGCAGGCGGTAGAAGAGCCGGATGCGCACCGCGTCGCGCGAGAGCTCGAGGGTGTCGAGGCAACGGCGCGCACCGATTGGCAGGTGGAGCGTGCGGCGCGTGAAGCTCGACGGCGTAGTGACGATGACGCTCGAGAGCTCCGAGTTGCCGAAGTGCGCGTTGCCCTTGAAGGTGACGTCGCGGACTTCGAGATCACCCGGGTCGCACGCAATGTCCTGTGCCCGCAGAGCGCAGGGCAACGCGACCGGAAGAAGGAGCAGCAGCGCGGCGAGAAAAACCCGTCGCATCACCCGCGTGTTCGCGCGGCTGCGGCATCCCCGGCCCGCACATCGGTCGATTCCCTCAGAAGCGGCGTACGCTCGGCCAGCAGTCGCGCGACGTAGAACACGGCGAGGCCGGCGCCCAGCCCCATCGCGATGGCGGGGAAGAGCGCACGGCCACGCACCGGCTGTCGATCATCGTAGCGGACGATCGACTCGTCGCGCATCCCGTTCGTTTCGGTCATTGGCACCCTTGCGTGTGCGCCGCGTCCTCCGCTGCCGGACGACCGAGCGCTGACGTGTGCTACACTGTTTGCACGAGGATGGTACCTGGCCCCCGCTGCTTCGCACGCCGCTTCACTTCTGCCGCCAGCGATCCAATGTGCCCAGTCGAGATCCAGCGGTCCGGCCCCACCTGAAGTACAGCTGCGGACAGCCGCGCGATGGGAAAATCGCGCGCCCGTCCCTCGCGATCGACGCCCGTGAAGTGCCCGCGCTGCACCGCCTCTTCGCCCACCGCCCGCTTCGCGACATCCACGAACCGAAGCGCGCACTCCCGCGCGATCGCCAGCGCGCGTGGAGCCGTGGTCACGGCAATGAAGTCATCGCCGCCTATGTGCCCGACGAAATCCGTCGGCGACCCCGTCGTCTCGATCGCCCCTCTGATCGCCTGCCCCATGTCGCGGATCACCATGTCGGCGATCGAGAAGCCGAACGTGTCCGCGAATGGCTTGAAGTTGTCGAGATCGATGTAGCAGATGGCAAACGAATCTCCCTTCTCCGCGCGGCGCTCGATCTCCTCTTCGATCGCCTTCCCGCCAGGCAGTCCGCTCGTGGGATTCCGGTCTCCCTCGCGTCGGACGATTCTGAGTAACGCTACAATGCGCGCCCTGAGCTCACGAGGATCGAACGGCTTCGCGAGATAGTCATCTGCTCCGGCCTCGAACGCGGCGACCTTGTGCTTGATGTCTCCCTGCGCCGTGAGCATCAGGATCGGGATGCGCGCGGTGAACGGATTCAGCTTCACGGCGCGACACACATCGAGCCCACTCATGCCGGGCATGACGAGGTCGAGCACGAGCAGATCAGGCTCCCGCTCCTGAATCGACGCGAGCGCGGACAATCCGTCGGCGGCCAGATCGGCCTCGTGCCCCGCCGATTGGAGGACCTCGCGCACCATCAGGCGCATGTCCTCATTATCGTCGACGCACAGGACGTAACTCACGATTGACGCTTCACTTGGGGCCCGATAAGTTCACCCGAATAATACCGCTGTGTCAACGTCGCAGCCATGTGCGGCGACGCGCGGTCGCGCTCCGGCACGGGTTCGCAAACCCTCTCTCGCTCGGCACCGTTGCGCTCACGCTTTCTTTTCGCAGTCATCACGCTCGTCGCGCTCGCCGCCTGCAAGGGCAGCGAGGCCGCGCACCGGCGCACGCTCATCGACGCACGCGACCGGTACGATCCCAAATCTCTCGACCCCGCGCTCTCCACGGATGTTCCAACCGGACGCGCGGTTTCCTACATCTTCGACGGCCTCACGCGCTTCAGCCCCGACGCGAAGGTCGGGCCAGCGCTCGCCACGCGGTGGGACGTTTCTCCCGACGGTCGCACGTACCTCTTTCATCTGCGCCCGGGCGTTCGCTTTCATGACGGAACGCTGCTCCGCGCGAGCGATGTGGTGCACAGCTTCACCCGCGTGCTCGATCCGTCCAACAAGTCCGGGCGCCCATGGCCCCTCTATCCGATCGCCGGCTCGCGCACATTCGCCGCCGGGAAAGCAACGACTGTCTCGGGCCTCGCGGCCGTGGACGACAGCACCGTCCGCATCACGCTCGACACCGCGCTCGCGATCTTCCCAAAGTTACTCGCAATGCCGGTCGCATCGGTGGTACCGGCGAAAATCTCCGCGGATTTCGGCGAGCATCCGATAGGCACTGGCGCATGGACGCTCGTCTCGTGGCAGCACGACGATTACGTGCTCCTGGCGCGCAATGCCGAATACTTTGGCGGCGCGCCCAAGCTCGATTCGCTCATGATACGGATCATTCCAGAGCCAAGCACGGCCGTCGCGGAGTTCGAGAGCGGCAACGTCGATCTGCTGTACGTGCCGGAAGCCGACGCGCCACGATGGGAGCAGACGGATGAGAAGAAGGCGCTGCTCACCTCAGCGCCCGCGCTCCGGCTCTGGTACGTCGCGATCAACACCACGCGTGGTCCACTCAAGGATGTGCGCGTGCGCCAGGCGCTCAATCACGCCGTGGATGTGCACACGATTCTGGACAAGCTCCTCGGAGGACGCGGCCGTCTCGCCGCGGGCGTGATTCCGCCGTCGCTCGAGGGCGCCGACACCGCACGCGCCCCGTACGCATACGACACAGTCGCCGCACGCAAGCTGCTCGCCGACGCGGGCTACGCGAAGGGCTTCGACATCGAGCTCTGGCTCCCGCAGGATCCTGCGTTCCGGCGCGTGGCCGAGTCGATCCAGTCGTATCTCGCGGTGGTGGGCGTGCGCGCGAAGATCGTTCAGCGCGAGAGCGCCGCCGCGCGCGAGGCCTCGCGCAATGGGCAGACTGACCTCTTTGTGAAGGACTGGTACGCCGACTATCCCGACGCGGAAAACTTTCTGTATCCACTGCTCTTCGGTGCGAATCGGGGCGTGGGTGGCAACGTGTCCTTTTACGAGAATCCCGCGTTCGACCGCGTCGTCGCGCTCGCGCGCACGGAGCAGGACTCTGCCAAGCGCGTGTCGCTGTATCGGCAGGCGGACTCACTCGAGTTTAAGGACGCGCCCATGCTCTACCTCTTCTTCTACAACGAGCTGTACGCCGTGCAGCCCTGGGTGAAGGGATTCGTCGCGCCGACGATCTTCAACGGCCAGCGGTTCACGGACGTGACGATCACGCCGCACTGACCATGGGAGCGCTGCTCGCACGCCGCGCGTTGCTCGCGATCCCGACGCTCTTTGGCGTCGTGGTGGTCGCCTTTCTTCTGCTGTATGTCGCTCCCGGCGATCCGGTACTCGAGATGGTCGGCGAGCGCGCGGACTCCGCCACGATCGCGCGGCTGCGCGCCGAGCTCCATCTCGATGAATCGCTCCCGCGGCAGTTCGCGCATTACGCAGGCGGCGTCCTGCGCGGAGACCTCGGCCGCTCCTTCATCACCGGCAGGCCGATCGCGCGCGATATAGCCGAGCGCTTCCCGAAGACACTCGAGCTCGCGGGTACGGCGATGCTGCTCGCGATCGTGACCGGCGTGTCGCTCGGTGTGCTGAGCGCGCGACATCCCGGCGGCTGGATCGATCGTGGCGCGCTGGCGATCGCATACGTCGGCGTGTCGTTCCCCGTGTACTGGGTGGGGCTGCTGCTCATCCTGCTCTTTGCGGTCGTGCTGCACTGGCTTCCGCCCTCGGGCTACGGGCGACCGGTCTTTCTGATTCTGCCCGCGCTCGCGCTGGGCTCGCGCTCGATCGCCTTTCTCGCGCGCATGACCCGCTCCGCGATGCTGGAGGTGTTGTCGAGCGACTTCGTGCGCACGGCGCGTGCGAAGGGAGCGCGGGAGCGGATCGTGCTCGTGCACCACGGGCTGCGTAACGCGCTGATTCCCGTGATCAGCGTGCTCGGGCTGGACTTCGGCTCGTATCTCACCGGGAGCATCCTCACCGAGACTGTGTTCAGCTGGCCGGGGATTGGCCGCTACGTCGTGAACGCGATCGGACGGCGCGATCTTCCCGCGATCCAGGGAACAGTGTTGTTTCTAAGCGTGGTCTTTGTGGCGGTGAACGTTCTCACCGATCTCGCCTATGCCGCGGCCGACCCCCGCATCGCGTATGACTGATCCCGCCATGCGCGCCGAAACCCGCACTCGAACGAATCCGTTGGGTATAGTGTGACGACTCCCCAGCAACCTCCTCTCGATACGCGAGCCGCTGCACCGCCTGTAGCGCCCTCGGCGTCGCAAATGCTCGTGCCGGCCGAGATGGTGCCGCCGGTGCGAGGCGTCACTGCGTTCCTCTCCGCGCAGGCACGTTCGGGCGACTGGATCCTCCCCCGCCTCTTTCGCGCAGTGTCGTTCTGGGGGAGCGTGACCATCGATCTGACGAGTGCGCGCTTCGGCGCCGGCACGTCGAAAGTCGAGGTCGTGGCGATCATGGGGAGCATCGAGGTGTTCGTGCCGCCGGATGTACGCGTGGAATGCGAAGGTGACGCGATCATCGGGTCATTCGAGATGCACGGGCAGAAGTGGAGCAAGCCCGCCGATGGCGCACCACTCGTGATCGTGACGGGCACCGCCTATCTCGGATCAGTGGAAGTGAAGGTCGTCGATCCCAATGCGCCCTCGTGGCTCGAGACACTCGCCACACGCTGGAAGGCGCTGCGCGGCGGCACGCAGCCGCCGGCTCCGCAGGGCTAACGTCTCACTGCGCGCTGAGCGATCCGGCCCAGCTCCGTGATCGACGCGAGATGGTGCTCGTCGTGCTCCGCAACGAAGAGCATGAGGTCCACCAGTCGCATGGGCACGTTGAGGCGCGGATGGGCCGCCAGGTGCGTCGCCTCGCCGCGCTGGAACTCGGCGAAGCGCGGGCGGAAGCGAACTCGGTCGAGGTCCGCGGAATGGCCGGCGTGCTCCTGCACTGACCAGCCCTCGATCCGCACGCGCTTCGCGGCGGAGTCGAAGTGCGCCACGCGCTCGGCGAGACGCAGTGGCGTGCCGCGCAGCCGGTCGAGCAGCTCCGGGAAGAGCTCCGGGAAGAGCTCCAGGAAGAGGTCCGCGGGAAAGGTGAAATCGAATCTTCGATCGAACCAGCGAAGTCGCGTCAGGCGCGACGCTCCGCTCCGGGTGAGATGACCACGCCCGTCTGCTTCCCCTCGATGCTCGCGAGGTAGGAACGCGCGACCTCCGCCGCAGGCAGTCCGCCCGCCGGATCCATTCTTGAATGCGATCAGCGTCTCGGTCACCCACGGTGGGCTGACCACGTTCACGCGAATCCCGCGCGGCGCCTCGAGCGCAGCCGCTCGCACGAATCCCTCGAGTCCCGCGTTGACGAGGCTCACGGCGCCGCTTCCGACCATGGGCGTCTGCGCAAGCACACCACTCGTGAGCGTGAATGAGCCGCCGTCGCGCATGGCGCTCATCCCGTAGCGCACGAGGTTCACCTGCCCCATCAACTTGTTGCGGAGGCTGAAGGTGAAGTCATCGTCCGAGAGCGAGGTGAGTGGGGCGAACTTCGCGTCGCCTGCAACACTCACCACAGCGTCGAGCCGGCCGATGCGGCCGTAGAGCGACTTGATCGAATCCGAATTCGAGAATGTCCACCTGCTCGTGCGATTTCTGGCGGCTGGCGAGTACGAGCTCGTGATGCCCCTGCAGCGCCGCGACGAGCGGCTGTCCGATGGTGCCTGTGGCACCTACAATGAGAATGCGCATGGCGGGTAAACCGGCGGGGGGTGCCCCAGGTTCCGGAGTGCGCGATGTTGTCGAGCTCGTCGGGACTGTGCCCGCTCAGGCTACCGTGTGCCGGGCCACCAACGGCGCGCGCGCTTCGATCGCGTGCGCGATGTACTCCGCATCGCGGCCGACGCCATGGATCATGGTGGAGGACATCGCGTACTGAAAATGCTGTCCGACGAAAAACATCCCCGGCTCGCTCGTGACCACACCCTTGTCCTGGATCGGGTCGCCCGCGGCATCGTAGATCGGAAGCTCGACCCACGAGAGCCCCGGATGATAGCCGGTGCACCAGAATGACATTCGCCACGTCGAGCACCCGACCATCCTCGAGTAGCGGCATGCCGTCGCGCACGCCCGTCACGCGCCCGACTCGCGTTGCACCGGCCGCCACGAGATTGCGCTCCCTCGTGCGAATCAGCGGCGCGCCCTTCCCCAACATCTTCGGACGCACCTTGCGCCCGATCGGCGTGGTCACCGACAGCACGCGATGGAACAGGACGCGAAACATCAAGGGTGCGAGCACGAGGCGCCCCGCGCGCGATCCGATCGAGAACGGAACCTGGCCAGTCGAGCGACCGGAGATGTACGTCGGGATTCCCGCGCTCGCGATTTCGAGCCCGATCTCCGCCCCCGAATTTCCCGCACCGACAATGAGCACGCCGCCGCGGCGCAGTTGCCCGAGACGCTTGTACTCGCGCGAGTGCAGCTGGCCAATCTCTGCGCCCAGGGAAGAGGCGAACGCGGGGACGCGCGGCGCCTGATAGCTCGCCATTGCGATCACCACGTTGCTCGCCTCGATCGTGCCAGTGTCGGTGGCGATCATGAGGGCTGCGCCCTCGCGCCACACGCGATTCACTCGCGTTCCCGTTCGCACCGGCAGCGCGAACTGCGCGGCATACGCCTCGAGATAATCCGCCATCTCGTCCTTCGTCGGGAAATGATCTCGAGGCGCGGGGAATGGCATCCCCACCAATCCGTCGAAGCGGGCGGGCGTGAAGAGCCGGAGCGAGTCCCATCGCTTGCGCCACGAGTCGCCCACACGCGGATTGCTCTCGAGGATGACGAACTCGCGCCCGCGCTTTGCCAGGTGATAGCCGGTGGACAATCCGGCCTGCCCCGCTCCGATGACTACAGTGTCGATCTGCTCCGGCTCAGTGGTGCCAATGCTCGTCGCCATGGTGCACCCCGCTCGGCCTTGAAGTTCCTGACTATGGTGTGCACTCAGGATGGCGATTTTCGCAAGGCATCGCGTGGGACGTTCGACCCAGCTTCGCGGGCGCGACCCTCAGCCGTCCTCTCCCGCGTCGCCGAACCGCTTCCGGGTCTCCACCGTGCCACCCTCTCGCAGCACGCGCGCGAGCAGCACCGGATTCACTCGGCTCCAGAGCAGCCCGCACGAGACGCACGCGCGGGCACCCGGCGGAAAGAAATCATCCTTCGTCTTGTTCGCGCCGATCATCGGCACCGCGGCACTGAGCGTCCATAGGCGCAGCCCCGAGGGGCGGAAGTAGATCGACGAGATGCCCCCGAGAATGCGTCCCTTCGTGACGTTGTCACTCCCGCACGCCGGGCATGTCTCCTTTTCGTCGCTCATCTCGTACTCCTGCCGGCCAGCGGCATCTCCGGCTCAATCATCCTTCTGTCCGAATATCGCCATGTTCGACGAGTGCCCCGGATTCACCTTCTTCTCCGGATAGATCCAGTGCACCGCCTGATTCACCGCCGTCGCGGCCTCACCGAACCCGGTCGCGATCAGCTTGAGCTTGCCGGGATACGTCGTGATGTCGCCGGCGGCATAGATCCCCGGGCGCCCCGCCTCCATCGTGCTCGTCACGACGATCTCGTCCTTCTCGATCGTAAGCCCCCACTCGGCCAGCGGTCCAATGTCGCTGACGAATCCGAGCATCGGGAGAATGACGTCCACATCCAGATCGTGCGTCGTCTTCGCCTTCACGTCCTTCAACGTAGCACCCGTTACGCGGCCATCGTCGCCGCGTACGCCGGCGATCTCGTGAAAGGTGAGCACTTTGACGACGCCCGCCTGGGCAGCCTCGCTCACGGCGGCGACCGTGGCTCCGTGCGCCCGGAATCTGTCGCTGCGGTGGATCAGGGTGACCGAGCTCGCGTGATCCTTGAGTTGATGCGTCCAATCGAAGGCGGAGTCGCCGCCGCCCACGATCAGCACCCGCTTTCCGCTGAACTCCTTGGGGTCGGTGACCCGGTCGTGAATCCCCTTCCCGTACCACGCCTCGGCGCTCGGGTGCGGCAGCCGGCGCGGCGAGAATGCGCCAATTCCGGCCGCTACGATCACGGCCCGCGTGGGGAAACGGTCCGTCTCGGTGACGAGAGTAAGCACCCCGCCGTCCTCTTCCAGAGCCACGATACGCTGGCCAAGACGCTCTTCCGGCTGAAACTGGCGCATCTGCGTCACCAGATCGGCCACCAGATCCTTGGCCAGAACCTTCGGCAGCCCTGCTACGTCGAAGATGTATTTCTCCGGGTAGAGTGCCGTCAGCTGCCCGCCGAGCTCCGGAAGCGCGTCGACGATTCGCGCCGACACGCCGCGCATGCCCGCGTAAAAAGCGGCGAAGAGACCGGTCGGCCCTGCGCCGATGATCGTGATGTCACGGATGTCCAGCGTCATGAAGTGCGTGAGAGGCGAGAACGAACAGCTCCGCAAAGGCAGAGAACGATGAGCACTGCAAATCTGCACACCGAAGACCACATTCTGGAATACGCCGGAGCGTTTCGTCTGGTGCGGAAGATCGCACAGGGCGGAATGGCCACGGTGTACGAAGCCGAGCATCTCGGCCCTGCGGGCTTCGCGAAGCGCGTCGCGCTCAAGGTCATCCATCCGCATTACGCGAAGGAGAAGACCTGGCTGCAGCTGTTCATCGATGAAGCCAAGCTCTCCGCCAATCTCGTGCACGGAAACATCGTGCAGATCTACCAGCTCGGAGAGGTCGACGGGCAGTACTACATGGCGATGGAGTACATCAAGGGCCCGACGGTGCGCGCGATCATCGAGCGCCATCGCGTGCTCGAGACGCCGGTTCCGCTCCCGATCTCCGCGTACCTCGCGAGCCGCGTGTGCCGCGCGCTCGACTTCGCACACAACTTCGTGAGCCCCGAGGGCGATCGCCTCGACATCGTGCACCGCGACGTCTCGCCGAACAACATCATGGCCACGTGGGACGGACACGTGAAGCTCACGGACTTCGGTATCGCGAAGGCGAACACGTCGATCGATCCGATGCAGAAGTCGCCGCAGATGCTCATGGGGAAGAAGCACTACATGAGCCCCGAGCAGCTGCTCGCGCTCGAGGTGAGCGGCCGCAGCGACGTCTTCGCGGTGGGCGTGACGCTGTACGAGCTGCTCGCGCTCGAGCCGCTCTTCTACGAGGATGCGACCGAGTTGCTGATCGACGAGGTGACGTGGCGCCCGCTCCCCAGTGTGCGCGAGCTCGTCCCCGACATTCCGCGACCGATCGAGGAGATCCTCACCGCATCGCTCGACCGCGACCCTGCCAAGCGCCCGACCGCCGCGGCGATGGGACGCGCGCTCGACCGCTGGTGCGAGTCGCAGGCCGTCGTCGCGACGCCGGATCGGCTCCAGGAGCATCTCGCCACGATCTTCACCGAGAGCTACCAGCCGCCGACCGCGAGCGACGAGCTCACGCACTTCTCGAACTTCAAGCGCGGCCTTCGTCGCGCGGACGGCCAGCGCCACAGCTGGTGGTCCAGGTTGCTCAAGCGGGCGTGATGCTCACTTGGGGATATATTCTTATCCCATGAAGATCTACACGAAGACGGGTGATGCTGGCGACACGGGACTGTTCGGCGGCGGCCGCGTCTCGAAGGACCATCCGCGCGTCCAGGCCTACGGCTCCGTCGACGAGCTGAACGCATTGCTCGGGATCGCGCGGGCGGCGGACCCCATGCCCCGCATCGACGAAGTGCTCGTCGGCATCCAGCGTGATCTTTTCAGCCTTGGCGCCCTGCTCGCCACCCCCGATCCCGAGAAGATGCGCGAGCATCTCGACAAGGCGCGCATCGGCGACGCGCGCATCGAGGACCTCGAGCGCGCCATCGACGATGGCGAATTGGAGCTCGAGCCGCTGCGCGCGTTCATCCTGCCAGGCGGCACGATGAAGGCGGCTACCCTCCATCTGTCGCGCACGATCTGCCGGCGCGCCGAGCGCGACGTGATCGCGATGTCGCGCTCGGATCCACTGCCCCCGATCGTGCTCATCTATCTCAATCGACTCTCCGATCTGCTCTTCGTGCTCGCGCGCGTCGCGACGCGCCGAGCCGGCGCAGCCGAGGTCACGTGGTGAGCAGCGCTGCGGCACGGAGCTCCGTTGCCGTTTCGGTAGACTCCTACGAGGTGCACATCGGCGCGGGGCTGCTCGACCGAGCGTCGGAGATCATCCGCACCGCGGCGCCCGCACATCGCTACGCCATCATCTCGGACGAGAACGTCGCGCCACTCTACGCGGCGCGCGTACGCAATGCGCTCGGCGGCAAAGGCGCTGAGCTCTTCACGATTCCCTCGGGCGAATCGCAGAAGACGCGGGAGCAGTGGGCACATCTCACCGATGCGCTGCTCGCATCCGGGTTCGGACGCGACTCCGCGATCCTCGCGCTGGGCGGCGGTGTGATCGGCGATCTCG
This sequence comes from uncultured Gemmatimonadaceae bacterium, assembly GCA_963792685.1. GTDB lineage: Bacteria > Gemmatimonadota > Gemmatimonadetes > Gemmatimonadales > Gemmatimonadaceae > FEN-1250. The sequence continues at coordinate 1,792,539 of CAWBWW010000001.1, read as the reverse complement.
CTGGCTTCGTCGCAGCGACGTACATGCGCGGGATACCATTCGTGCAGCTGCCGACGACGCTGCTCGGGATGATCGACGCGTCGATCGGCGGAAAGACGGGCGTCGACACGGCCGCCGGGAAAAATCTCGTGGGCGCATTCCACCGGCCGCGCGCAGTCATCGCGGATCCATCCGTGCTCGCAACGCTTCCGCCCAACCATCTGCGCGCGGGACTCGCTGAAGCGATCAAGCACGGTGCGATCGCCGACGCCGGCTACTATGCCAGCATCGACGACGCGCTTCCGTCGCTTCTCGCGAGCCCGGGCGATGAGGCGATGCACGCGCTGATCCTGCGCAGTGTCGAGATCAAGGCGAGCATCGTGATGCAGGACGAGCGCGAGGGCGGCATCCGTCGCACGCTCAACTTCGGGCACACGCTCGGCCACGCCATCGAGTCCGAAAGCGGCTATCGCCTGCTCCATGGCGAGGCGATCGCGATCGGGATGGTGCTCGAGTCGCACCTCGGCGAGCGGCTGGGCGTCACGGCGCCGGGCACCGCGCGTCGCGTGCGCGACGTGGTCCTGCGCGCCGGACTACCCGGCGCAATGCCTCGCAATCTCGATCCCACTCGGGTGCTCGCCGCAACGCGCGGCGACAAGAAGGCGCGGGAGGGTGTCGTGGAGTACGCGCTCATCGCCGAGATCGGTCGCGCGATAGCCGGCGTGCGCGCCGCCGACGACGCCGTGCTCGCGGTTCTCGCGCAAGATCGCGACTCATAACGACATAGCCGAGCTCGACGAAGGCACTCTCCTTGCGCCTCACGCAACTGTCCCCAACACGGCACCGACATGTCATCGTTCTCGACCTACCTGATTGGCTACTTCATTTTTCTCATCGGGCTCGCGATCGCCGCGTACCTCCTCCACGTGCCCGTCGAGTGGATCGGTGTCGGTGCGCTGATCCTGATCGGGCTGGGCATTTTGACCGCGGCGAAGCGCACGAAGCCTCGCGATCCTCGCTGACGTTCCTCGACGAGTCGCATCGCGCGCGCACTTTCGCACCTGTTTGAGTGCGTCGTGCGCTCGATTCGGCGCGTGATCTTCGGCACACTTTGTGGCTGTTGACCTAACCGACAGTCGCAGTTATCCTGCCCGACGTCGAGGCTCGGTCGTATCGAGCCGCTGCACGCCGGCTCCTTTTCCCTCCCCGAGCCAATGTGCCGCTCGTCCACCCTTCCGAACAGCACGGGGCGTGTATGGAGCATGTGACCGAGAGCAGGTCTAAAGGGTTTTTCCGTTCGTCCCCCTCTACCGCTTTCGATCAATATCTCCACGACATCCAGAAGCTGCCCCTCATACGAGACCCCGCCGAAGAGCGCAGACTCGCGCGCCTCGCGCAAAAGGGCGATGAGATCGCGGCGGAGCGGCTCGTAACCGCCAATCTCCGTTTCGTCATCTCGTACGTGAAGAAGTATCAGGGGCACGGACTCGATCTCAGTGAGCTCGTCGCGATCGGCAACGAAGGGCTGCTCAAGGCCGTGAAAAAGTTCGATCCCGATCAGGGCGTGAAGTTCATCTCGTACGCCGTGTGGTGGGTACGCCAGGCCGTGCTCAAGGCGCTGGCCGAGCAGACGCGCTCCGTGCGCATTCCGCTCAACCAGAACTCACAGCTCATCAAGCTCGCACGTGCGGAAACCGTGCTGGCGCAGGTGCTCAAGCGCGATCCCACCGATCACGAGATCGGCCGCCTGATCGAGGAGACGCCCGAGCAGGTGCGCGCCGTCGCGTCAGATGTCGGCCACGGAGCTCTCACTCGACGCGCCGATCGATCGGTCGGACCGCGAAGCGTCCACGCTCGGCGAGCGCTTCGTTGGTGTGGAGGGAGGCGAGATCGAGGAGAACTGCGATTTCAAGCTCATGCGCGAGTTCATCGATCGCGTATTCCGGCAGTATCTTACGCCGCGCGAGCGAAAGATCCTCTATCTCTACTACGGTCTCGACGAAGGGGCCGAGGCCATGACGCTCGAGAAGATCGGCGCGCTCATGGGAGTGACGCGCGAACGCATTCGTCAGATCCGCGAGCGCGCTTTCGAGAAACTGCGTGGCTCTCCACACGGGAACGCACTCGCAAGCTTCTGGACCGCCGCCTGAAAACGCAGTCGGTCGGCGCACGGCGCTGATCGACACCGAGGCACTCGCCGCGCAACTCTCCATTATCGTGGGGGAGCGCGGCGTTCTCGCGCGCTCGAGCGAGCTCGCGACGTACAGCTCCGACGGGCTGCCGGGCTACCGGCTTCGGCCGCGACTTGCAGTCTTCCCCACCAGCAAGCAGCAGCTCATCGACGTCGTGCGTCTGCTCGCGCGCGAGCACACACCATTCGTCGCGCGCGGCGCGGGCACCGGACTCTCGGCTGGCGCGCTCGCCAGCGGTGACGCGGTAGTGATCGGGCTCAATCGGTTCAATCGCATCCTGCGCGTTGACGCGGTGAACAGGCTCGCGGTCGTCGAGCCCGGCGCAGTGAACGTCACGCTCACGCGTGCGGCTGCCGTGCACGGACTGCACTACGCACCCGACCCGTCGAGCCAGACCGCGTGTACGATTGGTGGCAACGTTGCGGAGAACAGCGGAGGGCCGCACTGCCTGAAGTACGGCGTGACGCTCAACCACGTGCTCGCACTCGAGGTCATTCTCGCCAATGGCGAGATCGTGACGCTCGGCAACGCGGATGGTGAGTCGGACGGCTACGATCTGCTCGGCGCGTTCATCGGCAGTGAGGGCTGCTTCGGCATCGCGCTGGAGGTGACGGTGAAGCTCACGCCGAATCCGCAGGGCGTGCGCACGATCCTCGCGGACTTCATGTCCATCGACGCCGGTGCACGGGCGACGTCCGCGATCATTGCCGCCGGGATTTTGCCCGCAGCGCTCGAGATGATGGATGGACCGACGATCCGCGCGGTCGAGGCCTCAATCTACGCGGCGGGCTATCCCGCGGATGCGGACGCGGTGCTGCTGATCGAGCTCGATGGATTGAATGCGGGACTCGATGCGGATGTGCGGCTCGTGGATCAGCATTGTCTCGCCGCCGGTGCGCGCACGGTGCGCGTCGCTGCGAACGAAGAAGAGCGCGCGCGGTTGTGGCAGGGGCGAAAGAAGGCGTTCGGCGCGATGGGGCGCATCGCACCGGACCTCGTGGTGCAGGATGCGGTCATCCCGCGCACGAAGCTCCCCGAGGTGCTGCGCGAGATCGCGGCGATCGCGGCGCGGTGGGAGATCCAGGTGTGCAACGTCTTCCATGCAGGGGACGGAAATCTCCATCCGAACATCGGCTACGACTCGCGCAACGCCGACGAGTCGCGGCGCGTGGGGATGGCGATGCGCGACATCATGCAGGCGTGCATCACAGCAGGCGGCACCATCACGGGCGAGCATGGCATTGGGCTCGACAAGCTCGAGTACATGCCGCAGATCTTTTCGCCGGAATCGCTCGCGGCGCAGTGCGCGTTGCGCGAGGCGTTCGACCCCGAGCGGCGCGCCAACCCGGGGAAGGTGGTGCCGTTGCACTCGTGCAGAGAATGGGCGGGCGCGTGAGCACGGCGGAGGTGCTCGAGCGGGTGCGAGGGAGCGTCATGCCGAAGGGATTCGAGTGCGCCACACCCGCGGCGCCGCTCCGGATCGTGGGCAGCGGCACGTGGCTCGACGCGGGTCGTCCCGTGCGCGGTGCGAACGAGCTCTCGCTGGCAGACGATGATGCGATCGTGGAGTACGTGCCGAGCGATCTCACGCTCACCGCGCGTGCAGGCGTGACGCTCGCGCACATCGCGCGGGTGACGGCGGCCGAGCGACAGTGGCTCGCGCTCGACCCGCACGGCGCCGCGTCCGGCACGCTTGGCGCTACGATCGCGACTGCGTCCGCGGGCCCGCTCGCTCATGCCTTTGGCACACCGCGCGACAACGTGCTGGGCGTCGAAGCGGTGATTGGCACGGGAGAGATCGTGCGCGCAGGCGGGCGAGTCGTGAAGAACGTGGCGGGATTCGATCTCACGCGGCTGTTCACGGGGGCATGGGGCACGCTCGCCGTGATCACGGAGGCAACAGTGCGACTGCGCGCACTGCCGGAACGCGACCAGACACTCACGCTGGCTGTTCCTCCGGTGGAGGCGCTCGAGCGGTGGCTCGCGAAGGTGCGCGCGCTTCCCTTCTCGCCGCTCGCGCTTGGAGTTGCTCAACGCGCCCCTCGCGCGCGCGCTCGGAATCGGCGATCGCGCGATCCTTCTCGGGCGGCTCGGCGGCAATGACGACTCGATGCGCGAGCAGCTCCGCGCGATGGGGTCGCTCGGCGAGATGCGTCCCGCGCCGCAGAGCGTGTGGCGCGCGCTGGCGGAGGTCGAGCCGCCCGGCGCGGCCGTGGCGCGCGTGTCGGGGCCGCCCTCGCGGCTGCACATGCTGTGGCCGCGACTCGCGAGCACCGACAGCGAATCAATGGCCCACGCATCGGTTTCGCGTGGCATCGTGCGCTGCATCCATCGTGCGACCAATGTCGAAGGTCAGGAGCCGCTCGCACGATGGCTCGACCGCATCGTGCAGTCCGAGGGCACTCACATCTTCGAGCGCCTGCCAGAGAGCGCGTGGAGCGAAGTTCCTGCGCGCGTGAACGACCCGCTCTCGCGTGCAGTGCGCAACGCGTTCGATCCGCAGCGTATCCTGAATCGAGGCATTCTCGGAGATGTCGCGTGACACTCGGTAGCGCGGCGCCTGCGTGCGCGATTCCCGGCACTCCACTCGCAGATGCGAGTGCGGGGATCAATGCGTGCGTACACTGCGGCTTCTGCCTGCAGGCGTGTCCGACGTACATCGCGCTCGGAGACGAGAACGACTCGCCGCGTGGACGCATCTACCTCATGCGTGCGCTCACGGAAGGCGAGCTCGCCCTCGACGATCCCACCGTGCACACGCACATCGATCGCTGCCTTGGATGCCGCGCGTGCGAGACGGCGTGTCCATCGGGCGTGCCGTACGGCGCCCTGCTCGAGGCGACGCGCGCCACACTCTCGGAGGCGAAGAAACCGCCGCTGCGCGCGCGGCTGATCCTCGCGCTGTTCGCGCGGCGCGGGCTCATGCGCATTGCGGTGAACGCCGCTCGCGCGCTGCGCGCTACGGGCATCCCGAGGCTGCTCGCGCACCTGCCGGGCGAGCTCGGCTTCGCTTTCGCGATGCTCTCGTCGAGCGCATCCCCGCTCGCGCGCATGGGCGAGAGCTATGTGCCGCGCGGCGACGGGAGCCGCGGCACATTCGCACTGCTCCGCGGCTGCGTGATGGAGGGACTGTTCACGCACGCGAATCGCGCGACGGAGCGAACCCTCATTGCGAACGACTACTCGCCTGTGGCCGCGCCGGATCAGCACTGCTGCGGAGCGCTTCACGCGCACGCCGGCGATCTCGAGACTGCGCGCGAGCTCGCGCGACTGAACATCGCGGCATTCGAGAAGTCGGAAGCAGAGTACGTGGTGACGAACGCGGCAGGGTGCGGCGCGCTGCTCAAGGAGTATGGGCATCTGCTCGAGCACGACACCGCGTGGGCTGTTCGTGCCAGGGATTTCTCCTCGCGCGTGCGCGACGTGAGCGAGCTCCTCGCTGCGGCCGGACCGCGACGCGGCGCGCCGCTGGCGTATCGCGTCACGTACGATGCGCCGTGTCACCTCCTGCACGCACAGCGTGTCGCGGTCGCGCCGCTCGCGGTCCTCGACGCGATCCCGGCGCTCGAGCGCGTCGCGCTCGTCGAGTCCGATCAGTGCTGCGGCAGTGCAGGGATTTACAATCTGCTCGAACCCGCACTCTCCGCAGCGGTGCTCGCCCCCAAGCTCGCGCACATCGAGCTCACCGGTGCGTCACTCGTCGTCACCGGAAATCCTGGATGTCTCATGCAGATCGGGGCAGGGCTGCAGCGCGCGGGACAGTCGGCGCGCGCGATTCACCCGGTCGAGCTGCTCGACGCGTCGTACGCTGCGGAGTCACGCACCGAACGGTAGCGCACGACGCGCATTTCGTGATAAGCTTGGCTATGATCGGGTCGCTGTTCGTTGAAGTCGAAGGCGTGCTGGCGGGAACCGCGACGCTCCGGCGTGCAGCGCTCGTTCGCGCCCTCGCGGACGAGGGACTCGCGTCAGCCGACGTTGCCGATACCGCCATCGATGCAGTCGGCAGCTCGCGCGATCACGTGCGGCGCGCGCTGCGAGGTCACGCGATCGCGAGCGATGAGACCGCGCTCACGCTGATCGCGCTCCGCGCCGATCGTCACTTCGCGTCTCTCGTGCACACGGGCATTTCACTGGTGCCGGGCGCGCGCGACTTCATCGAGCGCGCGATCTCCAGCTGCCGGGTAGCGATCGTCACGGGACTCGAGCGTGCAACCGTGGACTCGCTCGTCGCACTTGCCGATCTCGACGGCGCATTCGAGGTGATCATCGCGGCGGAAGACGTCGTGTCCGCCAAGCCATCGCCCGATGGCTATCGCAAGGCAGTCGACCGCATGAATCGCCGGCGCGCGCTCGATGTGCGCGCGGCACTCGCGCTCGAGCCAGGCGCCGTCGGTGCGCGCGCCGCGCGCGCCGCCGGACTTCGCTGCGCGATCGTCGCTCCCTTTCGCGCGGAGTCCGTCGCCGATGGCGACGCGATGCTCGAGTCGCTCGCTGGCGAGTCGGTCGCGTCGCTCGAATGCCATGCTCCCGGTGGAGGCGGCCGGATGACCGCGGGCCAGATCGTTTCGGGCGAATACCCCGCGCTGGGCGTCGTCGCGGGGCATTCGGTCACCCTGCACTACGGCAACATCGCCGCGGAGTTCGCGGCGCTCGATGACGGCGCGATGCTCGTCGACCGCAGCCTGCGCGGGCGCATGCGCTTCGACGGAGCGAAGGCCGCGGAGATGCTCACCGGTCTCGTGACCAACGATGTGCTCGCGCTATCGCCGGGACATGGGCAGTACGCCGCCGCGCTCAATCCGAAGGGGCGCATCATCGCCGATCTGCGCGTGTTCGCCCGCGCCGATCATCTTCTTGTCGACGTTCCGCCCCGCGCGCGTGCCGGGTGGGAAGCGCTGGTGCGCAAGTACATCAATCCCCGCGTCGCGCCGTATCGTGATCTCTCTTCCGAGCATGCGCCAGCTCGCGATCGCCGGGGCTGCGGCGCGAACGATCATCAGCGACGCTACCGGATTCTCTCGCGAGGCGCTCGCCGCGCTCGTGCCGTACGCGCACATCGAGGTAGAGATTGCAGGGCGCGCCGCCATGGTCGCGCGCACCGTCGATCTTCACGCCGACTGCTTCGAGATCTTTTTCCCGGCCGAATGCATTCGCGGTCATCTGGCAGCGTCTCGCCTCGGCGGGCGCGACCCCCGGCGGGCTCCTCGCATGGGAGATCGCCCGTATCGAGAACGGTCGCCCCGAATGGGGGATCGACATCGATGAGACCACAATTCCGCAGGAAGCGAATCTCGACGAGCTGCACGCGATCTCATACACGAAAGGCTGCTACACCGGACAGGAAGTCGTCGCGCGCATCCACTTTCGCGGGCACGTCAACCGGCACCTTCGCGGCCTGGCGCTTGGACACGCCGAGCCGCCGCAGGAGCGCTCGGTCGTGCTGACGCAGGACGGCAAGCATATCGGCGACGTGCGCTCGAGCGCGCTGTCGCCGCGCCTCGGCGCGATCGCCATGATCATGGTGCGGCGCGAAGTCGAGCTCGAGAGCAGCGTCCTCGTCGAATGGCAGAACGGCACGACGCCCGGCACGGTCGTCACCCTGCCGTTCCCGCAGGTGTGAGCCGCGCGCTCGTCACGGGCGCGACGGGGCTCGTCGGCTCGCACATCGTCGAGCGGCTCGTCGTCGAGGGCTGGAGCGTGCGCGCGCTGGTGCGCGATCCCGAGCGCGCCGCGTGGTTGCGGGACGCCGGCGCCGAGCTCGCGCGCGGCGATCTCGCCGACACGAGCTCGTTGCAAAGCGCGACGATGGGATGCGACACGGTGTTCCACTGTGCCGCGCACATCGCGGCAAGCGGAAGTTGGGCCGACTTCCAGCGTGCGAACATCGATGGCACACGAGCCGTGATCGATGCCGCGGCCACCGCCGGCGCTAAGCTCGTGCATACGAGCAGCGTCGCAGTGTACGGTGGGCGCTCGCGCTACCGCGATGCGCCCACCGATGAGGACACCCCACTCGAGCCGCTCGACGAGCACGCGTACTACGCGCGCTCGAAGCGCGAGTCCGAGCACATCGTGCTCGATGCGCATGCCACAGGGGAGCTCTGGGCCACCGCGATCCGCCCGCCGATGATCTACGGCCGCCGCGACCGGCAGCTCGTGCCACGATTCGCGCGCGTGATGCGCACGGGCTTCTTTCCGCTCTTCGCACACGGACGCTCCACCATGTCGCTCGTCCACGCATCCGCCGTCGCCGATGGGGCCGTGCGAGCCGCGCGCTGCGATGCGGCCGGCGGTCGCGCGTACAATCTCGCCAACGATTTTCCGGTCACGGTCGCGGACATGGTGCAGCTCGGATCCAACGGCATGCAACAACGCGTGCGCGGCGTGTCCATCCCGCTGCCGGTGGCGCAGACGGCGTTCCGCACACTCGGCGGCATCGCGCGGCTCGCAAATCAGGACGCGCTCGCCCATCAGCTCCCCGGCACGGTCGACACCTTCAGCCGGGACAATCCGTTTACCTCCGAGCGTGCACGTCGCGAGCTCGGATGGTCACCCACGGTTCGTCCGGAGGTAGGGATTCCCGACGCGTTCGCCTGGTGGCGGGAGCATCACACGTGAGCGATAGCGAGGTGATTCTGCCGAGCGTCGAGCGCGTCGCACTCAAGGAGTGGGCGGTACTCGTCGATGCGATGGCACGCGGCGATCTCATTGCAATGATCCGGAAAGGCGGCATCCGCGAGCATCGCGCGGGCTTCGACGTGCGACACGAGCGCTTCCTGCTGTATCCCACCTTCTTCCACGAAAAGCTGAACGAGCTCGATGCGCGCTTCCATCCCATGCTCGACGCGGCGCACGCGAGTCGCCCGCCCGAGGGCACCATCGCCTTGCGCTACGTGGCAAACGTCGCCGCGGTGTGGCAGGTGACGGAGCTCGAGCGGCTGCGCGCCATCGACTCGGAGCATGGGCTCACCTGGGGAGCCGTGGAGTCGCGCTTTCGCTATCGCGATGACCCGCGCGTGCACGTCGTCGCGGTTCGTATCGCGAAGCTCGCCGCCGCAGTATCGCTCCCGGAAGTTCGACGCTACGCGGGGTGCGTTTCGTGGGTGAAGCTCGACGACGATGTGGACGTCAGCGGCGCCGTAGCCGTGGTCGATGACGACGCCTTCGCGCGGCGCCTCGGCGCCCTCGAGCGGGCGCTCGGCGCTCTCTAGCGGCTTCGCTTCGCGAGCGCGGAGTCTAGCGAAGCCAGGCTCGTATCACTCGGCGCCGCGGCCCGCGCTCGTGCGAGCGCCGTGCGTGCAGCGGCACTGTCGCCTCGCGCGAGGGAGATCCGCGTCTGCAGCGCGTAGTGTACCGCCGCAGGCACGGCTCCTGACGCCGTCGCGCTGTCGAGCTCGCGCTGCGCCTCTGCCTCACGGTGTGACGCGTGCAGCGCGGTTGCGTACGCATATCGCAGCCCGGGATCGTCCGAAGCCTCGGCCACCGCACGAGCGTACACCGCAGTCACCGAGTCGGCGCGATCGAGCTTGCCATACGCGTGCGCGAGGAGCACGTAGCGCAACGCGCCGGCGGGATCAGGCGCGGGATGGCTCGAGATGTCCGCGATTACCGAATCCGCTCCGCGTTGCTCGAGCAGCGCATCGAGATACGCGAGTCGCACCGACTGCGACGCCGGATGCGCACGTGTGGCCGCACGGAGCACCTCGAGCGCGTTCTCTCCGCGACCGCTCGTGCGCAGATGCTGCGCGTACTCGAGCGCCAGCGTCTCTCCCGCAGGATACCTGCGATACGCGGCGCCGAGCAGCGCGAGGCCGCGCGCATTGTCGCCGCGGCGCCCTGCGCTGCGTGCCAGCATTTGGTACGGATAGAACGCGGCCGGATCGAAGTCGATGCCGCTCCGAAACAGGCGCTCCTCGCTCGACCACACCGGCACACGCGCGATGGTGCCGATTGCACCGAGGAGGGCGAGTGTCGCTGCCACCCCGATCGCGACACGGCTTTCGGCGATGCTCGCACGCTCGGCGAGCGCCAGCACCCATACAGCGAGCATCGCCACGCCAACGGACGAGAAGAACAGCGTTCGCTCAGCGAGCAGCTGCCCCGTCGGGATCAGGATGTTCGAAGCCGTGAGATACGCGAGGATCATCCACAGAATCGCGACCAGCGGTCGGCGATCGCCGAGTCGCGCGACGAGCCACGCGGAGAACACGATCCCGCCGACCAGCGCAACGGCGGCGATGGCCATCACGGTTGGTCCAGCCTGTGGGATGACGGTGGTGGGTCCGTAGTGCATGGACAGCCTGGTCGGCACGAAGAGCAGTCTCGCGACGAGTGGCCATGCCGCAGTCATCGTCCACCAGCGCTGCGCCATCGTGGCGCGTTCGAGGCCAACGGCGAGCGCCGTGGACGGTGGTGCGAATCCGCCGAGCACCGCGTGGCGCGCGAGGAGCATCAGTGCGAGCACGCACGTGTACGCTATCCAGGCGCGGCGCCCGCGTGCGAGCACGCTGCGCGCGCTTGGCATCGCCGTGCCGGGAGCTCTCCACCCCCATGCGCACAGCGCGACGAGCGCGGGCACGGTAGCGGCCGATTCCTTCGCGCCAAGTGCAACCGCGAAGCAGAGCGCACTCACGATCGCATCGCGCCAGGAAATCGGCTCGATGCGCGCATCGAGTGCGCGCACGGCCAAGATCACGCACGCGAGACTCGCGAGCGCTGCAACGATCTCGGCGGAGCCCGCGATATTCGCAACAGACTCGACGTGCAGCGGATGCGCGGCGAAGAGCAGCGCTCCGACAATTGCCATGCGCGTCGACACGGCGCGCGCGAGCAGAACGAGCACGGCGACTGTGCACACCGCATACAGCGCGACGGCATACGCGTGGAACGCCGCTGGCGCGCCGCCGCTCACGTTCCAGAGCACGGCGTACAGGAACTGCACGACCGGGCGGTACAAGCCGGCGCGTCCCCACTCAGCAGGCCAGTACGCGCTGTGCCATGCCGCAAGCATTCCGGACGGCGAGTGCAGTGCGGGATTGTCCGCGATGATGGGCCCGTCGTCGTACACGAAGCCGTAGCCGAGCGACAGGAGATACGGGACTGCTGCGGCGAGCGCGACGAGCCACAGCGCGCGCGTGCTCGGGCGCGCTGCTGGAGATTCGTGCTGCGGCGAGGACGTCGTGTCGGACAATGCAGCCGGCGGAAAGGAATTCGCACCGCGGGGACATGGGAGAGACTGGCCGCATCGCTCCCTCGTAACCCGCGATGGCCGGATGCAAAAGTGCCCGGCCAGTCACTGGCCGGGCACTCTCGATCAGAGCACGTACACGAGGGTCACGGAGTCGAAGAGCCACGCGTCGAATCGCCCTTGCGCAGCGTGTCGCCCTTGGCCGTCACCGTCGATCCCGACGTCGGCGAAAGCTTCTTCATGTTGGTGCCGAGCGTAGAACGACCGCTCGAATCGACGACGCCAGACTCGGTCTGATTCGCCTTCTTGGATGCCGAGATGTGCGTGCTGTCGTGCATCCGGGATCCACTCGCGCCCGAACGCATGTTCGAGCTTCCCGTCGAGCTCGATCCGGTGCTGCTGCTCGACCCCGTTCCGCCCGAGCTCATGCCGCTACTGCTCGTGCCCCCCGTGCCGCCCGTGCCGGTCGCTGCCCCGCCCGCCGCTCCTCCCGTCCCGCTCGTGCTCGAGCCGCTGCTCATGTTGGAGCTCCCGCTCGTGCTCGATCCGCTCATGTTCGAACCACCGCTCATGCTGCTGGTGTCCGATGCCGGTCCAACTGCACCGCCCGCGGTCGTCGTGTCCGTGGAGTTCCTGTTCTTGCTACTGCATGCGGCAACCGCTACCACGGCTGCCAGAATCGCGATGCGCTTCATGAAGTTCCTCCGCGTGGATTAATTATCGGTGAGCGCGGCGCGAAGTTCAGCGCGTCATTGCACTCGTTTTCGTGTGCGTTGCGGGAGGCAATAAGCGGACCCCGGTACCCCGGATGCGAGAAGGGCGCAACCAGTGGTTGCGCCCTTCGACTTCCATTCGAAGAGACCGGTTACGGCTTCTTTCCCATCTTCATCGACGTGTCCTTCTTCATCATCGAATCGGTCTTCGTCGTCGTGGTGGTCGTCGTCGAGGACGACATCGCGCTGTCATGCTTCGTGGTGTCCATCATGGCAGGCGCGGGGCTCATGGCAGGTGCAACGACGACAGCAGTGTCAGCCGGGGCGGAATCCTTGGCTTTACATGCGGCAATCGCGAGAACGGCAACAACGACGGCAAGGCGCTTCATCGAAAACTCTCCTTTTGGAGGCGGTATGTGGTCGACTCTTCGTCCGAGCACGAGCGTTGTTGCTATGCCAGGAGCGAGCGGCGGTTAATTTGCCTCCGGAAGATACGCTGTCAAGAGTCAATGCGCCATGGAGATAGCCCGCGTACTCTTCCTTGTGACGCAGGCTGTGATGCAGCGCGTATTCTACCTTCCCGGGAGCCCTCGCCGGGAGGACTTAGCTCAGCCGTAACGCATTACGCGATAATGTTTTACATTGTACCGCCGTGCTCGCGCGCAGCTCACCAAGCGTGCCAACCGTTGGCGGTGCGCCCTCTTCGACGTATCGTGAGATCATGGATTCACCTCCCGCCGCCTCCGATCACATCGCGCCTCACCTCGGCAGCTTGCGCGTGAGCGACACCCTCCCTGGCGACACCGTCGTTCGCGGCGCGTGCCCGCACGATTGCCCCGACACCTGCGCAATGCTCGTTACGGTGCGCGACGGCCGCGCCATTCGCGTTGCCGGCGATCCCGATCACCCATTCACGCGCGGATTTCTGTGCGCCAAGGTGAACCGGTACGTCGAGCGCACGTATCACGATCAACGGCTGATGCATCCCCTTCGTCGGATCGGGAAAAAAGGAGAAGGACGCTTCGAGCGCATCAGCTGGGACGACGCGCTCGATGAGATCGCGACGCGACTCGGAAGCATCGCGAGCTCCGCGGATGGCCCGCAGGCGATCCTGCCTTATTCCTACTCGGGCACGCTCGGGCTCATTCAGGGCGACACGATGGATCATCGCTTCTTCCATCTGCTCGGCGCCTCGATGCTCGACCGCACGATCTGCTCGATGGCTGGTACCGTCGGGATGCGCATGACGCTCGGCGCGAGCATCGGTGCGGATCCGGAAGGACTTCCCGAGAGCGATCTCGTGCTCCTGTGGGGCACGAATACGCTCACCTCGAATCCGCATCTGTGGCCGTTCGTGCTCAAGGCGCGCGAGCGCGGCGCGCGCGTGATCGCGATCGATCCGATGCGCACGCGCACCGCCGATCAGTGCGACGAATGGATCTCGATCAAGCCCGGCACCGACGCCGCACTCGCGCTCGGACTCATGCACGTGCTGTTCGCTGAGCATCTCGAAGATGCGGATTATCTGGATCGGTACACGGTAGGTCAGGCGGAGCTGCGTGCGCGCGCAGCGGAGTACACACCGGAGCGCGTGTCGTCGATCACGGGCATCCCGGCAGAGCGAATCGTGACGCTCGCGCGCGAATACGGGCGCGCGAAGGCTGCGTTCGTGCGCATCAACTATGGGTTGCAGCGACACGGCGGCGGCGGTATGGCCGTGCGCACGATCGCGTGCTTGCCCGCAGTGACAGGCCATTGGCGCCGCGCCGGCGGAGGGGTTCAGCTCTCGTCGAGCGCAAACTTCCAGTTCAATCGTGCGAAGCTCTTTCGTCCCGATCTCTCCCCGCCCGTGCGCACGATCAACATGATTCGCCTGGGCGAGGCGCTCACCACTCCCGACGCTGGAGTGGGCGGGCCGCCGGTGCGTGCGCTCGTCGTCTACAACTCGAATCCTGCGGCGGTCGCGCCGGATCGCAGCGCCGTGGTGCGCGGACTCGCGCGCGAGGATCTGTTCACCGTGGTGCTCGAGCACTTTCTCACCGACACTGCCGACTGGGCGGACATCGTGCTCCCGGCCACCACGCAGCTCGAGCACTGGGACGTGCACTACTCCTACGGTCATCACTACGTCACGCTCAATCGACCGTCGATCGAGCCCGTGGGCGAGTGCAAGCCGAACAGCGAGATCTTCCGGCTGCTCGCCGCGACGATGGGCATGGATCATCCCGCCATGCGTGACGACGATCTCTCGCTCATCCGACAGGCGCTGGACTCCGACAGCGACAAACTCCAGGGTGTCACGCTCGATGTGCTGCTCGACAAGGGCTATCAGCGCCTGAACGTTCCGCGCCCGTACCTTCCCTTCGCGGACGGCGTGTTCCCCACGCCGAGCGGGAAGTGTGAGCTCTACTCGCAGCGGTTGGCGGAGATGGGGCTCGACCCCGTGCCGACGTTCACGCCGCCGTACGAGTCGGCGAGCAGCTCACCGGAGCTCGCAGCGCGCTTTCCCCTCTCGCTCATCTCGTCGCCCGCGCATCAGTTCCTCAACTCGACGTTCGTCAATGTCGACACGCTGCGGCGGAGCGCGCACGAGCCGGAGCTCATGATTCACCCTGAGGACGCGACGCAGCGTGCTGTGCTCAACGGCACGCGCGTCGAGGTGCACAACGAGCGCGGGAGTTTCAGCGCGGTCGCGCGCGTGTCGGACGCAGTGAGCGAGGGGACCGTCTGGGCGCCGTCCATATGGTGGACCAAGTTTGCGAAAGACGGTCGCAATGCGAACGACACGACGTCTCAACGCGAGACCGACCTCGGCCACGGTCCCGTGTTTTACGACAATCTCGTCGAGGTCACGGCGGTGTCCAGCCAGGACTAGCGAAGCACCGCTGCAACACTGTAGGCTGAGACTCGCCCCGTTTTCACCCTGAAGCATCGGAGTTGTCCGTGCCGTCGTCGTACCCAGAAACCCTCGGCGCGCTCAAGAGTTCGCCGTTCGCTGCCCCTGCGCTCGCACGTCGGTCCGTGAAGGACGAGTTGCGCGCGAATCTTCTCGCCCGTCTCGCGAAGGGCGGCCCCATCTTCGCTGGCGTCGTGGGCTACGACGAGACCGTCGTCCCGCAGATCGTGAACGCCCTGCTCTCGCGGCACAACTTCATTTTGCTCGGTCTTCGCGGTCAGGCGAAGTCGCGCATCCTGCGCTCGCTCTCGACGCTGCTCGACGAAGCCATTCCGGTCATCGCGGGGAGCGAGATCAACGACAATCCATTCGCGCCGATCTCGAAGTTCGCGCGCATGCAGATCGCGAAGATGGGTGACGACACGCCGATCGCGTGGCTCGATCGCGACTCGCGCTACGTCGAGAAGCTCGCGACACCGGACGTCACCATCGCAGACGTGATCGGCGACGTCGACCCGATTCGCGCGGCGCGCGGCGGACACGTGCTCGCCGACGAGCTCACGATTCACTACGGCATGCTCCCGCGCGCGAACCGTGGCATCTTCGCGCTCAACGAGCTTCCGGATCTCGCGGGAAAGATTCAGGTCGGCCTCTTCAACATCATGCAGGAAGGCGACGTCCAGATCAAAGGCTATCCGATCCGTCTCCCGCTCGACGTGCTGATCTGCTTCACCGCGAACCCGGAGGACTACACGGCGCGCGGCAAGATCATCACGCCGCTCAAGGACCGCATCGGCAGCGAAGTCATGACGCACTATCCCGAGTCCGTCGAGCTCGGCATGGCGATCACGCAGCAGGAAGCGTGGGCAGCGCGCGGCGGGCTTCCAGTGCGCGTACCGGATTTCATCTCCGAGGTCATCGAGCGCATTGCCTTCGAGGCGCGTATGGACAAGCGCATCGACAAGCGCTCGGGCGTGTCGCAGCGCATGCCGATATCCGCGCTCGAGAACGCGATCTCGAACGCCGAGCGTCGCTCGTTGATGACGGGAGAGTGCAATGTGGTACCGCGCATCAGTGACATCTACGCGGCGCTCCCCGCGATCACCGGCAAAATCGAGCTCGAGTACGAAGGTGAGCTCGTGGGCGGACATGCGATCGCGCACGAGCTCATTCGTCGCGCGGCCGATGCGACGATGCACGAGCGCGCGGGCTCGCTCAACACCGATGACATGGTGATGTGGTTCGACCAGGGCAACGCGCTGCAGGTGAACGCGGACGTCTCGTCGGGCGCGATGGTCGAGGGCTTCCAGCGCATCCCGGGACTGCTCGACGTCGTATACGAGAGCGGGCTCGCGGAGAGCGGCGACGCATCGGTGGTCGCGGCTGCGTCCGAGCTCGTGCTGGAGGCGCTCGTCGCGCGAAAGAAGATCTCGCGCTCCGATGCGGGTCAATACAGTCGCGCGCAGCCTCCCGAGCGACGCCGGCCGAATCAGGATCTGTTCGGCGGCGGCATGATGGCGTGATCGAGCACCCGGCAAGCGACTCTCACACGTCGCTCGAGGCGGAAGCTCGCCTCGATGCCGGGCTCACTGTGCGACGAGCCACGATGGCGGACCTCGCCATCGTGGTCGAGCTCCGACTCGCGCTGTTGCGCGAGCACTCGAAGAACCCGATCTACCGCCGGCTGCGTCCCGACGCGCCGGCGCGCGCGACCCGGCTGTTCGCGGCGCAGCTCCGCAGCTCGCACGAAGTCGTGTTTCTGGCTGAGAGTGAGGGAATCGCGGTCGGAATTCTTCGCTGCGTCGCGAGCGCGGGGCTGCCACTCCTCTTCCCCGCACGCCACGGATACATCTCCTCCGTGTACGTCGTTCCGCAGGCACGGCGGCACGGCGTGCTGCGCGCGCTGTTCGCGGCCGCGATCGACTGGTGCCGCGCACGCGGGCTGCGCGAAGCGCGGCTGCACAACGCGGTGGAGAACGAGACCGCGAACGCGGTGTGGGATGCACTCGGCTTCCACGTGGTCGAGCATCTGCGCGTCTGTCATCTCAGCTGAGCGAACACCCACATGCCACTCATCACGGTCTCGCGCATGGTCGGCGCGGGGGGCGCCGAGCTGGCGGCGCGCGTGGCCACGGCGCTCGGCTGGCAGCTCGTGGACAACGAGCTGGTGGACTCCGTCGCGCAGCGCCTCGGCGTCCCTGCGGCCGAAGTGGTGGATCGTGAAGAGAAAGTCCCGTCGCTCGGTGAACGGCTCGCGATCGCGCTCACGCTCGGCGCGCCGGAAGTGCTCACGGGCCGCCTCACGGCACTCCCTCCGAGCGAGGAGCGCATTCTCGAGGTGACGACGAGCGTGATCAACGAGGCAGCGGCGGCGGGCCCCACTGTCGTGGTCGGCCGGGGCGCGCAGTGGATGCTGGGCGAGCGGGCGAATGTGCTGCACGTGTTCTGCTACGCCGCCCGCGCGGAGCTGGCCGCCCGCGTCGCCCAGCGACTCTCGCTCTCGCTCAAGGATGCAGAGAAATACGTGATCGAGAGCAACAGACAGCGCGAGCAATACGTGCGTTCACATTGGAACCGCTCGTGGCTCGCGCACGAGAACTACCATCTCTGCCTCAACACCGGCTGGCTGGGCGTAGAGCGCGCGGCCACGATCGTGGTGGAAGTGGCGCGCGAGCATTTCGGGTAGGGAGTCGGCGATACAGGGTTGCAGCATGGCCACCGCAACTGCAAACGGCTTCACACGAATGACACGAATCGAAAGCAATCCAACCCGACTCGGAGCTAGCACATTGCACGCGCGCGAACGCCTCCAGCCGCGAGAGCTCTCTCCGTTAAATCCGTTTGTGTCCGTTAAATCCGTATCTGATTGTTAGTGCATGTGTTCTGCGAGTACGCAGCCGCCACGCGAACGGCCGCTCGGCCTGGCACGAACAATTTGAAACCGATTTAACGAATTGAACGGAAAAAAACGGATTACTGCAGTTGCGGTATCCGTGCTGGTATCCGTTTCAATCCGTTCAATCCGTGTTCAAGAAGTAGTGGATGTATGTGTTCGGCGAGACGCATCCGCCACGCGAACTGCCCCAAGCCGGGTATAACGTTTTTTGGATACGGATTGGAACGGATCAAGCGCCCGCGTTCAAAGAACGTTGCCCGAGAGCTCGAGATGTCCTCCCTCCGCGTCGGGTTCGATTGCTATGCAATTCGCGTCATTCGTGTGAATCAGTTCGCGATTCCCTCGCGAACCCTACAACCCCCGCAACTCCCTCCGATTCCCAAACACCCACCACGCGAACAACAACAACACCCCGCCCCCAATCCCTATCGCCGCCGGCGCACCGAGCGCCGCCGCCACGCTCCCCGCTAACAGCGAACCAATCGGCGCCATTCCCACGAACACGAACGCGTATGCCGACATCACGCGGCCGCGCAGATTGTCCGGCGTGATCGTCTGCAGCAGGCCGTTCGCCAAGGCGTTGTTGAGGATCATCGTCATCCCCGTGAAGAACAGCAGCAGCGTCGCGAGCCAGATGCTTCGCACGAACGCGAAGGCGATGAGCAGAGCACTGAACGCGAACGCCGCACCCGCGAGCACCTGCCCGCGTCGCACGCGCCTCCCGACCATCGCCAGTGCGAATGCGCCCGTCACCGCGCCCAGCCCCACACTCGCCAGAAGAAGTCCGTACGTGCCCGCTGTACCGTGCAGCGTGTCGCGCGCGATCACCGGCATGAGCACCAAATAGGGAATGCCGAAGATGGAGTACACAGTCACCATCCCCATCAGCAGCGACACCTCACGCGAGCTTCGCATGAAGCGAATGCCTTCCATGAGCCCCTCCGTCGGCGACTGCTCCGTCGGGGCCGCGGCCTTTGGCGGGAGCTTGATGCGGAAGAGGCTTACAAGAACCAGCAGATAGCTCAGCGCATTGCTCGCGAAGCACCACGCCAGGCCGAAGCGATCAATGATCACCGCCGCGAGGCTCGGCCCCGCAATGCGCGCCAGATTGAAGCCGCTCGAGTTCAACGCGATCGCGTCCACCACATCGTCGCGTCCCACGAGCTCCACCATCAGCGATTGTCGCGTCGGAATGTCGAACGCGCTCGCCGTGCCGCCGAACAGCGCGATCGCGATCAGCACCGTGATCGTCACGTGGCCCGTCCAGTTGAACCACCACAGCAGCGTCGCTTCGAACAGCAGCAGTGACTGCGTGATCTTCACGAGCTGCAGCTTGTCGCGCCGGTCCGCGAGCACCCCCGCGTACAGAGTGAAGAAGAGCACCGGCAGCGATCCCGCCGCCGCCTCCACGCCCACCAGAAACGCGCTGTTCGTGATTTGTAGAACCACCCAGCCCAGCGCGACCTGCTGCATCCACGTGCCGACCAGCGAGCCCGTCTGGCCGAACCAGAAGATCCGGAAATTCCGGTGCTTGATCAGCACCGAAAACGGATTCCGATAACGCGGCGCCGCAATCGCGCCGGAGGGCGTGCCGCGCGATGGTGTGAGCGTGGCCGGTGGTGCGGAGTCGATCATTCCAAGGGGTTGCAAGGTTCCGGCGTCAGTGTCATCCTGCGATCAGACACTCGCCCGACGCACGATCTCTGCGCGCGCGACCAACACAACCTACAGCCGTCCCCTCCGCTGCGCTTTCACACGTACGGCAAGTTCAGCCCCGAGATGGCCGACGCCATCGACCTCCAGTCGCTCCTCGACAAGCTGGCGGACTTTCTCCTGCAGTCCGGCTTTGCCGGCGGCAAAATGCAGAGTCCGTACTGGGACGACATGGGGCAGGAGCAGGACCGCTCGATGGACGCGCTCCGCGAGGCGATCCTCAACGCGCTGATGGAGAGCGGCCAATTCACCGCGGAGATGCTCGAAGCGCTTCGCGGCGATAACAACGATGACGGTGAGAGCGCCGAACGGCTCGCCAAGCTTCTCGACGACATCATCTCCAAGCTCGTCGAGGAAGGCTACCTCAACGTCGATGCGCCGCCGCAAATGCCCGCCGGCCATCAGCCTGTGACAGGGCCCGGCGGACTCGCACACGCCGCGTCAAAGGACGTGCAGTTCTCGCTCACCGAGAAAGGCATCGACTTCCTCGGCTACAAGACCCTCCGCCATCTCCTCGGCTCACTCGGCAGCTCGAGCTTCGGCAGCCACGACACGCCCTACCTCGCGACCGGCATCGAGGCCGACGGGTCGAGCAAGCCGTACGAGTTCGGCGACACGCTCAACCTCGACGTGAACGCGACGCTCCAGAACGCGCTCATCCGCAACGGCAATCTCGACGTGCCGATCGATCTCGACTACGGCGATCTCATGGTGCGCCAGGCCGAGTATCGCTCGTCGTGCGCGACGGTGCTCATGCTCGACACGTCGCACTCGATGATCCTCTACGGCGAGGATCGCTTCACGCCGGCGAAGAAGGTCGCGCTCGCGCTCACGCATCTCATCCGCACGCAGTTCCCCGGCGACACGATCCGCGTCGTGCTCTTCCACGACTCGGCCGAGGAGATTCCGCTCAATCGGCTCGCGCACGCGCAGGTCGGGCCGTATCACACGAACACCGCCGAGGGGCTCAAGCTCGCGCGGCGCATCCTCATGTCGCAGAAGAAGGACATGCGGCAGATCGTGATGATCACCGACGGCAAGCCGAGCGCGCTCACGATGCCGAACGGGAAGATCTACAAGAACTCGATGGGACTCGACGCGATGGTCACGGCGGCGACGCTGCGCGAAGTCGCGGACTGCAGGCGCTCGGGCATCGTGATCAACACCTTCATGCTCGCGCGCGACCGCGCGCTCGTCGAGTTCGTGAAGCGCATGTCCGCGATCAGCCGCGGCAAGGCGTACTTCACGAACACGATGACGCTCGGTCAGTTCATTCTCATGGACTTCCTGAAGCGGAAGACGCGGAAGGTGTCGTAGCGCCGCTCGCCTGCGGAAGGTTCTCCGCCTTCCAGCGCATCGCCGTGTAAATGCGCGTGCGTCCGCTCGGATGGTCGAAGAAGATGCGCTCTTCCCACGGCCCGGGGTCGAGCTTCCGGTACTCGCTCAGCTTGAGAGCGATCTGCGCGAAAGCATCCGGTTGCCGCGCCGTATTCAGCCCGAACACATCGGCCTCGTACTCCTGCGTGCGAACGATCGTGTTCGTCACCGGTGTCAGGATGAAGAAGTAGGCGGTGAACAGCAGCGCGAAGAGCGGAAGTCCCGCGATGTCGCCAACGCCTCGCACCTTCCACGTCTCCTCGTAGCGCGCGCGGAGCTTGTCGAACAGCCACGCAACGAGCGCGAAACCGATCACGGTGAGGATCGCGATCTGCATCAGTCCCTTGTACACGTGATTGAGCACGTAATGCCCCATCTCGTGTCCCATCACCGCCTCGATCTCTTCCAGCAATGCGCGATTCAGCAGATTGTCGTTGAGCGTGATGCGCTCCGTTCCGAGCGCGCCGCTCACGTTCGCGCTGATCCGTTTGCTCTGCTTCGACGCGTCGATCTCCCACACATCGTTCACGGCGATGCCGTTCTGTCGAGCGAGTCGGAGTATCGGCTCGACGACGCGCGGATCGTCCAGCTTCGTGGGAGAATTGAATACCGGCGTGATCACCACCGGGCCGAGCACGAGCAGCACGAACTCGATCACGATCGCGATGGCTGCTCCCCAATCCACCAGCTCCGGTCGAGGCGGCGCGCCAGCGTGTACGGAATGGCCAGGAAGAGCGTGCCCAACACGAGCGCGAGCACGAATCCCTTTCCCTGCTCCCCCAGCCACGCAGTGAACGTGAGATTGGAAAGCGCATACGCGTGCTCGCGCACGAAGCTCTCGTAGAAAGTCCACGGAAGCGTGACGAGCGTCACCACGGTGATGAATTGCGCCCAGTACAGCACGTTCTGCAGAACGCGCGAACCTGTCCACCGCTCTGCGCGATCGCGCATCGCGGACGAAACTCCCGTCGCGAGCAGGAGTATGAAGACGGCGCTCGAGACGAGAAGATTCCACAGGATCAGCCAGTACCCGCCCTCGAAGTACGCATCGGACGCCGCTTTCTTGTCCCGCGGCAGCGTGGCGAGATACGCGCGGGTGGCCGCTTCGGGATCGAGATGCCCGTTGAGCCCCTGTGCGGCGGGGGGCGGCGAAGCGAGCACAGGCTTGGCAGCCCGCGCGTTGCGCGTACAGCGGCATCGCGACTGGAAGCGACATGCAGATCAACACGGCCGTGAACAGCGCGCGAAGCGAAGACATTGGATTTCTCTGAGGCGATATCGCGAGCGCATGCGACCACACTGCGGCCAACCCTACGCCGTGCGAGCCAGTGAAGTTACATTGGCTGTGGGACGCTGTTACGGCAAGCGATCGTCCTCCGTCCTTTCACTGTACCGCGCGTGACGTTCCACGGGTGGTGCTCCCCACAGTGCACTGCGCCGGTATTTCATGACTTCTCTGCTTCGTGCAAACGACCAGTCCGCGCCTCCTCGTGAGCGCCGCAACTGGAAGCTTCGCCCACTCTCGGCGATCACTCTCAGACGTGGCCCGGTCCAGTACTGGACGGCCGCCGTTCTCGTGGTCGCAATCGTCGCGCTGTGCCTCGCGTGGCGTTATGCGCCCTCAGTCACTCGCGGCGACACCAGCATCGCATATTCCGAGGCCGCGCAGGCGCTGAGCGATCGCCAGATCTCCGCGCTCACCGTTACGAATGACGGCGCCCGCCTGGTGCTCACCTTCCGCGCGCCGCGCGTGATCGAGGGCCATGAGGTTCGCTCCGTAGAGACGGTCGTCCCCGCGCGCGCGGTCTCGCTCGCGGATCTCGAGCGCTGGAGCGCCGCCGGCACCATCGTGCGCGTCGTCGAGCCGCATGCGTCCTCCACCGAGCGCATCATCCAGCTCGGCAGCATCCTTCTCGTGCTCACGCTGATCGTCGGATACACGCTGCATCACCGCGGCACGCTCGGCACCAACCGCTTTGCACCGTCGCCTGCGTCACGACACCTCACGCTCCGCGATGTCGGTGGAGCGCGTGAGGCGCAGGCGGACCTGCGCGACGTGATCGCCTATCTCAAGAGTCCCGACCGCTTCCTCGCGATGGGAGCACACTGCCCCAAGGGCGTGCTCCTGGTCGGTCCGCCGGGCACCGGAAAGACGCTCCTCGCCCGTGCAGTCGCAGGCGAGGCCGGCTGCCCCGTGATCGTCGCCGCCGGCTCCGATTTCAACGAGATGTACGTCGGTATCGGATCGCGACGGGTGCGCCAGCTCGCCAAGCAGGCCCGCGACGCCGCCCCCTGCATCGTCTTCATCGACGAGTTCGACTCGCTCGGTGGACGCCGCGGTCGCCCCAATCGGTCCGGCGAAGAGGAGGTCACACTCAATCAGCTCCTCGTCGAGATGGACGGCATGGCCGGCAACAACGGCGTCGTCTGGATGGCGGCAACCAACCGCGAAGACATGCTCGATCCCGCCGTGCGGCGCCCGGGACGCTTCGATCGCGTGGTTGAGGTTCCACTGCCAACCGCCGTCGACCGGCTCGAAATCCTGAAGATCCACGCCTCGCGCAGCAGGCTCGCGCCAGACGTGAATCTCGATCGCCTTGCGCAGCTCACCGTAGGCCACTCGGGCGCCGAGCTTGCGAATCTGCTCAACGAGGCCGCGATCATTGCCGTGCAGGACACGGGTGACGTCATCACCAACGCTCACGTCGAGCAGGCACGCGACCGCATTCTCCTCGGACGCGTGCGCTCGGGAATGGTGATCAACGATCAGGAGCGTCGCTTGATCGCGCTGCACGAGTCGGGACACGCCGTCGTCGGCATGGTTGCGTGCCCGGAAGACCAGCTCCACAAGATCACGATCGAGCCGCGCGGCCGTTCGCTGGGGGCCGCGCATTTCTCTCCGGAATCCGATCGCCACCTCCACCCGCGCCGCTATCTCGAGGGGATCATTGCCAAGGCACTTGGCGGTCGCGCAGCGGAGCTCGTGTTCCTCGGTCCCGATGCCGTCACCACGGGCGCCGGAAGTGATCTCGTTCAGGCTACGAGCATCGCGCGTCGCATGGTCGCCGAGTTCGGGATGAGCGACACGATCGGCCTCGTGAGCGCGGATCCGCAGGCGCAGGGCGGCGCACCGAGCGGTCAGCTGCAGGGCGAGATCGACACCGCCATTCGCGCGCTCATGGCCGCGCAGGCCGCGCGCGCCGAGGCGATCGTGCGCAAGCATCGCGATGCGGTGGAGGCACTCGCCACTGCGCTCATCGAGCGCGAGGTGCTCACGTCCGAGGAAGCCTACGCGATGGCCGAGTCGTTCGGCGTCGACACGGGTCGCGCGCCCGCAACGGCCGGCGCCTCGATCTGACCACTCGTCGCGCGGCCGCTAGAGCCGCGTGACGACCGGAAGCTCCAGCTCGAAGAAGAACCGCGTGCCGTTCGTGTCGCTCGTCTCCACGCCGAGCGTGCCGCCCATCGCGGCCACGAGCTTCCGGCAGATCGAGAGACCGAGCCCCGCACTCGAAAAGGCGTAGTCGCCCGGATCGCGCTTCCGGAACGGATCGAACAGAGAGCTCATCACCTGCGTCGGAATTCCGCGGCCCGTGTCACGCACGGAGAACTCGAGCCGCGTCGGACCGAGCGACCTGGTCGAGATCTCGACGAACCCACTCGACGTGAACTTGAGCGCGTTCGTCGTGAGGTTGAGAAGCACGCGATTGAGCGCGCCCGCGTGCCCCACCCGAAAATCCACTTCCGGCGGCTGCAGCTTCACCGCAAGCCCCTTCTCCTCCGCAAGCGGGAGCACGATGTCCTGCACGGAGCGCAAGATCGCGAGCACGGAGAACGGTTCCGGGCGCGGATCGACGAGGCGGTCGCCGCCGCGCGCGAACGCGATCACGTCGCTCGCGACGGTGCTCAGCCCGAATGCGGCGCTGTAGATGAGTCCGAGCTGGCGCTCCTGTACCGCATTCACGTCCCCGCTCTGTCCCTTGCGCAGCGTTTCGGCCAGAAAGAGAATCGACGCGAGCGGTGAGCGCAGATCGTGTCCTACCTCGACGAGCAGCTCGAGACCGCCGGGCCCCGCGAGCCGCGCGCTGAAGCGGTGCGCATCGTCGTGCTCGATGATGTCGTGCACGCGCTCGACGGCGGCGAGCAGGCGCAGAATGCCCGGGCCATCCACGCGCTGGCCCATCGCGGTGAGCTCCGCGAGCAGGCAGGTGCGGAGCGTATCGAGCGCGAGCGGCGCGGGAGCGGGAGGATGCGCGCGCGGCTCGTAGCGCATGTCGATCGCAGCGGCGCGTACTGCGTCCGTCACCCACGCGATGCTGTCGCGCAGATCCGCGTCGTGATGCGCGGATTGCGCAGCCGTCGCGAGCTCGCGCGTCGCGTGGATGGACGCGCTCGCGAGCGCATCGCCCAGGGCGCTGGGAAGCTCGGGCGGCGATGACCGCACGTCGTGCGTACGGGGAGCGTTGTCTCCCTCAGGACGCGGCGACGATGAAGATGGAACCGAAGTCGTCATCTCGAACCGCCGCGCTGCACAACAGCCTTCACTCGCTGTTTCCCGACAGCTCGTCGCGACGCACGTTGTGCTTCTCCATCAGCCGATAGAGCGTCGTGCGATCGATGTTCGCAAGCCGCGCCGCGCGCGACATGTTCCCGCCCGCACGCGCCGAGAGTCGCGCGAGATACTCTCGCTCGAAGTCGGCGATCAGCCGGTCCTTCGCCGCGTGGTACGGCTCGTCCATGATGGCGCCCGACATCCCGGTGCGCGCGGGTGACGAGCTGTTGTCCTCGTACGCGGGAATGTCCTGCGGCTGGATCGGCTGCCCCGGCTCCGCCAACACCGCCACGTGCTCGATCACGTTCTGGAGCTCGCGCACATTGCCGCGCCACTGGCGCGTGCGCAGGAACTCCATGCTGTTCTCGGTAAGCTTGGGAAGCGTGTCCCCGGCTTCGCGATGCCGTTCCCAGTAGTAGGACAGGAAGTGGTTGGCGAGCAGCGCGATGTCCTCCTGGCGCTGGCGCAGCGGCGGCAGCTTGATGGGCACGACGCGCAGGCGATAGAAGAGGTCTTCGCGCAGGATGCCCGCGTTCACCGCCTCCTGCGGATCGCGATTCGTCGCGGAGACGAAGCGCACATCGACCGTCGCATCCTGCTGCTCGCTGCCTACGCGGCGCACGACGCCGTCCTGTAGCACGCGGAGGAGCTTCGCCTGAATCGGGTGCGACATCTCCGTGAGCTCGTCGAGAAAGAGCGTGCCGCCATTCGCGGTCTCGAGCAATCCGGGCTTGTCGCGATCGGCACCGGTGAAGGCGCCTTTGCGATGGCCGAACATTCTCGCTCTCGAGCAACGGCTCTGGGAGCGCAGCGCAGTTGATCGGCACGAGCTTTCGGCTCGCGCGCCGGCTGTGGTGATGGATGAACTGCGCGATCACTTCCTTTCCCGTTCCGCTCTCGCCCGTGATCATCACCGAGGCATCGGTCGGCGCGACCTTGCGCGCGAGCTCCACCGCTTTGCGAAACGCGGGGGCGACACCGAGAAGCGTGATCTTGTCGCTGTTCCCGTTCTGCTGCACGAGCTGCTGGCGAAGCGCCTTGGTCTCGCGCGTGACCATCACTGCGTGCGACGCGCGCCCGATGAGCACCTGCAGATGGGTCGCGGAGAACGGCTTGGGGAGATAGTCCCACGCGCCAGCCCGGAGCGCCTCGATACTCGAGGACACGCTCGGATTGCCGGTCATCACGACGACGATCGTCTCACGATGCGCCTCCAGCGTCGCCTTGAGCACGTCAATGCCGGAGATAGGCTGCAAGTACAGGTCGACGAGCACGATGTCGAACTTGCGGCGGCGGACGATGTCGAGCGCTTCATCGCCTCGTCCGACGAAAGTGACGTTGTACCCGTCCATTTCGAGGACGCTGGCGCAGCCCTCCCGCAGCGTCCGGTCGTCGTCCACGACGAGGATGCGAATGTCTGCCTTGACCGCGGCCGGAATGGCCAGCGGATCGCGACCGACGCGTGACGAAGGCGCCGCCACATCAGTGGGTGCACCGGGTACTACGGGGACCGTCATTGTGGGGCTCCTCGCGCGTGCGCGAAGCGGGAAGTCGACATAGGGACTCAACTGAAGATGACTGTGTGCGGCTGCGCGTCACATTGAGTGCGTGATTTGTGCCACACTTCGTCTCAATTGTCGCCTCCGCACCGCGATTTGCGAATTTCATGAGATAAAATGTTCCACAAGCGCGACAGCTTTGTCGTCGTGTGACTACAAAGCGGCCGGGAGCCATACTACAGGATGTGCGGCACGAACGCCACTCGGAGGCGCAGAAATGCGACGTAATCGCTACTATTCTTGGAAGAGGGGCACGGCCGACGGCCGTTGGGCCGTCATTTAGGCCACTCAAAGGTGCCATTTGTTGGGCCTGATATTGCATCCCGCGCATGGGTGGCAGCAGGTCCGAACCGACGCCGAGTTGGCGTAGGTCGAGCCCGTTTACCCATATTCGTTGTGCATCACCCTACTCAGCACACTCCTCGATGACCGCACCGCAATTTCCGTCGAATCTGCCCGTCGAGCCGTCACGCGATCCTACAGCGATGGCGTACGGTCAGAACTATTTGCCGGCCTGGGCGCAGCAGTCTGCTCTTGAGGAGCCCGGAATTTCCTGGACGCGGTACTTCTCCGCGCTCAAGCGCTACAAGTGGCTCATTCTGTTCGTCGCGCTCGCCGGGACAGGTATTGGCTTCGGCGTCACGCAGTTCATGCAGCCGGCATATCAGACGCAGGGCACGATCTGGATCTCCCAGGATCTCTCGCGGCAGGGGATGCCGTCGCAGGGACCGATTCAGGGAGACCCGCTCGTCACCCCGGGTGCCTGGGCCGATCTGATCAAGAGCTCGGCGATCATGGACAACGTGGTCCGCAAGTATTCGCTCTATCTGTGGCCCAAGTCGAAGCGTGATTCGGCAGTGTTCGCCGGCTTCCAGCCGCTGCCGGGACTACGCCCGGGCGCGTATGTGCTGACCACGGATGCCTCGAACTCGCATTACGCGCTCTCCACGAACGATGGGAAGACGGTCGTCGAGCGCGGCGTCCCGGGTGACTCCGTTGGCCGCACGGTTGGCTTCGCATGGAAGCCCCCCGCCAACGTCCTCGGTCCTTCGCGCAGCGTTGGGTTCACCGTCGTGAGTCCGCGCGACATCTCGAGCGGGCTGGTCTCGCGTGTGGACGTGACGCTGCCGCAGAACAGCCAGTTCATCAAGCTCACCTTCGCTGGCAGCGATCCGCATCGCACTGCAATGATCCTCAACGGGATCATGCGCGAGTTCGTGAGCACGGCGGGTGAGCTCAAGCGACGAAATCTCACCGAGGAGTCGAAGGCGCTCGCCGATCAGCTCGACACGGCATCGCGGGCCCTTCGCTCTTCTGAAGGCGCTCTCGAATCGTACCGCAAGAACACCATCACGCTCCCGTCGGAAGCGATCATGGCTGCGCCGGCGACCGGTATGGGCGCAGGTGGCGGAGGAGGCGGCGGCGATCCGTCCGCAGGGTACTTCGGACAGAAGGCGCAGTTCCTCACCGTGCAGCACGACATCGCGGCCCTTCAGGCGATTGTGCACGATCCGAACAACATCAACTCGGATCAGTTCATCGGCATTCCGTCGGCGCAGAGCTCACTCGCACTGCAGTCCGCTCTTCAGGATCTGAGCAAGCGTGAAGCAGCGCTTCGCGCGGCGCGCGAGACCTACACGGACGAGCATAAGATCGTGCAGGATCTGCGTCTCTCCGTGCAGACCATGCGCACGCAGACGCTGCCACAAGTGATCAACACGCTGATAGCCGAGCTCCAGACGCGCAGCACGGATCTCAATCGCCAGATGGCGAGCGCGTCGAACGAGCTGCAGAACATTCCGCCGCGCACGATCGAGACGATGCGCCTCCAGCGCGACGTCGTGTCGCGCTCGTCGCTGTACTCGATGTTGCAGCAGCGGTACGCGGAGACGAAGCTCGCCGAGGCGGGTGCGACGCCGGACGTGAGCATCCTCGACACGGCTGTCGCTCCGATCGCGCCGACCAAGAACACCGCACCCACGATCCTGCTTCTTGCGCTCGTGGTGAGCTTCGGCGCGTCGATCGGACTTGCGCTGCTGCTCGACCACACGGATCCACGCCTGCGCTATCCCGAGCAGGTCACGCGCGAGCTCGGCCTGTCCATCCTTGGCGCCGTGCCAACGATCAAGCGCTCACGCGCCGGCGATCCCGATCCCGAAGAAGCCGCGCAGGTGATCGAGTCGTTCCGCACGATTCGCATGGCGATCACCAATCAGTACGACTCGAGTGGCGCCGCGATGCTCACGGTCTCCAGTCCGGGTGCCGGTGACGGTAAGTCGCTCGTGTGCTCGAATCTGGCGCTCTCCTTCGCGGAAGCCGGTTATCGCACGGTGCTCGTTGACGGCGACACGCGCCGCGGGCAGCTCCATGCGATGTTCGGCGCGAATCGCCGCCCGGGGCTCCTGGATCTGCTCGGCGGAGACGCTCCGTTCGAGGCGATCCTTCGCTCGACGACGCACGAGCGGCTCACGCTGATTCCGTGCGGCACGCGCCGCCACCGCGGTCCGGAGCTGCTCCACTCTCAGGCGATGTCGCAGTTCATCGCCGAGCTCCGCCGCCGCTACGATGTGGTGGTCGTCGACAGCCCGCCGCTGGGCGCAGGCGTCGATCCGTTCGTGCTTGCGGCAGCCACGCAGAACATGCTCGTGGTGCTTCGCACGGGTGCAACGGATCGCAAGATGGCGGAGAGCAAGCTCAAGCTGCTCGATCGCTTGCCGGTGCGCATGCTCGGCGCGGTGCTCAACGACATCCGCGCGCAGGGCGAGTACAAGTACTACTCGTACCTCTACGGCTACACCACGAGCGAGGATGACGATCTTCCGCGCAGCTCGCCGCAGGTGGGCGAGCTTACAGGGCGAACCTGACGGGTGTGTTGTCGAAGGCGCGGAGCTGATCGCCTCGCTCCGCGTCTCGCACCTGCCTGAGGGCGGAGTTTGCGCGAAGCAGCATCTCCACGGCATCCACGGGATTCTCCGCGACGTCGGACACCGAGCAGTATCCGGCGCGAAGCTCCACGCGCTGCGCGACTCCCTCGGGCGTGGTCATCACATCGGCGAGCTGCGCCTGAAGGCGCTCCATCATCCGGATGGCGCCCGGCTCTTCGGTGGCCGGCGCGATGATCGCGAACTCGGATGGCCCGAGCCGACCGATCGCATCCGACGCTCGCCCCGTGCGGCGCACGATGGCGCCCAAGCGCTCGATCATGATCTCGGTGAGCGCCGGGGGCGTCGGCTCGGTCTCCATGGTAGCGACCGGCGTGAACGCAACGCACGAGATCGGCGCGCGCAGGCGCTGCGCATCCGCGGACATCTCGCGGGCGCGCCGCACCATTCCCTGCATGTTGTACAGTCCGGTGGCCAGATCGATGAGGCTCGCGTCACGCAGCCGATCGACCGCACGCTTGCCGCGCATGTAGGCCTCCAGCTTGAGCAGCAGCAGCTCGGCGTCGAGCGGTTGGCTGACGACCTCCCACGCACCGGCCTGGAATGCCTCGAGCCGTTCTTTCCGCTCGGGGGTGCCGGAGCTCGTGAGGATGATCGGTGTCTCTTCCTGGAAGTGCGGATCGTCGCGAAGCGCTCGGCAGACGTCGACGCCGCGCATGTCCGGAAGGCGGACGTCGACCATGATGAGGTCAGGCTGCGCGCTGCCGACGAGACCCAGCAGCTGACGGCCGGTATACGCGCGCAAGACCGCGAAGCCGTGCGGCCCCAGGATCGTTTCCAGGGACCGCGCCGACCACTCATGCTCGTTGGCGAGCAAAATCAGCGGGGGGCGTGCGGTGAAACCGGCTGCCGTCATTCCATTCCGTTGGTTCGGTCCACACTTCTCAGCGGTCGACGTCGCGCTGCGGTAATGCGCATCGACTCTGCACGTAACATGCGCTGCGGTTCAACGACCGCTAAGGCGTTGCATGGCAAGAACTTCGGCATACGAGCCACGGGGCGCCCCCCCCGTTCGTGGGGCACGAGCGCTACATCTACGATGGAACGTTGATACGTGGGCATGCCACAGAAGATCACAACGGGCGTGCGAGCAGCGTCACAGCTTCGTACAAACCTATGTGATTCATTTCGTTCCACCACTGTTACAAAATGCTCACGGAGTGTTCTCGACGCGCCCGCGATTGTAGAAGGCTCGCCACAGATGGCACTGTCCATGCTATCCCATTCCGTTGTGTTCGCCCTGCAAGTCACCATGCCGCAAAGCTTTATACTTCGAAGGCAATCCCATCACCTCTAGCACGGCTGGTGCAATGCTTCCCGCCCACATGAGCTATTCACTCCGCAATCGTCTCGGACGACTGCACACCCCGGCACGGGCATTCTTCAGCGCCGCCGTGCTCGCCCTCGCGGCCGCCGGATGCCATCACTCCTCATCATCGCAGCCGTCGCTGATCCTGGCCCCGGTCGCGCCATCCTCGCACACCGAGGCGACGCGGGCGCAGCTGCAGGAGCTCGCGGTCACCACCGAGGCGGATGCGCAGCGGGCGCCGGATGCGGCAACCAAGCAGCAGAAGCAGATGCAGGCGGCCACGATTCGTGAGCGGCTGCGCGACGGCGATTTCGATGTGGGCGACCGGATCCTTCTCTCGGTCCGCGGCGACTCGACCATAAGCGACACAGTCACAGTGCGCGCCGGCCGAATGATTCGACTGGCCAACATGCCCGACATTACGCTGCAAGGCGTACTGCGCTCGGAGTTGCAGGATTATCTGACGACCCAGCTCGCGCGGTACATCAAGCGTCCTGACGTGCAGACGACTTCGCTCGTACGCGTCGCCGTTCTTGGCTCTGTGTCGAAGCCCGGGTTCTATCAGCTCCCGGCTGACGTCGCGCTTGCGGACGCAATCATGATGGCTGGCGGACCGACGCAGACCGCCGATGTCGACCGAACGCAGGTGAAGCGCGGCACTGATGTGATCTACGGCTCAAAGCTGCTGGGCCAGGAAGTTGCGAAAGGAGCAACCCTCGACCAGCTCAATATCCGGCCGGGAGATCAGATCGTAATTGGTGAGAAGCATCATACTAATTTCGCGGTGGTCGCATCTATCGTTGGTATCGCAGCAGCGATCATCAGCACTGTAGTCGTCCTGACACGCCACTAGATGAGCAACGGACGTAGCGAAGGAGCAGCGAAAGTGTGGACCATCCCGCAGGCAAGCGATCAACCTTTTGTTGAGCGCGGTCCAAATCGGAGACGCAGCAATGGCGGGACGCGGATCACCGCGCCCAGCGCAGCCGATGCGCCTATGGGAATCGAGCTCGTACGGCGCGCGGACCGGCGCACCACGCCGCGGGATCTGTCGCCGCGCGACCGCTCCGAGATAGCCAATCGCGTCGTGAACATCGTGCTCGCGTCGATCGCGCTCGTGATTCTGTCGCCGATCATCGTGCTCGTCGCGCTCGCCGTGAAGCTCACGTCGAAGGGTCCGATCGTGTATTCACAGACGCGCGTCGGCCTCGATCGCCGCGCCACTGGAGTCGACGCGCTCTACGATCGTCGCAAGCAGGATTGTGGTGGGATGATCTTCACGATCTACAAGTTCCGCACGATGCGCGCGGACGCCGAGCGCAACTCCGGCGCGGTGTGGGCCACGCGGAACGACCCGCGCGTGACGAAGATGGGCCGCATTCTGCGCCGCACGCGACTCGATGAGCTTCCGCAGCTCGTGAACGTGCTTCGCGGCGACATGAACATCGTTGGCCCGCGTCCCGAGCGCCCGAGCATCTTCGTGCGCCTCCGCGAAGATCTTCCCGACTACCGGCTTCGCCAGCGCGCGCGCCCGGGAATCACCGGCTGGGCGCAGATCAACCACACGTACGACACGTCGATCGACGACGTACGCGCGAAGATCCGCTATGACCTCGAGTATCTCGAGCGGCAGTGCCTGGCCGAGGATCTCAAGATCATGGTGAAGACGGTGCCAGTGATGCTGTTCCGCCGGAGCGGCTGGTAGCGGAATCAGCCATTCGCGCGCATTGGCGCGCGAATCGCAGCCAACCAGCGGATTCACTTACGCCGCGAGGCACTCCTGCGAAATCTCACTGAGCGGCGCCCTGCTGTCCCGGCAGGGCGTTTCTGGCCGCTGATTGCATTGTTCCTCCTCGTCAGCTGCTCCCGCGGCGCTGCACAGCGAGGAGTCGTCGTGACGCTCGACTCCGCCGCTCGATCGCTCGAAGTGGGGCAATCAGCGACTGCTCGCGCACTGGTTCGCGACAGCGACGGACGCGCCGTTCAGGATTCGGTTGTCTGGGTCTCGGACAATCCCGCGATCGCCCGCGTCGACGCTCGCGGACACATCACGGCCGTTGGTGCCGGAGTTACCGGGATCACTGCTCGCAGCGGGTCGAGCTTCGCATCCATGCAGGTGAGCGTCTATATGCCCGCGCGCGAGACGGCAGATCAGCCTCGCGAGACAGTCGCGGAAAAGCCGCAGCCCGTCGCACACAACGAAGTCGCGGTGCCAGCGCCCGCGCCTTCGCCCGCGCCCGCGCGCGCGCCGGCGCCAGCCGACGCAGACAGGCCCGTCGCGCGAGTGAGAGGCGGCGGTCCGCGGTCACCGCACTACTCACACATCAGCATCTTTTACACGGATTTCTACTCAGCGTACGCATCGCCGAAGGATCGCGATGCAACGCTCGCGTTCCTCGCGCCGCGTGTGGACGCCATCATGTCCGGACCGATGGATGCATGGCAGCGCCTGAATCCGACGATTCACACGTACCCCTATGCGCTGCAGTACGAGGTCGTTCAGTCCGAAGTCGGCCACAAGGAGACGAATCTCTTCACGTCGTTCACCTCGGACATGCAACAGTGGTATGCGGCGCATCCGAAGTACGACTACGAATCCGCCTTTCTGCATCGCGGCGGACACGACTCGACGCATCGCGTGGCGTTCAAGAACGAGTCCTGGCGCTGGCTGATCAATCCTGGCGACGCAGGCTCACGCGCGTATCAGGCCGACAGACTGGCCCGCCTGGCGCAGGGACACGATGGCGTCTTTCTCGACGAGTTTGGCGGGCCGATGTACGGCGCCGTGAAACCCACCGATGAATTTGCGACGGGCGCAGCCTATCTGGCGTCGGAGGCCGAGTTGCTCGCCCAGGCGCACGCCGCCATGGCGCCGAAGATATTGCTGGTCAACATCGCCGAATACTGGACGCCAACCGACTCGGCGATCGTCGTCGCAGGTGGAGGTGCGCAGCTCGAGCGAACCAACTATCCGTTTACCGATCGCACCGAAGAACGCTGGACGGAGATCGACCATCTGCTGGCCTCTGGTGTGTACACCGAGTTCGTGGCGACGTTTTCGTACACCGAATGGGCCGGCGTGCCGAAGCAGAAGCCTACTTTCAATGCAGGGTTGTACGGCACGCCCACGGAGCGAGGGCAGATGGCGCAGCTTGCGAGCTATTACATGGCGGTTGGCACTGACGCCCAGCGGCTGTCGTTCGACCAGCAGAACTACTGGAACATCCGCCCGGACACCGGATGGGCGCGCGCAGTCGAGGTCGACGTCGGACATCCAACTCACGCGCGACACGTGATTGCGAGCGGCATGGATGCCAAGGGGCAGAAGTATCGGATCTACCAGCGCGAATTCGAGCACGCGCTCGTCTTCATGCGTCCCGCGATCGATTGGCGTCCGACCGTGTACGGCGACGACACGGCAATTGAGATTCCCCTTCCCCGTCCCATGCGTCTCCTGCATCGTGATGGCACACTCGGACCCGCGATGCGCAGTGTGATGCTGAGGAACGTCGATGCAGCAATCTTCCTGCAGTGACCGCAGCTAGCAGTCCCGCTACGGCGAAGCCGCGGGCAGAGCATCTTCCGGCGCTCGATGGACTGCGCGCGGTGGCCGTCTTCGTCGTCATCGCCTATCACGCTGGAGTGATGCAGGGTGTGCCCGGTGATCTCGGGGTCACCCTGTTTTTCGTTCTGTCCGGCTTTCTCATCACATGGCTGCTCGTCAAGGAGTTCGTCGCGACCGGATCGATCTCGATTCGATCGTTCTACGCGCGGCGCACACTCCGCATCTTCCCCGCGTACTACGTCTTCATTCTGTTTTCGCTTGCGGTCGACACGGCGCTCGGCAATCGCTGGTCGCGCGGACTCATAGCGGTCGCCTTCACCTATCTGGTGAACTACTACAACGCATTCCTCGGCCATCCCACGACATCCATCGCCCATGCGTGGAGTCTGGCGGTTGAAGAGCAGTTCTATCTTCTCTGGCCATTGGTGTGCCTGGCGCTGCTCCGTCGCTCGCGCAATACCGCGGCGCATGGCGTCGCCATCGTCATCGTGGCAACGGTGGTGTGGCGCTCGGTGCTCTACCTCTTCCTGCACGCGCCCGTCTCCTATCTGTACAACGCGTTCGATACGCGCTGCGACTCGCTCGCGATCGGGTGCTTTCTCGCGCTCAGCCTGGAGCGCCGGTGGTTTCAGCAGGCACGAGGGCAGCTGCAATCGTCGGCACTCCTGCCGCTCGTGACGCTCGCCCTCATCTGGCTCTCGCATCACTTCGGAACGTCGGCGTATCACTACACCGTCGGCATGACGATCGATGCGCTGTTGCTCGCAATCTTCATGATCCAGATGCTCGGGCTCTCCGCGCGCCCGCTCTGGTCATGGCTCGATCATCCCGTCGCGCGATGGCTCGGGCGCATCTCGTACCCGAGCTATCTGTATCACGAGTGGGGGCTCTCCGTGGGCAGGCGCGCGCTTCCACACGCGCCCGAGCTTTTGATATTCGTTGCTGGGTACGCCGCGACGCTGTGCTTCGCGTACGGCTCGTACCGCGTGGTCGAGCGGCCATTTCTCGCGATGAAGGATTGGCTTTTTGCAACGCCGGCCAGCACTCCCGACAGTGCTGCAGTCACCGGCGCGTAGTCGCTCTGTCCGAAAAATGAAACGTTGCATTGCACTCGCGCGCACGAGTGACGGAGTGCGTTGCGCGCGTGTAATCATTCGGATCAGAAGTCGGAAATTCAGTGTGGTGGACAGGCGAATTAGCGCGATAAAATCAGCGTGACCTCTGATTGCGCATGGCCGTCTACCAACCACGATCCCCCTACTTCCCACAGTACGGCATGATCGCGCGGGCTCGCGCCCCGCGACAACGGCAAACCCGTCGAAAGGCGGGGACGCAAAGCCTACGAGACTAAGGTGTGCCGTGCGGCACACGATGTCGGTCGGGTTGCCCGAAGAGCCTACAAGGACTTTGGACTATGTCGATTTCCCGCCTTGCGCTCTCGATCTCGAGCTGCGCCATGTTGCTCGCGTGTTCTGCGATGACAGATCCTTCGTCGTCGTCGAACACCCCGCGGTCACTCGCACGATGGATTCTCGTATCGCCGGCGACGCCCACCATTCCACCCGGGCAAACGCTTCATCTCGCCGTTCGCATGCTCGACTCGACCGGCAGGGATGTAGCCGGTCAGCCCGAGCAATGGAAATCGAGCGATACCACGATTGCATCGGTTGCGAGCGACGGCACAGTGAGCGCGCACTCCATTGGCAACGCGCAGATCACGATCGCATCGGGGCTGCAAGCTGCGTCGGCGTTCGTCGTCGTATCCAATAGTGCGCCTGCACCGACCTGGGTGGCAGTTAGTCCTGGCACCGCGCAGGTCTCCGTTCACAGCACGCTCAAGTTCATCGCTGCCGTTACGGACGTAGGCGGCAAGCCGATCGCGAATGCTCGCATCACGTGGACGAGTGCAGATCCTTCGGTTGCACAGGTCGACAGCACAGGGATGGTCACAGGTGTCGCGACCGGCTCGGTGAACATTCTCGCACACACGGCTTCGAACGATGCGACCGCGCAGCTGACGGTCGTGGGCGCCAGCGCCACGCACCCGCCTCCGCCACAGACGCCGAATCAGCCAGCGCCTCCATCTCCACCTCCGCCGGGTCCCCCGTCGTCCGCAGGAACGCTGTACAGCGGATACAGCGCGGTCTCTCCGCATTGGCCACACATCCGCACTGGGGTGACCGACTTCTACTACGCGTGGAATGCCGGTGAGCGGCAGTGGTCTGCGCAGCACTACGATCTGGCAATGTCGGGAAATGGATCAGCGTGGAAGGCGATCAATCCCGGCGTGCAGCACTACGCGTACGTGCTGCTGCAGGGCACGTTGCTGCCAGCGTCCACACCATCGGACGGCGCGCCCTTCACCCAGTGGTACGATGATGCGGTGCGGTGGTACGCGACGCACACGCAGTACAACATCGAGACGGCATTCCTGCATCGCGTGGGGCAGCCGGCAACACTCGCCAATCGTCTCAGACCATTCGGTTGGGACACGTATATCTGGATCATCAATCCCGGGGATCCCGGGGTGATCGCGTATCAGACGGATCGCTTCCGCCAGCTTGCGGCGAACGAGGACGGCCTGTTCATCGACGTGCAGGGCTCGGGTGATCTTTCGCGATACCTGATCGATGCGACCGGCAGATCGAGCGAATACACGAATAGCGGAACCACCTGGCCGCCAACCGGCCAATACTACACGGACTACGTCGCACTACTGCGCACCCTCAAGAGTGCGGTCGGCTCGAAGGTGCTGCAGCCGAATACCGCCATGTACGCTTTCGATGCCGACTACGCAAACGTGACGGCAGCGGGAGCGACGCACATGGAGAAGTCGAACAATCCGCTGAACAGCAGCCTGCCGAGCACGTGGAGCTGGATCGACAGGCTGCTCGGAGGATCGGCGTCGGTGAACTTCGTCGACGCGATCGACTACTCGGACATGAGTGGCCTGACGGGACGACTGGGCGGCAGTCGAGACAGCGCGTTCCATCGCGTGAAGATGGCCGAGCTCGCGAGCTACTACATGGTCGTGCCGCACTCGCCGGACAAGTTGCAGCTGCAACTGGTCAACGAATGGAGCAAGCCGTTCTCGACGGTGTGGCTCACGGCGCAGGAAGCGAACATCGGTCACCCGACTGTAACGCGTCGACAGGTCACTGACGGAATCCCCGCCACGGATCCGCTGGGGCAGCACGTATCAGTGTACGAGCGCGATTTCGATCGGGCACTGGTCCTCATTCGTCCGCAGACCGGATGGGGGACGCAGCGGTATGACGACGCGTCGGCGGTCAGCGTGCCGCTGCCCAGCGGCGAGACCTGGCTTCCGCTCAACGCCGACGGAACGCTCGGCGCACCAGTGACGAGCGTCAAGCTCAGGAATGCTGAGGCTGCGATTGTGATCAAGCAGCACACGATCTAGACGGAGCTTCGAAAGAATCGCCTGCGGCCACTTCGGTCGCAGGCGATTTTTCGCATCCGGCTACTCCGGGATCGCCGCTCTGCGGGTCGGCTCCCACATCGGCAGCCGCTTGCGGCGCATCGCGAGCATCCATGCGCGCAGACCGCCCAGCGTGGATGCGAGTGCGAAGCCCGCGAGCGCGAACGGAAGCGGCACGCGCCGCTCGGCCGGCCACCGCATGGCGGCAATGCCCATCGCGATCCCCGCCACCATCGCGACGAACAGTGCGAGCGCGACGCGCGAGCTGAGCGCGAGCCAGGCGATTCCGATCACCGCGAACGGCAGCGCGAGATACACCAGCCAGCGCGCGAGCTTGTGGCTCGCGAGTGCAAACGCAAATGCGCCGTGTCTGAACGGATTCATGAGCGAGGCGCCATAGCGAAGCGTCTCGAGCCCCTGCGCCATCGTGCGCGCTTTGCGCGTCGTCTCGGCGCGAAGCGACGGCGTGCGCGGCACGACCGCGGTCGCCTCGTTCACGGACACCGCGCGCAGACCGAGCCGGCGCGCGATCAGCGCGCTCGCGAAGTCGCGCGCGAGATCGTCGCGCAGCACCGTGCGCTGGATCTGTGCGCGCGCCGCGTAGCAGCATCCGCTCGCACCTACGATTCCCCCGAGCCGCGTCTCGAGGTCGCGCACCCACATCTCGTAGCCGACGTAGCCCGACTCGCCGCGATTCCCTTCGGTCTCCGCGCCCACGCTGATGTCGCGTCCGGAAGCCACGCCGATCGTCGGATCCTGGAACGCGCGCACGAGCGCCTTCACCGAGTGCGGCTGGATGCGGATGGACGCATCGGTGTTGACGACAATCTCGCCGCGGAGCGCGGCGGCGGCCGCGTTCTCCGCTGCGGTTTTCCCTCCGCGCTTCGACACCCGGTACAACTCGACGCCCTGGTGCGCGTACTCGCCCACGATGCGATCGGTGTCGTCGCTCGATGCATCGGAGACGATGACGATCTGCCGGCGGTCGGCGGGGTAATCGATGGCGAGCAGGCTCTCGATGGTCGAGCGAATGCGCGCCGCCTCGTTGTACGCGGGCACGGTGATCGAGATGAACGGCCAGCTTGGCGGATCGCCCGGTGAGGAGCGTGTCGATACAAAGCGCGACGCGAGCCACAGCACGGCGGGATAGCCGGCATAGGCCCAGCCGAAGATCGCGACGGGCAGCGCAATGAGGATGCAGGGAGCGACGTTCACGCG
Organism: uncultured Gemmatimonadaceae bacterium; assembly: GCA_963792685.1. GTDB lineage: Bacteria > Gemmatimonadota > Gemmatimonadetes > Gemmatimonadales > Gemmatimonadaceae > FEN-1250. Next base: position 1,752,999 of record CAWBWW010000001.1, on the reverse strand, counting down.
GGCCTCGCGTGCGTTTGGCGCTCGGCTATCAGCTCGCGATAAATCGCTTCGTAGCGCGCGCTCCACGACGCCACGTCGAACTGCGCGCGCTGTCGCTCGCGCGCGGCGCGCGCACGAGTCTCCGCTGCGTCGCGATCGAGCACCAAGGAGCGAATCGCCGCTGCGAGCGCCTTTGGATCCTCGGGCGCCACGAGCAGTCCCTCCGCCGGCGAAATGAGATCGGGAATGCCGCCGACACTCGTGGTCACGATCGGCCTACCCGCGGCCATCGCCTCGAGCATCACCATGGGCAGCCCCTCGGTTCGTGAGCTCAGAACGAAGAGGTCGAAGGCGGCGAAGTATTTGGCTGCATCGGGAACTGAGCCTAGCCATTGAAAGCGCCCGGGTGCGAGCGATTCGGCGCGGGCGGATTCGGGCGCGCGCTCGGGACCGTCGCCCAAGATCGCTGCGTCGATTCGCGGGTCGGTGATCGAGGCTAGCGCGTCGATGAACACGTCAATCCCCTTCTCTCGGCTCACGCGCCCCACCCACCCGGCGAGCACCCCCTCCTGGGGGAGCCCGAGGGCCTCTCGGGCCTCGTTGCGGGCGAGCGGCGAGGGGTGGGGAGAGAGCGCGTTAGGGACCACGTGGAGCCGCTCTGCGGGCACGCCACCGGCCCGGAGCTGGTCCGCCTGGAGCCGTGACACGACGACGACGGCGTCGAAGCGGCGGAAAACGAAGCGCTGGATCTGCTCGTAGGCGCGGTTCTTTAGTCCACCACCAGTGAAACCGTGTACGGTGGTTACTACAGGCCGCCCTGACGAGTGCCCGGCATGTCCTCCCACGATGTCCGACCTGTAACCGTGTGTGTGCACAACACTTACATTGTGAGTGCGGCAAAGATCGCGGATTAGTGCTTGTTCGCGGAGGTAACCGCGGTGCGGGACGATCAACGGCACCAGCTCGACGTCGGCATGCTCCAGAGATGCTGCGAAATTCCACCCGTCCCCCGCTCTGGACAGCGTGGGCGCCACAACGACTGTGTGGCCCGAGCGCCGCTGTGCCGCTGCCAACGTCGACACGACGGTCTCGAGCCCCCCCACCGGAGCGGGGGCGAGCAGGTGCAGGATCGTGAGTGGAGAGGTCAGTGCCCTTGAGAGTGCGGAGGTGACGTGACTGGTTGAGCAATGTGGGTGCCGCGTACGGCAGCGCAACGTCGCGTGAGCCGTTCCCCGCTTGTCGGCATGGCTAATGCTCGATGGGGGCATATCATATAATGATGTCACCGTGCGCCGAGCATCTGTGCTTTGGCGCTGTCTTGTCTATTGACCAAGTAGAGCCCCGCTGACGATCGCCGACGATACAATAGCCCTTCCGCCGCCAAAGGCCGACAACCAGCATCTCGACCGTTCCCTGGTGTCTGGCATCGCGTGGACGGGAGGCACGAAGTGGGCGACCCAGATCCTCAGCTGGGCGGCCACGCTCATCGTCGCGCGCATTCTCTCCCCGTCCGATTACGGGTTGATGGGAATGGCCACCGTTTACCTGGGCCTGGTCACCATGGTGAGCGAGTTCGGGCTCACCGCGTCCATCCTGAAGCATCGGCAGCTCACCGAGGAGCAGATCGCGCGCATCGGTGGGTTCAGCATCGCGATGGGCGTCGCGATCGCCGGCATATCGGTCGCGATCTCGCCCATCATCGCTCGCTTCTACGGCGAGCCCGCGGTCGCAAAGATCATTGCGCTCCTGAGCATCAACTTCATCTTCGGCGCGCTGGGCGTCCTGCCGCGCTCGCTGCTCGCGCGCGATCTCGCCTATCCACGCCTCGCGCTCATCGATGGGCTCACGAACCTCGCCCAGATGGTCACGATGCTTGTGTTCGCGGTCCTCGGTTACCGCTACATGGCGCTCGTGTTCGGAAGCATCGTCGGGAGCGCGAGCGGCGCGCTGCTCACGCTCCGCATGCGCGCACATCGGCTTGCGTGGCCTTCGTCGTTCGAAACGATTCGCACTGCGCTGCACGTGGGCTGGCACAGCGTGGTCGGGCGCCTCGCCTGGTACACCTACAACAGTGCGGACTTCGCCGTCGTCGGCCGCCTGCTCGGGAAGCAGTCGCTCGGCGCGTACACACTCGGCTGGGAGATCGCAACGCTGCCGGTGGAGCGCATCAGCTCACTGGTGTCGAGTGTGACGCCCGGCGTGTTCTCCGCGGTGCAGAACGACATCCCGGCGCTGCGCCGCTACTTCCTCGGCGTGGTCGAGGGGTTGGCGTTTCTCACACTCCCGGCGGCCGCGGGGCTCGCGCTCATCGCGGGCGAGTTCGTGCCCGTTGTTCTGGGAAGCCAATGGCTGGGCGCGATCGTTCCGCTGCGTTTGCTCGCGGTGTACGGCGGCCTTCGCTCGATCGACACGGTGACGCCGCAGGTGCTCATGTACACGGGACACTCGCGGCAGAGCATGTGGTACTCGGTGATCGCGGCAATCGTGATGCCCACGCTCTTCGTCATCGGCACACACTGGGGAGTTGGTGGTGTCGCCACGGCATGGATCATTGCGTATCCGCTCGTGGCCTCCCCGCAGTATCGGCTCGCCTTCAAGGTGCTCAAGATGTCGCCGAGCGTGTACTTCAACACGCTCTGGCCGGCACTGAGCTCGACGCTCGTCATGGTGCTCACCGTCGGCACGGTGCTGTTCACGCTGCCGCACACGATGTCGCCGGCGGCGCGCCTGGTGATCGAAGTTGCGACGGGCGTGGTGACCTACACTGGGATGATCGCGCTTCGGCATCGTGAGCGCGCGCTGGCATTCGTGTCGATAGTCCGGGAGCACGCGCTGTGAGCGCAGGAACGGCCGCCACTCCTTTCTGGGAGAAGCGCGGATCGCCCGCGCAGGACGCACGGCGGCTTCTCGTCATCAGCTATCACTTTCCGCCGGATACGACCATCGGTGCTCGGCGATGGGAGAAGCTCGCGACTGCGGTGACGGCGCGCGGATGGGGGATGGACGTGATCACCTGCGCGCCGAGCAAAGCCATTGGGGCTGCACTCGATTCCCTTCCCGCTGGCGTGCGGGTATTCGGCGTACCGGATCCGGCGCTTCCGTTCGAGCGCGTCGAGCACCTGCTCTGGCGTGCATATCGCACCGTGTGGCCGAACAAGCGGCTCGCGCCGAGTGCTGCGCTATCGAGTGCGGGAGAGAGCGCGAACGGCAAAAAGGCGCGACCGGAGTCGCTGGCGCGCGAGGAAATTCCGCCAACGGTGCGTACTCCGCGCGAAGTGTTGCGCACGTACTGGGCGTGGGTCGAGCTCACGCACGGCGAGCGCTGGGCACACGGCGCTGCCGCGCTGGCGAAGCAGATCGTCCGGCCTGGCGTGCACGAGGCGGTGATCACGTCGGCGCCTCCGCACACGAGCCACGAGGCGGGGCGACTCGTGTCCGAGTCGACGGGACTTCCCTTCGTCATGGATATGCGAGATCCGTGGAGCCTGCAGCCCTGGCTTCGCGAGAGCATCGCGAGCCCGATCTGGTATCGCCACGCCGAGCGATTCGAGCGTGGGTGCATTGAGCGTGCATTGCTCGTGGTGGCGAACACTGCGCCCGCACACACCGCGCTCGTTTCGCGTTACCCCGAGCATGCGGCGAAGACCATCACGGTGATGAACGGCTCGGACGACGATCCGCTCCCACCGCACCGCGACAGCGAGCGCTTCGTGATTCGCTACGCCGGAACGATCTATCTGGATCGAGATCCGCAAACGCTCTTTCGCGCGGCCGCGAAGATGATCGCCAGCGAGAAGATCCAGCCCGCGCAGTTCGGCATCGACATCCTCGGTCGCTTCGCCGACGAGCATCGCGTGCCGCTCCTCGGCATGGCCGCGCAGGAAGGGATCGCGGAGTACGTGACCGTCGAGCCGCCGCGTCCGCACAAGGAGGCGCTGCAATTTCTCGCCGGCGCCACGATGCTCGTGATCTTCCTCGGGAGCAACATGCTCGCGCTGCCCGCGAAGGTATTCGAGTACGTGCGATTTGATTCCTGGCTGCTGGCGCTCGCGGAGCCAGGGAGCGCGATCGCCCAGGTGCTCGAGGGAACGACGGCCGACGTGGTCTCGCCGGAGACTGATGCGATCGCCGCGGCCATTGCACGCCGCTACCGCGATCACCGCGCGGGAATTCGTCCGCAGCGCGTGGCGAGCGACGACCGCTTCAGTCGCGCAGGACAGGCGCGCATTCTGCTCGACGCGATCGAGCGCCTCGTCCCGGCTCGCAAGTGAGCGAGCGCTAGCGGCTCTCGAGCGCCTCGCCGCGGTAGAGGCGCTCGTAGCGATCGGCCATCGTCGACAGCGCGTAATCGCGCAGCGCGCGTGTGCGCGCCGCGCTGCCCATTTGCTGGCGCCGCGCAGGATCGTCGAGCAGCGCGCTCAGTGCGGTCGCCAGCGCGTTGGGGTCGGCTGGGGGCACGAGCAGCCCTTCCACACCATCGGTCACGACCTCGGGGACGCCGCCCACGCGCGTCACAACCACCGGCAACCCGAACGACATTCCCTCCACGAGTGCGAGCGGCAGCCCTTCCGAGAGCGATGGCATCGTGAAGATGTCGCCCGCCGAGAGGATGTCCGCGACATCGTCGCGAAAGCCGAGGAGATGCACGCGATCGCCGATCCCCGCCGTGGCCGCCTGCGCGCGCAGCCTTGGCTCCTCCTCACCGCGCCCCGCGATCGCGACGCGCCACCCCGTGCGATCGCGTATCTTCGCCAGCGCATCGATCAGTACGGCGTGCCCTTTTACGGCGTACAGATTCCCGACAGATACGATGAGGAGCTCGCCCGGCGCGAGCGCGAGCTCGCTACGAAGCTTTGCGCGGACTCCGGTGCGCAGCGGGATGCCGTTCGGCACGACTTGGATCTTCGCGCCATCGATGCCGAGGTTCTGCTGAAGCGCACCGGCCGTGGCATCCGACACGCCGACCAGCGCCGCGCTCCGGCGCGCGGCCCAGCGCAGCGCGGCCCGACGGCGCCACGCCGTGGCGTAGTACAATCCGCCGTGCATCGTGATGACGTGGCGCGCGTGCGCGCGCTTCGCCGCCGCGGCGCCGTAGATCGCCATCGTGAACTCGTGGCTGTGTACCACGTCCGCGCGAAAATCGTTCAGCAGCGTGGTGAGTGCCCGCACGGCGGCGAAATCGATCGGGCGCCGCAGGTCGAAGCTCGCGGATTCGAAGCCGGCGGCGGCGAAGCGCGCGCCAAGCCAGCCCGTGCCGGCGGAGAGGCCAACGGGGAGCACGGCATGGCCTCGCGCACGAAGCTCCTTCGCAAGCTCGAGGATCATGAGCTCTGCGCCGCCGGGCCCGTCGCACTCGATCATCAGCGCGATGCGGAGCGGCTTCGGGTTGGTCGCGCTCAGCGCCGGTGCAGCCATTCGATCGTCTCGCGGAGGAATGGGCGCGGATCTCTCAGACGAAAGACCTCGTTGCGTGCGTGCGGGTGCCAGAACGTGAGGAAATCGAGCGTCGCGCGCAATCGCGAGGGCGCGCCCGCCGGAAGCGCGAGCGACGCGGCGTCCCTCCGCCAGCGCGCGAGCAGGTGATCGACGTCGCCCCACCACCAGCGGCTGCGCGCGCCGACGCGATATCCGGGCGACGCTGCATGCGGCTCCCCCGATGCAGCGTCGACGAGCAGGGCCGGAAAGTCGACACCGGCGTCGATCGCGAGCTGGAGCGAGCCCCAGAAGCGTCCGTTGATTTCCATCAGATACGGAACTCCGGTGCTCGCATCCCGCTTGAACTCGACCATTGCCACGCCGCGCCAGTGCATTTGCGCGAGCAGCGCGCGCGACTTCTCCACGAGCTCCGGGTCGGCCGCGACGCTCTCCGAGTACACGCTGACGCCACCGGACGGCGGCTTCTCGCGCAGCCGCCGGTGCGCGAACGTCGCGAGCACTTCCCCCTCCCAGATCAGCAGGAAGATCCCGATGCCGGGGCCCACGATGCGCTGCTGCAGCAGGAGCGGGAACGCGGCATCCGCGAGCGAGGCGATCTCCGCCCGCAGCGCCTCGGCGCTCGCGACGTGGCGCACGCCCAGGGCGACGCGCTGTCCATCGTGCTCACCCACGGAGCGCGAGGGCTTGAGCACCAGCGGGTACGCGAGCGAATCGAGGTCGAGCGCGACGAGCTCCGCGCGCGTGTTCACCGTCACCTGCCGCGGCACTGCAATCCCGAGCGCCGCAGCCTTCTCGAGCAGCGCCTTCTTGTCGGAAATTGCGCGGAAGGTCTGAACGTCCGGCCACGGAATCAGTGCGCCCAGCGACTCGCGTTCGGGGAGGAGTGCCAGCAGCGCGGACTCCGTGATCGGGATCAGCGTGTCGATGCGCCAGCGCTCGACGAGATTCGCCACATCGCTCGCGAATTGCGCTGGCGCCTCCAGCGCGTTCGCCACAGCATGCTCCGCAAATGCATGCTTCGATGATCCGGCCAGCGAAGGCACGCGCGGCGCACAGACAAACACCGTGTGCCCGGCGTTGCCGAGCGAGCGTACGACCGCGAGCGCGCTCCTCTGTGTACCATCGGTGACGAGTATTCTGTGCCGCGTCATCGCGGTGCGTTCATCGTGGCAGGATCATCGCGACCGCGTCATTGCACGCGCACGCCGGCAGTCCGCAGCTCGAACCCCGCGCGTGAGAGTCCCGATGGCACGTCGAGTCGCGGTACGGCGAACGGATTCGTTGCGGTCGCGTCGCCGAGCCAGCCGCCGTCGATTCGTAATCCCGCCGTGTATCCCGCTTCACGCGTGGCGCTCTCCACTTTCGGCGACGAGAGCCCGTACGGATACGAGATCACCGGAAGCACGTTCGAGAATCGCTCGCGCAGCCACTCGAGTGGGAGCGCCAGCTCGGTGGCGAGCGCCGCGTCGTCGAGACGCGCGAGATTCGGATGATTCCAGCTGTGTGACGCGAGCGTCACCCCACGCTTGGCGGCCGCGGCGACGAGGTCGGACTCCTTCGCACAACGCGCGTACGCGGGCGCGCGCACGATCGACGCGTGATGCTCGTGCGGCGCCCGCGCGCGCACTTCGGCGTCGCGCCCGGCGCAGTCGCCCAAGGCCCATTCGCGAAGCCGCGGCGAGAGCCCCTGTCCTCCGGACTCGCTAATCGCGTCCCACCAGAAGTCGTGTCCGTTCAGGAAGGACGGTGCGACGAAGATTGTCGCCGGGAGTCCGCGCTGCTCGATCTCGGCCACTCCGAGGGTGACCGCACCGTCGTATGCGTCATCGAAAGTGAGCACGGCGGCGGGCCGGTCGCCCGAGTGTCCCGCAAGCGCGCGCTCGAGCGAGATGACATCGTGCGTGCGCACGAGCGCGTCGAGCTGCTCGGCGAAGCGCCGGCGCGGGAGGTGAAGCGAGCGATCCCCCGCAGCGGGTACGTCGTCCGGAGCGATGTCATGATAGGCGAGAATGAGCACGTCCCCGCGGCGCTGCCGGCGCATCGCGCCAGGAATGCCGCTCCACAACGCGCCATGCTCGATCGTGCTCTTGAGGTGCCGGCGAAGATCCATGTCGTGCGCGGACGGTGCGATCGTCAGCGCTTCGGGGCTGCGCCAAGCGACGACTCGACCGAGCTGCGCACCCACCCGAGGTCCGCATCGGGCGCCACTGGCGTGCGCGGCGCCAGACGGACGTTGATCTGCGGTCGATTCAGCGGGACCGCGCCGGCGCGCAGGCGCACGAGCTTCGTCAAGCCGACCGCGAGGCCGAGGATGAAGTCAGATGTACGCGAAGTACTCGGCCGAAACGAAGAAGCCGGCCACGGCGAAGCCGAAGATGGCGCCGATCAGCATCTGCGCGAGCGCCATTTCGCGTCGTGAGATCCATGGCGCAAACTTGCCGCGCGGTGAGAGCCGCATCAGGCCGCGTGCGGTGACGACCAGCATTGCGATGAACACCAGTGCGCCTGGAATGCCGAGCTCCGCGCCAGTCTCGAGAAAGGAGTTGTGTGCCACCGACCACTTGAATCCTCTTCCCTGAGACGCGAGCGCTGTCGCGATGTCCGATTTGCCCTCGGCCATCGGATATGCACCGACACCAACGCCCACGACCGGGTTGTGGATCATGTATCCGAGTCCGCGCTTCCAGACCTCGACCCGGCCCACGTTGTCGTTGTAGTTGTAGTCGCTCTGCGGATGCAGGATGCTCCCCATCGACGTCCAGTACTTGTCACCAGCGAAGCCGAGGAAGAGCGCGATTCCTGCGATCGTGACCGCCAGGCGCACGCGGCTCGGGATTGCACGGTAGCGAAGCAGGACGTAGAGCATGACGGCAATCAGCCCAATGAATCCGCCGCGCGATCCGCTCTTCACCATCGCTGTCAGAATCATCGCCATCGTAACGAGCGCCGCTATGCGGTGCGACCGCTTGTGTCCCTTGCCGAGGAAATAGATCGCGAACGGAATCGTGCAGACCATCACGAGCGCAAAGTCGTTGGCGTCGTAGAAGATCAACCCGCCGAGTCGGCCATCGTAGCCGACGCGGAAGAAGAGGCTGATGACGGTCGTGTAGACGAGGGCGCCGTACAGGTTCACGAGCGCAAACCATTCGACATCGCGCACCGTCCGCACACTCGTCGCGACGAGCATGAGGAACAGCACGTTCGGAAGCATCCCCTTCAGAACGAACGTCGCGCTGTGACCGGCCCAAATGCTGAACGGCACGCCGATGGTCATGATCACCAGGAGCGCGACGACGAGTTTGGTAGTCGGTCCCTTGACGAGCTTCGCGCGCCGAATCGGCCACTGCGTGGACTTGTAGTAGATCAGCGACGTGAGAACCGCGAGGGCCGGGAGCTGCAGCTTCCCGAGGAACGGGAAGGCGTCCTGGAGTCGCCAGACGTACGTGAACAGCACCAGCGCAACCGCGCGCATGAGGCGGTCCGGCTTGGGCTCGGCCGCGGCCTGGATCGGAACCGTGCCCGTATGGCGTCCGGTGAGAGGACGCTGGAACGCAGTGGCTGGTATGGACATCGGTGCGGAAGCTAGCGAATTGGGTGCCACCGGTGGCGAGCCCCTAACCGAAGGCTAACCGGCCGCTGTGGCGGTGGCGCAACATGGCATCGCGACCACCGCCCAGCCCGAACCAGGGGCTACATCCTGCTACCCCGGAGCAGGATGACCGCCTCGCTGTTGCGCAGCTTGAGGAGGTCGACCGCCCCCTGAACTGTCCCGTCGGCGTTGAGGGGGATCCAGCGCTCGTTATCCGGGAGGTTGAGGGTGATCGCGCTGCCGTCCGTGTAGTTCTGCGAGCCCCAGCCCTGCTGCAGGCGAAGGATGACGCGGGCGCGCTCGAAATCGCGTGCATAGATCACATACTGCTGTCCGAGCGGATCGGTGCCGCGAGATGACTCCCACATTGGGGTCACTGGGAGGCCAATGTTCGCCTCCTGCGCCTTCGTCCAGATCTTTGAGTACGGCACCGACCAGTAGTTCTCCATCTGAATCGCCACGTTCCTCGCGCCGCTCTCCGGAAGCGAGAGATAGTAGCTCGCGAGCTCCCACAGCTTGGCGCGCTGCGTGTTGGACGGCGAGTTCCCCGCCGGGTACGACGTCATCCCGGGCATGTCAACCGAGCTATAGGCACTCACGACGTCCACGAACACGCCCTGCGACGCGAGATTCGCAACCCAGCGCCAGTGGTCGTACATCCCCGACCATCTGAAGCTGTTGAACTGCTCGAGCTGCACGGCACCCGCACGGCGGGCGTTGATGGAATCGAGAGCGGTGGTGTACCCGGCCGTGTTGAGCATGATCATCTTCGACCCGACGGCCGCCTTGGCCTGTCCGATCACGTTGGCCATTGCAGCGACATAGTCGGTGCGACTCGCGAACTCCTGCATATCGCCCAGCGTCGAGGTCATGTCGCCAGAGGAGGACTCGTCGAAGAAGATCCCTCCATCGGCGCCTGCAATCCGCTGGGCGCGGCTCACGGTGTAGGCGATCGCGCCCGCATCCTTGGGGTTGATGGCCCATCGGTAGCCGCCAAGCCGATAGTAGTACACGCGGCCGGATTGGCTCAACGATGCACCGCGCTTGTGCACGAAGGCCTTCTCGAGCGAGTACTGCGGATGCGAGGAGAACCAGCTCTGCATGTCGGAGGCATAGTTGGTCGAGACGCTCGGCGATCCCGCCACCTCGAGGCTCCACAGCAGTGCGTACGTGGAATGGGTGGACGTCGGGTTGGCGGCCTTCCAGGCCGAGCCACTGCCCGACATTGCCATATCGTAGTGCTGGCCGGCCCACGCGCGCTCGCTGCCGGTCCACGCGTAGAAGAAGTCGGTCATGAACGTCGTGATGTGCGTCCAGTGATGCGAGGAGGACGCGTAATCCGAGTAGAGCGACGCCGGTGCGGTGTAGCTCGCGAGCACGGACGGTGTCTTTGCCGAGTCTACGGACGCCTTCGGAGGCGCACTGGCCACAGGGGAGGTGGCGTCCGAGCAAGCGGCGGCCGCGATCATCGCGGCGAGGGCGAGGAAAGATTTTCGCACGTCGAGTCTCCAGTCCACGGCAACCCGACCGGCATAGCGCACTCAGACTGGGCGCTGTAGCCTCGTTGGCTTTGCGTCGCCGCCTTTCGACGGGTTTGCCTTTGTCGCGGGCACTGAGGCCCAACGATCACGCCGCGATGTAATCTTGCGGTGGGAGATCGCCAGCAGAGGGCGATTCCGTCGGATGAAGAACGAAGGACATCGGGGAGACGCACTTCGCAGGTCGGCACTGGCGTGTCGATCTGGGCGCATATTTAAAGTTGTTATCGCCGCTCGTCAACCATCCATTCGGCGATTCTTTGAAAATCTTTCTTGCTGACGAGTGCGTGTGTGGGCAGCGTCACCATCGAGCGCTGCAGCTCGCGCGCACCGTGCAGCGGTTCGTCACCAACCAGTGACGGGCGCAGCTCCGCGAGATCGGCCAACGTGTTTGGATATCCGTGAACGATACCTAACATGGGCTGCGCCCGATTTGCCACGCGCGTATCCGCGAGTCGCATCGGGAAGCGAAGATATCCCGGCTCAGCACCGCCGATCGGACGAATGGCACGGACGCTCCGCGACTGCTCGGCTGCGCGCGCGAGAAGCTCCGCGTTCCGGCGCCGCATCGCGAGATCTGCGTCCGCGCGCGCGAGCGATGCGCGCACGAGCGATGCGCTCGCGGCGGTGATCGCGCGCGGATCACTCGCAGGATGGTAGATCGTCTCGCCGAGGTGCAGCGCGGGGATCGCCGATGGGAGCGCGTACAGCGCGGGGCGCCCAAGCGCCCATTGCGCCGTCGAGACCACGATCGTGCGCAATGAGCTCGCGGCGGGCGCGATCTCCGCACGCGGAGACGTGTCTGCGCCGGATTCGCCGATCGCGAGCAGCGCGCCTCCGCCGCCGCCCGTCATCCCCTTTCCTCGTCCGAAGCTGAGCACCGAGAACGGCCCGAATGAGCCAAGCCGCTTGCCGAGCAACGAGCCCCACGCGCCCTGCGCGGCGTCCTCGATCACGCGCGCGCCGTTTGCCGCTGCGAGTCGGCTGATACCCGGCACATCCGCGGGATAACCGTAGAGATGCGACACCACGATCGTGTCCGCGCCCGCATCGAGCACCCGCGCAACGGAATCGAGATCGGCGGACAGCGTGTCCGGATCCACATCGTAGAGTCGTACGCGAAGCTGCGCGTGTATCGCCGCGGCGCCAATGTCCACGCACGCGTACGCGGGGAGCGCGACGACGCCGCCCGCGCGAGTCGTCGCGCGCATCGCCATCGCGACCGCCGAGGTGCCGCTGTCCACGAGCGCGAGCTCGCGCGCGCCGAATGCAGCGCGCAGCTCGCCCTCGAGCGCCATGCGCTCGCGCGCACCATCGCCGATTGCCGGCCCGAGCGCGCGCGCGAGCGAGCGCGGAGTGATCGTCGAGCTGACGGGAAGCTGGTGTCGCCCGATCAAGGGATGTAGCGCACGATTCGCGGGCCGAGCATTGTCGCGACGCCCGTTGGCAGCCGCTTCCAGAGGCGCGGACCCCACGCGTAGCCGGAGTCCGTGGGCGAGGGCGTCTTCACCTCGGCGCTCGCAGCGCGTGCGTACCACCAGAGCTGTTCGTCGCGCGTGCCCCACTGCGTCTTGAAGCGATGCGTGCCGCTTCCCGGCGATGTGCGCCCGAAGTTGAACGTCGTGAGCCCCGCGTCGATACCGCGCTCCATGAAGCGATAGTAGAGCAGCATGTTCGGCGCGATGCGCTTGTACGCGTTGAGCGATGAGGCCCAGGTCATCTCCATCTCGCTTCCCCACTGGAATGCGCACCCGCATGCGACGGGACGCCCTTCGTGCCACGCGCATCCGAACCAGGCATCATCGGGAAAGATGGCGGCGATCGTGTCGAAGAGGAGGCGAGGCTGCGTCGGTGTGCCGAGGTCGCGCATATGGTGCGCGAACACTTCGAAGAAGGGCGCCACTTGATCGGCGCCGAACTTCACGGTCACGCCTTCCTTTTGTGGACGGCGCACCTGGCTGCGCAGCTTCGCATTGAGCTGCTTCATCAGCGCCGGCTCGGACGCAGGCAGATCGAGCAGCACGGTAATCTTGCGATGCGACGCGGGCAGGTCGATCGGCAGCGGAATGCGGCTGCGGAGCTCGAGCAGCTTCGCGCTCGAGTCGCGCGCGAGCTCCGACGCGTGCGCCACCAGCGCGACGATCCCTTCGTCGGTTCCGAGTGGGCCGCCGTAATTCAGAAACGGCATCGATACGAGAAAGTGCCCGAACACGATGCTCTTCACACGCACGAGCGGAAGCACGCCCGCAAGCGCTCCAGCGCCGTCGTACGCCGCGAGGTAAATGCACTCGTGGCCGAACACGCGCTCGATCACGGCGCGCCATCCGTACAGATGAAAGTGGGTGAAGCCGGGAGAGCGCCGAGCGAGTGCGTCCCACTCGCTCGCGGTGCCGGAGAAGCGATCGACGCGTGCGATCACTCGACTGCGCTTATCGCCCGTGAGCTCGCTGTGGTGGACGTCGGAAGCTTGAGACACTGCGCCACGCTCCGGAATCGGAACTCGCCGAGAAGTCGCTCGATGAGGGGCTGTGTCTTGCGCAGGCCACCGTAGTGTCGCACGTGCGTGTGCCACGGCACGTTGATGCGCGGCTGCTCCGGATCCAGCTCCCACGGATGAATGTAGAACATCCCCGGAATGCCGCCGGCATTGTGCTCGCGAAATGCGCGCTGGATGAGGCGGAATGGGAGATGGCGGAGGTACGCGCCGCCGGCGGCAGGGAGTCGCACGCCGCGCCACTGCGTGGTTGCCAGCGGCATCTCGGTGATCGTGCCGGCCGGGCGATGGATGAGATGCGGAACTGGCGGAGCCTTCGGGTACCCGTAGCCGGGGCGCCGGATCGGGAAGAGGCTCGAATCGTACTTGTAGCCTTCTTCGATCAGGATGTCGAACGCCCACTCGGTGCCCGGAGTGATCGAGAAATTCGGCGCGCGAAAACCGTACACCGTCGCGCCTGAAGTTTCCTCGAGAATCGCCTTCGACATGCGCACGTCTTCACGAAATTCATCGGGCGTGAGCGTGTTCACGCGGCGATGCCAATGACCGTGCGATGCGACCTCGTGTCCCGCATCCACGATGCGGCGCATCAGAAACGGATGACGCTCAGCGACCCATCCCAGTGTAAAAAACGTCGCGTTCGCTTGATGACGCGCGAGCAGCTCGAGCAGAATGCCAACTGAATGCTCGAGTCGGCTCGGCTGCGCATCCCACTGAGCACGAGGCACGACACGATCGAACGCACCGACCTGGAAATATTCTTCCACGTCGACTGTGAATATGTGGTCAGTGTCGCAGTGTACCGGCAGACTCATAGGGAGCGCCGCACTGCGAGAAGGGTCGATGACTGCATGCGTTCGTTACCGACTTGCAGTTAGGGTGCCACCTACGGATTGCAGCGCACAACGCCTCGACCTAGTAACATCCCGTTCGTGCAGACTGCTTTACGCAATTCCATCATCCGCGAGACACCTTCATCGTGCGCTACGGACTGTTGCGTTGATACCACAAAAAACTCTCGGGCGCGTGCTGTGGATTGCCGGACTGTTGTTCATCGCGGTCCTCACACTTTCGCCACAGTACCAAGCAACGAAGCAGCCCCCGAGTTTGTGCCTGCTGTGCGGAGATACCTCCGTTCTCGATGCAATCCTCAACGTCTTCCTCTTCATTCCCTTCGGAATGGGGCTGCGTCTCGCCGGCGTCTCACGGCGACGAGCATTTCTCATCGCGTTGGTGACGACGATCACCGTCGAGACGCTTCAGCTGTGGATTCCTGGTCGCGATACGAGTCTGGGCGACATCTTCACGAACTCGTTCGGCGCGTTCGTCGGAGTCGTGGGCGCCGATATCTGGCGCGTGGTCATTCTCCCATCACGTCGGACGGCGATGCGACTCGCGTGGGCGTGGACGCTCCTGTGGGTGGTCGTGCTGGCACTCAGTGCGGAGCTCGCCCACATCTCGCTTCCGCGCACGAGGTTTTGGGGAACGTGGAGACCCGAGCTGCTGCATCATGACTACTTCTCGGGTAAGGTACTGTCCGCCACTGCGGGCGGACTGCGCAGTCCGTACGAGATCTCGGGTGACAGCGCCGACGTTCGTCGCCGACTCTCCTCGGATTCGGTAGTCGTCGAGGCAACCATCACCGGCGGAAGCACGACGAGTCCGATCGCGGCGATCTCCACGGTGTACGACATCCAGCGCTCGCAGATCTACCTGCTGGGTGAGCGAAACGGCGCGCTGATCTTCTCCCTGCGCATGCGCACCGCCGATGCGCGAGTTGCAACTCCGGACATCCGGCTCGACAGCGTCTTTCCTCGCCGTCGCTCCAGCACAGCCGACACGATGCACGTGGCGGGCGGGCTCATTCACCACCAGCTCTGGGTGAGCGCGACCCACCATGGCGTGACACGCGAGCGAACGCAGCCCGTCGACGCGGCGCTCGGCTGGAGCTACCTGCTTCCCTTCGAATATGAGTATGGTCCGGAAGCGCCGTGGCTGACCGGTCTGTGGATCGCGGGGCTCGCTGCACCTTCCATCTACTGGGCGGTGCGCGCGGGGCGAAGAGCATTGCTCGCCGTGGGAGCGTCATTGGCGGCGTCACTACTGCTCATCCCACTCCTCGCGCGCGTACACGCGACCGCGTGGTGGGAGTGGGTCGCGCTCGCGCTCGGCGCCGCGATCGGAGCGCTGCTCGGCAGCTTCAGCGCTCGGCGGAGCCCTGCGATCTGAACTTCGGGTGGGGCACTGGGGTTACATTTTCGTAGTCGAGCGCACGCCTAGCGCCAGGCGTGCAAGTCGTGCTTCCCTATCCCAACTCCAATGCGCGTTTCTTCGTCCGTGCGCGCGGTGGCACTCAGCGCCTTCGCGATGTCATCAGTCTTTGCCGCTATGCCGCTCGCCGGGCAGTCGGGGCTTCACTATCCGGTCGCGCGCAAGAGCGACCAAACCGACAACTATTTCGGGACGACCGTCGCCGATCCGTATCGCTGGCTCGAGGACACGGACTCTCCCGAGACGAAGCAGTGGGTGGAAGCCGAGAACGCGCTGACGTTCCAGTATCTCGAGTCGATTCCGGAGCGCGCGTCGATCAAGGAACAGCTCACGCGCGTCTGGAACTACCCGAAGTACAACGTGCCGACGAAGCGTGGGAAGGAGTACTTCTTCACCGAGAACAGCGGGCTGCAGAACCAGTCGGTGCTGTACGTGCAGCACGGACTGAAAGGCGTGCGGCGGATGATTCTCGACCCGAACACGCTTTCGCCCGACGGTACCGTCGCGCTCGGAGTGTGGGACGCCAGCGAGAACGGGAAATATCTCGCATACGCCGTAGCTGCTGCGGGCTCCGACTGGGAAGAAATCCGCGTGCGTGATGTCGAGAAGGGCAACGATCTTTCGGACACGCTCAGGTGGGTGAAGTTCTCCAACATTGCGTGGACCAAGGATCACAAGGGGTTCTTCTACTCGCGCTACGACGAGCCGAAGAGCGAGAACAAGATGCTCGCGAAGAACACCGGACAGAAGCTCTTCTATCACCGTGTGGGCGATCCGCAGGCAAAGGACCACCTCGTCTACGAGCGCCCCGATCATCCGCAGTGGACGATCAACGCCACCGTGAGCGATGACGGTGAGTACGTCATCATCTACGTGTCGGATGGCACGAACCCGAACAACCGCATCTTCTTCATCGACGTCAGCAATCCCGGGAAGCCCAAGATCGACAATCCGCTCGTCACGCTCGTCGACGATGAGGAGTCCGAGAACCGCGTCATCGACAACGCGGGTGATGTGTTCTTCCTGCAGACCACGCAGGATGCTCCGCTCGGACGCGTCGTCGCGGTCGACATCAACAAGCCGGCACGGAAGTACTGGCGCGCGCTGATTCCCGAGGGCGCGGACAAGATGGAGCAGGTGGAGCTCATCGGCGGGCACTTCGTGGTGCACACGCTGAAGGACGCGCACTCGGTTCTGGATATCTACGCGCTTCGCGGAAGTCGCGTCGCCACCGTCGCCCTTCCCGGCATTGGTTCCATCGCGTCGATCTCCGGCAAGCCGAACGAGTGGGAGATGTTCTATTCCTACGCGTCGTATCTGCAGCCCGCGTCCATCTATCGCTACGACATCGAGCACCGCACGCAGACACCTTTCCTCGTTGCCAAGCTCCCCGTCGACAGCACCGCCTACGAGACGAAACAGCTCTTTGCCAGCGGCAAGGACGGGGCGAAGATCCCGGTGTTCGTCACGGCGAAGAAGGGGCTCACGCTCGACGGATCGCATCCGACCATTCTCTACGCGTACGGCGGCTTCGACATCAACATGACGCCCGCGTTCTCCCCCGCGATGCTGCAGTGGGTCGCGATGGGCGGCGTGTATGCTGTCGCCGTGATTCGCGGTGGCGGCGAGTACGGGCGCGCGTGGCACGAGGCCGGGATGCTCGCGAAGAAGCAGAACGTGTTCAACGACTTCATCGCGGCCGCCGAGTATCTGATCTCACAGAAGTACACGTCGTCGAAGAAGCTGGCGATTCGCGGTGGGTCGAATGGCGGGCTGCTCATCGGCGCGGTCGAGACGCAGCGCCCGGACCTCGCGGCCGTCGCGCTTCCGGCCGTGGGTGTGATGGACATGCTGCGCTACCAGAAGTTCACGATCGGCGGTGCTTGGGCGCCGGAGTACGGCACGTCCGACGACTCCACGCAGTTCAAGACGCTGTACGCGTACTCGCCGCTGCACAACATCAAGCCGGGCACGGCGTATCCCGCGACGCTCGTCACGACGGCGGATCACGACGATCGCGTCGTGCCGGGACACTCGTTCAAGTTTGCCGCGACGCTGCAGCGCGCGCAGTCGGGGCCCGCGCCGATCCTGATCCGCATCGATACGAAGGCGGGACACGGCGGCGGCAAGCCGACGTCCAAGCAGATCGATCTCGCGACCGATGAGCTTGCGTTCGCCGCGAAAAATCTGGGGATGTCGCAGACGCCGTAGCTCGGCGCGCAGGCGTCGACTGGTCACGCGTGCGCCACTTGCTCGCGCGTGACCGGCAACTCAGCTTACCGCGCGTGAGCACCCTCATGCCGATGATCGAGTCCGCCATCTACGTGCTGCGCATTGCGCTGCTCGTGGCTGGCGGCATTTTCTTGGTCGTCGCGGTGATCGACTGGGCCGTACGCACTCGGCGCATCAATCCCTTTTCTCCCGTCGCGCGCTTCTTTCGCCGCGTGATCGATCCGATGCTCGCGCCGGTCGAGTCGCGCGTCGTGCGTGCCGGCGGACAGCCGGCGCAGGCGCCGTGGTGGGCGCTCGCGGCCGTCGTGCTGATCGGCGTGCTGTTGATCGTGCTCCTGCAATGGATTCGGTCTGCCGCGCTTACGCTTTCCCTCGCTTCGACGCAGGGCGGGATGGGAATCGCAGCGCTGCTGGTGAGCGGGATTTTCGAGCTGCTCGAGACCGCGCTCTTCGTACGCGTAGTGATCTCGTGGATCGGGATGCGGTATTCGTGGTGGGCTCGCATCGTCTACGCGCTGACCGACTGGATGGTGAAGCCGATCAAGCGTGTGCTTCCGCCGTTCGGGATGATCGACCTTTCCCCGATGGTCGCGTACTTCGCCCTCGTGCTCTTCAAGCCCGTGGTGATGAGTGTCGTCTTCCATTGACGATCGTCTGTCTGGCAGGAGAGCGTTCGCGCTTGTAGCAGGGGGCGTTCACCGCTAGGTTGAACATCAACTGATTCGTGGCGATTTACGGCAAATTGCGGCCACGTAAAACATTCCGCTAAAGCGCCGGCTCAGTGCCCGCGCGTGCACTGGGCATTTTTTGCTTTTGCGCGCCGCGCTGCTCCGGCGAGACCAGGCCAACGACATGTCGCAGCCCCGCTTTCCGTCCGCATATCTCGATGCCCTCGACCGCCGCGTGCTCATCTACGACGGCGCGATGGGCACGAACATCCAGCGCGCCGACCTCACGGCCGCAGGACTTCGGCGGGCAAGTCGCTCGAAGGGTGCAACGACAACCTCGTGCTCACGCGCCCGGACGTCATCCAGGCGATCCACGAGTCGTTCCTCGCGGTCGGCTGCGACGTCGTCGAGACGTGCACCTTCCAGTCGCACGCCGCGCCGGCTCACCGAATGGGGACTCGGCGACAAGGTCGACGCGATCAACGTCGGCGCCGCGCGGCTCGCGCGCGCGGCGTGCGACAAGTACGCGACGCCGGACCACCCGCGCTTCGTCGCCGGCTCGATGGGCCCGACCGGAATGCTCCCCTCGAGCGCGGACCCGACGCTCTCCGACGATCACCTTCGACGAGCTCGCGGAGAACTACTACGAGCAGGCCAAGGAGCTCGTCGAAGGCGGCGTCGATGTGCTGCTCATCGAGACCTCGCAGGACATTCTCGAAGTGAAGGCCGCGGTCGCGGGCATCGAGCGGCTGTTCGCCGAGATCGGCCGCCGCGTCGCGCTCCAGGCGCAGGTCACGCTCGACACGAGCGGACGCATGCTGCTCGGCACCGACATCGCGAGCGCGATGACGACGCTCGAGTCGCTCGGCGTCGACGTGATCGGGCTCAATTGCTCCACCGGTCCGGAGCACATGCGCGAGCCGATCCGCTACCTCGGCGAGCACGCGACGACTCCCGATCTCGTGCATCCCGAACGCCGGGCTCCCGCTCAACACCGGCGTCGGCGAGGCGGTCTATCCGCTCGAGCCCGCGCCGATGGCGGACGCGCTCGCGGAGTTCGTGCGCGACTTCGGCGTGCGCATGGTCGGCGGCTGCTGCGGCACGACGCCCGAGCATCTCGAGGCCATCGTCGGCGCGTGTACGAGCGTCGGCGCGGCGCGACGCGAACAGACCGATCGCAAGGAGCACGCACGTCCCGCGCGTCTCGTCCGCCATGCGCGCGATCACGCTGCACCAGGATCCGCCGCCGCTCCTCATCGGCGAGCGCGTGAACGCGCAGGGATCGCGCAAGGTGAAGCGGCTGCTCCTCGCCGAGGACTACGAGGGGATCGTGCGAGGTCGCGCGCGAGCAGGTCGAAGTCGGGCGCGCACGTGCTCGACGTCTGCGTCGCCGTCACCGAGCGCGCGGACGAAGCCGAGCAGATGGTCGAAGGTGGTGAAGCTGCTCTCGATGAGCGTCGAGTCGCCGCTCATGATCGACTCGACCGAGCCGACGTCATCGAGGCAGCGCTCGAGCACATTCCCGGGCGCGCGATCGTGAACTCGATCAACATGGAGAACGGCCGCAAGCGCATCGACAGCGTGCGTGCCGCTCGTGAAGACAGCACGGCGCGGCCGTCGTCGCGCTCACGATCGACGAGGTCGGGATGGCGAAGACGCGCGAGCGCAAGCTCGAGGTCGCGCGGCAAGCATCCACGACATCGCCGTCGGCGAGTACGGCCTCGCGCCCGAGGACCTCATTTACGACGATCTCACCTTCACGCTCGCGACCGGCGAAGCGGAGTGGATCGACTCGGCGCACGAGACGATCGAAGGGATCCGGCTGATCAAGCGCGAGCTCCCGGGCGTGTTCACGAGCCTCGGTGTGTCGCAACGTCAGCTTCGGGCTCGACCCGCATGCGCGCGCGGTGCTCAACTCGGTGTTCCTGCATCACTGCGTGAACGCGGGGCTCGACATGGCGATCGTGAATCCCGCGCACGTGCACGCCGTACGCCGAGATTCCGCAGGAGGAGCGCGCGCTCGCCGACGACCTGGTGTTCAACAAGCGTCCGGATGCGCTTCAGCGCTTCATCGAGCACTTCGCAGCGACGCGGGCCGAACGCAGCGTCGGATGCGGCGAGCGGCGCAGGCAGATCCGACCGCGGCAATGACGCCCGACGAGAAGCGTGCACTGGCATGTGCTCACCGGAAGAAGGACGGTATCGAGGCGGCGCTCGACGCTGCCGGCGTGCGCGAGAATCCCGTGCGCGTGCTCAACGACGTGCTGCTCCCCGCGATGAAGGAAGTCGGCGACAAGTTCGGCGCGGGCGATCTCATTCTTCCGTTCGTGCTGCAGAGCGCCGAGGTGATGAAGAAGGCCGTGGAGCACCTCGAGAAGTTCCTCGAGCGAAAGCGAAGGCTACACCAAGGGCAAGGTCGTGCTCGCGACTGTGTACGGCGACGTGCACGACATCGGGAAGTCGCTCGTCAACACGATCCTCTCGAACAACGGCTACACCGTGTACGACCTCGGCAAGCAGGTGCCAGTGAACACGATCATCGACAAGGCGGTCGAGGTCGGCGCGACGGCGATCGGGCTGTCGGCGCTGCTCGTGTCGACGTCGAAGCAGATGCCGATCTGCGTGCAGGAGCTCGACCGCCGCGGCCTCGACGTTCCCGGTGCTGATTGGCGGCGCCGCGATCAATCGGCGCTTCGGACGCCGCGCGATGTTCGTCGAAGACGAGCGCGCCGTACGACGCCGGGCGTCTTCTACTGCAAGGACGCGTTCGAGGGGCTCGACACGATGGAGTCGCTCATTGACGACGAGAAGCGCGGCCCGATGCTCGCTCGAGCTCATCGACGAGCGCGCGCAAGGACGTCTTTCTGCGCACGCAGCGTGGGCAAGGACATCTCGCACGGCGACAGCGCGGGCGCGCGCAGCGCCGTCGCTGCGGACAATCCGGTTCCCAAGCCGCCGTTCTGGGGCGCGCAGGTGCGTCGCGACATTCCGCTCGACGAAGTGCTCGAGCTGCTCGACCTCGATGAGCTCTTCCGCCTGCAGTGGGGCGGGCGCGGCTCCGGGCCCGCGTGGGAAAAGGCTGTGCGCGAGGAGTTTCGAGCCGACGCTGGCGCGTCTCTCCGAGAGCGCGGTGCGCGAACGGTGGCTCGCGCCGCAGGCGGTGTACGGCTATTTCCCCGTGCAATCGAGTGGCAACGAGCTGATCGTCTATGATCCTGCGGCGATGCAGAGCGACGGCGGCTCCATGCGCGAGCTCACGCGCTTCGCATTCCCGCGTCAGGAAGGGCGCGAGCATCTCTGTCTCGCCGACTACTTCCGCTCCGTCGAATCCGGCGACGTGGACGTTGCGGCATTCCAGATCGTGACCGTCGGCGACGAAGCCGGGCGTCGCTTCGCCGAGCTGCAGGAGACAGGGCGAGTTTTCGGAAGCGTACTACCTGCACGGTCTCGGCGTCGAGGCCGCAGAGGCGCACCGCCGAGTGGATGCATCAGATGATTCGCCGTGAGCTGGGCATCCCGGGGAGCCAGGGGAAGCGCTACTCGTGGGGCTATCCCGCCTGTCCGGATCTCGAGGGACACGCCCAACTCTTCAAGCTCCTCCCCGCAACCGAGGCGCTGGGCATGGAGCTCACGTCCGCGTTCCAGCTCACGCCCGAGCAGTCGACGGCGGCGATCATCGTGCATCATCCGCAGGCCAAGTACTACGCGGTGCGCAGCGCCGCGGCCGAGCCGGAGGCCGCATGACGAGCATCCTCGAGGGCTCGCGTGCACAAACGCGACCTGACGCGCGGGAGATCGCGGATCCCGACCGCATCATGGTGGCCGATGGCGCGATGGGCACGATGCTCTACTCGCGCGGCGTGTTCATCAATCAGTGCTACGATGAGCTCAACGTGCGCTCGCCGGAGCTCGTGCTCGACGTGCATCGCGCCGTACGTGAAGGCGGGCGCCGAGCTGCTCGAGACGAACAGCTTCGGCGCGAACCGGCTGAAGCTGGCGCAGTACGGGCTCGAGAATCACGTGGCGGAGTTCAACCGTCGCGCGGCCGAGATCGCGCGCGAGGCAGCAGGCGCGAACGTGCTCGTCGCGGGCGCCGTCGGGCCGCTCGGCGTGCGCATCGAGCCATTCGGCGCCACCAGCCGCGAGGAGGCGCGCGGACATTTTCGCGAGCAGATGCACGCGCTGCTCGAGGGAGGCGCGGACTGCTTTCTCCTCGAGACGTTCAGCGATCTCGGCGAGATCGAGCAGGCGCTCGCCGCGGCGCGCGAGCTCTCGCTGTCGACGCCAGTCATCGCGCAAATGACGATCGGCCAGGATGGGCTCACGCCGTTCGGCGCCACTCCCGAGGATGTCGCGCGCACGCTCGACGAATGGGGCGCGGACGTCATCGGCCTCAATTGCTCGGTGGGGCCGCAGGCGATTCTCGAGGCGATCGAGCGCATGGCCGCGGTGACGAAGCGCAAGCTGAGCGCGCAGCCGAATGCCGGCATGCCGCGCGATGTCTCGGGGCGCACGATGTACATGGCGAGCCCCGAGTACATGGCGAGCTACGCGCGCCACTTCATACAGGCCGGCGCGAAGCTCATCGGCGGCTGCTGCGGCACCACGCCAGAGCACATCAAGTCACTCGTGGACGGAATCCGCCCGCTCATGCCGCGCAATCAGCGCAAGCCGAGCGTGCGCTACCAGATGCCGCACGCGCTGGGCCCCGAGGAGACGGGCAGCGATCAGGCAACGAACGCCGGAGTCGCGGCCATGCCGTTCGCGCGTCGTTCGCGCTGGGCGAACAAGATCGCGCGAAACGAGTTCGTCACGTCAGTCGAGATCGTGCCGCCGCGCGGCGTGGATGCGACCGCGATGCTCGAGGGGGTCGCTGCGCTCAAGGTTGCGGGCGTCGACGCAGTGAACGTTCCCGATGGCCCGCGTGCGCAGAGCCGCATGGGCGCGCTCATGACGAGTCTCCTCATCGAGCAGCGCATGGGAATGGAGACCGTCACGCACTACTGCTGTCGCGATCGCAACCTCCTCGGCATGCTGAGCGACCTGCTCGGCGCATCCGCGATGGGGCTGCGCAATCTGCTCATCATCACGGGCGATCCGCCGAAGATGGGACCCTATCCCGACGCGACCGCGGTGTTCGACATCGATTCCATCGGCCTCACGAATCTCGTCAGCCGCCTCAACAAGGGACTCGATCCCAGGCGGCAACGCACTTGGACGCCCCACTGCATTCACGATTGGCGTCGGTGTGAACCCCGCCGCGATCGATCCCGCGTACGAGCTGCGCCGCTTCGAGTGGAAGGTGGACGCAGGCGCGGAGTACGCGATCACGCAGCCGGTGTTCGACGTCGAGCAGCTCGAGCGCTTTCTCGAATCGATCGCACACGTACGTATTCCGATCGTGGCCGGGATCTGGCCGCTGGTCTCCGCGCGCAACGCGGAGTTTCTCGCCAACGAAGTGCCGGGCGTGGTTGTGCCGGAGTCGGTGCTCGCGCGCATGCGCAAGGCGAGCGAGAAATCGAAGGAGCACGCGGTGAACGAAGGAATCGCGATCGCGCGCGAGATGCTGGAGCGCGTGCGCGGCGCCGTACAGGGCGCGCAGGTGTCCGCCCCGTTCGGCAAGGTGGAGCTCGCGGTACGCGTGTTCGAGCGCTGATCGACAGCTCCTCGACGGCGGATCGCGTTCGTCCCCGGCGCGGTATATTGTAAGTGGGTATCAGCGAGGAGCGCACGTGAAGGGGATACTGATCATCGATCACGGATCGATGAAGGAAGAGGCGAATCACATGCTCGAGTGCGTGGGCGAGCTCGTGCAGCGCATGGCCGGAAGCGATGTGGTCGTTCGCGTCGCCCACATGGAGCTCGCCTCGCCGACGATCGCAGATGGATTCGAGGCGTGCATTGCCGCCGGAGCGACGGAGATCGTGGCTTTCCCGTACATGCTCTCCCCCGGCAAGCACTCCACGCGCGACATCCCGCGCATGGTCTCCGAGATCTCCGCTGCGCACCCCGACATTCCCGTGCAGGTGACGACGGCGTTCGGCGTGAACGAGCAGCTCGCGTCCGTCGTGCTCGCGCGCGCCGGCGTCGCGGCCGTCGCATGCACCGAGCCGCACAAGTGCGCGCGTCCGGCGGGCACGCCACCGCGCTACTGTGGAGCCGGCTGTGCCGAGGTGAGTGCACCCGTCGCCCAGGGCAGCGCGCGGTAGTGGCAGCCGGCCGATCCCGGTACGTAAGATTGTCTCCATGACTACCGACGTTTCGGCTTCGCATCCAGCGCTCACCACGCTCTCCGAGGAAGAGAGCGCATTTCGCGACGCCGTTGCGGCGTTCGCGGAAGAGGAAGTCCGCCCGCGCGTTCTCGAGATGGAGCGCGCCGCACGCATCGATCCCACCCTCGTGCCTGCCCTGTTCGACCTCGGGCTCATGGGGATAGAGGTTCCGGAGAAGTACGGCGGCGCCGCCGGCTCCCTCATGATGGTGACGCTCGCGGTTGAGGAGATCAGCCGCATCGATGCCTCTGCCGCGATCATGGTCGACGTGCAGAACACGCTCGTGAACTACCCGATCGCGCGATACGGCAGCGATGCGCAGCGCGAGAAGTTTCTCCCGCGGCTCACGTCGAAGACGATTGGCGCCTACGCGCTCTCGGAGGCCGGCTCGGGCTCCGATGCGTTCGGCCTCGCGACGCGTGCCGAGAAGCACGGCGACGACTGGTCGCTCACGGGCCGGAAACTGTGGATAACGAACGGTGCCGAGGCGGAGGTCTTCGTCGTGTTCGCGACGGCGAATCCGCAGGCGGGATACAAGGGGATCACGGCGTTCATCGTCGAGCGCGACACCCCGGGCTTCAAGGTTGGCAAGAAGGAAGACAAGCTGGGCATCCGCGCGTCGAGCACGGCGGAGCTTCTGTTCGATGGGTGCATCGTCCCGGCAGCGAATGTGCTCGGCGAGGTTGGACAGGGCTACAAGATCGCGATCGAAACGCTGAACGAGGGGCGGATAGGCATCGGCGCGCAAATGATCGGCGTGGCACGCGGCGCGATCGAGGCGACGCTCGAGTACGTGAAGGAGCGCAAGCAGTTCGGCACGCGCCTCGCGGACTTCCAGGGAATTCAGTTCCAGCTCGCGCAGGTGGCGACGGAGCTCGAGGCCGCGCGGCTACTCGTCTACAACGCGGCACGCCTCAAGGACAGCGGGCAGTCGTTCACTCGCGAGGCCGCGATGGCGAAGCTGTTCGCGTCGCAGGTGTGCGAGCGCGTGACGTCGCTCTGCGTGGAGCTGCATGGAGGCTACGGCTACACGAAAGACTATCCCGTCGAGAAGTTCTATCGTGACGCGAAGATCGGCACGATCTACGAAGGGACGTCGAACATGCAGCTCCAGACGATCGCGAAGCTGCTCCTCAAATAGCGCGCTGCGCTGCGGTCAACGCCGCAGCGCGGGGAGCACCGTCGGCAGCGCGCCGATCAGCCAGACGAGGGCCGCCGCGATGTAAGCGTTGGTCTTCGAGACTTTTCCCGTGACCTGCAGCCCGATCGCAAGCAGGATTGTCTGCCAGATCACGAACACGTCTACACGTGTCGCCAGCGCCAGAAGCGCCGGCGAAGTCGTGTCCGGATCCATGAGCGCCCCGAGCCCCAGCGTTACCCGGGCGGCGCCGTTCAGTCGTTCGGGACTCGACAGCAGCGCGATCACGGCGCCCACGACCGCGCCGAGTATTCTGGGAACGAACGCGTAGGCCGCGACCATCATCGCCGACTGTGCGGTCTGCTTGGACTCGAAGATCTTCCCCACCACCCACAACACGAGCCCGGTCAGCAGCACCGAGATCGGAATCACGACCATGATGATGAACGGTGCGAGCTTCTGGCCCATCGCCATCTGCTTGCTGAGCTGATCCGCCGTGATTTCCGGGTGCGCCTTCATCAGCTGCGCGCTCTGCCGCGCGGTTTCCGCATCAAACACCGGCTGCATAACCGACTTTGATGCGAGGATGATGATCGCGAACAACACCGTGATCACGAGCAGCTGCATGCCGAAGCCGGAATTCTCGCGCCGGCGGAACACCTGCGAAGGTGACGTGATGACGTCGATGAAGTCTTCCCAGAGTGACGCCTGGGGGGCGACGGCGGCGGCGGCAGGCTCGGTCACGGCTAAGCTCCACGGAGTCAGGACTGCAACTATGATCAACACAGAGCCGTAGTCTCGCCAGCCCCTTGCCCCGACTTCTGACATGAATTCCAGCCGAGGATGGTTGCCGTGCGCCGTGCGCTGATCGTGCTACTCTGCTCTCTCGCCGCACTGCCGCTGGCGGCGCAGGTGCCGGCCGCGGAATACGCCACGCGTCGCGATTCCCTCGCGGCCGCGATGTCGGACGGCGTGCTGCTGGCGCTCGGCGGACATGAGCCGGCGGAGGACTTTCTCAGCTTCTATCCGGTACCGTCGTTCTACTATCTCACCGGCGTGACCGAGCCCGAGGCGGCGCTCGTCATTGTAAAGCAGCACGGATCGGCGGCGATGACGCTGTTCGTGCAGCCGCGCGACCCTTCGCGCGAGGTGTGGACCGGCACCAGGCTCGGTCCGCAAGGAATGACACGCGCCACCGGAATCCCTGCGCGCACCATCGACGCGCTTCGCCCGATGCTCGATTCGCTGCTCGCTGCCGGCGGCACATTGTACGTTGTAGGTGACCTGGAAGGCACGGGCTTCGCCACGCGCGACGCGCAGTTCGTGTCCGCGCTGCACCGCGACCATCCGGGGCTGCACATCATGATCGCCAACGATCTGGTCGAGCACCTGCGCATGCGGCACAGCGCCGCTGAGCTCGCGCTCGAGCGCAAGGCGATCGACATCACGGTGCGCGCGCAGCATGACGCGATCGCCGCCATCCGTCCCGGTCTCAACGAATTCGAGATCCAGGCGCTCATCGAATACACGTTTCGCCGGAACGGCGCGGACCGCCCGTCCTTTGCATTGATCGTTGGGTCGGGGCCAAACTCGACGGCGCTTCACTACAGTGCGAACGATCGCTTCATGCGCGCCGGCGACGTGGTCGTGATGGACATCGGGGCCTCGTACCGCGGCTACGCGGCCGACGTCACGCGCACGGTGCCCGTGAGCGGCACCTTCTCGCCCGAGCAGCGTGCGGTGTATCAGCTCGTGCGCGACGCGCAGCACGCGGCGGAGCAGGTCGCGAAGCTGGGAGCGACCTCCGGGCAAATGGACGATTCGGCGAACGCCGTATTGAGCGCGGGACTCGCGCGCCTCGGGCTCATCGAGTCGCCAAAGGCGGCATTCGATGCAAAGAGCGGCAACTGTCGCAGAGTCGTTGCGACAGGGTGTGCCCAATTCTCGCTCTACTATTTTCACGCGCTCGGGCACGCGATAGGCCTCGAGGTGCACGACCCCACGTCGTTCCGCATCGAGCCGGGCAACACGTTCACCATCGAGCCGGGGATCTACGTGCGTCCTTCCGTGCTCGATGAGCTGCCGGACACGCCGCGCAATCGCGCGATGATCGCCAAGCTGCGGGCGGCCGTGCAGCGATATGCGAATATCGGGGTGCGCATCGAGGACGACTACTTCGCGACGGATCGTGGCGTCGAGTGGATCTCGCGCGGCCCTCGCGAGGTGAGCGAGATCGAGCAGCTCATGGGCGCGCATGCGACCGTGCCCGCCGCGCGCGATTCATCGATCGTCGATTGGTACAGGCAGACGGCGCCGAGCTCTTAGCGCGCGGCGCTCAGCCCGTGGTGCCGTGCAGAATGCCGCTGCGCACGCGCACCGCCTTTGGCGACGCGTTCGAGAGCGGCACGATTCGCTGCGTCACGCGCCATGTGAATTGCAGCGGGGCTGCGAGGGAGCTCTGCTTGCCGTTCCGCGTGATCGTGATCGGCACGATCGTGTTGTGCGTGTTGCCGTACTTGGCGCGCAGATGCTCCGCGAGCGACGGCGCACTCCCCGGGATGTCGCCCACCGACACGAGATCGTCCCCCGGTTGCACGCCTGCCTGCTCCGCCGTGGATCCCGGCGCCACCGCAGTGATGCGCGAACCGTTGTCCTCCTGCGACATTGTTACGCCGATCACGGGCACACTCACCGAATCCGCAACGAGCTGCAGCCCCGCGAGCGGGAGCACCGTCTGCCACGGATACGGGTCGCGGCCGTCGATGTAGCGCGCGTTGAAATCGGTGAACGACTTCCCGCCTGCGGCGGTCTGCACCGCGTTCCACCAGTCCTCGCCCGTGAAGCCCTTCCCCGCCTTGTAGTCCGTGCGATAGAGCCCGCGCAGTACTTCATCGAGCGAGTGTTTGTTGTCGCTCGCATCGCGAATGAGGATGTCGAGCATCAGCCCGGCGAGCGATCCCTTCGGATAGTATGCGTCAGCGGTGCCGTCGGCTGGATGGATCCACGTGGAGAGCGATGCGTCCTCGACATCGAACGGAGGAAGCACGGCAATCTCGCGGATCTTCCCAGCGGTCGTTGCGAAGAATGCGGCGCTGTCGCTGTACCCGCTGCGCAGGAGCGCGAGATCCGCGTAGTAGTCCGTGATCCCTTCGCTCACCCACAGCCATGGCGTCGGCTGCTCGTGCGCGTACTGGTACGGCCAGAGCTCCGCGGGGCGCAGCCGCTTCACGTTCCACGCGTGGAAGATCTCGTGCGCGTACACGGAGGTGAGCACCGGCTGCCCGATCGCGAGCACGTTCGTGAGATCGACGTGCGAGTTCTGATGCTCGAGTCCGACGATCGCAGCGAAGTTCGAATCCGCAATCTGCATGACGGTGTACGTTGTCCACGGCGTCTCGCCAAAGATCGCAGACTCCACACCGATCACCTTCGCGAGATCGCTGAGCGTCGACGTGCGGCGCGGCGCGGCCTCGATCGACGCCGGATAGCTCGCGAAGCGCAGCCATCCCGCGCCGACGCGCGTGCTGTCGAGATCGAAGCGCCCCGCCATGATGGGCATGTCGACGAGATCGTGATAGGTCGGCGCGCTGAAGGTGTTGCGCCCGGTTGGCGTCATTCCGGTGACGACGCGCCACTGTGCCGGCACACGCAGCTCGACGGTACTCGGAAAATCGAGCGGACGACCAGCGGGATAGAGAAAGAGTGTCGAGCCGTTCAGAAGCGAGAAGTCGGGCTGGCTCCACGAGTTCGAGTTGTCGAGCGAGTCGTTGCGGTACTCGAAGGAGACGGTCACCGGCCCGGGCGCCGCAGGGCGCAGCCGCCATGTCTGGTAATCGGCCTTGTCCCACGCGAGGGGCTTCCCTGCGCTCAACGCCGAGAACCCCGACACACTCTTCGCCCAATACATGAGCTCGTATGAGCCGGGCGTCCACGCTGGCATCGCAAGCAGCACCGGATTCGCCGTCGACGCAGTGAACGTCATCGAGACTCGAATGCGGCGCTGCGCCGCGTCAGCGCTGTCTATCGTGATATGGTAGCCCACACCGGACACCGGTGCGGAAACCATGGGCGCTGTGCTCGACTGCGCCAGAGCACGCCCCGCGCACACCAGGCCAAGTGACCAGTACGCAAGAGCTTGCTTCAAAACGGTACGCATCGAATCTCGGGGTTTGGATTTCGGGAAGCTAACGCTCCCGCGCTTGGCGGTCACGTGCTATGGGCGTATGAATTGCATTAAGACCGGTGAACAGTGAACCCGATATTGCACAACGAGATACGCGCTTCTTTTCGAATCTTTGACTCCCGTGAGCTTCATTTCGCTTCTCCCCTTCCCGGTACTTGGGCTCGACCGCAAAGGCACAATCCTCGAGAGCAACGGCGCACTCGAGCGGGAGCTGGGGCTTGCCCAGTCGGCGCGGGGCCGCGCCCTCGCCGATTGCCTCGAGAACGCGGGGGACGTGGTTGATCGGATTCTTGGCCGCAATGAGCTCGACCGGCCGGTCGTCCAGCTTACCTTCACCGGCTCGCCCGACCCCAAGCCACGCACGTTTTATGTCATCGCCGAAAATGACACGCGATGGCTGGTGGGTCAGCCGGTCGAATTCGACGAGCAGCGCGTCGAGCTGCAGCGCGCCAACGAGCGAGCCGAAGCGCAGACCGACGAGTACGCGCGCATCAGCCAGGAGCTGCTGACTGCGAACGAACAGCTCGCACATCGCGCACGTGCGCTCGTCGAGGCCAGTGAAGCGAAGGCGCGCTTTCTCGCGACGATGTCGCACGAGCTTCGCACCCCGCTCAATGCGGTCCTCGGCTACGCCGGGCTGCTGCGCGATGGCGTGTACGGCCATGTGTCTGACCAGCAGGAGCGCGCGGTGCAGTCGATCGTCCGTCGCGCGAAGGATCTTCAGCTGCTGATCGACGACGTCCTCGACCTCGCCAAGATCGAGTCCGGGCGCGCGGAGCTGCGCGTGGACGAGTTCGATCCGAGCGCGGTTCTCGCCGAGGTGAAGGAAGCGATCACGTCGTTCGCTCGTGACAAGAACCTCCGCGTCACCGTGCGCACGCGCATCAAGCGGCGCGTGCGGCTGGACCGCGCGAAGTACAAGCAGGTGGTGCTCAACCTCGCCTCGAACGCGGTGAAGTTCACCCCGGAGGGCGGCGAGGTGGAGCTCTCGGTGGAGGAAGAAGACGCCGACAACATGATCACGTACGTGCGCGACACGGGCATCGGCATCGCACCGGAGAATCTCGGCAGCATCTTCGAAGACTTCCAACAGGTGGAATCCGGGACCACGCGCCGCTTCCCCGGCATCGGGCTCGGACTCGCAATCGTCAGGCGCACCGTGGAGCTGCTCGGCGGCACGGTGACCGTGAAGAGCGAGCCGGGACACGGCACCGCGTTCTGTCTCCGCTTCCCGATTCGCCCGCTCGGCGAGGCGCTCATCGGCGAACAGGGCGTCATACCGGACGACTCTGCGCTCTCGAACGATCCGATCATCGTCGCCATCGACGACGATCCCGAAGTGATCTCGCTGCTTCGCGACTCCCTCGCACCCGCGCACTTCCGCGTGGTGGGCGCGCTGAACGGAGATCGCGGAATGGAGCTCGCACGCATCCTCAAGCCGTTCGCGATCACGCTCGACATCATGATGCCGGAGAAGGACGGCTGGCAGGTGCTGCGCGAGATCAAGAACGATCCGGATCTCTGCCGGATTCCAGTGATCGTCATGTCGATCGTGTCCGAGCGGTCGCTCGGCTTCTCGCTCGGCGTCACGGACTATCTCGTGAAGCCGGTGGACCGGCGTGTGCTGATCGACGTGCTCGAGCGCCTGCGCGAGCGCAAGACGATGCAGAGCGCGCTCGTGGTCGACGACGACTACGATGCTCGCACGCTCCTCGCCGACCTCCTTCGCTCGCTCGGCGTTCGCGTGCGCACGTGCGACACCGGTACCGCGTGCATCGCGGCGCTCGACAAGGAGCCGTCCGACCTGCTCTTCCTCGATGTCAACATGCCGGAGCGCGATGTGAAGCGCGTGCTCGACTACGTCTCGGACGATCACCGGCTGGAGAATCTTCGCACGGTCGTGATCACGCGGAACGACGGTAGCGGCGACCAACAGGAATGGATGCGACGCGCCGCCGCAGAGGTGGTGTACGAGGGGCATGATCACCCGGAGATGCTGCTCAACGATTTGCGCAGCGCCCTGACGACGCTCGGAGCGACCGTAGAGTCGTAGATCGCGCGCGTATGGCCCGCCTGTGCAAGTGCGCGGGCGGCGAACGTCCCATGTGTGCGCGGGCCATTTCGGCCCTGCCGCTCACATCGAGGACGATATGCGGTTCATACCCATCGTGCTGTGCGTCACGGCCACGCTCGCGGCCTGCAATCGAGGTGGCGCCCTCTCATCGGACGGCCGGCGGAACCGCCAGCTCGGCGCGACCGACAGCTTCGCGCCCGCACGCGACGAGAAGGAGGCGAACGTCGCCGCATCGGGATTGATGAAGACAGTCGCCGCGCCCGAGCCCGCCGACGCAGCGGCGCAGCTGCCATCGATGCACACGACGAGCGACTCGGTCGTGGCATCGATGCTCATTCGCACCGGACAGGCGAGTGTCGAGGTGGACACGCTCGACGGCGGCATTCGCGCGGTGCGCGAGCTCGCATCGCATGTGGGCGGCTACATCGCCAACAGCACTATCTCCGCCGGCTCCGACCAGACGCATTCGGCAACACTCGAGATCAAGCTTCCGGCCTCCCGCTTCGACGAGGCGCTCAACGGACTCCGCCCGATCGGGCATCTCGAGTCGGTGAGTGTGAACGCGGAGGATGTGGGTGAGGAGTACGTCGATGTCGCGGCGCGCGTGACGAACGCGCACAAGCTCGAGCAGCGGCTCATCGACATCCTCGGCACGCGCACCGGGAAGCTCAAGGACGTGCTCGACGTCGAGCGCGAGCTGGCGCGTGTGCGCGAGGACATTGAGCGGCAGGAAGGGCGCATGCGCTACCTGCGCACTCGCGCAGCGATGAGCACGCTCTCGGTGACGGTGCACGAGAAGCTCCCGGTCGTTGCAGGCACCGGAAGCTGGGGCGTGCTGGCCGAGGCGTTTCGCCAGTCCTGGCGCAACTTCATCGCGTTCATTGCGAGCGTGATCGCGGCACTGGGCACGCTGCTCCCGCTCGGAGCGATCCTGGCGGCGATCGGCTGGCTGGCCTGGCGTTCGCGCCGCACGCGGAGGCCGGCGAGCGACGCAGGCTGAGCGAGCGAAGCGGATCGGGCGCGAGAGGATCGCACGTCGCCTCCCTCTCGCGTCTTCCGCGAGCCGTCTCCCGGCGGCCATATTGCGCCCGTCACTCGACGAGGCGCTCATGTCGATCCCAACGCAGCCCCTGCTCGATCCAGAGGCAGATCAGATTCCGATCGCGGCGGATGATGCCGATCACGTTCCGTACGTCAGAACGGATCAGGACATCGCCGAGCTCACGCCGGGCGCAATCGTGCTCGGCATTTTGCTCGGGCTCGTGTTCGCACTGTCGAGCGTGTACCTCGCGCTCAAGGTGGGTCTGACCGTCAGCGCCTCGATTCCGATCTCGGTTCTCTCGATCACGATCTTCCGATACATCTCGAAGTCGTTCGGGGCAAAGCCCGCGACGATCCTGCAGAACAACATGGTGCAGACGACGGGATCCGCCGGCGAGTCGGTCGCCGCTGGCATCGTCTTCACCCTCCCCGCGCTCCTCCTGCTCGGCTACAACCTCCCGTGGACGAAGGTCGCGGCGGTCGCGGTGGTCGGCGGGCTGCTCGGCGTGTTCCTCATGATCCCGCTGCGCAACGCGCTCATCGTGAAGGAGCGTCGCACGCTCAAGTATCCCGAGGGGACGGCTGCAGCAGAGGTGTTGATCGTGGGTGAGGAGCGCGGCGTGCAGGCGCGCACCGTATTCATGGGCTTTGGCCTCGCGGCGCTCTACAAGTTCATCGTGAGCGGGTTGCACCTCTGGCAGGAGGTGCCTCGCTACGTGTTCCAGCGACTCGCGCCGAGCGGGCGAATGGAGCTGTTCGGGGAGATCCGCGCGGAGATCAGCCCGGAGCTCACGGGCGTGGGCTACATCATCGGGCCGCGGATCGCCGGCTTTCTGTTCGCGGGCGGATGTCTCTCGTACTTCGTGCTCATCCCGACGATCAAGCTCTTCGGCGCCGGGCTCACGACGATCATCCCGCCGGGCACGGGGCTCATCAGCGACATGGATGCGACCGCGGTGCGCGCGAACTACGTGTACTACATCGGCGCCGGAGCAGTGACGGCGGCTGGATTGATCAGTCTTCTCCGCTCGCTGCCGACGATCGTCTCCGCGCTCGTGGGTGGATTCCGACGCTCGGCAACCGACCGCTCGAGCGGCATGGCGCGCGCACGCACCGATCGCGACCTCTCGATCAAGATCGTGCTCGCGGGCGTGCTCGCCTGCGCCATCGCGATGATCGCGCTTGCCGCAGATCTCGATCAACATCTTCGCCGCGGTGCTCGCGGTAGGCTTCGCGTTTCTCTTCGTCACCGTGTCGAGCCGCATCACGGGGCAGATCGGCGCCTCGTCGAATCCAATCTCGGGGATGACCGTCGCGACGGTGCTGCTCACCGCGTTGATCTTTCTCGCGATTGGATGGACGGGCGTTGAGCATCGCGTGCTCGCGCTGACGATCGGCGGTGTGGTATGCGTTGCGGCGGCAGTCGCGGGCGCGACGTCGCAGGATCTCAAGACGGGGTTCATCGTCGGCGCGACGCCCGCACGCCAGCAAATCGGATTGCTCTTCGGCGTCACCACCTCGGCGCTGCTCATCGGCGGCATGATCGCGCTGCTCAACGCGGCACATCGTACGATCGTCGAAAAGAGCTATCCAGGCGTCGTGGTCTCCACCATCGATGCAGGCGAAACCGAGTCCGTGAACGGCGTGTCGTATCAGGTCGGACATCTGTACGAGACGCAGGGCGGCGCGCCTCCCGGCAAGTATCTCGTGGATGCGCAGCACACGATTCACTATCTCGTCGATCCGGGCATCGCCGGACGCTATCCGAAGGACGTGAGCGGGCGCACCGTAGAGAAGCTGGACTCACCAAAGGCGCAGATCATGGCGCTCGTCGTCGACGGCATCCTCACGCAAAAGTTGCCGTGGGGACTGATCCTGATCGGCGCATTCCTCGCCATCGCGATGGAGATCCTCGGTATTCCGTCGCTGCCGGTCGCCGTCGGCGTATATCTCCCGATCTCGACCTCCGCGACGATGTTCATGGGCGGCGTCGTGCGGTGGCTCGTGGAGCAACGGCTTCCTGAGGGGGAGCGTGTGGGCGCGCGGGCGGACTCCGGTCCGGGCGTGCTCTTCTCGTCGGGGCTCATTGCGGGCGGCGCGATCATGGGCGTTGCGCTCTCCGTGCTCGCCATCGTGAAGCTCGCCGACGGCCGCACACTCGCCGATGTGATCGACGTGTCGAAGAACATTGGCTTCGTGGGAACGAGCGTGGCCGTGGCGATCATCCTGTACGTGCTCTGCCTCGCGGTTCCGCTCTATCGCGTCGGTCGCGCGGGAGGCGGCAGAGAACACTGATGCGCATCATCTCGCTCTTCCCGGCCGCCACGGAGATCGTGTGCGCGCTGGGAGCCGCGAGTGAGCTCGTCGGCATCTCGCACGACAGCGACTACCCGGCGGAGCTTCTGCCTCCGTCGCTCGCACGCGTCACGCACTCGCCCATGGATGGCGCAGCCGCACCTGGCGACATCGATCGCATGGTGCGCGACGCCGATGCACGCGGCGAGACGCTGCACGTGGTGGATGCGAGCGCGATCGCCGCGCTCGCGCCGGACGTCATCATCACGCAGGGGCTCTGCGATGTGTGCGCGATCCCCGAGTCCGACGTGCGCGCCATCGCGCACACGCTGCACCCATCACCGACCGTCTTGTCGCTGGCCGCGAGCACGCTCGATGAGATGCTCGAATGACATTCGTCGCGTCGGCACGGCCATCGAGCGCTCGCCATTGGCGGAGACGCTCGTCTCGGAGCTCAAAGCGCGGCTCCTGCGCGTGCACGAGCGTCTCGCCGCCGCCGGCGTCCCTCGGCCGCGCGTCGCCGTCATCGAGTGGACGGATCCGATCTTCAACGCGGGACACTGGGTGCCGCAAATGGTGCGGCGCGCCGGTGGCATCGAAGTGCTCGGAACGGCCGGCGAGCGGTCACGCGTCGTGACCATGGACGAGGTCATTGCCGCCCAAGCCGATACGATCGTCATCGCGCCGTGCGGCTACGACGTGGCGCAGGCGGCAGCCGAGGGAACCGCGCAGGCGCGGAAGAGTGAGTGGCGCTGGCTCGCGGATCGCCGTGCGTGGGCGATAGATTCGGGAGGGTTGCTCAGCAGGCCCGGACCACGCCTGGTGGACGGCGTGGAGACGCTGGCCGAGATTCTCCACCCGACAGTATTTCCCCCGCCCTCGCGAGCCCGGGCGGTGGAGCTCGACGTCGCCTGAACGCACGTCGAAGCGACGTACGGCACCGTTCACCACTGTACATTCCCGCCCTCCAGCAGCACGACATCCTCCTTCCCTTCTCGCCACAATGCTCAGCGATTCTTCAGTCACCTTTCTCAAGCGGTTGCTCGACACGCCCGGACCTTCAGGATTCGAGTCCGCGCCCGCGCGCGTGTGGCGAGAGGAGGCCCAGAGGTTCGCGACCGTGCAGTCCGATGTGCATGGCAACAGCATGGCGACCGTAAACCCGGAAGGCCGCCCGACCATCATGCTCGCCGGCCACATCGACGAGATCGGCGTGATCATCCAGCACATCGATGAGGACGGCTACGTCCACATCTCCGGGATCGGCGGCTGGGATCCGCAGGTGCTCGTCGCGCAGCGCATCCGCTTCCTCGGCACGAACGGCGATGTGATCGGTGTCGTCGGAAAGAAGCCGATTCATCTGATGAAGCCGGATGATCGCGAGAAGGCGTCGAAGATGACCGATCTCTGGGTGGACATCGGCGCATCGAACCGCTCGGAGGCCGCTGCACGGCTGAGCGTGGGCGACGCGGGAGTGATCGACTCGAAGAGCGTCTTGATGCCGAACAATCGCATCGTGTCGCGTTCGGTCGACGATCGCATTGGCGCGTTCGTCGTGCTCGAGGCGCTACGACGCTACAGCGAGAAGCCCGGTCGCGCGAAGGTCGTCGCCGCGGCGACGACGCAGGAGGAGATCGCGTGGCACGGCGGCGGCGCGGGCGTGTGTGCATCGTGCATCGGCGCGCAAATGGCGATCGTCGTGGACGTCACCTTCGCCACAGACCATCCCGGGATCGAGAAGAAGGAGCTCGGCGAGCACGCGATCGGCAGTGGCCCGGTGCTCACGCGCGGCTCGATCATCAGCCCGGTGGTCTTTCGCGTACTGCGCAGCGCGGCGGACGATCTCAAGATGCCGTATTCGCTGCAGGCGGCGGGACGCGACACTTCCACGGACGCCGATGCGATCCACGTCGCAGCGCAGGGGATCGCGACCGCGCTCGTGTCCGTTCCGAACCGCTACATGCACTCGCCCAACGAGCTCGTGAGCCTCGAGGACGTCGACCGGGCCGCGACGCTGCTCGCCGAGGCCTGCCGCCGCGTGGACGAGAAGACGGACTTCACCGCGCGCTGATCTGCGATGGCTGGATTTTCGTGAGCCTCTTGCACCTCACGTAACGTGAGGACTTACACTGTCCTCCGTGGCCACAATGACGATTCCCGGTACGACGCCTCCCCCATGGAAGGTTGGTGAGCTCGCGAGCCGCACAGGCATGTCGGTGCGCGCGCTCCATCACTACGACGAGATCGGGCTCCTCTCGCCCTCGCTGCGCACGCCGTCCGGTCATCGCCTGTATCAACAGGCTGATATCGCTCGGCTGCAGCAGATCCAGTCGCTGCGTCTCATGGGAATTCCGCTCGAAGAGGTGAAGCAGCTGCTCGACGGAGCAGCGATGTCGCCTCGCAAAGTGATCGACCTGCATCTCGCCAGGCTGCACGAGCAGATCGCTCTGCAGACTCGCCTGGCCGAGCGCCTCGAAGGGCTCGCAAACCATTTGGATACGGTGGGAGCGGCATTGATCGATGACCTCTGCCGGATCATTCAGGTGACGACCAGCATGGAAAAATACTTTACGACGGAGCAGCTCGAGGTGCTCCGCGAGCGGCGGACGTCCATCAGCGACGCGCACATGCAGGAGGTGCGCGACTCGTGGAACGAGATCATTCCGAAGGTGCGTGCGGCGATGGCTGACAACGTGAATCCGACGTCGCCGGAGATCCTCGCGATCGCGCGCCGATGGAAAGCGCTCGTGGAGGAGTTCACGGGTGGAGATCCGAAGATCGCGCAGGCAGTGAAGACGATGTATGAGCACGACGGTCCCGCGCTGCAGCAGCAGCTTGGCGAAGTACCGACGCCGGAGATGTTCACGTACATGTCGAAGGCGTTCGCGGCGCTGAAGTAGCACTCGCAATCAACGGAATCCCCACTCGCGGAGCGTACGCGAGTGGGGATTTTCAATCGAGTCGTGAGCGCGGCTACTCCTCTTCGATGTGCGCCGTATCCGCGGGCGTCGGGAACTTTCCGCTCTCGCGTTTGCGTCCCATCATCACCCACGACGCTGCGCCGCGCACTGCTTTCTCCTTGTCGCGCAGGAGCGTCTGCAACGCGGCGAGCGCGCTCGACGTCTTCACTTCGCCAAGCGCGTGCACGGCGGCAACGCGCATTGGTGTGGGGCGCCGCTTATTCAGCAGCCCTTTGTCCGTGCGCGCGATGTCCATCAGCTTCTCCACCGCGTGCGGCGTGCCGAGCTGTCCGAGCGCGGTGACCATCGCCATCTGCACGCGGTTGTCGTCTTCCTTGTCGAGCGCGCGCACAATGGAGTCGACCGAACCGGTGCGCTGCAGCGCCATCGCCTCGGCCGCGCGCTCGCGCACCTCTTCGGGCGCATCGCGCAACGCGCCACGCAACCCCTTGGCCGCGACGCCCGGTCCGAGCTTCGCGAGCGCGCTCGCGGCTGCGACGCGGACGCGATCGTCGCGGTGGTCGAGCATCTTCTCGAGCTCCACATCTGCTTCCGCAACACGCATCTCCCCGAGCAGCTCGATCGCATTGCGCACGACGAACCAGCGCGGATCGCCGAGCATGTGCACGAGTGTGCGCACGCCGGTGCGGAGCCGAAGGAGCGAGTCGTAGTAAATGCGGCGGTCCGTGATCGAGGGTGCGGAGATCAGCGCCTCCACCAGCGCCTCCACTCCGTCGTCCTCGGCGCGCGTGAAGATCGCCATGTACTGCTCGTAGTTCTCGCGGCGGCGCGGCAGCAGCTCGACGATGCACTTGAGCACGCGCGGCACGCAGAGGCGGCGGATGGCGAGCGCGTACTGCCGCTTCGACATCTTGTCCTCGATGTCGCCCTCGCGCTTCACGAGCCCGTAGAAGACATCCGCGACGATGTCGATGCGATCCTTCCCCGACGCATCCGCGGCGAGCTTGACGAGCGTGTCGAGATGCCCGCCCACGATCGTCGCCTCGCGGGCGTGATCGAGCTGCTCGAAGAGCCGAACCATCGAGCCCTTCGGCGTCGCCGTCGTCGCGAACGCCTGGAACATCGCATCGGCACTCTGCTCCCGCACGATGCCCTCATCCTCATCACCGTCTCCGCTGACCTCTGCGCCGCCCGCCTGGATCGCCTCGAACTGGCCCGTGGTTGGGATCAGCGGCGTGACGTTGTTGCGCACGTAGCCCGTGTTCGGGCTGCCGAGACGCGAGTTCGGCAGCGCCGCTGCGGGAGCTTCCGGCACGACGGGAATGTCGACCTTGATCGAGATCGTCTGCGCATTGAGCGCGCGCACGCGCGAGAGCGCGACTTCGCCACCGTTGCCCGGCGATGCGGCGACGGACAGCAGCTTGGCCGCGAGGAGCAGATCTGCGGGAGCTGCGTTCTGCTGGAAATCGATCTCGAGAATCGAGTGCCCAATGAGCTGCGCGACGAGGCCGTCCACGCCCTCGAACCGCGCCGGCACCACTTCGGCGTTGGCCGAGAGGAGCTGCATGTCGTGAAGGATCAGCTTCACGGGGCCCTGCTCCGACACGGACACGAGCGATCGCAGCGTCGCGAGCTGCTTCTCGAAGTCACTTCCTTCGATGAGCAGCATCTGGACGAGGCGAGCGAAGTGGCGAGCGAAGGTCAGAGCGTATGACATCGAAGCCTGTGGAGCTCCTCTTCAGCGGCTGGAAAGTCGGTTTTCGGGGGAAATTCTCCCGATATGCGACACATGGCACCCAGTGATCGTAACATTATGCTCGTACTTGTCTTGCGCCAATTCACAGGGGTGCGTTCGCGCCACCTGAACAGCCGAATACGTGCGAGCGCGGCGTGATGAGTGCGCCGCTGGCAGGATGCGACACGGGCCGATAACATACTATCTGCAGCGCGCTTCTCACCACACCCTCGCATACATGACTTTCGCTCTCCCTCGCCGCGCGGCGTTCGCCAGCGTGGTCGCAGTTCTTTTCGGCTGTCATCATGGCGCGCGCCCGCCGCGCGATGCCGCGACGGGCTCCGCCACGGGCGACACCGCGCGCATCCGCTCGGACATCGAGTACCTCGCAAGCGACGCGCTCGAGGGACGGGGCACCGGTACGCCGGGGAACGACAGCGCTGCCGCGTATCTCGCGCGTGAGTATGCGCGGCTCGGGCTCACCAGGGTCGAGCGCGCGACGTCGTGCCCCGAGATTCGCGCAGGCGTGCGCGAATGTGTGGTGGGGCGCGCATCGTACCTCCAGTACTTCTCGGCTCGCTCGGTCGCGGCCGCGCACGCGGGACTTCCCGGCGAGCTCCCGACGCAGAACGTCATCGCGATGCAGCCGGGCACGGATCCGGCGCTCCGCGGCGAGTACGTGGTCATCGGCGCGCACTACGATCACCTCGGCCGCTCGTCGTTCAACGCGCTGGATCCCGAGGCGAAGGATGCGATCCGCCACGGCGCTGATGACAACGCATCGGGCACCGCGGCGGTGCTCGAGCTCGCGCGCCGCTTTCACGCGGCACCCGCGCGCCGTCCGATCATCTTCGTGAACTTCAGCGGCGAGGAGCTCGGCGTCCTCGGCTCCGAGTATTTCGTCGATCACGCGCCTGTGCCGCTCGACAGCATCGACGCGATGCTCAACTTCGACATGGTCGGGCGGCTCAGAAACGACAAGCTGCTCGTTTATGGCGTCTCGACCGCGACCGAAATGCGCGGCATCGTGGACAGCGCGAATATGCTGAAGAAGAGCTGTCATACGACGTATGATCTGGTGCAGTGCAATACGATCGAACAGCTTGCCGTCACTGCAATCGGCGACGGATTCGGCCCCTCAGATCACGCCTCGTTCTACGCCAAGCAAATCCCCGTGCTCCAATTCTTCACGGACATGCACGAGGACTATCACAAGGCCACGGACGTCGCGTCCAAGATCAACATCCCCGGCGAGGCGCGCGTCATTGAATACGCGGAGCAGATCGCGCGCGACATCGCGAATCGCCCCGCGCGCCTCACGTACGTGCGCTCCACGCAGCCGCCGCCGCACCTGTCGGGCGCGTCGGGCAACGGGACGTACTTCGGTTCCGTTCCCGACATGGGCGCGGCGGATGTCGCGGGTGTGAAGCTCGCGGGCGTCTCCGCCGGGAGCCCCGCCGACAAGGCAGGCGTGCACGCCGGAGACGTCATCGTCGAGTTTGGCGGGAAAGCCGTGAAGGACATTTACGAGTATACCGACGCCATCGCCGCGCACAAGCCGGGTGACGTCGTGCAGGTCGTCGTCTTGCGCGCGGGCACACGGCTCGCGCTCACCGCCACGCTGGGGAAGCGTGGCTCCTGAATCAGTCCGGAGGATTTTGATGTATCGTCGTTCGTTTGCCGCACTCCTCGCGATCGCCACGGTGTACGC
This sequence comes from uncultured Gemmatimonadaceae bacterium, assembly GCA_963792685.1. Lineage (GTDB taxonomy): Bacteria > Gemmatimonadota > Gemmatimonadetes > Gemmatimonadales > Gemmatimonadaceae > FEN-1250. Next base: position 1,711,422 of record CAWBWW010000001.1, on the reverse strand, counting down.
GGCGCCACTCGCCGCGCAGGACTCCACGCTCGCAGCGCCCGGAACGTTCGTGCTGCGCGCCGCGCACCTCATCGACGGTACGGGCGCGGCCGAGACGCAGAACGCCGCAATCGTCGTTGTCGGCGACAGCATCACGTGGGTGGGATCGGCGGCCAACGTGAAGGCGCCCGCCGGCGCACGCACGATCGACCTCGGCGAGGCCACGCTGCTCCCGGGCTTCATCGATGCGCACGTGCATCTCGCGGGCCGGGAGCTCGGCGATCCCGAGCGCGATGAGAGCTCGGTGCACGACTACGATCAATACAGCGCGATCCTCGGCGTCAATCACGCCAAGAGCACGCTGCTCGGCGGCTTCACGAGCGTGCGCAACGTTGGCGCGCCGAACTTCGACGACATGGCGCTTCGCAAGGCGATCAACGCGAGTCAGATCTGGGGGCCGCGCATGGAGAACGCCGGCTACGCGATCGGCATCACGGGCGGGCATTGCGACGAGAACGGCTACAAGCCTGGCCTCTTCGACGGCTCACCAAAGACGGGCATCGCCAATGGCGTGGAGGAAGTGCGCGCGGCCGTGCGGTATCAGATCAAGCAGGGCGCGGACGTAATCAAGACGTGTGCGACGGGCGGTGTGCTCTCGGAAGGAGATGCAGTGGGCGCGTCGCAGTACACGTACGAGGAGCTCAAGGCGCTCGTCGACGAAGCGAACAAGCTCGGACGCAAGGTTGCGGCGCATGCGCACGGCACCGAAGGAATTAAGACGGCGGTGCGGGCCGGCGTCAGCTCGATCGAGCACGGCTCGTTCCTCGACGACGAAGGTGCCAAGATGATGGCGGCCAAGGGCACATTCCTCGTGCCGACGCTCAGCGCCGGCGAGACGGTGGAGAAGGCGGCCAACAATGGCGTGCTCAAGGGGCTGCGCCGACAGAAGGCGCTCGACGCGGCGAAGGCGATGCGCAACGCCGTACGGCTCGCGCGACAGAACGGCGTGAAGATCGCGCTCGGCACGGACGCGGGCGTCGGCCGGCACGGCACGAACGCGCACGAGTTCACGCTCATGACGACGTGGGGCGGCATGACGCCCATGGAGTCGATCGTGGCCGGCACGTCGAGCGCAGCCAAGCTCCTCGGGTGGGACGAGCACGTGGGATCGCTGGCCGCCGGGAAGTGGGCCGACGTCGTCGCCGTGCCGGGTGATCCGCTCAAGGACATCACGCGCATGGAGCACGCTCTCTTCGTGATGAAGGGCGGCGCTATCTACAAGACGCCTGCGGTGGCGTTGCACCCGTAACAGCAGGCGGGCGTGGAGCTCTATCACACCGCGTACGGTCCGGAAGGCGCGCCCCGGCTGCTCGTGCTGCACGGCGGCCCGGGCGCGTCGCACGATTACATGCTCCCGCAGATGCTCGCGCTCGCGAGCGACTACCGGCTGATCTTCTACGATCAGCGGGGCGGCGGTCGCTCGCGTGCCGAGGATCGCACGCCGGTCACGTGGCAGACGCACGTGGCGGATCTGGCGGCGATCGTGCGCGAGCTGTCGCTCGAGCCGCTCACCATTGTGGGCTACTCGTGGGGCGGGCTGCTCGCGCTGCTGTACTCGATCACGGTGGCGGGCGGTTTCCGCGAGAAGGAGCCCGCGCTCGCAACCGGCGTGGCCGCGGCACCGGCGCCCGCGCGCATGGTGCTCGTCTGTCCCGCACCGCCAACGCAGGCGCTCCGTGCGCAATTCAGCGAGGAGCTCGCGCGGCGTCAGCGCGCTCCATGGATCCAGGAGGAGCGTGCAGCGCTCGCGGCCTCGGGACTTCGCGAGCGCGATCCCGCCGCGTACGCCAAGCGCATCTTCGAGCTCGGCGTCGCGGGCTACTTCGCGGACCCCGCTCGCGCACGCGAGCTCACGCCCTTCCGGGTGGTCGGACGCGTGCAGCAGTCCGTGTGGGAGAGCCTCGCGGGGTACGACCTCACACCACTGCTCCCGCTGATCGGCGCGCCCACCCTCGTGCTCCATGGTGCGCACGACGCGATTCCACTCGCCTCGTCGGAGCTCATCGGGTCCACCATGCCGAATGGAGAGCTGGTGGTGCTCGACGAAAGTGCACACGTTCCTTACGTTGAAGGTGACGAAGCGTTCTTCGCCGCGGTCCGCGATTTCCTCCAGCGTACGAGAGCTCAACGATGATGGCAGCGGGAGACTCGACCGAGCGGGAGATTGCGACGATCGATACGAACGACCGGCGGCTCACCGTCACGCTCATCGTGTCGTTCGATGGCATCGAGTACGTCGGCCGGCTCTGGTTCGCGGAAGAGGAGTGGGAGGATCAGGGAATACCCGACCGCGGCGTCATCTCGGGGCGCTCGCTCGACGGCGTGATCGAGGCAGCGCAGTCGCTCGAGCAGCCCGAGCTGCTCGCGAGATACCAGCGCGCCACGGTGAACAAGCGCCGGTATCTCTCGCTGCGCGCGGTCACGGATGAGATTCTCCGGAAGGTGCGCTACCTGAATCAGGTGGCGGTCTCGATGCGCGCTGGACTCATCGACATGGACGGCGCGGCGCAGGAGATCGACTACACCGAGCACCAGCTTCATGAGCTCGTAGCGCGACTCCGCGATGCGGCAGGCGTAGAGGATCAGGCCTGATTCCTGCGAACTTTGCCCGCGTGCCAGCTCGTCTCACACCGTACGAACTGATCCTCGAGCCGCTCGAGCGCGACGAGTTTCCCGCCATTCGCGCCGAGGGCGAGCAGCGCGGCTCCGATGTGCATTGCCGCGATCAGTTCCTGCTGCTCGGCCACGCGGGCGCAACGCTCGATCAGATGGTCTCGGAGGATGCTGATCCCGAGAGTCTCGACGAGTACGGAGAGCTGCTCTATCAGGGCTTCGAGTTCTGGTCGTACGGCCGTCGTCTCTACTCGTTCGAGAACGAGGTCACGACGCTGCTCACCGAGCCCGACTACGAAGTCGGCGACTGGATCTTCGCGGGGCCGCCCGCGTGTTATCTGCAGTTTCCCTATCAGAAGCTGTGGGCGCGCGTCTCGGCTGACGCGCCGTACGAGCCGCTCGACGGAGTGTTCGTCGTCGCCGCGAACACCGAGGAGCGCGCCGATTCCGGCGTGCACGTGCGCGTGCAGATGGTGCTCGGCCTTCGCCCCGATCGTCCCGGTGTCTCACTCGTGTCGTATCGCGATGATCTCGATCCCAATCGCATCGCCACGCGCGCGGAGCATCCGTGGCGCGTGGACGACGCGCCGTTCGCGAACACGATTCCGGGCGGCGAGCGCATGGGCTACCGGACGCTCGCGACGCGGAGTGAGCTCGAGGCGCTCGTGATTCGCGCACTGCACTATCTGGACACGCACCCCGACCGCCTCGAGCGCGTGGTGCGCGCGACGGGCGACGACGCCACGCATTTGCCGTACGTTCGTGTGACGTGACCGATGGATCCGCGCTCGGTCGGGCATGCCCTGTCGCAGATCGCCGACTTTCTCGAGCTGAAGGGAGAGAATCGATTCAAGAGCGCCGCCTATCGTAACGCGGCCCGCGCAGTGCTCGCGGTGCAGACGGATGATCTCGCGCCGGCGCTCGCCTCGGGAGAGCTCGCGGAGCTGAAGGGAATCGGGCCCGCGACGCTCAACACCATTCGCGAGCTCGTCGAGAGCGGCGAGTCGAGATATCTCGAACAGCTGCGCAGCGAAACGCCCGAAGGGCTGCTCGAGATGCTCAGAGTTCCCGGGCTGGGCACCGCGAAGATCCAGAAGATCCACGACTCGCTCGGAGTCGGCACACTCGCGGAGCTCGAGGAGGTGGCGCGCGACGGTCGCCTCGCGAAGCTGCCGCGATTCGGCGCCGGTACGGCAGCAAAGATCCTCAAGGGGATTGCGTACCTGCGCGAGACCGGCGCGTACATGCTCTATCCGCGTGCGCTCGCCGAGGGGGAGCTCGTGCTTGCAGCGGTACACGCGCATCCGGACGTGGAGATGGCAATGCTCGCGGGATCGCTCCGGCGCCGCGTCGAGATCGTGCGCGACATTGATGTCGTCGCCGCGTGCCGCGAGCCGGAGCGAGTCGCGGCGGAGCTCGCGCGCGCACGCGGCGTGCGCCACGCGGATGTGCGAGGTGGAGGAGCGGCGACGATTCACTTCGTGGATGGAACCGTGCTCGACCTCCACTGCGTGCAGCCCGACCGCTTTTCGGTCGCGCTCTGGCGCGCGACGGGGAGCGCGGCGCACGAGCGCGAGATGATCGAGTATGCGGCGCAGCGCAAACTCTCATTCGTGGGCGACGAGCTGCGCGACGTCACGGGGGAGCGCATCGCCGTGCCCCATGAGCGCGCGCTCTACGGCGTGCTCGGCCTCGCGTACATCGAGCCCGAGCTTCGTGAGGCTCGCGGCGAGATCGGGGCTGCGAGCGCGCGCACCCTGCCGACGCTGATCGAGCCGGGCGACATCCGCGGTGTGCTTCACTGCCACTCCGACTATTCCGATGGCAAGGCGACGATCGCAGAGATGGCCGCCGCTGCACGCGCGCTCGGCTGGAGCTACATGGGGATCACCGATCACTCGCAGTCCGCCTTCTACGCGGGCGGCCTCAAGCCGGACGCGGTGCTCGCGCAGCACGAGGAGATCGATCGCGTGAACGCGAGCAATTGCGGTGTGCTCGTGCTCAAGGGCGTGGAAGCGGACATTCTCGCCGATGGGCAGATCGACTACGGCCAGGAGCTGCTCGACCGCTTCGACTTCGTGGTCGCGAGCGTGCACTCGCGATTCTCGATGACTCGTGAGGCGATGACTGAGCGCGTGCTGCGCGCGCTCGATGACCCGCACGTGACGATTCTGGGACATCCAACCGGGAGGCTGCTTCTGAGCCGCGAGGGCTACGCGATCGACATCGAGGCGGTGCTCGAAAAGGCCGCGGAGAAGCAGGTTGCGGTGGAGATCAACGCGGATCCGCACCGCCTCGACCTCGACTGGCGGCACTGCCAGCTCGCCAAGTCGCTCGGCTGCACCTTTGAGATCGGCCCCGACGCGCACTCGACGCGAGGGCTCGCGAACATGAGCTTTGGCGTCGGCGTCGCGCGCAAAGGCTGGCTCGAGGCATCGGACGTGATCAACGCGCTGGGCGCGACGGAGATCCGGCAGCGCCTACGAATACGGAGAGAGTCATGAAAGCGAAGGGCGTGGTGAAGAAGATCGAGAAGAGCGCAGCGAAGAAGCTCGCGCGCAAGATCGTAAAGGCCGCGATCGCGCCGAAGAAGAAAGCCAAGGCGGTCGCGCCAAAGGCGGTCGCGCAAAGGAAGAGCGCGTCGAAGGAGCCCGTGCTGCCGCACCTGCGCGAGCGCTGGCCGCGCAACGACAAGGCACGGAAGGCGCTCGCAGCGGAGGAGTACCGGCGCCTCGCGGCTACGTATCCCGAAGCGCACTGCGCCCTCGACCACGAGGATCCCTACCAGCTCCTCGTCGCCACCATCCTGAGCGCGCAATGCACGGACAAGCGCGTGAACATGGTCACGCCCGATCTCTTCAAGCGCTATCCCGATCCTGCCACGCTTGCGGATGCCGAGTCCGACGAGCTCGAGGAGGCGATCAAGAGCACCGGCTTCTTTCGGAACAAGACGAAGAGCCTGCTGGGAATGAGTCGCGCGCTCGTCGAGGATCACGGCGGACGTGTGCCGGACTCCATGGACGAGCTCACGCAGCTTCCTGGCGTGGGCCGGAAGACCGCGAACGTCATCCTCGGCAACGCCTTCGACAAGAACGTCGGCATCGTGGTCGACACGCACGTCACGCGGCTGTCGAACAGGCTCGGGCTCACGCGCGAGACGGATGCGGTGAAGATCGAGGAGGAGCTGATGCCGCTCTTCCCGACCGATCAGTGGACGATGGTGTCGCATCTGCTCATCGAGCACGGGCGACAGATCTGCGTCGCGCGCGGACCCAGGTGCGAGGTGTGTCCGCTCAACGACATCTGTCCGTCATCGCGCGTCTGACGGCGGGCACGGGCGTGGCTGCAAATAGCGCCGGCGCCGGTTAACTTGTGCGGGCTACTCCATCACGACTTTCCTTCCACGACTGATTCCTATCATGGCGAAGCAGGCGACGATCGAGACCAATCGCGGCACCATTGTCGCGGAGCTCTATGACAAGGATGCGCCGATCACGGTCGGCAACTTCGAGAAGCTCGCGAACAGCGGCTTTTACGACGGAGTGAAATTCCACCGTGTCATCAAGGATTTCATGGTTCAGGGCGGCGACCCGCTGTCGCGCGATCTTCCCGCAGGGGACCGGCGGGTCGGCACCGGCGGCCCCGGCTATCACATCAAGTGCGAGACGAAGGGAAATCCGAACAAGCACGATGTGGGCGCCCTCTCGATGGCGCACGCGGGCAAAGACACGGGCGGCAGCCAGTTCTTCATGGTTCTGAACGAGAACAGCACCCGCCACCTGAATGGCGTTCACACGGTATTCGGAAAGATCACGTCGGGGCTCGATGTGCTGAACACGATCACGCAGAACGACACGATGACCAAGGTTCGCGTTTCCTAGCGCGCCGACACCGAGGAGCACGATGACCCCACCAAAGGAAGGAGATCTGAAGGCCGGCGTCACCGGACTCATCGTCGGCGCAGTGCTGCTGTTCTTTGCGCTGACGGCGATCGTGCATTTCACGAACGTGAAGTACGGCGACGAGACCCCGGCGGCCGAGACGAAGTAGATAGGACTGACGCAGGGCGAAGGGCGGACGCGAAAAGCGTCCGCCCTTTTTTGCACCCTGCACTTGGGTGGCTGAGGAGTTCTTAGTAACTTACCAGAAAGTCAGTAACGTTCCGACGCGGTACTCGGGAACAACTCTACTGACGAGCCGTTTAGTTACTCTCGACCAACCGCCCGAGCCCATGTCCGAGTCCACGCAAGTCAACTCACCACGCTGGCGCCGCCTGCCAGGGGAACGCCCGCGCCAGATCCTGGACGCGGCGCTCGAGGTGTTTGGCGAACGCGGCCTCGCCGCAGCTCGGCTCGAGGACATCGCCCGCTCCGCCGGCGTGTCCAAAGGCACGATCTATCTCTACTTCCCGAACAAGGAAGCGCTCTTCACGGAGATGATCCGCGAGATCCCGTCGCGCTACATCGCCTCCGTCGAAGCGATGATCAGCGAAGACGCGAGCGCCCGCGAGCAGCTGCTCCAGTATCTCCGAAACTCCTGGGACTACGTGCGCACCCCGTCGTACGAGATTCTCTACCGTCTCGTGCTCAGCGAGCTGCACCATTTCCCCGATCTCTACGAAGAGTTCATTCGCGACGTGCCGATGCGCTCGATGCGCATCCTCGCGGACATCGTGCAGCGGGGTATCGCCTCCGGCGAATTCCGCGACATTGAGCCGCTCGCGGCAGGGCGCATGCTCCACTCGATCCTCTTCGTACACGGCGTATGGGCGGCCAAGCGCGCGCGCATCCCGTTTATGCGCGATCTGTCCGACAACCAAGTGCTCGATCAGCTCGTGGACTTCTGTCTGCACGCGATCGGCCAGGCACCAGCGCCCTCCGATTCACACGTGCACACATGACCACAGGCACTCGCTTTCTCTCCGCACTCGTTCTGCTCGCTGCCGCAACGTCGGCCCGCGCGCAGGATACGACCATCACGCGTCCGATCACGCTCGGCGACGCGGCCCGCATCGCCGCCAAGCAGAATGCGTCCGCAATCCAGGCGCGCTATCGAACGGAGCAGGCGACCGCTCGCATCACGCAGAGCCGCGCCGAGCTGCTTCCCTCGGTGTCGGGGTATGCGGAGGAGAACGGACGCTCGTTCAACACGGCCACCTTCGGCATCCCCTTCCCCGGCTTCGATCCGCGTGGCCAGGTGATCGGACCCGTCAACATGTTCGATGCGCGCGCGCGTGCATCCGAAACCTTCCTCGACTTCGGCGCCCTCGCGCGCGTGAAGAGCGCGCGCACCACGGCACGTGCATTCGGCGCGACCGCTGCGAACGAGGCTGAGATCTCCGCGCAGAACGCGGCGAACGCCTACCTCCGCGCGCAGCGCGCCGACGCACAGCTCGGCGCGCGCCAGGCGGACTCGGTGCTCGCGGACTCCCTGTTGGGCATCTCGCGCGAGGAGCTGCGCGCCGGTGTCGGCGTCGCGCTCGACGTGACGCGCGCGCAGTCGCAGTTCGCGTCGACCATCGCGCAGCTCATCGTCGCTCGCAACGAGCGCGATCGCTCTCGCCTCGATCTGCTGCGCGCGCTCGGCCAGCCGCTCAGCGCCAACGTCTCGCTTGCGGACAGCCTCAATAGACTGGAGCTGCGCGACACGACCATAGACGAGACCGCAGCGATCGATCAGGCGATGCGCACTCGCCCCGATCTCCGCGCGGCGGACGAGCAGATTCGCGCGGCCGAGGAGCAGGTGCGGTCGATTCGGGCGGAGCGACTGCCATCGCTGTCGGCATTCGGCGACTACGGCGCGATCGGCAATCAGAAGCTGCTCGCCACCTACGACTGGGGCGTGCAGCTCTCGATTCCGATCTTCGACGGACTGCGCCGCGAGGGGCGCATTGAAGAGGCGAAGGCAATGGCAAGCGAGATCGACGTGCGTCGTCGCGACCTGCGCCAGCAGGCGGCAATCGAGGTGCGTGGCGCCTTGCTCGACCTCACCTCGGCACGCCAGGAAGCGGACGCAGTGCGCGAGGCGCTCCGGCTCGCGCAGCAGGAAGTCGCGCAGGCGCAGGAGCGCTTCCGCGCCGGTGTAGCGGGCAACGCGGATGTGATCACTGCGTCGCTCGCGCTCAACACAGCACGCACGCAGGCGGTCGACGCGCTCGCGAGTTATCAGGGCGCGAAAGTGGCACTGGCGCGTGCCGTCGGTTCGGTCACCGCACTTCCGTAGGCAGGCACGAGCAGACAGCAGCAGACAGCAGCAGACATCAGCAGACAACAGCACTCACACGCATCATCGAGCTCGGCAACACGACACTGAGGAATAGCAACATGGGGACGACCACAGAACAAGCGACCACGCAATCCCAGCCGGCGGCAGCGACGCCTCCCTCGCGCGAGCCCGTCGCCACGACGCCGCCCGCGAAGAGCGGCACGCGCAAGAAGATCATCATCGGCATCGTGATCCTCGCCGTGGTCGCCGCGCTCACCTGGGGCATCAAGACGTTCACCTATTCGCGCTCGCACGAGACGACAGACAACGCACAGGTGGACGGGCACATTGTCCCGGTGCTCGCGCGCGTCAACGGCTACGTGACCGCGGTGCTCGTGCAGGACAACGACTCGGTGCGAAACGGGCAGACGCTCGTGCGCATCGACAGCACCGAGTACACGGTGAGGGTGGCGCAGGCGGAGGCCGATCTCGCGGCCGCGCAGTCGGCGGCCGGCGGGCGGCGCTTCACCGGCCAGTCACAGGCAGCAGTCGCTACGGCCACAGGTCAGGCCTCAGCGGCGGACGCGCAGATTCGTGCGGCGATCGCCAACCGGGAGAGAGCGGACGCGGATCTCGCGCGCATGCAGGATCTCGTCTCGAAGCAGATCGTGTCCGCGCAGCAGCTCGATGCGGCGCGCGCGGCGGCTGCGTCAGCGGCCGCGGACGTCGAAGCGCTCCAGCGCCAGGCCTCCGCTGCAGGGGGCGCGGTGCAGAACGCCCAGGCAGGCGTGCGGCTCGCGCAGGCGAGACTGCAGGCCCAGCAGGCCGCGTTGGACAACGCGAAGCTGCAGCTCAGCTACACCACGGTCACAGCGCCCGAAACCGGCACGATCTCGAAGAAGCAGGTCGAGGTTGGCCAGCTCGTACAGTCGGGGCAGACGCTCATGTCGATCGTTGCCGATACAGGTACGTGGGTCACCGCGAACTTCAAGGAGACGCAGCTCAACAGGATGCACGTTGGGCAGCCAGTGAAGATCGACGTCGATGCGTATCCTGGTGTAGAGGCAGAAGGGACGGTGCAGAGCCTGAGCGGCGCGACCGGCGCGCGGTTCGCGCTGTTGCCACCGGACAATGCAACGGGCAACTTCACCAAGGTCGTGCAGCGGCTGCCCGTGCGCATCGCGATCACGAAGGGGCTTGGACCAACGCGTCCATTGCGTCCCGGCATGTCCGTAGTCGCTCACGTCGACGTCTCGAACAATAAATAATGACCACCGCCTCGACCCCGAATACGACGCTCCCCTCGCGCGCCGACGCGCTCGCGCTGATGCGCGAGTACACGGCGAGCGAGTCGCTCCGGGCGCACATGCTCTCGGTCGAGGCCGCGATGCGTGCGTACGCGGTGAAGTTCGGCGAGGATCCGGAGCGCTGGGGACTCACGGGGCTGATTCACGATTTCGACTACGAGCGCTTTCCGAACAACGCGCACTCCGCCACCGACGAGCATCCCGCCGAGGGCGTGCGCATTCTGCGCGAGAAGGGATATCCGGAGGACGTGCTGCAGGCGATCCTCGGCCACGCGACGTACTGCGGCGTCGCTCGCGAGACGCGGATGGCGAAGGCGCTCTTCGCGGTGGACGAGCTCACGGGGCTGGTCACCGCATCTGCGCTGGTGCGACCATCCAAGAGCGTGCTCGATCTCGATGGCCGCTCCGTGCGTAAGAAGATGAAGGACAAGGGCTTTGCGCGCGGCGTGAGCCGAGAGGACGTGATCCAGGGCGCGTCCGAGCTGGGGGTCGACCTGGATGAGCACATCCAGTTCGTAATCGAGGCGCTGCGTCCCGTAGCCGAATCGGTTGGGCTCAAAGGCACGCCTGTCACCGGCTGAACGCAGTTGGCCAACGCTCTCCTATTGCGGCGCGTATGATCGAGAGGCCACACTCATCAGACATGACCGCACTTCCGCTTCACGTTTTCGAGCATCCTGTGTCCGCACCGCCGGCTGAGCACGCTCCGCCGGACGCGGAGCGCACGCTCGTCTACGAGGCGCAGAACGGGAGCGAGGCCGCGTTTGCAGTGCTGGTGCACACGCATATGCGTCGAGCGTACGCGGTGGCACGAGCGATCTGCGCAACGCACGAGGATGCGGAAGACGCCGTTCAGGACGGATTTCTCCACGCGTACAAGGCGCTCGAGCGCTTCCGTCCGGAGCAGGCGTTCGCCGCATGGCTGAATCGCATCGTGGCGAACGCGGCACTGGACATTGGTCGACGCAGAAAGGTGCGGGATGCGGATTCGCTCCCCGACACGCTGTCGATACCGCAGTTCGATCCGTCGGAGCGGTCGGAGCTGCGCGGTCGGCTCGGTGTGGCGTTGCGCGTGCTTCCGGATCGCCAGCGATCGGTGCTCGTGCTGCACGACGTCGAGGGCTACACGCACGGCGAGATTGGAAGCATGCTCGGAATTCCCGAAGGGACGGCACGATCGGACCTTCATCATGCGCGCGCATCGCTCAGGGAGCGGCTGCGCGACCTCTGGAGCGAGAGATGAGGATGGAGCCGCGAATCGGTCCGGATGGGCGCGACGATGATCTCACCCGGGAGCTGCGTCGCTTTCTCGCGCCTCCGGATGGCGAGGCATTCTGGCAGGGCCTCGAGCGGCGCATCCTCGCGCGCGTGGCGACCACGGAAGATGATCTCTGGTGGCGGCAGCTGTCGCGCTGGAGTCGCGGGCTTGCGCTCGCCGGCGCTGCCGCGATCGTCGTAGCCGGCATCGTCGCGCAGCGGTCGAATCGCGAGCGCTCGCTCGCGGCGTACCGGGAGATCGAGTCGAGCCGAGTGGTGCCGGTGCAGGTAGCGAGCGAGACGGAGCGCGAGGCATCGCGGGATGTGACGCTCAGGTACGTGGTTGGGCCATGATTCGGAGCTGCCGATGAGAAAATCGAAGTCGATGGCGATGGGCTTTCTGCTCGGCACATTGCTCTGCGGCGGTGCGCTCGGCTTCTCGCTCGACCGCGTGCTCACGAAGCCGGCGTGCGACGCGAACACCGATCGCCAGGCCGTGCGCGCGTACATGGCGTCCAAGCTTCAGCTCACGCCGCTTCAGCGCGCGCAGGTCGACAGCTTGCTGGACATCAGGCATCGCGAGATCAGCCGCATCGTCGCGCCGGTTCGCCCGCAACTCGATTCCGTGCGCGAGGCAACGCGGATGCAGATCAAGAAGTTGCTCGATGCCGGCCAACAGCAGCGATTCCAGGACTGGGTAGACGAGTCGAAGAAGGAAGAGGCGCGGCAGCAGTAAAGGTCTACCAAGAGAAAAAGCCGGCCCGAAGCGTCTGCTTCGGGCCGGCTTTCGTATGTCATCGGCTGCGGCTAGTACTTCTTCGCGCCGTCGTCGTAATCGGAATCCGTGCGATCGGTCGCATCGCCGATCTTCTTTTCTGCCTTGCCTGCGTTCTTCTGGACGTTGCCCTCGGCCTGCTGGGCTCTCCCCTTCAGGTGCTCGCTGCTGTTATCGAGCGCATTGCCGACATCGCCGCGAACCTTGCCGACCGTCTCCTTGACGCTGCCCTTGATCTCGTTCGCGAGGCCTTTGTCGGCCATGTTGTTGTTCTTGTCCATTGCAGCACCTCTATCTGTGAGTCGTTTACGTCCGGCTGCCTCAGTGTCGGCGAACCGTGCGCATTGCAAGGCAATCCACGTGCCGAAAGTTGAGTGCGCCTGGAGACGGCTAACTCCGCTTCAAGAGTAGCGTTCCACTCGCTCGCAAGGACTCGCAAAGCCGACGGCGCGCAGGCAATCTTTCTGGAGCGCCATTCGCGCGATTACTCTCGGCCGAAATACCGGTCACGTCTTTTCCTTCGTGCTCGCTCATGCCCCGATCGTCATTGCTCCGCGCGTGTCGAATGGACGAACTCGCACTCGCCTCGGTGGTTCTGTTCGCTTCGGCGTGTGCGAGTGGACACGCGAAGCCAACGACGCAGATGGTGGGCGCGGAGTCGGGGATCGACGATTACACGCAGCAGATGCTCTTCAAGCGATACAGCGACATCGACTTCCAGCTGCAGCTCGGCGGCGAGATGATCGTGCGCAAGGTGATGTACGCGGGCGCGGATGACATGATCATCCCGGCATACGTCTTCATGCCGCGCGATACGACGCGAAAGCATCCCGCGATCATCATGATCCACGGCGGCGTGCACGGCGACTTCGAGCCCCTCTACATTCCGCAGGTGCGCTCGCTCGTCTCGCGCGGCTACATCATCGTCGCACCCGAATACCGCGGCAGCACGGGCTACGGGAAGGAGCACTACGACGCGATCGACTACGGCGGCAAGGAAGTCGAGGACTGCATTCGCGCACACGACTATCTCGCCGAGTACGTGCCGTGGGCCGATCTCGATCGCCTTGGCATCATGGGTTGGAGCCATGGCGGCTTCATCACGCTGCACGCGATCTTCCGTCGGCCCGACCTGTTCAAGGTCGCCGTCGCGCACGTGCCGGTGGCGGATCTGCCGACGCGGATGAAGATGCACTCGGAGGGCTATCGCCGAACGTTTGCGGCGCAGAAGGGATACGCCGGGACGTTCGAGCAGAATCCGAAGCCGTATCTCGAGCGCTCTCCGATCACGCACGCGCGCGAGCTCAAGGTACCGCTGCTCGTGCACGCGGCAGACAACGATCAGGACGTGTTCATCCCTGAGAATCACAACCTGCGTGACTCGATGCACGTCGCAGGGAAGGACACCGCCGGGCTCTACACGTACAAAGAGTGGCACAATCCGCCTGGCGGCCACGAGTTCTCGCGCGTCGACACGAAGCAGGCGCACGAAAGCTGGTCCGAGAGCGTCGCGTTTCTCGACGCGCGTCTACACCCGGAGCACTGAATCCGCCTCTACCAGCGCTCCGCGCACTTCTTGCACGATCGCCGCGCGTGACCACCGCCACTTTTCCAGCCGCTCGCGAGCGGCCGATCGTCGATCCCAATCCGTCGGGCAAACGACTCGCCATTCTGTCGCTTACGGCGCTCGGCGTCGTCTACGGCGACATCGGGACGAGCCCGCTCTACGCGATGAAGGAGTGCTTCCGCCTCGCTGACTCCGGGCCCACGGGGGCAAGCGTCCCGCCCACGCCCGAAAACGTGTTCGGCAGTGCTGTCGCTCATCGTCTGGGCGCTCACGATCGTTGTCGACGGTCAAGTACATCTTCTTCATCATGCGCGCGGACAACGAGGGCGAGGGCGGCATTCTCGCGCTGCTCGCGCTGATCCAGCAGCGTCTGCATCGCTCGAACGACTCCGTTCGGCTCATGGTGCTCGGCGCGCTTGGATTGTTCGGTGCAGCGCTGCTCTATGGAGACGGCGTGATCACGCCCGCGATCTCGGTGCTCGGCGCGGTCGAGGGCATCGACGTCGCAACCCCTGCGCTGCGACATCTCGTGGTGCCGCTGAGCGTCGTCGTCCTCTTCGTGCTCTTCCTCGTGCAGCGCGGCGGGACGACGAAGATCGGCCGCGTGTTCGGGCCCGTGATGCTCTTCTGGTTCGCGAGCATCGCGTTTTTCGGAATGCTCGAGATCGTGAAGGAGCCGTCTATCCTCAAGGCGATCAACCCGTGGTACGGCGTGCTCTTCTTCCGGGAGCACGGCATGCGCGGCGTCTTCATCCTCGGCTCTGTGGTGCTCGCGGTGACGGGAGCCGAAGCGCTCTACGCGGACATGGGACACTTCGGGCGCCTGCCCATCCGTCTCGCGTGGGCGGTGTACGTGTTCCCCGCGCTGCTCCTCAACTATTTCGGACAGGGCGCACTTCTGCTGCGCGACCCCACGGCATCGACCAACCCGTTCTACCGACTCATTCCGGGCGGGCTGATCTGGCCGATGCTGATACTGGCGACGGCAGCCGCAGTGATCGCGTCGCAGGCGCTGATCTCGGGCGCGTTCTCGCTCACGCACCAGGCGATGCAGCTCGGCTACTCGCCGCGACTGACCGTGACGCACACGTCGAAGCTCGAGGCGGGACAGATCTTCATCCCGCAGGTGAATCGCGCGCTGATGATCGGCAGCATCGCGCTGGTTCTCTTCTTCCGCTCATCCAGTGCGCTCGCGTCGGCATACGGCATTGCCGTCACCGGCACGATGGTGATCACCACGATTCTGTTCACGCAGATCGCCCGGCGTCACTGGGGCTGGTCGCGCGCGTCGGCGATCGCCTTCCTCGCCGTGTTCCTCACGATCGACGGAGCATTTCTCGTCGCGAACGTCATCAAGATCGAGTCTGGCGGCTGGTTCCCGCTCGCGGCCGCACTCGCCGTGTATCTCATGATGACCACGTGGAATCACGGGCGCGCGGCGCTCCACACGCTGCTTCGTGAAGGCAGCCTGCCGATCACGCTCTTCCTCGACGACGTGCAGCGCCGCAAGCCGCCGCGCGTCCCGGGCACCGCGGTGTTCATGACGTCGGACGAGAGTGGTGCGCCGGTGGTGCTGCTCCACCACCTCAAGCACAACAAGGTGCTTCACGATCAGGTGATCCTGCTCTCGGTGGTGACCTCGGACGTGCCGGAGGTTCCTTCGCAGGAGCGCGTGAGCGTCACTTCGCTGGGAGAGGGCTTCTATCGCGTGATCGCACGCTACGGATTCATGCAGCAGCCCAACGTGCCGTCGATCTTTCCGCAGTGCGCACCGCTGGGAGTGAAGCTGCGCCCCAACGACACCTCGTATTTTCTCGGCCGCGAGCAGCTCATCCCGACCGGCCGCTCGAAGATGGCGCGGTGGCGCAAGAAGCTGTTCGTGCTGATGTCGCGCAACGCGCAGTCGGCGACGCAGTTCTTCGGGCTGCCACCGAACCGCGTCGTGGAGCTGGGCGCACAGATCGAGTTTTGATCTCGACGCGCGCGTGTCTGAGCGCGATGCTCGCGCTCATCGTCACAACGAACATCGCGCAGGCGCAGGATTCGACCAGAGTGCGCGAGCCTGCGGATCCGCACGCGGTGCAGCCCGAGCGCCCGACTGTCGCGACGCACGCGGGCACTGTCGCACCGGGATGGGCGGAGATCGAAGCCGGCGTCGAGCGCGACGATCTGCATGGCGCGCATACCTTCTTCACGCCGACGGTTCTCAAGCTCGGACTGGCGTCGCGCGTCCAGCTCGAGCTCGCGAGCGCCTTCGTGCATCTCTCGGGCACCATTCCGGATTACTCGGGAATCGGCGACGCGAGTGCGGCGCTCAAGTGGCGCATCCTGGAGAGCGCCCCGGTGCTGGGCGACTTTGCGGTGCAGCCGTCACTCAAGCTCCCTACCGGCTCCGCGGAGAACGGCACGGGCACCGGCACGACCGACGTTGGACTGCTCCTGATTTCGAGCCACGACTGGGGCGAGTACGCGCTCGACATTAACGTGGGCTACACGCACCGGAGCGGTGACGGCAGCAACGCGCCGCAGAACGCGACGCTCTGGACCGTCTCGAGCGGCGGGCCCGTGTACAAGTCGCTCGGCTGGGTGGCCGAGCTCTTCGGCTATCCGCGCACGACCGGTCCTGCGGGAAGCGACGGCACGGTGGCGTTTCTCACGGGCCCGACGTTCGCTGTCGCGAAGTGGTTCGTGCTCGATGCGGGCGCGATCATTCCGGTCGCGGGACCGCAGCCGCACTCGTGGTATGCGGGGCTCACCTGGAACATTGGGAAGCTGTAGCGGCGCACACGACGGTCACGGAGCAATGCGCGCGAGCACCGCATCTATGCCGCCAGCGATATCCGTCGCGGTGCGCTCCACCCGTATGTCCGGCTCGAGACCGGCGTCCGGCTGGAGTCTTTGCGGAAAGTAGCCGACGAGCGGCACGTCGATTTCGATCCCGCTGTGCGGCAGGGTGAGGAAAAAGAAGGAGCCTCCGTTGATGCCACGCTGATTTCCACCGGTGGGAAGTCCGACGAGCGTGCCGACGTGCTGCTGCTGCACGATGCGCTCGAACCGGAAGGTCGCGGAGCTGTTGCTGGCGTCCGTTAGCACGAACAACTTGCCAGTGAATTTTCGGGACTGTTTTCGTGGCGCGTCCGTAGAATCATCGGCGTGTGGCGAGAGCGAGTAGTACATCAGCGCTGGCGCGGTCGGCCATGGCTCAGCGAGCTCGGATGCGCGCGCTCCCCAGTCGAAAAAGCTCGCGTCCCACGTGGCGAGATGCGGACGAAGCGCGCTCGGCACGCTCCGATAGCGCACGAGCCTCGCCTCCGGCTGCTCGTTGACCTCCGCATGCGTGAGACGCGCGAGAATCAGATCGCCCACGTCATCGCCCCCCTCGTTAGCCCGGAGATCGACAATAAGCACGGGCGCGTGCTTCTCGATCACGTCGTCGAGCGCATCGTTCGTCCACTTTCTCCAGTCCCACTTCGTTTTGTACATCTCCCATGTGGGCATTGTGAGCAGCGCGCTGCCATTGCGAAGGTAGCGCAGCGTAAAGAGCGCCTCGGTTCCCGTTTTGTCCGGGTGGAGTGCAGCTGTAATGCGGCGCCGATCGTCACGTTCGACTCCTGCGATCGCCACGCGCGATGAGCCGGTATCACGCGGTCGGTGCACGCGCAGCGAGAAGCGTGACCCCCACGAGGGGTACAGCATTGGCAGATAGACGTCGGCCGCTTCGTACACGTTGGTTCCTTGCAGCTCCATCAAGTCAATGCGCTTCGCGTCGTTGGACCCGTCGGCGCGCGCCAGCGGAAGCAGTCGCTGGAGAATGATCTTCGTGTCGACGCCGTTGATCGAATAGATCGCAGTGCCCCGAGCGAGCGCGGAATCGGGCGTGAAGTCGCTGGTCACGATCATGCGACCGCCGATCCACCGATAGAAGAACGGAAGCGCGATGTCGCGCTCGAACAGCGCGCGCGTGATGGCCTTGCTCTGATTGTAGAAGCTCGGATAGGTGTGGCCGCACCGTATCTGTGCGGTGAAGCGCGACAATCGGAGGAATGTCGACTCGAGCGTCTGGTCGCGGCCAAAGTCCCGACGGAGAGCTGCGAACGCGGCATCCATTTGCCGTTTGGTGTTGTAGCGATACAATCCGGGATGCAGCTGCTCGAGCGCGGAGCGGAGCACGCCCACGTCTGCCTGGAGATCGGCCGCATGCAGGACGCGATGCGCGCCGAGTTGCGTTTGCGCGGGCGCAACGGGGGTCACGACCAGCGCAGCGCACAGCGCCGCCATGCACGTGACACGGGGAAGTCTCACGGGGTTGGTCGCCGGCCAATCCGGACGCTTCGGCGAAGTGAACGCAGTGGGCGCGCCAGTCGATGCGGCTCTGGTCATTCAATGTCGCGGTGGAAGTGTTCCGATCTCTGCTAAGTTTCACGGTGGCGCCGAAGCTTATGCACATGGCGACAGTGTCCCATCTTCGTCCAACGTCATCAACGAATCCGCATGACAGCAACGATTACCGGCAGACGCACGCCCGATCTCGATACCTTCGAGCACCACTGGCAGGACGAGGCGGACGCTGCGTTTCTCTATCGCATCCTCGCCAAGGCCGAGAAGGATGCATCCAAGAGCGACGTGTACCTGCGACTCGCGGAGGTCGAGGACAGGCATCTCGAGATCTGGGGGAAGCTGCTCACAGAGGGCGGGCGACCTCCGAAGCCGTTCCGCCCAAGCGGCCGTGCGCGTCTCTTTGCGGCGCTCGGGAGATGGTTCGGGCCCAGATTTCTGCTTCCGATGCTGCTCGCCGAAGAGGGGCGAGAGGTGCAGTGGCTATCTCACATGCATCGCGCCACGCCCGAGGGCGTGGCGGGGCGCGGCGAGGCGTTGCTCCTCGCGCGCGAGAGCGCCGAGCATGCGAGCACGCTGGGCGAAATCTCGGGACGCGGGATCGAGCCGTGGCACCGCACCGAGAGCGGCGGCTTTCTCCGCAATGTCGTCTACGGCTTCAACGATGGGCTGACGGCGAACTTCGGACTCGTCGCCGGCATGATCGGCGCGAGCGCCGTCGCCGCGCATCAGACGATCGTGCTCGCGGGCGTCGCGGGGCTCATCGCCGACGCGCTCTCGATGGGATCGAGTGGATATCTCGCGGCCAAGAGCGAGCAGGAGGTCTACCAGAACGAGATCTCGATGGAGCGCACCGAGATCGAGCTCATGCCCGAGGTCGAGCGCGACGAACTGGCGCTCATCTACGAGGCGAAGGGGATGCACCGCGATGCGGCGTTCGCGCTCGCCACCGAGGTGATGGCGGATCCGGAGCGGATGCTCGAGGAGCAGGTGCAGGAAGAGCTCAAGATCGGCGACGCACACACCTCGCCCATGCGCGAGGCGTGGCTCACGGGACTCGCGACCGCCATTGGCGCGCTGATTCCCGTCTTTCCGTTCTTCTTTCTCAGCGGCACCGCTGCGATGATGGCGTCGTTCGGGCTCGCAATGGGGTCGCACTTCCTCGTCGGCGCGGCGCGCTCGATCTTCACGGGGCGCAGCGTCTTCCGCTCGGGCCTCGACATGTTCATCGTCGGACTCGGCGTCGCGGTGGTGGGCTACTACGTGGGGCAGTGGGTGGCGAGTCTCCTGTAACGCCGGGCCGCGTGCTAGGTTCTCCGTGCCCTTCGTGTCTCCCCAACCCGAGCACCCCATGATCCGGTCAGCCCGAGTCGTCTCGCTCGTCGCATTCGCGCTCGTCTCCACCTGCGGCAAACCCGCCGCGTCGCCCGCTCCCGAAGTCTCGGCCAAGGGTGTGCTCATCGTCGGTGCGCGAGTGATCGACGGCACGGGCACTCCCGGTCGCGTCGAGAGCGTGCGCGTCGTCGGCGACCGCATCGCCGACATTGGCGATCTCCATCAACGACAGGGCGAAACGGTCGTGATCGGCACGGGTCTCGTGCTCGCACCGGGATTCATCGACACGCACAGCCATGCCGACGGTCAGCTCTTCGAGCACCGGGACGCGCTCGCCGACGTGAGCCAGGGGATCACAACGGTCGTAGTCGGACAGGACGGCGACTCGCCGTACCCGCTCGCGGATTTCTTCTCGCACGTGCAGCGCGCCCCCGCCGCGATCAACGTCGCGGCGTACGTCGGGCATGGCACCGTGCGCGGGCTCGTGCTCGGCAAGGATTACAAGCGCGTGTCGACGCCGGCAGAGGTGCTGAAGATGCAGACGATCGTCGACCAGGAGATGCGCGCGGGCGCGCTCGGTCTCTCGAGCGGATTGGAATACGATCCGGGGATCTACTCCGATCCGAGCGAGGTACTCGCGCTCGCGAAGGTCGCTGGCGCGATGGGCGGCCGCTACATCAGCCACGTCCGCAGCGAGGACTTCGCGTTCTGGAAGGCGCTCGATGAGCTGCTCACGATCGGGCGCGAGAATCACATGCCGGTGCAGGTGTCGCACATCAAGCTCGCGATGAAGGCCTCGTGGGGGCTCGGCGACAGCCTCATCCACGTGCTCGATCGCGCGCGCGCCAGCGGCGTGCAGGTGACTGCGGACATCTATCCGTACACCTACTGGCACTCCGGGATGTCCGTGCTCTTCCCGCATCGCGACTTCGACAACAGGAAGTCCGCCGCGTTCGCGCTCGATCAGGTTGCGCCCTCGGAAGGGCTGATCCTGGCGAACTATGGGCCGAAGCGCGAATACAACGGGAAGTCGCTCCATGATGTAGCCCGGAGCATGAGCGTGGATGACACGACTGCGCTGATTCAGCTGCTCAAAGCTTCCGAGGACGCAGCCGCGGGCGGTGACACTGCGCACGCGGAGAACTCGATCATTGCGACCAGCATGGAGGAACGCGACGTCGCCAAGCTGCTCGCATGGCCGTTCGCGAACTTCTGCACGGATGGAGAGCTGGATGGCAGCCACCCGCGCGGCTATGGCTCGTTCACGCGCATCATGGGCCACTACGTGCGCGACCAGCACGTGATGCCGCTCGAGGAAGCGATTCGGAAAGCGACGTCCCTCGCGGCGGCGGACGTCGGGATCCAGGATCGCGGCCAGATCTCTGTCGGTCGCTTCGCGGACCTCGTGCTCTTCGATCCGCAGACGATCACGGATCGCGCGACACCCACGGATCCGCATCTCGTGAGCACCGGCGTGCGTCGCGTCTGGGTGAATGGCGCCGAGGTGTACGCGGGCGAGCACACCACCGATGCGCGGCCGGGACGCGTGCTCAAGCGCGTGGTCGCCGTGACGAAGGCCGCGAAGTAGCCGGATGCAGAGCAAAGCGAGCACCGTCGCGGCGTATCTCGAGGAGCTTCCGGCCGAGCGGCGTGAGGTGATGACGAAGCTTCGCGCGCTCTGCGCGAAGCAGCTCACGGGCTTCGAGGAGCGGATGGAGTACGGGATGCCGTACTACAAGAGGGGCGACGCCGCCGTGGGCATCGCGAGCCAGAAAAACTACATCTCCATCTACGGGCTGCGAAAGCAGGTCGCCGAGTCGGGCGTGAAGCTCGCGGGTGCGAAGGAGGGCAAGGGATGCCTCAACTTCCCCAAGCCCGAGATGATGGACTTGAAGCAGATCGAGAAGCTGCTGATCGCGAAGCGCAAAGCGACGTAGCGTCGCTCCGCCCTACACCACGATGTTCAGCAGTCGCCCCGGCACGAAGATGATCTTCTTCGGCTCGCCATTGAGGAATCGCGCGATCCCCGCGTCGGACCGCGCGAGCGCGATCGCAGCGTCCTGCGCGATGTCGCGCGGTGCGTTGATCTTCCCGCGCACCTTCCCGTTCACCTGCACCACGAGCTCGATCTCGTCCACCGTCGCGAGCGCCTGGTCATAGCTCGGCCAGCGCGAGTCGAACACGCTTCCCTCGTTGCCAAAGTGCTCCCACAGCTCCTCGGCAATGTGCGGCGCGAACGGCGCCACGAGCTGCACGAGCGGCACGACCTCGTCGCGATGCGCGGTGCGCTCGCCTGCACGCAGCACGTTCATGTACTCCATCATCGCGGCGATCGCCGTGTTGTAGCTGAGGCGCTGGACGTCTTCGCCGACCTTGCGGATGGTCTGGTGCAGCTTGCGCATCACCGCCATGTCCGGCGCACCGGTGGTCTGCGCATCGTGCGCGGACTTCCAGAGCCGGTCGAGAAACCGCCGCACGCCCGAGATCCCCGCGTCGCGGAAGTCGCCGCCCTCCTCAAAGGGGCCGAGGAACATGAGATAGGTGCGGAACGTGTCCGCGCCCCAGCGCTCGATGTACTCGTCGGGATTCACGACGTTCCCCTTCGTCTTCGACATCTTCGCGCCTTCGCGGATGATCAGCCCGTGCGCGCGGAACCGCGTGAACGGCTCCTCGAAGCTCAGGTGCCCCATGTCGTGCAGCACCATCGTGATGAACCGCGAGTACAGCAGGTGCAGCACCGCGTGCTCGTTGCCCCCAATGTAGGAGTGCACCGGCAGCCACTTCTTCGTGAGCTCCGGATCGAACGGCACGTCGTCGAAATCGGTGCTCGGATAGCGCAGGAAATACCACGCGCTGTCGAGGAAGGTGTCCGACACGTCCGTCTCGCGCACGCGCGGGCTTCGCCGCACTTTGGGCACGCGACGCGATACCACTCCTCGTGGCGCGCGAGGGGTGAGATCGCCCGTGTCGTCCGGGCGGAAGTCCTCGACGTCCGGCAGAATCACGGGGAGCTGATCCTCGGGCACGGGCTGCGCGCCGCATGCGTCGCAGTAGATGATCGGGATCGGCGGCCCCCAGTAGCGCTGCCGCGAGATGCATCCAGTCGTGCAGGCGGAAGTTGACGACGGGCTTGGCCGCCGCGAGTCCCACCAGCCACTCGGTGACGCGCGACTTCGCCTCAGTGGACGGCACGCCATCGAACGCGCCGGAGTTCACGAGACGGCCTGTGCCCGTGTATGCCTCCGCGAGCGGCGCGCGCGCATCCGCGTCATCCGGCGCCACGACGCGCACGATCGGCAGCTGGTACGCCTGCGCGAACGCGAAGTCGCGCTCGTCGTGTCCCGGCACCGCCATGATGGCGCCTGTGCCGTACTCCATCAGCACATAGTCCGCGATCCAGATCGGGATGCGCTCGTTCGTCGCGGGATTCACCGCATAGGAGCCGGTGAACGCGCCCGTCTTCTCGCCACTCTCTCCCGTTTTCCGCGATACGAGATCCTGCTTCGCCGTCCGCTCGCGATACGACTCGACCTCCGCGCGCTGCGCGCTGGTCGTGAGCGACGCCACCTGCGGATGCTCCGGCGCGAGCACGAGATACGTCGCGCCGAAGATCGTGTCGGGACGCGTCGTGAACACTGTCACCGGCAGCGCATCAGATCCGGCGATCACGAACGAGATCTCCGCCCCCTCGGAGCGGCCGAGCCAGTTGCGCTGCGCGCTCTTGGTCGACTCGGACCAGTCGATCCACTCGAGATTGTGCAGCAGCCGCTCCGCGTAGTCCGTGATGCGGAAGAACCACTGCTCGAGCAGCCGCTGCTCGACCTGGGCGCCGCAGCGCTCGCAGAGGCCATTCTCGACCTGCTCGTTCGCCAGCACCGTCTTGTCGTTCGGGCACCAGTTGACCGCCGCCTTCTTCTTGTAGGCCAGCCCCCGCTTGAAGAGCTGCAGGAAGATCCACTGCGTCCACTTGTAGTAGCTCGGATCCGTGGTGGACAGCTCGTGCTTCCAGTCGACCATGAGCCCCACGCGACGCAGCTGGCGCCGGAAGTTCTCGATGTTCTGCGGGATGAGCCGCATCGGGTGCCCGCCGACCTTCAGCGCGTAGTTCTCCGAGTGGATGCCGAAGGCGTCGAAGCCGATCGGCTCGAACACGGTGTTCCCCTGCAGGCGCTGAAATCGTCCATGAATATCGGCGCCTGTGAACGCGAAGAGGTTCCCGACGTGCAGCCCTTCGGCTGACGGGTACGGGAACATCATCAGCTGATAGAACGGGGACGCCGCCGCCTTCAGATCGGGCTCGTTGGTGCGTCGCTCCTGCCAGCGGCGCTGCCATTGGAGCTCGAGTGCGATCGGGTCGTAGCTAGCCCCCTCGTCGGGGACGGGATGCGAAGTAGACACGGTGTTGTGGAATTGGATGCCGGCTCCCCACGGGAGCGGCGGGGCAGTGATGAAATCTAGCGTTCCCAACTTGCCGGACAAGCCGAAAGAGACCTCGCTGCACGACACACCGTGGCGCGGCGCGCTCGGCGCGAGCGTGCCCGCGCTCGTCGCCATCGCGCTCGTCGCAGGGGCCGTGTGGCGGTGGACGGACAGCGCCCTCGCTGCGCTGCCGACGCTCTTGGCGAACGCGCACCGTGACATCCTCGAGGCCAGCGCGGCGCTCGTGGCGATCATCCTGCTCACGAATTTGTTCGTTGCGGCGCTCGTCGCACGACGCGTTTCGGAGCCGGTCACGGCTCTCGCGAGCACCGCCGAGCGTGCGGCTGCCGGGGATCTCACCGTCGCCTTCGACGCTTCGGTCGATGGCGAGCAGGTGCACCGCCTGCACCGCGCGCTCGACGAGATGATCGGTGCGCTGCGCCGCCTCGTGCACGCGATGCGCGCCGCCTCCGATGAGACGGCGACGATGTCCGCGCAGATCACGGCGGGCACCGAGCAGATGTCCGCCACCGCCTCGGAGTTCGCGCGCACTGCGGGAGAGCTCAGCCAGGAGGCTTCGCGCATGTCCTCGGCGATCACCCTCACCGCTGCGGACTCCAAGCGGCTCCTGACCGTGTCCGCGCGACTCGATGCCGGCGCACGCGACGGTGTCGCGCGCAACGACTCGCTCACGACGCTGGCGCGAAGCAGCCGAGAGCGCCTCGACGCGAGCACGAGCGCGGTGAGCGCGCTGGCTGCGGTCGCAGAGTCCAGCGCGTCATCCGCGGAAGCGGTGAGCCACGCGGCACACGAGATCGAATCGTTCGTGACCCTCGTGCGACGCATCGCACGGCGCACGAAGCTCCTCTCGCTCAACGCCTCGATGGAGGCCGCGCGTGCGGGCGAGCACGGCGAGGGATTCGCCGTCGTGGCGTCGGAGCTGCGCGCCCTCGCGACCACCGCCTCGGAAGCAGCGGAGCGGGCGGAGACGGCCGTGGCGCTCGTGCTCGAGCGCGTGGAGCAGGCGCGCGAGAGCAGCCGCGAGACAGTCGCCACGCTCGGCACCGTACAACATGCGCAGCGCGAGGCGCACGGCTCCTTCGCGGGAATCGAGCATGCGCTCGAGGAGAGCGTCGTCTGGCTGCGCTCTATCGGCGACGCAGCGGCAGAATCCGGAACGCTGCTCGCAGGAAACAACGCGCGGCTGGCCGAGCTGGCCCGCGGAACCGAGTCCTTCGCGTCCGCGATGCAGCAGGTGGCGGCAGGCTCGCAGCAGCAGAGCGCCGGTGCGCAGGAGATCGCCGCCGCGTCTGCGGCACTCGCCGGCGCATCGCAGGCCCTCCAGGCGCGTGTGTCGGCTTTTCGCGTGAGCCAGGGCTGAGCGCATGCCGCGTCCATCGTCGATTTTGCGCTGGCGGGTTCAGGCGGATGAACACTATCGGGCCATCCGCGGCCTGCGGCGCGAGCACGGGCAGCAGGAGCGACGCATTTGGCGCGAGCTCAGGATCATCGCGCTGAGCATCTACGCGCTCGCGAGCATCGCCGTCATCGCGCGGCGGTGGCGCGAGATTCACCACCCGCCGATCGCATATCTCTGGGCGTTCGGCGTTCCGCTCGTTGCCGTTGCTCTCTACGCTGCGACGCGCACGCTTGCGATGAGGCGCGCGGTCAAGCGCCAGCTCGACGACGACCCGAGCACCCAGCAGGAGCGCGTCTACACACTCGACGCGGCGGGGCTGCGCATTGACGGCGCCAGCTTCCACGTCGAGCTGAACTGGGCCAAGCTGATCGTTGTGCGCGAGACGAACGAGTTTCTGCTGTTCATGACACGCAAGTCGTCATTCTACCTGCCGAAGCGCGCCATCCAGTGGCCAGAGCGATTGGAGCATGTTCGCGAACTGTTGGTCGAATACCTCGGTGATCGCGCCGACGTGCGCTAGCGGAGCGCGCTAGGGCTTCGCGAGGCGATTGTACTTCGCGAGCACAGCGCGCAGGCGGTCGTGTGGAAGTGCCGTGACCCGCAGATTGTCCGCTCCCTCCATCGTGCGCGCGGCAACGAGCGCGTTCACGATCGCCTCTTCCACGGCCTGCGCAGTCGCCTCGAAGAGTGGTGAGATCAGATCGTTCGAGAGCATCGATACGGTCGATACGGAGTCCGGCTTGATGTTCGCATTCGCCGTCGAGAACGCGATGAAGATGTCTCCCGACGTGTTGGCGCCGATCCCTCCGTTCCGTCCAATGCCGAGCGAGGCGCGCTTCGCGATCCGCTTGAGCTGGTGCGGCAAGAGTGGCGCGTCGGTCGCCACGACGATGATGATCGAGCCCTCATCCTTCGTCGCACCGTGCGGACTGTCACATCGCCCCCACCGCTCGCCGCGCGGAAGCGAGTCGCGGGTGGCGTAGCACGGCAGCAGATCGGGAATATCCTGGCCCACCGGTGTGCCGGCGATGCGCAGCAGCTTCCGCATGCCGTAGTTGCACTGCACGAGCACGCCCACGGTGTAGCCGCCGTTCGCTGCAGGAAGCTTCCGCGACGCCGTGCCGGTGCCACCCTTGAACTCCGAGCAGATCATCCCGGTGCCGCCGCCGACGTTTCCCTCCGGCACGGGTCCGCCGCGTGCGCCATCGAGCGCCGCGAACACGTGCTCCTTCTTCACGTGGAAGCCCGCAACATCGTTGAGGGAGTTGTCCAGCGTCTCTCCGACCACCGGGAGCTCGTAGTCGTAGGTGCGACCGTTGGTGATCGACCACTGGAGCGTCGCGTCGCGCACCGTGCCTACGCTGAAGGTGTTGGTGATGAGCACCGGCCCCTCGAGCATCCCGGATTCCTCCACCCACGTGGTGCCGGTCATCTCGCCATTGCCGTTCAGCGTGAACCAGCCCGCGAACACCGTGTCGCCGCGCGTGTGCCCGCGCGGAAGGATCGCGGTGACGCCCGTCCGCACCGGCCCGTCCCCAACCACCCGCTTCCCGCTGCCACTGATCAGCGTCACCTCGCCGACCTCGACGCCGGCAACATCGGTGATCGCGTTGTATCGCCCGGGTGTGCCCTCGAACGGCACGCCGAGATCACGGGCGCGCGGCTCGGATTGCGCGCCTGCGGAGTGCGCGAAGAGCAGCAAGAGTGCGGCGAGCATCGGCGTGCGTCGAAACATGGGGAGTCCGGCTGAAGGGCTGAGCGAAGCTACGGCGATGCGTGCTCCAAGCTCAAGCTTTTCCGTCGTCCAGCGCATCGTCCAGCGCCTCGAGCAGCCGCGTCACGTCGCGCACCGTGTGATCGCCCATGTGTCCAATTCGTACGGTGCTCGCCCCCAGCTCCGCGTACCCGGCGCCGAGCTCGAAGCCCCGCTCGCGCATGCGCGCGCCCAGGGCCGCAGCGTCGCCGCGCACGGTGAGACAGGAGACCGTGGGCGCGCGCACGCCCTCACGCGCGAGTAGCCCAACGCCGCGCTCGTGCGTGCGCGCCTCCCGTGCCCATGCATGCACGGCGGCTGCCATCGCGCGGTGCCGCGCGTAGCGTTTCGCCAACCCCTCGCGCCCGATTGCCTCGAGCTGCCCATCGAGCGCGTAGAGCTGCGGGATCGCAGGCGTGCCCGCCGTCTCCCCCTTCTGCCAGTACTCGTCCATCCGTGCGACATCGAGATAGATCCCGCGATCGGCCAGGGCGCGCGCCCGCTCCATTGCGCGCGGGGAACACGCGATGAACGACAGCCCGGGCGGCAGCGCGAGCGCCTTCTGCGAGGCCGAGAGCGCGATGTCGACGTGTGCGTCGTCCATCTCCACCTCCACGCCACCCACCGACGACACCGCATCCACGAGCAGCAGCACGTCGTCGCGCGCCGCGATCACGCGTCCGTATGCCGCGATATCCGCCATCGCGCCGGTCGATGTCTCCACGTGCACCGCCGTCACGGCGTCGTACGCGCCGTGCTCGAGTGCATCCGCCAGCTCCTCCGCGCCCACGGTGTCACCCGGCGGAGCCACGACGCGCGTCACGCTCCGCCCGCACGCCTCCGCGATGCGCGCAAATCGCTCGCCGAACGCGCCTGACACGAGCGAGAGCACCCGGCTCCGCGCGCCGCAGCGGATTGCGGACTCCATCATCGCGGTCGCGGCACCCGAGGCGACGTACACGGGCCGCGTGGTGCCGAAAATGGCCGGAAGCCCGGCGTAGACTCGCGCGAGGAGTGCGCGCATCTCCGGACTCCGGTGCGCGATCATCGGTCGCGACATCGTTCGCAGGATCGCCGGGCGCACCGCCGTGGGCCCGGGGATGAAGAAGCGCGCGCCTACACGATCCTGCCGCACACCACGTCGTCGGTGGACACGATCCGCACATCCTGCTCCTTCCACTTTGCCACCAGCGTATCCACGGCCTCGGGCACGATCGGCTTCGTCGCGTCGAGCACGAGATGAATCGTGGGCACGCCGAGCTCGATCATCCCGTCGATCGCATAGCGCACGCAGTAGTCGAGCGTGACGCCGTACACGACGATCTCAGTCGGATCCCACGCCTCGATTACGCTGGCCGTATTCGGATTCGTGAATACATCGAAGCGATGCTTGCGAAGCAGCACATCCCCGTCGTGCGCCGAAAGCCGGCGCACGAGCGTCTCGTGCCCGACCGGCTCCGGCTCGATGATCATTGCCGCGCGGAGCTGCGTCTCCGGAATCTTCTCCGCGCCCGTGGTGCCGTGCATGCAGTGCGGCGGGAAGGTCTCGCGGAAATCGGGAGTCGCCGAAATCTCGGCGTGCTCGAGCTCGTGATCGTCGGACGATGCGACGATGCGGATTCCGTGCTCGTGCGCGTAGCTCGTCAGCTGCTGCAGCTTGGGCTCGATGAGCTCAGCACCCTTCACGTACAGCTTGCCATCGGGATCCATGAAGTCGTGCTGCGTGTCCACATCCCAGAAGATCACCGGCTGCTTCATCTCATCCACTCCGTCGCAATGCAGGAAAAGCTAGCGTCGGAGCGTGAGGTACGGCAAAGCGAAAGCGGCGCGTGCGAAGATCTCGCACGCGCCGCTCGAGCACAGCCAGGAGCTGCTATTGCTCCTGTTTTCCTATGACCACTCGCCGGTTCTGCTGGCGACCGTCCGCAGTCGAGTTGGACGCGATCGGATCAGCCTTGCCCTTGCTGTCCGTCGTCATGCGTGACGCATCCACGCCCTTGCTCGCCAGGTAGCTCTTCACGCTTGTCGCGCGGGCCATCCCGAGCTTCAGATTGAATGCTTCGCTGCCCACGCTGTCCGTGTAGCCGGTGATACTGATGTTCAGCGAGTGCGCCGCGGGAGCGTTGAGCTCACGCGCGAGTGAGTCGAGCGTCACGCGAGCCGCCGGCCGAAGGACCGACTTGCCAACGTCGAAGTTCGCATCTCGTAGCACGAGAATGACGTCGCGCCCCTTGACGGTCTTGGTCACGGTGTCGCGCGTGGTGACCTGCGTGCGGGTGTTCACCTGAAGCGTGTCCACTCTCACGAGTGTGTCCACCACCCGCTCGCGAACGGTGACCGTGTCGTGCTGCATCACCGGCGCTGAGGCAACGACGGTTGGTGCGGACTTGCGAGCGCCCGGATAGAACGAGACGCCCGAGAACGCGCCCCACGACGGCCGATGCCCGCTCACCTGCGCATTTGCCTCGGTGCGCAGCGCCGCCCAATTGGCGAGCTTGAGCCGGAAGCCAACGCCTGTGTGCCCCGTCCAGTACTTGAGGTTGTGCGTGCCCGGCACCACGGGTGCGGCGAAGTGGAAGCTCTCGTGACCGCCGCCGAGCACCACGTACGGGCGAAAGCTGTTGCCGGGAAGCTGCAGCTGCAGCGCCAGCGTCGGGAGCAGCTCGTTCACCTGCCCCTGCGAGACGGTGTTGAGCTGGGGAATCCACGCCCCAACGAGCTCGGCGTTCAGCGAGATCACGCGCGAGAACCGATAACCGACTCCGAGCGTTCCGCCGCCACCCCACTCGTGCTTCGCGGCGAGATCGTAGGTGAGTTTGCGCCCCGTTGGATACAGTCCAAGCTCCCAATGGCCCGAGGAATCCACGCTCTGGGCGGACAGCGGCGAAGAAACGAGCGCCAGGATTGCTCCGGCGACCATGATACTGCGCATACAACCTCTTTGACATGGAGAACGCGTGCACGGGCGTGCACGGAAAGCGCAGGACAGAAACGCCTGCTCTCGCATGAGTGACGCACGGGATGTATGCAGCGATACGAAATATCGGTCTTTCAGGACATATGACCGATCTGCTATTATTTCGCGTTAACCTCGTTCCTGCGCGCTCGCCACCGGTAGAGCGCCTCCACGGCCGCAACTCGATACACGCGCAGGGCGACGATCGCACCGATCGCGACCACCGCGTACGTGGTGTAGAAGCGCCACAGATGCAGCAGGTGCTGGTGACGCTCGCCGAGATTTCCTACCGCGCCGCCCACGAACCCGATATCGATCACCCCTGCCCCCGAAGGCGTGGGCACCAGGATTTGCGCGTACAGGAGCGCGAAGGACCCGAAGGTGAGAGGCCCCATGGGAGGCGGAAACGGGAGCGTGAGCGCGAGCACCGGCAGGATCGCCACCCGCGCTGCGAGCCCCAGAAGCGTTAAGGGAACGCTCGCGAGCAGCGGCCACGCGGGCATGCGCCGCGCATACGCCCACGCGCGACGCGTATTCCGGCGCACGATGTGCGAGGTCTTGGGCATGGCGCGCCTGAGAAAGAACCACGCGACGCTCCCCGCGACCACGAGCACCACGATCACCGGCCACGTGCGATGTGCGGTCGCCGCGAGCAGCGGCCGCGCGTTGTGCCACCACCGAGGCGCGTAGATGAGGGCGAGCCACCCGGCAGCCGCCGCCGTCACCGGCGCGGTCACCATCAGCTCGTACACAATCGCCACGAACGCCGCCGTCACGGGCACGTCCGCGAACGCCGCCGCCGCAAGTCGCGCGGGCTCAGCACCGATGCGATTCGGTGTTACCGCAGCGGCCGCGTCGGCCACTGTGGTCATCACGAACGCGTTGCGGAACGAAACGGGGACACGAAGTCCGCGGAGCAACCACTGGAAGCGCACCGCTCGCGTGACCAGATCGATCACGACCAGCGCGCAACAGATGAGATGCGCTTCGAAGATGGGCATCGAACGCAGAATACCCCTGCCGCGCCCGTTGCCGCCAGTGAGCGACCCGGAATAGCTTCCATCCCAATGCCCTCGCCTCGTCGCACTCGCCTCGATCCGTCGGTCTTTCATCTTCCCGTCGAGCGGATGCGGGAGGGCTACTACTCCGACAAGTATTTCGTTCGCGCGCGCGAGATTCTGCTCGCGGATCACCACACCGCGCGCGTCACGATGCAGGTGTTCGGCAAGTCGCAGGGATACCTGGGCGGCATGGACGAGGCGATCGCCATCCTCAAGCTCTGCTCCGATGACTGGAGTGCGCTCACGATTCGCGCGCTCTACGACGGAGAGCCGATCGAGCCGTGGGAAACGGTGATGACCATCGAGGGTCCCTACGAGGCGTTCGCGCACCTCGAGACACTCTATCTGGGCGTTCTCGCACGGCGCACGCGCGTCGGCACCAACACGCGGCTCGTCGTCGACGCGGCGCATCCCAAGACGGTGATGTTCTTCCCCGCGCGTCACGATCACTGGCTCGTGCAGACGGGCGATGGCTACGCGGCGCACATCGCGGGCGCCATCGGCGTCTCCACGGATGCGCAGGCGAGCTGGTGGGGCTCGAAGGGGATCGGGACGGTGCCCCATGCGCTCATCGCCGCCTACGATGGCAACACGGTGCTCGCGACGCAGAAATTCGCCGAGTACATCGATCCGTCGGTGCAGATCATCACGCTCGTCGATTACGACAACGATTGCGTGCGCACCAGCCTCGACGTTGCACGCGCAATGGATGGGCGCCTCTGGGCGGTTCGGCTCGACACATCAGAGAATCTCGTCGACCAGTCGATCATCCCGCAGATGGGGACCTTCCGACCCACGGGGGTGAACCCTCAGCTGGTGTGGAACGTGCGACGGGCACTCGACGACGCCGGATTTCCAGAGGTGCAGATCGTGGTGTCTGGTGGATTCACCGTCGAGAAGATTCGCGCTTTCGAAGAGGCCGGTGTCCCCGTGGATTCGTACGGCATCGGGTCATCGCTTTTCTCCGGGCGATTCGATTTCACGGCAGACATCGTTTCGGTGAACGGCCGTCCCGAGTCGAAGGCCGGTCGGCGAGCCATCGCGAATCCGCGACTCGAGCTCGTGGAATGACTGGGATCGTTCGCAGGAAATGGCTCGAAATTTTCCGAGAATCGACGCTGTTTCGCGCGTTGTTTGCAGTCACTCGTTTGCTTGAATTGTGCCCTTCTTCGGCATACCTTCACTCCGTCGCTCACCAGGGTGCGCTCTCCCGGCGCCCGCCCCTATACATCCCATAGACATACGCAAGGATTCGGGATGACCCGTGCTCTCCGCATGCGCTGGCTGACGCCAGCACTCGCGCTGCTTCTCGCCGCCGGACTTTCGGCATGCAACCGCTACGCTCCAGATACGATCTTCGGGGCCCACTCGGACTTCGGGCACTCGGTGGATCTGCTCACGCGCAAGCTGATCTACATGGGCATTGTCGTGTTCATTCTGGTCGAGTCGCTGCTGCTCTACATTCTGCTCAAGTTCCGCGACCGGGATGGAAACCGTGAGGCGAAGCAGTTTCACGGCAACTCGACGCTGGAAATCGGCTGGACGCTGATTCCCGCGGTCATCCTCGCGTTCATCGCCGTCCCAACGATCAGGACGATCTTCGCGACGCAGGCGAAGGCGCCGCCGAATGCGCTCCAGGTGGAGGTCGTCGGACACCAGTGGTGGTGGGAGTTCCGCTATCCGCAGTACGGAGTCGTCACGGCGAACGAGCTCTATCTCCCCGTTGGCCGCACCGTGAACTTCGCGCTCACGACGAAGGATGTGCTCCACTCGTTCTGGGCTCCGCAGCTGAATGGCAAGCGCGACCTGATCTCGAATCACATCAACTATCTCTGGTACACGCCGGACTCGGCGTTTGCCTGGAACGGCTTCTGCGCCGAGTTCTGCGGGGCGTCGCACGCGTACATGCGCTTCAAGGTGTTCACGGTACCGCCGGCACAGTTCCAGGCGTGGGTCGCGCATCAGAAGACGAACGCGGTGGGCAGCGCGCCTGCGGCTCCGGCGATCGCGAGCAGCGGCGACAGCGTGAGGCCCGGTCCGGCCACCGCGAGCAGCGCCGGTGCAGCCAAGGGCACCACGACGCTCGGCAACGCGCAGGCACCGCCGCCGTCGCCAACGCCGGTGCTCAACGTCTCGGACACGGCGTCCTCCACCTTCCCTCGCTCGCAGATCCCGCGCTGGCTCATCCCGCGCACGAAGACGCCCGAGGGGCTCACGTTCGATCCATCCGTGACGGGCGACGTGACGCGCGGTGCTACGCTCTTCAAGACCGCCCCGTGCATCGCGTGCCACACGGTGCGAGGCGTTCCGACTGCCGCGGGAATCATCGGTCCGAACCTGACGCACGTGGGCAGCCGCACATCGATCGCCGGTGGCATCTATCCCAACGAGATCAACTATCTGCGTCTCTGGATCAAGAATGCACCGGCAATGAAGCCGGGAAGTTTGATGCCGCTCTTCGGCAAGGCTGAAAAGGGCGACACGCCAGGCGTCTACACCGACCAGCAAATCGCGGATCTTGCCGCGTACATCTCGTCACTGAAGTAATCGGAGATCGGCGACATGGCTACGACAGTCACACTCCCGGCAACTCCTCGCAGAGAGCCGGTTCCCAGATACGAGTCCGGCCTGTGGAGCTGGCTCGCGACGACCGACCACAAGCGCATCGGCCAGCTCTACCTCTACACGTCCGTGCTCTGGTTCCTCGTGGGCGGAATCGAGGCTGCGATCATCCGCGCGCAGCTCTTCGATCCGAACGAACACCTCGTCAGCGCGCAGACGTACAACGAGCTGTTCACGATGCACGGCACGACGATGATCTTCCTCGTCGTCATGCCGCTGTCCGCGGCATTCTTCAACTTCCTGATTCCGCTGCAGATCGGCGCGCGCGACGTCGCCTTCCCGCGCCTGAACGCCTTCAGCTACTGGGTGTTTCTGTTCGGCGGACTCTTTCTGAACTCGTCGTGGTTCCTGCACGCGGCGCCGAACGGCGGCTGGTTCGGCTACGCACCGCTCACCACGCGCCCGTACTCGCCGGGACTCAACATCGACTTCTGGGTGCTCGGCCTGCAGATCCTCGGCGTCTCGTCGCTGGCCGCCGGCTTCAACTTCATCACGACGATCATCAACATGCGCGCCCCCGGCATGCACTTCATGCGCATGCCGATCTTCTCGTGGATGGCGTTCATCACGCAGTTCCTGATCATCCTCGCGTTCCCGGTCATCACGGTCGCGCTGATCTTCCTCCATGCTCGACCGCTTCTTCGGCACGAACTTCTACGAGGTTCAGGCTGGCGCAGACCCGCTGCTCTGGCAGCATCTCTTCTGGCTGTTCGGCCATCCGGAGGTCTACATCCTGATCCTTCCGGCGTTCGGCCTCGTGTCCGAAGTGCTGCCGGTGTTCTCGCGGAAGCCGCTGTTCGGATATCCCGTCATGGTCTACTCGGGCATCCTGATCGCCTTCCTCGGCTTCGGCGTATGGGCGCACCACATGTTCGCCGTGGGCATGGGTCCGATCGCCGACTCGTTCTTCAGCCTCACGACGATGCTCATCGCGATTCCGACCGGCGTGAAGATCTTCAACTGGCTCGGCACCATGTGGGGCGGCTCGCTGCGCTTCACGACCGCCATGATGTTCGCGATCGGCCTCGTCGCACTCTTCACGATCGGCGGAATCTCGGGCGTCATGCACTCGTCGCCGCCGTCGGATCTGCAGCAGACGGACAGCTACTTCATCGTCGCGCACTTCCACTACGTGCTCTTCGGCGGCTCGATGATGGGGCTCTTCGCCGGCCTCTACTTCTACTATCCGAAGATCACCGGCCGCCTGATGAGCGAGAAGCTCGGCAAGCTGGCACTTCTGGCTCACGCGCGATCGGCATGAACCTGACCTTCTTCCCGATGCACTTCCTCGGGCTCGATGGCATGCCGCGCCGCATCTCGACGCTACGACGCAGGACAGGGGTGGGAGCTCAACAACCACCTCGCGTCGATCGGCGCTGCGATTCTCGCTGGTCGGAACGCTCTTCTTCGTGTACAACTGGTTCACGAGCATGCGCCAGCGGCGCGCTCGCGGGCAACGATCCGTGGGGCGGCGCGACGCTCGAGTGGACGATTCCGTCGCCGCCGCCGGACTACAACTTCGCGACGATCCCGAAGGTCACGTCGCGCTATCCGCTCTGGGATCGCAAGTCGCCGCAGCTCA
The DNA here is from genome assembly GCA_963792685.1 of uncultured Gemmatimonadaceae bacterium. Lineage (GTDB taxonomy): Bacteria > Gemmatimonadota > Gemmatimonadetes > Gemmatimonadales > Gemmatimonadaceae > FEN-1250. The sequence goes on along the minus strand of CAWBWW010000001.1, from coordinate 1,676,177 downwards.
CGAGCCGAGGTGCCGCACGATCCGCGAGGACGAGAAGACGATGGACGTGAAGATGGCCGGGCACAGAGCGGGGCACGCGCCAGCGTCTGCCGATCACGATGCTCAACGCGCCAAACGCGCACCCGACCGCCAAGCGAGCTCGGCATCATGATGCCGACGCCCACGGTCAAGCCGCTCCTCGCGGCGCTCTTGCTCGGCTGCGTGTTCATCGGGCTGATCGTGCACAAGAATCTTCCGATCATGTTCCTCGGCGGCCGCGCTGTTCGTCGCTGTCGCTGTACAGCTGGCTCCTCACGCCGCTCGAGCCCGAGCACCACTGACAGCCGCACGCTAGCTCCACGCGACAAGCCTGCTGCTTCTCGGAGAACGCTTTGGCTACCGCCGCTATCGACACACACGATGCCCACGCGGGCGGAGAACATCCGCCCACGAGCACGGGGCTCAACAACACGAAGATCGCGATCTGGGCATTCATCGGCTCGGAATGCTTCTTCTTCGCGTCGCTGATCTCGACGTACCTGATCTATCGCGGGCGCTCGCCGGTCGGGCCGTTCCCGCACGATGTCTGGAAGGATCCCGCGACGGGGCACGTGTTCAAGGCGATTCTGAACATCCCGGTCACGTCGGTCTCGACCTTCGTGCTGCTCATGTCCTCGCTCGCCATGGTGCTCGCGCACTCGGCCGTCGTGCGCGGCGATCGCGAAGTCGTCGAAGATCTGGCTCGCCGACGCACGGCGATGCTCGGCGCGACGTTCCTCGGCTTCCAGGCGTACGAGTTCACGTCGTTCGTGCACGAAGGGCTCACGATCCACACCAATCTCTTCGGCTCGTCGTTCTTCATGCTCACCGGCTTCCACGGCGCGCACGTCACCGCCGGCGTGATCTGGCTGCTGACGCTCCTCTTCATCGACATCAAGCGCGGGCTCGCGCCGGACGAGGCGATCAACGTGGACGTGTGCGCGCTGTACTGGCACTTCGTCGACGTCGTCTGGATCGCGATCTTCACGCTCGTCTACCTCATCAAGTAACCGGGGACTCCGATGGCCGCCGATCATCTCGACACCCGACGCTGCCGCACGACGCGCAGGGCAACGCATCCGCCGCACGAGCACACGCATCCGGACTGGGGCACCTACAAGTGGGTCGCGCTCATCCTGACGCTGATCACCGGCGCTCGAGGTGTGGATCTACTACATCCCGTCGTTCACCGCGACGAAGCTGTTCGTCCCCACGCTGCTCGATTCTGTCGGCGGTCAAGTTCACGATCGTCGTCATGTTCTACATGCATCTCAAGTACGACGCGAAGCTCTTCCGCGCGCTGTTCGTTGGACCGCTCACCCTCGCGGTGCTTCACGATCGTCGGATTGCTCTTCCTCTTCGGCCATCTCAAGATCAACTTCTGATGGCGCAGCGGTAGCGGGGTCCCCCGCGCGCGAGCGACTGCTGTCGCTCGACGTGTTTCGGGGGATCACCGTCGCCGGCATGCTCCTCGTGAACAATCCGGGGAGCTGGGCTTCGATCTACGAGCCGCTCGAGCACGCGCCGTGGTTCGGCTGGACGCCCACCGATCTGATCTTCCCCTTCTTTCTCTTCATCGTCGGCGTCACCACGCATCTCTCGCGCGAGGCGCGTCGCGCGCGCGGCGAGAGCGACGGCACGATCATCCGCCAGACCGCGCGACGCGCGCTCACGATCATCGCGCTCGGCCTGCTGATGACCGGCTTTCCGTATCACCAGTTCTTCGTCCATCTGCCGGGCGGCGCGGTCTTCGATTCCACCACCACTCCGCTCGATGCCTCGCACTGGCGCTTCACCGGCGTGCTGCAGCGCATTGGCGTGTGCTATCTGCTCGGCGCGCTCCTCACGTTGCGCACGATCCGTCCGGCAGCAGATCTGGATCGCGGTGGTGCTGCTCATCGGCTACTGGCTCGCGCTCACGCTCATTCCCGTTCCGGGGCGCGGCATGGGCGCGCTGCTCCTCTCCGATCCGGGCGCATCGCTCGCGGCGTACGCTCGATCGCACGATCATCGGTCCGCGCCACATGTGGATCGGTGGCGGCGGCATCTGGGACCCCGAGGGAATTCTCTCGAGCATCCCCGCCACAGCCACCGTCATCCTCGGCGTGCTCGCCGGCCGATGGATCGCCGAGCCAGCGTCCGCTGCAGGAGCGGCTAACGGGGCTCTTCGCCGCTGGGCTCGCTCGGGATGATGGCGGGGCTCGTGTGGGCGTGGTCCTTTCCCATTGGGAAGAATCTGTGGACCAGCTCCTACGTCGTGTTCACCGCGGGAATGGCGTGCGTTGCGATCGCGACCTGCGCGTGGCTCGTGGACGTACGCGGCTGGCGCGGCTGGACCAAGCCGTTCATTCCGTTCGGGACTCAATCCGATCGTCGCCTTCGTTGCCTCAGGCTTGCTCTCGCGCTTCCTCTACACGCTGATCAAGGTGCCCCGAAATGGCGCGCTCGTGCTCCGTGCAGAGCGCGATCTACGACTCGCTGCTCGCCCCACTGTTCGCTGACCCGCGCGATGCGAGCCTTCTCTTTGCACTGATCTACGTGGCCGTCTTCTACGCGGTGCTGCACCTCATGCACCGGCGGGGAATCATCGTCAAAGTCTGAGGGTATCGAACGTCAGGTGAGACGAACCAAAATGTGACGGAGCGCCTCCCGATTCGTTGTGAAAGGGTTGACGTGCGCGACGTCATGCGAGAGCTTCCAGCGCCTTCCGGCTCGAGCTCGCTTTGTACTCTTAACACCATGCAGGCGTTGCACTTGTCATTGAAATTCCGGTCGCGATTCACCCCCGTGGCTCTCGCGCATGCGGCAGCGGCACTGTCGCTCATTGCTGTGCTCGCTTCTCCGGTGAACACCCAGGCGGCTCAGCGGAAAGTCGCGGCGCCGTCGGTCCGCCAGCCGGCCGACGACACCAAGCACCGGCCCCGCCGCAGGGCACGCCGCGAAACGCGCGCGATCAGCGCCATCCATTTCGAGCGCCCCGAAAGTGAGCTCGAGCTGGTGAGCGATCTGCATCAGCTGATGCAGGCGCGCGTGCGCAACGGCACGTGGGGAGTGGTCGTGCTTTCGCTCTCGCGCAACGACACGCTCTACTCCGTGAACCCCGACGAGGCGCTGCAGCCTGCGTCGAACATGAAGCTGTTCACGAGCGCGCTCGCGCTCGACCAGTTCGGCGCAAATCATCAGTTCAGCACAGACGTTCTGCGCGACGGCACCCTCGGAACCGATGGAGTGCTGCACGGCAACATCGTCCTTCGCGGCGACGGCGATCCCGCGCTGTCGAAGCGCTTCATCACCGGCAGCGGCGGCGCGATGGATGCGCTCGCACAGCTCGTCGCGAATGCGGGCGTGAAGCGCGTATCCGGAACGCTCATCGCCGATGCCAGCGCGTTCGACACGCAGCGCATCCCCGAGGGATGGCAGACGCGGTATCTACAGTCGGGATACGCCGCGCGCATCTCCGCGCTTTCGCTCAACGAGAATCTCGTGATCATCGCGCGTGAAGCCGGCAGCTGGAAAGGCCGGCACGGTGGTCACGCTCGATCCCGCGACCACGCTTCCCGTCACCAACACCGTGCGCACCGTCGCCGGGAGCGGCGCTCGCATCTCCGCGCACACCAACTCCGCCGGCGTCATCGAGGTGAAGGGGACGATCGGCGCGCACGCGGGTGAGCGCGCATACCAGCTCGTAGTCGAAGATCCTACCGCGTTCTGCGCAGGCGCCTTCCGGCGCGCGCTGCAGGCGCACGGGATCACCATTGATGGCGCGACGACGTTCGCCGCGACGCCCTCGAGCGCCGTCAAGATCACGGGGCTGCAATCACCGTCGATCGCGCAGATGCTCGACGTAATGAACGGGGAGAGCATCAATCACTACGCCGAGCTGCTGTTCCGCGATGCGGGACGCAACGCATCGCCTGGCACTGTCGGCTCAGTGGAATCCGCGAACAAGCTGCTGCAGAACTTCATGACGGCGAAGGTCGGTGCCGCGCCGGGCGCAGTGTTCGCCGCAGATGGCAGCGGCCTCTCCGTGCTCGACAAGATCACGCCGCGCGCGCTCGTGCAGCTGCTCTCGTACGCCAACAACGCACCGTGGAAGGAGGCCTTCCACACGTCGCTCCCGATCGCTGGACAGTCCGAGCTGCTGCGCCACCGAATGCGCGCGACGCCGGCGCAGGGAAATCTCCACGCCAAGACCGGCACGACGAACAGCGTCATCTCCGCTCGGCGGCTACGTCACCGCGAAAAACGGCGAACAGCTCGCGTTCGCCTTCATCTACAACGGCGTGGATCGTTGGAACGCGAAATCGACGATTGACGCGATGGGCGCGACACTGGCCTCGTTCAATCGGTAGCGCGATCGGCTGACGATCAGATCATGCAGCCCCGTGTGTCGACCGGCCACAGCGCCTCGACCACGCCGCGTTCCAGCCCACCGCGCACTCCGACGTACCAGTCGTGCAGGTTGACCGTCGGGTCGCAGTGTCCCGGCACGAGCCACACAGTCTCGCCGAGCTGAGGGAGATCCGCGTCCGCGCCACTGCTCGCTCGACTTCAGCACGCCGTGCTCGTCGCCGAAGTTGATCATCTCGAGCTCGCGCCCCCATGCGCGCGGAAGTCCCGCGTCGATCGCGTAGGCCTTGATGCCCGCGTCGACCACCACGTGCGATGCGCTGCGGCTCATCACCTGTGATTTGATGAAGAGCGCGTGCTCGAAGCGCGGCGTGCCCGCCGCCGGTTCGATGTCGGCATACTCGCCGTCCATGAACAGATAGCTGCCGGCCTGCAGCTCGCCCCACGAGCCGCTCGCCGCCTCGAACACGAACGTACCGGTCCCGCCGCCGGTGACGAGCGGGCACGCGATCGCAGCGGCAGCGAGGCTGGCCAGCGCGGCCCGCGCCACAGACTCCGCGCGATGCACTGCGCCCGCGCGATCCGCGGACGTGGAGACGTGCTGCGCACCGCCCTGATACGCCTGCAGCCCCGCGAAGCGCAGCCCGCGCGCGATCACGTGCGCTGCGAGGGCGCCGGCTTCCGCCCCGGAGACGCCGCAGCGTCCCTGCCCCACGTCGATCTCCACGAACACATTGGGCGTGCTGCCGACAGCCTTGCACGCTTCCGAGAGGCGATCGACGCCAAGCGTCGAATCGACCGCAATGGCGAGCTGGATGCGCTTTGCCAGCGCAGCCACGCGCGTCAGTTTCGCAGCGTCGATCACCTCGTTGCTGATGTAGATGTCGGTGACCCCGTCATCGGCCAGCACCTCGGCCTCGCTGAGCTTTTGCACGCAGACACCCACCGCTCCGGCGGCCATCTGCGCCTTCGCGATCGCCGCACTCTTGTGCATCTTCGCGTGCGGCCGCAGGCGAATGCCACACGACCGCGCAAACGCCGCCATCGCCTGGAGATTGCGATCCATCGCATCGAGGTCGATGACGAGTGCCGGCGTCGCGACGCTGGCGACGGAGTCGCCAACGTGCGCCGATGGTTGCTGCATTAGATCGGCTTGATCATCACGCCGCGCTTCGCCAGCTCCGAGATGTACTTCGCAGCCGGTATGCACTCGTCGGGAGTGTAGACGCCCGGCTGCACCTCTCCGTTCGCCTGCATCTGGCCGGTGATGGACAGCGAGTAGCCCGTGGTCCGCATCATGGCGCTGATGCCGCGCGACTCATCGTAGTAGTCGAGCAGCTCCCAGCCGACCTTCTTGGCGGCGCCACCCTTGTTGCCCTCGACGACCACGCGAAGCGCCACGAGATCGCGCCCCTTGGGCTTCGTGAGGCGCGGACCCATGGTCGCCACCGACACGTCGCGCGGCACGACCTTCGTCCCCTTCACATCCACAGGCGCGAGGTCGAGCAGTCCGAGCTCGCGAATCGCTTCCATGATGTGCGCGTGTCCCGGATAGCGAAGCGTCTTGTACTCCATCGACGGAATCTTCCCCTCGTAGCGCCACGCCATCGTCGACAGTCCGCCCGCCGTGTGGAACGCCTCGAGCTCGCCCACCGGCTTCGGAAACATCACAGGCTCGCGCTCGGACAACGCCTTCACCTGCGCGCGTTTGCCATCCCGCACGATCCACGACAGCGTCGTGTAGTAGTCGAGCACGCCCTCGAGCGAATACACGATCTGGTAGCCGAGCGGCCCTTCGGGATTCTGCGGCAGTCCTCCGACGAAGATCTTCACCGACTTCACTTCGTCGAGCTGCTCGATGCCGTACTGCGCGAGGATGTTCACCATTCCGGGCGCGAGCCCGCAATCGGGGACCACCGACACCTTCGCCTTGCGCGCTTCTCCATCCAGCTCCTTCTGCTGGAACACGATCTCCGTGTTGCCGCCGAGATCGCAGAAGTTGGTGCCGGCCTGCACCGCGAGTCGCGCGAGGTCGAGATTGAAGTAGTACGGGATGGCGCTCATCGTCGCCTTGCTCTCCGCGCATCACGGCGAGCACCGCCTCTCGATCGCGCACGTCGAGCGGAGTCGGGATCAGGCGCTTGCCGGAGTACTCGTGCAGAAACTCCGGAAGGTGCGAAATATTCAGGTCGGCGAGCCGAACCTCGGTGACGTCGGGATTCTGCAGCAGGTCGTACGCACAGGCCGAGCCTTGCAGGCCCGCGCCAAGTACTAGCATTCGCATTCGAGGATCTCCTAAGAGCCGGCGTTCGTTGGATAGCCATGAAAGCTAGCTCTTCGGCCAGGTACACGTTACCCCGCCCCGAGTGCTCCGCGCTATCGGACGGCGAGCACGAATTTCGCCCCGAGCCCGTAGAGAATTCCGCCACGAACCCCCTGGAGCGACGATGACGGCAAAGCTCGAGAGTCTCATCAAGCGGGAGCTCAAGCTGGGCAACGAGACCTACACCGTGAGCATGTCCCGGGATGGAGTGAAGATCGCGCTCAAGGGGCGCCGCAAAGGGCGCGAGATCAGCTGGGAGACGCTGCTGAGCGGCGACGCCGAGCTCACGCAGCAGCTCAAGATGTCCGTCGACGCGTTCGGCGGCACGGACGACGAATGAGCGCGGTGCCCGTGCGCGAGGCCAGCGATTCGGACGCGTGGCGCGCGCGCCTGCTCGACACACCGGACGAGCTGCGCGCCCTCCTCGAGCGCACGCATCGCATCGCCGTGCTCGGCGTCAAGTCGCCGGAGTCGGGACAGCCGGCGTGGTACGTTCCGAATCACGCATACCGCGCCGGCTACGAGGTGATCCCGGTGCCGGTCTACTATCCCGAGATGCGCGAGCTGTTCGGCAAGCCGGTGTATCGCACGCTCTCGGAGATTCCCGGCGACGTCGATCTGGTGGATGTGTTCCGCCGTCCAATAGACATTCCGCAGCACGTGGACGACATTCTCGCGAAGCGACCGAAGGCAGTGTGGTTTCAGTCGGGCATTCGCCACGACGAAGTCGCGGAGCGGCTCGCGCGCGCGGGGATCGAGGTGGTGCAGGATCGCTGCCTGCTGGTGGAGCTCCGGCGGATCGGACGGTAGGCCGCTACAGCGTATTCGGCGGCCCCACACTGTCCACGCGCACCTCTCCACGCTTCGGATCCAGTGTCCAGCGCGAGTTCCGGAAGTAGCGCTGCACGTCCGGGTGACCGAGCGGGAATATCGTTTCGCCCTTCACGACGTAAACGCCGCGCTCGTTCGTGAGCGTCGCGATGCGCAGCCCGGGAAACGTCGCGGGCACTCGCCCGTTCGCGCGCAGCGTCACCTTCCCCGCCCGCGGATCGAAGCTCGGCGCGAGCTGGCCAATGAGATCCAGACCGATCGTCGCGCGCGCAGCGCTGGTCTGCGGTGCGAAGCGCGTCGGCACGTTCGTGAACGTGTACGGTCCCAGCGCAACGCTCGGCGTGACCACATCGACATCGCGCAGCGCGGTGCCGCGCCTGGCGAATCGCAGGAGATCCGTGTGCTTCGCCCATGACGTGTCGAGCACGAGCCCCGCCACCTTCGCATCGATCGTCGCGGTAACCGTGTCCGTGCCGATCACGAGTCGCACGCGCCCGAGAAGCTGGCTGTCGTTCACGGTGTAGTCTACGGCAGCCGAGTCGGGACCGGAGATCGTCGGATGGTTGTCGCGCAGATACTCGGCGCGCATCCGCTGGCCATAAGGAATCGCACTCGCCGGAAGCGCCGCGAGATGGTTGTACTCGCCGAGCCGCTCGTACACGGGCGCGAGCTCGACCGCGATGCGCGCGGCGTCACCGCCGAAGTAGCGTGCCTCCTCCATCAGCACCGCCCCGACCTTGAGCGCGCCGCGCTGCGCGAGATAGCGGCCGAGCGCGAGGCGTGCGACGGGATCGCGCGGTGCGCGCCGGGCGGCTATGTAGTAGAGCGATTCTGCGGCGAACACGCGGCCGGCGATGAGCAGCGTGTCTGCGCGCGCAACGAGCGCCACATTCGGCGACGCAGGGGCGGCTTCGCCCTGCGCGGATGCTGCGCGCGCAGCAAGCAGCCCGATGAGGGCCACTGTGGCGAACGCTGCTCGCGAGACGTGCGTCACGCGCTACGGCGCAACGCGATAGAGCGCGCCGCTCTGATCGTCCGAGATGAGGATCGAGCCGTCCTTATAGACCTCGACATCCGCAGGACGTCCCCACCGCGAGCCATTGTCGCGCTGCCAGCCGGTCACGAAGTCCTCGACGCCCGTCGGCACGCCCCCCGAAACGTGAACGCGCACGACCTTCGCGCCCGTGGGCACGCTCCGGTCCCACGATCCGTGGAACGCCAACAGCAGATCGCTGCGATACGCGCTCGGGAGCTTGGTGGCCTTGTCGAGGAAGGTCATTCCGAGCGGTGCCGAATGCGCCTGCATTCGAGCGCGGCGCTCACCGTGGTCGAGCAGCGCGACGCATTGTTGAACTCGGGATTCGGAACGGGCGCGCCGTTGTGCGAATAGCAGTACGGCCATCCGAAATCCTTCCCGTCCTGCAGGATGTTGATCTCCTCGGGCGGCAGGTCCTGATGATCGGGCTGAATGTCGTCACGCTCGTTCTGCGACACCCACAGCTTGTGCGTCGATGGCTCGACTGCGAGTCCGACCGCGTTGCGCAGCCCGCGCGAGAACACGCGCCCGTTCGACCCATCCTCATTGAACCGCACCACCGTCGCGCGCTCCGAATCCGTCTCGACGCAGAGATTGCACGACGAGCCGACCGACACGTACATCGCGCTGTCCGCACCGAAGACGATCGTGCGCGTCGAGTGCCCGCCGCCGTGGGGCAGCGTGTTCAGCGGAACAACGGAGCCCACCAGCTTTCCCTGCCCATCGAGCTGCGCGCGAACGACACCGTCCTCATTCGCGATGTAGAGATAGCCCTTGTGAAACGCGAGCCCCGCGGGGCCGTGCAATCCGTCGACTGACGTGCGCACACTGTCGGCGACGTTGTCGCCGTTCGTGTCCCACACGCGCACCACCTTGTTCGCGCCCGTCTCGCTCACGTACACCGCGCCGTCCGGACCCATCGCCATGACGCGTGCGCCCGGGACCTTCGCGAAGTACTTGATCGTCAGCCCCGCGGGCACGATCAGCGGATTCGGAAACGAGTCCGGTGGTGGCATGACCGGTGTCGAGCTGCTCGACCCGCCGCACGCCACCGAAACAGCGGCGATGCCGATCAACGAGGCGATGACTGCGAATGCCTTCATGACTGCTTCCCCTGTTGGTAGACGCCGCTCAATGCATCCTCGCCGCGCGGCATCTTTTCCGCACGACTCGCGAGCGCTTCTTCTTCTGCATTCCCGACTTCGAGCTCGATTTCCTGCTCTATGCTTTCCAGCCGCTCGCGCGAGATACCCCGGCGGAGCAGCCACTGTTCATACATCCCGATCGGATCGCGCCGCCCCCACAGTCCGAACAGCTCGGAGTCGAAGGTGCGCCGCGCCTCGTGCTCATCGTGCGTCGCGTGCCCTCCCATGCGAAACGTCTCCGCAATCAGCAGCGCAGGTCCATCGCCGCGGCGGCATCGCTCGGCCGCGAGCGACGTCAGGGCGTACGCGTCGAGCACGTTGTTTCCGTCGAACACCCCACCCCAGATCCCATACGCCGCCGGCCAACTCGCGAAGCTCTCCGGCGCCGGCGCGAGATGATGCTGCGCGAGCCGCGTACCAAGGGCGACCTGGTTGTTCTGGATGATGAAAATCGCCGGCACGCGCTGCACCCCCGCGAAGTTCAGCCCCTCATGAAAAACGCCCGCCTTCGTGCTTCCGTCACCAATCCAGGTGAGGGCCACGTTGTCGCGTCCCTTGGCCTTGAGCGCGAGCGCAATGCCACCTACCACGGCGGCACAGTCGCCCACGATGCTCACCGGGGGCAGGATCCCGCGCGAGAAGTCTCCATAGTGCCCGTCGCGCCCGTGCGAGGGGCTGTCGGCCGTGCCCATGTAGGCGCGAAAGACGTCCGCCGCTGGCATTCCCATCTCGTTGCAGGCACCGGAGTTACGAATCATGGGCGCCACGATGTCCGCGTTCGGGCCGCGGCGCAGCGCGTGCACGGGTCCAACGGTCGCCGCCTCCTCGCCCGTGCCCAACCACGCCTTCGAGATCACGCCCTGCTTCACGAACCGCTTGAGCGCGACATTGATCAGTCGCGTGCGCGCGAGTCCCGCGTAAAGATCGAGGAGCTGCGCCTCGCTCAGCGCCTCGATGATCGCCGCGCGCTCGGCATGCTGCGCGATGGTCGCATCGAACCGCTCGACCTCCACGTCATCCGCCGTCCAGGTGACGTACTCGGGTGGCTCGAACGCCGCGTGTCTCTTCATGGCGGAAATCTGGGTGTCGGCCGCGCGGCGCTCAATGGGCGCTCAGCGGGCGCTGCCGCGTGCGCCGTCAGCGACCGAAAATCCGGTCGAGCACTCCAGTCACGGAGGTACCGGACTTCGCTGCCTGCGCGAACGCCGCCGCGAGCTCGGGCGCAGTCTGATAGCGCTCTGCCGGCTCGCGCTCCATGCTCTTGAGCAGCACGCGCTCGATCGCGGCGGAGAGATTCAGGTCCGGACGCGCCGTGCGCACCGGCATGGGCTCGCTGCGCAGGCGCGCAATCATGACCTCCTGCGCCGTGCGCCCCACGAACGGCAGCTTCCCGGTGAGCATCTCGTACGCCATCAGCCCGAGTGAGTACACATCCGTGCGCGGGTCGAGCGGCTTTCCGCGGAGCTGCTCGGGGCTCATGAACTCCGGTGTGCCGAGCACGATGCCGGTGGCAGTGAGCTTCTGCATCTCCGGACTCATCAGATGCTCCTTCGCGAGGCCGAAGTCCATCACGATCGCGCGCGTGCTGCCATCCGGCGCCTTGCTGATCATGATGTTCTCGGGCTTGAGATCGCGGTGCACGATCCCCATCGCGTGCGCCACCTGCAACCCCGCCGCAATGTCGTTGATGTAGCGCGCGGTAACGTCGAGCGGAAGCTGGTGCGCCTGATGCGTGACGTCGCACAACAGCTCCCCCGCGACGAATGGCATCACGACGTACACGAGACCGTTGAGCGTCTCACCGAGCCTGATGATGTGGCACACGTTCGGATGTGCGAGCCTGCTTCCGAGCTCCGCCTCGCGACGCAGCCGCGCCATTGCCGTGCGGTCGTGACTCAGCGCGGGCGACAGGATCTTGATCGCCACGGCCTGCTTCGCGAGCACATCGTCTGCGAGATACACGAACGACATCCCGCCTTCGCCGATTTTGCGCGTGACGACATAGCGCGAGTCGAGCGTCTCGCCAACGAGCTTCTTGTAGTCGAGCTCCTTCGCGGCGGGCCTGGCAGTGGCGCCAGTGCGCTGTGTCGTCGTGCGATTCTCGAAGCCGAGCGGCTCGAAGACGCGCGCGTGCGACGTTGGCGGAGGAGGCGCGGCTGGCGTCGGTGGCGCTGGCGGCGTGGGCGGCGTGGGCGGGATGAACGGCGGCGTGACGGGTGTGACGGGTGCCTGTGCTACCGGCTCGAGCTTCGCGCCGTCGCGTGAACAGAATTTCGAGTCCGCGCCGTACGTGGTGTGACAGGTGGGACAGCGCATACTCGAATCGGTACTCACCGGGCGCTCACGTGCAAACGCGATTGCGGCCCTGCGCCTTCGCGCGATAGAGGGCCTCGTCCGCCAGCGCGATCAGCTCCTCCGGCGCCTGAATCTGCGTCGACAACACCGTCGCGACGCCTACGCTCACCGTCACCGCCGGCATGGGCGGCAGCCCCTCATTCGCCTGCTCCGCGACGCGCGCGCAGATGCGCTCCGCCACCTTCACTGCGCCCTCTTCGCCAGTCTCCGGGAGAATCACGACGAACTCCTCTCCGCCGTACCGCGCGACGACGTCCACCGAGCGCGCCTCGCGCTGGAGCACGCGCGCGACGCCGCGCAGCGCCTCATCGCCCGCCAGGTGACCGAGACTGTCGTTCACGGCCTTGAAGTGGTCGAGGTCGACCATCAGACAACGAGAGCGAGAGCGAATACCGCCGTGCGCGATCGAGCTCGGCGTCGAGCCGGTCCATCAGCGCGCGCCGGTTGAGCGTCTGCGTGAGCGAGTCGGTGAGCGCCAGCACCTCGAGGCGCTCGTTGTCCGCGCGCGTGCTCTCCATCGCCTGCGCGCGCTGGATCGCGCTCACCGCCGCTTTCACGACATCATCTGCGAAGTCGACATTGCTCGCCTTGAGCGACGGCTCTCCGTCGAGCGTGCGCAGGAAGACCACGCCTGCCTCCGTCCCATCGATCCGGAACGGGAGCGCGATCACCGAGCGCACCTTCACATTGCTGCGCTCCATTCGCCATTCCTCGCGGGCCTCCGCGTAGAGCGGGCTCGTGGACACGTCCTCCACGAGTACGGGCTCCGACGTCTCGAGCGCCGCGCGTATCTCCGGATAGCGGCGGATTTCGATCTCCAAATGCCGCAGCCCGGGCGTTTCGTACGCGGCGGCGACAATGCCGATCTCGTCGCCCGGGCGCGCGAGAATCAGCGAGCAATGCGAGATGTCGAGCGCGTGCGCGACGCGGCGCGTGAGGATGTGGTAGAGCTCATCGGGCGAGAAATCGCCGTGCACTTCCTGCAGGATATCGACGAGCTGCCGCCGCTTCTCGGCCTCGGTGCGCACCTGCGCGAGCTCGTTCTCCGTGGAGCGCAGCGTGTGGCGTGCGTGCAGGATCTCCCGCCGCACACGGAGCTGCATCCGCACGCGCGCGAGCAGCTCGCGCACATGGAACGGCTTGGACAGAAAGTCCGTGGCGCCGAACTTCAGCACCTGCATCGACACTTCGTCGGACGCCTGCGGCGACATCACGAGCACGGGCATGTCGCGCCATTGCTCCTCGCCACGCATTCGCTCGAGCAGCTGATAGCCATCCGCGGGCTGGTCCCCCACATTGATCATCAGGAGATCGGGAGAGGTCACCTTGAGATGGTCCATCACGCCGCGTCCACCCGGCGCCACGGCCACATTGTAGCCCTGATCGCGCAGCAGCCAGGTGAGCGTGCGCGAGAGCACGAAATCCTCATCCGCGATGAGAATGCGCGCTCTATCCATTCGCGAGCACGCTCTCGAGCCCATCCCATTCGATGTTCCCGCCGCTCAGCACCGCCACGGTATTCCCATGCGGCGTCACGCGCCCCGACTGCAGCGCAGCCACAGTAATCGCACCGCTCGGCTCCGTCACGATCTTGAGCCGGTCGAGCAGATAGCGCATTGCCGGTGCGAGCTCGCGATCCTCGACCGTGACCACCTCGTCGAGATACGCGGCGTGGTGCGCGAATGGGATCGTGCCGATCTGCGTGGCGAGCAGCCCGTCGGCCATCCCGCTCGTGGATTCCATTTTCACCGGCGCGCCTGCCGCGCGCGCCCGTGTGAGCTTGGCCGCACCCACGGGTTCGACGCCGATCACGCGCGCCGATGGCACGAGCAGCTTCACTGCCGTCGCCACGCCCGCACTCAATCCGCCACCGCCCACGGGAACGAGCACGGTCGCGACGTCCGGGAGATCGTCGACGATCTCGAGCCCCGCCGTGCCCTGCCCCGCGATGATGCGGCGATCATTGTACGGCGGAACGAGCACGCTTCCGCTCGCCTTCGCGAGCTCCTCTGCGCGCGCCATGCGATCGGCGGTGGTGGTCCCCGCGAGCTCTACGCTGCCACCCAGCCGCTCGACACCGGACCGCTTGGCCGAGGTGACGGTGGTGGGCATGACGAGCGTCGCGTGCACGCCGAACATGCGCGCCGCGAACGCGACCGCTTGCGCATGATTCCCGGACGAGGGCGCGATCACGCCACGCGCGCGAACCTCGGGCGAGAGCGAGGCGAGATAGGCGTACGCACCGCGGAACTTGAACGCGCCGCCGCGCTGGAGCATCTCGGGCTTGACGAAAATTTGTCCGCGGCCGAGCCGTGCGGAGAGATCATCAGCTGGAAGCAGCGGCGTGCGTACCGCGATTCCCTTCAGCACGCGCGCCGCGGCCCGGATCTCTTCCAGCGAGACCAGAGCCTCTGTGTGCGGCTGCGGTGTGGGGCCCGCCGTCGCCGGTGACGCCATGGGGGCTACTCTTCCTCTACGTCTGGCGACACTCCCACCGTCTCGTCGAGCATTTCCTCACCGCCCTCATCATCCTCGATCACCACGCGCGCGACGTCACACACGATGTCTCCCTCGTCGAGGTTGCACCAGCTTCACGCCCTGCGTGTTGCGACCGCTCACGCGAATGCCCTTCACCGGCATGCGGATCACGATGCCCTGCTTCGTGATCAGCATCAGCTCGTCGTCGGGCAGCACTTCCTTCAGCGCCACGACGTCGCCCGTCTTCTCGGTGCGATTGACGGTGATGATGCCCTTGCCGCCGCGCTTCTGCACGCGGTACTCGTCGATCGGCGAGCACTTGCCCATCCCTTCTCCGTGACGACCAGCAGCGTCGCGTCGCGCTTGATCACGACCATTCCCTTCACCTGATCGCCCTCGGACGAGCTCGACTCCCTTCACGCCGGTCGTGTCGCGCCCCATCTCGCGCACGTCCTTCTCGTGGAAGCGAATCGACAGTCCGTGCTTCGTCGCGAGCACGATGTCGTTCGTTCCCCTCGTGACCTGCACGTCGATCAGCTCGATCGCCGCTCTCGATCTTGATCGCCTTGATGCCCGTTCGAGCGCGGATTGCTGTACTCCGTGAGCGCCGTCTTCTTCACCGTGCCGTGCTGCGTGGCGAAGAGCAGATACTGCTTGTCGCTGAACTCGCGCACCGGGACCATCGCACGGATCGTGGTGTCCGGCCGTGACGTTGATCAGGTTCACGACCGGCTTCCCCTTGGCGGCACGCCCCGCCTGCGGGATCTCGTGCACCTTGAGCCAGAAGCAGCGGCCGTCGTCGGTGAAGAACAGGATGTAGTCGTGCGTGGAGCGCGATGAACAGGTGCTCGACGAAATCCTCGTCCTTGAGCCCCTGCCCGTTGAGCCCGCGCCCGCCGCGCCGCTGCTTCTTGTACGTCGACACGGACGTGCGCTTGATGTAGCCCGAGTGCGAGATGGTGATCACCATGTCCTCCTCGGCGATCAGATCCTCGATCGTGAACTCGCCCTCGTCGCTCGTGATCTCCGTGCGACGATCGTCGCCGAACTTCGCGGAGAGCGTCTTCAGCTCGTCGCGTCATGATCTTCATGCGCCGCGTCGCGCGACGCCGAGGATGGCGCGCAGCTCCTTGATCATCGGCGCGCACTTCCTTGAGCTCCGCCTCGAGCTTCTCGATCTCGAGACCGGTGAGCTTGGCGAGACGCATGTTGAGGATCGCTTCGGCCTGCCGCTCGCGAGAGCTTGAAGCGCGCCTGCAGCTGCGCGCTCGCCGTGGGCGTGTCCTCGGCCGCGCGAATGAGCTTGATCACCGCGTCGATGTTGTCGACGGCGATCTTGAGCCCTTCGAGGATGTGCTCGCGCTCGAGCGCCTTGTCGAGATCGAACTGCGTGCGCCGCACGACGACTTCGTGCCGGTGCGTGATGTAGTGCTCGAGCAGCATCCTTGAGCGGCATCACCTTCGGCACGAGCTGGCCCGTGTTCGCGTCGGGCACGAGCGCGAGCATGATCACGCCGAACGTCGCCTGCATCGTGGTGTGCTTGTAGAGCTGGTTCAGCACGACGCGCGGAATCGCGTCGCGCTTGAGCTCGATGACGATGCGCATGCCGTCGCGATCGGACTCGTCGCGCAGCGTCGCTGATCCCCTCGAGCTTCCCTTCCCTCACCAGATCGGCGATCTGCTCGACGAGCTCGCGCCTTGTTGACCTGATACGGAATCTCGGTGACGACGATCTGCGACTTGTTCGACGACTCCTTCTCCTCGATCACCGCGCGCGCGCGCATGACGATGCGGCCGCGGCCCGTCTCCTGATAATTCGTTGATCCCCTCGCGGCCGTAGATGTAGCCGCCCGTCGGGAAATCCGGACCCTTGATGAGCTTGCGGATGTCGGCGCCGCGTCGCAGTCCGGATTCTCGATGAGGTGCACGACCGCGCGCGATCACTTCGCGCAGATTGTGCGGCGGGATGTTCGTCGCCATGCCGACCGCGATGCCCGACGACCCGTTGACGACGAGGTTCGGGATCCCCGACGGGAGCACGCGCGGCTCCTGCGAGCCGGTCGTCGAAGTTCGGCGACGTAATCGACGGTGTTCTTGTCGATGTCCGCGAGCATCTCCATCGCGATCGGCGTGAGACGCGCCTCGGTGTACCGGTACGCCGCGGCGGAGTCGCCGTCCACGGAACCGAAGTTCCCCTGCCCGTCCACCAGCGGATAACGCAGCGAGAAGTCCTGCACCATTCGCACGAGCGCGTCGTACACGCTCGAGTCGCCGTGCGGATGGTACTTGCCGAGCACGTCGCCGACGACCGTCGCGGACTTCTTGAACGGACGTCCGGGTACGAGCCCGAGCTCGTTCATCGCGTAGAGCACGCGGCGATGCACGGGCTTGAGTCCATCGCGCACATCGGGGAGCGCGCGCGAGACGATGACGCTCATCGAGTAGTTGATGAACGACTCTTTCACCTCGTCGTCGATCAGGCGCGAGACGATGCGTTCCCGGTTGTTCGGAGCGGTCATGAGGCGGCGGTTACGGGAGGGGAGTGCCGGTGATGTACAGCACTGGAAATATACACGTCGCCGGCCCGATCAGCAACCCGGAGCACCTCGTATAATTACATGTGCCCCAACAACTTACAGGCCTTTTTAATCGAGCTTGATCTCGCCCTCGTCGGCGAAGTCATCGCGCGCCCCGAACATCGCCTGATTCGCGCGCTGCGCGCTTGCGATTTTCCCACGCGATCGCCTCTCGCTCCGCGCGGAGTCGCTCGTACCACTCCGCGCGTGATCTCGCCCGCGAGCTCGCGGTTTCCGAGCCCGAACGACAGCGCAAACGCGAGCGCGAGCGCGCCGAAGATGATCGCGAATGCCGTGGTCACGATCTCCGTGGCGATGCCGAGCTCCTGCAGCGCCATGAAGATCGCGAGGATGATGACGCCCGCGCGTCCAACGCGCGCGAGCGTGGGCCCGCCCGGAATTCCGCCCGCGGAGGCCATGAGCAGCCCGTCGACGAACTCGCCGAGCACGATGCCGACGAGAATGATCACGAGCGCGGCGATGACGCTCGGGATGTAGCTGACGAGCTCCGAGAACACGTTCGTGAGCGACGACAGTCCGAGCGCGTGCGCCGCCACGAGGATCACCACGAACATCACGAACCAGAACGCGATGCTGCCGACGAGGCGCGACGGTGTGCGCCGCCAGCCCGTGCGCTCCACCGCGTCGAGCACGCCGCCGCGCTTGAGCCAATGGTTGAGGCCCATGCGGTTCAGTCCGCGATCGATCCCACGCTCGATGAGCTTCGCGAGCAGATAGCCCGCGAAGAGAATGACGAGCGCGCCGAGCAGCGCGGGGATGTAGAGCGCGAGCTGGTCGAAGCTGCCTCTTAAGCGATCCAGAAAATCCACGACAGGCTCCCGGCGGTGCGCCGGCTAAGGATGATCTTCTGCTGGGAACATCAACTGCTGCGGGGCGAAGCTGCGCTTGTGCGCCCCGCTGCCGAGCTGTCCGTTCCCGTTCGATCCCCAGCAATACACGAGATGATCGGTGGACAACGCGCACGTATGTGCGGTTCCGGAGGAGATGGCGGTGAAGTGCATTGCGCCCGCGATGGGCGCTGGCACGGTCGCATTGGCACCGCGACCGGCGAGCTGTCCGTCATCGTCGGCTCCCCAACATTGCGCAACGCCGCCTCGCGTGACGGCGCACGTAAAGTTGCGACCGGCGGAGACGGCGATCCACCGCTGCTGTCCCATCACGGGCGTTGGCCCGAGTGGCTCGCGAAAGCCGCTGCCGAGCTGTCCGCGATCGTTGGCGCCCCAGCAGTACAGCATGCCGTCGCCGGTGATCGCGCAGGTGTGCGTCGTCCCTGCGGCGACGGTCGTGAAGCGCAGCGAATCCACCGGCTGGCGCAGCGGAAGCGCGCACTGCGCAGGCTCGCCGTCCATCTGGCACGCGTCGCCAGCTTCAACGCCGATACCGCCGCCCTCGTCGAGTCCCCAACAGTACAGCTTCCCGTCGATCGTGATGCCGCAGGTGCTGTGCGGCCCGGCGGTCACGCGCGCCCACGTGAGCTGCGGCGCGACCTGTGTGACCGGCGAGTACTTGCTGAACACACTCGATCCGAGCTCGCCGTGCAGATTCTCGCCCCAGCAGTACAACTTTCCGTCCGTCGTCAGCCCACACGTGTGCGCGTCCCCCGACGTGATCTTCACGAGCTGCGGCGCCTGCGGCATGCGATACGGTGTGAGTATCGTCCCGAGCGTGTCGCTCCCGAGCTGTCCCGCCACGCTCGAGCCCCAGCAATACGTCTCGCCTTCCGTCGTGATGCCGCAGCTGTACGATCCACCCACGCTCACCGCGCGCCACTTGAGCCCACCGCCCACGAGAGACGGAAGCGTGCGCTCCTTGATGCTGCTGTCGCCGAGCTGCCCCTGATCGTTGCGCCCCCAGCAGAACAGATCACCGCTCTGTGTGATGCCGCACGAGTGCTGACTTCCCGCGATGACGTCGCTGAACGCCGGCGCGTTCTTCATGGGTGGGAGCGGCTCCTCGGGGGGAGGCGGCGGTGGCGGCTTCTTCACCTCCACGACTGGAGCAGCAGTGGCGGGCGGCTTGTTCTTCGGCGTCGCGTCGGTGGAGCACGCGGCCACGATCGAAAGACTGGCGAGCAGCAACCGGCGCATCCGAATCTCCAATCGATTCACTCCTTCAATTTCTCGTTCCGCGCTTCACGTCGAATATGGCGCTTCGCTTGCAGCGCGGACAGATCAGCCACTCCCGTTTGCGCGCGTAACCCAGGCCGAAGGAGCCTCCGCCGATCGGCCGAGTGGTGAGCGCCACCGCGCAGCGCGGACATTCCGGCGTCTCACCCGCGACGAGGGCGGCGCGAATGCGCTGCTGTTCCTCGGGGCTGTACTGCGCATTTTCAGTCATCTCGCATCCTGAGGACCACCTTTCCGAACTGCTCTCCCGCAGAAAGGCGCTCGTACGCCTCGCGCGCGTTCTCCAGCGGAAACACGGCATCGACGGGCGGCACGAGAGCGCCCTCGCCCAGTGCAGCAACGATCGCATCGAGCTCGCGATCATTGCCCATCGTGGATCCCATGATCGTCCACTGATGCCAGAAGAGCTTTCGCACGTCGGTCTGCACCATGGGGCCGGAGGTCGCGCCGCAGGTCACGAGGCGGCCGCCGCGCGCGAGCACGCGGAGCGATCGCTCCCACGTCGCCTCACCCACGTCGTCGACGACCACGTCGACCCCGCGCTTGCCGGTGCGCTCGCGAACAGCCTTCGCAATGTCCGTCGTCCGATGATTGAAGGTCTCCTCGGCGCCGAGCTCCCGCGCACGCGCGAGCTTCGCATCACTCGAGGAGATCGCCCACACGCGTGCGCCGAGTCGCTTCGCGATTTGCAGCGCGGCGATCGCGACACCGCCGCCGATGCCCCAGATGAGTACTGTCTCGCCGGGTTGCACGCGCGCGCGCGTGACGAGCATGCGCCAGGCCGTGAGTGTCGCGAGAGGAAACGCGGCTGCGGCGTCCCAGGATATTCCTGCCGGAATGACTCGGAGATTCTCTGCGGGAACCACGATGTACTCGGCGGCCGTACCGGGCAGATGCTCGCCGAGGAGCTGGAAGTGCTCGCAGAGCGACTGCTCGCCGGCCATGCAGAAGCGGCAGGTGCGATCGCTGATGCCGGGATTGATCAACACGCGATCGCCGGCGGCGAGGCCGCGCACGCCGGGCGCGACCTCGTCGATCGTGCCGGCGCCATCAGCGCAGACAATCCAGCGTGGGCGCACGGACGCGCCGGGCAACCCGCGGAGGACGAACAGATCGAGATGATTGAGTGCGACGGCGTGGATCCGCACGCGTACGTCCGACGGTGCGACGAGCGACGGAACCGGAAGATCGGTAACGATTTGCAGCTGCTCCAACCCGCCGTGGGCGGAGACCGTGAGCGCTCGCACGCCTTGGTGGTCCCGTTATATTGAGAAGCGAATGGTAAGAGGCAGTGGCGCCGCGAGCAACGCGGTTTGCACGGCGCCGAACGCTGCCTCGTCGACCCCTGATGACGGCGGAATGATCTCCATAAAAGTGCCACCGCTCGGCGAATCGATCGTCGAAGCGACGATCTCACGGTGGCTGAAGAAGGAAGGCGACTCTGTCGCGCAGAACGAATCGCTCGTGGAGCTCGAGACCGACAAAATCACGGTCGAGGTACCGGCGTTCAAGGCGGGCGTGCTGACGCGTCAGGCGAAGAAGGAAGGCGACGTCGTACAAGTGGGCGAAGAGATCGGCGACATCGATGAGAATGCGAGCGCGGGCGCTGGTGCTCCGGCTGCGGCGGGGTCCCCGGTGGCGGCGCAAGCCGCTGCAGCCACTCCTGTGGCTCCGCCGGCAGCCGCGCCCGCGGCAGCGGTGAGTGCGCCAGCCAAGACGTCGCCTGCGGTTCGGCGCATCGCAGCAGACACGGGAATCGATCCGGCCCAGGTGGCGGGGACCGCGCCTGGCGGCCGCGTGAGCAAGGGCGACATGCTCGCCGCCGCGAGCGCGGCGCCGGCTCCGGTCGCGGCAGTCGCACCCGTTGCCCCTGCACCCGTCGCCCCCGCACCCAAGCCCGCTCCTGCCGCGTCCCGCGCACCGGCGCCCGCGCCGACGAGTGCGAGCGCCCCCGCATCGCAGAACGGACGCGAGACGCGCGAGCGCATGACCACGCGGCGACGCCGCATTGCCGAGCATTTGCTCGAGTCGCAGCATGCGACCGCTCATCTCACGACGTTCAACGAAGTCGACATGTCCGCGGTCTCCGCGGTGCGCGATCGGCTGCGCGAGCGCATCGAGAAGGAGCACGGCGTCAAGCTCACGTACATGCCGTTCTTCGCGAAGGCCGCGGCGCTCGCGCTCAAGGCGTATCCCGCCGTGAACGCGCAGATTGACGGCGATTCGGTCATCTACAAGCACTACGTGAACCTCGGCATCGCCGTCGCGGCGGAAAACGGGCTCGTGGTGCCGGTGATCAAGGATGCGGACCGGTTGTCGATGCTCGACTTCAGCCGCGCACTCTCGGCGGTGGCGAAGCGCGCGCGCGACGGTGCGCTCACGATGGATGATCTCACGGGCGGCAGCTTTACGATCACGAACGGCGGTGTCTTCGGATCGCTCGTGTCGACGCCGATTCTCAATTACCCGCAAGTTGCCATTCTCGGGCTGCACAAGATTCAGGACCGCCCGGTCGCGATTGCGGGGAAGGTCGAGATCCGTCCGATGATGTATCTCGCGCTCTCGTACGATCACCGGTTGGTGGATGGCCAGCAGGCGGTGCTCTTCCTCGTTCGCATCAAGGAGCTCATCGAGGATCCAGCGGCGATGCTCGTCGAGTGATCGCCCGCACCGCGTCGTTCACATGACCAACACTCTCGAGCCCGACGTTCTGATCATCGGTGGTGGCCCTGGCGGCTATGTCGCCGCCATTCGTGCCGCGCAGCTGGGACTCAGCACTGTGTGCGTCGAGCGCGACGCGACGCTCGGCGGGACGTGCGTGAACGTGGGATGCATCCCGAGCAAGGCGCTCCTCGAGTCATCGCACCACTTCGAGTTTGCACGCGAACGCGCCGCGACGCATGGCGTGATGCTCCCCGAGGTTGGGCTCGATCTCGGCGCGATGCAGAAGCGGAAGACGAACGTGGTCGCGCAGAACACGCGCGGGATCGAATACCTGTTCAAGAAGAACGGCATCACCTGGGCGCGCGGAAGCGCGACACTCAAGGCGGGGAACGTCGTAGAGGTGCGGGGGGCGCCCCCCGAAAACAGTGTAACCGCGTACAAGCCGAAGTCCGTCATCATCGCCACGGGCTCCCTGCCCATTCAGCTCCCCTTCCTTCCCTTCGACGAAGATCGCGTTCTCTCGAACACGGGCGCGCTCGCGCTCGCGGAAGTGCCAGAGCGGCTGATCGTCATCGGCGGCGGCGTGATCGGCGTGGAGCTCGGCTCCGTTTGGCGCCGACTTGGAGCGAAGGTCACCGTCATCGAGCTGCTTCCGTCGATTCTCGCTGGTTACGATCTCGAGCTCGCGCGCGAAGCGGAAAAGGCGTATCGCAAGCAGGGGCTCGACATTCGCACCGCGACCAAGGTGACCGGCGCCCGGCGCGATGGTGATCGCATCCTCGTGGACGTCGAGAAGGATGGCAAGACAGAGACGCTCGAGGGCGATCGCGTGCTCGTCTCGGTCGGACGGAAGCCGTCACTCTCCGGGATCGACGCGCAGGCGCTTGGACTCGCGCTCGGGTCGCGTGGCGAGATCACCGTCGACGATCAGATGCGCACGAATCTTCCCGGTGTCTATGCAATCGGTGACGCCGTGGGCGGGATGCTACTCGCACACAAGGCCGAGGATGAGGGAATGATCGCGGCCGAAGTGATCGCGGGGCACGCATTCGCACATGCACTACAACGCGATTCCGGCGGTGGTGTACACGACGCCGGAGGTCGTGTCGGTTGGGTTGTCCGAGGAGCAGGTGAAGGCGAGTGGCCGCGAGTACAAGGTTGGGAAATTTCCGTACTCGGCGAACGCGCGCGCGCGTACGGCCGGCGAGAACACGGGATTCGTGAAGCTGATTGCAGATGCGAGCACGGATCAGCTGCTTGGCGCGCACCTCGTTGGGCCGACAGCATCGGAGCTCGTCGCGGAGCTCACGCTGGCGCTGGAGTTCGGTGGATCGAGCGAGGACATTGCGCTGACGGTGCATCCGCATCCGACCCTGAGCGAGGCGACGCGCGAAGCGGCGCTCGCGGTGCTGGGACGCGCCATCCACATTCTGACGCTCGCGCGCCGGTGAGCGAGCGGCGCTCGATCGTCCCGATCTCACCAATGTTGCTGCCGCGCGCGACGGCGATCGTCGAGCGCGTGCTCGGCGACACGCATTATCTCGTTGCGGCACTCGATGCGCTGCGCGAAGCCGTGCGTGCGCCCGGGCCTGATGGGCGCGCGATCGCGAGCGTGAGCGGCAGTTCCGTAGAAGGCGTCGCCATCTTTGGTATCTTCGGCGGAACGATTGGCGCGGGGCGCCTGCACTTCGTGATCGTGGATCCCGAGACGCGCCGCAGCGGTGCTGGTGCGGCGCTCGCGCGTGAAGCGATGGAGAAGCTGCGCGAGGAGCGCGCGCGCTTCGTGCTCGCGGAGCTGCCGGATGATCCACGCGCGCTCCCTGGCGCGCGCGAGTTTCTCGAGGCGTTGGGATTCTCAGAGGAAAGCCGCATGCCGGACTTTCTTCGCGAAGGCGTCGCGATGACGTTCATGCGCCGCGAGCTCGCATAAACGAAAAACGGGGAGAAGCGATTGCTTCTCCCCGTCCTCGTTTCGAGCGTCCCCGTGTTTAGCGCGGCGGGCGGCTCGTGGAGCTCGGATTCGGCGTGCCCATACGCGTGCTGTCCATGGGCGACATGTTCATCGTCGAATCGGTGTGCGTCCGCGACGAGTCGGAGTGCATGCGCGTCGCAGGCGTCTTCCCGGCCCGCGTCGTGTCACGAATGCGATCGCGACTCGTGCGCGTCGTGCTCACGCTTCCGTTGGACGAATCCACGCTGGTGGAGTCGGAGTGGAAGCGCGTACGCGAACGGGTGGTGGTATCCTGCGGATACGTCGACGTGGTGGACGTCGTCGGATTCGTCGGAGTGGTCGTCTGCGCATGCACAACAGCCGGAGCGCTCACGATGGCGGCTGCGGCGATGAGTTTCAGGAACATGATACTGCCTCCCAATCTGCGGTTCATCAATCGATCAACTCCGCGCCGAATTTTCGTGCACGAAGAACTTGGAAGTTTCGGGTTGCAAGCGATGGACCGCCGGACTGAACTCATGCACGATTCGCGCAAAAAAAGCTGCCGATCCCGTTATGTGAGATCGGCAGCTTTAGTACTGTGATGCGAATTACCCTTGCAACTCCGGTAGGCGTCAGCGCGGTGGCGTCGTGGAGCTGGAGGTGGACGAACCGGTGCGCGACGTATCCGTGCCCGTGCGCGAGCGCGAGGAGTTGCTCGACCCGTTGGAGCTCGAACTGTTGTTGCTCGACGTGCCGCTGTTCGATGTGCCGCTGTTCGATGTGCCCTGACTCGACGTCGGCGCCATCTGACCCGTGGCCGACGTGCCCGCGCCCGTGGCGCCGCTGTTCGCGCCCGTGCTCATCGAGCCGTTGCTCGTGGTGCTCGTGGTGGAGTCGCTCGCCCGATGGTGACGGCGATGGTGACGCGTCGTACCAGACGTGGAAGAGCTTGACTTGGTCGAGCCCGTGTCGGACTGCTGGCCTTGCTGTCCTGCCGTGCTCGTCGATGAGCCGGTAGTCGGCGGAGCGGCCGAACCGCTCGTCGCCTGCGCGTGCGCCATCAGAGGCGCCGCGGCGATGGCCGCGACCGCAAGAAACTTCTGAAACATGAAACCTCCACTAGCGATGAGTTTGTATGTGGGCCCCTCGCTGGAGCTCGAGCGGAGGGACGCATCGCTCACGAGCAAGCGATAGACCGCTGCACACAAACACGTGAAAAACATCGCCGAAAAAAAACTGCCGGTCTCAGTTACGAGACCGGCAGTCGTGTAGTGCTCGGTGTGTGACGAGCGCTAGCGGGAGTGCAGTACCGTTGCTCCCACAGCAACACCGATCGCAAGCGCTCCGGCGGCCGCAGCAATTGCGACAGCAGGCGTCAGCGAAAACGAGCGATTGTACCACGGCTCGGCGACGGCGGGAGCGGCCGTGGGAAGAGCCTCCATGATTCTCTCGTAGAGATGCTCGGGCGTCGTCATCTGACGGCGCACCTGCACCTCGCGATCGAGGCGAAGCCAGAAGTCCACATCGCGCGATGCATCACTCTGACGAACGGCACTCTCGGAAAGCTCGCCGTCCAACCAGGCATGGATCGCCGCGGGCGTCTGATGCCCGGTGAGCGGAACTTCGCGATCGGTGATCGGACGCGGCGCGTCACCCTTGGGTGCCGGCGGATTCCGAGACTCTCTGGGATCCAGGTTGTCTTGCATCACGCGTACTTTTCCTCAAGAAGAGCCTGGAGCGCCTCACGCGCGCGGTGGACGCGCATCTTAAGTGCTCCGACGGTGGTAGTCAGCAGATCGGCCATCTCTTCGTACGAACGACCTTCGACGTGCTTCATCACGAACGCCTCACGAAGCGAAGGCGCCAGCTGCATCAGCGCCGTATCCAGATCGCTTCGTAACTCAGTGCGGTCGAGCTCTTCGTCCGGCGTCGAAAAGGAAGAGGGCTGATCGTCCTCCTCATAGCTCTGATGCGTGCGGCGAATGTTCTTGAGCCAATCCTTGCACCCATTCGCCACAATCCGGAAAATCCACGCATCGAACCGTCCGTGCACTTCCGCGAGATGCTGATAGGCCTTGATGAACGATGCCTGGAGAATGTCCTCCGCAACATCAGGGCTTCCCGTCATCCCGAGCGCGTGCCGGAAGAGTGGATCGCTGTAGCGCCCGATCAATACACCGAACGCATTACGATCTCCTGCCAGCACACGTGCAATCACGTCGTGATCCGCTTCGAGCGGATCGACCGGTCGCGGCGCTGTCACCGTGGTCTTCACGACGCTAGTGTAACGCTTTGTGCGCCCTCTGGACAGCCCCGGTGGAGCCGAGAGCGATGGTGCGAGGGTGGCCATGCAACAGAGACGAATCGTCTCTGCGCTGGTAACGGTGAAATCGTGTCAGCGTAAACGAACATGATAGAGCAATTCACGAACGCGATCTCCCTGGTATACGCGACCGACTCGGTCACTATCTGACCGATAGCGCCGATAGCCGCGTGAGTAGCGTTTGACGGTTCCGGATCGTGCCGCATCCTCGAGCACCTCCCTAATGTCGCGCTCGCTGAGCAGCCCCTCAGTATTGTAGCTCACCAGCGCGTGCCGCGCGCCTGTCGATCGCAGCAGCTCCGCCAATGCCGAGCTCGCTTTACCGGCCGAACACCAGTCGCTTTGCTGATCCGACTGCTTCACCAGTCCGGTTTTGCCTCGCAGCTCCGGAACGGCATCGAACCAGCCCCGGGCCAGAATCTCGGGTACATGATAGTAGCCGGAATACTGGCGCGCATTGTATGGCGGATCGATGTAGATGAGCTCGAGCTCGCCGATGGCTGCGGCCACCGCTCCCGCATCGCCGCGATGCGCCGTCGCTCCGCTCGCGCCCCGCTTCGGGATCTCCGGTCTGAGCGTGACCGCTCGCTTCGCATTTCCCTGCCATCGCTTGATGTATGCGGCGTACACGCCCGCAGTGTTCGCGACACGATCCGCACCCTCGATCAGCGCCGCAAGGAGCACGTAGTACGCGTCGTCCTGAATGAGCCCCGTGGACCACCAGTCGTGCAGACGCCGGCGAATCGCATCGATTCGATCCGCATTCTCCTGCGTGAAATACATTCGGCCGCCGGCCGGAGCGAAGTGCGTTCCCATGAACTCGCGCTCGGGATCGATCCACCGCGTGAGAAACTCGACCATTGCGCCGAGCGCGCCGGTGCCGGCGATCGAGGCGCGGAAGGAGGGTGACCGGTGCGCCCGGCGAAGCTCCGGGTCGCCCGCTCGCACCGCCGCAAAGCTAGGCGATCGCTGCGCGACGACATACGCGCGCTGGAACACGTACGAGTACGTCATGAGATCGCTCGATGCCACGCGCCATCCGGCCAGCTTGAGCGCGCGTCCGACAGCGGCCGTCCCCGAGAACGCATCGTGCGCCGTTTTCGGTGACAGCTGCAGGCGTTCAATGGTGCTCATCAGAAAGGGGAGGAGCCGAGTCTTGTTGCCGATGTAGCGCATTGCTCAGGCGGAGTCGAAGGCAGCCCAACCGCGCGCGCGGATCTCCGCGCCGTGCTCATTCAGCCTGGGTGGGCGCAAACGCACCGTCCCCGGGACGCTCGGAGGAACCCCGGTCACAGCCGAGCAGTCGAGCTCGCGGAGCGACTCGAGCACGGTGCGCACGACACCGCACGGGACGCTCGCGGCATCGAGCAGCGCCATCCAGTGCGCCGCAGGCTGCGTCGCGATGCGCGCGGCCATCGCACTCACCAGGCGGTCCCGATCGGCGATCCGTCCCGCATTCGTTCGCAGCCCTGCGTCCGCCGCGAGCTCGGGGAGACCGAGGGCGCCCGCGCATGCGAGCCACTGCGCGTCGTTGCCGACAGCAATGACGACGTCCCGATCGCGCGCACGAAAGAGCTGATACGGTACCAGGTTCGGATGTCCGTTCCCCCACCTGCGCGGCTCCTCACCAGTCACCAGGGCATTTTGCGCGACATTGACGAGCGCGGCGCTCGCGCTGCCGGCGAGCGACACAGTCACATGTCTGCTGCGCCCGGTGCGGGCGCGCGCGACCAGCGCAGCGAGAATCGCGATGCACGCGTCCTTGCCGGCGACGACGTCCGCGAGTGCGACGCCGATCTTCATTGGCGTGCCAGTTGGTTCACCGGTGATCGCCATCCACCCCTGCTCCGCCTGGACGACGAAGTCGTATCCGGCACGGTCGCTTTCGGCGCCGAATCCGGTGATCGTGCACCACACGAGCCCGGTGTGCTGCGCCAGTATGCTCTCGATGTCAAAGCCGTTTCGTGCGAGCATCCCGCGCTTGAAGTTGTCGATCACGACGTCGGCACTCGCAATCAACGCACGGATGAGCTCACGATCGTCGGAGAGGGCGAGGTCGGCCGCGACGCTCTTCTTGTTGCGGTTGACGCTGAGGAAGTAGGCGCTCTCGCCGGCAGCATCGAAGGGCGGCCCCCAGCCTCGGGTGTCGTCGCCCGCGCCGGGCCGCTCGACCTTGATGACGTTCGCGCCAAGGTCACCAAGCATCATCGTCGCCAGCGGTCCCGCCAACACTCGGCTCAAGTCGAGCACGTTGATTCCGTCGAGCACGCTACTGTCGTTCAATGGCGGTGATATGATAGGTCACTGTCGTGAAATATGTTGATTTTCGCGCTTTGCCGACTCGTTTAGCGCTCCCACACAGCCCCTGCACCAAGTCGTTACTCCTTGCATAGCTGCCGTAAAATCATATACTTACCTCCGAAATAGGCGACGATGTGCCAGCGTCGCGGTCGGTCCTGCTACAATGGTACGCGGGCCCCGTCGGGCCCTCTCACATACGCGCACTCGGAGTGCGACCAGCCATGGCCGACAAGCCACTGACCGCCGAATCTCCCGCTCCTCTCGATCCCGGAGCGCCCGCCGCTCCGTTGGCCCCGCGTCGCCCACCCGGCCATCGCAGCACCGACGTACGCGACACCGTAGCCGAAATGGCAGCGCGTGCGCAGGAAATAAGTCAGGAGGCGGGAAGCAAAGTCGCCGCCGCCATGAAGGACGTCATTGGTGCTGCCGCTGGCGGCGTCTCCTTCGCCATTGAGAGTGCGCGCGATCTCGTGCAGTACATGGTACGCCGCGGACAGATGACGCAGGAAGAGGCTGACAAGCTGATGCGCGAAACCGAGGACACCGTCGCGAAGCGACCAAAGCCGCCGGCACCGCGCGTTGCTGATGTTCCGAAGACCGTGGCCAGAACGGCGGAGCAGCACACGCAGCCCGCTCCGTCACCCGCTCCCGTACCCGCGCCGCAGCCAATGCACGCAGCTCCCGCGAAGAAGGCCGCTCCGCCCGCGCCAGCGAAGAAAGCCGCAAAGCCTGCGAAGCCCGCTGCCAAGGCAGTGAAGCCACCCGCAAAAAAGTCGAAGCCGACGAGCGCCGCGTCACGCCCGAAGGCCAAGCCCGCCGCGAAGAAAAAGAAGTAGCGGTTGCTGTCCGCGTCGCGCTCAGGCGCGACGCGCTGCAAGCCATTCCAGAAATTCGTGCACCGCCGCCGGATCGCGCACCCTGATCTCGGCGGCGGTCGTGTCTTCACCACTCTCGTCCACGCGAATAGTCACCGCGCGTGTGGAATGTGCGCGCAGCGACCGAAACGCATCTTCGTCTGTTCGGTCGTCGCCAGCGAACACGATCGATCCGTTATCGTCGAAGGCGCGCAGGCGCTCACCCACCGTGACGACCGCCGTGCCCTTGTCGACGTGCGCGACGGGACGCACCTCCACGATCTCTTTTCCGTCGGTCATACGAAGACGGAGGCCGAGCGCGACGCGCTCCACTTCCGCACGAAGTGGGGGCACTGCGTCGCGCGCCGCGAGCCGATAGTGCACGCTCAACGTCCAACGCTTGTTCTCGAGCTTCGCACCGTGCACCGCAGCGACGATCGGCTCCAGCTCGCGTGCGGCCTGGGTGATCGCGGCCGACTGGTCCGCGAGATCCGCATCGGTCTCCATCTCACCGCTCGGGCTCACGATTTCAAATCCGTGATTGCCCACGGTCCACACGCCCTTCACGCCGACGATGCCATGCGCATCGCGCGCCGCGCGCCCCGACACGAGCACCACGTGCACGTCCGGCGTCGCGACGAGCCGTTCCAGCACCTCCCGCGTATGCGGTGCGACGGCCGCTTCCTCCGGACGCGACACGATCGGGGCGAGCGTGCCATTGACGTCGAGCATGATGACGAGCGGCGTTCCGCTCAGCCGCGCCTCGAGATCAGGCGTAATCTCCAGCTGTACGGCGCTCATGCGACGCCGCTCTCCGGCTCGCGCTCGGCGATGATGTCCTGCGCACGCGTGAGAACGGCCGAAAGCCAGTCGAAGATGGTTCGGTCGTGAAGCTGGCGGCGCATGCGGTGCATGCGCACGCGTCGTTCTCCCTCGCTCATGTGCAACGCGCGCCGAATCCCTTCGACGAATCCATTGAGATTGAATGGATTGATGAGCACCGCGCCGTCGATCTCCTCCGCGGCACCCGCGAAGCGGCTCAACACGAGCACGCCGCGCTCTTCGGTCTGACACGCGATGAATTCCTTCGCGACGAGGTTCATTCCATCCTGAAGAGAGGAGATGAGGCACAGATCCGCCGCCCTGTACACACCGGCGAGCATGTCCGCGCTCACGTTTTCGTGCACCAGCACGATGGGATGCCACGTGGGCGTCTTGAACCGCTCGTTGATGTCGATGACGGTCTGGAGCATCTCCTCCTCCAGCGCCCGATACGCCGGCAGCTCCGAGCGCGACGGCGTCGCGACCAGCAGGAAGGTAAACGTCTCGAGCATCTCGGGATGCCGCTCCCACAGCTCGCAGAGCGCGCGCAGGCGTTCCGGAATTCCCTTCGTGTAATCGACGCGGTCGACGCCGAGCCCGAGGCGCTGCCCATTGGCCGTGTAGCGCTTCCGCAGTCGCTCGACGAGCGCATCGCTCTCGGGCGTGCTCGCGAGCTGCTCGTAGCGCTCGACATCGATGCTGATCGGGAAGATCGCGACATTGATGCGACGGCCATCGTAATGAACCGAGAGTGTGTCGGCGTCGATCTCCGCTTCGGGCACGAGCTCCGCAACGCAGCCGAGGAAGTTGAGAGCGTAGCGCTCGGTGTGAAACTCGATGAGATCGTTGCCGAGCAGGCCGCGCAGCAGCGCTTCGTCGACGCCGGTGGGAAGAAGGCGAAGGATGTCCGCAGGCGGAAAGGGGATGTGCCAGAACTGATGAATCAGCGCCGGCGTCGCGAGCTCGCGCAGCATCTCCGCCGCAAGGGCGAAGTGATAGTCCTGGATCCACACGACGGGCTTTTGCGGCGCGCGGCGAACCTCGTCCGCCACAGCCTGGGCGAACTTCGCGTTCACTTCCTGATAAATGTTCCAGTAGTCCGTGCGATACTCGAAGTGTTGCACGAGCATGTGGCAGAGCGGCCAGAGCGAGCGATTGGAGAAGCCCATGTAGTAGCCGTCCACCTCTGCATCGGAGAGGAATACGCGCCGAAGCGTGTATCCATCTTCGCCCGGCGGAACGCGCAGCCGTCCTTCGTTATCGGCGGTCTCCTCATCGGCGGAGCCCGATCCCCATGCTACCCAGACGCCGTCCGTCGCCTGCATCGTGGGATCGAGCGCAGTGACCAGCCCTCCGGGCGGGCGGCGCACATCGATCCCGATCTCGCCGTGTCGATGCTCGTACGGCTCGCGATTAGAGAGCAGGATCAGCGTACGATTTGCAAACGAGCGAGCAATGTCTGGCATATCCGCCTGAGGCGCAGAACACGTGCCGGGTGACCCGATCGTCGGGCTGGCGGCGGTCTCCGCATGCGATAGCTTTGGGCTGCCTCACCCACCCCTCGCATGCGCAACGACAATATGTACGACCAACATGCACGACGAGAGTGTCGCATCGATGCACGCCTTGGGGAAGATGGGTGCGCGCGCAGTCGCGCGGCGGGCACGCAGCTTGGCACGTTCGTACGCGGGCATTCGGACTGAGCGGTGCGCGAAGTCGTAGCGAGAGCACCCGTGCGCGTGGACTTCGGCGGAGGGTGGACCGACGTTCCGCCTTACACCGTGGAGCAGGGCGGGTGCGTGTGCAATCTCGCGATCGCGATGTATGCGCGCGCCACACTCCGCCCGATCGCGCGCGGAGTACAGCTCCACGCTGATGGTGCCGAACATTGTGGCACGCGCGCCGAGCACTTTCGCGCGAGTGGCGACGCCTCGCTCGGCGCGGCGGTGTTGAGACGCGCACAGCTCGGCCGCGTGCGACTCGAGCAGTCGAGCGAATTTCCGCGCGGCGCAGGGCTCGGAGGCTCATCGGCGGCGGGCGTCGCCGCCGCAGCCGCCGTCGCGGCGTGGCGCGGCGATGCCATCTCGCGCAGCGAGCTCGCGGAGCGAAGCCGTGCGCTCGAGGTGGAGGAGCTCGGGGTCGCGGGCGGCTTTCAGGATCACTACGCAGCCGCGTACGGCGGCGCGCTCGCGCTCTCATTCGGCGAAAGGGCGCGCGTTGCGCAGATTTCCTTGAGCGATGCGCTCGTTCGCGGGCTCGAGCGACAGTGCCTCGTGGCGTACACGGGCGAGTCGCGCATCTCCGGCGCTACCATCACGGCTGTGCTGGACGGCTATCGCGATCGCGTGCCGCGCGTGGTGGGCGCGCTCGCGCGGATGCGTGCACTCGCGGCGCAGATGATACACGCGCTCGAGCGCGAGAGTGTGGACGAGCTCGGGAGTTTGGTCGGCGAGCACTGGGTGGAGCAGCGCGCGCTCCACGAGAGGATCACCACGCCGACGATCGACAAGCTACTCGACACGGCTCGCGCGCACGGCGCGCTCGGCGGGAAGGCGCTCGGCGCGTCCGGCGGCGGCTCGGTGCTCATCGTCGCGCCGGCGGAGCGCGTGGATGAGGTGCGCGAGAGGATCGCTCCACTCGCGCGACTCTTGCCATTCGTGGTCGACAGAGTTGGCGCACAGGTGACGGTACGCGAGGAGGCGAAGCAGGCAGCATGGCGCAACTGACGACGGCAGAATACGACCGGCTCGAGCGCGCGGTCATCGACAGAAGCCGGATCTCCGTGTATCGGCGGGGAACGGAGTACGTCGTGATCCCCAAGCGGCTGCATCTGATCGAAGGGCGGGAGCGCATTGAGGCAGTGCATCCAACCACGGGCGACCGGATCATCCTCTACATCGATGAGATCGACTCCATGCAGGTGATCCGCTAGCATGGCGGGCCCGACGAACTGCCTGCTCGCCGTCTACGCGGACGAATCGTGCCTCGGAAATGGTCGCGAAGGGTCGAATCCCGGCGGCGCCGGTGGACTGATCGAGCTTGCGCATCCCAAGAGCGGAGAGCTCGTGCGGCGCGACTTCTGGCTATCGGAGAAGGCGACTACGAACAACCGGATGGCGCTCCGCAGCGCGATCGAGGCGCTGGACATCGCGTCGACCAAGAAGTGGAATTGCGTGATCGTGTTCACGAGCGACTCGCGCTACCTCGTAGATGGAATGACGTCCTGGGTGCACGACTGGGCGCGTCGCGGGTGGAAGCGGAAGGGCGGCGAGATCGGCAATCTCGAGCTGTGGCAGGAGCTCGTGGACGTCGCCGCGAATCATCGCGTGGAGTGGCGCTGGGTGCGTGGGCACAACGGGCACCCGCAGAACGAGTACGCGAACATGCTCGCGACACGCGCCGCGGCGCAGCAGGACGAGTCGAAAGGCGCTGTGGAATCGGAGTTCGAGGCGTGGATGGCGAGCGAGCGCCAGCGTGGCCGGATGTCGCTCGATCCGTCGCCGCTCCCCGAAATGCGCAGCTTCCGGGAGGCGCGATCGTTACCGCGCGGCGAGACGGACAGTCTGTTCTAGGCTATCTTCCTCGCGGAGCCATCCCATGTTGAAGCCTGTACTATTGATATGCACCGGGCTGGTCTTCGGCTATTTTGCCGGATTCAGTGATGCGCAGGACCATACGGAAAATCTCGGCACGCGAATCATTCATCGTGTCGGTGGTGACAACCGGGAGCGCGTATCGACCGATGTCGACAAGCAAATGGAACAGGTCGGGAAGCCCTGATCGTCTGCTGATCCCACTCCTGTCCCGGATCGGGAACTGATGCGGCCTCGTACGCCGATCACATTAAGCGTCCTGATCCCCTGCTACAACGAAGCCGCCACCATTGACAGCACGTTGGACGCGGTAATGGAGCTTGGCGATCAGATCGCCGCTGACGGAATCACGCTCCAGATCGTGGCAGTGGACGACGCGT
Source organism: uncultured Gemmatimonadaceae bacterium (assembly GCA_963792685.1). Classification (GTDB taxonomy): domain Bacteria; phylum Gemmatimonadota; class Gemmatimonadetes; order Gemmatimonadales; family Gemmatimonadaceae; genus FEN-1250. Next base: position 1,642,047 of record CAWBWW010000001.1, on the reverse strand, counting down.
CAAAGGACGAGACGTTCGCGCGACTCACGGCGCGCGCGAGCACGGCCGGCGGACGCATGATCGTCGCGAAGCACGAGGTGAACCGCGGCAAGGGCTCCGCCATTCAGACGGCGCGCGATCACGCCACTGGCGACGTCGCCATCATCCAGGACGCGGACCTCGAGTACGACCCCTCCGACATCCCTGCGGTGATCAAGCCGATCATTGATGGCCACGCGGACGCCGTCGTCGGCACGCGATTCGGCTCCGGCACCCATCGTGTGCTGTACTTTTGGCATCGCATGGGGAACGGCGGGCTGACGCTCATGTCGAACATGTTCACGAACTTGAACCTCACCGACATGGAAGTGGGGTACAAGGCGTTCACGGGGCGCACGCTCAAGCTGATGCACCTGACGAACCCGCGCTTCGGCATCGAGCCCGAGATCGTGGCGCGACTCGCGCAGATGGGTGCACGTGTGTACGAGGTGCCGATCAGCTATCATGGGCGCACGTACGCCGAGGGGAAGAAGATCACGTGGAAGGACGGCGTGGCCGCGTTCTTCCATATCCTCCGGGCGCGCCTCTCGGCATCGCAACAGCCACAGCTTCCACCCGGGTAATTCGCGCATGGATGATCTCGATCGACTCGTTCGCCGGCTCGTGCAGAACGTTCGGAACAGCTATCCGCAGTATCTGAGTCAGCCGGTGGAAGTGTCCGAGCTCTATCAGACGCTGATTCCGTACCGGCACAATCGCACTGAGCTCGAGATCGAGACGAACCAGGACTACGAGGCGGCGCTCTGCCAGCTGCTCTCGGGGGAGCGCGGCTACACGACTGGCGACGCGCCCATGCAGGAAGCGATGCGGAAGGAGCTCTCGTCGCCGAATCCGAATACCGCAGTCTTTCGCGACTTCGCCGCCGCCCGTGTGACGCTCACGGCCGAGGCAGTGCGACATTTCGCGGATTCGCCCACCAGCCTGCAGCGCGGGGCGCCGATTCTGGGCTCGCGCGCATCGACACCGTCGAATTCGGGCGGCAACAGCGCATCCGGTGGATGCCGCTATTGTGGTGGAACACTCCCCGATGGGCGGCGCGTGCTCTTCTGCCCGAGCTGCGGACAGAATCTGATGGTGCAGCGATGCCCCGCGTGCGGCACGGAGCTCGAGATCCACTGGAAATACTGCATCACCTGCGGGCGCGGAGTCGCGGCCACGTGATGCGCGCCGCAACGCGAGCAGGCTGAGCGATGCCGCATACGCTCGCTGTGATTGCCGGCGACGGCATCGGGCCGGAGGTCGTGGGCGAAGCGCTCAAGGTGCTCGACGCCGTCGAAGCGGTTCACCATCCGGGCGTGGTGGTCGAGCAGCTGCCGTGGGGCGCCGAGCACTATCTGAAAACCGGGATCACGATTCCGCCGGAGGAGATGCAGCGGCTCGGCCGCGACGTGAGCGCGATCCTTGTGGGCGCCCTCGGCGACTCCCGCGTTCCGGACAACGTGCACGCCCGCGACATCCTGCTCGGGATGCGCTTTCAGCTCGACCTCTACGTGAACGAGCGCCCCGCGCGGCTGTTCGACGACCGCCTCACGCCGCTCAAGGGGAAGACTGTTCGCGACTTCGATCTCATGGTCTTCCGCGAGAACACCGAGGGGCTCTACGTGAGCGTTGGCGGTGCGTTCAAGGTTGGCACTCCGGACGAGATCACGATCGCGGAGGAGCTCAACACGCGAAAGGGTGTGGAGCGGATCATTCGCCACGCGTTCGCGTGGGCGCGCGAGCACGGGAAGACGCGCGTCACGATGGCGGACAAGTCGAACGCAATCGCGGCGCACGGGCTGTGGCGCCGCGTGTTCGAGGAAGTGGGCGCCGAGTATCCGGAGATCAAACGAGACACGCGCTACATTGACGCGATGGCGATGGACCTCGTGCGCACGCCCGAAGCGTTCCAGGTGATCGTCACCGGAAATCTCTTTGGCGACATCCTCTCTGACCTGGCCTCGATTCTCGTGGGCGGGCTGGGGATCGCGCCGAGCGCGAACCGGCATCCGGGGAAGGTGACGATGTACGAGCCCGTGCATGGCAGCGCGCCGCCGCTCGTCGGGAAGGATCTCGCCAATCCCATGGCCACGATTCTCTCGCTCGCGATGATGCTCGAGGGCGTAGGTGAGGCGGCGAGCGGAGCCGCAGTCGAGCGCGCGGTGCGCGCAGCGATCAGCGCGGGTGTCGGAACGCCGGACATTGGCGGATCGCTCGGCACGCGCGCCGTGGGCGACTGGATCGCGAAGCACGTGCGCGAGGCGTAATTCGAGCCAGTTCCCCCGGTAGTGGGAGGTGGTCATCTTTCCTGACTCACCTCGTTCGGGGACTCCAGTGGGCACTCAAGGCACCAACCGAGACATCGTCTTCCTCTCCGGCGTACGCACGCCGTTCGGCACTTTCGGCGGCACGCTCCGGGACTTCAGCGCCATCGATCTCGGCGTCTTTGCTTCGAAGGCCGCGCTCGAGCGCGCGAACGTCGAGCCGAAGGAGATCCAGCACTCGATCTTCGGCAACGTCATGCAGACGACGTCCGACACCATCTACTATGCTCGTCACGTCGCGCTCAAGTCGGGCGTGCCGCAGGAGGTGCCCGCGCTGACGGTGAACCGTCTCTGCGGCTCGGGCTTCCAGGCGGTAGTGAGCGGCGCGCAGGAGATTTTGCTCGACGAGGCAGAGATCTGTCTCGTGGGCGGTGGCGAGTCGATGTCGCAGGCGCCGCACATCGCGCGCGGAATGCGTTGGGGCCTTCCGCTCGGCAAGCAGCCCGTGCTCGAGGACTCGCTCTGGGAGGGGCTCACCGATCCCTACGCCGGTCTCGCGATGGGCGACACCGCGGAGAAGGTCGGCGCGCAGTTCAGCGTCGATCGACTCTGCGCCGACGAGTTCGCGCTCCGTTCGCAGGAGCTCGCGCGCGATGCGTGGGCGAGCGGCCTGTACGAGGATGAGGTCGTTGGCGTGTCGGTGCGCAATCCGAAGACGAAGAAGGAAGAGATCTTCGCACGCGACGAGCACATGCGCCCCGAGTCCACGAAGGAAGGGCTCGCGAAGCTTCGTTCGGTGTTCAAGGAGAATGGACTCGTCACGGCGGGAAACGCCTCGGGCATTGGCGACGGCGCGGCGGCACTCGTGATCTCGAGCGCCGAGTATGCCAAGCGCATGGGGAAGAAGCCGCTGGCGCGCCTCGTCTCGTGGGGCACGGTGGGCGTCGATCCTACGATCATGGGAATCGGGCCGGTGCCGGCGTCGAACATCGCGCTCAAGAAGGCGGGGATGACGCTGGACCAGATGGATCTCGTCGAAGTGAACGAGGCGTTCGCGAGCCAGGTGTGCGCCGTGGAGCGCTCGCTGGGCGTGGACCGCAACAAGTTGAACATCCATGGGGGCGCGATCGCGCTGAGTCATCCGCTCGCCGCATCCGGGGCGCGCATCGTCGCCCATCTGCTCCACGCGTTGAAAACAACGGGCAAGCGCTACGGCCTGGGCTCGGCCTGCATCGGGGGCGGTCAGGGGATCGCAGTCATCATTGAATCGCTCGCAGCGTAATCGCGTAGCGGCGGCGGGCGCAGTGCTGCTCGCCGCCGGATGCTCGGGACTCGTCGGCGCGAGCACGCAGCCGCAGGCCGAGCCGGCGCCGGTCGCGCCGTCGATCGACCGGGAGGTCATTGGCCAGACACCGTGGCCGGTGAAGACGCGCTACGTCGTGGATCTCTGGCTCCACGGGCTCGCGATGCTGAGCACGGACTCGTCGCGCACGCCGCCGTTCCGCCTCGGCTATCGCGACGCAATGATCGTCGAGAAGAACAGCCGCAACATCCTCACGCAGCTCGACCAGAATCGGGAGATGCTGCAGCATGGGCTGCGCGTGAATCCGCGGCTCATGGATGGAGCGCGACTCGCGCTCCGCGAGGGAAGCTGGGAAGAGATGGGGAACGACATCGCGGCGTTTCTCACGGGGCGCGACGACTCGGCGAGCGGAAAAAAGCGTCCGTCGGTGCTGACGACGTGGAAGCGGGCACCGCGAACGAGCGAAGAGACGAGCGAGATGTCGGCGGCGCTGGGTGCGATCTATCGTACGGACGCCGATCGCGAGTGGCTCAAGGTGTTCGCGCTGTCGCTCACGGATGAGCACTCGAAGTTCTACGAGCTGTACTGGCGCGAGCAGCAGCACCGGCTGCGCCCTGCGCTCTCGGCGGCGGACTCCCAGTTCTCGCAGCGGTACTTGAAGCAGTTCCGGGGCTATCTGCGCGGCGTGCAGCTTCCGACGGGCGAGATCGTGCTCTCGCTTCCGCTGAGCGGCGACGGAAGAAACATCCTGCAGGGGCAGCACTCGGTGGCGATCGGCTTTCCGACCGCCGCGGATTCGTCGCTGGACGCCGTGTACGAGTTCGCGCACGAGGTGGTCGCGCCCGTGGCGGAGCAGGCGGTGCGCGAGCGAATCGCGCCGGAGGAGTTTCGCGCCGGGCTCGGGGCGCAGCTCGCGAGTCCCGCAAAGGTGCGCGGCGGGGCGATGCTCTTGCAGCGTGCCATCCCCGAGCTCGTGGCGGGCTACGAGCGGCACTATCTCACGGAGGCACGCGTGGCGAGCTCCGGTGACCTCGACTCCGCGTTCGTGCGCGCGTTCCCGCTGCGGCAGACGATTGTCGACGGGATGGATCAACGGCTCGACGAAGTGTTGAAGGCGGCGAACTGATGGCGGACGATTCCAAGTCGGTGACTCCACCTGCCACGACTCCGGCACCCGCGTCTCAGAACGCGCCCGTGCCGCTGGAGCGTGCGGCCCTCGAGCGCGTGCTCGCGCGTGCGGCGCAGCTCCAGGCGGCCGAGGCGGACACCGGCGAGATGACGCTCACGGAGGCGCAGATTCTCGACGTCGGGAAGGAAGTCGGAATCCCGGCGCAGCACATCCGGCAGGCGCTCGCGGAGGAGCGATCGCGCGTGGAGGTGCCGGTGGAGAGCGGTCGCGTGGCGGCGCTCTTCGGATCGGCAACGGTATTCGCGACTCGGACCGTGCGGGGCGCGCCGGCAATGCTGTTCGACAAGCTCGACGACGCGATGCAGCGCGAGGAGTCGCTGCGCGTGAAGCGTCGCTTTGCGGATCGCGTGACGTGGGAGCCGCGCGGCGGCCTCGCGACGGAGATGCGGCGTGTGCTCAACGTGGGCGGCCACGGCTACCGGCTCGCGCGTGCGCACGAGGTATCGGCGACGATCATTGCGGTGGACGCGGAGCGCTCGATCGTGCGTCTCGATGCGAGTCTCGCGAATGTGCGATCGCAGCGAATCGCGGGCGGTAGCGGAGTCGCGGTCGCTGGTGGCGTCACGGGCGGGATCCTGGTCGCCCTCGGCGTGATGACAGCGGTTGCCGCGCTGCCGCTGGCAGCGGGACTCGTGGGCGGCTACTTCATCGCGCGTAGCCACGGGCCGCAGGTGGCGGGCGCGCAGTTGGCGCTCGAGCAGATGCTGGACCGTCTCGAGCGCGGCGAGATGCAGCGCCCGTCGCTCATCTCCGCGATCACGTCGAGCGCGGGACTTCGCTGGCCCTGATCCATTCACCACGCACCCTACCTCTACTTCTCCTATGACAACGATTGCGACCGTCGGCGTGCTCGGCGGCGGACTGATGGGCTCGGGCATCGCGCAGGTTGCAGCACTCAACGGCTTCACGACGATCGTGCGAGAGGTCGACGAGCAATCGGCCGCGCGTGCGCGCACGAGCATCGAGAAGTCGCTCGCCAAGGCGATCGAGAAGGGGAAGCTCACGGAGGAGGCGCGCGCGGCAACGATGGGACGGCTGACCTTCACGACGGTGGTGGCGGATCTGGCGCTCGCGGACATCGTGGTCGAGGCGATAATCGAGGACCTCGCGCTCAAGAACGAGATCTGGAAGGAGCTCAATCTCCTCTGCCCAGCGCACACGATTTTCGCGTCGAACACCTCGAGTCTCACGATCGCCGCGATGGCGGCGGTGAGCGGGCGGGGCGACCGGATGGTGGGACTTCACTTCTTCAATCCGGTGCCGGTGATGAAGCTCGTGGAGGTCGTCCGCACGGTGACCACGAGCAACGAGACCTTCGATCGCGCGTTCGCTTTCGCGAAGGCGCTGAAGAAGGAGCCGATCGCGGCGAAGGACAACTCTGGATTCGTGGTGAATCTGTTGCTGGTGCCCTACCTGCTCGACGCGATCAATGCGCTGGAGCACGGCGTCGCGAGCGTCGAGGACATCGACAAGGGGATGATGCTGGGTACGGGCTACCCGATGGGACCCTTCACGCTCCTCGACTTCGTCGGCCTGGACACGACGTACAAGATCGCGGAGATCATGTTCGACGAGTACCGCGAAAAGCGCTACGCGCCGCCGCCGCTACTCAAGCGCATGGTGCTGGCAGGCTACTATGGTAAGAAGTCGAAGCGGGGATTCTACGACTACAGCGTAGAGCCGCCGGTGGTGAGCTCGTTGGGGCTGTAGGGACGCGGCAACGGCTTCACACGAATCAAACCAATAAAAACGAATCGAACCCGACGCGGCGAGAGGATAACGCGCGTGCTCGGGCGAACCGACTTAGGCGCGGGAGCTCGATCCGTTAAATCCGTTATCGTGCGTTAACTCCGTATCTGATTGTTAGTGTGTGTGTTCAGCCAGTACGCAGCCGCCACGCGAACTGCCCCGGGCTGGCTATAACTTTCTTGGGATACGGACTGGAACGGATCTGAACGGACTGGAACGGATCAAGCTCCCTCGTTCAAAGTCGTTTGCCCGAGACCGTGCGATGTCCTCGCGCCGCGTCGGGTTCGATTCGTTTTTATTGGTTTGATTCGTGTACAGCCGTTCGCAGGTAAACTCCCCGCTGCTACGCCTTCTTCACCAGATACTTTCGGACAAACTCATCCATTCGTACCAGATCGAGCGCCGCGTCCTTGCACGGGCCGTTCGGGAGAGTCATCGGGAGTCCGAGTACCGGGACGCGGCCGGCGACGTCGTGCAGGCCGCTCACGAGATCGCGCTCGCAGGCGACGGCGACGACTGCCTTCGGGCGTCGCTCGCGGATCACGCGGCGCGCGAGCTGGCCGCGGGTGGCGACGAATGCGGAGACGCCGTACCGCCTGGCGATCTCCAGCACGCCGTCGAGCGCCTCACGCGAGAGGCAGCGCGGGATGAGGATCAGGAGCTCCGACGGATGCACACGTCGCTCGCGGGCGAAGGCGAGTCGGTCGTAGACCACCACGCTCGCGTGATCGGTCCAGTCGCGCTTCACGCCGAAGATCTCGCCCACGCGCCACGCCAAATGGAGCGTGCGCAGCAGCAACCCGCGCTCGGCCATCTTCTCGGGAAGGAGCGCGCGTCCCGTCCACACGGAGAGCGCGAGGAGCGTGAGCCACGCGAGCGAGAGCACTACGAAGGCGACGATGCTCACGTAGGCGGCGAGCGGCAGGCGTCGCGAGATCAGCGCGAGGCGCGGCGCGAGCAGGTAGACCGTCGCCGCCGCGAGAATTGCGAGGAGCAGGATGCCTACGGCCGTGAAGCCGAAGTAGAGGCGGGTCGGCGAGGTGAAATCTCCGCCGTTGTCGAGAGCACCCCCATCCCATTCGTCCCACTCGTGCCCGAGGCGGCGGTCGGTTTCGATCTTGATCAGCGGCCCGACCTGCCGCAACGGTACGTCGCTCTCCATTCAGGATGATGACGGGAGCGCGAGCGGCTTGTCAACGGCCCCGTCACGAGGCAATGTGGCCAGCGTGAAGCCTGAGGGATTTCGTGGCGTGTTCCGCGATGACGCGTCAGCGCGAGCCGTGTATGCGGAAGGCGCTGGTATCGCGCGCGTCATGCCGGTTGCCGTGGCGGTGCCTGTGGACGCGGATGACGTCGCCGTGCTCGTCCGCTGGGCGGCGGCGGCGATGCACGCACTCATCCCACGCGGCTCGGGGAGCGGCATGGCCGGAGGCGCGGTGGGCCCCGGCGTCATCGTAGACGTGAGCCGTCTGGACACCATTGGTGCCATCGACACGGAGCGGCGCCGCGTGATCGTCGGGCCGGGCGCGCTGCGCGGCGCCGTGAACGAGCGCGCGCGCGAACGGAAGCTGCGCTTCCCGGTGGATCCGTCGAGCGGCGCGTTCTGCACGGTGGGCGGGATGGCTGCGACAAACGCCGCGGGCGCGCACACGCTGCGCTACGGAGCGACGCGCGCGTGGGTGACCGCGCTCGAGTGCGTGTTCGATGATGGGTCGCGGGCGCTCGTGCAGCGGGGCGCGCCATTGCCGGAGGTGCCTGCCGTCGACCGCTTCCTCTACGGAGGGGCGCACGCGGCCATCCTCGCATCACCGGCGCGCGCGCGTGCGCACCTCGGCGTGAGGAAGGATTCGTCGGGGTATGGGCTCGCCAGCTATGCAAGAAGTGGCGAGTTGCTCGATCTGCTCATCGGAAGCGAGGGGACGCTCGCGATCTTCACGGCGGTCGAGCTGTCGCTCGCGTCGGTGCCGGGTGCGACGAGCAGCCTCGTGGCGGAATTCACGACGCTCGAACAAGCCGTGGACGGCGCCGCGCGCGCGCGGGTGGGAGGCGCCAGCGCATGCGAGCTGCTCGACCGCACCTTCATTGACGTGGCGCGCAGCGGGCCAGCGCTCGTCCCGATCGAGAGCGCGAGCGAGGCGGTGCTGCTCATTGAGATCGAGGCGGCCGACGCGGCGACGGCAGCCGCTGCGGCGAAGTCGATGGAGGCGGCGATGCTGTCCACCGGCGCGACGCGCGTCACGCTCGCGCTCGACTCGGAGGACGAGGCGCGCCTCTGGGCGCTGCGTCACGCCGCGAGTCCGATTCTGAGCCGACTTTCGCCGTCACTCAAGTCGATGCAGTTCATTGAGGATGCGGCGCTGCCGCCCGAGCGGCTGCCGGAGTACGTGCGCGGCGTGCGACAGATTCTCGAGCGGCATGGTGTGCGCGGCGTCATCTTCGGTCATGCGGGCGACTCGCACGTGCACGTGAACCCACTGATCGACGTGCAGGCTCCCGACTGGCGAGACACCGTGCGCGCGATTCTCGACGAGGTGACTGCACTCGCCGCGAAACTCGGGGGCACGCTCGCTGGCGAGCACGGCGATGGGCGGCTGCGCACGCCGTTGCTCGACCGGGTCTGGGATTCACGCTCGGTCGAGCTGTTCGCGCAGGTCAAGCGCGCCTTCGATCCGCAAAATATTTTCAACCCGGGAGTAAAAGTGCCCACGGGCGGCCAGTCGATCGGGGACGTGAAGTACGATCCGCAGCTCCCTCAGCTCCCGCTCGACGCGCGCGCCGCACTCGATACCATCGAGCGCGACCGCGCGTGGAGCACCTTTCGACTCTCGATGATCGGCGGCGACTGAGCCGCCCCAGCCCAACTTTCGGAGATCCGTGTACTACAACGAGCCGCGCATCACCCTTCTCGCGAAGCCGACCTTCACCGCACCCGAGCACCTCGGCGTCGCCTGGCTCGGCGAGAGCACGCCCGGCGAGCAGCTCGCCGAATTCGCCGGACGGCTGTGCTACATGAGCCAGAGGAATCCTGCAGGACGGACCACGCGGGAGTATCTGGAGAACATCAAGAGGCAGGGACACGGGAGCGTTCTGGAGCACGCGAACTATTCGCTGCTCTTCGAGGGCGTGAGCCGCTCGCTCACGCACGAGCTGGTGCGCCACCGCGCGGGCTTCGCCTACTCGCAGCTCTCGCAGCGCTACGTGGACGAGAAGGAGGCGAGCTTCGTCGTGCCGCCCGCGGTCGCGGGCGACGAGTCGCTGGAGAGCGCGTGGCGTGCGCAGGTCGATGGCGCGCTCGCGAGCTACATCGCGCTCGTGGAGCAGCTCATGGAGCGTTACGCCTGGGTGGGAGACAAAGTCCATCGACGGAAGATGGCGCGCGAGGCTGCGCGAGGCGTGCTGCCGAACTCCACCGAGACGAAGATCGTGGTGACCGGCGAACGCGCGGGCGTGGCGGACGATGCTCGAGCTGCGGTCGAGCGAGGGAGCGGAGCTGGAGATTCGTCGTCTGGCGGTCGCGACGCTCCGACTCCTCGCCGCGGAGGCGCCGGCATTTTTTTCGGACTTCGAGATCTACGTCGGCGAGGATCGGCGCGAGGCAGCGCGCGTCGGATTTCACAAAGTGTGAAATATTCATCGCCTGCGAGCAAAAAATCATTGCGCTGCTTTTCCGTGACTCTTATTTTGCTCGCACCTGAAACACCGGCATCCCGTTTGCACCAGTCGACTGCAGCAGCGTGAACGGATTTCGCGAGATGCGCGTCGAGAACGAAGCCGGTGTGCGGGGCGGGTGGCGGCGAGTGTTCGAGCGGAATTGTCTGTCCTCAAGCAGGATCGGATGACACGAATCGGGTTCGCCTACAATCAGAAGCCTGAAGTTCCAGCTCTTCGTCTCGAGGACGGCGCCGAAGATGCGCGTCCCGACGAAGAGCCTCCCAGTAGCTCGGACTCCAATTGGTCTGGCGCGGCTGATGAACAGCCGGACGCGCGGGCCGGCAACGTCGCAGCAGCCGACGTGGATGATGAGTTCGCAGAGTGGGACAGCGCTGAGACGATCAACGCAGTCGAGCAGGCGCTCAGCGCGCTCGGCGAAGTAATCCGTCTCGAGGCGAACGCGGATTTTCCGGAACGCCTGCGCGCGACGCAGCCGGACATCGTCTACAACATCGCGGAAGGGATGGGCGGCGTGAACCGCGAGGCCCACGTTCCCGCGATCTGCGAATTCTTCGGGCTTCCCTACTCGGGTTCCGATCCGTTCTCGCTGTCGCTCTGCCTCGACAAGGCACGCACAAAAGAATTCCTGGCGTACCACGGCGTACCGACGGCGCCCTTCGCGCTGATCAGGAATGCCGCGGAGATCCCGGCGATGCTCGATCGCCTCACCACGCGCAAGACGAAGAGCGGAAGCACGCGCCTTCGCCTGCCGCTGTTCGTGAAGCCGGTACACGAGGGCTCGTCGAAGGGGATCACGGAGGACAACTATTGCCGCACGGTGGCGGAGGCGCAGGAGCAAACTGCGTTTCTGCTCGAGCGGTACGCGCAGCCCGTGCTCGTGGAGGAGTATCTCCCGGGACGTGAGTTCACCTGCGCGGTGATGGGTAATGGCGACGGCGCACACGTGCTGCCGATCGTCGGGATGAACTTCGAAGCACTGCCGCCGGGCGCGCTGCCGGTGTACGGCTTCGAAGCCAAGTGGCTCTGGGACGACCGGAGCCACCCGTTGGAGATTTTTGAGTGCCCTGCGAGGATCGATGAGGCGCTGCGGAGCAGGATCGAAGAGGTCGTGCTCTCCGCCTACCAGGTTCTCGGCTGCCGCGATTGGTCGCGCATCGATGTGCGACTCGATGCCGCCGGCGTGCCGAACGTGGTGGAAGTGAATCCCCTACCGGGAATCCTTCCCCGACCCGAGGACAACTCGTGCTTTCCCAAGGCCGCGCGGGCAGCCGGATTGAGCTACGATGAGCTCATCCAGCGCTCCCTGCGTTTCGCCGCGGAGCGACAGGGCGTTTCCCTGTCGGGAAAGGCTGCGCGTCGAGTGCGACGCACAGCGGCGTTGGGCTGAGCGCGCGAGCCAAGTTTCCGGAGCTCGTCCGAGTCGGCCCCACCACGGGGTAGGGATCCACATGAAAATTGCTCTCTTGTTCGATGGCGCATCCGCGCTCGGCAAGTCGCCCGATCTGCTCATTCTGGAAACCGTCGAGGCCGTGGAAGCGGTGCTTCAGGCGGAAGGAAACAGCGTCGTACGCGTGCCGGTGCACACGGACGGACGCTGGATCGAGCGCGTGCGACGCACGAAGTGCGACGTCGTCTTCAACCTCTGCGAAGGCATTGACGGAGTGGCCGAGCTCGAGCCCACGGTCATCTCCGCGCTCGAGGTCCTTGGCATTCCGTTCACAGGAAGCTCGTCGTGGACGACGTCGCTCTGTCTCCGCAAACACGTCGTGAACGCGATCCTCGATCGCGCGCGCATGCCGATTCCGCGCTTCGCCATCGTGCGCCGCGGCGAGCCGATTCCCGCGGTGGGTTTTCCCGCGATCTGCAAGCCGGCCGCCGAGGATGCGTCGGTGGGCGTTGAGCAGCGCTCGGTCGTGCGCACGATGCGCGCGCTCGCGGACCGGGTGAACTCGATGCACGAGCGCTGGGATGAGGTGATCGTCCAGCGCTACATTGATGGCCGCGAGGTGAACGTCGGCATCGTCGGCGACACCGTGCTCCCGGTCGCGGAGATCCACTTCGATGCGATGCCGAAGGGAATGTGGCGTATCGTTTCGTACCGTTCGAAGTGGGACACGGGAAGCGAAGAGGATGCCGGAGCGAAGCCCCAGTGCCCAGCTGATCTCTCGCCGGAGCTCACCGAGGAGCTGCAGCGTCTCGCGCTGCAGGCGTGGCGCGTGGTGGGCGGCGAGGGCTATGGCCGCGTCGACTTCCGCATCGATCGCGCGGGGAAGCCGTGGATTCTCGAGGTGAACTCGAATCCCGATCTCGCGCCGGACGCGGGGCTCGCGCGCATGGCTCGTGTCGAAGGACTCGATTACGGGGCGCTCGTACGCGCGATCTGCGAGCGCGGCGTGCGTCGTGAGCGTGCCTCGACCAACGACCAGTGGGCGCTGGCGCAGCGTCTCTCCGGCGTGGCAGTGAGCGGCGAGGGCGAGATGCTCGAGCTCTTTGCGGTCGGGCAGCGCTGAGCGCAGCTGCGCACGCCGGGCGCGCTGCCCGGCACGTGGGGCCGCTGGCACCGCACCAACGGGAGCGCGTCGCAGAGATTCTCGCAGCGACGGGCGTCTTCTCGCCCGGCGGAGATCGATGTCGCGCTCGAGCTGTTCGACGATGGGAATGCGGTAGCGCGGAGTCCTATGAGCTCATGGGCGTGTTCGACGATCGCGAGCGTGCTCGCAGGGATACGCGTGCTGGGGGCCGACGCCCGGCGACCGACCGCGGCTACGATCTCTACTGGATCGCTGTCGATCCGCGCGCGCAGGGCGGCGGCTACGGGAGCGCGCTGATGCGCGCGGTGGAAGACGCAGCTGCGCGCCTCGCGGCGCTCGGCTGCTCGTGGCCGAGACGTCATCGCGCGATGCGTACGCGCAGACGCGCGATTTCTATGCGCGCGGCGGATACGAGGAACGCGCGCGCGTGCGCGGGTTCTATGCTGTGGACGATGACCGGGTGATTTTCTCGAAGCTGCTGGCGTAACGCGCCGGCGAGGAGGCACGCCATGAGTGAATGGCAGAAGGTCCTGCGCGAAGGAAGCGTGGACACTCTCGAGAAGCTGGCCGAGAAGTTCGGCCACGACGTGATCGACGTCGAGGCGCTGCGCCCGGCGTTCGACAACTTTCCAGGTGCGCATCACGCCGGCGGCGCTGGAGCAGATCAAGGAAGTGGGCGATCCGATGTGGAATCAGTACGTGCCGACGGTGCGCGAGCTCGACATCGTGGACGGCGTCATCGACTCGCTCGACGAGGACGGCGACTCGCCGGTGCCGAACATCACGCACCGCTATCCGGACCGCGCGCTCTTTCTCGTCAGCCCGGTCTGCGCGACGTACTGCCGCTTCTGCACGCGGCGGCGCAAGGTCGGCGATCCGGAGAAGATCCCGCTCAACCAGTACGACTCGGCGTTCGCGTACATCGCGCGCGCATCACGGAGATCCGCGACGTCATCCTCTCGGGCGGCGACCCGATGATGCTCTCCGACCGCCGGCTGGAGTACATCTTCCAGAAGCTGCGCGAGATTCCGCACGTCGAGATCATCCGGATCGGCAGCCGCATCACGCTCGCACCTGCCGGAGCGGATCACGCCGGAGTTCTGCGAGATGGTGCAGAAGTACCACCCGATCTACATGAACACGCACTTCAACCATCCGAGCGAGCTGACGCCGGCGGCGGTCGCCGCGCTCGACCGCCTCTCGCGCGCCGGCGTTCGCTCGGCTGCCAGACGGTGCTGCTCAAGGGCGTGAACGACGATCCGAAGATCATGATGAAGCTGATGCACGAGCTGCTGAAGGCGCGCGTGCGTCCGTACTACATCTACATGGCCGACCAGGTGGCCGGCGGCGAGCACTTCCGCACGATGGTGCAGAAGGGGCTCGAGATCATCCAGGCGCTCCGCGGCTGGACGTCGGGGCTCGCGGTCCCGCACTTCGTGATCGACGCCCCGGGCGGCGGTGGCAAGGTGCCGCTCCTCCCCGAGTACGTGGAGGAGATCAACGACGACGAGGTGATCTTCCGGAACTACGAGGGCAAGCGCTTCACGTACAAGCAGCCGCGGGCGACGGCGGTTGTTTGAGCTGGGGGCAGCGTGCAGGAATGGCAAACTGCTGTACACGAATGACACGAAAAAGAACGAATCGAACCCGGCGATGACGAAGACTGTCATTGCCGGGTCTTAACAATTACGGCTTTTTGTTTTCCGTTTTCATCCGTTCAATCCGTGTAATCCGTGTTCAAGAAAAGTTGATGCATGTGTTCCCGCGCGCATTGCTCGCCAGACGAACTTCCCCGGGCTGGCTATAACTTCTTTTGGACGCGGATTTCACGGATTGAACGGATTTACACGGATCAAGCTCCCACTCTTAAATCCGTTCGCCCGAAACGCGTGATGTCCTCTCGCCGCGTCGGGTTCCATGGCATTTCGATTCGTGTCATTCGTGTACAGCAGTTGCCCCTCCTCCTCGCTCCTACGCGTGCGACAGCGAGGCTCCCGTGTTGACGCGCTCACGCACCGCTTCGATGTCCTCTACTGGGCGCACCTCGACGCAGCCGGTCTGGCTCCACGGGAATGTCTCTGCGATGCGGAGGGCTTCGTCCATGTTCTCCGCCTCGATCAGGTTGAAGCCGCCGAGGACCTCCTTGGCTTCGGCGAACGGTCCGTCATGCGTCGTCTGACGGCCGTTGCGCACGCGGATCGACCTCGCGGTGCTCGGCGACTTGAGCATCTGCGACTCGATCAGCTTCCCCTCTCGCTTCAGCTCGTCCGCCTTGCAGAGGCATTCCGCGCATTTGGGTGTCGAACTCGGTCTGAGGGAGCGCCGCGAGCAGCTCCGGGTCGTTGTAGATGAGAACGATGAATTTCATACCATGAATCGGGTGAGGGTCGTTGAAAGTCAGCTCTTGGTCTGCACGCGTTTGAGGAACACGCCTTCGCCCATCGACAGCCCCGTGATCGAGCCGTCGTCCGCGAAACGGAACGTCATGAGCTGGCGCCCGCGATAGGCCTTGTTCCAGTAGCCCATGAAGCTGTCGTAGTGCCAATGCTCGAGCGTCGCGGATGCGAGCGGGTTGAAGGTCGCGACCAGCTTCCCTTCCTTGAGCGCGATGTTCGCGGTGCCGTACACGCTGTCGCTGTACACCCCCGCGTATCGCTCGAGTGGCAACGACGGCTTCGTTCCCGTCGCATGCGCTGCTTCGATCCGGCGCTCCGCGCCCTTTCGCTCCTCGGCCAATCCCGCGTACATTCGGGAGCATCTCCGCACTCCAATCGTGCGTCGGATGTCCGAGGAAGCGGTCGAACACCGTGTACATCAACGCCTGCCGCAGCTCGGCGTGATCGCGGTTCGCGAAGATCACGACACCCAGCCGCTTCGCGGGAATGAGCCCGACGATGGCAGAGAGCCCGTCGATGCTTCCCGTGTGGAAGGCGACGAACTCGCCGCGGTAGTCCTCGAGAAACCAGCCCTGCCCGTACGCCTGGAAGTGCGGGTGCGTGAGCTTCGAGGTCGGGTAGAATTCCTTGTCATCGACGAGGATGTGCGGCGCGAAGAGATCGGCGTAGCCGCGCGGAGAGAGCACGCGCTTTCCGCCAAGCCGCGCGCTGTCGAGCAGGAAGCGTATCCAGAGCGACATGTCGTTGACGCTCGAGTACATGGCGCCGGCGGGGGCGATGTTGTCGGCATCGTCGCGCGGGATCGCGCGGAGCGTGTCGTGCACGTAATCGTGCCCCGAGACCACGTTCGGATGCGTCCGGACCTCGGGCGTGCCGGTGGTCGTCTCGCGCATGCCGAGTGGCGTGAGGATGCGATCGCGTACGAGCGTGGCCCACGGCGCGTTGGCCCGAAGCGCGGCAATCTCGCCCGCCAGCGCGTAGGTGATGTTCTGGTACTCGAAGTGCGAGCGCACCGGCGCGTCGAACGGCACGTAGCTCAGGCGCCGCATGATCTCGGGGAAGGACGACGTGTCCTGGTACCAGAGGTAGTCCGCCTCGGGAACGCCGGTGCGATGGGAGAGCAGGTCCGCAATCGTGATCTGGCGTGTGGCGATGGGATCGGAGAGATGGAACGCCGGCATGTACTCGATGACCGGTCCGTCCATCCGAAGCTTCCCCTCATCGGCGAGCATCTCGACGACGAACGCGGTGAAGGCCTTCGTGGTCGAGGCGTTCGCGAAGAGCGTGTGTGTGTTCACCGAGTCGTGCGTGCCGAGCTGGCGAACGCCGTACCCCTTCGCGAAGACGACGGAGTCGTTCTTCACGATGGAGATGGCGAGCCCGGGGACGTTCCAGTCCTTCACGCCTTTCGCGACGTAGGCATCGAGACCGGCAACCGGTGACTGGGCGAGTGCAGTGGACGTGGCAGCGGCGAGGAGCGCGGCGGCGCGCGCGAACAGGCGGGGTGTGATCATTCCGCGAAGTTACGGCGCTTGCCCGATGAACTCCAGTTCCCGCGGGGGCGAGCGAGCTCCGGATATACGAACGGGAGCGCCGAAGCGCTCCCGTTCTTCCTGCAGTCGGACGGAAAAAGTTGGCTAGTCTCCCTCGAGTTCGAAGGCCATTCCGTCGGTTTCGCGGAAGATGTCGAGCACGCTCTCGATCTTCGCTATCGCGGCCCGTGTGGGCTCGATGACGGGGTCCAGAGTGATCGAGATGGCGCGTCGTGCGCCTTCCGGCCAATCCGGCATGGAAAGACCGGCAACAAGCCGCTGCAGCTTGCCGCCGAAGTGCGCAACGAGATGCTGCGCGGTGGCTGTGAGGACATCCAGCGGAATGTCCAGATCGCGGGTGACGATCTCGCCCGTGGCCGCGTCGCGCCACGCCGCATCACCCACTGCTCCACGCCCGACCAGAAGGCCGAGGTGGCGGAAAGTGCCAGGGCCTACGCCGGTGCGGTGAGACTCCACCGCTGCGGCGAGCGCCAGTGCCAGTGATCCGGTTTCGGGCACGCCATAGAGGGTCACGACATCGCGGTCGCAACGCTCCTGGGAGAACGCCGAAGGAACCGAATCCACCCGCGCAAGCACAGGGGACAGATCGACACCTTCCTCGAGCATGACGAGGAAGTCCATTTTCCCTCCTGTGAAAAAATGGTCGTGCGCCGGACGTTCGCGAGCGAGTGCTCGCATGTCTGAATGAGCAAGAGCGAGGCCGCGTCCGGCTCACTTCTCTCGCGTGCTACTACACCGCAATCAAGCAACGGGTCGTCATAGCGGATAGCGGGCAACAGCGACTGTTGCCTGCAAGTGACACTGGTGTTTCAGTCCGCGACGATTTGTGTCAGTTGCGAGCCGTCATTCGAGTCGATGCCCACAAACCGGCAGCAAGTGCCGCCGCCAAAACGATGTAGATGAAGGTCGTTTCGCCGCTCGAAAGGAGCTGCTCGAATCCGGGACGCAACCCGTTGGGCGCGAGGAACCGGTCGACGAGATACGCCACGATCGCCACGCTCACCGGCGCGATCGCGCGCACCCAACCCGTGAGCGGCGCGGCGACATACGCGAGGAGAAGCCCCCAGACGATCGTCGAGAGGAAGTGGATCATCAGCGCGCCGCCGGTGATCACGGGCTGGAAGCCGGTCGTCATGAAGGCGCGGCTCCCAGCGAACATGTGCGCGACGGCGTTCAGAGGCTGAAGTGTTGCGCCCCGCGCATGGCCGAAGCCCATCAAGGCTCCTGCCGTCGCGGCGCCAGCGATCACACCGAAGCCGATTCCGTCTCGCACACGATTCTCGTTCACCCTTGAAAGAAAGACGTCTCGCATTTATCGATCAAGAGCGTTTAACTTCGGCTCGGTCGTGTACACATCACAAACGTGAGGAATATGTCCGACGCGCCGATGCCTGACTCCGTCCTGGTCGTTGAAGACGATCCGGATCTGCTTGCGGTCCTCCCGCGCATTCTGGGTACGGCGGGGTATGCCGTGCGCACCGCGGCGGATGGCGAGGACGCGCTCAGCATGGTGCTCGATGATGCACCCGACATTGCCATCCTCGACGTCGGGCTGCCGAAGCTCAGCGGCTACGACCTTGCGCGCCAGCTGCGCTCGCGCGGCTATCAGTTCCCGCTGCTCATGCTGACCGCGCGCGTGTCCGTGGATGACAAGGTGAGCGGACTGGACGCGGGCGCCGACGACTATCTCGCGAAGCCGTTCGAGTACGCGGAGCTGCTGGCACGCGTGAAGGCATTGCTGCGCCGCTCGACGATCACAGCCGGCAGCTCGACCATGCGCGTGCGCGATCTCTCGGTGGACCCAGTTGCGCGGCACGTCGAGCGTGCGGGAAAGGTGATCGACCTCACACAGAAGGAGTACGCGCTCCTCGAATATCTCGTCCGCAATGCGGGCCGCGTCGTCACGCGCCAGATGATCAGCGAGCACGTGTGGAAGCACGATGTCGATCCGCTCACGAACGTCGTCGACGTCTACATCAACTATCTGCGCAAGAAGCTGGACGAGGACAAGAACAATCCCCTCATCCAGACCGTGCGCGGCCGCGGCTACCTGATCAAGGACTAGCTCGGCGTTTGCCCTCGCGCGCTCCCTCCGAGCAGCGCTGCGATCGCCGTGTGCCCGCCCTCCTCCGCCCATCCCGCGGCGGTGCCATTCCACTTTGGCTCGCGCACATTGACGCGGGCGCCGGCGGCGAGCAGCTGCTCCACGATGCGCCTGTAGCCTCGATTAGCCGCCTCGTGCAATGCGGTGCGCGGAGTTCCCAGGCCGGCGGGCGAGACGAGGACGTCGCCGCGCGCTCCGTGCGAAAGGAGGAGCGCCACCGCCCCGTCCTGGCCCGCGACGCACGCGAATACGAGTGCCTCGTCGAGTTCGCTCTGTGTCGCCTGCTGCGCGAGTCGGAGCTTCACCTCGTCGAGAGCACCGAGTGCCGCGCCGGCGGGCAGATCCACGGTGGCACCACGTTCGACCAGCGCACGCGCCGTCCTCGTGGCGTGATTGAGCAGCGACGCGTGAAGCGTCCGGGCCGAAAGCGCATTGAAGCGCGCACCACGGTCCACCAACAGCTGGATGAGCTCCACAGCAACTCCGCGCTCGGATGCCTGCCGGCTCGTGAGCAACAATTCGATCGTCGCCTCGGCGGCTGTTTGATCGAACCATCGCGCGAGGATCGCGTGGGTGAGCTCGACGATGTTGGCAGGGATCGGCGCGCGATCCGGATTCCCCGCGATGTGATGCAGCAGCGTCGCACCGGAGAAGTATCCGTTTTCGTACCACTCGCCTCGACGGCATTGGTAATCGAGGATCGAGGGATGCGCGTCCAGCAGCGACTCGAGCGCCACGAGGTCGCCCGCATCAAGCGCTGCGATGGCATTCCGAAACGGGAGATAGTCCCGATCCACAGTGGACTGCACTGTCATACGCTCGCCTCCCGATCCTCTAGCGGTAGCCCGCAGCCTGCAGCGTGAACAGCTCAGAGTACAGTCCGCTCCTGTTCACCAACTCGTCGTGCGTGCCCTCCTCGACCACCCCGCCGTTCTGAAGCACGATGATGCGGTCCGCCATCCGCACGGTCGAGAACCGGTGCGAGATGAGCACCGCCATGCGTCCGGCAACGAGCTCGGAGAATCGCATGAACACCTCGTACTCCGCGCGTGCATCGAGCGCCGCGGTCGGCTCATCGAGAATCAGAAGCTGCGCCTCGCGCAGATAGGCGCGCGCCAGCGCGATCTTCTGCCACTCGCCGCCCGATAGCGCAACGCCACCCTCAAAGCGGCGTCCCAGCATCTGCTGATAGCCGCCCTCGAAGCGCGGGAGCAGCGACGCCGCGAGCGACTGTTCCGCCGCGTCGACAAGCTCCGGGGGCACCGGCGGCTCGACGCCATGGCCATTCACGTGATCCAGATAGCCGCGCACGCGCTCGATCTCGCCGACGCCGATGTTCTCGTCGAAGCGCATGTCGAATCGCACGAAGTCCTGGAAGATCACGCCAACCGCGCGGCGCAGCTGCGTGAGATCGTACTCGCGGATGTCTACGCCGTCGAGCAGAATGCGCCCTTCCGTCGCGTCGTACAGTCGCGGCAGGAGCTTGGTGATCGTGGTCTTCCCCGCCCCGTTCTCACCGACCAGTGCGATGCGCTCGCCCGGCCGGAGGGCGAAGTTGATGTGCCGCACCGCCCACCGCTCACTCCCGGGATAGCGAAAGCCCACATCCTCGAACACGAACCCTTCGCGGATTACCGCTGGTACGGACCGGCTTCCGCTCGCCGTCGTGATCGTCGGTTTCATCTCGAAGAAGTCGAACAGATCCTTGAGGTAGAGGCTCTGCTCCGAGATGTCGCTCGCGCTCGACAGCAGACGCTGCACGATGTCGCGACTCCGGCCGAACGACGCCGCCAGAAACGTGAGCGATCCGATGGAGATGCTCCCCGTGATCGTGCGCGCGAGAATCACCACGTATGCGGCGTAGTAGCCCAGCGTACCGAAGATCGAGAGGGCGCTGCTGAGGATTCCCTTCCGGATCGACAGGCGTTTGTTGTCCTCGTAGAACCTGTTCGCGAGCACGCGGTACCGCTCCACGATCCATCCCGCGATGCCGAACATTTGCACTTCCTTCGCGGTCACGTCGCTCGCACCCACATAGCGCAGATAGTCGAGTTGCCGCCGCTCCGGCGTGTACTGGTAGAGCAGCGAGTATTCGAGGCCGGCGAAGTGCGTTTCCCCAAGGAAGCTCGGAAGCACGGCGACCGCGAGCAGCAGAAGCAGCCACGGACTGTACACGGCGAGGGCGGTGCCGAGCGTCGCGAGCGTCAGCGTGTCCTGCGCCATCGTGAGCAGCGTCGAGAGGAGACCGATGCGGCCCACGGTTTGACGGCGCGCACGCTCGAGCTGATCGTAGAATGCGGGATCCTCGAACTGCGCGAGATCGAGGGTCGCCGCGTGCTCCATGAGCTGGATGCTCGTATGAATCGAGAACAGATCGCCCAAGAGGCTTTCGACGAGCGACGAGGCGCGACCGAGGAGGTCGCCGCCGAAGACGATTGCGATCTCGATGGCCACGAGATGCCAGAGCGGCGTGGCGGCCCCGTGTGTGGTGCGAAGCGCGACCACGCGATCGATGATCAGCTTCCCGATCCAGAGTGATGCGACGGGGACGAAGGCCCGAATCACCCGGAGCACCGTCATGATCAGGGTGTACGTGGGGTGGGTCCTCCACACCAGCTTGATGAGCTTGGGCACGTAGCGGAGCGCGCGGATGCGGTCTCTCCACGTGGGATCAGGAACCGGAGTGGCTGGCGGGCGTCCGCGGCGTGCAACAGAAGACATGAAGGAAAACTAGCGGCCAGAGGCGCGCCCCACGTGTTAACGAGCGCGCGCGCGGCGCGTCTACCGAGTACTCGCTGGAGAGCTCACATCATGCGCTACATTGCCCGCATCCCGAACGTCGTCCTCGTTCTCGCACTCGCAGCGTGCAGCGCCGCGCATCCTGGCGCGCAGCCGCTCGCCACGTCGAGCGGTGAGGTCGCGCCGCAGGGCGATCGCGAGCAGACGGCGGACGAGCAGGTGAAGCAGGCACTCAATCGGCTGGCATTCGGCGCCCGCCCCGGTGAGGCCGACGCGGTACGCGCGCTCGGCGTCGATCGCTGGATCGCTATGCAGCTCTCCCCGCAGAAGATCGACGATCGTGCGACCGAGCAGTTCGTCTCTCGCTTCCCCACGCTTGGCCAGAGTCCCTCGGAGCTGCTGGCCGCGTACCCGCAGCCACAGCAGCTGATTCGCGAGAAGCGACAGGAGATGTCGCGCAACGGCGAGGCGATGGCTCCGCGCGACAGCGGCGCCGGCAAGCTCGCGGGGCTCGATCTCACTCCCGCCGACTCGACCCGCATCCTGGAGGCGGGGCGCCTGTCGCGCCGGCTGCTCACCGAGCTGCAGACCGCCAAGGTCGCGCGCGCGGTGATGAGCGACCGCCAGCTCGAGGAAGTGATGGTCGACTTCTGGGAGAATCATTTCACGGTGTTCGCGGGCAAGGGCCCTGAGCGCTACTTCCTCGCCCAATACGAGCGCGAGACCATCCGTCCGCATGCGCTCGGGAAATTCCGCGACCTCCTTGGCGCCGTCGCGAAGAGCCCCGCGATGCTCTACTACCTGGATAACTGGGAGAGCACGGTCGAGGCGGATCGCCCGGCGCTGGTCGCGCGTCCGAATGCGCGTCCGAATGGCAGGCGGATGATGCCGGCGCGGGCCCGCACGCTCGGCGCGCAGGGCGGCGACAGCGCGAAGAAGCCGCGCCCGCGCGGGCTCAACGAGAACTACGGGCGCGAGCTCCTCGAGCTGCACACCCTCGGCGTCGACGGCGGGTACACACAGGCGGATGTTCTGAACGCGGCGCGTGCGTTTACCGGGTGGACTGTCGAGAAGCCGCGCGAGAGCGGCGCATTCATGTTCCGTCCCGCGCTGCACGACGCCGGCGAGAAGAGCTTCCTCGGCCAGCGGCTGTCGGCCAATCGCGGGATCGAAGACGGCGAGCAGGTGCTCGACATCGTGGCGACGTACCCGGCCACCGCGCGGTTCATCGCGACGAAGCTCGTGCGCCGCTTCGTGAGCGACTCCGTGCCGCCGGCGCTCGTGACTCGCGTGGCGACGACGTTCATGCGCACCGATGGCGACATCCGCGAATGTCTGCGCACGATCTTCACCTCGCCCGAGTTCTTCTCGCGCGCGGCGTACAAGGCGAAGGTGAAGTCACCGTTCGAGCTCGTGGTGAGCGCGCTCCGTGCGGTGGGCGCCCAGCCCGACAGCACGCCGCGCACCGCGGTGCTGATCGCGAAGCTCGGCCAGCCGCTGTACGGACATCTCGCGCCCAACGGCTATCCCGAGACGGGTGACGCCTGGATCAACACCGGCGCGATCCTCGCGCGCATCAACTTCGGGCTGCTGGTGGCGTCGGGGCGCGTGCCCGGCGCGTCACTCGATCAGTGGGTCGACGGCAAGACGCTCGGGGCGCTGCCGCACGACGCACAGGTGGACGGCGTCATTCGCGCGATCCTGGGCGGCGAAGCATCACCCGATACACGCAAGGTGTTGGAGAGCGGAGTGAACCCGATGGTGAGCGACAGCACGGCGAACGCGACCCGGCGCGGCGGGCTCGAGACCATGATCGGTCTCGCGCTAGGCGCACCCGAATTCCAGAGGCGATAGCGCATGCAGCGACGCGTCTTTCTCAAGTCGGGCGCACTGGCGCTCGTCACGATGGGGCTCTCTCCGTCTTTCCTCCGGCGCATGCTGTACGCGCAAGGGCTGCCGCAGACGCAAAAGGGAAAGGTGCTGATCTGCCTTTTCCAGCGCGGTGCGGCGGACGCACTCAACATCGTGGTGCCGCACGGGGACGCGGCGTATTACGCGCTTCGTCCGAACATCGCGATCGCGCGGCCCGGCGCTGCTGACGGAGCCATCGACCTCGACGGATTCTTTGGACTGCATCCGGCAATGGCTCCGCTCAAGCCGCTGTGGGATCGCGGCATGCTCGCGCCGGTGCACGCGGTGGGAAGTCCGAGCAGCACGCGCTCGCACTTCGACGCGCAGGATTACATGGAGTCCGGCACGCCCGACGTGAAGGGCACGCCGGACGGGTGGCTCAATCGCTATCTCGCCGCGAAGGGCACGTGCGCGCAGTGCGAGGTGCCGGCGTCGCCATTCCGCGCAGTCGCTTTCGCACAGCAGACGCCACGCATTCTCGAGGGGCCCGCGCCGACCATCGCGATGTCGAGCCTCGACGACTTCACCATTCGGGCGACCGGCTCGGACGTGCAGCGGCTCGAGGCGCTGTATCGCACCGGCTCCGCGGATCTCATTCATGGTGCAGGAGCGGAGACGTTCGATGCGGTGAAGATGCTCAAGGCAGCGAATCCGCAGCGGTACGCGGCGGAGCACGATGCGCAGTATCCGAAGTCGCCGTTCGGGCAAAGCCTCCGACAGATCGCGCAGCTCGTGAAGGCGAACGTCGGGCTCGAGATCGCGTTCGCCGACGTGGGCGGCTGGGACACGCACGTGAATCAGGGAGGCGCCACCGGGCAGCTGGCGAACCGGCTCGGCGACTTCTCGCAGTCGATCGCCGCGCTCGTAACCGACCTCGGCGACCGCATGGACGACGTCGTCATCATGACGATGTCGGAGTTCGGGCGGATGGCGAAGCAGAACGGCAACGGCGGAACGGATCACGGGCACGCGGGCGCGCTGTTCGTGATCGGCGGTCACGTGCAGGGGCACAAGGTGCACGGGAAGTGGCCTGGACTCGCGCCGGAGCAGCTCAATGAAGGACGCGACCTCGCGCTGACGACGGACTTTCGCGCGGTGTTCGCGGAGGTGGCGCGCAAGCATCTGGGGGCATCGCGCACGGACGCACTTTTCCCCGGCTTTGCGGGCAACTCTCCGGTGGGCGTCGTGTAGGATTTGGCGTGGGGCCGGCGGTATCGGTGCTGCCGGCTCGATCGTCTCCGGCAGGACTACAATTGCGAGCCGGGATGATTATTCTTCCGGCCCCACCTGCCCCGTCTCAAGGACAACAATGCTCCGCGCTCCGCGCCTCCTCGTCGCTCTCATCCTGGCCACAGTTGCCTGCCAGGGTGCCTCTCGCAACGCGGCTGTCACCACCGTGGCACATGGGGAGGTCGCGAAAGCCTCGGCGGATCGCCACCCGAATGAGCTCGGACGCATCCCCATCCTCGAGTACCACCTGTTGGGCGACAGCGAGACGCACTGGCACGTGGAGCGGAATCATTTCCGGCGTGATCTCGAGCGGCTCTATGCGAGCGGCTATCGTCCAGTGACGGTGTCCGAGATGATCGACAAGAAGATCGATCTCCCGGCCGGCATGTCACCGGTGGTGTTCACCTTCGACGACGCGGGGCCGTCGCAATTCGGATACATTGAGCACGATGGAAAGTTGGAGATCGATCCGAGCAGCGCCGTCGGCATCTGGCTGGCGTTCCACAAGGAGCATCCGGATTGGCAGAACAAGGCGACGTTCTGCATGCTCCCGGGTGGTGCCGCGGGACATGCGTTCTTCGGAGAGAAGGGGATCGAGGGACAGAAGACGGCGTGGCGCTTTCAGAAGGTGAAGTTCCTGGCTGACCAGGGATTCGAGCTGTGCGGGCATACGCTCTGGCATGCCAACCTTGGGAAGTACAGCGACGCGGTGGTGCAGGAGCAAATCGCGCGCGGGGTGCTGGCGATCGACTCCGCGGTGCCAGGCTATCGCGTGCGCACCTTCGCATTACCGCTCGGCGTTTGGCCGAAGAATCGCGCACTGGCGGTGGCCGGCGAGTGGAAGAATCCGAAAGGCGGAAAGGTGACTCGGTACGATTTCGACGCGGTGCTGGAGGTGTCGGGCGGACCGGCGCGCAGCCCGTACGATCCGGCCTTCGATGCGAAGCGGCTCACGCGCGTGGAGGTGTACGCCAATGCGCTGGAGCACATGCTCGATCAGCTGGAGGCGAGCGGCATGCGTTACGTGAGCGACGGCGACCCGTCGAAGGTGGCGCGGCCGATCGCGCCAAGCGTCGCGGCAGCGCATCCTGCGCACTGATGGAGATCCTCTGCGGGGAACCGATACTAGATAGTAGGGTCGAGGATCAGCCCGTATGGTGTCGACTTTTTGTTCAGTGCCTAGAAATTGGGTCATCCCGGCGCTGAATCAAAAAGATTGTCCTAAAATGTCATGTGAAAGTCCTAAAATCGTGCTTGTTGCTTCCGATACTGACTTGCAAGTTGGACCCTCGCCCATGGCGAAACGACCGAGACGGGAGGAGTAAATGAGCGGCACCGCGCGACCGTTGGCCCATCTGCCCTACTTCGAACAGCTCTCCGAGCTGGCGAACGACTCTGCCGACTGGCGGGCCGTGAGCGCTGCGCTCGTCGTGCTCCGTCTGTTCGATAGTTGGATGCAGGGCGGGACGGCTGTGATAGACCCGGGCGCGCCGGGGCTGCATGCAGTTCGCGAGCAGATTGCGGCGATGGACGTGCGGGATTCGAATCGCCGGCTACTGTCGAGCATCGTGGATGCGATCGAGACGGCACATGCGCCACGCATCGTAACTGTTGCTCCGCGGCTCATGGCGTACGGGCGTGCACTTCAGCATGCGGCGCAGTGGCCGCTGGCGGCCGACGTCTATCGCACGGTGCTCGCCTACGCGACGCCAGTCGAGGATGCGGAGACGGTGATCGGCGCGAACATGCAGCTCGGGCGCTGTCTCCGCGTAATGGCGGAGTGGGAGGAGGCGCTCTCGTGCTTCGCCTCGGCGTCACAGGTCGCCACGATGACGGGCGACATGATGAGCATCCTGCGAGCTCGGATCCAGGAAGCAAACGTCGCGATCGACCGCGGAAACCTGCCCTACGCCGAGACGTTGCTCGACTCTACCATCGAGCAGGCCCGGGAGTCGGGGCTTTCGGAGATTCGTGCGACCGCGACACACGATCGTGCCCACTTGGCAGCCCGACGCGGGCGTCCCGAGGAAGCGATCATTTTCGGGTACGAGGCGCTGAAAGGCGTGCGCAGCCAGATGGCTCGCGATCGCGTCTTGAACGATTTGGGGGCGACGTTTTCGCTGCTGGGCGTGTACTCCGCAGCGCGCGATGCATATCTCGTCGTCGCCGCTACGGCGCAAGAGCAATACATGCGCTGGACGGCAATGATCAACCTGCTCGATCTCGCCGCGGATGAGCGTCGCGAGACGGTGTTCGAACAGTACCGGCGGGAGCTGGAAGAGATCGCGCTGCCTCCGACCCTGGCCACGTACTACTACTACTTCGTGGCCAATGGACATCGCGTGTTCGATCGCCCGTTGCTGGCACGAGCGGCGATCGAGCGTGCGATCGAACTGGCCACGGAAAACAAGCTGGGCCAGTGGCTGATGAAATCAGAGGAACTTCTCGAGCAGTTGCAGAAGGCGGCTGTCGAGAAGCCGAAGTCCACGCCTCGCGAGATCGCTCCGGCCTGGTCGCCTGAGGTGCTGGATGTGGCGAGCCGGCTTTCGGAGCTTCGAACGATGGCGGGAGTGGCGAACTAGAAACGACAAAGGGTTCCGGGTTGCAGCCCGGAACCCCATGTCGTGAGCTACCGAAGTCTTACTTGGGACCGCAGCCGCTGCCGACCGTCACGCCGCAATCCTGGCTCGGGGCAGTTGGCGACGTGCACGCGGCGAGAGCAAAGGAGGTCAGGACAACGGCGAGCAGGGCGAGTCGGCGGCGGATCATGATGACCTCGAAGGGATCAAGTTGTAATTGGCGTTGCACTTGAGCCCGAAGGTACGACACCGCGCAGAGTCGTAAACGCACATTTTCGGACAGCGATGTGCAGTTTTAGGACAATTCTGCGTTAGCATACGGTGTGGAAGTCCTCGCCCGCCTCTCTGCCCCGCTCGCAGCGCAGCTGCAGGTGGCTCTTGCAGGGGAGCACTCAGTCACGGTTGTCGATGGCTGGGGCGCACTCTTGCTCGCCATTCGTGAGCGTCCCGTGGATCTTGTCATTCTCGATCCGCGGACCTCTGGTGGTCTCGAATTGGGGCAAGCCCGTGAACTGCTCGCTCGGCATCCCACGCTGCCGGTGGTCATTTACACCACCCTCGCGCCGGACTCAATGCAGGCGACGGTGATGCTCGCCAAGCTCGGCGTACAACACGTCGTGCTGCGCGGCTTCGACGACGAGCCCCGACGCTTTCGGCAGATGCTTCAGCAACTTCCGGCAGCTCGGCTCAGCAACTCGGTTCTGCAACACGTACTACCGCACATACAGGACGCTCCGGTTCTGTTCGTCCGCGCCATTACGCGGCTGTTCGAAGCACCGCAGGAGATCGTCGACGTGGACGAGCTCGCGCGGTTGTCGGGGATGACGAGGCGCAGTCTCGATCGCTGGTTCGTGCGCTCCGGGTTGGCGTCCGCACGCACGATGATTCTCGTCGCGCGACTCACGCGGGCGAAGCACTTCATGGAGGATCCGGGATTTCTGCTCGAGGACATCGCGAGGAAGCTCGGCTACACATCGATACGACGGTTTGCGCGGCAGGTGCGCGCGGCAACGGGAATGACTCCGTCGACTATGCGGTCGGCGTTCACGACGGAGGAGTTCACATTACGAATGGCAGCGTTGGTCTGCCGTCCGGAGGACGAAAGCGGCGAATGGAATACGGAGCTGGATGACTGAGACTTCGCAGGCGACCCGCGTGCTGGTGGTCGATGACGAACATTCCATATGCCGCGCATTGGAGATCAGCTTCAGGCGTGCCGGCTATGACGTGCGCGCCGTCGAGTCCGCGGAGGATGCCGTGCAGCTCCTGCATCGCGAGCACTTCGACTGCCTGGTCGTCGATCTGCGCATGCCCGAGATGGGCGGCGACGAACTGTTCGAGATCGCTGCGTCCGTGCAGCCCCATCTTCGTCAGCGCACGATCATCACCACCGGCGATGGCAGCGAGCGCGCGCACGAGCTGATTGCCGCCTGCGGCTGCGCCTCGCTCGGCAAGCCCTTCGACCTGGGCGATCTCCTGGACCTTACGCGTCAGCTCACGCTGCGCATCCGCGACCAGCGCGCGTAGCCCCGCGCGGCCGCACCACCGCTACAACGTCCAGCTCCGCAGGGTCGTGAGCGCCTGCTCCACGGCTTCCCGCTGCGCGGGCAGCGTCGCTCGCCGGCGCAGCGTTTCGTAGCTCTTGATCGCGATCTGCAGTGCCTCGCGGTCGTGCTCCGCCGAGGCGAGGCTCGTGGCGTTGTCCGCGAGGCTCGCGCGCGCGAGATCGTCTTCCGGGAAACGCTCGACGACCTGCTTCCACCGCGTCATCCGCTCGCGCGGCACACCTTCGGTGAGCGCCCAGAGATGCCACGCGCCGCGATTCGTCGGATCCGCGGAGAGCGCGCGTGCGGCGAGCTCGCCTGTCGCCTCGGCGCCGCGCCCGGTGAGCCAGTATGCGTTCGCCAGAATGACGAGCGCACGCGCGTCGTTCGGGCGCTCGGCCACGATCCGCTCGTAGAGTGGGCCGGAGACCTCCGGGAGCGTGAGATACGGCTCTGCAGCAGCAGCCAGGACGTCAGCCGGCGTGACTTCCGCGAGAGCGAGCAGTCGCTCCAGCAGCGCGCCGTAGTCGTTGGTATCGGTGTATGTTGCAACAGCGGCCGAGAGCTCCGCGGCGGGATCGAGTGATTGTTGGCTCATGTTCGCCGGAACTTACCGTACCTGCGGGAGGCACGTCAGCCGTGACTGAAGCATCGAACGATTCGTCTCATCCACAGGACGCGCAGCGCCGGGAAGACCTCGAGCGCATCACCGCGATCGTACAGCATTCCCTGAACAATCCGCTCGCGGCACTCCTCGCTGAGGCGCAGCTGCTGGGAATGGAGACTACGCTCGATCCGGAGCACCGGGCTGCGGTCGATCGCATGACGGAGCTGGTGCGCCGCCTGATCGCGCTCGTGCGCGGGCTGGACAGCAAGGTCAACGACAAAATGCTTCCTCGTTAGCGTGCCGGGTGGAGGGCGGGGTGACGTAGGGTCTACCCTTCGTGGTGCTACGCCATGTCGCCCGAAGCCCTCACGCGAGGATGTTGCACTGCGCAGGAAGGCCCGAGAGGGTTGCGCATTCGCAGAAAACTGGTGATACTCACAGATCGTCGGCACGCCGACGGTGACCCAAAAACATTTTGGCAATGCCCGCGGACCACGTATGCGGGGCGAGCTTCGTGACGAATCGTCATGTGCCCGCCGCCCGGTGAGCAAGGCGTGGTACGTGTATCGAACAGCGGCTCGCGTGATGTATCCGCGGCCGGATCGGAGGAGCGCCCCGCTGTTGGCGCTCGCGTCGATTCTCGAAGCAGGTTCCCGGCTAGCCGATCTCGATCAGCGCATTTGTTAGCAACGGGATGAACTCGCGCGCCGCACAGGGCGGCGCCAACTCCAGCTTCATGCTTTACCAGCGCATTGAACGCCCGATTGCCGGGCCTCATGTCGCTCGCACGCCTTCACCTCATGAGACCTTTCGCAGCATGAACGAACGTCGACGTCCGACCCGGCGCGGTCGCGGACACCGTCCGCCCAATCGCCCGCCGCTCGACTCGAACATCGAGTCCAGCCCGTATCGCGATGACTCTTCTTCTCTGCCGGCGCCGAGCGACACCGCGCTGCCGGATCCCGGTTCGAGCCCGTCTTCGGATGGTGGCAGCGCCGGTATTCCCGCCGCTCCGCCGCAGCCACAGCCTCCTTACGTCCCGCCGCAGTCGAACGATCGCGGCGATCGTGGCACCGAGCCGCGCTACAACAACAACCGGCATCAGAACAATCGCGACCGCGATGACAATCGTGGCAATCGGGACAACGGTAATCGCGAGAACGGCAACCGTGACATGAGCAACCAGAACGGCCGTCGCGGACGCCGCGGGCGCCAGCGCAATGGACCGCGCCCCGAGCAGCAGTCCAACGTGCCTGTGTCGGTGCTCGTCGCCGACGGCACGACGACGGGTTGGTTCGACGCCGGTCGCGACGGCGGCTTCATTCGCCGCCCCGAAGAGAGCTACCTCCCTTCGCCCAACGATGCATTCGTTCCGCAGCAGATCGTTCGGCAGCTCGCGCTCAGGCGCGGCGACCTGATCGAGGCGACCACCGGACGCGATCAGCGCGGCCGCCTCGCGGTAGCCGAGGTCACGACGGTGAACGGCGGCGACCCCACGAGCGTGTTGCGCCGCCCCGATTTCAGCTCACTCGTCGCATCGTATCCGGAGCGCAAGCTCACGCTCGAGACTGGGCAGTCTCCAAAGATCAGCCCAGAGCTCACGCGCCGTGCGATCGATCTCATCGCGCCCGTCGGCTACGGGCAGCGTGCGCTCATCGTCGCTCCGGCACGCGCCGGTAAGACGATGCTGCTGCAGGCGATCACCGAGGGCGTGGCGATCAACCATCCCGAGGCAACGCTCCTCGTGCTTCTCGTGGACGAGCGTCCGGAGGAAGTCAGCGAGATGATTTCGTGGGGCCGCGGCGAAGTCGTCGCGTCGAGCTTCGATCAGCCGGCCGAGCGCCACGTCGATGTCGCGGACATGACGCTCGAGCGCGCACGACGCCTCGTCGAGCAGGGGAAGGATGTGGTGATCGTGCTCGACTCGATCACGCGCCTCGCGCGTGCGCACAACACGGCTGAGCGCGGCACCGGACGCACGCTGAGCGGCGGTCTCGATGCGACCGCCATGGCCAAGCCGAAGGCGTTCTTCGGATCGGCGCGGTCGGTGGCACCTCAGCACGGCGGTGGCTCGCTCACGATCATTGCGACGGCGCTGGTCGAGACCGGCTCTCGCATGGATGACGTGATCTTCGAAGAGTTCAAAGGCACGGGCAACAGCGAGATCAAGCTCGATCGCGGATTGGCCGAGAAGCGGGTGTTCCCGGCGATCGATGTGGCGACGAGCGGCACGCGGCGGGAGGACAAACTGTTCCGTCCGGATCAGATCGATGCGGTGTTCACGCTGCGGCGCGGGCTGCAGCAGATGCCGCCCCAGGCTGGAATGGAGTGGCTGATCAAGCGGATTCAGAACACTGCGAACAACGACACCCTGCTCTCAGGGCTGTAGCCGGGCGTGAAGGGGCCGGTTCCGCCTAAACGCGGAGCCCGGCCTACCGCTTGCACTATCGGCTCCCATGAGCCGCCATGCGTTCACCCGGCGCGCGCACTTCTTCTTGGTGTTCGCCCTCCTCGTGCTGTTGTCCGCGCGGGGAGCGCTCGCGCAGACCACTCCGCCAGAGGACCGCACGCACCCCGTGGTGGATGCGGTGTCCTTCGTGGGGGTGACGAAGGTCATCGACAAGAAGGACATGTCGGGCGGGCTCGCGACGCAGGCATCGGGGTGCAAGAGCCTGCTGCTCAAGCCATTCTGTCTGTTCACCAAATCGCAGCTCGTGTACGACACGCGCACGCTCGATCACGTCGAGCTCGCGCGCGACGTCGTGCGTATCAAAGTCTACTACTACCGCCGCGGCTATCGCGAGACGGAAGTGGACACGCTGGTCGCGCGTGCGCACAAGCACACGAACCGGGTGCACGTGACCTTCCGTGTGCGCGAGGGGAAACCGCTGCTCGTGAACTCCGTGGCGATCGAGCAGCAGCCCGACTCGGTGCTCAAGCGCGGCGCGCTCAAGGAAGCCGTGCTCGTTCAAAAAGGGAAGCCGCTCAACCTCATCGATCTCGACACGACGCACGTGCGGCTGCGCGATGCGCTGTGGGACAAGGGACATGCGGACGCGCTGATCGCCGATACGATCGAGGTACACGACAGCGCGCGCACCGCCGACGTCACCATCAAGGTCGACCCGCGCTGGGTGGCGACCGTCGAGTCGGTGACCGTGCACGGTGACTCGGCTCTCACGCCGGACATCGTGAAGAAGATGATCACGCTCAAGCCGGGGAACGTGTACAAGCGGCAGAACGTGATCGAGAGCCAGCAGTCGATGTACAACTCGAATCTCTACCGTCGTGCGACGATCGTGCTGCCGCCGCGCGGAGACAGCGCGAAACTGGTCGACATCAACGTCACGGAATCGCGGCTGCACTCGGTGCGGCTCAGTGCGGGATTCAGCACGATCGACTTCATCCAGACCGAAGGGAGGTTCACGAACTACAACTTCCTCGGTGGCGCGCGCCAGCTCGATCTTCATCTCACCGTCTCGAATCTGCTTGCGCCTGCGCTCAATGGTACCGGGATTTTCCGCGACGTGCTCGCGGACAACGGGATCCCTGGGGACGCGGCGGGCGGGTATCTGAACCCGAACTACCAGGCGAGCGCGGACATCATCCAGCGATGGATTGGAGACCCGCGTAACACGGTCTCCTTCGGACTGTTCTCGCATCGCACGAGCCAGCCGGGGATCTACATCGACAAAGGATTCGGCGGACAGGTCTCGCTCACGCGCAACGTTCAGCCGCGCACGCCGCTGAGCCTCGTGTACAGGTATGAGCAGACGCAGGTATCCGCAGGCGACGTGTATTTCTGCGTGAACTACGGTGTGTGTGAGGTCAGCACGATCGGCTTGCTGCGCAACCGCAACGCGCTGTCGCCCGTGTCACTCGACTATTACATGGATCGCACGGACCTCCCGCTGGATCCGACGCGTGGGTACACGGCGCGGGTGGACTACGAGCACGCGTCCAAGTACACGCTCTCGGACTTCCGGTACAATCGCGTCTCGGGTGAGGGCACGCTGTATCACCCGATCGGCCACGCGGTGCTCGCGGGACACCTTCGCGGCGGCTGGGTGGGTGCGCTGCCGTCCGCCAGCACGCAGAGCGTGGATGGGCTGTCGGACGTGCTGCATCCCCGCAAACGGTTCTACGCGGGCGGCGCGAACTCCGTGCGCGGCTACGGCGAGAACCAGCTCGGACCGCGCATTCTCACTATCGATCCGGCGAAGCTGATCGCGGCTGGATGCACGAATGCGACGATCGCCAGCGGCATCTGCGATCCGAACATTGCGAGCATCAACGTGAACGACTTCACGCCACTCCCCACGGGCGGCACTTCGCTGATCGAAGGGAGTATCGAGTATCGGTTTCCGTTTCTGATGAAAAATCTGCAGGGTGCGGTGTTCGTGGATGCTGGTTACGTGGGCACCGGAGCGTCGATCGTCGCGAGCGGCAAGGGCGCGATCACGCCGGGATTCGGCGTGCGGTATCTCTCGCCGGTCGGTCCGATCCGGGTGGACCTCGGAATCCGGCCGTCGCTCACGGACTCGCTCAAGGTGATCACAGAGGTGGTCGAAGCGGACGGCACGCACCGCCTGGTGCAGCTTGGCACGGGGCGCAACTACAACCCTGTGGAAGGCGGGAGCGGGATCAAGCAGATCCTGAACCGGCTGTCGCTCCACCTCTCGATCGGGCAGGCATTCTGATGTGGAAGATCATCAAGATCGCCGGGATCACGATCGCCGCCATCGTGCTGCTGGCCATTGGTGCGATCCTCGGGCTCACGAATACCGACTTCGGGCGCGAGCGCGTGCGCCGGATCGCGGTGGGCGCGATGAACAAGAGCATACACGGCGTGACTCGAATAGGACGCATCGAGGGGAATCTGCTGCGCGGAATTACGCTGCGGGATTTCTCGATCACCGACAGCGCCGGAGCCCCATTCTTCTCGACGCCGCTCATTCAGGCGCGCTACTCGATCGGCAACTTCCTCTCGAAGCACATCATCATCGACGCGCTCGGCGTGCAGAAGCCGAATGTGGTGCTCGACAAGAAGCCTGGCGGCGACTGGAATTTCGCGGCGCTGTTCGCGACTGCTGACAGCACGAAGAAGAACACGACGCGCGGCTTCGGCTCGTGGATCACGCTTCGCAACGTGCGGATGTCGGACGGGCACGTGCTCGTGCGCATGCCTTGGACGCCGGGTGATACGCACCCGAGCGCGGTGCGCGACAGCATCGTGCGCGTGACGCTCGCGGGGAAGACGCGGCAGCGCGTGATCGAGGTGCCCGGCGGATATCAGAGCGTGATGGAGATGAGCTCCATGAACGCGGCGCTGCCGCGCATTCGGCTCGCGGATCCCGACAGCACCACGCGCATCTTCCAGGTTGGCTCGCTGGCGATGGTCGCCGCGATGTTCAATCCCCCCGACGCGGACCTGCGCGATCTGCGCGGCACGATCTACATGTCCACGGACTCGCTCTGGTTCCGTGGGCTGACGGCGGCGCTGCCGAATTCGCAGCTCCGCGGCGACGTCACGTACATGCTCTCGTCCGGCGATCTCGACGCGAGCTTCCATGCCGCGCCACTCGCGCTCGCCGATCTGCGCTTCGCGTATCCGTATCTCCCGTCGAGCGGCGGTGGCTCGATGGATCTCACCGCGGCAATGCGCCACGAGGGAGAGAGTGACTACGTGGTGCGCAATATCGATCTCTCGGTGCAGGGCGGAACGCTGAAGGGCGACCTCGGACTCGCAATGGGACAGCGCGCGGGGCAGCTGCGCGTACACGATACGCAGCTCGCGTTCAGCAACATCGATACGCGCACCATCGAGCAGCTCGTGCCCACGGTGAAGGTGCCGCGGCGCGGACTCATCTCGGGACGCGCGACGCTCGCCGGCTCTCCGGCGGCGATGAACGTGAACTCGGACATCGCGTTCGCGGATCCGCGATCGGGAACGAGCCGCGTGCTCGTCGTGGGAGAGGCCGGCTCGGGAGCCCATGGCTTCAGCGCGAAGAATCTGAAGATCACGATCACACCGCTGCAGATGGGACTCGCGCGCGTGTTCTCGCCCACGCTGCCGATCGGCGGCGTGCTCACGGGCACCGTAGCACTCGATGGATCGATCGCCGGGCGCATGACGGCGCACGCGGATCTCGCGCATCACGAAGGCAGCGAGCTCACGCGCATGGTGGCGGACGGAGAAGTGATCGACGAGGGCAAGCGGGGCGTGACCGCCGACATGCGCTTCGACCCCATCTCGCTCATCACCGCCGGGAAGTTCGCGCCCGCGCTCGGCCTGAAGGGCGTCGCGAGCGGCACGCTGCACGTAGGCGGCTCGATGCGAAACATGGATCTCGCCGCCGACATGCATCTCCCCGATGGCGGCGAGCTCGCTACCACCGGCAAGCTCGATCTCGCGAGCGCCGAGAAGGGATACGATCTCGACACGCGGCTGCGCTTGTTCAACCTGCGGAGCGTCGCGACACGCGGACCGGTGACGTCGCTCACCGCGAGCGCGATGGCGAAGGGGCGCGGCTTCGATCCCAAGACGATGCACGCGGCCTTCTCCGCCAACGTGCAGCACTCCGCCGTCGACAGCCTCTCGGTGGATTCGGCCAACATTCGTGTGGCCGTCGATGGCGGGATGGCGACGATGGACTCCGTCACGATCCACACGCCATTCGCGCAGCTGTTCGTGGATGGGAAGATCGGGACGGCGCCAGGGCGGAGTGGCGAGCTGCGCTACATGGTGTCGGTCGACACGCTCGCGGCGCTGCGCCGCTTCATCGCGAACCCGGACAGCGGCGTCGTGCCGCTCCGTCCCGCGGTGCTCGCGGCGGCGATCGCGCGCGCACGCGCGGACTCCGCGCGCCAGGCAAACCGCAACGAGGTCGCGTATCAGGCGACGGGGCGGCCGCAGCCACAGATCAAGCTCGACTCTCTGCGGCAACTACGCCGCGATTCCGTGGACGGCTCGGTGC
The DNA here is from genome assembly GCA_963792685.1 of uncultured Gemmatimonadaceae bacterium. Taxonomy (GTDB): domain Bacteria; phylum Gemmatimonadota; class Gemmatimonadetes; order Gemmatimonadales; family Gemmatimonadaceae; genus FEN-1250. The sequence continues at coordinate 1,605,681 of CAWBWW010000001.1, read as the reverse complement.
GCACGGCGGGGATCGTGAGCGGCTCGATCACGAACTTCAACGTGCGTGGCAGACTGGCGGCGGAGCACATCATCGCGCGCGGGAATGGGCTGAACGCCGCGCGCGTCGAGTACGCCGTGACGAACGGCGGCACGCCGCGCATGAAATACGTAGTGGGCGGCTCCTTTGACTCGGTTTCCGCAAGCGGCTTCGCGCTCGACTCGGCCACTCTGCAGGCGACGTATCTACAGCCATCGGGGACGCTCGAGCTGGCCGTGTTCCAGGATTCGGGATACGTCTACCGCGCGGGCGTCGACTTTTTGCTGAGCCTCGACAGCAGCCAGGTGCGCTGGCGCGCGCTGTCGCTCCAGTTGGACACTGCGAGCTGGCAATCCGCCGGTCCCGGTTACGTGCAGTTCGGGAAGCGCGGCATCCTCGTGCACAACCTCGATCTGCGCAACGGGAACATCGGGCGCATCTACGCGAATGGCTCGCTGCCGGTGAGCGGCCCGATGAATCTCGATGTCGATGTGCACGGACTGCAGGTGGCGAATCTCGTCGGACTGGCGGAGAGCGATCTCACTGCCTCCGGAAACGTCGATCTGCGAGCGCGGCTCAGGGGAACACAGCGCGCGCCGGAGATTCGCGGAGCGTTCAGCTTGAGCAATGCATCGTTCAAAGGCGCGCCACTGCCGGACTTCCGGAATGGCTTTCAGTACGCGAACCAGCGGCTCGTGTCGCACGCGGAGATGGTGCGCAACGGCGCAAGGCCGCTCGCGTACATCGACATCGATGCGCCGATCAATCTCGCGATGGCCGGAGCGACGACTCCGCGCTTGCTCGACCGGCCGCTCAAGGTGGACTTCGTAGCGGATTCGCTGCCGCTCAATGCGCTGCCCCGCTTTACCGACCAGGTGTCCAACGTACACGGCCGCATCATCGGCGCGGTCGCTGCACGCGGCACGGCGACAAAGCCGGTCGTGCTCGGACAGATGGGGCTCGACTTCGCGTCGTTCAAGCTCGAGGCGATCGGCGTGACCGCGCGCGACATGGGCGGGCTCGTGCACATGAACGGAAAGGAGATCGTCATCGACACGCTCGGAGCGAAGAGCGGTGAAGGGTCGCTCGCGATCGCCGGCAAGATCGGCATCGCGGATCCGACGAACCCGCGCTTCGATCTGAAGTTCCTCGCGACCGATGCCACGGTGCTCGACAACGACATCGGCGAGCTGCATGCGAACGCCAACATTGCGATGAAGGGGCCGATGGATGGGGTGTCCGTCACGGGGAGCGCGCGCATCGTGCACGGCACGGTGTACATCCCGAACGGCGGCGGTCCGAGGCAGGTGAGCACCGACGATCCGGCCGTCCTCGGCGTAGTCGACACCTCCGACGTCGCAATGAAAAAAGTCGTGACGACGGACTCGCCGCTGATGGAGAACATGACGATGGACGTGAAGCTCAGCATCGCGCGCGACACCTGGGCGCGGTCGCCTGACGCGAACGTCGAGTTCTACACGCAGGGTCCGCTCACGATCATCAAGGGCGCGGAGGATGAAGGGATCTCTCTCGATGGCGTCGTGAACACCGATCGCGGAGAGTATCAGTTCCTCGGCCGGCGCTTCGTGCTCTCGCACGGCAGCGCGATCTTCACTGGCACTCCGGATCTCAACCCGCTGCTGCAGCTCGCGGCGCAGTACACGATTCAGCCGACGGGGCGTCCGGCGCTCAACATCAACATCGCCATCAACGGATCGGCTCGTAAACCCGTGATCTTGCTGACGAGCGATGCACAGCCGCCGCTCTCGCAGTCCGATCTGCTCAGCTATCTCGCGTTCGGCCAGTCATCGACATCGCTCGTGAACTCCGCTGGGGGTTCCAGCTCGACTTCGGGCGGCGGATCTGCGAGCGGGGGACTCGTGGGCAGCGCTGCTGCGCTCGCCACGCGCCAGCTCACCGCGACGGCGCTCGGCGTGATGACCCGTCAATTCGCTGCCACGGCCGCACGTTCGCTTGGCGCCGACGTCTTCACGATCACGCCGGCGGACATTCCCGATGAGGGAGTAACAAAATACGGGGTGCATACCATTCTGGCTGGCACGCAGCTCGAGGCCGGTAAGTACGTCGACCGCCAGACCTATGTCGCTACGCAGATCCGCGGGTCGGGAACGACGCCGGGCTTCGTGGTGCAGCGCCGTCTATCGAAGGGCTATCGCATCGAGGCCAGCGTGGATTCGCGGTACATTGTGAATCAGCCCACGCTCTCGACGAACGTGCCGATTCGCTCCGAGGCGTCGTTCGGCGCGTTCCTCATTCGCGAGTGGAAGTTCTAGCGCGCGCCCGCGCCTGACGCGATCTCGTCCCAGAGCGAGGCCATCGCGCGCATCCCCTTCGTAAAGTTCTCGTCGGCGAACCACTCGTCGGGGGCGTGCGCATTCTCTCCCGGCAGTCCGAAGCCGACGAGCAGCACGGGTGCGCCAAGCACGCGCTGAAGATCGCTCACGACCGGGATCGAGCCTCCTTCGCCGACGAGCACGGGATCGCGTCCGAAGGCGGCGTTGAGCGCACGCCGCGCGGCATCGTAGAGCGGACCGTCGAGCTCCGCGCGCCACGGCTGTCCGCCGTGAAGCATCCGGACGGAGACTTTCACGCCGGGTGGTGCAACGCGTTCGATGTGCGCGCGCATCACCTTCTCGATCTCGGCGGGTGTCTGATCGGCGACCAGGCGGCAGCTCACCTTCGCCATCGCCTTGGACGGGAGCACGGTCTTCGAGCCCTCGGCCGTGTAGCCACTGAGCAGACCGTTCACCTCGCACGTCGGACGCGACCAGAGACGCTCGAGCGTCGAGTAGCCCGCTTCGCCGCCGAGCGCGGGCGCGCCGACCTCGTGCTGAAAGTTCTTCTCGTCGAATGGGAGCGACGCGATCGCCTGCCGCGCCTTCGGCTCCCATTCGCGCACGCGATCGTAGAATCCCGGAATGGCGACGTGGCCATTCGCGTCGAAGAAGGTGGCAAGGATCCGCGAGAGTGCCATCGCCGGATTCACGACGGCGCCGCCGTAGCTACCGGAATGCAGATCGCTCGCGGGGCCCTCGAGATCGATCTGGAAGTACGCGAGCCCGCGCAGCGAGAAGAGGATCGACGGGAGTCCGGGCGCGAACATCGACGAATCCGGAGATGACGACGTAGTCGCACGCGAGTCGCTTCGCCTGCGCGATCACGAACGCCTCGAGATTGTCGCTCCCTACCTCTTCCTCGCCCTCGGCGAGCACGATGATGTTGACGGGGAGCTTGCCGCGAGCGCCCAGGTGGGCCTCGAGCGCTTTCATGTGCGCGAAGAGCTGTCCCTTGTCATCGACGGAGCCACGCGCATAGATGCGACCGTCGCGCATGGTGGGCTCGAACGGCGGCGACGTCCAGAGATCGAGCGGCTCGGCCGGCTGCACATCATAGTGGCCGTAGACGAGCACCGTGGGCGCACCCGGCGGCGCCTTGCGCCATTCGCCGAGCACCACGGGATGGCCGGGCGTGGGCATGATCTCGGTGTCGAGTCCCGCGACGCGCATGTTGTCGGACACCCACTTTGCGGCGCGCTGCACGTCGGCATCGTACTCGGTTCGCGCGCTCACGCTGGGGATGCGCAGGAAGTCGAACAGCTCGTCGTGGAAGCGACGATCGTTTTCGTCGAGATAGCGCGCGAGATCGGTGGCGAGAATGGCCGGCATGCGGTGGTCCATTGGTGAAAGGAGAAAACCTCCGACAGGGAAGTTCGCGCGAAAGACGCGGCGGTCGCAAGCACGGCTCGCGTGCTGCTCAGTGCGCGAGCGCCGCGGGCCACCCTCCACGCCAGCCGTCGAGCACCCAGATGCGCCGCGAGGCGCGCACGATCTCGCCACGACGAAGCGGGACGACTTCGCGCAGCGACACGTGCGCGAAGTGCGGTGCGAGCGCCGCAATGACGGCATCGCTGTCCGGGGGCGCGTAGAGGCCGAGCACGAGCACGAGTCTGTCGCCCGTGTGCGCACGCTCCGCGAACGACGGCCAGAAGTCGTATTGATTCGGGCGAGCGTTCACGTCCATAGTGAACGTCTGCGGATGATCCGGCAGGTGGAAGGCGAGCTCCGATGCCTCCTGATAGCGCTCGCCGCCGATCCACGTGCGCACATCGCGCGGCGCAACCGCACGCGCGGCGTCCACGCGCGAGGCGAGCGTGCTCCAGCCAAAGCCGGCGCCAGTTGCATCGAGAGCCGGGTTCGCCGGAATGAAGGGCATGATTGCGTGCACGTAAATCGCGAGCGTCGTCAGGGCACCAAGCGCGATACCGGCACGGACTGCATTGATGCGCACAACGGTCAAGCGGGCTATGCGCTCATCCGAGGCAGCGAGCGCAATCGCGGCGAGATACGCAGGCGCCTGCCAGCTCGGCTCAACGGCCGCGCGCAGCGCGGTCGCAATGAAGAAGAGCCATGCGACGCTCGCGATGATGGCGAACGTCGTGCGCAGGGCGTCGCGTTGGTCGCGAAGTGCGTGGTACACCGCAGCGGCGAGGAGTACGAGCAGCAGCGGCGAGACGAGTGCGAGCTGAGCGCCGAGCAGTCGAAGCTCGTGCGTGAGCGGGGTGCCGCGGTGCGCAGCGAGGCCGTGCGTGAGCTGATACGCGATCGATGGCCAGCCGTGTCCCGCGTTCCAGAGGAGATTCGGCACGAGCACCGCAATCGTGGTGGCGAGCGCGAGCCATGGGCCCGACGTGGCGAGCATGCGACGCAGCTTCGGTAGCGCAATCATCGCGATTGCGATTCCGAGACCGAGCAGGATCGCGGTGTACTTGCTCGAGAATGGCGAGGCCGAGTGCGAGGCCCAGCACGAGCCACATGGCTAGCTGCGCGCGGGAATCGGCGCGCGCGCGGAGCAGCGCTGCGAGCGCAGCAAGCGCGAGCGACCAGAAGAGGAGCAGCGGCGCGTCTGGAGTCGCGAGCGAGAGTCCGATCTGCGCGAGGGGCATGCATGCGACGATCGCGGCGGCGCGAAGCCGCGCCCGGTCGCCGCCGAGCGCACCGGCCACGTGCACCGTGATGGCGGACGCGAGCGCGCCCGCGAGGACGGGCCCGAATCGAATGCCGAGCGTCGTCGCGCCGAAGAGGATGGTTCCGGCGCGAATGAAGAAGGCGATCGCGGGCGGATGGTCGAGGTAGCCTGCGGCCAGGCGGCGCGACCACTCCCAGTAGTACGTCTCGTCCGGCGCGAGCGGCACGAGCACTGCGACCACCAGTCGCACGGAGCACGCGACGGCGAGCACTGCCCACGCGTTGCGACGCGCAGCCGGGTCGGATTCGTGCGTAGACATCGAGATGAACTATACGAAGCGCATGATAGCTTTCGCGCTCATCCCGCGCCCGGAGCTCTCGATCGTGAATGCGTTGGCCGGTGAAACCAGCCCCTATCTGCTGCAGCACGCGAACAATCCGGTGGACTGGCAGCCGTGGGGCGAGACGGCGCTCGCGCGTGCGCGCGCGGAGGACAAGCCGATTCTCCTGAGCATTGGCTACGCCGCGTGCCACTGGTGTCACGTCATGGCGCACGAATCGTTCGAGGATCCGGCGACCGCGCACGTGATGAACGACCTGTTCGTGAACATCAAGGTCGACCGCGAGGAGCGTCCTGACATCGACGCGATCTACATGAGCGCGGTGCAGGCGATGACGGGGCACGGCGGATGGCCCATGACGATGTTCCTCACGCCCGAAGGCGTGCCATTTCACGGAGGAACGTACTATCCGCCCACGGATCGCCACGGCATGCCGTCGTTTGTGCGTGTGCTTCGCTCGGTGGCCGAAGCGTATCGCACGCGCCGCGGTGATGTAGACGACACGGCGGAGCGCGTGCGCGGGCTCTATGCGGCGGCGCAGCAGGTGGCGGAGAGCGCGGGCGCGCTTACCTCAGCGCAGCTCGACGCCGGGGCGCGCGCGATTGCCGCGCGCTATGACGTGCGCAATGGCGGCTTCGATGGCGCGCCGAAATTTCCCCAAACGATGGCGCTCGATTTTCTGCTGCGACGCTGGCGGCGCAGCACCGATGCGCAGTTGCTCGCGATCGTGCGCACGTCGTTCGTGAAGATGGCGCGCGGCGGCATCTACGATCAGGTGGGCGGCGGCTTTCACCGATACTCGGTGGACGATCGCTGGCTGGTGCCCCACTTCGAGAAGATGCTGTACGACAATGCCCTGCTCTCCCGGCTTGGCGTGCATCTCTGGCAAGTTACGCGCGACCACGAGATCGAGCGCGTCACGCGCGAAACGTTCGACTGGGCGCTCCGCGAGATGGCTGCGCCGCACGGCGGCTTCTACTCATCGCTCGACGCGGACAGCGAAGGACACGAGGGGAAGTTCTACGTCTGGAGCGCATCCGAGCTCGACGCACTGCTCGGCGAGAACGCGCCGGTGCTGCGCGAGCTCTGGGGAGTGAGCGAGGGCGGCAACTTCGAGGGGCAGAACATCCTCAACGTTCCGCGCGATCCGTCGGAGGTGGCTCGGAAGCACGGACTTCAAGCCGACGAGCTTGCGTCACTTGCAGACGACGCGCGACGCGCGTTGTACGCGGCTCGCGAGCCGCGCGTGCATCCCGGGCGCGACGAGAAGATCCTCGCCGGCTGGAACGGGCTCATGGTGCGGGCACTCGCAGACGGCGCGCGCGTCTTCGGCGATGCGCGCTGGCGGGACGAGGCGGTGCGCCACGCGGAGTTCGCCGCGCAGGAGCTGGTGCGCGAGGGTCGCGTGATGCGGGTGCACAAGGACGGCATCACAAAAGGTACGGGCTTTCTCGAGGATCACGCGGCGGTGGCGCTCGCGTTCCTCTCGGTGTACGAGCTCACCTTCGACGTGCGCTGGCTCGCGCGTGCTCGCGAGGTTTCCGGAGAAATGGTGCGCTGGTTCTGGGACGATGCGATCGGCGGCTTCTTTGACACCGCGCACGACCACGAGTCGCTGATCGCGCGTCCCCGCGAGCTCACGGACAATGCGATTCCCGCGGGGAACTCGCTCGCGGCCGAGCTGCTGCTGCGCCTTGGTGCGCTCACTGGAAACGAGGACGACACGCGGCGCGGTACGTGGGTGCTCGAATCCCTCGGCGAGATGCTCGCGACAATATCCGTCGGCATTCGGCTATGCGCTGGGCGCGGCGGATCTCGCGGTGCACGGCGCGACGGAGGTCGCGATCATTGGCGCGTCGCACGACGAAGAATTCGAAGCGCTCGTGCACGAGACCGCCACGCGGTATCTGCCATCGCTCGTGCTTGCCGCGGGCTCAGCGGATGGCGTTGCGCTGTTGCGTGATCGCTCAATGATCGGCGAGCGGGCGACTGCGTATGTGTGCCGCGGATTCGTGTGCGATGCGCCGGTCACCAATGCGAGCGCGCTTGGCGAGCAGCTCGAGCGCGCCGCGGCGCGACGCGAGTGAGCGGAGTGGCTCCGAGCTCGGCAAGTGCCGAGCTCGGAGTTACCTCACCTGGCTAACGCCAATGTCCCTCGATGTAATACCAGCCACCACGGTCGTGCTCCCAGCGTCCCTCTACCCACCTGCGGTGCTCGCGTTCGGGGCGTACCCAACGGCCCGGAACCCACGCGTAGCCTCCGCCGGCGTACGCCCAGTGCCCGCGCAGGTAGACGTAGTCATCGCCAGGCCGTTCAATGATCACTTCGCGACGCTCCGGCGGCGGAGCTTCGCGAACGTATAGGCGCTCGCCTCGAGGCGCGCTCACGCATGCCATCAACGGCGCGGTTCCGAGGGCGATTCCGAATAAGGCGACCTTCAGGGTTCGTAACATGTGCTCCTCCGTTGTGAGCCCCACTCGTCAGTAGACGAGCGCCGACCCCGTTCGTTAATGCCGGGCGAGAGTGGGTCGGAACGCTCTCACGAAGCCACGGCCTCTTCCATTATCTTAGGCGGGCACCCACCAGAGGTTCCTTCTTTGAACGATCTGCTACTGCCGGGGCGGCTTCAGGCCGCGCTCGGCGATGCATATGTTCTCGAGCGCGAGCTGGGCGGCGGTGGGATGAGCCGTCTGTTCGTCGCGGTGGAGCGATCGTTGAACCGGCAGGTCGTGATCAAGGTGCTCCCTCCTGAGCTGTCGAGCGAGGTGAGCGCTGCGCGATTCAAGAAGGAGATCGAGCTCGCGGCGCAACTGCAGCATCCGCACATTGTGCCGCTGCTCGCGGCGGGCTCGGGCGACGGACTGCTCTGGTACGTGATGCCGTATCTCCGTGGCGAGTCGCTGCGGCACCGGCTCAAGGCGGCAGGCAAGCTCCCCGTGCGCGATGCCGTGCGCGTGCTCGTCGAAGTGGCGGATGCGCTCGCGTATGCGCATCGCCAGGGGATCGTACACCGCGACATCAAGCCGGAGAACATCCTGCTCGAAGAGGGGCACGCGGTGCTCACGGATTTCGGCGTCGCGCGGGCGATCGTCGCCGCGCGTACCGCGAACCTGTCCGACGCGGGTAATCTCACGGGTACCGGAATGTCTGTGGGCACGCCGACGTACATGTCTCCGGAACAGGCCGCCGGCGAGAGCAACGTGGATGCGCGCGCGGACATCTACGCACTGGGGCTTGTCGGCTACGAAATGCTTGCGGGGCAGCACCCGTTCGCCTACAGCGGCTCGGTGCAGAGCATGGTCGTCGCGCATCTCACGGCCCCCGCCCCACCGGTCGTCAAGCTGCGTGCGGACACCCCGCCCGCCGTGAATGCCGCGATCGCGCGCACGCTCGCCAAGGCGCCGGACGAGCGCTTTCGCACGGCCGAGGAGTTCCGCGATGCGCTCGAGGCGGCTCCGATCGGCCCGCGCCGGTCGCGCACACCGGTCATCGCTGCGATCGCCGGAGCCATTGTCGCGCTGATCGTGATCGGCGCGATCACGATCGGCCGCCGTCAGCGCGCGATTCCGCTCGACGAGAATCTCATCGCGGTTGCGCCATTCGATGTCGTCGACGCGGACCTCAAGCTGTGGCACGAGGGAATCGTCGACGTGCTCTCGCGCAATCTCGACGGCGCGGGGCCACTGCGCACGGTGTCTCCAACGGTGGTCGTGCGGCGCTGGACCGGGCGCGCGGACAAGGAGTCCGCGCAGTCGCTCGGCAAGGCGACGGGTGCGCGCCTCGCGGTATTCGGCAGCCTCATACGATCGGGCGCCGATTCCGTGCGCGCGTCTGCATCGGTGATCGATGCGGGCTCTGGGCGCGTGCTCGGCGACGTGGAACGTAGGGATGCGCTGTCGCACATGGACCGTCTCTCCGACTCGCTCACGATCGGGCTGCTCCGCGAGCTCGGAAAATCGCGCGCGCTCGCGGGCGCGCAGATGTCGTCGGTGGGCACCACGTCTATGCCAGCGCTCAAGGCGTTCCTGCAGGGGCAACAGTATTTCCGGCGGAGTGCATGGGACTCGGCGGTCGTGTACTACGATCGCGCGATCGATAGCGACTCGACATTCAGCATCGCGCTCATGTACGACGGACTGGCGCACGGATGGATGAATGGAACCACTGACTCGCTCACGAACTCCTATCTTCAGCGCGCAGCGAGGCTGACGCGCGCGCTATCGCCGCGTGACAGTCTGCTGGCCGTCGCGGCCGGCGCCTTCGCCCAGGTCGGCGCCGATCGCTACGGAGCAACGCTCGCCAACGTCGAGCATCTGTTCGCGACCCTGCACGAGGGCGTACGCCGCTATCCGAGCGATCCGGAGATGTGGTATGCGCTCGCGGACGCCCAGTATCACTGGGGCTGGGGGCAAAAGGTCGGCGTGCCGGAGACGGAAGTGCTTCGCTCGTTCGATCGCGCGATCGCTCTCGACTCTGCTTTCACGCCTGCCTACCTCCACTCGATCGAGATGGGATTCCGGTACGGCACCGCGAGTGGACGCCGCTATCTGCTGCCATATCTGGCGCACAATCCCACGGACGCCGAGGCCGACGGCATGCGTCTCGCGGCGCGGCTCACGGATCCCGCGCAGGCGCGGACCCCCGAGACGCAGCACATCCTCGACACCGCCTCAGTCGAGCAGCTTCAGACCACGGCCGCTGCGTTGGTCGAATGGCCCGATTCGGCTGAAACCGTGGCGAGGCGTCTCGGACAGTCGTACATCACCGCACACGCGCAGCATGCCCCCGGCCCGGATACGCTCCTGCGCCGGCGACGGGTGTCGAACAGCTTCGGCCTTCGCGGTCACGTGCGTGAAGCGTTGGCATTGCAGAAGACGAACCAGCTCCTGGAGGTCGCGCTGCTTGCCGGGGAGATTCCAGTGGCGAGTACCGACAGCTTTCTGTACAAGGAGATCGTGAGCCTGCGAGTGTGCGGGGCGTGTGCCGTCAGCGTCTCGGGGATGATTGGCGACACGGTCATGGTTCGCAGAATCCTGAGCCTCGCGGACTCGCTCCTGAAGATTCCCAATCTTCCGGTGCCGCGCGAGGCAATTCAGTACACAGGAGTGCTCGCGCATGCATACCTCACGCTCGATCGCCGCGACACGGTGAACGCGCTCCGCGAGTTTCTTTCGCTCCCCGACAGCCTGTGCCACGAGTGTGGCTGGAGCTGGCTGACGCGCGCGCAGCTGCTCGAATCACAGGGGCGAAACGCCGAGGCCGCGGCCGTGCTCGATCAGACGGCGGTGCTGAACTCACCCATGGGCGTGCTCACCGAGTTCGAGCGCGCGCGCGTTGCAGAGAAGCTCGGCGACAAGCCGCGCGCGCGCGATGGCTACGCGTTCGTCGCCGGGATGTGGGAGCACGGTGATCCGTTCTTCGCGCAGTATGCGGCGGACTCGCGTGCAGGGCTCAAGCGATTGAGCGGAGAGAACAGTGGCGTGGCGATCCCCATTAGCAAACACTAGGGACGCTCAACTGCTCCGCTGCATCTTGAACACGCGAAAGAGATAGTAGAGCGACGGAAAGAGCACGCACGCGCCGATCGCGAGCGCCCACAACACGAGCACCAGCGTACGATTCGGCGCGGCAGCCTGCTCGATCGTGAGCGTGGGCGGAAGCAGATACGGATACTGCGCCGCTGCCCATCCCCAGAGGATGAACGTCACCTGCGCGGCGGCTGCGATGCGCGCGAGATGGTAGCGGCGCGTCCACAGCGCGAAAATGGCGGCGAACGCCGCGATACCCGTGACGACGTGCAGCGGAAGCGCCCACGGACCCGCCATGAGCATCTGGCGCACCATCGGCGCTTCCTTCCACGAGAGCGCGAGTACGCCGAACGCGATCACGAACACCGCTCCGGCGGCCCCGAGCGCGCGCGTACGGAAATCCTCCTGCAGCTCCGTGCCTTCAGCTTCCACAGTGAGATACACTGCGGCGAGAAAGGAGAAGAGCGAGAGCGCGAGCAGTCCGACACCGAAGCCGAACAGAGTGAGCCACGGCCGCAGGTAGAGATCGACGAACGACGCCGACGTATTCTGCGCGTTCGCTCCGATCGCACCCGTCGCGACCGCGCCGACGCACATACCGAGCAGCACGGGCGTCACGATGCTCGCGATCGCGAACACGCGGCCCCACCTGAGCTGCGCTGCATCGTGATCGCTGCCGTAGCTCCGGAAGATGAACGCGGAGCCGCGCAGCACGATGCCGATCAGCATCAACGTGAGCGGGATGTGGAGCAGGATCGCGATGGTGGAAAACGCAGCCGGAAAGCAGGTGAAGAGCAGCACGATCACGAGAATGAGCCAGACGTGATTGGCTTCCCAGATCGGCGCGAGCGCGTGCGAGATGAGCTCCCGTTGCGCTCTGCTGCGAGCACCGCGCGCGAAGAAATCCCAAACGCCGCCGCCGAAGTCCGCACCCGCGAGGAGCACGTAGGCGTTGAGCGCGACCATCATGATACCGGCGATGAGGAGCGCGGCGGTGAAGGTCACGCGGCCTTCGCCTGGCGGGGCGCCGGCTCCTCCTCGCGCGGGCTCCTCACCACCTGCTGATAGAGCAGCATGGCGACGATGATGCCGAGGAAGCAGTACAGCGCGGTGAAGGTGATGAACGGAACGATGAGCCCGGGCATCGGCGTGACGGCGTCCGCCGTGCGCAGAATGCCGTAGATGATCCAGGGCTGTCGCCCGAGCTCGGTCACGACCCAGCCGGCTTCGATGCAGATGAATCCCATCGGGGCGCACACCGTTACCGCCATCAGCGCCCATCGATTGGCGACGAGGTCGCGCTTGCGCCAGTACATGAAGAGCACTACCGCGGCGACGAGAGCCATGAACGATCCGAGGCCGACCATCACGTCGAACGAGAGATGGACGACCGCCACATTGGGCCACTGATCGCGCGGGAAGGCGTCGAGTCCCTTCACTTCCGCGTTGAGCTCGTGGAACGCGAGAAGCGAGAGGCCGTGCGGGATCTCAATGGCGTACCTGGTGCGCCGCTCTTCGGCGCTCGCGATGCCACCCACGCTGAGCGGCGCACCGCGCGTCGTCTGAAAGAGCCCCTCCATTGCCGCGAGCTTCGCTGGCTGCTGCTGCGCGACGTAGCGCGCCGAGATGTCGCCGGAGAGCGGCTGGATGAGCGCGGCGGGCGCGCCGACGAGCAACGCGATCGTCAGCGCGCGACGATGGAAGGCATTCCGTGGATCGCGCAGGAGCATCGCGGCGTGAATTCCCGCAACGGCGAATCCAGTCGCGGCGAACGACGCGAGGATCATGTGCAGCGTTTGCGGGAAGGACGCCGGCGTGAGCATCGCGGCGATCGGATCGATGTTCGTGAACTTCCCGTCCACGAGCGTGAAGCCGCGCGGCGTATTCATCCACGCGTTCGCGGTGACGACGAAGATCGCCGACGCGGTACCGCTCACGGTGACGATGACGCCCGCAATGACGTGCGCGCGCGCCGAGATCCGGTTCCAGCCGTAGAGGTAGACGCCGAGGAAGATGGCCTCGGTGAAGAAGGCAAAACCCTCGAGCGAGAACGGCATGCCGATGATGGGGCCGGCCGCCTTCATGAATGCCGGCCAAAGCAATCCGAGCTCGAAGCTCAACACCGTGCCCGAGACGGCGCCAACGGCGAAGAGGATCGCGGTGCCCTTGGACCAGCGCTTCGCGAGCTCGAGATAGCCCTCGTCGCCCGTGCGACGCCACCAGTATTCGGCGATGACCATCAGCGCCGGCATGCCGACACCGACGACGGCGAAGATGATGTGAAAACCCAGCGACAGCCCCATCTGCGACCGCGCGGCAAGTAGGTCTTGCATGCCACGAACACTCGCAAGGCTGGCTATGCGGCGCAACCGGCTCAACGACCAGGGGCCCGAGCACACGAGGCCACGGGCGTGGCGCTCTCCCGCAGTGCCGGGCAGCGAGTAGCTTTCCCGCGTGCCCTCCTTTCTGACGAAGCGACTGGAAGCCATGCGGTCCGGCGATGCCGGGAAGCTCAGCGTGCTGATGTTCACGGCGTTCATCGACATGGTGGGCGCGCTGATGATCATCCCGCTTCTGCCATTCTATGCGAAGCGGTTCGGCGCGAGCGACTTCGCGGTGATGGTGCTCGTCGCCTCGTTCTCCGCGATGCAGCTCCTGAGTGCGCCGCTTTGGGGGCGCGTATCAGACCGCTACGGAAGGAAGCCGGCGCTGCTGTGCGGGCTCACCGCATCGATGCTCGCGTACATTGTGTTTGCGTACGCCGACGCGTATTGGCTTCTGCTCGCGTCACGCATCATCCAGGGCGCCGGCGGCGGCACGACGGGCGTGATCCAGGCGTACGTCGCGGACAGCATGGCGCCGAAAGATCGTGCGCGCGGGCTTGGCTGGCTCTCGTCGGCGACGAACGCAGGCGTGGTGATCGGCCCGGCGATCGCATCGTTCTCGCACAACCTCGGGCCGCACTGGCCGGGGATGATCGCGGCGCTGCTGTGCGCGTCGAACATCCTGTTCGCGTATCGCTACTTGCCGGAATCGCACGACGCGAAGGCGCGGCTCCGCACGCGCGGCGGCCGCGCTCCGCTGGATGCGGTGCTGCGCGTCGCCGGAACGGACATTGGGCAGCCGTACGCGCGGCTCATTTGGATGTACTCGGTGGGGCTGGGTGCTTTCTACGGAGTGAACGCGCTCATCATCCTCTTCCTGAGCCGGCACTTCGACGTCACCGAGAACTCGATCGGCTTCTTCTTCATGTACATGGGCGGACTGAGCATCATCTTTCGCCTGTTCGTGCTGGGCCGCGCCGTGGACAAGTTCGGTGAGGTGCGCACGGCACGCATCGGCGCGCTGTCGCTGGGACTCGGACTCGCGCTCACGCCGCTCACCGCATTCGTGAAGCTCAGCGCGCTGCCCAACTTCAGCTGGGCGCCCTTCGCGATCGTGATCGCGCTCGTCCCGCTCGGCGCCGCGCTCAACTTCCCGAGCGTGACGGCGCTACTCTCGCGCGTGGTGGGCGAGCACGAGCGCGGCCTCTACATGGGCGTCCAGCAGACGTATGGCGGAATAGCCCGCGTGATCTACCCGCTCGTGGCCGGCGTCGCGTCGGATCACCTGGGCGAATCTGCCCCCTTCTGGATTTCGGGCGCCCTCGTGCTCAGCACGATCGCGATGGGCTCCCAGCTCGGGCGCTACTCGAGCCGCACGGCGGAGTTCGAGGTACCGACTGCGCCGAGCGCCGAGCCGGCAAAGGCGCCGGCGGAGACAGCGGCGGCGGATTAGTTCGAGAACTGCGACTGCGACGGCAACTGCGTTCACGAATCAAACCAAAAAAAACGAATCGAATCATGTACGGGAGAGCGCCTCGCCCCGCGCTTGATTCGATTCGTTTTTTTCGTGTCATTCGTGAACGTAGTTGCAGTTGCCTTTCTCGACACTCTGGAACGTTGCCGAGAGCCGTTCGTCTATCTCTCTAGACCGCGTCGACTCCCTTCAGCGATTCGCCCCCGAGCGCATGACCGCTGCTGCACTGCCCCGCCCAACCGAATTCGATGATCCCGCGATCCCCGAGATCGCGACCACCGATGTGCCGAACTGTCCGCTCTGCGGAGAGGCGCGGTTCCATACGTTCGCGGAGGGGTACGACTACGAGCTGCAGACGTCTCGCAACAAGTGGCGGTTCGTGCAGTGCGACGCGTGCACGCACGTGTGGCTCAACCCGCGTCCTGCCATCTCGACGCTCGGCACGATCTATCCGCCCACGTACTACGCGTACAACTACGGCGAAAAGATCAATCCCGTCGCCGTGAAGGCGAAGGAGCTGCTCGACGTCGCGAAGATGAAGGCGATCCTTTCGCACCTGAAGCGCGCGCCGCGATCGTTTCTCGATGTAGGATGCGGCGACGGGCGCTTTCTCAAAGTGATGGCGAAGAAAGGCGTGCCGCTCGAGCATGACTACGGGCTCGAGCTCGACGAGCGTGTGCTTGCGCCGCTCAAGGCCGCCGGCTACCAGGTGGCGTGCGAGCGCGTGGAGGATTCGAAGCTCGTCCCCGAGGGATCGCTCGATCTGGTCACCATGTTCCACGTCATCGAGCACGTCGACGATCCCGGGCCGGTGGTGCGGAAGCTCGCGACGTGGATGGCGCCCGGCGGCGTGCTGGCGATCGAGACGCCCAATCTCGACGCGCTCGACCAGCGGCTCTTCCACGACAGCTACTGGGGCGGTTACCACATCCCCCGCCACTGGAACCTGTACACGGCCTCGACACTCGCCAGGCAATTGAAGGATGCCGGTCTCGAGCCCGTCGCGACCATTTATCAGACCGGGCATTCGTTCTGGATGTACTCGATGCACCACTGGATGCGCTTCGAGGGCACGCCCCACCCTCGGCTGGCCAAGCTGTTCGACCCGATCGGAAGCCTCGCCTTTCTTGCCGGGTTTACCCTCTGGGACAAGCTCCGAGGCCTGCTCGGCTTCCGCACCTCGGCTGTGCTCATGCTCGCGAGGAAGCCCGGCCCAGCGTGACGGTGCGGGTCGCGTCTTCGTCTTAGACGTAGACCATTGGGGCCCAACGAGATGACGCTTCAACTCGCCACCCCCGACGCCGCGGACGCACTCAGCGTTCCACGCGCGACGGCACCGCGATTCGATCCGTATCACCCATTCCGCCGCTCGCTGCTCACCCCTGAGCAGGTGCGGTCGCTCAGCGCGCTGCGCCCTGCGCGCGTCGTGGCCGACACGCTGTGGTGCTGGCTCTGGATCTTCGGAGCATGGGCCGCCGTCGCGAGCTACACGCACTGGTGGGTTGCCGCGCTCGCGATCCCGGTGATCGGCACGCGCTACTACGCGCTCTTCATCATCGGCCACGACGGGCTGCATTGCCGGCTGTTCCCCAATCGCGACCGCAACGACCTGTTCAACGACGTCTGCATCCTCGGCGCGCTCGGCGCGGTCACGCGCATCAACAACCGCAATCATCTGCGTCACCACCAGTATCTCGCGACGCACGATGATCCGGACCGTCATCGCCACGCGTGCTTCAACAAGTCGGAGATCGTCGAGGTCGTCGCGTTCCTCACCGGCATCTCGAGCGTGTTCACGAGCGTGCGGAACGTCTTCTTCCCGCAGCGCGGTGTGAAGAAGTCCGGCTCACCCGATGGCGTGGAAGTGCAGGGCGAGCCCGGCACCGCGCTCGCGTCCACCCCCAAGAGCTACACCGCGCGCGACATGGTCATCCTGCTCGCCTGGCAGGTCGCGCTGATCGGTGGACTCACGTGGGCGATCGGATGGTGGGCGTATCCGGTGCTCTGGCTGTTCCCCGTCTTCGTCTTCACGTACCTCGGCGACAATCTGCGCTCGTTCGTCGAGCACTCGCATCCCGAGTCCGACGCGAAGGCGGACGAACATCGCCTCGTCACCTTCGTCAGCAATCGTCTCGAGCGCCTGTTCGTGGCGCCGATGAACATGAATTACCACGCCGCCCACCATCTCTGGGTGGGCATCCCGTATTACAACCTTCCGCACGCCGACCGCCTGATGCGCGAGCATCCGGGCTCCGCGGCGCTCGAGTGGCGACGCAGCTACGTCGGCTATCTCTGGCGCTACATGCGCGCGATGCCGCTGGAGGAGTGCAAGGGATGACGACCACTACCGCGCCGTACACGCGCTTCACGCCGCCGCTCGGTGCATCCACGCCCGAGCTCTCCGTCGTGATGCCCTGCCTCAACGAGGCGGACACGATCCAGATCGTGATCGAAAAGGCGCAGCGCGCGATCGCCGAGCATGGGATCAACGCCGAGGTGGTGATCGCGGACAATGGGAGCACGGATGGCTCGCAGGAGATCGCGCGCAGACTCGGCGCACGTGTGATCGCGGTGGACCAGCGCGGATACGGCGCGGCGCTCATGGGCGGCATCAATGCCGCGCGCGGCGCGTACGTCATGATGGGCGACGCGGACGACAGCTACGACTGGGCGGAGATCCCGCGCTTTCTCGAGAAGCTGCGCGAGGGCTTCGATCTCGTGCAGGGATGCCGGCTCGAGACGGGTGGCGGTACGGTGAAGCCTGGCGCGATGCCATTCCTGCATCGCTGGTGGGGGAACCCCATGTTCAGCGCCCTCGCGCGCTGGTGGTTCCGCACGCCGATCCACGACATCCACTGCGGCATGCGCGCGTTTCGTCGCGACATGTGGCTCACGCTGGATCAGCGCTGCACCGGGATGGAGTTCGCGAGCGAGATGGTGATCAAGGCCAGCCTCTTCCAGGCGAAGACGGCCGAGATTCCGATCACGCTGAGCCCGGACGGCCGCACGTCGCATCCGCCGCACCTCAAGACGTTCCGCGATGGCTGGCGCCATCTTCGCTTCTTCCTGCTCTTCTCGCCGCGCTGGCTGTTCCTGATGCCCGGCCTCGCGCTCATTCTCGCGGGCGCGGTGGGCTACGCGCTCGCGATGCCGCGGCTGAGCATCGGCAAGATGACGTTCGACGTTCACACGCTGCTCTTCGCGAGCCTCGCGATCATCTGCGGCTACCAATCGATCGCGTTCGCGCTCATGACGAAAGTGTTCGCGATCATGGAAGGGCTGCTCCCCGAAGATCCGCGACTCAATCGCTTCTTCGCGGTTGCGAATCTCGAGAGTGGACTGACCGTCGGCGCGCTCGGCATGGCCGTGGGCCTCGGCCTGCTCGGCAGCGCCGTGCATCAGTGGTCGAGCGCGGACTTCGGCGCGCTAAACTACGAGCACACGATGCGCTGGGTGATTCCCGGCGTGATGCTCACCGCGCTCGGCTTCCAGACCATTCTCTCGAGCTTCTTCGCGAGCTTGATGGGAATGCGCCGCCGGTGAGCGCGCCCGCGATGCAGCCGACGGCGAACGCCGAGTTCGACGCGTACGCGGACAATTACGATGAGGCGCTCGCGATGGGGCTGTCCATCACTGGCGAGCCGAAGGAGTACTACGCATTGGCGCGCGTGTGGTGGCTCGCAAAGCGATTGCAGGCGCTGAAGTGGCCTGTGCGCGCCGTGATGGACTTCGGTTGCGGCACGGGCTCGGGCGTTCCATTTCTGTTCGACGGGCTCAATGCGAAGGCAGTGCATGGCGTCGACGTGTCGGCGGCATCACTCGAGACGGCGCGCGCGGTGCACAAGCGCGATGGCACCACCTTCGCGCTCATCGATGGTGAGCCGATCGGCCCTACGTACGATCTCGCCTTCTGCAACGGTGTCTTCCACCACATCCCGGTGGCGGAGCGGCATGACGCGGCGCAGTACGTCTACGATGCGCTCGTGCCTGGCGGGATGTTCGCGCTGTGGGAAAACAATCCGTGGAATCCGGGCACCCGCTACATCATGAGCCGAGTGCCGTTCGACAAGGATGCAATCACGCTGACGCCGTTCGAGACGCGCCGCCTGCTGCGCGAGACGGGCTTCGAGATCTTGCGCACGGACTATCTGTTCCTCTTCCCAAACTTTCTGCGCGCGCTGCGCCCGCTCGAGCGACTCCTCGCGCCACTCCCGCTCGGCGGCCAGTACCTCGTGCTCGCCCGAAAGCGGTGAGCTCACCGCTCAATCGCCACGACATGCTGGCGAGCGCTCGATGACCGACACAACAGCTCTGATCGTTCTCCTCCTCTCGGCGTTGCTGGGCCGATTCATCGTGCTGCCGCGCGCGTCCGATGCCGCGACGCGCGCGCTGAATTCGCGCTGGACGCCGCTGGTGATCGGCGCGATCACCGCGGTGTTCATGGCATGGTTATGGGGAGGACTCGATCAGGTCGCGGTCGTGCACGACGAGGCTGCGTATCTGCTGCAGGCGAAGATATACGCGAGCGGACGGTGGTCCGCGCCCGGGCTGCCGCTGCCGGAATTCTTCGAGCAATATCATGTTTTCGTCACGCCGATCCTCACGCCGAAATATCCGCCGGGACACGCATTCGTTCTGATTCCCGGGCTCTGGCTCGGCCTTCCCGGGCTCATGCCCGTGCTGCTGCTGGGTCTGTGCGGCGCGCTGATATTCGCAACGGCGCGCCGTTTCGCGAATGCGTGGGTCGCGCTGATCACGTGGCTGCTGTGGATGACGGCGCCCGGCATCATGGATTTCGAGCCGGGCTACCTCTCGGAGACGTCGACGAGTGCGCTGTGGATGCTCGGCTGGTACGCGCTCCTCCGCTGGACCGACGACGAGCAGCCGAAGTGGCTCGCGTGGATCGCGTTCTCGATCGGGCTTGGCTTTCTGAGCCGCCCGGTGACGATGGTGATCTTCGCGATTCCGGTGGCTGTGGTGGTGCTCCGCCGAGTCGCGAAGCGCGACGCGTGGAAGGAGCTGCAGGTGCCGTTCGGCATCGGCTTCGCGTTCATCGCCATCTGGATGCTCTGGTGCGCCCGAACGACCGGAAGTCCTTTCGCCGCACCGTATGGGTTCTACTCGCGAGTCTACTTCCCGGACGACGTGATGGGCTTCGGCCTCACGGGACAGAAGCCGCTCCGCCCGCTGAACGCCGACATGGCGCTCTTCAACGAGTACGTGAAGATCCTGCACAAGGATTACACGCTCGCAACGCTGCCGCTCAATCTGCGCGAGCGGATCATCGCAATCGCTGCCAACATGTGGGCGACGCGCGCGATGTTGTTGCCACTCGCTGCCCTCGCGCTCATCACGACGAGCGCGCCGATCTGGTTCGCGCTCGTCACGGGCGTGCTTCTGGTGCTCGCCTATCTCTGCGTGGGACACGCGCCGCAGTGGACCGTGTACTACGTCGAGTTCCAGCCCGTGCTCGCGTTTCTGACGGCGGCGGCGTGGTGGCGCGTCGCGAGCCTGCTAGCGAACAGGAAGCTCGCGTGGCCGCTCCGTGCGCTGCCGTCGGTAACGGCTGGCCCCGTGCTCGGGTTGCTCCTCGGCGTATTGATGCTGCTGCCATACAGCACGCGTATGGTCGAGTACATCCGGCTCAACAAGGCGGAGGGCTCAGCCTATCACCGCAACTTCCGCGATCTGCTGAGGCTTATTCCGGACGAGCACAGCATGGTGTTCATCCGCTATGCACCGAACCACAGCCCGCACGAGAGCCTCGTGACGAACGAGCCCGACCTCGCCAAGTCGCGCGTGTGGACAGTATACGATCTCGGCGCGCACGACACGACGCTGATGCGTCTCGATCGGCATCGCACGCCCTATCTCTTCGACGACGCGCAACGCGTGCTGGTGCAGCTGGACTCGACGGGGGCGCCGATTCGTGATCGAGTGATCAGAGAGCCGGGGAAGCGCTACTGAGCCGACTCGGCAAACGAGAGCGCCGGCTCGTCGCACCACCGTTCCTCAGGCCACCGACACTAGCTCGTGCTCTTCCTTCTCCTTCTCCCGTTCTCTCGCGGCGGACACGCCATCCCCCTCACGCTCCGTGAGCAGCCGTGATCCGCGCTGATAGGTGAGATACGAGTACGCCCACT
This sequence comes from uncultured Gemmatimonadaceae bacterium, assembly GCA_963792685.1. Lineage (GTDB taxonomy): Bacteria > Gemmatimonadota > Gemmatimonadetes > Gemmatimonadales > Gemmatimonadaceae > FEN-1250. The sequence goes on along the minus strand of CAWBWW010000001.1, from coordinate 1,584,867 downwards.
CGATCAGCACCACGATGCGATTGCGGAAGGTCGCGAGATACATGAGGTGGATCACGAGCCAGAACCACCACGCTATCTGGCCGCGCAACTTTACCTTCCCGATCTCGGCGATCGCGCGATAGCGGCCGATGGTCGCGAGATTTCCCTTGTCGAAATACTTGAAAGGCTGAGTCGGCTGCTCTGCGAGCACGCGCCGAATCTGCTTCGCCGCGTGCTTCCCCATCTGATTGGCCGCCGGCGCGACGGCGGGCACGAGCTGCCCTTTCTTGTAGGGCACAGCCGCGAGATCGCCCGCGATGAAGATGTGTGGAGCACCGGGAACGGAGAGATCAGGATTCACGAGCACCCGGCCCGCGTGATCGAGCGGCGCGCCGAGCGAGCGCGCGAGCGGCGACGCCTGGTTGCCCGCTGCCCAGAGCACCGTGCGCGTGGGGATGCGCTCTTCGCCCACATAGACGGCGCCTTCCTCCACGCACGTCACGATCGCGTTCAGCCGCACGTCCACGCCGAGCGACTGCAGATCCTTGAGGGCGCGATCGGCGAGATCGGGCTCGAACGCCGTGAGCAGCCGCGATCCGCCCTCGATCAGTGTGATCTTCGTGTCGCGCGGATCGAAGTTCCGGAAATCGTCGAGCATCGAGTGGTGCGCGATGTCCGGCAGAATTCCGGCGAGCTCCACGCCCGTCGGACCGCCGCCGACCACGACGAAGTGCAGCCACGAGTCGCGATCTTCCGGCTTCGCCTTCTCCGCCTCCTCGAACGCGCTCAGGAAACGGTGGCGCACCTCGAGCGCGTCATCGAGACTCTTGAGCCCCGGGGCGACGGACTCCCATTCCGGATGGCCGAAGTACGCGTGCCGCGCACCGGATGCGACGATGAGATAGTCGTACGGCACGGCAACGCGGCCGAAGTCGGCATGCACGATCTGCTTCTCGACATCGATCGTGTCCACCTCCGCCATCAGTACGGTGGTGTTCGTGTTCTTGCGCAGCAGCCAGCGAATGGGCGCCGTGATGTCGCTCGGCGCCAGCACCGCGGTCGCCACCTGATAGAGCAGCGGCTGGAAGAGATGGTGATTCGTGCGGTCGAGGAGCGTCACGTCGACGTCCGCTTTGCGCAGCCCTCGCGCGGCTGTGAGCCCCGCGAAGCCGCCGCCGATGATTACGACACGTGGTCTCGCCATCATGCAGTGGGGATAGTCTCCACACGCTCGGCGCGGCCGCCGAGCAGGCGGGCAGCGACGGAGATGAGGAGCACGAGGAGAATGAGCAGCACGCTGTATGCGGCTGCGGTGCCGAACGAGAGATTGCGGAGCTGCGCGAGAATTTCCATCGAGATCGGGCGATTCGCGTGTGTGTAGAGAATGATCGACGCGACGAACTCGCCGACAGCGCTGATCGCCGCGAGCGTCGCGCCTGCCGCGAGACCCGGTCGCGCCGCGGGGATCACGACGCGGCGCATCGCGAGCCACCAGCTCGCGCCGAGTCCGCGCGCGGCGTCCTCGAGCGAGGGATCCATCTGCCGGAGCGAGCCCTCGACGGCGCTCGTGACGAGCGGAATTCCGCGCACGAAGTACGCGAGCGGAAGAATCCAGAAGGTGCCGACGAGCAGGAAGCGCAGTTGCGATGGCGCGTTGCGATCGAAGGTGGACGCGAGGCCGATCGCGATTGCCGTTCCGGGAATCGCCCACGGGAGCACGACGAGCAGCTGCAGCAGCCGGCGTCCCGCGAATCGCCGACGCACGAGCAGATAAGCAGCGACGAAGCAGACGACGATGTTCGCAACCGTCGCGAGCACCGCCATCCCGACGCTGTTGCGCACCGGGAGCCAGAGCTGCGGGTCGCGCGCCATGCGCGTGAAGTTCTCGAGCGTGTACTCGGGCGGGAGCACCTGCGTGGTCCACGCGCCGTCGCGCGCGAAGGCGACGAGGACGATCATCGCGTGCGGGAGGACCAGCACGAACACGAGCACGGCCGCGAGGAACGGCGCCAGTGCGCGCGATCGGCCCGCGCAGCGCAATGCGCACGTTGCTCCCCTTCCCCGTGAGCGCGTAGCTGCGGCGCCGCTCGAACCAGCGAAGCAGCGAGCAGCGCGCCGACCGCAGCGATCGCGAGCACCGTCGTCTCGACGTACGCCATGCCCATCGCGCCGTTCAGCTTGGACGCGACCATCTGCGTCGACGAGCACGCGCAGCCCGCCGCCGAAGATGTACGGCGCGGAGAACGAGCCGAGCGCGCTCATGAACACGAGGAGCATGGAACCGGCGAGCGCGGGGGTGACGAGCGGCAGCGTCACTTTGCGCAGGCGAAACGCAGTGCGACGCGCCGAGTCCGGCCGCGGCTTCGTCGAGCGTGCCGTCGAGGCGCTCGAGCCCGGCAGACACGAAGAGAAAGACGTAGACGTACATGGTGTAGGCATGCACGAAAATTATCGCCCACACTCCGGTCAGCCGCCACGGCGGTTCGGACAGGTTGAGCCCTCGCTGAACGGCTCGCGTGACGACTCCGCTCTCTCCGTACAGGAAGAGAAATGCGATCACGCCGACGAGCGGCGGCAGCGCCGCGGGAAGCGTCGCGACTGCCTGGAGAAATCTCCGTCCGCGGAATTCGCACGCGGCTCAGCACGAATGCGAGTGGCAGCCCCACCGCCGCGGCCGCGATCACGGAGCCGACCGCCACCTCGAGCGTGGTCCAGAGCGCCTCGCGATCGCTCGGGCTGTTCGCGAACTCGCGCCAGTAGCCGAGCCCGTGCTCGAAGCTTCCGGCGATGATCGTGATGTTCGGGTAGACGACGCACCAGAGGAGCAGCGCGAGCACCGGCGTCGCGAGTGCCCACGACACGCGGCGATCGGCGGAGATCACGTCGCTACCACGGAAACGGGCTCGCGCACCACGCGCACCGACACCTTGTCCCCTTCGCGCACGTCGCGATCGGTGCTCTGGAGCTCGACCTCGGTGTCGTCATCCACGCGCACGCGATAGACGAGCTGGGTGCCGGCGAATCGGCGGTCGGTGACGACGCCTGGCCACCCGGATCCATCCGCGTGTGATCGCGAGCGCGTCCGGACGGAGCACCGGCCAGCACGTTGCGCGCGGGTGCTAGCGTTGCGGGGGCGCGCGCACGAAGCGTCGTTGCGCTACCGGCGATGTGCACGCGCACGCTCTGGCCATCGAACTCCCCCGGCACGAACGTCGCGCGGCCGATGAACTCGGCCACCGCGCGCGAAACCGGATTGTCGTGCAGCTCCTCGGGCGCGCCCACCTGGAGCAGGCGGCCGTTCTCCATCAGCGCGACGCGGTCGGCGACGGCGAACGCATCCTCCTGATCGTGCGTCACGAAGAGCGCGGTGAGGCCGAGCCGGCGCAGCGTGGCGCGGAGCTCGTTGCGCGTGCTGCGGCGGAGATTCGGATCGAGGTTGGAGAGCGGCTCGTCGAGGAGCAGCACCGGCGGCTCGATCACGAGCGCACGCGCGAGCGCGACGCGCTGCTGCTCGCCGCCTGAGAGCGACTGAATCGCGCGCGGCGATGCGCCGTCGAGGCCGACGTTCGCGAGCGCCGCCGCTGCGCGCGCGCTGCGATCCGATTTCGAGACGCCGCGCGCTTCGAGACCGAAGGCGACGTTCTGCCCGACGGTCATGTGCGGGAAGAGCGCGTAATGCTGAAAGACCATCCCGAAGCCGCGCACGCGCGGCGCGCGCGTGGTGATGTCCTTCCCCTCGAGCCACACGCGGCCCGAGTCCGGCGGCTCGTAGCCCGCGACCATGCGCAGCGTGGTGGTCTTTCCCGATCCACTCGCGCCCATGAGCGCGACGAGCTCACCGCTCGCGATCTCGAGCGAGAGGGCGTCGACGGCGAGCTTGTCCTGGAAGCGGCGCGTGAGCTTGTCGAGCGAGAGCCGCGCCGTGCCGGGCATCAGCTTTTCTTGCTGCGGTTGCGGATATTCGAATCCCAGTAGCGCATCCACTCATCGAGATGCTGCGCGAGCAGCGCGCGATCGAGCGGCATGGGCTTGATCTGCGTCTTCGCATCGCGCACCCATTGCGGGAGCGAGTCGAGCGGGATGTCCGTGCGCGCGGGAATGCGATAGAAGTGCTGCGCCGCGTACTCGAGCGCTGCGGGCGTCGTGACGAACTCGTAGAACTGCTTCGCGATGTCCGCGTGCTTCGTTCCCTTCACGATCGCGATCGCATCGACGAGCACCGGCGTGCCGCTCGACGGGATGACGTACTGCACCGGGATCTTGAAGCGCCCGCGCAGTGACGCGATGTCCGGCATGTCGTACAGCGAGATCGAGCCCTTCCTGGCGGCCGAGCTTCTGGTAGAGCACACCGGGATCGAGGGCGTACTCCTTCGTGCTCGCATCGAGACGGCGAAGCCACGCGTAACCGGAATCCGGCGTGCCCGCTCGCGCCCATCCCGCGCACGATCATCGCGCCGAAGATCGCGCGCATGCTCCCGCTCGGCAACGGATCGCGAATGATCACCTTCCCCTTCCACTTCGGATCGAGCACGTCGTCCCAATCCTTCGGCGCGTCCGCAGCCTTCACGGCATCGCTGTTGTACGCAATCACCTCGGGGGTGAGATACGTGCCGTACCACAGATCGGAATCGCCTTTCGCCTCGGCCGGAACCGCCCCCGCCCACGTGGGCTTGTAGGGAGCGAGCAGGTGCGCTTTTGCCGCGCGATCGAAGACCTCGGTTGGCGCGCCGAACCAGACGTCTGCCTGCGGATTCGCGGCCTCGCTGCGCACCCGATCGAGCACGTCCTGCGAGCCCATGTCCGACCCACTGCACGTCGACGGTGGGATGCGCCTTCTCGAAGGCCGTCTCGTAGTACTCGAGCAAGTCCTTGCCGTGCGGCGAGTACACGGTGAGCACGGTGCGTCCATCGCCCCCGCACGCCGCGAGCGCGAGCAGCGCCCCGGAGGCGAGTGCGATACGCCTGCGCGAGGTCACGGCGACACCGCGCGGCCCGCAGCCGTTGGCGCGGCAGTCGGAGGGCCGAGCAGATTCACGAACAGGCGCGCGGCGCCGGGAACTCCCGCCGGGAGCTGCCGGAAGAACGCGAGCGTCGTGTAGATGTAACTGCCGCGTCCGACCGCAGCGCGCAGAATACCGCCCGGATTCGCGGGCTCTCCCGGATCGTTCGTCGCGACGACGGTCTGGTAGTGCGGATCGATGGTCGACGGCATGTACAACGCGCGATCCTGCACCCAGCCGCGCCAGTCCGCATCCGTGATGCGATTCGGCGCGTTGAGCAGCGGATCGTTCGGCGCGAGCACCGTGATCGGCGACGCCTCGTCGGTCACGCGCGCCGCGGGCGATGTGAGCGAGATCGGATACGGCATCATCCCGGACTGCGCCATCTCCCCCTGCCCGTACTGCACGACCATCGTGCCCCCCTGCTTCACCCACTCGAACAGTCGCGGATTCTGCGCAGCGAGCGTGGGGTCCGCCTCGTACGCGCGCGTGCCGATGACTACGGTCGTGAAGCGCGAGAGATCGGCCGCCGCAAGCCCGTGCGCGTCGAATACCGTCACAGGAACGCCGAGCTCTCCAAGCATCGGAGCGCTGTTGTCACCCACGCCCTGCACGTACGCGACGCTCACGCCGTGCGGAAGCTGCGCGTCCACCGCCTCGATCGCCATCGTCGCGGGGCGCACGAGCGTCTGCGGACGAATGTGCTCATACGTGACCGGGATATAGCCGGTCTCGAACCTCTTCCCTTCGCTCTCCGCCACAGCGGTAATCACGTGGCGTCCCGCCGGAAGCGATCCACGCACGTGGAAGGCGATGGTGTTCGCGATGCCGTTCGGCGCGAGCGACACAGTGCGAGCGCCCGAATCCACCAGCATCCCCTGCGGGAGCTCGAGTCGAATGGTCACGTCGCGCGCGTTGGCGTACGCGGATCGAAGCGTGACACGCAGCTCGCGGTCGACCGGCGCGTTCGCACGCGCGTAGCCAACCGTGCGGTCGAGCGTCACCGAGATCGCGGGCACGACTGCCAGCGGTCGCTGCTCCTCGCCGCGGGCCGGATTGGCGACGCGCAGCACGAGCGGTGCGCGCACGACAGTTCCATTCGCGAGATACACCGTTGCGAGCGCGGTTCCGGATGCGTTCTCCTCGGCCGTCTGCGTGCTCACCGGTGTGGCGAAGAGATCGCCCTTGCGCGGCGGCGTGAGCCACCACGGCGCGGTGAGCCCAGTGCCCCGCACCGTGAATGTCCACGCCGCCGAGCTGTCGAGCGGGATCGCGCGCACGGCCGCCCCGGCACTCGTCGCGCCGGACTGCGCCGCCTTGATCGCGCTTCCGCTCACCAAGACGGAGTCCACGCTCAGCTTCGTGGCGGCGCGGTTGTACACGGTCACCGTCGCCGCCATCGTGTCGCCGAGCGCGAGCCGGTCGCGCGGCACCGCCGCTTCCACCGCGATCCCCGCGGCGAGCACCGTGGCACGCGATGCCTCGTCGTCGAGATCCGCGAGCGAGGCCGCGGCATCTCCCGAGGTGCCGCCCCCCGTGGCAGGACCCAGAATCGCGTGTGCGAGTCGCTCCACGCGCTCGAGCGACGGCACGAGCACATCGGGGCGCTGCGGCTGGTACTTGGAGCCGAGCGTCGCGAGTACCGCGGCGAGCGAGTCGACGCGCGCGCGCTGGGCCGCAGGCACCTCGGTGCGCAGCCGCCGGTACGTCGTGTCGATGCCGTCGAAGATCGAGCGCTCGGCGTTCGCATCCCTGGGCGCTGGAGCGCGCGAATCCTCGCGGCGCACGGAGCCCGGAACGAATCCCTTCCTCTGCAGCGCGCCGAATCCCTGCGAGAGATGCTGCGAGCGGCTCTCACCGGCGATCTCGGCGTAGCTGCGACCGAGGATGGGGTTGTACTCGCCGGCGTCGTAGTGGAAGGTCGCGCCCGCGCCCTGCCAGTACGAGGTGGTGCGATAGAACTTGAGCGGCGTCCATGGCGCGAGCCCCGCCGTCGCGCTCGCAGGGAAGCGCGCGCCGTCCCCTGCAGCATCGTACGCCTCGCGCGCGAGAATGCCGGACACCTGATGCTGCCCATGTCCATCGCGCGGCGTTCCCGAGAACACCGCGATGATGATCTGCGGGCGGAAGGCGCGCACGACCGTCACCACATCCGTGAGCAGCGTGTCGTGCGGCCAGTGCGTGTACGCCTCCGCCGCGCTCTTCGAGAAGCCGAAATCGTACGCGCGCGTGAAGTACTGCTTCGCGCCGTCGATGCGGCGCGCCGCGAGCAGCTCCTCCGTGCGAATGACACCGAGCGCTTCGCCGAGCTCGTTGCCGATGAGATTCTGGCCGCCGTCGCCGCGCGTGAGCGAGAGATACGCGACATCCGCGTGGCGTCCTTTCTGCGAGCCAGGTGATGAGCCGCGTGTCCTCGTCATCGGGGTGCGCAGCCGATCACCAGCACGCGCAGCGCGACACCGGAAGTCCGGCGAGCACGTCTCCCAGCGCCGTCGCGCCGCGCTCCTGTGCTTGGGAGGGACGCGGCGCGAGGAAAGCGATGGCGGCAAGTGCGTACAGCCCGCTGCGCACCCTCACGGAGAGGAGTCGGAGCGCAGAGTTCTGGTGCCAAGCGCGGCGTCTGTCATGGCGGGCTAACGCTTACCGCGCGCCGGATGTTGCACGCGCGCCCGAGCGCTTTCCCGCCATTGGCGCCAACGTCTCCGCCACGAGCTTCGCCTGCTGATCCGCGTGCGGTGCGGCATACCCTTCCGCCGGACTCGCGCGCTCGGGACGCCCGATGTACCGGATCGTCATCGCGTTCCCCACCGCGCCGCGCAGCCGCGGTGACACGAAGCTCCACGCGCCCATGTTGCGCGGCTCTTCCTGCGTCCACACGACTTCCTCGATCTCCGTGTAGCGATCGAGAATCGCCGCGAGCGCCTCGTGCGGCCACGGATAGAGCTCGTCCACGCGAACGATCGCCAGGTGCTCGCGGCTCGCGCCCGCATTCCCTTCGAGTGCCGCTACCAGATCGTAGTAGATCTTCCCCGTGCACAGCACGAGTCGCCGCACCTTCGACGGATCGCTCGCCGCCTTCGCATCGTCGATCACCGGCTGGAACGTCCCGGTCGTGAGATCCGCGAGGTGCGACGCCGCGAGGGGCAGGCGCAGCAGACTCTTCGGCTGCATGAGCACGAGCGGCCGGCGCTGCGTGCTCAGCGCCTGCCGGCGCAGAATGTGGAAGTACTGCGCAGGCGTGGACGGATACGCGACGCGCATGTTGTTCTCCGCGCACATCTGCAGGAAGCGCTCGAGACGCGCGCTCGAGTGCTCGGGGCCCTGCCCCTCGTAGCCGTGCGGCAGGAGCATGACGACTCCAGAGTCCTGCCCCCACTTCGCGCCGTCCGACGTGATGAACTGATCGATGATCGGCTGCGCGACGTTCGCGAAATCGCCGAACTGCGCTTCCCACAACACGAGCGAGTCGCGCGACGCCACACTGTAGCCATACTCGAACGCGAGCACCGCGACTTCCGAGAGCGGCGAGTTGTAGATCTCGAACGGCGCCGCGTTCTCGGAGAGATGCTGCAGCGGCGTGTACGTCTTGCCCGATTCGTGATCGTGCAGCACCGACTGCCGATGCGAGAACGTGCCGCGCTCGGCGTCCTGTCCACTGATGCGCACCGCAGTGCCGCTCACGAGCAGCGACGCCCACGCGAGTGCTTCCGCATGTCCCCAGTCGATCCCGCCGTCGGCAACCAGTGCCGGACGACGGCGCTCGAGCACGCGCGCGAGCTTGGGAAGCGGATGGAAATCCGAGGGCCAGCTCAGCATCCGCTCGTTCAGCGCGATGAGCTGCTCCGCGGGCACCGCCGTGGTCACGGGCGCCACTGGCTGCCCCGCGTCGGCATCGCTCCCCTCGGCATCGGGCGCCGCCTTCGACTTCACCTGCGCGTGGATCGTCTCGAATTGCGACTGGATCTCCGCGTCGAGCCGCTCCATGGCGCCGAGCTCGATCACGCCCTCCGCCGCGAGTCGGCGTCCCCACAGCTCGCGCGTGGTGGGGTGCGCCTTGATCGCCGCGTAGAGCATGGGCTGCGTGTACACCGGCTCGTCCGCCTCGTTATGTCCCTGACGGCGATAGCCGACGAGATCGATGAGGAAGTCCTTGCCGAAGCGCTCGCGATACGCGAGGCCGAGCCACACCGCCGCGACACATGCTTCCGCATCGTCGCCGTTCACGTGCAGGATCGGAACCTCGAAGCCCTTCGCGAGATCGCTCGCGTAGTGCGTCGAGCGCCCTTCCTGTGGATCGGTGGTGAAGCCGATCTGATTGTTGACGATGATGTGGAGCGTGCCGCCCGTGCGATATCCGCGCAGGTTGCGAGAGGTTGAACGTCTCCGCGACGACGCCCTCACCGGGGAACGCCGCATCGCCGTGCATCGCGATCGGCAGCACGCTCGACTCGTCGAGAATGCGCAGCGTGCCGGGCACGCGCTGCTGTGCGCGCGCGACGCCCTCGAGCACCGGATTCACCATCTCGAGATGGCTAGGGTTCGGCATGAGCGACACGTGCACGCTCTCGCCGTCCTTGCGTGCGCGATCCGTCTCGGCACCGAGGTGATACTTCACGTCGCCCGTGTCGCTCGCAGCGTTAGCGGCGTACTTCCCCTCGAACTCCTCGAACACCGCGCTCACCGGCTTGTCGAGCACGTGCGTGAGGACGTTGATGCGACCGCGATGCGCCATCGCCATCACGACCTCGCGCGCCCCGGCCGCAGCCGCGCCTTCGATCGCGGCCTCCAGCATGGGCACGAGCGTGTCGTTCCCTTCGATCGAGAAGCGCTTGTAGCCCTGGTAGGCGCGGCCGAGGAAGCGCTCGAGCCCGTCGACTTCGGTGAGGCGGCGCAGGATGGCGCGCTTCTCCTCATCGGTGAGCGTGCGGCGCATCTCCCCTTCCTCGATCACGCGCCGGAACCACGCGCGCTCGGCGTCGCGCTCGATGTGCTCGAACTCGAACCCGATGGTGGCGCAGTAAACGCCGCGCAGGCGCGACTCTGCGTCTGCCGCGGTTGAATCGGCGTCGAAGCCCAGCGCGGATCCCGGAATCGTGGCGAGATCAGCCTCGGTGATGCCGTGGAATTCCGGGTTGAGCTCGGCGGCGCCCGGCGGCTGGCTGCCAAGCGGATCGACCTGAACGCTCAGGTGGCCGTACTGGCGGATGGCTTGAACGAGGGCCGCGGCTCCTGCGATTTTGCGCAGGTAGGCGGGATCGGCAGCCGGTCCAGCGGGAGGGCCCTGGAGCTGCCTCGCCATCTGGAAAAACTGCCTCCAGGACTCGTCCACGGAGGCCGGATCGCGGTCGAATCGTTCCTGCATTTCGGCCACATATCCGTCATTAAAGGCGGAGATGATTGGGAGAACCGTCATACCTGTAATGTAACGTCGCTACCTCTCGGACGCCCGTTACCCCGGGTTCCGTCCCTTCGTCTTTCGGGAGCAGAGAGAGTGCGTCCAACGGGGCGGCACATTGACCTAGGGTTCCGGGGAGGAACAACAATGCGCGTCAGTGGAAAAAAGGGCTTTACCCTGATCGAGCTTCTGATCGTCGTGGTCATCATCGGCATTCTTGCCGCGATCGCGATTCCGAAGTTCGCGAGCACGAAGGAAAAGGCGTATCTGGCGTCCGAGAAGTCGGATCTGCGTAACCTGGCGACGTCGGAAGAGGCGTACTTCTCCGGCAACCAGACGTACAGCGACTGACCAGAGCGCGATGAACTTCACGACGTCGCAGGGTGTCACGGTGTCGGGTATGGTTGCCGATGCGAAGGGTTGGAAGGGCACGTCGAGCCACAGCGCGACGACCAAGAAGTGCTACGCCGGCTTTGGTAGCCAGGCGTCTGCCACGACCCTCGACGGTATCATCACCTGCGATCCGTGATCTGAGTGTCGCACGTATGATCGTCCATGTTCGGGTCAGGCTCCGGCCTGACCCGAACGTGTTTTCTCCCTCCTCTGTGTCATGAGCACGACGCCACTTCCCTTGCCCAACACCACGACAGGCTGGCGCAGGATCTTCACGGCCGAGCGCGTTGCGCTCTTCCTGCTGATCCTCGCGGCGGCGCTGCCGTATCTGTCCTCGCTCACCTTCGGCTTCGTCTACGACGACCTTGGCGTCATCGTCGAGGTGCCGTCGCGCCACACATGGATGGGCGTGGCGCAGGCGTGGGTGCAGAGCTACTGGGGGAATCCGGAGACGGGGCTGTACCGGCCGGTCGCGCAGTTCATGTACGCGCTGCTGTGGAACCTCGACGGCGGAAAGCCCTGGCTCTTCCACCTCTACGCGATCGTGATTCACGTCGCTACCACGCTTTCGCTGTGGTGGCTGCTCAAGCGTGCGACGAGCCAGTGGCCGGCGTTCTTCGCGGCGCTGCTCTTCGCCGTGGATCCGGTGCACGTGGAGGCGGTGGCGAACATTGTGAACTCGAGCGAGGTGCTCGTCGCGCTATTCGGCATCGCATGCATCGGTGTGGTGCTGCGCGCGTCCATGAAAAGCGAGGGCGGCGTCGACATCGGGTGGCGCCCCGCGCTCCTCGCGGCCGGGGCGTACGCGCTCGCGATCGGAGCGAAGGAGAGCGGCGCGGGCATTCCGGCCATCGCATTTCTCTGTCTGTGGGGATGGCGCACGGCGGACTCGAAGCGCCCAACCTTCCGCGAGGTTCTCGAGGGCGGCTGGCGCATGTGGGCGCTCTGCACCGCGGCACTCGTTGGCGTCGTGACCGCGCGCTACTTCGTGCTCGGCGGCCTCACCGTGAGCCAGCACTGGGTGACGCACGAGGTGCGCAGCTTCACCTTCCAGCCGCGATTCTGGACCATGACGGCGGCGTGGCCGCTGATTGGGCGGCTGTTGGTGTGGCCGAGCAGGCTGCGGATGCACTACGGGTCGGACATCGTGACGCCGCTGACGGAGCCGACAATCTGGTCGGTGCTCTCGCTGGTGACGTTCGCGCTGATCATTGCGTGTGCATCGCTGCTCGCGCGGCGCGGCGATCGGCGTCCGCTGGTCGCGATCGCGTGGGTGGTGATCGCGTTCCTTCCCGCCTCGAATCTGTTGGTGCCTACGGGGCAGCTGCTGGCTGAGCGTACGCTGTATCTGCCGAGCGTGGGGGTGGCGCTGCTGGTGGCGTGGGGCGTGAGCGTGGCGTATGCGCGCGTTCGGGGCGCGGGCGGAGCGTTCGTGGCGCAGCTGGCGACGGGCGTTCCGCTGGCGGCTGTCGCGATTGGCGGACTTCTGGTGACGTATCCGGAAGTGATTCCGTGGCAGGCGAACTACACGCTCTTCCTGCACGGGATCGAGCAGGCGCCGCGTGCGTCTCGCCCCTGGCAGCTCATGGGCGATCTGTACGCGAATAAGGGGGATCACAAGAAGGCGATCATGTATCTCGACCGCGCGCACAAGCTGGAGCCGCAGAACGACAATATCGTCTACTTCTATTCGGAGCAGCTGCACGCGGTGGGCGCGTACGAGGGTGAGCTCGCGCTGCTGCGGGATGCGGCGAAGGAGAATCCGACGTCCGAGCAGACGTGGGTGATGTATCTCGTCGCGCTGGGCACGCGACGTGGACCGGACTCTGTGCTCGCGGAGCTCGCACGCGTGCCGGCGCACGACTCGACGAGCGCAAACTGGCACGCGGTGATGAAGGGCGAGGCGTTCTGGAACAAGGACATGCCCGACTCGTCGATCGCGACGTACCGCGCCGCACTCGTGCAGCAGCCGAACAGCGGCAACCTGCACTATCTCCTCGCGAACATGCTGCGCCAGTCAGGCCACCTCTCTGAGGCGACGACGGAGCTCGCGGTGGCCGACCATCTGCGCGGGGCGCGCCCGGAGGCGCTGCTCCGGATGCACTCGGAGATCGCACTCGCCCGCGGCGACAGCGCGACCGCGCGCAGAGCGATCGCTCAGGCGATCAGACTCGCGCCGCTCGACAGCTCGCTGGTGACGTTCCAGAAGACGCTGGGGCGGGCGAGTTAGTTGGTTCGTCAGCGAGGAGAATGGGCAACTGCTGTACACGAATCAATCCAATAACAACTAATCGAACCCGACGCGGCGAGAGGCCATCACGCGTGCCCGCGCGAACGGCTTTACGCGCGGGAGCTCGATCCGTTCAATCCGTTCAAGCCGTTCAATCCGTGTCTGATTGTTAGTGCTTGTGTTCAGGGAGTACCCCGCAGATAGACGAACTGCCGTAGGCGGGCACTAACAATTGGAAAACGGATTTAACGGATTGAACGGACACAAACGGATTGACGCAGTCGCCGTATCCGTGCTCTTATCCGTTTCCATCCGTTCAATCCGCGTTCAAAAAGAAGTGGATGTTCGCGTTGGACGAGCACGCACTCGCCCGGCGAACTGCCCCAAGCTGGCTATGACTTTTTAGATACGGACTGGAACGGATCTAAACGGACTTGAACGGATCGTTCGTCGGCTTCTGAAAGCTCCGATCGTCGTTCCTATGGCGCCCCAGTGTGTCGCGCGGTCAGGACGTTCTCCACGCGTTCCGCCAGCGCCTCCTTCGGCGTCACGTGGATGGCGATGAGATTGCCCGAGATGATGTAGCGCGGGCGTTGGCCCGGCTGCGCGGTGGGATCCGGGACCGTGTCGAGCTTCGCTGCGTCCTGCTTCCGTGCGTCGGTAGTCGGATAGATGTACAGCTCGAGCGTGCTGCCGCTTACGCCGAGGAGGTTGCCCTCGCGCGTGAGCCCCTGGTGATGCACCGTGTGTCCGCTGTCCGTGACCACGAGCCCCGCCTCGCCCAGGCGCTTCACCACCTCAGCGCGATTCCACTCGTTCGTCTCCGCCGCGCGAGTCTCCTCCGCCTTAGCCGCGACCGCGGAATCCGCGTTCGGGCGGTGCGGCGGCGGGGGCTCGTGCTTCGAGCACGCGAGGAGCCCGAGCGCACAGGCGCTCGCGAGCATGCGCACAAGCCGCATCAGACCGTCTTCATCTCCGCCACGAGCTTCGTGAGCGACGTCTTCGCGTCGCCGAAGAGAAGGCTCGTCTTGTCATTGTAGAACAGCTCGTTCTCGATTCCCGCGAAGCCCGGATTCATGCTGCGCTTGAGGACGATGATGTTCTGCGCCTTGTCCGCGTTCAGAATCGGCATGCCGTAGATCGGGCTCGACTTGTCCGCGCGCGCGGCCGGGTTCACCACGTCGTTCGCGCCGATCACCAGCGCCACATCGGCGCGCTCGAACTCGCCGTTGATCTCCTCCATGTCGTACAACCGGTCGTAGGGCACGTTCGCCTCGGCAAGCAGCACGTTCATGTGCCCCGGCATGCGACCGGCCACCGGGTGGATCGCGTACTTCACCTCGCCACCCTTCTTCTCGATCAGCTCCGCGAGCTCGCGCACCTGATGCTGCGCCTGCGCGACTGCCATGCCGTAGCCCGGGACGATGATCACGAGCTTCGCATACGCGAGCTGGATCGCCGCATCTTCCGCGCTGATCGAGCGCACCGTCAGTCCCGACGCGGTCTTCGTCGACACCGTCGGCGCCGCGCCGAACGCACCGAAGATCACGTTCTGGAACGAGCGATTCATCGCCTTGCTCATCACGATCGAGAGGATGAACCCCGATGCGCCGTCGAGCGCGCCGGCGATGATGAGCACGTTGTTGCCGATCGCAAATCCAGTAGCGGCCGATGCCAACCCCGCGTACGAGTTGAGCAGCGAGATCACCACCGGCATGTCCGCGCCGCCGATCGGGAGCACCAGAAAGACTCCGATCAATAGCGCGAGCCCGATCATCGTGTAGAAGATCACGGCGTTCTCGGGATGCACGATCAAATAGAAAAACATCCCGATCGTGATGACGAACAGCGTGATGTTCACCGCGTTCTGTCCCTTGTACGTCACCGCGCGCCCCGTGATGATCTCCTGCAGCTTGCCGAACGCCATGAAGCTGCCCGTCACCGTGAGCGCGCCGAACAGCACCTCGAATCCGACCGCCGCCATTTTCGCCGCACCAAGCTCCTCGCCATGCAGCCAGTACTCTGCTATGCCGACCAGCGTCGCGGCGAGCGCGCCGAACATGTGCGAGATCGCGATGCGCTGCGGCATCGCAGTCATCGGCACTCGCGTGCCGAGCGGGATGCCGATGATCGTGCCGAAGATCAGGCCGCCGGCGATCCAGTCGTAACGGACGATCTCGTGCTGGATGAGCGTACCCACGATCGCGAGCAGCATCCCGAGCGCCGCGTAGTGCATCCCCCGCCGCGCAGTGTCCGGCTTGGTGAGGCTCCGGAGACCGAGGATGAAGAGGATCGACGCGACCAGGTACGTGACCTGGGTGATGGTCTCGCGCATTTACGGCGTTCCGGACGCTCTCGCGTCCTTCGCGGGTGCAGTCTCCTTCGCTGCAGCATCCTTGGGCGGCGTCACCTCGCGCCTGAACATCTTGAGCATGCGATCGGTGATCACGAATCCGCCGACGACGTTGATCGTCGCCGCCGTCACGGCGACGAAGCCGAGCACCGTGCTCACCATGCCGCGGTCCGAGCCTGCGGCGACGAGCGAGCCGACGAGCGAGATCGCGGAGATCGCATTCGTCGCGGACATGAGTGGTGTGTGCAGCAGCGGTGGCACGCGCGTGATGATCTGGTAGCCCACGAACGCCGCGAGCATGAACACGTAGAGCTGCATGAACATTGTGACATTGTACGACGTGATATTCATACGACCACTCCATCGTGGGTCACGACCATAGCCTTCGTGATCTCGTCGTTCAGGTCGATCGTGAGCGCGTTGTCCTTGATCAGATGCTGCAGCAGCGTGAGCACGTTGCGGCTCAGCATCTGGCTCGCGTGGAACGGCACCGTGGCCGGAAGGTTCACCGCACCGATGATCGCGACGCCGTTCACGTGAATCGTCTCGTTCGCCTTCGTGAGCTCGCAGTTGCCTCCGGCCTCCGCGGCGAGATCCACGATCACCGAGCCGGCGCGCATCGACTCCACCATGTCCTTCGTGATGAGCACCGGTGCCGCGCGCCCGGGAATGAGCGCCGTCGTGATCACGAGATCCTGATCGACGATGTGCCGGCCGATCGCGGCCAGCGTGCGCTGGCGCTCGTCCTCGCCCTGCGCGCGCGCGTAGCCGCCTTTCGTCTCGGCATCGCTCGACACCAGATCCGACGCCACGAACGTCGCGCCGAGGCTCATCACCTGCTCCGCCGCGGCTGCGCGCACGTCGAACGCAGAGACGATGGCGCCGAGCCGTCTGGCGGTGGCGATGGCCTGGAGTCCGGCGACGCCGGCGCCGAGCACGAACACGCGCGCGGGACGAATCGAGCCGGCCGCAGTGGTGAGCGATGGCAAGAACTTCGGGAGCGCCGCGGCACCGATCAGTACCGCCTTGTAACCGGACACCGTGCTCTGCGAGGAGAGCATGTCCATGGACTGCGCGCGAGTGATGCGCGGAACCTTCTCGAGCGCGAACGCCGTGATCCTGCGCGCCGCGAGCAGCTTCACGAGGTCGGCGGTCGTGGTGGCGGGCATCGACGAGATCAGCACGCTTCCCTCGGGGAGGAGCTGCACTTCGTCGAGCGTGGGGGGCTGGACGCGGAGCACGATCGCGGATTGCGCATAGAGCGAGCGCGCATTGTCCGCGAGTGTGGCTCCGGCCTTCTCGAACACCGCGTCGGGGAATCCTGCAGCGGCGCCGGCACCGCGCTCTACGAGGATCGCCGCACCTCCCTTCACGAGCTTGACGATGCTCTCGGGTCCGAGCGCGACGCGCTGCTCTCCCGCCGCGCGCTCCTTCGCCACTCCGATGTTCATCGTGGCACCTGGCGGGCGTGCGACCACTCGGCAGCGTACACGGTGATGCGCTGAATCAGTGCGTGGACCATAGCCTCATCCGTCTGAGCCGCGACTACGCTACCGCACGCCGCGACCGCTGACAAGCACCGCCCCGGCGCTTCGGGGGCACGATGCGTGCGAATTCCCCGTGGACGCACCCGCCCGACGCGGGCTGCACACATCAACGAGGGATGGTCATGGCACTCAGAACCGGCGAGCTCTATCGCTGCCCGAACGAGAATTGCGGCTGCGAGATCCAGGTGACACGCGGCGCGCAGCCCGGCGGCGGTGGCGACAACAATCCGCGCTGCTGCTGCGGAATGGAAATGAAAAAGGTCGACTGACGGGCCACCCCGCACGCGAGGCGGGGTGCGCGAGCGGCATCCACTCGCCATCATTGGTGAGCCTTCACCAGTGATGATGCCGCCCACTCGCCCGCCCGACCACGAGCTCGAAGCCGACGCCCCGTACTTCACCGTCGCTCGGCACAAGCTGATCGTGATGTCGACGACGACGCTGCTGCTCTATCAGATCTACTGGTTCTACAGAAATTATCAGCTGCTGCGAGAACGGACGGGTGGCGGGTCGCCGTTCTGGCGCGCGGTCGCCGCACCGATCACGGCGCGCTCGCTCTTCTCCCATGTGCGCACGGATGCACAGTCGAGAATGATCCCGGTGGCCTGGAGCGTTGGCGGACTCGCGCTGATCTATCTCGCGCTCACGCTGCTCTGTTTCTTCGAGTATCCCTGGTGGACACTCACTCTGGGCTCCGTGCTGGCGATCGTGCCGGTGAATGCGACCATGGAAGCCGTGAATCGGGTCGCGGCACCGACAGCCGTGCGCATCACCCGCTACTCCGTGCTGGATCTCGTGTGCATCGCGGTAGGCATCGCGCTCACTCTTCTGGCGCTGCACTACACGCGCCTCGAGGCGGCGTTCGTGCAGGATCTGATGGACGAGCTGTCGTGAGACGCGGGCCGGTGGCGAGCACGATCGCGCTCGCGCTCGCCGCGGCTGCATCGTGCGACCGCGCGCGACACGCCGGTGCGGATCTCGTCTTTCGTGGCGGCAGCGTGTACACGGTGGATCCGGCGCTCCCGCGCGCGACTGCCGTGGCGGTCACGGGCACACGCATTGTGTTCGTGGGCGATGATGCGGGCGTCGACACGTTCATTGGCCCGAACACACGCGTCATCGAGCTCTCGAAGCGCATGCTTCTCCCCGCCTTCCGCGACTCGCACGTGCATCCGGTGACGGCCGGCGTGCGCCTCGACCAGTGCACGCTCGACGATCTCAAGACGCCGGCCCAGGTGGCAGAAGCGATCGCCGCATGCGTGAAGGAGCATCCGACCGATGCGTGGTTCATCGGCCACGGGTGGCAGCTGCCGGTGTTTCCACACGCGAATCCGCAGCGTGCGCTGCTCGACAGCCTCGTTCCCGACCGGCCGGCGTACGTGCGCGCCGCGGATGGGCATTCCGCCTGGCTGAACTCGCGCGCGCTCGAACTCGCGCACATCACGGCGCGCACACGCGATCCCGTGAACGGTCGCATCGAGCGCGACGCCTCGGGAAATCCGTCCGGCACGCTCCGCGAGAACGCCGCCGATCTCGTCGAGGCGATTCTCCCCAAGGTGACCGCCGAACAACGTGCGACGGGACTCGAGTCCGCCGTGGCGCTCGCGAACAAGCTGGGGATCGTCAGCCTTCAGGAAGCGAGCGCCGATAGTGACATCCTGGTTGCGTACCAGACGCTCGATCGGCGCGGCACATTGAACGCGCGCATCGTCGCGTCGATCTACGTGGATCCGACCGCCGGTACGGCGCAGCTTCCGAGGATGATTCGTCTGCGCTCCCAGTTCGACGGCGCGCGTCTGCGCGTGCGCGGCGCCAAGATCTTCGCGGACGGCGTGCTCGAGGCACACACCGCTGCGCTGCTCGAGCCGTACGTCGACACGCATACGCGCGGCCCGGCGAATCTCACCCCCGCTGCCTTCGACTCGCTCGCGATCGCGCTCGACAAATCGGGCTTCCAGATCCACGTGCACGCGATCGGCGACCGCGCCGTGCACATGGCGCTCGACGCGATCGAGGCAGCGCAGCGCGCGAATGGCGCACACGACGCGCGCGACCACATCGCGCACCTCGAGATGATCGACACGCTCGATCTCCCTCGCTTCAAGACACTCGGCGTCTTCGCGAACTTTCAGCCGCTCTGGGCCTTTCGCGACAGCTACATCAAGGAGCTCACAGAGCCCGTCCTAGGACCTGAAAGGTCATCACGTCTCTATCCGCTCGGCAGCGTCGCGAAGGCGGGTGGGACGATCGTCGCCGGAAGTGACTGGGGCGTCTCGTCGCTCAACCCGCTCGAAGCCATCCAGGTGGGCGTCATGCGCTGCGATCCCCAAGGCGCAACGTGCACCACCTGGCTTCCAAAGGAAAAGCTCCCGCTCGATCGCATGATCGCGGCGTACACGATCGAAGGTGCGCGGCTCGCGTTCGAGGAGCGGGAGCGCGGCTCGATCACCGTGGGCAAGGCCGCCGATCTCGTGGTCCTCGATCGCGACCTCTTCGCCATTCTCCCCGAACAGATCTCCCGCGCGCACGTGCTGCTCACCCTACTCGACGGTCATGACGTCTATCGCGATGCCAGCCTCCGCTGAGGCAGCGAAACGCGATCCGTACGCGGCGCTCCGCTACTCCGACTACCGCTTCTTCCTCACCGGGCGGCTTGCGGCGAGCATGGGCTCGCAAATGATCGACGTCGCGATCGGCTGGGAGCTCTACGAGCGCACGCACCGCGCGCTCGCGCTCGGGTTCGTGGGACTCGTTCAGGTGATCCCGATCATCCTGCTAGCGCTCCCCGCAGGTCACGTTGCCGACCGCTTCGACCGAAAGCGCGTCGCAATGTTCTCGCTGCTCCTGCTCATCGGCGGATCGATTGCGCTGGCCGCGATCTCCTTCACCGTCGCGCCGGTCCCGCTCATCTACGCCACGCTCTTCGTGATCGGCGTCGCGCTCTCCTTCCACCGCCCCGCGGTGGCCGCCCTGCTTCCGCAGCTCGTGCCGCCCGAGAAGTTCGCGAACGCGGTGACGTGGAACAGCGTGGGGTGGCAGCTCGCGAGCGTCATCGGCCCCGCGGTTGGTGGGCTGATCATCGCCTGGCGCCACCACGCCGGAATCGTCTACGTGATCGACGCAGGGCTGATGATGGTGTTCGTCGTGTGCCTCACGCAGATCCAGGGAAAGCAGCCGCCGCGACCGCCGCGAGCAGTCAACCTGCACACGCTGCTCGGCGGCGTGCGCTTCGTCTGGCACACCAAGGTGATTCTCGCCGCGATCACGCTCGATCTCTTCGCAGTGCTGTTCGGCGGCGCGACTACGCTCCTTCCCGTGTACGCAAAGGATATTTTGCACGTGGGCGCCGAGGGATTCGGCTGGCTTCGCGCGGCGCCGTCCATTGGTGCGGTGATCGTCGCCATCCTTCTGCTCGGCCGACCGCCCATGCGGCGCGCAGGGAAGTCGCTCCTGCTCGCGGTCGCGGGCTTCGGCGTCGCGACAATCGTGTTCGGCCTCTCGCGCTCCTTCCCGCTCTCACTCGTGATGCTGATCCTGGCCGGTGGGCTGGACATGATCAGCGTGGTCGTGCGCCAAACGCTGGTGCAGCTGCGCACTCCCGACGAAATGCGCGGTCGCGTATCCGCGGTCAATAGCGTATTCATTGACACATTGAACGAGCTGGGCGGATTCGAGTCCGGCGCGAGCGCCGCGCTGTTCGGGCCGATCGTGTCCGTGGTGGGAGGCGGAATCGTGACGGTGCTCGTGGTGACGGCGGTGGCGCTCGCGTGGCCGGAGCTGCGCAGCATGCGAGGGTTGGCCGACGATTTAGCGTAGTCCTCACGTGGGAGGAGAGCCGTGCGATTCCTGATGCGCATTGTGGTCACCGCGATCGCACTCTGGGCCGCCACGCGACTCGTCTCCGGCATCACCTTCCACGGCGACTGGATCGGTCTCGCAGCTGTCGCCCTGGTCTTCGGGATTTTCAACTCCGTCGTCCGCCCCGCTCTCTCCTTTCTCGCATTCCCGATCCTCGTCATCACGCTTGGCCTCTTCACCTTCGTGCTGAATGCCGTGATGCTGCTGCTCACCAGCGCACTCTCCTCGAAGTTCGGCTTGGACTTTCACGTGGCCGGATTCTGGGCGGCGTTCTGGGGAGCGATCGTGGTGAGTTTCGTGAGCTTCGTATTGTCGATGTTTCTCCCCGATGGCGAGCGAAGGGGAGATGAAATCAGAGAGGGCTGACGGTCACGGAATTGCAATGCGCGTGATTCTCCGCGTCATGAGGTGTATGACATGACCATGACCGTCCCCGAGGAACGCCGAGAGCGAGACAGGCCGCCGCGCCTCACGCGCGAGTCACGCCCGCGCGGCCTTCGCGCCTTTCTGCGCGATCTCGGCCCTGGGCTGATCACCGGCGCGGCAGACGACGATCCGTCGGGCATCTCCACCTACTCGCAGGCCGGTGCTGCCTTCGGCTTCGGCATGCTCTGGACCGCGATTCTCAGCTTCCCGCTCATGTGCGCGGTGCAGCTGATGTGCGCGAGGCTGGGACTCGTCACGCAGCGTGGTCTCGCCGCGGTGCTTCGCAAGCACTACTCGAAGTGGCTGCTCTGGTTCGCGTGCGGACTGCTGCTCGTCGGAAATACGATCAACATTGCGGCGGATCTGTCGGGAATGGCGGCTGGCGCGGAGCTGTTGACGCACATCCCACACGGGTGGTTCGTGCCGGTGTTCGCGATCCTGATACTGCTCTTCCTGATCTGGGGCTCATACGAGCTGCTGCTCAAGATCTTCAAGTGGCTCACGCTCGTGCTCTTCGCGTACGTGATCGCCGCCTTTCTCGCGCATCCGTCGTGGTCCGCAGTGGCGAAGGGGACGCTCCTCCCGCACATCGAGTACACGAAGGATTACCTCTTCACCTTCGTCGCGATCTTCGGCACCACCATCAGCCCGTATCTCTTCTTCTGGCAGGCGGCGCAGGAAGTGGAGGCGGACGAAGCGCTCAATCACGAGCTGGGCGACCGGCCGCGTCGAGCGCTCGAGCGGGAGCTGCGGAGCGCGAAGACCGACGTGTTCGCGGGAATGGTGATCTCCAATCTCGTGATGTACTTCATCATCCTGACAGCCGGGGCGACACTGCACGCGCAGGGACACACGGAGGTGCAGACGGCGGCCGAGGCGGCGAAGGCGCTCGAGCCGGTGGCGGGGAGGCTGGCCGCACTGCTCTTCACGCTCGGCATCGTCGGCACCGGATTGCTCGGCGTCCCGGTGCTCGCCGGATCCGCGGCGTACGCGGTGGCGGAAGCGGCGGCGTGGCGACGGGGCATGGACGAGAAGCTGGACCATGCGCGCAACTTCTATCTGGTGATCGCCGCCTCGATGCTCATCGGCGTGGGACTGAGCTTTTCTCCGATCTCACCGATACGGCTGCTGCTTTGGTCCGCAGTGGTCAACGGCATTCTCGCACCGCCGCTCATCATCATCCTCATCGTAATCTGCAACAATTCGAAGGTGATGGGCAGCTTCCGCAACGGCCGCACGCTGAACATCCTCGGCAGCCTCGCGGCGGCGATCATGTCCGGCTCCGCACTCGCCCTGATCGCGAGCTGGATCGGCTGGATCAAGTAGTCGCGCGCATCGCCCGCACCGCTATCCCGCCGTTCTTCGTGGTGAGCACCGTCTCCATCGAGGTGCCCACCTGCCGGTCGAGTCGCGCGTCGGCGGAGAGCACGAGCAGCCGCCAGCCAGGAAATCGCGAGCGCGCGACGGTTCCGAGCTGCGCGTAGAGATTTCGCAGCGCATCGCGGTCGCCCACGCGCACGCCATAGGGCGGATTCGTGATGATGGCGCCCGGCGCCGCCTCGGGCGGCGGCTCGATGCGCGAGATGGCCTTCTCCTCGAACACGATGTCCGCCGCAACGCCCGCGCGCTCGGCGTTCGCGCGCGCGGCGGCGATCGCCCCGGCATCGCGGTCGGATCCGAAGATCGGCGCTGGCGCGGCAGGGAGCATCTGCGCGCGCGCATCGTCGAGCACGCGCTTCCACGTGGGCTCGTGGAACGTCGGCCAGCGCATGAACGCGAAGCTCCGCGAAAGCCCGGGCGGAATGCGCCGCGCGAGCAGCGCGCCCTCGATCGGAATCGTCCCTGCACCGCAGAGTGGATCCAGCAACGGTGTGTCCGGATCCCAACCGCCCGCGAGCAGAAGTGAGGCGGCAAGGGTTTCGCGCAGCGGCGCCTTGGCGGTCGCGAGGCGATAGCCGCGGCGATGCAGCAGCGCGCCGGAGCTGTCGATGCTCACCGTGCACTGATCGCGGAACATGCGGACGACGACGAGCGGTGTCTCATCCGCATCCTCATTGTCGGCTGCGCCTGTCGTCACAGTGGGCGCCACGCCGGTCGACTTCTCCATCGCTTCGGCGATGCGCTGCGCGACGGCACCCGTGTGATAGAGCCGCGACTTGGCGGTAGATACGCGGAGGCGCACGGGCTGGCCACTCTCGAGGAATCGACTCCACGCGAGCTTGCGTGCGTGGCGCTCGAGCTCCTCGAACAGCCGCGCGTGGAAGTCGCCCACGCGCGCGACCACGCGCGTTGCGGTTCGCAGCCAGAGATTCGCGCGGAAGAGCGCGCTCGAGCCGCCTGCGAACGCGATGCCGCCGATGTCGCGCTTCCCGATCTCGAGATCGAGTGCCCGCATCTCGGCCTCGAGCACGTTCTCGAGCCCCGGTGCGCAGATCGCGAACAGCTCGAAGCGCTCGGCGCGCGGTGTCTGCTTCGACGGCGCACCGCGCGGCGTGCGGCGCGACGGACGCGAACGAGAATCAGCGGCCATTCGGTCCAGTGACCAACGGCAGCTCGAGACTCTGCCAGAGATACCACGAGGCGACGGAGCGATACGGTGCCCACGGTTTGGCGATCCCGAGCATGCGCTTCTCCGTAGGCGCCTTACGCAGCCGATAGGCGCGGACGAATGCGTTGCGAATGCCGAGGTCGAGCACGGGGAGAATGTCGGGCCGGCCGAGCCGGAACATGAGGAACATTCTGCGCGGTCCACACGCCGATCCCCTTCACCTCCGTCAGTGCCTCGATCACCGCCTGGTCGCTCATCTCGTGCAGCTTGTCCATGGGCAGCGCGCCGTCGCGCACGTGCCGCGCGAGATCACGAACGTATGCGATCTTCTGGCGTGAGAGTCCCACCGCGCGCAGCTCCGGATCGTCGAGCGCGAGCCAGTGCTCGGGGAGTGGCTCGTCGACACCAACCAGTGCGATCAGCCGGCCATAGATAGTCGCCGCCGCGGTCGTCGAGAGCTGCTGCGATACGATCGAGCGCACCAGCGCGTCGAGATGCGAGCCCTTCGCGGGGCGCACGAATCGCGAGGGGCCAACGCGCTCAATGATTCCCGCGAGCACGGGATCGGCGCGCTTGAGATGCCGGACCGCGGCTCGCTGCCAGAATCCGTGGGGAGCGAAGGAGTTCGTTGACGTTTTGGACTTGCTCACGGCAGAAACATACCGCGGAGCGTACGTGATCCGCTGGCGCTGATCGGCCCGCATGCTCATCCTACGAGCATGCGAAAGCTGGTTGCATATTTTCTGCGCGGACTCGTCGTCACCGCCCCGGTGTTCGTCACGCTCTGGGTGTGCTGGGCGCTCTTTCAGCGCATCGACGGGCTGCTCCATCTCTCGATTCCCGGCGCGGGATTCATCGTCACCATCGTCACGATCACGCTCATCGGTGCGATCGCGTCGAGAGCCGTTACGGCGGGGGTGGTGTCGGTTCTCGAGAGCAGCATCGAGAAGCTTCCCTTCGTGCGACTGGTCTACTCGTCCACTCGCGATCTGCTCAACGCATTCGTCGGCGAGAAACGCCGCTTCGACATCCCGGTCACCGTGTCGCTCATTCCCGAGAGCGGCGTGAAGGTGATCGGATTCGTCACGCGCGAGTCACTCGACATTCTTGGCATCGCGGGCTACGTCGGCGTGTACGTGCCGCAGGCGTACGCGTTCGCCGGACATCTCCTGCTCGTTCCTGCGCACCAGGTGGAGCGCCTCTCGGGCGAGAGCGCGGACCTCATGGCGTTCGTCGTCTCGGGCGGCGTCGCCGACGGCGCGCGACGAGAGTCACGCGCGCTCAAAACGTAGGCGCGAGCTCAGACCGCCGGGAGCGGCGCCTCGTCGGCGCCCAGCTCGCGCGACATGACCTCGAGATCGAAGCCTTCCTTCCGAATGCGCAGATCGTAGTAGAG
Source organism: uncultured Gemmatimonadaceae bacterium (assembly GCA_963792685.1). Lineage (GTDB taxonomy): Bacteria > Gemmatimonadota > Gemmatimonadetes > Gemmatimonadales > Gemmatimonadaceae > FEN-1250. Next base: position 1,559,742 of record CAWBWW010000001.1, on the reverse strand, counting down.
CATCGTCGCCACGACCGCCAGCATCGGATAGATGGGGATGATCAACGCTGCACCGAGAATTCCCGCGGTGGTCGGCGTGAGGATCGAGACGCCCAGCATCGAGACGATGATGGAGAGGACGAAGTAGAGGAAGATGGCGAGCCCGAGCGAGAAGAAGATGTGGCCCGCGCTGTTCTTCGAGAGAAGAAGCGAACGCGCAAACGCGACATTCGGCCCTGTGTCCTCGAGCACGACGATCGGGATCATCGCGAACGTGCGGAGAAGCACGTAGATCACGCCCCAGAACCCGAGGGGGACGATCGGCACCAGGAGCAAGGGTATCTTCGCCGCCATTACTACGCCCGCGAGGATGGCGGTCAACATACCAACCAGCATGATCAGAAGTGCGCGGAAGAACGAAGCGAGAAACACGGACGCGAGCTTTCGTGCGCCGGTGCGAAAGGCGGCGCCCACATCGATATCTCCGGTCAGATAGCCCTCCGATGTGGCAATGGTGAGCACCGCGTCCGCGAACGTCACGCAGACGAGACCGACGATCCCCACGATGATGAACGCGCCCGGGTTCACCCTGATCATCGCGGGATCAGTCGCGCGGCGCTCGGCGACTCGCACCAGAACGGTCGGCGCGAGCGCGATGGCGCTCACGGTGATGAGCGAAGGATAAAACCGGCGCAGCAGCTGGAAGCTCGCGTCCACGAGCTCGGTCGCGCGGCGCGGGCGGATCTCGACGGCAGGCATTGGTACCGGTGGGTAAGAGGAGGCGACGCGCGGCGAAGCGGTGTCGCGTCCACATTGGGTAGCAGCGAGTGCGGACGCAAGACGTCCGCACCCGTGCACCCGGTACGCTACGCGAGCGCGGCGTCCATATCGATCTTGACGTTCCCCTTCAGCGCTTTCGATACCGGACAGCCGTCCTTCGTGGCCTGCGCGATCTTCGCGAACGCATCGCTGGACATTCCAGGCACGGTCGCGCGCACGACGAGCTTCATCGTCGTGATGGCGAAGCCGTCACCCACCTTGTCCACCGTGCAGGCCGCCTTCGTCTCGATCTTCGTCGGAGGCGACCCCGCCTGCTCGAGCCCAACGCTCAGCGCCATGCTGAAACAGGCAGCCTCGGCCGCCGCCAGCAGCTCTTCCGGATTGGTGCCCGGCTCCTCGCCGAATCGCGTGCCGAACGAATACGATCCCCCAATCTTGCCGCTCGCTCCCGAAAAACTTCCCTTCCCCTTTTGCAGACCGCCTTCCCAGACGGCCGATGCGTTCCGTGTCGGCATGCTCCTCTCCATGTGAATGACCGCGCGTTTGGTACGCGCCGGAGGAAGGCTAGCAGCCAATCGGCGGCGCTCCAACGCCGCGTTCCCGCGCGTTACGTGGGCCGTTAGTCTTCTCGCATGGCCGACGATATCGAAGCACGCCCCATCCCCCCGACCATCGAGCGCGTACTCAAACAGTTCCGCTCGCTGAGCCGCGAAGAGAAGATGCAGTCGCTGCTCTCGTACGCGAAGAAGCTCGAGCCGCTGCCGGAGCGCTACGCGGCGATCGATCGCACGAACTTCGTCATCCCCGAGTGCCAGACGCGCGTCGACATCTTTCCCGAGTATCGCGAGGGCAAGCTCCACTTCTTCGCGGACGTCAACGTTCGCCAGTCGCCAACGATCGCGGCCTTTCTCTCCATTCTCTTCACCGCCGTCAACGATCAGCCGCCGTCGACCACGCTCGCGATTCCGCCGGATTTCGTGCGCCTCATGATGGAGAACATCGGGCTGGGTGCGCGCGAGACGGGGCTCAGCGCGATGGTCACGCGCGTGAAGCGTTACGCCGCGGAAGCCGATCGCTACGCAGCCTGACGCCCTCTCTTACATTCGGAGCCACGATGGCCACGCAGACGCAGAACTTCGGCAATCACAAACGCAATTACCCGCTCTACCACTTCGTTGCGGCGCCGCTGCTGTCGATCTATCTCGTGTACTCGCTCGGCACGCTCTTCCGCGCACCATCGGTTCCTACCGCCATGAACGCCGTCCTGGCGTTTGGGCTATTCGCGCTGCTCTTCGCCGCGCGCATCATGGCGTTGACGGTGCAGAATCGCGTCATCCGTCTCGAGATGATGCTACGCCTGGAGCGGGTGCTCGGAGCCACGGCTGCAGCGGACGCGCTGGCGAAGCTCCCGGTGAGCAAGCTGATCGCGCTGCGCTTCGCATCCGACGCTGAGCTTCCGGGGCTCATCACGCGCGTGCTGTCGAATGAGCTGAGCACGAACACGCAGGTGAAGCAGGCGATTCGCGAGTGGCAGCCGGACCTGCTGCGCGCGTGACGTTCGCGAGCGAGGCCGAGCTCGAGGACGGGCTCTCGGCGCCGTCCGCCGGCCTGCTCGAGTCGCTGCGCTCAACGCCGGGCGACATCATCGTCCTCGGTGCCGCGGGAAAGATGGGCCCGACGCTCGCCCACATGGCGAAGCGCGCGCTCGATGCGATCGGGCGCCGCGAGCGCGTCATCGCGGTCTCGCGCTTCTCGTCGGCCAAGGCGGAGCAGGCGCTGCACGCATCGGGGATCGAGACGATTCGCTGCGACCTCCTTGATCGCGATGCCGTCGCCGCGCTGCCCAGCGCGCCCAACGTGATCTTCATGGCCGGCCAGAAGTTCGGCACGCGTGACGCGCCGTCCTCCACGTGGGCGATGAACGTCGTGCTGCCATCGATTGCAGCCGAGCGGTATGCGGCGTCCCGCATCGTTGCCTTCTCGACCGGGAACGTGTACGCGCTGAGCCCAGCCGCGCAGGGCGGGTCACGCGAGAGCGACGCACCTGCCCCGGTTGGCGAGTACGCGATGTCGTGTCTCGGGCGCGAGCGCGTGTTCGAGGATGCATCGGCGCGCCGAGGCACACGCGTCGCCATCGTCCGGCTCAACTACGCGATCGATTTGCGCTACGGCGTGCTCGTGGACATCGCCTCGCGCGTGCTCCGCGGTGAGCCGGTCGATCTGCGCATGGGGTACGTCAACGTGATCTGGCAGGGCGACGCGAACGACTGGGCGCTCCGCTGTCTCGCGCACGCTAGCGCGCCGCCATTCGTCGTGAACGTCACTGGGCGCGAGACGCTCGCGGTGCGCGCGCTCGCGACGCGCTTCGGCGAGCTGCTCGGCCGCACGCCGGCGTTCACGGGCACGGAGGCGCCGGATGCGCTGCTCAGCGATGCATCCCAGGTGCATGCGCTGTTCGGCGATCCGGCCGTGCCCACGCAGCCGCTGCTCGAGTGGGTGGCCGCATGGGTGCAAGCGGGGCAGCCGCTGCTCGGGAAGCCGACGCACTTCGAAGAGCGCGCGGGCGCCTTCTGAGCGTGACCGACCTTCGCTCCCACCTCGCGCGTGGACACGTGATTCCCGCGCATCCACTCGCGCTCACGGCAGATCGCAAGCTCGACGAGCGGCACCAGCGCGCACTCACGCGCTACTACATCGCTTCGGGCGCGGGTGGCATCGCGGTGGGCGTGCACACCACGCAGTTCCAGATCCGCGACCCGAAGCACGGGCTGCTCGCGCCGGTGCTCGCGCTCGCGGCCGAAACCACGACCGACGAGTTGCGCGCGCACTCGCGCGACTTCGCGCGGATTGCCGGCGTGGTCGGGGACACGGCGCAGGCAGTCGCGGAAGCGCGACTCGCGCACGACTTCGGCTACGACGCCGTGCTCCTGAGCCTCGGCGCGCTTCGCGAGGCGAGCGAAGATCGGCTGCTCGAGCATTGCCGGGCGGTGGCTGCCGTGATGCCGCTGTTCGGCTTCTACCTGCAACCCGCGGTCGGCGGCCGCGTGCTCAGCTACGAGTTCTGGTGCGGCTTCGCCGAGATCGAGCAGGTGGTCGCGATCAAGATCGCTCCGTTCAACCGGTACCAGACGCTCGATGTGGTGCGTGCGCTCGCGGACGCGGGGCGTACGGATGTCGCGCTGTATACGGGGAACGACGATCAGATCATGCTCGATCTGCTCACGCGCTTTCCATCGTTCAACGGGGGAGTGACGCCGCCGAGAATTGCAGGCGGGCTGCTCGGCCAGTGGGCGGTGTGGACGCGCTGCGCGGTCGAGATGCTCGAGGAGATTCGCGTCGCGCGCGACGCGCCGTCGCTCGACGCACGCTGGCTCACGCGCGCCGCCGCGCTCACCGACGCGAACGGCGCACTATTCGATGTGCGGCATGCCTTCGCCGGCTGCATCGCGGGGCTGCACGAGGTTCTTCGCAGGCAGCGGCTGCTCGCCGGCATCTGGTGCCTCGATCCGAACGAGGGGCTCTCTCCGGGACAGCTCGAGGAAATCAACCGGGTGCTGCGCGCACACCCCGAGCTCACGGACGATGCGTTCGTCGCTGCCAACGTCGACGAATGGCTGCGCTGAGCTCAGTGCCGCTGCGCGAGCATCTCCTCGATGCGCTTGAGACGCTCCATCGCGTCCTTGCGCCAGAACTCATCGCTCGACGGATGCTTTAGCACGAACGTGAGCGCGCCGCCGATCTCGAGTCGCGCGCACTCGATGTCGCTGAGACTGTCGATCCCCTGCCGCCGCGCCGCAGACATGAGCTCCGCTCTCGTGATGAGCTCCTTCTTCAGCTGATCCTCGAGAATCTCGCCGTGCAGCACGAGCACTACCGAGTCACCCTCGGCGAGCTTGTCGATCTTCGGATGCAGAAAGAGAAAGCGTACGACCACGTAGTTCACGGCGAGCAGCAGCGCCGCGCCGAACACTCCGCCCGAGATCGAATTGTCGTTGCCGATGATCGCGTTCTGCAACGTGTTCGACAGCACGAGCAGCACTACGAGATCGAATGGATTGAGCTGCCCGAGCTCGCGCTTGCCGGCGACGCGAAGGCCGACCAGCAGGAACACGTAGACGATGAGCGTGCGAATGACCTTGGCGACGAGCGGCTCGCCAGGCGTGAACATTTCCGTCCAGATCGCATGCATGGGGGTGCGGGTGGCAGGGCGGGTGAGAAAGACTCGCGCTTACTTCGAAGCCGATGAAGCAAGCGCGAGGCATGAGCCCTGTCGAGGAGAGCGGCGGCGCGTGAAGGAGTCTTCACAGCCTGCAGCACTTCGCCGCCAGCCGATCCGTGCTCCCACACCGCCACCAGCCGGGTGAAGCTCCCTAGAGATCGCCCCGCTGCAGGAGACGTCGGGCGATCGTTGCCGCGATCCCCGGGCTGTCGTACGCCCGCTGGAGGATTCGGAGCCGGATCTCGGCCGTGCGTTCGGGAGTCAGCCGGGTGCGGGGAATACGGGAGGTGATCGAGCGGACCTCCGTCACCCGGTTGTTCCGGCGCGAACCGTCTGATTTATCAGTCATGGTGTCCTCCACACAGGGGAATATCGGCAGGAGCTCGGAAAGCTTGAGCCGGAAATTGTTGCCGGGCGCGAGGGCTGGAGTCTATGAAATACCCCCCGCGGCCTCCGTCCAGCCCATTCCGAGCAGCACCATGTCCATTCTGTGCGTCGACGACGAGCCAGCCGTTTCCATGATCGTGGAGCACACGCTTCGTGCGGCTGGCTACGAAACGGTGGCTGCGCGCAACGTGCCCGAAGCGCTACAGGTACTGTCGCGCGGCGGAGTGGAGCTGATCATCTCCGATTACAAGATGCCGGGGCTCTCGGGACTCGAGTTTCTCGAGCTGCTCACGAGCGAAGGCTTCGACATTCCGCTCATCATGGTCACCGGCTTCGCGAGCATCGAGCACGCGGTCGCGTCGATCAAGGCGGGCGCGGTCGACTACATCACGAAGCCCGTGCGAGCCGAACAGCTGACGCTCGCGGTGGAGCAGGCGCTCGAGCTCGTGCACCTGCGCAAGGAGAACGCAAATCTCCGCCGCGAGATGAGCGCCGTACGCAACGAGCGGCAAATCCTCGGCGACAGTGCGGTGATGCGGCACGCTCTGCAATCCATTGCCACGGCTGCGCCGACACGCGCGACGGTACTGCTGCTCGGCGAATCGGGCACGGGGAAGGAGCTGTTCGCGCGCGCGATCCACGACATGAGCGATCGCCACGACAAACCGTTCATTAAGCTGAATTGCGCGGCGCTTCCCGAGGGGCTGATCGAGAGCGCGCTGTTCGGCCACGAGAAGGGTGCGTTCACCGGTGCGATCAAGCGCGTGGAGGGTGCGTTCGAGCGCGCGCATCGCGGCACGTTGCTCCTCGACGAAATATCCGAGATGCGGCTCGACCTGCAGGCGAAGCTGCTGCGAGTGCTTCAGGAGCAGGAGTTCGAGCGCGTGGGGGGCACGAGCCCGATCCGCGTGGACGTTCGCGTGATCGCCACGTCGAACCGGGATCTCGCCGCTGAAGCGACGGCGGGACGCTTCCGGCAGGATCTCTATTTCCGGCTCAGCGTGATCCCGCTTCGGATCCCGGCGCTGCGCGAACGGCTCGAGGACATTCCAATGCTCGCGTATCGTTTCGCCCTCCGAGCGGCGCGCGATGTCGGCAAGGAGATCACGACGATCGAGCCGGAGGCGATCCAGCTGCTCCAGCGTTATCCGTGGCCCGGCAACGTCCGTGAGCTCGAGCACGCAGTGGAACGCGCCGTCATCCTGAGTGCCGGCCCCGTGCTCGGCATGCGCTCGTTTGAGGGGCAGCGGCTCGGCGCCACGGCCCCGGGCTCGGCGCCCCCGGCTCCCACGGCGCCCGCCGCCGAGGAGCTCCGGGAGGGCGGGATCGTCCTTCATACGCTGGACGTAGGGGAGGCCGAGGCGGTGCTAATCCAGCACGCGCTGGCTGCCTCGGGAAATAACCGAACGAAGGCGGCTGAATTGCTGGGGATCAGCGTCAGAACGCTCCGGAATAAGCTGAATGGGCCATCACGAGCCGTCACGTCCAAGGTGCTCGCTTTCCCCCAGCGCAGCCCTGCCATTCTGCGGCAGAGTTGACCGTGGTAGCCTCGGCAGAAAGTGCCAGGCGGGTCGTTCTGCCGGGGTTGAAACGTCGCTTGAAGAGCGAGAATCGGCACTGTTTCTAAGCCGGTGTTCATTTAGCTAAACCTCTACAAGGCAAAGGCTTAGTTGGCAGGCGCGAACCTCCGGGTCCGTGCCTTTTTGCTGTGCTCGCCAGGTGGGCTCCCATTTGCCTTTAGAGCGGCCGAGTCCGGCTGGTGAATCATCGGGTCGGACCCGAACTCAACGGAGTGTCCTATGGCGGATCTGACCCTGTGGAAAGCCTTTAGTACTGGTGACGTCGTCGCACGGCAGGAGCTTCTTGCCGAGCACATCAGCCTCGTGCATCATGTTGCCCGGCAGATCCACCGCCGCGTCTCGTCGGACGTCGAGCTGGACGAGCTGGTGAGCGCAGGCACGATGGGGCTGATCGAGGCGCTCGAGCGCTTCGAGCCGACCCGCGGCCTCGCCTTCAGCACCTTCGCGGTCCCGCGCGTGCGCGGCGCAATCCTCGACGAGCTTCGCCGGATCGACCACGTCCCATCGTCGATACGCCGCCGTACCCGCACGCTGAGCACAGCGCGCGAAGCGCTGCGCCACGAGCTCGGGCGTGAGCCGGTAGGCGAGGAAGTCGCCGGGATGCTCGGCCTGGACCTGCCGGAGCTTTGGAAGCTCGAGGCCGAAGCGGAGGGCACGATGCGCGTTGCACTCGACGGCACCGGCAGCGAAGACGGAGACGATGCGCCGATGCCCATGTCGGCGGAAGATCACGCATCGGTGGAAGACCGGATCACGCTCGATCAGGAAATGGTGATCCTGCGAGAGACGATCATGCGCTTGTCGCAGCAGGAGCGCACGGTGCTCACGCTGTACTACTTCGAGGAGCTCAAGCTGCACGAGATCGCGGCGGTGCTCGAGGTGACGGAGAGTCGCGTGTCGCAGATCCGCTCGAAGGCCGTCACCAAGCTGCGCGGGGAGCTGTCCTCGCTGCGCGCGCTCGTCGCGTAAGGATCAGGCGCCGGCGCCGAGCGCCGGCAGCACGAGCACGTAGGCAACACCGGCGTCCGTCTCATCCACGCCAAGCGCGATCGACTCCGCTCCGCAGTCCGGGAGCGCGCCGGCTTCGGAGCCCTGACCCACCAGCACGCGGGCGACGCCCACCTTTCCCATCAGCCCGAAGCGCACGCGCACGGCGCGCGAGGGATGCGACAGCGCAGCGTGCGTCGCGGCATCGAGCAGAATCAGTAGCTCGCGCTGCAGCCGGAGTGAGTCGCCGAGCACGGGGCGCGATTCGTCGCCGGGCTCCACCGTCATAGCGATGCTGCGGCGCTCGGGATGATAGCTGTGCATCGACATCGCTGCGGCCACCGCATCAGACAGTCGCATCGCTTCCAAATGCGTCGCGCTTCGCGCGGCCAGGGCACGCAGCTGCTCGAGCACATCCTCCAGGCGCTCGGTCTCGTCGCCGAGCATCCCGGCGGCGGACCGAGGATCATCGCCGCCGACGCGAAGCAGCTCGGCGATCGTGCCGATGGTGGCGATGCGGTTGCTCAACGCATGCGCGATCCCGCGCACGAGCGTTTCGCTGACCGCGGCCCACGCCTCCGCGTAGGAGCGCGTTACTCCGCGCTCGCCGGTGGGAAACGCCTGCGTGTCGGGTGTGGTGAGGTTCATCCCACCTTCGACGCGCACGGCGCTTGGTCGCAACGGAGGAATCACATGTGGTCGTTTCACACGCGAGCACTGCTGAATACTTTTGAGCGTCGAACCATTTCCCTCTCGCCCACGACCATGTACGCAATCTTCAGGCGCATCGCCACGATCTCGGCCGTCGCCACCTTTGTTGTCGCGCTCACGTCAGCTCCACTTCGCGCACAATCTGCGGGCGCCGACGAGCTGATCGATGGCGCGCTCAAGGATAGCGCCGCGTGGAATCGTCTCGCGGAGCTCGTGGATACCTTCGGCAATCGCCCGGCTGGGTCGGCGAGCCTCGAGCGTGCGATCGACTGGATCGTCGCGCAGATGAAGAAGGATGGTCTCGAGAATGTGCACACGGAGCCGGTGATGGTGCCGCACTGGGTGCGCGGACGCGAGTCCGTGACGCTGCTCGCTCCGCATCGCGCGTCGCTCAAGATGCTGGGATTGGGTCGGAGCGTGGGCACTCCACCGGGCGGGATCACCGCGCGCGTGCTCGTGGTGAACGACTTCGCCGATCTCCACGCCCATGCGGCGCAGGCGAAGGGGAAGATCGTGCTCTTCGATCACCACTTCGATCCGGACAAGCCTGCGTTCGACGCGTACGGCGACGCCGTGATCTATCGCATCTTCGCCGCGGACTCCGCGGCCGCGTACGGCGCCGTGGCGGCGCTGATTCGCTCGGTGACGCCGCACTCGCTCGCGACGCCGCACACGGGCACGATGGCCTACGGCGACACGACCGCGCACGCGCACCACATCCCCGCGGCGGCGCTCACGCTGGAGGATGCCGATATGCTGCACCGCATCCAGAACCGCGGGCAGGAGATTCGGCTGACGCTCCAATGGAGGCGCACATGCTCCCCGATGCGCATTCCCGAAACGTGATCGCCGAGGTGCGCGGGTCGGAGCTGCCGGATGAAATCATAGTCTTGGGCGGCCACATCGATTCATGGGACGTGGGCCAGGGCGCGATGGACGACGGCGGCGGCGTGGTGTCCGCATGGGAGGCGCTCCGGTTGATCAAGCAGCTCGGGCTCAAGCCGAAGCGCACGATCCGCGTGGTGGCGTGGGTGAACGAAGAGATGGGAAGTCGCGGCGCGAAGGCCTATCACGACGCGCATCTCGCCGAGCTGCCGAAAACGAAGTTCGCGATGGAGTCGGACAACGGCGCCTTCACGCCGAAGGGCGTGCGACTCACGGGCCCCGACTCACTCCTTCCGGTGGTGAAGGCGATGATCGCGCCACTCGCGCGCATCGGTGTGACGGAGGCGAAGATGGGCGATCCGGAAGCCGATGTTGAGCCGCTCGCCGCGGCCGGCGTTCCGGCGCTCTCGCTGGACATCGACGCTTCACGCTACTTCTGGTACCACCACACCGATGCGGACATGATGAGCGCGCTCGATCCGCATCAGGTCGCAATGTGCGTTGCGACTATGGGTGTGGTGGTGCTGCAGGCGGCGAACCGATAGGAAGTCGGCTCAGCTCACCGCCCTGAGCGTCCAGAAATCCGCCGAGAGATCGGTGTTCGTGAAGTACGCGTAGGGCATCGTGCCATAGCCGTTCTTGCCCCAGCTCGCCCCCCACGAGTTGCGCACGATGAACAACTTCTTCGGATTGTCGTAGCCGACGACGCACATCGCGTGACCTCCGAGTGTGCGCTCGTCGCTCTGCGGCATTGGCACGTTCCCCGTGCGCGCAACCGCCTCGGACTCGAACGACTCGTACACAGTGAATCCGAAGATGAACGGATAGCCCGCCGCGACGCAGCCACGCATCTCGGCCACGTCCTGACCGATGCGCATGTACGTGATGCCGAGATGCTTCTTCGCCTCGGCGTAGCAGTCGGCTGTGGGCTTCGCGGCGAACTGCGAGATGACGTACGGCCACATCGTCTCGGGGCACACCCCCTGATTGGCGAGCGTCTTCATTCCGTCGCGGAGCTGCGCGCCGCTATCCGTGTCGACGGTGCGTTCGATCACGCGCTCGTTGTAGTAAATGAAGAGGCGAGACGGGATAAAGTCCGGCTCCTTCTGCTTGAGCAGCTCGAACTCGAAGGCGCCGCCGATCGCGTTCGATGTGCAGGAGCCGAGCTGCCCCTGGTCGTACACCGGCGGCATCTGCGGGCGCAGGTCCACCGCGGAGGGGAGCGCGGCCGCCGTGCGCCGCGGAACGCGGAAAGGGAAGTCCCGCTGGTCGGGAAGATCCGGTACCCAGCCGTATCGCTTGATCGTGAGCTTGCGTGGTCTCGCCATCTCTCATCTCCGGTTGATTCGCTATCGTGCTCCCATCACTGCGCGTCCGCAAGATCCTCGAGCACGACGCGCGCCACTTCGCCGAGCCGCTTGGGATCGTCGACGATCCGCGATGCCGGGAGCACGGCCGCCGCATGCACGGCGCTACGCGTCATGTCGTTCGTGATCGCTACGCAGCACATGCCTGCAGCGTTCGCGGCGCGGATGCCCGGAACCGAGTCTTCGAGTACGAAGCAATTGCGGGGCTCGGCGCCGAGCCGGTTGGCGATGAGGAGGTAGATCTCGGGCGACGGCTTGGCGAGCGTCACGTCTTCGCGCGTGATGAGGGTGTCCACCTCGTTCGCGAGCCCGAGCCGCTCCAGCACCAGCGTGGCGTGCTTGCGATGTGACATGGTCGCAATCCCCACCGGGTGTCCGGCGCGGTGCAACTCGCGCAGGAGCCCGGTAGACCACGGATATTCCTGCTCGCGAATCAGCTGCTCGTTCTCGATCATTGCCTCGTAGATGCGCAGACGGAGCTCCATGTATGCGTCGAGCGGCGTCGTGACATGCAGCTCCTGCTGGCGTCGCTCGGCGAATGGCTCGAGCCCGAAGCGCGCAAGCAGCGCCGCCGCCACTTCCTCGCGCGAGCGCCCGACCATGTCATCGTACGCGGCGATGATCTCCTGCACGGCCACGGTCGGCCGGAGCTCCACCGCCGCGCGCGCATACGACCGCGCCTTGAGCGCCTCGGTTTGCACGAGCGTGCCATCGAGGTCGAAGATTGCAGATACGGCGGCGATTCGCATCAACCCGGCCGGCGAATCGTGTCCGATGACGAGGTCGCCGTAGTCGCAACACCAGCAGCGCCCGCGCGGTACACGGCGCGCCCCATCCAGCTGGTCCAGATGCGATGGGACAGGGGCGTTGTGGTAAGTGCGCTCACGAATGCCGACAGCACTGCATAGAGCGCGAGCACCAGAATCATGGCGCTGATAACCGCGATGACGAGCCCCGTTTGGCCTACCTCGTACCGGCCCTCTCCGAGATACGTGCGGTGTGTGCGTACATACGCGAGCAGCGCCACCGAGATCGCGAAACACGCCGCGAGCACGAGCCGCCTGCGGCGCTGCCGACTGTGATAATTCGGAGCCAGCTTGCGCTGCTCGCGCACTGCTCCGCGCTCGACGTTGAGCGCCGCCACCGCGCGCTTGAACTCCACGTAGCCGAAGCCCTGCTCCGCGAGTGCTCGGATGTCCGCGATGAGCCTCCACACGAGTCCGAGAAACAGGGCGAGCAGCATGGCGCGCAGCACCGCGCGGTCGGCGTCCCAATACGCGGTGCGCATCAGCGCCGGCTCGGCCGCCGCAATCGCGGCCGCACCGAGCACGAGAGCGGGTGCGCGAGAAAGAAAGAGTCGGATGGATGGCGCCACGTCGGGGCGCGATGCCCGCAGCGCGTCGAGCGCTTCAACTACCTCCTCACCCGTCGTGAATCGATCGGCTGGATCCTTCTGCAGCAGCCTGTGAACTACCGCGACGAGTCCATCGGGGAGGCCCGGTCGCAGCGTCTCGACCCGCGGCGGCTCGACGGCGATGTGCTGTGCGAGCAACGCGCTCTCGCTATCTCCCTCGAACGGCGCGCGGCCGGTAAGGGCGAAGAACGCGACGACTCCCAGTGAATAGAGATCACTACGGCCATCGACTTCATCGCCTGCTGCCTGTTCGGGGCTCATATAGTCCGGCGTACCCATCACGTGCCCCGTCTGCACACTCTCCGAAAGCGCCGCGGAGCGCGCAATCCCGAAGTCCGTGACGAGCGCCCGCCCCGTCGCGCGTTCGAGCATGATGTTGTCAGGCTTCACGTCTCGATGGACGATCCCCCTGCCATGCGCGTACGAGAGCGCCCAGGCCACTTCCTGCAGCAGGCGCACCCCCTCCCCGACGCCGACTGGCCCGTTGAGTCGAACACGATCCGTGAGCGTCTCGCCATCGACGAAGCCCATCACGAAGCACAGCAGCCCCTCGCGCTCTTCCACGGCGTGCACAGGGACGATGTTCGGATGCGAGAACGATGCTGCCGTACGCGTCTCGTGCAGAAAGCGCGCGCGCGATTCAGGATCGGTCGCGAACTCGGGAGGGAGCACCTTGATGGCGACCGGCCGGTGGAGCGCCGTGTCATGGGCGAGATACACCTCTCCCATGCCACCGCGCCCGAGCTGGCGCTCCACTAGGTACGCCGGCGCCAGGGCCTGGCTCAAGGCCATGTCGGAGTGCATACGAGTTACGGACGCAAAATGCGGGACGATGCCGCTCAGTACCTCCAGCTCGTCGTGTCGCCCTTCGCCGTCTTGAGCCAGTGAGCAGCCGCCAGCTTGATGAAGCGGCTGTCGTAGGTCAGGCGTGAGACGAGATTCGGGTTCGCGTGGTCGCCGCTCCAGCAGTGCTCGTCGCGGGCGCCGTAGTCGACGGTCGCATCCGCCGGAGGATTCTTCGTGCTCTTCAGGAAATCCTCGGCCACGTATACCGCATCGTTCAAAAAGAAATTGTCCGAGCGACCCACATTGAGTGTGATCTTGCCGCGCAGCTTCGGTCCGAGTGTCGCCCAGTCGCGCCTCATGATGTGGACGAGATCGTAGTTGTCGCGCCAGTACGCCGCGACGGTCGAGTCGATCACGCCGGTGCGCTTGTCGAAGATCCGCTTCGGATAGCCATCGGGACCCGCCGGCGAGAAGACAGCCTCCCAAATGTCCCACTGGCCGCCCGAGCGAGTTTTCGAGCCGAGCACCGCTTCCTTCTGGTTCGACTGCTCCATCGTCACGCGCGTGCGTCCGAAGTAGTCGCGCTCCGCAGGGCGCGGCGTGGTGCGCCACGGACCCGCACTCACGAACGCGTTTCCATCGTGATAGATGTCCAACGTCGTGAACGCGTGGAAGTCGATCGGATCGGGACAGTTCACCCACGCGCCGTTGTAGTCCTCCGGATACTTCACCTGCGCGCCGAGCGCTTCCCAGCCACCCGTCGATCCGCCATACACCGCGCGCGCCCACGCACCGAGGCCGCGATAGTGCGACTCGATGTACGGGATCAGCTCGTACGTGATCGCATCGCCGTACGGGCCGTTGTTCTCGGAGTTCACCGCGTACGAGTCGTCGTAGAAGGGCGTGGGATGCTGGATCGTGAGGAGCAGCACGCGCGGGAATCCCGGGCCCGTCCACTCCTTGAAGAACTCGTACGCCTTCTCCTGCTGGAACCGCTCGTAGCCGAACTTCGTGCACAGCGCCGCCTCGTGGCCGTTCGGGCAGTGCACGGTAAGGCTGTCCAGATTGTATGCCGGCAGCTTCGTGTCGGGTGGCGAGTCGCGGAAGTCGCTGATGTCCTTCTCGAAGTGGCCGTGGTTGATCGCGAGCGGATAGTGTGCATCTGGATGCGAGTCGAACCCCTCCGGAAGCACGAGGATCGCGCCGAGGAACACAGGACGTCCCCAGAATTTCGTGAGCCGCTCGCTCTGCACGCGGAAGTGCTTCACGTACTTCGTGTCGGGCGGCAGCGGGATCTGCGGAATCGTCTGATCGAGCACGATGTGGATCGGCGTCGCGCTCGTCGGATCGATGTGCATCTTCACCGGCTTGCTGTACAGATTCCCCGGCGCCTCCGGCCACTGCTGTCCCTCACCACGATCGCCCGCGGGGAGCTTCACGGTCTTGCCGTCACCACGATGGAAGGTCTCGTACACGTGCAGCAGCCCCTGTACCCAGTAGTCGCCCGCCTTGATCCCGGCGAGTGAATTCACCGGATAGCCGAGCACCGTGTCGCCCACGATGGCTTCGGTGCCTGGCGCGAGCCCGTCGACATCGACGCCGAACACCTGCTGCGTCGTCACCGCATCCGAGATCTGATTGCGCGGCTCAGCCGAGCTGTCCGTGGAGATGAGGAGCAGCATCCGCCCGTCGAGCGGCTTGGAGCTCTGCGATGGGGCGAACGAGATGCCGACGCGAAGCGGCGTACTGCTGTCGCTCGACTGTGCTGCGGCCGGCGGCGGCGACGTGCGCGCACACGAGAGCGCTGCGGCGACGGGCACGATGACGCTCGCGAGGCGGGCAGCTGCGGCCCGCCAGGATGATATCTGCACGCGGATGTCTCCAGGATCGAGTGCGGGTGGTCCGATCGTCTCTGACAAGATCGGAGCGAGCCCAGCCTCGTGCAAGGAAGCGACGGTGCGTGACCGGTGCGAGAGGCGGTGCTCGCGCGCTAGCGCGTCACGGCCTTCTGCTGACGGCCCACGAGCGGTGCGTACGCATTACGCAGCGCGAGCTCGAGCTCCGCCGGCTGGATCGGCTTGTCGAAGAAGAAGCCCTGACCGAGCTCGCAACCCAGGTCCTGCAGACCGCTGAGCTGCTGTTTCAGCTCGATCCCCTCGGCGATCGTCTGCAGCTGCAGCGTCTCGCCCAGCGCGATCACCGCGCGCGCGAGCGCCGACTCCGTCTCGCCGCGGCCGACATCATCGACGAACGACTTGTCGATCTTGAGAATGTCGATCGGGAAGCGCTGCAGGTATCCGAGCGAGGAGTAGCCGGTGCCGAAGTCGTCGATCGCGAGACGCACGCCGAGCTTCTTGAGCGCGTTCAGGCGCGCAAGGATCGTCGTGTTCTGCTGCATGAGCACACTCTCGGTGATCTCGAGCACGAGGTTTCGCGGATCGAGACCGCTGTCGCTGAGCGCGCGGCGAACATCTTCCACCACGTGCTCGCCCTGGAGCTGATGCCCCGAATGTTGATCGTGAGCGTGAGCGGCTTTCCGTTCGGGCGCAGCGGCTGCCACGTCACGGCCTGACGGCACGCCTCGCGCACCACCCATCGCCCGAGCGGCACGATCAGTCCCGTCTCTTCCGCGAGCGGAATGAAGGCGAGCGGCGAGAGCATCCCGCGGGAGGGGATGGTTCCAGCGCACGAGCGCCTCGACACCAGCAATCTCGCCCGTCTGCAGCAGCACGATCGGCTGGTAGCGCAGCGTGAACTCGTCGCGGTCGAGCGCGTGGCGCAGATCGGCCTCGAGCTCCAGCCGCTCCATTGCCTCGGTGTGCATGCGCGCTTCGTAGCGGCGGAACTGTCCCTTCCCGCTCTGCTTCGCGATGTACATCGCCATGTCGGCGTTGCGCAGCAGATCGCTCGCGGTGTGATTCGTGTCCGCGACGGCGATCCCGATGCTCGCGGATGCGAACACTTCCTTGCCATCGAGATGGAAGGGGTGGCGCATCAGCTCGAGCACGCGCTCGACCACCGTCATCGCCGCATCGTTGTCCGACGCATCTTCAATGAGGATCGCGAACTCGTCGCCGCCGAAGCGCGCGATCGTGTCCGCCGTGCGCACCGCCGTCTGCATGCGCTCGGAGGTGTGGATGAGCAGCATGTCGCCCTGCGCGTGGCCGAGCGAGTCGTTCACCGTCTTGAAGTTGTCGAGATCGAGGAAGATGACCGCGATCGTGCGCGAGTGCCGGCGCGCGAGTGCCAGCGCGTGGGTCACGCGATCGAGGAAGAGCGCGCGGTTCGCCAGCCCCGTGAGCGTATCGTGGAACGCCTGATGCGTGAGCTCGGCCTGCAGCGCCTTGCGCTCGCTGATGTCGCGCGTGTTGAGCACGATGCCGCGGACCGTCGGCTCGTCGAGCAGATTCGTGCCGATCACCTCGACATCACGCCAGCCGCCGTCGTGATGCTGCATGCGCCACTCTGCAGGCGCGGTGACCGCGCCCTGCGGGAGCACGGACATGAAGAAGCTCAGCGTGCGCGGGACATCGTCGGGATGCACGAGATCCGCGAGGCGCTTCCCTTCCAGCTCGCTGGGCGAGTGCCCGAAGATCTGCGCGACGGTTGGGCTCGCGTAGCGGATGACGGTGTCGGTGTCGACGATCGTGATGACGTCCGACGAATGCTGCACCAGCGCTTCGAAGCGTGCTTCGTTCTCACGCTTCGACTGTTCGGAGAGGAGCCGCACGTTCTCGCGCACCGCCGCGATCTGACGGATGACGACGAGCGCCGTGATGACGATGCCACCCACGGCGAGCACGCTCATGGGCTCGGGCCAGCGGCGCACGGCGACGACGCCGAGCAGCCCGTAGCACATTGCGACGCTCAAGTACGGCAGGAAGGTGAACGGCTGCGAGCGCGCGGTGTTGTCGTTCTCGGTTGCGATCACCGGAGGCTTCGCGTGGTAGCGCGCCAGCGCGAAGATGATCACGACGTACGCGAACAGGTAGACGACGTCCGTCCAGTTCGTGCTTCCCCATCCGAACTGCAGAAGGGTGATGTCCGTCGAGAGGTCGGATACCAGATAGAGCAGCAACCCCGCGAGCAGCATCGCCTGCGTACCGGAATTCGTCTGCGCGGGGCGGCGCATGAACACGGTGACGACGCCGAGCAGGAGCAGCAGCGACGCGACCGGATACGCGAGTGCCCAGAACGTCCCCCAGAAGCCATCGAGCTGGTAAGAGCTGGACGGGATGACGACAAGATACCAGATCGCGAGCCCGCCGCCGACGATGACCGTTCCGGCGTCGAGAATGAACTTCCAGTATTCGTTCTGCACGCGGCGGGCGAGCGGCATGGTCAGGAGCGCGGCGAGCCCGAACGCGTAGATTCCGAAGTAGAGCACGTTCGTCCAGTCGGCGAGCGGATTGCCGTTCTGGACGAACTTGGAGTAGAACGCGGTGATGTTGCCGACGAAGACGCACGCGTACGCGATGCCCAGGAAATGCATCGAGCGGCGGATGTGCCGATCCGTGCTCGTGCGCTGGCTCGCGCGGAACGCGAGCACCGAAGCGGCGGCGTTCATCGGCAGAAACGCGACGGCGCGCAACATGTGCGACCACACACCCGTCTGCGATTTGCTCATCAGGAAGAGATAGATGAGCGCGTAGACCGCCATCACGAGGGCTAATGCGTTGCCCCAGTCGGCGGTCCAGTCGAGAGTGTCTTTGCGGGAGCGCGGAGGATCCGGATGCTCAGGCACGCCACCAGTGACGCGCACGCGTGGCTTTGCGCTTGTGGCGCTTTCGTTCGCTTGCATGCTCAAAAGACGCGACTATACCCACATCGTTACGAGATCTTCGCGTCCGAAGGATCAGCGTCGCCGAGAAACGTCTGGTCGATGCGATTCGGGCCGGTCCATCTCACTCGGACCGGCCCGGATTAGAAGGTCTTAACGTTCACTTTCAGGGGTTAAAGCGCGTACTACGGCTGGGTTACGGACACACCGTCCGTGAGCCGCAAGGAGATTTGACCACCCTGCGGGATGCATGCGCCAATGCCAATGCCCTTCGCGCTCGGCGCCGCGTTGAATTCCGTGCGCGCCGTGCCGCTCCCGCTGATCGGTACCGTCTTGCCCGCGACATCGATCGAGACGCCCTTCGCGGTGAGAAAGACGGGCGCCTTCGCGGTCACGACACTCAGGATCACCTGCGTTCCCACAGGCAGCGAAATGCCATTGCTGCCGGTCACCGGCGTCACGGTAGTCGCGGTGAACTTGTCGCCGTCCTTGCTGTCGGTGCTGCACACGCGCGATCCACTCGCGAGCTGCAACGTGGTGCCCGGGCCGATGTTGCCGGTCTTGGGCGCGGCGGCTGCCGGTGGAGGCGGCGGCGCGGGGGCGGGTGCTGGCGCAGGCGCCGCGGCTGGAGGAGTGGCGGTGGTCACTGGCTGCGTTGCGGGTGCAGTCGAGGGTGCCGTCGAGCGCGCGGGCGCAGAGGCGATGCGCTGCGCGGGCTCGTTGCGCGCGGGTGCGCGCGTGTCGGCGCCCGTGCTGCGATGCGGGGCGGAGGAGCTCCGCTGCGCCGCGCTGCTCGTTGCGGAGGCGGGCGCCGGTGCAACCGCTGCCGGCGGCGTGGCCGTCTTCGAGTGGAAGAGGCCCAGCTGGCTCAACCCCGTCACTGCAGCCGTGATCGATCCCACGAGCGCCGCTGTCGCCGTCAGATATCCTGGCGCCGTGTGATACCACTTCTGCTGTGCGGGCTTTTGTTCGTCTGCCATCCGTTCCGCCTCTGGCCCAAGTTCCGTTTCCCGCTCGCCACGAATTCTACGGGGCGTCCGGGGGCTGTTGCAACGACTGACGAGCGACGTCGCGATCGACAACGTCGCACGCGCACTCAGCCGGGAGACTCGGATGCCTCCTGATCGCGCTCGACCGAGTAGTCGTCACCCGGCTCGAGGTGCTCGTGCGAGTCGCTGCCGGCCTCTTCGTCGTACGTGAGCAACAGGTCGCGCAGATCCTGCTGGCGTTGCACGTGGCGCATGACGTCGCCTCCGATCTTCCCGGACTCCGCAAGTCGAAGCAGCTCCGCGCGCTCTGCGCCCTGCAGGCGCCGCCTGAGCGCTACGTACGCCGCAGCGCCAACCCGATCCTGCTGCTCCGGCATGTGCGTTCGCTCCGCTGCACGCCTCCGCTGCTCATACTCCGCTCGCATCTTCGCTGCGATCTGCCTGGGCACATCGTCGTCGTGCTCCGCGCGACGCAGCGCCGCGAGCGCTGCATCGGCCATCGCGACGCGCGCGAGCCGCTCCTCCCGCGCCTCCGCATCGTCTCCACCCTGGAGGCCCAGCCGCCGCACGAGCGGCGCGAGCGTGAGCCCCTGCAGCACGAGCGTCACGAAGATCACGCCGAAGGTCACGAAGATGATGAGATCGCGCGAGGGAAACGGCTTCCCGCTTCGCGTGGCGAGTGGAAGCGCTATCGCAATCACGAGGGAGTCCGCGCCCCGCAGCCCCGCCCATGCGATGAAGAACGGCTTCTTCCATCGCTTCGATGCCGGCGTCCTGTCACCACCGCCGTCGGTGTCCGCAATGAAGATCGAGATGAACACCCACACGAGGCGCACGACGATGCACACGAGCGTCGTGACGAGCACCATCACGACCAGCTCCGCCAGGGTGTGCGTGCGGAGCGCCTGCATCACGCGAGGCAGCTCCAACCCCACGAGCATGAACACCAGACTTTCGAGCAGAAAAGTCACCATGCTCCACATCGCACCCGCCTGCAGCCGCGTCGCGGGCGCGACCACGTGCGGTCCGCGCACTCCCAGGTAGATCCCCATCGTCACCACCGCGAGCACACCCGACGTGTGGATCGCGTCCGCTGGCAGATACGCGATGTACGGCGACAGCAGCGAGAGCGCGTTCTCTACGACTACGACGTGTCCCATGTGCGTGCGCACGAAGGCGATCAGCCATCCCGCCGCGAGCCCCACCAGCGCACCGCCTATGCCCGTGATCGCGAAGCTCCCCGCCGCATTCCAGAGCGAGAAGCTCCCCGCCACCACGGCCGCAACCGCGAGCCGGTATGCGACGAGCGCCGTCGCATCGTTGAAGAGTCCCTCGCCCTCGAGGAGCGTGGTCACATCGCGTGGTGCGCCAAGAGGGCGGAGCACGGCCGACGCCGCGACGGGATCCGGCGGCGACACGATCGCGCCAAGCACGAATGCTGCCGGCCACCCAACACCCGGCGCGAGCACGTGGATGATCGCGGCGACGGCAGCCATTGTCACGATCACCAGCCCCGTGCCAAGGCGCACGATGGGACCGAGCAGCGCGCGCATCTCTCGCAACGAGATCGTGAGCGCACTCCAGTAGAGCAGCGGCGGCACGAAGATCACGAACAGCAGCTCGGGATCGACGTTCGGCTGCGGCAGCTGCGGCACGAGCGCCACCGCGAGCCCGCCGAGCACGAGCAGGGCCGGGTGCGGCACACCCCACTTCTGCGCGAGGATGCGGAGCGCTCCCGCGACTGCGACCAGGAGCATCAAGAGCTCGAAAAGCGTCATCCGGCGCCCCGCACGCTGTTGCGCCCCGCGGCGCTCGGTCGTTGAATGTGAGGATGAACCGCCGGCCACCCACACGTGTCCCATGGTCCCGGTGGGGCGACGAGCGGCTGCTCGCGCTGCGCTTTCGGGAGCTCGGCCTCTCGCAACCGAGCGAGTGGGTGCTGCGCTGCCACCGTCAGCTCCTGGCGGAGCTCGCGGAACGCTCGCTGGTCGCGAAACCTCACGTGTGGCTCGCGGAAGAGTGGTTCTCGCCCCACGGCATTCCGGGATTCGCGATTCCTTTCTACCTGGCCCACCCGAGACTCATGCGCCTCGAGCGTGCTCAGATGCATTCGGTCGAAGGCGGCACCCACGGCTCGTGCATGGCGATCATGCGCCATGAGGCGGCGCACGCGATTCAGCATGCGCACCGGCTGCATCGCCGCGCGGGATGGCGCGCGCACTTCGGCGCATCGGGCACGCCCTACCCCAGTCGCTATCGGCCGCAGCGCCGCAGCACGCGCTTCGTTCGGCATCTTCCCGGCTGGTACGCGCAAAGTCATCCCGATGAGGATTTTGCGGAAACGTTTGCAGTGTGGCTGCGCCCTGCATCGCGCTGGCGCTCGCGCTACGCCAAGTGGCCGGTCGCGCTCGCAAAGCTTACGTACATCGATTCGCTGATGCACGAATTGCGCGACGTGCGCCCGCCCGTGACCTCGCGCGCCCGGCCACTCTCCATTAGCCAGTCATCGCTCACGCTCGGCGAGCACTACCGTGCGCTGCACCGCGCGCGCGCACGTGCGCCGCGAGGATGGCTCACCCTGTGACGCGCGCGAGCCGCCGCCATCTGCGCGTGATCGCGCTGACGCATCCGGATCACATCCCGCCCGACACGCTGGCGGGACACACGGATCAGGAGGCGCTCGCGTGGCGCGCGGAGTTCGACGTCGTGCGCGGGCTGCGGGAGCTCGGTCACGAGGTACAGGCGCTCGGTGTGCAGAGCGATCTCGAGCCGATCCGCGAGGCAGTGGCGGAGATCGAGCCGCACGTCGTGTTCAACCTGCTCGAGGAATTTCAGTGGAACGCCACCTTCGATCACAACATCGTCGCGTTCCTCGAGCTCCTCGGCGTGCCGTACACGGGATGCAACCCGCGCGGGCTCGTGCTCTCACGGGGCAAGGCGCTCTCCAAGAAGCTGCTCTCCTATCATCACATTCCGGTGCCCTCGTTCGAGGTGTTTCCGCTCGGCCGAAAGGTGCGGCGCCCCGCGGAGCTCGACTTTCCGCTGTTCGTGAAGAGCCTCACGGAGCATGCGTCGATCGGCATCGCGCGCGCGTCGCTCGTGCACGATGATGAGGAGCTCCGCGAGCGCGTGGAGTTCATCCACGACCGCGTGGGCACCGATGCGATCGCCGAGCAGTTCATCGCTGGACGAGAGCTGTACGTGAGCGTCGTTGGCAACTCGCGGCTGCGCTCCTTCCCGGCTTGGGAGCTCGTGATCGACGATCAGAGCGCGAACGAGCCGCTCATCGCGACGGCGAAGGTCAAGCACGACCTGGAGTATCAAGCGAAGAAGGGCGTGCGGATTCGCGCTGCCGAAGGATTGTCCAAGGCGCTTGCGGCACAGCTCGGATGGATGAGCAAGCGCATCTATCGCGTGCTCGAGCTGTCGGGGTATGCGCGGATCGACTATCGGCTCGACGCAAATGGCGAGCTCTATTTTCTGGATGCGAACCCGAATCCGGACATCTGCGAGAGCGAGGAGTTCGCTTCTGCTGCGCGCTACGACGGAGTGGAGTACCCGGAGCTGCTGCAGCGCATCGTCCGACTGGGAATCGGCGCTCGTCCCCTCTCGGCGGCTGGCTAGGTCACAACCGCCGGAGGACGGTCAGGCAGCGCGCTGAATAGCCGCGCGCCAGACCTGCGTACCTTCGTCCAACGAAAAGACGTACTGGAACTTCGCCGGCGGGAACCCGCGGACACCGATCTCGAGCAGATCGCCGGTCTCGGCATTGGCCTGCACAGCGATCACGTCAAGCGCATCCTTGAACGAGTCGCTTTCGACGGCGCCTTGCCGCCGAACGTCGGAGCCGCCGATGGAAAACTCATAACGCGGCATGCTGTCCTCCCCTGTTTGTTCTCACATCTCTATACACGTGGGGAGCACGATTAGTTTCGATTTTACGTGTCCGTCATTTTGGCGGGAACGGAGCGTGCTCCATGTGTTGCGCACCTGAAAACCTCAGCGGAGCAGAGTCGATGCGCACAACCCAGAAACCTCTCAGCGCGGCCAATGCCGGCACTGTCACCATCGGCGATTCCACGGTCAACCGGCTCGGCTTCGGTGCAATGCGCATCACGGGCGAGGGCGTATGGGGCGAGCCGCGGGATCCTGAAGAAGCGCGACGCGTGCTTCGTCGTGCAGTGGAGCTCAACGTCAATCTCATCGATACGGCGGATTCGTATGGCCCGGAAGTATCGGAGCGGTTGATCGGAGAGACGCTCTATCCCTATCCTCCCGGCCTCGTGCTCGCGACGAAGGGCGGCTACGCGCGCTCGGGTCCGAACAAGTGGACGCCGGACTTGCGTCCCAATCACCTGCGAGAGGCGCTCGAAGGCAGTTTGCGACGTCTCCGAGTGGACCGCATTGACGTCTATCAGCTGCACAACGCGGGTGACAAGAACGTGCCTCTCGAGGATTCCATAGGCGCGCTCGCGGAGTTGCAGCGCGAAGGGAAAATCCGGCACATTGGCGTGAGCAACTTCAGCGTTCCGCAGCTCACGCAGGCGCGCGGGATCGTGAACGTCGTCTCCGTGCAGAACCGCTACAACCTCGGCGATCGCGCCTCCGACGCCGTGCTTCAAGAATGCGAGTCGCTCGGCATCCCGTTCCTGCCGTGGGCGCCACTGGGGGGAAACCATCGTACGGCGACGAGCGCGATGGAGCAGGTCGCGCGACGGCACGGCGCCACGCCCAATCAGATCGCGATCGCGGCGCTGCTCGCGCACTCCCCAATGATGCTGCCGATTCCGGGAACCTCGCGTGTGGCGCATCTCGAGGAGAATATCGGCGCTGCCGGCATCGATCTCACGGACGAGGACAGGCGCGAGCTGCTGCTTGCCACCTGACGTCAGCGCCACGGCGACAGCTGTGTTGCCGGCGACGATCACGCCCGCGAGCGGCATGATGAGCTCCGGGGGGGAGTGCCAGCGCGGCGTTCTCCATGGCAATCGGAAGTCCGACGCCGTAAATCCCCATTGACGTCACGAGTCCCGTGATCCATTTGATCACGTGAATCGGTAGTGCAAACGCGAGCCGTCGCAGTCTGCAGCAACCACCCACCCCGCATTCGGATCCCATGACCCACGAAGAATCGGAACGCATCAATCGCCGCACCTTCATGTCGACGACGCTCGCCGCCGGAGCATTGATGAGCGCGGGCGCCTCTCCGCTCATCAAGCTCGAGCAGCGCACGCCTCTGCAGGCTCCACGCGTTCGCAATGCGGGCGGCCCCGTGGAGGAGAAGACGATCACGCAGCTGCAGGAGGCGATGCACAGCGGCGTCATGTCCTCGCGCGCGATCACGGAGGCGTATCGCGCACGCATCGCGGAGATGGACAAGGAGCTTCGCGCGGTGATCGAGCTGAATCCCGATGCGCTCTCGATCGCGGATGCGATGGATGCGGAGCGGAAGAGCGGCAAGACGCGCGGCCCGCTGCATGGAATTCCGATTCTCATCAAGGACAATGTCGGAACCGCGGACAAGATGGAGACGACGGCGGGCTCGCTCGCGCTTGTCGGCGCGCGTCCTCCGCGCGATGCGTTTCTCGTCGAGCGACTGCGCGCAGCGGGCGCCGTGATTCTCGGCAAGACGAATCTCAGCGAGTGGGCGAACTTCCGAAGCACGCATGCCTCGAGTGGCTGGAGCGGGCGCGGAGGACAGTGTCGGAATCCGTACGCGCTCGACCGCACGCCGTCAGGCTCGAGCTCCGGCTCGGCCGCCGCTGCGGCGTCGAGCTTCTGTGCGGCGGCGATCGGCTCGGAGACGAACGGCTCGATCGTGAGCCCGTCCGCCACGTGCTCGCTCGTGGGCATCAAGCCGACGGTGGGGCTCGTGAGTCGCAGCGTCATCATCCCGATCTCGAAGACGCAGGACACGGCCGGGCCGATCGCGCGCACGGTGACGGATGCAGCGATCCTGCTCGGCGCCATTGCGGGCGCCGATCCGGCCGACAAGGCGACGTTGGCCGCCGGCGCGAAGCGCGAGACGAACTACGCGGCGGGACTCGATGCCAACGCGCTCAAGGGAATGCGCATTGGTGTGCCGCGCGAGCAGTACTTCGGCTACAGCACAGCGGCGGATTCCATTGCGCAGCACGCAATCGATCTGATGCGCGACAAGGGCGCGGTGATCGTAGATCCGGTACCCATCGAGAAGATGGGCGACGTGGGGGAGGCG
Source organism: uncultured Gemmatimonadaceae bacterium (assembly GCA_963792685.1). Lineage (GTDB taxonomy): Bacteria > Gemmatimonadota > Gemmatimonadetes > Gemmatimonadales > Gemmatimonadaceae > FEN-1250. The sequence continues at coordinate 1,534,661 of CAWBWW010000001.1, read as the reverse complement.
GAGCTCGAGATCCTGCTGTACGAGTTCAGGGCCGGCATCAATGACTATCTCGCCTCGCTCGGTGCCAACTCGAAGATGAAGACGCTGGCTGATCTCATTGCGTTCAACGAGGCGCACACGAGCGAAGAGATGCCGTACTTCGGCCAGGAGATCTTCGAGCAGGCGCAGAAGCGTGGCAGTCTGTCGGATGCCAAGTACACGAAGGCGCTCGCCAAGTCGCAGCTCAACACTCGCGCGCGCGGCATCGACGCGATCATGACGGCGCACAAGCTCGACGCGCTTTTCGCTCCCACGAACGGGCCCGCGTGGCTCATCGATTGGGTCAACGGCGACGCGGATGGCGGCGGGAGCTCATCACCCGCAGCGGAGGCAGGCTATCCGTCGATCACGGTACCTGCGGGCTACGCCTTCGGGCTGCCTGTTGGCGTCTCGTTCTTCGGGCGCGCATGGAGTGAGGCAAAGCTGATTCGCATCGCATACGCGTTCGAGCAGGCATCCAACGCGCGACGGGCGCCGACGTACGGGCACACCGCCACGTTTTAAACAGCGCCGTACAAGCTCCCCTCGGCGCTCAGGGCCGAGGGGGAGGAGCAGCGCTGGAGCTTTCCGCGTGAGTGGCGATGGGCTTCGGTTGCGGCGCGGCGTTCACTGCATGGCTCGCGACGCTGTCGCCGCTTCCCTGCGCGAAGAAGAACTGTGGCTCGTCTCGCGTGCGGATCGAACGGATGTACTGAATGAGCGCGCCGATCTCGCGATCGTTCAGGCGACCGGCCCACGGCGGCATCCCCATTGGGCGACCATCGTGAATGCTGTGGTAGATGGCGGTATCGCTGCCGCCATACTTCCACGTGGTATCGCGAAGGCTCGGGCCCATGGCCCCGCCCGCGAGACCGCCGTGACAACCATAGCAGTTATGCGAAATGAAGATCTCGCGCCCGGCAATCGCAAGCGTCTTGTCGCCACCGAAGTTGCGCTGGCCCATGTCGTCCTGGTCACCAGGCTTGTTGCCGGCGCGCTTCTGATCCCGGTCGCTTCCGAAATTGCTCTTGCTGCAGGCCGCGAGAACGAGCAGCGCGGTTATCGCGGCACGAAAGACGATCGCGTGTGGCTTCATTCGCATTGTCAATCTCCGTGAGTCGCTTCGTTCGACACGCGCATGGAGTCGAGCGGAACGCCGTAGTCGGACAGAATCTTGTGAATGGCGGGCCGCTCGCGTACGAGCAGCGTGTCGAGCTTGCGGGCGAGCGCGGAGTCCGCACTGCCAACGCCCATGGCGATGTCGAAGGCGAAAATCTGCCCGGACGCATCGCGCGCAGGTGTAACGGGAACGATCGTGAGCGGCACTGACGCGCGTTTCGCGAAGTAGCCCGCGAACGGCCCCCACACGATCGCGACGTCGATGTCGCCGCGCGCGAGCGCCTGGAGGATTACCGCCTGCGGATCGGGCTTCGAGTAATCGCCGATGATCGGGAAGCCGCGCACGTTGCCGACGATCCCGCGAGCGGCGAGTGCCTGCGCCGGCGGCGTGTTCTGATAGTCATCGCCGATCATGTGCACGCCCACCTTGAGCGTGCGCAGCGCGCTGTCGTCGAGCGAGCGCACGTGCACTCGACTATCGGTGCGATACACGATGACGTAGGTCGAGCGGTAGTACGGCGCGGTCGTGAGCAGCGGGCCGAAGGCGACCGGCACACCGATGTAGACCTCGCACGCGCCCGCCTTGAGTCCCTTGCGCACGAACCCGCGCATTTGCGGACGCCAGCTGAACTCCACGGTCGTCCCCATGTCGTGCGCGAGCAGCGCGGCAATGCGGTTCTCGAACCCCGCACGGCTCTCGTTCGAAAACGGCATGTTGTTCGGATCCGCGCACACGCGCAGCGGCGGAACCGGCGCCTGGCGCGCGATCGCGCCGAACGCCAGAGCCACGAGCAGTCCCGCCGCGATGCGTGCGATCATGGCAGCACGAACACGTGCAGCGCGCCGCCTGCCTTCGTGTGGTCCGGCAGATCCTTCATCGCGTTCACGGCCCCAAGCGCCGCGTACGGATCGTCCTTCGACAGGTTGCCGGGCACGATCGCGCCTGCCCATCCGCCGACGCCTTCGTAGATCGCGATGTACTGTTTGCCATCGGGACCGATGTAGGTGATCGGATTGCCGACGATGCCGGAGTTGAAGTGCGTCTTCCAGAGCACGTTGCCATTCGTGGCGTTCACGGCCTTGAAGTCGCCATCGATCGTGCCGTAAAACACGACGTCCCCCGCTGTCGCGAGCGCACCGCCCCACACCGGGTAGTTCTCCTTGATGCCCCACGCTTTCTTCCCGGTCGCGGCATCCCACGCCAGGAACTCGCCGCGATTGCCGCCGGGGCCCCCGTACATCTTCACTGCGGCGCCGACGTACGGCGTACCCGCGATGTACTTCGCTTCCACGCCGCCGTAGTCCATGCAGAGATTCGTCGCCGGCGTATAGAAGAGATGCGTGCGCGGCGAGAATGCGGCGGGCTGCTGGTCGCGCGCGCCGGTGGACGACGGGCAGATGTTGTTCGTCATCCGCCCCTGATGCGTCTCCTTCTCCGGCACGAGCTTGGGACGACCCGTCGTGAGATCCACACCGGTTGCCCAGTTGATGTACTGATAGGGCGCCGCGACCAGAATCTCCCCCGTGCCTCGATCGATGGTGTACGCGAAGCCATTGCGATCGAAGTGCACCACGACCTTGCGGGGCGCACCGTTCACCTGAAGATCGGCGACGATCGCCTCGTTCACCGCGTCGTAGTCCCACTCATCGTGCGGCGTGTACTGGTTGGCCCATTTCAGCTCGCCCGTGTCCGCATCGCGCGCCATCAGCGACGCCGAGAAGAGATTGTCGCCCGGGCGCAGGTCGGGATTCCATGCACCGGGATTCGCGGTGGCCGAGTAAACGGTATTGGTCTCGGGATCGTAGGAGATCCAGCCCCAGATTGTGGCGCCCCCGATCTTCCATTGATCGCCCTTCCAGCTGCTCACACCGAGGTCCTTCTGGCGCATCCACGAGTAGAACGGCTTGTAGCGCGGGCCGATCTTCACGTCCTTGTCAGGACCCGTGCTGAACGCTTGCCACGCGATCTTCCCAGTCCGCGCATCGAGAGCCGTAAGCCAGCCGCGCACGCCCATCTCGCCGCCCGAGTTGCCGACGTAGACTTTCCCCTTCACGACGAGCGGCGCCATCGTCATCGTCGATCCTTGATTCGGATCCGCGAGCTTGGTTCGCCACACCTCCTGTCCGGTCTGCGCGTTCACCGCGACGGTCTGGTTGTCCAGCACATTGTAGATGATGTTGCCGCCGTAGTACGCGGCGCCGCGATTCACATCATCGCAGCACGCCTTTCCGAACGACGTCGGATCGATTGGCGGTGCGTATTCCCACAGCTTCGCCGGCCCGGGCTTCGAGAGATCGAAGGCAATGAGCTTGTTGGGATACGGCGTGACCATATACATTCTGCCGCCAACGACGAGCGGCTGCCCCTCGTGTCCGTCGGCGATCCCCGTGGTGTAGCTCCACACTTCCTTGAGCTGCGCGACGTTGTTGGTGTTGATCTTGTCCAGCTCGCTGTAGCGCGTGGCGCCGTAATCGTGCCCCGGCAGGAGCCAATCGCTCTCCTTCGATCCCGGAGGAAGCATGCGAGCCCTCGAGCTCGCGGATGGCGGCGGTGAGGCATTCGAGAGTGCGGGCGCTCCCTGTCCCTGCGCGAGCGCGATCCACGGCACGAACGCCGCTGCAGCTAGACAACAGGTGAAAGAGCGCCAGGTGTAGTGGCTGGCGTGCATGTCATGCTCTCCGTGACGGTCTCGATCTTGTATTGCAATGAGCGCACCGTACTCTCGTGCGGCGCCAACTGGTTCGATCTTTTCTCTCGAGGAGAATGCGAGCATCATGATGATCTCCGCCGCGCTTCTGTTCGCCGAAGGCGACTTCACCGCGCTCGATGTGCTTCACGAATACATCGGATTCGTCGGTGCATTCTTCATCGTCGGTGCCGCGTCGTTCTATTTTCTCCTCATGCGACCGGCGCTCTCATCCAACGCCGCCGCGATGACATCCGCCGCGCGTACGGCCGCGCGCATCGGGGCGGTAGGCGCGCTGCTCCGCCTGCTCGCGCTCGCGATGTCCATCAACACCACCATGAGCGAGAAGCACCTCACCTTTGGCGCGGCAATCGGTGGACGTCCGTTGAACATCGTGACCGAGGTGATGACCGTCGTCGCCCTGCTCGCCTATCTGCTGGCGGCAAGCACCACGCGCGAGAGCGCAGCCGCGTGGGCGATCGCCGGCATCGCCACGCTCGTCGTGATGCTGGGGGGACTCGTCACCACCAACATCTCGCGCGTCGTGAATCCACTGCACGTGTTCGCGGCATCGATGTGGATCGGCACACTGGTCGTGCTCGTCGCCGCGGGAATCACCACGGCACTCGGCAGCTCCATGGAAGCAACGACGCGCGGTCCCGCAGTGGCGACGCTCGTCAACCGCTTCTCCACCGTCGCGCTGTGCAGCGTGGGTCTGCTCGTGCTCACCGGCGTCATCACTGCGTGGAAGCATCTGGGACAGCTCTCGGCGCTCTGGACGACCATCTACGGCAAGACACTGATAGGAAAGCTGTGTCTCGTGGCCGTGGTGTTCGCGCTCGGCGCCTACAACAACCAGCGACTCAAGCCATCGCTCGGCACCGAGGAAGCGGGACGTCGACTCTCCCGCTCCGCGTCACTCGAGATCGCGATCGCCGCGATCGTGCTCATCGTGACGGCGGTGCTCGTGAACCTCCCCGCGCCCGCGGAGCACATGTGAGCTCCGCGCGGTGCGGGCAGCGATGAATCAGTGGATGGGAAGTCCGTTGGCGTGGGGAGCAAATGTGATCTTCGCAGGCAGCGCCACTGTAGAACCGGCGATCGACACGCTCGGTGTCGGTGCTCCGGTCGAGGCCAGCTGCGATGACAGAAAGCGCAACAGATGCGATCCCTGGTAGCTCGCGACCCACAGCGCGCCGCTACCGTCGAAGGCAAGAGAGATCGGAGTGTGCAACGAGCCCGTGATGACGACGGCCGGCGCCGGCGATCCGACGCTGTTGAGAGCGCTGGCTGGAAATTCGGCGATCGAATCGATGATCGACGCCACCCACAGGTTTCCATTGTGATCGAAGGCCAGCCCCAGGGGACCGGAGAGTCCCTGTGTTCCGGTGATACCGGCCATCGGTAGTGGCGAGCCGCTCGTCGTGATCTGCGCAGCGCTGAACATGGCAACGGAGTTGTTTCTGTAATTGCACACCCACAGGTCACCGTACGCATCGAAGGCGACATCCCACGGCCGCGCGATCGAACCGAATGCTGCGGAGAGTGTGATGTTCGGCGTCACCGTGCCGCCCGCGTCGAGCTGCGCGGCCGAATACTCGATCACGCGATCGCTTTGATCCGATGCCCAGAGATTCCCCTGCGCGTCGAACGCGGTGCCGGTGATCGAAGTGACGGAGCCGCCCGCACCGACGATCGTGCGCGTGGGCGCTGCGGTGGTGCTCGTGGCGATCTGCGCGGCGCTGAAGTAGAAGAGCGTGTCGGAGCCATCGCCGGCCCACATGCCTCCGCTCGCGTCGACCGAGATGCTCGATGTGTGAGCCCCAGGATGACTGGCGGAGCCGATCGTGATCGCAGGGGCGGGTGTGCCGGATGTGGAGAGCTGCGCCGCGGTGTAGCCGCCGATCACGCTTCCGGTCTGATTCCCGACCCACAGGTGTCCGGTCGTACCCGTCGCATACGTGACGTACACATTGGAGATCGCACCCGCCGTTACGGTGGCGGGGCTGCCGGTGACCGAGGGCGCATAGAAACTTCCGACGATCGGATCGTCGCTCCCCCCTGCACGCGCGTCCACGACGTAGCTGCCTGCGTCGATTCCCGAGAATGTGTGCGGGCCGGTAAGCGACTGGGAGAACCCACCGGGCCCGCTCACGAATAACGGGGTGCTCACACCGCTGGGCGCTGCGACGTTCACTGCGAGCGCGCCGCTCGTCGCGGGCCCAGTATCGGATGAGCCGCCGCAGGCGAGGATCGCGAGCGTGAGAACAGCTACTGTAATGCGCGATGCCGGAACGTGCGAGAGCGTCGTGGAACGCATGGATCCTCCGAGGCGGGCGTCTGCGTACCAGACTGGCCCGCCTTCAGCGATGTAACCACGCACTTCTGGAACGAAAGCGCCCTAGTGCAGGACAACCTTGCTGATCCATGCGTCGGCGCGATAATCGCGCTCCAGCACGCTGACCCGCTTCATGTCGCGTGAGATTGTGAGACCGCGCATCGGCCGCGGTGAATCTCCCAGCGCCTGCATCTGTCCCGGTCCCGCGAGCTTGTAGAAGCTGAGCGCACCCTGGGTGCGCGCTAGGACCAAAAATAGCCCACCATCCGCGAGCGGTGTGATGCGTCCGCCCTCGGCGAACATCGCGGCCCATTGAGTCGTCGATCCGTCGTCGAGCGAAAGCACCCCCACGCCGAGTGAGTCGGTGGTCGCCTTGTCGCTACCGTCGTAGAAGAGGCGGCGTCCGGACGCATCGGGGAGTGCCGTGTAGATGAACGCGAACCAGGCTGGCTTTGGATACTCGCGCGTCTTTCCCGCATTACTGACCATGATCTTGGCGCCGGATGCTGGAACCCACACCCAGCCGTCGGGCAGTGCCGCCGCCGAGTTGACGACCGAGTCCGGAAGATCCATCTCGTTTCGCACGGCGTTGGTGCGTACATCGATCTGGGACAGACGCAGCCCTGTCGCGGTCTGCCGTCCGACGCTCACGGTCACAGAGTCTGCCCAGTTGGCGAACACGGGTTTGCCGGCGATGCCGAGCGGCGTTTCCGTGCCGCCGGCAAAGGGCATGACGTAAAAGCGCAACTCGAGATGGCCGTTCCCGATGGGCGTTTGCCGGCGAACGAGGAGACGTGAGCCATCGGGAGAGATGTCGGAACCCAGCGGGCTCGAGGAATTACCCACTCGACGCTCGGGCGGATACTGACCCTTCATCATGCTGGCGAATTCGAGATTCCAGAGGCTGAATTCGTACGTGCCCTCGTCCATCACCATCCCCGCCCCATCGGCAGTGATGGAGAAGTTGGTGAAGAGCGCCGTCACCATCGTATCCTGTCGCGTCGCCAGCTTGCCCGTGAGCGGATCCAGCGCGATGCGCACGATCGACTCGGCCACGCCATCACCTGCTCGCGAGAGCCATACCGCATCGCGCGCGGCGATGCCCCCGCACGTGCACGCGTTGATCACGCGGTCGGCGACCTTGCCAGTGCGATCGATCACCTGCCAGAGCCCGTGCGGCGCCTGCAGCACCAGCGTGAGGATCCATCCGGTGCCCGGCATTGACGAGAGCGCACCGATACCTTCGCCGGGACCGCGCAGCTTGATGCTGTCGCGCACGATGCCGTCCAGCGAGGCGACGTCGATCCAGTACACGGAGTCGGCACGGAACGCCGGCGCGATGAGCAGCGAATCTCCGCCGGCGTAGAATGTCGCTACTCCCGGCGTGAGATAGTGCGGAGTTCCACCGAGGGCCGACATTACGTACGAGCCCGACGTGTTGTTGATCGTGCCATTGAAGATGAGATTCCGCCGATCCGGGCTCCACTCGAGACCGTAGCCCGCGGTGGCGCCATCGAGGACAACGCGGCTCGTGCTGCCGCCAACGTCCTGTTCCACGACCGAGTACTTGCAGCTCCCGGCTCCGCATTTTTTCGTGATGTACGCGAGCTGCTTGCCGTCCGGCGACATGGCGGGCACGAGCACCGCACCCGACGTCGTGAGCTGCGTGCGCGGTCCGAGCGCTGCGATGCCGGCGGCCTGGTGCGACGCTGCGCGTTCCCGAAGCGCGTACATGACGCCGGCAGCGACGACGACTGCTGCCGCCACACCAACGATGATCGCCATACGGCCGCGCGACTTCGCCGCAGCCGCCTTCGCGGCCACTGCTGAAGAAGACGGCGTCTCCACCTCGACCTTCGCATCGAGCGCGCGCATGAACTCCCCGGCGCTCGTGAACCGGTCCGCGGGCGTCTTGGCGAGCGCCTTCGCGACCGCGGCATTGATGCTCCTGGGCACCGTATCGCGAAGCACGCGCAGACTCGTCGGCTTCTCCGTCATGAGCTTCGCGATCATCGACTGCGCGCTGGCACCCGTGACCGGCGGCTCGCCGGCGAGCATCTCGTAGAGCACACTCGCGAGCGAGTACACGTCGCTGCGGGCGTCGATGCCGCGATCGCCGGTCGCCTGCTCGGGGCTCATGTACTGCGGCGTGCCGAGCGACAGTCCGGTCTGCGTGAGGCGATTGCCGCCGGCTTCCTTCACGGCGAGCGCGATGCCGAAGTCCGTCAGCATCGCCTCGCCTTCCTGAATCAGAATGTTCTCGGGCTTGATGTCGCGATGCACGAGCCCCTGGCGGTGCGCGTAGTCGAGCGCGCTCGCCACCTGCTTTGCGATCGTGAGAGCCTCTTCGATAGGAAGCTGACGCTCGCGATCGAGCTTCGCGCGCAGCGACTCTCCGCGCACGAACGGCAGCACGTAGTAGAGAAGTCCATCCGCCTCACCCGAGTCGATGAGCGTGAGGATGTGTGGATGATCGAGCCGCGCAGAAATCTTGATCTCGGCCAGGAAGCGCTCGGATCCGAGCACGGCCCCGAGCTCGGGGCGGAGCACTTTGAGCGCGACTTCGCGATCGAGCTTCCTGTCGACGGCGAGGTAGACCACCGCCATGCCGCCCGAGCCGATCTCGCGCTCGATGACGTAGCGGTCACCGAGCGCGGTGCTGATATCTGGAGTGTCGGACATTATCGGAAGGTCGAAATTTTCACGAGGTCACGCCACGGAAAAACAGCCGCCGTCCTCGGGTAGCCAAGCTATTGGTTGTAGTCACCGTGCGCCACATGGACTCAGATATGGTGGCCTTTGGTGAACATATGTACAGTTCCACGCGACGCCGCAGGCGCGAAGATTTGCTCGCATCGAGCCTCCGTGTCATCCGTATGAATCCTGGTTTGGAGACCGACCATGCCCACAGCGATGCCTCGTCCCGCCGCGACCGAGTACGCACCATTCTTTGCGCGCTATGTCGACCGGGTGCCCGACGGCGACATCATGCAGCAGCTGCGTGCGAACACGGCGCGTCTCGAGGCGACGTTCGCAACGGTGCCGGACGCGCGCGGCGGTCATAGGTATGCGCCGGGCAAGTGGACCATTCGCGAAACGCTTGGGCACCTGCTCGACACGGAGCGGATCTTCGTCTATCGCGCACTCCGCATCGCGCGCGGCGACGCGACCCCGCTGCCGGGCTTCGAGCAGAACGACTACGTGGTCACGGCGGGCTCCGATGCACGCGCGCTGAGCGACCTGCGCGCCGAGCTGCACGCGCTGCGCGAGAGCACGACGCGCTTCTTCGCCTCGCTGCCGCAGGATTCGTGGACCCGTTCGGGCGTGGTGAGCGGGCGGAGCCTCAGTGTGCGAGCGCTCGCGTACATCGTGGTTGGCCATTCCGACCATCACCTGCACGGGCTCGCGGAGAACTACGGTGTGCCGACGGTGAGCCACTCGCCGGCGTGAGCCGCTATGCCGCGCCCGCTGGAACGTAGGGCGCGCGCGGGTCGTTTCTCTGCATGGCCGACTCGCTCTTCTCTCCGCTGACCATCCGCGGCATCACGCTCCGGAACCGCATCACCGTCTCGCCCATGTGCGAGTACTCCAGCACGGACGGCTTTGCCAATGACTGGCATCTCGTCCACCTCGGCTCGCGCGCCGTGGGCGGCGCGGGGCTCATCATCACCGAGGCGACCGCCGTCGTGCCGGAGGGACGGATCTCTCCCGAGGACCTCGGTATCTGGAAGGACGAGCACATCGAGACGCTCTCGCGCATCGCGAAGTTCATCCGCGAGCATGGCGCTGTCGCGGGGATCCAGCTCGCGCACGCCGGACGCAAGGCGAGCACTGCGGCGCCGTGGAATGGGGGAAAAGCGGTGAGCGTCGCCCAAGGTGGTTGGAGCCCGGTGTTCGCGCCGAGCGCGATCGCGTTTGCCGACGATTATCACACGCCGGTCGCGCTGGACCAACCCGGCATTCGTCGCGTGGTGAGTGCGTTCGCGGATGCGGCGCGTCGCTCGCTCGATGCTGGCTTCCAGGTAATCGAGCTGCACGCGGCCCATGGATATCTCCTGCACGAATTTCTTTCGCCGCTCAGCAACACGCGCACAGACGAATACGGTGGGAGCTTTGAGAATCGCGCGCGCCTGCTGTGCGAGGTGATTGAAGCGGTGCGCGCAGTGTGGCCGGACACGCTCCCGCTGTTCGTGCGCATCTCCGCGACGGATTGGGTGGACGGAGGCTGGGACATCGAGCAGTCCGTCGCGCTAGCGCGAGCTATCGCCCCGCTCGGCGTCGATCTCATCGACTGCTCCACAGGCGGCAACGTGGCAAAGGTGCGCATCCCGGTCGGCCCGGGCTATCAAGTGCCTTTCGCGGAGCGCGTGCGCAAGGAAGCCGGTGTGCGCACGGGAGCGGTGGGATTGATCACGCATGCGGGTCAGGCAGATGAGATCGTGCGCGACGGCAAGGCGGATCTCGTACTGCTCGCGCGCGAGGAGCTGCGCGATCCGTACTTTCCGCTGCACGCCGCGAAAGAGCTGGGCGCGCACATCGAGTGGCCGAAGCAGTATCTCCGCGCGAAGGACTAGACTCGTCGCAGCTACCCGGTGTCGCGAGGTTGACTTCGCTGAAATTGGCGCGTAGCTAGGTAATGCCTATTTCCACGGGTCGCATCGCCTACTTCGCGATCTTCATCGCGGCCACACTCTCGTGCGCGCCGCTGCGCGCACACTCGCAGGTTGATTCCGCATCGAGCTTGAAGCGCGGAGATCGCGTGCGGACGACGGCCGAGAGTCCGAGTGGCACCACGAACCGCACGGGAACCGTACTCTCGATCTCGCCCGATACGCTGGTAATGCTCGGCGACGGATCCGGTGACTCGATCGCCTACGCGTTATCGGATGTCTCGAAGCTGGAAGTGAGCCGCGGCCTCCACGGATCTGCTCTGCGTGGAGCTCTCACCGGCGCAGTCTTGGGAGGTGGGATTGGTGTAGTAGTTGGGCTCGGCTCGTGCGCTGATTCTTGCGAACTCGACAAAAGCGCCGAAGCCGAAGTCTTCGGTACGCTCGGCGCGTTAGTCGGTGCGGTCGTCGGCGGCATCATCGGAGCACACGACAAAAGCGAAAGTTTCGAGCGCGTGGGATTGCCGGCGCCGGCACTGCGAGCACCCGCGGGCGGCAGCGCCTCCAATGCCGCCGGTGCCTCTCTCGATTCGCCTTCGCTACAGGACTGGTCCGGCGAGATTCACTAGCTCGTTCAACGCACTCGCGTTCAGCGCCTGCGCGCGAGCTGAAGAAGATCATTCAAAACGCCGCTCGCCGTCACGTCGGGTCCCGCGCCCGGCCCCGAGATGACCATCGGGTTCGTCTTGTAGCGATCGCTCACGAACACGAACTGGTTGTCGGTGCCGCGGAGCGACGCCATCGGACTCGCTGAGCCCGCGATCACCAGTCCGACGCTCACCTTGCGGGCGCTCGCGCACACCTGATAGCGGAGCACGCCACCGCGCGCCTTCGCCTTCGATCACGCGCGCATCCCATGCGTCATCGAGTGTCTCGAGCTTCGCCAGGAATTTCTCGAGCGGCATCTTTGCCGCCGCCGGCGTCACGAGCGATTCCACGCGCACATCGCTCAGCTCGCCCTCGAAGCCGAGCAATCGCCCGAGGATGAGGCCCTTTCGTGCGACATCCATCCCGGTGAGATCGTCGCGCGGATCTGGCTCGGTGTAGCCGCGCGACATCGCGTCGCGCAGCGCTTCGGAGAACCTTCTGCCGCGCCCGAGCTCGTCGAAGAGAAAGCCGAGCGTCCCCGAGGGACACGCGTCGATGCGGCGCACGCGATCGCCGGACTCGACGAGCTTGGCGTACGTATCGAGCACCGGAAGCGCCGCCCCCACCGTCGTCTCCGCGCGCATGCGCACGCCGCGCTCCTCCGCGAGCGTTCGCAGCTCGCGCACACGCACGCGCGGGCCGCTGAGCGGACGCTTGTTCGCCATGACGAGATCCATCCCGGCGCGCACCGCGTCCATGAGGATTGCCATTGTGTCGTCGGCGGTGACGTCGATGCACACGGGGTGCGAGAGCGCGTGTCGCGCGATGTGCGCGAGCGATTCCGGCGCCGCGCTCGCGTGCGCGCCCGACAGCGTCGCGATCCCGCGGCGCGCGCGCTTGGCGGCGGTGGCGCTCGCGATGCGCGCGGCGGACAGCCCATCAGCGTCGAAGAGGTAGCCGCTCCGATCGATGATCCCGACCACGCGCGGCGCGCCGCTCTTGCGAGCGTTGCGCGCGACCAGTGCCGCGACGCGCTGTCCGATCGCGCCGTAGCCAAGGAGCACGACATCCGCGTGTACCCCCGCAACGAGCCCGCCGCCGCCCACGCGATCGAGCTGGAACGCCGTGTGGATGCGGCGCAGCGCGGTCACGCCGTGATTCCGCATCGACCACGACCGAGAGATTGAGCTCCGACGATCCCTGCGCGATCGCCACGACGTTGATCCCGCTGCTCGACAGCGCGTCGAACACGCGCGATGCCGTACCGGGCATGTCGCCGATGCCGAGTCCCACGATCGCGATCGTCGCGACATCGTCGCGCGAAGTCACGCTGTCGATCTCGCGGTTCGCGATCTCGTGCCGGAACTCGTGCGAGAGCCCGGTGCGCGCGCGTGCCGCGGCGGACGTGGGCACGCTGAAGCAGATGGAATGCTCCGATGAGGCCTGCGAGATTAGCGAGACGGAGATTCCTTCGCGCTGCAGCGTGCCGAAGGTACGCGCCGCGATGCCCGGGACCCCGAGCATGCCGTTCCCCGCGACAGTGATCATCGCCTGATCCGCGGAGATCGACAGCGCCTTCACGGGGTAGCGTCGCTCCATGCGGCGCGAGGAGACCTCGGTGCCGGTCGACTCGGGATTCGCAAACGGCCGCACGAAGAGTGGCATCGCGCGCCGCGTGAGCGGGATGAGCGCGCGCGGATGCAGCACCTTGGCGCCGTAGTACGCGAGCTCCGCGGCCTCGCGGGGGTGGAGCTGCGCGATCACGCTCGTGTGCGGCACGAGCCGCGGATCACTCGTGAGCAGCCCGGGCACGTCCTTCCAGAGCGACACGGCGCGCGCATTGAGCGCCCGCGCGAGAAGCGTCGCCGAGAGATCGGAGCCGCCGCGGCCGAGAGTGGTGACGGCGCCGTCGGGCGACACGCCGAGGAAGCCGGGGACTATCGCGATCTCTCCGCGCGCGAGCAGCGGCCGGATCTCCGCGCGCACGGCGCGATCGGTGCGCGCGAGGTCGGGCGTCGCACTGCCGAAGGAGTCGTCGGTGTGGATGACGCGCGTCGCGTCGACGTAACGCCCCTTCACGCGCGCGGCGCGCAGCGCTGCCGCGACCATCGTGGCGCTGAGCCGCTCGCCGCGCGCGACGATCAGATCCGTGGTGCGCGCGGTCAGCTCGCGCACGGCATCGAGCCCGCGCACGAGCGTGTCGAGCTCGAGAAACGACTCGTCGATCGCGCGCATGACATCGCCCCGCTGCCGCGCCCCGCGGAGCACGGCACGCGCGACATCGACGTGCCGCGTACGCAGCCGCGCACTCTCGCGCAGCCCGCCGGCAACGTCCCCTGCAACGGCGCGCTTCGCGATGTCCAACAGGGAGTCGGTGACACCGGCCATGGCCGAGAGCACGACCACGGTGGGCTCGGCGCGATGGCGCACAATCAACGCGACCGCGTGTCGAACCGCGGTCGCATTGGCCAATGAGGCCCCTCCGAACTTATGAACCTGTGGCCGAGCTGTTCGTCGCGTCATTTGTGAATGTCGCAACTGCGAGGGTGTAGAGGCAAGGCAACGGCTTCACACGAATGACACCAATCAAAGAGCAATCGAACCCGACGCGGAGAGAGGACATCTCACGTTCTTGGGCGAACGGCTTGAGGTGGGAGCTCGATCCGCGTAAATCCGTTCGATCCGTTCCAGTATGTGTTCAAGAGAAATTAGAGCCGGCCTGGGGCAGGTCGCGTGGCGGATCCGTCTCGCCGAACACATACATCCACTTCTTTTTGACACGGATTTGAACGGATTGAAACGGATGAAAAAACGGATAAGGCAACTGCTTAATCCGTTTTTTTCCGTTCAATCCGTTAAATCCGTTTTCAAATTGTTAGTGCCAGACCGAGCGGCAGTTCGCGCGGGTGCGCGATGTCTTCTCGCCGAGTCGGGTTCGATTCGTTTCATTCGCGTCATTCGTGTGAAGCCGTTGCCTTCTCCACTCCCTCTCTGCGCGCCCAAAAAAACAACACGCCCCCGGAAGCCAAAGCTCCCGGGGGCGTGTCTTCAACGCTATCGAACTATTCGCCCTACGCTGCCCACTCGTCGTGGAGCGTCGCCGCCGCATCGTGTGCGCGGAGAGACTTGAGTGCGCGGTCGCGGAGCTGGCGGACACGCTCGCGCGTGACGCCGAAGAGCTTCGAGATCTGATCCAGCGTCATCGGCTCATCCTCGAGGCCATAGTACATCACGAGGATACGGCGATCACGCGGCGGCAGCTGCTCGAGTGCGCGGTACAGTGCAGCGCGGCGCGACTCGTCTTCTGCGCTCGAGAGTGCATCGTAGCCCTCTCCCGACGCTTCCGACGCGACGACGCTCGCGAGCGTCTGACCATCACGCTCGCCACGCGCGCCACCGAGCGGCTCGTCCAGCGACCGCTCCGGCGTGACGACGCCGAGCAGGCTCTGTACGACGTCCGGGGCGAGCTGCGCCACCTTTCCGATCTCGTCCGGCGTGGGCTCGCGCCGCAGAGCGTCGCGAAGCGCCGCCTGTGCACGCGTCACACGCGTGAGATCGCCCGTGCGATTCAGCGGCAGACGGATCGCGCGGCCGTGCGTCGCGATTGCCGCGAACACCGCCTGACGAATCCACCACACCGCGTAGCTGATGAAGTTGACGCCGACATTCGGATCATACTTGTCAGCCGCGCGAACGAGACCAGCGTTTGCTTCGCTGATCAGGTCCTCGAGATCGAGACCACGGTTCTGGTACTTTTTCGCCACCGAAAACGCGAATCGAAGGTTCGCTTCGATCAGCTTCTCACGTGCGGCTTCGCGATCGGCGCGACTCCGCTTCTCGTCGCGCATTACGCGGGCGAGCTGCTTCTGGTCTTCCGCGGCGAGCACCGGCATGCGGCCGGTCTCCGCAATGTACAGATCGATCAGATCCGCGTCACGAAGCGCACCCGAGATCGCCGCCGGGGTGGCCGCGCGACGGCGAGAACGTGTGCGGGGTGCTGTTGCCATAGTTAAAAAACTCTCCCTGTCCTGGCGGGCTCATCCGCTCGTCGCCAGGCGCCAAGTGCTTGAAGAATATAGGAATGAACGGCTGTTATCCTAACACCGAACGCGTGCCTAAAGTTTCGCGAATTCGACCCCAATATACGTTTCCGTCCGCCCTTCCGTTCGTCCTCTTTCAGACAACGACTTAGTAGCCTCCCAATGGGGGGTAGGTCAAGCCCGAAAGGGCTCCTTTTTGCCGATTTCCGATGTTCGCGGCCGATTCCGCGAGGAGACACAATGCGCCGAACTCTTTTCGCATTTCTCGCGCTAGTCACGATCGCTGCAGTCGGATGCTTCAATGAATCGTCCCTTGACCCCTACGGCCGGGGCACAAACGTCTCCGGCGGCACCGGTGGAGGCGGCGGCGGAGCCGACAGCTCCGGCGCGCTCGACACCGCATCCGTCATCATCTTCGACAACGGCTATACACCCACCTCAGTGTCGGTAGCCCCTGGCGGCACCGTGACCTGGGTCTGGACCGGCAACAACGCCCACGGCGTCTCGTTCGATGACGCAACGATCACTCCGTCGACCATTCAGTCCGTCGGAACGTTCGCAGTCAAATTCCCACGCGCCGGCACGTTCTCATTCTTTTGCACCGTGCACGGGCGAACTGTCGAAACGGGTGTAGTCACCGTCAAATAGCTCGAGATCCGGCGCCTTCTGGCGCCGGAATGCCGCACCCGAGAGTCTTTTCCTGGCGCTCCACCGCTCGTACCATTTGGGGTGAGTAATACCCCCCGCCCGCCAGGCATGACCTCCCTTCCCCCCGAAATCGCGCCGCTGGCCGACTCTCTCGCCGGCCAGTACGACATCGAGCGCGAGCTGGGGCGTGGCGGCATGGGAGTGGTCTACCTCGCCCACGACGTCAAGCTCGACCGCGAGGTCGCGATCAAAGTGCTCCCGCCGCTGCTCGCGGGATCCGCCGAAGTACGCGAGCGGTTCCTTCGCGAAGCGCGCACCGCAGCGCGGCTCTCCCATCCGAACATCGTCGCGATCCACCGCGCGGACGAGATCGACTCGCGCGTGTTTTTCGTGATGGGCTACATCGAAGGCGAGTCGCTCGCAGATCGCCTGCGCCGCACCGGTCCGCTCGACCCGCGCGATGCGGTTCCCATCATCCGCGACGTCGCCCTCGCACTCGCGTACGCGCACGAGCGCGGCATCGTGCACCGCGACATCAAGCCCGAGAACATTCTGCTCGAAGCGAGCACGGGACGCGCCATGGTCTCCGACTTCGGCATCGCGCGCGTCGCCGAAGCCGCGCCGCTCACGATGACGGGACAGGTGCTCGGCTCCGTCCACTACATGAGCCCCGAGCAGGTGTCCGGCGAAAAGCTCGACGGACGCAGCGACCTGTACTCGCTCGGCGTGGTCGCCTTCCAGGCGCTGAGCGGACGCCTGCCTTTCGACAGCGAGATCGCATCCGCAGTAATCGTTGCGCACGTGACGAAGGCGGCGCCGTCGCTGCTCTCCGTTGCGCCGAACGTTCCGGTGCCGCTCGCCAAGGTGATCGACGCGTGTCTCGCAAAAAATGCGGACGCACGCTATCCAACGGGCACCGCGCTCGCGCGCGCGCTCGACGAGGCGTGGGACAAGGGAGGGCGCGGTGTGTTCACGCCACCGCTCCTTTCGCAGGCGCAGGCGAACGCGGTGTGGGAGCGCGCGGCGGATCTGCAGGCGGCGACGTCATCGCATCCCGCACCACGCGTGGCCGCGCTCCCGGCGCCCGTCTCTCCTCCGGGCGCCACCAGCGGAATCGCGATGGACCGCGTGCGCGAATCGGCGATCGAGGCGGGCATCTCGCGCGAGCACGTCGATCGCGCGGCCGAGGAGCTCGGCCTCGTGCGCGGCGCCCGCGCGCGCGGCGCACGCGAACGCACGGAAGTCGCCCTCCCCGTGCAGCATCGTCCCGTGCTCACGCCACTCTTCGCGGCTCCATTCCGGCTGTATGAAGAGGCTGACATCGACGGCGAAATGTCGACCGACGACTACGACATCGTCGTCGACATCGTGCGTCGCACGTTTGGCGACGATGGCAATGTGGGAACGTTCGGCAAAACGCTCACGTGGACCACGCGCGCACAATCGAAGAAGGGGCGCAACGTGTTCGTCACGATCGTTCCGCGCGGCGGCCGCACGAAGATTCGAATCGAGGAACGACTCGGCTCGCTCGCCGGTGGATTGTACGGTGGCATCGTCGGCGGAACGAGCTCGCTCAGCGTGCTCGCGGCGGTGCAGGCGATGGCGGCGACGCATTCGGTGATCGCCAGTGCGGCGGCATGCGTTGGTGCACTCGCGACCACCTTTACGGTCGCGCGAACCATCCTCGGCAAGGTGAAGGGAGGGCGCAGCACTCAGCTCGCGCGACTGCGCGACGAGCTGGAGGCCGAAATACGCGCGTCGATCGC
This sequence comes from uncultured Gemmatimonadaceae bacterium, assembly GCA_963792685.1. Classification (GTDB taxonomy): domain Bacteria; phylum Gemmatimonadota; class Gemmatimonadetes; order Gemmatimonadales; family Gemmatimonadaceae; genus FEN-1250. The sequence continues at coordinate 1,516,790 of CAWBWW010000001.1, read as the reverse complement.
GTCAAGAGGAGCCTGAGTGATCGAAATCACGGATCGCCGAGTGCCAAGAGGGGCTGACATCGGTTAGATTGCGTGACTGTATTCAGGAGACGACGTGTGAAGGGGTTCGATTTCGAAGACGCCGGGCGCACTTTCACCTGCTTTGTTGAAAAGCAGTCCGCTGCGCATCCGCAGGATTGGTGGTGGTTCACCGTATCCAACGACAGCCGTAATCGCTACGCTCCGTTTCGTGCGGAGCCCACGGACACCACTGCCAACGTGAAGAGCCGCATCCTCGCGTATCACGAGGAGCTGTTGGCCGGGCGCGCGCGCCCGCGCACCACATCGTGGCAGCGTCAGCGGCCCGCAGGTGCAGCGACGCCGGCAGCGCCGGCCGCCGCCAGTACACCCGCGGAAGCCACGGAGGAGTGAGCGTGGGCGAGGTGCTTCCTCCAGCGCTCACCAAGCAGGAGTGGGCGGTGCTCGAGCGCGCCGGTCGCAATCACTCGGCGGACGAGGTGGAGTCGCTCATCACGCGGCTTCGCCATCTGAAGCGGTATCGCGCGCTCGCGATCGTGCTGCTGCACGATCATCCGTACGGATTCACACGCGAGATGTTCGATGCGCTCAAGCGGCAGGTAGCCGCCGCTGAAGGCGCGCCGGGCGATCGTGAGCTCGCCGAGCAGGCGCTGGAACGCATGTCAGCGCTCCTGGCGCCGGAGCCGGCGCCCGCCGAGGCTATCGCAATCGCGTAGCTCAAGGCTCCGCACAGCCGCGCAGCATCTGCGCGGCTAGTGCGCGAGCGACCGGTACACCATCTCCACGAACTGCTCCGGGCGCGCACCACCGCGCGCATATGTCGCATCCCACTGTGCGGTGGGCTTTGCGGCGATCGTCTCCACGAGCGTCTTCTTCTGCGCGACGAGCGCGGCGACCTTCTCGCGCACTCCCGCGAGCATGTCGCGATACGCGCCCACATCGCTTGCCGTGGAAACCGGACCGCGCCCCGGTACGATCTTCACGCCGCTGAATCCTGCGAACGGTGTGATCTCCTTGATCAGGCTGTCGATCGAAGCACCCCTCGTCACATCGATGCGGGGATAGCCCTGCGCCACGAACGCGTTGCCGAGATAGAGGATGCTGCGCGATTCGAAGTGCGCGATGAAATCGGCGCGCGTGTGCCCTGGCGGCTGGTGCACCGCGTGCACCGACTGCCCATCGAGATAGATCTGCAATACCTCTGAGAATCCGAGTGCCGAGTTGACGTGCGGCGCCGTCATCTTCATGCGCTCGTGCGCGACGATGGTCGCGTTGCGCTCGTTCCATCCCGCATCGCCTTCATCGCCGATCGAGTCGCCGGGCGCGAACAGCACGTATCGGATCGGCGCCGCGGACACGGTGCGGAGCGCTGCGACGACGCCTGGTGTCGCGGCTCTCGACTGCGCGCCGACCAGCAGAATGCCGCTCGGTCCCGCCTGCGCCACCATGTTCCCGGATGGCGCGACGATGAGATACACATCCTCCGCGAGCTTCGTGATTGGAAGCGCGGAGGAGCTGGCGGCGGGAGCCTGCTGCGCGCACGCGCCCAGCGGTGCCAAACAGAGGAGCGATGCGAGAGCCAGGCGTGCGAATGCGATTGGGCGTATCATGCCGCCCAATATATCCCGGCGCACCCTCGACTGCTGCGCGCGCCAGGCCGCTGCTACTCGTAGGCGATCGCCGCCACGGTCGGAATGCGCACCGCGCGCCACGCCGGCCACGCACACGCTGCGAGCGACACCACGAGCACGACAAGGAGCCAGACGCCGAGCGCAAAACTTTGCGGTACGAGCATCGGGATCACCGGCAGCATGATGCGGCCGAACGCGGCTCCGAGCATCAGGCTAACAGGGAGCGACAGTGGAACAGCGATCGCCCAGCTCAGCACCGCGATGAGCAAACCTTCCACTTGCACCGTCGTCATGATCGCGCGTGGTGTAGCGCCGAGAGCGCGCAGCACGCCGATCTCGCGCGTGCGCTCCTGCACCGCGAGGCTCATCGTGGCGCTCAGGGCCAGCCCACCCACGATGATCGTCAGCTGCGCCATCGCGAGAAGGAACGCGCCGACCATGAGGAGATGATCCTCGATGACGCGCCGATTCGTCTGCGAAAGCTGACTCGAGCTGACGGCGACACCAGACCCTTCGAGCGCATCGCGCACGCGCGTCACCAGCTTCGATTGGATGGCGGGATCGCGGCTGGTAGCGCGAATGAGAATCGTCGTGATCCTCGAGTCGCTCGTGACTCGCGCAAGCGCAGCGCGAGTGACGAATGCCATGGCCTGCGGACCCGCGGACTCGACGAACCCCACCACGGTCCATCGCGACGTGCGCCCGGCGATCGCGAGCTCGATCTGCGAGCCCACCATCAGCTGCGGCTGCTCCTGGGCCATCCGGGTATTCACGACGATCTCTGGTGCGCCGTCGTGGCCGAGCAGGCGGCCACGCACGAGTGGCATGGCCACCAGTTTGGTATCCGCGGGAACCGCAGTGAGCGCGAATGGCGCGGCGAGGTCGCCCGCATCCATCTGGGTCGCGCGCACTCCGCTCCAGAGCTCCGCGCGCTCCACTCCCGGAATCTTCGCGACGATGGCGGCGAGGCTGTCGGCATTCTGCGGCGAATCGAGGCGCACGTTCGCGTCGAAGCGCAGCATGTCGTCGTAGATCACGCCGACCATGCCGCGGATCGATGCCCTCAGATCCAGCGCCGCGAGGAATGCGGCGCCGCCCGAGGCGAGCGTGACGAGCGTGAGTGCCGTGCGCCAGCGGCGCCGGAAGGCGTTGCGCAAGGAGAAGAGCAGCGGACGCTGCGAACCGTGAATACGCCGGATCCACGGCGCGGTCTCTCCGCCAATGCCCGCATCGCGCAGCGCGTTTGCAATCGCGATGCGACTGCCGCGCCATACCGGCACTGCCGCGGCCAACACCGGAAAGAGCAGCCCCGCCACCAGCTGCAATAGGATCGCCGTGCGCGGAATGGCGTATCCGCTCACGTCGAAGTTGAGCATTGTCGCTGCGAATCGCGCGTAGGCGCGACCGCCGAGCGCCGCGATCGGAATCGCGATCATCGAGGCAATCGCCCCCAGCGCGAGCGCGAACGCGAGATACATCCCCGCGAGCTGCGCCGGGCGCGCGCCGAGCGCTTTCATGACGCCGATCTCCCGGAGCTGTCCGGTGAGTGTCGCGGTGATCAGGTTCACCACGAGAAAGCCGCTCATGCACAGTGCGAGAATGCCGAACGCACCCATTGTCATGAGCAGCGAATCCATTTGGTCGGCGTGCATGTGGCGACCGGGCACCGGCACGTTGACGGACGTCACCGCGTGGCCCATTGCGATAGCTACCGCGCGCACGCGCGCTGCGATGCTGCGAGTCGCGTCCCGATCGAGCGAGCGCTCGCGCACGGTGATCTGGAGCTCGTTCGGCGACGACGGTTCGCCGAGCCGTGCGAGTGTTGCCGGAGTAACGAAGCCGTACACGACGTGATCCATCCACCCCGGAGCAAGTCCCTGATCGCGCACGATACCCGTGACCGGCAGCCTCACCTCGGCACCCTTCCCCACGCGCACGAGCACGGAGTCGCCCAGCCCCGATTTCGCGAACTCCACGGACGAGCGCTCGAGAGCGATCGAGCCATCACTGGGCGGCCATTCACCCGCCTCGTGCACCAGCATCCCGATGCGCTGCGCGCCGAGTGCGCTCGAGGCGTACAGCAGCCCCGTGCCCCACACGCTGTCGATGCGCACACCTGCGAGCACCGTCCGTCGCGCCTGTGCCTCTCGCACCTCGGGCATCGCGCGTATCGCTCGGAGCAGTGCGTCGTCCACCGAGTCCACGTGCAGCGTTGCGGATGCGGGATTGGTCGCGAGATAGCCCTCTCGCGTGACCGTGCGCAGCAGCGCCCAGGCATCCAGAACGGTGCCTGCACCGGCGAGGCCGACCACGATCGCGAGCACCACTGCTACGGTGCGCCCGCGATGCAGCCAGCCGTCGCGCACCACCTTCCGCCACCGCGGGCTAAGCATATTGCGCCACCGGTTCGGTCACGCGACCGTCCGCGATGTCGACAGTGCGCGTGCAGACGCGACGCACGGCTGCGTCGTGCGTCGCGGCCACGATCGTCTGCCCGCGCTGCGCGAGACCGGCGAAGAGATCGAGGATGATCGCGGCGTTGTGCGAGTCGAGATTCCCGGTGGGCTCGTCGGCCAGCAATACCGCGGGCTCGTTCGCGAGTGCGCGAGCAATTGCCACGCGCTGCTGCTGGCCGCCGGACAGCGTGGCGGGGAGCTTGTGCGCCTGATCCGCCACACCCACCTGTGAGAGCAGTGCGAGTGCGCGATCCTCCCGCTCTCGCGCCGGCCAGCGAGCGCAGAGATCCATCGGGAGCATCACGTTTTCAATTGCCGTGAGTGTGGGCAGGAGCTGAAAGAACTGGAAGACGATCCCGACCGACCGCCCGCGCCAGCTCGCCATCTCGCGCTCCCGTATCGCATGCACGGCAACCCCGCCCACATACACCTCTCCACTGCTCGGCCGATCGATGCCCGAGATGAGATTGAGGAGCGTCGACTTGCCGCTTCCGGATTGCCCAACGATTCCGATGAAGGCACCGCGCTCGATGTCGAGGGAGATGTCCTGGAGCGCGGTGAAGCTCCCCGAGTGTGTGGTGTAGTGCTTCCCGACTCCGCGCAGGGAGATGAGCGCGTTCGAGCTTTCGGGCGCTGCAGTGTGAGGTGGCATGCGCGCCAGTATACGGGGAGATGCGCGCGGCATGGTCCCGCCGGACCGTGTCGTTCTACCGTTCGGCGAAAAAGGCGCCCGGCTCGCGGGAGCAACGCACAGGTTATGAGCGCCGGGCCTCGCCTGCTGCTCCGGCACTCACTCGCGCCTCGAGGATCCCATGATCATGCGCCGTCTGTCGTCCCTCGCCTTCGCTGCACTCACACCACTCACGCTCCTCGCGCAGCGTGAGCCGGTCGCCTCACCGGCCATTACGAAGGCGCCCCCCGAAGCATCGCAGTACAACTTCCTCATTGGCGAATGGGCGTTGACAGTAGCGCCCAAGGTATCCGGGCTCGTCGCGCGCATCCACGGTGTGCCAAAGCTCCACGGCTCATGGAAGGGGTCGCGCGCGCTGGACGGCTGGGGGGTGGAGGACGAGCTTCACATTGCGGACGAGGACGGGAATCCGATCGCGTACTCGCACTTCGTGCGCCTCTACGATGCGAAAGCCAAACACTGGGTCGTGAACGCCATCGATGTGTATCGCCAGCAGATGACCACGTACTCGGCGCAGTCTGTGGGAAACGAGATGCTCACGATCTCGGACGGTGTGGGTCAGGATGGAAAACCCTACCGCACGCGCACACACATCCGCGACATTACACGAACGGGCTTCCACTTCAGCCAGGACATCTCGCATGATGGCGGCGCGACGTGGGATGAAGGACATCTCGTGATGGATGCCAAGCGATCGACCGAGGCGGCAACGCCGTGAGCGGTGCGCCCGCCGCAGCACGCTCCCGCGCGGACGGGAGATGGGCGCGCGTGCTCGCATGGTTGCAGCTCGCGCTCGGATGGGTTCCGGTACTCGCGCTTTACTCCGGGCTGATCTTCACTCAGCATCAGCCCGTCTCAATGGCGCGCGCGGCGTGGATCGGCGTCCGTTCCCTCGTTCCAGCGGCGCTGCTCGGCATTCTCGTCTACCGGTTCGCGGAGCGGGTGCCATGGCCCCGGCCCTTTCGTTTCCGCTTCGCGCTCACACACTTCGTCGCCGCGCTCGTGTACTCGCTATCGTGGATCGCGGCCGCGAGCATCGTGGAGAGCGCCATTCGAAGAAAGCTGCTGATCGTGGTCGGGCCAAGCATCATTTCCTTCTTCGTGCTCGGGGTATGGCTCTACGTGATGGTCGCGGGGATCTCGTACGCGATCGCCGGCACGGAGCGGGCATCGCGTGCGGAGGCTGCGAGCGTCCGCATGCAGCTCGAGGCACTGCGCGCACAGCTGCACCCGCACTTCCTCTTCAACGCGCTGCACTCGGTGGTGCAGCTCATCCCCGTAGATCCCAGGCGCGCGTCGGAGGCGGCCGAGCAGGTGGCGGCGCTGCTCCGCGTTGCGCTCGAGGAGAACCGGGACATCGTTTCGCTCGCGGATGAATGGGCTTTCGTGTCGAAGTACCTCGACCTCGAGCGCATGCGATTCGGCGAGCGACTACGCATTCGGGCGGAGATCGACCCAACGCTGCTCCACTCGCAGGTGCCATCGTTTGCGCTGCAAACTCTCGTCGAGAATGCAGTTCGCCATGGTGCCGCGCCCCGTGTCGGGACGACAAATATTACGATTTCTGCGACAGCCAGCCGCGACGAGCTGATTTTGCGCGTGCTGGACAGTGGAGATGGTATTGCCGCGCCTGTCACCCGTGTGAATGGCGACGCGGGTGGCACCGGGCTCGCGCGACTCCGCGATCGACTCGCAGCGCTCTACGGCGATGCCTCGAGCTTCGCGCTGAGCACACCTGCGGGAGGTGGATGCGCGGCCACACTGACCCTGCCGCGAAGCGAAGAGGAGTGACGTGAAGGTCACCACGATGATCGTCGATGACGAGCCCGTCGCGCGCGCAGGGCTGCGCGAGATGCTCCGCGCGATCGAGTGGGTGAACGTCGTCGGCGAAGCGTCGGATGGACTCGCCGCAGTCGAGGCGATTGACCGGATGCGTCCCGAGCTCGTCCTTCTCGACGTGCAGATGCCCGGGCTGCAGGGGATTGAGGTGCTCGCACGACTACAGCATCAGCCGTACGTCGTCTTCACCACCGCGTACGTCGAGCACGCCGTGGATGCATTCGAGCTTGGCGCCATCGACTACATCCTCAAGCCCTTCGGCGCTGCGCGCCTCGACACCGCGATGGAGCGCGTCCGGGCCGCGATGGGCGAGCCCTCCACCCACACCGCCCTCGATCGACTCGGCGCTGCGCTCGGCCACGGTCCGATCACTCGTCTCTTCGTGCGCTCGGGAGGCTCGCTCATTCCGCTCGCCGTCGATCGCGTGGCATGGTTCGCGGCCGACGGCGACTACGTAGTGGCGCACGCGGAGCGTTCGCGCCACCTGCTGCATCTGTCGCTCGCGCGGCTCGAGTTGCGGCTCGACCCGCAACGCTTTCTACGGATTCACCGCACGCACGTGGTGAATCTCGACTTCGTGCGCGCATTCAGACGCGGGGCGCGCGGAGCACTCGTGGCCGAGATGAGCGACGGGGTGCGGCTGCCGGTGAGTCGATCTCGCGCGCAGCAGCTCCGGCACCTCGCCGTCTGAAACGGAGCGCTAGCCGCTCTGCCGCGTCGTCTCGAGCATTCGGCTCGCGAGCTCGCGCACGAGCTTCGCGGCGACGGTCGCCGAGGCGCCTGATGCGTCCTGCAGCGGATTCAGCTCGACTACATCCGCTCCGACGATCGGTCCGGGGAGCGACTGGATGATCGTCACGACCTCGCGCACAGTGAGCCCGCCCGGCTCCCGGTGTGACACGCCGGACGCGAACGCGGGGTCGATGCCGTCCATGTCGACGCTCACGTAAAGCGGGCCGCGCAGTTCGGGGCGCTCACCCGCGGCCCATGCGCGCATGTCGATTACGCGCACCTCGAACTTCTCCGCCTGCGCGCGCTGTGTCGCGTTCATCGTGCGGATGCCCACCTGCACGAGCTGCGTCGCGAGCTCTTCTTCCATGATGCGCGCGAAGGGACACGCGTGCGAGAAGCGGTCGCCTTCGAAATCCCCATACAGGTCCGGATGTGCGTCGATCTGCAGTATCGTGAGCCCCGGCACGCGCGGCCCGAGCGCGCGGAGCACCGGATACGTCACGGAGTGATCGCCGCCCAGCGAGAGCGGCCGGCCGCCCGAGTCGATCAGCGCACGAATGCCGCTCTCGATCATCCCGCGCGCCGCCTCGGTGGCGGGAAGGAGCAGATCCCCGACATCCGCGATGCCGTCGCCTCCGATCACGCGCAGCCCGGACTCGCTGCATCCGTTGGATTGCGAGGAGTGCAGCTCTTCGCGAATGCGCGCGGGCGCGAGCGCCGGCCCACGGAGAAAGGAGGAGCTCGCGTCGTACGGAAGGCCGATCAGCGTCGGATGCGCGGTGGCGATATCGATGGGAGGCATGCGCGCAAGATGCGCCAGTTGCCGCGATCCCGCGAGTCGCGGCCCTCGCTACAGGATGTTGACCGCGCGGGCAGCCAGCAGCGCGACCGTGGAGAGCGACATCAGCGCCTGCACCATCATCATGAGCTTGGCCCAGCGCGAGAGCACCGGCACGTCCGTTGGCGAGAACGCGGTGCCGGTATAGAACGAGAGCGCGAGGTAGTCCACGAACTGCGGCCGCCACCCCTCCACCTCGGCGATCGACTTGCCATTGGTGCCCGGCGCGATGAGCTGCATTTGTGGAAAGAGAAAGGCGCCGCGCACGTGCGCCAGGCGTCCGTCGCGCGCGTTGGGGCCGCCAGCATTGAGACGCCAATACCAGATCGCGAAGATGATCACGTTCGTAACCCACAGCACTCCCGCAGACTCGAGCAGCCGCTCCGCGATCTCCTTGTGCTGCGGCAGCGCCGTGACAAGGCGCACGATCGAGATCGACTGGGCGAGAGTGAGCACGCCGAGCAGTGCGTAGCCGAATACCTGATTGAGCGCCGGCTTGTGGATGAAATGCGTGACGATCGCAGCGACCACGAGCGCGCCGACGAAGGCTGCGACCAGGGGTTGGGGGAGCACACTCAGCGCGCGAGGGAGTGCGAACGGCAGCGCCGCCGCGGCGAGCACCGCGAGAATCACGGGCCAGCGCGGCTCTGGCGTGGACTTGCGCGCGTCGGGCGCCTTTGGTGCCTTTACCATGTTCCGGGATCAAGTGGGTGATTGCCGCAAGCGCGTGCTCACAGGCGACGGGCACTACCGTGCCGTCTGGATGATAGCAACTCGCGGTCCGCGTCCGCACAAGATTCTCGCGACGCCGATCCGGATGCCATCTTTACCCTGGCCGCCTGCTCGTCCTGCGCGAACGCCGGAGATCGTCACATGACATCGAAAAAGAGCGCCCCGGTCGTGCACGTGGCGCTTCTTCGTGGAATCAACGTGGGAAAGGCGAAGCGCGTCTCCATGGCCGATCTCCGGGATCTGTGTGCGGCTCTCGGTTACCACGACGTAAAGACGTTGCTGAACAGCGGGAACGTGGTGTTCGCCGTCCCGCGCCCAGACGCCAAGGCCGCCGCGAAGATCGAAAAAGCAATCGAGGCGCGGCACGGCATCACCTCGCGCGTCATCGTGCTCACCGCGAGCGATCTCGACACGATCATCGCCGAGAACCCGTTCCGCGAGGCGGAGGTGAATCCGTCGCGCTTTCTGGTCACAGTGCTCGGCGATGCCGTGGATCGCACAAAGGTTGCTGCGCTCGCCAAACAGGAGTGGGGCGCCGAGCGCTTCGCGCTGGGCACGCGTGCCTCGTACGCGTGGTGTCCGAATGGGAGTCTCGAGAGCAAGTCCCTCGCAGCGCTCGGCAAAGTTGTAGGCGAACGCTGCACGAGCCGCAACTGGGCGACGATGCTCAAGCTCCAGGCAATGATGCGCGGAGACTCGGGCGGAGGCGAGTGAGCGGCGACGAGCTGCTCCGCGCGCGGCCGTTGCGCGTTCTGGCCGTGAGCGGCAGCCTGCGCGCTGCGTCGAAGAACCGCGCCCTGCTCGAGGCGGCGCAGCTCCTTGCTCCGCACGGAGTCGAGATCGTGCTCGACTGGTCGCTGGCGACGCTTCCGCACTTCAACCCTGATCTCGACACGCTCGGCGGCGATCCGCCTCCGGCCGCCGCCGCTGCATGGCGCGCGACCGTCGCACGCGCGGACGCGCTCCTCATCTCGAGCCCCGAGTACGCGCACGGGATTCCCGGAGTGTTGAAGAATGCGCTCGACTGGCTCGTGAGCAGCACCGACTTTCCCGGCACGCCCGTCGCGCTGCTGGGCGCATCGGCGATGTCCGCGTTCGCGCCTTCGCAGCTACGCGAGATCCTCGTGACCATGAATGCCCATTTCGTCGACGAAGCGTCGGTGACGATCCCCGTGCCGGGGAGCGGCGTGGATGCAGCGACCATCGTCGCGGATCCCGAGCTCTCCGCGAAATTGCGCCACGTGCTCGCGGCGCTCGTGCGCGCGATGCGGGATCGCGCCTAGCGTCCTTCGCTCGCCACTGTCGACGATGCCAACCGCGCGCACTCTGCGAGCACCGCAGCACCGATGAACAGCGCGCCCTCGGCCGCATAATAGCCCGCCGAATGCGCGGCGATCACGCGCCCGCCCGGCTCGCGCGCGCCGATGCGCATGAAGCATCCCGGAATCGATTCCATGTACACCGCGAAATCCTCACCACCCATGTTCGTGGTGCCGAGTGGGACGTTTGCGGCGTCCCCGAGCACGGACGAGACGGCGCGCGCGGCGATGGTGGCCATGCGCTCGGGATTCACGATCGGCGGTGTTCCGCCACTCAGCGTCGTGGTCGCGGTGACCCCGTACGCCGTCGCAACGTTCGCCACCATTCGCTCGAGCTCGCGCGTGAGCAGCGTGCGCGCGGCCACGCTCGTCGCGCGTATCGTGCCCGTGAGGCGCGCACGATCGGGGATGATGTTGGACGCCATACCCGCGTTGATCGTGCCCACCGTGACCACGCCCGGCTGCGCAGGGTCGAGGCGCCGTGACACGAGCGTCTGCAGCGCGGTTACGATCGCGGCGGCGGCGACGATCGAGTCCGCGGACTCGTGCGGCCGCGCACCGTGCGCTCCTGCTCCGGCGATCTCGACCTCGAAGGTATCCGTCGAGGCGGCGAGCGGTCCCGCCTGCGCGACGACCTGTCCCACCTCGAAGCGGCGATCCACGTGCCCGCCGAAGATCGCGGCGACATTTGCAAGCGCGCCGCTCTCCATGATTGCGCGCGCGCCATCGCCGAGCTCCTCGGCGGGCTGAAAGACCACGAGTACGTCACCGGTCGCCGGGGCATCGCGCAGGAGTCGAGCGGCCGCGACCGCCCACGACGCGTGCACGTCGTGTCCACAGGCGTGCATGACGCCGACGTTCGTCGACGCGAACGGAAGCCCGGTGTTCTCGGTGATCGGAAGCGCGTCGATGTCACCGCGAACTGCGACGACCGGGGCGCCGCGATCACGTCCGGCGATCCGCGCGATGACACCGGTGCCAGCGACGCGGGTGACATCAGTGATGCCGAATTGCGCGAGCGCCGCGACGAGCTTCGACGCGGTCTCGGTCTCGTGCCACGACAGCTCTGGATGCTGGTGCAGGTCGCGCCGCAGCTCGACCAGGCGCCGTGCATCGTCGAGCGCGAAGTGGCGCTCGACGATGGGCGGAACGACGACGTCTGCTGCGGCGACGGTCACGACGCGCGCAGGACCTGTCTGCGCACCGTAAGATTGTCGACCCGCGAGAGATTCACCTCGACGCCGATTCCGGGCTTGTCGCGCGGCACGTGCACGACCGACTCCTTGTTCATGGTCCACTCCGGCGAGACGATGTCCGCCTCCCAGTATCGCGCGCTCGGGCTCAAGTCGCCCGGGATGGTGAATCCAGGAAGCGACGCGAGCGCCACATTATAGGCGCGGCCCACGCCGCTCTCGAGCATGCCGCCACACCACACGGGAATTCCGTTGGCCACGCAGAGATCGTGGATGGCTCGCGACTGGTTGAATCCACCGACGCGCCCGGGCTTGATGTTGATGATCCGCCCTGCACCGATCGCGATCATGTCCTCCGCCTTCTCCACACTCGTGATCGACTCGTCGAGGCAGATCGGCGTCTTGAGCACGCGCTGGAGCTGCGCGTGGCGAATGATGTCATCGAAGGCGAGTGGCTGCTCGATCATGATGAGATTGAGGTCGTCGAGCTGCCGCAATCGATCGGTGTCCGCGAGCGTGAACGCATTGTTCGCGTCAGCCATCAGTGGCGCATCGGGAAACGCCTTGCGCACGGCGCGCACGAACTCGACATCGTGACCCGGCTCGATCTTGAGCTTGATCTTGTGGTATCCCTCCGCGACGGCGCGCCCCGCACGCTCGACGAGCGCCTCGGGCGACTTCTGAATCCCGATCGAGATCCCGGTCACGATTCCCTCGCGAGTGCCGCCCAGCAGGTGCGAGAGCGAAACGCCCTCCTTTTGCGCGCAGAGCCCCCAGATTCCCATCTCTACCGCGGCCTTCGCCATGTTGTGACCGCGGAAGTTCAGCTCGAGCGCGGGATGCACATCGTCAGGCTTCGCAAACGAGGCACCGAACACGCGCGGCGCCACGTATTCCGCGATTGAGTACCAGGCCGTGTCGATGGTCTCGGCCGTGTAGTTCGGAGTCTCGCCGGCAACGCATTCACTCCACACCTCCGTGCCGTCCGCGTCGCGAAGGTGAAGGAGCATGATGCGGCGCTCGGTGACGAGACCGGAGGAGATGCGAAACGGCTCCTTGAGGGCAAGGCGGATCTCGTGCAGGGTGATCTCTTGGAGCCGAATCATCTGGTCGCGTTCCGTGTGAGGATGTAGAAGTAGCGGTCGTCCGGCGTGAGATGCCAGAAGCCGGTGACGCGGTAGTTGCGGTCCATGTAGTGCGTGAAGATACGGCGTGTGCTCTCGCGCAGCCGTGCGGCGACCGAGATGTCGCGCGCGATGACCACATTGAGGTCTGGCGGAATCTCCACGCGCACGATATCCGCATCCGGGAGCTCCGCAACCGGGCCGGCGTCGCGCGCGCTGCCGAAGTCGAGTGCGTTCGCGATCGGCGCGTTGCGCTGCGCGGGATCGTCCGCCGGGGTCCGCGCGCCGTCGTTTGCGCCATTGTCTTTCGTGAGATCCCATTCGACGACGAAACGATCCGTGCCGATCCCGCCGTGCAGCGCGCTGTGCGTGTCGGCGCCGTACATGTCGATCACGTACTCGCTCGGGCGCGCGCCGAGCCGCACAATGTTCAGATACGCGTTCTTCGCCACGAGCGGATCGTAGGTCCAGAACATTCTTTCCACGCCGAGTGGGCGCAGCAGCTCGCGCTGATAGAGCTTGAGCCGGCGGCCGAGTCCCTTGTTGCGCGCGTCGGCGTGGACGGCGAGCATGTCGGACCAGTGCACGAGGCGTCCGTCCATCGCTCCCATCATGCCGAAGACGAAGCCGAGCAGTCGTCCGCTGTCATCGAAGGCGCCGGCGGTGACGCCGCCGATGTGCTGTGTCACCTTGAGCATCGTGACGGGGACGGTCTCCGTAAAGTCCTCGCCCCAGATCGCGTGCTGCATGCGCACACATGCTTCGTACTCGGCAGTCGTGCGGACGCGGCGGAAAGAAATGCCGTCCGCGGCCGCGGTGCTTGGCGCTCCGCTCGCGCCAGGTGCAGCGCTCGTCACGTGAGAACTCCGGATCGGAGAGGCATTGAGCGTGGCTGCATCATCGGTACTGCTCCAGTCGGAGTGAGGCCGGCGCGTTTTGGTATACCACATTGTATACCAGTTTGGCCCCCGCGGCAACGGCGCAGCAGCGCCCCACGGCGCCGGCGCACCTGTCTACCGCGCGTCGTACGCCGCCGCCGCGATCTCGCCCAGCGCCTGTCCCGCTACCGCCGTCATCGCGTTGGGATCGGTCGAGACCGACACGTTGTTCACGTACACCGCGAACGCCAGGTGCCGGTTGTCCGCCGTAGTGATGTAGCCCGCCAGCCCCTTCCCCGTGATCAGCATGCGGCGGTTGAGCGGATCGTACACCGCGTACGTCCCGGTCTTCGCGAACACGTGACCCACGGCGGGCGACTGCGGCTGGATGTTCCACAGCGTGCCGTCGCGTCCCAGAACCGGGAGCGCCTCGTGGAAGATCACAGCATCCTTCTGCTTACTCATGTACTCGAGATAGCTCACCATGAACGCCGGCGTGAAGTGCGCATCGCCACCCGCACCATCCGCCTGCTGCGCGCCGCTCACATCGAGACCGGCGTGCTGGAGAAACTCGCGCTCGAGATCGAATCCTGTCTTCGACGTGTCCCCCGGCGCGCGCACCGCCGCCAGCACGCGCGGCGTCATGCTCGCATGGAGATTCTGGCTCACCTTGAGCGTGATCCGCACGTCTTCCTTGAGCGGCGGCGAGACGTGCTCCGCCACCACCCGATCGGGTACGTACGCGCCGCGCATCGACTTGAAGTCGACGACCCCCGGCGCTCCGGTCTGCGACACCGTCACCCCGCGCTCACGCAGCGCCTCCGCCAGCGTCACCTCGGCGTAGCGCGTGGGATCGGGAACGCGATACGCGTAGAGAATCGCGGGGCCGCCGGCGGGCGTCGTACCGGTGACCCGCACCGTGCGCAGTCCCGCGCCGTCCGCGGTGTCGGATACGAACTCGATGGACGGCGCGGAGCCCGGTGCGCTGGTCGTGACGGCGTTGATCACGTGCACGTAGCTCGTGACCGGCGCAGGCGAGACGACCCCAGCGGCGCCGGGCCTCGCTCCGGGACCAACCATCACGTCGACGAGGTTGTCGTTGACCACGATCGGCGACATCACCACGTCCGTTCCGAGCTCCCGATCGCCGCTCTTGAACAGCGTCGCATCCACGAGCACGCGGCCATTGATCCGCTTGATGCCATGCGCCGCCACCTGCGATGCGAGCTTGCGGATGATCAGCAGTGGGTCGCCCGATACGGCGCGGGTGTGCGGGTCACTGTCGTAGGCGTGATCCTCATTCTCGAAGGCGAGCGTCCCATCCGGCCGCACGCGCCCCGAAAGATTCGGATCGCCGCTCGCGACGAGCACGAGATCGCCGTTGAGCGTGCCGCTGCCGTCGACATTGCCCGTGCGATACACGCGCGTGTGGAACCGGTAGTCGGCGCCCATCACCTCGAGCGCCGTTCCCTCAGTGAGCAGCTTGGTCGTCGATCCTGGCACGAACAGCTTGTCTGCATTCATCGTGTACACAGGCTTTCCGGAGTCGAGCGAGTAGAACTCGATGCCGAAGAGCGCATGCTTGAACTCGGGGCGATCGACCACGCGCTGGATGCGCTCCGCCAGTGTGCCCTGCGACTGTGCGGGCAGCGCAATTGGCGCAAGCGCGACGATGGATGCCGCGCCGAGTACGAATCGACGCGCTCGAGAAATGCGGGTCATCGTGTCTCCGTCGACGCAATGTGGAACTGGCGGTCGAAGAACTCCACGGTCGCGCCGTCCGCCTGGAGCCACGTTGCGTGGCGAAGAAAACCGTGAATCTCGTCGGGAATCACCAGCTCCTCGTAGGGCACGTTGAGCGCCGAGAGTCGTCGCGCGAGATCGACCGTTTCGTGAAAGTGCACGTTGCGGTCGTCATCGCCCTGGATCAGCAGCACCGGACTTTTCCACGTCGCCATCGAGGCGACAGGCGAGGACTGCCACGCGACATTGAGCGCATGCGTGATGTCTCCCTTCTCGTAGCGTAGCTGCAGGTTCGTGAGCTCCGAGCCGAAGTCCGCGATCCAGCTGTGCACGCCGTGCAGATCGACGCCGGCCTTGAAGATGTCCGAGTTGCGCGCGAGCGCGAGCGCGGTGAGATATCCGCCGTACGAGCCGCCCCAGATCCCGATACGCGATCCGTCGACCTCCGGCTGTGCGCGCAGATACTCGGCGCCAGCCACGACATCCTGATACTCGGATGCGCCCCACGGGCCCGCGTGCGCCGGATGATGAAAGTCGTGTCCGTAGCCGATGCCGAGGCGGTAGTTCACCGACGAGCACCACGTAGCCGTGATTCGCGAGATACTGATTCACGGCGTAGGCGTTGGAGTAGTAGTCCATGTAGTGCCAGCCGAGCAGCATTTGCCGCGGCGGACCGCCATGCACGAAAATGAGCGCGGGCTTTTCGCGCGCATCGCCTGCCTGCGCGAAGAGCTGGCCGTGCACCTCGGTGCCATCCGCGGCCTTGAACGTGACGGGCTTGGGCGTGATGAGCGATGCGCTCGGGAACTGCGGCGGGATGACGTCCGCCGCGAGTGCGCGCGGAGCGCCACCAGACAGCGGGACGATCGACGGCAGCGGTGGACGCTGCACGCCCGCTCCGATGTACGCGATCGTGCGACCGTCGCCCAGGACGCGGGGCAACCACTCGAGACCATCGCCCGGGGTGAGCTCGACGGGCGCGGCGCGATCGACGGCAACGCGAAAGAGATGCCGGCGATCATAGTCGCCCGCCGTGTTGCCGGTATTCGCGTTGTAGACGATCGCCGAATGGTCCGGCGTCATCGTCACGAACTCGGCCATGAACGTGCCGGGCGTGAGGAGGAGCGGCGCGCCGCCGGATACGGGCACAGAGTAGAGATGCGGCCAGCCATCCATGTCGCTCAGGAAGACGAGGCGATCGCCAGCACCCCACGCGAGATTCGCCTCACCCTGCGTTTCCGGAAAGGAGCCGCGCAGCGTGACGGGGCTCTTCCACACCATGTGCCCCTCGCCGGTGCTCGCATCGGCGGTCCAGATCTGCCATGGATCGGGGTGCAGGTCGAGCATCGTCTCGGGCACGCCGCCTGTGCCGGGGCGTCGCACGAAGGCAATGTGAGTGCCGTCCGGCGACCAGGCGGGCGCGCCGTCGTTGGACGTCGAGGGCGCGAGATAGCGAATGGGCGCGGAGTCGGACGAGAAGACGCCGACGAAGCTGTGGTCACCGCGACTGGAGACGAAGGCGAGGCGATCGCCGCGCGGGGACCAGACTGGAGATCCGATCGTTCCGCGTGCGAAGAAGAGCGTCGTGGCGGGCGCAGAGCCGCTGGTTGGCACGACGCTCAGCTGATTGTCCTTCACGAACACGACGCGGTCGCCGCTTGGCGACAGCACGGGCAGGTCGCCGTCGGCGAGGAGCTTGGGCGTGGCTCGCGATGCCCCGTCGCCGAGTGCGACGGACCAGATCTGCACTTTGGGTTGAACAGCGGAATGGCTCGGATTGGGCTGGAGCCCGCCCTCGGCGTCCCAGTTCGCGTCGTGATCGCCGCCGCGCACGTAGACGACGTACTTGCCGTCGCCGGAGATCGAGAGATTGGTGAGCTCCTGGCCGTCGTCGCTGCGATAGTCGGTGAGCTGGTGCGGGGCGAAATCGGGACCGGAGGCGACCCACACGTTGCGAACGCCCTCGCGTACGAAAACCCAGGCGAGCCGGGGCTGCGTGGCGGAGGCGGTGAGCTCCTCGGTGTACGGGTAGCTGAGGATCTGTGCGAGGGAGTACGAGCCCGAAGCGCGGGGCAAGCGGCGCTGGGCGGCGGCGGGGGTGGCAGCCGGGGCGAGCGCGATCAGCGACAGGAGCGCCGGGACGGCGACAGCCGGCGCGATTCGAAAACCGAGGGCGTTCCGGGACATCGCGTCCTCACATCGTAGACGAGTGGTATACCGATCTGAAATACCGGCGGGAAGATGGCCCCGGGCATCCCGAGGGGCAAGCGCGCCAATGGGGCACGGACGATTCCCTCGAATGCGTGCGCCGCAGCCTTGCCGACCAGTGGTATACCAGCATAGTATGCCGCCAAGCGACCCGCGGCGCTCCGCCCGGAGCACGCGCTTTCTTCCCTCGACTCCGCGCATGCGCCTACTTCACCCCACCCGCGCGATCGCGCTCGTGCTGCTGCTCCCCGCCGGTGCGATCGCCCAGGGCGGCACACCGCTTCTGGGCGCTGCGACGCGTCACCGCATCGATGCGGTGTTCAAGCAGTACGACAAGGCTCACGTGCCAGGCTGCGCGCTCGGCGTCATGCGCAATGGCGTCCTCGCCTACGCGCGGGGCTACGGTTGGGCGGACCTCGAGCGCAACGTGCCGATCACCACCGGATCGCTCTTCGACATCGGCTCCACGTCCAAGCAGTTCGCCGCCGCGAGCATCTCGCTGCTCGTGGCGGAGCACAAGCTCTCGTATGGCGATGACATCCGGAAATACATCCCCGAGATGCCCGACTACGGCACGCCGATCACGATCGACAATCTGATGCACCATACGAGCGGGCTGCGAGACTACACAGGGCTTCTCGTGCTCGCGGGGCACACGCTCGAGGAGGCGACCACCGATTCGCAGGCGCTCGCCCGCATCGTCGCCCAGCGGCATCTCAACTTCCCCACGGGCTCCAAGTACGAGTACTCGAACACCGGGTACTTCCTGCTTTCCGTGATTGTCAAGCGAGTGTCCGGAAAACCCCTCGCCGACTTCGCCCGCGAGCGCATTTTCATTCCGCTTCGCATGACGGATACGCGCTACCGGAACCATGCCGCAATGCTCATCCCGAACCGCGCACTGGGCTACGCGCCCGGCGACAGTGGCGGATTCGTGAACAGCATGTCGAACTGGGAGCAAACGGGCGATGGCGCGGTGCAGCTCTCTATTCGTGACGCGATCAGGTGGGACGAGAACTTTTATCATCCACGGGTGGGTGGCGCGCGCAATGGTCGCGCGAGCTCCAGACGCGCGGCACGCTCGCGAACGGCGACACCGATCAACTACGCGCGCGGGCTCGACATCGACCGCTACCGCGGGCTGCACCGCGTCGAACACGGAGGCGACTGGATCGGCTACCACGCGGCGTACTCGCGCTTCCCCGATCAGCACACGTCCGTGATGATCCTGTGCAACTCGGATGGCATCTCGCCGACGGAGCTCGCGGACAAGGTCACCGACGTCGTGCTCGAGGACAGTTCATGGACTCCGCGACGACAGTGGCGGGCGAGAGCCGCAAAGGGGCGAGCACATCGTCGCCGTCGCGGGCGCTCGCGGCCGAGCAGCTGGTGGGCAGCTACTACGCGTCGTCCACGGACGAGGTCGCGCGCATCGTCCAGAAAGACACGACACTGGTGCTCGAGCTCGTGGGACGCACGCTGCCGCTCAAGCCAACGGGCGGCGTCACCTATGCGGTGGTGGGGCTTCCAGTGACGATCGAGTTCGTCGCGGATTCCGCTGGCCCTGCGCGCGCGCTGCGCATTCGGGTGGGGTCGGAGCTGCGCTCGGAGGCCATGCGATTCTCGCCAGTTGCTCCGTCACCCGATTCGCTGCGCGCGCTCGCCGGCAGCTACTACAGCCCCGAGCTCGGCGTCACGTGGACCGCCGTGATGAACGGCGACCATCTCGAGCTGCGCAACAGCGACTCGCCGCTCGTCGACATTGCCGGCGCGCTCGCCCCTACCCGGGCCGACGAGTTCACCGCCGGCAGTGGTCTGATTCGCTTCACGCGGGACGGCGCGGGGCGCGTAACCGGGTTCGAGGTGAGCTCGAGCCGAATGCGCGGCATTCGCTTCGACAAACGGTCTTCGTAACCGCCCCGGAGCTCAGAGCTCGATCGACGGCCCCTCGGCAGTGAGCAGCGGGTAGGCCGCGAGCGACAGGAATTCCACGAGCGGCGTTGCGGTCGCGGTGTGGAGAAAGAGCGCCTTCGCGTCCGCGAATCGCCCACTCGCGAAGCGCGCGTCTCCGAGCTCGCGCGCGATGCGCTCCATCTCGCTGTCGACGAGACGCGATACGAGATCGGGCGAAACGATCGTGTCATCGAAGAGGCGGAAGCAATGCTGCACCCACTGCCACACCTGCGTGCGCGATATCTCGGCGGTCGCCAGATCTTCCATCAAATCCGTAGAGCGGCACCGCGCCCGCTTCCGCGCAGCCACGCCTCGAGATACTGAATGCCGACGTGGATGTTCGAGCGCAGCCCTTCTCCGTCACCGTTCCGCGTCGGCGCCTGGAGAATATCTCGGCGGTGACTTGCACGTCGTCGCGCAGCACGATCGAGTTGGTTGGCGCCGTTCATGTGCGCGGCGAACGCCTCGCGCGCGATCGGCACCAGCGCCGGGATGCGCGACCCACGTGCCGTCATGGCCGTCGGCGGCCTCGCGTGCCTTGTCGAGCCCACCTTCGCGAGCGCCGTCGGCGTTGGCCGCGGGATTGTCTTCGGACCGGAATTTGCGCCGCCATTCCGCCCATCGCGAACGCGCCGCGGCGGTGACACGCTTGAATGCACGCGGAATGCGTGTAAGCGCGGCATGAAACGGCTGGTCCATCTGACCTGCGTGCGATCCGGAAGCACGGCCGCGATTCCGCCGGTCGCGGATTTCTTGACGAAGCTGAAGATGTAATCCCAGCGGCCGCAGTTGAGGCCCGACGATGTGCTCGCGCAATTCGTGAAGGATCTCATCCATCTGGAACAGGCGGGAATTGTCTCGATCAACACCGTGGCCTTGATCGTTCCGCGCCGAATCCCAGCGCGTCTTCGCGCGAGCACGAAGATATCGTTCCACAGCCGCGGCCTCCTCCGCGGACTCCAGCTTGGGCAGATAGAAGTAGGGGCCGGTGCCCCGCTCGATCAGCGCGTGGGCGTTGTGGATAGAGATACATCCCAGCGTCGAAGAGGCAGCCCGGGATGGCGACGCCATCCAACGTGAGATGGCTCTCCGGGAGATGCAGTCCGCGCGGGCGCGCGATCAGCGTGGCGACCCGTTCGTTGAGCGCGTACTGCTTGCCGGTCGACGTATCCGCGTACGTGATGGTGCGCCGGACCGCGTCGCGGAGATTGAGCTGCCCCTGGACGAGGTTGCTCCAGGTCGGCGACGTCGCAGTCCTCGAAGTCCGCCATGAACACGTCGGCACCGGAGTTGAGTGCGTTGATGATCATCTTGCGGTCCACGGGGCCGGTGATCTCGACGACCCGGCGCAGGAGGTCCTGCGGAATCCCGCCGATGCGCCAGTCGCCCTCGCGGATCGCGGCCGTGTCGGCGCGGAAGTCGAGCGGGGCGCCCGCGCTCCACTCGCGCTGCTGGTGCTTGCGATCGTCGAGCAGCTCCGCGATTCGCGGAGCGAAGCGGCGCGCCAGCGTCGAGACGAACTGCAGCGCGCCGGGCACGAGGATCTCGTCGAAGGCGTCGGGCATCTCGGGCTCTCCTTGTGCTTCGGCCGTGTTTCTGGTATACCAGTGCAGCATACCATCGCCGGGGCATGGCGGACGCCAAGGCTATTCCCGGGACCGGAATGCGGCAAGAGCAGTCGCGCCACTCACGCGTTTCCCACGCCACGCGCACGAGGATCGACTCATGACGACCAAAACGCGCCACACCCAGGAGCTCGCGACGTTCCTCGGGCTCACCTTTGCACTGAGCTCGATCTTCTACGTCATCCTGATCCGCGCTCACACGCTCTCGCTGGGCGGCGGCATGTACGTTTTCCTGCTGATGTGGAGCCCGGGCACAGCGGCGCTCATCACGCGGCTGATCTTCCAGCGGAACGTACGCGGCGAAGGATGGAAGCTCGGCCCCGCGCGCTACGAGCTCGCGGGCTACGCGCTGCCAATCGCGTATGCCACCTGCGCCTACGGCCTCGTCTGGCTCCTCCACTTCGGCGGTGTGGACCTCAGCCGCGCCAAGTACAGCGCGCTGACCTTCCTGGTCCTGGGCCTTCTGCAATCACTCCTCTCCGCAACGGGCGAAGAGCTCGGGTGGCGCGGCTTCCTCGTGCCGAAATTGGCCGAGCGATATTCGTTCACGACGACGGCACTCGTGAGCGGCGTGATCTGGGCGTCGTGGCACACGCCACTGATCATCGGCGCGGACTACAACGGCGGCACGCCAACGTGGTACTCGATCCTGTGCTTCATGGTGATGGTGATCGGCATCAGCTTCCCGCTCGCCTGGCTCAGGCTCCGCTCGGGTAGCGTGTGGCCATGCGCGCTGCTCCACGCGAGCCACAATCTCTTCATTCAGGGATTCTTCGATCGCGTGACGGTGGACACCGGCATCACGAAGTATCTGCTCAGCGAGTTCGGCGCAGTGCTCGCACTCACCGCGGCCATCACGGGCGTTCTGTTCTGGATGCGCCGGCCGCCGGTCGAGGCGGCCGACGCGATACCTGCGACGAGTTCCTCAGCGCCCGCCGGTTACGCCGCCACCTGATCGGGGCTCATCACCGCCGCCCGGTGCCTGCAGCGGGCGCCGGCGCGGCGGTCTCGACGGGAAGCAGCACGTACGAGTCGAACTTCGGTGAGTGGAAGATGCTCACCGTCGCGGCCTTGAAGTCCGAATCCTTCGCCTCGAAAATGTTCGGCACGTACGTCTGCGGATTCCTGTCGATGAGCGGGAACCAGGTGCTCTGCACCTGCACCATGATTCGATGTCCCTTGAGGAAGCGATAGTCCTGCGTGTGCAGGTCGATCACGTACTCGTCGACGTGATTCGGCACGATGCGCTCCGGGGTCGTCGAAGCCATGACGGAATCGCCCGCGCAGCACATCGTTCGCGACCATCAGCTCGTAGCCGTTCAGCGTCGGGTCAGGACGATTCTGCTCCGGATACACGTCGATGAGCTTCACGATCCAGTCGCCATCGCTGCCCGTGGTCGACGCGAAGAGATGTGCGGCGATCTTCCCCGGCCACGACGACGTCGCTCGTGAGCGGCGGCGTCGCCTACGAGAGCACATCGTGGCGCCCCTTCAGGAATCGCTGATCGTCGACGAGCCAGCGCGACCACGTGGAGCCCTCACCGTACGTCGGGAGAATCGGCCGCGCGCGATACGGAACAGGGCTGGCTGGATTTGACACGTAGGAGTCCGACACGCCGCCGGATGAATCGTGCTGCGGTGCGAAGTCGAGCGCGCTGTCCGCGCGGAAGTAGAGCTGCCGGTCGATCACGCCGATGCGCGGAGGCCAGCTCCCGCGCGACTTCCACCGGTTCGATCCGGCCTCGAAGGTGGTCGCCTCCGAGAGCTCGAGCTTCCCCTTGTCCTTGCAGCCAGTACGCGAACCACGGCGCCTCGATCCCCCTGCGAAAATCATCCGACGCCGGCGATCCGAAGTGGATCGCGCCCAGGTGCTCGCCGCTGTCGTGCGTTCCATCCGCCATGATTCCACGGGCCGACGACGAGATAGTTCAGGTGCTGCTTGTCGTGCGGCTCGAGCGTCTCGTAGATCTTGATCGGCCCGAAGAAATCCTCCTGATCCCACCAGCCGGCGACGTTGAGCGTCGGCACCTTCACGCGATCGAGATATGGCGCTACAGCCTGACGGCTGCCAAAAGCCATCGTAGTCGGGATGCGTCGCGAAGTCGTTCCAGCTCGGAATCTTTCCCTGCAGCCGCTCATTCACGTGCGCGAGCGATCCGAGCTTGAGATACCAGTCGTACGTGTCCGGCTGATCGAACTTGAACGCGGACATCCCCTTGGTGGTCTCCATCATCGTCGCGTACTCGAAGCCGTAGCTCAGCCGGAACGCGCCGTTGTGATGGAAGTCGTCGCCGATGAACATGTCGGCTGGCGACGCGCGCGGAGACACCGCCTTGAGCGCCGGATGCGGATCGAGCATCGCCATCACGGTGAGCCAACCAGGGTACGACGTGCCCAGCATGCCGACGCGGCCGTTGTTGTGCGGCACGTTCTTGATCAGCCAGTCGATCGTGTCGTACGCGTCCGGTGCTCTCGTCGATCGCCTTGGACTTGGACTTGTCGCGCATCGGGCGCAGCATCACGAACTGGCCCTCGGACGTGAAGCGCCCGCGAATGTCCTGGAAAACGAAGATGTAGCCGTCGCGCTCGAGGTACTTGAGCGAGGGACTCGCGAGCGCCTGATCCATTCCCTCGATACCGTACGGCGTCCGGCTGATCAGAATCGGCAGATCGCCGGCAGCGCGCTTGGGCGTGAAGATCAGCGTGTGCAGATGCGCGCCGTCGCGCATCGCGATCTGCACTTCCTTCTTCTCGAACGAAGGCTTGGGCGCCGAGCTGTCCTGCGCCGCAACACGTGAGGGCGCAGTGCCGTGCGTCGCATGCGCGGCATGCGGCGCGATCGCGGCTCCGGTGGCGGCGAGCGCCGCCCCCGCTACGAGTACGAGGTCAAATCTCACCGGGCACCTTTGTCTCGCTATCGAGATCCTTGAGGAATGCGCGCGTGATGGCCAGCCGTCGCTGCGCCTCCCGCTTCGCTGCTTTGGTCACGAGCAAACCGGGCACCTTTGCCGAATCGTCGGTAAGACGCTTGAGCGCCCACGCGTAGCCGGGCTCGCCTCCGTTCGCATCCACGATCGACATATCTCGCGCGATGCCAATGGCCCCGAGCCAGTCGAGACCGTCGGCATCGTGCAGAAGCTGCGATTCGACGGATGCGCCGGGCGCACGGTCGGGCATGTGCGTGCGAATCGCGGCCTTCACCTTCTCGATCTTCTCCGCCGGAAAATGATATCCGGTGAGAATCGAATCCATCAGCTCGGCGCCGCGATCCTGATGATCGACGCCCTGCTTCTCCCACGGCGCGAACCCCGCGATGTCGTGGAGATACGACGCAGCGAACAGCACATCGTCGTTGTACGTGAGGTGATCGGTGGCTGCGAGCCACTTCCCTATCTCGTAGTCGCGAACCGAGTGCGACGTGCCCCACGCCGTGTGCTTGAAGTGCTGCTCGTTGAGCAGCCGGATCGAGTCGCGCCACTCGGGGCTCGCCGGTGCACGGTTGCGCGCTCTCGCGGTCGAGCCACTGGCCGCACGTGTGCTTCCTGCGCCGAGCGTGGCGACGACGGCCGACGGCCACCGCGAGGCGACCGATCGATCTATCCATTTTTTTCCGGACGAAAGTGAAATGCCCTGACTACGGCGCCAGCGACGGCTCGTACGAGGTGACGAACTCCAGAAAGCGCGATAGCTCCACCATGTCGCGCGCGACGAAGCGGATGCCATGCGACGTCGTGCGTGTGACGTTCGGCAGATAGGTCATGAGCTCTGCCGGCTTGTAGTTCTTGAACGTGACGTCGAGCTGCACGGGCGTCTTCTGCACGAACGGCCTGAGCTCGCCCCTCCGACCCACCGCCTCGCGCGCCGTCTGGCGAATCAGCGTCTGCGCAGCCGCGGGTGTCATCGTCGCGGTCGCTTCAAAGCTGATCGCGCGCTTCACCACCGCACCCGAGATCGGCCCGATCAGCCGCTGCGCCTCGGCCACCGCCACATTGTCGCCGGAGATCATTACCACGGGCACGCGAAACGCGCCCGCCACGGAGGCACTGATTCCCGACTCCGGCATTGCGACACCGTTGAGCGCGACTTCGGTGAGGAGCGCACTCGAGAGCGTGTGCGCGCGCACGCCGGCGGTGTTCGTCGTCGATGCGTGATAGCCGATGAAGATCACGGCGTCGAATGTGGAGTCGATCCCCTCCATCATGCCGAGCGGTCGCGGCCACGAGCGGATGACCGTGACGTCTGCGGGGAAGCGATCGAGGATGAGATTCTCCCCGTTTCCATGCGAGTCGCTCACGACGAACGTCGTTGCGCCGGCGTCGCGCGCGCCGGCGATGGCGGCTAGCACCTCGTCCGTCATGTAGCCGCGGAAGCGATCGTACTCGAATCCTGTGGGTAGCAGCTGGTCGGCAGTCACCGATCCGGCCACTCCCTCCATGTCCGCCGAGATGTAGACCTTGAGCCCTTTGCGCGACGGCGGCTGCGCGCTGGCGAGCGATGCCGCCGCTGCCAGCGCGATCGCGCCGCCGAGCAGGATGCGCGCAATGCGGCGCAGCTGCAGCTGCGTGGTCGGCGTCTCGTCCCGATCGTACATCATTGCAACGGCACCACGCGCTTGCCCCACGTTGGCGGCGGCGGCTCCTTGGTCAGACGTACCACCGGTTTCTCCTTCATCATGCGCATCGCTTCCTGCACGGCGCGCTCGAGCTGCGCGTCGTGTCCCGCTGCCGCATCCTTCGGGAGATTCTCAACCTCGATGTCCGGCGTCACGCCCTCGTTCTCGACCGCCCACTTCCCTTCGCGCGAGATGAAGCCCCCGCGCGGCGCGGTGATCGCGCCGCCATCGGCGAGCGGCGGCGCGTCCCAGATTCCGACGAGCCCGCCCCAGGTGCGCTCGCCCACGAGTGGTCCGACTTTGCGCGACTTGAACATGTACGGCATCGCGTCGCCGCCCGAGCCGGCCATTTCGTTGATCAGCATCACCTTGGGTCCCCAGATCCCCGCCATTGGTGAGGTCGAGAGCTGGTGGTTGCCGGCGGGATTGTTGAAGTAGCCGTCGAAGTCGCGCTGCAGAAAGTCGATGATGTAGTCAGCGACGAAGCCGCCGCTGTTGTAGCGCTCGTCGAGGATGACACCCGAGCGGTCCTGCTGCGCGAAGAAATCGCGATTGAAGCTGCTGTAGCCGCCGTTTGCCGTGTTCGGGAGATAGACGTACGCGAGCTGTCCGTGAGACAGCGAGTCGACGACGTGGCGATTATGCTCGATCCACGCGCGGGCGCGCAGCCCGCGCTCGGTGGACACCGGCATCACGGTGACGTTGCGCGCCCCTGCTTCAACTGGCTTCGAGTTCACGGTTATGACGGTCTGCCTGTCTGCGGTGCCATCGAGCAGACGGAACAGATCGTCAGGCGCGCGAAGCTGCACGCCGTTCACCGCGAGCACGTAGTCGCCCTCGTGCACGTCTACGCCGGGCGCGGCGAGCGGCGCGCGCAGATCGGGATTCCAGCTCTCGCCGGTGAAGATGCGCGTGATCCGGTACCGACCGTCGCTCACCGTGAAGTCGGCGCCGAGCATGCCGGTGGTGGATGTGGGAACGGGCGGCATGTCACCACCGAAGACGAACGAGTGTCCCACCGCGAGCTCAGACTGCATTTCGTCGAGCAGATAGCTGAGATCCGCGCGATGCGCGACGAAGGGAACGAGCGCACCATACGTCGTGTGCACGCGATTCCAGTCGGAGCCCTGCATGTTCTTCACGTAGAGGTAGTCGCGCTGGATGCGCCACGCCTCCTCGAACATCTGCTTGAACTCCGCCTTGGGATCGACGTACGAGCGGAGCTGCGCGTTGAGCTTCCCCTGCGGTGGCGCTGGCGGCGGCGTCGGATCCCTGTCCGACGGGACGAGATAGAGTCCCTGCATCGATCCTTCGGCCTTGTAGAGCAGCGAATGTCCGTCGCCGCTCAGCACGAAGTCCGACACGTTCTGCGCGAACTGCACCGCTTTGCGATCCGTGAGCTGATAGCGATGCAGCGTGCCGGCCACGGCCGAATCGGCGCCAGTCCCCGTCGCTGGAACCTGCTCCACGAAGAACACGGTGCCCGGAAGTCCCGAGCGAAGGCGCGTGTAGTTGCGAAGCGCGATGCCGGGGATCGAGATCGTGCGCTGCTTCAGTCCATCGAAGTCGATTCGCACCTTCGTCGATGCCTGGAGCTGCACCTTCGACGTATCCGCGCGCGGCTTGGACACGCTGTCGCTGCGCGTGCGCTTGCGCGTCGTGTCGGTGCCGGGCGGGAGCCCCTGGCGCGCCGCGCGCTCCTCGTCGCTTTCCGGAAGCACGGGCGACGGCTCGTTCTTCGCCAGCACCGTGAGATAGAGCGCGCTCGTCTGCTGATGGCCGTACTGCGACATGTCCAGCCACGCCGAGTTGATCCCGAAATTCGTTGACGCAAGGAACCAGAGATACTTGCCACTCTCGTCCCAGGCGGGCCACGTCGCATCCGCGAAGCCGTCCGTGATCTGCTCGGTCTGTCCCGTCTCGACGTTCTGCACGAAGATCGCATGGAAGTACGACGGCAGCCGCTTCGAGTATGCGAGCCACTTGCTGTCGGGGCTCCACACCGGATTGAGCGAGCGTTCCGGTACCATGTAGCTGTCGTGATCGATGACCTTCGCCTTTCCGGAAGCGACGTCCAGCACCCACAGACGAAGATCCGTGTCGTGGAAGACGATACGCTTGCCATCGGGAGACCACGACGGCGTGTAGTACTGGCCATGCTCCGGAAGCGCGATCTCTCGCACCTTGCCGAGTCCATCCTGCGGCGCGATCTCGAGCTGGTACTCGCCGGACTTGTCGCTGAAGTACGAGACGAAGTTGCCGTCGGGCGACCACGCCGGGTTGTGCTCCGCTGAGGCGCTCGAGTTGGTGAGGTTGCGGACGTCGCCCTTCTTCGCCGGGATCGTGAAGACGTCGCCGCGCGCCTCGACGGCGGCGCGCTGCCCCGTCTCGGAGAGCGCGAGATTCGTCATGCTCTGCGTGACATCCTTCCAGTCGGCCATCATCCACGGGAAGTCGCCGTTCACCGCGATGTTGACGATGTGCTCCTTCCCATCCTTCGGATCGAGCTCGTGCACGTAGCCGGCCTCTTCGAACACGAGCACGCCACCGCCGGCGTCGAGCGTCTTCACATCGAGCCCCGTGAACTTCGTGACCTGTGCGACCGCTTTCGAATGCGAGTCGTACGACCAGACGTTCATCACGCCGTCGCGATCGGAGAGGAAGTAGACCATGTCGCCGATCCAGACGGGATCCATCTCCTTCGAGTTGGTCCACGGCACGGTCTCGAGATTCATCGTCGCGAGATCGAGAATCCAGATCGGCCGATTCTGTCCGCCGCGATAGTTCCGTCGCTCCTCATCCCACGAGATGTTCATGCGGTAGGCGACACGTTTGCCGTCGGGGGAGATCTTCCCCTGGTTCGCGCGCGGCATCGGCATGGCGATCTCGATCCCACCCTCCACCGGCACCGTGAAGAAGCGCGGCGACCCCGACGGCGCGTTGTCGCGTCCCGAGGAGAACACGATGCGCTTCCCGTCTGGCGTCCATCCCTGCACGAGATCTTCGCCGGGGTGCCACGTCAATCGCTTGGGCTGCCCGCCTTCCGCAGGAACCACGTACACGTTGGTGTTGCCGCTGTATTCGGCGCTGAACGCCACCCACTTCCCGTCCGGCGACAGATACGGATTCTGCGTTTGCCCGCCAAAGCTCGTGAGCCGCCGCGCGGAACCGCCTGCACGCGGCACGATCCACACGTTGTTCGCATACGTGAACGTGATGTCCGTCGCGCTCGCACTCGGTGAGCGCAGCATGCGCGTCTGCGCCATCGCTGGGGACACGGCGACGACGCCTGCGGATGTGAGCAGCGCCGCCACGAGTATGCGCGCGCGCATGTGAGCACCGGTGGAGATGACGGACGACAGAATCATTCTTCCTTGCTCCCGCTGGTTGATCGATCGAATGTGACGCCGAATGCCTGTACGGCGGAGACGTTGCCGTTGCCATCGGGAATGAACGTCAGCTCGGTGACTCCCTCGAGCGGATCATTCTTCACGCTGCGGAACGTCTCGAACTCTCCGTGCTTGAGCTCACCGAAGTCGTACTTCACGAATCGACCATGAAGCGCGCCGTTGGCGAGCGTCACCTTGATGGTACCGTACGTGGAGTCGACATAGCTACCGGTGTAGCGCTCGAGCGGCAAGGACGGCTGCGCGCCGCCCCCCTTCGCCTTCGCGGCGGCTTCGGCCGCCGATGCTGCGGCGTGCGCTGCGGCGTGGAGCGAATCAAAGTGAGCCTTGAGATCGGCGCTCCAGTCACGCGATGGCGCGCGCCCGGAGGCGCGGTACATGTCAAACGCCTTGTACATGAGCGCGTGCCGCAGCTCGGCGTGATCGATGTTCTCGAGGATGTACACGCCCATGTGCCGCTCGGGGAGAAGCCCGATGATCGCGCACATGCCATCGATGCTGCCGGTGTGCATCCACACGACCTCACCATGGTAGTCCTGCACGAACCAGCCGAGCGCATAGCTGAAGAAGTGTGGCTGCGCGAGCGCGAGCGCCGGGTACTGCGCCATCGGCGCGCGCATCTGCGGCGCGACGATCTCGCGGAACGTCGCCGCCTGAATGAGGCGCTTGTTGCCCACGCGACCGCTGTCGAGGATGAAACGCATCCACTTGGACATGTCGGACACGCTCGACCACACTGACCCAGCGGGCGCGATCGCATCCGTCGTACGCAGCGGAATCACCTTCACCGTGTCGTGCACGAGCCCATGCGGGATCGCGACGTTCGGCTTGCCGGCGATCCCCGCGACGAGCGGGATCGACTCGGTCATGCCGAGCGGGTCGAAGATGTGGGTCTGGATGAACTTGTCCCACGGCATGCCGGAGATCTTTGCCACCAGCTCACCGGCGATCCCGTACATGTTGTTCTGGTATTCCCACTGCGTGCGGAACGACGAGATCGGCTTCACGTAGCGCAACCGGTGCATCATCTCCGCCGGCGTGTAGTCGTTCTCGGGGAACGCCCACAAGAGATCCGTGCTCGGAAGCCCAGTGCGATGCGTGAGCAGGTCGCGCACGGTGAGCTCGCGCGTCGCGTACGCGTCGTAGAGCTGGAAGTCCGGGAAGTAGTCGATGACGCGGTCGTCCCACTTGAGCTTCCCCTCGTCCACGAGCATCGCGAGCGAGGCGACGGTCATTGCCTTGGTCGTGGAGCCGATGGCGAATCGCGTGTGCTCGTTCGCGGGCGCGGGCTTTCCGTTCTCCAGCACCCCGTAGCCTTTCGCGAACACGAGCGAATCGCCCTGCACGATGGCGACTGCCATCCCGGGCACCTTCCAGTCGCGCGCGGCCTTCGCGACGTACTTGTCGAATCCCGCGAGATCGGGGGCCTGCTGCGCGGAGGCCATCACTGGCATCGCGGCGCACGCCAGGGCGAGCATCGCGCTGCCAGCGCGCGTTGCGCGCGCTGTCGAATTCTTCATAATCATCATTGCGTCACGCGGTTGATGGGTGCGGGGCGAGCAACCGGCATGACCGGATGCTGCTGGAGCATCTTGAGCGCTTCCTCGACTGCCCGCTCGAGCTGCGCATCGTGCCCATGCATCATGTCCGCGGGTGTGTTCTCGACCTCGATATCCGGCGCGACGCCTTCGTTCTCGACCGCCCACTTTCCATTGAGATCATAGAAGGCGAGGTCCGGCGCCGTGATGCCTCCATTATCGATTGCTGCGGGCACGCCGAGCGTGCCTACGAGGCCGCCCCAAGTGCGCTTGCCGACGAGGACTCCTACCTTCGCCGCATGGAAATAGTAGGGAAGCGCGTCGCCCCCCGACCCCGCGGACTCGTTGATCACCATCACCTTCGGCCCGAAGATTCCCGCCATCGGCATCGTCACCGGTTTCCCCGCACGCTCTGCGAAGTAGCCCGCCAGCTCCCGGCTGAGCTGCTGGATGATATAGTCGGCAACCTCACCGCCCTGATTGTAGCGCTCGTCGATGATCGCGCCCTGTTTGTCCTGCTGCGCGAAGTAGTAGCGGTTGAAAGCAGTGTACCCGCCACCCGCAGTGTTGGGCAGCCACACGTACGCGAGCTTACCTCCCGAGAGCTTGTCCACGAGATGGCGATTGTCGTCGATCCATGCTTGCGTGCGGAGTGCGTCATCGTCGCCGATCGGCTTGACGGTGATGACCCATGAGCCCTCCATTGTCGGCGTCGCTGTTCACGCGCACGCTCGTCAACTTGCCGGCCGTGCCCTCGAAAAAGCTGTAGAGATTCTGCGGCGCACTCACCGACCGCCCGTTCACATCCAGGATGTAGTCGCCTTCCGCTACCTTGATTCCCGGAACGCTGAGCGGCGCCTCGGAGATGCGGATTCCAGCTCCCCGCATTGAAGATCCGCTTGAATGCGATAACGCCCGTTCTCGGCCGCGAAATCGGCGCCGAGCAGCCCCACGGAGGTGTGCGCCGTGTCCGGCACATCGCCTTCGCCTTCTATGTAAGAGTGTCCGACCGTCAGCTCGCCGCCGACGCTCGCGAGGAGATAGGCGAGATCCGCGCGATGCTGCGCCGCCTTCGCAAGCGGGAGGTACTTGTCGTAAATCGCCTGCCAGTCGTTGCCGTGCATCTTGGCATCGTAGAAGAACTGTCGCTGCGTGCGCCACGACTCCCGGAAGATCTCGGCCCACTCCGCCTTCGGGTCGACGAGCGTTTCGAGCGCGTCCACGGGCAGCGCGCCATCGCCGGCTTTCGGCGGTTCGTCCGCGCCCACAATGCTCCAGTGATTGTCGGGCGTACCGAATAGCATCTTCTTGGAGTCCGCCGAAACGGCGTACGCGATGATGCCATCGACGAACGTCCTCGATCGCTTCTCCGCGAGTCGATACTGCCAGAGCTTGTATGCCGCTCCGCCCGGCGGCGACGGGAACGGTGTCTCGGTGAAGAAGAACGTGCCCGCGCTCCCGGGTACGAGATTGGCGTAATCGCCGGCCGGAACGGCGAGCGGAAGGACGCGCTGCTGGATGCCGTCCACATCGATGCGCGTGGTGCTCGCGGTGTCCAGGCGCGGTGCCGCCGTGCGCCTGCCCGGCGCGGCGGCGCGCGCCGGCTTCCCAGGCGTCGAGTCTTGCGACGCGAGCTCGCGTCCCGCTTCGTCCGAAAGACTGGGCAGGAAGGGCGAGGGCTCGTCCTTGCTCAACACGACGAGGTAGGCGTCGCGCCGCACGAAGTGCTCCTGCGAGCTCATATCGAGCCAGCCGCTCTTCTGCGCGTAGTTGGTGCTCGCGAGGAAGTAGAGATACTTGCCGCTCGCGTCGAATGCGGGAGAGATCGCGTCGGCTAGCGCGTCGGTGATCTGCACGCTCTTGCCCGTTGCCATCGAGTACAGGAATATCGCGCGCATGTGGCTGGGCTGCGACTTCGAGTACACGACCCAACGCGAGTCCGGGGACCACGCGGCATCGAAGCCGCGCTGTGGATCGTCGTACCAGTCGCCATCGATCTTGGTGAAGCGCCCCGTGGACACTGCGAGCGTCCAAAGCTGCGCGTCGCTGTCCCTGAACAGCATGTGCTGCGCGTTCGGCGACCACACGGGACTCGCGTAGTACGCGCTCGTCGGAAACGCGATCGCCCGTGGCTTCGACGCGCCCGTCTGCTCGCCGATCATGAGTTGAAACTCGCCGCTTTCATCGGAGAACCATGCGACTTGCCTGCCATCGGGCGACCACGCCGGATCGCGATCGTGCGCGCCCGAGCTCTGCGTGAGATTGCGGTAGCTGCCATCCTGCGCAGCCATTGTGAAGATGTCGCCGCGGGCCTCGAATGCGGCGCGCGTGCCGGTGGGCGAGATTGTCGCGTTGCCGATGAGCGAGGCGACACGCTTCATCTGTGGACGCGCCCAGGGAAAATCGCCGACCACATCAATGTTCACCTGGTGCGACTGCCCCGTCTTTGGATCGAGCAGATGCACGTAGCCCGCCTGCTCGTACACGATCGCATCCAAGCCCGCGCTCGCGGCCGCGATGTCGAAGTCATTGTGATGCGTGAGCTGCGTGAGCGCCTTCGTGCCGGCGTCATACGCGTAGAGGTTGACCGTGCGATCGCGATCGGAGAGGAAGTAGACGGTGTTGCCGACCCACATGGGATCAGTGTCGTTGCTGTTCGTCCACGGCAGCTTCTCTTCGGCGAGCGTCGCGAGGTCGAGCATGCGAATGGGCTGCGTGCGTCCTCCGCGATAGCGCCGCCACTGGCTGCTCTGATTCGCCGCCCACGGTCCCGCGAACATCTCGGATGCTCACGGCCTGGTAGGCGAGGTGCCTTGCATCAGGCGCGTACGTGCCCGCGAACGCGCGCGGTGCTGGCAGCATCTCGGGCATACCGCCGTCGAGCGACACGGTCCACAGCCGGAAGAACGAGTTTGCGCCGGGCGTCGGCAACGTTCCGCGGCTCGAGCCGAAGACGATGCGCTTGCCATCGGGTGTCCAACCGCGCACGAAGTCGACGCCCGGATGCCACGTCAGGCGCTTCGGATCTCCGCCTCTCGTGGGCACGACGTAGACATCGGTGTTCCCCGAAACGGTCGCGGTGTACGCGAGGTATTCACCGTCCGGTGAGAAGTGCGGATCCGTCTCCTCGGATGGCGTGCTCGTGAGCCTGCGCGCGCTGCCGCCGGCGCGAGGCACGACCCAGAGGTCGCCGCCGTACTCGAAGGCGATGTTGTCCTTGCTCACCGTTGGGCGACGCAGCAGGCGAGTGCCTTGCGCGGTGAGCGGAGCATTCGCAGCAACGAGGAGCAGTGACGTTACGAGCAGGTGACGGATGCGCACGATCGTTCTCCTGACAGAAATACGGTATAGTGAATTGAGTGGAGCTCGAATGCAACGGCGCCTCCGATTTTCCGGAGGCGCCGAGGATCGATTGGATCAACCCGTGCCGCCGATGTTCGGATTGTTTATTCGTTCGACGTCCGGAAGCGGGAAGCAGGTCTGGTTTCCGTAGGTTCCGCCGAAAGCGTACGGCGAGCCCGCGGCGGGCGTGAACGGCAGGTTGTACCTGCGCAGATCGCCCATGCGGTGACCCTCGAGGAAGAACTCGCGGCGACGCTCTTCCACGATCTGCGCGAGAACGGCGGCCTGCGTCGCCGGCCCCGAATAGGCAGGCTGCCCAGCACGACTTTGCAGCGTGTTGATGATGGCAATCGCCGCGGTGAGGTTGTTGTTCGCCTCGTCGTTTTCGGCGATGATGAGCTGCGCCTCGGACCACTTGGCGATGGCGATCGGATCCGTCGCCGACGATGCCTTGTTGGCGAAGATGACGGTGTCGCCGGCCGTGGCTACCGCGCCGGTATTGGTGACCGCAATTCGCGGATCGTGGGTGCTGTTGTACAGGATCTCGTACGACTGTTCCACCGACATGTAGAAGTTCGACTTCGTCGCGCTCCAGATTGGATTCTGACGACGCGCGTTGATCGCGTCAGCGGACACATCGTACTCGAATCCATCGGGGACCTGCGCCGCGTCGGCCGCGGCGCCCGCAAGATCTCCGGCGTTCAACTTCGCCCGCGCACGCCCGAGGTAGGCGAGAGCGAGCGTCGTTGCATCGGTCGAGCGCGTCGCGGCGTCCACTGCCGTGTCGAAGCGCGAGACGGCGAGCGCGAAGAGCTGCGCCGGCGTGAGCTCCGGGCCGAGGTTGATCGCAGCGGAGCACATTCCTTCGCCAAGCAGTGTGATGCTGTATCCGGCCGAGATGGCGGCCTGCGCGATCAAGAGCGAGCGGTTCGGCACCTGCGCGTCAGTCCATCCTTCGAGCGCCGCCACCGCCGTGTCGCCCGCCGCGCGCGCGACCGAAAGCGGTGTGTAGACGCCCGGAAACTGCACGTTCTCACACGTGCTCGTTCCGTAAAAATTGTTTGACGGCACGTTTCTGCTGTCCACCTCGAAATCCGGCGTGGATGCGATGGCGGCCGTGAGCTCGTCGGTGAACAGCGCAGTGGCGAGCGCATACTTGCCGTACGCGCACTGGAAGTCCGCGACCGCGCCGTTCACGATCAGCTGCGCGTTCTCCGGCTTGAATACCGTCTTGCCCGAGAGCTGACTCGGGTTCTGCTGTTTGAGCGTCGTGAGATCGCTGCATCCGAGTACCGACAGCGTGGTACACAGCACCGTCGCGGTGAGGTACGCTGCCGCCCGGCCGCTCAGCCTGCGTTGCGTGTGAGACGTCATATAGGAATTCCTTCCCCAGGGTGAGTTTCGCATGGGTCAGAAGGTGATGTTGAGACTGGCCGTGAAGCGGCTGAGCGGCGGAAGAATGCCCTGATCGAAGTACGTTCCGGCCACTCCACCGTTCGAGTTGATGTTGACCTCCGGGTCCGGACCGCGATAGCTCGTCCACGTGTGCAGCTCGCGTGCGGCGAGCGTGATCGACGCCGTGTTCACGCCGGGAATGAACCGCTCGGGGAGCGAGTACGTGAGCGAGATCTCGCGGAGCTTCGCGAACGACGCGTCCTGAATGAACTCGTCATTGCCACCCGTGATCGCGAGCGCAGCATTCGTCTCGGCGATGTAGCGGATCGGATACTTGTTCGGATGATAATCCGCGTCGCACAGCCCAATGCCGATCTCGCCTGCGCAGCGAAGCTCTTCGATCGCGTTGTAGAGGCGATTGCCGTGCTTGAAGTCCACTAGGGCATACAGGCGGAAGTGCTTGCCGAAGGTGAACGTGTTGCCGATCGCACCGGTGACGGTTGGCGTCGGCTGGCCGACGTACACGAATGGCGCCGTTGCACAATCCACCGGACCACTGCCGCCGGGGCCGCCGTCGCAGAGGACGTTGATCGCCTTTCCTGTTGTCGGATCGCGATCCGCGGACACGACCTTCTTTGCGAAGTAGCTGGAGATCGAATAACCGACGACGTTCTGCTGGCCGGGGCCGATCACCGTCGACAGAGCGCCGAGCGAGACGATCTTGTTGTGCGCAGTGCCAATGTTGCCGGTGATCGTCCAGCCGAAGTTCGGGCGTGTGATCGCCTGCAGCGTTGCCTGGAGCTCGACGCCGCTGTTGTTCACCTGTCCGATGTTCGCGTACTGCACGCCAGGGAATCCGGTGGACGGCGCCACTGGCTGCGCCACGATCTCGTCGTGCGTGTGCTTGTTATAGTAGGTGAAGTCAAGCGAGAGACGCTTGTAGATCTGCGCATCGAAGCCGAGCTCCACTTCCTTTCCGCGCTCCGGCTGCAGCCCAGGGTTGCCGATTGCACCAGCGGTGATCGCGTTGAGCCCGCCCGCTCCCTGGATCGGGAGATACGTGCGGAGCGCGGCGAACACGTTCGGCGCACGCCCTGATTCACCGTACGCGGCGCGGAGGTGCAGCGAGTTGACGATGTTCGAGTGCCAGAACGGCTCGTCGCTCACCACCCACGACCCGCTCACCTTCGGATACGTGATCCACTTGAAGTTCTCACCGAATGCGCTGTTGTTGTCGACGCGCAGCGCACCGGTGAGGAAGAGTCGGTCATTCCACGCAAACTGCTCCTGCGCGTAGCCACCGACCGTCGTGTTGATGATCTGATCCTGCGCGGTGGGGAGCGGCGTCGCGGTCGCCGAGATCGCCTCGAGCCCGGGACCGGGGAAGCCCTGTCCGCCAAGGAACGCGGTGTCCTGCTGGACACGATAGAACTGGCCGCCCACCGACGTGGACGATACCAGGGAGTGCGTGAGATTGAACTTCGCCGTCGCGCTGTAATCGGCCGTGACCACCGTGTTCTGGCGGAGCACCTGCGCGATCTCTCCGGCCGCGCTGAGCGGCGAGAGCAGCGCCGCCAGATTCGGCGGAGCGAAGCGCTCGAGCGACTGGCCGTTCTCGCTCGTGAAGTCGAGTCCAACGATTAGCCGGTGACTCAGCCAGTCGAGCGGACGATGATTGAACGTCACGCTTCCCGTGAAACGATTGATGAAGTCCGCGTTGTCGTACAGCGTCTGCGGAATCTCCGGCGGCTGATTCGGGAAGAATCCGCGTCCGCCGGGGAAGATGTCGATGTGTCCGAGCTCCGCGCCCAGCATCGCCGAGACGCCGCCGTCGACGCCGAGGTGATTCGTGAGGCGAACGAAGTTGAGGCTCGTGCCGATGTCGAGCTTCGGATCGGCGGCGACGTTCACGTTCGCGTGCGCGCTGAATTGCCGCGACGAGTTGTTCGGCTCGACGCCCTTGTCGTCCTGGTAGGTGCCCGACAGATAGTAGTTGACTGCCGGCCCTCCACCCGAGAGCGCCAGGTTGTAGAGCTGATCCGAGCCGGTGTTGAACACGGCGTGACCGCTGTCCTCCTCGGCCGTGATGCCGTTCCACAGATCAAATCCGCCCGTGCCATTCGGAACCACGTTCGTGGGGAGCCGGCCTTCGGGATTGCGGAAGTAGATCGCGCCACCCTGCACCGTCATACGGAACTGCGCCTTCGTTCCCGATCCCTTCTTCGTGATGATCTGGATCACGCCGTTCGCAGCCTCGGTGCCGTAGATCGTGGCAGCGGCCGGTCCTTTGATGATCTCGATGCTCTCGATGTCTTCGGGATTGATGTCGTTGAGCCGGTTCGCGACCTGCGCGTTCTGGCTGCCGAATCCGATCTGCACCGGTCCGGTGGACGAGGCGTTGTCGACGCGCACGCCGTCGACATAGAGGAGCGGGATGTTCGAGAGGCCGAGGCTGGACATGCCGCGGATCTCGATGATCGGACCCGCACCGAGTCGGCCGGTGTTCGTGTTGACAGTGACGCCGGGCGCCCGTCCGCGCAGCAGATCGCCCACTTCCGGCGACCTCGACTTCTCTTGCGCATCCGTGGCGTCGATATCCGATACGGCGTTACCAAGCGAGCGACGCTGCTCGCCGGGTCCCGCGGTGCCGGTGACGATCACCTGATCGAGCGACGTCGTCGCGACTTCGAGTGAGAAGTCGACCGTCAGCTCCGAATCGCCGGCCACCGTCACCGGAACACGCCGTTGCGTGTAGCCGATGCGCCGTGCGATGAGAGTGTGCGGGCCCGCGGGCACGCCGGTTATCCGGTAACGGCCATCCTCGCTGGTGATCGCCGCGAATCGCGACTGATCCACCTGCACCGTTGCTCCGAGGACGCCCTGCTTCGTGCCCGCGTCAGTCACGCGGCCGACGATCGTTCCGCCCGATGCTGCCTGCGCACCGGCAACGCCGGAGAGTCCGAGTAGCAGTGATACGGCGATACAAATCGCGGAGAACGGCGTTCGTGCTTTCCGCGACAAACGCGGACCTAATGTGTGTGACATCACTTGCTCCTGTTGACGATGTAACTGCCGATCACTGCTCCTTTCCCCCTGTGGCATGCCAACCGGGACCGCGCACCACGCGTCCCGGCTTTGCTCCGGTGTGCCGCCCATCGCGAATGACTTCGACGCCATTCACGAAAACTTCGCGCACACCA
Organism: uncultured Gemmatimonadaceae bacterium; assembly: GCA_963792685.1. GTDB lineage: Bacteria > Gemmatimonadota > Gemmatimonadetes > Gemmatimonadales > Gemmatimonadaceae > FEN-1250. Next base: position 1,478,316 of record CAWBWW010000001.1, on the reverse strand, counting down.
GTCGAACCCTGATTTGGATTCTCGTACGTGCTGTGCTCCTGAATCGTGGCAGGATCGAATACGACGACGTCCGCGTACATCCCTTCGCGCAGCAGACCACGGTCGCGAATGAGCAGCCGGTCCGCGACGGCGCCGCTCATCTTCCTGATCGCATCCTCGAGCGGCAGCACGTGCTCATCGCGCACGTACTTGCCGAGGATGCGCGGATACGTCCCATACGAACGCGGATGCGTGAAGTCCTTCGTGCTGTCCGGATCCGGCCCCTCGGCGTCCGTGCCGATCTTGATCCACGGCTGCTTGAGCTGCATCGCGACGTTGTCCTCGCTCATGAGGAAGAAGATCGTCCCGATGTCCGAGTGCTCCGTCAGCAGCAGATCCATCACGGCGTTCTGCCAGTCTTTCCCGCTCGCCGCCATGACTTCGGAGAGGCGGTGCCCCGCCCATTTCTTGTTCGCCGGATTCTGGAATGCGGTAAGCAGCACGCCTTCGGGCGTCGCGAGCTCACAGAGGCTCTCCGCGTAGCTCTTCGGGTGTGCGATGTCGTCGCGGATCTTCTCGCGCTTCGCGGAATCGGCCAGGTTCACGAACAGCTTCCCGTCGGCTGATGCCGAGGGCGGAAGACACGCGGCGAGGCCGGTGCCGCCGGCGGTGTACGGGTACATGTTCGCCTGAATGTCGAGCCCCGCTGCACGCGCGGAATCGATCTTCGCGACGGCGATCGCCGCCTTCCCCCAGTTGCGCTTACCGGCCGCCTTGAGGTGATAGATCTCGACGGGCACGTGCCCCTCCTGCCCGATGCGCATCGCCTCGTCGAGCCCTTCGAGATACCTGTCGGCCTCGGAGCGCATGTGCGTGATGTACACGCCACCGTACGGCGACATTGCCTTCGAGATCTCGATCAGCTCCTCCGTGCTCGCGTAGTTCCCCGGGGGATAGATCAGCGCGCTCCCGAGCCCGAACGCCCCGTCCTCCATGCCGCGACGCATCGCCGCGCGCATCGAGTCCATCTGCGCGGCCGGCGCCGCGCCCATGTGCAGCCCCATCGCGTACTCGCGAATCGTGCTTGCGCCCACGAACGAGCCGACGTTGGGCGAGATGCCGTGCGCCTGCATCGCGCGCAGCCATGCGTCGAAGCCGTGCGGCCCCCGGAACGGCGTGAGCATTTTGACCGCGGCAGTGTCCGTGGCATTGTCCGCCATCGTGAGCGCGCTCACCGGCGCGACGGTATACGCCTCGCCGAGAATTTCCGTCGTCACGCCCTGCGTCAGCTTCCCGACGTCACGCCCGTCGCCGCGCAGAAAGAGCTCGGTGGACTGCCCCTGGATGTCGATGAATCCGGGCGACACCACCATCCCCGTCGCATCGATGCGCTTGGTCGCGCGGGCGTCGCCCAGCTGACCGCGCCGCACCACGCGTACGATCTTGTCGCCGCGAAGCGCGACGTCACCGTAGAACCACGCGTTGCCGCTTCCGTCCACGACGCGCCCGTTCACGATGATCACGTCGTATGCATCGCCCGCCGGGGCAGGCGCGGCGCCCGCACCGTGCGAGGCCGAGGAGCCACAGCCCGCCACGAAAGCGGTTGCGGCTGCCGCGAAGGCGAGTTCGCGAAGGCGAGTGCGCATCATCAAAGCTCCGAAGCGGTTGGAAGAGGGATCGCACGCCGGCGCGAGCTCGCGCGCCAGGCGTAGAACGCGGGCGTGCCAACGAGAACGACGACAAGCCCCACCGCGGCCAGCTTGGGCTGCGTGACGAGCGTATTCACGACCAACGCGCCCGCGGACGCGACGAACAGGATGGGCGTGATCGGATACCCCGGCACGCGATACGGCCGCGGCGTGTTCGGCTCGCGCTTCCGGTACACGAACACGGACAGCGCGCCGAGTCCGTAGAAGATCCACCCGGTGAACACGACGTACGTGAGGAGCTGCTCGAACGTCCCCGTGCTCGCCAGCAGCGCCGACCAGATCGCGATCGCGACGATCGCGAATGCCGGCGTGCCGAGCCTGGGATGCACGATCGCGAGCTGCTTGAAGAACACGCCGTCGCGCGCCATCGCGAAGTACATGCGCGGCGCCGTGAGCATGATGCCGTTCGCCGCGCTGAAGATCGAAATGAGAATCAGCGCGCCGACGATGCGCCCCGCCACGGGGCCGAACACCGAGATCCCGGCATCTGCCGCGACACGATTGCTCGCTGCGACCGCCTGCGGGCCGAGCGCGGCGAGATACCCGAAGTTCGCGAGCAGATAGAGAGCGACGAGCGCCGCCGTCGCGATCGAGATCGCGCGCGGGAAGGTGCGCTGCGGATCGCGCGTCTCGCCCGCGGAGAAGGTGACGTACTGCCACCCCTCGTACGCCCAAAGCACGCCGATCATCGCGAGCCCCACGCCCGAGAGCAGCGTCCCCGTCACCGATGCCGGCCACGCGTCGGGCCCGACGATCGTGCTCGCGACCGACGTGTGTCCGAGCGCGATGAACGCGACGCTCAGCACCACGAGTCCCAGCACCTTCGCTCCGGTCGTGATGTTCTGCATGGTCGCGCTGTTGCGCGTCCCGCGCACATTGATGGCCGCGATCACCGCGATCACGACCACCGAAATGACCTTCGCACCCATTCCGCCCACCGGCGCGAACTCCGAGAAGTACCCCGAGAATGCCACCGCGAGCGTTGCGATCGAGCCGCTCGCGATCACGAAGAAGCTCGTCCATCCATAGAGGAAGGCCGGGAGCGGGCCGAACGCATCGCGGATGTACGTGTACAGCCCACCCGCATCGGGCTTCATCGCGCCCATCTCCGCGTACGTCAGCGCCCCGAGGTACGACAGAATCCCCGCCGCGACCCACACGAGCAGCGCCGGCCCAGTGTGTATCCCCGTCTCGCGCACCACCACGCCCGGCACCAGGAAGATCCCGGAGCCGATCACGGTTCCGATCGCGATGAAGGTCAGATCGAGGAGGCCGAGCGTGCGGCGCAACTCGGTCACCGGAGCCGCGTCTTGAACCCGTGACACGGGAGTTGCCGTCATGCGGCGCCCTCGGATTTGGGAAGATCGAGCACGTAGAACGCGCGCGACGTGACCGGATCGCGATACAGGCTGCTCACCACGTAGCCGTTCGCGAACGCGAACTCAAAGTGCGTGCGCGTCGCTGCGTGCCAGCGCGCCGCGGCATCGATCGATTGGGATGCGAGCTGCTGGAACTCCGCCGGAACCTCGAGCAGCAGCGTGTGCGGATGCTGCCCATCGGACATGGACGCGAGCACGTCTCCCTGGTGCGGCGCGGGTGTGAGGACGGGGCAGTTCGCGAGCGCGCGCGCCCGCGTGTGCGCGGGGCGCGCCGGCGGAGCGGAGGTCTCACACACCACGACGAGGCGGTCCGTGGCAAGCCCGTTGTGCAGCGGGCTCGCCGTGGTGCCGTACATGTCGCGCACGTACTCGACCACGCGGGCGCCGAGCAGATTCAGATTGAGATGCGCGTTCTTCGCGACCAGCGGATCGTACGTCCAGTACATCCGCGCCACGCCGCGTCGCGCGAGCTCGGAGCGCTGGAACTCCTTGAGCAGCCGCCCGACACCCGCGTTACGCGCCGATTCACGGACCCCGAGCACGTGCGACCAGTGCACGGTGGCCCCATTGATGCGCGCCGGGAGCCCGAACACGAATCCCATCAGCTCCCCGTCCGCGCCGAATGCACCGGCGACGAGCCCTCCCACACGCGCCACGACCTGGAGCACGGATCCGGGCACGGAGTGGTCGCGTCCCCAGATCTCCTTCTGCATCGCGACGCACGCCTGAGCGTCAGCGCGTCCGGTAATCGGGCGCACGACGATGTCGGCCTGGTCATCGGCGAGCGCGCCGGCATCGGCGTGCGCGCGTGAAGCGGGAGGGCTGGATGAATCGTCGAGCACGCGATTCCGGAAGAGGCGAGGATCGAGGCACGAGCCGGTGGGGGTCCAACATATGCCGCGCTTTCGTATACCACAACGGTCTACCAAATCGGCTCGTCGTCACCAGCGCGATCCCGCCCCGCACGAATCTCGGTTCGCGCGCGCGACCCGTGAGCGCTCCCGCGCTTGCGCGCCCGCCCCGTCAGGGCTATGCTCCGCGACCGTGCCCCCGACGTCTACCCGCTCGGCCAAAACCCGCACCCGCCGCGCCGCCTCCCCTGGTGGCGGCGAGCGCCTCGACAACGTCTCGCGCGCCTACCAGGATCTGCGCAGCGTCATCGTCTGGGGACAGCTCCCGCCCGGCTCGCGCATCTCCGAGCGCGTCATCGCAGAGCGCCTGGGGCTGAGCCGCACCCCCGTTCGCAGCGCGCTTCACCGCCTCGAGCAGGAGGGTTTTGTCGCTTCGGCCGGCAAAGGACGCGAGCGCCGGCTGATCGTCGCGCCGCTCACGCGCGACGACGGCGAGGAGGTCTACTATATCGTGGGCCACCTCGAGGGACTCGCCGCCCGCATGGCCGCCTCTCTGCCCACGGCCAGGCGCAAGGCGCTCGCGACGCGGCTGCGCGATCTCAATCGCCAGATGGCGGCCGAGTCGCGCAAGCACGAGGACGCGTCGCGCGTATTCGAGCTCGATCTCGAGTTCCACCGCACCTACGTCGAGGGCGTTGTAGGACCGCGGCTGCTCACCCTCCATCGCGCGATCAAGCCGCAGAGCGAGCGGTACTCGCGCCTCTACGTCATGGTGCTCCTGGACGAGCTATCCGCCTCGGTGAAGGAGCATGAGGCGATCGCCGCGAGCATCGCCAAAGGCGACCCGGACGCGGCGCAGCGCGCGGCCGAGGCGAACTGGCACAACGCGGCGCGCCGGCTGGAGCGGATCATCGCGCAGCACGGCGAGCGCGGGAGCTGGAGCTCCTGGGACGGGGACTCGCTCCGCCTCACGCCCGCGGCGAGCCGCCGCAAGACGCGCATTCTAGCCCACCCGCGCGGCACGCCTGGTCCACCCCCGCACGCGTCCTCTTGCGGGATTTGGTATACCGATGTTGTATACAGGTCGATCCCCTTACCGGAGCGACCAATGGCAGCGGTTCAGCCGAGACGCACCCCCACACGCGTCATGCGCCTCGTCGTGCTCGCGACTCTCGCAGCACTCACGTCAACCGCGTCCGCACGAGCACAGACGCCGACCGAGGGGTCGCCCAAGGCATCGAGCGCGAAGGGAGGTACGTCCGCCGCGACCACCACCGTGCCAGCGACGCTCAGCACCCCCGCACTCGACGACACCGCCGCACTCGGCGACTTCATCGACGGCATCATGAAGGCGCACATGGATCAGCTCCGGATCCCCGGCGCCGTCGTCGCGATCATCAAGAACGGGCGCGTGCTCTACGCCAAGGGGTACGGCTATCAGAATATCGAGAAAAACATCCCGGTCGATCCCGCGAAGAGTCTCTTCCGCATCGGCTCGACCTCGAAGCTGTTCACCTGGACCGCCGTCATGCAGCTCGTCGAGCAGGGGAAGCTCAGCCTCGACGGTGACGTCAACTCGTACCTCAAGACCTTCAAGATTCCGGACAAGTTCGGGAAGCCGATCCGCATCCGCGATCTCATGACGCATACGCCCGGCTTCGAGGACGGCGCGCTCGGCTACCTCATCGTCGAGGACTCGTCGCAGGTGGAGCCGATCGCCACCACGCTCGCCAAGCACATACCATCACGAGTGCGCCCGCCGGGCCAGCTGTCGTCGTATTCGAATTACGGTGCCGCACTCGCGGGACTCATCGTGGAGCAGGTGAGCGGCGTTCCATTCAACGACTACATCAAGCGGAACATCCTCGAGCCGCTCGACATGCAGTACGCGACCTTCCAGGAGCCGCCGCCGCCGGAGCTTCGTCCATACAGCGTGGTAGGCTACGCCGACGAGAACGGCACGTTCGTGCCAAAGCCGTTCGAGTACGTCGCCGGCTTCCGCCCCGCAGGATCGGGATCGATGTCCGCGCTCTCGATGACGCATTTCATGATCGCGCATCTGCAGAATGGGCAGTACGGCAGCGCACGCATCCTCAAGCCGGAGACAGCTGAGCTGATGCACAAGCGCGCGTTCGCCGACGATCCGCGACTCCCGGGAATGGCGCTCGGCTTCTACGAGCAGGAGTTCAACGGTGTGCGCGTGATCGGCCACGGCGGCGATACACAGCACATGCACACCGAGATGTACATCGTCCCCGAGGCGCAGGTCGGCATCTTCGCGTCGTACGTGGGCGACGGAGGCCCGCCGCGCGCGCGAAGGGCTCGTCCGCGCGTTCTTCGATCGGTATTTCCCTGCGAAGGTTGCGGCCGCACCGGCTTCGGACTCGGCCAGCTTCGCCAAGGATGCGCAGAAGTACGTCGGCTCGTACCGCTTCGCCCGTCACAGCTCCACCAAGTTCGAGAAGCTGCTCCTCGTTGCTTCGCCGCCGATCGAGGTCGCGATGCTGCCGAAGGAGAACCGGCTTCTTGTCACGGGGCTCGGCGAAAAGCCCGGGCAGTTCGCACCGGCCGGGAATGGCGTGTTCGAGCAGGTGGGAGGACACCGGCGCATCGCCTTCTATGGTGACTCCACCGGTCGCCGCGCAGCATCTCGCGATCGAGGATCTGCCGTTCATGGGCACGGAGCGCGTCCCTGCGATGGAGAAGCCGTCCACCTGGTACCTGGTGCTCGGGCTCTCGACGCTGATCTTCCTGGCGGTGCTGCTCACGGCCTTCTATCGCCGTCGCGAGAATCGGCACGCTTCCGATCGAGCAGATGCGCGTGGTCGCGCTCTCGACGCTCACGGCCGCGTGGTTCTTCCTGACGTTCATCGTGCTCGGACTCGTGCTCGCACTGAATGCAAAGACGCTCTTCTCGCACGTTCCGGATTCTCTGAAAGCGGCGCTCGTGATGCCGATCGTATTCGTGCTGCTCACGCTCCTGCTCCTCGCGGCGCTCGTGCAGTCGTGGCGCAACGGTTTCTGGAGCACCGGTCGCCGCGTGCGCTTCACCGTCTTCGTGCTCGCGGCGGTGGCCGTATGCCTGTTCTTCAATCAGTGGAACCTGCTCGGCTGGCACTTCGGTTGATGCGCAGCATCAATTCTCAATTCGCGGCCGGGTGCGCGGCGCTGCTCGCCGCGTTCCCCATCGCTATTGGTGCGCAGGGTCCGGCACGCCCGGATTCGGTGGCAGCCGATGCGGCGCACGCCCAAGTCGCAGCGTATCTCGAGCGCATCATTCAGGGCGAGATGCGCGACAAGAGCATCCCCGCGCTCTCGATTGCGCTCGTCGAAGGGCATCGCATCGTGTGGGCGCGCGGCTTCGGCGATGCCGACTCCGCGCACCACGTGCCCGCGACGGCGGAGACGGTGTATCGCGTGGGCTCCGTGTCCAAGCTCTTCACCGATGTCGGGATCATGCAGCTCGTCGAGCAGCAGCGCGTCGATCTCGATGCGCCTGTCTCGCGCTATCTCGCCGGACTTTCACCCCACGAATCCGTTCGGCACGCCGATCACCGTGCGCGAGCTCACGTCGCATCGCGCGGGGCTCGTGCGCGAGCCGCCCGTGGGCAACTACTTCGACACGACGTCGCCCCCTATCGCCGCCACCGTCGCGAGCCTCGACTCGCACGACGCTGATCTACAAGCCGGGCGACGCACATCAAGTACTCGAACGCGGGCATCGCGGTCGTGGGCGACGTGCTACAGACACGTCGGCAACCAGCCGTTCGCGCCGTATCTCGCGACGCACGTGCTCGCGCCGCTCGGCATGGACGAGAGCGCGTTCGAGCTCACCCCTGCGCTCGCGCCGCGTCTTGCGGTGGGCTACATGTGGACGTACGACGGGCGCCGTTTCGTCGGCACCCGGATTCCAGCTGGGCGAATCGCCGGCGGGGTCGCTCTACACGACGGTCACGGATCTCTGCCGCTTCATGAGCGCGATGTTCGCGCGCGGGCAGGGCGAGCGCGGCCGCGTACTGCAGCGCACCACCATCGAATCGATGTGGGTGCCGCAGTTCGCGTCCAAGGGTGATCGCACCGGCTTCGGCATCGGCTTCGGCATCGACACGCTGGAAGGCCACCGCATGATCGGGCACGCGGGCGCGATCTACGGGTTCGCGACGGACGCCGAGATGCTCCCGGATGACAGTCTGGGCGTGGCGGTGGTGACGACGCTCGATGCGACCAACGTCGTCGCGGGGCGCGTGGCGGAGGCGGCGCTTCGCGCGATGCTCGCGATGCGCGCGCATCGGGCACTCCCGGCGTTCGTCGCCACCGCGCCCGTTCCTGCGAGCGATGCCGCGCAGCTCTCCGGACACTACGTCGCGGGCAAGAGCGGCATCGAGCTCACGTACCTGACGGCGGCCTCGGACTCACCGTCCACGGAGAGCCAGCTCGTCGTGCTGAACGATGCGGGGGGCATGCGCGGCGCGCTGCGCCTTCTCGGCGACACGCTCGTGCGCGACGACCGGTTGGGCTTCGGCACGCGCCTCGTGCGCCGCGGCGACACGCTCGACGTTTCCGGCATTCACTACACGCGCGTGGCGGACGTGAAGCCCGCTGCCGCGAGCCCCGCGCTCGCCCGGCTCGTGGGCGAGTACGGTTGGGATCACGACATTCTCTACATCATCGAGAAGCGCGGCCATCTCGAGGCGCTCGATCGAGTGGTTCTTCCAGTCGCCGCTCGCTCGCCAGAACGACTCGACGTTCACCTTCCCCGCCGCTTCGCTATACGATGCGGAGCCCGTGCGCTTCGCGTCGAACAAGCGCCGGTGCGGTCACCGGACTTTAGGTTGGCAAGGTGTGGTTCCCGCGCCGCGCGATCGGACCGGCGTCGGGAAATCAGCTCACGGTCACGCCCGTGCGTCCCGTTGCGGAGCTCGAGCGCGAGGCACGCGCGGCGTCGCCACCGGTCGAGCATCGCCCGCGCGCGGCGGATCTCGTGGAGCTCACCTCGCTCGACAGCACCATCCATCTCGAAGTGCGTTACGCGACGACGAACAACTTCCTCGGCACACGCTTCTATCCACAGGCCCGCGCATTTCTCCAGCGCCCGGCAGCAGAGGCGCTGGTGCGGGCGCATCGCTGGCTCGAGACGCAGGGGTACGGGATCCTGGTGCACGACAGCTATCGCCCGTGGTACGTGACCAAGATGTTCTGGGATGCGACGCCGGAGGACAAGCACGTCTTCGTCGCGGATCCGAGCCAGGGCTCGCGGCACAATCGGGGCGCGGCGGCGGACATCACGCTCTACGATCGCGCGACGGGAAAGCCCGTCGACATGCCAGGCACGTACGACGAGACCTCCGATCGCTCGTACGCGAACTATCCCGGCGGCACTTCGCTGCAGCGCTGGCATCGAGCGCTGCTCCGCCGCGCGATGGAGGCGGAGGGTTTCACCGTGTATCACGCGGAGTGGTGGCACTTCGACTACAAGGGATGGAGCGAGTACCCGATCCTCAACATTCCCTACACAGACATTCCGCAGCGGTAGCGCGAGCACCGGCGCGCTCGATCAGCGCTGGTGCTGCAGCTCCGTGATGCTCGGCAAACGGACCCGGAAGGTTGCGCCCGCTCCGTAGGTCGAGCGGCACCAGATCGTTCCGCCCGCACCCTGCACCAGCTCGCGCGCGATCGCTAGGCCAAGTCCGGATCCCGCGCTCTCCGCGCTCCCGGCCGTGCGCTTCCGCGCGCCGCGCCAGAACGGACGGAACACGTTTGGAAGATCTGCGGCGCGGATGCCGCGTCCGTTGTCCGCGATGGAGACCTGCACCGCGCCGTCGACCGCCGATGCGCGCACCGCCACGCGTCCGCCTGCCGGCGTGAACTTGAGCGCGTTCCCCAGCACGTTGCCGATCACGCGACTGAGATCGGCTGCAGTCATGCAAATCGCCGGAAGATCATTCGCCACGTCGACGGCCAGCAGGATGCCCCGAGCACGCGCCAGCAGCGACAGCTCTTCCGTGAGCTCCCGGAGAACCCGCGCCGGCTCGCAGCTCCGTGCGCGATCCATGGGTGCGAGCAACCCTGCCCCGTCCGTCGCGGCGGCATCGAGCGTGCGCACCACGAGCTCACGCGCCCGCTGCGCTGCGCGCCGCGCGATGAGGAGCTGACGCGGCACGATGCCCAGCGAGAGGTCGTCGTCAGTCGCGGCGGAGGGCCCGCGCATCTCATCCACAGCGAAGGCAATCGCCGTCTCGATCAGCGCGAGCGGATCCTTGAGATCGTGTGATGTAGTCGCGACGCGCCTCGCGCGCTCCTGGTAGGCGGTTCGCAGCGCGTCGCGCTCCTCCGTGCGAGCGATCGCGAGCGCGAGACGAAGTGCAAGCTCGCTCGCGAGCGCCACGTCGCATTCACAGTACGCGCGCGAGTCGAGCCCGGCGCGCCCGAGCAGCAAGCTCCCGAGCGTGCGCCCGCGCTCACGGAGTGGCACATGGATGATCGAACGCGGCGCAAGCGCGCGCAGCTGTGCCAGATGCTCCGCGTCGCGCGCGATCTCGATCAGACGCTGCGCGTCCACGGCTCCCCACTCGACATGCCCGCTCTGCTGCACGCGCCACGCCGGATGCTCGGCGCGCAGCTCGATCGGCTCCGTGGCAGAGGACAGCCGAAGCAGATCGGAGAGCTCGGGGCGTGCATACGCCGCACGCAGCATCGCGCGCGATCGATCCGGCCGCGCCAGCCACACCACGGCGAAGTCGGCGACGCGTGGCACGAGGAGCTGCAACGCAATGCGCAGCGTGTCCGACAGCTCCTCCGCCTGACCGAGCGCCACCCCGCTTTCCGCCAAAAAGCGCCAATGCTCGGACGTGAGATCGTCGGGGCGAACGCCCGTCGACGGGTCGTAGTCGTCGCGCTCGCGTGTGCGCGGCGCGAGCTCGACGGCAGAGTCGGCAGCGGTGCGAAGGTGTAGCTGTGTCATGGGAGCATCATCGGTCAATGGTTTTCTTTGTGGCGAGTGACGCGTTGCGTACCGAGTGCGCGAAGCTGCATCACTGCCCGGCTCAGAGAGTGTACGCTCGCCGCAGCGATAGAGTTGCTGCCGTGTCACGAGCTCCCGCCTGGTGTTGCGAATGACCGATTGCGCGACACGAAGCGCTGCAAGAAATGTTTGCGCGCATTCCGCAGTTCGTGGGGTAATTCCAGCATCTCGGAACACCGATCTGCAGTCCAGGACATCTGGCCGCTCCACGCAGCATCTCGAGCGTAGATAGATGCAGGAGCGCGTCGTCAGACGCGGTCGTGCGGCGAGAGGCCAGGGCTCGCGCATCGACGAGGTTAGTTCGCCCTGGGCAGGAGACGTCAGAATGTCAGGCATTCAAAGCACCACGGGTCTTACGGCGAGTTCTTTCACGCGACGCAGGGAAGACGCTCGCAAGGCGCGTCGCGGCGCTCGCGCGCGATCCACATCGATCGTGATGAATAAGACATTTCGGGAGGCGCTGGTCGCCGGCAGTCTCTCCGCCACGGCAGTCGCCGTGATGTTCTTTCTGGGCGATGCGGTCGTGGGTCGGCCGTTCCTCACGCCATCCATCCTCGGCCTTCGCGTAGAGCAGCTGCTCGGCTTGACCTCGTTCACTCAGTCGGAGCTCGCCGCGGTGCTCGGCTACACCGTCCTGCACTACACGGCGTTCATCTTGTTCGCGCTGGGGATGGTGTTCGTCGTTCGCCTCGCGCGCGCACACGCAGCGGTCCTCGCGGGCGCGCTGCTCTTGCTCGTGGCTGCGGAAGTCGGCTTCTACGCCACGGTCGCGACGCTCGCGCAGACCACGTTGTTCGGTGTGCTCACCGGGAGAGAGCTCGTGTTCGGCAATTTGCTCGGGCTCGCGGTATTGCTCGCGCGCCTGTGGCACACGCACCCGGAGCTCCGCCGCGAGCTCGACGAGGCGATGCTCGGCTAGCTCTGCGGGTCTCGGAGGCGCGCGTCGAGCCAGTCGGCGATCGTTGCGAGCACCAGGGGGCTCACGGAGAGGTCCGTGAGCTTCCCGTACTCCGAGAACGCGCCGTTCGGATCGTGTACAAGCAAATGATTGATGTCCGGCAGCACGCGTGCGGTGACGTCGCGATTGCCTCCCGCGCGAAATGCGGCCGCGAGCTCTTCCGCCTGATCTGGGCTCACCTGCGTGTCTGTCGCGCCGTGCACGATCAGCACGGGTTGGCTCACGCGCCTCGCCGTCGGCACCGGATCGTGCGCGAACCAGAAGCGCACCCACGGGTTTGCGTCGAGCTGTGCCTCGCGAAGCAGCGCATTCGCCGCGATCTGCTCCTCGAGTTGCGCGCCCGTCAATCCGCGCGCAACGAGCGCCGCGCGAACCTGTTCGTCGGAGATCACGCGCCCCGAGCGCGACGGTCCCGCAATGATCACGACCGCGCGAAGCGCCGAATCCGTGGCGGCGATCATCGGCCCAATGATCCCGCCCTCGCTGTGACCGATGACCGCGAGATGCGATCCATCGACGTCGCCGCGGGCACGCAGAAAATCGAGCGCTGCGCGGATGTCCTCGGCGAAATCGGCGCTCGTCGCATCCGGAGGTCCACTCGGCGAGCCGCCCACGCCGCGATCATCCATGCGCAGCACCGCGATGCCGCGCCGCCCGAGCGCGTCGGCGATCTCGCGAAACGGACGCCAGCCGGGAATTGCAGGCGTGGCCTCGTCGCGGTCCTGCGGCCCCGAGCCCGTGATCATCACCGCCGCGGGCACGCGCGCGTCCGGTGCGTGTTGCGGCATCGTGAGCGTGCCTGCGAGCTCGATTCCCGCGACCCTATTTCGCACTCGCACATCTTCGGCGATGTACGGTGCGCCCGGTGGCGCCGAGTAGTCGGGTGGCGACGCCTGAAGCTTTCTCGCCGAATCGATGATCGTGTCGCGCGCCTCGCCTGGCGCAGCGAATCGCACGCCCTGCTGCGGCACCTCCGCGCTCAGGATCTCTCCCGACGCCCTGACGCGCGCCTGCACGTCGACCCCGCCCAGCGAGAGCACGACACTCTCTGCGTCGCTCCAACGAACCGTCGCGCGCGAAACGCTGCCGCCCATCAACGCGACGATCGGCACCTCCGCGCTCGCACCTCCGATCGCCTTCGCCCGCATCACGATCTGCTCCGCCGACGCGACCGAGAGGTTGAGAAACGGCAGCGTTCCCGCGGGTGCCGCCACGCGCATTTCCTGCGCAGCCTCGCCCGCGCCCATGGAGAAGAGCACCCCGTCCGCATCGAACACGAGCGTTACACGCTGCAGCGGCGGCGCATCCTCCGGCGCGGATGCTGCACGCACGATGACATCGACGTGCGCGACGAGGGCATCGGCGCCAATCGTCATCGTACTGTCGATGCGAAGCCCCTGACTTTGGTCGAGCAGGCTCGATTCCACTCGATGCGCGGTGCGAACGATGCGCTCGTTCGCCAGCGCTACTGCATCGTGCGTGACGGCGAACGATCGCTCGCGTGCGTTCGTCGTCGAGCTGGTCGTGTCCATCATGATTTGAAGTGCGAGTGCGTGCGGCTAATGCCCTTCCGCCATGCCATCCTTCCGCGGATCCGAGCCGGCGGCATAGCCGCGCTCCAGCCTGATGATCGCCTGCGATCCGCCCATCATGCGACCCGGGCCCCTCGGCCACCGTGTGCCCCATCGCCGCGAGCGCGGCGCGCACGCTGTCCGGGATCGGCGCTTCGAGAAAGACCTTCGTACCCTCCGTGTGCCGGAAGCGCGCCGCGTCGATCGCCTGCTGAATGTCCATTCCGAACACGAGCAGATTGATGAGCAGCTGCGCATGTCCCTGCGCCTGCATCGCGCCGCCCATGAGCCCGAAGCTCATGTACGGCGTGTCCGTGCGTCCGTCAGCGAGCTGGATTCGCGCCAGGCTTGGAGACGAAGCCCGGAATGAGCGTGTGGAACGGGCGCTTGCCCGGCGCGACGGTGTTCGGCAGCCCCGGCTCCATCGTGAAGCCAGCGCCGCGATTGTGCAGCGCGAAGCCGGTGCCCGGCACGACGACTCCCGATCCGAACTCGTCGATACAGGCTGTTGATGAACGACACCATGTTGCCCGCGCTGTCCGCCGTCGGTGAGATAGATCGTCTCGCTCGCCGTGCGCGCCGGCCCCGGATCCACGTGCGCCTGCGCGTGCGTCTCGTCCATGTGGCTGCGACGCTCGGCGATGAACGCATCGGAGAGCATGCGCTCCGGCGGCATCGTGAGGTGATCCGCATCGCCGACGTACCGCGCGAGATCCGCGTACGCGAGCTTCTTCGCCTCGATGAGATGATGGAGATAGGGCGCCGAGTTGTGCCCCATCGACTTGAGGTCGTACGGCTCGAGGATCCTGAGCATCTCGAGCGTCGCGATCCCCTGGTTGTTCGGCGGCAGCTCCCACACGCGATAGCCCTTGAACACCACCGAGATCGGCGTCACCCACGTCGGCTTGTTCGCCTTGAAATCATCGAGCGTGAGAAAGCCGCCGAGCTCCTGCACGTGCTTCGACGATGCGCTGGCCGAGCGCGCCGCCGTAGAACACGCTCGGTCCGTCCGGCGCGATCTCGCGCAGCGTGCGCGCGTAATCGGGATTTCGGAACCACTCGCCGGCTGCGCGGGCGCATGCCCGTTCGGCATGAACGTCGCCTTCGCCGCGGAGTCGCGCGCCGAGCACCTCCTCGGCGTCCTTCCAATCGCGAGCGATGATCGGCGTGACGGGATAACCCTGCTCCGCGTAGCGGATCGCGGGCGCGATTGCCTGCGCGAGCGTCATCGTTCCGTATTTCCTGAGCAGCGCATCCCATCCCGCGAGTGCGCCGGGTACCGTCACCGTCTCGATCCCGCGCGGTGCATCTCGCTTTCGCCCGCGCGCCAGCAGCTCTTCGCGCGTCATCGAGCGCGCCGGCGCGCCCGCTCGCATTGATCGCGACGAGTCGATGCTCCTTCGCGATCCACACCGTCGCGAACATGTCGCCGCCGATGCCGGTCATCATCGGCTCGGTCACCGAGAGCACGGCGGCCGCGGTGACCGCCGCGTCGATCGCGTTGCCGCCGGACTGCAACACGCGCAGCCCCGCCGACGTTGCGAGCGGCTGGCTCGTCGCGACCATCCCGTTTGGCGCATAGACCACGGATCGCCCTGCCATGGTGGAGGATCGCTGCGCAGCGAGCGCCGGTGCGGCGAACGTGAGCACGAGCATCAGCAGCGAAACGAGATGTAGCCGTGACATGTGATCGAGCTCCAGGGGTCGGTCCATAACGGTAACGCGCGCAACGGGCGCACGCATCGCTTTTAGCCGCGCTTCTTCCCGAGCTCGTGCCAGTCCTTCTCCTCGACATCGACGCCGAAGTGCCGCGCAGCCTTCTTGATGTTTGCGAAGGCTTGATCGCGCTCCTCGTCGGACACGCCCTTCACCTGATCGAAGCGCGCGAGCGCGTTTCTCACGTGGGAGGCATCCGTCATGGGCTCCTTCTGCTCCTTGGGAAACGCATATGCGCTCGAAGGCAGCTTGTCCCGATCGGAGCTGCTGAGCTTCCCGTGCTCAGCTTTGGGCGGCTCCCAGGTGGCGTGTGCGCTCATGATTCATCTCTCCGTCTTCGCTGTTGATGCGACAAATGGCGTGGAAGTGACGCCACTGCGGAGATGAATCAGGCAGAAACCGTTCCAATGTGGCGGGCGCCAGGGAACGTTCGCGACGCGCAGCGCGGGGGGCGCTGCGAGGTGGATCGAGAGGCGCGGGCCGGAATCGAACCGGCGAATAGCGGTTTTGCAGACCGCTGCCTTACCACTTGGCTACCGCGCCGTACCACCTTCAAGTTATTGCGCTACTTCGACCTCCTCAATGCCTTCCGCTCACCGAGAGGCGAATACGGCAGGCGTCCGGGCCGGCGGCATCCCCAGTCCGCACTAGCGCGAAGCTCAGAAGCTTCCGGAAGGAGCTCCGAACCCCACGCGTCGACTGTTCACGGTGTCGATCACCGTGATGATGAAGAGGTTATCCGCGATGGACGCGCCGATCGTGGGCACGACTCCGCTCGAGATGCTCAGGTTGTGCGAGGGGAGCGGCCCATTGGGGATGCGCAGCTTCACGGTACGCTGCACCGAAAATGCGCCGTGCGCGTCGACGCTATCCGTGTAGAGAAACGCGCCGTTGACCGCGACGTACGTGTACGCGAGCGGAATCGTCCCCGCCAATGTCGAGTCACTCGCCGCCACCGAGATGGTGAGTGAATCGCCTGCAAACATCGTGTGCCCGCTCGGCAGAACCGTCGTCAGCAAGATCGGATTTTGTGACGGTGGCGGTTGCGTCGCGCCATCTCCACACCCTGCGATCGACACGGTGAGTCCGAGATACACCGGGCACAGTACGCGCGAGGAGAAAGTCATCGTGTCCGAGGATGGGGCAGAAGACCGTATCCTCCCGCAACGTACACTCGACCTTCGATCCTGGCGAGAACTTACGGCCTGATCGCCTCCGGCGGCGCAGCCATCCTTGCCGTCGCTACCGGCAACACAATCGCCGGCGCGCCGAGCTTCGAGATTCGCGCATTGAAGTCGCCGAGATCCTTCTGCAGCACGCCATCCAGGCGCGCCAGGTGCCCGGCGAGCTCGCGTTCCACATCGTTCGTGCGCTCGAGCTGTCCCTTCGTTGGCGGCGCATCGCCCTCGCTCGCGAGCAGAAAGAGATACGCGATCTGGTTGTCGAGCTTCGTCGGGAAGTTCTCCGTGTCCTGATCCGCCGTCATGCGCGGCTGCGTGAGCTCTTCCTCGATCGCCGTGAGCTTCGCGCCGAGCGCGGCTGCGTCGCGCGCGAGCTCCACGGTGTCGCGGCCCGCGCGAGCGAGCCGCGTGAGCAGCGACGCGCTCTGCACGCGCACCGAGCGGATCGTGCGCACTGCATCGTACGTGCGCCCGAGCGCCGCGTGCAGCCGCATCATCATGTCGCGCTGCGCCGCGAGATCGGCATCGCTCGCGGCGATGCGCGGATCGCGCAGCACGCGGAAGGTGCGCGTCACGTGCTCCGCGCCGGCCGAGAGCTTCACCGTGTACGTGCCCGGTGGCACGAGCGGCCCGCCGGTATAGCCCCACACCACCGAGCTGTCCGCGATATCGACCTCCGGGTAGTGCAAATCCCACACGAACCGGTTCATGCCGGCCTTCTTCGACACGAGCGAGTCGCTCTTGCTTGCGCCGAAGAGCATGTCGGGATGCCGCGGCCGCGGGAGCTGCTCGCTCGAGAAGTGACCGATCTGCGCGCCCGTGGAGTCCGCAATGTCGATCGTCACCTCACCCTTGGGCTTCGTCGCGAATTCGTAGAAGATCAGCGCGCCGCCCGGCGGATTGTCGGCGATGCGACCATCGCCCGCCGTGGGTACGAGCGACACGCGGTACGCATCGCGCGGCTGAAAGAGATACACGGGCGCGCCCGCAACCTGCGGCGTGAGCTGCCGCAGCGGCGTGACGTCGTCCATCACCCAGTAGCTCCGTCCCTGCGTCGAGATGATCAGATCGTCGTGATTGATGCGGAGATCGGTCACCGGCACGCGCGGAAGATTCAGCTTGAGCGGCTGCCAGCGCTTTCCATCATCGAACGAGACGTACACGCCGAACTCCGTCGCGACGTACAGCAGCCCTTTGCGCTTAGGATCCTCTCGCACGGATCGCGTGGGCGTGCCCGCAGAAATGCCATTGCTCCCGTTGGTAAGCAGCGTCCAGCTCGCACCGTAATCGTTCGTCACGAACACGTACGGCTTCCAGTCGCCGAAGCATGTACTTGAGCACGGCGATGAACGCGCGCGCGGGATCGTGCGGCGACGGCTCTACGATGTTCACCGAGCCCCACTCGGGCATCGTCCTGGGCGTCACATCCGTCCAGCTCTTCCCGTTGTCGCGTGAGACGTGCACCAGCCCATCGTCCGAGCCCGCCCAGAGCACCCCCGCCTTCACCGGCGACTCCTCGAACGTCAGGATGTTCGCGTACACCTCGACGCCGGTATTCTCGTACGTCAGCGGCTCGCCGGAGAAATTTTCCTTGCTCTTGTCGTTGCGCGAGAGATCGGGGCTGATCACCTCCCACGTCTGCCCCTGGTCGAGCGAGCAATGCACCACCTGCGACGCGTGGTACAGTACGCGATCATCGTGTGGCGACACACGAATCGGCGCGTTCCAGTTGAAGCGGTAGCGCAGATCCTTCGGCGCCATCCCGATCTCATTCTGCGGATACGCGAGAATATTGCGAATCTCTCCCGTCGCGAGATTCACGCGCGTGATCTCTCCGCCGTAGCATCCAGCGTAGAACAGATTTGGGTTTCGCGCCGTTGCCGGATTCGCGTCCTCGCATCCACCAATGTCGCGCCAGCTCTCCGTGGAGCTCAGCCCACTCGTGATCGAGACTCGGCACCGACATCGTCGTGTTGTCCTGCTGGCCGCCGAAAATCCTGTACGGAAATCCGGAGTCGACCGCGACGTAATACATCTCAGCCGTCGGCTGATTGTTCACCGTCGACCACGTGCGTCCGTGATTGAGCGAGATCGTCGCGCCGCCATCATTCGCTTCGATCATGATGTCGGGATCGGTTGGGTTGATCCACATGTCGTGGCCGTCCCCGTGCGGCAGCCCCTTGATCTCCTCGAAGGAGTGGCCGCCATCCTCCGAATGGAACGAGTCCACATTCAGCACATAGAGCTCATTCTCGTTCTTCGGATCCGCGAACACCGTCGTGAAATACCAGCTGCGCTGATAAAGGCGACGACGCTGATTCGTTTCGAGATGCGTCCAGCTGTGTCCCGCGTCATCGGAGCGGTACAGCCCCGCCACGCTGGGCTCCGCCTCCACCATCGCCCACACGCGATTCGGACTGGCAGGCGAGATCGCGACGCCGATCTTCCCGACCACGCCCGTGGGCAAGCCGCCCGAGAGCTTCGTCCAGCTGTCGCCGCCATCCATGCTCTTGTAGAGCCCCGACTCCGCGCTCCCGGACACGATCGTCCATGGCAGCCGCTGCCCGGTCCAAGCGGACGCATATAGCACGCGCGGGTTCGAGGGATCCATGGCGAGATCGGCGATGCCCGTCTTCGCGCTCACGAACAGCACCTTTTGCCACGCCGCGCCCCCATCGCGTGAGCGAAACACCCCTCGATCCTCGCTCGGCCCGAACGGATTGCCGATCACCGCTGCATAGAGAAGATCGGGATTCGTCGGATGCACGCGGATCTTCGCGATCTGCCCCGCATTGCGGAGCCCGCTCGTGCGCCACGTACGCCCGCCGTCGGTCGACTTGTACATGCCGAAGCCGATGCTCACGTTCGCGCGCAGCGCTCCCTGGCCAGTGCCGACGTACACGACGTTCGGATCCGAGGGCGCCACCGCTATCGCGCCGATCGAGCCGGTCTCGAACGCGCTGTCGGAGACGTTCCTCCACGTGGTGCCCGCGTCGTCCGTGAACCAGACCCCGCCGGCGCTCCCCATGAAGAAGCTGTGCGGGCTGCCGGGAACGCCTGCCACCGTGGTCGAGCGCCCGCCTCGCGACGGGCCGACCATGCGGTAATGCAGAGCACGGTAGGTCGCGGTGTCGACGTATGGAGCGGATGCGGGAGGCGCGACGTGCGCCGGCTTTTGTGCGAGAGCGGCCTGGGCGGCGAAGAGCACGCTCGCCAGCGCGAGAGCTGAGCGCGTGCGGAAATGACGAGGCATGGTGGGGGATACTGGCCGAAGGACAGCGATCGCGCCAGACGTTCCCACCGCTCCCGCCCCTGTTGCACCCATCTGTCACATTTCGTCATATCTAGTACGGGACGCCGCAGCTCTCGGCACTCCGCATCGCACCCCCCACACCCCCACGCCGCGTTGTCCACGACCGCCCCCCAGAAGACCTGTCCCCAGTGCGGCGCTACCTATGACATGGACCAGCGCTTCTGTCCGCGCGATGGCTCCACGCTGCGCGCGCCACCGGGGAGCGATCTCGTCGGCTCCATCCTCGCCGATCGCTATCACGTCATTCGCCGCATCGGCGAGGGCGGCATGGGGCAGGTGTATCTGGCCGAGCACGTGAAGATGAAGCGGAAGAGCGCGGTGAAGGTGCTCCATCAGGGGATGGTGCACGATCCCGATGCCATCTCACGCTTCAATCGCGAGGCATCGAACGCGAGCCAGATCCAGCATCCGAACGTCGCCGCCATCTATGACTTTGGTGAGACTCCGGAAGGGCTGATCTATCTCGCCATGGAGTATGTAGACGGCGAGCCGCTCACCAAGATCATCGAGCGCCACGGCGCGCTCACGGCCGCGCGCGCTGCGGACATTGGCGAGCAGGTCGCGTCGGCGCTCGAAGCCGCGCACGACATGGGGATCATCCACCGCGACCTCAAGCCCGACAACATCATGATCACGCGCGGGCGCGCGGGTGAGGATGTCGCGAAGGTCGTCGACTTCGGCATCGCGAAAGCGATGCAGGCCGACGATCAAAAGGTGACGAAGACCGGGCTGGCGATCGGCACGCCCGAATACATGTCCCCCGAACAGCTCGGCGGCGACCAGCTCGACTCGCGCACCGACATCTACTCGCTCGGCCTCGTGACCTTCAACATGCTCACGGGACAGCTCCCGTTCCCGAGCGTCGTGTCACGCGAGGCGCTCATCATGCGCCTCACCGAGAAGCCACGCACGCTGGCGGAGATCCGGGCGGATGTGCAGTGGCCGGCGGAGCTGCAGACGGTGATGGACAAAGCGCTCGCGAATCATCCGGCGGATCGCTACCAGCACGTGAGCCAGTTCGGTCGCGAGCTCGTCACTGCCGTGGCGACGATGCCCGAGTCGGCGTTCACGAGCACGGGCACGGTGGAGCTCAACCCTGTGGCCGCGACCGCCAAAACCGAAGTGCGTCCACTCGGAGGCGGCGCCGCTGGCCGGCGCGATCGAACGAACGAAGATCTTCCACTTCCCGAGCTGGACGACGAGAAGTCCGGCAGTCCGGTGGCGAAGATCTTTGCCGTGTTGCTGTTCCTCATCATCGCGGGCAGCAGTGGATGGTGGTACTGGAGCACGCACCATGGTGCGCCCACGGCAGCCGCGTCGATGACTCAGGTGGCGCCGGTGCCAGTCACGCCAGCAGTCGCGACTCCGATTGCGGATAGCGCGCAGAAGGACAGCGCGACCACTCCTGCGGTGCACGACTCGACGCCTGCCGCAGCGGTGACGCCCGTTGCCGACACGACTGCGCCGAAACAGGTTGCCGCCGCGCCGGCGAAGAGCACGATCGCCCCCGACCAGCTCGACGACATGCTCGCGCCCATTCGCGAGGATCTGAACGTCGGCAAGCAGCGCATGAACGATGGGAGTACGACGGCGCCGTCGTGCGATTCGGCAATGCGCAGGACAAGATCACTCCGCTCGCTCGGAAGTACGCCGACGTACCGCAGATTCGCTCGCTCAAGCGCGACATCAGCGAGGCGATCTCGCAGAACCATGCGGCCTGCAAAGCGGAGCGCGATCTGGCGATCGCGCATGGCAGCGCAGCGCCGCCGGACTGCCCCTGACGGCCCATGTCCGATGTCCAGTCGGGATTTTACGCCACTATCACGTAGCGGGCCTCCATCATCACCGCGAGACTCCGCAATTCGGCGCCTTGGCCGCCTTCGTTGTCAAAGTAGCTATCAGGGGGTTGCGGCCCTCCGTCAGACAATGAATCATGTGATCCCTGTCACGCGCCTGTAACGGCGCGCAGCGCGGTGCGCAGTGGATTTTCGCGCACTCTTTCGCACTCGTCTTCACACGTCGGCATCCGGCCGGTCGTGCAGTTCGCAACTCATTACGGGCCCGCATGTTCGGAACCGTTGTTCGGATGTCGTTGTAGATGACCAGTCGAGTTGGAATCGTCGGTGGCGGCGCGCTCGGAATGACACTCGCGCTGCGCTTGCGCGAGCAGGGCCACGAGGTGGTCGTGCTCGAGGGCGCGCGCGCGCCCGGCGGGCTCGCTGCATCGCAGCAGATCGCGGGATATACGTGGGATCGCTTCTATCACGTGATTCTGCAATCGGATCGCGATCTGCTCGCGCTGCTGCGCGAGCTCGGAGTCGCCGAGCCGCATTGGGGAGTCACGCGCACGGGCTTCTACACGGACGGCGTGTTGTACTCGCTCTCCACGAGCCTCGAGTTTCTCGCGTTCCCCCCGCTCTCGCTCGTCGACAAGATGCGCCTCGCCGCGACGATCGTGTACGCCTCGCGCGTGAAGAACTGGCGCCCGCTCGAGTCGATTCCGGTCTCCGACTGGCTGCGAAAGCTCAGTGGCAAGCGCACGTTCGAGCGCATGTGGCTCCCGCTCCTCAAGAGCAAGCTCGGTGAGAACTACCGCATCGCGAGCGCCGCGTTCATCTGGGCGATCATCGCGCGCATGTATGCCGCGCGCCGCTCGGGGCTCAAGCGCGAGCAATTCGGCTACGTCGAAGGCGGCTACGCCACCGTGCTCGCGCGCTTCGAGAAATATCTCGAGCAGAAGGGGATCGAGCTGCGCACCGGAGCGCCCGTCACCGCCGTGCGCGACTCGGGCACGGAGACCGAGGTCACCTTCGCGGATGGCTCGACCGCGCGCTTCGATCGCGTCGTGCTCACGCTCCCTGCGAACCGCATCTCCTCGATCGTGCCGCAGCTCTCGCACGCCGAGCACGAACGGCTCGGCCGCGTGGTCTATCAGGGCGTGCTGTGCGCATCGCTCCTCACGAAGAAGCCGCTGGCGTCGTACTACGTCACGAACATCACGGATGGCTGGGTGCCGTTCACGGGCGTGATCGAGATGACGACGCTCGTCGACAAGAAGCAGTTCGGCGGCAACAGCCTCGTGTACCTCCCGCGCTACCTCGCGCAGGACGATCCGTTCTGGAAGGCCACCGATGACGAGGTGCGCGAGACGTTCCTCGCGGCGCTCGAGCGCATGTACCCCGACTTCACGCGCGCCGATGTGCTCGAGTTCCGCGTCGCGCGCGCGCGCGACGTGCTCGCGATCTCGACGCTCGACTACAGCACGACGACGCTTCCCGCTGTCGCGCACCTCGCTTGCGAACACGTTCATCGTCAACTCCGCGCAGATCGAGAGCGGAACGCTCAACCTCAACGAGACCGTCGGGCTCGCGAACCGCCAGGCGCAGGTGCTCGCCCCCTTCCTCGTGACTCGCGAAGCAGCCGCGCATGTCTGATCGCCCGCTCTGCAGCATCTCCCTCGACGTGGACGACCTCTGGTCGTACATGAAGATCCGCGGCGACCAGCGATGGGTCGAGCGCCCGTCGTATCTGCCGCAATTCATCCCCGTGGCGCTCGACACACTCGAGGCGCTCGGACTGCGCATCACGTTCTTCGTGGTTGGCTACGACGCGACCGTCGAGAGCAATGCGAATGCGATCGCCTCGATCGTCTCGCGCGGGCACGAGGTGGGGAATCACTCGTTCGAGCACGAGTCGTGGCTGCACCTGTACACGCGCGACCAGCTCACCGAGGAGATCATCAAGGCGGAGAACGCGATCGCGACCGTCTCCGGCGAGCGGCCTCGCGGCTTCCGCGGTCCGGGCTACAGCTGGAGCGAGACGCTGCTCGAGGTGCTCGCCGCGCGCGACTATCTCTACAATGCGTCGACGCTCCCCACGTATCTCGGCCCGCTCGCGCGCGCGTACTACTTCGCGACCGCGGGCAAAGGAATGTCGAAGACGCCGGAGCGCAAGACGCTGTTCGGCACCTTTCGCGACGGCCTCCGTCCCGTGGGTGCGTACGAGTGGGCGCTGCGCAACGGACAGTCGCTGCTCGAGATCCCCGTCACGACGATCCCGGGAATCAAGGCGCCGTTCCACTTCAGCTATCTGCTCTTTCTCGCGCGCAAGTCCGAGGCGCTCGCCTTCGGCTACCTGCGCACCGCGCTCGCGATCTGCCGCGCGTCGGGTGTGGAGCCGAGCTTCCTGCTGCATCCGCTCGATCTGATGGGCGCGGATGAGGTGAAGGAGCTGGCGTTCTTCCCCGGTATGGATCTGCCGTCCAAGCGAAAGCGTGAGCTCTTTTCCAAGGCGCTCCGAATACTCGGCGAGAACCATACGCCGGTGACAATGTCCGCCCATGCGAGTGCGATCCGCGCTCGCGCACGCCTGGCGCGCCGCGTTCCGGACGCTGCGCCTGCCGCTGCTGCCGCGCCCTCAACCGCGAGATAGACGACAATGTGCGGATTCGTTGGCGTCGTGCATTTCGATGGCACGGCGGTCGAGCAGCCTGTACTGGCCCGCATGGCCCATGCGATCGCGCACCGCGGTCCCGATGGTGAGGGCGCGTACGTATGCGGCCAGGTCGGCTTCTACTTCAAGCGCCTCGCCATCATCGATCTCGTGAGCGGCGACCAGCCGATGACGGCGGACGACGTGACCATCGTCTTCAACGGCGAGATCTACAACTACGTCGAGCTGCGCGAGCAGCTGATCCAGAAGGGGCACACCTTCCGCACGACGTCGGACACGGAAGTCATCCTCCGGATGTACCACGAGTACGGTGAGGCGTGCGTCGCGCATCTCAACGGGATGTTCGCGTTCCTGCTGCACGATCGCTCGAAGAACATCGTGCTCGCCGCGCGCGATCACTTCGGCATCAAGCCGCTGTACTTCTATACCGATCGAGCGGCGCATGCTCTTCGGATCGGAGATCAAGGCGATCCTCGCGCACGGCGATGTGAACGCGTCCGTGAATCGCACCTCGCTCAACGACTATCTCACCTTCCAGTTCGTGATCGGTGAGGAGACGCTGTTCGAGAACATCGGCAAGCTGCTCCCGGGCTTCTATCACGTGATCGACCTGAAGTCGCGCGACGTGCGCCGCGTGCGCTACTGGGAGCCGCAGCTTCGTCATCGACCCGTACCACACCGAGGAGTACTTCCTCGTCGAGGTGCGGCGCCTGCTCGAGGACTCGATCCGCATCCAGATGCGCAGCGACGTTCCCGTCGGCGCGTATCTCTCGGGCGGGCTCGACTCGAGCATCGTTACGGGCTTTGCCGCGCGTGCCTACAAGGGCGGCCGCTTCAAGACGTTCACCGGCGCGTTCGACGAAGGCCCCGCGTTCGACGAACGCCCCTACGCGCGCGCCGTGGCCGAGTCCGTGAACGCGGAGATGCACACGATCATGCCGACCGCGAACGACTTCGCGGACGTGCTGCACAAGCTCGTGTACCACATGGATGAGCCGGTGGCCGGCCCCGGACTCTTCCCGCAGTACATGGTCTCGCGCTGCGCAGCGCAGCACGTGAAGGTCGTGCTCGGCGGACAGGGCGGCGACGAGATCTTCGGCGGCTACACGCGCTATCTGGTCGCGTACCTCGAGCAGGCGCTCAAGGGCGCGATCTTCGAGACGACGGAGGAGCAGGAGCACATCGTCTCGCTCAAGTCGATCATCCCGAATCTCCCCGTGCTGCGGCAGTACGAGCCGATGCTCGCGCAGTTCTGGCGCTCGGGACTCTTCGAGCCGATGGACCGCCGCTACTTCAAGCTCGTCGATCGCAGCGCCGGCGCGCTCAGCCTGTTCACGCAGGACTTCCGCGCCGGCTACGAGTCCGACAGCGCATTCGCGCGCTTCCAGTCCGTGTTCAATCACTCGGACACGATGTCGTACTACAACAAGATGACGCACTTCGACATGGTCGCCTCGCTTCCCGCGCTGATGCACGTGGAGGATCGCGCGAGCATGGCGAGCTCGCTCGAGTCGCGCGTGCCGCTGCTCGACCGGCGCATCGTGGACCTCGTCACGAGCATGCCGCCACGGATGAAGTTCAAGGGCGGCGAGCTCAAATACCTGCTCAAGCGCGCCGCGCGCGACATGATCCCCGATCCCGTGATCGATCGCAAGGACAAGATGGGATTCCCCGTGCCGCTGCACCTGTGGATGAAGGATCGCACGCGCGACATGGTGACGGACACGCTCACGTCGTCACGTGCACGCGAGCGCGGGATCTTCGACACGAAGGAAGTCGAGAAGCTCCTCACCAACGAGGGCGCATTCGGGCGCCGCGTGTGGGGCGCATTGAGCATCGAGATGTGGTTTCGCCAGTTCGTCGACCAGAGCTGAACGCACTTCAATTCACCGGAAGGAGAGTCGCTGCATGCCACTGACGTGGAAGGGCAACGAGATCGCGGACTGGCACGTGAAGAAGATCGCCGTCATCGGACCGGGGATCGTGGGGATGCCGATGGCGGCGCTCCTCGCGCACGCCCGTATTCGCGAGGGCGGCAATCAGCCCGCGACGGTGCTCGTCGTGCAGCGCAACTCGCCCACGTCGGGGTGGAAGGTCGACGCGATCAACTCCGGGAAGTCGCCGATCGGCGGCGTCGAGCCCGCGCTCGACACGGTCGTCGCCGAGTCGGTGGAAGAGGGTCTCCTGAGCGCCTCGTACAGCTACGATGACTTGCGCGATGCGGACGTGATCCTCATCTGCACGCAGACGGACAAGAACGGATTCGCCCCCGAGTACGGCCCGCTCTTCGAGGCGCTCGAGGGCATCGCCACCGCGCTGCAGAAGAAGCCCGCCGGCAACGTGCCGGTGATCGTGTTCGAGTCGACGCTCGCGCCGTCCTCGATGCTCACGGTCGTGCGCCCGCTCTTCGCGAAGTACGGGCTCGTCGACGGCAAGGACATCCTCCTCGGCAACTCGCCCAACCGTGTCATGCCCGGACGCCTCGTCGAGCGCGTCGCGCGTGCGGACAAGCTCGCGGGCGGGCTGCATCCCGGCACGCCGGAGCTCATCGCGCGCCTCTATGCGCGCATCGTCACCGGCGGCATCGTCTATCGCACCAACAGCCTCACGGCCGAGATCGTGAAGACGCTCGAGAACGCGTACCGCGATGTGCGAATAGCGTACGCGGCCGAGGTGGCGCGCTTCTGCGACGCGAACGACATCGACTTCTTCGCGCTGCGCGACAAGGTGAACACGAAAGTCGCTCGCGGCGACGACGCGAGCGCGGATCCGCGCGCCGTGCCGTCGGGCGCGCTCCTCGTCCCCACGGTTGGCGTAGGCGGGCACTGCCTCCCGAAGGACGGCATCCTCCTCTGGTGGCGCGCGATCGAGGCGAAGGAAGACACGTCCAAGAGCCTCATCCTCGCGTCGCGCACGATCAACGACGAGTCGCCGGCCGCAACGCTCGCGCTCGCCGAGCGACGCTTCGGGTCGCTCGAAGGGCAAGCGCGTCGCGCTGCTCGGCGTCGCCTACCGCTTCGACTCCGAGGACACGCGCAACTCGCCGACGCTCGTGCTCGCGCAGGCGCTGCTCGATCATGGCGCGGACGTCGTGCTGCACGATCCGTACGTGCACGAGCGCGATCAGAATCTGGCGAAGACCAAGCTCACGTCGCGCTTTACCACCGATCTCGCCGCGGCGCTGAAGGGCGCGGACGTGATCTTCCTCTGCACGGCGCACGGCTACTACCAGGAGCATCGCGCGGAGATCGAAGGCGCGGGCGCCTCGGGGATCGTGGACGCGTGTAACCTGTTCGATCCGCACACGCTGAACGGCATGCGCGATCGCTATACGGGCATCGGCCGAGGCACGAAGGCGCCGTCGTCCGCGCTGGTCGATGTCGTCGTCGCCGGCTTCCGCGCGGTGGAGACGGGTGTCGCCAACGAGCTCGTGTCGCTCATTGAATATCTGAACGAGCGCTACGCGACGGACTCGTTCAATCGCGCGACGCTCGACGAGGTGCGCCGCCTCGCCGCAACGTGCACCACCGGCTGTGACATTGCGAAGCCGGGCCCGGTCGCTGCGCTTCCCAAGGTCGAAGGATTCACCTCGCGCCTCGCGTCGATGGGGCAGGCGTAACGTCGTGAGCAAGCCTGCGGGAGAGCTGCTGGGCATCGTCGCCCCTCCGTCGCCGCAGGCGCACTCGCACGAACACTCGCAGGGCGCGGCGGGCTCGCGCGCCCCTCGCATACCCGATGCCCCGGTACGCGCGGAGCGCGAGCCGGCGGTTCGAGTCACCTGGCTCGATCCGGTGAAGGCGCTCGCGCTCATTGCGGTCATGCTCAACCATTCTCGTCGAGGAGTTCGGCCCCGGGCCCTGGTTCACCAATCCGGACAACTCGTGGCCGTCGCTGGCCGTTCGCCTCAATACCATCATTCCGCCGGGAACGACTCCGCTGCTGCGCATCGTGCGCGCCGCCGGGTGGCTGGGAGATGCGGCGCCCGGCGTTTTCATACTCGCGAGTGGCGTCGGCCTTACCCTCTCGGCCCTCTCCGATCCCGAGGCGACGCTCGACACGCGCGCGTTCTATCGACGCCGGCTGCTCCGCCTCTTCCCGCTCTACATTGCGATGCACTTCGTCGTGCTTGCGGGCGCGCTGCTCGTGCCCGGCAACACCGACAGTTTCGCCGGATTGCGGACGATGCTGAGCCTCGCCGGCGTGCGCGCGCTTCCGGGGACGTTCTTCCACATCTCGCCGTCGTGGTGGTTCGTCTGGCTCATCCTGCAGCTGTACGTCGTGTACCCGTATCTCTTCCGCGCGCTCCGCAAGCTCGGGCCGGCGAACTTCTTCATTGCCGCACTCGTCGTGACACTCGCCGCGCGCGGCATTGGTCTCGAGCTGCCCCGCGGGCGTTACGCGTGGCTCACGGGGCTCTTCTTCGCCTCGCGCCTCGCGGAGTTCGCGGCGGGGATGGTGCTCGCGCAGCTGATGTACACGAAGCGCCACGATGCGCGCGCGTCCACGCAGCCGTCGGCCGTCACGGTCGCCGCGCTGTCGCTGGTGTGCTACGCGCTCGGGCTCGCCGCGTCGTTCACGCTTCCCGGCGCGCTCGTCTCGAATCTGCTCGTCACGCTCGGCATGACGGGGCTCTTCTGGGCCATCTCGGCGGTGGGTGCTTCGCCCCACACCGGCCCTCGAGTCCTCGGCGCAGTGGCTCGGGCGCCGGTCGTACGCGGTGTTCCTCCTGCATCAGCCGCCGCTGCAGTGGACCGCGGCATGGTTCGGCGCGGCGCGTGGAGCGCATCTGGCCGCAGCCCTTGCCGCGCTTGGACTATCCGTACCCGCAGCCGCGAAGATCGAGGACGCGAGCAACCGCATCGCGGGCTGGCATCCATCGGCCATGCCGCTCGCGACGCGACGCACGCTGGTGTACGCGCTCTCCGCCGCGATTGTGCTGCTCGCCATTGCGATTCTCGGCGTGCGCGAGCCCTACGACTCGCTCGCACGCGCTGGGGCGTGGCTCTCCGCGCTCCTGCTGCTCTCGCTCGGCGTCATCACCTGGAGCTCGCGCAACGAGCTCCATCCGCTCGCGCGCTTCATTGCGCTCGGCGCGCTGCTCGGCGGAGCGCTCGAGCTGTTCGTGGGCCCGGGCACGAGCGGCGCGTTCGCGATGTGCGTGGGTTTCGTCGTCGCAGGCGTCATCATGCTCCTGCGCGCGAGGCGCATTGCTGCGCCGCTCCGCGCCATTGCGGCGCTCGCGCTGCTCGGCGTCTCCGCTGCGCTCGGCGAGCTCGCGCTGCGCCGCGTCGCGCCGCTCGAGACGGCCGTGTGGGGCGAGCTGCCGGCGCTGCAGCCCGATTCGACACGCGCCTTCTCGCTCATTCCGAATCGCACCACGCACCTTCGCTACAACGATTACGACTACACCGTTCGCACGAACTCGCTCGGGCTCACGAGCCCCGAGATCGCGAATACGCGTCCGACGGCGAACACCTTCCGCGTGTTCGTGGCCGGTGACGCGTTCTCGATGCCCGAGGGAGTGGACTACGCGCAGTCGTACGCCGCGATGCTCGGCAAGCGTCTCGATCGCTGCCTCGCCCCACGTCCCGTCCAGGTGATCGACGGTGGCGTCACCGGCTACGGGCCAAACGAGGAGCGCGCGCAGCTCGCCGAGCTGGCACCGCGATTCCGCCCCGACGTGATCGTGGAGCAGTTCTACATCAACGAGTACAGCGACATCGCGATCGCGCCGGCCGAGTTCCGGCACGGCATCGGGCTCGATCTCGCGAGCCGGAGCACGGTGCGCCGCTGGCGCGACCGCTCGCAGATCAAGACGCGCTTCGGCCGCATCGCGCGCACCGCGAAGGAGACGCTCACCGGACATCCCGGCGAGTGGCGCTACGACCTCGCGCAGCTCGACTACTATCGCGCGGGTGAGAATCCGCTCTACAGCGCGCGCACGCTGCAGTCGGTCGCCGTCGCGCTCGCCGGGATGAAGCGTTCGGCGGACAGCAGCGGTGCGCACCTGGTGATCGCCTTCGTCCCAGGCGCGGTTGCAGTGCTGGGCCCATCGCGACTGCCGCACTTTCCGCGCGGCGAGAATGTGCAGGACGCGCGCGTGTACGATCTCGATCGCCCATATCGCGCGCTCGCGCAGATCGCCGACTCGCTCCACATTGCCACGATCGATCTCACCCGGGCGCTGCGCGCGACGGGTGCGGAGCCGGCGTACTTCCCAGCCTCGTGGCACTGGACGCCGAGCGGGCACAGTGCCGCGGCGGCCGCGATCGCGCGCTCGCTCGACTCCCTCGGCTACCTGGGAGCGCACTGCTCGTGAGCCTGCTCTCCCCTCTCATTCGGTCGGTGGTTGCGATCGTGATCGCCCTCGTACTCGCGATGGCGCTCGAGCGGGCGCGCGCCGAGCGTGTGCTTCCCACGCTGCTCACGGCGCTGGCGGGAGGGAGTGCGGTCGTGCTCATTGCGCTGGTCGCGAATCACATTGCCTTCCCCTTTCACCTCGACCTGATGGAGGGAGTGGTGATGCAGCACGCGCGGCGCGCGCTGCACGGCGAGAGCATCTATCCGCTTCCGACGCCCGGCTTCGTGCCGCTCGCGTACAACGCGCTCTTCTACATCCTCTCGGTTCCCTTCCTTCGCATCTTCGGCGATTCGCTCACGACGCTTCGCCTCGTATCGGTGCTCGGGATGCTGGGCAGCGCGGCGGCGACGTTCGCGATCGTGCGAGCCTATACCCGCGCGATTCTTACCGAGCGCGCCGACGCGCGCTCGATCTGGTGGGCTGCGCTGGCGGCTGGCTTCTTCTGCGCCTCGTACGCCGCGATGGACGCGTACCTCGACACGGCGCACTCGGACGCATGGCTGCTCTGCTGCACGCTCTGGGGCACGTATCTCGTGTCGCGGCCGTCCCGTGGTGCGCACGTCGCCGGCGTGCTGGTGCTCGTCGCCGGATTCTGGTTCAAGCAACACGGATCGATCTTCGTCGGCGCCTCGCTCGTATATCTCACATGGCGCGAAGGGCTCGTGCGCGCGATTCCGTACTGGGCCATTGCCATGGTGCTCGGGCCGCTGCTCTACGCGCTCGCACCGGGAACGCTCCTGGGTGCGGATTTCCACTTCTTCACGTGGCACGTGCCCAGTGGTTGGTCGCAGTTCGGCGCGCATACCGTTCCGCGCGTGCTGCTGTACGTCGCTACCTATTACCCTGTGCTCGCGGTGGTGGCGCTCATGGGTGTGTGGCGCTCCGTGCGCGCGCGGGAGATCGGCATTCTCGAGCTCGAGCTCGGCGCCGCGGCGCTCGCAGCGTTCATGGGCTCGCTCGACCCTGGCTCTTCGTACAACGTGTTCATTCCGCTCGCCGCGTTCACGATCGTGTACAGCGTGATCGAGCTTGCCGCGCTGAGTGAGCGCGTGTCGCTCTGGCATGGTGTGCGCCCGGCGCTCGCGCTCGCGGTGCTGGCCTTCGCCACGCTGCTGCACGACCCTCGCGCCTTCTGGATTCCGTCCACCGCCCGCGCGGAGTACGCGGATCTGCAGTTAACGCTTCGGACGCTTCCCGGCCATGTGTACGCGCCGGGGATTGGACAGCTCAGCACTGGGCCAGAGCTCTATCCCGCGGCGCACTGGGTTGCACTCGACGACATCATGCGCGGCCCGCATCGTAGTGCTGCGGACAGCGCGCTTTCGCGAAGCATTCTCGACCCGCTTCGCCATCCTGCAATGACGGCATACGTGCTCACCAACCATCCGCTCGAGACGCTCGCTCCGCCGGTGAGTGAGCTCGCGGGCAGCTACTCGCTCGTGACGGACTACGGCACGCGCTTCTCGTCGCTGGCCGGGCTCCCGCGGCGCTTCGATCACGGCTATCCGCGTTATCTGTATCGCTCCACCGCTTCGGGCGAGGTCTCCAGTGCCCACTGAGCTCTCGGTGGCCTCCGTGCCTCGCGCCGGCTCGTTTGCCGTCCTGCGGCTACTGCGTCCGAAGCACTGGATAAAAAATCTTTTTGTGCTCGCCCCGCTCATTTTCTCGGGGTTGTTCACGCGTAGCGAGGCACGACTGCTCGCACTGTTCGGTACTGCACTGTACTGCGTGGCGGCGTCAATCGTCTACATCATCAACGATCTCGCTGATCTCAAGATCGACGCGCTGCACCCGGTGAAGCGCGCCACGCGCCCTCTCGCGAGCGGCGCCGTGTCGGTGGGTGCGGCGCGCGTCCTCCTCGTGGTGCTTTCGGCGCTTCTCCTTGGCGGAGCGTTCGTGAGCTGGCCGCTGGTGGGCGTCCTCATCGTCTACGTCGTCCTCAATCTCCTCTACTCCACGTGGCTCAAGCGCGTTCCGGTCGTCGACATCTTCTGCGTTGCCGCGGGCTTCGTTCTCCGCGTCTATGCAGGAGCCGTCGTAATCTCGGTGCCACTGTCATCGTGGATGCTCGTCACCACGCTCGCGATCGCGCTGTATCTCGCCGCGATCAAGCGCCGCGACGAGCTCGAAGTGCAAGGCGACGCCGCGCGTGCCGTGCTCGGGCAGTACACCGTACCGCTGCTCGATCGCTTCGCGCTCATGGCGTCCGTGTGCGCGATGGTCTTCTACTGCATGTTCGTAGTGACCACGCGCCCGGTGCTTGCATTCACGATTCCGTTCGTGCTGTTCGGAATCTTCCGGTACTGGTTCCTCGTCGATCGCAAGGGACGCGGCGAGTCGCCCACCGACGCACTGTGGAGCGATCTGCCGCTCGGCATCACCGTCGTGCTTTGGGGCCTTCTGTGCGCGTACCTGCTTCGGCAGCCATGAGCCATTCGCCGCTTCCGCTGGTCACAGGCGACGACCACCGTCACATCCTGACGGTGGCGATCGAGGATTACTACCAGGGCGCGACGTTCAATCGCCTCATTCCGCGCGCACGCTGGCACCGCTTCGAGAGCCGCCTCGCCCGCAACACGGCGACCACCCTCGATCTGCTCGACGAGTACAAGCTCAAGGCCACTTTCTTCGCACTCGGTTGGGTCGCCGACGCGGTGCCCGAGCTCATTCGCGAGGTCGTCGCGCGCGGACACGACATCGCGAGCAAGGGCTACTTCCATCGCAGCATTCGCGAGTTCAGCCGCGACGAGTTCCGCGATGACACCGTGCGTGCGCGCGAGGCCCTCGAGCGCGCGAGCGGGCGCCAGATCGACGGCTATCGCGTCGCACAGCGGTGGCTGCGCCCCGAAGATCTGTGGGCCCTCGACGTGCTCGCCGAGGAGGGGTACAAGTTCGACTCGAGCATTCGCCCGCTCTTCCGGCAGTACGTCCACGAGCCGTGGCGCCGCTTCGTGCACCAGCATCATCACGGCGAGCACACGATGCTCGAGGTGCCGGTGTCCACCACGCGCGTGATGGGCCACGACATCCCGATCGCCGGCGCCAACTACTTCCGCCAGCTCCCGTTCTCGCTCGTGCAGCGCGCGGTGCGCCAGTGGGATCGCAAGTACGAAGCGCCCTTCGTGATGTACTTCCACGTCTGGGAGCTGGATCCCGACCAGCCGAAGATCGACGCCGCGCCGTTCTATGCGAAGGTGCGCCAGTACCGCAACCTCGATCGCATGGCGACGATGCTGCGCTACTACTTCGAGCAGTATCGCTTCACGAGCATCGGCGACCGGCTTGGCATCGAGAGTCTCCCTGCATCCGAGGAGGCGCTCGCGGCTGCGGCGGCCGAGGCGCGCTCCGTACACGAGCGCGAGATGCGCAGCACACCCGTCGCCATCACGCGCGACGAAAGCGCCGTGCGCACGCCGATCAGCATCGTGATCCCGTGCTTCAACGAGGAGCTGATTCTCCCGTACCTCTCGAACACGCTCGTGGGTGTCGAGGCCGATCTCTCGAAGGATCACATCGTGCACTTCGTCTTCGTCGACGACGGGAGCAGCGACGGGACCTGGGCCTCCCTGCAGAACATTTTCGGCGGACGCCCGAACTGCACGCTCATCCGCCACGAGGTGAACCGCGGCGTCGCAGCCACGATCATGACCGGCATCCGCGCATCGGAGACCGAAGTGGTGTGCTCGATGGACTGCGACTGCACGTACGATCCGCACGAGCTAGGCCCCATGGTCACGCTACTCACCCCGGGCGTGGACATGGTCACCGCGTCGCCGTACCACAAGAAGGGGAAAGTGCTGAACGTGCCCGAGTGGAGACTCTTTCTCTCGCGCACGCTTTCGAAGATGTACGGCATGGTGCTCCGCCATCAGCTCGCGACTTACACGGCGTGCTTCCGCGTCTACCGCCGCAGTGCGGTCGCGGATGTGCCGCTCTCGCGCGCTGGATTCATTGGGGTCGCGGAGCTGCTCGGGCGCCTCGATCTTGGCGGCTCCGGCATCGTCGAGTATCCGACCACGCTCGAGGTTCGCATCCTCGGGCGCTCGAAGATGAAGATCGTCAAGACGATGGCGGGGCACATTCGCCTCATTTTCGAGCTGATCGGCATGCGCCTGTTCGGTCGTGAGAATGCGATGGGGCCCGCGGGTCGCCCGCTGTCCAATCCTCCACTGTCACGGACTCCATGAAACTGTGGATGCCGGAGAATCCGCACAGCAAGGGCCTCCGCTGGTTCATCGCGGCGTTCGCACTGTACGCAACCGCGTGCCTCGTCTTCGGATGGGTGCGCGCACCGCTGTTCCTCGGCGTCGGCGAAGATGGATGGCCCGAGCCGTCGCTCGGCATGATGATCTATCTGCTTTACATGACCGCACTGCCGGTCGCGCTGTGGTGCCTCATCGCGTACGCCATCGGCTGCCGCATGCCCGGCAACTGGGGGATGCGCGTAACGGTGATCATCCTGTTGTTCATGCTCACCGCCATCGAGCTCGATCACGCGTGGTACGGCATGTCGGGCCATCACGCCACGTGGCGCGAGGCACGGCTCTTCCTCAGCGAGGACTGGAAGCTCCACTACGGCATTCGTTCGACCGACATCACCTGGTTTCTGCAGCGAATGTCGTTGCACGTGATTGGACTCTGCGGCGTGTTCGCTGCCGCACGACTCGGCTCGGATTGGGAGCGCGCGCAGCGCTGCTTCGACTTTCCGTTCCGCTACGCACTGGCAATCATCACCACGCTGTTCTTCGCGGATATATTGATCGCCGGCTACGAAGTCAGTCGCGGCAGCGACCAGTGGCAGGCGGTCGCTGACGCGAATCCACTTCGTCTCAATTCCGCCGATCGTCTCTCGGCGCGACTCTTTTCGTACGGCACGCAGCACAACGACGATCTCGAGGCCGCGAATCGCGCCTTCGTGCAGGCGACGCTCGATGAGATGCGCGCGCATCCCGACAGCACGGTCGTATTCCAGGATGCGAGCGCGCAGGAGCATCCGCAGTACAACGTGGTCGTGGTGACGATGGAGGGACTGAACGCACGCCTCATCGACTCGACGACGATGCCGTTCTTCACGCAGCTCTCATTGAGATCGCTGATGCTGGCGAGCCACTACTCCACGGGCAACGTCACGGAGTATGGCGTCCTCGGTGTGCTCTACGGAGCACCGCCGGATTTCTATCGCGGTACGCTCACGGTTCCCTGGCGACGGCAGCTCTCCTTCGGCAAGCAGGGTCCCGAGCGCGGCTCGCCGTACATTGATGTCTTCAACCAGCGCGGCTACCACACGCGTCTCGTCAGCTGGGAGCTCTCGAGCTGGGCGAACCTCGGCACGTACCTGCGCAACTTCAGCCAGCCCGCGTTCGAGACGAGCGATGACTGGAACACGATCCCGGTGCTCAAGGCAGAGCTGAGCGCGCCCGGCTCGCATCTCGTGTACATGCACTACAACGGGACGCACTTCCCGTACGATCACGGCCAGCTGTACGAACGCTTTCAGCCGGAGGTGCCGAGCACGTACAGCTACGCATCATGGCGCCTGCGCCAGGTCGCACCGCTGATCACCAACCGCTATCGCAACTGCCTGCTCGAGCTGGACGCGTGGCTCGAGGAGCTCACGCGCAACGTAGACATGCAGAACACGATCCTCGTGCTCACGGGCGACCACGGCGAGGAGTTCTTCGAGAACGGCCGACTCGGACACGCGAGCACACTCGCAGAGCCGCAGATTCACACGGTGGCGATGATCTACGTGCCGGGGCGAGCGCCGCAGGTCGTGACATCCGCGTCGTCGCATGCGGATCTAATGCCGACGCTCATGGATGTTCTCGGCTGGCCACAGCCAGTGGCGCCTTTCGGCCGCGTGCTCACGCGCGACGCGAAGGAGGCCGGCGCGATCGTCGCGATGGGAAATCGTCCCAATCCACCGAATCGATGGGCGGCGATCGCGGGGGGCTACAAGACCGTGCTCACCGGTGGCGAGGGCGACACGCTCCACATCGTCCAGCTGAGCGATACTGACGACAAGAAGCTCACCTTCAGCGACGATCCGACACGCTGGCACGCGTCCTTCGCCGCGGCCGCGCGGCTGCAGCTGCATCTGCGCGCGGTGTCGCAGACGATCCGCATGGCGTCGATCCGCGCAGCGACCCCGTGACGAACGGACGCCACGCGGGGCTCACCATCGCCGTGATCGCGGTGGTGGCGGGCGGCTGGTCGCTCTACAACATCCTCGCGCCGCGAGCGGTGGCACTTCCCGGATGCGGCGCGCCCGCGGTGTGGGCGCATCGTGGATTTCATGCGGTGGCGCAGGAGAACTCGGTCGCGTCGGTGAGCGCCGCGGTGACGAAGGGATTCTGCGGCGCCGAGATCGACGTGCAATGGTTCGACGATCGCGGACTCGTCGTCGCGCACGACGAGGTCGACGAGAACGATCTGATGCCGAACGCGCTCACGCTCGCGCAGCTGCTCGACTCGCTCCCGCAGCCGCCGCACTATCTCTGGCTCGACTTCAAGAATCTCGACACGCACAACGCAGCCAAGGCAGCCGCACACCTCGACTCGCTCATCGCCAAGCATCACTTCGCGAATCGCTTCGTGGTGGAGTCGGTGAAGTCGGTTCCGCTACGCATGCTCTGGTGGCACACGGCGCTGGTGATCCCCGCCTACTGGATCAACCGCCCGCCCACAGGCTGGAAGGGCCCCCTCCACGACGCCCAGATCGCCGCCGCCATCGGCCTCCTCGGCCTCCCGGCCCTCTCCGTGCCGAAGGAGATGCTGACGCCCCACCTCACGTCCCTCTTCGGCCACCTCTCCCTCTTCACGTGGACCTGCGACAGCCACGAAGAGATCGAACACGCCCGCTCGATGGGCGCAAAGGTGGTCCTGACGGACGGCGACTTCGCGATGCTCTACGCGAAGGCGGGGATCTGAGCGAACAGCAACTGCCACGGGCTGGCTATAACATTCTTGGATACGGATTGAACGGACAACAAACGGATTGAACGGATAACTGCAGTTGCCGTTATCCGTTTTTTCATCCGTTTCAATCCGTTCAATCCGTGTTCAAGAAAAAGTCGATGTGTGTGTTCCTGCGCATCACTCACCACGCGATCCGTCGCTCGGGCTGGCTATAATTTCTTTTGAACACGGATTTCACGGATCGAACGGAATTTCACGGATCAAGCTCCCACTCTTAAATCCGTTCGCGCCCAACGCGCGATGCACTCGCGCCGCCCGGGTTCGATTCGTTTGTTTTGGTTTGATTCGCGTACAGCCGTTCGCACTTCACTCCCCGCTCACCCCAACATCCCCGCGATCGCCTCCGTGATGCGCACCGCTGCATCGCCTGCGCCATACGCTGTGTTGTCCCACCGCGCGTCACTCGCCAGTCGCTTCTCCACCGCGGCACCCAGCTCCTCCCCCGCGCGACTCGGCGACACCAGCGTGTTCGCCCCCATCGCTACCGTCTCGTGCCACTCGGTCTCCGTGCGGATCGTGATGCAGCGGGTGCCCAGCCAGTAGGCTTCGCGCTGTACGCCGCCCGAGTCCGTGATCACGATCGTCGCGTCGCGTATCGCACCGATCATCTCGAAGTAGCCGAGCGGCGGCATCAGGTGGAGCTGTCCGCTCGAGCCGATGCCGAGCTTCGCGAGAGCGTCGCGCACGCGCGGGTGCGCGGGGAGCACCACCGGCAGCGGGAGCTTCTGCAGCGCGCGCACCATCGCCGTGAGCGACTCCGCGCTCCCCGTGAGCTCCGCCCTGTGCAGCGTCGCGATCGCGAACCGCTCGCCCGCGCCTAGCGGCCACCCCGCGACATCCGTCGGCGCGATTGCTCTCGAGAGATTGCGGCGCAGCACATCGTGCGCGACGTCGCCGGTGTTCACGACCGCCCCCCACTGATGCTCACGCTCGAGCTGCGCGCTGGCCGCCGCACTCGGCGCGCACAGGAGATTCGCCACCGAATCAACGACGCGGCGGTTGATCTCCTCCGCCATCGCGCGATCGTTCGAGCGGAGTCCCGCCTCCACGTGCACCATCGGAATGCGCAGCTGCACCGCCGCCAGGGCGCAGCCGAGCGTGCTGTTCGTATCGCCGATCACGACCACCGCGCGCGGCTTTGCACTCTCGAACACTTCGGCCACGCGCGTGAGAACCGCTGCTGTTTGCACCGCGTGCTTCGCCGAGCCGACCTCGAGGAAGTGATCCGGACGCGGAACGCCGAGCTGCTCGTAGAACACCGCGTTCAGCTCGTAGTCGTAGTGCTGGCCCGTATCGATCGTGACGAGCGGCCAGCGCGACGCGCTCGCCTCGATCAGCATCGAGGCCTTGATCACCTGCGGGCGCGTGCCGTAGCAGATCGCGAGACGGTCGCTCATGGCTTGCGCACCTTGTAGAGCACGAAGGGATCGTCGCGCCACACCTCGTCGGCGTGGCGGCGAAGATACGACTGCACGCGCGCGCCGCCCGCGGTCTGCAGGATGTAGTCGTACTCGCTGTCGATGAGCGCCCACGGGAGCCCCGGCATGTTGTCCGGCTTTCCCCACTCGGAGTCGGCGAGATACAGGTGCGTGGGCTCGATGAAGTGCGCGAGGTGATGGTTGAGCGGATCCTGATCGCTCGCGTCCTTGTAGTTGAACAGCCCGGGCGCACGACCATGCGCGTCGATCTCGTGCCAGAGCACGAAGTGCCGCATCACCTGCACTCGACCATACATCTGGATGCCGTCGCCGAGCGGCAGCAGGTTCGTGCCCGGGGGCACGTGCGTGAGCGCCGCCTGATAATGGTCGAGATCGCGATCGATCTTCCGGGCGACGTAGCCGATGACCGCAGTGTGCAGCACGCACGCAACGAACGGTATGAGCAACAGCTTGCGCGGCTCCGGCTCCGCGCCTCGCTGGCGCGTGCAGAAGAGCAGCAGATAGCCGCCCCACAGCCATCGGATGTCGACGGCGCCCGCGCCAGGAATGGACTTCGGGAAGATGAGATAGAGCACGAACATGATGATCGCGCTCGCCGCCAGCGAGTCGAGCTTGTAGTGCCCGCGCCGCGCAAACAGCATCGCAATGAGCGACGACAGCCACCCGATCGAGATGATCGCGGCCGCGACGATCGACACCGAGTAGAACGGTGACGTCACGGCGATGAGCTTGTTGCCGATCGAGCGGAAGACGTACTCACCGTCGGGCCCGACGTCGTTCCAGCTCGAGTAGCTCGCACCCGCCCACACGATCGCCACCGCGGCGAGCACCGTCAGAATGGTCGGGAGCCGCGAATCGAAGAGACGCCATTTGCTCGGGGGGAGCAGCACATCGTCGCCGATCACCGCGAGCCCCCAATCCGTGAAGATCACGACGAGCACGAGGAGCGGCGCGCTCAGGTGCACGAGGAAGAGCACCATCGCGCCGAGCCCGAGCAGAATGCGCGCGCGCCACGTTGCATTCGTGCGGCGCGGATACCAGAGCGCGAGCCAGCAGAACGCGAGCCCCACACCGAGCGCGTAGTTGAGGTAGCCGAAGAGCAGATGTGAGGAAAATCCGAACAGCACGCCCACGAGCGCCCATCCGCGTTGCGCGGGTGCCGCGTGAAGCAGCAGTCCGTACATGCCGAGCGGGAGCAGCACGAGTGACGCGAAATCGATGAGGCGGAGCGTCGCGGCGGGGCCGAAGAAGTGCACCGAGAGTGCGCCCACAATGTCGCCCGCGATGTACGACGTCGGCACCCAGTGCATCACCACGAAGCCCGGTGGATCGCCGAACCACATGCGCGCGATCAGTGCATAGCGCGCCAAATGGTTGGTCGGATCGGTATACGGGAAGTGGTGCGCGCCGAGCGCGACGGCGAGCTCGAGAACGAGAGCGATGACGATGAGCGCCTCGGGCTGTCCGAACCGCGGGCGCGCTGCCGAAGGGACCGTCTCGTTCATGGCGTGAATGTCCACCCGGCCCCCAGAGACCGCAATGCGCGCGCAGCGAAAAAAGACCCGATGCGCGAGACCGGTTTTTCGCTCGTGTTACGCCTTACCGAGAAGAATAGGATGAGGCTCATCTCAGACACTTTGGCTGAATTCGCATCATGCGATATCGCATAATTTTGCGATCCGGCACCTCGGGTGACCCGTCCATCGCTCTGTCGTCCCTATTGCGCTGAGTACCATCGCAGGTGCTTTTGATGACGAAACACTTCTCTCACAGGACCATCGCAAGGGCCTCTCGCCCGCGATAACGGCAAACCCGGCGAAAGCCGGCGACGCAAAGCTACGAGGCTACAGCGCATTTCGATGCGCCACGCCAGTCGGGCCGCCGAACGGACTCACTACGGAGAGTCTCTATGCGCGCTCCACTCACGGGCCGACTCGTGTTACTTGTCGCCGTGGCACTCTCGCTGGTCGCCTGCGTCGATCGTGGCGATCCGACGGATCCGGGTGCCCCCAATCCACCGAAGACGCCGAGCGGCGTCATCACGGTCGCGGTACGCCTGCCGGTCGCGAGCCTCGAAGTTGGCAAGGTCGCCAGCGCGGTCGCGACCCCGATGAACGATGCCGGGCAGCCCGTTCCTTCGGCGTCCGTCTCCTGGTCCACCAGCGACACCTCGATCGTCGCCGTCAGTACCGCCGGCCAGGTGAGCGCGCGGAAGATGGGCGCTGCTACCGTTTACGCCACGAGCGACGGCATTGCCGGGCAGAGCCCGATCACCGTCACCGACAGCGTCCCCGCGAGCGTCGTCGTTTCGCCGTCAACCGCGAGCGAAGCGATCGGCGCCCATGTGCAGCTGTCGGTATCCGTCTCCACGCATACCGGGCGTCCGCTGCCGGGGCACACAGTAGTCTGGAGCAGCACGGACAGCCGGTACGCGACCGTCTCGTCATTGGGTGTGGTGACGGGCGCAGGCACGGGCACCGCGCGCATCATCGCCACCGCGAGTGACGTTGGCGACACGGCAGTCGTGAGCGTCTCTGCGGCGCCGATCGCGGACCTCAGCGTGACGCCTTCCACGTCGAACCTCGCCTCGGGCACGTCGACACAGCTCTCCGCACACGCGACGGATGCGAGCGGCAATCCGCTCACGGGGCGCGCGGTCGGATGGTCGACGTCCGATGCGAGCGTGGCCTCGGTGAGCACGAACGGCACCGTCACCGCCGCCAGGACGGGCACGGCGACGATTACCGCATCAGCGGAAGGACAGAGCGCCAACGCATTGATCCACGTCTCGGCCGGTGCCGCGAGTCACGCGACGGTATCGCCGGGCTCGATCGGACTCGTGGCGGGACATTCGCAGCAGCTCTCCGTGTCGCTCACGGATGCGGCAGGCAATTCGGTGCCGACGCAGTCGACGTCGTGGACGAGCTCCAACACGAGCGTCGCGACCGTGTCGGCGAGCGGCGTGGTGATGGGCGTGCACGCGGGAAGCTCGACGATCACGGCGACCTCCGGTGGCGCAACGGGCTCGGCGACCGCGGCGGTGAGCGCCGGGTCGGTGCAGCACATCGTGGTCTCCCCCTTTACTTCGAATCTGTCCACGGGCGGCACGTCGCAGCTGACGGCGACGCTCACGGACGGCAGCGGGAATCTGATCAGCGGCCAGGCGGTCGCGTGGTCGAGCTCCAATACGTCTGTAGCTACGATCTCGACGAGTGGGCTGGTAACGGCCGTGCACTCGGGGAGCAGCACGATCACCGCGGCAGCGGGTGGCACGAGCGGCACGGCGTCGGTGGATGTCGCCGCTGGAGCCGTTTCGAGCGTCGCGATCTCGCCGGGCTCGGTGAGCCTGGTGGCTGGCAATACACAGCAGCTCACCGCGACGGTGGCCGATGCGGGTGGCTCACCGATCACGGGTCAGACGATCACGTGGTCGAGCTCCAATACCGCAGTGGTGAGTGTGAATTCGAGTGGGCTCGCGACGGCTGGGAAAACGGGCAGCGCGACGATCACGGCGACGGCTGCCGGGAAGTCGGGCACCTCGCTCTTTGCGGTGAGTGTCGGACCGGTGAGCAGTGTGTCGCTCTCGCCGGCGAGCGGCTCGGTACAGGAGGGGAAGACGCTGCAGCTCACCGCGACGCTGACGGATGTCGCGGGGAACACGGTCACGGGCCGTCCGATCACCTGGACGAGCGCGC
The DNA here is from genome assembly GCA_963792685.1 of uncultured Gemmatimonadaceae bacterium. GTDB lineage: Bacteria > Gemmatimonadota > Gemmatimonadetes > Gemmatimonadales > Gemmatimonadaceae > FEN-1250. Next base: position 1,435,713 of record CAWBWW010000001.1, on the reverse strand, counting down.
CGACCGCGAACGCGACGGTCACGAGCTCCGGGCTCGTGAACGGTATCGCCGCGGGCAATGCGACGGTTACCGCCACCGCGGACGGCCAGAGCAAGGGTGCGGCGATCACGGTTACTGCTGCACCAGTAGTACCGCCGCCACCGCCCCGCCGCCACCGCCACCGCCACCACCGCCGCCACCGCCACCGCCGCCGCCGCCGCCGCCCGGCAGCGTGCAGGCCGTGTGGTCGGACAAGTTCGTGAGCTCGGTAGGCGTGGCAACGCACTTCACGTACTGGGATCTCCTCCCGTACGGTGACAACGTCAATCAGACCGTCTCATCGATCGTGAACGGCGGCTTCCGCTTCGTGCGCGACGGCCTCTCCGTGGACACGGATCAGGGATCGAATGATCGCTATTGGGGCGTGCTCAAGCAGGTCACCCAGCAGGGCGTGAAGCTCGTGCTGGTTACGCAGCCTGCCTATCTGGGCAACCAGCACTGGGATGGTCCGCCGTACAACAATCAGTCGAACGTGGACACGGCGGTGAACCGGATCGGTGCTTCGGGGATCCTCGCGTTCGAGGGCCCGAACGAAGTCGACAACAACAACGGAAACTGGGGCGGCATCCCGGCCTACGGTGCCAACACGAAGCAGTACATGGCTTCCATGTATGCTCGCGTGAAGGCGATCGCTCCGTCGGTATCGGTAATCGGCCTGACGACGACGAGCGCGTATGGCTCGAGCTTCATTGGCGACATCAGCTCCTACATGGATGCCGGCACGCTCCATCCGTACCCGGATGGCGTGCTGCCGACGAGTGCCCTCGCGAGCACGGAGAGCAACTCGAGCGTCCTCAACGCGGCGCACAAGCCGTGGTGGGTGACGGAGACGGGCTACTATACTGCTCCCAACGCCACCCAGAACGTGTACCAGCCTGGCGTGAGCGAGGCGGCGCAGGGCAAGTACGCTCCGCGCATTTATCTCGACTACTTCAACGCGGGGATCGTGCACACGTCGGTTTACGAGATCGCCGACGAGCACGTGAACCAGGGCGACGCGGAATCGAACTACGGCCTGCTCCGCAACGACGGCAGCCCGAAGCCGGCGTACACGGCGCTCAAGAACCTGCTCAACCTCCTCGCCGATCCGGGCTCGTCCTACTCGCCCGGCGCGCTCGCCTTCTCGCTCTCGGGAACCACGGGCACGATCCGCCAGAGCCTCTTCCAGAAGCGCGATGGCCGCTTCTACCTGGTCCTGTGGAACGACGTCCAGACCTACGACGTCCAGGCGAAGCACGACCGCTCCAACGCACCGGTCGCGGTAACGGTCACCTTCGGCACGCCGCACAATCTCTCGGTCTACCAGCCCTACAGTCAGTCCGCAGCTCTCTCCACCTCGAGCAGCGCGACGAGCGTGGTAGTAAACGTCCCGGATCACCCGCTGGTGATCGAGGTTAGTCCTTGATCAGGAGCTCGTAGAAAGAAAGCGAACGGCCACTGCGTTCACGAATCAAACCAAAAAAACGAATCGAACCGGTGCGATGCAGCCTGACTGCGCGCCGGTTCGATTCGTTTTTTTCGTGTCATTCGTGTACAGCAGTTGCCGACACCCTGCCCTTCCCCCAATCCCCCGCAGAGCTCGCTGGAACGCGCACCAGAGCCGCCAGCCGACGGCTCCCAGCCTTGCGCAGCTTGGGCGTCACATCCTGCTGTGCTCGATTCCAGGGCCCGATGAGGCGAATTGGTTAGGCGCTGTCCAGCGGGCCAGCGGTGCGAAAGGTATGTGGGATAGTGACTTCGATCACTAATCTGCCGCTCGGTTCGCCTCGTAGTGCACAATGGGCCTCAAAATGTGCAGCTATTCTGACTGGCCGCTTAGCCAAGCTCAAGAATTCGTCGTAGGAACCGTCTTTCACCAAAATTCTCAGCCGATACTGTTCTCGCGTACCTTCGTTGTCAGGTTGAGCGCGATGCTCGCCGCGGAGGTGCCGGCCCTCGTGTAAATGCACGACGGGTTGAGAGAACGGCGGGATCGCATGCCTCCAGGGCTAGCGACAAAGGCAAACCCGGTGAAAACCGGCGACGCAAAGCTACCGAGGCTACAGCGCTGACCACCGCGCCATGCCAGTCGAGCAGCCGACTTGTGCCATAACAGGAGATTTCATGCGCGCGATTCTTCCCACGATCGCCACGCTCGCCATCCTGTGCGCTGCGTGCTCTGACACCACAACCGCCTCGGACAAGGACACCAATCGCGAGGCCGTCGCCTCCAAGGTGGCCGGCGTCACCTACCCGCTCGTGAACATCACTCCGGGGGTGTCGCAGCTCAAGCCCGCCGATTCCCTCAAGCTCCAGGCGGACCTCACCGACGCCAACGGCAGCTGGAAGGGTAAGCTCGTCAGCTGGAAGAGCTCCGATCCCACGGTGCTCCAGGTCGTCACCACCAACATGGGCGATCCGAGCGGCAACATAGCGCACGTCAAGGCGCTCAAGTCCGGCACCGCTACGCTCACCGCCACGACGCTCAGCAAGACTTCCGACGTACAGCCGATCGTCGTTAGCGTCGCTGCGAGCACCACCCCGGGCGACACCGTCGTCTCCCGCGTGAGCGTCACGCCGAATCCGCTCAACATCGCCTCGGGCAAGACCTACCAGCTCACCGCGCAGGCGCTCAACGGCGCCGGCAAGGCCATTCCGAGCGCGAAGCTCACCTATCGCAGCACCAACCCGACCTACCTCACGGTCTCCACGACTGGCGTCATCTCCGGCCTCTCCAAGGGCACGGCGAACGTCGAGGTCTACGCCGTGAACGGCAAGATGGCCTGGTCCACGGTCACCGACACCGGCGGCGTCGCCGTCGTGGGCGGCGGTACCGGCCCGGTGATCGGCGGCGGCACGGGACACAGCGTCGGCGCAGTGTGGTCCGACAAGTTCGTGAGCTCCGTCGGCATCGCGACGCACTTCACGTACTGGGATCTGCTCCCGTATGGCAACAACGTCAATCAGACGCTCAGCGCCATCAAGGCGGGCGGCTTCCGCTTCATCCGCGACGGCCTCTCGGTCAACACCGACCAGGGCTCGAACAACCGGTACTGGGGCGTCCTCAAGCAGCTCACGCAGCAGGGGATCAAGCTGGTGCTCGTCACCCAGCCCACGTACCTCGGCAACAACCGCTTCGATTCGCCGCCGTACAACAACCAGTCGAACCTCGACACCGCCGTGAACCGCATTGGCGCCTCCGGAATCCTCGCCTTCGAGGGCCCGAACGAGGTCGACAACAACAACGGCTTCTGGGGCGGCATTCCGGCATACGGAGCGAACACCAAGGCGTACATGCGCGCAATGTACACGCACGCGAAGCAGATCGCTCCGTCCGTGTCGGTTCTCGGCCTCACCACCACCAGCGCGTACGGCTCCAGCTTCATCGGAGACATCAGCTCGTACATGGATGCCGGCACGCTTCACCCGTATCCGGATGGCGGCACGCCGACCAACTCGCTCGCCAGCACCGAGAGCGCGCTGTCCGTGCTCAATGGCGCGAACAAGGCGTGGTGGGTGACGGAGACGGGCTACTACACGGCTCCGCATGCAACCCAGAACGTGTACCAGCCAGGCGTCAGTGAAGCGGCCCAGGCGAAGTACGCGACCCGCCTGTACCTCGACTACTTCAACGCCGGTATCGTGCACACGTCGATGTACGAGATCGCCGACGAGCACGTGAACGCGGCCGATGCAGAGTCCAACTACGGCCTGCTCCACAACGACGGAAGTCCGAAGCTCGCGTATACCGCGCTCAAGAACCTTCTCAACCTTCTCGCGGATCCGGGTCCCACGTTTACTCCTTCGAGCACCCTCGGGTATTCGCTCGTCGGCACGACGAGCACGGTCCGCCAGAGCCTCTTCCAGAAGCGTGATGGCCGCTTCTACCTCGTGCTCTGGAACGACGTCTCCGTGTACAACACCTCCGCCAAGTCCGACGTCGCCAACTCGGCGGTTCAGGTTGCGGTGCAGTTCACGTCGCAGCCGCACGCGATCACGCGCTATCAGCCGCTCGTCAGCGCGTCTGGCACGAGCGTTCCAGTGTCGAGCACCGTGGCCGTGTCCGTAACGGACAATCCAGTGATCCTCGAGATCACGCCGTAAGGCGAAGCTCCTTCGGTCACTCTGCCGATGTCGGAACGGCCTCTGCGATTCTGTCGCAGAGGCCGTTCTGGTTTTCGGACAGCGAAGTTGCACCGGATGCGCGCGTGCCCTAGCATGCGCACCGTATGCCCAACTCGCGTACCACTCCCCGCCCCCGCACGCGCGCGCGCGCGCGCGTCGCGCTCACGCTCGGGCTGCTTGCATGCGTCGCGCTCCTCGTTGGCGTGCTCGCGCGCAGCGGCGGTGCGCGCGTGGTCGACTGGACACATCAGCCCACACACACACTCCCCGCCGCGCGCGCCGTGTGGTCCGACAAGTTCGTGAGCTCCGTGGGCCTCGCCACACACTTCAGCTACGACGATCTCCTCCCGTACGGGCACGATCGCGCAAAAACCATTGCGAGCCTGCTCGCGAGCGGCGCGCGATTCGTGCGCGACGGCTTGTCCGTCAGCGTGAACGGCGAGTCGAACGACAAGTACTGGAACACGATGGGCGACCTCACGCAGGGCGGGATGAAGCTCGTGCTCGTCACATATCCCACCCGCCTCGGCGGCGATGTCACCGACACTTTCCCCTATCACGACCAGCGGCCGCTCGACACCGCGGTCGCACGCGTGGGTGCCGCGAACATCCTCGCCTTCGAGGGCCCCAATGAAGTCGACAACAACAATGAAGGCTGGGGCGGCAAGACGGCGTACGGCGCACGCGCGCGCGCGTTCCAGGCCGCGATGTACGCGCACGCAAAACAGATCGCCCCTTCGATCGCAGTGCTCGGCCTCACCGTCACGAGTGCCGCCGGCGCGCAAGCCGTGGGCGACATCAGCGCGCACATGGATGCCGGCACGCTGCATCCCTACCCCGATGGCGACGTCCCCACCGCGCATCTCTCGCAGATGGAGAGCTCCTTCGCCCCGATCGACGCCGCGAAGAAGCCCTGGTGGGTGACCGAGACCGGCTACCACACATCACCCAACGCCACCGAAGCGCTCTATCAGCCGGGCGTGAGCGACATCGCGCAGTCCAAGTACGTGCCGCGCCTCTATCTCGACTACTTCGCCGCCGGCATTCCCTACACCTCCGTCTACGAGCTGATCGACGAGCACGATGATCGCACGAACGCCGAGGCGAACTACGGGCTGATGTACTACGATGGCGATCCGAAGCCGGCGTACGGCGCCCTCCGCAACCTGCTCGCGCTCCTCGCCGATCGTGGCGCCGCGTTCACGCCTACGTCACTCGCGTACACGATCTCCGGAGCGACGGGCACCATTCGGCAAAGCCTTTTCGAGAAGCGCGACGGACGCTTCTATCTCGTGCTCTGGAACGATGTGCCGGTGTATCGGCCGAAGGCCGTGACCGGTCTGGAAGGGCGCGTGCGCAAGTATTGGGAGCGCGTTGCCGGTGCGGACAAGGAGGTGCGCGACGTCTTCAACGCGCCCGTGCCGGTCACCGTGTCGCTCGCGGCGAAGGCCCGCACCGTCACGCTCTACGCCCCGATCCGGGGCGCCGAGCCGCTGAGCGTGTCCAGCGATGTGTCGACGATCGTGGTCCCCGTGCCCGACAACCCGGTGGTCGTCGAGATCAAGCCGTAGCGGGCACCGCGCCGAGCGCTTCGCGCAGCGCCTTCAGTCCGGGCGCGCCGTGCCGCTGCTCCACCGCATTTTCCACGAGACGCATGAACCGCTCGCGAAAGCGCGGCTCCGCATACTCCTCGGCGTGGCGGCGAATCACGTCGCTGTCCCACGTCGTCTGCTCCGCGCGCAGCACGGCGGCGCGCAGCGATTCCGGCGTCAGGTCGCTGAAGAAGATTCCCGTCTTCCCTTCCTGCACGGTGTCGAGCGCGCCGCCGGCCTTGTACGCGATCACGGGACGCCCGGCCGCATTTGCCTCGAGCGGCACGATCCCGAAGTCCTCGTCGCCCGGGAAGAGAAGCGCCTTGCATCGCGCGTAGTAGTCCGCCACCTCGGGATCGGGAAGACGGCCGAGGAAGGTGATGTTCGGCTTCGCCATCTTCTCGAGCGCGGCGCGATCGGGACCATCGCCGATGATGATCAGCTTCTGCCCCAGATCGTTGAACGCCTTCACCACCAGATCCACGCGCTTGTACGGATTCAGCCGCGACACGATGAGATAGAAATCCTCCACCTTGCTCGTGGGCGTGAAGCGCTGCACGGCGACCGGCGGCGGCACGATCACGCTGTCGCGCCCGTAGAAGCGGCGGATGCGGTCCGCGACCACCGTGGAGTTCGCGACGTACAGATCGGGGCGCGACGCGGTCTTCACGTCCCACGTGCGGAAGCGGCGCAACACCGGAACGAGAATGGCGCGCACAGGCGAGCCGTACTGCTCGCGCTCCATGTAGCGCTCGTAATCCCAGACGAAGCGCATCGGCGTGTGGCAGTAGCAGATGTGCAGCGCGCCGGGGCGCGTGATCGCGGCCTTGCCGAACGCCGAGCTGCTGCTGATGACGATGTCGTACTCGCGCAGGTCGAAGCGCTCGATGGCGTCCGGATAGAACAGCAGATACGCCTTGAAGTGCCGCTTGAGCCACGGGAGCTTCTGCATCCAGCTCGTGCGGATGTCCGCATCGCGCAGCACGTCCCACAGCGATCCACGATCCAGAATCGTCGTGAAGATCGGCGCGCCCGGGAACATCGTGTGCAGCGTTCCCACCACGCGCTCCGCGCCGCCCGCCTGATTCAGATAGTCGTGGACGATGGCGATCTTCACGCACTCACCGCCTGCGCGATGGCGCGCTCGGTTTGCGGCAGCGTCACATCGAGCGTGAAGCGCACGAGCGCATCTGCGCGCCCCGCCGCAGCGATCTCTCGTGCGCGCGAGGGATTCGCGAGCACCTCGCGAATTGCAGCCGCCAGCGCAGCCGGATCGTTGGGCTGCACCTGCCACGCAGTGACGCCCGCGCGCACGATCTCCGACGCGCCGCCGCCCGCCGTCGCGATCACGGGACGCTCGGCCAGCATCCCCTCCGCGATCACGCGCCCGAAGGGCTCCGGCGCGGTGGACGTGTGCACGAGGACATCCACCGCGCGCATGAGCGCGGGCACGTCGTTGCGGAAGCCGAGCCAGTGCACGCGGGCGTCGAGGCCGAGCTCCGTCGCGAGCGCTCGAACCTCCGCGGCGTACGACTCCTCGCCGAACAGCGCGTCGCCCACGACCGCGAGATGCACCGGCGACTCGTCGCCGAGCAGCTTCAGGGCGCGAATCGCGACATGCTGTCCCTTCCACGGCGCGATGCGCCCGAACAGTCCGAGCACGGGCGTACTTCCGAGGCCGAGCGATGCGCGCAGTGCGGCCGCCTCGCCGCTGGTGACCGCATCCGACACCGCGCGATCGAGGCCGTTGTAGATCACGTCCACGCGCGCACGAGCGCCCCCGTTCGCGCGCAGCGCGTTGGCGGTAGCCTCACTGTTCGCGATCACCCGCGTTGCCACGTGATTGGCGAGAAAGACATCGACCCCAATGTTGATACGGCTGAAAACATCCCGATCGAGAATGTCATGCAAATGCCACAGCACCGGCTTTCTCGCAAACATCGAGGCCACGCAGCCGACGACGAACGCCTTCTGCGAGTTCGCGTACATCAGATCGTAGTCCCGCGCCAGGCTCGCCGCCGCACGCGCCGTGCCCAGCACGGCAGTCACCGCGCCAGGCCCCGGGATCCGACTTTCCCTCTTCACTTTCTGCATCGAGGCCGCTTCCTGCAACACGACCGTCCGCACACCGCGTTCTTCCAGCCTCGCGCGAAACGGCCCATCGGCCATCAGCGCGACGAGCGACCGCTCGCGCAGATGAGCCGCCACGTCCAGCAGGCAGAGCTCAGCGCCACCCAGTGCCGCCGTGTGATCGAGAAACAGAACTCGCGGTGGCGTCACGAGCGGAGCGCGCCGCCTCGGTCTCCGCTCCGGCCGCGGCCGGACGCGCTCACGCGGCGCCGGCCTGCTGCGCTGCCGCCTCCAACGTGAGTATCCGGAATCGATTCTCCTCTTCCTCTTCGTAATTGTCGACCCAGAAATACCGCGCGATGCAGAGCCCCAGGAAACCCCAGAACACGATGCCATCCACGGCCACGAGAGAGTTGAAGGATGGAAGAATCGACAGCGTCGCGAGCGCGGCCGCTCGCAGCGATAAATCAAAATAGTCACCGCGCACCGCGCGAATCTTCATTGCGAAGACGACCAGCCCCACCAGCCCGATCACGTACACCAGGCCGCCGAACCATCCGAGCGAGAAGACGATGTCCAGAAGTCCGCTGTCCATGTTCTGTAACGCCGCACCCTGACTCATCGTCGCCGCCGGACCGGTCCCGCCCATCCCCTCGCCCATGGGCGTGTTCAGCACGCGATCGGTGATCGCCGCATAGAGATTCGCGCGCTCGTGCAGCGAGAAGTCATCGTGCAGCGTGCCGAAGCTCTGAAAGCGCTTCATGATCACGTCGCCAAGCGGCGTGAAGGCCGTGACCACGGCCACCACCGCCACCAGCGACACGAGCGGTACAACGATACGCGAGACCGACCGAAACGGCACGTACCAGGCGAAAATCAGGAAGCCGAGTGCCCAGGCGAGCCACGCCGTGCGCACCGTGGTCAGGAGCAGCGCCGTCGCTCCCGCGCCCATTGCGAGCCACGACAGCTTCGAACGCTGGCTCACCACCACCAGCAGCGACGCCATCATGATCACGGCAAACGGCGCCGGAGAGTTCAGCGTGCTGAACACGCGAAACTGCATGGGCTGCGGATTCCCGAGCACCGTCATGTGCGCCGCGTAGATCCAGAACAGATCCCATGGCAGGGGCCGCACGAACTGATAGATGCCGTACACGCCCATGAACAACACGCTGATCACGATCGTCTTGCGTATCACCTGCCGCACGGCCGGGTAGATGTCCCACTGCATTGCCAGGTGGAATCCGAGCAGCAGCGGAACGAACCACACGAGCAGTCCATAGCTCGCGGCCGCGATCCCCGTGGATACGATCCCGACGATGTACGCGTAGCAGAGCGCCGCGATGCAGATCGCGAACGGCACGAGCTGCCTGCGGAACAGCTTGGGCGCGTGCTGAAAGAGCGTGATGAGACACGGCAGCGTCACGGTGTACGGCGCGAGTAGAATCGGACTCGTCGTCATGTACCCGCTCTTGATCTCGATGAAGCGCCGAGCGAAGGGCGTGAGCACCCACACCCACCAGTTGAAGCTGATGTAGAGCGTCGGATGGAAACGGAACAGATAGATCCCGACGATCGTCGCCATCGGCACGAAGCCGATCGCGAGCAGGTGCGGCGACTTCATCCATGCAGCAACGAACATCAGCCCGCCGAGCAGTGCGGCGGTGATGAGCCGCCGCCCCTGCCGCGTGGAGAAGAGCGTCGTCCCCTCTTCCGCCTCACTCAGCCGCGAGCGCGGAACCTCGTCCGCCCATTGGCCGAGCTGTGGCTGCACCCACGGCGGGTATTGCCCGACGTTCGGCTGCTGGCTCCAGCGCGACGATGTCATTGCGCGCGCTCCCGCGCGACCTGCTCGAGTACCTCGCGCGTGCGGCTCGCGATCGCATCCCAGTCGAAGCGCTCGGCCGTCTTCGCCGCCGCGCGCGACATCGCGCAGCGCAGCTTCGGATCCGCCACTACGCGCGCGAGATGCTCGCGTACCGAGTCGGCGTTGGGCTCCACGAAGAATCCGTTCACGCCGTGCTCGACGAAATCCTCGAGGCCGTTCGTGCGCACGACGATCATTGGCAGCCCGCACGCGGCGGCCTCGAGGCCGCTCATCGAAAAGGTCTCGTAGCGCGACGGGCACACGAACACGTCACCAGAAGCGAGGTAGCGCTCCGGATGCGGCTGCAGCCCAACGAAGCGCACGCGGCCCGCGATCCCCTCGCTCTCCGCGAGCTTCGAGAAGGCGGCCACGTTGCCGCGCCCTACGATCAGGAGCTGCACGTCGTCCAGCTGCGCCACCGCGCGAATCACGTCCGCGAGTCCCTTCCGATCCCAGTCGCCGCCCATGAACACCGCAATGAACGCGCGCTCCGGGAGGCCGAGCTCACGCCGCAGCGCCGCCTTCTCTTCCAGCGATGCCGCCGGATGAAAGACCGTGCGATCGACGCCGTTCGGGATCACGTGAATGCTCTCGGGACGCAGCGCGTACTGCGCCACGAGCTCGCGCTTGAGCCCCTCGGACACCGCGATCACGCCGCGCAGTCGCCGCGATTCGTAGAGACGGCGCTCGTGTCGCGACAGCATCCCTTCCGCCACGCGCTGGTACGCGCGCCGCAGGGCGTGGGACCCACCGCGAAGCCCCGCGAATCGCGACGAGAAGGCGCCGAGACAGAAGTGCGAGATGACGACGTCGGCGCTGGTCGCCGCACTGTCGACGGATACCACGAGATCGTAGCCGTTCGCGCGCTCGAGCTTCTGCGCCGCGCGCGCGAACGAGGCGTGATTGATCACCGCAGGGCGCTTCACCGCGTGCACGGGAATCCACGCGACAGTTGGGCCGGCGATCTCGCACTCGGTGGCGATGATCGTCGTGTCCATGGACGCAGCGACGCGACTGAACACCTCGGCGCTCGCGCGCTCCATGCCGCCGAGCCTGCACACGCGGTTCGCAATCACTGCGAGCCTCACGTCTACGTGGACCGCGGGGTGACGAGCGCGATGCATCGCCGCGCGAGGAGCGACGGCCAGCGGCGGCCGATCGCCTCGAGCGGCTTGTCGAGCAGCGACTTGCTGCCCAGCATGCGGTCCACCCCAGCGATGCGCAGGAACTGGCACTCGAGGCCACCCGCGCGAACGATCTCCAACCCGCCCTCGTTCAACAGCGCGGCGAACGTGCGGGGGTTGAAGAACCGGATGTGCGGATCGCGCCAGGGCGCCAATCGCTGCGTCATCGGGCTGCCACGCGGGTTGAAGTGACCCGTGAACAGCAGCTCCACGCGCGTGGTCCAATAGGCGGCATTCGGCACGCTGATCAGCGCGCGTCCCCCCGGCTTGAGCACGCGGGAGATCTCGCGCACCACGTACTCCGGATCCACGAGATGCTCGAGCACCTCGAGGCAGATCGCGACATTGAAGCTGGAGTCCTCGAACGGCAGCGGATCCGAGAGCGACGCCACCTGTGCATCGATTCCGCGTTGCCGCGCTTCCTGCACCGCGACCTCCGAGATGTCGACGCCGTACATGTCGACGCCGCTCTCCTGCATGTGCGATCCGTAGCGCGCGCCGTCGCCACAGCCAACGTCGATCGCGCGCGACCCGGGCTGCATGAGCGGATCGAACCAGGCGCGCAGATCCTCGTCCAGCCCCGCCGGAGGAACCCATCCCGTGGTTCCCGACCAGTACTCGTCGTAGTACTTCGACGCGCCTTCCTGCGTCTCGTCGAACGGCGTGATCTCCGATGTCATCGCGCCGGTACTCCCGCGCGCCCGTACACGCCCAGCGTCTCGTCCGACATGCGACGGACGGTGAGCCGGTCGAGATTTTTCGACGTGATCGCGCGCAGCCGGTCGCGCTGCGCGGGAGAGAGGAGCAGCCCCGTGATCGCATTCGCCAGCGCATCGGGCGAGTGCGGAGGCACGAGCAGCCCCGCATCGCCGCCATTGAGCGACTCCGGTATTCCATCCACCCTCGTTGCGACGATCGGCAACCCGGCGGCGCGCGCCTCCGGGATGACCAGCGGATTGGGATCCGCGTGCGACGCGAGCACGAACACATCTGCCTGCTTCATCAGCTTCTCCGCATCCGAACGAAAGCCCAGGAATACGACTGACCCGCCGAGTCCACGGTCACGCGCGAGCGCCTCGAACTGCGCGCGGTCGGGGCCGTCGCCGAGGAGATAGGTGGTGACGGTAGGCACGCGCTCGCGCACCATGGCCGTCGCCTCAATGAGATCGGCGATCCCCTTGCGAACGTACATCCCCGCAACGGTCACCACGTTCGGATGACTGAGCGTGATCGGCTCCGGCGCCGTGCCCGCGGGCGCGCGCATTGTGCCGATCGTGCCGTTGAGCACCGTCTCGATGCGCGTGGCGGGCACGCCGCGCGCGATCATGTCCGCGCGCACCGCATTGCTCACCGCGATCACGCGATGCCCGAGCCGCATCAGCACCGCGTGACGCTGCCAGGAGTTGTGCACGGTCGTCACGAGCCGCGCGCCCGTCCACGTGCACGCGAGCCGGCCGACCACCGCGCCCGTCATCATGTGTGCGTGCACGATCTGCGTGCGGTTGCGCCTCAGGAAGCCGCGCAGCTTGAGCGTGGCGAGGAGCGGGCGCACGCTGCCGTTCGGATCGAGCTCGAAGTGCCGCACCCCCTGGGCCCGCAGCAGCTCCACGTACGCACCCTCTGGCGCCGCCACGGTCACATGATGCCCGGCACGCGCCTGCTCCACGGCGAGATCGATCGCGACGTTCACGATCCCGTTGCCGAGCTGCGCGAGCTCATTGAGCAGGTGCACGATGCGCAGGCGCTCGCGGGATTCGGGCTGCGAGTGAGTGGGCACGTCCAGCTCCGCGTGCGTGAGGCCGGCGCTCACGCCGCCCCCGACGTGGCCGGCGATCCATCACGCGCACCGCCGCGCAGCTCGCGCAGCGCCGCGGGAATCGACGTCCGCCCTGCCCACGCGCGTTCCGCCAACACGAACGCCGGGACGATCGCAGCCGCCGGCGCTACGATCCATGGGGAGAGGTGCATCATCATTCCGCCGAAAGATATCGCGAGCGACACGACCAGCAGCGCGAGCGGACGCGAAAGAACCTTCACGACCGGCACCTGAATGCCGCGCGTGAGCCCGTACACCACGCACGCTGCGGCGATGAGCCCCACGACATACGCCCACGCCACCTGATCGACCCCCGCGGTCTTGAGCGCCACGAGCATCGCCCAGATCGTGAACGTCGCCGTCATCTGCTCGGCCATCGCGGCGCGCGGGCCGCGCATCGCGAGCGCCACGGGCGACAGAGCCGCCGTGTACACGCCGGCGACGCCGAGCGTGAGCACGTAGAGCTGGGCCATCGAGACGGCGCCGCTCCACTGCGGCAGGAGACGCGAGAGCAGCGGCAGCAGCGCGTACGCCAGCGCGACGATCGGGAAGGCGATCTGCGCCGCTCCCTTGAGCGTGCTCTGGGCGAGCTCGCGCAGGCTCTCCATTCGTGCGGCGAGGCGCGATGACGCCGCCACGCCCGCGCGCAGATAGCCCTCGAAGGTGAGCGAGAGGAACTGCCCCACGCGCCACGCGAAGTTCCAGAGCCCCGCGACATCGAGCCCGAAGAAGCGCGCGATGAGGATCGGCGTGAACGAGTCGCGCGCGACGGTCACGAGCGTGGACGTCGAAAAACCCATGCTGTCCCACGCGAGCGCGCGGATCGGGCGCAGGTTGAACGAGATCCGCCGGATCGGCACCAGTCGGTACAGCGCGATCGTGTAGTAGAAGCAGAGCGCCGTCTGCGTGATGAACACGCCCTCCACGAAGCGATGCGCGAACGCGAATGCGACCAGCGCGACGTTCTGGATGAAGACGCCCTTCACCTCGAGCAGCGACAGCTCCGCAAAGCGGAGATCGCGCTCGAGCGTCACCTTGCACGACGTCTGAATGGGGGTCACCAGCATCGCGGCGACCGCGACGAGCATCCAGTTGCTCCACTCCTTTGGAAGCACGCCGAACAGGTCCCGCGCGTGCGGGATCACGATCGCGAGCACGAGGATCGCAAGGAGCAGGAGCATGCGCAGCCCGGCCACCGCCGCGAGCATCTGCGGCGTGGGATTGTCGCGCCGGCGGATCATCGCCAGCTCGAAGCCGAGCTCCGTGGTGAACTGGACGGTCGCGAGCGCGCCACGCACCACCGCGAAGATCCCGAGCTCCGCAGGGAGCACGAGGGCGATGAGCGCGAAGTTGGTGCTGACGCTGATGACGCGAAGCAGCAGACCGCGAACGAGGAGCACGTTCGCGCCGCGAATGCTCCGCTTGAGGAGGTCCGCGTGCTCTGCGTCCTCCAGCTCGGCCCCAGTCAGGCCATCGCCAAGGGCGGGTTCCGGATCAATCATGGGTGCGCGACCCTCAGGGGCGGGCTCCGGCGCACCGGAGCCCACCCGAGGAGATCACATTGCCCCTCGCCCGCGCACCACGACGGGGACGGTGATGAGGAGAATGCGCAGATCCTCGAGCAACGACCAGTTGTCGATGTACTTGAGATCCAGCGCGATCCAGTCGCTGAACGTGAGCGAGCTCCGCCCACTCACCTGCCACAGCCCCGTCATGCCCGGGAGCACGCTGAAGCGGCGCATCAGCGTCGCCTCGGAGAAGCGGCTCACGTCGCGCACGGACATTGGGCGCGGACCAACCAGCGACATGTGCCCGAGCAGCACGTTGAACAGCTGCGGGAGCTCGTCCACGGAAGACGCGCGCAGGAAGCCGCCGATCTTCGTGAGGCGCGGATCGTTCTTGATCTTGAAGATCGGGCCGGCCGCCTCGTTCAGATGCTCGATGTCCTTCATCTTCAGCTCCGCATCGTTCACCATTGTGCGGAACTTGTACATTGGGAAGCGACGGCGATTGTAGCCGTAGCGGGGCTGCACGAAGAACACCGGTCCCGGGCTCGTGGCCTTCACCGCGATCGCGGTGACGATGAGCACCGGTGACAGGAAGATCACCGCGATTCCCGCGAGCACGATGTCGATGCCGCGCTTGACGACGAGGCGCGAGTCGTCCGCGCGCGTGGGCAGCGTGACCACCGCGAGCGACTCCGCGTGCTCGAAGCGCGGACGCGCGAGGCCGTGCTCGAACACGTCGGCGAGATACGTCGCCTGCACACCCATGCGCTCGCAAATGCGCAGCGCGCGCTGCACGCCGGCGTATTGCGATTTGATCGGAAGCGCGATCAGCACCTCATCGATCGGCTCCTGCACCAGCAGGCTCTCCAGCTCCGCGATCCCGCCGAGCATGCGGATTGGCGTGCCGTTCATGGGCACAGGCTCGGAGTCGACGAAGCCGAGGCAGACGTACTGCGGCGTTTCGCCGAGGCACATCTCGCGGTAGGCGCGGCGCGCGCGGGGCCCGCTTCCCACGATCACCAGGTTGCGCACGCCGCCGGTGGTCGCGCGCTCCGTGAGCATGTGCCCGATGCGGCGCACGATGAGCGTATTCGCCGTGACGCCGAGGAAGAACAGCGCGGTCGTGTCGAAGCGGAACGCGCGGCTCACGCTCGTGACGGGGAAGATGAGCGCGACGAGCGCGCCGAGCAGGCACGCGCCGATCACGCGCAGCGCCTCCTCTTCCCAGCTCATGATGCGGCGCGCGTCGTAGAGGCCGAACGAGCGGAAGAGCGCGACCCAGCAGTACGACAGGACCGCGATCAGCATCACGTTCTTTACGGAGATGCGCATCGTCATGAAGTCGACGAAGCTCATCGTCTGATTCTGCGACAGGTTCATGAGCACGAACGCGCCGATGAGCGTCGCCACGGCGACGAGCGCATCTACGGCGGGATTCGCCCCATGTCGCGGAGCTGCAGCGCGTGAGTACGATCCACCCGGGGCGATGCGGGATGTGCGGGGACGCCCGTTGCCGAACGGCGTCCAACCATCCGCCCACTCCGAGGGGGAACGCTTCTGGTGCTCCTGCGCGGTAGCCACGAGCTATGCCCGTCGTTGAATGTTGCCGGCGATCACCTGCCGTATTTCCCCATCCCTTCGTTCCGTTCGCTCCATTCCTGCAAATGCCAGAGGTGGCATCATTCCCGACTCGAGTCGGATGACGCCGCATACTGCTCGCCGTACGCCTTGAGCGCGGGCACGCCGTAATAGCGATACGCGCCGTCGTACGAAGAGTAGCTCTTCGGCTCGATGTCGTTCAGGATCGTTCCGAACAGCGGCGCGCGCACCAGGCGGAGCTGCTCCGCCGCATACGCGATCGCTGCCCGCGCCGTGACGCCCGAGCGCGCGACCAGCACGACCCCCTGCGTGACACCGCTCAGGATCGCCGCATTTGCGACGACATTGAGCGGCGGCGAGTCGATGATGATGATGTCGTACTCGCGCTCCGCCTCTTCGAGCAGCTCGCGCAGCTCGTTGGAGAGCAGCACGCCGCCCGGGTTCGCGGGAACGAGTCCCGACGGAATGACGCTGAGCCGCCCCATTCCGCCCACTTCGAGCCGGTGCAGCGCCGCCTCGAGCTGCGTCTTCCCTTCCAGCAGCTCGCTGAGTCCGGGCGCGATGTTGATGTCGAACGCGCTTGCGACCGAGCCGCAGCGAAGATCGGCGTCGATGAGCAGCACAGACGTGCCGTGCTGCGCCAGCGTGAGCGCGAGGTTCACCGCCGTCGTCGTCTTGCCCTCGCCCGGCAGCGCGCTCGTGACCACGATGCTCTTCACGAGGCGATCGGGGCGCGCGTACTGAATGTTCGTCTGCAGCTGGCCGAACGCCTCAATGATTCCCGAGCGCGATTCGACGTCCATCTCGAGCGCCTTCTTGATTGCGATCGCAGACTTGGACAGCTCGGACTTGCGGCTCCCCGGCATGAGACCGACCAACGGCACCGGCGCACGCTCGCGCTTGACGCGCCGCTTGACGCGAACCGCAAAGCGCGTGAGCGCCGTCTCGTTGGTGCGCACGCGAATGCGCGGGATGAGTCCGAGCACCGGCACTTCGGTGATCGACTGGAGCTGCTCGCGAGTGCGCACCGTCGCATCGAGGTGCTCGCGTGCCACCGAAAGAAGCAGACCGATCACGACGCCGAGCACGAGCGCGGCGGCCATGTCGAGCAGCGCGCGCGGACGCACGGGCTTCGAGGGCGCGACGGCCGAGTCGACCACCTGGACGGTGGCGTCGACGGCGGCAGCGGCAATCTCCGCCTCCTTGAGCTTCGTCTGCAGCATGCCGTACATGTCCTCGAGCACCTTCGGCTGGCGCTCGAGACGCTGGTACGTTGCTTCCTGCGCCGGGATCTTCGAGAGATCGCGGCTGAAGTGCGCCATCGACGAGTCTTCCGCGGCCACCTGATTGCGGAGCCCCTCCTCGTACGTCTCGGCGATCTGGCGGAGCTGGTCTTCGAGCTCCGCGATGCGGTTCGTCAGCACCGCGACGTCCGGATCCGCGGCGGTGCGGCGCGTGAGCAGCTTGGAGCGCTCGTCTTCCACGCTCGAGAGCGACCGGAGAATCTCGGACGCGGCCTCGTTGCGAAGGAGCGTCGGGAACGCGATGAGCCGGCGGTACGGCGACGGCGCGCCGGGCTCCTGCGGCTTGGCCGCGGCGGCGTTCACTTCCTTGAGCAGCTGCGCGAGCGCGCTGCGCTCGGTCTCGAGCTTCGAGCGCTCCGCCTGCATGTCCACGAGGCGCGTGACCTGGCTCGATCCCTGGCTCTTGGGATCGACCACAGAGCCCGCGGTGCGGAAGTTCTGCAGCTCGTCTTCGGAGCTCGTGAGCTGCATCTGCAGCTGTGCGATCTGGCTCTGAAGGAACTTCACGCGCTCGCGCGCCTCGGTCGTGCCGACGTTCTGGCGGCGACCCATGTAGGTGCGGCCGAGCGAGTTGAGTGTGGCGGCGAGGAGCGGCGCGTCGGAGCCGCTGTAGCTCAGGCGCACGAGATTCGCCTGCGCGCTGGGGCGCGACACGCGAAGTGCATCGCTCAGCTCGCCCACTGCCTCGGAGAAGCGCTGCACGTGGAACGAAAGCGCGGAGTAGGGCGCAGCGCGCTTGCTCAGGACGAAGGAGAAGTCCTGCGTCTTGACCGTGTCGCCGGGCGCGTAGGTCGCGAGCACCTGCGAGCCCTTCTTCGTACGCTGGAGCGCGAAGCGATGGTCGGACTGGCGCACGAGCCAGTACGTGCCGCTGTCCGCCTCGGCGGAGACCGCGACGCCGCTCATCACCTCGTTGCGCGAGAGCGAGCGCGGCTCGCGCAGCGAGAGCTGGAGCCCGAGGTGATCGATCACCTGCTCGGCCATCGTGCGGCTGGTGAGGACCTCCATCTCGGTGGAGACCTCGTCGTGCTCGGGGCCGGCGGTGGGCGCGAATTCGACCGAGCGCTGCCCGTTGATGTCGAAGAGCGCGGACGCCTCGTACACCGGGCGGGCGTAGTGCACGTAGACCCACGCGGCGACGACGCACACGACCACGCTCGCAACGATGAGGAGCACGTTGCGCTGCAACATGCGCCACATGTCATTGAGCCGAAGCTCATCCGACTTGTTGGGGCGCCTTGGCTCGAGGATCGCCAGAGGCTGCGTGTAGTGCCGAACGGGAAGCGACATGAGTTAGTGTTTCACGGCGAAGGTCGTGATGATCGCGACTACTGTAGAACCAAGCCCGATTAGAATGCCCGGGTTCCGGGCGGCCCAGCTCTTTTCGTCGACGATCACCTGGTCTCCGGAACGCAACGGCGAATCACTGACGAGCAGCCCCTTCGAGAGCGGTGTGTCGAGCGTCTGGCCATCGCGAACGAGGTGGATCTTGTTCGGATTGCCGTCCGGTGACACACCGCCCGCGAGAGCAAGCACGTCGGTGAAGTGCATCGTCTCATCGACCGGGTAGAGACCCGGGTTTCGTACGGCTCCCAGCACGCGCACGCGATGCAGGAGTCGAACCTCTATGGAAGGATTGCGTAAGAAGGACGAATATGTGGACACGAGATAGGCCTTCAGCGAATCGCTCGTGATCCCGCGCACGTTGAGCGCACCGATCTTTGGAAGCACGACGACGCTCGACTCGTCGACGCTGAATTCGCCGGAGAGATCCGGCTCGCGCCAGATCTTGAGGGCGATCGCGTCTCCCGGAAGCAGCGGATGCCCGGTGGATCCAGCTGTAAGCGACGGCGCGCTCGTCGAGCCAGTGCGCTGCGCGGCGAGTGACGGCGCTGCGAGCGCGAAGAGCAGTAGCGCTGTGGTGAAACGCGAAAGCGACACAGAGATCCAGCGTGAGAGAAGACGAGCGAGTTTCATGGCTACCCCACATCGAGCATTGTGGCTCATCAGTGGAGCCGTGCGATGGAACCGAAAAACAGCGCCTCCGCAATCACCATTCGGGGATCGCGGAGGCGTATGGGAGCGACCGTGATGCCCTAGATGATAGTCGTTCGGCCTGCGCAGCCTCCACGGCGATTCGCATCGCCGTGGTTATTGAGTCGGTTGCCGCAGGACGGAAAACGCATGCCTTTTTTTACTCGTGCGATTAGTTGTTCGCTCTCGTGTCTGGCGAGTGACTAAAGGCACATAATAGGGTCCTATCGACCACTGTCAATAAGACGAAAAATCGCCACGGACGTGACACGGACACGTACCTGTTCAGTCGAGCTTTTACCTTATGTACGTTGGCCTTGCCTACGCTCACGCGGGGGCGAAAAAAGTGATATTGTACGTCCTGGAAGTGACAGCGGCGTGATAGTGAACGGTCAGGAGGCGTACCCTGGAGACGATCGAGATGAAAGGTTAACCGGATGGCATTTGGGCGCTTCCGGCAGCCGAAGCACGCCCGGCCCTCGCTGGGGTAGCATTACCGACCGCCAACCGCGGTCGTCTCCTTTGTGACGTTCTGCCGCGCTTCCTTCGAGCCCCCCTCTATGCATAGTCGAAAGGTCTGTTCACGCGCCGTGATAGCGATCGGTGCCCTCGCCGCTATGTTCGCGGCCCCGCTCGCCGCGCAGACCAAGGGCTACACCCTGGATGACATCCTGGGGCTCCTGCGGCGCCACGTGGCGAGCACGAGGGTGCTGAGCCTCGCGAAGACCAGCTGCGTGACGTTCGAGGTCACGGACGACGTGGCCACCCGGGTAAAGCGCGCGGGGGGCACGCAGGCCCTCGTGGATGGGCTCAAGCAGGTGTGCAATCCGAACACTCCCGCCGGCGACAGCGCCACCAAGGTCGCGAGCGGCGCGGTGCCGATCCCCAAGGCTGCGGATCCGGCCCCCGCGCCCCCGCCGCCTCCCCCGCCGCCAGTGGACACCACGATCACGGTCCGCCTCCGCGCCGCGGTCGTGGGGAGCGATCTCACGGTGCGTGCGCTCCCGCAGCTCGACCTCTGGATCATCAGCCCGCGCGGCGACACGACGCGCGTCTCGACGGACCTCGAGGGACGCGTGGAGCGCAGCTTCCGCCCCGGCGTGTACCGCATCGAGAGCACGCAGGCGTACGAGCTCAATGGCGCGCGCTACAAGTGGGCGCTCTACGAAACCTTCCAGAAGGATGCCGGCACGATCGAGCTGACGCAGAAGAACGCGCAGGTGGAGACCGTCGCAGTCGCGCCGTCGCCGGCCGTGGTGGCGGCGAAGGACAGCGCAGCGAAGGACTCGGCCGCGAAGGATTCGGCCGCCAAGGCGAAGAAGAATCGCACGGAGAAGGAGCTGTTCGACGACTACAAGTCGGGGCTCTTCACCGTGTACGGCAGCCAGCGCGGCACCGGCTTCCTCGCCGATTCATCGGGACTCGTGGTCACGAACGCGCATTTGCTCGATGGCGCGGACGAAGTGCGCGTGATGACGGACAGCAACACGAAGGTGTACGCGCGCAGGCTCGTGGTGGACCCCGCGCACGATCTCGCGGTGCTCGCGATTCCCGCGCGCCGCTGCGCGAAATGCACACCGCTCCCGATGTACGACAGCGCGAAGACGGCGCTTCCCACGGCGGGAGATCGCGTGCTCGCACTCGGATCGCCGCTCAACAAGATCGGTGTCTTGTCCACGGGTATCGTGAGCAACGCCGACCAGCAGAGCATCACGAGCGAAGTGAACCTCGGCTATCTGAACACGGGCGGCCCGCTGCTCAACACCGATGGATACGTGGTGGGATTGAACGCGTATCATCCGCAGGCGAGTGCCGGCGCGGGACGCGTCTCGAGCTCGGTTGCGGCGCCCGTGATTCTGAGCGCGCTGCAGCATGCGAAGGACTCGGTGACGTCCGCGCGTTTCAAGGCCGTGAGCGATTCACTGCTCCCCGTCGTGCCGCACGAGCCGTTTCCGAGCGAGCCGATCGCCGCGGTGAGCGGGCTCGGTGCCACGCTCGACCTGCACAACTATCGCGCAGAGGCGGGACCGTTCCGCGTGTTCATGATGACGCCGCAGGTGATGGCGTGGCGCGAGACGCAGGCGACGAAGGCGCTTGCGGATCGCAAGCGCAGCGATCCGCGCAAGGCGGGATCGTGGACGAGCGTCGATCCGATCGAGGGATGGCGCGACTGGCCGGACTATCTCGGCGAGCGCCGCGCGGTGGTGGTGTTCAACGTGATGTCGGACAAGACCGCGTTTCCCTTCTACGATGCGGACAAGATCCAGAGTATCGACGAGGGGAACTTCAAGGACATGAAGATCTATCGCGACGGCGTGGAGATCGTGCCGATCGAGAAGGTTCGCATCCCGGCGATGTTGAACGCGGACCAGACGAAGGCCGCGGGCAAGACGGTGGGCATGCAGGGCATCTACGTGTATCGCGTAGAGGACTTTGCTCCGCGCGCGGTGGGCACGACGGCGACGTACACGATGACGATCGTCGATGCGGCGAAGCCCGCGCAGCCGTTCAAGGTCGCGCTGCTTCCGGGAATGGTGGAGCAGATGTGGAAGGACTTCACGGCGTATCGATTCGGGAAGAGATAGCACTGATCGCGTGAGTGCGCAGGAAAAAGAAGCGGGGCCGCGTCGACACGCGGCCCCGCTTTCATTTTGTCCCGCGCGAGAGCTCAGCCCTCGCCGTTCCCGGCTTGCGAGTTCGAGGAGCCAAGCATCGCTCCGTCCTTCTCGTTGCTGCCGTTCGAGCCATTGGACGAGCCGCTCTCGCGAGCAGCGCTTCCGTTGCCACGACCCTGCTTGCGACCGCGTGCTTCGCCACCCTTGCGGCCGATCTCCGACATGTGCTGCCGATTGCGGCTGACCGACACTCCGCCCTTGCGTCCAGCGGCGCGAGCCTCGTCAGGAGAAAATTCGTGAGCAGTTCCCTGCTCGTGTGCGGCGCGACCACCTTTGCTGGCGATCTCACGCTGCTGGTCGGCGTCCATTGCGGCGAAACCGCGGTTGCTTCGGCTTTGGCCTTCCGTGTTGTTCGGCATCCTGCAGATCTCCAACGTGATTGGGAACGAGTTCCTTCACCGCCTACTACGCTGCGAGAGCGTAAAGTGTTCGCTCTGGCGCGGTGCTCGGACATACATATGGCGCTTGATCCTAGTCACAATGGCGTTTTGCAAAGAGCAGGCCGTAGCTGAACATATGAGTGCACAAAAGATGAATTTTACGTCTGCGCGCCTTTCATGTTCGATGCCCAACAATCGAACGTACGTTTGCGGACGCTGCTTCGTTGTAGGGAAGCATTGTATGTCGGTTGAGGGCATGCAACCAGAGTTTCCTTCATGCGTGACCAGCTTTCGTCAAACCTTTGTCAGTATCGACGCAAAACGCTGATCAGCGAGGCGAGTGCCGCAGCGCCCGTGAAGAGGGGAAGAATGGTCCCGAAGAACAAATTGCTCTTCCGGCCAATAATGATCTGATCCCCTGATCGAATGGGCGACGCCGTCCACGGTGCCGCCGGGTCGGAAAAATCGAGGCGGTAAGTGCGCTGGTCGCGCACCAGGAGCACCTTCCGCAGCTGCGCGTCCTGTGTTGGCCCGCCCGGCAACCGCGATTGCGCCCCCCAGCGTCGTCTCGAGCGGCACGGTGTACAGCGCCGGATTGCGCACCTCTCCGCGCACGACGATGTGAAACGCCGGCTGCACGACGAACTGCGGCGACGTCGTGAACTGCGTGAGAAACGCGCCGACGCGCGCGGTCACCGAGTCGAGCGGGATCTGCGTGACGTGAATCGCCTGGTAGAGCGGATGCTTGATCGTTCCGTCATCCGCTACGAAGAACGCGCCGCTCAGCTCCGGATTGCGCCACACTGCGACCTTTACCGAGTCGCCGGGATGCAGCATCGCGGGCGTATTGTCCGGAATCACGTCGTTCGTCGGCCTGGGCGGAAGGCAGGCGGCCAGTGCGCCGAGAAGCGCGATCAGTGATGCGCGCGCGATGCGAGTGGGGTTCATGCGTGTCAGTCGGAGAATTCGAGAAGGCGGTCGCGCGGCCGAATGGCGCGTCGATCACGTCGCGCGGGCAGGGCGGACGCGCCGTGTGAGATGCTTGAGCAGGAGACGTACAGGACGAAAAATGTAATAGACGCCGTGCAATGCGCGGGGCAGCTCGAGCAGCTCGACGTCCGCCGGATGCGGAGTCGCCAGCACGTGCCATGTGTAGCGCATGCGATCGCGGGGCCGTTCGCGCGAGCGAAGCTGCACGCGGAAGTCGAGCGCGGGCTTGCCGCCCGTGTCCTCTACGCAGACGACGCGCGATGACGGCGCTGATCTCCTTCGCCTCCGCATTGGCCGTGCGCCCCTGCGCCGCGGGAGCCGTGAGCACGCCGCCATCCAGCAGCGAGTCGACGAGGAGCAGCGCAATCTCCACCATACGCGCGGCGCCGTTCTCGCGCGCGAGCGCCCACACGCGCGACCAGTAGGCATTCGGGTACGCGCGCAGCGCACGCTGAAAGTCGCACAGCCAGCTCAGTCGTCCCCACGAGTGCTTGCCACCGTGCATGCAGAGATAGAGCAGCATCTGCTCGACACCCAGCGTGCGCATGTCCACGCCGCCGATCGCGACGTGCTGCCGATTCTCCCACCAGTGATGCTCGAAGGAGTCGTGCGTGAGCGAGCGATTGTTCAGCGACCAGTGCAGCTCGATGGTCGCGCCGGTCGCAGGATTCACGAGCTGCTCGTGATGTCCCGCGAGCCGGAGTGACGCCCGCTGATTGTCGCTGTACGGGTTCACCGGCTCGTAGCCGAGTGAGAGCAGCGCCTTTCGCGCGCGCTCGACCTCCTGGCGGCGCACGAGAATGTCGAGGTCCTCGTATTGGCGCAGCGACAGGCTTCCGTAGGCGAGCACCGCGAGCGTCGGCCCCTTGAACGGCATCGGATCGGCGCCGAACGCGGTCATCGCGTTCACCGCTCGACACGAGCTCGCCGGAGAGCTGCAAGCCCGCGCATCACGCTCTGCTGCGCGCCCGCGCGGAGTTGGGCGAGCATGGGCGGCGGGATCAGATCGGGAGCCGCGAGTGCCAGCTCCTGCGTTGCCAGAGCGCACGAGCGCGTGCCGTGTCGCGAGCTCCAGGAACCGTCTGCCAGTCTCCGACTTCGCGCGCGAGCGCTCGTACGCGCTCAACGCCCGCGTCCGAATCGTCACCGCTCGCGCACTGCAGAATGAGCGCGAGCTCGGCGCCATCGGAGCGTCGCTCATTCGACGCGCCCGGCGAAGCGGGTGCTACGCCTCGACCTTCTCGTCGTGGTAGTCGTAGTAGTAGTAGTAGCTGCCGTACTCGGGAACCTTGTGATCGGGGTCGTTGAGCACCGCACCAACGACGTGCGCGCCGACGTTGAGCAGTCGCTGCAAGGCTTCCTGCGCCGCCTCACGCTCCGAGTAGCCGGCGCGCAGCACGAGCAGCACGCCGTTGGCCATGCTGCCGAGAATGAGCGCGTCGGCCGCGACGTGCACGGGCGGCGTATCGAGAATCACGATGTCGTACTGCGCTGCGAGCGACTCGATCGTCGTGCGAGCGATCGCGCTGCCGAGCAGCTCGGAGGGATTCGCAGGGAGCAGTCCCGCCGAGATCACCCAGAGATTCTCGATGGACGTCTGCTGCACCACCTGCTCGACCGTCGCCTGCTTGGCAAGGAGCTGGGAGAAGCCCGGCTCGCGCGTGACAGCCGAACATGTTGTGCAGCCGAGCCTTCCGCATGTCGCAATCGATGATCAGCACGCGCATGCCCTGCTGCGCGAACGTCACCGCGAGATTCGCAGCGGTGGTCGTCTTGCCGTCCTTCGGCGACGGGCTCGTGATCACGATCGTGCGCAGCGTCTGGATCGCCTGCGAGAAGATCAGGTTCGTGCGTAGCGTGCGATACGCCTCGGCGCCAACGGACCCGAAGTCGGAGACGGTCACGAGCGCGTCGTTCCCGGAGCGATCACGCCGCGTGGTCATGCCGGGAAGCTTGAGCCCGCGGCCGAGCAGACCGCGCTTGCCATTCGTCGTTTCGATCTGCGGAATGACGGCCAGCCCCGGCACGTGGAGCATGGTCTCGACGTCGTCGCGGCGGCGAACGGTGGTGTTGAGCCGCTCGACGAATACTGCGGCGCCCCCGCCGAGAATGAGACCGATGATTAGGCCAGTGATGATGCGGAACAGCGCGCCGCGGCCGACGGGGACGTCGGGCTGCGTGGCGTAGTCCACGATCTCCACCTGCCCCACTTCCACCGCCTCCGAGATGCGGGCGCGCTGATACTCCTCGCGCAGCTGATCCGCCATTCTTGCGCGCGGTCTCGACGCGCTGGAGGAGGCGAGCTTCCACCGCCTGCACCGCGGGCAGCTTCTGCATCTCGCGCGGAGTTCCTGGTGCGCAGCGCGTCGAGCGAGGAGAGCCTGCATCGAGCGCATCGACGTTGCTGCGCACGGCGGAGAGGAGACTTCCCTGCGTGCTGTTGATCAGCGTGTCGAGCTTGAGCACATCCGGATTGTTCTTCGACGGACGAGAACGCCCCAGTCGTGAGCGAATCCCGTCTGGTCGCGAAGCTCGATGTACTGGCGAACAGCGCGCTGACGACCGGGTTCTACGCGATCCCCGGCGAGGCGAGCAGGGCGTCGAGCTTCTGTGTATGCGTGCCGCTGGTGCCGTTCTGCAGGTTGTCGAGCAGCGACTGGAGCGTATTGCGGTCCGCGGCGAGCTGCTCGCGCGTGACGTCGAGCGACATCAGCCCCGTCTGTTCGGCGTTGACGCGCGCGTCGGAGCCGTACACCTGTACCTCGCTCCGGTAGTTGCTCAGCGCGATGGTCGCATCGGCGAAGAGCGAATCGGTCTGCTTGAGCTGCTCCTGAATGAACTCGCGGCGCCGGCGTGACTGCTGCTGCGCGATGTCCGCGTTCACGGACTTGTACGACGCGACGATCGAGTTCACGACCTGCTGCGCGACGAGTGGATCGTTTGCGCGGTACGTGACGTCGACGACGTCCGTGCTCTTGCGCGGACGCGCATCCACGCCGTCCAGCAGCATTCCTGCTGCATTGTACTTCGACAGGATGCCGATCACCGCGCTGTGATGCTCCGGCCGCCGCAGCATTGCGAACGTCACTCCCGCAACCGAGACAGGCTGTCCGTATTGCGCGGTGATCTCGTGTCCGCTCTCCGTCACCGTGTACTTCGATGGCTCGAAGTCCAGCGTGAGCGACGTACTGCGGAGCTGTGTGCTGTCGACCGAGACGTTCGAGATGTCGCCGGCCGAAAAACCCTCCGGATACACGATGAGCCCGAGCGGCTGGCGTCGCACCGCTTCCGCCGCAACCTCTCGGCTCTTGAGCACCTGCACCTGCGAGAGCACGGGGTCCACCGTGTAGCTGCTTCCGATGTTGTCGCGAGGCGCATCCGCGATGCCACCGCTGATCGCATTGCGCGAGTCAGCGATGCGCACGGAGGCCGAGGCGAGATACACGGGCTTCGCGGTATAGGCGAAGTAGCCGGCGATCCCCGCGCCCGCAGCCGCGATCAGCAGCACGAGCCAGCGGCGCCGGCGTACGATCCCGAGTATTTCCTTGAGATCGCCCATGTCGCCCGAGCCGCCCGGACGGGTCGCATCCGGGTGTGGTGAGCACGCGCGGCCACGTGCTCGGGCTCGTGAGTGCGCTCGAGGGCGGAGTGCCGCCGGAAGGAAGGAGCTCGGACATCGGTTGTGTCTAAGTGTCAGCTACGGGACGAGATGCGCGACGCAGCGTCAGGGTAAGGTAACTGCAACGCCCGCTGGTTGTCGACGAATTATCGTATTTCCCACTACTATGACATCCATCCGGGTCCGGAGGAAACAGTCGAGTGCCTGCTCCGGCGTATCCACGATCGGCTCGTTCTCGTTGAAGCTCGTGTTGAGCACCACCGGAACGCCGGAAATGCGAGCAAACTCGCTGATCAGGCGATAGTAGCGTGGATTCGTGCGCTCGCTCACAGTCTGGAGTCGCCCGCTCCCGTCGGCGTGCGTGATCGCGGGAAGCACGGCGCGCTTGGACGGCTGCACGGCGTACACCTGCTGCATGAACGGATCGGGCGCGGCATCCACGAAATAGTCGTCCAGCGCCTCCTCGAGGATCGACGGGGCGAACGGGCGGAATTTTTCGCGGAACTTGATCTTCGTGTTGATCAGATCCCGCATGTCGGCGCGCCGAGGATCCGCGAGAATGCTGCGATTGCCCAGCGCGCGGGCGCCCCACTCCATCCGCCCCTGGAACCAGCCAACCACGTTTCCGTCGGCGATCAGCTCCGCCGTGCGACGGCACACTTCACCCTCGTCGTCGAACGTCGCCTGGTCGTACGTCCACTGCTCATCGTCGCGCGCGTCGACGATCGGTGCGACATCGGCGTCCGGATACGACGTGCCCCAGTAGCCGTGCTCCATGACGAAGCCGCGCGGCTGCTCGAGCACCTGGTTCCACACGTAGTACGCCGCGCCGAGCGCGGTGCCGTTGTCGCCGGAGGCGGGCTGGATGTACAGCTCCGTGAAGGGCGTGTTCGAGCGCACCTTGCCGTTGGCCACGCTGTTCATTGCGCAGCCGCCGGCCATGCACAGTCGCGGATTCTTGGTGCGCTCCCAGAGGCCATTGAGCACGTGGAAGGCGCACTCCTCGTACACCGCCTGCAGCGAGCGCGCGAGGTTCTCGTGCTGCTTCGTGAGCGGCTCGTCCTTCTGACGCGCCGGCCCGAGGAGCTGCTCGAGCTTCGGTGAGTACACGCGACCGAGTGTCGGATAGCCGTCGCTCCACTCCATGTCCACGCCTTCGTTCCAGTGGCGGAAGTAGTCGAGTGCGAGCTCGAAGGTGCCGCCGCGCTTCAAGCGTCACGAGCTTTCGCAGCTCGCTCACCATCTCCGGCTCGCCGTACGGCGCGAGCCCCATGATCTTGAACTCGTCGCCGTAGCCCATGAAGCCGAGGTACTGCGTGACGGCCGTGTAGAGCATGCCGAGCGAGTGCGGGAAATACACTCGCTCGAGCACGTCGAAATGATTTCCCTTCCCCAGTGCCATCGACGTGCTGACGAAGTCGCCGAAGCCATCGATGGCGCAGATCGCGGCATCGTCGAACGGCGAGACGAAGAACGCGCTCGCGAGGTGCGACGGGATGGTGCTCCACGAAGTGCAGCCGCGGGAGCTTCTCCATCTCCATGCCCAGCGCCTCGGCCAGCGGTGCGCGCACGTCGCGCAGCTTCCCCGCGTTGCGCAGGCGGTCGCGCACGATCGAGAGATTCGGACGCTTCGTGAGCGTGAACAGCGCCTTCTGAACCAGATTCGCTTTCGGATCGCGGCTAATGGCGATGTGGTCGATCTCGCTGTCCGGAGATGCCTGCCATCTCGAGACACCGCTGAATCGACATGCGTCGGAAAGCCGGCCCAATGCTTGACGCGACGGAACCGCTCCTCTTCGATTGCGGTGAGGAGCTGCCCGTCCTTCAGCAGCACGGCGGAGACGTCGCCATGGTAGGCGTTGATGCCGAGAAGGTACATGCTATCGGATTCGACTCAGGCGCGGGGATGCGACACGGCGAAGTGATACATGGCGAGGAGCTGCTCGCCGATCGCACGTGGGGAAAAGTAGCGGGAGACGAGCGCAGGTCCCTGTTTGCGACAGCGCTCGCGCAGAACACGATCTTCGAGCGCGGCAACCACCGACTCGGCGAGCAGCGCTGGCTGGCTGACGACGCCGAGCGAGTGCTCGCTCACGAACGAGGAGAGCTGCACCTCGGGCGAGACGACCACCGGCAGCCCGCCGGCAAGCGCCTCGAGCACTGCGATGCCGAAGTTCTCATGCAGCGAGGGGAGTGCGAACACGCGCGCGTTCTGGAGCAGCGTGCGCTTCGAATCTCCCTCGACGTATCCGACGAACGAGACGGAATCTCCCAGCGAGCTCGCGCGCGCGCGGAGCCCCGCGACGTAGGCGGGCTCGCCATTGCCTGCGATCACGAGCCGGGCATTGGGGCGCCGCTGTCGAATCTCGGGCCACGCATTGAGCAGCAGCTCGACGCGCTTCACCGGGTGAAGGCGCGAGAGAAATAGCACTGTCTGCGAGTCGCCCGCGGTCTGCTCTCGGGGTTCCGTTCGCAGCGCTCTCGATCCACGGCGGCGGAATCACGCAGGCTCGCGTGCCCCACTCGATATTCTGCCACGCGGATTCCGCGCGCTCGACATCGGTCGTGAAATGCACTGCCGATACGCGCTCGAGATTCGGACGATCGACCAGCCAGCGATAGAGCGCCTTCAGCGTGCCGCGGCGATGCGCGTAGGTGTAGCGCGAGAGTGTGCCGAAAGGACGAATCACTACCGGCCAGCCGTTTCTTACACACGTCCGCGCGGCCAGCGAGCTCACGGGATTGAGCAGTCCGTGGATGTGCACCACATCATAGCGCGACCCGTTTCGCCGAAGCCAGGACTGCAGATCGGTGGATGCGAGAAATGCTCCGCGTCCGTACGTGCGGAACGTGTACACCGCCGCTTCGGGAATCGTGTCCGCCAACCACCTGTCACCCTCGGTTGGCGCAGGTGCAGCGATCGCGATGCTTGCCCCCTCGCCGATCGCGGCGCGCGCGTAGCCCGCGAGCGAGTACGTAGGCCCGCCGTACGCCCGAGCGATGCTCGGCGTTACGTGCAACACCTTCACGCGAATGCATCCGCGAGAATCGGCGCGAGCCGCTCACAGTAGCGCTCGAAGGTGAACTCGCGCTCGAATCGTCGCTTGCCCGCAGCGCCATATGCGGCTCGACGCTCCGGCGCGCGCAGGAGCGCGACGATGGCGCTCGAGAGAGCACGGCCATTCTGCGGATTGACGAGAAGGCCCGTCTCCTCGTGCGCGATCACATCGGAAGCGGCATTGCTTGCGCCGCCGATGCACGCCAGTCCCGCGCGCATTGCCTCGAGATAGACCAAGCCGAATCCCTCTCCACGACTCGGAAGCGCGAAGAGCGCTGCGCGTTCCCGCAGCGCAGCCAGCGTACCGTCCGTCACGAATCCGAGAAAGAGGACGCTGCTCGCGATGCCGAGCGATTCGGCCTTGCTCCGGAGTCGGGTGAGATCGTCACCCTGCCCGGCGATCACGAGCTGCGCGCTCGGCAGCTCCGCGAGTACCGCGCTCCAACATTCGAGCAGCTCGTCATGCCCTTTGTACCGCTCGGAGCTGCTCATACGCCCAACGACGAGCACACTGTCCGGCCGAATCTGGTCGAGCAGCGCGTGCTCGAGCGATTCAGGCATTGGAGCGTTTGGCAGAAGCGCGAGCGGACAAGGGATGACGGGTCCGATCTCCGGGTGCGCGGCACTGACGCGCGATGCGGTGTAGCTGGAGATCGCGAGTCGCAGTGAAGCCCGCTGAAGGGTGCGCCTGCGTTCCGTGCCGAGCGCGGGATCCCAGGCCTCGATTCCGCAGAGGAGCACTGCATAGGGCGGCGCACGGGATTCGGGATGAGGTTCTGCGCGCGGGCGATGCCCACGTGATTGAACATCCACCACGACTGTCGGTCGAGGAGCTGTGCGAGCCCGAGGCTCAGGCTGAACCGCATCTGCTCGATGCTGGAGGGATGTCCGGTGACCGCTGGCTCTAGCTGCAGCACGTCCAGCGGAGCGCGTGTCAGCTCTCCGAGCGCTCGCTCGAGCAACAGACCTGCGAATGCGACGCCGTCTCCACCCTGCTTCCGCGTGATCACGGCGAGCGCAGGATGTCCAATGCCAGCTACCAAGTGTCGATCAAGTCGTGCGGGGCTGGGAGGCGAAGCGTTGTAGCCCGCCCGCACGGGGCGGCTCCGCTGGAGTCTTGCTCGCACCCGACCGGCGAATAGTTCGCAGCACGAACCAGAGCGCCACGCCGTTCAGGATCAAGCCGCCGAAACCGAGAGAAAAATCGGACTCGATGTTTGCGAGCGGGATGAGAATGACCACACCGACGAGCGAATGCAGCGTGTCCTGCCCCGGATTGTTCACGGTTCGATCCAGAACGAAGTAGATCAAGCCCACCAGGAACATGCCCGCGATCGCGCCCGCGATGCCGAAGTTCGCGTAGAACTCGACGAGGATCGGAAGATTGAGCGCCGTGTTGGTGTCGGACTGGCCGATGTAGCCGTATCGATGTCCGAACGCCTGCCCGAGCTCCTTCGTTGGTTTGTCCGGCCAGAGTACACGTGGCACGAACGCGCCGACGAGCGAGAGGTATGTCTCGCCGCCCCAGTACGGAATCTCACGCGGCGTGCGGATGATGACATTGGCGAGCAGGTCGAGGTTGGCGGAGCGTCCGGCGCTCGTCTCGAAGCCTTTCGACACCGTGCCATTGACGCCGTCGCTTTGAACGCGCGCGTCGAGGAGCCGGAAGAACAGGCCCGTCCGGGAGACGATTCCACCCCCTTCACCGGCGATCCAGACGACCTTCCGGTACTGCTCCGAAACACCGCGAAGCGAGACGATCAGCAGCATTCCGAACACCGCACCGACGATCCACGAGAAGCGTAGTCGCTTCAGCCCTATCCATGCGGAGACGAAGATGACCGCGCCGAAGAACGCGGCATTTGCGACCGAGCCGCTTCCCACACCCATGAGGAGATAGGCGGCCACTCCAGAGTACGTGAAGATGCGATATGGAACGTTGAGCCGTCGCTGCACCGCCATTGTCACGAGGAGCCCGCTGCCGAACCAGCCGAGCGTTCCCAGGAACTTGAGAATGCCCGCAACCTCCACAGGGATGTTGCTTACGAGGCGAAAAGACTCGAGCAGCAGTCCGCCGAGCATCAGCAGCAGGCCATATCGTCGTCGCACGACGTCGGGAACCTCGACCGGTGCTGTGTTCCGTCTCGGAGACACGAACAGTCCCGCCGCGAGATACGCCAGGCCCATGGCGATCCAGCCGTAGAGCGCCACGAAGATGGCATCGTCGTAGTCGCGCTCTGGATTGAGGAAGATCTTGTAGTGCTGATTCGCAGCGCCAAGCGCTACACCCAACGCATAGTAAAGCCCATAGATGATTCCAATCATTGGAATGAATGGAATAGGGCGCTGGCGCTCGGGGGCAGTGCTCAGATGGATCCACGACGGCAGGAGACACAGTAGCCAGAGAAAGCCAGCCTCGACACGCGTCTCGAACGGGATGGGCGACGCGACCACGGTGGCCGCAATGAGCGGAATCACCATGATCACGACGAGCAGCGCGCGAAGGAGAGGCTGCCTGCGCACTGTAGCCGGTGCGGCGATTGGCGCTGCCGTCACAGCTCGAGCTCCTGCATCACCGCACGGATACGGTCGTCGTACGAATATCCCGAGGTCATGCAGCGCCTATGGCCCGCGCACGCGATGCGTTGGCGAGCTGCTTCATTTGCAAGATAAAACTTCACCTTATCGCGAAACTCATTGTCCGTCGAAAAATATTCAGCTTCCAATCCTTCCTCGAAAAATTCCCGATGATCGTCGCTGCGGTCGGCGAGCATGAAGCCGCCGATTGCCGGGATCTCGAATGATCGCGTTGTGTGCTGGTCCGGATTGAGCTCGCGCAGAAAGCCGAGCGAAATCTTCGAACCGGCAACGACGTTTGCGTAGCGCTCTTCGTAGATCTCGCCGTTCGATCCTTCGCCCGCCCGCATTGCGGGCGCAAGGCCCCGTTGCGGTGCGCCTAGATATACTCTGCGGCCCGGAGTCAGGCGCCCCAGGCGCAGCGCACGGAGCGGATCGAAGCGTGAGCGTTGGGCGATGTTCCAGCCGTATCCCCACACCGCCACGTCGCTCGTCGACTCCGCGGCTGCGGACAGCAGCCGCTCCCGGCGAGGCTCCCATCCACCTACGAACACGACCTTCT
Source organism: uncultured Gemmatimonadaceae bacterium (assembly GCA_963792685.1). GTDB lineage: Bacteria > Gemmatimonadota > Gemmatimonadetes > Gemmatimonadales > Gemmatimonadaceae > FEN-1250. The sequence goes on along the minus strand of CAWBWW010000001.1, from coordinate 1,402,735 downwards.
CACGCGGGTTCTCCACTCGGTGAGGCGGCGGCGCATGTCCGATCGGGTCGTAGCCGAGGGGCGAATAGATCACGGCACCCCGCGCATGCGTCCGATATTCGTCGAGCTCGTACCGCTTGGTCACGACGAGCACGTCGTACTCGCCCACGCACTGATCCGCGAGGCGCGTCCGCTTCCACGAGAGAGAAAAGTAGGGATCGGGATTGTAGTGCAGAGTGACAGCGCCACCCGCTCGCAGCTGTCGCACGGTATCGGCGCGCAGGTACTCCTGCTTCTCCGCCCACACGAGATGCGGCTTGAAGCGCCTGGCCGCATTGAGCACTCGGTCATTCAGCTGATCGATTCGCGGCCCGCTTGCCGAGAGCTGCTCGATCTGTCGGGTGCCGTAGCCGGTTCCCTGCCAAAGGCCGCCTGCTTCCACGGCCTCTACCTCGTAGCCCAGACGCTCCAACGCGGCTCGGCGCATTCCCGACGTCTGGCCTCGGCCGAGATAGCCGAGGAATAACACACGACTCACGCTACAAGAGACACGAGATCCGCGGCCATTCGGTCTCCGACCTGATCCCACGTGAACCGCTGGAGCGCGCGCTCCCTCGCAGCGATTCGCATCCGGCGATACCCGAGCGGATCGCGCACCATCCAGAGCATACGCTCTGCGACCGCCGATGCCTTCGGAGGTTTAGGCACGAGGCATCCGGTGACGCCGTCAACCACCATATCGGGAATGCCGAAGCTCTGGGGCGCGATGACGGGACAGCCATGATACGCAGCCTCGACGATCACCTGCGGCGTCGCATCCTTGACCGTCGGGTGCACGAGTGCGAAGGAAGTAGCGAACAGCTCGCCGAGATGCTTCAGCTCCTCATTGACCGTCTTGTTCAGATATCCCTCATACGAAATCCCGGGAAGCGCGAGCACCGCATCGGGCGGTTTCGCTCCGACGATGCGAAGGCGCGCGTCGGGCACCTCGTCCCGTACGCGACGAAACGCCTCGACGCAAACCTCGCCGCCCTTTCCAACGAAGTCCAGCGCCATGAAGAGAAAGTCGTGGCCGCCACTGTATCGGTCTTTACGCGGTATGGGTATGTGGCCACCCACGCCCGCGACTACGAGCGTCGCGCGATCGAGATCGTACGAGTACACCGCCTCCTCGAGCGCCCACTGCGACGAGAAATAGACACGCTTCGCCCCACGCAGCCACTGCGCCTCCCGGCGCTCGATGCGAGCGATATCGGCGAGGCTGAATTCGGCGCGCCGGTGATAGATGGAGATGTATGTGGCGAAGCACACATCCAGGTAGCACGCGTACGGAACCGGCGGAGTGTACGAGATCCACGGCGTGGAGCCGTGAAAGAAATCGAGCTCTACGTCGTGATGAACGCGCGCCGCGACCTCCACGGCAATTCGCGCGAGGCGCTCTTCGGAGAAGTGGGGAAAGCTCCCGCGCTTTCCCGCAAGGCGGCACAGCTTCGAGGCGATGCGCGTATGGAGAGCGGGAGGCGGCGAGATCGGCCCAACGTATTCCAAGACGCAGTGGCGGGTGAGACTTGCGAACATTGCGGCGTTGAAGCCGCTCCAGCCTCCACTCGTCTCGGAGGGCGAAATGTTCGTGATGTAGTTCGCGGTAGTACGCGGATTCACGATGCCCGTGCCCGTGCAATGAGTCGTCGCGCTCTGCGATACCACCGTTCGCCTTCATCGAACGCGAGTCTCGACCACTTCCGCGCAGAGCCGAACGAAAGGCGCTGATAGTACGCCGACTCGAAGTGCCGCAGAATGTCCGCGCGGAGCATCGTCCGCAGCCGGAGCTTCTTCAGCCCTGCCCAGTGAATCAGATAGGGATAGGGGGATTTGTCATTGAGCGATGCGACATCGAACGGCGACATCTCTTCCTCTCCCCACTTCATGAACGGAGTGCGTGCGACCGAGATCGAACCCGCAGCGTGCTTCCGGAGCACCACGTAGTTCAGTACGCCCTTGCTCGCTCGGATTGAACATTTCTGGATGTTTGACACGACGTGGCTCTTTCCACACGACGAGCTCCTCGAAATCGTCACGGGAGAGGAGCCCCGAGGTGCCTACGTATTGCCCGGTATTGAAGGTGAACGCCGGATCCCTCAGTGCGGGATTGAACGACTTGCGTATCCGCGCCGCATCGAAGTAGAGATCAGGAATTCGGCTTGGAGCCTGAGTTTCCTCCTGCACCACGAAGTCGGCATCGAATTGCTCGAGGGCATCGATCACTCGGCCGAGAAAGACGATGTCGGAGTCGAGCATCAGGAAGCGATGGTGCTCCGGATCGAACAGACGGCTCCAGCTTGATGAACCCCCAGCCGAACGATCGCACTTGCGTCGGCCAAATCGCCACGTTCCAAGTCGCTCTCGATTTCGCGGGTGCTGAAGGCCCGTTCGTCTCGTCCTTCAGCAGAAAGATCGGGATTTTCGGGATACCATCTTCGCACGCTCGCGACGCAGATGCGGGTCAGCCGCAGGTCTTTTCGATGTGTCGCGATGTAGACGCGATCGATTTCGGACATTCTGCTCGACTACACGCGGTGCAAGTGCAACGAGATTCCGGAATCCCGCTTCGAGGGAAAAGTCGGAGCTTTCGATCGATGCCAGTGCGCCGCTGCGATCCGGTCGGGGCTCCGACACGATGCTCCGAACTCGTGCTCCCCATCCCTTCGGGCCCTCCGACAGCGGCATCACGCTGCACAGCGAGCTGTTCACGATCGCGTCGTCGGGAATGCCGCGCGAGAGTAATGAGGGAAGCCCTGCCGCTTGCGCCTCGAGGACCACGAGACCCAACCCTTCGCGGCCGAGATCGGCAGTGACCTCTTCCACTCTCGGGAAGACGAAGAGGTCTGCGCTTCGCATGAGCGCAACCGTATCGTCACGCCAACCAAGCACGCGGACGCGTTCGTCTATGCCGAGCCGTTGTGCGCGTTCGCGCACCTTCTCTTCGAGAGGTCCCGCTCCAGCAAACACTGCATATACGTTCGGCTCATCTTCAGCGATCTCGTCGAGAACGTCGAGCACGAACAGCGGGTTCTTGTAATCGACCATCCGTCCAGCGAACAGGAGAATGAATGCGTTCTCCGGAAGCCCCAAGGAAGCGCGCACCGCTTCCCGTTCCAGGAAGTCACCCTGGTACGGGGCCGTATCTATACCATAGTAGAGAACCACGTCACGACGCGGTTTTCGCGGCCGATTGGAAAGAAAATTATCAAGCGTGTAGTTCGAGATTCCGACGATACGGTCCGCCAGGAGAAGGCAAAGTCTTCGCATGGGCTCGCGCAGGCGCGCCGACTTTCGCGGACTGCCGGTCGGCACGTGGAGGTCGGCGTTGTGCACGTGCACGATTCGTCGTCGAGATCGGCAGCCTCGTCGCAGCCGTGAGATAGACGGCGCTCACGACATCGTGATGGCAGTGCAGCACGTCGTATTTTCCGCGCCGAAGCTCGCGGCGGAGGGCGCGCACGAACGCGTACTTCGCATCGAGAGGGACCGGGGAGCTGATCACCCTCGCGCCCAGCTCGCGCGCAACGTCGGCAAAACGGCCAGGCTGTTGCAGCACGGAGTAGAACGTCCAGTCGAGCTCAGCACCGAACTTCTTTCCCGCTTTGAGCATCCGAAGCAACCACCCTTCCACCGCGCCGACATCGAGGCTCTCGACGATATGAATGACGCGGGGCGGTCTGCGGCGCGGGCCCGGAGGATTCACGTTGCTGTCGACGGAACGAATCCGTACGCATCGAGAAGGGCGGTCATGGAGCTTTCGATCGAGAACGCGGATCGTTGTACAGATTCGCGCGACGACTCGCGGTCCGGCGCAGGAGTGGCGAGAAGCGCGAGTGCTCGTGCGGCCCACTGCGCAGGACTCTCCTGGAGCGAGACGAACGTCACCATTCCCGGGATCACCTGACACTCCCGGGGCGTGGTGTCGGAGGCGATCACGCGCAGTCCCGCAGCCTGCGATTCCACCGCGACCATCCCGAGCCCTTCCGCGATGGAGGGGAAGAGGAGCAGATCGGATGCGAGCATCGAGTCGCGGCACGTCGAACCGGATACCGGGAAGGCGCACGGCACTCGCGAGTCCCTCCTCTTCCAGCTCGCGCTCGATCTGCGCCCGTGCCTCATCGCCGGCGCCAACGAATACCGCCTTCAGCGAACCGATCCTTTCGAATCGCCTCGCGAGCGATGTCCAGCGCGAACCGGGGATTTTTCTGATTGAAATGCGACTCGAGCCGTCCGACGAAGAGCAGGATCTTATCCGATGTGTGAAACCCGAACTCTTCGCGAACCGAGGCGCGCGCGGCGGACGCGTTGGCTGCATACGGCGTGAGATCGATACCGCAGTGCAAGGCAACTCGGCGTTGTCGCGCAGCATCGCTCGGAGCGAAGTCGAAGTCGCGCAGAATCCGCATTGAGGTTCCCGCGATGGTAGTGGCGAGCCACTTCACAGCGGAGCGACCGATTCGCCGGGCGAGCTTTCTCGCACGTGTGCGATCGAAAGTCTCGAGCGGATTGTGCACGCTCACGACGCGAGCACGGGGGAGGCGGCCGAGTCCGAGCAGGAGGTGAAGACCTGCGGCATAATCCGCGTGATCGTGAATCGCGTCGTACCGGCCGCTGGTCAGCAGCGCGCGAAAATCCCTCCGGAAGCTTGCGAGATGGCGCCGTGAATAGCGCAGGTAGTGCAGCTTCGCACCGAGCTCGATGGCGCGCTCATCGAGCACGGCTCGCTTGCCGCCCGTGAGGCAGACGTCCACCTGCACCTCTACCGGCAAACTGTCACCATGCCGCGCGAGCCATTCGAGGATCGTGATCAACCAGACTTCCGCTCCGCCCATTCCGAGCGAGTGAAAGACGTGGAGAACACGTCGTACGGGGCGCGCAGTTCTGGTCTCGAGCGCGGCACCTCGCGGCATTCACGTGCGGCGCCACCGCACTCACTGGCTGTGTGTCGACGCGTGAGGCATGGAAGCCAGCAGCTCGCGCGCGCGTCGCTCGCCACGAAGGACGGCACTATAGACGCGGCGGTCGCGCGCGCTCATCAGCGCGAGTCGAAGCGTGTCGGCGACGCGTCGTTTGAGCGATGCAGGTGCAGCCGCAATGCCGGGCGCACGGAAGGATCGAAGAATGACTGTGGAGAGTGCGATATTCTCCGCGAGTGAAACGAGATACGGCTCGCGCAGGCGATTCGCTGGAATCAGATGAGTGAGTTTCAGCGCGCCGAAAATGCCAACACCCAGTCCGATGTCGCAGGCGCATGCCGCGAGATCGTTATCGCCGCCAGAGAGTAGCGAGCTGCCGTTACGATCGAGGGCGAACGAGCGCTTCCCTTCGCGGTGCAACCTTGCGTAGTGATCAGCGACCGCGCGACGGACGCAGAGTCCGGCGCCGCATGGCATGGTGTCGGGGAGCATGGGAAGGTTCGACCACACGTCCCGAGTTACGTCCCGGATCACCAGGTTGCCCCAATGGCGACGCGTCCAGTCCGGCGCGGGCTCGTCGAAGCCGGGCCTCGTGGCTCCACTGCATGAGCCGATGTCCGGGCGGGATTCGAAGATGTTTACTGCGCGCTCGAGAAAGTCCGGATCGAGCACATTATCGTCATCCACGAAAACGAGCAGATCGCCAGAAGACTCGGCGATTCCGCGCAGGCGCGCACGCGTGAGCCCAGGCTCATCCTCGCGAACGCAGCGGGCGCGCGAATGCCAGGAAAGGTCGAGTCGCGCGCACAGCGGATCGGTGCTGGCGCTGTCGACGACGATGTACTCCCACTGCGTCGCGGGAAGCGTCTGGGCTCCGAGGGCGCTCAGCACGCGCGCCAGATAATCGGCGCGCGGGTTGTGGGAGCATGTGATGACGGAGATGTGTGGCGTCATCGTGCGTTGCCGCTCAAGGCGCCCTTGGCGCGAACGAGCGCGCGCACCAGGCCGCGCGGCAGCATGTTGCGGAGCAGAAAGCGAGGAGGAAGGGTCGAGAACGGGTTCTTTGCCCATGCCTCGACATCATCTTCAGCGCGAGGGCGACGCTGGTGCTGTAGAATGAGTGCCTCGGCCCACACGAGCTGTTCCAGGATCGCGATTCTGGCGAGCAGGCGCCGGGGAGAGCGACATGCCCGATGCTTTCGGGGCCCTGCTCTTCGTCCCGGCCAGACGCGCAGCGAATTGTGCCAACGCGATGTCGTACGCGGTGTGAATCCCTTGGGATGTCACCGGCACATCCATTGTCGCCAGAATCGTCGCTCGCGCACGAGCGCCGATCGCCTGCCGGTCGTTGCTGTGCTTCGAGTACGAGAGCGTGGTCGCCGCAAACGCATGCGGCATCATCGAAATCCACGACGATCCCGTTTACGCCATTCTCGACGATGTCTCTCGCGAGCCCAACGGGCGTCGTGATGCAACAAAGACCCGGTGCTCATTGCCTCGAGCAGGGTCACCGGTCCCCCTTCGATTCGCGCTGTGACCCAGTAGAAGTCGAGCACGCGAAACATGTCCGGCATTCGTGCGACATCCCGCACGAACGGAATCCAGACGCACTTCACGCCCGAGGACTGAAGATCCGCGACCATGTCGTCCCAGCCGGGACCGATGATCAGCAGCGCGAGGTTGGGAAGATCCCGCGCGAGAAGCCGGGCGGCCGCAACAAAGATGTCGGTCCCTTTGCGATCGTGCTCGTTGCTGCTCTTTTTTGCAAAAAAGCCGACGACTATCGCGTCTGAGGCGATGCCGAGCGAGGTCGCGGAGCCGTCACGGACGCGATGTGGACGGCGGGCACAAAGCGCGACGCGTCCACGCCGTAGGGCACGCAGGTGACGCGCTCGCGGGACGCGCCTCTCTCTACGACGTCGTCGGCCCATTGTGAGGAACCGACGATGATCGCGTCGCCATCGAGATTGTGGCGCTGCAGCTCGTAGTCGTCGCCCACGTGATGATGGCTCGTCACGGTCGGCAGGCGCTCGTGCAGGATCGGGAGCCACTGACGAGACGCGTACGGGCAGACGAAGTGCACCAGGTCGAAGGCCTCGAAGAAATCCGGGTTTCCTTCGCGCGACGATGTCGAGCACCGGGCCGGAGACGATCGTTCCTTCGAGCCACGGATTGTGAGCGACTATCGATCGTGCGATGGTGCCGGTGATCCAGTGGATCGAATCGGGAACGAGGAGCACGCGCAAGCTATCGCGAGCGACTGCGGTGAGTTGGATGACCTGCCAGAATCGTGGGAGCTTCGACTCGGCGGCAGAGCCGCGTTGCCGCTCAACTCAGACATCGGCCGGCGCGTCAGCAGTGATCACTCGCGCACATGGGCGAAGAGCGCATTCTGGGCAACGAAGAACTTGCCTTCGGTGATCATGTACTCTGGATAGGATGCGATAAAACGAAAACCAGCCGGCTCGAGCAGCTCGCCAATTGGGGCAAGCGCGCCGCCACTGTCTCCCTTCCTTGGGAAATAGCGAATTGAACTCGACGTAGACGAAATCGATCCGGTGTTCGCGCAACATGTCGCGCAGCGCCGTGCAAGACCGCGAGATCGTGACCTTCGGTGTCCACCTTGAGTACGTCGATGTGGGCGACGCTGGATCCTTCGCAAAAAGCATCGAGCGTTTCGCACTCGACGCTTCGCACGGTTGCCGGATGGTTGGAGTGCACTGCGTACTGCGCGTTCGGAACAAGGCTGTTGGATGTGGCCAGGGGACCGTAGTCGAAGAAATCGGCAGTGCCGGAGCGATCGCTCATGGCGATGTTGAAGCACTGGGCTCTCGGATCCCGAACGTCCGCCGTTAGTGCCGCAAATGTTCGCGGATCCGGCTCGAAGGCAAAGATCCGTGCATGGGGAAAGCTATTCGAGAGCCGCCATCGAGGTCTGCCCTGCGTTGGCGCCGACATCGAAAAACACTCGCACCTCCGATCCGAAAATCGCGGCGAGACGAGCAATGTCGCGCTGATACTCGATGCCCATCGGGAGCACGGACGTGTGGCGCGCCCAATAGCCCCGGCTCTCCAGGGCCCTCTTGAGCGCGTGGCGCGCGAATCGAGTCAAGGACATGTCAGCGCTCGATGAGAAGCGCGCTGGACGATGAGAGCGTATTGGGTGGATGCCTCACTTGGTAGCAAGGATCTGATATCCCGTGGCTAAGCGCTCGTTGTAAGTCGTGGAGCGCTTAGCACGGCTCAAGAGCCACCGCAGAATCAGTACACGGCCGATTGCAGTAGCCGAGCGTTCGCTTCGAATGCAGCCAGATGTGTGCTTGCCAATACAGGGTGTGGTAAACGGTGAACAAACCCTTGGTACGTATGAGCCGGAAGCCGTGCTTCTGAACGAGGTGCTCGAGGCCGTCTTTGGTGTATCGCTGAAAATCGGTCGGAACCTTGTGTTCGGGCTGAAGAAACGAACCATCACAAAATGCCCGCCCGGCTTGAGAACACGTATCAGCTCGCGAGCACCTCGTCCGGATTTATGACGTGCTCAAGGACGGCGATGCATAGAATCGCGTCGAAATGATCATCCGCCACCGGGATGAGGTGGAGCGGCGAGTAGATGTCGATGTTCGTGCGGTCATTGCCATCCAGGTGATGTCTTGGTTGACGAGCTCTCCGTCGATAGATGTGCGACTTCCCGCGTGCCGGCCCCTGCGTTCAAGACCTTGCCCTTTAGCAACGGGAGGACTTCTCGGAGATCGACTTCGATATCGGGGAAGCATGCGATCTCACTCGGCACATGTCGCGCGTAAGCCCGTCGAAGCAGGCCGCCTAATCCAGTTGGCTTGCGAGTTCGAGCCATAGTAGGTGCTTCCGCCTCACGCGGCTTATCCTTCGGCACGTGCACGCCTTCATCACTCTGCTGTATTTTCGAAACTCTCAATTCTTGCAGACGCTCGAGAAGTGCCTTTCTGTTGTCACGCCACCATCTCACCGGCAAGCTTAAAGTGTTAGTCTCGCCGCACCTATCAACCCCCTTCCGCACTGTACCCTCACAGCCTGGATACGCGAATGTGATCTCCTCGCGTCAACGACGGCTGTCAATGTCCGGATTCTGCGCACCCAGCTTCCAGCCGTGACTTCAACGCCGCATAAACCTTATGCGGACCGAACTCCTCTTCCGCGTAAGACCTGGCTCGCATTGCAAGTTTCTCTCGCTCCGCATTCGACTTAAGCAACACCAGAACAGCATCGGCGAATTCCGCCCATGAACTACATACTTTGTATGGAGCCGATCCCTCATACTCCAGTCCCTCGACTCCGTGGGGCCAAGCTACAAGCGGTTTCCCATGCGCAAGTGCAGTCACTTTTGATCTTCAGCCCCGTTCGGCTACCGTCTGATTGATCACGATACTGGCTTCTCGATACACGCTATCGAGATCGTCGATCCACCCGCTGTATCGCACAGATGCATCATCGACTTTACACATGTCGCCCACCTTGCCGACTACGTGAAGCGTCACTTCTGGGCAGCCATGCTTGATTGTGGGCCAGCACTCGGCGAGGAATGACGAAAGGCCGTGCACGTTCAATGGGTTGTCGGATCCACCACTGTGACGCTGAACGGCCGAATCTCCCTGAAATCTTGGGAACAACATCCAAGTCGATTCCAGCAAGGATTACTTCCCGTTCTGGAGCGATCTCCTTGAGTAGTTGTGCTTCTCTTGACTGAATCGCGATCAATACATCGGCAGTCATCAAATACTCCCGCTCCTCACCTTCCGAGCACGCAAGTGGATCTGCGATCCCATACGCGAGAACCTGTTCCTCCTTGCGCGAGAACACATTGATGGTATCGATGAGCCTGAGCGTGCCAGGAGGCAAGACGCCGAATACCGGCGAGGAGAAGATGTATTCGACGATGACTGCGCTAGGCTTATACTTTCGCGCTAATTTGCCAACCAACTCGATCAGACGCGGTGGCGCGAACCACTCCTTGACATTCTGCTCCCCTAAGTAGCGCTGCCCTAGTTGCGCTTTCTTCCTCGGTTCGGTTTCTGACTCGGCGAATCGTTCTCCCACGTCTGCGAGTTGCACGATTGAGAGTGCTCCCAACTTGAGCGGCTCCCAGAGAGCACGTCGTGCACGTGGGAATCGAGCCCCGAGTTGAGTGCGCCACGCTGGGCGCGTCAACTGGAGATCGAAGACGACTTTGCGAAGTTCACAAAGGGCCGCATTATCGACGTGCTCAGCAGGGACGATCAGCACGACCCGAAAACCCGCAGTTTTTAGCCATTTGAGAAGTCGCATAATGCGCAACTCGATTCCACGCGCGGGCGGATATGGCAGAAACGGGCTCACAAGGAAGAGCAAATTGCTTTCTCCCCTGATACGAGGCATGATCTTCAGGTAGAGCGAAGCACTCGTACCGCCCTGGCGCGAATGCGTGTAGGCCAGTTCCCAAGCGAGCCCGTGGACTGCACAAAACGCTTCCGCACGATCAGCGCGCAGCGCATTCCTAAAATGATCCTGCGAAGGAATCCGAGCTCGGCAAACACCTGCGATCGCCAGCCAATATTTTTGACTACATACAGCGCGATTGTCAGATGAGGTTCGCGTGCAGCGCGTTCGGAAAAACCATGACGTTTGGCTAGAGCACGCACATCCGCTGACGCGCCGTCAATTGCTCGGTGGATATGCACGTCCTCGAGAGTTTTGATTTTGCCGCACATTGCAAGCGTTCCCATTAAAAGCCAATCGCCGCCTAGCACGTCTTGCATTGGATAACGCAATAGTAGGCTCCGTCGCGTGACGCCGTAGAACGTCCCGTTGTCGTTGACTTGACAGTAGTACTTGTAAACTCGGTCCGCGGCGGAGTCTTGTTCGAGATTCACGACAACACCTGTGATCTCATCGCCATCGCGACCAACATATGTCGCGGCTCCGCACACTAAAACGGTGTCCTCACGTTCCAATAGAATCTGGACGCAACGCGACAAATACTGAGAGTCTAACCAGTCGTCGTCACTGAGCCACATGAAGAAGGTGCCACGTGCCTCTGACAGTACTAACTGAAAATTCGCGTTAGCGCCGCGATTGACAACCTGACGTAGGTAGCGAACTCGCTTATCTTGCGCGCTAAATTCCTCACAGATGCTCTCTGTCAGATCCGTCGAGGCGTTATCCGACACGATCAACTCGATGTGCGGATAGTCCTGGGACAAAACAGACTGGATCGCGCGACGCAGGCTTGAGGCCCGGTTATAGGTAGGCAGCCCAACACTGACCAAAGGAAGCCTATCAACGAGCCTAGCCGATAGATCGACATCATACGGCTTCACATCTTGCGGCTTCATTGGGTGCTCGCCGACGCCTGAAGTGCACCCATAAGTGCGTGACGAACGTCCCGGACAACTGCCGCAGTAACATTGAAGCCCGCTTGGATGTTTACCGCCCTTGATGCCGATATCGTAGCTCACCGGATTCCGCTCACTCGCGCAGCTCGACGAGGGCGCGGCGGCATACGCGGGGAGTGAGCTGAGTGGATGGAAGAACGGCCGCACATCCACCCCCGCATCCCTCATCGCAACAACAATTTCGTTCTTCGCCTTCCGATACGTGCGATCCCACACCGCCGTGATCATCCAATAACTATTCTTCGTTCCCGACGGGCTCCGCATTCAGCGTGATCCCCGAGTCGCCGGCGAACGCATTGCGGTACATGGCGAAGATGTCGCGCTTGCGCTGCACCAGCTCATCGACTCGCTCGAGCTGCGCGAGACCGAGTGCCGCCTGCATGCTGCTCATCTTGTACTTGTAGGCGACTTCGGTATTGAAGAACTGCACGTCACCAGGAACGCGTCCGTGATCGCGAAGGAACTGGGCTCGATCGAAGAGCTCGCGATCATCGGTGACGAGCATTCCGCCTTCACCGGTGGTCAAGGTCTTCGAGCCGTGGAAGCTGAACACACTCGTGTCGCCGAACCCTCCCGCCACGCGGCCGCAAAACTCCGATCCCAGCGCCTCGGCCGCATCCTCGATCACGGCGATGCCGCGCGCGCTCGCAATCGGCGAGTAACTTGTCCATCTCCGGCATGCTCCCGTACAAGTCGACCAGGATCACCGCCTTCGTGCGATCCGTGATCGCCGCCTCGAAGGTATCGGGGCGAATGCACCACGTGGCCTCGTCCACATCCACGAACACTGGAGTTGCGCCGACGTAACTGATCGGCGCAGCCGACGCGATCCATGTGCTGTCGGGGATGATGACCTCGTCCCCTGCGCTGACACCGAGCGCCATGAGGCTGAGATGAATCGCGGAGGTCGCGGACGGCAGCGCCATCGCGTACTTCCGGCCCACGTACTCGCAGAACGCCTTTTCGAAGCGCGCGTGATACATGTTCGCGTTCCCGTACCACGCATTCGTCACCGCATTGGTGACGTAGTCGATCTCCCGCTGCGTGATCGATGGGCCGGCGACGGGAATGCGATCCACGCTCAGTCCTTTACGCAGCGCAGGTAGCCGTCCGGCGCAACAGTCAGCTGAATCTTTGCTTCGATATCACGATCGATTTCAAATCGCTAGTTCGTGGCGAGAAACTCGTGAACGGCCGTGAGGGGATTGTCACCGTGTCCCCATGGACGATCCGGAAACGCGTCCTCATCGCATCTGCTCGATCACGGTATCAAGCACCACCAGATAGCAGCCCTTTGTCACAAAGGGTGAGTACAGCTCGAGCTCGCGAGCCACGTGCGCATGCGTGTGGTTTGAGTCCAGCATGACCATCACCCGTCGCGCCCGATCGCGTGGTGTTTCACCTGGGCGACGATCTCCGCGGCCGTAGACGATCCCTGCAGGAGCGCAATACGCTTGCTCATTGGATGCTTCTCGATCTCGGCACGATTGTGAGCACGAATGTCGATGTCCACACCGACGCACAAGACCATTGCCACCGAGCAGCTCGAGCATTGATGCAGAAAAAATCAATGACCCTCCATGCGCAACTCCGGTCTCGATAATGAGATCCGGGCGCGTGCTCCAGATGATCTCCTGCAAGGCAATGATATCGGTCGGTAGCTGGATGATCGGACGTCCCAGCCATGAGAAATTGTAGGAATAGCGCAATTTGGACGAAAGTCTAAACCAGCGCCGAGACAATTCCTGCATATCCCCTGCACCTTTCAGCATCTCGATATTGTTCGCTACTTCCTCAGCAAAGCTCGCAATCGGGTCCAGCTGCGTAGCGTCCTTCAATGTCTGGTTCTCCACGATCAGAGTGGCCTGCGCGAGCTGACCCGCTCCAAAGAGCGTGGGTCAGTGATGATGTCGATTGCAGCGTTCTCTGCCGCGAGTGATTCGCGGACCTCTTCCAAATAATTCGTATTCAGCAGCACGACGTTTCGAATACCCAGTTTCTTCAGCGCTGATGGCGCAACGATAGGATGCGCAGAGCCCGCGATGAACCGCCCTTGCTTCGCCGGATTCATGTCCACGACACAGCTGAGCATTTCTGCGTTGGCATCAAACAAGGAGGCGAACGTGACGCCCTTCGCACCGGCACCCCAAAGCGCAACTGGTCCCTCCCCTCGCAGGGAAACGAGACAATCCGTCCACCGGTTGCGCATCTCATTCTCTCGAAGCGTGTAGCTCTTCAGCAAATCCTCGAGCATGTCCGGCGCTGGTTCCGTAGTGTTTTCACCTCGTGCGCTTGCTTCAGCCCACAAGTATTGCCCGCCGAAAATGTGTTTACTGACAACCTCACGAAAGCCCGCGCGCCGAAAGGCCGCAGCCAGACTCCGCCTGGAGAAATACGAGCAGTACTCGTAAAAGAAATCCCAGATGACGGCATTCCGAAGGACCCACTTTACGTCCTTCGTTTCCATGAACACGCGAGGGTGTTCTGAGCTGTTGCGAATTCGGAGAGCAGTGCAACCGGATCGGGCACATGTTCAACGACGTGCCTGCAGATCGCTACATTGGCGGGAATATGATCGTACTCGCTCGTGTAGAACGATCTCACGAATCGTAGTCGTCCGTCGAGATCACTTTCGGGTCCCGCATAGCTCGGATCGAATCCCCAGCCCGTGTTTTGCACGCCTGGCGCTTCGACAAGAGAGCGCAGAAAGGTGCCCTTGCCGCTTCCGACCTCCAGGATCCGGGCCGCTCGGATGCCTTTCTCATTCAACAGCAGCTCCAAGAGACCATTCACATGTGTCGCAAATGCTGGCGAGTAACTCTGGTCACTGTCATAGCCGACACCGTAGCTCATCAGGTTGGATCAAACGTCGCGTTGAAAACGAAATCGCAATCCAGGCAAGCAACGACTTTCAGGTGCCCCCTGGTTGCGGACCTCGCCTCAGCCGCTGAGTCGTATTGCTTGTTTTGATGTACGGGCACGTTCGGCCGTTCGGTCACGCTTGCAAGGCGTCTCGACTTACACACGGGGCACGATTGCTTCGCTGTTGCCTTGCCCGCAGCACTTGGCTGGGGCGTGGCCTTGATCTCTACTCGCACCTCGAATCGCAGACCCGCCTCTTCGAACCACGCGCCACCATATCCGGCGAACGTTTTTGCGCGCAGAAGGTCTAGAAGGTCGCGGGCACGATAGCTCTGATCGAGATCAATGCGTGAGGCTGGTCCGATTGCGGCGGCACTATGAAACGTTCCAACCTCGGAGCTCTGCTGGCGCCGTGGTATGGGCTCCGAACAATCGTCTCGAAGTGTTCGGCAAAGAGGTCCACGATTGCCGCCTGAGCGCGGTCATAGAGTGTCTTCCCCGTGTCCTCCCACGTCTTGGTGAGCGGCCGTTGAAAAGCAATCGGACCCGTATCGACTCCGGCGTCGATGAAATGCAGCGACACGCCGAAGGGACTCTTCTCAACCAAAGTCCAAAATGTCGTGTGCTTTCCCCGATCGTACGGCAGTAAACTGGGGTGGAAATTGATGCAGCCTTCACCCGCAATACCGAACAGATCGCTCCGAAGCAGATAAGGCCACCACGCGAGAATGAAGAGATCCGGTGCAAGCGCCTTCAACTCCTCACGCCCCGCCGCAGTCGTAACCTCTTCACTCGACATGAGGCGTGTGCAATTTGTGGCAGCGAGAAGCGCTTTCTGTCGAGACTCGTTCTCTTTCGCATCGTACACGAGAACGACTGGCCGATATCGCGCTCACGAAACAGCTGCGCAACCTGCAAGCCCACCGTACCGCCTGCGAACAGCACGATTCGCTTATCGGGGTAGTCGGACGCCCCTCAGTCGCCATTTGCATCTCTCATGGCACGAAGCCCCGGCAACGCCTCGTCCCTCGTCGAGATCGTTACGTCATCGCGAATGGGCCATGCGATCGCGAGTGTTTCATCGCTCCATCGAATTCCTCGTGCGGCTGCTGGCTCGAATGCGGTCGAGATCTGATAAAGGAGCTCGGTGTCACTCACGAGAGTCTGAAAACCATGAGCGAATCCGGCCGGAACATAGAGCGTTCGACGGTTGAGCGACGACAAGCTCCACCGCCTGCCACTGGGCATACGTCGGGGATCCAGGCCGCAGATCGACAACTACATTGTAGACAGCGCCAGCAGTGCAACGCACTGTCTTCGTCTCTGCATACGGCTCGGCCTGATAATGCATTCCGCGAATCGTGCCACGCCGCTTGTTGAAAGAGATGCTTTCCTGAACGAATCTAGTCTCCAGAGAACGCTCGCCAAATTCTCGCTCGCAAAACGTGCGGGCGAAGAATCCGCGATTATCATTGTGCGGCTCGATATCGATGATGAACGCTCCGAGCAGCTCCAATTCGGCAAAGCGCACTAACCAATCACCAAGTCTTCCCTAAACCAGCCGCACGTCAGGAATCGGGATCACGAACTTCCCGCCCTTCGCCCGATATTCCTTCTGCTGCTCCAGAATCTCGTCGGCGAAATTCCACGTGAGCAGCAGCACGTAGTCCGGCATCGCCTCCAGCAGCTTCTCCGCCGGATAGATCGGCAGATGCGTGCCGGGTGTGTACCGCCCCTGCTTTACCGTACTTCGATCCGCGACGAAGTCCAGCGTCTCCTTCCCGATGCCCGCGTAGTTGAGCAGCGTGCTTCCCTTCGCCGACGCGCCGTACGCCGCCACTCGGCTCCCCTTCTTCTTCAGCTCACCGAGCACGGTGCGCAGCCGAGCGCGAATTCCGCTCACGTTGTCGCTGAAGTCGCGATACGAAGCTGCCTCGCTCACTTTCCACGCGGCTTCCTCCGCCAGCAGCGTAGTCACGGACGCAGACACCGGCACCCGCTCCGCACTCGGCGTCGCGAAGATGCGCAGCGTCCCGCCATGAATAGCGACGTTCTCTACATTCGTGATCGTCAGCCCATGCCGGCGAAAGAGCGAGTCGAGCGCGGTGAGCGAGAAGTAGCAGAGGTGCTCGTGATAGATCGTGTCGAACTCGGTGCGGTCGATCAGCTCCTTCACGTACGGCGCCTCGACGATCGCCACCCCGCCCTGCGCGAGCAGCGTCGCGATTCCCTTCACCACACCATTCAGATCCGGGACGTGCGCGAGCACGTTGTGCGCATGGATCACGTCGGCGCGGGCACCGTCATTCGCGAGCTTCGTCGCCACGTCGAGCCCGAAGAAGTCGCAGACGGTCGGAATTCCTTTCTCCACCGCCACTCGCGCGATGTTGCGCGCGGGCTCGACGCCAAGCACCTGGACTCCGGCCTTCTGATAGTACTGGAGCAGATACCCGTCGTTGCTCGCGATCTCGATCACTTTGTTCCCGCTGCCCAATCCGCGCTCCGCGATCACACGCTCGACGAGCGTGCACGCATGGCGCAGCATCGTGTCCGAGAACGACGAGAAGTAGAGATACTCGCCGAAGAGCTGCTCTGCCGGTACCGTCGCCGTGATCTGCACGAGCGAGCACGCGGGGCACAGCACGAGCTCGAGCGGAAAGGTCGGCTCGGGTTGCCCGAGCTGCTCCGCGCTGAGCAGCGCATTGGCGAGCGGCGTGCTTCCAAGCGACAGAATCGGCGTCAGGTCGCTCGCGCCGCACGAGCGGCAGGCCGCGACGGTCTCAGTCATTCTCACTCCGCATGAACTCGCGATACCACTCGACCGTGCGCGCGAGGCCATCCTCGAGCGAGAACAGTGGCTTCCACCCGAGCTCCTCGCGCGCGCGCTTCGCACTCAGATACTGATGCGGAATCTCGTTCGTAGCCTCGTTGCGCACGTCGAAGTCGGGACCCACACCCATCTGCGCGAGAATCTTCTGGACGATCTCGCGCACGGTGAGCTGCATCTCGTTCGAGAAGTTGTACGCCGCGCCCGCGAGCTTCCTGTCATCCGCCAACCGCTCGGCCAGCAACATGTATGCTGCGGCTCCGTCTTCCACGTAGAAGTAGTCGCGAATGAGCGTGCCGTCGGACCGGATCACCGGACGCTCCCCGCGAAGCACGGAGCGAATGGTGCCCGGCACGATTCGGTTCCAGTTCAGATCCCCGCCGCCGAAGAAGTTGCCGCAGCGCGTGATTGCAACCGGTAGCCCGTACGATGTGGCGTAGCTCTGCGCTATCAAGTCACCGCACGACTTGCTCACATCGTAGGGGTGCGCGCCGCGCAGCGGAGTCGATTCGTCGTAGGGAAGCGTATCGCATTCCCCGTACGCCTTATCTGAGGACGCGTACACGACCTGCTTCACCGCCGGACTGCGCCTGCACGCTTCGAGCACGCTCCACGTGCCCCCGATGTTCGACTCGAACGTCGAGACCGGATTACGATTTGCGATCGGCACGATCGTCTGCGCGGCAAGATGGAGCACGGTGTCGATCTCGTATTCGCCGAGAATGCGTTCGATCGCCGCCTGGTCGCGAATGTCGCCGCGAACAAGCGACACCTTGCTCGCGAGATCGCCTGAGAGGAGCATGCTCCGCGGCACCCAATCGCGCACGAGGCACACGACGGACGCGCCCTGCTCGACGAGCCGCTGCGCAAGCCATCCGCCCACAAGCCCAGTGCCTCCCGTGAGCAGCGTCGGCCGGTCGCGCCAGAACGTATTCACGCCCACACCTTCCACGGCGCCGCATCCGAATCCCACAGGTTCTCCAGCAAGCGCTTGTCGCGCAGCGTGTCCATGCACTGCCAGAAATCCTGGTGCTTGTACGCGCCCAGCTGCCGGTCCGCGGAAAGGCGCGAGAGCGTGTCCACTTCGAGGCTGCACTCCTTCTCGTGCAGATACTCGAACGCGCCCGGCTCGAGCACGAGAAATCCACCGTTGATCCATCCTTCGTGGATCTGCGGCTTCTCCGTGAACTTCGACACGAGGTCTCCGTCGAACAGCAGCTCGCCGAATCGCGCAGGCGGACGCACCGCCGTCACGGTGGCGAGCTTGCCGTGCGATCGGTGGAACTCGACTAGTCTGGTCAGATCGATGTCTGACACACCATCGCCGTACGTCACCAGCACCGGCTCATCGCCGAGCATCGGGCGCAGCCGATGTACGCGGCTTCCCGTTGGCGTGTCGAAGCCAGTGTCGATGAGGTGGATCACCCAGTTCTCGCTGTCACGGTCGCGCGACTCGATCTTTCCATTCGCCATGTCGATCGACATGCTGCCGTTCAAGCTGAGGTAATCCACGAAGTAGCGCTTGATGTACTCGCCCTTGTAGCCGAGCGCGATGTAGAACTCGTTGTGACCGTAATGCGCGAAGTGCTTCATGATGTGCCAGAGGATGGGGCGCCCACCGATCTCGACCATCGGCTTGGGGCGAACCTCGGTCTCCTCCGCGAGGCGCGTGCCCAACCCACCCGCCAGAAGAACGACTTTCATAAATGCACGCTCATCGTAAGACGCCCGCCCTCGACCGGCTCGTAGCTCGTTGACCACTTGAGCAGCGGACGAACGACGCCCGGAAATGGGCCTGCGTATTCGCCGCGAGCAGAGTCACCGTCGAGGCTGTCGATCACCTGGAATGCGACCGCGTCGCGCTCGAAGTAGTGCACCGTTACTGGATCCATGGTGCTCACCGCCGCGCTCACGACCATGGTCCCTTCCGAGAGGAAGTTCCCCGGGATCCACGCCGTTGTCGTGTAGCGACCAGGCACACGAGTGCGACGCTGCCATTCGGGATCATGATCGCCAGCGATGAACACGCACACGCCTTCCTCGTTGAAGAAGTGGAAGTTGGGCACGAGCTCGTGTCCGTCGCGCAGCACATCGAACTCCATCTCGACGCGCACGGGCAGGCGAATGTCCATCGCCTCCGAGATCTCGCCGAGCTCCGAGCGCACGCGAACGGCGCGCAGCCGCACGATGTCGTTGCCAGGTGCCGCAGCAGACATCGGGCCACTCGCGCACCGCAGTAGAGCCGACGCCCGAACGCAGGTAGTTGCTCACGATGTCGGACGACCTGCCATCCGCCACGACCTCTCCTTCGTCGAGCAGAATAGTGCGCTCGCAGAGTCGCGTGACCGCCATCATGTTATGCGACACGAACATCACCGTGCGACCGCTGTGACCCACGTCCTCCATCTTGGCCAGGCACTTCTTCTGGAAAGACGCATCGCCCACGGCCAGCACTTCGTCAACGACGAGAATCTCCGAATCGAGATGCGCGGCGACAGCGAACGCCAGCCGCAGATACATCCCGCTCGAGTATCGCTTGACCGGTGTGTCGATGAACTGCGAGACGCCGGAAAACTCCACGATCTCGTCGAAGCGGCGCGCGATCTCCTGCCGTCGCATCCCGAGAATGGCGCCGTTGAGGAAGATGTTGTCGCGCCCCGAGAGCTCCGGATGGAACCCCGTCCCGACCTCGAGCAGCGAGCCGAGGCGCCCATGCACCTCCGCTCTCCCCGAAGTGGGCGTCGTGATGCGCGAGAGAATCTTGAGCAGCGTGCTCTTCCCCGCGCCATTGCGGCCGATCAGCCCGACGATCTCGCCCTGTCTGATCTCGAACGACACCCCGCGCAGCGCGAGGAACTCCCTCGCCGCGCGCTCGCTGCGCGCGGACTCGCCCGAGCGCATCAGCGAGCGGAGCCCGCGAACCGGCGCAGACGCCGTGTGGGCGAGCGCATCGCGCAGCGACGCGTGGCGCTGCACCGCGCCGCCAAGCCGGTATCGCTTGGTGATATCCTTGAGCGAGATCGCGAGCGGTCTCACGCCACGTCCGCGAACAGGTGCTCGGTACGGCGATAGTACAGCGACCCGGTCACGAACAGCGTGATCCCTACTATGGTAGAGACGCCGAGCGTGGACCACGGGATCGCACCGGTGCGAAGGAGCACAACCCGGAAGGTCTCGATGATGCCCGCCATTGGGTTGAGCGCGTACAGCGTGCGGTAGCGTGCCGGCACGAGCGACATGGGATAGACCACCGGCGAGATGTACATCCAGATCTGGACGATGAACGGGACGATGTGGCGAACGTCGCGGTACTGGATGTAGATCGCGGCCAGCCAGCAGCCGACGCCCGTCGCCGTCAGTATCGTGAGCAGGAGCAACACCGGAACCATTGGCACTGCCGCGAGCGATGGCGTCACGTGATGCCACGTCATCATCAACGCGAGCACGATGCACGACACCGCGAAGTTCACCAGCCCCGAGAGCACCGACACCAGAGGGATGATCAGCCGCGGGAAGTACACCTTCGTGATCAGATTCGCGCTCGTTGACCAGCGACGCACTCGCGGTGGAAAACGCGTTCGAAAAGTACATCCACGGAATCAGCGCGGCGAGCGTGAACACCGAGTACGGCACACCGTCCGACGGAATCTTCGCGAGACGCCCGAAGATCACCGTGAAGATCACCATTGTGAGCAACGGCTGCAGTACGGCCCACGCGGCACCGAGCGCGGTCTGCGCGTACTGCACCTTGATGTCGCGCCACACCAGGAATACGAGCAGCTCCCGGTTCGCCCACAGCTCTCCAACGTTGATCGACGGCCAGCTCGGCGCCGGCTCGATCACGATGGTAGGGAGCGGCCCATCGGCCGCCAAACGGCCGATGTCCGATTCGGGCATCAGGGGCATGAACCTCGACTGTGTGTTCGTGTGACCTGCAGGAAGGACCTACTGTACTGCTGCTACCCTATCTCTCGATCGCGAGCGACGCCGTTGGCGTTGGCGCATCGACCGCGTACGCGCTCCCGTTGCCCCGATCCGCCCGCAAACGCCGGCTCGCGCAGGAGCCTCGGCTGCGTCGCCAGATCGCCGACGCTCATCTCCGCGAGCAGCCAGTTCCATCGCGCCCGGAATCTCGCCAGCGAGAACGTTCCCAGCTCGCGCGGCACCTCGCGGTCCGACTCGGCATTCGGCGAGCATGTCCACACACGCCGCCTTGAGCTCCGACGGGCGATCCGGATTCACCACGCGACCGAATCGGCGATTGAGCACCACCTCCGCACTCGCGTCGAGCGAGCTCGCGACGATCGGCAGCCCGCACGCGAGCGCCTCGAGGTACACGATTCCGAATCCCTCGCCCCGCCCGGGCATTACGTACGCATCAGCCAGGCGGTAGTGGTCGGCCTTCTCCTCCTCCGCGACGAATCCCGCGAACACCACGCGGTTGCTCACGCCGAGCGCGACGGCCTTCTCCTCGAGCCTCTCGCGATCGTTGCCGTCGCCCACCACCAGATACGATACGTTCGGAACCTCGCGCGCTATCGCGGGGAGTGACTCCATCACCTCGTCGATCCCCTTCGCGCGCTCCTTTCCCGCGAGCCGCGCGACCGTCAGCATCACCGTGCGCCCACGCAAGTGATAGCGTCGCAGCAGATCCTCTCGCTTGGGGCCTACGCCGAATCGCGCAGCATCCACGCAGCACGGGATCACATGCACCCGCCCCGACTCCACCCGCGACCACTTCAGGAACTGCTTCTTCGTGAACTCGCTGATCGCCACCACGGCGTCGGCTCGCTTCACGAGCTTCGCCGCGAGTCCGCGCGGCGCTTTCCACGCTTCGATTCCGTACAACACCAGCACGAGCGGCACCCGCTGCGCTGTTGCTGCAGCCGCGGCGATCGAGAGGAGATTGATGTGGCTGCAGATCACCACATCGAATCGCTCCTGCACCACCGCACGAATCGACTCGGCTACGTAGCGAACCTTCCCGCCTGCACTCTCCGTTCGGAACTCCAGATTCCGCGGCACGTACGGCGTCTTGTCGAACAGGACGCGGGGTAAAGCGACCACCCTGGTGTATGCCGGGTCGTTAGACAGCGACGTGAGAAGATCGCGATTGAACTGCGCGATCCCCCCCGCCCTCCGAACGCATCCGTTAGAAACACCAGAGCTCGTGCCATCAAGCGTCCGTGTATAAACGTGTCGTGCCCATCCCCGAAGCCCACGATCCGACGCGCGCCCCTGCTCGCCCTCGACCATCCACGCGCGCATTGGCACCGTGAAGCCCGTCTTCTTCCTCGCCAGAACCGCGTTCGGCAACGCCTTTGCCGGAGTCGCGGATAGCGCGCGCTTCCCCTTATACGGCGCAATCAGCCCAAGCGCTGCAACCTCGCGCCAGAGCTTCCAGTCGACCAGCGGCACCCGCACTTCCACCGAATGCGTCATCGATGCCCAGTCGGCATCGCGCAAAAGTTGATTGCGCATATACCAGGCCGACTCGAGCGCACTCACCTTCACCGCGGGCGCGCTGTGCGTCAAGGTGTCGGCAATCACATCGCGCATTATCGCCAACTCATGTTCGGATGTTCCCGCGGCATCACCCAAAATCTCTTGCACCTCCCAAGGCAGAAAGACCGCTCGCCGTAACAGATACGCACCGGCGTAGTCGCCACCGTATTCGATCAGGCTGGCGTATTTCGTGGAGGCAAAATGAGCGAGCAAACGTGCCACCGCCTTCCGCGCCGGAACTCCGAGCGCATCGCGCGCCGGGATCGCCCGCACGAGTCGCACGATGCGCGGGATGTCCACGAAATCCGTGTAGCCCGCGAACAGCTCGTCGCCACCGAGCCCGCTCAGCGCGACCTTGAGCCCCGCTTCCTTCGCGGCACGTGCCACGAAGTAGCTGTTCACGCCATCGATGGTCGGCTGGTCCATGCGCTCCAGCAGCTCCTCCACGGAATTCCGGAAGTCCTCGCGCGTCACCCAGATCGTGCTGTGGTCCGACCCGATCTGCTTTGCCATCTGCTCGGCCAGCGGTGTCTCGTCGTTCTCCGTTCCGCGATATTCCGCGAAGCCGAGCGTCACCGTGCGCAGGCGCCCACCGACCTCGGCCGCCAGCGCCGCGAGCACCGTGGAGTCGATGCCGGACGAGAGGAACACGCCGACATCGACATCGGCCACGAGGTGGTGCCGCACGCTGTCCAGCATCGCTGCGCGCAGCCGCTCCGCGCGCTCGCGCGCATCCACCGGCGCGCGATTCGCGTCCGCGCTCGCGAGCATCGCCGGAAGATCGGCGAAGCGCGCGCGGCGCACGCGCACCATCGCGATCGATCCACATCGTGTGCCCCGCCTCGAGCGAGCGGATGCCGCGATACATCGTGTGCGGATCGCTGACGTGCCCCCACACAAAGAAGCTGCTGTGCGCAACGGGATCCGGCGTCGTGTCCACCGATCCGCCGGCGAGCAGCGCCTTCACCTCGCTCGCGACGCGTATCACTCGACCGTCGTTCGCATAGTAGAGCGGCTTGATCCCGAAGTGGTCGCGCGCGAGCAGCAACCCTTTTTTCCGCTCGTCCCAGAGCGCGAAGGCGAACATCCCTCGCAGCTCGGTGGTCATCGCCTCGCCGCGATCCGCGTAGAGGTGGAGCAGCACCTCGGTGTCGGTGCCCGAGCGAAAGCGGTAGCCCTTCGCCTCGAGCTCCGCACGCAGCGCGCGGTAGTTGTAGATCTCCCCGTTGAACGAGATGACGCACGCGCCGTCCGCCGTCTGCATTGGCTGCGCGCCCGCATCGCTCGGGTCTATTATGGCAAGCCTCCGATGGGCGAGCGACATGCGCCCATCACTGCTCGTCCACTCACCGCTGCCATCGGGGCCTCGGCAGCGCATCCACTCCGAGGCCGGGCGCAGTGCACCGCGCGCCAGCGGCGACACCGCGATCGTCATACGCATAGAGCGCCGCGATGCCGCACACGAGTCGTCAGCCCTTCAGCGCAGCGGAACGACCAGACGTCCAGCGCTCGACATTGTGCTCGTAGATCTCCGTGCAGAATGCCGTCGATCGAATACTCGAGCTTCCACCCCGGGTAGTGCGACTCGAAGCGCGAGAGATCCGAGATCCACCAGATGTGATCGCCGATGCGATTCACGTCCGAGTACGTGTGATTCAGCTCGCGTCCCACGATGCGCTCGCAGCCTCGATGGCTTCGACCATGGAGCAGTTGCTGAATCGCCCGCCGCCCATGTTGTACACCTCGCCACTCCTCGGCGCGCGGAAGAATTCCGAGAAGCACGGAGATGAGATCGGCGCTGTGGATGTTGTCGCGCACCTGCTTCCCCTTGTAGCCGAACACCGTGTACGGCGTGCCGGTGACCGTGCAGCGCATGAGGTACGCGAGAAAGCCGTGCAGCTGCGTTGCCCGAGTGGCCCGGCCCGGTGAGACAGCCGCCGCGAAAGACCGCGGTGCGCATGCCGAAGTAGCGGCCGTACTCCTGCACCATCACGTCCGCCGCCACCTTCGAGGCGCCGAACACGCTGTGCAGCGTGTTGTCGATCGACATGTCCTCGCGGATCCCCTTCTGCGTACGTGTGCGACGGGTCGATCTCCCATCGCTTCTCGAGCTCGACGAGCGGCAGGCGGTTGGGCGTGTCGCCGTACACCTTGTTCGTGGACGTGAAGATGAACGGCACCTCGGTCGCATGCTGGCGCGTCGCCTCGAGCATCACGAGCGTGCCGTTCGCGTTCACCGTGAAGTCCATCACGGGATCGCTCGCCGCCCAGTCGTGCGAGGGCTGCGCCGCCGTGTGCACTACGAGCGCGAGGTCGCTGCCGTACTTAGCGAACACGCGATCGATCGCGGCCGCGTCGCGGATGTCCGCATCGACGTGCGTGTAGCGCGTGCCGAGCTGCTGCTCGAGCTCGCGACGCTTCCAGGTAGTGGATGCCTCCTCGCCGAAGAACACGCGACGCATGTCGTTGTCGATGCCCACGACATCCATCCCCATGCCGGCGAAGTGCGCAGCCGCCTCCGACCCAATGAGACCGGCCGAACCGGTGATGATGACGACGCTCACTGCGTGCTCCAGTGCTGCTCGATGATGGAGGCGATGGCGCGGACGTTCGACTCGCGCGCGAAGTGCGCGAGCACGTGCGCGCGGCCGCGCGCGCCGACCTGGGCGCCTAGCTCAGGATCGTCGCTCCACGCGCGCAGCTGCGCGGCAATGCGCGCATCCGCACCAGGCACCGCCGGGTCGACCACGGCGCCGCCATCCGCGTCGCGAATCGCGTCCGCTGTCTCCGATCGCTCGGGGCCCACGAAGAGCACCGGTCGCGCGGTAGCCATCGACACGTAGCACTTGGTCGGAATCGCGATTCCGACGAAGGGCGCGCCGAGCGTCACCACGTGCACATCTGCAAGCCCATACACTGAGTTTATTCGCTCCCTTGGATAGTAGTCCCGATACAAGAAGTTCTTGATCCCGTGCTCGCTCGCGAACGCCTCGATGCGCGCACGTTGCGGTCCGTCGCCGATGAACAGAAAGAAGATCCGCGGATCCTCGCGCAGCTCCCGCATGGCTTCGAGCAGGCTCCCGAAGTCGTGCGCGAGCCCGGCGTTCCCGATGTACGCGACGACGAACTTCCCTTCGAGCCCGAGCTCACGAACCAGCGGATTCTCCGTTCGTGGTGTTGGCGTGATCTCATTCCCATCCACCCACACGGGCACGATGTGCACGCGCTCGGGTTGCACGTGCGCGCCATTCGCGAGTATTCGCTCGCGCATGTACGGCCCAAGTGCGATCACGAAGTCAGCCGCGCGATAGCCGCTCCCGTTCGCCCAGAACAACATCCGCCCGAGCGGACTTTCGCGCCGCAGCATTCCCGCCGCGACCTCGGCCTCCGGATGCAGATCCATCGACCAGATCGCATACCGCCGCCCTCGCACCACGCGCCCGAGCCACCCGATGAACGACAGGAGCGGCGGCGTGGTGAGAAAGACGATCCCCCGATACTTCCCGCCGCCGAGCGTCGCGCGCAACGCCTGCAGGTGGAACGAGGTGTAGTCGAGCAGCCGCCCGACGATGCTCCCGCGCCCATGCGACGTGCTCCGCACGCGCCTGATGCGCACCCCGTTCCGCACCTCCTCTTCCGCCGCCTGCATCCGCCCCGCGACGTACTTCCCTCGACTGGTACAGATCTCGACCGCACTCCCGGACGCCGCCATGAACTCGGCGAGATCCGTGAGATGGTGTGCAGTGGCCGCAATGTCGGGATAGTAGTGCGCATTGACGAACAGAATGGGACGTTCGCTCGTCACATACACCCGCGAGGCTCGTACGCGGTCACATCAGTTCCGGATTTCGACAGTTGCAGGGTGGTGCGTGATGGCGGAACACATGCATCAACGATTGGTGAAACGCACAAACGGAACCTGCGTCTGCCGTATCCGTTCCAATCCGTTTCGATCCGTTCCAGTCCGTATCCAAAGAAGTTATAGCCAGCCTGGGTGGCAGTTCGCCGGGTGAGTACTTACTCGCCGAACACATACATCAACTTTTTCTTGGACACGGATTTAACGGATTAAACGGATTAGAACGGATCAAGCTCCCGCGCTTAAAGCCGTTCGCCCGAGGCGATGAGATGTTCTCTCGCCGCATCGGGTTCGATTGCCGTTCCATTCGTTTCATTCGTGTGAAGCCGTTGCAGTTTCTCTTCCCTGCAATCCCTACTGCTTCAGCAAAATCTCCGCGATGCGGTCGGAGGCGTGGCCATCCCAGAGGTCCGGGATCGTGTGCTTCGTCTTGCCGCGCTCGATCATCCGGTCGACGGCGCTCACGATCTCGCTCGTCTTGCTCGCGACCAGGCGGTTCATGCCTGATTCGATCGTGACCGGACGCTCCGTGTTTGGGCGGAGCGTGAGGCAGGGGACGCCGAGGTAGGCCGTCTCTTCCTGTACGCCGCCCGAGTCGGTCATCACGATCGAGGCGACGCTCTCCAGTGCGAGGAAGTCGAGATAGCCCGCGGGCTCCACCAGTTTCACATCGCCGCTGAGTGAGGCGAGTCCCATGTCGTTGATCCGCGCGCGTGTGCGCGGATGGACCGGGAACACCACCGGACGATGCTTCGCCACGTCAGCCATCGCCTTCATGATCTCCGTGAGCGTGGCCGGATCATCCACGTTCGACGGACGGTGCAGCGTCGCCAGAGCGAAGTTGTTCGGCGTCACACCCACCGACGCGCACGCGCGCTCCGGGTTCGTCTTCGGCAGCAGGCGAATCAGTGTGTCGATCATCACATTGCCGACGAAGAACACGCGCTTCGGATCCACTCCCTCGCGTTTCAGATTCTCATCGCCATCGCGCGACGGCGTGAAGAGATAGTCCGCGATCTGATCCGTCAGGATGCGGTTGATCTCCTCCGGCATCGTGCGGTCGAACGAGCGCAGCCCCGCTTCGACGTGCGCGGTCTTCACTCCCAGCTTCACTGCGACCAGCGCGCACGCGATCGTCGAGTTCACGTCGCCCACGACCACCACTACATCCGGCGCGAACTTCACCAGCACCGGCTCGAAGGCCGCGATCGTGCGCGCCGTCTGCTCCGCGTGCGTTCCCGAGCCCACGCTCAGATAGGCGTCGGGCTCCGGGAGTCCGAGCTCCTCGAAGAAGACGTCGGACATCGCGCGGTCGTAGTGCTGACCCGTATGTACGAGCACCTGCTCAAAGGCGTTTCCCTGGCGCTCCATGCCGCGCATGAGCGCTGCGGTTTTCATGAAGTTGGGGCGTGCGCCTACGACGTGCAGAACTTTCACGGGGTCCGCGTGCAGTGTTGGGAGACGACGATTGTGTGCTGGCGAGCGCTGGGGCTATCGCAACTTCTCAGCCAACGGACTCTCGCGAGCTCGCTATCTCCTTGCCCGCGTAGACCGTACGCGATTCCGTAATCACGTGCCCCTGCGACTTGGCGCTCGAGAGCCACTTCTCGAGGCTCGGCACCAGGATGCTCGCCAGACGCTCGGCGCCGAACGGACGGGAGCCATCGCCGGAGCTGCACCAAATGCGGAGGACGTACGGTTCATCGTCCGTGGGATTCGCCGTCGCGAGCATGTAGTCGAGCTTCCAGAGCCCGGCCGTGTGTCCCGTGAGGCGGCGGAGCGACAGCGAGGATTCACGCTCCACTTCCACGCCGAGGAATCCGAATCCCACGATGCTCGCGGCCAGAATCGCGTTCACATGGCGAAGCGACTCTGCCTCCTCGATCACCGAGGTGAGCTCGCGCGCGTGGATCTGATCGCGGATCACGCGCCGCACGCGCACGATCCCCGACGCGAGCGCCGCGCCGGCTTCCACGAACTCGTTGTAATCGAGCTGGCGGATTCCGTACATGAAGATCGCTGCGGACAGCAATCCGCCGGTGAGCGCCATCCCGATGAGCGCGGGCGGCGGCGCGAAGGCGAGCAGTAGTCCGAGTGCGGCGAACGCACCGGCGACGACGCAGAGCACGAACGATGCGCGTCCCGGCGTGAGCCCGAGTGCGAGCAGCCGATGGTGAATGTGGCGTGCGTCCGGCGAGAAGATCGGTACGCCGCGCAGCCAGCGCCGGAGAATCGAGACGGAGACATTGAGCAGCGGCACCGCGAGCGCGAAGAGCGGAATGGCCACGAGTACCGCGGTCGCACTCTTGATCGAGCCGTGCATCGAGAGCACCGCGAGCATGAAGCCGATGAACAGGCTTCCGGAATCGCCGAGGAAGATGCGCGCGGGGCTGAAGTTGTAGCGCATGAATCCGAGCAGCGCGCCAATGAGCACCAGCGAGATCGTCGCGACCTCGAGATTGCCGAGCACCGTGGCCGCGGCGAACACCGTCGCGAGCGCGACGATGGCGATCCCCGTCGCGAGCCCGTCGAGTCCATCGATCAGATTGAACGCGTTCGTGACGGCGACGATCCAGAGGAGCGTGATCGGAATCGACAGCCATGCCGAGATGGAGCACGGAGGAGCCAATGCCGAGTATTTCGATGCGGAATCCGAGCTTGGCGACGATCAGCGCAGCGATGCACTGCGCGACGATCTTCGCTATCGGGCCGGATGCGGCGGAATGTCATCGACGAGTCCCGCGCCGAAGAGCACCGTGCCGCCGAGCAGGAGCGCGATGACGAAGCGATGCCACTCGGGCGAGAGTGCATCGCGCGCGGGGCCGAAGAGCAACGCGCTGACGATGCCGAGCATCGTCGCGATGAAGACGGCGACGCCGCCGAGGCGAGGAACGGGGCGATCGTGCAGATGGCGCGTCTCGTCGGGCGCATCGAGCAGATGCCAGTGTTTCGCTCCACTGATCACGAGTGGCGTGATGACAATGCGAAGACAACGCAGCGACGAGAAACGCGATGGCCAGCGGCAGCGTCAACGAGTCAATCCGCCTGGAGAAATTAGTTGCGCGATGGCTACCGCGCGTTCTGCACTGAAGCCGTGTGCAGATCGATAGTCAAGGGAGTGTTTCTTAGCGTGCTGTAACTATCACTATAGACATTCGAAGCTGCCTATAGGCAACGCGCGCTTCGCGGGCGTGGAAGGGCGTGCGACTACGCGGATTTGATGCGGAAGCCTGCCTGGGCGAACAAGAGGAGGGCGCGCGTGCGCTCACGCGCGCGCTTGGCGAACAGCGGATCCTGGGGATCCGCCTTCTCGAGCTGTACGACACCGTGTGCATCCATGCGCGCGTGCACGTCCTGTACGACCTCCAGCGGCACGCGTGCGGGCTGTGTGCCGAAATGCACTATGTACTGCACCCCGCGCGTGCCGGCGATCGGACGCGCCGACACGTCGGGCGCGATGCCTACGAACACGTAGCGTGGGAAGAGCGGCTGAAAGCCCGTGCGCGCGCGGACGAGTGGAAGCAGGGTGTGAAAATTCTGGCGGCGAAGATTGAGCTCGACCCACCGCTCCGCGCGCGCCTTAGTGTAGACGAGTTGCCAGGAAGCTTCGCCGAACGGCGGCATGTCGGCGTGGTGCATGTCTCGTATGTCATCCACAACGAAAGGGACGTGCATCGGGCGCCTGATTCGTGCGCCCCGCGCTCTCCAGAAGAATACATCGATCCAAGTGCCTGGCGGAGTCGGACGAGGCTCGAAGCAGAATTGCGAGTGATCTCGATCACCGGACTGTCGCCGGAGTGATCATGCTCAGGGTTTCAGAATCGCCGGCTCGTACTCGTTCGGCCGCTCTGTTCAGAACGCGGCATCGGCGACAGTGTCGCCAGGGCCGAGATACGCCAGGATGTCGCGATTGGTGCTCGTCGCGTTCGTAACGACGATGCACACCGAACGCGTGCATGCCGCGTCTCCAACGTCCGTTCCTCCGTGACGTAGTCGATCACGTTACCTGATGCGACGATCGACCTCGTGAATTTTGGTCCGATCGGCACCATCGACATAGAAGATCGAGTTCCCATCTGGTGCTCCACGACCCGAAGAAAGCCCCGTTCGACTCGTGGGTGACCTGAGTGGCCGTGCCCCCCGCAGCGGGCACGATCCAGATCTGAGTCGTGTTCGTACGCGGAGAGCTGAAGAGAATGCGGCCGCCGCCCGGGCTGTAGCGTGGCGTCGACTCAGGAATGGTTGCGTCGGACCCCGTGTTGAGCGCCGTCGGATTGGAGCCATCGGCGCCCATGGTCCAGATGCGCGACGTTCCCGAGCGAGTGCTCGTGAACACCACGGTCCGTCCGTCCGGACTCAGCGATGGTTGATTGTCGGTGTCGCGTGTCCGTCGTCAACCGCAGCGTGTTCGAGCCGTCGCTGATTCGCGATGTAGATCTCCGCGTTCAGCCGCGGAGACTCGATAGCTCGTGAACACTACCTTGCCCGGCGGCGTCTGTGGCTCGATGTCGCCAGCGACGCTGCCAGGAAAGAGCGTCGTGGTTCCCGCATGCCACTTATAGAGCTGGGCGCCCCACTGGCGTTCGAGACATAGACGAAGTCGCGGCACCTTCGAGAGCGGGTCCGTCGCGCCGGTGGAATCGGAGTCCGCAACCCTGCGCCCGCCGAGCGCAAGCGCAAGTGAGCCGGACGCGACGCGACGCGCGCGACGTTCGTGCAGTCGACCCGCGAGGCAAGAATTCGCTTGTAGGCGGGATGTCATACGTGACTCCATTCCCAGGTCAGGCGGCAAGTCGAACAGGTCGCCGATGCGGAGCAGCTCCTCGCGACCGTGCACGAGCTCGAACGCGGGAACCGATCCGGCAATCCGGCCGAGCGCCTTGAAATGCATGTGCGCTAGTCGCATCGCCGAGCAACACCCATGGCGACTGCCGCATCAGTGCCGCGAGGGCGTGAGCCTGACCGCAATGCGGAGTGAGCCGTTCGCGCCTTGAGTGATGAACACCATACGCGCCGAGCCGCGCGTGGCCGCGTGTGCGCGGCTTCGATCGGGATGCGCGCTTCGCTCGTCCTTCGCCAGCACTTCGGCTTCTCGCACCGCGAAGCTCCGGAAACACTGAACGACATGGACGCGCTGACCAGCGACTGGGACCGCCAGCCATGCACCAGCACGGTGTCGGCGAGCGGCTCGAGCACGACGCCATCGTCGCCGAGCATCGACCAGCCCTGTCGCGCCAGCGCGAACGCGAGCGTCGATTTTCCGCTTCCGCTCTCGCCGACGAAAACGAGAGCCATGCCCGTTTTGATTCACGACGCCCGACGCGTGCACGTAGTAGCGGTTGTGCTGACGAAGTCGCAGTACGGCTCCCACGCGTGCGAGCGACTGGCGCGCAGCGCGCGATGCTGCCTCGTATCCCGCTGCCACGCGTGAGACGTCCGCGATCCACGTGCAGCTCGGCATTTTCCCCGAGATGGCGCAGTGTCGTGGCAGCGGAGGAGGTAACACCCTCGACCCCGTTCGGCGCGCCACCTTGCGACGCTCATGGGCGCGGAGACGTTCCGACTCGGGATCATCGGCCTGCACAATCAACGGCGTTAGCGGACACGTGACTGATCGGTAAGCGCATCGAAACACTGAATCGACGACTGCAGGAAGAACAAGGATTCAACGGCACCGGCAGTGCCGATTGTGTCAGAGACAGTCATCGTCGAGTGCGGCGCGAGCGCTCGGCGTTATCCAGTGTCGACGACTCGCGAGCGCCGTTGGTCCGGCAGCTGATAGACATGATGGCTCGTGGGTTCGGAACGCCGTTCGGGACCGGAGGATATCGCTCATGGTGCGGCCACTCCGATCTCGTAATTCACGTTCGACCACGTCGACGTAGCATCTTCAGCTGACGAATGGCTAAGTCACGTTGCCGAAGAAGAAGAATCGGTCGTACTGCCGGTGTGCGCTCCCGTGCGCGGTGCGGCTGGAAGCGAGCGTACGTAATCCGGACAGAGGGGCGACGTACTGTCGTCGGGCGAATATATGGGCGCTATCCGTCCCGTACTTCGCCACGCGCCACGTCGTGCGTGAGCTGGATCGGTCAGGACCGTGTGCCCCGGCGAAAACGCCCGATGCGTCGGTGAAGCCTGTGGTGTGCCCGAAATCCCCGAGCTGCACCAGCTTTGCGGGATCCTTGAGGCCGAGGAACACGGACGGTTCAACGTCGCTCGCGCCGAACGGCGTCGCCGTCATTGTGCGCCGCGATGTAACCACTCTGAGACGCACGAATCGAGTCGCTGCGAAAATACATGAGTGTCTCGGCGGCGAACAGGAGCCGAGGTGCTGACCAACTGGAGCTTGCAGCCGCTGCCGTGGTGCAGTTTGGCGGCTGGATAGTCGGCGTTCCTCCGCCAATCCGAAGGACGCGCCAGTCTGGCTCGGAGCGCAGATCGTCGAGCGACAGTCGAGTAGGCAGCGAATCCGCGACGTAGAACACCTTCCATCTGGATTCTCGTTCGGCTCAACCCATGGCGCCGCCATTGCAATCTCGAAAACGAAAGTTCGAGACATTGCCGGTCGTATGAAAACTGAACGCTGCGGAAGTAGTCGATGCCGGTTCCGAACCCAGTCTGGTTCGTCTCGAACGGACCAGGCCCCTGCGCGTTGGTTCCGCCTGCCTCGAGAATCGACTTCCAGTACACGTACTTCTGCGGCGTGGGGTCGTGAAGGGATATGCTCCGTCGGCGCTGTCGCACGTGACGTCGCAAGCAGGCGGTCGAGCACGCGCCATTGGAGATTCGTATCGGAGGAATGCGACCAGATAGACGTAGACACCCATCGTGTCCTGCGGCTCTGCCGGATACGTGTGCGGCGAGTTCGTGCCGATCGCGAAGGTCAAGCAGATTCGAAACGCCTCCGTGCAGACTGTACTGCACTGTCGCCGTTGCCGAAGTCCGTGTGGTCTATGCCTCCCTGTGAACGCATACTCGATCTCCGTGCTCGCCCGAAGAATCGGCGCGCTCACTCCCGGCGGCAGCTCTGCTGACCAGCCGACTGCCTCGGCGGTCACCGTGCCCTGTTTTCACATCCACCGTGCATCGATACTCGTGCCGAGATTCCATCATCGGGCCACTCGGCGTCTGCACGACTACGCGGAGCCGGTGCCCTGATCGTCGCGGCATCCCAGCGCCGCCACTGAGGCTACCGCAAGGGAGCCGAGCATTAATCGATTGAAACGACCGAATGCAGACATAATCGACTATCCCTCGCAATCTCGGGTGACGGCTTGGCCCGACTGATGAGTCCATTACTACAAATGACGCAATACCACGAAGATACGCATCTTTCGCGGAAATGAAAGAGCCCGCTACGTTACATCTTTTGTAATAGTTCTTAGCGGGCTCTGCAACTAAATGCGTCCGTATAGCGCCCCAACGCGAACGATTTGGCATACCCCCTGCCCTGCCACGTGACACTCGGCCCCGCGATCCCCGCCCCCATTCTCTACCGCGCGCATGCGTCCCGATTCCGGCCAAACCACCTCGATCTGGATGGACACGGTCTCCGTGCCCTCCTATCCGGCGCTCACGGATAACGTCACTACCGGAGCGTGCGTCGTCGGAGCCGGTATCGCGGGACTCACCACTGCATACCTGCTGTCCAGGCAGGGACAGAAAGTGATCGTCATCGACGACGGGCAGATCGGGAGCGGCGAGACGTCGCGCACCACCGCACATCTCTCCAACGAAGTCGATGACCGGTACGTCGAGATCAAACGCGTGCACGGCGAGGATGGCGCGCGAATAGCCGCCGCATCGCACACTGCCGCCATCGATTTCATCGAATCGTTCGTGCGCGAGCACAATGTCGACTGCGATTTCACGCGGCTCGATGGCTACCTGTTTCTGGCCGAGGGCGACACGCCTGATGTGCTCGACGAGGAGTACGAGGCGGCGCGCAATGCTGGCGTCGACGTCGAGAAGGTCGATCGCGCGCCGTTCGCCACGTTCGAGACGGGGCCGTGTCTGCGCTTTCCCAACCAGGCGCGCTTTCATCCGCTCGCGTATCTGTCCGCGATGGCAGAGGCGCTGGTACGCGCGGGCGGGCGCATCTACTGCGGCTCGCACGTGTCGAACATTGAGTCGAAGGATGGGCGCGCCACCGTCACGATCGAGAAGCCCGCGGTGCACGTGACGGCGGACAACGTCATCGTGTGCACGAACTCGCCGATCAACGATCTGATGGCGATGCACACGAAGCAGGCGCCGTATCGCACGTACGCGATTGCTGCGCGCGTGCCGCGCGGCTCGGTGGTCGACGCGCTCTACTGGGACACCGAGGATCCCTACCACTACGTGCGACTGCAGTCGGCGAAGACCGACGACGCATTCGTCGAGCTGATCGTGGGCGGCGAGGATCACAAGACCGGGCAGCAGTCCGACATGGACGAGCGATTCCGCAAGCTCGAGGAGTGGACGCGGGAGCGCTTTCCACACGTCGCGGATTTTCCGTATCACTGGTCCGGTCAGGTGCAGGAGCCGGCGGATCTCGTCGCCTTCATCGGGCGCAATCCGGGAGACGAGAACGTCTACATCAGCACGGGCGACTCCGGCATGGGGATGACGCACGGCACGATGGCCGGGATGATCATCAGTGATCTGATCGCGGGAAGAGAGAACCCGTGGGCCAAGCTGTACGACCCATCACGCATCTCCATCAACTACGGCGCGCTCAAGGAGTACGTGAAGGAGAATGCGAACGTGGGCGTGATGTATACGGAGTGGCTTCGCCCGCTCGACGGTGAATCACTCGACGCTCTGCCGCGCGGCGAAGGGGTGGTGACGCGCCGGCGGGCCCATCCGACGGCCGTGTACCGCGACGAGCAGGGTACGTTGCACGAGATGTCCGCCGTGTGCCCGCATCTCAAGTGTATCGTCCACTGGAACACGCTCGAGAAATCGTGGGATTGCCCGTGCCATGGCTCGCGGTTCGACGCGCTCGGGAAGGTGTTCACCGGACCAGCCGTATCGTCGCTCGAACCGATGGCCACAAAGGAGAAGCCCGCGCACGGAGCGTAACCGGGCTGGTATTTTGGGGTATGGTCACCGATGCGATGCTCGCGCCAACTCATGGGATTGCGTATATAGATGGCCTCGCGAGGTGATCCCATGCGACAGCGGAATGCCAAATCAGGGCCCCCGCCACCGCTTCAGATCGGCAAGCTCTTTCCCGACGACCAGTCGATTCTCTGGGCGCCGGTGGAAGGGCTTGCGCGCTCGATGGAGCTGGCGCAGCCCGCGATCGTCATCACGCAGGGCGCGCTGCGCGAAGTCATTCGCCATCTCTCCTCCGCTCCCGACCAGGAGCTGCTCGGCTTTCTGATCGGCGAGCCCTGCGAGTGTCCGCGAACGAAGCGGCGCTTCCTCTGCGTTACGGGAACGCTGCGCACGGGGCATGCGATCTCCGAGGAGGAGCCGGTCCAGATTCCGG
Source organism: uncultured Gemmatimonadaceae bacterium (assembly GCA_963792685.1). Classification (GTDB taxonomy): domain Bacteria; phylum Gemmatimonadota; class Gemmatimonadetes; order Gemmatimonadales; family Gemmatimonadaceae; genus FEN-1250. The sequence goes on along the minus strand of CAWBWW010000001.1, from coordinate 1,366,860 downwards.
ATGCGGAGTGGCTCGGGCAGCAGCTCGAGGTGCGGCGGCGCAGGTCGACGCTCATCGGCTGGTATCACAGCGCGCCCTTTCTCTCGCCATCGCCGAACACGCTCGACCTCGCGACGCATCGCGCGCGCTTCACGGAGCCGTGGCAGTGCGGGCTCGTGGTCGCGACGGAAGGGAATGAGCCGGCGGGCGGATTCTTTCGCGCGCACATCAATCCGGAGGAAGGCGGCGCGTACGTTCCGTTCTTCGAGCAGGTAGATGAGGAGGGAATCCTCGAGGGCGGCCGCCTTCGCACGCTGATCGACTGGACGAGCTACAGCACGTCCGAGCTCGTGGAGCGCGACCCGGACGAGCGCAGCGTGCACGTGTCCGGGCGCGGTCCGGGCGTCGGCATGGGCGCGGATGCGGATGCGCCGGCGGCTCCGCTGCCACTCATGATCCCGTCACCGGCACTGGACGATGCACCAACGTCGTCGTCGTTCCGCAGCCGCTGGGTGGGGAGCGGGATCGTGACGGTGCTCGCGCTGGCGGTGGCGTTCGTGTCGGTGCTGATCTGGAATTCGCGAAGGCTGCCGGAGCCGCCCATGTCCGTCGCGACTGCGCCACCGCCGCAGCGCGAGCTGGTGGTGGTGCCGAATGCGGACGCCATCGCTGCGCAGCGACGCATGGATTCGCTCGCGTCTGCAGCGGCCGCTGCGGCGAGCGCGGCCCAGCCGCGCGATACGACGACGGTCCCCGCGGCCGCGCCCGCTCCAGCACCCGCGGCTCCGCCCGCCGCTGCACCACCGGCCGCTGCCCCCGCGCCCGACACGGAGCAGCCCACGGCGAGCCCCGGCGCGCCCGTGCCTTCGGAGATCCGGCTCGCGGCGCAGGCGCGATTCGATTCGCTCGCGGACTCGCTCGATCATGGGCTGCACAACTATCACGATCGCCGAGTCGGACTTCGGACAGAAGCGGCTGTCGTGCAGGGAGCTCGCGTACGGGTATCGCGCGGCGGATGAAGCGCTCTCCGCACTCGCGCGAATCGCGGGCGACACGCGCTCGCTCGATTCGCAGCGGAAGGCGCGCTACGCGCAGCTGTTCGCGGGCATGGACACCGTGAACGACGACTTCGACGCGTCGAAGTGCAAGCGGCTCTAGCGTACGACGCCATACAATCTGAGAGTGCCGCTCTTTAGTACGGATTTGTTCCTAATGGCAGCGGCGAAATACTTGCAAGATATTGTGGCATGTCGGCCCCCATCAACGACCCACCACGGCGTAAGCGCAGCGCCGCGATCGACGCATTCGCGATTGCAGATCCCAAGACGCTGAACGATCAGTCGAGCGAGCGAAATCTGCTGCTCTCGCTCCTGCCCTCCGACGCATTTCAATCGCTCGCGCCCTATCTCGAACCGGTCACGCTCGCCGCACGCCACGTCGCGTGGCGCCCCGAGCACCGCATTCACTCCGTGTACTTCCCGCGGAGCGCGGTGTTCTCGATCCTCACACCGCTGCAAGGACACTCCCCCGTCGAATCGGCGACCGTCGGCTACGAGGGAATCGTCGGCGTGCCGGTGGTGCTCGGGCTGTTCGCCGCGCACTCACTTGCAGTCGTGCAGATCGATGGCGAGGCAGCGCGCGTGGACGCAGGACGCTTCCATGAGTGGTTCGAGCAACAGGAGGGATCCACGCGCGCGATCTTCAAACGCTACGCGTACGTGCTGCTCGAGCAGACCGCGCAGTCCGTTGCCTGCAATCGCAAGCACGCGCTCGAGGAGCGCTGCGCGCGTTGGCTGCTCACCACACGCGACCGCGTCTCCTCCAACGAGTTCTCGCTCACACACGAGTTCCTCGCCGCGATGCTCGGCGTTCGCCGCGCGAGCGTGACGGTCGCACTTGGCATGTTGCAGCAGGAGGGGCACATCTGAGTACTCGCGCGGACGCCTGCGCGTGACCGACCCGGCAGGGCTCGAGAAAACCTCTTGTGAGTGCTATCAGGTGGTGCGGGCGGAACAGCATCGGATCATGGGGCGCGGGCTGGACATGGAAGAGAGTGGCGCAAGGTGACCGGCCTTTAGCGTGTTCTCGACCGTACAAAACTACGTACGAACAAGTACGCAAAAATGTACGTAACTTATTGTGGTTTCTTGACTTGTGCGCCTGAGCTCCCCCCCCTAGTTTCTGATCACGCAAACAATTGACGGCGGCGCGCGTCGTCTGGCTTCTTTGCGCAACTGTGTTGAGCCGCAGCTTGGTTTTCGCTGGTTGAACCGAGCCGCTCATCGCGCTGTCCAGTTCCGCGAGGATCAGATGACTGTCTTTTCCGACGACCGCGCGTCATCCCACCCCTTGCCCCAGAGAACTCTCTCGCCCACGTCCGTGAGCGCGCTCCGGCTCTGGCTTCAGTCGCAGCGGAGCGGCGCGCTGGCTGGACGCGCGCTCAAGCACGGCGATGTGCAACGCGCAATGCGTCTCGTCTCCGACGAAGTGCGGCGGCGCGGACTGCCGGTGGAGCGACTCATCATTCTGCTCAAGGAGCAATGGTTCACGCTCACCGAAGATGGCGACGGCGGGAACATTCGCTCGCGCGAGGCGCTCGAGGAGATCATCCGAACGTGCATCGATGAGTTCTATTCATCGACTGCATCGCTGTCCATCGCTCCACAGACGAACATGCAATCGGAGGCGCAGCGCTAGCGTCCGCGCACGTCGTGATCGTCGTCGTGGGTGCCCCACACCAGCGCCGGATTTTTCTCCCACGGCGACACGTGCACCATCCAGCCGAACACCGTTGGCAGAAAGCGCCCTCCTGCTGCCTTGCACGCGGACTCGGTGCTGATCGTTCCGCGAAGCCCGAAGCGCGAGGGCGCGTTCCCCGCCGGTAGCATCGCCTGGCTCTGCCCCCGCGGCGGCAAACACAGATTCGTATGCATGTGCCACTCGGCGACGCTGAGCGGCACGCGCGCATTCAGCTCCTCGGGCTTCGCGCGTTTGGGCGCGGTGAACATCGCGCCCACGAGCTCATAGCCGCCGCGCGTCTTCCGATAGAGCAGTGACGTCGGGCGTGCGGGATCAAAGGTGAAGTACGCCGCGACTGCGTTCGGCTTGCTCGTGAAGTGATAGACCTTCTGCGGAATGTTCGGCAGAAAGATCGTAAAGCCTTCCGCGAGCGCGACGTGGTAGTCGCGATACTTCTCGATCGCGCGTCCAACCGTGTCCGCGATCGCTGCCGCACGCGCCGCGTCGCCCGCGCGCATCGGTGCGAGCTTCGTCATTGTCATGTGGCTCATCGACATTTCATCGCCGGACATTGCGGTCGCGGATGCGGACATGTCCATGCCGGGCATCTCCTGCGCAGCGAGCGCGCGCGCAACGAGCGTGAGCAGGAGTGCAGCAGTGACAACGAATCGTGAGATCATGTGAGTCGCATTGGGTGAGGGACACCGAGTAGACGTACTGCTCCCTGCCAACGTTAAGGGGTCAGGGGAGCGCAGCCGGCGTGACCGCCCGCGGCTGAACCTGGGTGTGATGCTCCGGCGTGTCGCCGTAGTTGAAGGTCAGCACCAGGATTGCGATGCTCGTGGCGCAGAGGATGAGCAGCATCACGTACTGCGGCCAGCGACGGCGCAGACTGTACTTCTTGCTGATCCAGCGGCGGTTGTTGCGGGACCGGCTTTTGGGCATGGCGGAACCGCGAAAGAGGGCACTTCTCTCCCCTACACGATGCTGCTGCCACGAAAGCAACCACTGACGTTTTACCGCGTGCGCCGGCCGTCACATCGCCGCTATCCCGCTAGCGCACCCCCGCCCATGCGCTATGTACATGCTCGCGGGCATTCTCTGCCGGCGCAACCGGAATCGGACGCTGATCCGCTGCAGGGAAATACGCGTTGTGAACGTACTGCCCGACCATCCGCTGCGTGTTGAAGAACGAGCCATTCAACGCGATCGCATTGCGCATCACGTTGGCCCACGAGAACGGAAGTCCGTAGAAGAGCGGAAGGATCACGCGCTCGAGCTTCACGTACAGGTCCGCGATCTCATCGTCCGGACCGCCGCGCGCGCGACCGATCGCCCATCCGGTCACGCCGTCGATGCATCCCTCCACCCACCAGCCATCGAGCACCGAATAGGACGGCACGCCGTTGAGCGCCGCCTTCATCCCGCTCGTGCCCGATGCTTCGAGCGGCTTCGATGGGATTGTTCAACCAGAGATCGACGCCCGAGGTCATCGAGATGCGCGATCTCCATCTCGTAGTTCTCGAGATACACCACCTGCACCGCGCCCTTGAGCTCCGCGGCGGCCGCATAGATCTGCTTGATGAGCGACTTCCCGCCTTCGTCGCGCGGATGCGCCTTCCCGCCGAAGATGAGCTGGATGCGCCCCGACCGCTCGGCGATCGCGCGCAGGCGCTTGATGTCGGAGAAGATCAGATCCGCGCGCTTGTACGGCGTCGCGCGGCGCGCAAAGCCGATCGTGATCACGCGTCGGGTCGAGCTTCACGCCGGTGCGCTTCTGCACCTCGGCGAGGAGCGTCGCCTTGGTCGCGGCGTGCGCGTCGAGAATCTCCTCGAGCGGAATGTCGATCGCGTAGCGGAGATACTGATTGTCGCGACGCCACTCGGGGATGCGCCGGTCGAAGAGCTCCTGGAACGGCGCAGCGGTCCACGTGGTGGCGTGCACGCCGTTCGTGATCGAGTCGATTGGATAATCGGGGAACATCCCCTGCGAGATCTCGCGGTGCCGCATCGCGACGGCGTTCACGTAGCGCGACAGGCGGAGCGCGAGATGCGTCATGTTGAGCGTGTGATCCTCGATGACGTGCGCATCGGCGAGAAGCTGCGCGCGCTCGTCGCCGAGGACGTTGCGATAGACGCCTTCGTCGAACTTGTCGTGGCCGGCGGGGACGGGCGTGTGCGTGGTGAAGATGCAGCGGCGCCGCACGCGCTCGAGATCCGCCTCACCGAGGTCGTGATGCGCGCGCCCCGCGAGCTCGCGCTCGAGGAGGGTGAGCGTGATCAGCGCGGCGTGCCCCTCGTTCATGTGGTACTGCGCATCTTCGGCGTAGCCCATGGCATCGAGGATCGCGGCGCCGCCCATTCCGAGCACGACTTCCTGACAGAGGCGATAGTGATTGTCGCCGCCGTAGAGACAGTCGGTGAGCGTGCGATCCCATTCCGAGTTCTCCTCGAGATTCGTGTCGAGGAGAAAGACAGGGACGATGTGCCCCCCGGCACCGATCACGTCGTATCGCCACGCGCGGATAGCGACGCGGCGTCCCGCGATCTCGACGGAGGCACGGGCGCTTTCCGGCGCGAGTACCGTCTCGGGGCTCCAGCTCACGGGCGCTTCGTGCTGCTGCCCGTTCGCTTCGAGCGTCTGAGTGAAGTAGCCCTTCCGGTGGAGGAGGGTGACAGCGACCATCGGCACTTCGAGGTCGGCGGCGGAGCGAAGGGTATCGCCGGCGAGAACGCCGAGTCCGCCGCTGTAGGTGGGGATCGCCTGCTCGAGGCAGATCTCCATGGAGAAGTAGGCGACGATGGCGCCGGAAGGGATGCTCATGAAGCGAGGTCGGGGTCGGAAAGTGGTTCGTGGACGCAGTAAGGTATCGGGCAAGCGGCGGCTGAGGCCACCGCGTAACGCATCAGTTCGGTTTTCTTACGGCGAAAAGAACGGCGACAGGCGCCGCGGTCAGAATGGTGGAGATTGGAATAGAAGCCTGAGAGGCAGGATCGGTGCTCGCGCGCGGAGGAGCAGTGATCTCGCGACCCGAGATGGCGCAGCGCCAATTCGTGGAGGCTAGATCCACGGGGACGTCGAGCGCGGTGTCACACCAGACGTCGCCGATTGGTGACGCGTCGGGCGCGAACGCGTGGGTGAGGCGCGGCACCACGATGATGGCTGCGTCCGTGGCGTCGCTATCGGTGGCGCTCGAGCGTCGAGCGAAGGCGATGACGTGGTCGCCCAGCGGTCCGTGAGCGGAGAGCGGGCGGTAGTCGCCGTGCGCGAAGAGTCGGGCGTGGGCGGCGCGGGCGCAGAGGAGCGAGCGGATCACCGCGAGCTTGAGGGCGTTGTGATCGTGGTGCGGAAGCGCGTGCGAGCGCGCTCCCGCAAGCTCATCAGTGGCAACGCTTTGGCTTATGTCACCATTCGGTGACATTGCGCGCAGCTCGGCCAGGAACTGCCGACGTTCCCCGTAGTCCACCGGCCGCCGGTTGTCCGGGTCCACCATGCTGAAATTCCACAGCTCGTCGCCCTGGTAGAGATCGGGGACGCCGGGCGAGGTGAGGTGCAGCACCGTGCGCGCGAGCGCGTTCCACGCGCCGACTGGCGCGAGGGACGCCACGAGCGCTTGAAGCTCGTTCAGGAATTCGGCACGCTCGAAGAGCGCGTGGATGAACTCTGCGACGGCGCCTTCGTATTGCTCGTTCGGATCCGTCCAGGACGTGCGCCCCTTCGCCTCGCGCGCCGCCTTGCGCGCGAACTCCGACACGCGATCTCGGAGGGCAGCGCGCGCGGGAGCGTCCGGCTCGCGCACCGGCCACACGCCCGCGAGCGTCTGATAGAGCACGTACTCCATCTGCGCGTCCGGCGCGAGCTTGTCGTTCACGCGGCGCTTGAGCGCCCGGTGCGCGTTCGCCCACTTCGCGAGCTGCGCGGTCCACGCGCCCGGCATCTCAGACAGGGCATCGATCCGCGAGCGCACATCGGCGCTGCGCTTGGTGTCGTGGGTGCTCGTGGCGAGCAACGCCTGCGGCCACCGCGTGGCGCGCTCGATGTTCGCGTCGTGGAAGTAGCCCACCGCGTCGCGCAGCTCGGCCGCGGGATCCGCGCCAACCTCGTTGAGCGAGAGGAGCGGCGAATACCGATAGAGCGCCGTGTCCTCCACTCCCTTCGCCGCGGCGGGGCCGCTCACCTGCTGGAAGCGCAGCACGAACGCATTGCGCTCGGCGCGTTGCTCATCATCCAGCGAGCGCGCGTCACCCAGGAATACGCGCTCGAACAGCGCGAGGAGCGGCGGGCGGAGCAGCGCGGCCGCGCGCGCCTCGGCAAATGCGCGCTCGAGGGCGGCGCGATCATCCTCGTGGATCGTGAGCGCCCCGGACTCGAGATACGTGCGATACACCGGGAGCCGCGCGATCAGGAGCACGATTCCCTCGCCGAGCTGCGCGCGCGAGAGAGGCTCGGTGGAAGCGTCGCGTCGCGCGATCGGCGCGAGCAGTCGCGCGAGACGCTGTACGTCCGACGCAAGGGATTCGCGCAGGATGAAGGCCTTGCTGCGCACCGCGACTTCGTGGAAGCCGAGCTCCGGGCGACGGATGCCCAGGAAGTGGCGATAGCTGCGCTCGATCTCGGCGCGTCCGGCGGGATCGATGAACAGCGCATCGAGCTGCGCGAGGAACTCGTAGCCTGTGGTGCCGGCGACTGGCCACTCGGTGCGCAAGCGCTCGCGTCCCGTGAGAATCTTTTCGACGTAGATCGGGAGCTCGGCGTCAGGGCGCACCTGGCGAATGGCGGCATCGAGGCGCTCGAGGTAGTCGCGCGGATTGCGGAGTCCATCGACGTGGTCGATGCGGAGGCCGTCGAGCTGACCGTCCTTCACCCACTGGATGATGCGGCGGTGCGTCGCGCCGAAGACGGCGGGATCCTCCATGCGCAGCGCGACGAGCTCGTTGATGTCGAAGAAGCGGCGGTAGTTGATCTCGTGCGACGCGCGTCGCCAGAAGACGAGCGCATAGACCTGCGCGTCGAGCAGCGACTGCAGTCGAGCGTGCGCGCCCGGCCCCTCGGTGAAGCTCCGCGCCGCGTGCCCGAGCGCCTCGTGGATGCACGCGGGATCGAGTGGCGAGCGCGTCGAGATCGCGGAGCAGCTCGGGGGCCTCCTTCTGCCGGCGCTGCACGAGCACGCGTCGCGACGTGAGGCGCGGCGGCAGCGCTTCGAGCGCTCCGCGGATGCGCGCGAGCTCCTCCGCGTCCGGCGCGGACACAGCGGGCGGGAGCAATGCGGCCGCGCGCTCGATCACGACGGGGATCGTCGCGGGATCGAGCGGGAAGCTGTGATCGAAGTAGCGGATGCGAAAGCGGCCGGCGTCGAAGGCGAGCGTGATCTCGTTCGCCGCGATGGAATCGGCGAGCTCCTTCCCGAGAATCGGGATGAGCACGCGTCCCTTGAGCCCGCGCGCGGGCGCGTTCCAGTCGATGTCGAACCAGCTCGCATAGCGCGATGCGGAGCCGTTGGCGAAGAGATCGTCCCAGAAGGGATTGTCCGCGCCCACGCCCATGTGGTTCGGCACGATGTCGAGCACGAGGCCCATGTCGTGCGCGCGCAGATCGGCGATCAGCGCGTCCCAGGTCGCGTCGCTGCCGAGCTCCGGATCGAGTCGCGTGGGGTCGACCACATCGTAGCCGTGCGTGCTTCCAGGGCGCGAGCGCAGCACGGGTGAGGCGTAGATGTGCGAGATGCCGAGCTCTGCGAGATACGGCACGATGGCGCGCGCGTGCTCGAGCGTGAACTGCGCGTTGAGCTGCAGCCGGTACGTGGCGCGAAGCGGGATCGTCATCGGATGCTCGGCGCCTCAGCGACCCGCATGCGCGGGATCGGGGAACGCGACTGCGACATCGGGATCGGTCGCGATCGACTCGAGCGACTGCGAGAGCCGGCGCCGCCAGCTCGGGAACACATTGGGGCCGATGCCCGGGAGATTCACGGGCTCGCGCTCGCCAACGAGATCCTCGAGATAGATGCCGACGAGCTGCGCGGGCGTCGCGTTGAGGAAGCGATGGACGGCGCCGCGCAGCTCGGGGCCGCGCGGCTCCGCGCCGTGATCCCCCTCGAGCGCGCCCTCGGCCACGAGTCGCTCGACGAGGAAGCGGCGCTCGTGCTCGCGCTGCGCGAGCGCGGCCGCTGCGCTCTCGTCGGATTCGATGAGCCCTGCCTTGCGCTGCAGCTCGATGTCGCGCGCGGTCCAGAAGCCGGTGATCGTCGCCATGTCGTGCGTGTCCGCGGTGGTGAGCGAGAGCGCGGGATACGACGACGCGGGGCGGAATCGACCATCGTTCTCGCGCTCGAAGTACATCACGCGCGAGGAGAGAATACCCCAGCGCTCGAGCACCCCCGGCACTTCGGGCGGAACGGTGCCGAGATCTTCGCCGACGATCGGCGCGCGATGGCGCACGCTCTCGAGCGCGAGGATACCCAACATCTCCTCGGTGGGAAAGCGCACGTACGCGCCCTGCTTTCCCGTCATCCCTGCGGGAATCCAGAACTGCCGGAAGAGGCCGAGGACGTGATCGATGCGGAGGGCGCCGGCATGGCGCAGCGATGCGCGGATGAGCGCGATCCAGAATGCGTAGCGATCCTCGGCGAGCTGTCGGGGATCGACGGCGGGGAGTCCCCAGTTCTGTCCCTGCGGCGCGTAGCCATCGGGGGGCGCGCCCACGGAGACACCACGCAAGAAGAGATGTCCGAACGCCCAGACGTCGGCGCTGTCGGGTGCGGCGCCGATCGCGAGATCCTGATAGATCCCGATGTCGAGTCCCGCAGCCCGTGCACGCGCGGCGGCGACGCCGAGCTGTCGATCGAGCTCGAACTGGAGCCACGCGTGAAAGTCGACGGCGGCCTCGTTCGCTGCGCGGAAGGCAACGACGTGTGAGGAAGCGGGGTGACGGAACTCGACGGGCCACTCGCGGCCAGCCGCTGGTATTGCCTGGCAGCGCCGAAGTGATCCTCGAGCGCACAGAAGGTGGCGAAGTTCTGCAGCGTCGCGCCCTCCTCGTCGATGTACGCGCGATACTCCCGGCCGCGCGGTGTGCGCGCGTCGCGATGACGGATGACGAACGTGCGATGGAGCATCTCGAGCAGCCGCCGCTTGAGCGACCAGACTCCGTCGTAATCCACCTGCGTGCTCGCGCGCAGCTCGTCGAGCGTTCGCTGCGTGGCGGGATCGCCCAGCAGTGCGCGCGCATCGGCGCTCTCGCTCAGCTCGGGAACGGCGCCGACGTCGATGTAGACCGGATTGCGATAGAGGCGGCTGATCGGGCTATACGGCGAGATGTCGTTGCCGCGATTGCGAAGCGCGTGGAGCGGGTTCACGCCGACGAACGCCGCGCCCTTGCTGCCGCTCCATTCCGCGATCGTGGAGAGATCCGAGATATCGCCCACTCCCCAGTTCGCGTCGCTGCGCACGGCGTACAGATTCGCGATGATTCCAGTGGCGCGGCGATCGATGGTGGCCGCGCGCGGGGGCACCACGATGAGCGTCTGCGTGTCGTCGCCCATCGCGAGCGTGTGGTAGCCGAGCGGGAGCTCGGCGCCCGGGCGCCATTGGCCGCCCTGCTCGAGTGTGAGCGTCGCTCGCGATGAGGGGAGTGTGAAAGTGCTGCCGTGCACGAGCACGCGCACCGGACGCAGAGCGCGCGAGCGTTCGCGCGCGTCGAGCAGCTCGAGCGCTCGCGCGGCATCGGCCTCGGTGTGCGCATCGAAGCCCATCGCTGCGAGGATCGCGATGCGCGTCTCATCCGATGTCACGCGCGTCTCGCGTCCGGTCTGGTCGACATATTCGCGGAGAATGCCGAGCCGATCGGCAAGCGTACGCAGTGCGGTGTCGGACATTCGGGAAAGGTAGTGCCGCTGTTGAGCGAGGGCGGAACGTCGAGCTAGCTTTGGAGCTCGGACGTCGCGAGTGCGCGAGTGAATGCACGGTGCGCGCCGCAATCGTGCTGCTCAGTTCGAGGTCGGTCCGTTTGCTCGGAAGCAAGCGAAGTTCTCGCATCTGCCTCTCTCAGGTGCTGCATGACGCTGCCAAGTAGAAGGGCCTCGTAATGGAGAGCTCGAGTGGGACCGGGAGCGGAGCCGATGCCGCTTCGCATCGGACCGCGAGCGGGCACATTCCCGGCCTCGATGGAGTGAGAGGCATTTCGATATTGGCTGTGATCATTGCGCACGTATTCGAACGCGTCCCGCCGGGGCACGGCATTGAGAACGCGGTCTACCGGATTGGGAACACGGGATGGGTGGGGGTCGATCTGTTCTTCGTCCTTTCCGGATTCCTCATCACCGGGATCCTGATAGATCAACGAGGAAGCATCGGCTATTTCCGGACGTTTTACGCACGGCGCATTTTACGCATCGTACCCGCCTACGTCGCGTTCCTTCTTTTCAGCATGTGGCTCGCTCCGCTCATCGGGGCAACCTCACAGGACGTCGCGCGTGAGCTGCGAGACACACAAGGTTGGTACTGGGCCTATCTGTCGAACGTATGGGACATTCTTCACCCGTTCCCGCGCGAAGGCATCCCCTCGCATCTTTGGTCTCTCGCGATCGAGGAGCAGTTTTATCTTTTTTGGCCGCTGGTCGTCGCTTGTGTTGCTCCGCGAACACTACCAAGTATCACAATAGCTTGTATCGTCGCGGCGGAGATCTGTCGGATCGTCGTACTAGCCGCGGGTGGCGAGTCATACGTCAACTATCATCTGCTGCCCACTCGGATGGACACGATTGCCGTGGGCGCATTTCTGGCTTGTGCTGTACGTGATCCCGCGCTGCTCCGCGGTTTTCTAAAGGTTCGTCCACTCGTTCTTGGCCTGGCCGTAGCTCTCGAAGCCGTGTCTGCATTTCTCAACACGAGATCGGGCGGCTCGGGAGCGGTCACGCAGCTCTTCGGTTTTCCCGCGATCGCGCTCTTGAGCGGACTGCTCGTGTTTCTCGTTATACAGTCTCAAAGCCTCCTCACGAGTCGCACGCTGCGCTTCCTGGGGCGATACAGCTATGGGATGTACATCTGGCACTTTGTCGTTCTGCACGTCCTCATGGATCGTACGAAGCTGCTGGCTCCACGTCGCATTGGCGGCTCGTATCTGCCGTACGACGCGCTCGCGATCGCCGAAGTACTCGTGGGGACAGTTCTCGTTGCGCTGGTCAGCTGGTACGTGATCGAGAAACCATTTCTGCGATTGAAGCGCTTCGTACCTTACGACGCGCATCCAGGCACCGCTGTAGGAGAGCCCGCACCAGCGTGATGTCTGACAGGTCGCGAAACGAGACACGAGTCAGGTAAAATCTTGGACAAGCAGGAATGAGAGCTTCATCCAAATCAACAGTGCGTCCATGCACAGGGGAGCAATGAGAACGTCAGTGAGAACTCCGAAAAGCGCTCTGATTCTGGGCGCCGTCGCGTTCGCGCTCCTCGCAGCGCGGCGTGCGCCCGTCATCGCGCACACACAGGGATCGAGCGGCTGCTGGTTTCAGGGGAAGGCGCCGGATGTGTCACAGCGCAAGAGTCCGCACGACTCCGCTTCCGTTGCGATGGACGGCGGAACGGTGAAAGTGTGCTACGGCCGCCCACACCAGAACGGGCGCGAGATCATGGGAAAGCTGGTGCCGTACGGGGACCCGTGGCGTATCGGCGCGGACGAGGCGACGGCGATCAACGTTCCGTTTCGCGCAAGCATCGCCGGCGTCAACGTCGAGCCGGGATGGTACTCGATCTACGCGATCCCCGGCGAGAAGCAGTGGCAGATCGTCGTGAACTCTGTCGCGCAGCGGTGGGGCGTTCCGATCGATGCTAGCGTCCAGGCGAAGGATGTGGGCAAGGGCACGGTGACGAGCGAGCATCTCGCGACGCCGGTCGAGCTGCTGACGATCGGGCTCACGAGCGCGAGCCCGACCAAGGCGACGATGGACATCGCGTGGTCCGACACGCACGTGCGCGTACCGATCGAGAAGCGCTAGGCGATCACGGCCGCGCGCCTGCCTGGCGCGCGGTCACGTAGAAATTCGGATCCACACGGAAGCTCGCGGGATCGCTGAGCGTGAGCTTCGCGGTCTGCGGCGCGGTGGTCGGCTTGATGAGCGACCATGATGAATCGGCGAGCTTCACGCGCACGGGCATGTCGAAGCCGGGAACGACGTTCGCCCAGTGGTACGTGAGCGTGTGCCCGCGGATGCGGTATGCGAGCTCCGGGATCTGCGTCGTCGTGAGATACTGCGCAAACACTTTGCGCAGATCGATCCCGGCCTGCTCGCTGATGTAGCTCTCGATCTGCGCGCCCGTGACCGTCTGATGATAGAAGGTCTTGTTCAGGCCGCGCAGGATCGACCGCCACTTCTCATCATCGCCGATGATCTGGCGAATGGTGTGGAGCATGTTGCCGCCCTTGTAGTACATGTCGCCCGAGCCCTCGCGGTTCAGCCCATACTCGGCGACGATCGGCGCGTCGTTCTTGATGTTCTCGCGCACGCCGATCACGTAGCGCGCGCCCGCCTCCTTCCCATCCTTGCACTCTTCGAACAGCGACTCCGCGTAGTTCGCAAAGCCTTCGTGCACCCATGAGTCGGCAATGTCCTTCGTCGTGATGCTGTTGCCGAACCATTCGTGCGCGCTCTCGTGGACGATGATGAAGTCCCAGCCGAGCCCGAGCCCCGTGTGTGAGAGGTCGCGTCCGAGATAGCCGTTGTGGAAATGATTGCCGTACGCGACGGCCGACTGGTGCTCCATCCCCAGGTGCGGCGCTTCGACGAGCTTGTAGCCGTCCGCGTACCAGGGATAGGGACCGAACCAGTGCTCGAAGCACGCGAGCATCGGATGCACCTGCGCCCACTGCTTCTTCGCGGCCTCGAGATGATAGGCGAGCGGCCAGAAGTCGAGCGTGAGCGTGCCGCCTTCTCCTGCATAGCTGTCGGTGTAATGCGCGTAGCTGCCCGCGTTGACCGCGACATCGTAGTTGTTGATCGGCGAAGTGACGAACCACTCGTACGTAGTGGTGCCGTCCGTGTTGTGCGTCGTGCTGCGCAGGCGACCGTTCGAGACATCGATCATCGAGTCGGGAACGGTGATCGCGACGCGCTGACTGTCAGGCTCGTCCGCCTGCGTGTCCTTGTTCGGCCACCAGACGCTGGCGCCGAGACCCTGGTTGGATGTGGCAACCCAGCGATTGCCGAGTGAGTCGTTGGTCCACGTGAAGCCGCCGTCCCATGGCGGGCGGAGCGCGACCTTCGGCTTGCCGTGATAAAACACGGTGATGGCTTTGTGCGCGCCGATCTTCTGCGGATCGAGCAGCGATGCGAAGAACGCGTTGCCGTCGCGGCGGAAGTTGAGCACGCGATGACTCTGCGTGATGCTGTCGATGACGAGCGGCTGCTGCAGATCGATCTGCAGCTCGCGCGCGGGCGCGAGCACCGCGTACGTGATGCTGACGAATCCCGAGATGCTGCTGTCCGCAGGAGAGACGCGCACGTGGAGATCGTAGAAGGTCGCATCCCACCATGCGCGCTCGGGCGTGATCGAGCCGCGAAGCGAGTCCGCGTGCGTTGGCGGCGCGACGGTCTGCTGCGGACGGGCGTGCTTCTCCGCCTGCGCGTGTGCGGCCGGGGAGGCAGCGAGCAGCAGTGCGATGAAGAGAGTGCTGCGCATTGAGGACACGTGGCGAATGTACAAAAGCGGTCGCTGCAAGAGGAGGCACACTGGAATGAGAGTTGCTTTTTCCGAAGTGCGAGGATCCGCATGAGAACGTGAACGACTTCTCAAATCCTTCAACATGTGCTGAACCAATCAGACCGTGCCCGGAACGTGTGGGTGCGACTCTCGATAGCCGCGCTGACCGCGGCGGTGCTCTTTGCGGAAGGATGCGGGATGGACGCGAACCGCGCCGCACCGAACACAAGGGGACAGCAGCCGCACATCACGCTTCGCTCAGCGCTGCCTGCGTCGGGAACGGGAGCAGCGATCGAAGCGGCGGCGACCGCGCCGGAAGATGGGCAGTGGTTGCGACCTGCAAAGGACTTCGCGGGCTCGCGCTTCAGCGGGCTGAATGAGATCAACACCGGGAACGTCGCATCGCTCAAGGTAGCGTGGACGTTTCCAGTGGGCGTGCAGCGCGGGCAGGAGGCGGCGCCGCTCGTGGTGGGGCACACGATGTACGTCGTGACGCCCTACCCGAATCTGCTCTACGCGCTGGATCTGACAAAGCCGGGAGCCTCGGTGAAGTGGATGCACAATCCGAGGCCTCTGACGTCGTCGCAGGGAGAGGCGTGCTGCGACGTCGTCAATCGCGGGCCTTCGTATGCCGACGGGAAGATCGTTTACGCGACGCTCGACGACAACGTCATTGCGGTCGACACGGGGAGCGGGAAGGAGGTCTGGCGCACCAACGTCGGCGACATCAATAAAGGCGAGACGATGACGATGGCGCCGCTCATTGTGAAGGATCGCGTGATCGTCGGAAACAGCGGCGGTGAGATGGGCGTGCGCGGATGGGTGAAGGGACTCGATCTCAAGACCGGTGCGGTGAAGTGGACGGCGCTCGCCACCGGGCCCGACAGTGCCGTGCTGATCGGATCCTCGTTCAAGCCGTTCTACGCCAAGGATCGCGGCACCGATCTCGGGGTGCAGACGTGGCCGGGCAGTGCGTGGCAGACGGGCGGCGGCGGGATGTGGGGATGGATCTCGTACGACCCCACGCTCGACCTCATCTACTATGGTACGTCGAATCCGGGACCGTGGAATCCCGTGCAGCGTCCAGGCGACAACAAGTGGACCTCGACGCTGTTCGCGCGCCGTCCGAGCACCGGCGAGGCGATCTGGGCGTACCAGATGAATCCGCACGATCTCCATGATTACGATGGTGTGAACGAGAACGTGCTGCTCGACATCCCGTGGAAGGGATCGCGACGCGGCGTGCTTCTCCATCCCGATCGCAACGGATACATGTACGCGGTGGATCGCGCGACGGGCGAGGTCGTGTACGCGAAGCCGTACGTGCACATCACGTCGAGCGACAGCGTGAACGTGTCGACGGGAGAGCTCGCGCTCAACGAAATGAAGGAGCCGCGACTGCAACGCGTCGTGCGCGACATTTGTCCGGCGGCTCCCGGCGGGAAGGACTGGCAGCCGTCGTCCTTCTCTCCTCGTACGGGACTCTTGTACGTGCCGCACCAGAATATCTGCATGGACGAGGAGGCGACGTCCGTGAGCTACATCGCGGGCACGCCGTACGTGGGGATGAACGTGCGCATGAAACCGGGGATCGGTGGAAATCGCGGCTTCTTCACTGCGTGGAATCCTGCGACGGGAAGTCCCGTGTGGCAGATCGCGGAGCCGTTCCCGGTGTGGAGCGGCGCGCTCGCGACGGCGGGGGATGTCGTGTTCTACGGCACCATGGAGGGATGGCTCAAGGCGGTGGACGCACGCACGGGTGCGCTGCTATGGCAGTACAAGACGACATCCGGGATCATTGGGCAGCCGATCGCGTATCGCGGACCGGACGGAAAGGAATACATCGCGGTGCTCTCGGGCGTGGGTGGATGGTCGGGCGCAATCGTCGCCGGCGGACTCGACCCGCGCGACTCGAGCGCCGCGCTCGGATTCGTCGCCGCGATGAACGATCTGCCGACGGCGACGCCGCGGGGAGGGACGCTCTATGTCTTCACGCTTCGCTGATCGCGCGCGTTCCGCGCTCGTGTGCGCGATCATGGTCGCGTCGCTCGGCTCGTGCAAGCGGGAGGCGCGTCAATTCCAGGAACAGCTTCCGGAAGCGTCGGTAGCTGCCGAATCTGCGCGAGCTGCGCGCTCGGACAGCGGTGTTTCGCGCGAGGGGCCAGTTGGTGGAAATGCGTACTCGCTGCAGACAGGGAAGCAGCTCTTCGTCGCCTTCAACTGCTCCGGGTGTCACTCGCACGGCGGCGGTGGAATGGGACCGCCGCTCATGGACACCGCGTGGATCTACGGCTACGAGCCCGCGAACATCTACGCGACGATAGCGAACGGCCGCCCGAACGGAATGCCCGCGTTCAAGGATCGCATTACACCGACGCAGATATGGGAGCTCGTGGCGTACGTGCGCACGATGAGCGGACAAGGCGGCAAGGACGCGCGTCCCGGTCGGAACGATGAAATGGAAGTGAGAGCATCCGAGCAGCAGACGACGACGCAGAACCCGGTGATCGTCACGCCGCCACCGACGGTGTCACCGCCCGTGCAGGAGAAACCATGAACAGGCTGACGAAGCGCATCGCTCTCGCGCTGGCATTGCTCGCATGCGCCGCGTGCTCGCTGCACAACGGGCAGAATGCGCTCGATCCGTCGGGTCCGCAGGCCGGTCGGATCGCCGGACTGTGGTGGCTCATGCTTCCGATTGCTGCCGTGGTGTGGGTGCTGGTGGTCGCGGTGATGCTGTGGGCCGTGGCGCGCAAGCGTCCGCCGCGGGAGGCGACCGAGACGCGCGGCGGGAGCGAGGTGGTCGCGCGCGACCCGGAGCGCGATCGCAAGCTCACGCGGATAGTGACCGGCGCAGTGATCGTGACCGCGCTGACGCTCTTCCTCGTGCTCGTTGCGGACTTCCGCGTGGGGCAGGCGCTCACGATGCCGCCCGCGACCAAGGTCGTTCCGATCGAGATGGTGGGGCATCAGTTCTGGTGGGAGTTACACTATCCGGACTCGGTGCCGCAGAACGAGGTGATCACGGCGAACGAGATGCACATTCCGGTGGGCGTGCCTGTGGTGCTGGAGCTCACGTCGCGCGATGTGATTCACAGCTTCTGGGTGCCGAATCTCACGGGGAAGCGCGATCTCCTGCCGGGCTACACTCGAACGGTCTGGTTCCAAGCGGACACGCCCGGCGTCTATCGCGGGCAGTGCGCCGAGTACTGCGGGCTCGAGCATGCGAAGATGGGAATGCTGGTGATCGCGCAATCGCGCGCCGACTACGAGGCGTGGCGCACCGCGGAGCACGACACGGCGCGCTCGCCGACGGATTCGCTCGCGTCGCGCGGCAAGAATGTGTTCCAGGGGACGACGTGCGTGATGTGTCACACGATCAGCGGCACGGCCGCCGGAGCAACGACCGGCCCCGATCTCACGCACGTCGCATCGCGGCGAACGATCGCCGCCGGCATTCTGGCCAACACCGACGCAAACCTCTACGCGTGGATCTCTGATCCACAGCGCATCAAGCCGGGGACACTGATGCCGGCGACCAAGCTCAGCCCGCGAGACCTGCAGGCGCTCGTGGCGTACCTGAGGCAGCTCAAATGAGTGCAACGGTGACGGCGGGAGCACCGGCGCCTGTGGACGACCGGGGCGAGCGCGAGCAGATGCTGCGCGTGTGGGAGCGAAAGCCCGGCTTCTGGGGCTGGCTCACCAGCACGAATCACAAGGATATCTCCAAGCGCTACATCATCACCGCATTCGTCTTCTTCCTGCTCGGCGGGCTCGAGGCGGCGGTGATGCGCATACAGCTCGCGCGTCCGGAGAACAACTTCGTCGGCCCCGATCTCTACAATCAGATCTTCACCATGCACGGCACGACGATGATGTTCCTCTTCGCCGTGCCGATCATGGAAGCGATCGGGCTGTACTTCGTTCCACTCATGCTCGGCACACGCAATGTCGCCTTCCCGCGCCTCAACGCGTTCGGCTACTGGCTCTTTCTGATCGGCGGCTCGTTCCTCTATGTGCAGTTCTTCCTGAATACGGGCCCCGATGTCGGATGGTTTGCGTACGTGCCACTCTCCGGACCGGCGTTCAGCCCGGGCAAGCGCGCGGATACGTGGGCGCAGACGATCACCTTCACGGAGATCGTGGCGATCGTCGGTGCGATCGAGCTGATCGTCACGATCTTCAAGCAGCGCGCGGTGGGAATGTCGCTCAATCGCATTCCGCTGTTCGTGTGGGCGATGCTCGTCACCGCATTCATGATCATGATTGCGATGCCCGCGATCGCGACGGACAGCATGTATCTCGCGCTCGACCGGCTCGTGGGGACGCACTTCTTCAATCCATCCGAAGGGGGCGACGTACTGCTCTGGCAGCACATGTTCTGGTTCTTCGGGCATCCCGAGGTCTACATCATCTTCATCCCCGCCACGGGGCTCGTCTCGACGATGCTGCCGGCCTTCACGCGACGGCAGGTGTTCGGTTATCCCGCGCTCGTGCTCTCGATCGTCTCGGTCGCGTTCATGGGGTTCGGGCTCTGGGTGCACCACATGTTCGCCACGGGAATTCCGCAGATGGCGGAAAGCTTTTTCACCGCGACGAGCACGATGATCGCAATCCCGAACGGCATTCAGATCTTCTGCTGGCTCGCGACCATCTGGAGCGGGCGCCCGCGCTTCGCGACGCCGATGCTCTTCATCCTGGGGTTCATCACGCTGTTCGTGATCGGCGGCGTGACCGGTGTGATGATCGCATCCGTGCCCTTCGATCTCCAGGTGCACGACACCTTCTTCATCGTCGCGCACTTCCATTATGTGCTGATCGGCGGCGCGGTGTTCCCGCTCTTTGGCGCGATCTACTACTGGTTCCCGAAGGTCACCGGTCGCATGCTGAGCGAGAAGCTCGGCAAATGGAATTTCTGGCTCTTCTTCATCGGGATGAATCTCACCTTCTTCCCGATGCACTGGCTTGGCTTCTACGGCATGCCGCGTCGCGTGTACACGTACCTCGCGAGCACGGGATGGGGGCCGCTCAATTCGCTCGCGAGCGTCGGCGCGCTCGTGATCGCGATCAGCGTGCTGCTGTTGCTGATCAATGTGGTGGTGAGCCTTCGCAGCGGGACGATCGCCGGCGACAATCCGTGGGATTCCGACTCACTCGAGTGGGCGACGAGCTCGCCCCCGGAGCCGTACAACTTCCTGCACCTGCCCGTGGTTCAGGGGCGCAGTCCGCTCTGGGATGAGGGCGACGAGCACCAGGTGGTCGTGGGCACGAGCACCGAGCGGCGTGAGGTGCTCCTCACGACGACGCTCGACGCGCAGCCGGACAGCCGAGAATCGCACCCGCACGATTCGATTTGGCCGTTCGCGATGGCGATCGCGATCGGCGTGCTCTTCATCACCGCGATCTTCACCCCGCTCGCCCTTCCGATCGGCGCGGTGCTCGGCTTCATCGCCTTCGCCGGCTGGGCGTGGCCAACGAGTGAGGATGTTCGCACCGAGAGTGACGAGAAAGTCTCGCTGGAGGGCGCATGAGAAAGCGCGAGCGGGTGACCGTCGATGTGACGGAGCTGCCAACGGTCGTCTTCGGACAGCGCGGGCTGCTCTGGTGGGGGACGATGGGCTTCGCGGTGGCCGAGGGGATGACGCTCTTCCTCAGCATTGCATCGTACTTCTACCTGCGGCGCAACTTCGCGTCGTTCCCGCCCGAGGGATATCCGCTGCCGGACTGGATCGCTCCCACGATCGGGATGGCGCTCTTTCTCCTCACGTGCATCCCCGCGCACCTGCTCAAGAAGTCCGCGACCGAGATGGACCGTAGACGCACCACGATGTGGTTGATCATCATGAGTGTGTGCGCGCTCGTGCTGTGCGTCGTTCGCACCTTCGACTTCTATGCGACGAACGTGCTCTGGAACACGAGCGCGTATGGCTCGATACTGTGGGTGCTCCTCGGCTTTCATGGCTCGCTGCTCGTGATCGAGGCCGCGGAAGTGATCGGGACCGCTGCGCTCTTCATCATGGGCCCCGTGCTTCCGCGGCATTACCCCGACACGACGGACGTCACGAATTACTGGTACTTCCTCGTGGCGTCGTGGGTACCGATCTACTTCATCATCTATCTGGGGCCGCGGCTCTGGTAGACGACTAGATCTCGCGGATTGTCCGAACGGCGTAGGCGATCCCAACGCCCAGCGTCGCCGCCGCGAGAAGCGCTGGAATCGGACGCAGCGTGGCGGCGGTGCTCACGCTCGTCTTCATCACGTGCCCCTTGTACCTGCCGCGCACGCGCACGTCGCCGGGACGCGGCTCGAAGAGCGTGTCGTCGTCGCGCGCGGGCTCGTTGGTGCGCGATCCGTCGAACGTCGTGGCCACCTTGATCCTGTCGCCGAGCGCAGGCGCCACCTTCTCGATGAGGGTGAATGCCTTCGCACCGGCGCCCACGCGCACGGTGCGATGCTGATGCGACGCGCAGTGGAGAATCGCGTTCGCCACGAGCTCCGGCGCGTACACGGGCGGCTGATGCGTGGGCTCGACGTCCATGTAGTTCTTCGCGTGCTCCGGATATGGCGTATCGATCGCGGATGGCTCGACGAGCGTGACCGAGACGGGCGCCTTCTCCTTCTCGAGCTCGATCCGGAGCGTCTCGGTAAATCCCTTCACCGCGTGCTTGCTCGCGTTGTAGTGCCCCTGCAGCGGGATGACGGTCTCGGACAGCTCGCTACCGACGTTGATGAGCGCGCCGCCATTTTTCTTCAGTGTCTCGAGTGCGACGAGGCTGCCGTGCACGGTGCCCCAGTAGTTCGTGTCGAACAGCCGGCGCGCGTCAGCGAGCGACACTTGCTCGAGCAGGCCATAGATGGAGACACCGGCGTTGTTCACCCACGTATCGATGCGCCCGAACTCGCGCAGCGCCGTTTGTGCGAGATTACGCACCACCTCCAGCTCCGCGACGTCGCCGGCGTAGTACGCGACCTGCCCGCCGATCTGATCGATCTCCTTCGCCACCGCTTTCAGATCTTCTTCGGCACGGGCGTTCAGTACCACCGAAGCTCCGCGTTTGGCGGCGGCGATCGCCGTGGCGAGCCCGATCCCGCTCGTCGCGCCCGTGATGACGATGACCTGATCGCGTACCCGCTTGAGTTGGATCTTCATTCTGCAGCTCCCTTCGTTGTCGCTCCACTGTGAGCCCGTCGACCAATGGTCGCACGAGTCGGCCACCATTGCTGAACGGCACGTGGCGTGCCTTCCAGGCGAGCTCGGCATTTTATCGTGATTGAAGGCACGCGCAGAGCTGCGAAGTGGCTCGGAATGTGAACAGTGAAGTCGCATGACACATGGAGCGACGGTCATCGAGCAGGATCCGGATCCGGTCGACACGCGCGCAGTGCCGGAAAAGCCGAGCACCCCAGACGAGGGGATCGGCATGCTGTGGTTTGCGGTGATCGGGACGCCGCTGCTCATGCTGCTGAATCTGCAGCTCAGCTACTCCCTCACACCGCTCGCGTGCAAGGCGGGAAGCGTGCTCGCGATGCACGTGATCACCGCGATTCTGCTCGCGCTCGTGATCGTTGCCGGCGTGGGGTGCGCAGTGCGGCTTCGGAGCAACTGGCGCGAAGACACCGTGCTCTCACGCCCGGGATTTATGGCGATGCTCGGAATTCTTGAAAGTACGCTCTTCACGGTCGTGATCATCGCGCAGTGGCTGCCGCACGCGTACCTCTCGCCCTGCCAGTAACGATCGACTAGCGCGGCGCGATCACGAGTGCGCCGAGGGGCGGGAGGTCGAGCGACACGGACTGCTGAAAGCCGTGGAAGGGTGAGGCGTCCGCGGTGATAGTTCCACCCTCCGAGTAGCCGCCCCCGCCAAATCGCGTGGCATCCGACGAGAGCAGGATCTCGTACGCGCCCATGCTCGGCACGCCCACACGATAGTTCGCGCGAGGCTCCGGCGTCATGTTGAGCACCACAACGCAGTGTGCATCGTCTGCGCGCCGCACGTAGCTCAGAACCGAGTTCATCCTGTCCGCCACATCGATCCACGAGAAGCCGCTCGGATCAAAGTCATCGCGCCAGAGCGCCGGATGGCTTTCGTACAGCGCGCCGAGCTCCTGGACGAAGCGCAGAAAGCTGCCGTGCGCGTGTTCGTCCGCGAGATGCCAGTCCAGGCTCACGTCGTGATTCCACTCGCTGTACGGCGCGATCTCGGTGCCCATGAAGAGCAGCTTCTTTCCAGGGCGCGTGTACATGTACGCGAGCATGAGCCGCAGATTGGCGAGCCTGCGCCACTCGTCGCCAGGCATCTTCTCGAGCAGCGATCGTTTGAGATGCACGACCTCATCGTGCGACAGCGGCATGATGAATCGCTCGCTGTACTCGTATACCATCGCGAAGGTGAGCTGGTCCTGGTGATATGACCGGTAGAGCGGGTCCTTGCTGAAGTACTCGAGGGTGTCGTGCATCCACCCCATGTTCCACTTGTACGTGAAACCCAGCCCGCCATCCGCCGGGAGCTTCGTGACGCCCGGCCACGACGTGGATTCCTCGGCGATCGTGTAGCATCCGGGCGCATCGGCGCGCACCACTTCATTCATGGCGCGGATGAAGTCGATCGCGTCGAGATTCTCGCGGCCGCCGTAGCGGTTGCGCAGCCACTCGCCGGGCTTGCGGCTGTAGTCGAGGTAGAGCATCGATGCGACGGCATCTACGCGCAGACCGTCGCAGTGGTATTCGCGGAGCCAGAAGAGCGCGTTCGCGATGAGGAAGTTTCGAACCTCCGTGCGCGAATAGTTGAAGATCAGCGTCCCCCAGTCGGGATGCTCGCCGAGCCGAGGATCTTCGTGCTCGTAGAGCGCGGTGCCGTCGAAGCGACGGAGCGCAAAATCATCCTTCGGAAAGTGCGCCGGCACCCAGTCGAGGATGACGCCGATCCCCGCGCGATGCAGCGAGTCGACGAAGAACTTGAAGTCGTCGGGGGAGCCGTAGCGGCGCGTGGGCGCGAAATAGCCCGACACCTGATAGCCCCACGAGCCCGTGAACGGATGCTCCATCACCGGCATGAGCTCCACGTGCGTGAAGCCGAGTCGGCGGCAGTGCTCGACCACGCGCGGTGCAAGCTCACGATAGGTGAGCGGGCGGTTGTCGCTTTCGGGCATGCGCGCCCACGAGCCCAGATGCATCTCGTAGATGAGCATCGGCAGCTTCGTGCTGTCGCGATCGGGGCGTCCGGTCATCCACTCGTCGTCTTCCCACTCGTAGCGCGCCAGATCGACGACGCACGACGCCGTCTCCGGCGGCAGCTCCATCCCGAACGCGAACGGATCGGTCTTGACACGCGCGACGCCCTCGCGCGTGCGGAGCTGATACTTGTACATCGCGCCGGGACCAACATCGGGAACAAAGAGCTCGAACACGCCGGACGATCCGAGCTTCCGCATGGGAAAGAGTCGCCCGTCCCACTGACCGAACTGTCCGATCACGCTCGCGCTGCGCGCGTTCGGCGCCCACACCGCGAACGACACGCCGCGCTCACCATCGAGCTCGCGCGGGTGCGCGCCCAGCACGTTCCACAGCTCGCGATGAGTCCCCTCGTTGAAGAGATGAAGATCGACGTCGCCAACGGTGGGCAGAAAGCGATACGGATCGCCGCGCTCCCACGTCGCACCGCCGGCGAAGTGGAAGCGCAGGCGGTAGCGCAGCGGGAGCGTTGCGTTCGCGACGAACGCGCCGAACAATCCGCCGGCGAGCCGATCGAGGGTGACTGCGCGCCCATTGGCGAGCAGTGCCTCGACGCGCACGGCGTCGGGATGCAACGCGCGAATCACGACGCCACCCTTGGCCGGATGCGCGCCGAGGATGCGATGCGGATCGCCGTGATCGCCGGCGAGCAGCTGGCCGATCTCGCGTTGATCGATCCCGGAGAGTGGATCCGGAGCGACAGTCGGTGTCGTCACGCCGTCTCCAGCTCGTAACGAAGCAGCACGAGTGAGAACGGCGCCATCGTGAGCTCGTTCACGGGCTCATCGACCACAGTGGGTCGATCGGTGTCCACGATGAGTACCCAACAACCGGGGATCTCGAGACGGGGAAGACACCACTGCTCGTCCGCTTCCTGATTGCTCACGATGAGCAGTAGCGTATCGCCCTTGATGGGCCGGCCGCGCTCATCGATCTCATCTGCTGCTTCGCCGCGGATGAGCATGCCGAGCGAGTGCATGTTCTTACGCCGCCACTCGGCGTCCGTCATCTCGCGTCCGTCCGACCGCAGCCACATTACGTCCTTCACCCCCGACTCGACGGGCGCACCGCGGAAGAAATAGCGCCGGCGCAGCGCCGGATTCGTGCGACGAATCCCAAAGAGGCGCTGCGCGAACTCGAGAATGCCCTTCTCGCGCTCATCCAGATCCCAGTTCATCCACGAGATCTCGTTGTCCTGCGCGTACGCGTTGTTGTTGCCGTCCTGCGAGCGCGCGATCTCGTCACCGTGCGCGATCATCGGCACCCCCTGCGAGAACGCGAGCGTCGCGAGGAAGTTGCGGATCTCGCGATCGCGCCGGCGACTGATCTGGGCGTCGTTCGTCGGTCCCTCGATGCCCCAGTTGCGGCTGATGTTGTCGTCGGTGCCGTCGCGATTGTCCTCGCCGTTCGCCTGATTGTGCTTCCGCTCGTAGCTCACGAGATCGTTGAGCGTGAAGCCGTCGTGCGCGACGACGAAGTTCACGCTCGCGTACGCCGCGCGCGCGCTCCACTGGTAGATGTCGCTCGAGCCGGAGAGGCGCGACGCGAGATCGCCCACCATGCCGGCGTCGCCGCGCCAGAAACGCCGGATGTCGTCGCGATATTTCCCGTTCCATTCCGCCCACCCGATCGGGAAGTTCCCCACCTGATAGCCGCCGGGGCCCAGGTCCCACGGCTCGGCGATCAGCTTCACGCGCGAGAGAACCGGATCCTGATGGATGATGTCGAAGAAGGCGCTCAGCCGGTTCACCTCGAACAGCTCGCGCGCGAGCACCGGCGCGAGATCGAAGCGGAAGCCGTCGACGTGCATCTCCGTCACCCAGTAGCGCAGCGAATCCATGATCAGCTGGATCGTGCGCGGGTGGAGCATGTTGAGGCTGTTCCCGGTGCCGGTGTAATCCGTGTAGAAGCGCGGGTTGTCCGGCTCGAGCCGATAGTACGCCTTGTTGTCGATCCCCTTGAGCGACAGCGTCGGCCCGAGATGATTTCCCTCGGCCGTGTGATTGTAGACGACGTCGAGAATCACCTCAATGCCGGCAGAGTGCAGCGTCTTCACCATGGACTTGAACTGCACGACCTGGCTTCCGAGCCCGCCCACCGCGTAGCGCACGTCGGGCGCGAAAAAACCGATCGTGTTGTAGCCCCAGTAGTTCGTGAGCCCTTTCTCGGCGAGCTGGCGGTCCACCGCGAAGTGATGCACCGGAAGCAGCTCGAGCGCGGTGACGCCGAGCGAGCGGAGATGATCGATCACCGCGTCGGAGGAGAGCGCGAGATAGGTGCCGCGAATTTCTTCCGGGACATCAGGATGCCGAATCGTGAGCCCCTTCGTGTGCGCCTCGTAGATCACCGTGCGATTCCACGGCGTGCGCGGCGGCGCATCGTTCCCCCACGTGAATGCGTTGTCGATGACGACGCTCTTCGGCATGCCGGCCGCGCTGTCCGCACTGTTGATCTCGAGATCCTGCCGCGGCGACCCCACCTTGTAGGCGAAGAGCGCGTCGCTCCACTGAATCGCACCGCTGATCGCCTTGGCATACGGATCGATCAGGAGCTGATTCGGATTGAAGCGATGTCCTTCCTGCGGCGCGTACGGTCCGTCTACGCGAAAACCATAGAGCTGCCCAGGGCGAACGTCCGGGAGATAGCAGTGCCAGATCTGGTCGCTGCGCTCGCGAATCGGAATGCGATGGCGCTCCTTCGCATCGTCGTGCGCGTCGAAGAGGCAGAGCGACACCCCGGTGGCGTTCTCGGAGAAGATCGCGAAGTTCACCCCTTCCCCATCCCACGTGGCGCCGAGTGGATAGGGTTGGCCGGGCCAAACGCGCATCAGCGTTCCTCTTTGTAGTAGAGCGCGGCGGAGAGCGCGGGGAGTGTGATCTCCGAGCCGCTCGTGCGTGCGCCATCGCCGGGAATTGTGGCGGTGGCGAATCGCGGGCGCCAGCCAGCGCCGTCTTCCTTGCTCAGCGGGATCTCCTGCGGCGTGGTGGCGAGATTGAAGAGCGCGAGCAGGCTCCGTGCGCCCGGCGCGTCGAGTCGCATCGCGATCCAGCGCGCGCGCGCATCGCTTCGCACGGTGATGCGCGCCGCACCAGGGCGGAGCGCCGGCTCCTCGCGCCGGACTGCGAGCATCTCGCGATAGATCGCGCGCGTCCGCGCATGCTCGCCCTGACTTCCGCGCTCGAAGTGGATGCGCGAGCGCGCGAACGTCTCCTCGGACTGCGGATCGGGCACCTCGCCCGTCCATCCGAACGAGCGGAACTCCTCCCTGCGTCCCTTGCGCACCGCCTCCACGAGGTCGCGATCCGAGTGGCTCACGAAGTACAGGAACGGCGCAACCTCGCCGTACTCCTCGCCCATGAAGAGCATCGGCACGTACGGCGCGAGGAGCAGCAGCGCCGCCGCGAGTCGCTGCGCATCCGGCGACACGAGCGCGCTCAGTCGATCGCCCGTCGCACGATTCCCCACCTGATCGTGATTCTGGATCGAGATGATGAAGTGATCCGCCGAGACATCGAGAGCGGGCGCACCGTGCCGGCGACGGCGATGCAACGCGTACTGCCCCTGGAACACGAAGCGCCGCTCGAGCGCGTCCGCGATGGCGGCGACGTCGCCGTAGTGCGCGTAGCCTTCGTAGTATCCGGCGCTCTCCCCAGTGAGCGCGACGTGCATCGCATGGTGGAAATCATCGCTCCACTGCGCGTCCATTGCGAAGCCGCCGCGCTCCACTGGGCGCAGCAGCCGCGGATCGTTGAGATCACTCTCGGCGATCACCATCACCCGCCGCCCGAGCTCCGCCGCGCGAGAGTGGATCTTGGCGGTGAGCTCGGCGAGTACGTGATGCGCCTGGAAGTCGAAGATTCCGTGAATCGCGTCGAGGCGCAGCGCATCCATGTGGAACTCGGTCACCCAGTAGCACGCGTTCTGGATGATGAAGCGGCGCACCTCGTCGCTGTCCGGGCCATCGTAGTTCACCGCCGATCCCCACGGCGTGCGATACACGTCCGTGAAGTAAGGCGCGAACTCGTTGAGATAATTCCCCTCGGGCCCGATGTGGTTGTAGACGACATCGAGCACGACGGCCAGCCCCTCCGCGTGCGCCGCGTTCACGAGACGCTTGAGTGCCTCGGGCCCGCCGTAGCTATTCTGCGGAGCGTAGAGCTGCACACCATCGTAGCCCCAGTTGCGCGCTCCGGGAAACTGCGCGACGGGCATGAGCTCGATCGCGGTGATGCCCAGCTCGCGAAGCGCAGCGAGACGCGGGATCACTGCGTCGAACGTGCCTTCCATTGTGAACGTTCCGACGTGCAGCTCGTAGATGACGTAATCCGCCATCTCGATCCCCGCCCACGCGTCGTCACGCCAGAGAAACGCGTCGGGATCAGTGACGCGTGACGGGCCGTGCACACCTTCGGGCTGCCAGCGCGACGCGGGATCGGGGCGTTCGGGACCGTCGTCGATGCAGTACGCGTAGTCATCGCCGGCGCGCACGCCGGGAATCGTGGCGGAGAATACGCCCTGCTCGTCGCGCTCGAGTGTGTGCTCGCCAGCGGCGCTACCCGTGCGCACGCGAACCGTGAGCCGCTGCGCCTTGGGCGCCCACACGGTGAATCGCACCCCTCCATCCTGCAGTGCGGCGCCGTACGTTGGCGCGCTCACGGTCGCAGGCGCAGTCACACGACGCTCGGCGCCAGCATGCGCGCGATTCCCTGCAGCGGGATCCACGCCCACGTGGGGCGGTTGTTGAGCTCATAGGCGAGCTCGTAAAAGAGCTTCTCGAGCTCGAACAGCTCGATGAGCGCCGGCGCGCTCGTGTCGCCGTAGCCGCGCAGAAACGCCGCACGTGCCATCGCTTCCCACTGCAACGCGCGCTCGCGATCGGCGGCATCGTGCGACGCAGCCGTCGCCGCCGCGTACGCGAAGGAGCGCAGCATCCCCGCTACGTCGCGCGCCGGACTGTTCAACGCGCGCCGCTCGGCCAGCGGTCGCGCAGGCTCGCCTTCGAAGTCGATGATCATCCAGTCGTGCTCCGTGCGGAGCACCTGGCCCAGATGATAGTCGCCATGATGGCGCGAGAGGATTCCCGCAGCGGCAGCGCCGCCGAGCGAGCTCACGATGTCGTCGAGCTTCGCGAAGGCGTCGATGCGCCGACCGGATGCCGCGAGCGCCAGCGGCCGCGAGCGCGAATCGAGGCTTGGCGCGAGCCGTTCGAGGAGTGCAAAGCCCTGCTCCACCGACCGGCGCGCGCCGCCGGCCCACCGCGCGACATCTGCTGCCGTCGCATCGCGCGGCGCGAATGCAGGATCCTTCGTTGGTGATGCGAGCGCGCGATGCAGCTCTGCGGTGATGTAGCCGAGCTGCTCGGATTCCCGCTCGAATGGATCGCCGTGCGCATCGCCATCGCCGTGCGTGAAGGCGCGGGCGCGCGTGAGGGCGTGCGCCCAGCCGTCCATCGCACCAGCGACGAGCCGCGACAGCATTCCGGCCACCGAGCGCTCTCCTTCGTGCTCCAGCACGAGCACCGCGTACAGCTCCGGCGTGTTCCGGAACCTCGTGTGAGCGGTGAGATAGCGCGCGATCTCGACATCCGGGCTCTCGCCGCCCTCGAGGCGGCGAAAAAGCTTGAAGATCGCGCTCTCGCCGAAGACGATCGAGCTGTTGCTCTGCTCGCCACCGATGATGTGCGACGCACCACTGAGCCGCGGTCCGTTGCGCGCGACGCGCTCGGTGCGAAGTGAGGCATCCTTACCCTCGAACTGCTCGCCCTCCGAAAGCGCGCGCGCGATGCGCGCGCGGAATGCCGGATCCTCGATGGCGTCGAAGAGCAGTCCCTTCACGACCGACGAATCGATGTGCGCGAGCACTGCAGCGGGCGCGTGCGCGCGGCTCATCTCGCGCTCGCGCACCGAGAGCGGAAGCTGATAGCTCGCGATCGAGCCGTCCTCGAGCTGCACTTCGACGCGTGTGACGGCCCACCGCTGCCCGTCGCCAGACACGGGAATCACCTCGCAGATGCGCGCGTGCAGCGAGTGATGCGCCTTCTCGCCGAACCATCGTCGCTCACGGAGGAAGGCCGTGAGCGACGCCGAGTCGATCGAGCGAAGCACGGCGGGCTCGAGCGCATTCTCCAGCGCGCCCGAGATCGTCAGGTTCAGCGTCGCCCCTCCCCGCGCCGGTCCGGCGCCTCGTCTGCCGAGGTGAGCTTGAACCAGTAGAAGTTGTGCGGCCCGAGCGCGAAGAGGTACGGATTCTCGGCGATGGGCGGGAAGCGGATGTTGCCGATCATCTCAACGGGCACCATGCCGATGAACCGTTGCAAGTTGATGCGCGCGGGCTGCACGAACCGTGAAAGATTGTTGACGCAGAGGATCGTCTCCCCCTCGTACGTGCGCAGGTAAGCGAGCACAGCACGGTTCTCGGGGAGGAGCATCTCGAAGGTGCCTCGGCCGAACGCCTTGTGCTCGTTTCGCACCTTCACAATGCGCCGCATCCACCGCAGTAGCGACGTTTGCGTGCGCTCCTGCGCCGCGACATTCACGCCCTGATAGCCGTACGGCGGATCCATGATGAGCGGGAAGTAGAGCGCCTGCTGATCGGCGTCGGAGAAGCCGGAGTTCCAGCCGCCGTTCCACTGCATTGGCGTGCGCACACCGTTGCGGTCGCCAAGGAAAATATTGTCGCCCATGCCGATCTCATCGCCGTAATCAGATGATCGGCGTTCCCGGCATTGTGAGCAGCAGCGCATTCATGAGCTCGATCTGGCGGCGGCCGTTGTCGAGCAGCGAGGCGAGTCGGCGGCGGATGCCGATGTTGATCCGCATGCGCGACTGGCTCGCATACTCGCGATACATGTAGTCGCGCTCTTCATCCGTCACCATCTCGAGCGTGAGCTCATCGTGGTTGCGAAGGAAGATCGCCCACTGGCACTCGTCGGGGATCGGCGGCGTCTGCGCGAGAATCTCGACGATCGGGCTGCGATCTTCCTTGCGAATCGCCATGTACATGCGCGGCATGAGCGGGAAGTGGAATGCCATGTGGCACTCCTTTCCGCCGCCGAAATACTGGATCACATCGCTCGGCCACTGATTCGCCTCGGCGAGCAGCAGCTTGTTCTCGAACTCCGCGTCGAGCGCCGTGCGGATCGCGCGCAGTACCTCGTGCGTCTCCGGGAGGTTCTCGCAGTTCGTGCCGTCGCGCTCGATGAGATACGGGATGGCATCGAGCCGCATCCCGTCGACGCCCATGCGGAACCAGAAGCGCATCACCTCGATCACGGCGGCGAGCACTTCGGGATTGTCGAAGTTCAGATCCGGCTGATGGCTGAAGAAGCGGTGCCAGTAGAACTGCTCGGCTACCGGATCCCAGGTCCAGTTCGAGACCTCGGTGTCGGTGAAGATGATGCGCGCGTCCTTGTACTTCGTCGGATCGTCGGACCACACGTACCAGTTGCGCTCGGGCGATCCGCGCGGCGCGGTGCGCGCGCGCTGGAACCACGCATGCTGGTCCGACGTGTGGTTGATGACGAGCTCCGTGATCACGCGGATGTTGCGCGCGTGCGCCTCATCGAGGAACCGCTGGAAATCCTCGATCGTGCCGTACTGCGGGTGCACCGACTCGTACTCGGCGATGTCGTAGCCATCATCGCGCAGCGGCGACGGATAGAACGGCAGCAGCCAGAGCGTGTTGACGTTGAGCGACTGGATGTAATCGAGCTTCTGAATCAATCCCGGAAAATCCCCGAACCCATCACCGTTGCTGTCGCGAAATGCCTTGACGTGCGTCTGGTAGATGATCGCGTCCTTGTACCAGAGCGGATCTGTGGAAGTGTGGTATGGAGTCGCGCGGTCGGGCATCGGGAGTCGTGGGGGGATTGGAAGTCTTCAGCGCTGCAGCCGGAGAATGTGCCCCGGCTGGAGATTCGGATCGAGACGAACGTAATTGCGCGCGCCGCGCCAGCTGTAGCGCGCGCCCGTGAGCAGATCCTCCACGATGTACGGCGTGTCCGGATCGAGTCCCAGCTCCGCGAGCGGCACCGTGACCACGGTCTCCTGCGGGCGCGAGGGGTCGAGATTCACGATGACGAGGAGATCGTTCCGCCATCCGGGCGCCATCTTGGTAAAGAAGAGGATCTGCGGATTCTCCGACGTGCGGAACGTGAGATTGTCCATGCGCTGCAGCGCGGAGTTATCGCGGCGGATGCTGTTGAGCAGCGCGATCTCGAAGTTCAAATTGCCGGGCGCGTTCCAGTCGCGCACGCGGATCTGGTACTTCTCGGAGTCGAGATACTCCTCGCTCCCCGGGCGTACGGGAGCGTTCTCGGAGAGCTCGAAGCCGCTGTAGATCCCGTAGAGCGGCGACATCGTCGCAGCGAGGAGCAGGCGTACGCGGAATGCGGGGCGCCCGTACGTCTGCAGATACTCGTGCAGGATGTCGGGCGTGTTCGCGAACAGGTTGCCGCGCATGTACTCGAGCGACTCGGGATTGTGCATCTCCGCCCACCACGAGCGCAGCTCGGTCGCAGTGTTCTTCCAGGTGAAGTACGTGTACGACTGCGAGAAGCCGAGCTTCGCGAGCAGCTTCATCGTACGCGGGCGCGTGAACGCCTCTGCGAGGAACACGACGTCGGGATGCCGACTGTGCACCTCGTTGATCACCCACTCCCAGAACGCGAACGGCTTCGTGTGCGGGTTGTCGACGCGGAAGGTGCGAACGCCGTGATCGATCCAGAAGAGCAGGATGTCGCGGCACGCGTTCCAGAGCCCATCGCGATCGTCGCACCAGAAGTTGAGCGGGTAGATGTCCTGGTACTTCTTCGGCGGATTCTCCGCGTACTTGATCGTGCCGTCGGGGCGCACGAAGAACCATTCCGGGTGCTCCTTGAGCCAGGGATGGTCGGGGGAGCACTGCAGTGCGTAGTCGAGGGCGATCTCGAGTCCGAGCTCCGCTGCGCGAGCGACGAGCGTGTCGAAATCCTGGAGCGTGCCGAGCTTCGGCTCGACGGCCGTGTGTCCGCCAGCTTCGTTGCCGATCGCCCACGGACTTCCGGGATCATCCGGACCGGCGGAGAGCGAGTTGTTCGGCCCTTTCCGCGCCGAGATGCCCACTGGGTGGATGGGCGGCAGATACACGACGTCGAAGCCGAGCTCCGCGATGCGTGGGAGTGCGTCTGCGGTGCTCAGGAAGGTGCCGTGGACGTGCGCGTCTGTGGTCTGCGAGCGCGGGAAGAGCTCGTACCACGAGGCGAATGCGGCGCGCTCGCGATCGACCCATACTTCGAGCTCGCGTGCGTACGACGTGAGGTCGGGGGGCGAGTAGTTCTCCTCGAGCATGGTGCGCAGCGCGGGGTCGAGCGCCGCCGTGATGCGGTCGGCCACGGGTGCGTACGTGTCGCGGATCTGAAGCGCTGCGGCGCGAAGTGTGTTGCGCGCGTCGCCGAATCGCGCGCGGCGCGCGGACGAGTCGACTAGCTCGGCGCCCTCGAGCAGCTCGGACGACACGTCCTGCCCCGCGCCGACCTTCTTCTGCAGCTCGCTGCGCCACGTGCCGAAACGGTCAGTCCACGAATCGACCGTGTAGACCCACCGTCCAGTCCGGTCGACCTTGAAACCGCCCACCCACTGGTCGGTATTCTGCTCATAGTGCATCGGGACGGTGCGCCACTCGGAGTCCTGCGGCCCAGAGTAGCGAATGCGGGCCGAGAGGATGTCGTGACCGTCCTTGAGGATGTCGGCGCGTACTTCGAGAACATCACCGACGACGCGCTTCACCGGATACCGGCCTGCGTCGAGCTCGGGACGCACGCACTCGATCACGACCGGTGCGAAGGTGCGCGGCGCCGTCACTTTGGTGGAGCGTCGTCGATTGGACGTGGAGGCCATTTCGGTGTTCGGGAAGAACGAGATTCGCGGAAGAATTCACGCGCGCGAAAGATATGCGAATCCCCGCTGTGAGCGACGGCGCGGGATAGCTTTCGCAAGACACAGGCCCTCGGCAGAGCGGCCAAAGGACACGGAGGGGACGGGATGCGTGGGATTCTGATCAAGCGGCTTGGCGGTCCCGAGGTGCTCGAGTACGGTGAGCTTCCAGATCCGAAGCCGGGCCCGGGCGAGGCGCTGATCCGCGTGCGGGTGGCGGGCGTCAACTTCACGGATGTGTACTCGCGGACCGGGATGTATCCGGGCACGCTCCCCTTCACGCCGGGCGTGGAGGGCGTGGGCGTGGTCGAGGAGCTCGGCAGCGGTGTGAGCGACGTGAAGGTGGGCGACCGTGTCGGCTGGGTGATGCTCAAGGGCGGCTACGCCGAGCTGGCGGCGATTCCGGCGGACAGGCTCGTGCCGATTCCGGCGAGCGTCGATGATCGCACCGCAGCTGCGATTCTGCTGCAGGGGATGACCGCGCATTTTCTGCTGCGCGATTGCTATCGCGTGTCGCAGGGCGAGTGGATTCTCATCCACGCGGCTGCGGGCGGCGTCGGATTGCTGATGACCCAGATCGCGCACAGGATCGGTGCACGCATCATCGGCACCACGTCCACGGAGGAGAAGGCGGCGCTCGCGCGCGAAGCGGGAGCGAACGAGATCGTGCTCTACACGAAGGAAGATTTCCAGGCGGCCGCGCGACGCATCACGGGTGGCGCCGGCGTGAGTGTCGTGTACGACTCGGTGGGGAAGACGACGTTCGACAAGAGCCTCGACTCGCTGCGGCCGCGAGGCTATATGGTATTGTTCGGCTCGTCGAGCGGGGCCGTGCCGCCGCTCGACCCGCAGGTGCTGAATCGCAAGGGCTCGCTCTTCCTCACGCGCCCGACGCTCGGCAACTACGTCAGCTCGCGCGAGGAGCTGCTGCTGCGCGCGCGGGAACTGTTCGACTGGGTGTCGAAGGGCGAGCTGAAGGTGCGCGCGGAGCACGAGTATCCGCTCGCGAATGCGGCGCAGGCGCACACGGATCTCGAGGGGCGGAAGACAACGGGGAAGCTGTTGCTCACTATCTGAGGACCGGGCACGTGCACGTCTCGAGCGACGTAGCGGGGCTGATTCTGTTCGTGATCGTGTTCTCGATAACCATGAGCATCGTATACCTCTGCGACGTGTTGCCGCCGGGCCGCAGTGCGTCGCATCTCAAGAGTCTGCGTGATTGGGCTGCCGTGACACCGGCGGAACGAGCTGTCCTGAACCGGAACGAGCGAATCGTGCAGCTCGCGCGTGCTCCCGAGCCGACCTCAGTGCCTGGCCTCAATCGCCCCGACTTCGAGGACAGTCCGATTCTTTCGATGCGGGTGACAATGTACGACAGCTGGCCGACAAAACGCCTCTTTCCTGCTGGAAGCGCGGCAAACACGAAACGAGTCTGGCGGAACGACGCAAATACCGGGAAAGACGTAGTCATTTGCCCGGTGGATTACGGTGAGCTTCGCCTCACGCGTCGTGCGTTCATTTTCTCCGGTGCCACGCGTCATCGTGAATATCCCCTCAACGAGCTGGCTCGCATCTCCACTACTGCGAGGAGCATTGCACTGGCCACGTGCCGCGGCCGCACGATCGCGTATTTCGAGGGAATCAACACCGCCAAGGTCGGGGCGGACACATTCCGAGGCGATGAGAGCGCGCGGCCGAAACTGCAGGCGCCGCTCTATATCACGGGCGATGACATTCAGCACCTCGTGCATCTTCTTCGGTCAGCCTCGATTCTGGAACCGGTGTAATTGTCCCCAGATCTCTCGCACCCACTCCTCGCACTCCCGCTGCTGTTCGCTGCCGGAGTGCTGACGAGCCTCACGCCGTGCGTGTACCCGATGATCCCGATCACCGTCGCACTGGTGGGCGGCGAGAGTGCGGGAGCGCAATCGCGGTGGCGGCCGTTCGCGCTCACGCTTGCCTACGCGATCGGACTCGCGCTCGTGTACGCGCTGCTCGGCGTGGTCGCCGGATTGTCGGGGACATTGTTCGGCAGCATCAGCACGAATCCGTGGCTCTTGTTTGCTATGGGGAATCTGCTGCTCGTGTTCGCGCTCGTGATGCTCGACGCGATCCCGCTGCCGATCCCCGCGTGGGTGATGGCGAAGGCCGCGAGCGCGGGACGCGGCGGCGGCCTCGGCGGCGCGTTCGGGATGGGCGCTGCGAGTGGTGTCGTCGCGGCGCCGTGCGGCGCGCCGGTGATGGCCGCGGTGCTCACGTGGGTGGGCACGACGCGGAGCGGCACGCTCGGCTTCCTCTATCTGTTCGTGTTCTCGTTCGGGATGACCGCGCTGCTCATCGTCGCCGGCACATTTTCGGGCGCGCTCGCACGGTTGCCGCGCAGCGGTGTATGGATGATCTGGGTGAAGCGAATCTTTGCGCTGCTGATGATCGGGGCGGCCGAGTACTACTTCGTGACAATGGGACAGGTGCTGCTGTGATCTCGAGAATGAAGCTGGGAACCCTGTGTGCGATCGGCGCGATGGTGCTGATGTTCGCGCCCAGCGCGCGCGCGCAGGATCCGCTGGGACTTCCCGTCGGCGCGAAGGCGCCCGGCGCGGTCGTGCAGACGCTCGATGGCAAGCGCGTCGACCTCGCGAGCTACATCGGCAAGGGCCCGGTCGTACTCGAGTTCTGGGCGCTCTGGTGCGGCAACTGCAAGGAGCTCGAGCCGCAACTCAAGTCACTCACCGCCAAGTACGCGGGGAAGGTGACGTTCGTCTCGGTTGCCGTGAGCGTGAACGAATCACCGGAGCGCGTGAAGCTCTACGCGCAAAAGTACGGTCTGACGCAGCAGCTCCTGTTCGACGCGACTGGCGCGGCCACCGATGCCTACTCGACGCCCGCGACGTCGTACGTGGTGGTGGTGGATCGGAGCGGGAAGATCGTGTACACGGGACTGGGCGGCGAGCAGAAGCTGGACGAGGCGGTGCAGAAGGGGTTGTAAGTCTGCGCAGCATTGCCATGCGCTGCATCGAATCGGCTAGGGCGAGGACCCTTCGATCTGCGTCTGCAAGTACATAGGCTGCGGACAAAGCCTCGCTTCGACATTAACGGTGTCTCCTGGAAACACGGTGAGAGTGCCGCGATCCACTCTGAAGCCGATTAGCCTGATTGCGACCGAAATCGAATGCGAGGCAGGAATACTGTCTTCCGGAATTCGGAGATGGATGATGCCGTTTCCCCAGCTCTGTGCCACGAGTTTCGGTTTGTCAGACGAGAGATTCGCTCCAAATACTCTTTCGTTGTTCGCATAGCTCGGGCGCACCACAACCAATGCCTCGCCGCCAGCGGAGCTTGGATTACGCGAGCTCTCCACCGTTGTCACGCAACTCGCGGATTTAGTCGAGTCCGCGAGGTAGGCAGCGCGCGGATCGTTTGGCGCGGGCGCGTTCGTCGCAGGCGATGCGCAGGCGGTACCGAATAAAAGCATGACGAGCGCCATGCACACTCGCATCATGCACTTCCTTCCAGCCGCAGCTCCAACACCCGCTTGCTCGGCTGCGGATGCGGCGTCGAGTAGAACTGCAGCCCCGAGATCACCACGTCATCATCGATCCGCACCGCCAATAGTCGCCTGAGCATCTCCGGGTTCATCCGCGGATAGAAGCTCAGCGTTGCGTGCGGCGAGAACATGAATCGCGCGCGCTCGAAGGGCAGCCCCGTTCCCGCCATGCGTTCGTGCAGCGTGCGCAGCGGTCCGTGGGGATCGAGCGGGAGCACGATGATGTCCGTTTGCATGAAGCGGTGCGGGCGCTCGAAGCGCATCGTGATCGGCGGCGTGTCCCGCGTGATCGGCTCGAGGCGCTCGCGCAGGAGCGCCACAGGCGTGCCGAGCGGCAGCGGACCCACGCCCGATGATCCCGCCATCGTGACGTGCGGCGGCGTGCCGGCGGCGAGCCGCGGATCCGCCCAGCGCTGCACCTCGAGGATCTTCTCGCGCACCGGATCCGCGAGCTCCGCGACCACGAATATCCCTGCCTTCATGTCGCGAAAGATAGAGGGCCTGGAAAAGCCCGGTCAGCGCTTCGGCTCGCGCTGCAGCAGCGACAGCTTCCTCAAGCTCGACTTTGGCCGGCGATCGGCGAACAACAGCCCGTTTGCCTCCTGATACGTGTCCGTCAGCTGCGTATAGCAGAAACCGGCGAGCAGCGGGAGCTCGTTCACCGTGTCGATCAGCGCGCGATAGCGACGCGCGAACTCGGCCTCGCTCTTCGCATACGAATAGCCCCACACTCCCGACGTCCCAGGCGCGTACGCAATTCCGCCGAACTCGCTCAGCATCAGCGGCTTTCCCTCCACGTCGAAGCCCGGCAACACCAGATTGCGCCCCGACGAATACTCCGTTTTCACGAGGTGCGAGCGCACGCGATCCATGTCGTAGCGCTCGCTGATCTTCGCAGGATCGGCCTCGTAGTCGTGGATCGCGACGATGTCCGTCGCCACGTGCTCCCATCCGTCGTTTCCCACCACGAGGCGCGTGCTGTCGACGGTTCTCGTGAGATGGTACAGGGCGCGGACGTAGTCGCGCTGTTCCTCGCGCGCGGGCAGATCCGGAACACCCCAGCTCTCGTTGAACGGCACCCACACGACGATGCACGGATGGCTGTAGTCGCGATCGATCACCTCCATCCACTGCGTCGTCACCCGCTCCACCGATTCCTTCGTGAACCGGTACGCGCTCGGCATCTCCTCCCACACCAGGAGCCCGAGGTGATCCGCCCAATACAGAAAGCGCGGATCCTCCACTTTTTGATGCTTGCGCACGCCATTGAAGCCGAGCGCTTTCGTGAGCTCGACGTCGCGCCGCAGGGCGGCGCTGTCCGGGGGCGTGAGTCCGCTCTCGGGCCAGTAGCCCTGATCGAGCACGAGACGCAGATCGTACGGCCGCCCGTTCAACGCGATCCGATCACCCATCACGCCGATCGTACGGAGCGCCGTGTAGCTGCGTACGACATCGAGCAGCACGCCGCGCCCGCCCCACAGCTCGAGCTCCGCGCGGATGATCGTCGGGCGCTCGGGGCTCCACAGCAGATCGTTGCGCACATCGTCGATGCCGGGATCAGACAGCGCGATGCGACGGTGCACCTCTCCCGCGATCACCTCGTACGTGTCGTTCGCGAGCACCGTGTCGCCGCTCGAGAGCTTCACGTGCAGCCTGAGCCCCTCGCGATGCTTGTCGCCGCCCAGCCACGCCTCGAGCCCGATCTCCCATCGTTCGAGATTCGACGTCCAGCGCAGATACTTGATGTACGTGGACGGCACGACCTCGTACCACACGCTCTGCCAGATCCCCGTCGTGCGCGGATACCAGATGGAGTGCGAATTGAGCTTCCAGTCCTGCTTTCCGCGTGGCTTTGCCAGATCGTGCGGATCGTCGTACGCGCGCACGACGATCTCCTGTGTGCCGT
Source organism: uncultured Gemmatimonadaceae bacterium (assembly GCA_963792685.1). Lineage (GTDB taxonomy): Bacteria > Gemmatimonadota > Gemmatimonadetes > Gemmatimonadales > Gemmatimonadaceae > FEN-1250. The sequence goes on along the minus strand of CAWBWW010000001.1, from coordinate 1,327,854 downwards.
TCAGCGCGAGCGCATCCGTGATGTCTGCGGTGAACGGCGTGTACCCGCCGGAGTGCTGGGCGACCAGCTGGCCATTCACCCACACCCACGCATCGCTGTCGACGGCGCCGAAGGTGAGCAGCACGCGCGAGCCGTTTTCCGGCACCGCGAGACGAACGGTGCGGCGGTACCAGCACGACACGTAGAAGCTCGTGTCGGCGATGCCGCTCGCCGGCGTCTCCGGCGCAAAGGGGACCACGATCCGCCGCTTCCAACGCACGTGCTCCGGCATCGTCCACGCCGCGGTCGGGTCGAGCGCGAATTGCCACGAGCCGTCGAGCAGGACGAGTCCGGCACGCTCCATCTGCGGGCGCGGTCCAGGGTCAGCGAGCTTTGGCGCTTTGAGTGGCATGGGCTGGGCGAGAGGATTCTGGCGGCGCCCACCGGCTCCGCCTCAGCGGATGCGAATCTCGGTGGACTCCTCGAGATCGTGCAAGAACATCGCCTCCGCCGCTTTCCCGAGCTCCTGGCTCTCGATCACCGCATCGAGCTCGTAGTTGATGGCGACGCCCAAGGGGTTGAAGTCGGTCGAGCCCACACGAACCCAGCGCCCGTCGATGACGCTCGTCTTCGCGTGCATCATGATCCCGTTCCACTCCCAGATCCGCACGCCGTTGCGCAGGAGCTGCTTGTACACGCTATGCGTGAGCATCCGCACCCACGGATGATCGTACTTGCTCGGCACCAGCACGCGCACGTCCACGCCGTCGAGCGCCGCACCGCACAAAGCCTCGATCTCCGCGCTCGACGGATAGAAGTACGCGCTCGCGATCCAGATTGCCGTCTCCGCGCTCACCGACTGGATCTGCAGTGCGCGCGCGACGCGCAGCCGCCACGGCTCCCCCTCGATGATCCCGACCACGGCCCCGGCTTCCTTGCCGGGGAGGGTGTTGGAGTTGCGCGCACGCCGAACGGCATGCCGGCGCGCCGCGCGCCGCTCCTCGAATTTCGCGCGCTTCCACATGGTCTCGAACGCACGCGCCATGTCGACGGCCGCCGGTCCGCGGATGAGCACCGCGGTGTCGCGCCAGGGTGCTCGCTTCTTTCGCTTCACGAAGCCGGACCACACCTCGGCAAGCCCGATTCCGCCGGTGACGCCTACCTCCTCGTCCGCAACGAGCAGCTTGCGATGATCGCGCGGCAGGAGGCCGAGCCAGCGGCGAAAGCCGGGCTTGTTGAAGATGCGCACGTCGACGCCGTTCTCACGGAAGGTGCGCCAGAACGCGCGCGTCGTCTCGCGGCTGCCCGCCCAATCGGCGATCACGCGCACCTTCACGCCGCGCTTCGCGGCGGCAATGAGCGCGGTCTGGAATCGCTCACCTACGCTGTCGCTCACGATCATGTACGACTCGAGCACGACGGTCTTTTTCGCATGCTCGATGACGTCGATCATCGCGTCGAAGATGCGCGTGCCGTCGCGCATCAGCTCTACCTCATTGCCGGAGGACGCATCCGCCGCCGCAATGCGCCACAGTCCACGCGCAAAGCGCGGACCGATCGTCGACGAGGGCGGCGCGGGCGTTGCGGTCGTTGTGATGGCGGTCATTACTGGTAGAGTCGGGGCTACTGGTGTAAGCTACCTCGCGGCGGCGTGACTCGCTGCCGGGCGCACTTCAGCCAACGGACGCAGCCGACATGCTCAACATCGATCTCTCCGGTAAGCGCGCCCTCGTGGCCGGCGTTGCCGATGACGCGGGCTACGGATTCGCAATCGCGAAGGAGCTGGTCGAGGCCGGGGCCTCCGTGGTGGTCGGCACGTGGCCGCCCGCGCTCAACATCTTCCGCAACCTGCTCGAGCGCGGAAAGATGGAGGAGTCGCTGCTGCTCGCCTCCGGAGCGAAGATGGCGTTCGAGTCGATCCACCCGCTCGATGCGGAGTACACCACGCTCGAGAGCGCGCCCGCATCGATCCGCGAGAACAAGCGCTACGCCGGCGTCGGCGACTTCTCGATCAACGGGCTCGCGACGAAGCTCGTGGAAGACTACGGCGACAAGCCGCTCGACATCGTAGTCCACTCGCTCGCGAACGGCCCCGAGGTGAAGAAGCCGCTGCTCGACACGAGCCGAGAGGGCTACCTCACGGCGCTCAGCGTGAGCGCGTACTCACTCATCGCAATGGTGAGTCGATTCGGTCCGCTCATGCGCCCCGGCGGCTCCGTGCTCTCGCTCACATACATGGCGAGCGAGCGCGTGATTCCCGGATACGGCGGCGGCATGTCCTCTGCCAAGGCGGCGCTCGAGAGCGACACGCGCGTGCTGGCCTACGAAGCGGGGCGCCGGTTCGGCATCCGCGTCAACACCATCTCCGCAGGGCCTCTGGCCTCGCGCGCGGCCAGTGCGATCGGCATCATAGAGAAGATGGTCGACTACGTCTCCAAGAACGCTCCGCTCACCGATGCTCTCACGGCCACCGAAGTCGGACAGGCGGCCGCTTTTCTCGCCAGCCCGCTCGCGAGCGGGATCACCGGAAGCGTGGTCTACGTGGATAAAGGCTATCACGCCATGGGGATGGCCTCACCGGATTAACCTGTCGCGACGGGGCGCCGACGACAGGGCACGCGAGTTGCCTTGCTCCCCAATGTAACCCTCAAGCCCTCTGGAGGCATTTCATGAGTGGTTCATACATTCTGTGGTGGATCGTCGTCGGACTCATTGCCGGCGTGCTCGCATCACTGGTAGTTGGCGGAATCGGCTATGGCATTCTCGGCGACATCGTCGTCGGCATCGTCGGCGCGTTCATCGGCGGCTGGCTCTTCTCGGCACTCGGCGTGTCTGCCGGGGGCGGAATGGCTGGAACGATCATCGTCGCGTTCATCGGCGCAATCGTTCTGATCTTTCTCATTCGTCTCATCCGCGGCGGCACTCGGCGCGCTCCATAACGCGCCGGTACATCACGTGGCGTTCTTGATGTGCGCCACGTGATGTTTGCCGTGCCACGCGTACAGCGCGGCCTGGCGATCGAGAGGATACCGACCCTGCTCCGGATGCATGTAGACGCGCTGCCACTGCGCGTCGGTCATCGATCGCATCACGGACACCCACCGCTCCTGCACTGATTCGAACAGTCTGAGCGACGTCTCTATCGGCACGTCGCGCGAATCCGGCAGCTCCGCCCACCGATCTTCCATGTACGCCGTGATGCGCGGCTCATCTTCCGTGAGCGCGAGCTTCATCCGGATGTACGCGTTCAGATGGCTGTCGGGCACGTGGTGCACTACCTGCCGGATCGTCCATCCGCCGGGACGATACGGCTTCTCGAGCTGCTCCTTGCTCAGCCCCTGCACCGCCGCACGAAGGGCCGCCGGCGCTGCGGCGATCTCCTCGATATAGCGCGCGCGATCGGCGGCGGAGATGGACTGAGGCACGACGAAGCGGCCGATGGGGTAGCGGAGCGCGTCGATCTTGGGATCGGTTGTCGAGGTCATTGTCGCCGAGTTCGAGGAGCGCCTCCGCTCACTGCGGAAGCACCACCTTGCCGGTGGCGGGATAGTAGCTGCTCCCGGATGGAAGCACACTCAATATTAGCCCGGATTCGCCGAGCACTGGGGCACCGGCGCGCGTGAGCTTCGCGTGGCGCGCGTCGTAGATCGATGCCGCGCTCTCGCCGAACACCGTCCAGTGGCCATCCGGATGAACGATGAGCGCTGTCGACTCGTCGATACCAACGCCCAGATGCGATGGCGTGTCGAGCACTGCGCTGATGAATCGATTGTGGCGACGCCGCCTGAGAAAGTGCTGGTCGATGAGCGCGCCCTTGATCAGCCCGAAGCCCGGCACGAGCTCCGTGTTGCCGCGCGCGATCGTCATGTAGTGATCCGACGTATCCGCCGGCGGCCGAACTCCGCCGGGATGCCGCTCCTCACCCGTGAGCATCGGATTCGACATCACGGCGGCACCGGCCGAGGTACCGCCCACCACGGCGCCTGCCTCGTAGCGCGCGTGGATGGCCTTGTCGACACGCGTGCCGAGGAGGGCCTTCGTGAGCAGCACCTGATCGCCGCCGCCGAACCAGACGCCGGTGACACCCTCCATGTTCTTCACCATGGAGTCGGAGTTCGCCTCCTCCGCGCCGATGAAATAGTTGTGCGCGTCCGCCCCGAGCTTACGAAGATCGGCGGCTTTCTCCTCGCCGCTCTCCTTGCCATCCGAGCTCGCCATCGCGAAGACGACGATCTTCGCCTTCTTGCCCGCCGGCCAGGTCGACGAATCTCTTCACCAGCGAATCGGGCTGCGGGCCTCCGCCGACGATGAAGAGGTAGCCGCGATGCGCGTGCGACTGCGCGGCAGCGACAGTGGCGAGCAGCACGATCATGAGCAGGGCGATCGACGCCTGCGTCGCGGTTCGGGTGAATCTCATCCTCGCGTTCCTCTTTGCATTGTGAGAGACGGGCAGCGCGCTCGCGGCCGAGGCGCAGACATACGGTCAACGGACAATGTATTACGCGTGCACACGTCGAACAGTTGAAGCGGTGGCGGGTGCTTGACTCCCGCGCGCGTACGCCTCTACTTCCGGTCGACTCCAGGAAAAGGTGCAAGTGTGCAGACGAAGCTCGAATTGACGTGCCGGCACGCGCTCTCGGCGGCGATGGTACTCCTGGCCGCTGCGTGCGGCGGGGACAAGACCAAGGCGAGCGCGCCGGCGAAGGGGCCGGTGGTCGACAGCACGGCGCCCGGGCGCACGGCTGCGGTGAGCGGGTTCAAGACGCCGGAATCGGTGCGCTACGATTCAGCGAACGACGTGTTCTACGTCTCCAACATCAACGGCAGCCCGTTCGCGAAGGACAACAACGGCTTCATCTCGCGCATGAAGCCCGATGGCAAGATCGACTCGCTGCAGCTCATCGCGGGCGGACGCGACGGCGTGACACTCAATGCGCCCAAGGGGCTCGCGCTGATCGGCGACACGCTCTGGGTGGCGGACATTGATGCCGTGCGCGCGTTCAATGTGCGCACTGGTGCGGTCGTCGCGAACGTGGATCTGTCGTCGTTTCACGCGGCCTTCCTGAACGACGTGTGCGTGGGCGGCGATGGCGCGATCTACGTCACGGACAGCGGCGTGGAGCCGAAGGGCGAGGGAATGTCGCACATCGCGGGCGCCGATCGCATCTTCCGCATCGACGCCGCGCACCACGCGACCATCGCGCTCGCGTCAGACTCGCTGCACTGGCCGAACGGCATCACGTGGGATGCATTCGGGGAAGCGCTTCATCGTCGTTCCGTTCGACAAGGTGCCTCAGATTCTCGCCTGGCGCCCCGGCACACCGCAGCCCGTGATCATCGGCTACGGATCGGGGCAGTACGACGGGGTGGAGATCCTCGCTGACCGGCGACTGATCGTCACGAGCTGGGCCGACTCGACCATCTCGATTCGCGACGGCAACGTGCGCACCGCAATCCGAGAGCTCCCGTCACCCGCGGACATCGGCGTCGACACGCGGCGCATGCACATCGCGGTGCCGCTCCTCACGAAGGATCGCGTGGACATCATCACCATTCCCGAACGCAAGGCCGCCCAGTGAGGCACTCGCACGTTGCACTGACGTTGTCCCTCGTCGCGCTCGCATGTGGCGGCGACAAGCATCGGGCCGCGGCGAAGCCGGACACTCTGAGCGACTCCGCCGCTACGGCTGCCGCGCACCAGATGGCGCGCGCCGCCACCGGAACCACGGTGTTGATGACCGTCACGGGAAAGGATCACTTCGATGGCAAGCTCGACGGGCGCGCGTCGTGCACGTATGGCGGCGACAACAGCTCGCCCACGACCAAGGTCGAGGCCTTCGCACGCGACGCGCAGCTGTCGTTCGACATTGTGAAGCCATTGGAAGGCACGCTTCCCGTGAAGAGCGGCGCCGTGGGCAAGCACGCGGGACCGCGCATTCTCGAATCTGCAGTTCGTGCTCCACAGCCAGACCTACGCCGATGGTCGCGGCACCGCGACCATTACCGATCCTGTAGGCCGCATCGGCTCACTCACCGCATCGCACTTCTCGCGCGTGGCGACCGGACGACGGCACGGCTCCGACCTCTCGATCACGGTTCGATGGGAGTGCGAGTAGCGACTTGACGGAGCAGCCGTGAGCGCCAAACGATGGATCCTCGCGATCGTGTCCTTCGTGGCGGCGATCGGAGTGTCGCTGTACATCGTGATCTCGTCATGGCCGAAGCAGCACGCCGCCGTCTCGATGGATTTCGGCTCGCATCTCGTGCTGCTGTGCATCGCGCTCACGGAGCTGCTCGCGCGCGGCGCGAAGGTGTGGCTCAGCGCGATTGCGATGCGGATTCCGATGTCCTACCGTCTCGCCCTGCGCGCGAGCGCCGGTGGCGATTTCGGCGCGGCGATCACGCCGAACAAGTCGGGCGCCGAGCCCGCGCGGTATCTGATCATGACGGAAGATGGGATGCGCCCTGCGCAGATCCTGCTCGTGATCTACGCGGAGCTCTTCCTGGAGATGATCTCGCTCGCGCTCGTGGCGATCGGGCTCTTTCTCTTCTTCCGGAACGCCGGCTCCACGCTCATCGGCGTGATCGGCGCGGTGGCGCTCTACGCGCTCTTCGTGCTCGGCACGGGTGCGATCGGCTGGACACTCTCCGCTCGCTACGGCACGACGGGCCCGCCACCGAAGTGGGCACAGCGCCTCAAGCTGCGCGGCACGCGGTGGCGCAAAGTGCAGCACGCGCTCGCCACGCTGCGCACGGCGATCAGCGGCATTCGCCACATGCGCGTGGGGATGACGGCGCTCGCGCTCGTTGCTTCGATCGCGCACATTGGGCTGCGCATTGCAATCCTGCCGGCGGTGGTCTACTCGCTGGGCGAGACGCACGTGCCGCTCGCACCGCTCGTGCTGTGGCCGGTGGCGCTGATGTGGGGAAGCGCCGTCTCACCGCTGCCGGGCGGCGGCGGCGCGATCGAGGTCGGATTCCGCGCGGCGCTCGGCCACACTATTCCCGCGCGCATCTTCGGCGCGGCGCTCGTCTGGTGGCGCTTCTACACCTTCTACCTCTTCATCCTGCTCGGCGCGCTCGCCGCGGGCGGCACGGTGCTGCGCGCGCTGCGCGATGACGACGCGCACGATCACGAAACCGAAGAGGAAGCCGCGCCGGCTACGGTGTAGCGCCGAAGAGCTGCTCCTTCAGGCGCTCGAGCTCGTCCTGTGACACGGCGCCTCGCAGCGTGCGGATGCGTCCCGCGGAATCGGTCCAGGTGATGCTGTTGGTCGCGGCGGTGGTCTTGCCCTGAACGCGCTCGAGCGGTGAGCGCACCTTCTTGTCGAGAGCACGCTTCGTTGTGTCGGGCCTCAGCCGGTCTACGAGTGTGATGTTCTCGCCCCCCACTCGATAGGTAGTGATCTCGACTGGCTCGCCACTCACCACGGCTGATGTGCGCGACACGATGCCCGCGTGCTCCCCGTCAGGAAGCGTCGTGACCTCGCTGACCGATGCACCGAGCTTCTCATTCGTCCTCGTCGTTCCCTCACCCGTGATCACAGTCTGCGTAAGAGCGAGGGCATTGGTCGGGAGGACGAAGTCTCGCGTGAGGTGCGAGCCCGAGAGTGTAACGGGAACAACGGCGGGCTTGAATCCCATGGACCGAACGAACAGCGAGTCCGCGTTTCTCTTTGCGAGAGACTCCGGAATCACCAGCGCATAGCTGCCGTCGCCGCGCGAGAGCGTGACGATTCCCGTTCGACCGAGTGCGACGCTAGCACTAACCACCGGTGCACCCGCGTCACTCGTCACGCGTCCGGTAATCGTGATTGCCGAGGCACTCTTGTCAGCCGCTGGCGAGCCGAGTGAGTCGGACGCCGCTGCAGCATCTTCGCGCTTCTCGGCAAGGTCCGTCGCCACGCGTGAGGCGCTCGGCGGAGACACCGGCTGCTTCGCGGCATAGTTCAGCGTCGAAGTCGAATCGACAGCGCGCGCAGGCGCGGCCGCAGCAGCCATGGCATTCGGCCCATCGGCGCTTGGGCGCACCCGCGTCGACTGACGCTCGGATTGGAGCCGCGTCTTCAACCGCTCGGATTGGTCGACAGGCTTCGATGCCGCAGCTGGCGCAGGCTCGAGTGAGCGCATCACCGCTGGCGCGTTCGCTGACGTCGCCCCTCCTGCAGCAGCGACAGGCGCAGTCGCTGGAATTGGAGCTGGCGACGTATGCGAGGCCTTCGCGGTCGCATTGGAATCAGCGAACTCCCCCTGCACACCGTTGGCCGGTGCTACGCCCTTATTCAGGGAGGGCGCGGCGCTCGACGCGATCTCTTTCTCATCACGCGTCGCTCGCGCTACTCGAAGCTGCGCGGATTGGCTCCCAGGCCGAACCGCGATCACCGTGACCGTGCTCAGCACGAGCACCGCCGCCACCGCCATCCAGGCGCGCGACGCAACGAACGGGCGACGCACGGGTCGAGCGACGCTCACTCCCTGCAATCCAGCTGGCGCCGTCGATGCCGCCGGAATGACGCCCCCCGGCACCGAGTCCAGCGCCGTCAGAATGCGCGACGATGCCGCGATGAATCCGCGCGCCTCCGCAACCGCTGCTGCGCACTGCTCGCACTCCGCGATGTGCGCCTCGAGCGCCGCACGTTCCTCGGGCGGTAGCTCGCCGTCGAGCCACGCGTGGATCGTCCCCTCATCAAGATGCTGCATTGCCTTCCCTCCTTCGCTGCTCCTGCTGCAACCGCTCGTACTCTTCCACCAACCGGCGCCGCGCTCGCGAGAGCGTCGTCCCAATGGAGCCGACGGACATCCCGAGCGCCGACGCAATCTCCGAATAATCCAGCCCTTCTTCCTTCATCAACAGCGCGAGCCTGTCACGCTCGACCAGCCCGTCCACGGCCGCGCGCGCCATCGCCGCATCCTGCGCACGCTCCATCGTCGACTCTTCAGGCTCGACCGTGCGTTCGCGTTCCTCTTCATAGAGCAGCGCGAGATGCTTGCGTCTCCGTGAGTCCTTCCGAGCGTCATCGCGCACCAGATTGTTCGCAACAGTGAACAGCCACGCGCGCTCGTTCGTCATCGTCTCCTGCCTGAGCGCGCGCACGAACGTCTCCTGCGCGACCTCTTCCGCCCAATCGCGGTCCCCGAGCCTGCGCGTCAGGTACCGCACGAGCATCTCGTTGTACTCACGGAAGAGGCGGTCGACGTCGTGCACGGGGCTACCACTGCTCCTTGAGCTCGCGCAGCTGCGCGTCGCTGATCGTGTCGGCGCCCTCAGGGCTCACTTCCACGGCGATGTGCTTACCTGCCGCGAGCACCTTGTCACCGAGTGCGAACGGGGCGCGCAGCTGCGGCACTGCATCGAGCACTGCGAAGTATGCCTTCGAGAACGCCTTGATCTTCACGATCTTCGTGCCCTCCTTGAAGCCGAGGTCGGTCCAGCGCGCATTGCGATGTTCGAAGAGATGTTCGCCGCTTCGCGTGACCGAATCGGCACGCACCTCATCTACTGCCACTCCGAGCTTTTCGTTCGATGAAGTCACTCCCATTCCGGTGACTACCACCTGGCCCAACACGAGCGGCTTGTCCGACGCACTCAACGATTTCGCATCCCGCTGCTCCGTCGCCTGGCGCGCCGCCTCGAACTTCGCAGCAGGCGCGTTGTACTGCTGCGCCGAAACGTCCGCGGGCAGCGCGCGCACCCCACCCCGAATCGGCGTCGTTGCCATCTGCGGCTCCTGCACCAGATATGAGGTGAGCTCCGTCGGAATGCCATAGCGCTCGCCGAGCGTGCGAAGCTCGTCGTCCAGCTCGGGCGAGGGACCACTCTGTCTGCGGGCAGCGCTCAGCCATCCAATCCGACGAGTCGCCCACAGCCTCGGGACGAACGCATTGTCGCGATCATGCGTGGGGAAGTCCACCGTTTGCTCCCAGCGCACGGGACCAGTCGCGCTCCGTCCTTCGAACGCGAGTCGCGCGTGCCCGCTGCCCGTGTAGCGGGTGAGGAGCACGAGATCCTGCCCCGCAAAGAGATCCACTGGCCCTTCGGGAAGCGCGTGCACCAGTCGTGGGCATTCGCCCTCCCCGCTGCACTGCGCCGTCACGCGCAGATCGCTCGCGATCGGACTCGAGAGCCGCGACGCGACGAGCCCCACGGCGCGCTCGACGTCTTCATCGGGTCGCACGAACTGTGCGGTGCCATGACCTTCGAGCGCGAGCTGCTCTATCAGCTGCGCGTTGACGTCGGCACCGAGCCCGAAGGTGAACACGCGCTGCGAACCGCGCAGCCGTGCGGCATGCGCGGCGATCGTCGCGGGATCGCGCTCGCCCACCGTGGGCTCGCCGTCCGTCACGAACAGCACGAGCGTGAGGCGTCCTTCGATCCGATGTGAAGCACGACGCACGTACTCATCGTCGTCGCCCTCGCGCGAGTGCATTGGCGACAGAGCCGCGTCGAGCGCGCCGTCGATGTTCGTGCCGCCATTCGCCTGGAGCTGCGAGAGATATTCCGTAGCCGCAGCGATGTTGGCAGGTGTCGCACTCACGAAGTCGTCGCGAAAGGTGCGCACGTCGCTCGAGAAGTCGATCATGCGAAATCGATCCTCGCGCCTGAGTGTGCCGAGGAGCTGACGGCCGGCGGCGCGCGCCTGCTCGATCTTGCGCCCGCTCATCGAGCCGGACACGTCGAGCACGAACGTGATGTCGCGCGGCACGGTCGCCGTCGATCCCGATGGCGGCGTCAGCGTGATGAGCGCGAAGCCATCCTCGCTGCCGGGTGCGTTCGCGAGCATCGAGATCCCGGCGCGATCGCTCCGGGGCGACGGAATGAGAACCGTGACCGCCGCGCCCTCCCCTCCAACATCCGCCACACACTCGGCGCCGAAGCTCGGGTGCGTCTGCAGATCCTGCGTGGGCGAGTACGCGTTGCACCGACCGACCTTCGGATAGCGCAGTGTGAACGACGATTCCCGCACGTCGTGCGTGCCGGAGCTCATGCCCGCGAGCGCGCGTCCGCTGCCGCGCTGATAGTCGACGCGAATCGCGTCACCCTCGCGCGGCGCAATCACCTGAAAGCGCAGCACCACGCGCTTCTCTTCGCCCGGGTTGATGGGGAAGATGCGCGCGCGGAGCAGCCCGTAGCCCATCCATTCGACGAGCGCCGGGTCGCGCTGACGGCGCACGATCTCCTCGTACGTGGAGCGCGCGCGCCCCGCATCCATGATCTCGCCGCTCGTGAGCTGCCCGTTGATCGAGAGCTGCAGCTCCTGGAACGCGGCGCCCGCCGGCAGCGGGTACATGTAGTCCGCCTCCTGCACGACGCCGCCGCGATTTCGGAACGTCTCCTCCACCTCGTAGCGGAGCACGTGATCGGCGAGCGTTGCGCGCACGTTGCTCGATGTGCGCTCGAGCGCGACGGCCTGCGGCATGATGCATTCGCCGTGGCAGATGGGCGGACGGGGGATGATCCATCCCTGCGCGAGCAGGGTGGCGGGAAAAGCGAGGCTGAGGGCGAACAGAATCCGGGCGCGCATGGGTAGTCTCCGCTGGGTCGAGAAGGAGACGTCGGCCATCGCCGGACTTGCACACTGGGGAGTTGAGCCGGTGAAACGGGGGGTTGACGGCGCCGGCGTCATCGTATAACCTAATAGTTATGCAACCACATGGTTATGCAGCGACGAGCCCCGCGCGGCTCGACGCCACTTTCGCCGCCCTGGCCGACCCCACGCGGCGCGCGATCCTCGCGCGGCTCGCCACCGGTGAAGCGTCCGTCGCCGAGCTCGCGAAGCCGTTCGCGATGAGCCAGCCTGCGATCTCGAAGCATCTCAAGGTGCTCGAGCGCGCGGGCCTCATCTCGCACAGCACACAGGCGCAGCGCCGCCCTCGCCGCATTGAAGCGCAGCCGCTGGCCGATGCGACGGCGTGGCTCGAGCGATATCGCGAGCTGTGGGAGCAGAACTTCCTTCAGCTCGACACGCTGCTCGAGGAGCTCAAGGCCACGCAGAAGAAAGCCGCACGCCCCAAACACAAGAGGAGATAGAGATGCCGGAGCAGCTGCAAATGAAGCTCGAGCTCGTGCCGATTCCCGTGTCCGATGTGGACGCCGCAAAAGCGTTCTACACGGAGAAGCTCGGATTCCACCTCGATCACGACGTCACGACTAGTCCGCAGTTCCGCGTGGTGCAGCTCACACCACCGGGATCCGCGTGCTCGATCTGCTTCGGTCGCGGCGTCGTGAAGACGGCGCCAGGCTCCGTGCAGGGACTGCATCTGGTCGTTGCCGACATTCACACCGCGCGCGCGCAGCTCGTCGAGCGCGGCGTGCAGGCGAGCGACGTGCGCGAGCTCGGCACCGGAGTCTTCTTCGTCTTCTTCAGCGACCCCGATGGCAACAGCTGGGCGCTGCAGCACGTCTCACCGGACGCACGTCGTCCACAGCCCACATTGACATGAAGATCCAGCACAGCGGCAACCTCACGGTCACGACGCCGAGCGATCGCGAGATCGCGATGTCACGCGTGTTCGATGCGCCGCGCAACCTCGTCTTCGACGCTTACACCAAACCCGAGCTCGTGCGCCGCTGGCTCGGGATCTTCGGCGGCTGGTCGTTCCGCGAATGCGAGATCGATCTCCGCGTGGGCGGCGCCTACCGCTATCTGTGGGACGGCCCCAACGGCGCGACACTCGGCATCCGCGGCACCTTCCTGGAGATCGCGCGCAACGAGCGCATCATGTGCACCGAACGCTTCGACGCGCCCTTCGACATGGGCGAGGCAACGGACACGGTGACATTCGTGGAGCACGCGGGCAAGACGACGCTCACGATCCACGTCCTCTCCCCATCGAAGGAAGTACGCGACGGCATGCTCAAATCCGGCATGGCCGACGGCGTGACCGCCGGCTTCGACACACTGGACGAGGTGCTCGTCGAGATGGGAGACTAGAGCAACTGCGAACTACGTACACGAATGACACGAATTGAAACGAATCGAACTCGGTGGCGAGCGAGTCTATAGCCGCGCTTCGATCTCTCGAAGGCGAGTGCTTTTCACAAAGAAGAAAGGGCTCGAACATCCGCGAGAATGTCAGCCCTATCCGATTCGATTCGTGCTTCTATTCGTGTCATTCGTGTGCGTAGTACCGACACCCTACTTGCTACCTGCTAAACGGCGTGTGCGAATCGCACCCTAATGATGGATCGCCTCATCCGGGATCGCGATGTGCTGCGCGGTCGGGGTCTTGATGCGCATGTCGCGGTCGACTTCCGTGATCTGCGGCTCCAGGCGGCGCATCATCTGGGTGAAGGCCGTGGCGATCTCCGTCTCGAACTCGCGTCCTGCGCGCTCGTCGATGAACACAAGCGCGCGGCCCGGCGGATAGGGCTGGCGATGCGCGCGCTCGATGCGGAGCGCGTTGTACACGCTGCATACGCGCACCAGCTTGCTCGCGTAGTGCGTCGGGCGCCGGAAGAGTCGCTGCGGGTAGCCGCTGCCATCCGGGCGCAGGTGGTGTTCGTACGCCACGCACGCCGCGAGCTCCTGTCGACGGTCGCTCGACAGGATGATGCGCGCGCCTTCCATCGTGTGACGCTCGATGACCGTGCGCTCCTCCACCGTGAGCTCGATCGGCTTGAGCAGGAGCTCGCGCGGGATGCGCGCCATGCCGAGATCGTGCAGGAGCGCCGCCATTCCGAATTCGTGTACATTGCGGCTGCCGAGCCCCAGGAATTCCGCGAGCGCCATTGTCAGCACCGCGACGTTGATCGAGTGGATCGCGTTGTACGGGTCGCTCGCCTTGAGGCGCAGCAGCGGGATGATCATCGAGCTCGAGCCCTTCATCGCGACCGTCAGCGAGCGCACGACCGCGTCCGCCTCAACGAGCGGCACCGCATCCTTCGTCGCCACTTCCTCGTACATCCACGTGACCGCGCCGGCTTCCTCATCGAGCCCGAATGGCAGCGCCGCGACCTCCCCCGCCGGCGTCGACGGCGTCCCGCCTCCGCGCGTGCGCCCACGCCCTCGGCCACCCGCACCCGGTGTGCGGCTCACGGGGCCGTTCGCGCCACTTCCGCGCATCCCTGACGCATCCCTCGCGTCATTGTCGGCGCTCTCTTCCTCCTCTTCTTCCTCGCGCACCATCACCGCGCCGAACCTGATGCTCCCCTTCTTGGACGTGTGGGACGCGCGACTCGCGACCGCGCCGCCGGCGCCACTCTGCACGATGCGCGCGAGCACCTCCGCCAGAAATTCCTCGTACTCCTCGCGATCCGCTCCGGGCGCGAACTCGAGACGCTGCACGCCCACGCCCGCCAACTTCTCCGCCCACGGCCAGTCCTTCATGTCGTGCATCGGCGCCTGTCCGTAGATCACGTCCGTGCCGATGAACGAGAACTGCGGATTCGCATTCTCCTTCTGCAGTTCGTCGAGATGCTGGAACGAATGCATCCACCGCGCGCCCCCACGTGGGATGCTCGCGCGGATACAGCATCATCGTCGACAGGCTCTGCGCGAGCGACGAGAGGAACTTCACCGGGGCGCTCACGGTCCCCTCGAGCGAATCGCGTTCTGCACGGCCGAGTCCTCGTCGCGCTCCGCGAGCGCCAACACCTTCGTTGCCTGTGGATCCTTCGACCACGTCCACGCGAGCGCCGACAGCGCCGCGAGCATCGGCTGGCTCTTGGGCGCGAGCTTCCGCCCGAAGAACCAGCGCCGCTTCTTCGACAGCGCCGACTTGATCAGCACGTCGAGCACCGCCGGCAGACGGACCGGCGCCAGCACGCGAATCGCGAGCACCGCCATCATCCCGTCGAGGGAGCGCTCACGCAGCCGCTCCGTCAACACGCCAACCGCTTCGCGCGGACAGCCGCCCTCGAGCGCCGCGTTGAGCGCCGCGCGCACGATCCGCTCGTCGCTGTCCGCCACCGCCATCGCGATCGAGTCCGCGCGCGAGCCAGCGTCGCGCAGCAACAGCGCGTACGCCTCGCGCCGCACGCGCGGGTCCGGATGCTTCGCGTACGGCTCGGCGCTGAAATCCGGCGGCCACGTCTCGAGACGCGCCATGAGCAGCAACAGATTGCGCTGCACGTACCACGGCGAGCCCGGAAGCCGCGCGACCACCGCGTTCCCAACCTCGGGCCCGAGCTGCGCCAGCATCTCGAACAGGCGCCACCGCGCCGTGCGATCATCCTCCAGCTCCAGCGCATCCAGCAGCGCGCTCGCCGCCGGATAGCCCACCCGTGCCACGAGCCGGTACAAGACCTCGAAGTCTATCGGCCGGTCGCGCAGCAAACGCCGGATCGTTCCAGTATTGTCGAGATGCCGGCGCAGCGTCCACACGACGTTGTTCGTCTCCGGCGTCTGATCCACCATCGCGAGCAGCGCCGCTATCCGTCCCTGCTTCACCATCTCGGCCACGGCGTGCTTCGCCGTCGCGCTGAACAGCTCTACCTCCAGCGACATCTGCACGATGTACTCGGCGTTCACATCCCACTGTCCCGACGATGCCGGCGCATCCGTCGCAGGTTCCGCGATCAGCTGCTCGAGTGTTTGCCAATAGCTCTCCTCCGGCAGCGTCGCGGCACCATCCCAGTCGTCGATGAGCTGCCGCATGTTCTCGCGCAGCGCCGTGTCGGCCTTGTCGCGCCGATTCGGTGTTCCCTTCTCCGAGTGCTTGGCGAGCTTCGTCAGCAGCAGCAGCAGCGCCTCGGACATCGTGTGCGCCGACGCGCCCGCGACTGCCTTCGCGAGATCGAGCACAGTCTCTGCCGCGAGTGTCTGCGATGCATTCAGCATGAACTGGCGACGCTGCGCACCCGGACTCGTACGCTTGAGAATCTGCTGCAGCGTCTCCGGCGACAGCGCCTTCACGAGCGTCGACACCTTTCGGCGCAGCGCGCCCGCCGCCTGCCCGCCCTTCGCCTTGATCTCGTCCATGAACTGGCCGAAGAAGGCGATGATTCCCTTGTCGAACTCCGGATCGCGCTCGCGTTGCTCGATCGCGCTCGCGAGCGCGAGCGGGTCCATGGGCGTGTCGGGCGTGAGCGTCGCATCCATCTCGCCGGTGCCCGTACCGTTACCAGTGTAGAGCGATGCGCTCGCGAGCTTTCCCCACAGCTGCGTCGCCCAGCCGCCGCGCTGTTCGCTGGTCTGCTCCGAACCATCCTGCTGCAGCTCGAGCTGATCGTACGTGAGTGGGAAGAGTCGCACGTGCTCCCACTCGCGCGGCGATTCGTCGTGCTCGCTCTGCGGCGCATCGCGCGCGACCGCGCGCAGCATCTGTTGCAGCTCCGTGTCCTTCACGCCCTCGTACAGCCGGAGCGCACCGATCTCGCGGCGAAAGAGCTTGAGCGCGAGGTCGCGGGTGACCGCATGCGCGGGATCCGTCGGCACGCCGTCGACCACGAGATGATTTCGCGCGACCGCGATCGCGATCATCTGCCGCTCCGACAGCGCGAGCGACAACCGGCGCGTGAGCCCCGTGACCGCCGTCTCGAGCAGCGGATGCCCGTCCGGATACATCGAATACTTGTGCAGCGCGACCGACAGCTCGACCAGAAGGTCTGCCATGTCGCGGCTCAAGCTTTCGGTGGACGTGCTGGTACTGGCGTGCGGGGCGGGCACGTGGCGTGTGCGAGGGATCGAAGGATGGGTGCTGGCCGTCGCCAGCCCCTCCGAATACGACCGCCACCCCCCCGGCTACGTCACGGGCAAAACGCCCGGGGCCAGTCGATTCGCCCGATTCGCCCGATCAGGTCCGGACGATCGGATTTCCCTTGGGGGTCATGAGCGACGCGTGCGCCGGCACCGGCATCTCGCTCGTTCGCCGGGCGCGCCTGGAGCGGCTGCCCCTCCTCGATCGGGATGATCCGCCGCTCCCACCTGCGCATCATGGTCACGAACGCCTTCGCGATGTCGGTATCGAACACTGTCCCCGCCTTGTCCTCCACGTACTTGAGCGCGCTCTCCGGAGTCCACGCGCCGCGATGGAAGCGCCTCGTGCGCAGCGCATCATAGCAGTCGCACACCTGCACCAGCTTGCTCGCGTAGTGACACTCGCGATCGAAGTGCGGCTTCGGATAGCCCTGCCCGCCCGGAAGCATGTGGTGCTCGTACGCGACCACGGCGGCGACATTCGAGCTGCGGCTCGCTCATGAGGATGATGCGCGCGCCCTCAGTTGGATGCCGGCGGATGATGTCCCACTCGTCATCAGTCGGCGGTCCCGCCTTCGTCACGATGTCCTTCGGCACCTTCGTCATGCCCACATCGCGGAGCAGCCCCGCCACGCCGATCGCACGCGTGTCGCGCGCGCCGAGTCCGAGAAATTCCGACAGCCCCATCACGAGCACACTCACGTTGAGCGCGTGCGCCGTGGTGTACTGGTCGAACTCCTTGAGCTGCAGCAGCGGCATCAGGATCTCGCTGTCGCCGTGCATTGCGACGGACAGCGACGCGACCACTGTCTCGATCTCTCCCACTGGCAGCGAGCGTCCCGCCTCCACCTCACCGTAGATCATCCCGATCGTGTCCGCTTCCTCATCGAGCGGGAAGTTCATCCCCACGATGGGCAGCGGGTCGGTGAGGAATTGATCGGCATCGCCGCGCACGCCGATCGCGCCGTACTTGATCGACACGTACTCCGATCCTTCCTGGCGCTGCGTGTGCCGCGGATCGCGCCATCCGGGCGTGACCTCCGCCATGATCGTATAGAGGAAATCCTCGAACTCCTCCTTGATCACGTCGCTCACGAACTCCAGGCGCTGGATGCCGGACTTCGTGAAGCGCTCGCACCACTCCCACTCCTTCAGCTCGCGCAGCTGCCGGTTCTGAAACACGACCTCGTCGCCGAGGAAGGAGAACTTGAGCACGAGCTGTGATTTCTGCATCTCCTGCACGGCCTCGAATGCCAGCTGCGCGGACTTCGCGCGCGCCGGATGCGTGGGAGCGTACAGCGCCATTGCCGAGAGCGACTTCCCGAAGGCGTTAAGGAAGCGAATTGGATCTGTCACTCGGTCTCCGTCTGGGAATGGCGGCGGCGCGAACGTCGACGTCCTTCGATTTCTGTGCACGCTCCAGCACCGACTTCACACTCGGCTCCTCACTCCAGCCGTGCGCAAGTCCGGCGAGCGCGGCGAGCATTTCGGTCGATTTCGGCAACAGCTTCATGCGGCGGAGCACCTTCGTCCGCTTCACGGCGTAGCCGAGCAGCCACTCGAGCGTCTCGGGATCCGCCGCTGCGCCGACGACGCGGATGCCGAGCGAGCGCATCTCCGGGATTCACGGACCGGCGCTCGACGTTGCGCATGATGAGCGGGAGCGCCGCCTTCGGGCAGCCGTCGAGGGCGGCGGCCATCGCCGTCTTCACGATGCCGTCATCGCGATCGCTGAGCGCCGCGATGATCGTCGTCTGCCGGTGTTGAGGCATGCGCAGCATCAGCTTGAGCGCCTCGCGACGCACGCGCTCATCGGAGTGCGTGAGGAACACCTGCGGCGAGAATCCATCGGGTACGCGCGGCAGCAGCACGAGCAGCGTGAGCAGGTTGCGCTGCAGATACCACGGGATGTCCTCGTCCATGATGCGCTTCACGATCATGGGGCCCGCGTCGTTGCCGAAGCGTGCGAGCAGATCGAGCAGCTTCCGACGCATGGTACGCGTCTCGCTCGTCTCGAGTCCATCGAGTAGCAGCTCGACGACGTCGAGTCCCATGCGCGACGTGATGCGCTCGAGCAGCGCGGGATCGATCTGTTCCTCGCGCAGCAGATGGCGCAGATTGTCCGGCGTCGCGACCAGCGGCCAGAGCTCCTCCGCCGTCTTGTTGTTCGCGGGCGCGCGATCGAGCAGATCGAGCAGCATCGCGATGCCGCCATGCGAGATGAGCTGGTTCACGGCGAGCCACACCGGGCCGCCGAGGGTGTCCGTCTCGAGCGCGGTGGCGACGAGCCGCTTCGGCTCGCACGGATGCTGGCGCTGCAGCATGAGCGTGAACACGCGCCGCTGCGACATCCGGTCGAGCGCTTCCTGATAGCCGTCGGGATTCAGCCGGCGTGTGTCCCAGTTGTCGACGAGCTGCTCGACCTGGTCGCGCATGGCGGCGGTGGCACCGGCGCGCATGAGCGAGCCGCCCTTCTCCGCCTGCAGCGCGAGCTTTCCCATGAGTCGCAGCAGCGAGCTGGAGATCGTCTGGTTGGATGCCTTGGCCGCGGCCTGCACCAGCGCGAGCACTGCATCCGCCGCCAGATGCTGCGACGCGTCCATCACGAACCGCTTCCGCTTCTCGGTGTCCCCGCCCATCTCCATCAGGCGATCGAGCGCTGCGGGCTGCAGCGACTTCACGAGCTCCGTGAGCTGGCTCGTGACCTTGATCGACTCCTCGGTCTGCGGTCCCTTGAGTGACTCGGTGAGCTGCATGAGGAAGCCGACGACCGACTGATCGTAGTCGGGATCGCGCCGTTCGTTGATGGCGCTCGCGAGAACGATGGGGTTGAGCAGCTCCTCGTTGTCGATGTCGCCGCCGATCATGAGCGTCGCGCGCGCGAGGGCGATCCAGATGAGCTTCGCGCCCGCGCGCTTGTTCTCATCGCTCGTGAGCCCACTCTCCTCGCCCATGAGCTCGAGCTTGTCGTACGTGAGCGTGGTGACCTGGATGTGCGGCCAGCGCATGGTCTGCGCGGCGATCGCGATCTGCGGCCGCTCGGTCTCCTCGATGGACGTTGCGTAGAGGAAGTCCGCGAGCTCGTCGCGCAGCACGCCGGGGAGCACGCGGATCGAGCCAATGCGCTGGCGGTGCATGCGCATCGCGAGCTCGCGCATGAGCGAGTTGGCGGGATCGGTGGAGACCGCGTCGATCACCACCTGATTGCGCGCGAACGCGAAGGTGACGGGCTCTAGGCCGCTCAGGATGCCGTCGAGGCGACGCACGCACTTGTCCACGGATCCCTGCAGCTGCGGGTGTCCCTGGGGATAGATGGCGTGCTTCTGAACGGCGACCGCGAACTCGATCAGGAACTCCGCGAGATTCTTCGGAATTCCGGTCTGATTCGAGTTCGCCGGAAGGTGCGGCGGAGGGGTAGGTCACGAGGTCGCGAAAGGGGCGTGAAGGTGGTCAACGGAGTGACAGATGCCCATCGAAAACGCAACGCTGGCGAGCCCGTCCGTGTCGCGACGGGAGCCCGTCGTGAGTGGCTGGAAATGGATTGAGCTGGCGACCCCATATGTACATGAGCCCGCCACTCGGATCAAATGATCTCTAACCTGTTCATTTATAGCGACAGTATTGCCTATATATAGCGTCAGTAAAGCGCTTTAAAGCGCCTAATTGCCGTTATCACCGCTAATCTGTTTGCAGACGCTCGCGCCGCCCCGTCACGCCCTCCATCCACCCCGTCACGCCCTTCGCCATTTCGCTTTACCACCAGTCTGGCACACCACCTGCCCGTCTCCGTCGCACTCATTCCAGCGGCGGTATCATGTCAAACGATCCCAAGCACCAGCCCCCGAGCAATACCTCCACCCACGCCGGCGCTGAGGCGGCAGTGGGAATGGAGGCGGTCTCCGGACAACGCGGCGCCGATCCCTCCCGCAGCGACGAGGGAGCGGTAAAGAAACCCGAGAAGAAAGCCGCGCCCACCATGAACCATCCCGGCTCCGAGCCGCTCGAGGAGCGCACCACGGAGCACGAGAGCGGCTACGGCGGTCGTGGCGGCGAGCCCCGCACCAGCTCCGACCAGCGCGAAAGCACCCACAGCGACGGATCGTTGCGCTCGGAGTCGAACAAGCGTTAAGTCAGGGAGTAGTTAGTTGTGCACGCGACGAGCGCCCGGGCTCTCTCGACTCCCGCGGCGCCCGTCACTCCCCGACTCACCAACACACGGAATCGATGATGTCTCGCACTTCGAGAGCGCTCGCTGGCGCTCTCTGCTTCTCGCTCGCCGCGACGGCCGCGCATGCGCAGGAAGCCGTCCCGCTCCACAAGGGCGACCTCGTTCGATTTCTCACCGGCTCCACCTACAGCAAGCCCGAGATCGCCGCCATCATCCGGCGCGCCTGTCTCGCCTTCGGTCCGACCACTCGCGACTACCAGAATCTCCGCGACCTGGGTGCCACCCCGGCCGTGATCGACGCGATGAAGTCGTGCACCGAGAATAACAACAAGGTCGCGCGCGCCGAGATCGCGACACCGGCTCCCGTTCGCCCCATGGAGCTCGATCTCCCCTATCGCGGTGTCACCGCACCGGCGGGATCCGTCGCGCTCTACACGGTCACCGTGCACCGCGGCCCCACGCCGGCAGCCGGCGTGCGCCTCCTCCTGCACGGCTCACGCGAGATCGCGGGCGGCGCGCACGCGGAGCTCAACGCCAACACCGACCGCGACGGTCGCGCGACCTTCTCGATCCCTGCGGGCACCACCGCGGGCAACACGAGTCTCAGGATCGCCGACGCCGACGGCGTCGAGCTCAACGGCGTTACCGACTTCGTGCTCACGACGCTGCCCGCGACCCCCGGGCTCGTGAAGGTCTCACCGCAAACGATCGACATTCGGGGCGGGCCCGCGCGGTGCGCGCGACGTCGTCGTCAACGTCTCGGATCCCTTTGCCAATCCGGTTCCGCAGATCACGGTGATGCTGAAGTCGTATCCCGCGCGCGGCTCGGCCGTCACGCCCACACAGATCACCGACAAGGATGGCGTCGCGCACTTCGCCATCCAGACGGGTCAGCTCCAGGATGGCGACAGCCTGATCGTAAGCATTGCCGACCGTCCGTACGCCACGCTGCACGTGACCGCGGCGGCCGAGATCACGACGCTGCTGCTCGAGGCGGAGCGTCGTCTCAGCGAAGGCAACGTCACAGCGCTCGGCGCGTACGATAGCGTGCTTGCCGTCGATCCGAACAACACACGCGCACTGGTTGGCCGCGGCTACATTCTCGCGTCGCAGGCGAAGTACGAGCCCGCGTCACGCGACTTCGATGTCGCGCTTCGCTCGAACGAGGAACGCACCAACGCGCTCACCGGACTTGGCTATGTCGCGTTGCGCCGCGGCGATCTCGTGAATGCGAGCGCGCGCTTCGACGAGGCACTCAGGATCGACTCCACCGACGCCGGCGCCGCGACCGGCCGCGCGTACGCGGAGCTCTGGCGACTCGATCCACGGCAGGCGTCGCATCGCACGCAGGCACTCGCGAGCCCGCGTCCCGTCGCGTATCCCGCCGCGGCCGCACACCAGCTTCGCGCGGGGATCGACTTCTTCGCGGCGCGCAATACGGCCAATGCCGATCGCGCGCTCACGAGTGCGGCGAGCACTGCGCCGTCGTGGGCCGACGTGTACTACGAGCGCGCGCTCGTGTATCAGGCCGAGGGACGTTCGTCGCTGGCGATCGCGGACTTCCAGCACTATCTCCAGCTCCGCCCGACCGCCGCCGACCGAGACGCCGTGAACACGCGCATTGGCGCGCTCGATCGCAGCCCGACGAAGGCGTTCGTGAGCGGCATCCTTCCCGGCGGAGGACAGTTCTACACGCACCAGCCGATACTCGGCGGCGTCGTGCTGGCGGGCGTCGCTGCGAGCGCGGTATGGGCGCTCAAGACCTCGCCCGTCTTGTTCACCGATCCGTTCGGGCATCAGTATCAGGCGGGCACGGAGCGCAAGAATCTGTGGACCGGTGTCGCAGTCGGTGGCGCCATTTGGGTGCTCGGCGCAGCGGAGGCGGCGCTCCACGCATTGAGTGCGCGCGGCGATCCGTATCCGCCGGTCGCAGCCGACGCTCCGGCAACGCATTGCAGCGCGGAGCTTCCGCATTTCGTGCCCACTGTTGGATTCGAGCCCACGGGCCCGCGGATCGGCGCAGCGCTCAGCTTCTCGATTCGCTGAGCGCGCGCGGGGCGCCTACTCGGGGAGTATCGTCACCTGCGATGATCCACTCTGCCCCTGCGTCGACGCGGTGATGATCGCGTCACCGGGGGCCATTCCTGTCACGATGCCGTTCGGATCGACGGACGCGATGTGATGATCGCTGGACTTCCACGTGATCGGATGTTGATGCGGCGTGTTCGACTCCGTCACCTGCGCGGTGAGCTGCACGGTCGATCCGACGTTCGTCGTGTCGAATGGCGGTGTGACCGTCACCGAGCCTACCGGCGCGGGATTCACGGTTAACGTCGCCGTGCCTGACACTCCGCCGCTCGTGGCGGTGATCGTCGTCGTGCCGGTGCCGACAGTCGTCGCATTTCCGTTGTTGTCGATCGTCGCCACGGTCTGATCGCTCGAGCTCCACGTGACGGTCCGACCGTTGAGCGTGTTGCCGTGCGCGTCCTGCACGACGGCGGTGAACTGAGGAACAACGGCGCCCTGATTGACGGTCGCGCTCGGCGGCGACACGACGACACTGCCCACCGGCACAGGATTGACCGTGAGCGTTGCGCCGTTGCTTGTCTTCCCTTCGCTCGTAGCGGTGATCGTGGTGGTGCCGGGCGCAACTCCGGTCGCGACGCCGCTCGCATCGATGGTCGCCACGCCGGTGTTGCTCGAGTTCCAGGTGACAGTGCGGCCGGTGAGAACGTTGTTGTTCGCGTCCTTCGTCACCACGCTGAACGCGGGCGTGGTGGCGCCGACGTCTACCGCCTGCGTGGTCGGCGAGATCGTGACCGTCGCGACCGGGATGGGGGTGACGGTGAGCGTGGCCGTGTTGCTCGTGACTCCCTCGCTCTGCGCGGTGATGGACGTGGTGCCAGGCGCCACGCCGGTGGCGACGCCCGTGGTCGGGTCGATCGTGGCCACGCTCGTGTTGCTGGAGCTCCACGTCACCGTTCTCCCGGTGAGCGTGTGGCCACCCGCATCCTTCGTGACTGCCGTGAATGCCGGCGTCGACTGGCCGGCGACGACCGATTGTGTAGTCGGGGAGATCGTGACTGAGGCGACTGGCACTGCGATCACGACGATCGTTGCGGTGCCCGTCTTTCCTTCGCTCGTCGCGGTGACCGTCATCGTGCCGGGATTCTGCGTCGCCGTCACGCGTCCCGTGCTCGACACGATGGCGACATTGTCATCGGTCCCATCCCACGTGACCGCGCGCCCGCTCAGCGGATTGCCGCTGGCATCCTTAGGCGTTGCGGCGAGCTGCACCGACGCGCCGGCGACGAGCGTATCGAGCGACGGCGCCACCGTGACCGATGCAACGGGCACAGGCGTCACCGTCACGGTGGCGGTGGCCGACAGCCCTGTGCCGACGGCGGTCGCGGTGATCACCGCCTGCCCGGGCTGGCCCGGCGTGACGAATCCCGAGCCATTCACGCTCGCGACTCCGGTGTTGTTCGAGCTCCACGTGACCGAGCGGCCGGTGAGCGCGTTGCCCGCGGAGTCGAGGAGCGCCACGGTGAGCTGCGTTCCGTTGTCGCCCTGCGTGAACGACAGCACATCCGGCGTCACGGTCACGCGTCGCACGGGCACGAGCGACACGGTCACCTGTGCGGTGCCGTGCACGGATCCGCTGGTTCCGGTGATCGTGGCGGTACCGGGAGCGACCGCGATCACGAGCCCCGTGCTACCGACTGCCGCGACACCGTTGTTGTCCGACGACCACGTGATGGCCTGATTGGGAATCGGGTTGCCGTTCGCATCGGTGACGGTCGCGCTCAGCTGCTGCCGCTGCGTGACGAGCAGCGAGACGCTCGAGGGGGAGACGATCACCGCGTTGGCGGGCGGCAACGTCACCGTCACCGCGACATTGAAGTGGACGGAGCCACTCGTTGCGGTTACGGTGGCGGTTCCGGCGGACTGGCCGGTGACGAGTCCCGTCGACGAAACGATTGCGATGTTCGAGTGATCGACGCTCCACGAGACGGGCGCGCCTGCGATCACGGTGCCGTTTGCATCCTTCACGGTCGCGGTGAGCTGCGACGTCTGACCGGTGGTGATGCTCACCGACGTCGGTGCGACGGCAATGCTCGCGGGCACCGCGGACGTCACCGCGATGCCGACGATGCCGGTCTTCCCTTCGCTGGTGGCGGTGATCGTGTCTGCACCGACGGCGACGCCGGTGACGAGCCCCGTGTTGTCGACGGTGGCGACGGACTCGTTCGATGAAGCCCATGTGACGGTGCGATCCGTGAGCACGTTGCCGTTCGCGTCGAGCGGCTGCGCCTGCAAGTGAACCGTCCCTCCCACACTGATCACGGCGCTCGGCGGATTCATGTGTACCGAGGCGACACTGGGCGGGATGACGGTGATCTCTGCGACACCGGACTTTCCGCCGGAGCTCGCGGCGATGCGCACGGAGCCGAGCTTGACCGCGGTCACTACGCCGGTGCCGGAGACGGTGGCAATCGATGTGTCCTGGGAACTCCAGAAGAAGGTGCCGCTTCCACCGCCGGTAAGGGCTGCATGGAGGGTGACCGTGGAGCCGACCACGACCGAGGCGGTGTCCGGCGTGACGGTAACGCCGTTGCTGCCGCCTCCGGGGCCGGTTGAATCACTGCCGCACGACAGCGCAACGACGCACGTGACGGCGGAGAGGAAGAGCGTCAGGACTGAATGACGTGCAGCACGCATTGAGCACTCGGTGTGGCGAGAATCCCACGCAGGCGCGCGCGCTCGATTGTGCCGCACGCTTGGCGAGGGGGGTACATCATAATTAACCAGCACGACTCGAGAAAAGCAGTCGCTTGCGGGTGAAAAGGTGCAAGCGATGCGCCAATGTTCGCGAGTGTAGTGCAGGGCGTTCCGTCACCGCGTTAAGTGGTGGAAGATGAACTACTACTTGCGAGTCACCGAATGGTGACAATATATTGTCACCGTATGGTGACGAGAGGGGTCATGGCGAGAGATCGATACGCCACGCGCGCGGCGATTCTGGAAAGCGCAACGACGCTGGTCGCACAGCACGGCGTCGGCGGCTTCGGGGTGAACGCACTCGCCCAAGCCGCCGGCTGCGATAAAGTGTTGATTTACCGTTACTTCGGTGGGCTGGACGGCGTGCTCGAGGCGGTGGGTGCCGAGCGTGCGGTGTGGCCGAAGGTGGCGCTGGAGGCGCGCGAGGGGGAGGAATCGCTGGCGGACGCGCTGGAATCGCTCGCGCTCGAGGAGTGGGCGGCGCTGTCCAGCGGCGCGCTCATGCTGGGCGCCAGCGGCGCGGAGATCGAAGGCGACAATCCGCTTGCGCGTGCGGTCGCCACACAGAGGAGAGAGCGCCACACGGAGATCGTGGAGTCGCTGCGACAGCGATATCGAGTGCCACCCTATGTCGATCTTCCGGCGCTGCTCGAGTTCCTGAGCGCGGCGCTGACGTTATTCGCGTTGCGCGCAGGTCGAGAGGCGGGAGAAGGGGACCCTGCGGCAGGCGAAACCGTGCACTCGGCGCAAACCACGGTGGATCCTTCGACTCCAGCGGGCTGGCGCCGCATCGAGAAGACGGTTGCGGCAGTCACGCGGGCGCTACTCGACGCGTAAGCCACAGTCACCACTCGGTGACTGAGCTTACTGCTCTCGGGATTTACTTCGCGCCCGCGCCTTTCAACACGAAGTTGTAGCTCCCGGAAGTCGGGTGCCCATCGCGTGCAACCACGCGATACGACACCACATAGGTGCCCGGAGCCGTGGCTGACGCTGCCAGATCCAGCGCGGCCGTCGCTGCGGCATCGCCATCGTGGCGCAGCCCGCCCGTTTTCACCGTGTCGCCGCCCACGCGAACGATCTTCACGCGGCTGAGCCCCAGCTCCACCGGCTCCGAAAACCAGAGCCGCACCGCCTTCGGCGTCGAAGCAATCGTATCGTTCACCGCCGGCTCGGCCCTCACGAGGTGGGCATGGAAGGCAGCCGACGCACGGTGCGAGGGAGCGAACGCGGTCACGCCGGCCAGGAGCAGTGCGGCAGGGACAATCGAGAGACGGGTGGAGAGTCGCATATGTGAAAGATAGGTGTGAGGCCCACCGTGCAGGAGTAGTACCCCGGCTCCAGGACATCGCCTCAGGGAGGGCCGAGTGAATGCTCGAAGAAGGTGAGAAGTCGCGCGCGGTACTCGTCGGTGTGCAAATCCGAGACGCCTTCGTGAGACTCACCGGGGACCAGCCATAGGGCGTGCTCTCCCTGCGCCGCGGCCTCTACGCGCCGCGTCTCGTCGGGCGGCGTGAACGGATCGCTTCCACCCCCGATCACCAGCACCGGACCGCGGTAGCGCGCCAGCGCGTCGATCGGCGAGAGTCGCGATGGCCACACGCCGAATCGCACGCCGGATTGATAGCTCAACAGCGGCTCGAACAGCACCGCCGGAGCACGCGACATCATCGACGCCATCCGATTGCGGATGGTGTGGCGAATGTCGGAATAGACGCCCTGCAGAACGAGCGCATCCGCCGGCAATGGTCCGTGATCTCCCAGGAGCGCGGCGGCGCCACCCATGGAGATTCCGATGACGCCCACGTGTGCGTCGTGCTGCCGGTGCCGCAGCCAATCGAATGCTGCGCGCGCGTCTCGAGATTCGAACAACCCGAAGCTGTGCGAAGCCGCGTCAGACGCGCCACTTCCGCGAAAATCGATAGCCAGCGCGGCGTAGCCGCGCGCGGCCAGCCACGCAGCGTTGCTCGCCGTCTGCATCCGCGACGCGCCGTTCCCGTGCAATAGCAACACCGCCGGTGAGTTATCCGCGCGTCCAGGCCAGTATGTCGCAGCCAGTCGGATTCCGTCCGAGCTCACGAGCGTGACCTCCTCGCCTGGAGGAACGACCGCAGCGACGGGCGACTTGACCGAACGGACGAGGATGGAGCCAATTGACCACGCGATCCCCGCCACCAACAGTGCCGCGACGACAATCGCCACTCCCCAGCCTACGAATCGCGCGGAACTCATCATCTTTCGCTGAGCCTCCTCGTTCGTCTTCGCCGTACACGGTCCGTCAACAGGAAGCACACGCGTGTCGCATCCCATCGAGTCGCCAGCGTGATCGACGTCGAGCGCCTCACCAAAACGTACGGCGATTTCGAGGCGGTGCGCGGCTTGTCGTTCAACGTCGCGCCCGGAGAGGTCCTTGGCCTCGTCGGCCCGAATGGCGCCGGGAAGACCACGACGCTCCGCAGTATCGCCGGGATCATCGTCCCGACGAGCGGAGCCGTGCGCGTGGGCGGCTTCGACATCGCGACCGCGCCGGAGCACGCGAAGGCGCTCCTCGCTTTCATCCCCGACGAGCCGCAGCTCTTCGAGCATCTCACGGTCGAGGAGCACCTGCAATTCATCGGGCGCCTCTATG
This sequence comes from uncultured Gemmatimonadaceae bacterium, assembly GCA_963792685.1. Classification (GTDB taxonomy): domain Bacteria; phylum Gemmatimonadota; class Gemmatimonadetes; order Gemmatimonadales; family Gemmatimonadaceae; genus FEN-1250. The sequence continues at coordinate 1,299,659 of CAWBWW010000001.1, read as the reverse complement.
GTGTAGCCGATGCGCCCGCGCGCATCGAGCCGCTGCTGCTCGAGATGGAGCTTCTCGACAAGCGGCGCGCGCTTCCCGCCGCGCTCTCACGCGGGATGCGGCAGAAGCTCGCGATCGCATGCGGGCTCCTGCACTCGCCGTCTGCGCTCCTGCTCGACGAGCCGCTCACCGGGCTCGATCCCGCCGGCATGCGCCGGATGAAATCGACGATTGCTGCGCGCGCACGTGCGGGCGCCGCCGTCGTCCTGAGCTCGCACCTGCTGCATCTCGTGGAAGAGCTGTGCACTCGGCTCCTCGTGATGCAGCGCGGCCGCGTCATCGCGCTCGGGACGATCGCAGACATCGTCGAGCAGCGTCCCCACCTCGCGGGGCGCGCGCTCGAGGATGTCTTTCTCGCCCTGATCGATGAGGGCGAGCACGAGGACGCGCCGCGCGCGACGTGAACGACGCACTCCGCTACCTGCTTTGGCACAGCGCGCGCAATCGCTTGCGCGGCCAGCTCGCGCGACTCAAGCGGCCGCGCTATCTGCTCGCGGTGCTCGCCGGCGTGATGTACTTCGGCGCGCTGCTCTTCAACTCGCGCATGCCCAGCCCGCTCACCGGATCCACCTCGAGCGCGGTCGGGCAGCTCATCTACACGGCCGCGATCTTCGTCACGATCGCGAGTGGCTGGGTGTTCGGCAGCGATCGCCCCGCACTCGTCTTCTCGGAAGCCGAAGTGCAGCTCCTCTTCCCCGCGCCCTTGTCGCGCTCCGCGCTCGTGAAGTACAAGGTGGCGCAGGCGCAGCTGCTCGTGCTGTTCAGCGTCATCATCTGGGTGGTGCTGCTGCGCCGAGGGGGAACGACGCTGCCGTTCTGGATGCGGGCGATCTCGCTCTGGATCATTCTGTCGACGCTGTATCTGCATCGGGTGGGTGCCTCGCTCGTGCGCACGAGCGCGGTGGCGCACGGACGGCGCGGCCTGCGCGCCAATGCTCTGCCGATCGCGATCGTCACAGCGGTGATCGCAATCGTGGGCGTGTCACTCGTGCGCGCGATCCCGGAGGTACGCGCCGCGATCCACCTCGGCCTCGGGCGCGAATCGCTTGAACGGCTCGTCACGAGCCAGCCGCTCGTGACGATACTCTTTCCGTTCCGGCTGCTGGTCGCGCCGCTGTTCGCCGACAGTGCGAAGCATTGGCTGACCGCGATCCTCCCCGCGCTCGCGCTCATGATGGTGCACTATCCCTGGGTCACACGCACGGACGCCGCGTTCGAGGAGGCGGCGGCGGACGCCGCGGCGAAGCGTGCGCGCGCGGCCGCGGCATTGCGCGGCACGCGCCGGCGACCGGCCATCCCGAACGAGGGCGCGGTGCCGCGGCCGTGGTTCAAGCTCGCTCCCACGGGACATCCGGCGGTCGCGATCATCTGGAAGAACGTGCTCGCGTACACGCGCGCGCTGAGGCTCACGACGCTCGCGCTCCTGGCGTGCGTGATAGCAATTATCGGCGCCGCCGTGTACTCCGAGGTGGGAGACTGGAGCGATCTCGCGCAGATCGGCGAGACGCTGTGCGCGATCCCCATGCTGATGCTCGTCGTGCTCGGCCCCGGATTCGTGCGCACGGACTTAAGGCAGGATCTGCTGCAGCTGGACCAGCTGCGCAGCTACCCGCTGCGAGGCTCGACGATCGTTGCGGCGGAGATTGCGAGCACGACGCTCATCCTCACGATGATGCAGTATCTGCTCCTCGCGCTTGCCGCGCTGCTCTCGACGTTCGACACGCGCCCGCTCGTCCCTATGGCGCCTGCGGTGCTGATCGCGCTCGTCGCGCTTCCCACGCTCAACGCGATCGCGCTCACCGTTGCAAACGGCGCCGCGCTTCTCTTCCCTGGATGGGTGCGGCTCGGTGATGGTCGCGCAGCAGGCATTGAGGCGATGGGGCAGAACGTTCTCGCGATCTTTCTTTCTCTCATCATCACCTTCGTCGCGCTGATCCCGCCGCTGTTCGTGGCGACGGTCGTCGCATCCGGAGTGCACGTGCTGTCATCGCACACATTGCTGCTCTGGAGTTTCGTTCCGGCAGTGCCCGTGGGTGCGTTCGTCGCGCTTGTCGAGCTGTGGCTCGTGATCAAGTGGCTCGGGCGCGCGTTCGCGCGTACGGACCTCGCGCAGATCGAGCCGCCGGCATGAGCGTGTCTTTGCTTGCCGAGTGCTTGGCGGCGCGGTAGCATCAACCGGAGGATATGTCCTCACTACTCATGCGCAGCAAGCGGCTGCTCGTCGGCCGCCCGCTCGCTTCTGAACGGCTCGACGAAGAGAAGCTCAGCAAGACGACGGCACTCGCTGTGCTGTCCTCCGACGCCATTTCGTCCGTTGCGTACGCGACCGAGCAGATTCTCTTCGTGCTCGCCGTGCTTCCAGGCGTGGTCGCGTCTTCGTACGTCTTCCCGATCTCCGTCGTCATCGTCGCGCTGCTCGTGCTCGTCGGGCTCTCGTATCGACAGACGATCTTCGCGTATCCGAGTGGCGGAGGATCGTTCACCGTTGCCAAGGACAACCTCGGCGTCGGATCGGGGCTGGTCGCGGCGGCGGCGCTGCTCACGGATTACGTGCTCACGGTGTCGGTGTCGATCTCGAGCGGCGTGGCCGCGATCGTGTCGGCGTATCCCGGGCTCACGTCGTACCGTGTCTCGATCTGCATCGGCGCGATTCTCCTGCTCATGATCGTGAATTTGCGCGGCGTGCGTGAATCGGGGGCAGCGTTCAGCCTTCCCACGTACGTGTTCATCGCGATGATGCTCGCGCTCATTGGCGTTGGACTCTACCGGCTGTCGATGGGGCACGAGCTTGCACCCGTGATGGGCGCGACGCACGTCGATCCGGTCTCGGTGCAGCACGCGGCGATGGGTGCGCCCGTCGCGTTCGCGTTCCTGTATCTGATGATGCGCGGCTTCGCCGAAGGATGCTCCGCGATGACGGGGACGGAGGCGATCTCGAACGGCATCACCGCGTTTCGCGCGCCTGCGTCGCGCAACGCGGCGAAGACGCTCGGCTGGATGGTGGCGATCCTCGCGGTGTTCTTCCTCGGGGTGAGCTGGCTCGCGCAGGAATACGCGGTCATGCCCACGGTGCGGGAGACGGTGCTCTCCCAGCTCGGGCGGCACATCTTCGGCATGGGGAAGGTGTATTTCATCTTCCAGTACGCGACGTTCGCGATCCTGGTGCTCGCGGCGAACACCGCGTTCGCGGATTTCCCGCGGCTCTCCAGCATTCTGGCGAGCGAGCGATTTCTGCCGCGCCAGCTCGCCGCGCGCGGGGACAGGCTCGCGTTCTCGAATGGCATCGTGACGCTCTCGCTCGTCGCCATGCTGCTCGTGTGGATATTCAAGGCGCAGACGACGGCGCTCATCCCGCTCTACGCGATCGGCGTGTTCGTGTGCTTCACGCTGTCCCAGGCGGGGATGGTGGTTCACTGGTTCAAGGTGCGCGAGCCCGGGTGGAAGTGGAAAGCGGTGCTGAACGGACTTGGCGCGATCGCGACGGGCATCGTTTCGATCGTGCAGATCGCGACCAAGTTCACGTCGGGCGCGTGGATCGTCGTCGTGCTCATTCCGATCATCATCCTCCTCCTGCGCGCGATCCACGCGCACTATCTGTCGTTCGCGGAGGAAGTGAAGTTCGTGGGGCACAGTCCGATCGTTCCGCTCCACCACACGGTCGTGGTGCCGATCAACGCGATCACCAAGGCGACGGCGGGCGCGCTCGTCTACGCCACGATGATCAGCGCGGACGTGCGGGCGACGTACATTCGATCTCGATCCGGGCGCCACGGAGCAGCTGCGGACGGACTGGGATGCGTGGGACGTGGGCATCGACCTGGTCATCGTGCCGTCGCCGTATCGCTCCGTGCTGCGTCCGCTGGTCGAGTACGTCGAGAACCTGCGGCGCGATGCACCCGGCGAGCTCGTGACCGTTGTCGTGCCGGAGATCGTGCCGCGGCATTGGTGGGAGCACTTCCTTCACAACAAGACGGCGCTCTACATCCGCACCGCGTTTCTCTTCAAGCCAAACGTGGTCGTCACGGCAGTGCCGTTTCACCTGGGCAACGCCATCCGGCTGCGCGACCGCTTCGACTACGATGAGCAGCTCGACGAGTCGCTCGATGAGGACATGCGCATGACGCGCGAGATGCTGTTGATGGAGCCGGAGAAGAAGGAGATCGTGTAGGAGGAGGCGATCTGGTCGATGCGCACGCGCGAGCTACCTCTCGACGTGCGACGTCGTTTCGGACGGAAGCTCAATGATCGTCTCCGCGCCATTTGCCGCCATCGTGCATCGCTGCGCCTCCAGCAGCCGCTGCGCGAGGCGCATCTCGAGCGGTGCAGCTCCGTCGACATTGCCCGATACCGGGGTGCGCACAATGGTGATGCACACGCGACCACGCTCACCCTCCGCCGCGCTCACGCGAACCTCGCCGCCCAAGCCCGTATGCGCGATGGCATTGGCAAGAATCGCTGTCAGCGCCTCCTGTGCGAGCACGGCATCCACGATGACGCGCGGCGCCGTGTCGGAGATCGAGGAGCGAAGCTGGACCTGCGCCCTCTCTGCGCGCGCGGCCGCGATCGCGAGCGTCGGACGCAGCAGCTCGGTGAGATTCGTGGGCTGCGCCACGATCGAAAGCTCGCCTCTGTGCAGCTGCAACAGCTTCTGGAGATCGCGCACCTCGCCGTCGATTGCATCCACCGCGGACATGGCGGCGCCGAGCATTTCTTCCTGGTTTTCGTTGAGGGCGCCGAACGGGCTGGAGAGGAGAATGTGGAGCGGGAGCTGTGCCTCCTGCGCGCGCGCCGCGAAGCGCGCGGTGAGTGCTTCAGTGACCGCCTCCAATTCCCCCGCGCGAGCCTCGGCCTCGCGCTCGCGCCGGAGCGCCTCCTCACGTGTTCGCGTCAGCTCGCCGCTGAGCCCCGCGACAGTGGCTTCGATGTAGTCGAGCTCATCGCTGTCCGCTGCGCCGCGGCCGGCGAGTCGCTCCACGCGGTTGACCACGTAGCGCGTGTTACGCCAGCTCACGATGAGCGACAGCAGCGCGGCGATTGCGGCGAGCACGACCACGAGCTCCGGCGCCGTGTGCGCGTAGCGTCCCCAGTACGCGAGCGCGGCCACGAGCACGAGCCCGAGTACCGCGGGGAGCACCGCGAGGAAGAGGCGCTGGCCGACCTTCATCCTGCGCACGTCATTCGGGAGAGCCGGAGTTGCGTCGCTGACCATTCGTCGACTCCGCAAACGACACGACCAGCACATTGAGGCCGCCCGGATTGTCGACGAGTGTCGCGACTACCGATCCGTGGCGGAGCTTGTGCCAGCGTGAGCGCGTGCTTTGGCCGGCGATGATGAGCGACACGCCTTTCTGCTCCGCGAAACGCAGGATCGTACTCGCGACGTCCACCCCCTCGAGCTTCACCACCTCTGCGCCCAGGTTCTGGGCCATTTGAATGTTCTCCACGAGTCGGCGCTGCACAGACGAATCGATCTTGTCGGCACGCTCTTGGGGAGTCTGGACGTACACGCAGTACCAGTCGGAGTTGAGACGCCCGGCGATCCGGCTCGCCTTGCGGAGCAGCGACGCCGTGCGAGGCATGTCGCTCGACATCGCGACGAGAATGCGATCCGCTGTCTTCGGCGCGCTCGTGCTCGGCGCGAACGACTCGGCCTCGCGCTGCACGAGATACTCGCGCGTGCGGTCCACGGAGCTCGCCACCTCGCGCAGGGCGAGCTCGCGGAGCGTCGACAGATTCTCCTGCGTGAAGAAGTTTTCGAGCGCCGCTGGCACCTTGGTGCGATCGTAGATCTTGCCGTCGACGAGACGTTGGCGCAGATCCTCGGCGGACAGATCGATGTTGATCACCTGATCGGCGCGCGCCACTACCCAGTCGGGCACCGTTTCGCGAACGGCGACGCCGAGCGTGCGCTGCACGACGTCGTTGAGCGATTCGAGATGCTGCACGTTCACGGCGGAGATGACGTTGATGCCCGCGTCGAGCAGCTCGAGCACGTCTTCCCACCGCTTGCGATGCTTCGAGCCCGGAAGGTTCGTGTGCGCGAGCTCGTCGACGACCGCTACCTCCGGACGGCGCGCGAGGATCGCGTCGACGTTCATCTCGGAGAGATTCACACCGCGATATTCCACGATCTTGCGTGGCACGACCTCGAGATCTCTCACCTGCGCCTCGGTGTCCGCACGCGCGTGTGTCTCGACAAAACCGATCACGGCATCGACGCCGCGTGCGCGCAGCTCGTGCGCTTCGGTGAGCATGCGATACGTCTTGCCCACGCCTGCTGCGGAGCCGATGTACACCTTGAGCTTCCCCCGCGCGCGCTGGCGCACGAGCTGCAGGAAGTCATCATGGTCCGTAGCAAGAGAGTCGGCGGTCACATTCCTTAGATGGTGAGCGCGAGCGAGGTCACGACGAAGCCATCACTCTTCGATAATGGATTGACCGCCGAGCGGTCGGGGAAGACGCGGTCGCGTGCCGTGAAGCCACGTAGCTCGGTGCGCCAGAGCAAGCGCGGCTGAGGGACGACATCCACGCCGATTGACGCGCCCCCGGTTCGAAAGCCGTCCGCGCCTGTGGGCACAGTCGTAAGGATGCCGTTCCGGTCGCTGAAGTATTCGACGCGTCCGTTCAGGGCGACCTTGGGATCGAGCGCGTACCGCGCCACTATGGCGCCGATGTAAAACGCGTCGTTGCCGCTGCCACTCGCGCGGCGTTGCAGCCCATAATCTGCCGTGAGCTCGATGCCGAACGCACTGCTCACCTGCGCCTTGAGCAGCGCCTCGTTGAAGATGCGCAACCGCGACGGCACCGAGTCGGGCTGCTCGTTGCCGATGAAGTTGTCGTAGCTCACCGTCACCGCAGGCGAGATCGCATAGTCGAGCCTCACTCCGACCGCCTTGTCGGAGTTGGTTTCCGAGATGTTCTGCCAGCCGTTCACGACCACACCGGTGACCGTGAGCGCGGGCGTGGCCTGCCAGACAGCGCGCACGCCCGTTTCGTAGTACGGCGTGAAGTCCGCGACGAATGACCGCGAATATGTCCAGTTGTCGCGGGAGACCCAGCTCTCGTTGCCGATGTGCGAGAAGAAGATGCCACCATCGATCCAGAGACTGTTCGCTACCTTGTAGCCGGCGAACGCCTCCTGGATGTGTCTGCTCAGCGACGAGCCGCTCACGGCGCCAATGGTCGGCTCACCGGCGTAGTTGGATTGTACCGAGGTTCCGGCCTGCAGCGCGAGACGCCCGTGCACGCGCGAGCCGTCGAGCTTCACCTCGACGTCCGCAAGATTGATGTTGAACTCGTTGTGGCGCGCGGGCTGTGTGGTGTACGCGCGATCGATGGCCGGTGGGCGATCGAAGTCGTACGCGTAATACCCATCGATGAACGCGCCGAACGTGACTTTGACGCTCGTGTCCGCGCTCTGTGCCCGCAAGCCAGCGGGGAGCAAGAGCAACAGAGCGCAAATTCGGGATGTAGTATGCACGACTAGCTCCGGTGAATCGAGGAATTGTCAGACATAGAGCCGACGCTCACTTCGCCGGCGCGCTCGCACTCGCTCGGCCAAACGCCGAGTCGAGCGCGAGGTTTAGTGAGAGCACGTTCACACGCGGCTCGCCGAGGAAGCCGAGCTGCCGCTCCTGCGTGTGGCTGGCGACGAGCGCCTGCATTTCCGTCTCGCTCACGCCGCGTGCGCGTGCTACGCGCGCGCTCTGCAGCGCGGCGTTCGCCGGCGAGATGTCGGGATCGAGCCCCGATGCCGAGGAGGTCGCCATGTCAGACGGCACCGTGCCGCGCACGGCGCCATCCAGCGCGACCGCACTGTCGACGGCCTGCGCGATCAGCGTGTCCGCGAGCTTGAGGTCCGTGGGGCCCTTGTTGGTGCCCGACGATGCCGTATCGTCGTAGCCATTCCCGGCTGCGGACGGGCGCGAATGAAAGTACTCTGCGCGCGCGAAGCTCTGTCCGATCAAGCCGCTCCCAACGATCTGTCCTCTCGTCGACTCGATGAGCGAGCCGTTCGCCTGACGCGGAAAGAGCAACTGCGCGAAGACCGTGACCACACCGGGATAAATGCCGCCCGTGATGATCATGAGCACGATCGTCATCGCGAGGGCGGGCCAGAGCTGTTTGCGGAGCATGAGGATCGCCTTCAGACGAAGTGGAGTGAGACGAGCAGCACATCGATGAGCTTGATGCCAATGAACGGCACCACGAGCCCGCCAACGCCGTACACCAGGAGGTTGCGGCGCAGGATCACGGTCGCGGGCGCGGGGCGATAGCGTACACCGCGCAGCGCGAGCGGGATGAGCGCGATGATGATGAGCGCGTTGAAGATCACGCTTGCCAGAATCGCCGACTCTGGCGAGTGGAGGCGCATCACGTTGAGCGCCTGCAGTGCCGGGAAGGTCACGACGAACATCGCGGGGATGATGGCGAAGTATTTCGCGACATCGTTTGCGATCGAGAACGTCGTCAGCGCGCCGCGCGTCATCAGCAGCTGTTTCCCGATCTCGACGACCTCGATGAGCTTCGTCGGGTTCGAGTCCAGGTCGATCATGTTCCCCGCTTCCTTCGCTGCCTGCGTCCCCGTGTTCATCGCGACGCCAACATCCGCCTGGGCGAGCGCTGGCGCGTCGTTGGTGCCATCCCCCGTCATCGCGACGAGCTTGCCGCCCGACTGCTCTCGCTTGATGAGAGCCATTTTGTCTTCGGGCTTCGCTTCGGCGAGGAAGTCATCGACGCCCGCCTCGCGCGCGATCGACGCCGCGGTGAGCGGGTTGTCGCCCGTGATCATCACGGTGCGAATCCCCATCGCACGCAGCCGATCGAAGCGCTCGCGCATTCCACCTTTCACGACATCCTTGAGGTAGATCACGCCGAGTGCATGCGCGCGACCGTTCTCGCGCTCCGCCACCACGAGCGGCGTTCCCCCCTGCGACGCGATGCGCTTCACGTGCTCGGCCAGATCCGCCGGCACGGTGCCGTTGTTCTCCGTCACCCACCGCGACACGGAATCGCCGGCGCCTTTGCGGAGCTGCAGCGCGCCGACATTCACGCCACTCATGCGCGTCGTGGCCGAGAAGGGAATGAACTCGATCGTCTCGTGCTGGTCGTTCTCGCCGACCGGGCGCCCTCGCAGGTTGTACTTCTCCTTCGCGAGCACGACTACACTCCGTCCCTCGGGCGTCTCGTCGGGAAGCGATGCGAGCTGTGCGCGATCCGCGAGTCGCTCGATCGTGACGCCCAGCAGGGGGATGAACTCCACCGCCTGCCGATTGCCGAGCGTGATGGTGCCGGTCTTGTCGAGCAGCAGCGTGTTTACGTCGCCGGCGGCTTCCACCGCGCGCCCGGACATCGCGATCACGTTCTGCTGGATCATCCGATCCATTCCCGCGATGCCGATGGCGGAGAGAAGCCCGCCGATGGTCGTCGGGATCAGGCAGACGAGCAGCGCGATCAGCACCGGGATCGATACCGGCCCGCCCGAGTAGATCGCGAATGGCTGCAGTGTGGCGACAGCGAAGAGAAAGACGATCGTCAGCCCGGAGAGCAAAATCGTGAGCGCGATCTCGTTCGGCGTCTTCTGCCGCGACGCGCCCTTCGACGAGGGCGATCATGCGGTCGAGGAACGTCTCGCCGGGATTGGCTGTGATGCGAATGACGAGATAATCGGAGAGCACCTTCGTCCCGCCCGTGACCGCGGACCGATCGCCGCCGGACTCGCGAACGACGGGCGCAGACTCGCCGGTGATCGCCGATTCGTCCACTGACGCGACGCCCTCCACGACTTCGCCGTCACCGGGAATCACGATCGCCCGGCTCGCACAGCACGAGGTCGCCCTTGCGCAGCTCACTCTGGGCGCGAGCGCCGACGCGTTCGTCGCCAGCAGCCGAGAGGCGCTTCGCCATGGTCTGCGTGCGCGCCTTGCGCAGCGTCGCCGCCTGCGCCTTGCCGCGTCCTTCGGCCATTGCCTCCGCGAAATTCGCGAAGAGCACGGTGAACCAGAGCCAGATCGCGATCTGCAGCGTGAAGCCTGTGTCCGTCGCGATGCTGCACGATGTCGCGGGCGAGTACGAGCGTGGTGAGCACGCTCCCGACGAGCACGACGAACATCACCGGGTTCCGAACCATGCGCCGCGGATCGAGCTTGACGAACGAGTCGGCGAGCGCGCTGTCGCACGATGTGCGGATCGAACAGGGGCCGTTTCTGCGTGGCCATGGCTAGAAGAGTCTTCCCGCGTGCATCAGGAGGTGCTCGACTATCGGGCCGAGCGCGAGCGCGGGGAAGAAGGTGAGCGCGCCGACGATGAGGATCACGCCGATGAGCAGCACGACGAAAAGCGGCGTCGTCACCGGAAAGGTGCCTGCGGTTTCGGGCACCTGCTTGCGCTCGGAGAGAAAGCCCGCGAGCGCGAACATCGGCACGTGCATCGCGAAGCGGCCGATCAGCGTCGCCATGCCGAGCGTCGTGTTGTAGTAGTAGCTGCCACCCGTGAGACCGGCGAACGCGCTTCCGTTGTTCGCGACGGTCGAGGAGAACGCGTAGAGGATCTCGGAGAAGCCGTGCGGACCGGCGTTGTTCAATCCTTTGAGTCCGGCCGGGAGCAGCACGGTGGCCGCCGAGAGGAGAGAATGGTCGCGGGGAAGATGAGGACGTAGAGCATCGCCATCCGCACCTCGCGGCTCTGGATCTTCTTGCCGAGGTACTCGGGTGTGCGACCGACCATGAGCCCAGCGATGAAGACGGTGATCACGATCATCACGATCATCCCGTAGAGCCCCGCGCCGACGCCGCCGTAGATCACTTCGCCCAGCTGGATGTTCACCATCGGCACGAGTCCGCCGATGCGGCGTGAAGGAGTCGTGCATGGCGTTGACGCAGCCACACGAGGCGTCGGTCGTGATGGTCGCGTAGAGGGCAGAGTTCGCGATGCCGAATCGCACCTCCTTCCCTTCCATGTTGCCGCCGGGATTCGCGGCGGTCGCGACGATGTCGACACCACGCGACGCGTGGATCGGATTCCCGCGCGCCTCCGCCCAGTAGGCCGTCGTCACGCCGCCGAAGAACATCACGTACATCGCGGCCCAGATCGCCCAGCCATGGCGTACGTTCTTCACCATCCGTCCGTATGCGTACACGAGCCCGGCGGGGATGATGAAGATCGCGAGAATCTGAAGGAAGTTCGTGAGCGGTGTCGGGATTCTCGAATGGATGCGCGGAGTTCGCATTGAAGAAGCCGCCGCCGTTGGTGCCGATCTGCTTGATCGCTTCCTGGCTGGCGACGGGACCCATCGCGAGCACCTGCTTCGCGCCTTCGAGCGTCGTCGCGGTGACGTACGCGTGAAAGTTCTGGATCACTCCCTGCTGCACGAAGACCAAGGCGAGCACGAAGGACAGCGGGAGGAATACGTATAGCGTGCCGCGCATGAGATCGACCCAGAAGTTGCCGATGCGTCCGGCGCTTCTGCGCGAGACTCCGCGTGCGAGCGCGACGGCCGCGCCCATCCCGGCCGCTGCGGATGCGAAGTTGTGGAAGGTGAGCTGCGTCATCTGCGAGAAGTACGACATCGTCGTCTCGCCGCTGTACGACTGCCAGTTGGTGTTCGTCGTGAACGATGCAGCTGTCTCGAATGCCTGCCGGTCGGGGACGGCGTCGCGATGCGCGGGGTTGAGCGGCAGCAGGTGCTGCAGCCGGAGCGCAACGTAGGTGACGAGCAGCGACACGGCGCTGAAGAGCAGCACGGCGCTCGCGTAGCGAGTCCAGTGCTGGTCCTCATCGGCATCGACTCCGCAGATGCGATAGATCACGCGCTCGACGGCGCGCGAGCCCACGAAAGGAGCCGTCGTATACGTTGAGCACGTAGAGCCCCATTGGCTTCGTGAGCGCGAGCAGCACGACGGAGTAGAAGAGGATCTGCAGCCAGCCGTTGGCGGTCATGTCAGAACCGCTCGGGGCGCAGCAGCGTGTATCCGAGATACACGAGCAGCGCGACGCAGGTGATGGAGGCGATCAGCGCGTCGGCACTCATGCGCGCTCCGCATCGCTCGCCTCTTCCTGCCCGAGCGCGACACATCCCTTGATGTACGCGAGCATCAAGGCAAAGAACGCCACGACGACCGCCACATAGATCACGTCCCCCATTCGCCACCTCTGTTGGCTCGACAGAGAAAGGGTAGGGATGGAGGCGTTAAAGCCGCATTAACATCGCGGCTGGTGGGCGTGAAAAGTTTGTTAAAGCGGCGGGGGGAGCGATCCGGTGCTGAGCGAGTGGAAGATCGACTGATTTGAACAGCCACAAGAACGGATTGGAACGGACAAGAACGGATGGGACGAGGCGCTGGGGGTTAGTAACAACAAGAAAACCGACGCGGGATGTCCTCTCTCCGCGTCGGTTTCGATTCGTTTCAATTCGTGTCATTCGCGTACGCGGTTGCCGTACCTCGCGTGCTGCCCTTCCTACTCCCCCACCAGCTGAGGCTCGGCAGCCGCCGGAAGTCGCAGGGAGAACACGCTTCCCCCTCCCGTGCGAGGCTCGTACGTCACGTTGCCGCCCTGGGCCGTCGCCAAGCCGCGTGAGATCGCCAGGCCGAGTCCTGCGCCCTGAGCTGAACGCTGCGCACCGGCGGCTCGGTGGAACGGCTCGAAGATGCGCTCGCGCTCATCAGGCGAGACGCCGATGCCGCGATCGGCGACCGAGATCACGAGATCGCGATCGTCGCGACGCACGCCGATCTCAATTGACGTGTCGGGTGCGCTGTACTTCACTGCATTCTCCAGGAGATTCACGATCGCGCGCACCGAGTGCACGAGATCGAATCGGCCGAAGAAGATCGTCTTCGTATCGTCGTCGAAGACGTGCACCGGGCGCGAGCCAAGCACGCCGCGCGCCTGCGCGAGCGCCGCGCCAATCAGATCCTCCGCGCTCTCGATCTCGGGCGTGAGCTGCAGCGCGCCGCCCGTGAGACGCGAGTAGTCGAGCAGGTCCGTCACGAGCGATGTGAGCCGGTCTGCCTCCTCCACGATCGATGTTGCGTTCGCATTGCCCGGCGCCGCACCGCGCTCCGCGATCGTGTGCGCGAGCGCCTTCACGGTGGTGAGCGGCGTACGAAGGTCGTGCGACACCGAGGCAAGCAGCGCGTTCTTGAGCCGGTCCGTCTCGCGCAGCGCGGCAGTGTGCGACGCGTCCGCGGTGAGCTGCACGCGCTCCACTCCGAGTGCCGCGTAGTACGACAGCGCGTTCAGGAACTCCCGCTGGCCCGGCGCCAGATCAACATGCGGCTCGTTCGCCACGCGCAGCACGCCAACCGACCGCCCGCGTACCATCAGCGGGATCGCGATCGCGCGCGCGTCCGCGATGTCTCCCCACGGGAGCAACCAGCCGCCCTCCCCCTTCTCGCGCGATGCGTCTACCGTTCCATCCGTCGAGCTGCCCACGCCCATCGTCCCATCGGGACGCTCGATCGCGATCTCGCTCCTGTCGCTCACCCATGCCAGGAGACTTCCCGCTTGCGCCGGCGAGCCGGAAGTCGGCGGCACCGGTGCGCCCGAGTGCGCGAGCAGTTGCAAGTCGGATCGGTCGCCGCGATGCACGTAGATGTCGCAGCTGTCCACGCCCAGCGTCGCGCGGATCACTTCCGCGATCGCCGCGAGCGCCTGCTCCGGCTCCGCCGCGTTGAGCGTCTCCGCACCCAGCGTGGAGAATCGCTCCACCTCGAGGGTGCGCGCACGCGCCTCCTCCGTGCGCCCCTGCGCGCGTGCGAGCAGTTGCGCAGCCACGACGCTCGTGACCAGGAAGGAGCCAAGCACGAGCCAATCGAGCGGATTCGTGAGGCCGAGCGTGTTGTATGGCGGGAGGAAGAACCAGTCGAACAGGAAGAAGGCCAGCCCCGCCAGCGCGAGCCCCAGCGCGCTCCCGTCGGCAGCGCTGCCCAGAAGGACGACGAGCAGAAAGAGCAGCGCGACGTGCACCTTCTCCAGATCGGCGCGAACGAGCAGCATCGCACCGGTGAGCGCGAACAGCACGACGAACGCGACGATCCAGCGCTGCACGCGACCCACGGGCAACACCGGGCCCGGCGATGTGTTCATGGCGCTCACGTGGGAAGCACGAAGCGATACCCCACGCCCGGTTCCGTAATGATCAGGCGCGGACGATACGAATCGCGCTCGAGCTTGCGACGCAAGTGCGCCACGTACACGCGGAGATAGAGCTGCGCGTCTCCGGAAGCCTGGCCCCACACGGCGTTGAACAGCCGCGCGTGCGTCACGGGCCTGCCGGCGTTCGCGATCAGCACGCGCAGCAATCCCCACTCGGTGGGCGTCGAGATGCACATCGACGCCGGCGCTAGTCACCACGCGGCGCGCGGTGTCGATCACGAGATCGCCGATGACGATGGGCGCATCGGAGCCCGGCAGCGGCACCATCTGCGAGCGTCGCACGGCCGCGCGCACGCGGGCGCGGAGCTCGACAGGGCTGAACGGCTTGGCGATGTAGTCGTCGGCGCCGGCCTCGAGCAGCGCTGCCTTTTCCTGCTCGCCCGTGCGTGCCGACAACACGAGTATCGGCACGCTCGACCACTCGCGAATCGTTCGCGTCACGTCGATCCCTTCCATGTCCGGAAGTCCCAGATCGATGATCACGAGTCCCGGCCGCATCTGCTCGGCTATCGAGATCGCGTCACGTCCGTTCGATGCTTCGAGCACGGCTTCTACCTCGCGTTCGAGCGCCTGGCGCACCGCGCTACGGATCTTGGGCTCATCGTCCACGATGAGGACCGAGGGCAGTCGCCGTTCGCCGTCGCCAGGAACCGTCGACCGCTCAGGCATACCGCATCCCGGCGCACACGACAGCCAGCGCCATACGTCTCAAGATCATCGGTGGCGACTCCGAAAAAAGTGCGGCGGCGCGCTTTTAACGGAATATTCACGCGGTTGTGCGTGTTCGTGGCGAGCGCCCAATGATCTAGTCGTCGTCGTGCCTGCTCAGCCGCGCCGCGGTGATCGCATCCTGGCCGAACTTGCGGCGCACCACATCCATCGTGCGCGCAACCGTCCGGTCGCGCTCCGTCTCCAGCGACGCGCTCCGCTCCTCGAACAGCGCGAGCTGCGGCGGCTCCGGGTTCGTCACGAGCGACGAGAGCGCGATCCCGATCAACCGTGCGGCCGTGCGCCGGCGCGAGCGAAGGGTGTGCAGCAGCTCGCGCGCAACGCCGTAGATCACCCGGTCGGACACCACCGCGTCAGGGAGCGTGCGCCCGGCCTGACGGATGCGAAAGTCCGCATCTTTGATCTTCACGCGAATCGTGCGCGCGGAGAGCAGCTCCGTGCGCATGTCGGATGCGACACGGGAGACGAGCGCGAACAGCTCGCGCTCGAGCGCCGCATTGTCGTTGATGTCCACCGAGAACGTCTCTTCGCGACTCATGCTCTTCTGATCGCCGTGGCCCTCGACCTCGCCGCTGTCGATGCCGCGTACGCGATCCCACAGCCACTGCCCCTCGCGCTCGCCGAACCATCGCACGAGCTCCGGAAGCGGATGCTCGAGCACATTGTTCACCGTGCGCAGCCCCGCGCGCTCGAGCCTGTTCTGGAACTTCGGTCCCACCAGCGGAATTTCGGCCAGCAGGAATCGCTTGAGAAAAGTTGCCTCATCACCCGGCGCGACGATGTGCACACCGCTCGCGGTGTTTCCCGGCTTCGGCTTCGCCACTTCCACCGCCATCTTCGCGACGAGCTTGTTCGTTCCGCCGCCGATCGAGATGGAGAGACTGGTCTCCGCGCGCACGGCGTCGCGGATGCGATGGGCGGTGCGCTCCAGCGGCTCGTCGTCGTAGAGCCGCTCAGTGCCGGCGAGGTCGAGATACCACTCGTCTATGCTCGCGCCCTCCACCACTGGCGTGAAGCGCTGCAGCACTCGCCGAATCTCCGCGCTCTTCCGCGAGCACGCGCCGCGCGGCACGGGCACGCACATCGCCTGCGGGCAGAGCTTGAGCGCCTGCGCCGTGGGCATCGCTGAGCGCACGCCGAATTTGCGCGTCTCGTACGAGGCGGAGCACACGACACCGCGGCTCTCGCGCGATCCGCCCACGATCAGGAGCGGCGCCTTCCCCGCGCCCTCCGGATCGACGAGGCGCGCGACGGCGACGTAGAACGCGTCGGCGTCGGCGAGAAGCACACGACGGGATGGAGCGGACACGACCGAAAGTTAAGGCCGGTCAGTGCTCCGCGCTCAGACGGGCCACGCGCGCATGCGCGTCCTTCACGATGGGCTGCAGCTCCGGATCCGCATCCTTCCACAGGTCCGCGAGCTTGAGGTAGTTCTGAGTGGCCTTCTGCCGGTCGCCCTGCGCCTCGTAGAGCTCACCGAGCCGCTGATACGATGCGGCGAGCCAGAAGGCATCGCTGAGCACCCGATACGGGCCGCCGGTTTTAATGAACGCTTCGTAGTAGACGCGCGCGGAGTCCGTCTGACCGGCTTTCGCGAATGCTTCCGCCAACTGGAATTCGTCGACCTGGGGTATTCCATTGAGCTCGCGCTCGGACTTGTAGGCGGCGACCGCGTCAGCGTAGCGAGCGCGTGCACTTGCGATGTCACCGAGAACTCCGAAGCGCGCTGGATCCTCCGTCTGGAGCCCAGCCGGGGTCACTCGCCCATACTCGGCCAGCAAACGCTCGCTCTCTTCCGGCTTGCCGGCTACTGCATACGCGCTCGCGAGCTGCAGATACGGACGGTCCACCGAATCGATCGTGGACAGCGGATGTTTCGAGAGCGCAGATGCGAGCACCGCCACCGCCTGATCCGGCCCGTTTCTCTGACGCAATTCCAGAAGTGCTAATGAGCTATTCGCGAAGAAATAGTCGGCCAGCGAGCCGCGCGACTCGGCTATTTGAGCCGCCGTGCGGTACTGGGCTTCCGCCTGTGCGACCTTCCCCTGCACGGCATACAGTGCCGCCGCGTCCATCGCGTCCTGCTGTCTCCAGTACGGCGTGCTCGGACCGTTCGTCTGCATCTCCTGGAGAGAGCGCTGTGCGGTCGGATAGTCCCCACGTGCGGCAGCGATGCCGAAGCGCGCGCGCTTCATATTGGGATCCTGTGGCGACACGCGTGCCCATCGAGCCACTGTCGACTCGGCGGCGACGAACTTCGCCTGCACCATCTGATTTCGCAGTGCGTGAAACGGGCATGTCGTGCTGCTTCCCACATCCATGCAGTGCACCGCGAGGCTCTCGGCCTCGGCGTACTGGTGACGGTCGAATAGCGTCTGCGAGAGATTGTTCAGCGCGATCTGGTCATCCGGATTGATGGCGAGCATCGCGCGATAGGCGGAGGTAGTCTTTTCCCGATCGAGCTCCACTGTGCTGAAATACCAGGCGATCGTCGCCTGGCGTTCCAGATCCGACAGCCGGTCACGGTGCTTGTAGGCGCGTGTCGACGCATCTGCGACAACAGAGAACGGAGCGCTGGTATTCGCCAGGACCACCGCGAGCTTGCGCCAGGCCATTGCGAATCCGGAGTCGATCTCCGTGGCTTCACGCAGGGACTGAGCGGCCTGCTCAGACTTTCCGACATTCTCGAGTCGAATGCCTTGTGTGTAGCGGCGCAGCGCCTCGAGCGAGGAGGTGGATACGCGCTCGAGCGGCTCATCGGCACGAATGCTCACGAGCGATTCGCCAATGCGCTCGCGCAGCGACCGCGACAAACGGTCGAGAGCCGGAATCAGCTCCGCGTCACTTGCGGCGGTTTCGCGCTGCGCCGTGAGTACAGCGCCAGTCGATGCCGAGATGACCTTTGCCGCAACCACGTAGCTCTTGCCGACAGGATCGATCTCGCCGACGACGACCGCGGGGATTCCCTCGCGCTGCGCGATCTCGCGGGCCAGCTCGGGGGTGAGAATCGCACCATGCGGGCGCTGCATGCGCGTGAGCGCATCCGCGACTTCCTGCGGCTGCACGAGCTTCACCGAAGGCGACTGCGAAAGATCGACGCGCAGCGCCTCCGTGAGTGTCGGCGCGAGCGTCGTGTCACTCGAGCGACTCTCGAACTCCGCGAGCAGGATCGGCTGCTTGTCTTTGATGAGCCCCTTCGCCTGCAACGTTCCGAACGGGCCGATACCGCTGAGTCGCATCACGGTGTACGCGATCACTGCGAGCCCGAGCACACCGAAGGAGATCGCGCCGGTCAGGATCGATCGGCGATACGTGAACAGCCGCCCAATTCCGGAGGGCGGCGGAAGCTGCGTGCCTGTGGTTGCCGCGGCGATGCGCTCGCGCTCCATACGCGCGGCGCCGAGAATGATGGGAAGGTTGAGCAGCAGTACGATCACTGCGCTCGCAAGCACCCAGTTGGGAAGGCCAAGCGAATTGCGCAGGATGACGACAGTCGCGAGTACCGCGACGGACGCGAGCCCGAAGAGCATCGCCACGCGAAGCGGATGCGAGCGCCGGAACGCCTCCGCGGCGCCCGAAGTCATCGCGGGCGTCGCGCTCGTGGGTGCTGTGCCGCCGGTGGGCGTCGCCATGGACTGCAACGTGCCGAGCAGATCGCTGGCGTGCTGCACGCGGTCCGCCGGCGTCTTTTCAAGGCAGCGCATGATCAGCGCGTTGAGCGCGGGCGGTACAGACGGTCGGAGCGATGCGACCGGCGCCGGCACTATAGTCATGTGCGCGGCGAGCACCTGCTGCGACGACATCCCGCTGAACGGTGGCCGCCCGGCGAGCATTTCGTACGCCATCGCGCCAACCGCGTACAGATCGGCGCGGTGATCCACGAGTGGATCCGCCGCCGCCTGCTCGGGCGCCATGTACGCCGGAGTGCCGAGCGCGACGCCAATCGATGTGAGCGAGGTCTCACCGGTCGCTGCGCTCACGGCCTTGGCGACGCCGAAGTCCGTGACCACGGCGTGGTGCCCGGAAATGAGGATGTTGTCCGGCTTGATGTCGCGATGCACGACGCCGTGTGCATGCGCGTACGCCAGCCCGTCGGTGACATCGATGAGGATGCGAATCGCATCACCGATCGGGAGCTGTCCCTCGCGCGCGAGCTTCGCGCGCAGCGACTCGCCCTCGACCAGCGGCATCGTATAGTAGAAGAGGTCGTCCACCTGCGAAGCCGCGTGCACCGGCACGATGTGCGGATGCTGCAGCGACGCGGCGAGCTGGATCTCGCGCCTGAACCGCTCGATGTTGACTGCCGCCGCCATCTCGGGCGGCAGCACCTTGATCACGACGAGTCGGCCGAGCGCACGCTCGCGCGCGACGAACACGCGCGACATTCCTCCGCCACCCAGCTCCCGTTCGATCTGATACGCGTCGCCGAGCGCCTCTTGGAGGCGGGTCTGAAGGTCGGACATCGACTTGAACCTACGCCCACCGGCCGGCGTGCGCGAGACCGCGGACGTTGCGCCTCACCCAGGCTCCGCGTACGGCTCCAGCGCCTCGGGATAGCTCGCGAACAGCTGCGGCGGCGCAACTACCTTCTCCCGCGCGACCATGGACTTGAGCTGCAGGGCGTTCACCCCCGCTTTCCCAAGATTGTGATTGTTCGTGAGCACATAGACGTCGTCCGCCCGGTCCGCGATCTCCTCGATGCGGCGCGTCCACGGCGTGAGCTCGTCCGGCGAGTAGAGATAGTCGTAGCGCTCACGCACGTTCGCGCCCTCGCGAAACCACTCCTTGTAATTCCGTCCGTGCACTCGCACGTAACCGACCGGTGACGTCACCGCCGCACTCGGTTTGATGCTCTTCTTGAACAGCGGCTGGTCGATGTTGACGAAGCCCACACCGTGCTCCGCGAGCGAGTCGTAGAACTGCGGGACGTTCCACGATTCGTGGCGAATCTCGACGACGAGTGGAAATTCGCCGAAGGCACTCACGATGTCGCCCAGCCACATGCGGTTCTCTTCGGTGCGCCGGAACGACCACGGGAACTGAATGAGCACCGCCCCGAGCTTCCCGGCGGCGTGCAACGGGTCGAGCGCAACGCGCACGTCGTGCTCATCGGCGCGTGTCCACGCGCTCTCGCGCTCGTGCGTGAAGCGCTGCCAGAGCTTGAGGGCGAATCGAAAATCGGGCGCGTGCGCCGTCTTCGCGAGCCATCCCTCTACCTTCGGCCCTTCCGCGGGCGCGTAAAAGGTGGAGTTGATCTCGATCGTGTCGAAGTAGCGCGTCATGTACGTGAGGCGGTCGACACCGCGCAGCATCGGCTTCGGATAGAGCACGCCGTTCCAGTCGGCATAGGCCCATCCGGCCGTGCCGATGCGAATACGACCAAGTCGTGTGCTTTCAACGGGCATGTGCAAAGTGCCTGCGCGTCCGTGCTATGGCGCGGCGCGCTCGAAGCGCATCGGTCTTCGCGCAGCTCCATAGATCGAGAGCACACCGCCCTCGAGCGTGAAGCGGTTCGCACCCTCGAGAGACTCGAAGTACCGCACTTCCTGCAGCGATACCGCAGTCGCGCATGCCGTACGCGCGGCACCCACGGCACCGACCCGGATCGATGAGCCGGACAACTCCACCGTCGCGGAGTATCGATTGCACGAGCCTGAGCCCGTCACGCGGCCCCTGCCATCGAAGTCGAGCGTGATGCGCGTGTCGGTGAGCACGGCATCACCTTCGAAATCCTTGAGCACCCACGCGCTGGCCTCGAGCTCGCCGCTCGCGTTCGCGCTTACGCTCGCACTCACGGTCGACTCGGTCGGATCCACGCGGCTCAACACGAGATCCACGTTCGTCGGATTCCCTTGCGTGATCACACTGCGCGCGATGTCGGTGGCGAATAGCAACTCTCCGTTGCTCGCGATCGACGCGCGAATCGTGTAGAGATGCGCTTTGACGATGCGCCGTTCATCGTATTGCAGCGAGAATGGCAGCGGTACCTGCGCACCGCCGAATGGCACGGTGACGCTCGCGACCGGCGGCGCCTTGGCGTCCACGGTGGTTGCATCGATTATCCGGAGCTCCGCCACTGCATCGGGCGGAAGCGCGACGCGCTCGCGGTAGGTGATGGTCCCGGTCACGATATTCCGGTCCAGCGCGCGGCCGCTGCTCGCCTCGACTCTCGAGGGGTGCACACCCGCAGCGACCGTCGCGACAAAGGCGGCCATCAGGGAGAGCAGGCGCAAGGCGAGCGATCCCATCCGCCTACCGGACATCGCTAACGCTCGCCGGGAATGCGAATGGGCGTCGCCGAGCGACGCCGGCACGCTGGAGCTCAGACATGAGTATGTAAGCTATGGCCACCGTTCCGAGCTTTCCACGATCACCGTTATGGCCCAGGATTGGGGCGCGAAACGCCTGGCACGGGGTATCCGTCATCAGAACGGCTATCTTTTCCGTACTGCCACTCCCGCTCCAGGAGGATCAATGAACGAGAAGCAGATGCAGGCGCTGCTCAAGAAGACGATGGCAAAGGCCGCCGCCAAGAAGAATCCGAATCGTCCCACGTACGACAAGGCACTCGACGCGACCCGCGCCGAGCGCCCTGAAGCGTCCGAGGACGCGACCGAGATCTTCAAGGAAATGAAGAAGCGCACCTTTTAACGGTGCGCTTCTTCGTTTGCGCTACACCTCCAGCCGGTCCCCCTGGCGCGCGACCACATCGTAGAGCGCGGGCATGAGGAACACCGAGATCAAGAGGCGCGAGAACAACCCGCCTACGATCACGATCGCGAACGGCCGCTGCGAATCCGATCCGACGCCCGTCGACAGCGCCGCGGGCAACAGCCCGAACGCAGCGACGAGCGCCGTCATCATGATCGGGCGCAGTCTGAGCAGCGCCGCCTCGCGCATCGCCGCCGCCGATCTCCTGCCCCTCAATGCGCAGCTCGTTCACGTACGAGATGTAGACGACGGCCGTCTGCACGCTCACGCCGAACAGCGCGAGGAAGCCGATTCCCGAGCTCACCGAGAACGGCGTTCCCGTGAGCTTGAGCGCGAGAATTCCCCCGATCGGCGCCGAGAGCACGACGCCGAGCACCGTGATCCCGGGGAACTTGAAGTTGCTGTAGAGTGCGAAGAGAATCAGGAAGATCAGCACGAGCGTGATCGGCAGCACCACCTGCAGCTGCCCGCGCGACGCCGAGTACTCCTCGTACTCGCCGCCCCAGCGAAGCCGGTAGCCAGGCGGCATGCTCACCTTTTTCGCGACCTGCTCCTGCGCATCCTTCACCGCGCCCGCGAGATCGCGCCCGCTCACCGAATACTGCACGCCGATGAAGCGCGAGTTGTCCTGCCGGTAGATGAACGACGCGCCGTTCGCGAGCTGAATGTCCGCGAGCTCGCGCAGCGGAATCTGCTGCCCGTCCGGCGTCGACACGCGGATGTTGCCGATCGCATCCGGCGTCTCGCGATACTGCGGCTCGAGCCGCACCACGAGATCGAACGTCCGCTCGCCCTGCACGACCTTCGTTGCCGCATTTCCGCCCACTGCGGCCTCGATCAGCCCGTTCACGTCCGCGACGTTCACGCCGTACCGCGCGATCTTCGCCCGGTCGATCTTCACCGTGAGGCTCGGCTGCCCCAGCTCCTGCACCAGCGTCACCTGATTGATGCCGCGCACCGAGTCGAGCACCTGCTTGACCTCGCGCCCCTTCGACTCGAGCGTGCGCGAGGTCTTCGCCGAACAGCTTCACGTCGAGTGAGCTCTTGAGGCCAGTCTCCGCCTCGTTCACCGCGTCTTCCGCCGGCTGCGTGTAGTTGAACGTGATGCCGGGAAACGCCGAGAGCTTCTTGTCGATCGCCGCGATGAGCGCGGGCTTGCTGCGAATTGCGCCCGTCCACTCACCGTACGGCTTGAGCCCGACGTAGAACTCCGCGTTGAAGAATCCCGTCGGATCGGTGCCGTCGTCGGGGCGACCGTGCTCGTCTGCGACGACCGTCACCTCGGGGAACGACCGCAGAATCGCGCGGATCTGCGGCACGATGCGCGACGACTCCTCGAACGAGATCGTGTACGGCATCGTCGAGCGCACCCACAGCGCACCCTCGTCGAGCTTCGGCATGAACTCGCCGCCGATCGTCGGAATGAGTGCGAGCGAGAGCACGAACAGCACGCTCGACCCGACGATCACGTGCCAGGGCCGATGCAGTGTCCACTCGAGCGCAGCGCGCGTAGCGATCGCGCATCCATTCGAACACGGGATTGCGCCGCTCGCGCACCGAGCCCTTGAGCAGCCAGATGCACAACACGGGAAGCAGCGTGACCGTGAGCAGGAACGAGCCGATCACGGCGAAGATCGTCGTGTCGGCCATCGGTTGAAAAAGCTTCCCCGACGGGCCGGCGAGCGCGTAGATCGGAAGAAAGCCGGCGATGATCACCGCTACCGCGAACAGAATCGGACGGTCCACCTCGGCCGCCGCGTCGACGATCACCTCGTTCAGATCGTACTTCGTGCCATGTCGCAGCGCGAGCTGCCGAAAGACGTTCTCCACCATCACCACCGCGCAGTCGACGATGATGCCGAAATCGATCGCGCCAATCGACAGCAGATTGGCCGGAATGTGCTTGAGATCGAGGCAGATGAACGCGAACAGCAGCGCGAGCGGGATCGTGATCGCGACGATCAGCCCCGCACGGAAGTCGTAGAGGAAGAAGATCAGGATCACGATGACGATCACGATCCCGCGCAGCAGATTGTCCTGCACCGTGCGCGTCGTGAGCTCCACGAGCTCACTGCGATCGTAAAACGGCCGCACCTTCACATCTTTCGGAAGTATCGAATCGTTGAGCTCTCGCGTCTTCGCTTCGACGCCCTTCAGCACCGTTTGCGCCTGCTCGCCCTTGCGGAGCAGGATCACTCCCTCCACCGCATCGTTCACCGTGTCGATGCCGAACTGCCCGAGCCGCGGCGCCGCGCCAACTACCACCTCGCCGATGTCTTTCACGAGCACCGGAATTCCGTTGTGCACTGCGACGACCACGTTGCCGATGTCCTCCAGCGTCTCCACGCGACCGAGACCGCGCACGTAGTAGAACTGTCCGCCCTCCGAGTAGAACCCGCCGCCGGCGTTTCCGTTATTCGCGCCGAGCGCCGTCGCGACTGCCGGCACAGAGAGTCCCGCGCCCGCGAGGCGCACGGGATCGACCAGCACCTGGTACTGCATCGTCTCGCCGCCGAGCGACGACATGTCCGCCACGCCCGGCACCGACTTGAACTGCCGCTCGAGCACCCAGTCCTGAATGACCTTGAGCTCCATCGCCGAGCGGTCCTTGCTCTCGACCACGTAGCGATATACGAGTCCCGACGGCGAGAAGAGCGGCGCCACAGACGGCGTCACGCCATCCGGAAGTGCGAGATCGGGCAGCCGCTCGAACGCCTGCTGGCGCGCGAAGTAGTTGTCCGTGTTGTCGCTGAAGGTGAGCCTGACATCTGAAAGTCCGTACAGCGAGATCGAGCGCATCACCTTGAGCCCGGGCAGCCCGTTCATCACGAGCTCGGTCGGCGCTGTGATCAGCTGCTCCACCTCCTCGGCGGCATGTCCGGGCCACTGCGTCACGATCTCCACCATTGGCGGCGAGAGATCGGGATACGCATCCACCGGCAGCCGCTTCAACGACCAGATTCCCGTGCCGATCAAGAGCAGCGCCAGGAAGACGACGATGAGCCGCTGGTCGAGCGATGCGCGAACGATGCGATTGACGAACGATCGCTTGAAGCGGTGCACATCCGCCGGCGCGTGCTCCTGTAATGGCTCGCTCATTGACTCTGCGCAAATTGGAGAAAGAGCCCGCCCACCTGGATCACGCGCTCGCCTTCCTTGATTCCACTGCTGATCTCGTACTGCTCACCAATGCGCGAGCCGAGCGTCACCTGCCGCCGCTCGAAGCCGCCCCCGGGCGCCTGCACGAACAGGAACGGCATATTGTTCTCATCGCGAAGCACGGCACTCACCGGGAGCAGGATGCCGCGCTTCTCCTTCGTCGCGTGGATCGTCGCGTTCACGTACATGTCGCGCTTGAGCAGATGCCCCGTGTTCGGCACCACCACGCGCACCTGCGTCGCCTTCGTCGCGGGATCGACCAGCGCCGCGACATAGTCCACCGTCCCCGACAGCGGCCGCGGTGCCGCGCTCGTCGTCACATCCACCTTGTCGCCGTGCGCGACGGACGAGAGATCGCTCTCGAACACATTCGCCATCACCCACACCGTCGACAGATCGGCGATTGTGAACGTCGGCGTCGTTCCCGCCTGCAGCAGCTGCCCGGGATTGATCAGCTTCTCCACCACCGTTCCTTCGATCGGCGCGCGAATCACTCCAAGCGCCTGCGGTACCGGCTGATTGGCGCGCAGCTTGTTCAGCGTTCCCGAATCGACACCGAGCGCCTGCAGCGCCTGCAGCGAGGCGTCGCGATCGGCCTCCGCGCTCACCGCGTCGGTCTGCGCCTGCTCGAGATCACGTCGCGCGATCGCATCGTTCTTGAACAGCGCAGAGTCGAGTGTCGCGACGCGACGCGTCTGTATCGCCGTCGCCTGCGCCTTCCGGAAGTCCGACACCGCCAATGCGAAGTCGGGGGACGACACCATCGCGAGCGGATCGCCGCGCTTCACCCACGCGCCCGGCTGCACCAGAATCCGCATCACCGGTCCCGAGATGGGCGACAGCACCTGCGTCGACAGATCGCCATCGAATGCGACCGTGCCCGTGGTCTGCACCTCCGGGCGAAACGGCACGACCGCGACCGGCGCGATCTTGAGATGCTCGAGCTGATCCGGCGTGAGCGACGTATTCTTTGGCCCGGTCGCGGCGCTCTTCGCCGACGACGCGCTGTCCGCCGCGGCACGCGCCTCGTTTTTTCCGCCGCAAGCGCCGAGCACCGCGAGCGCAACTGGAATCGACAGGCGGCCGACAGCGCGCACCATCGTGCAATCCTTATTCATGCGATTTCTCGTCAGTCGTGGAATCGAGCGGCGCGCCAGCCGCGCGCTCGAGATCGGCAACGGCATCGTTGAGCGCGCCCAGCGCGGTCGTGTACTGGTTCTTCGCATCGAGCAGCGTACGCTGCGCATCGATCACCTCGAGCGCCGACGAGCCGCCAAGCGCGTAGCTGGTCGAGGCGATCTTGTACTGCTCCTCCGCACTCGGCACGAGCTGATCTCTGAGAAACTGCACCTGCCTGAGTGCCGTCGACGCGGTCGCGTACGCGTTTCGAATGTCCTGTCCCACCTGTGCCGACACATCCCTCAGCGATTCGGTCAGCTCCGCCTGGCGATGCTTCGCCTCGGCCACCTCGCCCCGCTGGTGCTGCCAGAAGAAGATCGGCAGGTCGATGCCAACTGACGTGGTGTACGTCGGCGGCTCGCCGTAGATGTTGTTGTGCGAGATGCCAACCGTGATGTCGGGCAGAAAGTACTGCTGCGCCAGCTGCTCGTTCGCGTGCGCGCTCTCGCGTTGGCGCTGCAGCCCGCGAATCTCCGGGCGAGACTGCATCGCGATCTTCTCGAGCTGGTCGAAGTTGGATGGAATGCTCGGAATGCCGAGCGAGTCCGCCGGCTCGATCGGGGCGCCGAGCGTGCGCCCGAGCAATCGATTGAGCCCCGCGCGCGCGTTCGCGATCCCGCGCTCGTTGGCGATCAGATCGTTCTCCGCCTGCGCGACGCCCACCTGCCCCTTCACGATGTCGAGCTTGGCGGCGGTGCCCGCGTTGAAGCGGGCCTGCGTCTTCTTCACGAAGTCCTGCGCCAGCGTTCGCGCAACGAGCAGATCCTCGCGATGCCGCAGCGCTACGAGAAGCGAATCGTACGCCTGCGCCGTCTGCGATGCGATCAGCTGCCGCTGCTGGATGTAGAGCTCGTCGAAGTTGCCGAGGTCGCCCTTCGCCGCGGAGCCGCGCAGGAAAATCTTCTGCGGGAATGGCAGCGTGATCGATAGGCCGAGATCCGTCTCATTCGAGGTGTGCGGGTGCGCGAAGCCGGTCGCGCCGAGCACTGCCGCGGAGAGTGACGGCTCTGGAAGCGCGTACCCCTGCGTGACACGCGCGCGCGCCTGAGCGATCTGCTCGCGCGCGACGGCGAGCGTCGGATTGTGCGCGAGCGCTTCCTTGATCGCGCCGTTCCGATCGATGCGGAGCGCGCCGGTGCTGTCCGGTGCCTGCGCCGCGAGTGGAGCCCACGCGATGGCGCCGATGAGCGTCAATGAACCGATGCGCCGCGAGAAACACCCGGCGCGACGGTGATGTGATGTGCGAATGTTCATCCTTCTCCAGGCTCGTACGACGGCGGCCGCCCGCGATGTGCAATGGCGGCGTCGAGAACATGTCAGCTCTGGATCGGGTTCAGCCCGAGATGCGCACGCGTGCGCGAGCTACGCGCGCGAGTGGCTGGTCATGGGAACAGGCCGCGAGTGCGGCCGCCGATCAGAGCTCGCGCTGGAGAGGTGGTGCGCGAGGTGATGCGACGGAGAATCGGTCGAGCGAAACCAAGGAGAGCTCGACGCTCGCAACGATGCCGGTCGGATGCTCGGCCGGAAGCGGAATCCGCACGGCGAGCGAGGTGCGCCCGATGAGCTGCCGCGCAACGCAGAGCGCGCAAGTCGCTTCGTCGTGCGCGTAGTGCAGCGTCGTTCCGTACGCTTCCACGTGCGCCGGAGCGCTACGTGCCTCGTTCGCATCCGCAAAGGGTGCGAGCGCCACGACATCGAACTGCGCGAGCGCGAACATCGCGAGCGCAATCCAGAACCAGCGCGGGCGCCGTGTCGTGGTGGAGGGACGGGAGGACATTGTACGAAAGCTGATCGGAAGCACCCGGGCTGTCGAGCCGAACGGCGTTTAACCGCGCGAAACGGGGATTAACGCCTCGTAGGCCGGAGCCGTGACCGCCGATGCGGCGAGATACGCGACTCAACTAACCCGATTCGACCACTCATACTGATCGAGGCGTCGTTCGTTCCACCAAAATGTAGACGCGTCGCAGGCACGGCCGAAACCGCAACCTTGAAGTTCGACCGCTCGCGAAGAACACTTCGTGCCGCACGGCACTCGCACTCTACTCATAGAGGAACCACAGCATGCGCCTGGGAATCATCGGAGCCGGCAACGTCGGTGGCGCGCTTGGCCGCCTGCTGGAAGCACAGGGCCACGACGTGCGATTCGGCGTGCGTGATCCCGAGAAGCAGGCAGGCGGCGGTCTGCCGCACTCGCGTCTGGGCACGGTGGCCGACGTCGCGGCGTTCGGCGACGTGATTCTATTGGCCGTGCCGTGGAGCGCGGTGAAGGATGCGCTCGCCGCTACCGGCCCTCTCGCGGGGAAGACGGTCATCGATGCCGTGAATCCTGTGCTTTCAGATCTCTCAGGGCTCGCAGTGGGCACTACTACATTCTGCTGCCGAGGAGATCGCGAAGCTCATCCCTCAAGCGAGAGTCGTGAAGTGCTTCAACACGCTCGGCGCCGCGAACTACGCGCATCCCGAGTTCGGTAGCACGAAGGCGTCGATGTTCTTCGCGGGAGATGATGCAGGCGCGAAGCTGATTGTCTCGGAGCTCGGAAACCAGCTCGGCTTCGACATGATCGACGCGGGGCCGCTCTCGCAATCGCGCTGGCTCGAGGCGATGGCGATCCTCTGGATCACGATGGCCTACAAGTACGGCGGCAGCGCACGCTCGGCGTTCAAGCTGCTGAGATAGTCTCTAGGGCGATCGTCGCGGTGCGGCGGTGGGAAACGCACTCTGCGCGCGCACCCCAAGCGCCGCTGCGGGCGTTGCGCCCTGAGCGATGTCGCGCTCGACACCCTGCTGAAAGCGCAGCAGCTCCGCATCCTGCGCGCCCGCACCGGCGAGCGCCGAGATCACGGTAGTCGCCGTGTCGCCCGGCACTCCGCGCGCAACGAGGTCGGTGAGCACCGCGAGCGCGACCGTGAGCGATCCGCGTGCACGTGACGCGCGCATGCGTGAGAGCGCAGCCGGCGCGATCCCCGCGTGCAGGGCGCTCGCACCAGCGATCACCTCTGCCTCCGAGGACGAAGGGCCGAGCGAAGCGCGCGCGTCACCGAGCTCGCGCGCGAGCATGCGCACAGCGGTGAGGATGCGCGGTCCATCGGCGTGCTTGCTCGCGCCCTCGAGCGCCTTCTGCACCAGCGGCTCGCTCGGGATTCCCTCCGCCCGCGCGCTGTCGATGTAGGCGACCACCGCATCGCGCGTTCGCGCATCGAGTCGAGCGTCGAGCCGCGCATCCTGTGCGCGGAGCAGCGCAGGTGCGCACAGCACCACGGCAGCGAGCAGCACACGGGCGTAGCTCTTCATCGCCCCCTCGGATCGGCCACAGTGAGCGCAGAGTTGGGCTCGCCGTAGTCCTCGCCGGTCGCCTGCGGCGCGGCAGGATCGGGACGCCACACCTTCCCATCCACGACGAACGCATAGAGGTGACGCCCCGGCGTAATAGGCACCTCAACCGACCACACGCCGCCAGTGGATGCGGCGCGCAAGGGCGTCGCCTTGGGATCCCAATCGTTGAAATCCCCGACGAGCGCAACGCTCGACGCGTGCGGCGCCGCGAAGCCGAACTGCACGATCGGCGCGCCGGGGGCCGTGCGCGCGACCGCGAGTTGCGCGTGGCGCTCGGGTGCGGGGAGCACGTACAGCAGTGAGCCGACCAGCGAGACCGCGAAGAGCAGCCCCGCAGCCATCGCGATGACCGGCGACACGTGGAACGTACGCGGGCGCGTGAGACTCGCGAGGCGATCGCGCATCCCTGTCGGTGACCGGAGCACCTCGTCCATGACACGCGCGTCGAAGAGCGCCGCGTTCATGCGCAGCGGACGCTTCAGCTCCTCGATCGCGCGCTCCAGACGCTCGTCGTCCTGCTCCTTCGCCCCGAACTCATCGTGCTGGCGCATCTTCTCCCTCCGTCAACATTCGGCGCATCCGCTCGCGCGCCCGCTTCACCCGCATCTTGAGAGCCGATATACCAGCTCCGGTCACCACAGCCATCTGCTCGTACTCCATCTCTTCCACGTGCTTCAGCAGGAACGCCTCGCGCTGATCCGCATCGAGCTGCCCGAGTGCTCGCTCGATCTCCTCCCGCCACGCGGATGAATCCTCGGGATGATCCAGCGCGATCGAGTAGTGCCGGTCTTCCGCAGAGACGAACCGTTTTTCGTGGCGCGCGCGCCTGCCGCCTGCAGTTCTGCAACGATTGGCGAGAATCGCGAGCAGCCAGCTGCCGAAGCGCGCCGGGTCGCCGCACCGGTGCAGCGATCGATACGCACGAACGAACGCATCCTGCAACGCCTCTTCGGCATCCTCACGGTTGCCGAGCATGTGCAGCGCGAATCGCGCATACCGATCACGGTACCGGGCCACGAGCCGTGCGTACGCTTCGGACTCGCCCTTGAGGACGATGTCCACCAGCGCGGCGTCGGAAGGCTCCACAACAGGCGAGACCCCGGGACCGAGCGCCGCGTCACTCTCGATTCCCTGAACGGGGAGGGGCGTTATGGCACCACCACGAGCCCAACGACTCCGTTGAACTCGTCTTGAACGGTGCCGGCGCCGGGCGGCGCGCTCCACTGCCCACCATCTACGCGGATGTTCACGCGATGGGCCCCGGGCGCGATTTGCATCGCGATCTCCCACTCATCGTTCGCCGTATGACGCATCACGACTGGCTGCCAGTCTGTGAAGTCCGCCATCAGCTCAATGGTGCGCGCAGCGGGAGCGCGCACGTAGATGATGCGCGTTGCGCCCTCTGCGCGCACTCCGAAGCTGCTCGCCGAGCTGCGCGCGCCGGGATGCAGCGCGTGCACCATCCACGGCACGCTCGCGACACGCACGCCGAAGGAGAAGAAGTTGCCCCCGAGGCGGCTGATCGCCGGTTCCGACGCCCGGGATCCGGCGGCCGCAACGAGCGCGAACTGATCGCCGAGCGCGAAGCTGGCCTGCGCGTGTCCCCACGTGGAGCGCTGGCCGTAGGATGTGCTCACGCGCGTGCCGATCAGTCCGTCCAGCGCGAGCGGGCCATGCGACCAGTAGACGGTGCTTTCGAGATCCGAGTAGTGCCGCGTAGGCACGGAGGCGCCGTGAGGGACAGAGTCGCCGAGCCCGGAGCCCGGACTGCTCGGGTCGTTCGCGGTGAATGGGTCGCTGTTCGGCAAAGCGTTGCTGGAGGTGAGCGTCGTCGTGAGGATCGCGCTGCCTACGCGATGCCATCCACCAACGCTGAACGTTTGCATGTGCGACGGCAGCGAGTCGAGCGTGCTCGCGCGTTGCGCCGTTCCCACCCACATGCCGCTGGCTCCGAATGCATACGAGACGTTCGCGTCACCTTGCAGCGCATTCGACGGCCGAACGACATCGGCACCGGCGATGCGCTGGGCGGTGGCACCGAGGTCGAAGCGCAGATTGTGGTAGGCCTGAGAGTAGTAGCGTCCCATGATGGCTGCGTCGCCGTCCATGTGCGCGGTGGGCGATGCGAGCCAGCTCGCCTGGGCGGTCACGCTGGTGTTCGGGTGATCCCACCGCAGCGCGGGCTGCAGCAGCAGCGCACTCGGCGACGGACCGGCAAAGGCGCTTCCGCTCGCGATGCCAATGTCGACGGAGGAGCTGAGTGCTTGCGCGCGGAGCTCGCGAGGTGATGCGATGAGTGCCGCGATCGCTATCGCGGTGAAGAGCGCGGGGCTCGCGTACTGTAGGCGAATGACAGAACTCGGCATTGGCGGCTCTCCTCTCACCATTGGTCGCGTATGTGGAAATAGAGGACTGCAAACGCTTCTGGCAAGCGAGCTACGCGAGCTTGAATGTCAGAAAATGATCCTGTTGGGTACAATCGAGCATTTCTGCGGGGCTCGAGCGGGCTTGGCGACGACTAACTCTTCTCGCGCATGTCAGGGAGCTGCAAACGGGTGACGCGGTTGCGCGTACGTGGGTCGACTCGAGCGGATCTCCACGCATGCGGAAGCGGCCGCGCGGAAGGAGGCCGGTTACAGCTCACGCGGAGGATCAAATGCGTCGTACACCACTCATCGGCGGAGTTGCCGCCCTGCTGCTCGCCAGCGCATGCTCTGACGCCACACGCTCACAGCCTTCCAACAATTGGTCTGGCGCAGTCATCAAGGTCGCGGCGAACGACCCGACGGCGAATGGCGAGTTGCGCGGCATTGTCATCGATTCGTCGACGGGGCTCGATCCGAGCACCGCGACACCGATCCCGGGCGCGACGGTAGTGCTCAGGCTCAAGGTGACGATTCAGCCCACCTCACCGCACGACACGGCGTATACGACTGTCGAGGAAGTCGGCCAGGTGGTGACCGATGCGCATGGCCGCTTTCTCGTGACGTCGATCGCGCCCGGCGAGTATTCCCTCGTCGCATCGCCTCCGGCGAACCTGCCGTTCTACAGCAATAGCACGTGGGCATTCGTGTCGTCGGGGAGCAGCACGGCCGATGCCGTGATCTACCTGCCGCGCGAGATCGTTACGTCTCCCGATTCGACGTTGCCACCGCCGACTGGGCATCCCATTGATGATCCGATGAATTCGCCGGGCGATTCGACGTGAGCGGAGCGCGCACGACGTCGCCGATTTGAGAAGCGCAGGAACGGGGTGCAGATTGGTCACCGTCCGTTGTCGACGGTGACCATTCGCGCGGGTGGCCCTCGCATTCACGAGACCGCGCCTCCCCGAATATTCTCAACATGCGCCATTCGCTGGTTGCCACGCTCCTCGCCGTCGCCATCCCCTGCGCGGCGCAGGGAAGGCAGATCACACTCGAGCAGCTGCTCAGCGCTCCATTCGCCGAAGGGCTCGTTGCGGCGCCGACGGGTGGCGCGGTGGCGTGGCTGTTCGACGAAGCAGGCTCGCGCAACGTCTGGGTGGCGCGCCCACCCGACTACAAGGCGCGCAAGCTCACGACGTATACTGGCGACGACGGGCAGGAAATCTCCGAGCTGACGTTCACGCCAGATGGCAATGCGATCGCGTTCGTGCGGGGCGGCAATGCGAACAGGCATGGTGAGGTGCCGAACCCCGCGCTCGACGTGGACGGCGCGACGCAGGCGGTGTGGGTCGCGCCGCTCACCGGCGGTGCGCCGCGCCGCGTCGGCGAGGGACGCGAGCTCGCCATTTCGTCGTCCGGGGATCGCATCGCGTTCGTGAAGAGTGGCCAGATCTGGGGAGCGTCGCTGCGTGACACGATGCCCG
Source organism: uncultured Gemmatimonadaceae bacterium (assembly GCA_963792685.1). Classification (GTDB taxonomy): domain Bacteria; phylum Gemmatimonadota; class Gemmatimonadetes; order Gemmatimonadales; family Gemmatimonadaceae; genus FEN-1250. Next base: position 1,266,498 of record CAWBWW010000001.1, on the reverse strand, counting down.
CCATGCAGCTCATGCACACGCGCGGAAGCGCGGGCGAGCTCCGGTGGTCGCCGAAGACCGACAGACTCGCATTCGTGAGTGATCGCGGAGATCACAACTTCATTGGCGTCTACGATGCGGCCGGCAAGACGCTGCGCTATCTCTCACCCTCCGTGGACTGGGATTCGTCACCGGTGTGGTCGCCCGATGGTGCGCGCGTTGCGTTCATCCGCACGCCTACGTCGTCGCGCCGTCCTTCGTTCGGCGCGATTCGCGCCGAGGAGCCGTGGTCGATCGTCATCGCCGACGCCGCAACCGGCGCAGGGCACGAGCTGTGGAAGTCGAAGCCGGGCGTCGGGAGCGCGTTCAACGCAATCGTCGCCGAATCGCAGCTCATGTGGGCGCAGGGTGACCGGATCGTGTTTCCGTGGGAGCGCGATGGTTGGACGCACCTCTACGCGGTGAGTGCGTCGGGAGGCGACGCGACGCTCCTCACACCAGGCGACTTCGAGGTGGAGCACGTCTCGGTCGCACCCGATCGTGCATCGATCATCTACTCGTCGAATCAGGGAGACATTGATCGGCGGCACATCTGGCGCGTCGCCGTTGCGGGCGGCAAGCCCGCTTCCGTGACGAGCGGCACGGGGATCGAGTGGTCGCCGGTGGAGACGAGCGACGGCAGGTCAGTCGTCATCCTGCACTCGGATGCGAAGACGCCTGCACGTCCCGCGATCGTCGTGGGCTCGGGAGCGCCGCGCGATCTCGCACCTGAAGTCATCCCGGCGAGCTTCCCCGCGAGCGCGCTCGTCACACCACAGCAGGTCGTCTTCGCATCGGGCGACGGCATGCTGCTGCATGGCCAGCTCTTCCTTCCACCGGAGCGCGCGAAGGGCGAGCGGCATCCCGCCGTCGTCTTCTTCCATGGCGGATCACGCCGGCAGATGCTGCTCGGCTGGCACTACATGTACTACTACAGCAATGCGTACGCGATGAACCAGTTCCTCGCCAGCCGCGGGTTCGTGGTGCTCGCGGTGAACTATCGAAGCGGCATTGGCTACGGATTGAACTTCCGCGAGGCGCTGAACTACGGAGCTACGGGGGCCACGGAATACAACGACGTGCAGGGTGCGGGGCTGTTCCTGCGCGCGCGCGCCGACGTCGACTCATCGCGCATTGGCGCATGGGGCGGCTCGTACGGCGGCTACCTCACTGCCCTCGCGCTCGCGCGGTCATCCGACATCTTCGCGGCTGGCGTCGACCTGCACGGCGTGCACGACTGGACACTCGAGTGGGAGACGTTCGAGCCGGGGTCGCGCACGCTGAAGGATGAAGACGCACGTCGCCTCGCGTTACAGTCATCGCCCATGGCGTACGAATCGACTTGGCGCTCGCCTGTGCTGCTGATTCAGGGCGATGACGATCGCAACGTCGCGTTCAGCCAGACCGTGCAGCTCGCGGAAGATCTGCGAAAGCAGGGTGTGGATGTGGAGCAGCTGATCTTTCCGGATGAGGTGCACGACTTCCTGTTGCACCGGAATTGGCTTGCGGCCTACACTGCATCGTTCGACTTTTTCACGCGCAAGCTCGTGCACAAGAACGCCGCGCACTGAAGTCGGCGGAAAAAAACACTGGACTCACGACATGAAAAGCATTACATTGTACGCAACGCTGCTCTTCCGGGGAGCGCCGATGTGCACGATGAACCAACCACGCGACCGCATACGCGTGCATGCTCCGCGTATGCGACTGATGATGATCGCGTTGGCCATGGCGTGCGGGAGGAAGGATGCTCCCGCCGCCGCGGGGCCGGCGGCCGCGACGCCGCTGGCCCGCGCGCAGGCCGCACCAGACACCGTCATACCAGCGGGCCCGATGGGCGATGCCGTTCGCCGCGGGCGGGCGCTGCTCGCCGCAACGCGCGACAGTCTGCCGTCGCACGTCGGAGGCACGCTCCGATGCTTCAGCTGCCATCTCGATGAGGGGCGCCGCGCGGGCGGGCTTCCGCTGATTGGTGCCTACACGCGATATCCGCAGTACCGCGCGCGCGGCGCACGGGTGGACCTGATCGAGGACCGCGTGAACGACTGCTTCGTCCGCAGCATGAACGGTCACGCGCTCGCAGCCGACGGCAATGACATGCGGGACATTGTCGCCTACCTCGCGTGGATGGCGCGCGGGGTCGCGGTGGGTGATTCGACCAAGCCGCAGGGCGTGCCGCAGCTCGCGACGCTCGAGGCAGACACCGTGCGCGGCGCGCAGCTGTTCGCCGAGACGTGTGTGCGCTGCCACGGCGCGAAAGGAGAAGGCACTGTAGTCGCGACTCCGCTCTGGGGGCCAAAGTCGTACAACATTGGCGCGGGAATGTCGCGCTACCGCACGGCCGCGCTGTTCGTGCTGCACAACATGCCCTTTGACCGGCCGAATTCGCTCACACCGCAGCAGGCGCTCGACGTCGCGAGGTATGTCGACTCACGCCCCCGCCCGGACTACGCCGGAAAGCAGTATGATTGGCCCAGGGGATCTCGCCCCAACGATGTGCCCTATCCGACCCGCGTCGACTCGTTCGCCGACGCGAATATTGCGCGCATTCGCGCGGACAACAGCGCGCGCACCCGCGCGCACAACGGCGTGCATGAGCGCGCAGGACGGCCCCATGAGTGAAGACATCCTCACCCCATCACCACGCCGCAGCTTTCTCGCACGCCTCGCCACAGGCACGGCGGCGCTCGGACTCACAGCGCTGCTTCCTGCCACGGCGTGTGCGGCCGAGAAGACGAGCGCTACGGCGTCCGACTCTTCCGCGAAGCCCACGAACGATGGCCCGGACTGGCCGGGATCGTTGAAGGGAAAGCACAAGCAGCTCGTGGATGCATTCGCGTTCAACGATGGATTCCCGTTGGCCTTCGCATTCACCTTTCTGCTTCCCTATCCCGCGACGGATGCAAATGCTGCGAGCGCAGTCGTCGTCATGCGCCACGCGGGATTCCCCATGGCGCTCACCGATGCGATCTGGGCGAAGTACAAGATCGGCAAGGCGTTCAACATCATCGATCCGACGACGAAGGCGCCCGCAGTGCGCAATTTCCTGTTTAATGCTGCGCCGGGCTCACTCGCTGTCGACGGGATGGGGATCGACAAGCTCCTCGCGCGCGGCACGGTGATCGGCGCGTGCAACGTGGCGCTGCACGTGCTGAGCGCGAAGCTCGCGCCGAGCGTGGGCGTGAGCGCAGACGATGCCGCGAAGGAGTGGACAGCGGGAATCATCCCGGGAATCACCGTGATTCCGTCCGGCACGTGGGGCGTGAACCGCGCGCAGGAGGCGGGGTGCACGTACTGCGCTGGGGGATGAGCGGAGAGTGAATGGCGGCGGCGCGCGATCGAGCGCGTCGCCGCGGACCACCGGCTCTGCCGAGCGACGTTTCGCTCGATCTACGGCGTCGCGCTCACGAACGGCGCGCCCGTGATGGCTACGAGCCCGTTGGCGTCCACGACGTAGAGCAAGGCGCCCCGTGTTGGGTCGTTCACGATCACCGGGTTCCGCACGGCCGTGAATCCCGAGAATGCGAGCTTCGAGAGCTCGGCGCCCGTCGCGAGCGAGAGAATGTGAATGCCGTCGCCACTCGACACGGCCACGAGCGTGCCGCTGCCGAGTGCAGCAACGATCGTCGACGTAGGGGCGGGGCTCGCGTTGAACTGCGTCATCAGTCCAATGATTGTCGCCGATGTCCAGAGCTTTGCGCCCGAAGCCGCGTCGTACGCGATCACACCCGTGGACGTCGCAATGATCACGGCGCGATTCGCCAGCACCGGCGCCTGCGTGGAAGGTTGCGCGACGGTCGCCGACCAGACGACGTGCAGATCCGACTGCGCGCGTGCGACGAGCGTCGTTCCATTCTCGACGAGGTAGATGCGCGAATCGTCCGCGCTCACCTTGCTCGTGGGAGTCGTCGCGACGAAAGCGATCTTCGCGCCCGTCGTCGCGTTCAGCGCGTAGACGCCAGGCAGCGGGGGATTCACCAGCGTCGCAATTGCATAGTATGCGCCTGCGTAAAAGAGCACGCCGTTCGCGAGCGCCATCCCCGCGTTCGGGTCGTACGCGTCACCCCGTGCACGCCCGTACGCGTTCTGGGTCCATGTGCGCGCGCCGGTGTTCGTCACCTTCGCGATGAGCGGTCCCGGACCATTGATGTGCTCATGCTGCGCGATCCAGAGTCCCGTACCATTGGTGAGCGTCTCGCCCCACCAGTCGACGCCGGTGAACCACTCGCGCGCGCCGGTGGTCGTGTTCAACGACCCGAGGCCGTCGTCCTGGAAGATGAAGTGTGAGCCCCACACGGAGCCCCAGTCTCCGAGATTGGTGTCGTATCCTCCATCGAACGTCCACACGCGCTGGCCGGTCGGCGACACGCGGTCGACATCCGTGCTCCCCGCATATTGCGGCCCGATCGTTGGAATGGCGCCCCATTGCAGATAGATCCCATCGACCGTGGGCAGCGCGTTGTATGTTCCGCGATACGTTCTCGTTGCCGTCGGCCCCACCGGTGTGTAGTGCCATGCGACGGTAAGCGGTCCACGCAGCGACGCCTGTGTCGCGCCCGTGCGGCGCTCGTCGTGCGCATACGTGACCCAGTCGTCGCGCACGTGTGATGCGGCGATGGCCGAGAACCTGGCCGTCTGCGATGCGCCCGCGACGCTCGCGGTGACATTGGTGGTGCCGGCGTTCGCGCCGAAGGTGAGCGCGGTCTGCGTCTGCCCGTTCACGCCCGTCGCGCCGCTGCTCGCGGTGAGCGTCCCTCCGCCCGCGATGCTCCACGTGACGGTTGCTCCCGCGATGACGTTCCCGTATTGGTCTGCGACGCTGATCAGAAACGGATGCGCGAGCGCCGCCGAGACCATCCCCGTCTGCCCGTCACCACTCACCTTCGTGAGCGCTGCCGGCGCACCGGGCACCGCAGTCAGCGCGAACGTCGCCGGCTGCGATATCCCCTGCGCGGTCGCCGAGACCGTCACCGCGCCCGCGGTGTGCCCGAACGTGAGCGTGCGCTGCGTGAGCCCGTTCGCATCGGTTGCCGTGGAGGTGCCAGCGAGTGTGCCAGCGGTTGTCGTCCATGCGACACTCACACCGGCGATCGGATCGCCACCCGCATCGGTGACCTTTGCGATGAGCGGACTCGCGGCTGCCGCTCCCGCTGCACCGCTCTGCCCCGCGCCCGATACCACAACGAAGTGCGCGGGCGCGCCGACCGTCACCGTGATCGCCACCTGCGCCTGCACGTTCTCGCTCGTCGCGACGATGGTCACCGCGCCGATCCCTGTGCCATGCACCACGCCGGCGCTCGTCACGGTCGCCTTCGACGTGTCCGATGTCAGGAAGGTGATCGCTCGACCAGTGAGCGTTTTCCCCGCCGCATCCTCGGCCTGCGCGGAGAGCGCGAGCGTCGAGCCGACCGCGACGGTGCCCGTATCAGGGGTGATGCTCAGCGAAGCGACTGGATCCGGCGCGGAGGTATCTCCGCCGCATGACAGCACGGCGAGCACGGTGAGCGCAGTGCGCGCGATCGCGAAGAGCGAAGACGCGCGAAGATCGGGAGAGCGGCGAGTTGGCACGTGGTCCTCGAAGAGGAGGAGTACGTCGTCTTCGAAGACGCCTCTCGAGACACGCCAGTCACGATGTGGAACGAAACGTCACACGCTAGCCGCCTCGCGCCCTCCGATCCGCCTCGGCGACCCGCTGCTCCGCCACACGCCAGTCCACGATCGGCGCCACCTCATCATCGCTCATCGTCAGCAGCGCGCTCGCGCGCTCGATCACGCGCTCACCATTCGGCACCGTCTGCCCCCACCACATCTCCGTCGCTCGGCACAGCCGCTCCTCTTTCGCGAGCGATGCGGGGGTGCGAAACACGCCGGCCGCATGCACGCGCGCATGCACGCCCTCGTGCAACAGCGAAGATGCGATCTCCGCGATGGTAAAATCGCGATTGACGATGAACGTGAGCTCCGTCAGCACACGACGCGTCTCGCCGAAGAATGCGCCGCGACACGCGAAGCGCTTGACGTCGATTCCGGCGATGTCCCTGCGCAGCCGGCGCAGCTTTGCCGGCGCATAGCGCTCGATCAGCGCGAGCACCTCGCCCATGCGCGCGAACACATCTTCGTTGGAGATGTCGGGGCGCGTGTTCTCGAGCATCACATCGATGCCGTTGATCGTGCGGTGCACGCGCGGGGGAGGCACCGGCACTCCCAGCGCTGTCTTCAGCCGATCGACGAATCCGCGCGACATTCGAGCTCGCTCCAGCGGCGCGCTAGTGCGCCGCCACCCCTGACTGCCGCGACGCGGACTCGATAAATGCCTCGAACAGCCGCCGCGCCGCAGGCATGCTTCTCCACGAGCTCCTCGGGATGCCACTGCACGCCGATGAGGAAGCTGTTCTCGTCGCTGCCCTCCACGCCTTCGATGAGCCCATCCGGCGCGCGCGCATTCACGACCAGCCCCGTCGCGAGCTTCTTGATTCCCTGATGGTGCATGCTGTTCACGGTCGCATTACCCGCGCCCATGATCGTGGCGAGATGTGTTCCCGACTCGATCTTCACGTCGTGCACGAGATCCTGCCGCTGCCGCGGCTCCATCGGCCAGTAGTCGTGCTTGATCGCCGCCGCGCACCACTCCGCCAGATCCTGATAGAGCGTTCCGCCCGCGGCGACGTTCAGCACCTGCACCCCGCGGCACACGGCGAGCACGGGCTTCTGCTCCTCCATGGCCCAGCGCACGAGCGCGACCTCCACGCGATCGCGATCGGGATCGATCGCTGCCACACACCGGCATGCCGCGATTCCTCGTACTGCTGCGGATCCATGTCGACCCCGCCCGGCAGGAACACGCCATCGAGGCGCTCGTACACCTCGCGCAGCGTCGACATGTCGTGCGTCAGTGGAATGACCCATGGAATCGCACCGGCGGCCGTGAGCACGTCCACGTAGCGCTGGCTCATCACCCAGCAGCGCGGCAGCTCACCGGGAACCGCGATTCGAGGGTCTGTGTCGTGATGCCGATGATGGGACGCATGCTCATGCCTCTAATAATAACCGGTCTCAAGCCACAGGACGTGCGTTTTCTTCCAACCCGGGCACCGAGTCCACCCCCACCCCTTCCGCCGTCTCCGCGATCAGCGAATCGACAACCGCCTTGAGGTCGCCCGTCCGCTCGAACACCGCGAGCTGCCGGTCCGCAGACGTCCCCTCGTCCAGGATCTTGAAGGCGTACTCCACTTCCTTGCGGCTCCCCAGCTCGTCCACCACGTCGTCGATGAACCAGGCAGATCAGCTCGCGGACCAGCTCTTCGCGCCGGCAGCTCCTGCTCGCTGCCCGAGGTCGACGAGCTTGCCGTCGAGCCCCTAGCGCACCGCGCGCCACTTGTTCTCCTCGATCAACTCGCTGTTGTAGACGCGGAAGGTCATGTTGTCGCGCCGCAGCTTCCACAGCTTCGCGATGATCGCCTGGAAGATCGCGGCGATGCAGACCGCCTCGTCCACGCGCGTGCACACGTCGCAGATGCGGAACTCCAGCGTCGGATAGAGATGGTGCGGGCGCACGTCCCACCAGATCTTCGAGCCGTCGGGGATGCATCGCGTGCGCACGAGCGTGTCGAGCAGATTCGTCGAAGTCCGACCAGTCGCGGAACACGCGCGGAACGCCGTTGCGCGGAAAATTCCGGAAGACGATGCTCCGGTACGACTTGAGCCCCGTGTTGCGGCCCATCCAGAACGGCGAGCTCGTCGCGAGACAGAGCACGTGCGGCATGAAGTAGCGCGCCACGTTCATCGCGTCGATGAGGAACTCGCGGATCCTCGATCCCGATGTGGACGTGCGTGCCGAAGATGAGCAGCTGCTGCGCGAGCTCCGGCATGTCCTCCTTCACGCCGATGTAGCGCTCGAGCGGCGTGATCTCCTGCGTCACCCACGACGAGAACGGGTGCGTGCCCGCCGCGGCGACGCGAAGCCCGCTCTTCGCCACGTGCGAGATCACCGAATGCCGCAGCCGCACCAGCTCGGCCCGCGCCTCGGACGGCGTGTGGCACACGTTCGTGCCGACCTCGACCATCGACTGGTGCAGCTCCGGCTTCACCTGCTCGAGGATGATCCGATCGCCGTCCAGGATCTCCGTGATGTACGACTTCAGCTCGCGGGTCTCCGGGTCGATGATCTGGTACTCCTCCTCGATCCCGATCGTGAGTGACGGTGGCTTCATCCCCATTTGCAGTAAGAGACTCCCGGCTAGCGCGGCTCGATCACGTATGTAGGAACATTCGAGCCACCGCCCGCAGTGACGTTGAGCAGCGCGGCAGTTCCCAGTCGCGTCATGCATCCGTCCACGTACGCGCCGTCCGAAACGAACGGAGCCGTGTCGAGCATGCGATCGAAGATCCTGAGCTCGCCATCGACCACCGAAGGATACGCCTCCGTCGGGCAGCGCGATGCGATCCTGCACGATATATGGCTCCTCGCCCGCGGCCGCGAGCCCCGCCTCCCACTCAGCGTCCGTCGCCTCCCAGCCGAGCACGATCCCCTTGCCGCCGTACTCGTCGTTGGGCTTGAGCACGAGCCGATCGCGATGCTCGCGCGATGAACGCCGGCAGGTCGACCTCGCGCCCGTCGAACATCGTGCGCCGCTCTTCCACGACGCGTGTCCACGGGATGTGCGCCTGGATCGCCTCCGCCTCTGCGGCGCTGAACAGCCGCGCGTTGCGCTCGTCGCTCAGCACCGCGAGGCTCGCCTTCTTGTGCAGCAGCTTGCACGAGAAGGGATTCACCATGCACACGGCGCGATCGCGCACTGCGCGGATCACCGGGCCGTCGATTCCGCATCGCTCCACGAGCTCGTGGATCAACACGCGCTTGTAGATGAGCGAGATCTCGAAGTCTCCCGCGCGCAGCACGCGTCCGTCGTACTCCACCTCGCGCGGGTCGATGATCCGGCACTCGAGCCCCTGACTCGCGAAGTAGCGCTCGAAGAGCAGGAACTCGCTGTACGTTGGCACCTCTCGCCAATCGAGGATCGCGATCCTGGGCTTCGCATGCGTGCCCGAGAATTCCTCATAGGCGCCGAGCAGCGAGCGCAGCACGCCCGAGCGCGCGGGCAGCGGCCGAAGCTCGATGGGTGCGCTGGAACTCGCGCATCACCGGCATCGCCTCGAACACCTCGGTGAGCGCGTCGTTGTACGCCGCGCCGGCCGGCGTCTCCGCATTGTACTCCGTGAAGCGCAGCCCGCGCCCCTCATCGACGAAGAACGCATCGAGCCGAGAGGTCGGGCTCGCCGCGGCGAATCCCGGATCTACGGTCACGAGCTGCTCCTCCCAGTCCGTGAGCCGCAGTTGACGACGCACGCCGTCATCCGCGAGCGCGGCGCGCTGCACGGTGGCGAACGCGCTCAGCACGCGCGCCGCCCCGTCGCGGCACAACGCAAACTCGCGCGGCGTCATCCACCGGGGCCGCACCACAGTGCACACCGGCCGCCCGCCGAACGTGAGTCCCCGGCGCTCGATCTGCTCCTCGAGCCACGCCTGCGAGTCCGCCGCGAGCCCGCCCGCGAGCAGATCGTGATAGCGCGCGATCGCGTCCTGTGCGCTCGTCTCCCGCGAGCTCACCCTTCCCGCCGCCCCACCAGATATTCGCCGCGCGAGATATTCATCTTGCGCTTCGGCGCCTTCGCCAGGCGAATCGTGAGATCCGCCATGTGCTTCACGGTCCAGTCGAAGTAGTGCCCCGTGAGCGAGTTGATGTCCATGTCGGGCGCGGGATTCATGAAGTCGATTGCGTACGGCACGCCATCGCGCACCGCCCACTCCACCGTGTTCATGTCGTAGCCCAGCGCCTTCACGAGCGTGAGCGAATCCTTCACGACGCGCGCGCCGAGCTCTGGCGAGAGATGCTCGTGCTCGACGTGGTATTTGCGCTCCCGCGGATCGTACTTCATGGCAAGCACGTCGGTCTGCCCGAGGCACAGGCAGCGGATGTACTGATCCCACTCGATGAACTCCTGCAGCACCATCGTCAGCTGCCCGGAGCCATCGTACGCCGCGAACAGCTCCTCGAGCGTGCGGCAGATGTACACGTCGCGCCACCCGCCGCCGTGCGCATCCTTGAGGATGCAGGGCAGGCCGACGTAGGAGAGAATCCCCTCCCAATCGAGCGGGTACACGAGGTTGCGCAGGCTCTCCTGGTGATGGATGCCCGGGATGTACTCCTTGTTCGGCAGCACCATCGTCTTCGGGACTGGCGACGCCGAGCTTCGTGGCGAGCCCCGCCTCGAAGAACTTGTCGTCCGCCGTCCACATGAACGGATTGTTGATCACCGCCACGCCCTGCGAGCACCGCGTACTTGAGGTACGAGCGATAGTACGGCACCTCGTGCGAGATGCGGTCGATGAGCACCGCGTAGTCCACGGGCTCATCCATGCGCGTCCCGCCCAGCTGCACGAGCTCGGCGATCACCCCCTCGTCACGCTCGTTCACTTCCTTGATGAACGCAGGCGGAAAGCTCCACTCACGCCCCACGATCAACCCGATCCGCTTCTCCGTTGCTTGCGCCATCATCGTGCTCCCAGGTCAGTCGCTGCCGCCAATGTACGTGCGAACCATTCGCTCCCAATACGGCCAGTCGTGCGCCCACCCATCCCACACGCGAAAAGCGTGCGGAATGCCCTTCCCCCACAGTGTCCGCGAGAACTGCTCGTTGGTCCAGTGCATGGGATCGTCGCGCCCGATCGAAAAGACGATGTCCATGCGCCTGATCGCCGCCAGCCGCCCCGGATCGTACTCGTTGGTGATGAAGTCTGCCGGATTGTTGAAGTAGACCGAGTCATCCGAGTAGCCCCCGGTTTGCTCCTTGATGTCGTACAACCCGCTCATGCCCAGCACGCGCCCCGTGAGCTCCGGATGGCGGAGTCCGAAGCTCATTGCGTGATACGCACCGAAGCTCGCGCCAGTCGTGATGAGAAACGGGTTCGCGTTCAGATGCGAGGAGAGCGGGAGCAGCTCGTGCAGCAGATAGCTCTCGTACGCCTCGTGTCTCCGCGCCCGATCCGCGGGGTGCATGTGCTTCGCGTACCAGCTCTCGTCATCGACGCTGTCCACACAGTAGAGCTGCAGCCATCCCTTCTCGAGATGCTCGCCGAGCGCGGCGATCATTCCGCGATCTTCCCACTCGAAGAATCGCCCCATCGATGTAGGAAAGACGAGCACGCGCGCGCCGCCGTGCCCGAAGATGAGCAGATCCATGTCGCGACCGAGCGCCGGACTTTTCCAGCGACAATGTTCGCGGTGCATCAACGCCCCGCGGGGAAGAGGAAGTGCAGCATCGCGGGCGCGATCTCCGCCCACGCCGATTCGGTGTGCCGCGCGCCCTCGATCTCCTCGTAGTGCAACGTCTCTCCCGGCTTCCATCCCTTCGCGACGAGCGCATCGCGCACGCGCCGCGCGCCTGCGACCACTCCCTCCCCCTCGTCCGTGCCCGTCGACAGCCACACCCGAAGCGGGGGTGCCGTGTGCAGTGCGCGCACGCGCCGCACAATGAAGCGGTTGTCCCACCACACGCTCGGGGAGAGTACGGCGACGTTCCAGAAGATTCCCGAATACTTGAGCGCGAGGTAGAGTGACACGAGCCCGCCCAGCGAGGAGCCGCCGATGCCGGTGTTGCGCGCCTCGCGAAGCGTGCGGTACTCTGCTGTCGATGAATGGCTTGAGCTCTTCGACGAGCATCCGGCCGTACCGGTCCGCGTTGCCGCCCGCGCGCTTCGCGGAGTCGCGCGTGGGCGTGTACTCATCGATCCGGTACGCGCCAGCGTTGTAGATCCCGACCATGATCAAGGGCGCGACAATCCCCTCCCGAATCGTCTGCTCGGCCGCTTCATCGAGGCGCCACTCACCGCTGAACGAGGTCGCCTCGTCGAAGAGATTCTGGCCATCCTGCATGTACAGCACGGGATAGCGCCGCTCCGGGTCCTCATCGTAGCCCGGGGGCAGATAGACGATGACGTCGTGCTCGCTCTCGAGAAACCGCGAGCGCACCCCCTCGTGCATACGGAAGGTGCCCGTGAGGGTGTGCGGTTTTTGCTGGTCTGGCATGCGGGAAATTGAGAGGAATCGCCACTCTCAGGGCAAGTGCCGAACCATCACAGGTGGCCGGCCCTGCCCTCCCAGCGAACTCAGTCCGCCTTGAGTCCCGGAGGCGGCTCCGTGATCAGCCGCGCGCCGAACCGGCAGGCGTCAACGTACCCGGGCTCGCTCACCGCGCAGAAGGTTTCGCGCTTATCGGCGTTCTGCTCCAGGCTCACGGACTCTTCGCCCACGGCCTCGTAGCATCGCGACTTCAGATGGTGGTCATCGACCTTCTGGCAGAACGACACGCCATCGGCGGTCTTCGCGCTCACGTCGATGATGTTCTTCACGACGCCGATGATGCACCACTCGCGATAGCTCATCGGCGCATCGGAGCACAGGTCGATCGCCTTGAGATGGTCGCCGACCACGAACGAGTTGATGTCGGTGCCGAATCCGGTGAAGCACATGTAGCGGTACTTCTCCGGCACCTTCATGCAGTCCTTCGCGACCGCCGGCATCTTGTGATCATCGAAGTACATGATGATCGACACCTGATTCTGATAGCAGGTGGTCAGATAGCGCTCCGCCAGAATGCTGCACGGATAGTTGAGATCCTTTTTGTCGATCTGCTTGAACGAGCGCGCCTCCTCGGGCATGTCCATGCCGGGCATTCCGTGATGGGGCTCCGTCGCATCGACCACGTTCTCCATGAACGCGCCGCCGTAGCACGACTCGCGGTCCCACGACTCCACGAGGAAATCGCACCCCTTGAGCGCACTCACGAGATTGTGCTCGTAGTGCATCGTCAGCCCGTGCCCGAGCCCGTGCGCGCACTGGAAGCGCAGCCATCCGTACACACCCGGCTGCGACCACGGCACGCACAGCTGCGTGACCGATCCGGAGTCGACTTTCCCGGAGTTCGCGAAGTACGCCTCGATCACACCATGGTAGCATCCCGACTGGAACGCATCGGTGCAGCTCGAGAAGGTGCGCTCGACGTTCTTGTCGGCATCGAACGCGTGGATGCCGATCGCGTGTGCGTACACGTGCCCAAACCCGCGCACATCGCGATCACCGTTCGCCACCTGCATCAGCGTTCCCATCGCCAGCTTGGGACCGCCGCGATCGACCAGCGGAATCGAATGCTTCTCGTAGCACGGGATCTTGTCGCCGTTGATCTTCGAGCAGGAGTCGAGCGCCGCCTTCGCGAGCGCGATCGAGTCCGTGCCGCCGGAATGCTCGGCGGCCGCTGCTTCGGGGACGTTGGAAGCGCCGGCGCGCCAGAGCTGCGTGCGCACGACCAGCCCAACGACGACAACGGCAATAATGAATGCGGCGACTGCCGCTCGGCGTGATCTCGTCATACCATTTGGACGCGTGCAGGAGTCGAAATGGTCATACCCCGCCGGCGCGATTGGCTGTTAGCGTACCCTGCGGCGCGGATCCCGTCGCCCGGCTCCTCTCCCGCCCAATTTGACCACGGCACCGAATGATTTCCACGACCGAGCGTCCGAGAGGTGCCACCCTGCCGTGGTCGCCGCAGCGCGCGGCGATCGTGGGCGGGCTGCTCGCCGGCGCGTGGGACATGTCGTACGCACTCCTCTGGTTCGGTGTGGTGAAAGGCGCCCCGTTCGCGAGGATCCCACAGTCGGTCGCGGGCGGGCTACTGGGCAAGAGCTCGTTCGACGGAGGCGCCGCGACGGTGGTGCTCGGGCTCGCGCTGCACTGGCTGATCGCGCTCACCTGGGCGTCAATCTATGTGTTCGCCGGACGCCATCTGCTGCCGGACCTCCTGCGCAAACCCATCCCCTGCGGCCTCGCGTACGGTGCCTGGATCTACTTCTTCATGAACTGGATCGTGCTGCCGCTCGATGCCATGCACACAAAACCCCACTTCGCACCGCTCGACACGTGGCTCACGGGACTCGCGATTCACATGCTGGGGATCGGGCTGTCGATTGCGCTGAGTGCAGCGAAGACGGAGCCGAGGGCTTAGGGCGCGCGCGGCCCGCTTTCGCGCACAACTCTTCATTCGATGTCGTCGATCGACTTCGGCCAGTCCTTGCCGAGTAGCCGAGAGAGCGCGCGATCAGCCAGCAGCTTTCCGCCCGTCTGACAGCGCGCGCAGTAGTTGGTCTCGTTGCTCGCGTAGCGGATTCGCTGGACCGGGGCCTCGCACACCGGGCACGGTTCGCCGAAGCGGCCGTGCACAGACATCTCATCGTGAAACGCCGTGACCTTCTCCGGAAATTTCTCGCCGGCCTCCGCGCGCAAACGCGCTGTCCACTCGACGAGCGTCGCCTGCGTTGCGTCGAATAGTCGCGCAACCTCGTCGTCGCGGATCCGGCGCGTGAGCATTACCGGAGAAAGGCGCGCGCGATGGAGAATCTCGTCCGAATACGCGTTGCCGATCCCGCTGAACAGACGCGGATCGGCGAGCGCGCGTTTGAGCGTGTGATTCTCGCTGCGGAGCCGCGTCGAAAATTCTTCGAGCGTCGCGCCGAGCACCTCGAGTCCGCCGCGATCGAACTGACTGAGCGCCTCTTCACCGCGCACAATGTGAATCGATGCGCGCCTCGTCGTCCCCGCCTCGGTGAGCACCAGCACGCCGCTCGCGAACACGAACTTCGCCATGATCGATCCCTTGGGCGGCAGCTTCGCGTCGGGTGCGCGCCACTTGAAACGCCCCGCGATCATGAGATGCACGACGATGAACAGCTCCCCCTCGAGCGCGAGCACGATGCGTTTCCCCATCCGCCGCACACCGCGCCACGCGAGTGCCCGCCACCTGCGACGCCGGAGGATCGAAAGTGCGCAGCACGAACGGCTTGGCGATCTCGAGCTTCTCGAGCACCTGACCAACAATGCGCCGATCGAGCTGCTCGAGATACACCGTGATATCCGGAAGCTCGGGCATGGCTCAGTCCTCCGCGCGCTCGCGATCGGTGAGCCCCGACCCACCCGCCTCGGCGCTGCGCACCGCAATCGGCATCGCGACGTGGGCATCGAGCGCCAGTGGCACCAGCCACCTGAGATTGTCGATCACATTAGCCGGCAGTGCCCGCACGTCCGCCAGAAAGACCTCCTGGTCCTCCCTTGTCCGTGCCTCCTGGGCTCGCTCGCTCACCGCACTCATTACATGGAGCTCGTACTCGGCGTCGTCCCAGACCAACACCTCTCGCCACTCCTCGACGTCCACCCCGCTCTCCTCGCGTACCTCGCGGCGAGCCGCCTCGGCGGAATTCTCGCCCCGGATGAGCTTGCCACCCAGGGCATTCACTCGGCCCGCCTGCCACGCCGGCCGCGTTCGTCGCATGAGTACGACATGCGACCGGTCGGCCGTGTACAGCAATGCGAGCACGAAGACAGCTTTACCGGGCACGAGAGTCACGCTGACTTGGGCGGAATCGTCCTAATAATGGGACACTTTCACGTACCCCGGGCACGACAACCTCGGGATCGTGGCGTGAACGGCTCGTCGAGCAACTTACCCGCAATTCGCTTATCAGCGCACGAGATAGCGCTTGCGCCGCGTATCGTGGCCCGGTTCGGAATGCCAGTTGCCCTATACATCGCCCGAACCACTACTCAATCGGAGATCGACGTATGCGCGGCACTCGTGTTCTCATCGGAATGGCTGCGATTCTGTTCAGCGGAGTCGCAGCTGTGCACGCCCAGGACCAGGATCCGTCGGCGCGCGTGGCGCGCACGAGCTTTCTACAGGGTGATGTCTCCTTTCGTCCGGGCACCGTGGACGACTGGACCAGCGCCACACTCAACTATCCACTGACCACCGGCGACCACCTCTGGACGGACGTCGACGCACGGGCCGAGCTGCACGTCGGTCCGAACGCGATTCGTCTCGCACCGGAGACCGCCTTCGAGATTCTCGATCTCGACGACAACCATATTCAGATTCGACTGACGCAGGGATCGGCCCTCATTCGTCTGCGCGAGCTCGATAGCGACGACAACGTCGAGATCGATACGCCGACCGGTGCCGTGACGCTGATGCGCGACGGCACGTACCGTGTCGACGTCAGCACCGATGGCGCGACCAGCACCGTCACGACGCGCAACGGTGACGCCGAAGTTGCGACGAATGATCAGACCGTTCCGGTTCGTCCGAACGAAACGGTGCTCTTCAATGCCGATGGTCCGTCGGACGACGTGCGCGATGCGCCGCAAATGGATGAGTACGACCAGTGGGCGCGCTCGCGCGACCAGCAGGAAGACCAGTCGCAGTCTGCGCAGTACGTGTCGCGCGACATGACTGGCTACGAGGATCTCGATCGTAACGGTCAGTGGAGCGACGATCCGGAATACGGACACGTCTGGACCCCGACGACGGTCGAAGCCGACTGGGCGCCGTACCGCTACGGCCGCTGGGTGTGGGTCGAGCCCTACGGATGGACGTGGATCGATGATGCACCGTGGGGCTTTGCGCCGTTCCACTATGGCCGCTGGGCATACGCGCGCGACCGTTGGGTGTGGGCGCCTGGCGTAGCCGTGCGTGAACGTCCCGTGTACGCACCTGCGCTCGTCGTGTTCGTTGGCGGCAACGACTTCCACCGCGACCCCTCGTGGGGCGAGCGTGGCGGCGTCGCGTGGTTCCCGCTCGCGCCGAACGAGGTCTATCGTCCCGCGTACCACACGAGCGACAACTACGTGCGTCGCGTGAACGTGACGAACGTGAACATCACGAACATCAATGTCACGAACGTCAACGTCACGAACGTGACGTACCGCAATCAGCGCGTGGAGGGAGCGATGACGGCGGTGTCGCAGGATCAGTTCGCGGGCTCGCGCCGCATCGGGCGCGACGCGACGTCGTGATCCCGGCGAGCGAAGCGCAGCATGCACATGTAGTAGGCCAGGGCGCGCCGGTCGCGCCGACGCAGCAGAGCGTGATCATTCGCCGGCAGAACGCGACGAGCCGGTGAGCCGTCCGCCCGAGGCCGCGCAGACGCGCCGCGTCGTGTGGAAGAACACGCCACCTCCGCGCCCCTGCGACGTTCGCGTCGCATGCGGATCAGCTCAAGACCAACGGCAACACGCCGGTCGCTCCGCTTCCGGTTTCGCAGACGCGCGGCACGCCGCGCACCGTCGAGACCACTCCCGCGGTTCGCACCACTGGCGATGACCCCCGTATTCGCTCGGCGAACACCAACGCTCCTGCGAACGACAACACCAACTCGAGCGTACGCCGCGTACCTGCGACGCAGCCGAGCGTGAATGTGAAGCCTGCGCCGACGGCGACGCAGCCGACCGCAAGCGAGCAACCTGCGCCTGCGCCGAGGCCGAACGTGAACGTGCGTCCGGCGCCAACGCAGCCGAACGTCGACACGCGCCCCACGCCAGCTGCGCCAGCGGTGCAGAACAACAACGATCGTCCAGCGAACGCGCGGGCCCGCCAGAACAACAATCGGCCCGCGCCCCAGGCCGATGGACCGGCACCAGTGAACGGTTCGCCCAACGCGAGTCCCGCGCACTCGGTGGATCCGAACACGAATGTGCGCCCGTCGCCGAACGCGCAGCCGCAACAGTCTCCGCGCGTGGCTCCGAGTGCAGCTCCGAGTGGGCCGCCCAACACGCGTCCTGTGTCGCGCGGTGATGTGCAGCCGAACGAGCGTCCCGCTCCGCAGGCTACGCAGCGCGCCACGCCGCAGCGCGCCACGCCACAGCCCAACGGCACGCCGCAACCCAATGGCACGCCGCGCACTGAGTCGGCGCCGCCGAAGCGCGCGGCCAACGCGACCAACGACCGGCCGGCAAGCGCGCGTCGCGCTGCTCCGCCGGAGGAAAAGACAAAGCCTGAACAGAACGACAAGCCGCCGCGCCATGGCTAGCTGAACACGGCACGCGCCGTGCTTCAATTCCCTGCTGGCAGTCCGCAGCGGGGGTGCGACGGCCGGATCTGCCCTCTTCTGGGCAGGTCCGGCCGATCGCCATCTGCATGGTTTTCACCCGAGCAACATGACTCTGCCCAACCGCTCGCCACAGAACACATCGCGAACGGACGTCGCGCGACTCGCGCCTCGCTCGATCTTCTCGTATTGGCGCCTCACCTGGCGACGCATCATCGCCGTCTTTGGGCCGCCGCTCCTGGTGGCGATCGTCGGCATCGTCGCGCACAACCGCACGACGAGGATCGTCTCGTCGCGCCTGGACTATCCGTCGCTCGCTCGCGGTCGCCGACGCCGCAGACAGGTTGGTCACCTTTCTGGTGGATGCCGAGAGCAGCCAGCGCGGCTTCCTGCTCACGAGCGACTCGGAGTATCTGCGCCCGTACCACCGCGCCGTCGACTCGGTGCCGGCAGCACTCTCCAGTCTGCGCGCTGCGGTCGACACCGCGAAGCCGACCGCCGCTACGCAGACTCGCAGTAGACAGTCTTGCCTACTATTCCGCTGCGCGAATGACGCTGATCGCGGAGACGATCGAGCTGAATCGCACCGGCCACGCCGACTCCGCAGCTCGCGCTGGTGAAGACCAACCGCGGACGCGATGCCATGCGAGCCGCGCGGCGAATCGCGGGCACGATACGCAACCAGGAAGCCGTGCGCCTTGCCACTCGCTCCGCAGACCTCACGCGATACACCAGCGAAGTGACGTGGGTCGTCATCCTCGGCACGGGCGCGGCCTTTCTCATCGCCCTTCTCGTGAACGTGCTCCTCGCGCGCGATGCGGCGTTGCAGGCACGCATGGCGGGGGAGCGCGACGAGGCATTGGCCGCGCTGACGGCGTCGAACCGGGAGCTGCAATCCACGAGCGAGGAGCTGCATCAGCAGACGATGCTCGCGGAAGAGGCACGGCACGAAGCGACGGACATACTCGAGAGCATCGGCGACGCGTTCTTCGCCCTCGATCACGACTGGCGCTTCATCTATTTGAATGAAAATGGTGAGACGCTGCTATCTCGCACGCGCGAGGAGCTCCTCGGCGTCGGCATTTGGGAGGCATTTCCGCAGGCCATCGGCACCACGTTCGAGCGTGAGTACCGCCGCGCAGTGCGCGATCAGGTGGTCGTCGGCTTCGAGGAATACTTCGCGCCGCTCGACAAGTGGTATCAGGTGCGAGCGTACCCATCGAGGCGCGGGCTCGCCGTCTATTTCACCGATGTCGACTCGCCGCGTGCGCGCCGAGCGCTCCTTCCGCGCGCTCACGGAAACCATGCCGCAGCTCGTCTGGTCGACGCAGGCGACCGGACAGAGCGAGTACTTCAACACACGATGGCGCGAATACATCGGCGTTACGGCACCGGGCATCGACGATGATGACTGGCGGACGCCGTCCATCCATCCGACAGCAGCGACGTCGATCAGAAGTGGGATCGCGCATTTCGCACGGGCGAGCAGTTCGAGGTGGAGTGCCGCCTGAAGCGCGGGGCCGACGGACTCCTATCGCTGGTTTCTCTGTCGCGCGCTCCCGCTGCGCGATGAGACGGGCAAGATCACGCGCTGGTTCGGCACCTGCACCGATGTGCACGACCAGCGCAGCGCGAACGAAGGGCTCAGCGTGCTCGCCGAGGCGAGCGCTGTGCTCGCGACGTCCAACGACACCGACGAATCGATTCGCCACGTCGCGCAGCTCGCCGTGCCCCGACTCGGCGATTGGTGCACCGATCGAGCTGCTGGACAGCCGGACGGCTCGCTTCAGCGCATCGCGACCGTGCACTCCGATCCGGCCAAGCTCGCGATCGCGAACGAGTTTCATCGGCGCTTTCCCCGCGCTGCCGGACGAGCCGGGGAGCGTCTACGAGGCGATGCGAACGGGAATGACGCTCGCCGGAGAGATCACCGACGAGATGATCACCACGGGCGTCCCTGATGCCGCCAAGCGCGATCTCCTCCTCGCGCTGCATCTCCGCTCCTATGTCATCGCGCCGATCATGATCGGCGAGAAGGGCGTCGGCGCGCTCACGATCGTGTCGGCGGAATCGGGACACTTCTTCGGACCGAACGACATCACGCGCGTGCAGGAGCTCGCGCGCCGTACGTCGCTCGCGATCGAGCGTACGCGGTTGTTCGCGGAGACCGTGCGCGCACGCGATGCCGCATCCGTCAGCAACGCGCTGCTCCGCGAGAGCGAAGCGAAGCTCGTGCTGTCAATGGAAGCGGGCGGGCTCGGCTCCTGGGAGTGGGACATTGCGCAGAACCGCGTGTACTGGTCGCCCCAGACGGAGCGTATGCACGGGATTGCGGAAGGCACCTTCTCGGGACAGTGGGAGGAGTTCGCGTCGTACATCCATCCGGATGATCGCGAGCGCGTGCAGGGCGAGATCGCGCGGACGCTCGCCGAGCGGCGCGCGACATTTTCACGTCAAGTACCGATTCGTGCGCAGCGACGGTGCCGTGCGATGGCTCGAAGGGTTCGGACGACTGCGCATGGACGAGAACGGCGAGGCCGTCAGTCCTTCTCGGCGTCACGCACGATGTGACCGAGCGCGAGGAGCTGCTCGAAGGCGAGCAGCAGGCGCGTCGCGACGCCGAGGCGGCGAATGCCGCGAAGGCGATTTTTCTCACGACGATGTCGCACGAGCTACGCACGCCGCTCAATGCCATCTCGGGATATGTGGATCTGCTCGAGATGGGCGTGCGCGGCCCTGTCACCGATCTGCAGCGAGAGGACCTGCGTCGCATTCGGCGTGCGAGCCAGCATCTGCTCGTCGCTGATCAACGACATCCTGAACTATGCGCAGACTCGAGGCCGGGAGCGTGGAGCTGCATCCCTCGGACATCGTGCTCGCCGACGCACTCGGCGGGATGGAGGAGCTCATCGCGCCCCAGCTGCAGTCGAAGGGTGTGTCGTACGAGTACCATCCGTGCGACAGGCGGGTGCGTGTGTACGCCGATCGCGAGAAGCTCGATCAGATCCTGCTGAACCTCGTTGGCAACGCGGTGAAGTTCACGGAGCGCGGCGGCCGCATTTCGTTGCGCTGTGAATCGGACGCCGAGCGCGTTCGTATCATCGTGGCGGACACCGGGCGCGGAATTCCGCGTGCCAAGCTGGAGTCGATCTTCGATCCGTTCGTGCAGGTCGATCGTCATCTCACTCCCGAGCGCCAACAGGGCGTCGGGCTCGGGCTGGCGATCAGCCGCGACCTGGCCCGCGCGATGCAGGGCGACATCTCCGCGCAAAGCGATGCAGGGCCAGGGCGCGACGTTCGTGCTCACATTGCCGGTGTACGTTCCCGAAGAGCCGTCAGTTGGCCGACTGGGAGAAGTCGAACGCGTTTAGCAGCCGACAGCAATGCTGAGATGATCGCGATGGAGGATAGGCGGGCTTCACGCGTGATTGTTCACGGCGCGGTAACGCTTCTCAAACGTCAGCCGATGCTGTGGATGATCCCGCCCTCGGCGCGGATCGATGCACCGTTCGTAACCGCCGCACGCGGACTGGCGACGTAGGCCACCAGCGATGCCACCTCGGCGGGGTCGGCGAATCTGCGAATGAGCGACGACGGGCGCGTCTTCTCGAAGAAGTCCTTTTCTACCTCGGCGACGCTCACACCCTTCTGCTTCGCGAGCCCCTTGAGCCACTCCTCCACTCCTTCCGTGCGCGTCGGGCCAGGGAGCACGGCGTTCACCGTCACACCCGTGCCGATCGTGAGCTCCGCAAGTCCGCGCGAGAGTCCGAGCTGCGCGGTCTTCGTCACACCGTAGTGGAGCATCTCGCCGGGAAGATTCAGTCCGGACTCGCTGGAGATGAAGATGACGCGGCCCCAGTTGCGTGACAGCATGCCGCGCATGTATTGCCGCGTCAGGCGTACGCCGCTCATGACATTCATGTCCCACATGAACTGCCAGTCGGAATCCGGAATCTCGAAGAAGGGTTTGGCCTCGAACGCTCCGACGTTGTTGATGAGGATGTCGATGTCCTGAATGCTCTTCGACACCGACTCGATACCTTCGACGGTCGAGAGATCTCCTGGCGCACTGCGCAGCTGCGCTCCCGGATTTTCCCTGGTGATCCGCGCGATTGCCTCCTCGACGCGCTCCGGCGTGCGCCCGTTGACGATTACGACAGCACCCTCGCGCGCGAGCGTGCTCGCGATCGCGAAGCCAATGCCAAGCGTGGAGCCGCTGACGAGTGCCGTCTTGCCGTTGAGCTGAAGATCCATTGTGCGCCTCACGTTCGGTGGCGGGTGTCGTCCGCCACACCCGCTAGTTAACGCGCGGCGATCGCCCTGGGTTGCAGGGGCGGCGACTGCCGAGTGGCGGGCGACGGCTCATCTGTGGGGCGGAGCGGCGTTGCGCCTCGCGCACGCCAGCCGGCTACCGAGTCGGAGGGGTGAGGCGTTACGACCGTAGAGAATTGCCCAGAGCTCGCTCTGCTATTGAGATGTCGACGAGCCAGCCGAGTTTACCCGCGCCCGCAGTTTTGCCAGCTCCGGCGCTGCCCCCTCGTCCGCATGCGCGAGATTCTTTGCCGCGAGATCATAGCTGCGACGCGCGTCCGCGAGCTCTCCCGCATCCGCCTGCGACCTCGCGAGCCCGATCAGCGCCTGCGTGCGCCCAGGCGCCCGTGCGAGCGCCAGCTTGTATTCCCGCGCCGCATCCGCCGAGCGTCCCATCTCGAGCAGATACTCGCCCGCGAGCTCGTGAGGAGAGACGATCTCCACCGGCGGGCCGAACGCGAACGGCAGCGAATCATCGAGTGCGGCAGCCGTCGCAAGCGTGCGGATCGCGTCGTCGGTTTTGCGGTCCGCGTGCAGCACCGCGGCGCGAAGCACGTGCTCGATCACCTTCGCGTAGCCCGCATCGCTCGAGCGGGCGCCCTGTGCAGTGCCACGCGCCTGGTCGTTGCGCGCGCTCATTCGATCGAGCAGCGCCGCCGCCTTCGCACGATCCCCACGCCCGAGCGCAGTGAGCCCGACAGCGAGATCGTTCACCGCCTGGTCGTGCACATCGAATCCGGTGGTGTCGAGCTCCATCTCCGCGAAGGACGAGCGCCACGCGCGCGTGTCCGCGACGTACGCCGCGCGGTCGAGCGCAAGATAGGAGCGTATCATCGGCTCCAGCTTGCCCCGTTCCGTCTGATCGCCATGAAGCCGACGCGCCGACACGCGCACCGAGTCCAGCCATCCAGCCGCCTCGTACAGCCGTCCCTCCTGCAGGTATCCATAGATCAGCCACTGTGCGCCGTGTCCGGGTGGCGGCCGCGCGCCTGAACGCGACGGCTGCTGCGCGCGCACGTTCGCGGCGATCACGTCGTCCCACATGCCGAGCGCAATGAAGATGTGCGAGGTCATGTGCTGCGCATGCCCCGCGTCCGGAGCGATCTGGCTGTACGCGCGCGCCGCATCGATCCCGAGCGCGGCGTGCGCCGGATCGTCTACGGAGTGAATCAGATAGTGCGCGGCACCGGGGTGATCGGGATGCGCGCGGAATTCGCGACGCGCGATCGCGTACGCGCGGAGATACGTCGGCACGTCGCGATCGCCCTGGTTCAGCCCGAGCAGCGACAACGCATAGAACAGCCTCGCCTCCACATCCTGCGGATATTTCCGCCGCAGCGCGTCGAGACTCGCGGTGAAGAGAGTATCGCGCCGCGCCTTGCTCACATTCGCATCGTACAATGCCTCGGCCGTCGCCAGCCACGCACGCTCGCGTGGCGTGCGCGCCTTCGCGAGTCGCGCCGCCGGCGTTGGTGCGAGGCGGCGCAGCGCGGCACGCGCAGCGGACGTGTCCTGCTCGTTCCACACGGGATGCGTGTAGCTCACCGCTTCGCCCCAGTACGACATCACGTCCGTCGGGTCGAGCGCTTGCGCGTCCCGAAATGCCTGGGCGGCTTGCGGGTAATGGAAGTTGTGCAGGTACAGCATGCCGCGAATGAACGCCGCGTGCGCAGCGGGCGTGGCGGATGTCGCGAACGTCAGATGCCCGAGACGAGGCGCCGCATCCGCAGCCACCGAGTCGTGGGACATCCCGCCCTCGTGGTGCGCCCTTCCGGAGTCGGGACGCTCCTGTGCGGCGCCGCGCTGTGCGGCGATCGAGATCGCGGTTGCGACAGCGGCTGCGTTGCGAGTGCAACGCAGCAGAGAGCGTAAATGCATTTTCCTCCCGAACGAGGGAGCGGCTACTGCCGAGCTGAAGCCTCTACGATAACAAACTCTCGAACGCCTCGCTCAGATCGTCGTGCGCAAAGGTGAACCCCTCCTGGTCCAGCCGGCGCGGCACGCATCGCTGTCCGTGCAGTGCCGCGCTGGGCTCAACGCCGATCACGTACGCGCCGAGCTTCACCGCGAACGCGGGCGCCGGCGGACTCCACGGACGATGCACCGCCTTCCGCAGCCGCTTCATGAATGCGGCGTTCGTCTCCGGCGTGTGGCTCGAGGCGTTGTACGGGCCGGTCATCTCCGACGTGAGCGCGCGATCGACGACTGCGACCATGTCATCGCGATGGATCCACGCAGATGTACTGGCGTCCGCTGCCAACGGTGCCGCCGAGTCCCGCAGCGCGCGAGCTGCGCGAGCATCGGGAGCGCGCCGCCCTCGCGGCCGAGCACGACGCCGAATCGCAGCACCACGCCCCGCGTGCGCGAGGTGATCGCCGAGCGAAATGCGCCCTCCCACTGCTCGCACACCTCCGCCATGAAGTCGTGTGCCGTGCGGAGCACTCTCGTCGCAGAGCGCGTCGCCGGCGTTGCCGTAAATGCCGACCGCGCTCGCCTGCACCCACACCGGCGGCGGAGCACTGCTCGCGCGAACGGCGTCGCCGATCGCGCGCACGGAGTCGACGCGCGAGGAGATGATCTCGCGCTGATTCTTTTCGGTGTGACGCGAGTTGATGCTCTTGCCCGGTGAGATTGATGACTGCGGCTGCGCCGTCGAGCTCCTTCGCCCACGGTCCCAGGCTGCGACCGTTCCAGCTCGACCTCGCGCACGCCATCGACGCGGCGCGCCGGCCTTGCGCGTGAGGACCACGACGTCGTGCCCTCTTCCCGCGAAATGAGTGGCGAGCGCCGGCCGATGAATCCGCTCCCGCCGGCGATGACGAGGCGAGAATGGAGCGCGATGGAGCGGACATGGTCATGATGGTCGCGGACGATGGATGGGTAACTCGTTGACAGATCACGAGTTTCGCGATCCGTGCGGCTGCTGACGAACGCACGAACGGGACCGCGTTCCGCCGTTCAGCCCCTGTCCGATGGAACAGGATGTTACCTGCCCTTGACGGCAGGGATACATTGGAATCGATTACTGAAATCGTTTACAGCGCGCTCTGACAAGGACGGCAGTCTTGGTCACGATCAAGGATGTCGCACGAGAAGCAGGAGTGTCAGTGGCAACAGTGTCACGCGTGTGGAACGAGGCCGACTTCGTGAGCCCCGATACCCGCCAACGCGTCGCCGAGGTCGCCGCGCGTTTGGGCTACTCGCCGCACGGTGCGGCGCGCAGCCTCATCACTCGCACCACGCACGCACTCGGCGTGCTCCTTCCCGATCTCTATGGCGAATTCTTTTCCGAGATCATTCGAGGGATCGACCACACGGCGCAAGCCGCCGGCTATCACATCCTCGTGTCGAGCTCGCACGATTCGAAGGATGAGATCGACGCCGCGCTTCGCTCGATGCGCGGGCGCGTGGACGGCATGATCATCATGTCGCCCGATCTCGAAGCGCGGCGTACGCTGCAGGCGCTGCAGGGGAGCTTTCCCGTCGTGCTCCTCAATGGCGGCGCCGAGTCTCAGGCGTTCGACACGATCACGATTGAAAATCACGAAGGTGCGCGCGAGATGACTGCGTCATCTCGTCGCACGAGGACACCGCCGGATCGCGATGATCGGCGGTCCGCAGCGCAACTTCGACGCGGCCGAGCGACTGCGCGGCTATCGGACGGCGCTGACGGAGCAGCGGGATCGCGCACGACGACTCGCTGGTGGTGCAGGGCGACTTCAGCGAGCTGTCGGGCCATCGAGCAGTGCAGCAGCTGCTCGCGCTGGAGCATCGGCCGACGGCGATCTTCGCCGCCAACGACTCGATGGCGATCGGCGCGCTCAGCGCGCTTCGAGAGAACGATCTGCGCGTGCCCGACGACATGGCGGTCGCCGGATTCGACGACATCCCGCTCGCGCGCTACATGAATCCGCCGCTCTCCACCGTTCACGTCGACATCAGCCAGCTCGGCGAGCGCGCCGCCGCGCTGCTGCTGTCGTCGCTGCAGAAAGGCAATCGCTCGCACGAGCAGCTGCAGCTCTCCACCACCCTCGTCATCCGCGCCTCGTGCGGCGGTGTTCGTCTCCTGATGTTCGCGCGTCCCGTTTCACCATTGCTCGTTCCGCCCGTCACCCAGCACTACTCGGAGGAGTTACACACTATGTCGTTTCGGTTCGTCTCTACCACCCACGTGAGGAATCGCGTGGCCCGGGCGCTCACGTGTTTCGCGCTCGCGGCCGTCGCATTTCTTCCCGCTGCGCGCGCGAGTGCGCAGACCACCACAGGTTCGATCCGCGGCTACGTGCGCGGCACGGACGGGCAGCCGGTGCCCGATGCGCAAGTCACGGCCGTCGACAGCTCGACGAGCCTCACGCGCAACGCGCTCTCGAATGCGCAGGGCTTCTATTCACTGAACGGCCTTCGCCCCGCCACTTACACGGTGAGCGCGACGCCGCATCGGCTTCCAGCCGAACGTCGCAGGAAGATTCTCGTGCAGGTCGGACAGATTCTGAGCTCCGACTTCTCGCTCACCGCGGGCGCAGTGCAGCTCGCGACCGTCACCGTCACCGGCGCGGGCAACGCTGTCGAGACGCGCTCGTCGGAAGCCGCGACCAACGTCACGCACGCAGCAGATCAATCAGCTGCCGACGCCGAGCCGCAACTTCCTCGATCTCGCGCAGCTCGCCCCGGGCGTGCAGTGTCACGCCGGATCGCATCGACGCTACGGGCAAGACGTTCTCGGCCGGCGCGCTTCCGGCCGAGCAGGTCAACGTCTTCATCGACGGCGCGAGCTACAAGAACGACATCATCACTGGCGGCGTCGCGGGACAGGACGCGAGCCGCGGAAATCCATTCCCGCGCAACGCCGTGCAGGAATTCCGCATCATCACGAACAACTATAAGGCGGAATACCAGAAGGCGTCGAGCGCGATCATCACCGCGGTCACGAAGTCCGGCGGTAATACGTGGGAGGGCAGCGCCTTCCTCGATTACCAGAACAAGGGCCTCACGACCATCGACACGTTCACGTCGGTGACGAAGGGATCGACCCCGGCTTCAAGAAGCCCGACTACTCGCGCTACCTGTTCGGTGGAAGCGCCGGCGGTCCGCTGATCAAGGACAAGCTGTTCTTCTTCGGATCGTACGAAGGAAACTTCCAGAACCGTCTCGGCACCGTGCAGCTCAGCGGCAGTCCGCGAACGTATCCGGCGGCGATCGGTGGCTTCGATCGTGTCCATCGCATCAGGCGCCGTTCCGCGAGAATCTCGGCTTCGCGCAAGCTCACGTACAACATGAGCGACAAGCAGCTGTTCGAGGTCTCGGGCAACCTTCGCAAGGAGACCGACACGCGCGACTTCGGCGGCCAGTTCGGCGGCCACTGATCAGACGTTCTCGCGCGCGGACAATCAGCATCAACAATGTGTACGGCGGCAATCGCGAAGCACACGTACACCGGGAACGAGCTGGACCAACGAGGCGATGGCCGGCTATCAGTATTACCAGTGGAACACGAACCCGCTCAACTACAGCGACGTTGCCCTGCAGTACGACGGCATCGGCAACTTCGGTGGCGGATCGACGTTCCAGAACCTCGCCAGAAGCGCCTCTCGCTTCGCGATGACTTCACGTACACGGGCTGAACTGGGCCGGCTCGCACGTCTCAAGTTCGGCGTGAACAACGACTTCGATGAGTACAATATGGACAAGTCGTTGAACGGGAATCCGAACTTCGTCGTACAGCTCGTCGAACAACTATTCGACGCCCGTGCAGGCCATTCTTCGGCTATCGGCAACGGCGTCATCACGCAGAACAACAACGAGTTCGGCGTGTACGCACAGGACGACTGGAGCCCCACGCCGCGCCTCACGTTCAACGTCGGCGTTCGCTGGGACGTCGAGACCGGAATGTTCAACCGCAACTTCGTGACGCCGCAGGCGATCCGCGACTCGCATCATCCGCAGTACCTGAGCCAGTTCTACATCCCGATCGATCCGAACCGCTACTTCACCAATGGTACGCAGCGCAAGCTCTTCCTTGGCGCGATTCAGCCGCGGTTCGGCTTCTCGTATGCGCTGGATCGAGGAGGCGAGAACGACCGTCTTCGCGAGCGCCGGCATCTTCTACGATCGTCTGAACTTCAACGCGACGCTCGACGAGACGTTCCGCCGCCAGTACCAGCAGTACACGTTCCAGTTCCAGCATAACGCGGCCGACACGCTCAACCCGTCGAAGATTCCTTGGAATCCGTCGTACATGAGCCGTGCCGGACTCGAGGGGCTCATCGCGAGCGGCCATGCGCCACCGCAGGAAGTCTATCTCGTGCCGAACGACCTCAGTCCACCCAACTCCAATCAGTGGTCGCTCGGTGTCCGTCACGACTTCGGCGGATTCAACGGCTCGGTCAGCTACAACGGCATCGCGCGGCTACAACGGCTACAGCTACGAGTGGGCGAACGTCGCGTACGATCCCGCACGCAACGACTGCTGTATCTCGTTCAACGTGCCGGCGTACTCGAACATCCTCGTCGGCAACAACGACGTGCACAGCTGGTACAAAGCGATGTTCCTCAAGCTCGATCGCCCGTATGCACGCGCTGACTTCAAGCAGTGGGGCTGGGGCGCAGGCATCGCGTACACGCTTGCGAAGGCGGAGACGGAAGGCGGCGATCTGTTCAGCTTCCCGCAGGTCAGGGTGGGAGCGAATGCACGTCACCCGACGGGCGGCGATCAGCGGCATCAGCATCGTCGCGAACTTCATCACGGATCTCCCGTACCTCTGGGGCATCCAGTTCAGCGGCCTGATCGATGCTCGGCTCGGGCTTGCCTTACAACATTCAGAAGTTCGTGCCGCTCCAGACCGGTGGAAACCTGCAGGAGTTCCTCGGTCAGGCACGCACGCCGTGGCAGAAGCAGGTCGACTTCCGCTTCTCGAAGTCGTTCCTCAATCTCAACGGCAACGACGTAGCGGTCACAGCATCGATCTTCAACGTGTTCAACACGCAGAACCTCGGCTGCTATGATGGAGTCATCGCGACACCTGACAATCCACCGCAGGTTGGCGCAACGATGCCGAATCCGCACTATGGCAAGGCCGGTTGCGTAGTCACCGATGGACGCCGCGTGCAGTTCGGAGCGACGTACAACTTCCGGTAACAGGATCAGGTTCGAAGGGGCGTCGGCCATGTTGGCCGGCGCCTCTTTGTTCCTCGCCGCTAGCTTTTCTCGATGCAATCTCATCACTGCAGCACTCGCTCGGCACGCGCGCTTCGCGGCGCGATGTGCACGCTCGCCTTCGCACTCGCATCGTGCCGGAGCGGCGACGCGAGCGCGCCACTCCCTCCCCCGCCGCCGCCACCGTCGCCGCGCGCGATCGCGTTTCTCGACACACTCGGGGAGCGCACCTTCCGCTGGTTCTGGGACACGCAGAACCCGACCACGCATCTCATTCCCGATCGCTATCCGGCGCACTCGTTCTCGAGCATCGCGGCGGTCGGCTTCGGACTCAACGCCTACGCGGTGGGCGCCGAGCGTGGATGGGTGACGCGCGCCGAAGCGCGCGATCGGACGCTCGCGACGCTGCGCTTCATGTACACGCTGCCGCAGGGCCCCGCAGCAACGGGCGTCGCCGGCTACAAAGGCTTCTTCTACCACTTCCTCGATATGGACACGGGGATGCGGTACAAGGACGTCGAGCTCTCATCGATCGACACCTCACTGCTGCTCGGCGGCGTGCTCTTCGCGCAATCGTACTACGACGGATCCGATCCGGCCGAGGTGTCGATTCGCGCGTATGCGGACTCCATCTATCGTCGTGTGGACTGGGCGTGGTTCCAGAATCAGCCGCCGCTCGTGTCAATGGGATGGACGCCGGAGAACACGCAGTTCAACAGCTATCAGTGGAAGGGGCTCGACGAAGCAATGCTGGTCTACATCCTCGCGCTCGGCTCACCCACGCATCCCCTCGATAGCACAGCATGGAAGAAGTGGACGAGCACGTACGCGTGGGGCACGTACTACCAGCAGGCGCACGTTGGCTTTGCGCCGCTCTTCGGACATCAGTACTCGCAGGTGTGGGTCGACTTCCGCGGCATTCAGGACGACTACATGCGCGGCAAGGGGATCGACTACTTCGAGAATTCGCGCCGCGCGACGATCGCACAGCGAGCGTATGCGGCGGACAATCCGAACAAGTGGGCGGGCTACGCCGCGAACATGTGGGGGCTCACCGCGTGCGACGGGCCGTTCGACGGCAACGTCACCATCGGCGGCAGCTCGCGCCACTTCTTCAGCTACGCCGCGCGCGGCACGGACTTCACCGAAACGCGTGACGACGGAACGATCGCGCCCGACGGCCGCAGGCGGCTCGATCGCGTTCACGCCGGAGCTCTCGATCGAGGCGCTCGTCACGATGCGCGAGAAGTACGGCGACAATGTCTTCCAGCAGTACGGATTCGTCGACGCATTCAACCCGACACTCACGGAGAGCGCGCCGATCAAAGCGGGAAAGATCGTCCCCGGCGTCGGGTGGTTCGACACCGACTACCTCGGCATCGACCAGGGTCCGATTCTCGCGATGCTCGAGAACTATCACAGCGAGCTGATCTGGAAGAGGATGCGCACCAATCCGTACATCGTGCGCGGACTCCAGCGCGCCGGCTTTACCGGTGGCTGGCTCGCGTCGGCCGCGCAGGCCCAGGGCGCGCACTGATGATGCGCGGCCGCGCGGCTCGATGCGATCGCCGCTGCGTGCGTGCTCGGAGCGTGCAGTGGCGCCGAGGCGCGCGAACAGCGCATCACGCTGCGCTTCTGGGCGATGGGCGCGGAGGGCGAGAACGTGCAGCAGCTCGTGCGCGAGTTCGAGCAGCAGCATCCGAACGTCGACGTGCGCGTGCAGCAGATCCCGTGGACCGCCGCGCACGAGAAGCTGCTCACCGCGTACGTCGGCAACGTGACTCCCGACCTCGCGCAGCTCGGCAACACCTGGGTGCCGGAGCTCCAGGCGGTGGACGCGATCGAGCCGCTGGACAAGTACGTCGCGCAGTCGAGCGTCGTGAAGGCGTCGGGCGTGTTCCCGCGGCATCTGGGACACGAACGTGCTCAACGACACGCTCTTCGCCGTGCCGTGGTACGTCGACACGCGCGTTCTCTTCTATCGAAAGGACCTCCTGACGCGCCGCGGGCTACGACTCGATGCCGCAGTCGTGGGCCGCGTGGCGCGCCGCAATGCAGGCCATCCAGAAGAAGGCGGGCGCTCGCCAGTGGGCGATCTTCCTGCCGACGAACGAGTGGATGCAGCCGGTGGTGCTCGGGCTGCAGAACGTCTCGCCGATTCTCAAGGACGGTGGCCGCTACGGCGCGCTTCGAGGATGCGCCCTTCCGCGGCGCATACGAGTTCTACGTCGGGCTCTTTCGCGATGGGCTCGCGCCGGTCGCTGGCAACAACGACATCGCGAACGCGTATCAGGAGTTTGCGCGCGGCACCTTCGCCATGTGGATCACCGGTCCGTGGAACATCGGCGAGTTCCAGCGGCGACTGCCTCCCGACATGCAGCACTCGTGGGCGACCAGCGCCGCTTCCCGGGACCGGAGGGCGCAGCATCAGGAGTGTCTAACGCGGGCGGATCGAGCCTCGTGCTGTTCAAAGGCTCGGCGCATCCGAAAGAAGCGTGGGAGCTGATCGAGTTCCTCTCGAGGCCGGACATCCAGCGCCGCTTCTATCATCTCACGGGCGATCTCCCTGCGCAGATCGATGCGTGGCAGGACACGTCGCTCGCCGGCAATCGCTACGCGGCCGCGTTCTACACGCAGCTGCAGCGCGTGCGCCCCACGCCGAAGGTGCCGGAGTGGGAGTTCATAACGTCGAAGATCATCGACGTCTCCGAGCTCTCGATTCGCGGCGGCTTGTCCACCGATCGCGCACTCGCAATGCTCGATGCGCAGGTGGACCGCATCCTCGAGAAGCGCCGCTGGATCCTCGCGCGCACCGCGCACGCACAGCATGACTCCGCGGCAGCCGTGAAGATCAAGTGAGCGAGCGTGCGCGCGCAGATCGCCGCAAAGACTCCAGAGTGGCGCGCGGGACGCGCGGGCTGGCTGTTCATCGCGCCCGCGATCACGCTCATCGCCGTCTTCTTTTTCCTGCCGGTTGGCGCGTCGCTGCTGCTCAGCATCACCGACTTCGATCTCTACGCCGTCGCGAATCCGTCGAACGTGCGCTTCGTCGGGACGCGCAACTACGCCGAGCTGCTGCAGAACCCGACGTTCTGGCTCGCGCTCAAGAACACCTTCTACTTCGCGCTGATCGGCGGCCCGCTCACCGTCGCTACATCGCTCGGCGCCGCGCTCCTCGTGAACGCGAAGGCCGTGCGCTTCAAGACGTTCTTCCGCACCGTCTACTTCCTGCCCTTCGTCACGACGCTCGTCGCCGTCGCGATCGTCTGGCGCTACCTGTACCACCCGCAGTACGGCTTCCTGAACTACGCGCTCGGCGCAGTCGGCATGCATCCCATCGACTGGCTCGGCGATCCGCGGTGGGCGATGCCGGCGATCATCCTGCTCGCGGTGTGGAAGAACTTCGGCTACAACATGCTGATCTTCATCGCCGGGCTGCAGTCCGTGCCCGAGGATCTGTACGAGGCCGCGGCGCTCGATGGCGCAGGCGCGGTCGCGTCAGTTCTGGCATGTCACGCTCCCGAATCTCGCGCCGACGTTCTTCTTCGTCGGCGTCGTCACGATGATCGGCTACTTCCAGCTGTTCGCCGAGCCGTACGTGATGACGACGGGCGGCCCACTGGGAGCGACGACGAGCCTCGTGCTGTTCATGTACGAGGAAGGTTTCCGCTGGTGGCGGCTTGGCGTCGCCGCGTCGATCGCGTTCCTGCTCTTCCTCATCATTCTCGTTTGGACGGCGATCCAGCTGCGACTCGAGCGGAGGCTGGCCGCATGAAGCGCGTTCGCATAGGAACCGTGCTGCTGTACGTCGCGCTCGATCGCCGGCGCGCTGCTGTCGCATCTTCCCGATCCTGTGGATGATCTCGGCGTCGTTCATGCCGACCGGGATGGCGAACACGTTCCCGCCGCGGCTGCTGCCCGATCATCCGACTTTTCAGCACTATCGCGATCTGTTCACGCGACTGAGCATGGGCCGGTATCTCGTGAACAGCGGGATCATCGCGATCGTCGTCACGGTGCTCTCGCTGATCGTGAACTCGATGGCCGGCTACGCGTTCGCGAAGCTGCGCTTCCGCGGACGAGATGGCGTGTTCCGCGCGATGAGTGCGGGGCTCGTGATCCCCGTGCAGGTCGCGATGCTGCCGCTCTTTCTGCTGATGAAGTCGCTCCATCTCATCAACACGTATTGGGGTGTGATCATCCCGAGCATGGCGAGCATCTTCGGGATCTTCCTGATCCGGCAGTACGCGATCTCTATCCCGGACGACCTGCTCGACGCGGCGCGCATCGACGGCGCGAGTGAGGCGCGGATCTATCGCTCGATCGTGCTGCCCACGATCACGCCGATTCTTGCGACGCTCGCGATCTGGACCTTTCTCACCACGTGGAACGACTTCATGTGGCCGCTGATCGTGCTGTCCGACGAACGGCGGTACACGCTACCGGTGGCGCTCGCGAGCCTCGTCGGCGAGCACGTGCAGGACACGGAGCTCATGATGGCCGGCTCCGTGCTCACGGTGCTCCCGGTTCTCATCGTCTTCCTGGTATTGCAGCGCTACTACATCCAGGGCGTGATGGCCGGGAGCGTGAAGGGGTGAGTCTCCGGCTCGCTGCGTTGGCTGGTGTGCTCGGCGCTCTCGCATGCGCGCCTTTCGCGCACGCGCAATCGTCGCCGCCACTTCCGAGCTCGGCGCGCCTGCTCGATGGCTTCGAGACCACCGCCGGATGGAGCGCGCATCCGTCCGACGGAGTGTCACTCTCGATCAGCGCCGACAGCAGCGGCACGCACGGGCACGCGATGCGGCTCGACTTCGACTTTCACGGACACGGCGGATACGCGATCGCACGCAAGAAGTTCGACATCGCGCTGCCGGAGAATTACGCCCTCTCGTATCGCATTCGCGGCGATGCGCCGGCTGAGAACTTCGAGGTGAAGCTGATCGACTCGACGGGCGACAACGTGTGGTGGAACAACGCGGTGAACGTGCACTTCCCGCGTGAGTGGCGCACGGTGACGCTGAAAAAGCGCCACATCACGTTCGCGTGGGGGCCGCGCGGTGGCGGAGAGCTCGCGCGCCTCGCGTCGCTCGAGCTGTCGATCACGGCGGGGAGCGGTGGTAAGGGAACCGTGTGGCTCGATGGGCTGACGTTCACGCCGCTCGAGCCGATTCGGCCGTACACGGGGACGCCGGTTGCGAGCGCGAGCTCGGCGGCACCGGGGCACGAGGCGGCGATGGGCGTGGACGGAAGCGCCACTACCGCGTGGAGTAGCGAGCCGAGTGCGAGTGCGCAGACGTTCGCTGTGGATTACGGAACCACGCGCGAGTACGGCGGCGCGACGATCGATTGGGCGCCGGGTGCCGCAGCTCGCGACTATGTGGTCGAGACATCGACCGACGGCGCCAAGTGGGACAGTGTGTATGCGGTGAACGGTGGGAACGGAGGCCGCGACTGGATCTATCTGCCCGGAGACGGACTCGCGCTTCCTGCGCGTGCGCATTCCGGCATCGAGCGATCCGCGCGCGTACGCCATCCGCGAGCTCGCGGTGATCCCCGTCGACTGGTCGGAGTCGCGCAATGCCTTCTTCGCGCACGTGGCCGCAAGCGCGCCGGCGGGAAGCTATCCGCGCTATCTCGGCAACAAGCAATCGTTCTGGACGGTCGTCGGCGTCAATGGAGACGACAAGGAAGCGCTGATCAACGAGCAGGGCGCGATCGAGCCGCATGCGGGCGGATTCTCGCTCGAGCCCTTTCTGAGAGTGAACGGGAAGCTCGTAACGTGGGCTGACGCGCGTGAGACGCAGTCGCTCGCGAAGGGATATCTGCCGATTCCCTCGGTGACGTGGACAGCGGGTACGCTGACGCTCGAGGTGACGACGTTCGCAGCTGGGGCGCCGGACTCGTCCTCGCTCTACGCGCGCTACCACATTACCAATCACGGAAAGCGCACCGCCACGCCGACGCTGTATCTCGCAGTTCGGCCATTCCAGGTGAACCCGAGCTGGCAGTTCCTCGCCACGCAGGGCGGAGATGCGCGCATTCGGCAGCATCGCGTGGAACGACACGCTGCTGCGCGTGAACGACACGTGGAGCGTCGTGCCACTCACCGCGCCCGCCTCGGTCGGCATATCGACGTTTGACGAGGGCGACATCGTCGAAGCGCTTCGCACCGGTGCTCTCCCTTCGCGACACGATGTGCACGACGCCATGGAGCACGCATCGGGGGCGCTCTCGTATCCGCTGTCGATTCCCGCAGGCGCCTCACGCGATGTGTACCTGCTCGCACCGCTCCACGAGCACACGCCCATCGCGCGCCCCTTCGGCACATCGTCGGAGGCAAGCGCGTTCGCGAGCAAGGTGCTCGAGAGGACGACGTCGTCCTGGGACTCGACACTCACCCGAGTGCAGATCTCGCTTCCCCGCTCCGCCGCGCGCGTTACCGAAACCCTCCGCGCGCAGCTCGCCTACATCCTCATCAACGATCACGGCGCGCAGATCCACCCCGGCGCGCGCTCCTACGCACGCTCGTGGATCCGCGACGGCTCGATGATCGGCGCTGCGCTCCTCCGTCTCGGACATCCCGAGGAGGTGCGCGCGTTCCTCGAGTGGTACGCGCCCTATCAGTTCCCGAACGGGAAGGTGCCCTGCTGCGTCGACGCGCGCGGTGCCGATCCCGTTCCCGAGAACGACAGCCACGGTGAGCTCGTATACGCGATCGCTGATTACTTCCGCTACACCGGTGACACCGCGTTCCTCGCGAAGATGTGGCCGCACGTCACCGGCGCGGTCGCGTACATGGACTCGCTGCGTGCGCAGCGGCTCACGCCCGAATACGCGAGCGGCACCAAGCGCGCGTTTCGCGGTCTCTTCCCCGAATCCATCAGCCACGAAGGCTACTCGGCCAAGCCGATGCACTCGTTCTGGGACGACATGTTCGGGCTGCGCGGCTACGCCGACGCGGTGTTCATCGCGACCGTGCTCCGCCATCAGAGCGAGGCGAAGGACTTCGCCGCGAAGCGCGACACATTCCGCATCGACATCATGTCGTCGTATCGCGCAAGCATGGCCGCGCATGCACATTGATTTTCTGCCGGGCTCTGTGGAGCTCGGCGACTTCGACGCGACGTCGACCACCGTCGGCATCGCACCGGTTGGCGAGCTCGCGTCGCTTCCTGACACGGCACTCCGCAACACGTTCGACAAATACTGGAACGACTCCCAGAAGCGGCGCACCGGCGCAGCGCCGTGGGATGCGTACACGCCGTACGAGCTGCGCACCGTCGGCACATTCGTACGGCTCGGTGAGAAGCAGCGTGCACTCTCGATGCTCGACTTCTTCTTCCAGGGGCAGCGGCCGGCCGCGTGGCGCGAGTGGGCCGAGGTGGTGTGGCACGATCGGGATACGCCCAAGTTCATTGGCGACATGCCGCATACCTGGGTCGGGTCGGACTACATCCGGTCGGTGCTCGACATGTTCGCGTACGATCGCGCCTCCGACAGCGCGCTCGTGGTTGGCGCGGGGATCGCCGAGCAGTGGGTGCGCGAGGCGCCTGGCGTGAAGGTGCGTGGGCTCGGCACTCCGTATGGACCGATCGACTTCGACGCACGTGCGACAGGACGGTCGGTTGTGGCGCACATTGGCGGCGCGCTTCGCATGCCGCCGGGTGGGATCGTGTTTCGCTCGCCGCTGGATCACGTGATCGCGCGTGCGACGGTGAACGGCAATGTCGTTACAGCATCGACGGCGGGAGAGGTGGTGATTCACCAGCTCCCGGCGACGATCAATCTGACTTACTGAGACTCAATGACCGAAACGGCAGGGACGACCGCGCACGAGCACAGGCTCGCGAACGATCGTTATCATCTCACGATCTCGGATGATGGAACCGGGAGCTCGCATTACAGCGACCTCGCGATCACGCGTCGTGCGCCCGATCGCACACGCGAGACGGATGCGTTCGCGCTCTACGTGCGCGACCTCGAGAGCGGTGAGTACTGGTCCGCGGGCGCCGAGCCGGTGCGTTGGGCGGGTGATGCATACGAGGCGATCGCGCTCGATGGGCTCGTTACGCTCGTACGCGAGCACGATGGCATCCGCACGACCCTCGAGATCTCGCTGCGTCGCGAACGCTCCTGCCGAGGAGCGCAGACTCACGATCGAGAATCTGAGCGGCCGTGCCCGACGCCTCGATGTGACGACCTACGTCGAGCTCGTGCTCAACACGCCGGTAGCGGACGCGTCGCACCCGGCATTCTCGAAGCTGTTCGTGCAGACGGAGTGGGACGCAACCTCGCAGGCGCTGCTTGCGAAGCGCCGCTTGCGCGCCACGGACGATGAGCCGCTGTGGGTGATCCACACGCTTCGTTCGGCGGAGACGAGGACGAGCGTGGCGTGGGAGACGGACCGGATGCGCTTCATCGGCCGCGGACGCACGACGGCACGCCCTCGATCACTCGATTCGGGAGTCGAGCTCTCGCGCACCGTGGGTGCGGTACTCGATCCGATGTTCGCGCTGCAGGCGCGAGTCTCGCTCGCGCCCGATGGATCGACGCAGCTCGTCGCGCTGCTCGGCGCTGGGCGCACGCGCGAGGAGGTCGTGTCGATCGTGAGCGAGCGCCCGGCGTCGCTCCCGAAAGCGAAGCCACAGCGGCGCGCGCACGGCGATGGCGGCACGATGTCGGCCGTGCCGCGCGATCGCTTTCGTCCCGCGCGTGCGCCCAAGGCGACGATGGCCGCGAACGGGAGAGAGGAGTTGCGCTTCTTCAACGGCGTTGGCGGCTTCTCTGGGCGACGGCACCGAGTACGTCATTCGACTGGATGCGACGCCATCGGGGCTCAAATGGCCACCCATGCCGTGGTCGAACGTCATCGCGAACGAAAGCGCAGGGTGCATTGTGACCGAGAGTGGCGCGGTCACGAGCTGGAGCGCGAACAGCAGGGAGAATCGGCTGACGCCGTGGTTCAACGATCCGGTGTCGGATCCGTACGGCGAAGCGTTCTATCTGCGCGACGACGACAGCGGCGTCTTCTGGTCTCCGCTGCCGGGGCCGGCGCCCGCTCCGGCGCCGTACGAGGCGCGGCATGGCTTCGGATACACGAGCTGGTCGCATACGAGCCACGAGCTCGAGCAGCGCACGATCACGTGGTTGCCGCGCCGCGATCCGGTGAAGCTCGTGCGACTCACGCTTCGGAGCACGAGCGTGCGCTCGCGCACCATCACCGTCATGAGCTACGCGCATCTCGTGCTCGGCGGCGTGCCCTGGCTCACGGCGCCACATGTCGTCACGCAGCGCGATGCAGACACCGGCGCGATCCTCGCCACGAATCCCTCGCGCGGCGAGTTCTCGAATCGCGTGACGTTCGCCGCGCTGGTCGCTCCTGCGAGCGCCAACACCGTGAGCAGCACTGGTGATCGCAGCGCATTCATCGGCACGAGTGGAAGCGTCGCGGATCCCGCGGCGCTGCACTTGGACGCGCCGCTGGATTCTCGCGTAGGCGCAGGGCTCGATCCGTGCGCGGCATTCGCCACGACGATCACGATTCCGGCAGGCGGCACCGCGGAGATCACGTTTCTGCTCGGCGAAGCAGAGAACGAGTCGAAGGCGCGCGCGTTGCTGCGCACATACGGAGACTCGCGCGCGATCGCCGACTCGCTGGACGAGGTGCGCAACTTCTGGCACGACACGCTCGGTGGTGTGCAGATCGAGACGCCTTCGCCCGAGCTCGATCTCATGGTGAACGGCTGGCTCGCCTATCAGAATCTGGCGTGCCGAGTGTGGGGGAGATCGGCGTATTATCAGTCGGGGGGCGCGTTCGGATTCCGCGATCAGCTCCAGGACTCGGCCGCGCTGCTCTATCTCGATCCTTCGCTCACGCGCTCCCAGATCCTGCTGCACGCCTCGCACCAGTTCGTGGAAGGCGACGTGATGCATTGGTGGCACCCGCCGACGAGCAAGGGAATCCGCACGCGCTTCTCGGACGATCTACTCTGGCTCCCGTACATCACCGCTTTTTACGTCGCGAGCACTGGCGATGACAGTGTGCTCGATGCGAGTGCGCCGTTCGTGACCGGTCCCCATCTCGAAGGGCTCGAGGACGAGCTGTTCATGACGCCGAAGGACTCGGGGACGAAGGCGAGCGTGTACGAGCACTGCTGCCGCGCGATCGATCGGTCGCTCACCGCCGGCGTGCACGGACTTCCGTTGATGGGGAGCGGAGACTGGAACGATGGAATGAATCGCGTCGGACGCGAGGGAAAAGGCGAGAGCGTATGGCTCGGCTTCTTCCTGTTCACGATTCTCGACGAGTTCATTCCGATCGCAGAGGCGCGCGGCGACAGGGCACGGGCATCGCGCTATCGGTCGTCTCAGGAAACGCTCGGCGAGGCCCTCAACGCCGCGGGATGGGACGGCGGCTGGTATCGGCGTGCCTACTATGATGATGGCACGCCGCTCGGCGCCGCGACTGGCGACGAATGCAAAATCGACGCAATCGCGCAGGCGTGGTCGGTGTTGTCGGGCGCGGCGCCAGCGGATCGTGCGGAGATAGCGCTCGATGCAATGGAGAAGCACCTCGTATCGGAAAAGGAGAAGCTGATCCGGCTGCTCACGCCGGCGTTCGACAAGACGCCGCACGATCCCGGCTACATCAAGGGCTATCTCCCCGGCGTACGCGAGAACGGCGGGCAGTACACACACGGGGTGCTCTGGGGCGTGCGCGCGCTCGCGGAGATGGGGCGCACGGAGCGCGCGACGAAGCTGCTCGAGATGCTGAGCCCCATCTCACACGGGCGCACGGCGGCGGAGGTCGACGTGTATCGCGTGGAGCCGTACGTCATTGCTGCCGATGTCTACGGAGTGGCGCCGCATGTCGGGCGCGGTGGATGGACGTGGTACACGGGGTCAGCCGGATGGATGTACCGCGTGGCGCTCGAGTCGCTGCTCGGCCTTACTATGGTAGGGGGCGACAGGCTGGAGCTGAGGCCGAGCG
Source organism: uncultured Gemmatimonadaceae bacterium (assembly GCA_963792685.1). Taxonomy (GTDB): domain Bacteria; phylum Gemmatimonadota; class Gemmatimonadetes; order Gemmatimonadales; family Gemmatimonadaceae; genus FEN-1250. The sequence continues at coordinate 1,226,097 of CAWBWW010000001.1, read as the reverse complement.
TGCCGGAGAGCTGGCCGGGGTTCAGCGTGCGGATGCGGCTGCCGGACCGGCGCACTCGCTACGAGATCGTGCTCACGCGCGCTGCGGCCGGCGTCAGCGAGACGCAGGTGCACGTCGACGGCGACCAGGTGGCCGACGCGGTGACGAATGGCGCCGCCAGCGTTGCGCTCGTGCGCGATGGCGGCGTGCACCTCGTGGAGATTGCGCTCGCGAACGACCTCACGCCGCGCTACGCGCCGGCGAGTGCAACACCATGAGTGCGTATGACTTCCGAGTAGAAGCGGGAGCTCTCCTTCGGCGTGCGTACGAGCGTGTCGAAGTCGACGTGCACGATGCCGAAGCGCTTGGCGTAGCCGAAGGCCCACTCGAAGTTGTCGAGCAGCGACCAGGCGTAGTAGCCGCGCAGATCGACGCCCTGCGCGATTGCGTCGTGCGCGGCGCGGAGATGATCGCGCAGGTATCCGACGCGGAACGGATCGTCGACGGTTGCGGCCTCGGCGTGCGGAGGATCGTCGAAAGCGGAACCGTTCTCCGTGATGTAGAGCGGGCGGTTGCCGTAACGATCGCGAATCCACACCAGGATACGCGTGAGCGCAGCCGGAAATACTTCCCAATCCATCTCGGTGTGGAGATTTCCTTCCTGGCGCACGCGCGCCGCACGGAGTGGCAGGTCGCCGGGAGCATTTCGCACGACGTTGCGCGAGTAGTAGTTGACGCCGAGGAAGTCGAAGGGCGTCTGGATGAGCGGCCAGTCGCTGTCGGGAAATGCGGGCCACGCGTCGCCGAAGGCATCGACGAGCTCGGCGGGGTATTCGCCGCGGAAGACCGGGTCGAGATAGTGCCGATTCATGTACGCATCGGCGCGCGCGGTCGCGGCGATGTCGTCGGCGCTGTCGGACGCCGGATATTTGGGCTCGAGGTTGACGACGAGGCCGATCTCGTGCTTACCGGTCGTGCGATAGGCCTGGACGGCGGCTCCATGCGCACGAAGGAGATTGTGCGACACGATCGGGATTTCGCGAAAGTTGCGATGCCCCGGCGCGTGCGTACCGATGCCGAATCCTTCGTGCGTGACTACCCATGGCTCATTGAGGGTGACCCATCGCGGCACGCGATCATCGAATGCGCGGAAGACCGCGTTCGCGTACTCGGCGAACCAGCTCGCGATGTCGCGGTTGAGCCATCCGCCGCGCGCATCGAGCGCCTCGGGAAGATCCCAGTGATAGAGCGTGACCATCGGCGCGATGTTCTTGGCGAGCAGCGCGTCGATGAGCTTATCGTAGAAGGCGAGGCCAGCGGCGTTGACGCGCCCTGTGCCTTCCGGGAGAATTCGTCCCCACGCGACGCTGAAGCGGTACGACTGAAGTCCGAGCTGCGACATCAGCTCGACGTCGGACGCGTAGCGATGGAAGTGATCGGTGGCAACGTCGCCGGTGTCGTTGTTGACGATCTTGCCGGGAATGTGACTGAACCGATCCCAGAATGCTCGGTCCCGCACCATCCGCGCGCGTCGATCCCTCGATCTGATACGCCGACGTGGCAGCGCCCCACAGGAATCGTTCGGGAAAACGGTAGTCGCGACTCATCTCGACAGGCGGTGTGTATGGCGAGCGTAACGCTCAAGGCAGTGAAGAAAGTATATCAGCAAGGCGGCAAGGACGTCACCGCCGTGCACGGTGTCGATCTCGAGGTGAAGGACGGTGAGCTGGTCGTGCTCGTTGGACCATCGGGATGCGGTAAGAGCACGACGCTGCGTATGGTCGCGGGACTCGAGTCGATCAGCTCGGGCGAGCTGCGCATCGACGATCGGGTGGTGAACGATGTGCCTGCGAACGATCGCGATGTCGCGATGGTCTTTCAGAGTTACGCGCTGTACCCGCACATGACTGCGTACGACAACATGGCGTTCGCACTCAAGCTGCGCGGGATGACGAAGGCGGAGATCGACGCGCGCGTGAAGGAGGCGGCCGGGATTCTAGGAATTGGTGAACTGCTTGGTCGGCGGCCGAAGGACATGTCGGGCGGGCAGCGACAGCGCGTAGCGGTGGGGCGCGCGATCGTGCGGCATCCACGCGTGTTCCTGTTCGACGAGCCACTCTCGAATCTCGATGCGAAGCTCCGAGTGCAGACGCGCCGAGAGATTGCGCGACTGCATCAGCAGTTGAGCGCGACGATGCTGTACGTCACGCACGATCAGGTGGAGGCGATGACGCTCGGCGATCGCATCGTGGTGCTCGAGGGTGGGCACGTGAAGCAGATCGACACGCCTATGAACCTCTACGAGCGGCCGAAGAACACCTTCGTCGCGGCGTTCATCGGGAGTCCGTCGATGAATCTCCTGCCGGGTGCGATCGTATCGGGTCCGGGTGGTGTAGGCGTGGAGTTTCGCGCCGCGGACAATGCGTTCTCGATCGCGATGAGCGGAGAGTGGGCGGAGCGGTTGAGAGGGTATGGCGGGCGCGCGGTGATGATGGGGCTGCGGCCAGAAGACATCGAGATCGCGCCGGATGGGAGCCTTCCGCTAGGCGGCGGCACGGTGCGCGTGAAGCTCGATGTGGTGGAGCCGCTCGGGAGCGAGGCGTTTCTCTCGGCGCGTGTTGGCGCGAAGGAGATCACGGCGCGCGTGCCGCCGCGTGGGCTACCGAGTGCGGGGAGCGAGGTGGAGCTGGTGTTCAACCGGGAGCGGCTGCACTTCTTTGATGCGGAGAGTGGGGAGACGTTGAGAACGGGATGAAATCGACACTCCCCGACTCTCCCTTGCCGGGACAGAGCGACAGCTACACTGCTTTGCTCGTTTGCTGAATCCGTTCCGAGCGAGAAATGACAAAAAGAATCAAACCCGTCAGCACCGGTCCTCGAAGAATGACACCGAGCGCTGCCAGAAAGGACAGGCCAAGTCCGAGACCGTTCGCAGCAGGCTGAGAGAGGACGAGAATTGTGATGGCGCACAGAGCGCATATGCCCAATATCGCGCTCACGACACGACTCCAGATAAGACCAAACATCCCTACGACCAGCACGGAGTAGTAGGACAGAAGGACGAACGCGCCTGCCCAGCGTGAGTGCGGGGCATCGGGGTCCATTCCAACAGCTCGCGCGGCCCCGAGAAGGACACTTACGATCCCCCAGAGCGCGAGCGCGACCTTCATGATGACGGAGACACTCTTACTCATCGTATGCATCGCGCGCCGCCCATCACGGATTGCAACGATGAGTGGCGGGGGACGCCCAGAATGAGAAGCCAATCGGTCGAAGCTGTCTTCTGATACATCAGAGAAAACATGTCTTCCTCAATGGATGTTGATGACATAGCCCGATTCGATCGGGGTTGCAGAAACCACATCGATGCCGGAGCTATCTACATATGCCTGGCCGAAGAGCTGGTGCACCTCTCTGCTGTGCGCCCTGCAGCCGAGGGCAATTAGCCGGAGCGGAAGCAGCCAGGTGCGCCGCTTTGTAGTCCGGGAAGAATGCATTCCCTCCTTCGAGAGATTGGATACCAGGCGAGCACGTAACCGGCGACCGCAGCGACGCAAACCAGCATGACTCGCCGTATGCGCACTCCGAGGTTGAAGATTCGGAACGCGCTTGATTCGGAAGCATGCGCATGATCCCGAGGCTCGTCGTGCGCATGATGCGCATCTGACACGTCGGTAGCCAGAGCGCGCGAGAGGATCGCGGTTTCGATGGCTCAGCTCACGCTTAACTCGCATGCGGCCGCGGATCGCCCTACAATGCGAAACTGCCCAGCTCCTACTCCGCCCGTAACACCACCGCCGGATCCGTCGTACTCGCGCGATACGCCGGCAGCCACGCGGCCGCCGCACCCGTCGTCGCCAGCAGCATCGCGACCACCACGTACGTCAACGGATCACTCGGCGGCACATCGAACAGCACGCGCTGCATTGCACGTGTGAGCACCAGCGCGAGCACCGCGCCGATCACCAATCCCGCGGCAACCAACTTGAGTCCGTGCGAGATCACGAGCCAGCGGACCTCCGCGTCGCGCGCACCGAGCGCAATCCGCACACCCATCTCGCGCGTGCGACGGCGCGTCATCTGCGCGAGTACTCCGTACACGCCGACGATCGCCAGCGCCAGCCCCACTCCCGCGAAGACGGCAAGAAGCATCATGAGGAAGCGATCGAGAGCGAGCGATTCGCTCACCACATCTTCCATCGATCGCATCGACGCGATCGCGAGGTTCGGATCGATGTCGTGCATCGCGGCGCGAATGGGACCGGCAAGCCCGAGCGGTGTGCCCGTGGTGCGAGCCACGAGGACTACGGTCTGCTGTTGATCCTGTGCGAGCGGGGCAAACACCTCGTCGTGCGGATCGAGTGGAAGACCTAGCTGATGCTCGCTGCCAACTACGCCAACAATCGTGCGCCACGTGGACGTGGAGTCCGGCACACGGTCGAAAGCGACGCGCTTGCCGATCGGGTCTTCTCCGTGAAAGTACCGTCGCGCGAGCGCCTCGTTCACCACCACGACAAACTCCGTACCCTTGCGATCCGCGTCCGTGAATGATCTTCCGCGAAGTAGCGGGACCCGCATCGCACCGAAGTAGTCGGGCGTCACCTCTCGATGCGCGACCTCCGTCGCGACCGCATCGCGCGCGCGTCCTTCGATCGAGAGATCGCTCGTCCACCCGAGGCACCGCGTCAGCGGAATCGTCGAGCTGAGCGCCGCGCTCTGTACGCCAGGCATCGCACGCACGCGCTCGAGCATTCGCGCATCGAAATCCGACAGCGCTGTCAGGCTATCGTAGCGACCGCCCGCGAGCTGCAGCCCAACGGTGATCACGCCCGTCGGCTGGAATCCCGGATTCACCCGGCGCAGTGCCGCGTAGGATCGCACGAGCAGCCCCGCACCCACCGTCAGCATCAGGGCGAGCGCGACCTCGCTGATCACAAGCACGTGTCCCCACCGACGCATGCGCGTCCCGTCGCTCGAGGAGCGGCCGCCCTCGTGCAAAGCGTCCGACGGCTGCCGCCGCTGTGCCCAGAGCGCCGGCGCGATACCAAACGCGAGTCCGCACACGGTGGTTACCACGACGAGAAAGAGCAGGATCCGCCAGTCGATGCCGGCAATGTTCACGGGCAGCATCTCTTTCGGCTGTATGGCGCCGAGTGCTCGCACCCCAGCCCATGCAGTTACGAGTCCGGCGATGCCGCCCAAAATCGAGAGGACGAGACTCTCAGTGAGTGCCTGACGCGCGAGCCGCATGCGCCCCGCTCCCAACGCGAGGCGGAGCGACAGCTCGCGCTGTCTGCCTATCGCGTGCACCAGAAGCAGATTGCCCACGTTGGCGCAGGCGATGAGGAGCAGAAGCCCGACGGCGCCGAGCAGCAACAATAGCGGTCGACGTGTATCGCCGATGATGAAATCGTGCAGCGGCGCGAGCGTTGCGCCCATTCCGGTATTGGTCTCGGGATACTGCTCCTGCAGACGATGCACGACGGATTGGAGCTGAAGATTCGCGGTCGCCTCTGTCGCGGTTGGTTTGATTCGCGCGATCGTCCGGACCCAGTGCGCGCGCCGGAAATCCACCTTTTGTCGATTGGCCGGATCCCATCCGAACGTGAGCCACGCATCCACATCGGGGTACGGATACGCGAACAATGCGGGCATGACACCCACGATCTGGCGCGGCACACCATCCAAGTGAATGGTGCGGCCGAGGACGTGAGCATCCGCACCAAGGGACGTTCGCCAGAAGCGATCGCTGACAATGACAGGCGCTATCGGCTGCTTCCACGTCTCATCGTCCCGGAAGTCGCGCCCGAGCTCCGGCCGAACTCCAAGCACATGGAAGAGCGAGCCAGTGACCTGACTGACATAAAGCATGCGTGATTCGCCATCGCCCGTCAGCGTCGCGCTCCCATGTCCCTCGTCGAGCCCCGCGACCGATTCGAACGCGGGCACTTGCTCGGACCAATCGAGCATGTTCGCCGGCGCCGCGACCTCCATGTGCCAGTTCCGCTCAGCATTCTCTTCGCCTATGACAAAGAGTCGTTCGCCGTGCGGAAACGGAAGCGGTCGCACGATCACGCTGTCCACGACGGTATAGATCGCCGTAGTCGTGCCGATGCCCAACGCAAGCGTGATGACTGCCGCGACGGCGATCACGGGCGAGCGGCGCAGCGAGCGGAGCGCGAAGCGCGCATCGGCGAGCACATCCGCGACCCAGCGCACGACGCGCACATCGCGATGCGCCTCTCGCGTTCGCGACACGCCCCCAAACGCCACGAGCGCTCGGCGACGGGCCTCCTCGACCGACAGGCCGCCGCGCTCGAGCTTCGCCGTCTCCTGTTCGAGATGAAAACGGATCTCCTCGTCGAGCTCGCGGTCAGCGCGCTCGCCGTTCACGATCGCGCGGATGCGCGCGAACAATCCCTTGAGTCGATGCATGTGATTCGGTCGCGGCCCTTACACGGAGCCCAGAATGAGCTCGACCGAGGCGACGTATCGGCGCCACGACGCGAGCTCGACGCCGAGTGCCTTTCGGCCGCCGGTGGTGAGTCGGTAGTACTTGGCTCGCCGGTTGTTCTCGGTGATGCGCCACTCGCTGTCGATCCACCCGCGCTGCTCCAGCCGCTGAAGCGCGGGATAGAGCGAGCCCTGGTTCACATCGAGCGACCCCTTCGAGATCTGTTCGAATGCGCTGGCTTATCCCCCACCCGTGCATTGGCTCGAGCGCGAGCGTCTTCAGCACGAGCAGATCGAGTGTGCCGCGGAGGACGTCTGTGGGCGTGGTCAGCATCGCGCCTTCATGTCGGGTTCCGACAGAAGATCGACCTACTCCTGTCGAAAGTCAAGAGGAGCACTGCTCGACGCGCTTCCCTCCATGGCGAATCCCTCGCCCCCACGCGATTCTTCCCCGCATGTCCGCCCGCCGCACGCCCCGCCTCTCCGACCTCCAGTTCACGCGCATCGCTCGCGCTCTGGCCGAGCCTCGGAGGTACGCGATACTCAAGCAAATGGGCGCGCAGTCCGAGCCGCTGTCGTGCAGCGCCCTCAGACGCACGCATCGTATTACGGCCGCCACGCTGTCCCACCACCTCAAGGAGCTCGAGACCGCGGGACTTGTCGAATCGTCTCGCGACGGGAAGTTCGTGTACCTCGAGCTTCAGCGCGATGTGTTGCACGCATACCTGGAGCGGCTCGCAAAGATCTGAGCCGAGCGCAAAGTAGCTGCAGGATCCTGTGACTCGCGTCTACTCACATGTTGCGTAACTTTCGGAGTCCTCGGAGTCGCAGCATGGCCGGGCGCACCAGGAGCCAATGCACACCGTCAACGCCTTCCTCATCCTGCTCACGGTCGCGACGCTCGTCGCGGCATCGAGCCGGCGTCTGCGCATCCCGTACACCATCGCGCTCGTCGCCGTGGGCCTGCTGCTCGGCGCCTTCGGCAGAATCGATGCGCCGCAGCTCGACAAGGAGCTGCTGTTCGCTGTTTTCCTCCCGGGACTGCTGTTCGAGGCCGCGTATCACCTGAAGTCTGACGAGTTCTGGCGCAACAAAGTCGCGATCATCCTGCTCGCCGTTCCCGGCGTGATCGTCTCCATCGGGCTCACCGCGCTGCTCGTGCTCGGCGCCGTGTCCGCTGGCTGGCTCACCACGATCGGGTGGCGACAGGCGCTCGTGTTCGCCTCACTGATTGCCGCCACCGATCCCGTCGCGGTGGTCGCGCTCTTCCGCGAGCTCGGCGTCGACCGCCGGCTGCAGGTGCTCTTCGAGGGGGAGAGCCTGCTCAACGACGGCACCGCGGTCGTGATCTTCACGCTCGCGGTCGCGATCGCGACCGGCGGCACGAACGAAGTGCCATCGCCGCTCGCGCTCGTCTGGCAGTTCGCGCTCATGGTGGGCGGCGGAGTCGCAGTCGGTCTGCTCGTCGCGCTCGGAGTCACCGCCATCATGCGACGGCTCGACGATCCTGCCACCGAGATCACACTCACGATGCTCGCCGCGTATGGCTCGTTCGCGCTCGCAGAGTCGCTCGGCGTATCCGGCGTGATCGCGACCGTGAGCGCGGGGATGCTCTGCGGCAGCTATGCGCAGAAGATGGCGATGTCGCAAACCACGCGCGAAGCGGTGGTCGGCTTCTGGTCGTACGCCTCATTTCTGCTCAACTCGGTCGTCTTCCTGCTGCTCGGGCTTCGCGTCCATCTCCGCGCGCTCGCGCACGAGTGGCTCGCGATCCTCCTCGCCTATCTCGCGGTGACGATCGGACGCGCCATAATGATCTACGGAGTGAGCGCGCTCCTTCGTCTCACACGCGAGCGCCTGGAGGACAGCTGGCCTCGCATTCTCGTGCTCGGCGGACTTCGCGGCGCACTCTCGATGGTACTCGCGCTCAGCCTGCCGAACGATTTTCCGGCGCGCGATCAGATCGTGACGATCACCTTCGGCGTCGTCATCGTCTCGATTCTTCTCCAGGGGAGCGCCACCGCGCTCACGATTGCACGCATGTCACGCATGTCTAACGCTGTAGCTGCCGTCTCACCTGCAGCCGCGACCGCAGACTCTCGCCGGTGATGATGGGCGCGTTGGGTCGCTCAAATTTGCGCACCACCAAACTGGACGCGCTCATGCAACTGGATAACTTCCATCCGATCAGAGCGCCGCGCGCCGCAGCGACGTTCGCCACCATGGAGCGTTACCAATGACCTGGCTGCACGCCAGCACCGCATTCGTCGCCGCCTTTCTCGCCTCGCTGGTCGAGTGCGTCGAGGCACTCACGATCGTACTCGCCGTGGGCACCACGCGTGGATGGCGCTCGTCGCTGCTCGGGGCAGGCGCGAGCGCGATCTTCCTCGCGCTGCTCGTCGCGCTCTTCGGCCCGGCGCTCGGACGCATCCCGATCACCACGCTTCAGCTCATCGTCGGTGTCCTGCTTCTGCTCTTCGGCATACGCTGGCTTCGCAAGGCGATCCTCCGCGCGGCAGGCGTGATCTCCACTCACGACGAGGCGAAGATCTACGAGCGTGAGACGGAGGCAATGCGACAAGCGGGGGCACCGGCGCGGGCCTTCAATGCCATCGCGTTCGTCGCGTGCTTCAAGGCCGTGTCGCTCGAGGGACTGGAAGTCTCGTTCACCGTGCTCGCGATAGGAGCGGGCGGCTCGCTCCTCGTCGCGAGCATCGGTGCGCTGCTCGCTGCAATCCTCGTGATCCTGCTCGGGATAGCACTGCATCGCCCGCTCGCGCGCGTCCCGGAGAACACGCTCAAGTTCATCGTCGGCATCATGCTCACGGCTTTCGGGACATTCTGGATCGGCGAAGGGCTCCGCTATCCCTGGCCCGGCGAAGATCTCGCGCTGCTCGGCATGATCGCGCTGCTCCTGCTCTTCTCCGCCATCGCAGTCCGCATCGCGCGGACGCGCGCTACAGCAGCGGCGCGCACATGAACGCGCTCCGCATCGCGCTCGCCGAGCTGTGGGGATTGTTCGTAGAGGACGCGACGCTCACGGTCGGCACGCTCTTCTGCATAGCGCTCGCCGCATTCGCGCTGCCGCGCCTCGGAGCACCGCCCGCGTGGCGCGCGCCGATCTTCTTCGCGGCGATCGTGCTGATGTTGATGGAGAACGTGTATCGGGGGGCGCAGAGGAAGTAGCTGCGGTGCTAGTGCGAGTCCGCTTCGCGCAACACATACATCAACTTCTTTTCTGACAAAACGGATCAGGACGGATTCGGCAGGGTCGGAGCTTTACTTGGCATCGGGGCGATCCGCTTTCTCATCCGTTCCCTTTCCGTTCCGGTCCGTATTTAAAGAAGTTGAGCCCCACCCATCGTAACTCGCTTTCTTCAATCGGCTAGATCCATCTCCGCACGCGAGACCGGTACTCCGTGTACGCATCGCCGAACGCGCGTCCGAGGTACGCTTCCTCGAACCTGATCGCAAAGAGATACGAGAGCGCGATCGCTTCGGGGAGAAAGATCACCGGCCAGAATGCGTTGGCTGCGAAGGTGATGCCCAGATAGAGCACTGCCATGCCGAGATACATCGGATTGCGCGTGAGCGAGAACGGGCCGCTCTGCACGAGCGTTGGCGTCGGGCGCATCGGATGTGGCGTCGCGCCGGAGCGCAGCAGCGTGACTCCGGCCCACACGATGATGCCGAGCGCGATCGCGATCTCGGCGATGCCGACCAGCAGGAGAACGTCGAGTCGGATACGGGCCACTGACGATGCGGATTGGCACGAAGTGCTGCACGATAAATCCCGTGAGCATCGGCATCGCGAAGAACACAGGCGGAGGGATCCGAATGCCGGGACCGCGGGAATCGTCCTCCACGCCTTGCCTCCTCGTCACTGTGTCAGGCGCATGCCCTCCGCGAGGATGCGTCGCCACGCTTCCGCCAGGTGCCGCTCGGTGGTGAGCACGTTCCCCACGCCGATGCGCATCGCGCGCCGCCCACCGAGCGTCGTGTGCGTAAGATACGCCTCGCCGCTGGCGTTCACCGTCTCCACCACACGCTCGTTCAGCTCATCACATCGTTCGGCGTCCATTCCCGGCGGCTCGTAGCGAAAGCACACCACCGCCATCGTCACGGGTGCCGCAATACTATAGTAAGGCTCGCGTCCCACCCACTCCGCGAACAGGCATGCAAGCCGGCAGTGCTCGCGAATCCGCCGCTCCATCCCATCGCGCCCGAACGCACGGATCGTCATCCACGCCTTGAGCGCGCGAAAGCGACGGCCGAGCTGGATGCCGTAGTCCATATAGTTCACTGCGCCGCCTGCGCTCGAATCGCCGCGCAGATACTCCGGCGTGAACGAGAACACTTGGCGCAGCACGTCCGCGCGGCGCGTGTACAGCGCGCTGAAGTCGAGCGGGATGAACAGCCACTTGTGCCCGTTCACCACCACCGAGTCCGCGAGCTCCGCGCCCGCCATGACGTCGCTTCGTTCTGGAACCATCGCGAGCGGGCCGCCGTACGCCGCGTCGACGTGCAGCCACACGTCATGTGCCTTGCACACCGCCGCGATCTCCGCCACCGGATCGACGCTCGCTGTGGACGTCGTGCCCACGGTCGCGATCACCGCCATCGGGCGCATCCCGTTCGCTTCATCGTCCGCGATCGCACGCTCGAGCGCTCGCACATCCATCCGGAAGTTCTCATCGCTCGGCACGCGCACCACGTTCTCCTCGCCGAGCCCCAGCACGATCATCGCCTTCTCGGCCCCGCTGTGCGCCTGGTCGGACGCATACAGTCGCAGCGCCTTCACGTCGGAGCCACGACCGGCGAGCCCGCGTTTGCGCACGTCGCCAGCCGCCAGCTCGCGCGCCGCCGCGAGCGCGTGCATGAGCGAGATCGAGGCGGTATCGTACACGATGCCCATGAACGATTCCGGTAAGCGAACGAGCTCGCGGATCCACGCGAGCACCACTCCTTCGAGCTCCGTCGCGGAAGGAGATGTGCGCCACGTCATCGCGTTCACGTTGAGCGCCGCTGCGATCATCTCGCCGAGCAGTGCGGGGCCGTTGCTCGTGCTGCCGAAGTATCCGAGAAAGGACGGGTGACCCCAGTGCACGATGCCGGGCATGATCACGGCATCGAGCTCGCGCATAAGCTCGACCATCGGCGCGCCATGCGCGGGCACCTGCGCAGAGAGCCCCGCGGCAATGTCGCCCGGCGCGACGCTCGGTACGATCGCGCGATCCTCGATCGTTGCCCGGTAATCAGCGATCCACTCCGCGACGCGGTGCAGCTCGGCGCGCATCTCCTCGTCGCCAAAGTCTCCAAGCGTACCAATCATGTCGACATCACTCCGGGCACGGCATGTCTGTTGCCTCCGTTCACTTCATGAGCGAGCTGGTGCGCGAAACCGTCAGCTACATCCTTCCGATCAAGAGTGCGACGCCCACCACGTCGCCCGAGCTTCGCGAGTACATCGCGTGGATCGCTGCGCGCGCCGAGGTGATCGTCGTCGACGGGTCTGAGCCGTCGGTGTTCGCGGCGCACGAGCGTGAATGGGGCGCGGGCATTCGGCACGTCGCGCCTGCGCCCGACCTGGTTTCGCCCATGGGAAAGGTAGGCGGCGTGCTCACCGGATTGCGGCTCGCGTCGCACGAGGCGGTCGATCATCGCCGACGACGACGTGCGCTACGACGATAAGTCGCTCGCGCAAACGGTCGCTGCTCTCGCGACGGCGGACGTCGTGCGCCCGCAGAATTATTTCGAGCCGCTTCCATGGCATGCGCGCTGGGACTCGGGGCGCATGCTCCTCAATCGCATCTCCGGCGGCGACTGGCCCGGCACGCTCGGCGTTCGCCGCTCTCGACTGCAGGCAACTGGCGGATACGACGGGAGCGTCATGTTCGAGAATCTCGAGCTCGTGCGCACGGTGCTCGCGAGCGGTGGGCGTGAGTGCGTGCTGCTACGACGCGTATGTGCTTCGCCGCCCGTCCACCACGAAACACTTCTGGTCGCAGCGCGTGCGCCAAGCGTATGACGAGATCGCGCGTCCTGCGCGCCTGCGTGATACAGCTCGCTGTGCTCCCGGTGCTGATTGCGCTCGCGCTCGGCGGCCACTGGCTTGCGATTGCCATCGGAGTCGCGATGATCGTCGCCGCTGCGGAGACCGGACGGCGACGCGCGCATGCCACGCGCGTCTTCCCTGCGAGCGCGCCGTTCTTCGCACCACTCTGGGTTGCCGAGCGCGCGATGTGCAGCTGGCTCGCGCTCGGCGCGCGCATCGTTCTCGGCGGCGTGCCGTATCGCGGAACGATCCTCCACAGCGCGGCTACGCCGATGCGGGTGCTGCGGCAGCGCCTCGCGTCTCAGCGCACAACCTCCGCAGCTGCTTCGGGCGCAAGCAGCTCCACGTCGATCGGCTTGAACGTTCCGTTGTTCGAGAGCTCGGCCGAGCACGCGGTGACGCCGACGATCATGTCCATCTCGGCGCGCAGCACGATGTAATCGCCCGCGCGGGAGCGCGGCGGAAGGATGCGCAGCTCTCCGGTCGGGCCAACCTCGACGTTCATGAATACGTTGAGCGTCGTCGGGATCGTGTCCGGCGCAATGCCGAACGGCGCGAGCGCATTCGCGAGATTCTCGAAGCAGCTCGGATGATGTGCCGGTCGTGCCGTAGATGATGCGAAAAGTGTCGGGGCTGCACGGCGTGAGCAGGAAGTCGTGGCGGCCGACCGTGTCCTCGACGATCGTCCACATCGGTCTGGCTGCGATTCGAATAGAGCGTGTGCCCGGTCGTGAGGTAGATCGTGTTCGCGTAGTCGATCGTGCGGCCGGACGATAGCCATTCGCGCGTGTCCTCCCGCGCGAACGACATCAAGTCGGACACCTGTTCGCCGTGCGGGTCCGATGATACGAAGATATTCGCCGCGCGCAATGGTGAGCGCCCCACCGGTCTGCGGCTCGAGGTGCATGCGAGTGACGAGCGTCATCGCTTTTCCGTGCGTCGCCGCTCGCCCGATGGAACGGGCAGCGCCACTCGTCTTCCACTGCGCGTCCGGAGTACTGACGCGCCTCGGACCGCTCGCCAAAGTCGGCGAGATTCGGATTGAGCGATCCCTGCACGGCCATCTCGCGCTCGCGAATCGCCTGCTGAATGCGCCTGAATCGCCCCTCGCCGCGCAGGCGGCCGAACTGCGCGTGCGGATTGAACACGAGCGCAGGCCAGCGGAATGCACGCGAGATGCGCGAGCTGTTGGCGTGCAGCCCAACCACGAAGTAGGCGTGTGAGCCAAAGCTGAAGGAGAACATGGGATCATTCGCGTCATCGCTGACGCTCGAATCCCATCCTCCTTCAGGGTCATCGCGCTCGTTCAGGCGCTGGAGCTGAGCCCAGAGCCGACGCTCGAACGCGAGCTCGGTGCGCGGCGGATGATCGGGGAAGACCGCGACGAAGGCACGCAGCCGCATGGGATCGAGCTCCTCCTCCCCGAACGCGGCCAGATCTTCAGCGAGCGCGGCCGCAGCGGCGCGCGTGCCGAGCGGCGGATACGCCCGAACGACGTGCCCGTTCTGATGTACGACGCCCTTGCCAACCAGACACGAGAATTTGGCGTCATTCACGAACTTCGCGAACTCCTGCTCGATTTCCACTGCGCCTACCATGTTGGCAATCCTTCCCGGCTCGGTCTTCGATTAGACGGTCCGTCGCGTTCCCGGGGGAACGGACCGCCCTGCCAATGCACGATAAAGGCCGCCGAGCACCTGAAATCCGTGGCGGTCAGGTTGGCTCAGTCGTTCTTAGATATGACCCGTCGCATCAGCGTTCGCCACCGTACCCACTTATGAGCACCACCGCTCCTACGTCGACGTTGAAGGGCTACATCCCGACCCTGGATGGTTGGCGGGCGATCGCCATCCTCGGAGTCATGGCGAGCCACGCCGGTCATAGTTATTCAGCTGCGTTCGGCAGGGAGAGCTTCTTCGACAGGATCGCAGCAGGCACCCACGGGGTGAATCTCTTTTTTGCGATCAGCGGGCTCCTCATTACATCCCGGTTGCTCGAGGAGTGGGACACGACTGGCCGCGTGTCGCTCCGGAATTTCTACGTGCGTCGGGCGTTTCGCATTCTGCCACCGGCGCTGCTCTATCTCTCGTGCGTCGCGCTGCTTGGTGCGATCGGACTCCTTCCCGTGGTGCGCGAGGAGCTCGTCGCAGCGACGCTGTTCTTCCGAAATTACCTGCCTGTGATTCTCGGACCGAACGGTGCGGGATTTTTCAGCTCGCACTACTGGTCGCTCGGCGTCGAGGAGCACTTCTATCTGCTCTGGCCCGCGCTGTTGCTGCTCGCGGGACGCAAGCGCGCTCTTCCCGTCGCGATCACGATCGCGGTGCTCGTGGCAGCGTGGCGGCACGTCGAGGCGTGGCGCGAGATCATGCTCTACAATGCGATTCAGCCGACGTACTTCGCGCGGTCGGACACGCGCATCGACTCCATCATGTGCGGCGTCGTCGCGGCGCTCGCGCTTTCGCGTCCGGAGGTGCGAGCGTTCATCGAGCGCTATCTCACCACGCTCGTGTATCTCGCCTTCGTAGCACTGTACTTCGTCATCGTGCACCGCTTCGGCACACGCCCGACGCTGTGGGAGGCGTCGATCGTTCCAGTATTGATAGTGGGGACGGTGCTGCGTCCGTCGAGCGCGTTCGCTCGCGTGCTCGAGAGCCCCGTCATGCGATGGATTGGAAGACTGTCGTACAGTCTGTACTTGTGGGAGTTCTTCTTCGTCTACTATCCCGGCGTGCCCACCACACTCGGCGTGTGGCAGACCTTCCCGGTCAATCTCTTCGCCGCAATCGCATGCGCGTGCGCGAGCTACTATCTCATCGAGCGTCCGCTCATCAAGGTAGGACACAGACTCGCGCCCACGATGTCGCGCGATAGCTCCGAGCCTGTGAGCGCCGACGCGGTTGTGATCGCGGCGGCGTAGCGCGAACGCGACTCAGCCGGTCGCGCTGAGCTCGCGCACTGCTGCCGGAATTCCGGCGCTCGCGCTCGGCCACTTCGGCGACCATCCGGTTGCCGCTTTCAACTTCGCGTTGCTCATCCGCTGCGAGCGTGACAGCAGCTCCACGGATTTACCACCGAGTGTGGTGAAGAGCTTCGGCAGTGGCTTCGGATCCTGCGCGCCAACCGCGTTCGCCAGCGCGTGATGATACTCCGCGCGCGTGAGTGGCAAGTCATCGCACACGTTGTAGGCACCCGCCGGTGCGCCTGCCAGGGCGACGACCGCGCTTGCTGCATCCTCGTGCGCTACCGATGACCAATATGCGGAAGGCGAACCTGGAAGCGGCGCGTAGCCGCGCTTCACCAGCCCGATCCACTCGCGAAGCATGTTGTCGGGTCCATAGAGAGATGCGAAGCGGGCTATGATCCCCGCGCCTCCCTTCTCACTGAAGTGTGTGGCCGAGCGTTCCGCATCGAGCGTGGTGAGGTTGTAGGGAGCCGGTCGCAGCGGCCAACTCTCGTCGATCCATTGGTCGCCGCCGTCCTCATATACCGGGGCAAAAGACTCCTGAATGAAGCGCTCCACTCCAGCAGCGAGCGCGGCCTGCACGAGCGCGGCCGAGCCCTCTCGTCTGAGCCGATCGTTCTCGCGCCACTCCCATGGCAGCATCATCCGAAAGGACGATGGCGGCATGTGCGTCGCGAGATTGATGACCGTGGTGATCCCATCGAGCGCGCGGCGCGCGGCAGCAACATTGAAGGTGTCGAGCTCGATGGCGCGTGCTCCGACCGAATTGAGCTGCGCACGCCTCGCCGGCGAGCGGCCCACGGCGGTGACGTCGTGGCCGCCAGCGATGAGGAGAGGAACCGCGTGTGCGCCGATGACGCCGGTGGCACCCGTGATGAAGATGCGCTGCGGTGTTGATACGGATACTGTCATGCGAGGTCAGCTTGCAGAAACTTTGCCGTTCGCGAGTCGCGGTTTTCGACAGGGGCTGCGACTAGTCACGCGTGACCGGCGCAAGCGTGATCTCCTGCCGGGTGAGATATGCGCGCAACCCGCCCGCGCGGCCGTCCGCATCCGCGAGAGCGACATAGCCATCCGGGCGCACGAGGTAGAACGCAGAGCGATGCAGGCCGGCTCGCTCTGCCTCGCGTGTCCACAAGAACGTATGCAGCGGCACCTGGAGCTCGGCGCACGCGAGCTTCGCGCTGACGCGCGGCTCCCCGTAGACGTGCGCCTGCCATGCGAGCGACGAGAGCGTGAGCAAAGTTGTCAGCGCCATTTGCGTTCGGCACCCACGGCAAGCGGTCGCCGCTCCGGATTTGCCCGACGCGCCCAACACTGAGAGAGCTGTCCGGATACGCCACGGCGATCTGCGAGACCGTCCTGAACATCAGGCGTCGCACCTCCGCGAACCGCAGCAGCAATGGCACCGCGACCGGGGCGACGCGCGTGCGCACGAACGCCGCGAAAGCGCTCGGCGCCGTCACGAGTGTGAACGCGCGATCAGTGGTCGCGACGAGTCGTCGCGCGAAGGCGATGCGCTCGGGCTCGTAGCTATCGAGCAGGCGCTCGCTGGCCTCGCAATTCACCACTGCCGCGAGCTTCCAGGCGAGATTCACGGCATCGCCGATTCCGGTGTTCATCCCCTGCCCGCCTACCGGACTGTGAATGTGCGCGGCGTCGCCAAGGAGAAATGCGCGTCCCTGGCGGAAGGACAAAGCCACGCGGTGGTGCACACGATACGTGGAAAACCAGTTCACCTTCTGGACGTCGATCTGCATCTGCGAGATCGCCTGCTTGCTGACATCGGCGTAGGTGAGCGGGCGTTGCTCACTTTCTGTCGGCACGTTGACGGAGCCCACCAGCCGCACGCGACCTTCTCCCTTGAGCGGGAATACGGCGACGAAGTCGGCGCGGTCGAGATCGACGTGCAGCTCGTGATCAGCGGCGGGCCCGCTCGCCTGCGCATCAGCGACATAGAACATGTGCTCGTACGTCCCGCCTGGAAATCCGACGCCGAGTGTCTCGCGGACCTTGGAGCGTGCGCCGTCACAGCCGGCGACGAAGCTCGCCTCGCAGCGCTCCGCTGTGCCATCCGCGTGCTTGAGCAGCGCGCTCACTCCGTCGCCGTGCTGCTCGAAGCTCACGAGCTCCGTCTGGCGCTGCACGGTCACGCCGAGCGCGGCGAGTTGGTCGATGAGGAGCCGCTCGTGGGCATCCTGCGGGAAGACCAGCGGGAACGGAAACGGACTCAGTCCATGCCCGAAGTCCATGATCGGCGCGCGCGCGGCGCGCGTGCCGCGCACCCAGAGATTTACCGCTGCAACCTTCGTCCCTGCGTCGACCACCGCATTGGCGATGCCGAGTTGCCGATAGAATTCGAGCGTGCGCGCCTGCACGGCGAGCGCGCGCGACGTCGTTCCCGCCTCCGGCGCCTTGTCGATGAGGCGCACGGCGACGCCGGCTTTCGTGAGCCAGAGGGCGAGCACGAGCCCCGTGGGGCCAGCGCCGACAATCAGAACCGGCGTGCGACTCATCTCGGGATTGAACGCGGTGCGAGGCTCGTGCGTATCTTCACCAGGGACCTCATGACTTTCGGGAGAGAATCATCACAATGAAGATGTCACTGGTTGCGCTGCTCGCCATGCCGCTTCTGGCCGTGCCGCTCACGCGCCCGCGCGCGACGCGCGCGCCGGCCGAGCTTCGATACGTGGTCGCGCCCACCGGGAACGAGGCTCGCTATCGTGTGCGAGAGCAACTGATGCACCACGATCTACCCAACGATGCAGTTGGGCGCACTACAGGAATTAGTGGTACGGTGGCCATCGCACCGAATGGCACGGTCGACACCGCAGCCTCGAAGATCACGATCGACGTCACGTCTCTCAAGAGCGATCAGGAGCGCCGGGACGGATACGTGTCACACCGCACGCTCGAGACGGCGCAATATCCGACGGTCACCTTTGTCCCGACATCGGTTACGGGTGTCAAGCTTCCGCTCTCAGGGTCCGAGCAGCGCTTCGACGTTTCGGGCAATCTCACCGTGCATGGCGTAACCAAGCCGACGGTGTGGCACGTGACGGCGAAGGGGAGCGCCAATGACGTCGCGGGTACGGGATGGACCACTTTCACCTTTGCCGATGTGCAGCTCGCGCAGCCGAGCGTGCCGATTCTGCTCAGCGTGGCCGACACGATCCGGCTCGAGTACGACTTCCACCTCGTGCGGCAGCAGTAGCTGCCGGTGATCAGAGCTCGAGCTGAGTTGGCAGCGACTTCGCGCCGGTCCATCGCTCGATGTACGACTGCGCGTCGTACTTCGAGCGGGCGCGCTCGAGTGACATTGGACGGATCGTTCCCCACACCGGTCGCTCGGGAAAGGGGCGATCGAAGCGTCCGAAGCACCACTGGATCCCGGAGTAGCCGTTCGGATCTCGCCCGTCGATCGCGTACTTGTCGTTGAGATGGAGAAGAATGCGCAGCGCGTCGCCGTAGCGGCGCGTCCAGAGGAGCACCGACTTTCCCCAGAGCTGCCGCACCGCGTTGTGCATCGTGCCCGACTGCACGAGCTCCTGCTGGGTGGCGTTCCAGAGCTCCGAATATGTGCGTCCGTCTTCGAGCTCCTCGAGTGAGTAGATGACCTCGCGCTCGTCATCCTTGTGCGCAGCCATTGTTTTTTGCGCCCACTCGGGCGCAGCGCGCAGCTTCATGTAATCGTCGCGACGAAGACAGAAGTTCAGCGACAGCTCACGCCACACGACGATCTCGTTGAGGAACGATGCGAGCGCGGGCTCGGGTGCATGCGCGCGCGCCGCGCGAACGACTTCGGCGGATGCGATCATCCCGAAGTGCAGCCACCGCGACATGCGGCTCGATCCACCTTCGTCGGACGGCTCGCGACGCCGTTCGTCGTAAGCGTCGAGCCCATCGCTCACGAATTCGTCGAGGCGCGCGCGTGCGGCGCTCAATCCGCCCTGCACATCCGCGACCGGGCCCACCGAGTGATCGATCTCGCAGCGCGCGACTTCGTCCGCGATGTCCACGCGCGCGAGATCGAGCCACTCCACATCGAGCGAGGAAAGTGAGGATGACTTCAATGCCTTGCGCGGCGGACGATCCTCCACCTCCTCGAGATGCGTATCCAAACCCTTGATCAACCGACCACGCATCTGGAACGCGGCCGACTGCTCGCGCGGAAACTCCGCCGCCGGCGTCGTGCCGACGCTGTCGACCATTACGACGCGGCAGGCGACACGATCTGCGAAGCGCAGCGTGCGGTCGAGAACGCCCGCGCTCGGATAGAGATCCGTCACCACGAGCGCCGCGCGCGCGGCGATGCGGTCGACCACGCGGCGATCATCATCGCGCCGGCGCCGCAGCGCGAAGCGGTACGTGAGTCCGAGGTCGCGTGCTCGCGACGCCAGCTCGCGTGCGCCCTGGAGCACAAAAGTGTGCACGCGATCCGACGCGTAGGGATAGCTTGGATCGAGCCCGTGATGGATGAGAAGCGGAAGGCCGAGCCGGTCCGCTTCGAGCGTGGCGAATCGCAGCGCCCAGTTTTCCTCGAAGCGCTGTGTGCTCGCCATCCAGTAGAGCACGTAGTCGCCGTGCACGGGCGCACGTTTCTCGAGTGGTGAGGCGCGGAGCTCGAGCTGCTCGCGAACGAAATCGGAATCGAGTGCGTGAGGCATGGTGCTAGTGATATAGCACGGTCGGAGCCAGCGGAGCACTGGCTCTCACGCGAAACTGGAACGACCTTAGTGCTCGACAGAAGTGGGACAACGCGGAGCTCACTTTGGCGGAGGGAGAGAATGCCGGAGATCGAAAACGAGGGCGCGAGAATCTGGTATACAGTGAGCGGGCCCGAGAACGCGCCCGCGTTGCTGCTGCTGCACTCGCTCGGCCTCACGCACGAGCTGTGGGATGCGCAGAATGCCGGCGCTCGAGGATTCGTTTCGCGTCATTCGCTTCGATGCACGCGGTCACGGACGATCGACCGCGCCACCCGGCGAATTCACGATCGACATGCTCGGCCGCGATGCGGTAGCCGTGCTCGATGCAGCCGGCGTGCAAAGCGCCGCGGCGTGCGGCATTCTCGATCGGTGGGCTCACGGCGATCTGGCTCGGACAACACGCATCGACACGCGTTCGACGACTCGTGATCGCGAATTCGGCCGCGCGGATAGGATCGGCTGATCTGTGGAGCACGCGCATGCGCGATGTGCGTGCGGAGGGGGTGGCGGCGGCGGCGAAGGGCGCCGTGCTGCGCTGGTTTACCGAGGAGTTTCGCGCGCGCAGTCCGGAGATAGTGGCGCGTATTCGCGCGCTCGCGAGCGAGTGTCCGCTGGAGACGTACGTCGCCGCGTGCGCCGCGCTGCGCGATGGGGATCTGCGCCGCGACCTGCACCGGATCACGGCGCCGACGCTCGTGATCGCGGGAAGCCGCGATGCGATGACTACAGTGGCGGACGGCGTGTACCTGCGGGACAACATTCCGAATGCGGAAATGGAGACTCTGGACGCCGCGCACCTCTCGAATGTGGAGCTCGCGAGGCCCTTCTCAGATCTGCTCACGGTGTTCGCCAGAAGTTAAGACCGTAAGAGAATGCCGTAACTCACGCTTGACATTACGTGAGTACTATCTTACGATATATCGTGAGTGATGTCGTACGATATATCGGAGGAGTATATGTGTAACAAGCGAGACGATTGGGGCTTCGGACCCGGATTCCCCTTTGGCGGACCGGGTGGATGGGCAGGCGGATGGGGTGGCCGCGGTCGCGGCGGACCCGGTCGCGGTGGTCGTCGCCGGAGCCAAATGTTCGAGTCGGGCGAGGTCAAGTTCGTGATCCTGCGCCTGCTCAACGAGAAGCCGCGCCACGGCTACGAGGTGATCCGCGCGCTCGAGGAGAAATTCGGCGGACTCTACACGCCGTCTCCGGGCACCGTGTACCCCACGCTGCAGCTGCTGGAGGACGAGGGCTACGTGCGCGTGGTCGAGGAGGATGGCAAGAAGGTCTACCACGTGACGCCCGAGGGCGCCACGTACCTGGAAGAGCATCGCGGCGTGCTCGACGAGATCTTCGATCGGGTGCGCGAGACCGTGCGCGAGTTCACCGGCGGATCGAGCGGCGACATGCATCAGGCATTCGCGCACCTCGCCGCAGTGACCTTCAAGCGCGCGTGGCGCCGAGGGCCGGATGATCCGGCGTTGGCGCGTGCGGCGGAGATCCTTCGGAAGGCGGCGAAGGATATCGAGGACGCGTTCACCCCGAATCCGAATCCGGATCCAAACCCCACCACCCCCAACAGCTCGACCTGAGATCGACGGAGGGTTCGATGTTCAGATTTCACCCGGTGTTCTGGCTGCTCATGGCGCTGTTCTTCATCCTGGCTCTCGCCGCCGCCGCTGGGCGCGCCGGTGGGAGATGGCCGGACCGATGGGCTACGCGCCGTTCGGCTGGGGTCCTCGCGGCGGGGACTGGGCGCGTCAGCCGCAGCCGGCGCCTGCCACACCGCAGGCACTCGCACAGCCCGACAGGACGCTCGTCGAATCGCTCGAGAGCCGTATCGCGGAGCTCGAGCAGCGTCTCGAGTTCGCGGAACGGCTGATGGCGAACAAGAAAGAGCAGTAGTCGCGCGAACGTGAGCGAGAGGAAAGTGGCGCACGGGCGAACTGCTCGCGCGCTATTTTCTTCCCGCCGCGCTCACGCTGTTCGTCGGATCCGCGCCGTCCCATTTGACGTCAGCAGTGGGACCGTACGTCGGCGGCACGCTCCGCCCCAGCAGCCGCAAATACACCGTGAGCTGCGTGCGATGATGCCCGGTGTGCAGCAGCCGTCGCCAGAATATCCACACCCGCTCGCGCTCGACCTCGAAGAACGGCACCCGCGTGAGCCACCATTCCTGCGTCTGCGCAGCGAGAAAGGGCAGCCGCGCACGCGCGAGCTCCGTCACGCGCGCGATGTTCGCGTTCACCGCGAGCTGCGTCGGCAGCACGTCGGACGGCGCCGGCTCAGGCGTTCCTAGAAACTCCCCGAAGAATCGCCGCTCCGAGAGGAGCTGATGCTTGAGGATCTCGCCAACCGTGGACGACTTGGGATGCGGACGAAACACGAGGTCCGCATCCGTGAGCTCGCGCCACACCGACACCACCTTGTTCGTCTCGCTCGCGTACGTATCCAGCATGTGCTGGAAGAGCGGCGCCGATGCGCGCGGGATCTGATCATTGGAGATCGCGACGAACGCATAACGCATTGGCTCCATGCTCTCCTCTCAGTGCGCGCTCGCGGGCGTCGCGCGCTCGCCCGCGTCACACCACAGGTGAATCGTCGCATAGCTTCGCCACGGCCGCCATGGCACCGACAATCGCTCGGCGCTCGCCGGGCTCACGCGGCCCAACGCATTGCGGACAGCGATGTCTTCCTTCGGAAATGCGTCCGCCCAACGGAGCGCTCGCATTGCGATGTAGTGCGCGGTCCACGCGCCGATGCCCGGCAGCGCGACGAGCTGCGCGATCGTGTCGTGCGGATCTGCGCCGGCGTCGAGCGTCAGTCGCCCGGACTCCATCTCGCGTGCGAGGGCGACGAGACTTCTCGCGCGTGTCTGGGTGATGCCAAGCGATGCGATCTCGTCAATGGAAGCGGCAGCGACGCGCGAGGCCGTGGGCGACAGGTGCGTTAGCCCGAGATGCGGCGTATCGATCGCGTCCCCGAACGCCGCAGCGAAGCGCCCGGCGATCGTCGTCGCAGCTTTCACCGTGATTTGCTGGCCGAGTATGGCGCGAGCTGCGAGCTCGAACCCGTCGAATGCACCGGGAACGCGCAGCCCTGGACGGAGCGACACCGCATTGCCGAGCACGGGATCGGCGGAGAAGTGCGCGAGGATGAGATCGGGGCGGGCATCGAGATCGAACAGATTGCGCAGGCGATCGAGCACTGCAGGCAGGACGGACGCGAGCGATGGCGCCGAGTCGACGAGCAGCGCACCGTGCTGCGGCGCCTTGCTCACGGCGATCCACCCCGCGTGCGCCCCCATGCGTGCCGTACGAAAATACACGTGATCGCGCACGGTCTCGACTCCTTTCACCGACCGCGCGTGCAGAAAGCGCAGCATGCGGGGCCAGTCGAAGGGTGCCAGATAGGAGAGGCGTGCGGGCGTGGTCATGGCGCGTGCGACTTCAACATTCGGATGCTATTCTTGTAACTCGCAACCGATCCGGAGAACCAGCCGTGAACACGCAGCAGGTGCTGGAGAAGCTCGACCGTCCGTGGAAGGAGTTCGAGGAGTCGTACGCCGGCCTGACGCCCGAGCAGTTGATGATACCCAACGTCTCGGGCAAGTGGTCGATCCGGGACATCATCGCGCACGTCACGTGGTGGGAGGAGGAGGCGCTCAAGCACATGCCCCTCATTCTCGGGGGTGAGCGACCGCCCCGCTACCGCGACAAGTATGGCGGGATCGACGATTTCAACGCGATCATGACCGTCAAGCGCAGCCATCTCACGCTCGATGAGGTGCTCGCGCAGCACGACGAAGTGCACGCGAAGCTCGTCGAGTACGTGCGAGCGGCGCCAGAAGACCTCTGGGCGAGCGAGACGAAGTTCCGCCGCCGCCTACGGCTCGATACGTTCGGCCACTACCCCGTACACACGAACGCGATTCGCGCCTGGCGGCAGGCGAACGGTCAGTAGTCCGTCGGGAAGGTGTAGACCGGAAGCGTGTCCGGCACTGTGCCGACGATGAGCGTGATCTGCCTATGCTCCTGGAAATCGATCGCGGTCAGATCTCCCGAGTACAACGTGCTGTCGACGTACGCCGTGACTGTCCCGGTGAATCCCGCGACGTTGCCGCGAGTGAGCGGTTCCCCCCAAATGTCGAAGAACTCGCCCAGCGTGTAGGTGCCGCTCTGCGGCGCCTCGACGTGGATGATCCCGGTCGCGTCGTGCGTGTGCAGCCAGTAGTAGCAGACCGCAGCGATGACGAAGTTGTGAATCAGGAACGGGTTGTTGACGCCGACGGCGATCGGAACCGCGCGCTGCGTGCCGTTCGCGATGATCGTGAGGTGCGCGTGGATGTGATAGGTCGGCGACGCCGTATCGCACGCGACGCCATCCACCGTCTGCCCCTGCCCGCCCGTGGAGCTGTCACCCGCCGTATACGTGGCGGCGCCGATGGTCGTGCCGATAGCGATCGGAATCGGCGCACTGAACGCTGGGCCCGCGGGAGGAGTGATCGGGGTCGTGGTGCTGTCACTCGAGCACGCGACAACGATGCTCGTCGCAACCATCAGCCCGAATACCGCTACTCGTTTCGATCCACCCGACATGCTGTCCTCCTCCGTAGAGGCTTGATCTGCGTACGCGCCATCGAACGTGCTCCGACAGCGGCTCGCGCACGACGACGCGTACGAGATCGGAGGCGCTATGCCTTGAAGAATGGCCCCGCAATCGCGAGAACGGTCGCCATGTCGAGCGGCTCGTCGAACGCCGCTGACAACGGATCCGTCCCGTAGTTCGTGAGGCTCATCAGGTTCACGCCAGCCTGAACAATGTTGTCTTCGGCGGGGAAATCGCTCGCTGGATTTCCGGGTCCGTAGACGGCGTTATTCACGGCCGCTGGCAGATTCCCGATCTTTGCAATAATCCAGCCGTCCAGACCGCGGAGTCGACGGACCTCCGCCGCGTGCCGCGCCTCGACCGAGTGGATCTGCAACGCCGCCGTGAGAATGTCCGGTTGCGACATGAGGTTCGCCGCCTGTCCCTTGTACGCACGCACCCCAGTGTCCTCGAACGCCTGCGACACCGCCTGAAACGTGGCGTAATTGCTGAATACGTCAGGGAACATCCCGCCGGCTGTGAAATCGAACGCCGGCTTTGCAACCGCAGCAGATCCCAACACACTCAGCAAGAAGGCGACGTGCTCGTTCTCGTGCTTCTGAATCTGCTTGAACACCGCAAGATCGGTGGAAGGGATCAGCCCGTTAGTCCCCACCCCCGCGTTGTAGAAGCTCGACTCGAGGTACTCGAGCTTGAGCGCGAAGTTCAGGATGTCCACGATGTTTTGCGGCAGCGCGCTCTGCGCGAACGCGTCCGTGGCAAGCGCGGCAAGCGCCACGGGTATTGACGCCATGGCGAGACCCGCAGCGACTCTCGAAGAGCTGGCTGCGCCCTGTCGAAGGGCATCTCTGCGCGTCACCAGGCGATCGGCAATCTCGGGGTCGACGCCGCCGAGCACTGTGTTATTCGTCATTAGCATTGTTCTCCGGCTGCCGGCTAGGCGCTGATCGGGGTGACGATGAAGGGGGCTACGAGGGGAAGTACCGCACTCGGCGCGAGCGCCTGATCGAGGCCATTGGCGTCGATCACGTCATCGCCCGCGAAGTCCATCGACTTGGGATTGAGCAGATCGCGTATCGTCGCGGCATGACGCGCCTCGACGGAAACGATCTTCCCGGCGAGCGTGAGATAGGCGGGCGTGTGAATGAGCCTCCCCGCTCCATTGTAGGCCGCGACACCGGTGTCCTCGAAGGTCTTGGCGGCCTGCAACACCGAGTCGCGCTTGGTGAGATCGATCGAGCTGAAGTTCACCTGCAGCGTCGGAATGGCGTTGGAGCCCAGCGCCGCCTTCAGGAATTCGCGATGCACGATCTCGTGCTGGCCGATCTGCAGCAACGCATGGAGCTCCGTGGAAGAGCATCCACTGATGATGTTCTTGAGCGCGGTCTCATAGAATGCGGCTTCGAGCTGCTCGAGCGCATACGCATAGTTGAGAATACCCACGTCCGTCGTGAGGTCGAGCGTGACAGCGGCGTTTTTCGCACGAACGGCGCTGGACGCATTGTTGCACGCCGCAAACACCGATGGCATGAGCACGATCGCACTCCCGACGCCGAGGGCGCGAAGGAAATCGCGTCGACTGTGCGCGGACAGTGGTCGATCCACCACGAGCGGCGCGCTCGAGGAGTTGACGGAATCAGGCATAGCGCATTCTCCATGATGACGAGATGAGGCGGGCAGACGCGGCGCATCCACTCAGACAGTGCTGCCACGGTCCGAGCGACAGCTGCAGCGCGGCACACCAGGGACCACAAGAAGGCCACGCCGCCGAGTCCACCTGCACCAGTGCTGGGAACTGTTGCCTTTATTCCAGGACAAACGCTGTACAGCGCTCGCAGATGGGCACGGTCGGCCCACAAACTGCACACGGCGTCTGCGTGGCCATGCTGGGAAACTCCTCGAAGAGGAACGGGCGATCCGTTCTGGACGCGATGCGCGCGCGCATCGAGACACACCTCCGCAATGGTGCGCTCGAGCACGGGGACCGGCTGCCGAGTGTGCGCGAGGTTGCCGAAGAGCTTTGCGCGGATCCGCGCATTGTCCTCTCGGCGTATCAGCAGCTCGTCGAAGAAGGATTGGTCGAGATTCGAGCCCGATCGGGCGTCTTCGTTACTGGAGCGCAGTCACCCGCGGGCGGCGGCGCCTCCAGAGTGCCGCGGCGGTGGTTGCTCGACACGATGATGGGCGCGATCGCACGTGATATCCCGCTTTCGGATCTCCTCGAACACATCCGGCGGACACTCGTTGCGCGCCGCCCACGCGCCGCAGTGCTCGAATGCAACCACGATCAGATGTTCTCGATGTGCGAGGAGCTGCGCACGTATTTCGGAATGAACGCGATCGGTGTTCCCCTCGACTCCATCATCAACGGCGCACTGCCGGACGAGCTGCACGAAGTCGATCTGCTGGTGTCCGCAAGCCATGAAGAGATCATCGCCCCGTTGGCCGCACGGCTTTGCAAGCCGTACGTCATCGCGCACCCTCGCGTGTCGCTGATCGCGCGACTCTCCAGGCTACTTGCCAGCGGGCCCGTGTACTTTCTCGTGACCGACCCGCGCTTCGGCGCAAAGATGCGCCGGCTCATCGCACCGATGCCCGGCTCCGAAAACTTTCACGTGCTCGTGATCGATAGCGACGATCTCCGCGTCATCCCGATGGGGGCACCCACGTACGTCATGAGGAGCTCACAGCCTCATCTCGCGACTCGCCCGCACCTGGGCCGGGTGATCCCGCCTCAAAGAATTTTCTCCGAAGAGTCGAGTCGGCAGATTCTCGCGCGAATACTCGCGTTGTCCGAGGAAGCGCCCGCGACAAATCCTGTTGGTGCAGACTGGCTCACGTAACACAGGTGGGGATGCCACTGTATCCTCCCCGGCCTGTCAGTCCTCGCAACGCGGCGCGTGACCGATTTCGGACGATTTCCTGTCAATTCGGTGCAGAGCCGGGTCGTGACACACATCCATCTTTCAAGAGGCTGTGTGTCCGCGATCGTTTCACCCTCCACCCGGTGCACTCCCGTGAGAGCCACGACTCGTTTCACCACGATTCGGTGTTTCGCAGCGCTCCTCTCCGTTGCTGCGCTCTGCGTCGGCTCGGCCAGCGCGCAGAACTCGCCCTCGTATCCTTCCGTGCTGTCGTATCGCACGGTCAAGGTTGCCGACGGCGTATACGCGTTCATCACTCCCGAGGAGCGCACGGGATTTCAGTCCGGCAATTCCGTCGCGATCATCGGCGACGATGGCGTGCTCGTCTTCGACACGGGCAACATTCCGGGGTCCACGAGACGGCAGATCGCGGAGATTCGGAAGCTCACGGACAAGCCTGTGCGCTACGTGGTGAACTCGCACTGGCATC
This sequence comes from uncultured Gemmatimonadaceae bacterium, assembly GCA_963792685.1. Lineage (GTDB taxonomy): Bacteria > Gemmatimonadota > Gemmatimonadetes > Gemmatimonadales > Gemmatimonadaceae > FEN-1250. Next base: position 1,197,977 of record CAWBWW010000001.1, on the reverse strand, counting down.
CCGATCACAACCTCGGGAACAGTATCTACCGCGCGGAATTTCCCGGTGTGCGGATCATCGGCACGTCGGCAACGCGGGCGGGCATCATCGAGCGCGTGCCGACGTACGTCGGGCAAATGAAGAGCTTCGCGAAGACCGATTCGCTGATCAAGGTGCGGCTCGCGACGGGGCGCATGCGCGACAGCAGTAAGATGACGGACGCCGTGCGGCAGGTGTGGACCCTGGTGGTGCGGGACTACGCGGACTTCATGCCTGAAGTAGCGCAGACGACACCGTCTCCTCCGGACCTCATCTCCGACGACAGCCTCACGGTCATGCTGGGCAGCCGGCGAATACGGATCGTGAGCCCGGGACGCGGCAACACCGCGGGAGACACGTACGTCTATCTGCCCGACGAGCGCATTCTGCTCACGGGCGATCTCGTCACGTATCCGGGTCCCTTCCCCGGCACATTGTACTTCGGCGAATGGATTCGCGATCTCGACGAGCTGAAGGCGCTGCACGCGTCGATCATCATTCCGGGGCATGGGAACGTGGAGCGCGACTACGCGTACGTCGACATGGTGCGCGAGCTCCTCGTGTTCACGCGCGATCAGGCGCGCGACGCGGTGCTCCGCGGCGTGCCGCTGGATACGCTGCAGAGCAAGATCGACTTCGAGCCTTTCGTAAAGCGATTCACGAACGGTGATGTCGTGCGAACGGACGCTTTCAAGAGCTTCTACCCAAGCCAGGCGGTGCAGCGCGCGTACGAGGAGGCGAGCTTCGAGATCCAGGGCGCGATTCCGAAGCCGGGCGAGTAGACGATGAGGTAACGCGCGCGGGATAGGATGGCATCTTGAACGTATGGCCTTCCCGCGCCAAGCACTGCACATCCGGCCTGGAGACAGCTGGCCGGAAGTACTGGACGCAACGGGATCTCGCGCGCACGCGCGCGCCGCTTCAGCGCCGTATCAGCATCACCCCCGCGAGCAGCAGCACGGCGCCGAGCGCGCGCGACGCATCGATGGGATGCTTGGTGAGCCCGAACGAGCCGTAGTGATCGAACGCGATCGACGTGAGCATCTGCCCCGTAATGATGAGCGCGATCGAGGCCGCAGCGCCCACCCGCGGCACGAGCGCGATCAAGGCGAGCACGTAGACGACGCCGAATGCGCCGCCTGCCCACGAGAGCCATGAGGTGCCGGCGACGGCGTGCCTCGGCGGCGCCGACTCCTGCGTGAGGAGCAACAGGAGCGCGACGACCAGCGTTCCCCCGGCGTAGCTGACCAACGCGGCCCAGAGTGGCGAGTGCAGCCCGGTCCTGAGGTTCGTGTTCACGATCTGCTGCAATACGAATGACAGCCCGGCGAGCAAGCCAAGCCCGGCGAAGGCGAGCCATTGAACCGTCGAAGGCATGAGCGGATCCCGTGTGGGTTTGCACTGATGCTGCAAGCGGTTCGCGCGATCTGCAATCATCTATGACTTGGACGCGGCTCCCTGGGTTCAGTATGTTGGCAGCGGAGCTTCCTTCGCATTCTCCCAACGACAACCGGTCAGGCTCGGCATGCACCCAGGCGGTGAGATCGCACGGCGCCACTTTCTCAAGCTCTCTGCCAATGCGGTGAGCGCCGTATGGCTCGCCGCTGCGGCCGGCGAGCTCGCGACTGGCGTGCTCTCCTGCGCCCCTCCTGCGCACGGCAGCGCGTGGCAGACCTTCACCGATGCCGACGCGGCTGTCGATCGACGCGATCGCCGCGCTCATCATCCCCACGGATGACACGCCCGGCGCGCGCGAGGCAGGCGTCGTCCAATTCATTGATCGGTCGCTCGCCGGCTTTGCCCGCGACCAGCGCCCGCTGTTCACGAAGGGACTCGCGGATCTCCAGCTGCGCGTGCACGCCGCGCATCCCGCCATCGACTCCTTCGTCAAGCTCGATGTCGCGCAGCAGACCGCGATGCTTCACGAGCTCGAGACCGCCAAGTCCGATTTCTTTTCTGCAATGCTCGTGGCGACCGTGACCGGAATGTTCTCGCAAACCCGGAGTACGGCGGAAATCGCGACAAGATCGGATGGAAGATGATCGGCTTCGAGGATCGCTTCTTCTGGCAGCAGCCGTTCGGCTACTACGACCGGGACGAGGTCACGCATGCGTAAGGCTGCTCCCGATCAGCAGCACGAGCATCGCCTTCGCGCCCAACGACGAAGTCGACTTCGTCGTCGTCGGCGCGGGCGCGGCCGGTGGCGTGTGGCGCGCGAGCTCTCCCAGGCGGGCTTCCGCGTCGTAGTTCTCGAGCAGGGCCCGTATCTGCGCGCATGCGGACTTCAAGCACGATGAGCTCGCGATTGACCGCGATGTCCGCGCTCACGAACGATTGGCACTCGCAGCCCAACACCTTTCGCGCATCGGCCAACGATGTCGCGAAGGAAAAGGGCGTGTCAAGTACGGCCGGCGTCGTTGGCGGCGGCTCGGTGCACTTCACGGCGAACTACTGGCGCTTCCACGAGATCGACTTCATGGAGCGAAGCAAGAAGGGCCCGGTCGCCGGCGCGAGCTTCGCCGACTGGCCCATCACCTACGCCGATCTCGAGCCGTACTACACGAAGGTCGACTGGGAGATGCGGCGTCTCCGGACTCGCGGGCGCCAATCCGTTCGATCCGCCGCGCAGCCGCGGCTATCCGCTCCCGCCGCTGCCCATCAAACCCGCCGGCGTGCTCGCCGAGCGTGCTGCGAAGAAGCTCGGATGGCACGCGTTCCCCGCGCCAATGGCGATCACTCTCACAGCCATATCGCGGCCGCGCCGCGTGCGTGAACTGCGGCTTTTGCGAGACGTTCGGCTGCGAGATGAACGCGAAGTCAAGCACGCTGGCGACGATGATTCCGGATGCCGAGAAGACCGGCAACTGCGAGATCCGTCCACACAGCTATGCTCGACGTGTCGAGACGGACAAGGCGGGGCGCGCGACCGGCGTCACCTACTTCGATGCGGATCGCCGCGAGATATTCCAGCGCGCCAAGGCGGTCGTGCTTTGCGCGAATGGCGCGGAGACGCCGCGGCTGCTGCTCATGTCGGAGTCGAGCCACTTTCCCGATGGTCTGGCGAACTCCAGCGGCTCCGTCGGGAAGCATCTCATGTTCAATGGTGGCGCGTTCGTCGGCGGCATCTTCGAGCACGAGATCAACGGCTTCAAAGGCGTCGTCGACTCGCGCGTCATTCAGGACACGTACGAGCTCGATCCCAAAGCTCGGCCTTGCTGGCGGTGGCGGCTTCGACTTCCGCCATGATCTCTCACCAATCGCCTTCGCGCTCGGCGGACTTCCCGCCGGACGCACCGAAGTGGGGGCACGAGTACAAGCAGATGCTCCGCGAGTAGTACACCCGGAGCGTCGTACGTGCTCGCGCATGCGACGTCGCTCGCGGTCGAGACGAACTCCATCACGCTCGATCCCACGCTCAAGGATGCGTGGGGGCTACCGGCGATTCGGATGACGTTCGACGATCATCCGAATGACATGAAGCTCAATGAGTACATGCAGGATCGCGCGCTCGAGCTCTGGATGCCGCGGGCGCGAAGCAGAGCTGGCGCTTTCCGCGCGATATCTGGTTCCCGCAGGTACACCTGCTTGGCACCGCTCGCATGGGCAATGATCCGAAGACATCGGTCGTAGACAAGTACAATCGCTCGCACGACGTGCCGAACCTGATCATCGTCGACGGAAGCAGCTTCGTCACATCAGGGCGCGGTCAGCCGACGATGACGATCCAGGCGCTCGCGTTCCGCGCCGCGGAGCACGCAGCGCAGATGGCCAAGCGAGGAGAGCTCGGCTAGGCCGAGCGGTATGTGGTCAGTTCCGTGAAAGAATTCAACGTGAGCGGCAACAGCTAGAAGGTGAGAGCGGGGGCGTCAAGCGGAAATTCGTGAGGCGAAGGAGCGCCCACGCCTTGCGTGCGCGCGAGCCGGAAATCATTGTGCGAAGGGCGCCCGGAGCTTGGCGCCTCATTCCGCCCCCAGGACCCTCACAGAGGAAACCGCATGCAGCGCTTCTTTCGCGCGGCGCGCGCCGTTTCGGCCGTCGCGCTCGCAGTCGTTGGTATCGCCACCGTGGCGCCGGCTCAGAAAAAGAAAGCAGCCGCCCCTCCGTCGACGCGCGTCGCAATCGTCTCACGCGACATCCCCGATTCGGCATCGATCGGCGGGATGCACTATCGCTTCATCGGTCCCGAGGGGAATCGCACGGATGCGATAGCGGGCGTGAAGGGCGACCCGAACGTCTACTACGCAGGCGCGGCGAGCGGTGGAATCTGGAAGACCACGGACGCGGGCGCGCACTGGGATCCGATTTTCGACGGCCAACCGGTCTCGTCAATCGGCGCAATCGCCGTCGCGCCGTCCGATCCGAACGTCGTCTGGGTGGGTACGGGCGAGTCGTTCATCCGCAGCCACATCTCGATCGGCTGGGGAATGTACCGCTCGACGGACGCAGGAAAGACCTGGTCGCACATTGGCCTCGAGAACACGGGACGCATCGCGCGCATCGCGGTTGATCCCACGAATCCCGATCGCGCACTGGTCGCCGCGCTCGGACACGCGTACGGTCCGCAGCCGGAGCGCGGCATCTTCCGCACGACCGACGGTGGCAAGACGTGGGAGAAGGTGCTCTTCGTCAACGATTCCACGGGCGGCATCGACGTGCTGCTCGATCCGTCCAATCCGCGCACCGTGTACGCCGCGATGTGGCAGATCGAGATCCACACGTGGGGGCGCAAGAGCGGTGGAGCTGGCAGCAGCATCTGGAAGTCGACCGACGGGGGCACCACGTGGACGCGCCTGAGCGACGGGCTTCCGACGCGTCCCTTCGGCAAGGTCGGACTCGGGATCAGCGCCGCGATGCCCGAGCGCATCTACGCCGAGGTCGAGACCGGCGACGGAATCCCGCGGGATGGCGAGGCGCAGGACTCGGGGCGGACGTTCCGCTCCGATGATGGCGGCAAGCACTGGCAGCTCGTGAGCTCCGATCTGCAGCCGGCGGGTCGCACTGCGTACTACGATCGCATGGGCGTCGAGCCGGACAATCCGAACGAGGCGTATTTCCTCGCAGCGAACTTCACGAAGACGCTCGATGGCGGAAAGACGATGATCGACCTTCCGCGCGAGCAGGTGCCGCGCGGCGATCACCATGACATCTGGTTCGATCCCTCGAACGGCAATCGTTTTGCCGTCGCGCACGACGGCGGCGTCGGCATCACGACCACGCGCGGGCGCACGTGGCACCGCATCCAGCTTCCGATCGCACAGATGTATCACGTGACGGTCGACAACCGCGTGCCGTACTTACGTCTACGGCAACAAGCAGGACGGCGAATCCGCGATGGGGCCGAGCCAGAGCAAGCAGGAATTCTTCGGCACGGATGTCGGGATCTGGCGCGGTGAGTGGCGCTCGGTGGGTGGCGGCGAAAGCGGCTGGGCGACGCCCGATACCGTCGACGACAATCTCGTGTGGTCGAGCGCATCCGGGAGCGGATCGGTGGGCGGGATCGTGACGCGCTACGACGTCCGCACGCGCAACGTCCACGAGGTCGAGGTGTGGCCGCAGTCGACCACGGGCACGCCCGCCGACAGCGTGAAGTACCGCTTCCAGTGGACCTTCCCGCTCACCGTCTCGCCGCACGATCACAACACCGTGTACGTCGGCAGCCAGGTCGTGCACATGACGACGGACGGCGGCAATACGTGGAACGTGATCAGCCCCGACCTCACGCGGAACGACAAGTCGAAGCAGAAGATCTCGGGCGGCCTCACGCCCGACAACATCGGCGTCGAGTACGGCGATGTCGTGTTCGCGATCGCCGAGTCGCCGATCACGAAGGGCGAGATCTGGGCGGGGACGAACGATGGGCTCGTGCAGCTCACGCGCGATGGCGGCAAGACGTGGACGAACGTGACGGCGAACATCCCGGGCATGCTGCAGTGGGGAACGGTCACGACGATCGAGCCCTCGCGGTACTCGGACGGCACGGCCTTCATCACCGTCGACGGGCACCAGGTGAACAATCGCGATCCATGGGTCTACCGTACGACGGACTTCGGAAAAACGTGGACGCTGATCACGAGGGGAATTCCGAAGTCGCCGCTCTCGTACGCGCACGTCATCCGCGAGGATCCCGTGCGTAAGGGACTGCTCTACCTCGGCACCGAGAACGGGCTGTACGTCTCGTTCGACGACGGCGCGCGAGTGGCAGCCGCTGCAGAACGATCTGCCGCACGCGCCTGTGTACGGGATGGTGATCCAGCCGCACTTCCACGATCTCGTCGTGGCGACGTACGGCCGTGGCTTCTACATCCTCGACGACATCACGCCGCTCGAACAGTGGGCGCCGGGAACAGCGTCGAAGGCGGTCGCGCTGCTCAAGCCGCGGGATCAATATCGCTTCCGCACGATCGCAGATCCGTTCACCGAGATGGATGACAACGTCGCAGGGAAGAATCCTCCCCACGGCGCGCTGATCAATTTCTGGATCAAGCCCGGCACGAAGGACACCACCGTGAAGGACAGCGTGACGTTCACCGTTGCAAACTCCGGCGGCGCCATCGTCCGCACGTTCAAGGCACCCGTGAAGGCGGGGCTCAATCGCACGAACTGGGATCTGCGCAGCGATCCTACGAAAGAGGCAACGATTCACGCCAGCCCGCTGCACGAGGACTGGTTCGAGGTGCGCGACGAGGGTGAGCGTGCGCCCGGCGTCGGCCGCTACTCGATCATGGAGCCGCCGGGCACGTACACGGTGACGCTCAAGTTCGGTGGCGTGCAGGAGTCGCAGCCGCTCGTGATTCTCAAGGATCCGCTCTCGGGTGGCAGCGAGCAGGAGATCGCCACGCAGATGCAGACCGAGAATGCGATCGTTGCGGACATGAACGAGGCTGTGACCGAGATCAATTCACTCGAGCTCGTGCGCGGTCAGCTCACCGATCTCGCGGCGATCGCGAAGAAGGACAGCACGTACGCCGATCTCAAGGGAAACACGTCGCAGCTGATGGACAAGCTCGTCTCGGTGGAGCAGCAGCTCTATCAGATGCAGCTTACCGGACGCGGGCAGGACGCGATTCGCTGGCCGGCGCAGATCGCCGAGCAGCTGTTCTATCTCGCGGGATCGGTGGGCGGATCGGACTACGCGCCAACAGCATCGCAGAAGGAGGTCGCGCAGGAGCTGCACGCCCGCCTGATGAAGGTGAAAGCCGAGGTGGAGGCGCTGCTGAAGAACGATGTGCCGGCATACAACGAACGGCTGCGCGGCCGGAGCGTACATCCGGTGATCTCGGCAGGACGCTAAGGTAATTGCACGGCAGCGGGGCGCGGTACCTCGCGCTCCGTAAGCGCGGCGCTTCCAGACCATCGGAAGCGCCGTGCTTATGAGGGGCGAGGTGAAATGCAGGCGTCGATCCTAGCGGTGCCCTTGGGGATCGTCCGCGCCGCGGCCGCGGTTTCGTCCATGGCGATCGCCCGGTTCGAGCCTCATGACGACGGTCACCAGGCTCCGCCTCGTGACGAACGTCGCCTGGTTGTACCTCTCTCGCGCCCACCGTGGGCGCTGAATCTGGAGGAGCCGTCGGTGACGTGCACGCCGAGAGCAAGGTGGCGAACGAAACGAGCCCGACGAGTCGTGCGGTAGGACAATGCATGTGAACCTCTGCGACAAATGGAAGCGCCTGGCCGCCCGCGCCTTCCTCGGCGCGCAGCGGCAATGAAGCGCCGGCCGACGCACGCGCATCCTAGCAGGAGAGGTGAGAGCTCCGCGTGCGATTTGCCGCAGATGATTTCAATCGAGATGGCAACGACATCGATTGTGCCGCCAGCTGCATCACTCGCTACCGCATCCTCTCGCTCACCTCATTTCGCATGCGCGCCAGCCAATAGCGATTGGTGAGTCGCTCCTGCACCGCATCAGTCGCAAAGGCATCAGAGTACTCGTCATGCCATCGCTGCAGTCTCGCGGTGGACACTTCGCGCCAATCGTCGATGATGACGACAGGAAGCCCATCGTAGAGCGCGTCGAGCGACGAGCGTTTGACTATGACGATGTTGCCCAGCAGAATCGACTCCCAGGTGCGGTGGCAATCGAGGCCATGCCCGTGAGGGCTGGCGACGAATGCATAACGCGTCTTTTCTCGCCACAGATCGAGCCGTGGCAGTTTGCGCGACTGGAAGTCAACAGCTGGATTCTGGCGGAGGATCGCTTCGACTCCATGACGAGTGTCTCCACTGAACGCCTTGTCATGTTTGTTGAAATGGAAATCTGCATGCACGCGCACCAGCCGTGAACGATTGGGGCGCATCGATGCGCGCAGCGCGTCGAGCTCGCGCTCCTGCTGCTGCGGAGTCGCCTGCCAGTGCCCCCACTTTCGCCGATTGCTGATGGTGTGAAAGTCGACGCCGATGGGCAATGGAAGAATTTTCCCGCTGCCGTCGCTTCCGTCGTAGTTCTGCGCGAACCAGCAGAGCAGGTTGGGATTTGCCGTGATCGCGCCGGCGCTCGCGAATCCCGATGGAATCGACCAATCCTCATCTCCAGTGACGAGAGCGAAGCGCACATGGATGAATGGGAGCACGTCATTCACGAACTGCGGTAGCGCCGTCGTGCGAACCCACACGAGGTCGCCCTCCTTGATACCGGCGTACGCGTCCGTCGTGAACGGAATCGGAGGTCGACCGCTCCCGCGCTGTCGTCGCACGAACGAGAAGCCTCCGTTATGATCGCACAACAGCGCGATTCCTCGACTCCACACAAATCGTGTGGGCCGATATGATCGACGCGTGTTCAATCGCTCGCCGACTGTCGCGGTCGCGAGATTCCAGATTTGCTCGGGCAATCGGAGCATGTCACCCTAGTGGCGCGCAATCCCGTGTCCGAAGCCGAGTCGGCAGTTGCATCGGTGCAACTCCGGGACGATGTGCGATCAATACGCTATGAAAACTTGGCTGTCCGAGCGGTTACATCCGGAGCGACTCGCGAGCGAAGAATTCTTGTCACTGGTGCGTCAGGTCGGTGCTCTAGCCTTTCAATTGTCACTGATCTGGAGAGAAGCATGTCCTGCATTCCGACTCTCGCCGTGGCCTGCCTGCTCGCCCTTGCGGTACCCCGGATCGCGGCGACGCAGCAGCGCGTTCCCGGCGCAGCCCCATTGCACATCGATTCGGCACTCGCTGCGCAGGCGAAGATCACGCTCGACTCCGCGCGCGTCATTGCGCTCGCAAGAGTCCCGCATGGCACCGTCGCGTCCGAGGAGCTCGAGCGCGAGAACGGCCACCTCATCTACTCCTTCGACGTGAAGGTGCCAAACAGGTCAGGGATCCAGGAGGTGAACGTCAACGCTCTCACCGGTGCGGTCCTCGGGGTGCATCACGAGAATGCAGCAGCTGAACAACGAGAGGCACGCCTGGACAGCACGGCCGCGCGAAAACACGCTGCGCATACGCCTTCTCATTGAGCACGACGCGCAAATCGCCTGTTGAACCACAGCCGGCGCAGGCGGCTTTCGGGCTATTGATCGTCCTGGCGGCGATCGGACTGCTGCTCTGGGGCTTCGCGGCTCTCGCGGAAGGTTTTGGTGAACAGGGACGAATCGCGCGCGTCGATCTCGCCGTCCTCAATTGGCTGCAGACGCACGGCACCGAAGGTGGGGAGCGCGTGTTCGTGAGCGTCAGCTGGTTGGGCGCGCCCATTCTGGCCGCCGTCGATGCGGGGACGGCAATCTGGCTTGCAGTTCGACGCCAGTGGCGCTGGTTCGCGCTCTGGTGCATCGCCATCATCGGTGGTGTGCTGCTGGACGAGATGCTCAAGCTCTCGTTTCGGCGGGCCCGCCCATCAGTTGCTTCAGAATTCATCTCGAACAGCTCGTGGAGCTTTCCGAGCGGTCACGCGATGAACTCGCTTGTAGGCTACGCGATGCTGGCGCTTCTCCTGCGCGAGCATCTCGAGAGCGCGCGCGCCCGAGCAGCCGTGGCGATCGGTGCCACGATCCTGATCGGCGCGATTGGTTTCAGCCGCCTCTATCTCGGCGTGCACTACCTCAGCGATGTCAGCGCCGGCTATCTCGCAGGATTGGCGTGGGTGCTGGCGTGCATCACAGCAGAGCGTCATCTAATCGGACACAGACAAAAATGAGCCGCCCATAAGGCGGCTCATTTCACATTCTGGTGTTGCTGAGGACTCAGTGCGTGATCGCGAAGAACCAGCTTGCGACCACCGGCCCATGCGCTGGACGGCCGCGCGCATCCGGCGGTGCATTCGCCGGCGCTGGCCCGTACTCGGGCTGGAAGAGATACGCCACGTGCTTCACGGGATCGACCGCGATCGTCTTCGCGCCGCGCATCGTCGGGACCGTCGCGACGACGGTGTACTTGTCGGGCGAGTCCTGATGCACCACGGTGACGGTGCTGTCGCGACCGGCGGGGATGTAGATGAGCTTCTGCGACGCGTCCCATCCGAGCGCGTCGACGCCATCGCCGTTCACGATCGTCGCGACGATCTTGCCAGTCGTGCCATCGAGCACCACGGAAGTTTTTCCGCAGCCCGGAGATGACGCGGTCATGCTCCTTGTCGTATGCGATGCCGGTGGGGCCGTCACACGGTGCCAGCGGCCATGACTTGATCGCCTTCATTGACTTGACGTCCACCACCTGGATCGTGCTCTTCCCCTCGTTGTTCACGTAGATCCATCCTTTCCCGTCGCTCGCCGCCCCCTCGGGCCCGTCATCCTCGAGCTCCGCCTGCCCGACGATGCTCCCGTCCGCGGGATCGATCGCGGTGACGGTGCCGATCGGGTGACTGTGGTTCGTGAGGATGACGCGCTTGTCGGCCTCGTCGTACATGATCCCGTCGAGCCCGCCCGATGGAACCTTGATCTTCTTGATCACCGCGAGAGTTTGAGATCGAACATCGTCACGGTCGAGTCGCCGCCGTTCGTGATGAAGCCGTGATGCGAGTTCGGACGCCAGCGCGATGCCGTGCGTGCGCGGCGTGTCGGGAATGTCACCGATCACTTTGCCCGAGGCGCCGTCAATCACCATCACGTGCGTGCCGCGCGACACGAAGACGCGGCCCGTGCCCGGCTCCGCGGTGAGATAATCGGTGCCGCCATCGCCACCGATATTGTACTTGGCGACGTGATAGCCCTGGGCGCGAGCTGCCATGGCGGAGAGAAACAGCGTGGCGCCAATCGTGGCGGCCGTGCGAGTGACTCGCATGCTCATCTGCATTCCTGGATGAAGTGATTCATGTACAGTTGGCGAATCATGCGCGATGTGCCTGACAACGGGGTGACATTGCGTGCCGGTGATCGAATCGTTACGGGCGTACGTTCAAGCGTAACCGCCGGCCGCATCGGGCGCGCTCCCCGTTGCCCTTGAGAGCCCGCCGTACCATGTTGGGCCGTGTCGAAGCACATTCTGACCTACGGTCTCATCGGCGGCGCGGTCATCGCGCTCCTGAGGCTCATCGAATATCAGTACCTCGTTCTCGAGCACTCCGTGGAAATTTACGGAGCGTTGATCGCGGCGCTGTTCGCGGGGTTCGGCATTTGGCTGGGGCTCAGGATCACCCGAGCACGCGACCGCGTCGTCATCCGCGAAATCGTGGTACCCGCGTCCCCAACGTTCGTGCGCAACACCAGCCGCCTCGAGACGCTCGGCGTCACCCCCCGCGAGCTCGAGATCCTCGAGCTGATCGCGAGTGGGTTGAGTAACCGCGAGATCGCTGAAAAGATCTTTGTGAGCGAGAACACGGTGAAGACACACTCGAGCAGGCTGTTCGACAAGCTCGGAGCCAAGCGCCGGACGCAGGCCGTGCAGCTCGGAAAAGAGGCTGGGCTGATTCCCTAGATCACTCGTTCGGGTGAATTGCGGCGAACTCGCCGAAAATCATCCGAAAGTATGACGCGTAATCCGCGATGCACACGTACTCTCCGCCCTTCAACCTCGCCGAGGAGCGTACAGATGAGAAGAATCGTGCTGGTGTTCGGATTGATCGCCGGCGTCATCCTGTCGGTGTTCATGATTACGAGCGCAACCTACTCCCATTGGATCAATTCCGAATACGCGTTGGTCATCGGCTACACGTCGATGGTCCTGGCCTTCCTGTTGGTGTACTTCGGAATTCGTTCGTATCGGGACAATGTGGCCGGCGGGGTTGTCACCTTCGGCAAAGCGTTCACCGTCGGTATCAGTATCACCCTCATTGCGTGCCTGTGCTACGTGGTCGCGTGGGAGTTCGTGTACCACAACTTCTTCCCCGATTTCATGGACAAGTACGCGGCGAACGTGATCGAGAAGGCGCGCGCGTCGGGTGCACCACAGGCGAAGGTCGATGCGACGGTGGCTCAGATGGAGAAGATGAAGGAGATGTACAGGAATCCCTTCTTCCGAATGGCAGAGACGTTCATCGAGGCGTTTCCGGTGGGACTTCTCTTCACCCTCCTCAGCGCGGCATTGCTGAAGCGCAAGAGCGACCCGCTCGGCGGCGCGCCGACTATGGCCGGCGCATCTCCAATGGCCTGATGCTCGACTCCGGAATCACTGAGAGCGCGAATCGATGGCCGCCTCCCGTCACGGGCATCATGGTGACCGAGAGCAGCCATCGATCGATGCGGTTGCGTTGATGATCGTGCGTGTATTGTACGACCTTGATGCCCGCGAGCGTGCCTAGTCCGGCGCCGAAGATGACGTCGCTCGCCCAGTGCTGGTTGTCGTACATGCGCGAGAGCCCGACCATCCCGGCGCTACCATAGAGTATCGGCCCTACCACCCACCCCGAGTGGCGCCACGAGCGCGCGGCCTCACTGGTGAGCGCGGCCGCAGCCGCGAATCCCGCGATCGTGTGGCCGGAAGGGAACGATGAATAGTCGTAGCCCTTGTGCAGGCCGCGCAAAAAGTGGAAGTCGTTGGGGAGCGTGTCGCCGGCGACGTACGGGCGGGCGCGCCCTGTGGTCCACTTGAGCAGCCCTCCCGCCACCTCAGCGATCACGATCGCCTCGGTGCTGTGCAGTCCGGTGGCGGCGAGCGCGCGCGAATGCGCGAGGCGCCCGGCAGCGTAGAAGCTGCCGCTCAAAATCAGCACGCCCGGACTGCCGAACAGGCGAAACACCTTCGCAGTGTGCCGAAGCGCGGCGTCGTTCTGCAGCGAAGGGCGCTGCAGGCTGCGCGCGATCCGCACGTCGAGCGGATGCACCGCCGCCGTCGCGGCTACGATCCCCGCGGCCGCAACGGCATCGCCGCTCGAGAATAGATGCGTAGGCGCAGCAGCGGAGTCCGTGCTCTGCGCCAACGCGGTTGCTGCTCCGAACAAAGACGTCGCGACACACGCGACGAGTAGCCGCCACCTTCTCATCGGCTCACGTACGACACAGATTCGCTCCATGAGTGCATTGACTGCCGTTTCATGGGACGAAGCGTGCCAGCGGAGCTCGCCCTCGTGAGCGCGAGCTCGAGGGAGCACTGGGAGCACGTCTATCGAACGAAGGAGCCAACCGAGACGAGCTGGTATCAGCCAAGGCCGGCGACATTGCTGAAGCTGCTCGACCAGCTGGGCATTTCGCCAGCGACCTCGATCGTCGACATCGGCGGCGGCGCCTCGACACTCGTGGATGCGCTGCTCGATGGCGGGGTGCGGGAGATCACGGTGCTCGACATCTGGGGGCGGCGCTCGACCACGCTCGGAGCCGGCTCGGCGACCGCGCCGCGTCGGTCACGTGGATCGAAGCCGATATCCTCACCGCGCAATTCGACGCTGGCGCGCACGACATTTGGCACGATCGCGCCGTGTTTCACTTCCTCACGAATGCCGAGGATAGACGTCGTTACGCCGCGCTTGCGTCGCGCGCACTTCGCGCTGGCGGCGCCGCGATCATCGCGACGTTCTCCCCCGCCGGTCCGGAGCGCTGCAGCGGCCTCGATGTCGTGCGCTACGATGCTCGATCGCTCGCACGGGAGCTCGGGAGCGATTTCGTGCTGGAGCGCAGCATCGATGAGGAGCATCGCACGCCAGGCGGAGGCGTGCAGGCGTTCACGTACGCGGTGCTGCGACGCGTGTGAGTGCCGGCCGGTGATCAGCGCTCACACCACTCGAGCATCCGGCCCGTGGTACCACACGAGGGTTTCCAGCTTCTCGTGGTACTTCGAACCGGCTGATATTGTTGAGGCATGACTCCTCGCCCGTATATCCTGGCCGAGACGAACTGGAAATCAGTCGCGGCTACTGAGTATCAGGTCGCCATTCTGCCCTGGGGCGCGACCGAAGCGCACAACTACCATCTGCCGTACGCCACGGACGTCATCGAATGCGATCGGGTGGCTGCGGAGTCCGCGCGAATCGCATGGGAGCGCGGTACGCGAGTGATCGTGTTGCCCACCGTTCCCTTCGGCGTGAATACGGGACAACTCGACATCAAGCTGTGTCTCAACATGAATCCGAGCACGCAGGCAGCGCTGCTGCGCGATCTCACGAAGGCGCTCGAGGAGCAAGGCATTCGCAAGCTCGTCATCCTCAACGGCCACGGCGGGAACGATTTTCGTCGAGATGATCCGCGAGCTACAGCCACAGACGCGCATGTTTCTGTGCACGCTCAACTGGTGGACGTGTGTGGATGCGAAACCGTTCTTCGATGATCCGGGCGATCACGCGGGAGAGCTCGAGACCAGTGTGATGCAGCATCTCGAGCCCGGGCTCGTGCTGCCGCTCTCCGAGGCAGGCGACGGACAACACAAGCGCTCGACGATCTCGGCGCTGCGTGACGGATGGGCGTGGGCGCCGCGCCCGTGGACGCGGGTTTCAGCGGACACCGGATGCGGGAATCCGTCCGCAGCGACTGCCGAAAAGGGTGCGCGCTTTCTGGAGGCGGCGACGGCGCGCATCGCGTCCTTCCTCATCGAGCTCGCGGCAACCGACCCCGATGCAATGTACGAGTGACGCGCTGAACCCGGCGATACGTTCTACGATCGAGCACCTACGCAAGGAGCCATGCCATGAACGTGAGCCGCAGCGTTCTCGATGCGATTGGGAATACACCCCTCGTCGAGTTGATGCGCGTCGTGCCGAGTGGATGCGCCAGAATCGTCGTCAAGCTCGAAGGACAGAATCCCACCGGCAGCATGAAGGACCGCATGGCGCAGGCGATGATCGCAGGCGCGGAGCGCGACGGTCGGCTGAGCGCAGGCGATGCGATCGTCGAGTACACCGGGGGTAGCACCGGAGCATCACTCGCGCTCGTGTGCGCCGCGAAGGGCTACCGCCTGCGCATTGTCACCTCCCCCGTATTCAGCGAGGAGAAGCTCACGCAGATGGTCGCGTTGGGCGCCGAGCTGAGGCTGGTGACGAGCGAGGGTGGGCTGATCACGCGCAAGCTGATCCAGGATATGATCGCTGCCGCTCGGGAGATCAGCTATGAGCCGCGCACGTACTGGACCGATCAGCTGAACAACACGGACAGCATCGCGGGTTACGCGCGCATGGGCGAGGAGATCTGGTCCCAGACGGAAGGGCGCGTCGACGCGTTCGTGCAGGCGGTTGGCACCGTCGCATCACTTCGTGGCGTTGCGAGCATCTTGCGACGCCACGGTCCGAACGTGGCAATCGTCGCCGTCGAGCCGAGCGAATCCGCCGTGCTCTCCGGAGGACAGCCAGGGGCGCACAAGATCGAGGGAATCGGTATTGGCTATACGCCGCCGATGTGGGACGCGAGCATCGTTGACCACATCATTCCGGTCGCGACCGCGGATGCCGAGGCGATGGCCAGACGCCTTGCTCGCGAGGAAGGATTATTCGCGGGCACCTCATCCGGTGCCAATGTGATCGCCGCGATCCGCGTTGGCCAGCGACTTGGGCCGAGCGCTACGGTCGCAACGCTTCTGATCGACTCGGGACTTAAGTACCTGAGTACTCACGTCTATCGACGCCCGCAGCACTGAGCCGTGAGCGCGCCGCGCTCCGTAGCGCACGCCGCGCGATCACGGCGTGCGCTGCGCAGTGATTGCTAAGGCGCCGTCGTCCGGCGCCCTATGACCATGCGGTAGATCCAGAGCAAAAGAATCGCACCGATCAACGACGCGATGAAGCCAGCTCCCTGTCCATTTCTGTACCAGCCGAGTGCACGTCCCAGGAACGTCGCGATGAACGAGCCAGCGATGCCAATCAGCATCGTAATGATGATCCCGCCAGGATCCTTCCCCGGCATGATGAACTTCGCGAGCGCACCGACGACGAGCCCGATAATGAGTGCCCAGAGCACGTGAACCTCCCTCGTTAGCTGTCAGACGCCGAAGCCGGCGTTGGTCCGACAGCTGTTGCACAGAGCGGACCGCGCGACATTTGCGCGTGAAATGTTCACCCAGCGCGCGAGGCCAGCGGCTGAGTCGCCCAGAGCGCAGGAGCAGCAAGCCCATCCCCATTCTCGATGATTGCTCCCATGTCAGCCAGCTGAAGCAGCGCGGAGCGACGCACCTCGTCGGCGCTCTGCCTGCCGAGGGCTTCGTGATCGAGGTCGCGCGCACCGACGGCGTTCGCATCAACGTGAACTGCGAACCCGCGCACGAGCGCCTCCCGCGCGGAAGTCGACACGCACATGTGCGCAAAGAATCCGACGATCAATACTTCGGTGACGCCGAGCGATGCGAGCCAGGGCTCGAGCCCGGTCCCGGTGAACGCACCGAAGACATCCTTCGTGAACAGCTGCTCGGCGCCGAATCCCGGCTGCGGCCCAAGTCCCGGCGAAAGCTCGGCGCCCCATGATCCAGGAATAAACGCGCGCGACTCGGTCGGCTTGTTGTGATGCTGAATCCACGCGATCGGCGCGCTGTCCCGCCGCGCCTTTGCGATCTGCTCGTTGATCGCGAGCATCGCTTCCGTGTGATTCGGGACCGCGCGCAGCCCGCGCGGCGAGAATTCGTTCTGGACGTCGACTACCAGCAGCGCACGTGTCATACGACCTCGGATGAGAACTGTTCGATGAGTGGTACTTCGCATCGCAAGGTGGCCGCTGCATTGCACCGGCAAGAACGCCGATACCTCAAATCGGTTATACCGATAGGCCGTACGCGTTGGAAACTGCGTCGACCAGCTGGCGAGTCGCCGGATGTTGTGACCGTGCGCGGGAGGTGAGCGCCACGAGCGACATGGCCGGCGGCGCAGGCTCCACATGCAGCGCAGCGAGCCGCTTTCCCCGCAGTTCGTCCGTAAGGGCGTACGCGGGGAGCAGACCGATGGCGCGCGGATCGCTGAGCACGGAGCGCTTCACGCTCTCGACGCTTCCGGTGGCATGAATATGCGGTGACGGCATTGCCGCGTGCTCGAGGTAGCGTCGCACCAGAAGATGGAAGTCGCCCGCGGCATCGCTGATGTACAGCGGATAGTCACTGAGGCTATCCCGACTCACGTGCCTGCCCGCGTGGACGAGCGGGTGCGATGGAAGCGCGAACATGACGAGCGGCACACTCTGCGCGATGATCGTGGTCTCGGCAACATGCGCCTGCGGAGAGTCATCTGCTGGCTGTAGAATCATCCCGAGGTCGTGCTCGCCGGCTTCGACGCTGCCGCGAACGTCAGCGCACACCATGATGGAGACTTCGAACGTCGTGTTCGGCCAGCGACGTCGCGCGATGTCAAGCTGCGGCCCCAGAAGGTACGTGCTCAGCGATTCGTTCGTCGCGATTGCGATCCGCGCGCGCGCGCCGCTCGTCGCTCCTGCGATGGCGACGTGAGCGGAGGCGATCGTCTCCATCACCGATCGCGCGTGCGGGAGGAGCGCAGCTCCCGCGTCGGTGAGCACGACCTCGCGTGCGCCACGGCGCCGCAGGACGAGTGGTGCGCCCAGGGCCCGCTCCAGGGCGGACAGCGCTTCGGATATCGTGGATTGCGCCAACCCCAGCGCATGAGCGGCCGCAGTCAGGCTCCCATGATCCACGAGCGCGACGAATGCCCTGAGCTGTCGAACTTCCACGGACGACTCCATGGATTGAACGCTAGGCGAGCCCGCATTGACTGTCCACACGATGGTCGCGCCGATCGTGCACGCATTGGACATTGCGGCCCAGGTCGCAGATGCTCGATGATTGCGAATGACAGACAACCAGCCCGGACTCGGCACACGGGTCTACGGAGTAGCAGCGATGGCGCTCGGCGCGATCCAGTTCGCCTGGCGCGACTTCGCAACCGTGTGGCATCCGGTGCCGGCAGGCACACCCGGTCGAACGGCGCTCGTCTATGTAGTAGCGGCGCTGCTCGTGCTCGGAGGCGCCGGCGTGCTTAGGCGGAAAACACTGCGCCCTGCACTTCTCCTACTCGCTTTTCTCTACTTTCTCGCCGCGTGTCTGTGGATCCGGCGCATCATCGGCTATCCGCAGCTCGTCGGCACGTGGTCGGGCTTTGCGGAGGAATTCTCGCTTACCGTTGCAGCGCTGACGACGTACGCGCTATCGACCCGCCTCGATGCGCAGCTCGCGAGACGTCTGTCGCACATTGGGCGCATTCTGTTCGGCCTGTGCGGGGTTTCCTTCGGCCTCGCGCACTTTTTCGCGTTGCCCCAGACGGCGAGCATGGTGCCGAGCTGGCTTCCCTTTGGTCAAACATTCTGGGCGATCACTGCGGGGATCGCGCTGTTCCTCGCAGGCGTTTCGATCCTCACGGGCATCCAGGCGCTACTCGCCGCGCGCCTGCTCACCGTGCTCATAGCGCTGTTCGGACTTCTCGTGTGGCTTCCGATCGTCGTCGGAACTCCGCACGAGCACATCTCCTGGGCGGGGAATGCGCTCAATCTCGCCATCATGGCCGCGGCGTGGATGATGGCCGCGGCACTGCGCGAGGGCGTTGCTCGCGCGCACGATGGTGCTCTCCCCTGACGTGCTATACGTTGGTGGTATCCGAACGCATGAGGACCACCAGTGACTCTTCCGTCATCCATCGCAACTCGCGCGCTGTGCGTCGCCGCATGCATCGCGTCCGGCGCCATGACGCGCGCCGCTCCTGCACCTACTGACGGCGCCACGATCATCCGCGCGATGCACGACAGATATGCGAAGACGTGGTACAGGACGCTCAGCTTCACGCAGAAGACGACGCTGCGGACGAGAGCGGACACGATGGCAGTCGAGCAATGGCACGAGCGCGCGTTGCTGCCTGGCCGCTTGCGCATCGACATTGAGCGTGCCTCCGGCAATCTCGCGGTGGTCTATTCCGGCGACTCGCTGTTCGTGTGGCGCGGCGACAGCGTTCTCACCCGCGATGCGACGCGCAACGTGCTCCTGGTGATGGGCTTCGACGTTTACGCGCAGTCTCCTGAGGCAACGCTTGCGGTGCTCGCAGGGGAGCACTTTCCGATGTCACCCGTGCGCGAGGACAGCTGGCAGGGCAAAGCCGTGTACGTGATCGGCGCGCCAGCCGGTGACCTGCGCTCGCCCCAGCTCTGGATCGACAAGGAGCGCATGTTGTTCGTACGCGGCATTCAGCCAGACGAGCGCGACTCGACGACGGTACTCGATTTCCGCTTCGACAACTACGTGCAGGTGCCGGGCGGCTGGTTGTCAGAGACGGTCAGCGCGTTCGCCAACGGGAAGATCGTGCAGCGCGAGGAGTACAGCGAGGCGAAGACGAACGTCGCGGTCGATCCGCAGATCTTCGTACCGCCAACGGGGCGTTGAGAACGCGGCGCGCCGCATTTGTCCCTCTGCTTACCTCACGGTCCACGTCATGGGAAGTTGCACGATCTGCTCCACCGTGCACGAGCCGATCCGCGCGGGCGTGAATCGCCACGATGGTAGTGTCCGCACTAAGCTCTGCACAAAGTCATCGTGGAATGGCTCGCGCTCTTCCGGGAGTCGCGAATTGTTGGATGGGAAGACCTCGTGAATGGTTGCAGGTTTCGCTCTGCCAAATGTGTCGACGACGAACTGCAGAAGAACGAAGACCTGCACGCGGCTCGTTTCAGCAGATGACGGATACCGCGGAACTGGATTGCCCTCCTTCGGTAACGCCGGAATTTCTACCGGGAACGGCAGCGCGAACGCGGTAAAGCGGTGCCGCTTCGAAGGGGACGCGGGATTATAGAGCATGACAGCTGCCGGCTCGAGAAACAGGTGCACAGTCACCGGCCGCGCGGCATACCCATCCGGCCAAAGGATGCGCGCATGCTCCTGCGCGCGAGCTGCGTCGAACGCCCTCTCGAGGAGCGACGTCGCAGTCGTATCTCCCATGGGAGTCACGGCTCGTCGCGTAATGCTACCATCTCCGTGCGCCACCACGATGAGCTGCGCTGGCAGCGAGCGCCATGTCGGCGCTGAGGGTTCGGAGACTGACCCGCCGGCTTTCATCGCCTTGACGAGCGTGTCGAGCTCCTGCGCCACGTCCTGCGCCATCAGATCGGCTTGTGGCGCGATCACGCTTCCCGTGTCCGACACGCGCGCATGCAGATACACGGCAACTGTCGTCATGCTTTCCCGCGACAATGCGTTCGTGCATTGTGATGATTCCAACGTGTAATGCGGAGAGCGCGTGTAGGCCTCCGCCATGGAATCGCTCTCAATGCTGTCGTAGCTGACCCGGATGAACGCGCCCTGCGCCGCGGCGGCCGAGGTCCGCAACAGTCCCAGCGCGAGTACGGTCGTGAATACCGATCGCCGAATGCGACGCCCGCTCTCAGTCACGTGGGAAGCTCCAGATAGGTTGCTCTGCTGTCACCATTCATGACGACGAACACCGCGACATCGTACCGGCGACGAGCGTTCACCTCAGCCCGAAACGCTTTCCTCCTCCGCTGAACCAAGCCCCCGGATGCACACCGCGCATCATATGGTCGTGCTCCACTCCCTGGCCAGAGCGTTCCACATCCCGTAGGTTCGCGCGATGACGCCGCAGCGTGAATCCAGCGAGGCACCCGCCCAGTACCGACACGCCTTGCGCGAGCTCGCGAACGTTCCGGCGCTCCAGCTCACGCGGATAGCGACACCCGTGGAGGAGATGTCGCGCCTGCGGACCGCGCTCGGCGGCGGCCCGCGCCTGCTCGTGAAGCGCGACAATGCAATCCCCTTCGGGTTCGGCGGCAACAAGGTGCGGAAGCTGGAGATGGTTGCAGTCGCAGCGATCAATGCCGCAGCCAATGTGCTCGTGACGCTCGGCGGCATCCAGTCCAACCATGCGCGAGCGACCGCCGCGGTCGCCGCGAAGCTCGGCATGCGGTGCGTGATCATCGCGAACGGCACGCCGCCCGAGCGCGCAACCGCGAACGCCCTTCTCGACCAGCTGCTCGGCGCCGAGATCGAGTACATCGGGTCGCGGGAGGAGCGGGCGCCGGCGCTAGCTGCGACCATCGCCCGACTAAAGCGCGAGGGACACACGCCGTACGCGATTCCCCTCGGCGCCTCGATCCCCCTCGGCGCACTCGGCTTCGTACGCGCGTTGGGCGAGCTTCTCAAACAGACCGCAGCGCCGAGCATCATCTTCCATGCGTCGTCGTCGGGAGGAACGCAGGCAGGGCTCGTCGCCGCATGCGTGCTGCACGGGCTCGGGACTCGCGTGATCGGCGTGAGCGCGGACGATTCGGCGGCGGACATCTCGTTTAAGATCCGCGAGATCGTGCGCGGTATCGGCGATCTGCTCGGCGCGGATGGCGAGACGCTCGCGTCGGACTGCTCCGTGGAGGTCGATGACGGGTGGGTGGGCGAGGGCTACGGGGCGCCAACCAATGCGTCGCGCGAGGCACAGCGACTGGCCGCGCGCACCGAGGCGCTCTTCGTCGACCATACCTACACCGCGAAAGCGCTGGCCGGGATGATCGCACACGTCCGTGGTGGGCGCAGTCGGGACGATGAGACGATTCTCTTCTGGAATACGGGTGGCCAGGTCGCACTCTTCGCGTAAGCTGATCGAGCGCCACGAACCTGATTTTCAGCCCATCGTGAGCTTCTTCAGGAGCGCGAGTGCGTTCGCTGCAGCCGCACCGGACGCGGTATTGTCGAAGATGCACCAGCGCTCGTCGGCGCTGTCGCGCAGCAACTGCTCGCTCAGCACCGCGAGTGCGTGATCGTCGTACGACGAGTAGTACATGCGCGGCGATCCGTGCAGCCGATAGTACGAGAGTCCGCGCCATCCGCCGGGCTCCCCGGCGCCCGGGTGTCGCGCCGGATCCGATGCGACGCGTGCGATGCGCCGCTCAGCCAACCAGCGATCCACTTCGGGAACGAACCAGCTTTCGTGGCGCGGCTCGCACGCGATCGTGAATCGTCCCTCTTGGCTCAACCGCAGCACTGCGCGTTCGACGAGCGCCGCGTCGAATGCGAAGCTCGGGGGAAGTTGTAGCAGCAACGGACCGAGCCTGGAGCCGAGCGGTGTGAGCTCGTCGAGGAATGCATTGATCGGGGCATCGCAGTCGGCGAGTCGCGCGACGTGCGTCACCGACTGCGGCACTTTCGCGGAGAACGCGAAGGTCTCGGGGACGGTGCTCGCCCAGCGCGTGTACGTGCTCGCGCGATGTGACTTGCGAAACGTCGAGTTGATCTCGACCGCGGTGAACACGCGAGCGTAACGGGAGAGCGCGGCGCCATTGGAGGGAAATGCCGCGGCGACTGGAGCCGGGATCGCCCATCCTGCCGTTCCTATGCGAATATGGATCGTTGCGATTCCTAGTTCCGGTTGGAAGAAATTGTGGCAGGATGCCATGAAAAGCGCTCGAAAACTCCCAGTTCGGTTAGGTTCGTCTAATTCTCGAATAAAGAAATAATTGTGATGAAGATTCCTCAATAATTGCGATTGACGTCACAGTCGCGACCGCTAGCGTAGGCGATCCCGAGCGGACCCTTCCGCACGGACCCCACGTTTCCGGAGGCCCCAATGCAGGCTCGCCGATACGCAAGTTCCATTGCAGGTGATGGTGCCAAACGCTGCATTGCACTACTCGGACTTGCGGTCATGATCGGTGGTTGCGCAGATCCGGGGCTCGCGCCTGCTGCGCCGACGGAATCCGCCCTTGTCGTTGCTTCAACGCCGACGGTCACGCATCCGGCAGGTGTCCTGACGGGCACCACCCAGCTCGGCGGAGAGCCGTATGGTGTCGACGTGTCCACGCACGGGCTCGTGTACGCGACACAGCTCGACTTCAATCAGGTCGCGACGTCGACGCTCGCATCGCAGACCATTAACGGTGAGATCGCCGTCGGCAGCATTCCGGCCGGCGTAACGTTCTCTCAGAACGGACAGACGGCGTACGTCACCAATCAGTACAGCGCGAACGTTGGCGTGATCGACGTGAAGAGTGGAAAGCAGGTTGCGACCATTGCGACACCCGACTTCTCCGCGCCGTTTGTGGTGGCCGTGTCGGCGAACGGGCAGCAGCTCTTCATTGGCACGAATGGCGCAACGGTGCTCGTGGTCGACGCGAAGAGTCTCGCAGTCGTCGATCAGATTCCGGTGCCGAGTGTGTCGAACGGATTTGCGTTGAGTCCCGACAACAAGACGATGTTCGTGAGCTCGTTCATCAGTGGCACGGTCACGGAGTTCGTCGTCAAGTCGCACGCCGTAGTGAAGACGTTCACACCCGGTGGCGCGCCGCAGGGCATGGTCACGAACAAGCACGGCACCGAGCTATACGTCGTGAACGAGGGCGGCTACGTCTCGATGTACAACATCGCGAGCGGCGCGCTGATTGGAAATCTTCCGCTGGATGCCGGCGGCTTCGGCGCCGCCGTGACGCCGGACGACAACAATCTCTATCTCACGGAGCCGAATTCGGGGCTCGTGCAGATCGTCGATCTGAAGGCGCACGCGCTCAAGTCCACGATCAGTGTCGGAGGCAACCCGCGTCGCATCGCGTTCAGCTCGAAGGGCGACATGGGTGTGGTGACAAACCTCTACGGGTATCTCTCGTTCATCAAGTGAGTTGCCGCTGCTAGAAGTCGCGTAGCAACTCGTGGTAACGAAGCGCCCGGGCACTGCCCGGGCGCTTCGTGCATCCATCCGTCAGATGCGTACCGCTGTCCCGCTAACGACGATCCCTCCGCTCACAGGAATCTCCACCGTGAGTCGACTTGACCTGCCAATGGCCTCACCCTGAAGAATCGTGAGCCTGGCAGGTGCGGCGAGCAAATTGGCATCGCGCAGATAGCCGCCCAGCGCGGCTGCCGCGGCGCCGGTTGCGGGATCTTCGACCATGCCGCCAACGGGAAATGGATTCCGTGAACGGAAACGTCGTCTCGCTCTCACGCCAGATGAGTTGAAGCGTCGTTATACCCTCGACGAACCATCAGCCGCTTCATTCTGTCGAAATCGTAATCGAGTGTCGCCAGACGGCCGGGTGTGAGAACTGCCAGCACGAGATGCCACGCTCCCGCATAGGCATTCACTGGAGGAATCGACGTATCGAGCTCGTCCAATTTCCAATTGAGTGCGTCGAGTGCTTCGGCAAGGCATTCGTCGTCCACGCGCTTGTGCGCTGGTGTCACAGAAGTCAGTGACGCCTGTCGGCGACCGTCGTGGTCACCCACGCTTACGGGCACCATGCCCACGGATGTACGGAGCTGATATGTTCCGTCGCCTGAATGTCTCCCCAGAACAACTCCGGCCGCGATGGTGGCGTGGCCGCAAAAAGACACTTCGGCCTCCGGACTGAAATAGCGAATGTTCTGTCGAAACCCGATAGCGGGTGCAACGAACGCTGTTTCCGAGAAGCCGACCTCTGTGGCCATTGTCTGCATTCTCTCTTCACTCGGATGCACATTGCCAATCCACACGCCGGCCGGATTTCCTCCCCCCGGACCCGCGGGGAACGCGCTTACGCGATGAAGCTCGCCTGATGCCACGGTTGCTCATGGACTGTGGACGACGCGTGTCCGCTTCAGTGCGGTCGAGTACGTCGCGAGTGTCGACGACGGCCGCAAACTCACCATTGAGCTCGCCAGCGCCGTATCGTGCATCTGCTCGGCCGTGAAGTGAGTGCCGTCATGGCCCGTCCTCTCAAATGTCACCGTTGCGTCCGACACGACGTACACCGCGAATCCAAGGTTGCCAGCCATGCGCGTGGTGGTGGATACGCAATGGTCGGTTGTGATCCCCACTATTACGAGAGTCGTCGCACCCATTTGACGGAGGCGCTTCTCGAGATCCGTTCCAATGAAGGCGCTGTTCACATCCTTGGAGATCAGCAGTTCCCCGGAAAGCGGCGTCGCTTCAGCCTTGATTGCAACGCCGGGCAGCTCGGGGTTGAAGAGGCTGCCCGCTTTCGGGTTGACATGTTGCACGTGGATGATCGGTCGCTCGGCCCTCGCCACGCGGCGATGAGATCAGATATCCGCGATTCGGCGTGAGGATTGTTGCGCTGCCCCCATCGAGGATTCTCGAACGCCACCTGCACGTCGATTACGAGGAGCACTGTGTCGAGCGGGAGTGAGCTGATGTTGTTGGTCATGTCGTGAAGCTATTCGCGAAGCGCACGAGTCCAAAGGCACGGCAGACGCGTTCCAGCAAGATTGTGAAAGGGCTATTCGATGCGAGCCCGCTCATCTTGCCAGAACCGCTGCTGCGGTTTCGTGCACAGGTGTCGGAATTCGTACTTCTCTTCCCAGTCGCGCGACGGCGCCACTCAATACGTCGAGCTCATTAGGGCCGCCACGTTCAATGTCGATGGCGAAGCTCGGCCTTATTGCGCCGGACATCATATCGATTCGACTCATCGTCTCTTCCTCGAGTGTGTGCGCGACGGGCACGTGCAGCGCTCGGGCGACGCTCGCGATCTCTCCCACCGCACGCTCGAGGAGCACTCTCCCGAGTGCGGTGCCGCGAATGCTGCCAAGATCGCTCCTCGCCATGCCGCAGGCGGCCGAGATCGCGCACAGCATGCTGAACTTTCTCCACAGCTCGATCACGATCTCGCGAGTCGCCAGTGCCTCTATACCCGTTGACTGCATTGCCGATGCGATCGATCTCGCCCGATCCGACATTGAGCCGTCGAGCTCACCAACGACGAAGCGCTCCTGACGACTGAGGTGCTCAATGACTCCCGGCGCAATCCTGTGGGCGTTCATCACAGTCGCGCCGCCGAGCAAGTTGCTGCGCGGGACGCCGAGCGACTCGAGCGTTTCGGCAACGGTCACTCCGTTCAACAAGGGGACGATCGCAACGCCTTTGCTGCTCAATGTCGTCAGGACGGGGATGATCTCGTGAACTGAATAGCTCTTCACCGCGACCATCGCCCATTCGACATCGATCAGATCGTCCAGCGAATTGGATGCGTGCACCGGGATCGTGACCGAGCCATCCGCGTCCTTGATGATCATGCCGCGTTCTTGAATTGCGCGCAGATGTTCGCCACGTGCGTACAGAACGACGTCGTGGCCGGCTTGAGCGAGACGAGCGCCGAAGTATCCGCCGACGCCTCCGGCGCCAATGACTGCTATACGCAAAGATCCTCCGCGTTTGTCGTACGGGATTGTCGAAGTGGGTAGCCGCGTACTCGTTATGCTATGGCTCGATCGTGGAGATCAGCCCGAGCTACATCGGTGTCGAGCTGTCTTCTCCCCGCAAGGATGTAGGCGCCGTGCCGAACGCCTTGCGGAAGGCGGTGCTGAAATGACTCGGACTGCAAAAACCGACATCGAGCGCAATTGCGGCGAGGTTCGCCGATGGATCGTATACGCGCTCGAGCGCCGCGGCCAGTCGGAGGCGAAGCAGATACTGGTGAATGGGCACGCCCACTTCCGCACTGAAGGTGCGCGCCAGGTGGAAGGGCGAGATGTCCAGGTACGTCGCGAGATCGCCCAGCGACGTCGCAACGAATGGATTCTTCGCGAGCGCTTCCTTCACTGCTTCCGCGATGTCCCGTCGACGCACCCGGCCACTCTGGCCGCTTCCGTGCCCGATCATGTCGCGAGTGTCACAGCCCTCGGCCGCGATCCGCTCGAGCAAGCTGAGTGCTCGCTCTTCAATCTCAATGGATTGCGCGGGTTCCTTGCCACGGAGTCTTTGCCTGAGCCGATAGAGGTCCAGGAGCAGCGCCGGTGTGAGCACCGCGTGTGTCAGCGGGTAGGGATAGTTCGCCTCACGGCCCGCATAGCTCCGGTGCCGAAAGGCATTCTGAAACGAGCTCGACGGAGAAGGCGAAGGTCGTCGAGGTATCGCCACGGCTCATGGGATGGCTGACCCGGAATGGCTCGTTTGCGTTGAAGAAGAGAGCAGTCCCCGGATTGGCAGTGATTCCTCGCCCCGATACACGACCGCCGTGTCGAACAAACATCCCGGATCGCATCAACATGATGTGGTTCGCACTCGCGGCGCGCTCAGAGCCGAATCCGGATCGCGGAGCAGCGCAGACGACGTCTGCTATGGTGATCTGGGATGACTCGTAGAGTTGTCGGGTGCGACAGCTCCGGGGGCCAGAGTCTTCAGCAGTTTGCGCGAGCGGAGCGATTGCGGGCATGCAGCCAGACTAACCAGCGCCTATCATGTTAACAAAGACTAGTTTTGTATCCTCATTATGCTCACAGGGTATGATCGAATGACAGCTGCATCCGGCGAAACGGGGTCCTCCGGCCTTTTGAGCTCGTTCGAGCTCAGACACGTGCGGGCGTTCGTCGAAGTCGTCGAGCAGGGTACGGTGAGTGCCGCCGCTGAAAGGCTCAGAGTGGCACAACCGGCGCTGAGTCGCACGGTGATGCAGCTGGAGCGAAGCATTGGCGCCCAGTTGTTCGCTCGCCGCGCCCAGCGACTCGCACTGACGGACGCGGGCCGAGCATTCCTGCCCGAGGCCCGATTGCTTCTCTCGCAGGCATCGGCAGCGATGTCCCACGCGCAACGTGCAGCTCGTGGCGAAGTCGGTCGGCTCACGATCGCCTTTACGGAGTCGGCGATGTACAGCGGTATCGTCGCCACGACCGTGCGGAGATTCAGCACCGCCTTTCCGAGTGCGCTGTTCGATCTCCGCGAGCTGAGTACGGCAGAACAGGTGGCAGCCCTGCTGGCGCAGGACATCGACATTGCCTTCGTCTGCGGCAGAACGGTCTCGATGCCGGCGAGTCTCAATGGTCGGCGCGTACTCGAGGATCGACTCGTTGCTGCCGTGCCGGAGGGTCATCCCCTCGCGCACCACGATCAGATATCGGTGTCGGATCTCGCCACGGAAGCTCTCGTACTTCCCCGGACGTACCTGGCGCTGGGGCTGCACAAGGCGGTGCGGGATGCATGGGCGGCCGCGGGGCTCATCGCGCCTCCGATTCAGGACGCGGCGCAGCTGCACACGGTGGTTAGTCTCGTCTCGGCGCGCGTGGGGCTGGGACTCGTACCTGCTTCCATGCGTGAATTCCGCCCGACGGGCGTGACCTACCTCCCGCTCACCGGCCTGCCGTTCACGATCACCACCAATGCTGTGTGGCGCGACGATGACCCTTCGGTCACCATTCAGCGATTTCTCGCGCTCATCCCGAACAATCCAGACATGACGACACAGGACGTCATTGATAGCCCGCAAGAATCTGCAACTTCGCGATGAGCCGCACGCGATACTCCTCGTCCTGCTTCGCACGACTTTCTTGGGCGCCGTCGCCTGATGATCTCGTGCGATGTGAATGCCACTGCTCGCTCGAGGAGATCACGTGCACTCCGACACGCCGCCCACCGCTACATCGCTGCCGATAGCCGAGCTGACGCTCGATCCCGAAAACTGGGATGAGATGAAGCTCCTGGGCTGCCAGATGGTGAACGACATGCTCGACCATCTGCGCACGCTGCGAGAGCGGCCGGTGTGGCAGCCCATTCCCGAGCAAACAAAGCAGGCGCTCCGCCAGTCCGCGCCAGAGCATCCGGAGGGCGCCGACGCTGCATATCGCGACTTTCAGCGCGACGTGCTTCCCTATGCGACTGGAAACGTCCATCCGCGGTTCTGGGGATGGGTGATGGGAACGGGGAGTCCCATGGGCATGCTGGCTGAGATGCTGGCTGCCGGTATGAATCCGAATGTTTTCGGTGGCGAGCAGAGTGCGTGCTACGTGGAAGAGCAGGTGGTGGGATGGTTCCGCGATTTGATCGGATATCCAGCAAGCGGTGGAGGGCTGCTCGTGAGCAGCTGTTCGCAGGCAACCCTCACCTGTCTGACCGTTGCCCGGGACGCGATACTGGGCGATGACGTGAAGCAGCGCGGCCTCGCGAGCATGAGCCAGCGACCGGTGCTGTATGCGTCGTCGGAGACGCACAACTCCATCGACAAAGCCGCTTCCGTGCTGGGGCTCGGGCGGGATGGTGTGCGCTCGATCCCGGTCGACGATGCGTACGAGATGGATACGCGAGCGCTGCGCACGGCGATCGCGCTTGATCGAGAGGAGGGGTTGAAGCCGTTCTGCATCGTGGCATTCCGCTGGCACGGTGAATACCGGCGCCATAGACAATTTCAACGAGATCGCCGACGTGGCTCGCGAGCACGAGCTCTGGATGCACGTCGATGGTGCAATTGGCGCTGTGGGAGCGATGTCTCCGAAGCTGCGGCCGCTCTTCGCAGGGATGGAGCGCGCGGATTCGATCGCCTTCGATCTGCACAAGTGGATGTACATGCCATATGGAGTGGCGTGCGCGCTCGTGCGCGATACCGACGAGCTGCGCGCGTCGTTCACTCCGGTGATCGCGGCGTATCTGGCGCGCGGGAGCGGCGGGCTCGCAGCGGGCAAGTACTACTACGGCGGCGTCGGGATGGATCTCTCGCGGGCGTTCCTCGCTCTCAAGGTGTGGATGTCCGTCAAGGAACAGGGCATCGCCAAGTATCGTGCGCTGATCGAACAAAACGTGGCTGATACGCGATACCTGGTGGCGCTCGTGGAGGCGACTCCAGAGCTGGAGGTTGCTGCTCCCGCGCCCCTCAACGTCGCATGCATTCGGTTCAGGCCCGCGGGCACGAGCGAAGAGCGAGCCGATCTCCTGAATCGTGAGATCGTGATCCAGCTCCACGAACGGGGTATTGCGGTGCCTTCGGGCGGGATCGTGGGAGGCCGGTACGTCATCCGTGTCGCGAACACGAATCAGCGCAGCCGTCGCGAGGACTTCGACTTACTCGTGCGCGCCGTTCGCGACATTGGCAATGAGCTTCTCACGAGCATCGGAGTACGGTGCGACGATCGCGCTCACCTGGTCACGTAGATGGTGCCCTTCAAGAATGTCGCGGCGCGCCCGGACAACCGTACCCGGTCGCGCTCGATGCGTGTCGTCATCTCGCCCACCCGAGGGGAGAGCTGCCGGGCGACGAGCTCGGAGCGTCCGAGCTTTTCGGCCCAGTAGGGAACCAGCGTTGCATGTGTGGAACCGGTCACCGCATCCTCCGGAATTCCGTAGCTGGGCGCGAAGTAGCGCGAGACGAAGTCCACACTCCGGCCCTTCGCAGTGATTGCAAGACCAAGTGGATGGAACGCCGCAGTTCGCGACAAGTCGGGCTGGTATGCGCGGACCGCTTCTTCGTCGCGAAGCTCGACGAAGAGATTTTCGAAGTTGCGGAATGCGCTCACGAACACGTTCGGCGTGAGCTCCATCAACACTTTTTCGAAGCCCGGTACCGGCTGCGGATACAAGGCCGGCACTTCCAGGGTGGAGATGCGCTCCCTCGGATTGGACGTGCAGCACGCCGACCTGCGTGTCGAACGTGCAAACTCCGTGCACGTTGTACTCGGTGAACAGAACATGCGCGGCTGCCAACGTTGCGTGACCACAGAACGGAACTTCCTGCACGGGCGTGAACCACCGCAGAGCGAGAGTCGCCGTTCCGAGTCGCACGAAGGCGGTCTCCGGCATTCTGTTTTCTTCGGCAATGTGCTGCATCTGGTTGTCGGTGAGCGACTGATCCGTCACGACGACGCCGGCGGGATTTCCGCAAAACACAGTCGGCGCGAACGCATCGACCTGGAAGTACGGCAGGAGCATCGCAAGGAGCGGCTGCAATGATTCCATGGGATGATCCATATGAGGGAGGGCGAGGGACGAATCGGCCAATGCGGAGCTGTGCGGATTCCCACAGTTCAATGGAGAGAAGCGCGTCCAGAGAGCTCAACGTATGCTGCGCGCCGCACCCGCGTGTCGCAATCTTGCGTACGGTCGATCCATGTGAGGCACATGACTGATCTAGAGACGATCCTGCAGCTGTCCTCTTCCATTCGCTATGCCGCCATCTACAGAAAAGGAGCGTTGCGATCAGAACAAAGAAGTGGTGTCACGCACGCTTCCGGTTCCGAGTCGGATCGCTACGAGGAGCTTCTGGTCAATCCAGCGCTCCTTTGCCTGGCCGGACAGCGCGGCCGAATTGACTGTGGCGGTTTT
Source organism: uncultured Gemmatimonadaceae bacterium (assembly GCA_963792685.1). GTDB lineage: Bacteria > Gemmatimonadota > Gemmatimonadetes > Gemmatimonadales > Gemmatimonadaceae > FEN-1250. Next base: position 1,166,689 of record CAWBWW010000001.1, on the reverse strand, counting down.
CAATATCTCGTCGTCACGTACGGACAATTCCAGCAGTTTGTCGCCGCCATCCCCGGCGGACACGTGTCCGTGTGCTTCGAGCTGGATTGCGATCCTCGCGTTTATGCCGATCGCGTCATCCAGCTCGCGCGTTCTGGACACAACGAATCGGCCGACACGGGTCCGGGAGAATAGCTGTCGACTCTCACTATCATTTGCATTGTGCGCACGTGCGCGAGATAAGCGCTTCATGCGTGCTCCTGTTCTCCCACGTCGAGCAATCGGCACGTCACTTGCCCCTTCCGGTGATCACGGTTCATCAGTCAATCGCTTTGTTACAAAAGCCCACCGGTACCACGGGAGATACCATGGACAAGAAGAACCTGACGGAACGCGGCGACGAGAATTCAGTGAAAGGCGCGGGGAATGACCTGAAGGGCAAGATCAAGGATGCCGCTGGCGGATTAACTGGCGATTCGAAGCTCCAGGCCGAGGGCAAGGTGGATCAGGCGAAGGGCAAGATGCAGAAGGCTGCCGGGAAGATCAAGCGGAAAATCGACGGGACGGAGTAAGCGGTTCAGCCAGTTCGACACTGGATGAACCCGCACTCTTCGTTCACGAGTGCGTCAACGCGCGCGGTGGTTCTCGGTGGATGCACTTGCCGAGAAACCATCGCGCGCGCGGTCTCGCGCTGCGTCGACTAGCAGTACCGGCGAGAGATCGAGCGCAGTATCGTCATCGATCCCGAATTCGAATCGTGGGAAGCGCCAGCTTCTCCATTAGTGCGAGCAGCGCGTCGTCCCGGAGATGCCACCAGCTTCCGGGGTAGCGCCACACGCGGCGGCAAATAGTCCCCGAATCGAAAATCAGGCAGTGCGATCCCCATGCGCCGGGCACATCTACGGCTGCGACCTCACGTGCTGACCATCTCGTGCCGTCAATCGACGACACAGACTTGGTTGCCGTGGTCACCGGCTTCGGCTCGCTTGCACTCGCCAATCCGCCCTCATGGAGAAACATGGCGAGGTGAAGCGCAAGAATAGAGCGCACTGAGTAAACAACCGTTAGACGCTCGTACTTTTGGCGCAAACGTTCGATATAAACGTTTGTCCACGACCGCGCGGCACCGAGACGAGCGGCATCGCGGCCCCCAAGTCACGAGGAGGGCCCCCGACCGGGACCCTCCTCGTGCTACGTAACGCCTGCGCTTCCACCTGCGCTTAGTGGGTCAGCGTCCTTTCCTCTTCGCGGTCGCCTGCCTGACGGTTCCGCGCGTCCCTCCATTTTCTGAGCTCTGCCTCGAGGACGAGCCGCCATTGCTCGTGCTCTTGGCCACACTCGACGTCATGTTCGTCGCTGCTCGACTCGCCCCCTTCGTCGCTGCACTCGACCGCTGCTTGGGAGCTGGAAGCTGGTCTTCGCCACGACGAACCGCCGTGCTCACCTCGTTCACATCCAGCGCGTTGACGACGTTCAAGCCAATCCCTTCAATCCAGGGACCTCTGAAATCACGCTCACCGTCATCCCCTTCACCCTGCGAGTCATTGAAGTACTGGTCCACCAGACCCGGTGTCGGGGGCAGTCCACCGATCTTGAACGGGGGAAGGTTCATGCTCTCGAGCGATGCCGCGAATATGCGCATGTGCGTGATCTCGCGCGTCATCAGGAACTGGAGCGCGTCGATCGTGCCTGGATCAGTCGTAAAGGCGATGAGTCGCTCGTAGACTATTTTTGCGCGCGCTTCCGCGGCGATGTTGCTGCGGAGATCGACGTCCAGCTCGCCTGTGATCTTCAGATAATCCGCCGTCCAAGGATTGCCCATCGAATTACAGAGAGTGACCCCACCCCCTCCAGCGATCGCGACAAGCGGATCCGCTTCGGCCGCGTCTCGATCTGTCTTCATCGGCTTGAGATGAAAGCGGGCGAGATTGCCGATGACCTCGAGGTGGCTCAGCTCTTCGGTGCCGATGTCCATCAGCATGTCTTTGCGTGCGAGATCGTCGCAGTTCAGCCCCTGAATGGAGTACTGCATTGCCGCCGCCAATTCTCCATTGGCGCCTCCAAACTGTTCCAGTAGCATGTTGCCGAAGCGAGGATCAGGCGTGCCGACGTTTACCGTGTACATGAGCTTCTTGATGTGCTGATACATGCGCATCCTCCAATTCGAACGAGTGACGTCGGGATAGCGAGGACCGCAGAACACGGTGGTCGCCGAGGGAGCTTGGGCCGGAGCGGATAACCCGCGTGTAAAGCGGCCGAAACGCATGTTGCGGGCCGGCAAGCTATTCGGAAGACGTGTATTTACGGACGCGTCTCAAACCACGAGGGCCTTTCGAAACTGCGTAGACGTGAGCGCCTTGTCCCAGGAGTCGCCGTTCAGAAGCGCCGGATCGGCGCGCCCGATCACCCGCGCCAAACGCTCGGCACCTTTGAACCAATTTGTACGCACAGCCGCCTCGATCTGATCTGCCGTTCCACCTCGCACCGCTCGTACGATCGCCGCGTGCTCGGCATAGGTCGGCGAAAAGTCAGGACCCGTCAGCTGCGCGAAAAACCACTCATAGCGGTCGATCTGCGGTCGCAGCGCCTCGAGCAGCGTGCGAGTGTGCGGGCCCGCGCAGGCATCTGGAGCGCCCGGTGGAACGCGTCGTGACGATCGAACATCTCATCCCAATCCTTCTTGGTGGCGGCCGCGGCACTACGGAACTCGGTGTCGAGGAGCGCCAACGTCCGAGCGAGCGACCGCCGTTCCGCGACCGAGCTGTCAGCAGCTGCGCGTGCCGCCAATCCCTCGAGCGCGCCCGTTGTGCGATAGAGCTCCTCGACGGCCGCTGCAGAAAACGGTGACACGGCTAGTCTGGGACGTTCTCCCCCGTGGGTGACCACGACGAGCCCCTCGTACCGCAGGCGTTGTAGCGCTTCCCGGAGAGGCGTTCGACTAATCCGGAGGCGGGCGGCCGTCTCCGACTCGACGATGGGCGTGCCCGGCGCGAGGCGGCCGCGGACGATGAGGCGCCTGAGGACATCGTATGCGGAGTCTGAGCCGGCAGCAAGCTTGCGCATCATAAGGTATACATATAAGGTATACCTTATTGTCGGACTTTGCAATCGCCGCCCGCTGCCGGCGGGACGTTGATCCTCGAGTGTCATCACAGGACGGGAGACAATACATCGTGCGCGCAGCTCACCTCACCCTCATGAGCATTTTCGCCGCGGTCACCGCGTCCGCTCAGCAATTGCAACCGCACGGCCCCCTGCCCTCGACTACGCCGAGTGAGCGGCGAAGGGTCGTCGACAGCATCGCCTCGGAGCTCGTTCGCCTGTACGTCGATGCCGACACCGCTCGCATGATCGCCATGCGCCTGCGAGAACAGCTTCGCGCTGGTGTCTACGATTCCACTACCGATCCACGCAGCTTCGCCGAGGCCCTCACCATCGGCCTGCAATCGGTAAACGGGGACAAACACCTCAGCGTGCAGTACGCGCCTGGTGCTCCGTTCGATAACCCCGGCTCGAGAGGTATTGTCGACGACACCGCGAGTCCAGAGCCGGCTCGGGTCACTCCGCAGGACGATGTTGCGCGCCGCGATCACTGGGACCTGGGAGGTCTCGATATCCTGTCCGGCAACGTTGGCTACATGCAGATCCACGGGTTCGAGGGATCACCGTCGGCCCTTCGCCTGATGTCAGCGGCCCTCGAATATCTCGACGGAACCGACGCGATGATCTTCGACTTTCGCGGCATGCGAGGTGGAAGTGGTGAGCAGAGCAACTTTCTCATCAGTCACTTCGTCGGCACCGACACGATTCCGACGCTCGTCGTCACCAATCGCTCATCCGGCTCTCGGCGCACGCGGTACACGTTGGCCAACGTGCCCGGCACGCGACGGCCGACGATTCCCCTGTGGATCCTGACGAATATGGGCACAGCGAGCGCCGGGGAGGATTTTGCATTCGTCATGAAGAACCTCGGTCGTGCGCAAACCGTGGGCGAACGTACTGCAGGCGCGGGCCACAACAACGACGTGGTCGACGTTGGGAATGGTTTCGGAGTATCGATTTCGTATACGCGGGTCGTCGATGCCAGGAGTGGCAAAGGATGGGAGCGCGTCGGTGTCCTTCCCGACATCCAGGTCAACTCGCGCGACGCGCTCGCCATCGCGCATGCCGCGGCACTCGACTCACTGGGCAAGCTCGCAACCTCCGGGCGAGTGAAAGCTGAATTGGCTGCCAAGCATGACGCCGTGCTAGCGCAGTTGCACCCGCACCGAGCGCCGCCAAGAACGCTCGCATTGTACGTGGGCGCCTATCAGGGTGGTCGCCTCATTACCCTCGCGAACGGTGCACTATCGTATCGGCGAAACGCGGTCAGCCCACCGCGGCCGCTCATCGCGCTGAATGACAGCGTCTTTGTATTTGAGAACGCGTCGAGCAACGACGTCGATGTGGTGTTCTCGCATGGCAGCGACCAGCGTGTCCGTCTCTCTGTGAATAGCGTCGCCTTTCCGCCACTCACTCTCGCTCGAATCGGGAATGTGCCGGGCGATGCGACGACTGGCGCAGGACGCTTGCAGTCGCCGAGGTAGGGAGCTGTTCGGCGGCGGGTTTCGCGGCCGCTCACACTGACAAAGTTTTCGATGCGAAGCGCGTCGATCATCAGCGTTTGGAGCCTCCGGCGCTGAGTGTCGGGAACAGGATCGCTTCGAGTGACCAGGGAATCGAACCGCGGCATGAATTCTGACCATGCGTGCCGCATGCACCCCTTCACCGAGCTGCCCGCTGCCTTCGCCCTCGCGATCATCCTGACCGCATGCGCGATCATTTACTTCATTGCGAGCGTGAACGCGCACGCGAACAAGGAAGACACTGTCGTCTCAATCCCGGGGGCGCATGCCGATTTAGAGGAGCGCAGCCGGACAATCTCCGCAGCGGCTGGGCAGGCAGCGACCGTTGGCAACGCGATAAGCGTCTATCAGAATGGCGACGAGATATTTCCACCGATGCTCGACAGCATCCGCGCGTCTCGCTCGAGCGTGCATTTTGCCACATACGTCTATGAGGGCGGAGATATTCCCGGAGTCTTCGCATCCAGTTTTGCGGATGCGGCGCGACGAGGAGTCGAGGTTCGCATCATCCTGGATCGCGATGGCGCGAAGCGCACCCCAGGGGCACTGTTGAAGCTCATGCGCGACGCGGGTTGCCAGGTCCAATGGTTTCGCCCCGCGCGCTGGTTCGATTGGGGAGAATACAATCGGCGTTCACACCGCAGGCTGCTGATCGTCGATGGACAAGTCGGATTCACCGGCGGTGTTGGCATTGCGGATCAGTGGAGCGGAGCCGGCGACAGTCCAGACCATTGGCGCGATACCCATGTACGCATTCTGGGTCCGGCTGTCGCCGCGCTGCAACGCGCCTTCGTGGATAGCTGGAACGACGCCACCGGCGAATTGATCCTGGGATCCTCGTATTTTCCTGCGCTGACCGAGCAGGGGCAGGCCACTGTTTGCATCGTGCAGAGCAGTCCCGCCAACGGGACGAGCACGGCGCAGCGGACGGTCGCGGCGCTCATCGCGAGCGCACAACACTCATTGTCCATCACCAACGCGTACTTCGTCGCGCCCCCCTCTTTTGTCGACGCCTTATGTCGGGCTCGCGCGAGGGGTGTCGATGTGCGCGTGATCATGCCCGGGCCGTATGACAACAAACTGGTGGTGCGCCGAGCAAGCCGACATACGTGGAGACCCTTGCTCGAGGGCGGCGTCAGATTGTTCGAGCATCAGCGCACGATGGTGCATGCAAAGGTCATCAACGTCGACGACACGATCCTCTGTGTGGGCTCGATAAATTTCGATCCACGGTCGTTCGCGCTCAACGCCGAATGCGCCGCCGTCATCTTCGAAGCATCTCCTGCTCAGGAACAGGCGCGTCAATTCGAGCTCGACCTAACCGAATGTCGCGAGGTCGCCATTGCGGATCTCGCGCGTTTCAATCCTGTTTCGCGCGCGGTCGACCGGATGGCATACTGGTTCCGCGCGGAACTGTGACGGGAACGGTGGCGATCGCGCGCCACACAGGTGTTCATAGGACAGCTGGAATCTGCCGCGCGTATTGGGCTAGCGCCCAGCGGCGCGCTCTCAGAACATCTCATCCGCCGCGAGCACGGATCGGAGCAGCACGTTCGCGCCGTTGGCGATGTCCACCGGGCGCGAGAACTCCTTGGGTGAGTGGCTGATCCCGCCGATGCTCGGAATGAAGATCATCCCCATTGGCCCGATTTGCGCCATCGCTTGCGCGTCGTGTCCTGCTCCGCTGGGCATGACACGACTGGACAACTTCAGCGCCTCTGCCGAGTGGGCAATGATGGTTCGCATCCCCGGATCGCTCGGCGCGGCGAAGTTGACGTGCAGTTCACTGTACGCGAACTGCGTCCCGTTTTGCGCGCCGATCACCTTCGCCTCCTCCTGAATCTTTCCGAACATCATGTCGACCCTCGCATTGTCGAGATCGCGGAGCTCGAGCGTGCACACGACCTTGCCCGGAATGACGTTGGGCGCTCCAGGAAATGCCTGGATGCGTCCCACGGTCCCTACCTGCGCACCAGGAATGCTTCGCACGACGCGATTCACCATCTCGACGAAGCGCGCCGCCGCGAGGAGCGCGTCGTGGCGTTGATCCATCGGCGTGGTGCCCGCGTGGTTGGAGAACCCCGTGATCGTTACTTCCCACTGCTTGATGCCGACAATCCCCTCGACGATGCCGATGTCGACCTTGCCGGCTTCGAGCAACCCGCCCTGTTCGATGTGCAGCTCGAAGTAACAGGCGATGTCGCCTTTGCGACGCTTGACCTGGTCGAGCTTCGATACGTCGCCGCCCAGGAACGCGATGCCTTCTCCGACGGTCTTGCCGCTGTTCGACACCGTTTTCAGCTCGGCGGGCGTGAATTGACCGCTCACCGCACGGCTCCCGTACAATCCGCCCTCCTCGTTCTGCCACACGACGACCTCGATCGGATGCCGAGTGACGACATTGTGCTCGGCGAATATCTGCGCAACCTCGATCGCCGCGAGCGTGCCGACGTCTCCATCGTAGTTGCCGCCCTGCGGCACCGAATCGATGTGCGAACCGAAGAGCAGTGGCTTGAGCGTGGCGTCGCGTCCCGCGCGGCGGCCGATGATGTTGCCGGCAAAGTCGATGCTCGGCTCGAGCTTGGCGGAGCGCATCCAGTCGAGCACGAGCACGCGGCCCGCGCGGTCGAAATCACTGTAGGCGACGCGCGAGACTCCGCCTTCCGGATTCTTGCCGAACTCCGACAGCGCGGCGAGGTGCGCGCTGAGACGCTCGCCGTTCACGCGGAGGTCCTCTGGTGTGCGGGCTTGTGCCAGTGCCCAGCGGGACGGGACGAGGGACGCGGCGAGTCCGGCGGCCATGATCGAGTTGAAGTCTCGTCGGTTCATTGCCCTGAGCTTCCGCGATTGAAGTGGAGGAGTGCGTGCGAGGACGGCTGCCCGTCTGCAGTCGGACCGGCCGGCGACGGCAGGTCGGACTGATTCCGGCTGAAGATCGGGAGGGGAGATCAGGATTCAACTACTATTTCATTTCCCCCGAACTGCGAGATCGTGCAAATGCTCGAGTCATATCATTGCAATCACCAGCGGCACGGAGTTGATGCGTTAACGATACGGGCTTGCACGAATGGAGATAGGCCGATGGGTGTGCGAACGCTTCTCTTGCTGTCCACACTTTTCGTTGCGGTGCTGGCGATGGCACCGCCGCGCCGACAAGAAACATCTCGCAGTAAACGGCCTGTTCAGGATTCAGTGGCCGGGACTGGAGAGCAGCCCACCTTCATGACCAGTTCCCTCCTTCCAGACTGTTACACGTACGCTGTCGAGCGTGGTGATCCAAAATCCGGACCCTCCGTGACGTATTCGAAGTTGGCAGCTGGATGCAAGGTTCCGTGGCACACTCACTCGGCCAATGCGCAAGTGCTGTTTGTCAGCGGCACCTTCCAATTACACATGAAGGGACAGCAGGTACGGGTTCTGAGGCAGGGATCGTACGTCTATGTCCCTGCTAACCACGTGCACCAGGAAACCTGCCTCGACGGTTGTACCTACTATGTCGTTCGGGAAGGGATTGCTGACGTTCACTATGTTGACGCAAGCGGCAAAGAAATTTCGCCGCGTATCGCGCTTGCTGCGGTTGGCGAGCGTCTCGCCGACACTCTAACACCGCGGCATTGAGCCGCGCGGAACATGGTATCAGCACGAGCGCCGCGATCGCTCCGAGTCGGTAGTCGCTCTCGCGCTCTACGTGCCTAGCGGACTGCAGGTCGTCGGAAGGTTGCGGGAGCTGCATTCGTCTTGTGGCACCGGCATCCGCGTTGGAACCTGGCCGCCGGGCACGCCGACCTCGATGGTGTTGAGCCGATTGTACCGCCGCGCGTCGATCCACCGTGTCCCCTGCTCCCACATCAACGAATACCACCGCTCGTACAGCAGCTCGCCGATGCGATCGGCGTCCGACATGCCGTTCCAAGTACCCGACGAGATCGCCGGCAGTTTCCCGGAGTTCGTCCGGATGAAATTGATGTCGGCGAGCGCGCCGCTCTGATTACCCGTGCCGAGCTCGGCTTCGGCGCGCAGCAGAATGAGCTCCTCATCGCGGATGATGGGGACCGGCGCGTTGGGGTCGGGCTGCCCTCCGGAGAAATAGATCGTGTACTTGAGCGTTCCCGGCAGCGGCACGGCGGGGATGGACCAGGTAGGCACGCGCGTGGCCCGCGCCGTCTTGGCGAGCACGCGCGCATCCAAGGCGCCGCTCGCCTGATGTTGGGCGTGCACGAGGACGAACGTGTCGGCGAAGAACGTGGTACCATCGAGCGGATCCGCGAGCGCGTTCGACTCGTCGCCGGATGCGCTAGAAAAATCAAACCGTGGTCCGGTGGCCAGCGCCGATGGATCCGTGCTGATGAACGTGGATGGCAGCGTTGTGAGGGCGGCGGCAAAGCATGGTTGGCCACATCCGGCGGTGGCTCGCAACACCTCGGCCTTCGCCCTCAACGCACGGTTAAAGAGCAGGAATGTGGAAGGTTGGTCGAAGCCGGAGAAGCCTGGTGGCGTGGGGAACGGGAACGACGCTCCATTGGCCGCCTGCAGGCTCCCCTGCGCACCGTCGAGCAGGCCGATGATGAATCCGTAGACGCTGTCCTCGCTGACGAAGGGTGGCGGTGGCGCAGTGGCTGGCCGGTCCACGTCCACCGGCGCGCCCAGATTTGCCCGCGTTTCGATGACGTACATGAACGCCAGCGCTTCCATGGTCTTGCCGAACCCCTGCGACGCGGCCAGTTCCTCGGGCGAGAGATCGGGCGCTTTGGGCGCGGCATCGAGGTACACGTTGATGCTTCGGATGTTGGCGTAGCGGCCGGCCCACTGCGAACCGCCAAACTGGGTCGAAGAGAGCGGGCCGAAGTAGGGCTCCTGGTAGTCGGGCTGATTGTTGCCCGACAGGTTGATCCCTTCACGACCCATGGAGCCCACCTGCCAGATGAAGCCCGTGATGTCGCTGCGCGCGCCGGCAAAGATGCCCGTGGCGGCGGCGGCAAGCTTCGATCGGGTGGGATGGGTTTCCAGGTCGTTCTGCGTGGGCTGGTTGGGGTTGGTGATGTCGAATCCGCCGCACGCGCCAACTGAGATGATGGCGCCCAGCGCCATGGCGACCACGAGAGCGGGCGTGCCGCGGTGCACGATGCGAGTCATGGTCAGAACCCCGCCGTGATGGAGAACATGAACGTGCGTGATGGCGGATAGGGACCCAGGTCGACGTTCCGCGTCACCGCCTGCTGGCCGTAGTTGCTCGACTCCGGATCATAGCCCCAGTACTTGGTGAAGATGAGCAGATTTCGTCCGGTGAGCTCTAAGCGCACCTGGCTCGATCCGAAGAACTTCTGCGCGAGATTGTCCGATAGCGTGTAGCCCACGCTCACCTCACGCAGCTTGAGGAACGTCGTCGATTGCACGTACGGCGTGGCGATACCGTCGAAGCAGTCGTTGGCCCGCGCCATCCCGGCCGGCGTGCCGTTGTCGGACGCCAGCAGGTTGCAGTCGTAGAGCGTCAGCGTCTGATTCTGGGCGAGGCCGCCCGATTGCCAATCCCACAGCGACGTGAGGAAAAACTTCTTGTATGTGAAGTCGTTGCCGAGAGTCCAGTCGAAGTTCGGCGACGCATGCCCCATGTACGTTACGTTGAACGAGCCGTCCGGATTGATACTCGTTTGGCCGATGATCTGATCGATCGGCCGTCCCTGCTGCACGAAGAACTCGCCAAAGGCGAGGCCGAACCCGGCGGTGGGCGGACTGAAGCCCGTGCCTGGCAGCTGCTGCACGAGCGACCGCGTGCGGGCGAACGTGGAGTGGACGGTCCACGAGAAGTCGTGCTGTTGAACGGCGGACACGCCTAACGTCACCTCGATGCCGGAGTTCCGAAGCTCCCCGCCATTGGCAATGAGCTCACCGTAGCCGCTGGATGACGGCGGCGTGCGTGCGAGGAGCAGATTGATGGTATGGCGCACGTACCAGGTGAAATCGAGCGTCGCACGGCCGTGGAATGGCGAGGCGTCGAAGCCGGTCTCGAATTCCTTCACGCGCTCGGGCTCGATGGTTGGCGCGCCGGCGACGCTGCCCACCTGTGTGCCGACGTTCCCACCAATGTTCACGCCGCCCACGAGCGTCGTGAACTTCTGGCCGAACAACGGCTGGTTGCCTGTCTCGCCGTAGGCTCCGCGCAGCTTGAAGTCACTGCCGTCACCCAACAGGTTCGGAAACCGGTACGCCGCGGAAGCCTTCGGGTAAACGAAGTACTTGTCGGTATTGCCAAAAACGCTGCTGCGTTCAGCGCGCAGGCCGACTTCGGCCAGTAGCCGTTCGTCGAACGCCTTCAGCTGCTCCTGGCCATACATGGCGAACGTCTTCTCGCGCGTATTGAGCTCGTACGGTTGGCCGAACACCGCCCCCTGATCGATGTTCGACTGTCCCTCGAGCAAGCCGATCGCGGTGCTGCGCGCCTGTTGGAGTTGCCGGTCCTCGTACTGCAAGCCGGCCGAGGTCGTGAACGACATCGACGGACCCGCTGGCGTGAACGCATCGATGGCGTTCAGGTTCCAGTTCACATAGCGGCTGTCCGCGTTGCCCAGCGTCGACACACCGGGGTACTGCTGTGTGGCCTCGAAGTACAGGTTCGGCGGCGCGTAGACCATGTTCTTCTGGTTGAACAGGTCCGCGCCCGCGGCGCCCACCAGCTTGAGATCATGCTTCCCGCCTTGCAGCGCCTGATAGGTGAGCGTCGCGCCACCGGTAAACCGGTTGACGGTTTCGGCGTTGGCGGCCAGCGCGATGGTCTGGAGCGGATTCGCATTCTGGTACGTGAACGCAGGTTGTGGGTACACACCGTTCACGGGCTCGAGCGGCACGAAGCTGGGGATGTAGGCGAGCGCGTACGTGATGCCGGCGCCGCTGTTGTCATTATTGGTCGTGCCGCGGTTGGTGGTCGTCCGCGTGAACGAGTTGCTGAGACTGAGCTTGAGCTTCTCGTTGAGACGCTGGTCGAGATTCATGCGCAGACTCTGCCGTCCGGCATTGGTCTTGTTGATGATGCCGCCCGTATGGGACCAGCCGCCGGAGGCGAAGTATTGCGTGTTGTCGTTGCCGCCGCTCACGTCGAGCGCCGTCTCGTAGTTCAACGGCTTGTTGCCAGCCGCCTCCTGGAGATGATCGTAGACCGGGAGACGGCCGTTGATTTCGAGCGAGCGAATGACGGCCGAGTCTTCGGGCGAGTTGTAGACGCCGAACGCCGAGGTGGTGTCGAAGGCGCGCACGCCGGGTCCGCGCAGCAGACTTGAAAATCCCAGACGCTGGGTGATCGTCGCCTTGGGCTTACCGCCTGCCCCGCGCTTTGTGGTGATGATGATGACGCCGTTGGCAGCTTTGGAGCCGTAGATCGATGACGCGGCGGCACTCTTGAGCACCTCCACCGACGCAATGTCCTCCGGATTGAGATCGGACAGTCGATTGTCGGAGTCGTCCTGCTGAGTGCCCGTGCCGGCCGCGCTACCGCTTCCGGTCACGGTGTAAAGCCCCGACGCGATGGTCGCATTGCTGTAGATGACGCCGTCAACCACGATCAGCGGATCGGATGCGCCGAGGATCGTGTTGATGCCGCGAATCTGGATCTGGGCCCCGCCGCCCGGCGCACCGGAGTTGGTCTGAATGTTGGCGCCGGCAACCTTGCCTTGCAGCGCCTTGTCGACCGATGCGGCGGAAACGGTATTGACCTGATCGCCCGTGACGAGCGACGTGGATGTCGTGGCGAGGCGCCGTTCGACTCCCGTCGCCTGGCCGGTGACGACCACCGCGTCGAGGAGCAGCGGGTCGCTCTTGAGCCGGATCGTCACCGAACTGTCGGCGACGGCCACCGGCACGTCGGCGGGTGCGTACCCGACAGCGCGCACGAGCAGCGTAACGGGCACGCGGTCGACGAGGATGGTGAAGCGGCCATCATCGCCCGCCTGAGCCGCGCCGCGCCCGCCCAGGCGAACGGTGATCACGGCTCCGGGCACCGGCTGCCCGTTGCCGGCGTCGGTGACCGTTCCTCTGATTGGTCGTTGCTGCGCAACGAGCGTCGCGGGCGCAACGAAGGCCGCGATGACAACCCAGCGGACCAGGCGTGTTGGCATTGCTCCTCCAATCTCGTTCGAAGTGACGAACCACCGACAACAAAGCGCACTATATGATTCGGTCATCCGTCGAGCAAGCGCGAAACGCGAACCCAGCTTGCAGGCATTTGCGCGCGGGAATAGCATTGATCGTGGTCAAACGAACCGGCTGCGGGCGGCTTGCCTGCTCAGCGTTTTCTCACACATCCTCATGAGCCGAGATCGACTGTACTTTCTCGCGATCGCAGCGACAATCGCATCGCCGTCCGGCTCCGCGCTCGCGCAGCGAACGCAGAGTGTTCGGTTCGAGCTCTCGTTTTCTCCTGCGGTGGCGGCCATCGCCGGACGCACGCTCACCGGACGCGCGTATGTTGCAGTGTCGCGCGACGAGACGCCGGAGCCGCGACTGCAAGCGGGCGATCTGTCGCGCAGCACGCCCTTCTTCGGCGTCGACGTGAACGGCCTCGCACCCGGCGCCACAGTGATGGTGGACGGCCGTGCCGCGGGCTATCCGCTTCCGAGCCTGGATGCGCTGCCGACAGGAGACTACTGGGTGCAGGCGGTGTTCAGCGTCTACACCGAGTTTCACCGCTCCGACGGGCGCAGTGTCTGGCTGCACCAGGACCAGTGGGAGGGACAGGAGTGGAATCGCTCGCCGGGAAATCTGGTGAGCGCCCCACGGCGCGTGCACATTGATTCACGCGACGGTCGCGTCGTTCGCCTCACGCTCGGCCGCGTACTGCCGCCCGTCGCCCTGCCGCCGGACACCAGGTGGGTGAAGCACATCAAGATCCAGAGCCGGTTGTTGAGCGCATTCTGGGGCCATCCAATGTTCCTCGGCGCCACGGTGCTGCTCCCGGCGGGGTACGAGGACCATCCGTCAGAGCGATTCCCGGTGATCTACGAGCAGGGGCACTTCACGCTGGCGCCGCCATTCGACTTCGACCCAAACGGGCGCCCGGAGAGCGCCGAGCAAGCGGCGCAGCGGCGGCGGTCGACCGAGCGGGAGCCGGGATACGAGTTCGCGCAGGCGTGGATGAGCGACACTTTCCCGCAAATGATCGCGATCACCTTTCAGCATCCGACGCCGTACTACGACGACTCGTACGCTGTGAATTCGGCGAACGACGGCCCGTACGGCGATGCGATCATACAGGAGCTGATCCCGTATCTCGAGCAGCACTTTCGCATCATCGCGCAGCCGTACGCGCGCATTCTGATTGGCGGATCGACGGGTGGGTGGGAGGCATTGGCGCTGCAGATCTACCATCCGGATTTTTTCGGCGGCGCGTGGGGACTCTATCCCGATCCAGTGGATTTCCGGCGCTACCAGTTGAGCAACGTGTATGCGGACACGAACGCGTTCGTGGTGGCGCGCAGCGCGTGGCTGGCGTCGGAGGTGCCTGCTGAGCGCGGTCCAGATGGCATGCCGACGATTACGATGCGCCAGGAGAGCCAGCTCGAGGATGCGCTGGGTACGCACGGGCGTTCGGGCGAGCAGCTGGAGGCGTGGGACGCGGTGTTCGACCCGGTGGGGCCGGACGGCTATCCGGCGCCGCTGTGGGACAAGCGTACGGGGCACATTGATCACGCGGTGGCGGCGTCGATGAGGGGCAACGGGTACGACCTGCGCGCGTATCTCGAGACCCACTGGCGCACGGCCGGGCCCGCGCTGCGCGGCAAGTTGCACGTGGTGGTGGGTGACATGGACAACTACTATCTCAATCTCGCCAGCTATCTGCTGCAGGACTATCTGGACAGCACTACCGCGCCGCACTACGACGGCTCATTCACCTATGGCCGGCCACTCAAGCCGCACGGGTGGCAGCCGTGGACCGACGCGGCGTTCGTACGGATGGCGTTCGACACGGTGTCGGCGCACGCTCCGGGGAGCCCAGTACAATGACGAATGAGGAGGGCCTGGAATGAGGGATGCAGGGCGGTTCGCGGCACATTGCCGCGTTGCGGTTCGTGTCGGCGGGACTGCGATCGTCGCGCTGGCGGCGCTGGTCATCCCGATGACGCCCGGATATGGAAGAACGGCGGCCGCGAAGACCACCGCCTCGCGTCGATCGAAGGCCGCCGCACCCGGATTGCAATTCCGCATCTCGTTTCCGTCGTCGGTGTCCACCACGGCGCAGACCGGACACATCATCCTGATCGTTTCGAAGGACACGAGCGCCGAGCCGCGATTCCAATACCAGGTCTATTCGCAGGACGTACAACCGGGGTTCGGGCTGGATGTGAACGGTCTGGCCCCGGGTGAGCCGGCGGTAATCGATGGGACGGTCTTCGGCTGGCCGCTCAAGAGCGTGAACGACCTGCCGGCTGGCGACTACCAGGTGCAGGCGATACTCAATCGCTACGAGACGTATCATTGCGCGGACGGCCACACTCTGGAGCTGCCGCCTGAGAAAGGAGAGGGGCAGCACTGGTACTCCAAGCCGGGAAATTTCTACAGCACGCCACAACGGGTGCATCTCGATCCGGCCGCCGGCCAGACCGTAGCTCTCAGCCTCAACAAGGTGATCCCGCCGATCCCCGAACCGAAGGACACCAAGTGGGTGAAGTTCGTGCGGATCAAGAGCGACCTGCTGTCGAAGTTCTGGGGGCGGCCGATGTACCTCGGTGCGTTCGTGCTGCTGCCGGCCGGCTTCGATGATCACCCCACGGCCCATTATCCGCTGGCGGTGGACCAAGGTCACTTTCCCGATCGTGGCTTCCCCAACTTCAGTCCGCAGCCGCCGGCGCCCGGGATGAGTGCGCGCGACAGCACGCGCACCGCCTACGGGTACGATCTGTTCAAGAAATGGACGGCTCCCCACTTCCCGCGAATGCTGGTGATATCGATCCAGCACGCCAATCAGTTTTACGATGATTCGTACGCCGTGAACTCAGCCAACGTGGGCCCGTACGGCGATGCGATCGTCCACGAGCTGATCCCGTACGTGGAGAAACGCTTTCGCGGCATCGGAGCTGGCTGGGCGCGCACGCAGTTCGGCGGCTCCACCGGAGGCTGGGAATCGTTGGGCGAGCAGATCTTCTATCCCGACGACTTCAACGGCACATGGACCTTCTGTCCCGATCCGGTGGATTTCCGGCAGTACGAGACGATCGACATTACCACGATACGAGCGCGTTCGTCTTCAACAATCAGTGGAAGCAAACGCCTCAGCCCTCGGGACGCGACTACCTCGGGCACCTGCTGACGACGGTGAAGGACGACAACCACTGGGAGTACGTCCAAGGCCAGAAGGACCGGTCGAGCGAGCAGTGGGACATCTGGGAGACGGTATTCGGACCCGTGGGCAGCGATGGATACCCGGCGCGTTTGTACGACAAGCGCACCGGCCACATTGATCAGAAGGTCGCCGATTACTGGAAGGAGCACTACGATCTTCGCTACATCCTGCAGCGCGACTGGAAGACCCTTGGGCCGAAGCTGGTGGGAAAGATTCACATTTATAGCGGCACGATGGACAGCTGGCACCTGAACAATGCGGTCTATCTGATGCAGAACTTTCTCGACTCGACCACCGATCCCTACTATGCGGGATCGATCGAGTACGGAGACCGATACGAGCATTGCTGGACCGGCGACTCCCAGCACTCGCTCGAGGTTGGTGAGATGACGGTGTATCAGCGCTTCATGCCGATCATGGCGCAGCACATTGTCGGGACCGCGCCCGCTGGGGCGGACACGGTGAGTTGGCGGTACTGAGGCCGATGTCTCGCGTGAAATGCTTCGACGGGCAGGAGCGCGCTGCTGAATCGACGTCCCTGATGCGTGCGTGATGCTGGAGGAGGCACTCGGCTCGTCGAAATCAGCGATCTCGCATCAGATTCGGTATCATGACGGGCTGACGACGCGACCACGGCGGCCCCCGGAGCGGGTGCTCAGTCTCCGCGAGGCGAGGAGATTCGCGCGGCGTGGCAATGGCGGACGGACACGTTATCGCACGAGTGACGCAGATCAACCCGCTCGGACCTCGGCGAGTCGACCCATGCGGTGTCGCTTGGCGCTCGAGCGGCGATTGCAGCGCGTGGTCGAACAGAGGCTCATCGCTGCTTTTTCGTCAGAGCAGATTGCGGCGTGGCTCGTGAGCACTTCTCCCAAGGAGACAGCACGCGTTGCTAATGCCCGCGACATCCGCCGCGACAAGTTCCCAGAGAAGTAGCTGCTAGAAAGGATGTGGAAAAAGACTAGGGGGAAACTTCGCCCGTCCGACTAACGGCATCGCGGGTGACGCCGCACCTCGCGCAGAATAGGATGTCACGCTTGAGCCATCGTCTGTTCACACGAGCGCACGCTCACGACGACCGTCGTGCCGCGGCCATCACGTGCATTGTCGCTGTTGGCCTTGTCCTACGCCTGCACGATCTCGATGGTCCGAGCTTTTGGCTCGACGAAGCGTTGAGCGTCAGCTACGCGCGACTATCGTGGTCTCAGTTCACGCATGTGATCGTGACGCGAGAGCTCAACATGCTTCCCTACTATCTCCTCCTCCGTGGCTGGTTGCACATGGGGACGGATGAATGGGTCGTTCGCAGTCTTTCCGTTCTCTGCTCGATCGCGACGCTTCCGTTGTTCTACCTTCTTGGCAAGCTCCTCTTCGGCACCCGGGTCGGCCTTATTGGTCTCGTCCTCCTCGCGGTGCACCCGTACCACATTCGCTTTGCGCAAGAAGCGCGCGGATACAGTCTGATGTTGCTGCTCGTGACGGGATCGACGCTCCTCCTGGTGCGCGAGAGCGAGAGACCGTCCCGGCACCGCTTCGCCGTGTGGATGTCCTATGTCGCCACGAGTGTACTCGCAGCCTACGCGCATTTCTACGCAAGCCTCGCGATCCTAGCGCAATGGGTGTCACTGGTCGTCGCACCACCGCGAAGGCTGCCATCGCGTGCACTCGTGTGGTCTGCCGCCGGTATCGGAGTTCTGCTCCTCCCGCTTGCTGCATTCGTGTGGCTGGGCCATGCAGACCCCGCAGGGTGGATCCCTCACCCGACCGTGCGGCGTGTTGAGTATCTCGTGTACTCCGCGCTTGGCGGAGACAATACTCCGGGCGCGCGCTGGTTCGCGTACCCAGTCTACGCGGCGCTGCTCATCGCAGCCGCTGCCGCGGCACGCGCGTCCTGGAAGACGCAGCGACGTGATTCGGATCAATGGCGTTTCGTACTGTGCATTGCCGGGAGCGTGCTTCCCATCGTGCTGGTGCTCGCCGTCTCGGGCGTCAAGCCGGTTTTCGTAGACAAGTATTTGATCGAGTGCTTGCCGTTCGTTGTACTGCTCATGGCGGTGGGCATCGATCATCTACGTCCGCGAGCGCTATCGCTTGGTACGCTCATTGTAGTGCTTGCCTTCTCCGTACATGCGCTGACAGGCTACTATGGACGCTCCGACAAGGACGACTGGCGTTCGGCGACTCACTACGTGCTCACGGGCGCGAGAGCCGGCGATGCGGCGCTGTTTTTCCCGAGCTTCGTCGTCGCTCCCTTCGAGTACTACCGTCGCTCAAGCGATACGACTTCACAGGCGCCGACGGTGGTCTATCCGGGTACAGCGGGCAGCGGAAGTGTGGCGGCCGCGCTTGCACAGGTGCAGGATCGTTATGCTCGACTATGGGCGGTGTTCAATCAGGATGGCGAGGAAGGCGCGCGCGTTCGCGATGCACTTGCCCGGCGCTACTGTGTCGTGAGTGAGCGGCAGTTCGTCGGCGTCCAAGTAGTCCTCTACGACATTCGCTGCAAACCCTGAGTACCAAGCGTAGAGACGGTCCCCGTCGCCCCTACTCGTGCGGACCCTCGACGATCGTCACAGTGTCTCGGTAGTTAGGATGGTTGAGCTATCCCTTGCTCACCACTCGGTCTATTGTGGTCTCCTGGAACGCAAAGAGGACGACTCGAAGCAGTGGCCAAGAGATTGAAGCGAATCGATTCGCCGCTCGTATCTTGCTCGAGCGCTCCCACGACCGAACCCTGAGATCCGCGCTGAGAGTCCGCTAATGATTCTCAAGGTGGTGTGTTCATGTCCGCCTCGCAGCAGGATGACGGCTCTCAGAACTCGCTAGTCTCGAAGAGTTCGTTCTTACAGTCGTCGTTATTCCGGGAGTGCTACGCTAGGCCAGAAAACGCTGTTGATCATGGCGTTCAGGATCCGCCAGCCGGGCCGATGCTTGAGTCATTGTGGTTCAAGCGTGGTACCTCGCGGTGTCGCCAATCACTTTAGGTCGTCCCGATAAGAGCGGAGCCTCGACCCGTACCACACTCCTCGCCTGCCATTGCATGACTGATCCAATAGTCATCACGCCCGCCAAACACTACGTTCTTCGCACCGCTGTGAAGATCGCGCTCCTGGCAGCGGCCGGGTACGCGCTCTGGAGGTGGGTCGATTGGGCGCGTGTTGGCGCCGCGCTCCTCGGGATGTCGACCGTGGGGGTGTTGCTCGCGCTCGCGCTGGCGTGCGCAGACCGCGTGCTTATGGCGTTCAAGTGGCGCCACCTAGTCAGAACCGGCGGAGGCGCGATGCGTCTGCGCGATGGGTTGAGCATCTATTATCAGACGTCCTTCGCCGACCACGTGCTGCCTAATTTGGTCACGTCTGAGGCACTGCGAGTGTACCTCGGGCGCAGGCTCGGCATTTCCGCACCCCTGCTTCTGGGCTCGATGGCCGTCGAACGAATGATGGGGGCGCTCGCCGCGATCGTGCTCGCAGGAGTGGGCCTGCTGGTAGTGGCGGCACAACTCGAGCCGCAGATGGTGGGAGCATTCACGGAGATCGTCGTGGTCGCGACGATCCTCGGCGCGCTCGCGATGCTCGCCGCTTGGTGGATGCCGCTGCATCGACTCGTTGGCCGCGCGATCCGCAAGCGGGTTCCTCCGAAGCTATTCTCGCTTCTCGGGAAATTGTCGTCGACGCTCGTTGCCTACCGCGCACAGCCAGCAGCGCTCGTGTTGAACCTGCTGATGGCTGTGGGCGAAAATCTTCTCGTGATGCTGAACTTCTATGTGATCGGCCACGCTCTCGGCGTGCCGCTGGCGCCCGTTCCATTCTTCGCCGTGATCGCGGTGACGTCGCTCGTACGTCGCGTCGCCATGTACATCGAAGGGCGCGGGTTGGGTGAAGGTTCGGCGATCGTGATGTTCACGTTTCTCGGCGTGCAAACGGACGCCGCGGTGGCACTCACGTTCGCGCACTATGCGTTGTGGCTCGCTGCCTCATTGCCCGGTGCGTATCTGCTCTTTCGAAGCGGCATCAGCGTTCAAGACGTTGCCCGCGCTTCGGCACCGTCGTAGATCCAGCCACTGGCTTCCTCGCGAGCACGACGAATCGACCGCTATCGCGCGCGACTTTCTGAGCTGCCGCGATAACGACTCCGATCGCGAGCAACACCGGATTCTTGGGTGAGATCAGTCGGCTAACGGACGAAATCTCGTGGCGTTCCGACACCCAGTATCGAGCGCTCATGATCCAGTGAGTGGGCACGAGGCTGAACTGCATCTCCACGACCTCCAGTCCTGCGGACTCCACGTAAGCCGTGAGCGTCGTTGGCGAGAAGAGCGTAAGGTGCCGAGGAAAGTCGAAGCCATACCAGAGTGCGCGGAACAGGCGTGCATCCGAGCTCGCGACGTTATCTGTGCGAAGCGAGAGCAACCCGCCGGGGCGCAGGAGTGACGCAGCTAGCGCGATATCCCCCTTTGGGTCTGGTACGTGCTCAATGACGTTGCGCATGATCACGGCGTCGAAGATTTTTCCTCCGAGTGGCGCACGGGCGAGCGTCGCGGTGTGCACGTCGAGATTGTGCCGAGTGCGCGCGATCGTCGCCGCGTGCTCGCTGAGCTCCACGCCGGTGACGCGAAAGCCCGCCTCGCGCAGCGGGACCATGAGATCTCCGGCGGCGCAGCCCACCTCCAGCAACTCGGCACGCGCCGGGAGTGCGCGACGGAGCCCGCGTGCCTCGCGTTGCCGCAGCCAGCGCGTCAGCTTGCCGAGCAGGCCTTGCTGCACGTACGGTGCGTAGTCCTCTGGGTAGTACGCGACCAAGGCCTCGGCGGTAGGGCGGGGATTGAGATACACCAGACTGCACTCTCGACACTTCACCAAACGGAATTCGCCGGGCAGGTTGTGCCGCCTGTCCCGTCCATCTGTGAGTAGGACATCGAAATCATCCCCGCGACAATAGTTGCACCGCACATCTTCGCGACTTCCGTCGTCGGAGAGAGCGATACCGTCCGCGAGTGGTGGTTGCATAGGCGTTGGGTGGAGCAATTATACTGCCGTCCGACTACGGTACACCTCCTTCGACATACTCCGGGGTGAGCGCGTTCGCGAGCGGATGCGCGGCCGCGTCAGTCTTCGCGGGGCCCTCGTGCTCAACGCGGCGCTGGGCTGGTGCGAATCCGCTCTCGGCCTCCCTCATGGTGTACTACGGCGTGTGCGAGTGGAGGCCCGCGTGGGGCGAGGCCACTAGAGTTTATCGCACACTGGACAAGCCTTCTCCGCTACGCGGGAGGCGGCGGCAGCCGAGTCAGTGTCGAACACCGCTCACGGTGGAGGAACTCAACGCCATTCGGGCGCGCCATCAGGCACAGGTTGCGTGCGATGACCCGTGACTGGCAGGACACTGATCGTTTGCCGTGGCGTGCCAAGTGCTGTCGCATTGCCGACGCGGTATGTGACCCGTGCGCCGATTCAGCCATATCTCTTCTGCCTTGCACGCGCCAGTACTAGTACAGTTCGCATTGTGCTTTCATTTCGTAAGCATGGCGACAGGCGCCCCGGCTAGCTCTCGGAAGCAAGTGATTGTAGACGATTTAATTCTCTGTCGTGAGCCCGCCTTCAAGGAGTGCCTTCATGCAACGCCTCACATACCTCACCACACACGTTTCGGCGGCCGTCGCTGCGCTCGCCCTCGCTGTCACCGTCGCCGCGGCGCAGGGCACCAGTCCCTCGTACAAGCACGACATCCCCGCGAAGCTCGCCAAGCAGGCGAAGATCTCCGAGGACTCCGCGGCGAAAGTCGCGCAAGCGAAACTTCCAAATGGGAAGATCGAGGCCGTCGAGCTCGAGAGCGAGAATGGAAAGCTTCAGTACTCGTACGACATCAAGGTCGCCGGCAAGTCGGGAATCGAAGAAGTGAACGTCAATGCAATGGATGGGACCCTTGTTGGCGTCGAGCACGAGTCGGCCGCGACCGTGAAGAAGGAACAGGCGGCCGAGAAGATGGAGAAGAGGAAGCCGTAGACGCCACCAATCCTGCTACGGGGGCGTGTCTCCTTCTACAGAGTTCCAATCGCGCGATGATCTAAAGTGGCCAGGGAGGGAATTGAACCCCCGACACGCGGATTTTCAGTCCGGTTCGAGCGGTGACGTGAAGGCCCTTAAGTACCCGTAGAGCGACGTAAGGATACCCGCGAAGCAACCTAAAATGACTCGAATTGCGCCAAGTCCCGCGACATCTCCCGCATTTATTCTCCGTCACCGGTGCTCCGACCAGGGTAGGGTAACAGAGATATAGCAACGACGCGAAGTTCACGAAGTCCCGCAACATCTCCCATCTCGAAGAACCCGACCGGCATTATTGCTCGTCGGGTTCCCTGATTCAACACCTAGTGCCTTGCTGTTGCTCATAGTTCTTAAGTTGTTCTTGAGCTCAGTCAGAGATCTCCGCCCTGATGCAGTTTAGAAGCGCAACGAGCAACTGATCTGTCGAGTCAAAGTCCACTCGCTCAAACCTGCTTTCTTTCGAGTACGACATAGTCGCCTCGTCCTCCAACAACCATACCTTCAGTTTCCCGCCGGTCAGGTGAACTGCCACCTGCGGTTCCTTCGAATAGAAGGGGATAGTCCGACCCAAAACTTCACGCTGGGTGACAATCAGCCCGTGCTCCGCAAGTAGCGAAACAATCGCTTGCTCCGCACTCCGCTGAAATTTAGTTAGCATCGGCTGCGTCATGTCACCTCGGAAGGTTTTTTAAATAGTCGACGATCCGGCTGAGATCATTCAGGTCGATATGCTTTGTTCCCTCAACTGTTTTTAGAACCTCTCCAGTTACTCCGAAACCATTCGACCTTCACCTACCGGCCCGTTACCGACCCCGATTCGAATTGCTCTACCGGCATCCAGCAACCGTCCTTTGCCGAACAGTGCTCGACCAGCACCTGTTGATAGCGCCTTCAGCGCGAGACTGCGAACCGGGCCAGAAGTCGCTAATGTGGAACCCTCCCGAATTGCTTTGACGGTCGCCGATCCAAGGGCCGTGCTGGCAACAAGGCCTCCCGCCTCCCCGCTCGCCGAAGTATGCCGCACCGTCCTTATCAACTATGTCATTTGTTCCCATCTTGTCGCGAAGCCAATCGGTGGGGCCATAGCGGACGGCGTCTCCGAAGCCGGCGGCACCGCGATCAAGATAGCGTAACAGATATCGTGACCAATTATTGCTGCAGTGAGAACGGTGGGGTTACTATCTGTGCAGGTGAATTTGTAGTTAGGTGGCCACCGAGTTTCTATGAAAACAACGCGACGAACATTCTGGCGACGGGCCGCGCCGTTTTACGGGCTCGCTATTGTCTTCGGCGTCGGAATGACCCTCTGGGGACGCCTTGGCGATTGCGGTCCTCACGACATCGATGGTCAATGCGGCATGTCGACGGTCTTCGGCGCTGTGTTCGGGATCGTCGGCGCAGTCTTGTTCATTATCGGGGGGCACATCTATTTGGGCACTGACGCGCGGAACTCACGTTCCCAAAGCGAGTAGGCGTGACCATCTCATGGGATTGGTCTCTCGCAGCCGTTCGCAGAGCGATCGAGTGGGCTCGAAAATGGTGGCTGCACAGTTCGCGTAGGCGGAAGTAGGACGCGTATACTGTGTCCGTCTAGCGACGCGGCGCAACTCGCGCGTTTATTCTCGTGCATCGGTTCGGGTATCATTGCGCCTCTGCCACCTAACACGCCGTTGCAGCAGACGAAGCCGCGCAGCATTCTGTGAGCATTCACTCATCGCGTTCGCGGCTTCGCAGCTGAACGCCAGGTCGTTAAATGGGCACCGTCCTCTCAACCGGTGGCAACGTGCTGCTTAGTGCCGCGGAACATCGTTTGCTCGTGAGTCTTCAGGGCACGCCGGTTGCGCAGTTAGTCTGGGACATCAATGCGATCTACGTCGTCGAATCCGATCGCACGGTAAAGGTGAGCGCCATCGCAGACCGTCCTTCGGCCGCTGACGCTGACACCTACGACGAGGCGACGTTTATCGGTGTCTCGATCGATCGCAACTCGCGCACCTTCCATTCACAGGGTGAGCCCGGGCGTTGGTATCAGGTCGTCGCCGAAAGCAGCCGCATCGTTCAAATTGAGATCGTGCGAAGCTATATCGGAACGCCGGGCTCTTGGCTCGTTCCGCCAGCTGAACGCGAGACGACCGCGAAAACCGTGACGCCGGTCGACTGCGGAATCTTGATCACCACGCCTGAGGGGGTCCTGCCTGCAGTGCAACTAGGGCATAGCTACGGTTTTGCCGTGTGGCCAGAGGTGCGGCTCTATACCAGAGAGGAGGTACTCACGTCACTGGCCGATAAGTACGAAGTTCGGCCGGTCGAGCCGGAGAGTACCATCGTGCGCGCCATCTAACACGCCGTTGCAGGAGACGAACGCACCAACCATCGTAGTGCATCCATAGTTCTTGCGGGTGCGTTCGCAGCTGAACGCCAGTTCGTTGGCATCCACACACGTCGTAGGAGCGAACATGCGATTCGTTCCCGTCGGATCTTTGCTGGTCGCCACGCTACTCGGTGGTGCGGGCGGACCCGGTCAGGCGGCCGCCGAGCGGCGAGTGCCCGCCGCGCCCGCTTTCGCCGGTATGTGGCGGCTCGCCGCCCGCACCCAGCGATTGGCTGACGGGACGAGCCGGCCGCATCCGCTCAGCGCGGCGTACCTCGTCTACGTCGACAGCACGCGAATGTGCTACGTCGCCACCGACCCGCGGCGCCCGAAGTGGGCGTCAAATGCCGGCCCGACAGCGGCAGAGGCGGTGAGCACACTGGCCGGGCTCTACGCCTACTGCGGCACGGTCGAGGTGCATCGGACCGAGGGGTTCGTTGTGCACCACGTCGAGATCGACAAGATACCCAACGTGGTTGGGCGGTCGCTACGGCGCTGGTTCACATTCGAGACGCCGGACAGGCTGCGCCTACGCGTGGACTCGGCCGAGCTCACGCCGCCAGTCATCGCTGACGAGCTGCTCTGGGAGCGGGTCGCACGCTGACGGGGCGCGCAGGATGCCTGACGAATCGTTGCAGCTGACCAAGCCGCGCAGCATTTGGTGAGCACTCAGTCGTCACGTTCGCGGCTTCGCAGCGAAACGACAGGACGTCAGGCGGCGCCCAATTCTCTCAGCAACGAAGCCGAGCACATTTTGGATCTTACTGCCTCGCGTGGCGTTGCACCTCTGATCGGCCTCCTTCTAATAGTCGCTATCTGCGTGCTCGAGATCGGCGGATGGCCGCGTGACTATTGATCACCACCGCACCGTGGCGTTCCACAGATTGCTTCTGAAGCTGATCGGCAGCACACGCGGAGTTGTCGAAGGGGGCACCGAGAGGGGCACTCAATGGCATCGGCGAATCTGCACCCAACCGGCGTAGAAGACCAAGCTGTTTTGCAAGAAGACAGTGATCGATATCGCCGGCGTGTCGAAAGTGTTGGCCGTTACTGAGTGCTCTCCTCAAGCACGTTCATGCCTCGCATAAGGCAATTAACGAGTCCCTGCGGAAAAACCCAATTCAGCTGCCACGTCCGCGCTTGCAAGCACGACCCCGGGCGTGGGAGCACTCTCATAATGTCCTCCCGTCGCGCGGCTAAGGCCACATTTTGTCGCGAACGAAACTAACATGGCCGCCCTGTTCCAGCAGGCCAGTGACAAGTTCGGCTTAGTGGACGCCGTGGTACACAGAGCGGGCATCACGCTGCTAGCGCCCATCGCGTAGCTGGACCTCAGGACATTCGACGTATTCAGCGAACGAATGTTTGCGGAACATTTATCGTCGAACCTCGACAGCGGAGACTGGATCACCGTCGTGACCAACGCCACAGGGACGTCGCGGGGGAGATGACGCTGCCCGGCGGAAAGGTCGTCGCCCCAACTGTTAACTGGTTCGACGTGGCGGTTGCGAAGGTTTCACCTTCAACGTGGTTCGCGGAGACGTGATCGTCGACACCGTCGCATTCTGCGAGCGAGGTGGCCCTCACGCGCCGCGTGAAAACTGCATAATTCGATCGGCTTCATCGCTTCGATCCGGGCACTGGCGATGGCAGGCTTCCCATGCCGGGTTGCAACCAGCAGCACGTCGACCAGCGCACGACACTCGTTGGAACCAGTTGCGACGAGTTCGCGATTCTCTTCTGAAGCCTACGTGTCGTCTCGAGGTGCACACGCCGCGATTGTCTAACGGCCGCCCAGCGAGCGCGCCCCGTTCTTGCGATGCACCCGCCAAACTTCTTCGATGAGGCGGGACTGGTGGGCGGAGGCGAACCGAAGCTGCTGACGACGGCCACAAGGTCCGTGGATGCGCGTGACGGCACTCAGTGGCGAGTGCGCGAAGCGAGGGCCGACAACGTTCCGGGCGCGTGGGGACCGCACTGCTTGATCTTCGATTCCGGTATGATCTGCCGCCGGATTTGGCGGTACCCCGCTGATTGGGCGAGTCTCACGGAGGAGGCATTGCTCGCTCTCATGGAGCGGCTAACGCTTCCTGCTTCGGCGGCCGGTTCAATGACGAGTGCGCAGTCGATCTCTCAGCGGTAATACTCATCCACGCACAGCGTAATCACGCGCGAGATCAGCGTCTCGCCCAGGGTGGGGAAATGATGCGGGCCACTGAGTTCCGACCAGACGTTCTTAATGGCGACGATCAGCTGCTCCACTGGCGCACGTTCGAGGCGTGCGTGTGCGACGACCGTGCACACGATCTTGTGGAGTTCTCCATCAATGTCCATGTCCGCCTTCACGGATCGCCGGAACACACGTTCCAATGCCCGCGCGTCGTCCAATGCGAGCTGCCATCGGCGTGGTCTGCCATCGGCATCATCGATGCGGAGCGAAGTGCTCACGTGGTCTACGCCATTCGAGGAGTGGTGCCGCAGTGGGCATCCAAGGTGCGTCGCTGCCAGAGGCGACGCAATAGCTCGCGAAGGGCTAGGAATTTCTGTGCCACTCTGAGTGTGCGAGGGTCTCACTCAGAGTCGACTTCATTTGTATCCGGCCACGCTAGCGGGCGGTAGAACAGTGAAGACGTTTTGGTGCCTTGATTCTCGACGCGATTGAATGAGATCCGCATCGACTGCCGGAGCGATTCGTACGCCTCTGCGATCAGCAGTTTGAATGCACCACCGGCCGTAGGATCGAGCGCATCGGACACGAGGCCGGAGGCTGTGAACGCGAGGCAATCAATCTCCTCGCTGAGTGAGGGCGTGGATCCGTCCGCGGCCAAGACCTTCGGCGCGAGCTGCACGGCGGCAGCGTCACGGCCGGATGCATTCGCAAATTCGCCGAACGGAGCGCGGTGCCACCAACAGGCTGTCGCTGGAACCTGTACTCACGGAGCCAATCGAAGGTATTGGCGAAAAGATCAATTGCGCGATTGCGCACAAGACCCGTCAGCCAAGTGCTGACGCTGGTCGACGGTTGACATCTGCGCTGTCGGATATTCTGGATGCAGTTTGGGCGGGTGCTCACCGAGCCGCTGTTCGCCCATGTGCACGTGATAGATGAATGGCAGCCCATCGATGAATCCCGCGACGTGAGCTCCGCGGCGCACTACCCCCCAACCCCGCTTCGATAGCGGCTCGAGCACAGCCGATAGCTCGGTCCGGAGACGCCTGGCGACCGTCTTCACGGAATCTTCGGGCGCAGAGAGACTGACGAACGTCTCCGCCCAGGTGTCAAGCGAGCCGTGCGGCATACGCGCATCGCCCTAGGACGCGAGCGACACGTTCGCTGCCGCCGGAGTAATGCACCTTGCGCGCGTCGTTGTGCACTACAGGTGTCTTGCCACGGACGGATGTCTGCGCCTTGTCTCCTACGTGTCTCCTACGACGATGATTCCGTACTGGGAATCCGTGGCCACGACAATCGTCATGTGCTCTGCCCCTTCTCGAGGCTTCCAGAGCTGAGAGTGCGCCAGATATCTACGGTCGTGGGGTCAGTAACGCAGGTTGATGCGCAGCGAGATCACTCCGGCGGGGCCGCGCGCGCGATTGTACCCCGGGTGGCGAATCAGTTGGACATCAGGGCTTACTTGCAGATAGGGACCAAGCTGTGCGCGGTAAAACGATTCGAGGATTTCCTCGACCCCGTAATCGAGCCGTCCGTCGCCGAGCAGAAATCCGCTTCCTCCCGCTGCAAGATACTCGCGATGGACGGTACTTAATCCGCTCAGGAGCAGCGCCACGGCGAACCGGTCGGCTTTGCGCGACCAATGGGCACCGCTGACTTGAACGCCACCGCTGATATGGTGATCGACCTCGGCGAACGCGAAACTCTCCGTCGCGCCGTCATTCCACCCCACTCTGGCGAACGCACCAGTCTCACCAGAATCGGCGAGCGGTTGCTCGACATTCAGCCCAAAGCCGTACTTGATGCGACTCGGGCGATCATCAGCTGCGATATCGGGAGGCACATCTTTCTCTTGCGCTACGTTCAGCGCCTCTCTGTAGCTGCCCATTCGGGCATGATTTACGAATCCAAGGATGCGGATGATCGCTCCGCGTTCGCGGGGCTGCATCGAGACTTCAACATTGTCTCCCCGCGCGCGACCGATATCGGGATCGAACTTGTTACCGTTTGCCTTCGTCGGCATCTGGAAACTGCCGGCACGAATAGTCCACCAGGTGGCTATCCAGGCCACTGCGAGGCCGTTGGTGTACCCGCGGGTGTCAGCAGCGAAATCCCACGCCGTGTTCTGAAAGAGTCCCCAATCCATGAACTGTGTGCGTGTCGAGTTGGCGTAGCGGTTTACATCGAACATGTCACTGGCGGCTAACTTCCCCGCCACGATTTCAACTCGTGGCACAGGGACGACCACGGGCATCTGATCGGCCGCGCGATCGAGCGTATCGAGCGCAGTACCGCGCAGAGGAATCACATAACGAAGAAAGGCCCTCGCGACGTACGGGCCATTGCCGAGATCCGCGCTACCCTGTCGAATTACGTCGCCATTGGTTGGTCCGCCCAAACCAAGGACATGACCAACGCCTGCACCGCGGACCATTCTCGATATCCACGTATCCGAAGAGACGCGCACCTATGCGACCTCCGGCATAGACCCCGTATGCCTGACTGACCTGAGCATCGCCAGTCGAAGTCAGACTGTTGGCTCCCGAATAGGAGCTGTGGAAGGATCCGAGGCGCTGACCGATCAAGTCGACCTGCGCGCCGAGCAACGCGACTGCCCAATGGGTAATCGAGGAGTCGGACCCTCTCGCCGTGTCGGCTCGCTGTGCCGTGAGGGGATGTGGATGCGCGATGGTTATCGCGGTGGCGAGAGCAAGTACGAGATCGCTGCGAAGAAATCGACGTGGCAGCTGATGCGAGGTCGCGAGCATTCTACATTTATTCGTAGGCAACGGAAGCTGAGATACGGGGCTGTCGGGATTTCGCACAACGACGCTACGCCTACTTCACGCGGCTCGTTCGATGAGAGACAATTTGTCAAGTGCTCTTACGTTCTGGCTACGACATTCTCAAAGACCTTGCCACAACGACGCACACGCACGATTGAAGCTCTTCCAGGAGGCGAGGCACTGAAAACGCTCCCGCGTACTCGGTTGGCATAGTCCGCAGTAACACGGAAGGCGACGGCTTCGGAGTGCCTCTCTTTATCGGTCATCCGAGCATGCAGTGCAGCTTGTCACCGCAATCTCGCTTGCCTTCGTCGATTGCTTCACTACAATGGTCGGGCGGAAATGATCCCAGGCGAGTTGCAACGAAAGGCTTGAAAGGGACATATGCAGGCTCGTCGAATAGCGATCTCTCGCGAGCGACCGGCACGTCACTTGCGCCCCAGCACTTCGATCATCGTTGGCTTCAGTTGTGCAACACAGCCTAGTTACCCAAGGAGACGGCCATGTCGAACAAGGACCTGACGCAGCGCGGGGATGAAAACTCACTCAAGGGGGCGGGAAACGATGTGAAAGGAAAAGTGAAGGACGCCGTTGGTGGGTTGACGGGTGATACTAAGCTCCAAGCCGAAGGCAAGGTCGATCAAGCGAAAGGAAAAGTTCAGAAGGCCGTCGGTAAGGTCGAGCGGAAAATCGACGGCAGCGAGTAAGGAGTGCTTCCGATTCGGAAATCGAGCTTAACGACAGGCTAGCTTCGCGCAGCGGGCGGCTGCACCGGGGTGACACGTCTAAATTCCCCGCCTGCTGCGACTTTTTTTCGAGCGGCGGCGGTGTTGGGCCTGCGGTGAGCACTGCTCGTCTCGACTCGTACTCGCGCCAACCGGCGGCTCGTCTGGGCTGGTAACGGCGTGACCGTTGATCGACGCTGGGAATCCAGTGCTGCGCCTGGTGGTCGACACGGAAGTCTTTCTGCGCTCTCTCTATGACTTGCGCATGTCTGTGACTGAGGCTCGATCAGGAGAGCCCACGGGACGCTTCTAAACATCACCTCCGCAGGACGCGTTCCTGGGAGTGCGAGCCAACGCAGTCGTTTGTTTTCAAGCACTCAGTTGGAGCTGAACGGTGGTGAACGTGCGTCCCGTTTCCTCGACATGCATCCTGTGAGAGCATGATCCCGGACCTGCCTCTGGACACCGGCGAGCTTTACCGCATTCTGGCCGAGAATGCGAGCGACGCGATCATCACCATCGATGAACGCAATATTGTCCTGTCAGTGAACCCCGCAGCAGAGCGGCTCTTCGGCTACTCTGCAGCGGAGTTGGTCGGCGACTCGCTGACGCGGCTCATGCCGGAGCGCTACCGAGCAAGACACGGTGCGGGCATGACGCACTACCTCGCGACTGGAAGACGGCGAATTCCTTGGCAGGCAGTGCAAGTCTCCGTTCTGACGAAGGAGGGCCAAGAGGTCCCAGTCGAAATCTCGTTCGGTGAGTTTGTATCGGGGGAGCGACACATGTTCTCCGCCATTCTTCGCGACATCTCGGAACGTGTCGCGGCCGAAATGGCCCTAGCGACCATTGCCGAACAACTCCAGAGTCAGGCGGTGGAGTTAGAGCAGCAAGTCGAGGAAGCTCAGGCGGTGACAGAGGAGCTCGAGCAGGCAAATGAAGACCTACGCGACACGAACCTCGCGCTGGAGCTGGCGCGGGCACAGGCTGAGGCCGCGGCGGCCCAGCTGCGCGCACAAGAGGCGGAGTATCGCGCGCTCGCGAATTCGATTCCCACCCTCGCATGGATGGCGAGGCCCGATGGGTGGATCTTCTGGTACAACAATCGGTGGTACGAGTACACGGGTACGACACCCGAGGACATGGAAGGATGGGGATGGCAGCGTGTACACGATCCAGACATTCTTCCAGAGGTATTGGAGGAGTGGACTCGTTCGATCCGGAGCGGCGAACCGTTCGAAATGACGTTCCCGCTTCGGGGCGTCGATGGACAGTTCCGTCCCTTTCTCACGCGAGTCTTCCCCCTCCGTGACGATGCGAATGAGATCATTCGATGGTTCGGAACAAATACCGACATCTCCTACGAGTACGAAGCACGACTAGCAGCGGAAGATGCGACGGCTCGAACGCGTCAACTTCAAAGCCTCACGTCTCTCCTGGCTCGCGCTGAGACGCTTAGCGACATCGCCTCGGCAGTCGTTCGGGAAGCAGTCGAAGCAACGGGTGCAGCCACTGGCATGCTCGCACTGCGCGACGCAAGCGCTGACCATGCCATCATGCTCGATGAATCGGGTCTCCCCGCAGCGCTCAAGTCAGACTATACGCGCTTCCCCATTTCCCGTGACAGTCCAACGTCCGAATGCCTGCGGACGAATCAGCCGATTTTTGTCCGCACAAGGGATGGAGAAGCCGGATTACTTGCACGATACCCAGGTTTGCGTGATGTCTGGGACATGGTCGGGCGGAGCGCTCTTGCGAGCATCCCAATTCGGCTCAATGGCGAAGCCGTGGCCGCAATGTCATTCACATTCGCAGAGCCGCAGTCGTTCGACGAATCCACCCGGGAGTTCTTCTTTGCACTTGCCGCGCAAGGCGCGCAGGCGATCGCTCGCGTACGTGCCTTCGAGGCCGAGCGCAATGAACGACGCAGAAGCGAATCGATCGTCGAAGCGATAACGGATGGCTTCGCGACCTTCGACCGCGCGATGCGCTTCACGTATGTCAACGCGCGCGCGGCATCCATGTTCGGGGCATCACGGCTCGATCTGATAGGGCGTGAAATCCATACCTTCCCGGACGCCGAGAACTCGCCCTTCGTGGGTCTCATTCGCGCGGTGATCGACGAGAGTGCACCCCGTGAGCTCGAAGCCTTCGGAACGATCATGGGTCGATGGCTCGCCCTGCGTGCATATCCCGCCGAGGACGGCGGAGCCATTGCGTACTTCCAGGATATTTCCGACAGGCGTCGGCGCCAGGATGCCTCCGCCTTTCTCGCGGACTCCAGCAAGCTGCTCGCAGAGACGCGCGACTACGAACACAGTCTCAGGGCACTTGCTCGCGCAGCCGTCCCGAGATTGGGCGACTGGTGTGCCATCGATCTGGTAGCGAGCCCCGAAGGTCAGGGTGCGTTCCATCTCAGGCGCATCGCATTGATCCACAATGACCCACACAGAGTCGCACGTGCCAAGGAGTATGCTCGGCTCTTCCCACCCGATCCGCGCGAGGATCACTCCGGCGCGCTCGCACGCGCGTTGGGTGGAGAGACGGTTGTGATACCGAGCATCAAGGATGTTGCATCCGTCGCTGGCTCGCGCGACGAGCGTCATCTTGCGTTTGTCCAGACGCTCGGCATTGGCTCGATGATGGTGGTGCCGCTCGCGTTAGCAGGCCGTGTGCTTGGAACGATGACGTTTTGCAGTGGCGATTCGAATCATCAGTACGATGAAGTGGACCGTCAGATCGCGGAAGATCTCGCGGGCGGGCCGCGAATGCCGTGGAGCACGCGAGGTTGCTTGAGCGCGCCGAAGCTGCCAATGCGGCGAAGGCAGAATTCCTACGCACGGTCAGCCACGAGCTGCGCCAACCACTGAACGCGATCGGCGGCCTCCTTCAACTCTGGGAACTCGGACTACGTGGCACCCTCAGCGATGCGCAGCAGCAGGACCTCGAACGCATCAAGCGGAACCAGCTCCAGCTCACGCACCTCATTGAGGATCTGCTGAGCTTTGCGCGGCTCGAGGCCGGCAAACTCGTGGTGAAACGAGAACCGGTGCTGGTCGCGCCCGTATTGGAGGGGGTCGCCTCGGCGCTTGTCGCAGATCTCGAAGCGAGAGGGATTCACTTCCGTTGCGAGGCTGCCGACGACTCGCTTGCCGTGCTGGGAGACGCCGATCGACTACATCAGGTGCTGATAAATCTCGTGATGAATGCAATCAAAGCGACATCGCCTGGTGGCAGCATCGACGTATCGTGCGTGAACGTCGATCGCACGGTTGTTATCAGCGTGCGTGACACGGGAACAGGAATCCCGGCTGACAAGCTGGATGCGATTTTCACACCATTCATGCAACTGGGGCGCGCCCTCAATCAGCCGAGAGAGGGTGTAGGCTTGGGCTTGGCAATCTCGCGCGGATTAGTTGAGGCAATGGGGGGCACATTGACCGCGGAAAGCACTGTCGGGGTAGGGAGCACTTTCGTCGTCACTCTTGGTTCACTTCAGTCCTCGTGATTGCGCGACGTACAGCATGCCTATGCAGTTGACAGCGTTATTGGAGAGCCCGGCGCAAAAAGCGGGAGTCGGGCACTTTGGTAACGCCCCTGAGGGGTCACGTCGGCCTTTCGAACGACCCTGCTGTACGAGGTGCGCGAGTCATCGATGCGCACCGCCATGTTCTTCATTGGTTTCCTCGCCTTTCTCGTCATCGGGATGGTGCTCGAGCGATGCTTACGGGACGTGTCTCTCTCTACAGAGTTCCATTCGCGCGATGATCTAGAGTGGCCAGGGAGGGAATTGAACCCCCGACACGCAGATTTTCAGTCTGCTGCTCTACCAACTGAGCTACCTGGCCGTATTCTGAAGCGAGTCCCGCGACTTTCCCCGCGACATGTCTGCATGTCGAGTTCTCGACGGTCTTAATTTCTGACCTGGTCGATACTTAGCACGCTGTAGATAAGCGGACTACGGATTTTCAGTCCGGTTTGGGGGGTGACCCGAGTGCACTTAGGTGCACGCAAAGGCACTTAGAGCTGCGCATTAACCGCCGCGAAGTGACGCGAGAAGCACGAGGTCCCGCGACATCTCCCGCGACAATTCTATTACGCGACGTTCCTCACTCTTGTCGCCGACGCTCGCGACGTTTGCGATTCGTCGGCCGTTTCTGCCCAATGTGATACTCGAGAACGTCTCGCATCGTGAATCCTTCGGGGCTGCGCACCCGCAGCGCGGATACGGCGTCGTCGATCTGCCGCGGCGTCATCCCCAAGACTTCGAGTCGTTCACCCTGTGCCTCACTGATGTTCGGGCCATACCTGCTCTTCACAATGCTTCCTGTGAATCAGTCGCGAATGGAGATCAAGAAACGTCGTCATAAGATTTTGCTGCGCAACATCCCTCACCGGAAGTGTACGAGATTCCGATCTCGCAAATCCAATGCACAAGGTTGTACGCATGCGAGTTCCATTTGCTATTTGCGATCGGATAGCACAACGTGAGGGTCCGCTTCGAGCACAACGATAAGAGGAAATCGAAATGACGTCGCCCGAACTTTCATCTTCCTCCGGTGCTCCACAGATGTCGCAGCCCACGGCCGACGAAACTTCAGCCCTCAGGCACCGCATTGAATCTTGTCTGAGTCAGGTCATTGCCGCGGCCACACGGAGCGAGGAGCGCGCGATGCCCTCCCCGGCGGAACTCAACGCGATCTGCGTTGCGGCGAAAGCACAGGGCATACGGGCGGAACGGCTCGTGGTTCTTGTGAAGGACGTGTGGAACCACATAGTGCTCGGCGTTCAGGTAGGGCCGCGCTCCCCTACCCTGAACTCGCTGCTATCGTCGGTCGTTACCGCCACGCTCAACTGTTATTTCGAGGAGAAAAGACTCGGCGATTGATCGCGCCGGCGTCGCGAATCTACAACGGCGCACGTAGCGCGACTGAAGCGCGAGATGTGGGCGAGGGACGCGTAGAGAATTGCACTCGCTTGGCGTCGTTCAGCTGGCAGGCACGAGGTGCTTGCGCAGGTGAAACTGCGTGTGATTCGCCGGGAAGCGTGGCAACTCCGCATAAACGTGATATCCAAGACGTTCATAAGACGCGCGGGACTGAAAGTCGAATGTATCCAGCCGCGCGTCCGTGCACCCGCGGCGAATCGCGATGGACTCCGCGCGGGCCATGAGTTGGCGGCCCAAGCCTTGGCGGCGCATCGCGGGATCGACCCACAGAACGTCGATCGAGAGCCACGTCCACTCTGTCGCGGCAAGCAGGCCCCCTACGAGCTGCGACTCAGAAGAGCGCAACCCTAGCGTCAGCGGAGCATACTGGCGAGGCTAATGCACCGGATCGTTGGCGAGCAGCCCGGCATAAACCTTCTCGGCGTCAGCCTCGCTCAGCGGGACAACTTCGGTGAAGTGATTCATGCGCTTGAGAGAAGTTCCGTCGCTCGGTCGCGACCTGGCGTTCAGCCGCGAGCTCACCGAAGTGAGATCCAGCCCTATCGTCTCAGCAGCGGGTTCCGTGATCGCCGTTCCGCGCGTGTTGCGCGGAGGCCGACGCGTTGGCCTTCATTCTGTAACACACAATGCACCGCCGCTGGCGAAGGTGCGCAGAGTCTGGAGCGTCACCGACGAGGAGGCGTGCCGTAGAACTCGTCCAACGCCGCCGACACCATTCTGCTCAGAAGCGAGGGTACCGCGGATTCGAGGTGGAAGGACTGCGTTTCCGGCATCTTCGCCCACACATCCTTAAAGACGATTATAAGGCGCTCCGCGCGTGAGTCACGCTGACGCGCGCAGTTGAAGATCGGGCGGAGACGCTCTCCCAGGCGCGAGTTTCCCAGGCACTCACCGTTCTCAATTCGACCAATCTCATCGAGGATGGCCGCTCGAATGCAAGTTCGCAAAGCGTCTGCGTGCTCCGGCATCGTCAGCCAACCGCGTTGTGATGCATATGCGTCTGACGCGAAATCGCAGCTTGCATCGCACACCTGCCGGGACGAGGCGACGAGCGAGCACCATGTTGCGAAGATGCCAGAGCGTCCATCCCACCACTCACGAGCTTGTACCGCAGAGCGCGTCGTAATCGTCGCTCGTCGTCTTGTAACAAGAACAGGACGCGGCCTCGAGCCCGGCCCGATCGGTGATCGTGATCTTGCCGCGGCTATAGCGAATCAATCGAGCCTTCTGCAGTTGCCCGGCGGCAATCGTCACCGCGGGACGGTGTACTCCGAGCATGTACGAAAGAAATTGCTGGGTGAGCTCAAACTCGTCGCCGTCCACGCGGTCATGAGTAATGAGGAGCCACCGCGCGCATCGAGCCTCCAGCGCATGCAGGCGATTGCACGCGACCGATTGTGCGACCTGGTTGTAGAGCGAGAGCGCATATCGAAGGAGCACGCGCTGGAGCGTGTCGCTTTCAGCGAGGGTCGATAGAAAGGCACTCGCACTGATGCGGTAGCCTTCGCCAACCACTTGAACGATGGCTTCCGTAGCTTGAGAGTCTGCCCGAAGAAGGATGGGAACGCCGACAAAACCTTCGAAGCCGATCGTCCCCACCTCGACCTGTCCCTCGGGTGTGGAGTTCACGAGAGATACGCACCCGGTGGTGGGGAAATAGATCCACTCGATGACGGCGTCCCGCTCGTACAGCACCAGCCCCCGAGGGAGAGCAACCCACTCCAATTGCAACGCAACCCGCCCGAAGTCGGTCGAAGTGAGCGACGCCAGAAGACGATTCGAGGTAGCGGACCGCGCAGGCGCCGGCGCCACTTTGGATGTACGGAGCATTGAGCATCCCCTTTTGCCGAATGGAACACCCACATCACGGCAGGGGGACAAGGCGGTCAGAAGCCGCGCGCCCTAGTGTCGATAAATGAATGCGTGGGAAGCAGGCTCACCACGATTCGAGTTCAACCTTTCTGAAACGTAACACATTGTACGGAGCGCCGCCGGCAGTCATGGTCTTGGGTGTGACACGGGAGAAGAGGATCCGCCAGTTTATGGCCTTCGTTTGGCACTCGCCCTGAGAGAAATCACCGTCTG
Organism: uncultured Gemmatimonadaceae bacterium; assembly: GCA_963792685.1. Classification (GTDB taxonomy): domain Bacteria; phylum Gemmatimonadota; class Gemmatimonadetes; order Gemmatimonadales; family Gemmatimonadaceae; genus FEN-1250. The sequence continues at coordinate 1,129,630 of CAWBWW010000001.1, read as the reverse complement.
CCTGCGTCCACCTCAGGCTAATCGAGCGTACTGCAGCCTTCCGCGCGCGCGCTCGTCAATTCGAGCGTGCGTATTGCATTGTACGGTGACCGGGAATACGATTCACCGGGCATTCTATAGAACGGGACTGGTGGCACGAGCTAGCAAACGTGCGCAGAACGTCGGAAGTTGGCGAGCGAAAAGATCGGGGGCGGTACATGCCGCCGAAGTTGGAATTGCTGACGCGCCGCACCGTGCGCGCACACGATGGCAACATCTGGCACATTCGGGAAGTGAAGGCGCATGACGTTCCCGGAGCCCTTTCGCCGACGTGCTTGATCTTCGAGGCCGACACCGTTGTGCGACGATTTTGGCGCTACCCGGAACGCTGGCACTGTCTGCCAGACGACGCACTGGTGGAATTCGCGGAGCGGCGCCGCGCGTAGCGCGCGAGCTTACGCTCGAGCATTGGACTTCAGCCGCCGTGATCCGCTGATCCGGCTCGACACGCTCGGTGAGAGCGGTCGTCGATGCCGTGACGCGGAAACGGAACAGCCACTTCGGCGAACGCGCGGCTGGAGAAGGCCAGTCGATGTGCTCAACGCAGCTGTTGCGTCCACTGGTGAGATCACTTGCAATTCGCGCGCAGCTCGTTGGACTGGATCCAGGTTGAGCTTCAAAGCGCGTTGATGTCGGTGATCTCGGCGTGGGGCAGCGGGCGATTCCACTCGCTCTGCAATGTCACGTCGAACACGTCCGCAAACGGCGGGCCCGACGAGCTCGAGCATGAGCAATTCTTCCAGTTCGACATTCGAACGCGAAGTGACGCGAAACGCACCGGTAAGCCAGATATTGTGTCGGTGCGGGGCCGGGCGCGGTGGCCGCTTCAATGCGCATTTCACGGGCTCGTTCAGCGCCGCGTTTCGCAATTCAACATCTGCAACTGGTGAAGCTCGAGTTGAGCGTGAAGCTAACTCGTTTGCCGCCGGGTTATCGATGCCGGCTTCAGGTAAGTCGGCAGGCAATGTTTTTTGTCTTGCAAACCTTGCGAGGTCCGACGAGAAGGCGACGCGTCGATGACATCAATGCTGTAAAGCCTGGGTAGTAAACGACCAAGCCTGCACTTCAGAAATTCTGAAGTGCAGGCTTTGTTGTATAGCAATGGCCAGGGACGGAATCGAACCGCCGACACGCAGATTTTCAGTCTGCTGCTCTACCAACTGAGCTACCTGGCCGTATTCTGAAACGAGTCCCGCGACTTTCCCCGCGACATGTCCGCATGTCGAGTTTCGACCGTCTTAATTCTTGACCGGGTCGATACTTAGCACGCTCTAGACAAGCGGACTACGGATTTTCAGTCCGGTTCTAAGAGAATCTTAGGGCTACTTGATCGCGCGTGAAGGCACAGAAGTCTACTCGTGAACCGACGCGAAGTCCCGCGAATTGTATGAAGTCCCGCGACATCTCCCGCGACATCTCCCGCGTTGATTTGCACGTCATTGGCAGTTCGATTGACGTTGGCCCTCCATGTCGCCTTCAGGCAATTATCGCCGCGCTTCTGTGTCCTGCGTTTCTCGCTCTGCATCTCCGCACGCGATGGGCGGGCGCTCATCGCGATGACGTACGCTCCAATGCTGAGCTCATGCCGCCGACGCGCACCAACTACATCGACATCACGGGAGAGATCGAGGCGTTCGTAGCAATGTGGCCGCGAAAAGTGGGAGATCGAGCTCGCAGGCATTGCCGCAGTTCCCGGCGTCGGGTTCGATGTCTTTCCCACCGATTGCATCGCCGCGTATTCGCAAGAAAAATGGACCGGCCTACTTCCCTAGTCACGCCGCTGCGTGCGAGGGAGAATGCATAGCAGGGCTCAATGCGCACCGCCATTCGCCAACTGACCAAGCCGGCCGAAGAGCAAGCGATGAGAAGTGGGCGACGTGGCGTGGCGGATGTCGAATTCCCTATCTTTCAAAGCATCTGAATCCAATGCAGCACGCTCTCTCGGTTATAGCGAAGCCGTGCTCAAAAGACGGCTGCCCTTTCGTTACTCACAGTTTCTTTGCTACCTAAGAAGGGCTCTGATATCTCAAGGCTTTTCCTCACCCATGAAGTTCCCCACGAGAGAAAGCAACCACAGTAGAGCGATCGCATCAACCGTGTCGATCGAAGCGATCGCAAGTGCGGGAACCCATTTGACCGTCCAAGGAATTAACAAAATCAAAGGAACATGAAGACCCGCCATGATCAACACGATCGCCCAAAACCATGCAAATCTCCGAAGCTTCCACTTTATCGTGATAAGGAATATGAATACTGCAATGCTATTCAGAATGGGCAATGCTAGGTCGATTTTGCCGAAATGATCGAGCAGCACGACAACGGGAACGCAGAAAGCAGTCCAGCTCAAGACTGCCCACCATGGCAAACGAAACCTCTTGGCCGCGCTGATGTCGTGCTTGAAGTCAACTCCTAGTTTCGGCATGCTCTAATCGCTTGAACAGTCTTGGTCACGTCAACCGCGAGTGACGCGGCGGCTGCGAATTGCGCAAGCGGAGTGAAAAGCCCTATGGCAGCGAGACCCGTCGAAGCGATACCTAGAGCGGACGTGTCAGTGATATTGAACGCGGCGTGGCCACTTCCTGCTGCTTTGCCAAATACTCCAATGATGCTTGCGCCGAATCGGTCCGCTACCACGCCACGGTATCCAGCCTCATGGCCGACGAACCGAGCAATGCCCCCGGCCTCAGGAATAAGCCCTACCGCATCAAGCCCAAGGCTCAGCGCATTGTCGATCACAGCGTTCCTAATGCATTGATTCTTGTAATAGTTATCTGGAACCGGCATTGGCCCAGGCGCCGAAACTGACCCGGACCCAGTGCTAATGCTGGAAATGTCCCCCGGGCCAAGTGAAGGTGGCAGAGGAGGAAAAATGACGCCCGGGCTTGGAAACGTTGGCTCCGGGGTTGTTCCACCGTCTTCTCCTCCTGGATTTTCACACTTGATGAAGTGGGATTCCCCGTTGCCGTCCGTGTACGTCATAGGCCGAAAATGGGTTGGGCATCCGTAATCAAGACCCTGCCAGTCACTCCCGTCGATCGGTTCGTTTCCCGCAAACGCATAGTCATTGATCCCCCCCGCCAAGCCAATCGGATCTTCGCTCTCGAATCGCCGGATAGCAGGATCGTACCATTGATTGCGCGCGTAGTACAACTGCGTCGAGTCTCCCTCCCACGCCAATCCCTTCCATCTCAGTCTGGCGACATCTCCCGCGACATCTCGCGCTTAGTTTCCCGCCCATGCGTCGGACGTCGTGCTCCTTGAGCACAGCTGCATACGGCCAAATAATTCACACACCAAACGCCGCGAAACAGGGCCGCCAGTGTGCACCGAGCTTCATCGACAAAAGAGAGTGCGCGGCTCACCCTCGAGCAACACCCTTCATTCGTGACTTTGCCGTGGCATAGAATCCGCGAGATTCTCGCTGCGCTGAGTGTGCGGTGCGCCCCCGCCGAGCGATCCGCTAAGCCACGCAGCATGCGTCGGGCTAGGTCGCATTGCGAGCACTTGGATCGTGCCAGTTCCGCATTCCGGCCGAGACCACCGCGACAATAAGCCATGGTTCGATCGCGAGGTTGATCAGCATGTGCGCCCAGATGCACGGCGCGACATGACGCCCGGCAAGGAGGTAGACGATGGCGAGTAGTCCGCCAAGCAGCCCGGTGGCTACCGTCGCTCCCAGTGCGACCCGCCACTGCCTTCCGAACAGCCCCCAGATGCCATGGCCCAGGCCGAAGACGAGCGCTGACGCCACCACCTGCAGCGCGGCGGACACACCGTGTCGGGCCACCCAGTCCATTAGCATCCGTCGGAACCAGAGCTCCTCCATCGTGCCCGTAACGAGTGCGAAAGGAATGGTGAGGAGCTTGATCGGGTGCAGTTCAAGGAAGCGCGCTCCGACCAGCGGAAACGAACGGATCGCATACAGCACGTACGCGGCGGCGATCGCGAGAGCAGCGATCCAGGCAGGCGAGTTCGCGACGTCCCCTGTGTAGAGCCGCGCGATGACAGCCGGTGAGGAGAACCGGAGCATTATCATGTACGGCACGGCTTCGAGGAACAGAATTGCCAGCATGATGATGAGGCTCTTGCGCATTACGGCGTTCATGCGTGAAACTCCGAGTTGTGGGTTCCTTCTCGCGCATTGAGACAGTCGTGCGCACGCGGTCGATGTCGCGATCGAGTTCACATCGTAATTACGCCGTTTGGACCGATGACAAGGTAGCGTCCTCCTCGGCATGCTTAGCCTCGGCCGATGCACAACGCGGAGAATACGGCGTGGTTTTCGGCGATCCAGAGGCTACTCACGTGCTTCGGATTTAACGAGACCCAGCGCATCGCGCTCGCATTATGCGCTGCGCGGGCAGCGGCACCGATCCTTGGTGGACGTAAGCGCACATGCTCGTTCGGCTGGCGCCTACACGGCCGAGTACCCAGGCCACATCCACATTGTGATATCGAATCGAGCGATCAGCAATCGCGAGGTCAATGCTCGCAGGCCCCCTCTAGGAATCACTTCACACTGTGGACCAGAAAGTCGAGCTTGCCGCGGCGATCGCGAAGCACACCATACCTCGAAGCATGATTTCCCTCAGCGGTTCTGCAGAATGGGCCGCATCGCAAGCACTAACATGCGGTTTAGCCAGCGTTGGTTAGACCCGGATTACGAAGCGCATGCACGTACGCAGAGAATTGGGGTGCACACCGGCAGCGGTGCCATGACAGCCCCGTCGTGAATGCGGGCAATCGCCTCAAATGATAATCTTCCTTCATGATTTGTTGTGCACCCGACCAGGGAGCAAGCGTGACGACGCCGCGCACGTCGATCGCGTCTGACGCTCACATCAGTCGGCTCTGTGCTCACCCACGCGAACTGGCGGCCGCTCGTCGCAAGCGGCGCAGCGCACGTGCGAGTTGCTCGGCCGCCTGGCGCAATTGCGGCGGCGTGAAAGCACCATATCCGAGCAGCACTGCATCGCGCTCTAGCGCGAGATCACTATAGTCGGAGAGCACGCCCAGTTCGACCCCCGCCCGCGACGCGCACAATGCGATGGCCGTCGCCTCTACTCTGGTGCTCTTGGGCCAGGCCACGAGATGTAGTCCCGCCGCACTGGTGGGCACGTGCAGCCATTCGCTGAGAAACTCGTCTGCGTATTCTACCAGCGCCTCTTGGCGGGACGCATAGAGTTTTCGCATTCGACGCAAATGCCGCTCGAAGTGGCCCTCAATGATAAAGTCGGTCACAACCAGCTGTGTGTCCGTTGGTGCGTAGCGGCCGCCGAGGGCACATGCCGCACTAAACGCGTCCACCAAGCCTGGAGGTGAAACCACGTACGCAAGCCGCAGTCCGGGGAAAAGCGTCTTACTAAAGGTGCCGATGTAAATTACTCGCCCATCGTTATCAAGCCCCTGGAGCGAGGGGAGCGGGCGGCTCGCGTACCGGAATTCGCTGTCATAGTCGTCCTCCAGCACCCAGGCATTACGTCGGCAGCCCAGTTCAGAAGCGCGAGCCTCCGCGCGACGCTCATCACCGCACCGAGAGGGAACTGATGCGACGGTGTCACATAGGCGGCGCGCGCACGAGGGCTCGCGAGGATGCCGCTTTCGATCACTAACCCTTCGCTATCGACAGGGACAGCGACGACCGTCCCGCCTGCGCCCTCAATCGCCGCGCGTGCCCCCGGATAGCCGGGACTTTCAATCCACACCGCATCACCGGGCGACATGATTAGCCGTATCGCGAGATCGACTGCTTGCTGCGTACCACTCGCAATGAACACCTGGCTCGGGTCGCACCTGACCGCGCGTGATGTGCTCAGATATGAAGCAACAGCCGCTCGGAGAGGCTGGGCGCCACCCGGCTCGGAGTACCCGAGCGGAACCGAACCGCCACGCCATCGTCTTGAGAGTAGCCGAGACCACAACGCAACAGGAAACGCGTCAATCGCTGGATCTCCGATACGGAACGGGAGCGGCGGCCCATGACTATTCATGCGACCGCTGCTCGGCGCGGTGAGACGCTTCGCCGCAGCTACGAAAGTCTCCCCTGTTGCCGAGAGGGAAGTTCGCCGAGTCGCGCGAGGGCTACGCTTCGCACGAGTCGTCGATGTTGCTACTTGAATTGTGCGCGGCTGCGAGGGGACATCTGGGACAACCGACGCCGCGAACGTCCCTAGGCGTTGGCGATGTTGGAGATACCCTTCGGCTGCTAACTGAGCGTAGGCGGCCGTGACCGAATTTCGAGAGATGACCAAGTCCTCCGCCAGAGCCCGTGACGGAGGAAGTTGCACGCCCGCGGGGAGCCGGCCAGATACGACCGCTTGGCGGAGCTGGTCATAGATTTGTCGCCAGAGCGGCGTTGAGGCCTCGTCGTCGATCACGACGAGAGGACTGGTCGGGACCGAGCGCCGAGGCACAAAGAACTCCGCGATGAGGAAGGCTACCTACTATGGACGTGGATGGTCGTGGAGTGATGCTGTTCGCATACGCACGCCGCAGTCGCCCCCTCTCCGTATCTCGAACTTCGAAAGCAGTCTGTCATGGCTGACCAGAGACTACACAGACTGTCGCACAGAGCTTGGGGCGCTCGTACGCGAATGAATAAAGTTACCCTGTGTGTGAGAAGCGCAGCCGCAGAGTGCTTGCCTTCGCCACTGCGTCGGTGTCGTTCCGAACAGCTTCCGGAAAGCGGTGGTGAAGTGACTTCCACTCGAGAAGCCGCAATCCACTGCAATCGTGCTCAGGTTGAGGGAGATGTCGGACATCCTCTCGACAGCATTCATCAATCGTAGACGCAACAAGTACTGGTGGATCGGCAAACCGACTTCGCGACTAAAAATTCGCGCAAGGTAGAACGGTGAAATCCCTATATAAGTAGCTAAGTCTTGCAATGAGGTCGTCTCGAATGGATGTCGCGCGAGCGCTTCTTTAACTGTTTCGGTGATGTCCGCTGCTCGCGAAATCTGAATGGACGGGGCTGCGAGGACACGCAGTCGACTCGACCGAGCAGCCCGGAGTGCCACGCGGAGCAACTCAAGCACTTCCGTTTCCACATGCGCCTCGTCCGAAGCGCTTGCGTCACTCGCGCGAAGCGCGTTCGCTCGCAATCGCAATCGAAGTTGCTGCAGCTTCAGGACAGCGGACGGCGGCAGCACGGCGTGCGCTGACGGGAACTCGTTGCTTTCGCTCGCGCCTTCTTGGACTTGGTACTTGGCGGCAAGCGATCTCACCGTGTCAGCGCTGTAGGCAATGATCGTACATGCATTGCCCCGACTTGTTGGGTGACTCACCCGGTACGATTCGCCCTGCCGAAAGAATAGGACATGGGCGGGCTGGGCGGCGAGCTCTCGATGCAGGGTAGTGGAGTGATGCTTCAGGAAAACGCCTGCGCGGACGAATACAAGCTCGTAGGCGTGCGCATGTCGGACGGGACCGCATGGCGAGCGCGGGCACGTACACGTCACGTCGCATATAGTCGCGATGCTTCCAGCAAAGAGCGGCTCAACCAGCCGGTACGGGAGCGGATCGATTGTCGAGTGCATGCGTCCTTGCCGTGAGCGTATGTGGCCTCGGGACTAGCGCCTGGCGGCGCTCCACGCACGTTCTTGGGATGACACTCCTTCATCAAGGACCACCGCGTGCAGAAGACATGGGTCCAGAGAAGTGCTCCTCGGAAGCCTGTTGCTCGTCGACAAAACTATGCTTGCGTACACGGCGGCTCAGCGCGTTCGGCACGGCCCACTTGCGACCAGTGCCCTGCTTGAAGCACAAGGACTTTCTTGGGCGAGTCGGAAACGATGCGAACCGAGCGCGACGGACGCGGCGATCGCACGCGGTCTCTCCGATTCCTGCCGCGCGGTATAGTGGCGGATCGAGTCGATAAGAGCTTCACGACAGTGTCAGCGGGCAATCAAGGCACGCTTCATTGTCACTACGCAGCCTGAATCGTATGGCGCGCGTGAGCAGCTCTCGCGGAGTATACTCACGAGAATTATCCACCTGAGTCAGCGACCGATCCAGGTGCGGTAAAGCTGGACCGTCTTCGTCTACATGGTAGTCGGCCAACTTGCGCCCAGAGTCCTGTGAGTCAGCGCTCGCCCGTTCGATTTTCTTGCACCAGCACCCTAGCCTCCACGCATTCGCCGCTGAGCGTTTCCACATGCGTTTAGCCGTCAAGCGGCAAGCCACCTAGTATCCGAGCATACCAGGCGTCCGCTCCCGAGTGACCTGTGGCTCCCATGGGGTGGTTTAGTCGTGTGAACTGGTGTTGCACGTACAGCCGGGCAGCCGCGGTCATGCGTGTAGAGGTTTCCAGATAGCACACTCGATAGCCAAGCTCGCGCGCCGCATCCAAGCACGTGACCAGTAAACGGTGCCCCATTCCCTTCCCCCGAGCCCCAGCATACATGTACATCTTCCGAAGTTCACATACCTTTTCGTCCGCACCAGACAACGGACCTATCCCGCCTCCGCCGACGACTGTCCCCTCGTCGACGACAACGAAGTACGCGGAGCCAGGTGCGGCGTACGCCTGAAACATGTCATTGACTTCGGGATCATTGATCGAATGTCCCGCGCCCACGGCGCCATACTCGGCCATTACCGTACGAATAATTTGGGCGACTGCCGCGTTATCCTCTTGCGCAATGAGTCTAATCATCGGCATACCCCTCGATGTTCGCGGAACGTTGCGAGCCAAGAGATCTCAGATGGCTAAGCGCGGAGAGTCTCTACTCGCGAGCTGAGCTCTCTCCGTATCTCTGGGAGAGGGGCGCTGAGCACAACGTCGTGGTGTCCTACCGACGACGGAGCGCGAGCACAGCGCACAGGAGACGCGCTCACATCATCGCCAGTTCACAACTACGCCGCTCCAACAAGCACCTCAACCGAGGCGCGCGCGCGTCATTTCACAGCAGTGTGTCAGGCAGGTGCGCTGCGCCATTCTATCTTTGCGAAGCCGGCCGGATTGAGGTAGGCATCAAGGACCGCGTGCGCGGCAGAGCGAGGGTGACATCATGAGTGCTGGCCGTACTGTTCGGCACCCATGAAGTGGATTGAGACGTACGGCTCCTCGCCTACGACCCAGCTATCGTGACCGGGAGGAATGAAGAAAAGATCTCCTGCCTTCATGACGCTTACGGAGCCTTCTGCCATCGCTGCCGTGCATTGCCCCGAGACCACGAGGCCGACGTGTTCCACGAAGCATGACGGCGTTCCCATGAGCGGTCCGACGTGAGTCGACCATCTCCAGCCGGGTTCGTACGTCGCGCGTCCAAGCGTCATTCCACCAATGCGTATCACATTGAATCGCCCCTTGTCGAACGTTCGCGTCTCGTCCGGTGTGTCGAATCGCTTCAGTACCACCTCGTTGATTTGCACAAGGATTTCACTCCTGGAATCGTACATGACTCAATGTGTGCTTCCGAGGCCGGTGTGACCTGCGCGTCTTTCCGATCGCACCCGCATTGCGGTGACGCGCTATCGTTTGCGAAGCTGTGTACCGATCGAGCCTACGCGTTGCGCCATGCTATTGCTACCACCTTCTTGCGTTCGCGCCACATCAAGCTGCATGCGTCACGGTCTACGACGTCGCGCATGGATGCAGTGCAAGAACGTGACAGCAGACACCGAGAGCGACCCGTAACGTTCTCGATCCTAGGCTTTACTTCACTAGAAAGAACGTAGGGGTAGCATACCCCAAGCTTTCTCGCCACCTCAACGGCTGAATGGACGCGTGAACGCCAAGAAGCACACGTACAACGTCATCGTGACCTGGACGGGCAACACTGGCACGGGCACATCTGACTATCGCGCCTATGAGCGGAACCACACGATTGAGGCGCCCGGCGGCGCGAAGCATCCGATCATGGGATCGTCTGATCAAGCATTTCGCGGCGAGGCTGCACGCTGGAATCCTGAGGAACTGCTCGTTGCCACATTATCCGCGTGCCATAAGCTCTTCTATCTCCACTTTTGTGCGGACGCTGGAATTGTGGTAGTGGACTATGTCGACCGTGCAGAAGGCGAAATGCTCGAAGACGAGTCGGGAAGTGGTCGCTTTACTCGAGTCATCTTGCGCCCCGAGGTTACGATTGCACAGGGAGGAGATGCGGATGCGGCGCGGCAACTGCACGATAGGGCGCATAGCTTCTGCTTCATCGCAAACTCGATGAATTTCCCTGTCACACATGCGCCCGTGATGCGGATTGCTCCGATCTCAGCTGCCCCAGTGCACCGAGAAGGCCTCGGCGCGCGTTAGGCGTTCAAGACCGCCTGATTCGTACGGCACCGCAAGACTCCCATGCGAACTTCTCAATGCGGAGAGCAGAACCGACTGCGCGACTATCCCGGGGCAGCCCCGGCTGGTCTTCGAGACATCCTTCAGAGGCGACTCGCTCGTCGCTGCATTCGTGAGTGGCGCGTCTGATCCTCTGGCGGGTACATCCCCTTTGTTGGGACCACATTCATGCCTGACGAACTTCATACGAAGCGTATCCTAATTCATTCCAGCAGGGGACCCAAATGAGTCTTCCATCGCTGGATGGTCGGTGCATGTACGTGATGCGGAGCGTCGGAACAGGAATCGTGTCCGCTGATACCCGCTTCGTGTTCCACGAACACGGCGGCATGGTGGAAGCCGAATACCATGGCGGGGCCATACGTGCGGGGCGACTGCTCGGTCTCCGGCACGGCGAAGTCTTGAAATTCTGGTTTGTACAAATTGATAACAGCAGCCGTCTCGCAGCTGGAGAGGGTACGGCACGAATAGAAATTTCAACCGACAGCCGAGTGCGCCTTACAGAAGAGTTCACGTGGGCGGATCGAGAGGGCGGCGGCCGAAATGTGCTCGAGGAGGTGGTGCTTACCGCAGACGCTCGTGTTTAGTGAAGGCGAGAACGAGGTAAGCGACTCGACCAACATTCTTGGAGCCTCGCCGTGGCGACCGCGTTTGTACCGTGCCGGGAAGATGACATCCCGTCGTACGGCTTCGTGCAAACGAGGAGTCGTTGCTCCCGCCGACCTGAAGACGGAGCTCGTTGTGCACGCGAGTGCGGGGGCCATGCTATGACCATATTCCTTGTGGCCGCGCTGGCGATAAGTACGCTTTCAACGACTCGCGTGGCTCCGCTGATGTCAGTCAGGCCATGGGTTGATTCTCTCGAATTACGTTGCGTGTTCACCGAGACTGGTGACGGCAGGTGGCGAGGTTCATGTGGAAGATGGCTCGGCGAAGTACCATCCTTTGCGCTCTCGCCTGCGCGAGCGGTCCGGACGGGGAAGTGGAGATCGGGAGCCAATCCGACGTCGGTGTGGTCCGGTGAAATGTTTACACGGGGCAATGCATCGACGCCGAATGATCCGGAACCAGTCGAACTCGAACTCTATCGCGACCACACTGGGATGCTCCGAACACTAGAAGGCTGGTACGCAGTCCGGTCGTTCATCGTCGCCGATCGAACCATTCAGTTCACTGTTGACGTGAAAAGGGAGGTGCCGCCGTCCGATCTCGACCGACGAATAGTTCAGCGAGCGTCAGCGATTCTCCGCTCAGTCAATGTGTGGAACCGTGAGGATAATCGTCTCTGCCCAGCGAGCGCGCGCAGCTGGAGCATCTACTGTGCAATGCAACGAGCATCAATCGAGGTCACGGAAGGTTTCCATCATAGACGACCTGCGATGGAAGCCGTGCGCGAGATGCTGGACCAACGAACATCTGGGCGCAGCTATAGCCATCGCTTGATGGACTACAACAACGACCCATCGACTAGTCTTGCTGACGTCCAAAGTCTTTTCAGTGCGGCGCTTCGACGGATGGCCGTTCCCGAACGCAAGTAAACAGCGGACGATGTACGCACACGGACCCGTGAGCGGAATGTCGGAGGCGCGAACGGGAATGGGAACGTGCACGTTCGAATTCGAATATTGCTCGCGAATGGCACGCCGTGCGCGCGCGGTAAGGTCTTCGCGAACTATAGGAGTTTACTCGAACCTAGGTACCGCGCTTGGTCCGCAGGGAGCGCGATGACGTAAGACCGCGTTCGGGCGCTCAGTTCCCCTCCAAGTGGTGGCACGTCTAAGCGTGGTCGTTTGGAATACGGACTGTACGCATCATGGCAATGGGGGTGTGACTACACGTCCACGCGCGACGCGCGGTCGCCATCTGCACCGACGCCCCTTTTTGCAGACAGAGGACAGCACAACATGAAGGATCTGACAATCCTACTCGGCGACCGCACAGGGCGCTGGCGGATGTGGGAGCCGCCCTTGGCCTCGTCGGTGTCAGTATCGAAGGCGGTGGGGCGTGGACCATCGAGGGGCGCGGCGTCGCGCACTTTCTGTTCACGGATTGCACTGTCGCTCGGACCGCCCTCGAAGCCGCCGGCATCCCCGTTCTTCAGGAGCGCGAGGTGCTCGTTCAACGATTGCGGCCAAGTATCCTAGGGCTCTCGGCCCCTTTCTCCGGTGCCCTTGAAAAACGTATAATTGAAAACCCCGCCGGGCTCGGTCGTGCCGTACAGATCACGGACCCCTTCGTCGAAGCGGTCGGCGTCGATCAGACCGTGCGCGACTGCGCGCGCGCGCACACCTTCGATCATTGCAATGAACGTGCGTCGCGTGAAGCCGTCGACGAGGTCCGGTCTGCTCGCATCGACGTAGACAGGACACGGGTAGACGTGCACGGCTTCAAAGGCGGCGCGTACCAGTAGCGGATACAGTTCGCGACCGATCAACGCATTACCACCTGCGGCGTTCTGCAATTCGATCTGACACCGGATGACTTCATTCGCGGCTGCACTCTGCGGATGGTAGTACGCTGACCCATGATCTCCCTCAATCACGGTGATGGTACCACCAGTTCTGAGCAGACCTCGCATCACTTGCAGCGCCGCGAGCGGGCTCGACAAGTGCTCGAGAACAAAACAAACGAAGACGTGATCGAACGTCTCGGCGCCGAACGGCAAATTGAAAATGTCAGCGTCTAGAAACTCGACATTCGTGATCCCCGCTCCCTCCGTACGTTGTCGCGCCACTGCCAGTGAGTCGCGGGAGATATCCACTGAGGTGAATCGCGCGCCGGGACTGCGTCGTGCCAGCGTGACGGTTTGGGCTCCTGTGCCACACCCCACCTCAAGCACCGTATTGCCAATCGCAAACGAAGTATCCGCATGAAGCAATTCGACGAGAGTGGCCGCTTGATAGTGTAAGCGATCATTCTCGCTCAGCTCGTACCCATGCACGTAAGCGTTACGCATAAACATTCAGCCGGAGGGAGGTTGACTGGCGTGGGACGCACGGGTCGCCTCCGAGAGTTCGGAAACTCGAAATGAATTGCTGCATCTGTTGGTTGTGCTAAGAGGACGATGCGTGTGCGTGCAATCGATCTCCCTGTCGCGTCTGCGCACGTGTTCCAAACGTGACTCTGTGCGTTGCGCTCGGCTACTGGAAAATTGCGTCGCCCGAGCACTGCGTCACCTGTGGTTCTCTGTCAGGCAGCTTCCGGGTACGCAAGATCGCGACAGCGTTCAATGAACGGTCTGGTATTCTGCCCGATAGTGCGGTGCAGCATTCTCGTGCGCTGCACTACCGATCTGCATCAACGGAAACCCAGCGCACACTGAGCGTGCTGGGTCTCTCACATACAGTAGCCGCCAGGAGCATCACATGCACACCGTCTCTCTTGATCCTGTGCGGTACCCGATCGGGCCACAGCCCACGGTTCCGGTGCTCCTCGATTCAGCAGTTCGCTTCGCACTTGTTCGGTTGCTTGCGTCAGCACCCCACGCACTCAGGAGTGCGGTGGCAGATCTCTCAGAATGCGCAACTCGACACGGCGTATCGCGCCGAAGGCTGGACGATTCGACAGATCGTCCACCACCTCGCTGATAGCCACTCGTTCTTCGCCGCACGGATTCGATCGGCGCTGGCGGAGGACAATCCGGTTGTGTCAGCTCTTGAGGAACAGAGTTGGGCGCAGCTTGCGGATGCGCGACATGGGCCCATCGAGCCGTCGCTGGCACTCTTCGAGGGCTTGCAGCGGCGACTGGACTTTCTACTGAAGACATTTCCTGAAGAGGCGTATGCCCAATGCGTCCGGCACCCCGAACTTGGCCAAGTGTGTCGACGATCTGCTGAGCGTCTACAGCTGGCATGCTGCGCATCATACTGCGCACATCAGGACACTACGAACGGCTCGTAATTGGTAAGAGCACAGCAGAACCTCGTGTTTTTCACGATCATGAGAGAGACTCGATAGCGGCGAACTTAGGACAGGGAGGCCGCCCGAGAGAACGTCAGAGGATTATTGCGTGCAGAAGCCGATGGGCATGAACGCGCTGGATCCTCACGGCAAGACAACGAGGACGTGCAGGCGCAGTGCCGACGCTGCGTGATTTAAGAATCAGAGCAAGAGCGCTCATCGACGACACGCCCAGAGAGTGACACCTACGAGAACACACGAGGCCAGTCGTTGAGAGATAGCATTGCGGATTTTCCGGCGCATGTGGCGCTCTGTGGTAGCTACCGCCGCGGACGGCTCGCGTTTTTCGCGCGGAAAGGCGGAAGTGAACAGGCTTCCGCCGCCTACCTTGCCTTCTCACGCGCGACGCCAGCTGGGCCCACGACCTAATGTCGCTCCGACTGCCGCACGTCCGATTGGGCCGAAACGGCTCGCCGCTCCCCTGCGGAGACATGCGCGAAAGCTTCAGAACAATAGGGGCTCTAATGTCTAGGCCCACGAGAGGTGAGGACAGCGCTACGAGCCCGACTCGTCCTCGGAAGTGCCGCGCGGAAGGTCACAGAGCGTGCGCGCGACGTGCTCCGTGAGCCCCCGATCCGTGTCACGCGTACCGCTCATGTCGCTGCAACTTGACACGACCAGCAGCGTCCCGCTGCATAGGCAGATTTACGAAGGTCTGCGATCCTTCATCACCGCCGGGCACTTGCCTCGCGGGATGCAACTCGCGCCGGCACGTCTGCTCGCGGCCGAGTTGATGGTTGCCCGACAGACAGTGGTGACTGCGTTAGCACAGCTACGCGCTGAGGGGTACATCGAAACTCGGGAGCGGTCGGGCACCTTCGTCTCTCGAAACCTCCCAGACGAGCTCCTGCTGGTCGAACGCCCCCCGGATTCCACCCGCAGGTCGACAAACGCGAGCAGAAGGCGCCTGACGCAACAGAGCGAACGGCAGGCCACCAAGAATGCCTGTGCGCGATGGCGCGCCCCCTTCGCGTGATTATTTGGGAGCAGACGATCTCGTTGGACAGCCTCGACTCGTTCATGGCATCGGGGGATCTCCGCGACCCTTTCGCACCGGACTCCCCGCAGTCGACCTGTTCCCTTACAACACATGGGCGCGACTGTTGAACCGCCGGGTTCGAAAATCTGGGGCGGCGCTTGCGGCGTACGGTGATTCTCAAGGACTGGCCCGGCTGCGTCATGCCGTAGCGGAGTATGCGACCACGGCACGCGGGATCTCGTGTACACAGCAGCAGATACTCATCACGAACGGCGCACAGCAAGCGATCGACCTGCTCACGACAGAGCTGATTCAGCCCGGGGAACGCGTCTGGCTGGAGGACCCTGGATACCCGGGGGCGCGGCGAGCGATGGAAGCGGCCGGCGCACGCGTTGTGCCAGTGCCCGTTGATGGAGAAGGCATCAGCGTGGAAGAGGGCATCCGTCGCGCCCCGGATGCGCGATTGATCTACGTCACTCCGTCTCATCAATATCCACTCGGCATGACCATGTCGCTCCCGCGCCGATTGGAGTTGCTCAGTTGGGCCCGAGATTCGAACGCTTGGGTCGTAGAGGACGACTATGATAGTGAGTTTCGATATGGCAGTCGTCCGATTGAGTCCCTCCGTGGATTGAGCGATGGTCAGCGGGTTCTCTATGTTGGCACGTACAGCAAGACAATGTTCCCCTCTCTGCGCCTCGGATATCTCATTGCCCCCGAAGGGCTCATTGCACGGCTGACGCGCTCACGATTCTGCGCCGATCGGCACGGTCCGCTCCTCGAACAGGCAGCGCTCGCTGATTTCATTGCTGACGGAAATTTTCCTCGCCATGTGCGTCGGATGCGTGTTCTTTACCAAGCACGGCGCGACGCATTGTGTCACGCGGTGGCAGAGTTGCCTCAAGGCGTGCTGACTCTCGGTCCGGCGGACGGCGGGTTACACGTCTGTGCATGGTTGTCACCCGGAGTAAGCGATCAGGAGATCGCACGACAGGGCTTGGCAATGCGACTGGAGCTGGCACCGCTATCTCGCTATTGCATGGAGCCGCCTAGCCGGGGCGGCTTGATACTTGGATTTGCTCCGTTCACACCGGGTAGTCTGCGCCACGGAATCCGAACGCTGGGAAACATTCTCGCAGCTCGCTAGCGGTTCCGGGGTGCTCCGATGGTGACTCACATGGTCATCTCTTGTGCGGCACGGAACATGGCCGAATGCCAGCATGTGCGCTCTGTTGTGGGGCTACGCTGGACCCGTCACGCCCCTCATGAACTGCCGCCTCACGGCACGGCGCTTGAGTGGGACGCGGCGGCATCCGTCGATGAATGAGGGTTCGGGGCGTCATGCGGCACCTACGTCGCAGTACGCCGGGTGCAGCGCCAAACTCGCGTCGAAATGCGTCGCCGAAATGGCTCTGGGAGGCGAAACCGCTATCGAGTGCGACGGCGCTCAGTGAGTCCGCGGATCCCAGGACCCGATCCAAGGCCGCGCGTAGTCGGAGTTTGAGGACTAGATTGTAGATCGAGACGGCCTCGTGGGCCATGACGAGCCGACTGAGAATGGTATGGAGAGCATCCAACCTCTGTCGCGATGAGGTTCAAGGTCACCGGCTCGTGAAATCGCTGCGCAATCACCTCGTGCACCCGTTGTGCGTAGTCCGCTGCATACCGATTCTTGGCCTCGGCAACACCCATGCGCCTCTGGCGCTGCACGTGTGATGAGACCGCAGTCGCGCGAGCAAGCGCGGCATGCACGAACGCAACGGCAGATTCTTCGAGCGCGAGGGGATCCGTAAGTTCGCTCGGTGCCACGTTTGTTCTGCCGTTCGATCCCACTGAAGCGGGCAAGTTGGCCTTCGCGATCGCGACTCGATGCGCAAGGTAGCTGAGACCATCCAACACCACCGCGTTGGCCGGGAATCGCAGCACTTCCCGATCCTTCACGGCCGGATCATAGGTGCGCATGATCGCCCGGACCCCTTCGGCGGGAAGTCGGAACACAGAGCACACGTCTCCTCCGGCTATCGGATGACTGACGCGATACACAGAGTCGGGATGCCAGAAGGTCGCGACGCCGCAGTGCGAGAGCACGTGGTCACCGTCGCAATGCCGCACATAAGCTCCGCGACGAGTGACCACGATATCATACGTGGTAGGCGACAGTTCCGCGGACTGCAGACTGGACTCAACGTCATTCCCAGTGCAATGCCATTCCGCAACCCCAACAATGCTTCGCGTCTCGCAGCCGGTCGCGTCCCTGTCGGAGAACGTTCCCGCGCTTTCGTGGCTTAGCGCGTGAGGTGACGTGCGGCAGGATCGGGGTGTGCGACAACGTGCATGCAATCCGAGATGCGGCTCTGTCGGGAGGCGACTGGCGTTGTCATGCCCCGGTCGTGTACACGAGGTGCGCTCAGCAACAGACCGCTGAGCGACTGAGCGGGACGGGGTCAGCATGGCGTAGTGTGATTTGATGAGACCGAAGCGAAGACGACATCAGAGGACCGGCACCCGCGGCGCGTCACGCGCCCGTATATCGGAAGGCTGAATTACAGTTTGGCCCACTCCTAGTGCCAGATATCACGATGTCGTATAGGCCAGAATCGGCTCGTGCTTTGAGGGCGCGCCATTCTTTCGGGTCCGCCGCTCGGGGTACGTAGCAGCGGGACAGGACCGTCACATTCTCAATGAGATTGGGTGACGCTCAAATCACGTCGGTGACGATTTCCGGGGACGATTGCGATGAGCCGACCCGCGCCCCTTCGCGCCGCTCCTCAGTCCGCGCGATCAGCTCCGCTGAAGTAGCGGTCGCGCAACGAGCGCAGGTGTCGCAATTCGTGTCCGGCGATATGGAACGCCAGACCACGCACCGTAGCGGAGTACTCGCTGACCGTGCCGCGGCGAAGCCAATCATCTCGCTCCAACGATGCGAGCAGGATTCGAGTGCCGTATCGTACCGCGCTGTAGCCGGCCAGCAGCTCAGGAAGAGAGTGCGTTTCAAAACGTACGTGTCGCTGATACGCGTCTTGGTCGAAGCTGGGCAAGGGCGACGGGTCGCCACGCGCAATGCACAGCATGCGGTATGCGAAGATGCGTTCGTCATCAACCAGGTGCCCGAGCACCTCTTTGACGGTCCATTTTCCGGACGCATATCGTCGTCCATTCACGTCGAGCTCGGAACGGTTCGCGAGCAGCTCGTAGACGGCTTCCTCCTGCAGCGCCAGGATTTCTACGATATCATCGCCGACCACTGCGGAAATATCCGTAGCCTGATATTCTGCGTACTCTCCCGGTAGCGGTCGCCCGGACACGACACGTGACAGCAGAAGAGAGTGCATGGGACGCGCTACCACGCGTGGCCGATCGTGACTGGAGACGCTTCCGCGAGTACCCTGCTTCGATCCTCGCCGCATGACTTAGCTGCCTTTGCGGTACGCAACAAATCCGGAACGGTCTGCCACGTGATCATACAGTCGCATTGCGACGATGTTTGTTTCGTGAGTCTGCCAGTATACGCGCCGCGCTCCCTCAACCTGCGCGCGCGCATACACCGCATGGATCAGCGCCCCTCCAACACCGCGCCCCCGCGCGCGCGCGACCGTGAAAAGATCCTGCAGGTAACAAACAGGACCGAGATGTATCGTGCTGCGGTGATACAGGTAGTGTACGAGACCTGCCGCTGCGCCATCAAGCTCCGCGATCATTGCATGCATGGGTTCATATCCATCGAAAAAACGAACCCACGTGGCGTCCGTTATCTCCATGGGTAGGGCGGTCGGTCCCACGCGTTTGTAGAACGCGTTGTAGTCATCCCACATGCTCTTCCACACTTCGAAATCGTCGCTCGTGACGGGACGTACCCTGATCGCCCCGAGAACCTGGGGCGTGCGAATTGCGTCGGACATGTGTGACCTTGAAGGGAAAGAAGGAGCGAACGCGGAACATTGTTCGGCATCAGTCGCCGCGAGCAGTGTTCGAGGCTCACCCAGCGGTGGCGGATGCTTACAAGATCGAATGGTTTGTCGCATGCGCCGCCCCAGACTCGCGGGCCCGCGCGCGAATTAAGGATAGGATCTACACCGCGTCACAAGCCGGCTATCACCTTCTTGCGTCCAAGCGCCTACCTTATGTCCCAGATGTAATCCGGCGCCGGCAAGTCCGCAGAGCGTCATCGTTTGTGAGACCGGCTTACAGGGTCCCGATTCCGACGAGCGCGAGTAGGGCGGCATGCGCAGGCAATAGATTGCGCTTCGCCCGAAACACCTGTGATTGCTCGCTCTCGAACACGTCGTCGGTCACCTCTGCACCCCGATGCGCGGGCATGGCGTGAAGAAAGATCGCGTCGGGTTTCGCGAGCCGCATGACCGTCGAAGTCACCTGGTAGCGCGTCTCCTCGCGTTGCAGCGTGTCCGAGTGCCCTCGTGCTTTCGAGCGCCACCAGGTATCCGTATAGACGACGTCAGCGTCGTGGAGACCGTCTACGAGGTCGTGCGTGACGCGCAGGCGACCGGCCGCAGTTTCCCGAGCATGCGTGAGCGCTGCATGAGGGATTTCGTATCCCGGAGGACAGACCTGCGTGAGGTGAAGGGGAAAGCGTGACGCGAGATCGAACCAGCTTTGACAGACATTCCCGGTCCCGCCTACGAACGCCACGCACAGCGGCTCCGTCGACTGCAGCACGTTCAAGGCGGTAGCAACTTCGCTGAGCACCTCGCACGGATGTAGCCGGTCCGTCATGGCATTAATCACCGGAACTGGCGACCAGGCTGCGTACTCAAGTAGTAGTTCGTGATGTGCGGTGCGAATGACCGCAATGTCAGCCCATTCGCCCACAACTCGTGCCGTGTCCTTCGTTGGCTCCGCCTGCCCCAACTGCACGGGAACGTGCACCGACTCGGCACCGAGGCTGCGCGCTGCGAGTTCGAAGCTGACGCGGGTGCGATAGCCTGTTCCCTCGAAGAACAGCGCGACAGTACGATCCGCGAGTATCAGGTCCGAGGCCTGTGACGGTGGGCACAGCATCCTTAGTCGCGCGTTTGCGACGAGGCGCGCTACGCTGCTGGGATGGTGATTGGCATAGCAGAGGAAGTGTGCTGCGGTCACACTCAATGAGGCCCGAGGAAGGTTCAGATAGGAGTCCGTGCCCGGACTCGCTCACACGCCGCGCCGGGGCTCCCCGACGCCCGGGCTCCACTGCGCGACCAGTAATAGCTAGGAGCCTCCCCCGAGATCGGACTGGGTAACACTGGCGCGATCAGTGAGCAGTCTCGTGACGAAGCGTTGCCCTTCTCCAATTCGCTCGATCTCCAAGCCGATCGCCTCCACTGCCGACTCGATGCGTTGAACGCGCTGTTCAAGTGGCGCCGACGCGGCTGTCCCGCGCGGAAGTGCCGCCATCCACTGCTTGTGTCGTATCCATGTTCTGAACAGCACCACCAAGGACCCGAACACCGCGGGGACGACGATGATCTCGCTGGGAACAGACGTCACAGACTACCTCGACTCCGGCGTTGACTGGCAAACTCGTACGGGGTCCGCATCCTCCGGTGGAACGTGCTCACGGGCCCTTGCCACAGCTCTGCTTAATCCGTTGATCAAGCGTCCGCTTCGGTTCGCCGCATTCGCAGGACGTAGTGCCTGAATGTGGCTCTCGCTCCTTCGCCAGCCTATCAGGATCTTGCGTCTAAGACCGTTGCGTCCACTAGGAGAAAATGCGTTGGGGCGCCGACCAGGTGCGCCTGCAGGGAGAACGCAACTTCGTGATAGCTTCGCTCACGCTGCCAGCCACATTCCCGTGCAGTGATGGGGAGTCATTCGCAAGTCAGAATCAGTGACAGGCAGCGCGCCTCTCGAACGCTCGCAGCTTCAGCCACTGGCGGCTTGATGGTGTTGCCGAGTGACCCAAGCACCTGTGCGTGGATTGATTAGACAACGGGACATCGCAATGATTGGAAGCTGCGGAAAAATGGCACTCTCCCGCCGTGATGGTGGCTGACTCCGCGTGGCCGTTCGAGTGGAGCCGCGAGGAAATACGGAACGTCGGCCGTCGCGTCGTCGACATGATCGCCGATCACCTCGTGACGTTGCCTGATGGTCCCGTGTTTCGGCCCATGCCGCCTCCGCTGGCTTCGGCGATCCGGACGGCACCACTGCCGACCAGCGGGCAGAGCGTCGAGGCCATTCTCGACGAACTCACGCGCGATGTTCTGCCGTACCCATTCGGCAACGGCCACCCGCGTTTCTTCGGCTGGGTGAATTCCCCGCCCGCAGTCGTGGGCGTCTTCGCCGATGCGTTGGCAGCGGGAATGAACCCGAGCGTCGCCGGAGGCAATCACGCCGCGGTCTACGTTGAACAGGCCGTCGCCTCGTGGCTGATCGAAATGCTCGGCTTGCCCGGAACAGCCAAAGGACTGTTCGTGAGTGGGACCTCGTCGGCTGCCATTGTCGCGCTGACTGCCGCTCGCTTTGCTACGTGTAAGCGGCGAGGCTGGGACGTACGCGAACTCGGGATGCAGTCGACGGAGAGTGGCAAGCGATTTCCGCAGCTCACCGTCTACAAGAGCACGGAAGGTCACGGCTGCCATCAGAAGGCGATCGAAATACTCGGTATCGGTTCGCACAACCTCCGGCAGATCCCGACGGATCGCGCGCTTCGCATTGATCCATTGGCGCTGGATTCGCTGCTCTCCGAGGATCATGCCGCGGGCAAAGTCCCGATCGCTGTCATCGCCACCGCGGGCACCGTGAATACGGGTGCCATCGACCCGCTGCGCGAGATCGCAGCGGTGTGTGCGCAACACGAAGTGTGGCTACATATCGATGGCGCGTACGGTGCCCCAGCCATTCTCACACCTGAGTATCGCGACGCGCTCTCCTCCCTCGCTCTGGCAGATAGCGTGGCGATGGATCCCCACAAATGGCTCTATGTGCCGGTCGACGCGGGCTTCGTCGCGTTGCGCAGTTCGGAGAACTTGCGCTCGACGTTCAGCCTCGTTCCTCCCTACCTGCGCACAGATGGCGATGAGAGCGGCGTGCAGGGTCTACCCTGGTTCAGTGAGTTTGGCATAGAGCAAACGCGTCCATTCCGCGCGCTGAAGGTATGGATGGCGCTCAAGACATTCGGCACCGATGGATATCGATCGCTGATCGAGCACGATATCACGATGGCTCGCGCCCTCGCTTCGCGGTTGCGAGAACTCCCGGCGTTCGAAGTCTGGGAACCTCAGGAAATGAGCATCGTGTGCTTTCGCGCACGCCCCGCATTGCCGCCACCGAATGACAACGGCAAAGACACCGATGCGATCAATCGCGCGTTGCTGCGTGCAATGCAGCTCGGCGGTCAGACCTTCCTTTCCAGCACCGTACTGCGCGGCCGCTTGTGGTTGCGCGCCTGCATTGTCAACCCGCGTACAGAACCGGACGACATCAGCCAGCTCGTGCGCGAGGCCATTCTTCGGCTCGCGAGTCTCCATCCATAACGACCATGCCCAGCGACTGCACGCTAGCCGAGATTCGCGCCGCAGGCATGCGCTCGAATGTCTTTCGGCGAGCAGAGTGCGTGCTACAAGGATTGTGGGATCAGTGTACCGTGGTGAACTGCGGAAGGAGCTTTCGCTGGCGCCTCGTTCCCCCTTAGATGCTTGGGTTGGCCGCACGCTTCGCTCCGGGACCCGCAGAATGGGCCTGCCATTGTAAAGACGGACTGCGATAAGCGATGCGGTATGGTGAACATGGATCCGTTCGGCGGTCCGGCAACTCCGGACGAGTTATGAACCATCGTCATCAGTCGAAACAATATGGCGGGATTTCACGGCGTGCCGGTGTCTCCGGGTTCTGTACGAATCGGAGATCCTGTATTCATCAAGTAAGCGAGCACTCTGGTCGCGGCGCGAGAGTCCTCTCAACACGAAACTCGAAAGCCTGCATCCGCTGAGGCGAGCTCCGTGTGCTTTCTTCCCGGTCTAACGCAGTGCCACTCGCTTTGGGAACTACTACTGGTCGCCGCAGGACGGGAGCGATGGGCACTCGTTCGCCCTCCCAGCCGACTCGGTCAAAAACGTATGGATTCGTCCGCACGCGGTGAGAGACCACCCAGTCTACGGGTTGGTTATTCGTAGGCATGATCGCCAGCGAGTTTTGCCCGACCGTGCCGGCAGGACGCCGCGTTCCATTCGCCGCGCGTTGCTCGGCGAGCTGGCTACTGAGGCGCATCGCCCGTGAGCACGCAGATATTCCGCGCTCTCGGAGAGCTTTCCGGGGAAACCACTGCAACGCCGAGCGGATGAGAAACCTGTCCGAACTTATCTTCCCCATCCGCCATGCTGCGCACATGAATGTCCCTACAGCAAACATTGCGGCGTAAGGCACTGATCTCTTGTGGAAACGTGATGGGGGAATCGATGCCGTGCCCGTACAGCACGCGTCGTTAGCGATTCGTCGTGTGCACAATGTGGATCCCCGCAGCCGGCCGCTCCTACAATCTTGCGCTGCTTGACCGTGACGCGTTCGCTAAGTGGTCACTCTGGTAGCTGCCGCACAGCTTTAGCTGACGACTCGCGATCCGCATACACCGAATTCTGCGGATGCCTCGATCATCGGTGAACAAGTGCAAGATCGCGACAGCACGATCGCAATTCGCCTGACATGTTGCTGCAGATCTCGTGGACTCCTCCGCGTCGGAACCGCGCCACGTGACTGAGAAAGCAGCGATGGCTGTTCGAGCGGTGCCCTGGTCAGGGTATCGGCGCTGCGCAATTTCCACAGACCCGTGCTGACACCGCATGCGTGACTCTGCAGACTGGCACTACCAAATCGGACCGTTCCCCGGATGCCTCGCAGAGTTCGGCCTATTCGCTGAAGAATTGAATCGCAAACCTCATGCAGTTGCCGTACGCAATGGGCGAGGTACGCGAAAGAGGTTCGAGGTACATCAAGCGCGACCGACGGTGCGTGCGATGAGCAAACGCCCGAAGAAGAAGTCCGCTGCTACATGGAGCAGGATTGGGTGGACGATGCGCCACGCGGTCGGCCTCATCCTCGAGACCTACGTCAAGTGGCTCTACCCGCTTGCATACGTTCGCTCCACCAAATCCCGAATCGTTCGCCTGCGGTGAGCGGAGTGACACGACAGAGATGACTACGTCGCACGCACGAGGGAGCGACATTGACTTTCGTCGTTCGAACGTCTGCGCCTCCGTTCGCACGCGGCGGAGCCGGCTTTTTCGCCGATTGCAGTGTGGTATTACTGCTCTCCTGTTTCCGCTCGCGGTTCTCGCGCAGCAACGTAGTGATTCGTCAAGCGCGGACCAGGCGCTCGATCAAGCATGGTGGACCGGGCCGATGCTCGCGGCTTCTCCCAACACACTGCCGCCCGGGCACATCCTCATCGAACCGTATTTTTTCGATGTGATGGCCGCGCATACCCAGGGATTTGGCACACTCACGTACGCACTGGTTGGAGTGGCGGACCGACTCACGCTTGGCTCCATCATCACCACAGGTTGGAACAAGCCCGACGACGGCTCGAGCAGCTCCGGGATGCAGCTTGGCGATCTCAAGGTGCAAGCCACCTATCGCCTAACTCAGTTCCGTAAGGGCAGCTGGATTCCGATCACGGCGGTCGTGTTTCAGGAGACGCTCCCGACCGGAAAGTTCGATCAGCTCGGTAAGCGGCCAAGCGACGGAATGGGGAGTGGAGCTTACACCTCGTCAGTCGCGATTTACGCACAGTCGTACTACTGGCTTCCGAATCACCGAATTCTTCGCATGCGCCTCAACCTCACGCAGAGCGTGTCGAATGACGTGGCAGTTCGAGACGTGAGCGTGTACGGCACTGGAGCCGGTTTTCGTGGCACTGCCAAGCCCGGCGCCGTCTTCGCAAGCGGCGTCTCCGCTGAGTACAGTCTCTCGCGCAGTTGGGTGCTCGCTCTCGACGCACAGTACAATCACTATTGGAAGACCAGTGTGTCGGGATTTCAGAGTGACGATCCGGTGACTGCCAACGACTCGCGGAGCATTCGTTTCGATTCAGGCTCGGGCTACGCTCTGGCCTTTGCGCCTGCGATCGAGTACAGCTGGACCTCCAACCTTGGGGTACTTTTCGGCACGCGCTTCATTCCTGCCACGAAGCACACGGCGCGCTCGATCACTCCTGCGGTCGCGATCAACATTGTGCGCTAAGCCGCTGCCGCGCCGCGGGTCGCAGCCCGTCCGCACCCAGAGCGTAGTGCACCCGCAATCGCGCGAAGCATTGTTCTACAGTTTCCAGCTGCATCGATGATCATCCCTGCTCGAATCGCTGATGCAATCTCACGTCTTACTACCGTTCTGGGAATTCGCATTCCGATTCTGCAGGCTCCGATCGGAGGAAGCGCTGGACCTGAGCTAGCGGTAGCGGTTAGCGATGCGGGCGGCTTGGGAGCGCTTGCGCTAACGTGGACGCACACGAGGGACGCCGCCGCACTCGTGAAAACGGTGCGAACACGGACGCGCGAAGCATTCCAGGTGAACTTTGCGCTCGCGCGCCTGCCCCTCTGCCTCGATGCCGCATTGGACGCGGGAGCTCCCATCGTCACATTCTCATGGGGCGACGCAACTCCGTATGTAAAGCGGGTCCACTCCGCCCAGGCTAGAGTAGGTGTACAAATCGCCACCCTCCGCGGCGCACTGGTGGCGCGTGATGCAGGTGCCGACTTCATCATCTGCCAAGGCGTCGAAGCCGGAGGACACGTACAGGCATCGCGCCCGCTCGACGACTTGTTGGGAGAGGTTGCGTCAGCTGAGGGAATGCCTCCTGTCGTCGCCGCTGGAGGTTTGGCGAACAGCAAGTGCGTCGCGCGCGTGCTCGCGAGCGGAGCAGGTGGGGCCATGCTCGGCACACGGTTTGTGGCGACGACGGAGAGTCTGGCGCACGAGCGCTACAAGGCTGCATTGGTCCGTTCGACGAGTCAGGACAGCGTTCTAACGGTCTGCTTCGATGGAGGTTGGCCATATGCCATGCACCGGGTATTACGGAACGAAACCTTGGAAGCATGGGAGGCTGCGGGATCACCCCCGCACGGCAGCCGACCTGGTGAAGGTGATATGCTCGCTGCCACTCAGAACGGCACTCAAGTACCTCGCTACGACGATACGATTCCGCTCAATACAATGCGGGGGAATATTGACGCGATGGCCTTGTACGCGGGACGCGGCTGCGGCGAGATAAAAGACATACCGAACGCTGCAACGCTCTTGACGACCCTGTGGAATGAGGGTCTCGCAATACTCATAGGTTGAGTCGTTTCAACGCGGCTTCGCTTCACGATTTCCACCTCTCCCGCTGACCGATTGGGGGGCTCACCTGCGCAATAATGCGATAGCAGTGCTCGCGACGCGTGGGCATGCTTCACTTTCCGCAACGACATCAACCCGCAAACATGAATGCGAGTATCTGATCTTGAACGATTGTACGCCTACAGCCGCTGGGCAACCGAGCGGCTGCTCTCCGCTGCTGCGGAACTAAGCGGCGAAGATCTGCATCGTACGCTTGCCGGGAGCTTCGGCTCTCTCTACGGCACAATTGATCACCTTCGTGGAGTGGAGCGTCTCTGGCTCGATCGGTGGCTTGGACGCGCGCCCGCTGCGCTATCGTCGGTTGGAGCTGCCGCCGAAGTAGCGGCGATCACCACCGCCTGGTTGCCGGTATGGGAGGGTCAGGCGGCCTTCCTCGCTGATCTCAGTGATGAGTCCCTAAACGTCACATTCGAATACCGGAACCAAAGCGGCAAGTCGGCGACCGTGGGCACGCTGGACATGCTGATACATGTTGTGAACCACGCAACGTATCACCGCGGACAAATCGCCAGCCAGATTCGTCAGTTAGGCGGGATCCCTGCCCCCACCGATTTTCTCTTGTTCACGAAAGATCGAAGCAGCGTCGGGTGACACACGCACCAAGGTCGCTCAGCAGCTCCGTCGCGCCTCGCGGCCGGAACCTCTTGTCCTCCCCCCGGAGGTACCTGGCGCTGGGGCTGCACAAGGCCGTACGAGGTGCATGGGCCGCCGCGGCGCTCAAGGGCCGCCCATTCAGGACGCCGCGCAGCTGCACACGCCGGTAAGTCTCGTTTCGGCACGCGTCGGGCTAGGGCTCGTACCCGCTTCGATGCGTGAGTTCCGCCCGACTGGCTTGCGCTATGTCCCGTTCACGGGTCTGCCTTTTCTGATCACCACGAACGCGCTTTGACGTGATGACGACCCTTCAGTCATGATTCAGCGATTTCTTGCGCTGTTCCCGAATAGTCCGGGATTGACCACCTAAGAATTCATCCCATTCGGGAGTTCCTGATCTTGGCTAGTGTGCGGGTTTGCAAACCATATATCGCGCGAGCGCCGACGATCGACACCGCTGCGCTCCCAGCAAAAACGGCTCCCCAGAACGGGGCTGTTGGCACACGAACCGCGAGCTCCGCCGCCGCAGCGCTCAACAGCCCAACATAAGACCAGCTGGTGAACCGGTAGTGAAGTGCGAGCCATTCATTTCGCGGCCGTTGGTGATCACCGGAAAGAGAGACCCCATGAGGGCAACGGTGCTCACGACTGCGAAGAGATGCAGCACATTGAAGCTTCCGGTGAGCCGATAGATGCCAAATGCAGATAGCACCATCGCTGCCACGCATCCCGAGTAGCTGTAGCCAATGATCTTATGGCTGCGAGTGCCCTTCTTGCGAGACAAGATGAGGGCACCTAGTGCCAGCGCTGCAATTGCCGCAATCGTGTGGAGCCACCCGAGCAAGCTATGGATCATTTCCTTTGGGCTTTCGGAATGGTCGTTAGTGCACTTCCGCCTGAAGCGCCGTCGAATCGCGCAGGACCCAGTGATCAGGGTCGAGGACCACGGCAGTCGGTCGTCCTGAAACATGAAATCGGAATTGCTGTGAGCGCAGCGTGTCACGCACTACGATGGTGGTGTCGCCCGTCGACTGCTCAACGAGTACATTGAGCGGCATCCGGAAGAGCGGCGTCTCTGGCGTCTGCCGGATCGTCACGATTACATTGGAGCCAGCTCCGCGCGCCGTTGCGCGCCAATCCATCGTATAGCGTGGCCTGCCTGCACCGTACACCCACTCCTTGAAGAACCACCGTAGCGATTGACCCGACGCGCGTTCCGCAACGTGCTGGAGACCGGCAGTCGTAACCGCGTGATTGCCAAATTCCTCGAGATACATGTGCAGCATGCGATGAAATGCCGTTTCACCGGCGACATGCCTGAGCATGTGAATGACCCACGCACCCTTGTTGAAGGTGGTGTGCGTGAACATGTGCTCGACGTCGAGCGAGTCACGCAGGACAAGCGGGCCATCGAAGTCATTGGAGTCCAGAGACTGCATATAGCGGATGTATGCAGCCGAGCCGCCGATACGTTCCTGCCACAAGGCCGGAGCATAATTGGCGAAGCCTTCGTTCAACCAGATCTGGGACCAGTTCGGAACGGAGACGAGATTGCCAAACCATTGATGCGCCAGCTCGTGCGCCACAATTCGGTCATTCATATGGTCGCCAGTGATCAGTTGGGCCGCATAGCTGGGGAGCGTTTGATGCTCGCGATAGCCATGCACCTGAAATTCCGCGACGCCGTACTTCTCCTTCGCGTAGGGATATGATCCGAACCAGGCGACATACGCATCCATCACGCCTGGAATGATCGAAAGACTCTCACGCGCTTTCGACTCGTCTTCCGGATAGACATAGAAGGTAAGGGGCATTGAATCGCGCGCGGTGAAGCGATAGTAGCCACCGAATTCCGCGTAGTTCGTGGCAGCAACCGAAATCACGTCCGCGTAGATCGGATAGTGGACGACCCAGTGATAAGTCGAGCTTCCATTGTCGTTGTGGCGGGTGTCCACGAGCAGGCCGTTGGAGACTGCAACAAGAGGTGACGGTACTGTGAAAGTGAGCGACGCGGAGTCTGCCTTGTCGCCAGGAGTATCGGGAGTTGGCCACCATTCGTGCGCGGAGTACGGCAGCCCGTAGCTCGCCATCATGGGCACGCCATGGTGCGAGTTAAAATAGAAGGCGTTGTCTGCATCAGGGCCGGCTGATCGGGGCGTCCCATGATACCGCACCGAGATGCCGACGGAGCTTCCCTTCTGAACCGCCCTCGAGGTGATGAGAAGCAGCGTGTCGCCGAGCCGTCGCACGGGAGCGGTCTGGCCATCAACGACCGCCCTGTCGACGCTCAGCTGTTCGGCGAGCTCGAGTCGAAGCACGCGCGTCTTCGCGGGGACGCTGACCAACATGTCGACCAATCCGGCGATCGACTTCGTGGCCGGATCCAGCCGAATGTTCAGAGCGCAGTAGCGAACGTGCACGGGCGCGACCTTGAGCGCGCGTGCGAACGCGACACTCGATGCTCGTGTCTGAGCACTCGCGGAGAGCGCACTGACGGCGGTGACGCTCGCGGTAACCAGACATGTCGCCAGCGAGCGGCACATGATGGTCACAACGCGTGAGAGAGTGAGCCGTGTGGAGTCGTGTCGCGAGTGGCGCATGATTGTCGAAGAGTGTGGCACTGGGGATCGCTCGCATTCTCAGCTAGCTCGCGTGAGAGCGCCAGCCGAGAGCGCAAGTTCCTGCAAGGCTCACTCGATTCGACACGCGCGCGAGCACGAGCTTGGCACACACATTGACGCGCGATGATTGCTCGCAAGAATTTGCAACTTCGTGACGAGCGTCGTGCGATACTCTTCGTCCTGCTTCGCACACTCCGTTTTGTGCTCTTGCGTAACGGTTGCTCGCAACGTGACCGCCACTGCTTCGCCTCGAGGATCTCACGTGCACTCTGACACTCCGTCCACAGCTACTTCACTGTCGAAAGCCGAGCTGACGCTGGATCCCGAGAACTGGGATGAGATGAAGAGCTTGGGATGCCAGATGGTGGTCGACATGCTCGACCATCTGCGCACGCTGCGCGAGCGGCCGGTGTGGCAACCCCTTCCCGAGCAAACAAAGCAGGCGCTTCGGCAGCCCGCGCCAGAACATCCGGAGGGCGCCAGGGCTGCATACGCTGACTTTCAGCGTGACGTGCTTCCCTATGCAACAGGAAACGTTCATCCGCGATTCTGGGGATGGGTCATGGGAACGGGAAGTCCCATGGGCATGCTCGCGGAGATGCTGGCTGCGGGCATGAACCCGAACGTTTTCGGCGGTGAACAGAGTGCGTGCTACGTCGAAGAGCAGGTGGTGGGATGGTTCCGCGACCTGATTGGATATCCCGCGAGTGGTGGTGGGCTGCTCGTGAGCAGCTGTTCGCAGGCGACTCTCACATGCCTGACGGTGGCACGCGACGTCGTGCTCGGTGATGAGGTGAAGCAGGGCGGCCTCGCGAGCATGCGCCAGCAACCGGTGCTCTATGCGTCGTCGGAAACACATAACTCCATAGACAAAGCCGCTTCCGTGCTCGGACTCGGCCGCGATGGCGTGCGATCGATTCCAGTGAACAATGCCTACGAGATGGACGCGCGAGCGCTGCGCAAGACGATCGAACGTGATCGCGAGGCCGGTCTGAAGCCGTTCTGCGTCGTCGCATTGGCTGGCACCGTGAATACGGGTGCGATTGACAGCTTCAATGAGATCGCTGACCTCGCCCGCGAGCACGATCTCTGGATGCACGTGGATGGCGCGATCGGCACCGTGGGCGCGATATCGCCGAAGCTGCGGCCGCTCTTCTCAGGAATGGAACGAGCAGACTCGATCGCCTTCGATCTGCACAAGTGGATGTACATGCCGTACGGAGTGGCGTGTGCGCTGGTGCGTGATCCGGACGAGCTGCGCGCGTCGTTCACTCCGGTGATCGCAACGTATCTCGCGCGTGGGAGCGGGGGCCTCGCCTCCGGCAAGCACTACTACGGCGGTGTGGGCATGGACCTCTCGAGAGCGTTCCTCGCGCTCAAGGTCTGGATGTCCGTGAAGGAACAAGGGATGGCAAAGTATCGTGCACTGATCGAGCAGAATGTCGCCGATACACGCTATCTCGTCACACTCGTGGAAGCGACTCCCGATCTCGAGGTGACCGCGCCCGCGCCCCTCAACGTCGCATGCATTCGATTCAAGACGGCCGGAATGAGCGATGAGAAAGCCGACGTCCTGAATCGTGAGATCGTGATCCAGCTACACGAACGTGGCATTGCGGTGCCGTCCGGCGGGATCGTGGGAGGAAGGTATGTCATCCGTGTCGCCAACACGAACCAGCGCAGCCGGCGTGAGGACTTCGACATACTCGTACGCGCCGTTCGCGATATTGGCGGCGAGCTTCTCACGAGCGTCGCGACGGCCGCGTAAAGACATTGGAGCGCCGTGCGAACCTCCCTGGTGCACGGCGCCTCGCGAGCCAGGCGCGACGATTTGGCCTATCGTGTCACATAGATGGTGCCCTTCAGGAATGTCGCGGCGCGGCCGGACAATCTGACGCGGTCTCGCGCAATTCGCGTCACTATCTCACCGACGCGCGGGGATAGCTGTCGGGCGACGAGATCGCGACGGCCGAGCTTGTCGGCCCAGAAGGGAACCAATGTCGCATGCGTGGATCCGGTGACGGCATCCTCCGGAATCCCGTAGCTCGGCGCGAAGTATCGTGAGACGAAGTCGACACGCTGTCCTCTCGCGGTGATGGCGAGACCAAGCGGGTGAAAGCCCGAAATGCGCGCAAGGTCCGGCTGATATGCACGAACCGCTTCCTCGTCGCGAAGCTCGACGAACAGGTTTTCGAAATTTCGGAATGCGCTTAGGAACACGCCCGGCGTAAGGTCCATTAAGGCCTTTTCGAAGTCGGCCGCGGGCTGCGCACACAAGGCCGGTACTTCCAGGGTGAGGTGCTCTCCCTCGGATTCGACCTTGAGCAGGCCGACTTCCGTTTGGAACGTGCAAACGCCGCGCATGTTGTACTCTGTGAACAGGATGTGCGCGGCTGCCAACGTAGCGTGACCGCAGAACGGAACTTCCTGCACGGGCGTGAACCATCGCAGAACAAGAATCGGCGTCCCGAGTCGCACGAATGCCGTTTCGGGCATCCTGTTTTCTTCGGCGATTTGCAGCATTTGTGCGTCGGTGAGCAATTGATCGGATACGACGACGCCGGCGGGATTTCCGCAAAACACCGTTGAAGCGAACGCGTCGACCTGGAAGTACGGCAGGAGGACCGCCCAGGGTGTTTGCGGTAATTTTTCGGAGCGAGCCATTTGCGTGAGCCCGAGAGGCAATCAGATCATGCGGACGCTGTGGCGGAGCTCACTCGGCGGGATTAAAGAGCTCTCGGCCATCAATCTATGATATGCATCAGTTCGCCGGTTTCGCAAACTTGCGTTCGTTCACGTCTTAAATCCGCTCGAAGCAGGGCGTGAGCCACTATTGAGACAACCTCATGACTGATCTCGAAGCAATCCTGCTGTTGGACTCTTCCGTTCGCTATGTCGCGGTCTACCAAGGCGGCGAGTTGCGCTCAGAACAAAGAAGTGGTCTCAGCGGAGCTTCAGATTCTGACTCCGATCGCTACGAGGAGCTTCTCGTCAATCCGACGCTACTTTGTTTGGCTGGCCAGCGCGGGCGTATCGACTGCGGCGGCCTTCAATATCTCATTGTAACGTACGGTCGTTTCCAGCAATTTGTCGCCTCCGTCCCCGGGGGACACGTCTCAGTGTGCTTCGATTTGCATCGCGATCCACGTGTTCATGCGGAGCGTATCATCCAGCTTGCGAGCTCGGGACACCGGATTTAAGCGAGGACCCGATGGGTCGCGAGGGCTCCCTGATTACCAGCGATCAAACGATGTCGTCCGCGATGGGAGTCGCCGTATCCCGATGGTGCCAACGACAGCCGTCAGTCGGGACTTCTACAAGCGAAAAAATGGGAGAGGCCGTGTGTCCACCTCAATGTGAGTTCCGGGTGGGTATCTTCACCCGCAATTTCACGATCTCGATGCAATTCTATCAACAGGCACTCGGTGGAACACTCGAATGCAGCGTGGGATCGAGGGCCCAGCGACCGCGGTGCGGTGCTGCTAGTCGGCAACGGCCGAATTGAGTTGATCCCAGCGAGTCCGTCGACACCGCTGACTCAACCAGTTGGCATTTGGCTGTACATTGAGGTTGTTGATGTTGATGCAGCTTACGAGCGCGCGTTGATGTACAACGCACTCGTTGCTTCGCCGCCAGAGAATGAGTCGTGGGGGCACCGACGGCTTCGGCTCATTGATCCGGATGGGGTCCGAATCGGCCTTTTCACTCGCCTACCGCGGAGATAGCACGCGAGGCGCAGAAGGCCGATGTGCTAGAATCCTATGTTGGCAGAGGACATTCAGTCGCGCGGCTTTGAATGTCCCGTTCACATTGCGTAGTTGTTGCCCCACACAGTGGCCAGGGACGGAATCGAACCGCCGACACGCAGATTTTCAGTCTGCTGCTCTACCAACTGAGCTACCTGGCCGTACTCTGAAACGAGTCCCGCGACTTTCCCCGCGACATGTCCGCATGTCGAGTTTTCGACCGTCTAATTCCTGACCTAATCGATACTTAGCACGCTCTAGATAAGCGGACTACGGATTTTCAGTCCGCTGCTCTACCAACTGAGCTACCTGGCCGAAGAGCGCGTAAACTACCAACTCTCCAGCAGTTCCTCAAGTAAATCGCCTCTGGCGCGCCCCCTCATTCGGGCTTCTGCGCCCGCTTTTTCGCTGCAATCGCCATATTGTCCACCAGGTTGGGATACCGCCGCCCCGCCTTCTTCGCGAGCGCCTTCGCCTCCGCTATCTCCGCCTTCGTGAGACGCGTCGCGGGCCCTTTGGGCCGTTTGCGCTTCCATGGCGGCGTTTTGTCCGTGGCCATCATCGCTCCATCGTGCAGGTACATGTCGCCAAGTCCGGATCTCGGAGTTCGTAGCACCGTGTATGCCCCCATAGCGCGCGCCCCGCGGTGATGACGAGCACCGCACCGCGCCTCACGCTCCTCACGCGGCCGATGATCCTCATCTGCTCCGCGAGCTTCGGCGCGATGATCGGCTTTTATCTCCTCCTCTCCGTTGTCCCGCAGTACGCGACATTGATCGGCGCGAGCGGAATAGGGGCCGGATTCTCCACCGGCGCGCTCATGCTCTCCACAGTTGCCGTCGAGCTCGCGACGCCGCGCATTGTCGCGCGATTCGGCTACCGCCGCACGCTCGCCACCGGACTCGCACTCCTGGGCGCACCCGCGCTCGCACTCACCGTCGCGCATTCGATGCCCGCGATCCTCGCAATCTGCCTCGTGCGCGGCGCCGGGCTCGCGATCATCGTCGTGCTCGGCGGCTCCCTGGTCGCGTCGATCGTGCCGGCCGAGCGGCGCGGGGAAGGGCTCGGACTGTACGGCTTCATTGTCAACATCCCCGCGATCGTCGGGCTTCCACTCGGGGTGTGGCTCGCTGCACACGTCGGGTTTCCGGCAGTGTTCATCATCTCCGGAATCGCAGCACTCGTCGCGATGGCTGCGGTGCCGGGACTTCCCAACGTGCCGCCATCGCACGACGAACCGGTCGGCGTGCTCGCGGGGCTGCTCAACCCCGCGCTCGCCCGCCCCGCGATCGTGTTCTCATCGACCGCCATGGCCGCCGGCGTGATCTTCACCTTTCTTCCGCTCGCGGCGATGCACGCGTCCGGGAACGTCATCGCTGCCGCGCTGCTGATTCAGGCGGCGGCTGCGACGACATCGCGCTGGATCGCCGGTCACGTCGGCGACAAGCATGGGCACGGCGCGTTGCTAGTTCCCGGCGTGTTCCTCGCCACCGCAGGGATGGCGATGCTCGTGCTCATCGCGAGCACTCCGGCGATCCTCATCGGCATGGTGGTGTTCGGCGTCGGCTTCGGACTGACGCAGAACGCGACGCTCACGATGATGTTCGATCGCGTGTCGCCCGCGGGATACGATGCTGTCAGCGCAGTCTGGAATGTCGGCTACGACGCCGGCATGGGGCTCGGCGCCGTAGTGTTTGGACTCGTGTCATCGCGCACGGGCTACGCGGGCGCATTCGCGATCCTCGCCGCGTTCATGCTCGCGATGCTCGCGCCCGCGCTCTACGACCGCAGCTCGTCGCTCGCGAGCGAGTGACGCGCGGCTACTTGGTTTTCACGATCTCGACCCGCTGCTCCTTGTCCTTCCCGAGCTTGCCCGCGACGACTCCATCGGGCGTCAGCTGACCGCCCGCCTGCAGCAACGACACGAGTACGGCGGCCCGCTGTTGGCCGATCAGTGCGATCTCCCCATCTGCGTACTTCTTGTCCGTGTAGACATTGACGCGGTACTTGGCGCCGGTGCTCTTCATGGCTTGCGCCGCGCTCATCATCATCTCCATGAAGCCTTCCGTCGTTGAAGCAGATACGGACGCGCTGCCGTGCACCCAGTCGATCTTCTTGATGACGAGCTTCCCCTTTCTGATCTCGTCGGGTACGGGACCGGACAGCTTCATCTGCTCACCCGCTGCTTCTGTCGACAGCTCCACGGTGCCCGCTGAGGTAGCCGATGCCGCGTTTGCCTGTGCCATAGCCGTCTGCATTCCCGCGAGTCCCTGCGCTGTCGACGTGCCTGCGGCACTTGGCGGCACTTTCTGATTTCCCGTGATTCCCGGCGACGTGACCGCGCTCGACTTGGCAGTGGTCCCACCTCCGCCAGCGAGTGAGCCCGCAGCATTCGCGGCCACTCCGGCGATTGCTGCCTTCCCGCCTAGTCCACCCATCCCGCCAATGCCACCGATCCCGGTGCCAGGCATTCCGGGAATGCAGCCCTGCGCATTCGCCACACCCGATGCGATCGACTTCCCCGATTTCTTCGCATCCGCCGCCGCCATCATGTATTGACCGCCCGGCACCGCCGTACACAGCGCCGCCTTTGTCACGCTCTGGAACGTCTTGTTGTGTGCGACGCTTTTCAGCTTGCCGAATATCCCACCCTTCTTCTTGGTCGCCGTATCCGCCGCCGAAGACGCGACGACAGCCCCTTCCGACTTGATGCTGGTCAAGCTGTCCGCCTTCTGCGCTCGCGCTGAAGTCAACGCCGATTGTCCGGCGAGCACCATCGCCACCATGGCGAAACGAGAGTGGATTTTCATCAGAGCGCTCCTTCAGCATGAGAGGCAGGCGAGCGGAATCGCGGTCACGTGGGTGGTCGCGCCGGCTTTACAGTCGGTGCCCGTAGAGGGAGAAACGACGGTAACTGTCAGGATTCTCACACGATTCTCACCGCGATCGCCGCCCTATTGTTTGCGCTCCCGACCAAA
Source organism: uncultured Gemmatimonadaceae bacterium (assembly GCA_963792685.1). GTDB lineage: Bacteria > Gemmatimonadota > Gemmatimonadetes > Gemmatimonadales > Gemmatimonadaceae > FEN-1250. The sequence continues at coordinate 1,093,091 of CAWBWW010000001.1, read as the reverse complement.
GCGCTCCACGTTGGACAGGTGTACTTTCGCTCGGTCCTGCTGGCGCTCCTTGCCCTCGCGCCCGGTGCACCCTCTCCCGGCAGTTCGCCAACCGATCCCCGCGCGATCGTTCGCGAGGCCGAGCAGGCGGTCGAAAGTCGCCGCGTGCAGGCGTTGCTCGCGCGCTGGAGCACCGCGCTCGAGCAGCAGCCCCGAAATCCAGCCGCGCTCTTCGCGCAGGCGACTATCGAGCGGCTGACCTATCGATATCCCGAGGCGAGCCGCGACTACGATCGACTTCGGGCTTTTTCTGCCTCCGATGGAGCACGCTTTCGCGCATTCTCCGCTCTCGGTGAGGCGGAGATGTTTTTCATCGCAGCGAGAGAGATCGAGGCGGGGGCCGCATCGGGCGCGGCACTCGAGCTCGCGCGCGCATCGCACGACAGCAGCGCCCAGGTGCTCGCGCTCGTGAATCTCGGAATTATCCGACTCCGCAAATCATCACCCGTTGTCGCACTCGCGACGTTCGATTCCGCGGTGCGTGTGCTCCCCTTGCATGACCTCGAGCTTCGCGCACGCATTCAGTGCGGGCGCGCGTCCGTGCTCGCCCGGAGCGCGCGCGAGGACGCCGTCACGGAAGCGAGAGCCGGCGCGCGCCTCGCACGGCAGGCGGGTGCGTCCCGCGTCGTCGCGAACTGCCTCCACATTGCCGCCAGTGGATACGAGCGTCTCGGCCGCGTCAACATCGCCGACCGCCTCCTCGACACGGCGAGCGCGCTCGCACGTTCGCTGGGTGATCGACGCGAGCTCGCGACGATTCTTCAATGGCGCGGCTACACGGCCTTCGAGCGCCAGCAGCTCGACTCCGCCCAGCGTCTGCTCGGTGAGGCGATCGTGGAAGGCGAAGCGGCCGGCAGTATCTCCCCACTCGCATGGTCCGCCCTCAACCTTGCGGAAGTATCCATCGCTCTCGACGATCCGATCTCGGCCGAGTCGCATATGACGCGCGCGCTCGCGCTGATGCGGCAGTTGGGCGATGAATGGGGAACGACGGAGGCGCTAGGCGTCGTAGCGGAGCTCGCGCTCGCGGCGGGAGATGTGGATCGGGCTGCGACGCTGTACGGTGAGCTGAGCGATCGCGCGACACGAACCGCTGACGCACCGCTCGCAGCGCAGACGAACATCCATCTGGCCGTCATCGCCGGACGTCGCCATGAATGGACGCGCGCTGCCGCGCTCCTGGATAGCGCGGGCGGGGCGCTCCGGCGCACGGGGCGCTCGGCGAAGACTGCCGCACTTCCGTATGAGCACGGCGTCGTAGCGCTCTGGCGAAGCTCACCCGCGGAAGCCGAGCGATTCTTTCGGCTGGCGCTCGCACAAGCGGACACTGGAGAACACCTCTCGCGCTATCTCGCACAGGGAAGGCTCGCGGCCGCGCGCCTCGCACTCGGCGACACCTCGGATGCGGAACGTTGGATTACGACCGCGACCGACGAGGTCGACGCGTGGCGCCACAGCCTGAGCGACAGCACGCTGCGCGTCCTCGCCTTTCAGGTGTCGGATCGGTTCGGAGGTCCGGAGCTCGGGGCGGCATCCGTGCTCGGAGCGGTTGCCGCATCGGGACACATCGCGGTGGCCTTCGAGCTCGCCGAGCGACGGCGCGCCCGCATGCTGCGCGATGCACTGCTCCGTGCGCGATCCACGGCGGGGCACGAGCGTCGGACGAGCGCACTCGTGCTCGATGCGACGCGAGTGAGCATTGAAGCGGTGCAGCACGCATTGCCGCGCGGCGCGGCGCTCATCGAGATCGTGAGTGGCCGCGGCGGCCAACCGACGACCGCGATCGTGATCAGCGGAAACGGCGCGTACGCGGTGACGGTTGCTCCAATCGACAGCATGCGGGACGACATCGACCGCTTTCTGGCCGTACTCGCGAGCGGACGCTCAGACAGCGGATTGGCGTCACGGCTCGGTGTCACCATTCTTGGTCGGGCACTGGGTGCTCTCCCTCCCGAGATCACCGACCTCGTGCTCGTGACCGAGGACGCGCTCACGCGCATACCCTTCTCGGCGCTCATGATGGGCGGGCACCGACTCGCCGAGCGGTACACGATGCAGGTGGTGCCTTCGGCATCGATCGCGATCTCACTCTGGAGCGCACGGCCGTCACCCGGCCCTGCTCTCATGCTCGCTTTCGGCAATGCACCGTTCCCCGTCGACGATCCAGGCAATTCTCCCGCGACGCGAGCACACTTCGCCGCATTTACATCGAACGGCGGCATGGCGCCACTCCCCGCATCGGCGACCGAGGCACGCGAGGCCGTGAGCTATTGGCCTCATTCGCAGGCGCTGCTCGGAGCAAACGCGAGCGAATCGAATCTGAAGCGCGCGCAACTCGGGCGTTTTCGACTGCTGCACTTCGCGACGCACGCCGCCGTCGACGAGCGAGCACCTGGACGCTCCGCGATCGCGCTCGCCGCGGGTGGCGGCGAAGATGGGTTCGTAACGAGCGCCGAGCTGGGATCGCTCGCGCTCAATGCGGACGTCGTGATGCTGTCTGGGTGCAGCACCGCGCGCGGCTTGATCATCGGTGGCGAGGGCACCCTCGGGCTCACTGCTTCGTTGCTGCAGGCTGGCGCGCATTCGGTCGTGGCGACCCTCTGGCCGGTCAATGATCGCGCGAGCTCGGAGTTCGTGACGCGCTTCTACGGATTCCTGGCCCGCGGTGCCCGAGCGACGGACGCGCTGCGTCTCGCGCAGCTCGATGCAATTCGGCGCGGCGCGCCTGCGCGCGACTGGGCGCCCTTCGTGCTCACGGGCGATGGCTTCGTGCGCGTGAGCGCGCCCGCTACTTCACACTGAATCGCACCATCGGCGAGCTCATCTCCGTGCGATCGTGCAGCGTCGCACGCACCCACACGTCGTACGACGCGCCGGTGCCGATGTGCGCGGAGTCCCCGATGACGAGCGTCGTGTCGCGCGTGACCCACGCTCGCACGAGCTCTCCCGTGGTCGAGAGCAGCTCCACACGATAGGTGGTCGCCGCTTCGACCGGATGCCACGCGAATGCAGCGGCATGCTCGCGCTCGTGTCGCTCGCGGGCGCGATGATGGACACGGCGCCCACATTCCCGCGCAGCACATCATCTCCCGCGGCAGCATGACGGCCGCGCAGCGCCAATGCGCCGAATCCGATCACGAGAACCGCCGCAGCCGCGATCGCGAGCCATCGCGTGGAAGGAATGCGATGCTCGGCCGCGTGCGATCCCGCGGCGGCCGCGCGAAGGAGATCGAGCTCCGGGCCACAGGTCGGACATCGCAACACATGCTCGAGCAGCGCCAGTCGCTCGGCCTCGGGACCTTCGCCGTCGACGATCTGCCGTAGCTGCTCGGGCTCCGGATGCGAACCGGGCAGCGGCATCTTCGTTCGTTGATATTCGCGTCGAAGCTCTTCGTCGTTCATCACACTTTCTCCGGAGCTCCGATTCCCTGAGCGAGCAGTGCGGCGCGAAGATCGGCCAGGCCGCGGTAGAGCAGATTGCGAGTCTTCGCGTCCGACCACCGCAGCAGCTCAGCGATCTCCTCGCGGCGATATCCATCGAGATACATCCGAACTGCCGCGCGCCGCGGCGCCGCGAGCCGTTCTACCGCGGCCGCCACGCGCTGCGCGAGCTCGCTTTGATCGAGCAGCTCGTCAGGGCCGGAGGTGAGCGACGCGAGCGGCGACATGCTCGAGGTCTCATCGTCGATCGACACGTTGCGATCCGCGCGTTGTCGGCGGATGATGTCGAGCGCGGCAGAGATCGCGGCGCGTCTCACGTAACCGGCCGAGAGATCGCGAAGCCCGTCCTTGCGCGCGCGCCAGAAGCGGACACGGAGCTCCTGGAGCAGCTCGTCCAGATCCTCCTGGTGCAGTCCGCGATCGTGCGCAATGCGCCCGGCGAAGCGCGCGAAGCGCGTGACGAGCGATTCCAGCTCATCGGAAATCGAATCGCGGGGCGGAGACATCCTCCATAGTAGCCATTGCCGTTCGCACCGGCCACCGATGCGGGATTCGCAGCCGAGCATGGCAAGGCTTGATCGCCATCCGCCACTCCTGGCGGTCGCTGCGATCCTGGCTGAAGCTGCCGCAAGTGAGGACTCGAGCTGTGGCATGTGTGCGGAAGGGTGATCGACACCTGAGAAACGCGGCCGTTGGCAGAAAGTCTCAGCCTCTAGTGCATCGAATCTTTCCGTCCATGGCGAGCTCATGCCTAAGGGTTTATGGTACACCTTGGCCGTTCGCAGATGGCCGCGTTTTTTGTAATGCCCTGTTAAGGTACCTGTACCATTGTATAGGGGTTGTTCAACAGGAAAACAGCACATGAGGCTTCTACTGGCAGAGGACGATGCCCAGCTGGGCAGAACCCTCACCAAAGGCTTGCGTCAAGAGGCGTACGCGGTCGATCTCGTATCGGACGGCGAGCACGCCATCCATCAGGCGCTGGTCAACGAATACGACGCCATCATTCTCGACGTCATGATGCCGCGGCGCGATGGCTTTTCCGTTTGTCGCGATCTTCGCCGAAGCGGTCGTAGCACGCCCGTGCTGATGCTCACCGCTCGTGACACCGTTGCGGACAAGATCACCGGTCTCGACGCCGGTGGTGACGACTACCTCACGAAGCCGTTCGAGTTCGCCGAGCTCCTGGCGAGGCTGCGCGCGCTGCTGCGTCGTAGAACCACGGACCTGCTGTCGGCCGAGGTACGCGTGGGCAGTTTGCGCGTGAACATGGCGACGCACGCAGTGGATCGCGCGGGTCGCACGATCGTGTTGACGACGAAGGAATTTGCACTGCTTGCCTTTCTGGCACGCAACGAGGGACACGTCGTGAGCCGCACTGAGATCTGCGCACACGTGTGGGACGACAACCACGATCCGTATTCGAACGCGATCGAGGTCTATATCAACAGACTTCGCAGAAAGATCGATTCGGTGAGCGATGTTCCGTTGATTCACACGCGTCGTGGCGCTGGGTACATGCTGTGCGAGCTCAAACGCACCCAACCGGTGTGATTCAGTCGGTTCGCGTTCGCCTTGCGCTGTGGCACACAGCAGTCGTGGCGCTGCTGCTGTTGGCCCTCACTGGAGCTGCATACAAGTTCATCGCTGAGACCACTGGGCGCCGATTCGATCAGTATCTCGAGGAGACCGGCGCTGCATTCCGCATTGAGTTCGTGGCGCAGCACTATCAGAGTGCGAACGATTTTGCCGCTGCTGCCGGCGCGCTCACGGAGTTCGACTTTCGTGACCTCGACCTCGGCGTGATGGATCTGACGGGGCAGGTGCTCGCGCTCGCCACCGCACCCGGGGAATCGCAAACCAGTCGCGACGAGGTCATCCAGCCCTTCGATCCCACCGCGCTGGGCAGAGTGGTAGCCCAGCGGCATCTCGTGGAGCCGAGATTCGTCACGCTCCCCGACAGGAGAGGAGGCGTACGTGCGTGCATTCTCCCTGTCGAAGTCGACGGTCGCTCATACGTGATCATCGTGGCGCGACCACTGTCAAACCAGCGCGCGATGCTCGAGTTCGTGCGCAAAGCACTGGTCGTGATCTTCCCCACCGCGCTGGTATTCGCGGCGATCGGCGGATATTTGCTGACGCGCCGCAGCTTGAGCCCGGTGATCGCGATGACCGAGCATGCATCGCGTATCGGCACGCTCACGCTCCACGAGCGTCTTCCCGTACCGAATGCGTATGACGAGTACGGTCAGCTCGCAACGGTGATCAACGGGCTTCTCACGCGCATCGAGAGTGCGTTCGAGCAGCAACGCCGGTTCATGGCCGATGCGTCGCACGAGCTCCGCACGCCGATATCGATCGTTCGTGGCGAGGCGGACATTGCGCTCGCGGTACCCGACCGGCCGCACGAGGAATACAGGGAGGCACTCTCCGTAGTCCGCACGGAGTCGCGGCGGCTGTCGCGGATCGTCCACGATCTCTTTCTGCTCGCTCGAGCGGACTCGGGGCAGCAGCAGCTTCAGCGGCGCCGGTTTTATCTCGACGACGTCATTGCGGACTGCACGCGAGCAGCCCGCTCGCTGGCGAGTCGTCGCTGCATGACGTTGACCTCCAACGTCCCGATGGAAGCCGCGGTGTGCGGCGATGAAGATCTCATGCGCCAGCTCATTCTGAACCTGCTCGATAACGCACTCAAGTACGGATCGGAGGGCGGTGCGGTGGAGATCGCCCTGGACAGCGAGGCTGGCGCGCACCGCGTAATCGTGCGAGACACCGGGCCTGGAATTCCGCCGGAGGTCGCGCCGCACATCTTTGATCGCTTCTATCGAGGCGACGGCGCTCGGGCTCGTGACTCCGAATCGGCTGCGCACCATCACGATGATGCGCACGGTGTCGGTGCAGGACTCGGTCTCGCGATCGCGCGATGGGTAGCCGAGGCGCACGGAGGGTCGCTGGTGCTCGCGCAATCGTCTGCCGCGGGCAGTGAATTCGTTCTGACTCTCCCAAGCGTCGCGGCAACTGACGACGAAACGATCGCCGCGCCCGCGCTGATTTTACGGAGCTAGAGCTGGTCGCCCTTCCGCTTGCGCCAGCTGATCACCATGAGCCCGGCGAAGACCACCGCTGCGGGCCCCGCGAGGATGATCATCGCCATCAGCATCGGCCCAACCATGTGCTCCATCGGCTGCATTGAATCCTCTAGGGCACAGGAAAGCGCAGCGTGTTGAGCCGCGATGCGTCAGCCCAGAATTGGTTCATCATGAAGAACGCGAGCAGCAGTCCAGGAATGAGCGTCCAGAAGAGCAGTGGCACCTCGTACTTGAGATGCATGAAGTAGCGCAGCGCAATCGCGGCCTCGAGGAACGCGAGCACGAGCAGCGACGCGAAAAGCATCCCGCTGGAGACATGCGCGCGAACGAGCACTGCCTCGACCGCGACGATCGCGAGCATTCCAAGCCAGACGTACACGTACAACCGGAAAGTCGGACCGTTCGCGCTGCCTGAATTCGACATGTGCAGGCCTGTAGGTTAGCGAACGTTGAGTAGGTAAACGAGCGGAAATACGAACATCCACACCAGATCGACGAAGTGCCAATAGAGTCCCGTTGTCTCTACATGTCCCGCCGTCAGCTTCCGCATTCGGAATCCGATGCCGATCACAACAATCGCGAGTACCCCGCTGATCACGTGCAGGAGATGCAGCCCGGTGATGGAGAAGAAGCACGCGCCGACGAGCGTGGAGCCACCCATCGGATTTGCGGAAAGGCTCCACCCTTCGTGAAACATCCCTGCCCACTCCCGTAGATGCAGCGCCGCGAAGGCGACCCCCAGCAGCACGGTCGCTCCCAGCCACTTCATCGTGTCGCCGACCTTGTCCTCGCGCGCCGCCGCGACTGCGCCAAGCATTGTCAGGCTGCTCGTCAACAGAATGACGGTCATCACCAAACCGTTGATGATGTTGGGCGAGAAGGTGAACGGCTTCGTCCAGTTCGGACTGCCGAAGCGCAGATAGCCGTAGCCGAAGAGGAGAGCGCCAAAGGTCGCGGCATCGGCGACGATGAACAGCCACATCGTCAGCTTCTTGCTCGTGATCAGGAACGGCGACGGCTCCATTGCCGCACCGTGCATCTCTCCCGCCGTCATCGCAGCATCACTCACGTTCCCTCCGACGTTGCTTCATACCCACAGCGCGAGAATGACGAGGAGATAGATCCAGAGGATTGCCATGAAGTGCCAGTACAACGCGGTGCTCGCGAGCACGCTCACAGGGCGAGGGCCGTCGTCGGTCTGCAGGCATTGCAGCGTGTAGAGCAAGGCGCCGAGCCCTCCGAGCACGTGCACCGCGTGCAGCACGGTGAGCAGATAGAAGAACGAGCTGCTCGGGCTCGTGGAGAGATACACGCCCTGCTGTGACAGCTCCTGCCAGGCGATATACTGCCCCACCAGAAAGCCGACGGTCAGCCCCAGCGTGATGCGATACCAGAACATCCACTCGCGCGACCGTGTCGCGAGAAGCGACGCACTCTGTCCGAGCCGATCGAACGGGCCCCCCACGCGTTGACGCGCGAGCTCGAGGGTCACACTGCTCGCCATGAGTACGAGCGTGTTCCAGTACAGAATCGGCGGGAGCTTGAAATGCTGCCAGGCGGGAAGCGATCCCTGGCGGACGGCCATCGCGCTCGTGTACGCAGCGAACGACATCGTGATCGCGCCGATTCCGACCCATACGCCAGTGCGCGCGGCGGTCGGTGGAGTGATGCTCTTTGTCATGTTCACTCGACGGCACCAGGCGCTGTCGCTGTGGGCGGATCGGTTTGCATGATGTAGTCTCCGTGCGGGCCGCTCACCGCCGTATTCATTGGGTCCGTGATACACCACGGGATGCACTCCGCCGAAGTTGTCGAAGGGCGGTGGCGACGACGTGCTCCACTCGAGCGTCGTCGCCTCCCACGGGTTGTCCGGCGCGACGGGCCCGCGAAACCGGCTCCAGAGCAGGTTGACCAGAAAGATCAGCTGCGCAGCGCCCAGGAAGAGCGCAGCGAACGTGATGAAGCGATGGAGTGGGAGCGAGCCGTGCATGTAGTCGGCCGGGAAACGACGAATAGCGACGGACGTTGCCCTCGAGACCCGAGCCAGTGCATGGGCATGAACGTGGCGTACACGCCGATGAAAGTCAGCGAGAAGTGCCATTTGCCGAGTGTCTCGTTCATCATCCGGCCGAACATCTTCGGGAACCAGAAGTACGTGCCGGCGAAAATGCCGAACATTGCGGCCACGCCCATCACGAAGTGAAAGTGCGCCGACCACGAAGTACGTGCCGTGCAGGTACGTGTCGATCGAAGGCTGCGAGAGGAAGAAGCCGCTCAAACCGCCGGTCACGAACACCGAGACGAAGCCGAGGCAGAAGAGCGCCGGCCGTGATCAATCGCAGCTTCGATCCGTAGATCGGTCCCGAGCCACAGCAGTGTGACGATCGCCGGCAGGAATCGTGATGATGAGCGTGGGAACGGAGAAGAGCGTCGCCGAAGTCGGACTCATGCCGCTCAGGAACATGTGATGTCCCCACACCATGTAGCTCAGCCCCGCGATGGCGAGCTGGCTACCGATCAGCACACGCGGACCCAGAAGCGGCTTGCGGCACACGGCCGGGAGAATCGTGGAGATGATTCCGAATCCAGGGACGATCGCGATGTAGACCTCGGGATGTCCGAAGAACCAGAACAGATGCTGCCACAGCAGCGGCGATCCGCCGGAATGCGGCTGCACCGCGTCGCTGACGACGAGTCCCGCCGGGATGAAGAAGCTGGTCCCCGCCACGCGATCGAGCAGCAGCAGCACGCACGCCGGCAGCAGCACGGAGAACGCGATCAAGCCGATCATCGACGTGATGAACCACGCCCACGTCGCGTACGGGAGACGTGCAAGTGTCATCCCCTTCGCGCGCAGATCGAGCGTGGTCGCGATGAAGTTGAGTGAGCCGAGCAGCTGGCCGATGCAGAAGATGCCGATCGAGACCACCCAGAGACTCTGTCCGAGTCCCTGCCCGGGCCCAGCACTCTTGCCGACAGCGCTCAACGGGGCGTAGGCCGTCCACCCCGAGAGCGGAGGTCCGTCGGGGACGAAGAATGCCGCGACGAGCACTGCGAAAGCGACGAAGGTGACCCAGAACGACATCATGTTGAAGCGCGGAAACGCCATGTCTTCCGCGCCCACCTGGATCGGCAGAATGAAATTCCCGAAACCCGCGAACGGCGCAGTGGTCAGCACGAAGAACACCATGATCGTGCCGTGCATCGTCATGAGCTGCAGGTAGAACTCCGGCGTGATCACTCCGCCGGCGGCAAACGTCGGAGCGATCAGGCCGATGAGCGGCACTGGCTTGTCGGGATACGCCAGGTGATAGCGCATGATCCACGACAGAAACATCCCGGTGCACACGGCGATCGAGCCCCAGGCCCGAAGTACTGCTTGCCGATGACCTTGTGATCGAGGCTGAAGACGTACTTCCGGATAAACCCTTCCGGCGGCACGTGGTGATGCGTTGCAACGGGCTGAAGATCAGTGAGTGACGCCGACACAAAATCCCGGGGCACGAGTGTTCGTTGGACGATAGTCCGTCATCGAATGTAGCCGGAGGCAGCGAGCTACTGGCCCGCCTGATCCGACAGCCATTTCTCATAAGTCATCTTTCGACAACACTTCGAAGTACGCGCGCATGTTGTAGTGGCCGAGCCCGCACAGCTGCGTGCACACGATTTCCGTTTTCGTGATCCCCGTCGCCGTGAAGTGCACGGGGATGACCAAACCCGGCACGAAGTCCTGCTGCAGGCGCAGTTGAGGAATGAAGAGCGAATGCCCCACGTCCTTGGAGTGCATGGTCAGCAGGACGGGACGATCGACGGGAACGACGAGACTCGCGGACACGATGTCGTCGCGCGCCGCAGTGTCGTTCTTCGGATCGAGGCCGAAGAAGTTGCTGTTCCCCTCGTCGATGAGCTCGGGATGTGGAACGCCGAACTTTCCGTCCGGTCCCGGATAGCGGAAATAGAACGCGAACTGGCCCGCCTGCACATCGATGTGCAGCGCATTCGCTTCCGGTGGCGAAAGGAAGATCTGCGCCCACACCTTGGTGCCAATGAATACGAGCGCCAACACCTCGAGCCGACGATCGCACTCGCAACACCAACCAGCGGCATCGGGCCGCCGGGGAACAGCCTGATCGCGCCCGTGCGTCCGCTCGACTGCCAGACGAACGCTGCCAGCGCAAGCTGCGCGGCAACAAAGAGCACACCGGTGAAGATCATGGTCTCTCCGAGCTGAGCGTCAATGTGACGTCCCAGTTCGGAGATGTCCGGCGGCAGCCACCAGATGTGCGCCAGAAACACGCCCGCGGAGAGGAGCGCGATGATCGCGACCGCGACTGCGAACAATTTCCCCACGAGTAATCGACTCCGATGAGTGGTCGGCACGCGCGGCGTCCGCGCCGCGCGCGCCATTGCTGGCTAGTACTCGGTCGCCTTGAGAACGAAGTCGAGTTTCGCGGTCTCGTTTCCGGTGATGGTCACTTCCTGACTCTGCGTGCCGAAGCGCTCCTGCCACGCGGTGACGGTGTACTTGCCCGGGGGAAGTCCAGCGAGGCTGTAGGAGCCATCGCCGCCCGTCACGGCCGCGTGAGATGTGTTGAGGACCGCGAAGTACCCGTGCATCCAGGGGTGCACGTTGCACTTGACCGGAATGAACTCCGGCTTGTCGTACGATGTCTCGATCGGCGGTGCGCCCGGCGGCTGCGACTTGTTCCACTCCGGATTCACCTTCGACAGCGGATGGATGTTGTGCGACGTCTGATCGTCATTCTTGATCTGGAGCTTCTGCCCGGCCTGCATCGCGAGCACGTGCGGGATGTACTGACATCCCTTCTGATCGAACACGGCTGGCGATGAGGGTGCGGCGCCCTCCGGACCGCCGGCGGAGATGTACACGACGACATCGCCGAGCGTGCTGCCGGCACCGGTGACGACGCTCTCGTTCATGACCGGCTCGGCGTGCTCTTTCGCGCACGACGGCTCCTTGGCCATGTCGATCGGCTTCATCTTGGGCGGCGTGCCCGTGAACGTGACCTTGCCGGAAATCGCGCCGGCAGCGCTGTGGTGAGTCATCGGCGCAAGCGCCATCGTGGCGAGTGCACACGCCGCAATACTTGAGACAGTCGTCATTCGCATCGGTGTACCACCGTCAAAGAAGGAGTGAACAAAGGATCAGTTGCCACCCGTCGCGGGCCCTATCGGTTTGAGCTCCCCGGCGTGCGTGGCCAGCCACGTTTTCCACAGCACCGACTCCGGCGTGCGAACTGGTTGCAACGTCCGGAGGTAGTGCACGAGATCCCATCCCTGGTCGCCCTTGATGTTGTCGGCGAAGGACGCCATGGGCGTTCCGTCGAGCCCCGTCATGAAAATGCGATAGAGGTCGGCGTTGGTGGTTCCGCACTTGAAGCGCGTACCAGTGGTGAAGTCGTAGGGATGGATTGGTTGATCCTTGCTGTCGGTCAGCGAGGACGCGGAAGGCCCGTCACCGCGTCCTTCGGTGCCGTGACATTTCCAGCACTCGAACTTCTGGAACATCGCGCGTCCGGCGAGGATGCTCTCCGTCGTGACCGGAGTCTCCGGAGGAATCACGTAAGGAGTGCCGGGCTTCTCGGTGCTCCAACGTGGCGAGAAGGTCTTGATGTACGCGACGAGATCCGCCTGTGTCTGGTCGGTGAGCGGGCGCCACTGCGGCATATTCGAGTTCACGACGCCGCGCCGAATCGTGTTGATCAGGTCCTGATCGGTTGGCAACGTGCCACTCGGCGTCGACCTGCACTTGAACGTCGCCTGCGTGAAGTCACGCGGCTTGGGATCGATCCACTGGGTGTTCTCGCCCATCCCGTCACCGCGGTCGCCGTGACATCCGGCACAGAAGCGCTTGTAATCGACCTTGCCTGCGCTGGCGCTACCGACACGCGTATTCGGCTTGACATCACTTCCGCGCCCGATCTCGGGAACGCCGTGAATGGTTTGCGCCCGGCCTGCCGTGGCCGCGGCCAGAACGAGTAGGCCAACTGCTGCGATTGATCCGATGTGGCCGGCAACCCGACTCATGACACGCCTCCTGATGAGATCAGAAATCAAAGTCGAGCGCGAACAACAGGCTGCTCGTCCAGATATTGATGGTGGATCCTTCCGACGGAAGCTGACCCGGACTCACTGTTCTCTGGAGCGAGTACTCGCCATGCACCGCGAGCCCGGCGCGGCTGTACATGAACGGGTACCAGCGCGTGCCGAACGAGTATGCCTCGAGGTTGCCGAGGTTGGTCGGCGTGTCGCTGAACGCCTGCTGCGACATGCGTATGGCCTCGACGCGCTGCAGAAGCACGAGCTGCTGGTTGATGTAGTAGTGCGTCTCGAGAAAGCCGCCGTTCCATGATGCGTCCTGCGCGCCGGCCTGTAGTGGCTGATTGTTGGGATTGCCCGACGCGAGATATGCGTTGTCATTCGCGTGCATGTAGAGCGGGAGGAATTCGAGATTGCGAAAGAAAAAGTCTCCCGCGACGCCGGCGCGGTAGAACATCTTGCGGTTGTAGCCGGTGCCTGGAATTTCTGTCCCACCGGATGTCTGATAACTGGTGGGGCGGTTCCCGACATAGCCGAACACGCCGATGCGCTCCACGCCCAGTCTTCCCGCGTCGAATGCCTGGCTGAAATTGACGTTCGCGTCGTAGCTGCTGAAGTTCGTCGAAGCCGGATCGCCTTCATTCGATGACAGCAGAGCAGCGCTGTAGCGCGTATAGCTGTTGAGTGAATGCCCCGAGAGCTCGGCCCCCAACTGGTTGTCTCCGAGGCCGAAGTCCACGGAGCTCCCCGGGGCCGCGTAATGATAGCTGGCGTAGGATCCTCCCGTGCCGGAAAGGAAGAGGAACCGTTTCTCCGAAACGAGGTTGTCAAGCTCGAACTTGCCGATCTTCAGATTCACCCATGGACTTCCGCCCATGTTGTCGAAGCGCACATGGACGGCCTCGAAGTGAAAGCTTGCGAGGTTGTCCGAGGAGAGCAGCGCCACGAAGGACACGTTTTTCCAGAGCGTGCCTGCCGTCCACAGATCCAATCCGGACAGGTCGAAGCCGTGGGATGTGAGCGTGCGCTCCGCCTGTCCGCTGCTGCCATCACCGGGCGAGGCATCCACGAGCTGCTTCGTTCCGCGCTCGACGTGGAACTGAGGCGTGGCGCGTAGCGTGATCGGGATGTAGGCATTGTTCTGCGCGATGGGGGAATCGCGCTCGTTCTGCAGTTGATATCCGTTGTCACGGAACTGCTGTCCGAAGCTGTTCAGCTCCGGCCACACCGTGTGGCACGCGCTGCATCGGAGCCCGTACTTGCGGGCAAAGGCAGGAATTTTCTTGACGCGTGAGGCGGCGTAGCTCGCCGCCGCTGCCGGCTCGCCGTTCTGAATCGAGGCGATGTACGCGCGATACGCATCGCTGGTGCCGGATGATGCGGCGACTGAGCGGCTCGTCGCCGTCGAATCGCTGTGGCGAGTGACCATCGCGCGTGCGGGTGTAGCGGTGGCGATACTAGCCGTCGCAATCAGGGCGAAGGCCAGTTGCCCGGATGTGCCGACCGTGTGATTCGTCAAACGCATTGTGCCTCCAGTGGACGCGGCGCGTGACGCTCGAGGAGCGCCACCGGTGCGCTTCCCGCGAACTGCGTGCGGGAAGACTCCTCCGTTGCTGCGACAGCGGTCTTACTTGAGCGTGGATATAGAAACGGGGCCAGAGTCGCTCAAGCAGATCGGGCACAATGATTTGTTTATTAATAACTAAACGACAATTTATGGATAAACAGATTGGAAGGATCGAGGTGAGAACGGCCGCTGCGCAGTCGGCGCGCGACACTCCACGCCCCCGAGCGCAGCAATGTTCTCGAGGGGCATGACGCTTACGAATGTCGTTCAAGTAGCAAGTTGTTACTAAACACGCGGCCCATAGCTAACATGCCTGTGTCCGTCACAAAGAGGCATGCCGACGCGCCCGGCGGCTTCCTAGCAGCCGCTAGGCGGGTTGCAGTACCTCGAATACCTGCGTCCATTTTCTGCCGCCGATCACGAGTCGCGCGGTGAAGCGCCCGACGTGCACGCGCGGCTGCTGCTCCTCCCAGGTCGCGTTCTCGTCCGTGCTCCCCGGCTCGATCGTGGGCCACACGACGCGATGCATGCCTGCGGCTGTCGGCAGCGGACCTTGTGGCGGCGATTCCCACTGCGGCGTTATACGCTTGATCGTTTCGGGGGTCGCGCTGGTCGCCGCGTTCGCCTTCGGCTTCGCGGGTATCGTCGCGACCACGACACCGCGCGCATTCACGATCTCGAGCGTCACCGGATCCGTGACTGGGTTCTTCAGCCAGTAGGAGATGATTGCGCCCTCGACGGGATTATCGGCGTACGGTTCGTCCTTCGGCAGCGGCGTGCCATTCTCGTCCGGCTGCGGTGTGGAAGCGACGTTCGTCGGCTTGAACAGGTGCACATCGTCGGCTGCTGCCACGGTATTGCGCTGACGGAGCGGACTGATGTCATCTACTACCCAAATGCCGCGGCCGTGCGTGCCCACGATCAGATCGTTCGCATAGATCACGAAGTCGCGCACCGACGTGACGGGGAGATTGAGCTGGAGCGGCAGCCACTCGTCGCCTTCGTTCACCGAGACGTACGCGCCGCGCTCGGTGCCGGCGAACAGCGTTCCCGGCATCTTCGGATCTTCCTTCACCACGTGCACGTACTCGCCGCGCGGCAGGCCATTCGTAATCGCCTGCCAGCTTTTCCCGGCGTCGCGCGTGCGGTAATGTACGGCTCGAAGTCCTGCAGCTGATGCCGATCGACACTCGCATAGGCGACCTTCGCATCACCGTGCGACGCCTCGACCGTCGTCACTCTGCTCCACCCCGTCAACTCCCTGGGCGTCACGTTCGTCCACGTGCGGCCGTCGTCCGGCGTGCGCCAGATCGAACCATCGTCCGTGCCGATCCAGACCAGGGGCGCGAGCATCGGTGACGGCGAAATCGTGTAGATGACTCCGCGCTTCCCGTTCCGATCAATGTGCGCCGCCGCCTCCGCATCGAGCGTCTGCGGAATTCCCGGGTTGGGACGCGTGAGGTCCGAGCTGATTCTTCTCCAGCTCTTCGCGCCATCGATCGTCTTGTAGAGAAACTGGCTACCATAGTACAGCGCGCGCGGATCCTTCGGCGAAAAGACGAGTGGCTGCGTCCAGTCCGCGCGATCCTTCTCCGTGCCGCCGGCCTTGGGCGGCTTCGTTCCGCGCAGCTGCACGTTCGTCTCCAGATTCCATCGCTCGCCCGTGCCGCCGTACACGATTCCGGGATGCAGTGGATCCCCCGCCGTGTAGCCGCTCTCGCCGCCAGGGCCGATCGGCTCCCAGTCTCGCGTCGAGATCTCGGCGAACTTTCCACGCGAGCGAACGGCGACGGCGCCGGAATCCTGCTGCGCGCCAGTCACCCAATAGGGCGTGCGGTGGTCGACGGAGATGTGATACATCTGCGCCGTCGGCTGATTGAGCCACGAGCTCCACGTCACCGTCTTCGCGTCGGCCCGCGCGTTGCGCGTGACGGTCGCGCCCTGATCGCTCGCGACGATCATCGTGTTCGTGTCGTCCGGCGAGATCCAGAGCTGATGGTAGTCATCACCGCCCGGTGATCCGTGAATCGTGACCCAGTGATGGCCGCCATCGCTCGAACGTGACACGGCGACGTTGCTCACGTACACCATGTCCGGGTCCTTCGGGTCGATCGCGAGCTTGCAGAAATACCAGCCGCGACCCCACAGCGAGAGATCGCTCGAGAGCCGCGTCCACGTCGCTCCCGCATCGTCCGAGCGAAAGAAGCCTCCCTGGC
This sequence comes from uncultured Gemmatimonadaceae bacterium, assembly GCA_963792685.1. Taxonomy (GTDB): domain Bacteria; phylum Gemmatimonadota; class Gemmatimonadetes; order Gemmatimonadales; family Gemmatimonadaceae; genus FEN-1250. The sequence continues at coordinate 1,076,679 of CAWBWW010000001.1, read as the reverse complement.
GCGGCACATCCTTGTCGATCGAAGTGCCAGCGGTGGGCACGTTCATGGCGCCCGGCGCGGCATTCTCCGCGAGCAGACAGTCGACCACGGCGTACATCCGGTTCGGATTGGTCGCCGCGATCGCGATCCCCGTGCGACCGATCCCCTCCTTGGGCAGTCCCCCCGAGAGCTGCGTCCATGTCGATCCGCCATCGGTCGACTTGAAGATTCCACCGCCAGGTCCGTTCGTGGGTGAATACGTGAACCACGGCGGACGGCGCGTGTTCCACAGCCCCGCATAGACGATCTGCGAGTTGGTCGGATCGATGACGACTTCGACCGCGCCGACATCCGGACCCTTGAACAGCACCTTCTCCCATCTCTTTCCCCCATCGCGCGAGCGATAGACCCCGCGCTCGTCGTTCGACGCGTAGAGATGTCCGATCGCCGCGACGAACACCACGTCCGGATTGCGCGGATCGACCGCGAGCTTTCCGATGTGCTGCGTGCCATCCAGCCCGAGATGCGCCCAGCTCTTCCCCGCATCAGTGGACTTGTAGACGCCGTTGCCGAAGCCCGCCGAATCGCGAAGCGTCGACTCGCCCGTGCCCACGTACACGACATCCGGAGCCGACGGTGCAACCGCGAGTGCTCCAATCGAGGCCACAGGCTGCGAGTCGAAGATGGGCTCCCACACGCGCCCCGCATCGACCGACTTCCATACACCACCGTTCGCGGCGCCGAAGTAGAATTCGTTCGGACGCCCGACCACACCCGTCGCCGCCGGAACACGCCCGCCGCGAAACGGCCCGAGCGTGCGCCATTGGAAGCCCGAGAGCAGGTTGGCGGGAAGTGTCGCATCCGTCTGTGCCGGCGCATGCAGCATCGCCTCGAACTGGCGTCGTGCAGGCATGGCCAGTCGCGCGAAGGGTGAGCCCAGCACCGAGAACATCCAGCCGATCTGCCCGCCGCGCAGCAGGAAATCTCGCCGCGTCAGCGTTGCGTCATCGTCGGCTACGTCAGTCGCCTTGTGTGTCCTGTCGTTCGTCACCGTTCTCCCCTCCGGGTCGCCGTGCGGATGCGAGGGAAGTTAGCGTTTGCGCGCAGATGCCGCCCCGTCTAGAAGCCTCACGCGGTCGCCCAAACGGCTAAATTTCGCATCGAAGCGCGAGCCCTCCACGAGGTCTCGTCTCATTCGAAGGAGCCTGGCACGTGGAAGACACCTTCACTCGTCTCGAAAGCGCGCTGGATGGCCGCTATCGCATCGAGCGCGAGATCGGTCGCGGCGGGATGGCTACGGTCTATCTCGCCGACGACCTGAAACACCGCAGGCACGTCGCGGTGAAGGTGCTGCACTCCGACGTTGCATCGACGATCGGCCCCGACCGATTTCTCCGCGAAGTCGACGTCGTTGCCTGCCTCAATCATCCGCGCATCCTCCCGCTGCACGATTCGGGGAACGCGAACGGCTTCCTCTTTTTCGTGATGCCGTACGTGAAGGGCGAGTCGCTGCGCGCCCGCATGCTGCGCGAAGGACAGCTCGCCATCGACGAGTCGCTCACGATCACGCGCCAGGTCGCGACCGCGCTCGCGTACGCGCACGCGCAACACGTGATCCATCGCGACGTGAAGCCCGAGAATATCATGCTGCACGAAGGCGAAGCCATGGTCGCCGATTTCGGCATTGCGCTCGTACTCGGCCAGGACAACAGCGGGCGCATCACTGAGGGTGGCTTCGCAGTTGGAACGCCGGCGTACATGAGCCCCGAGCAGTCGCTGGGCGAGTCGACGGTGGACGCGCGCAGCGATGTGTATAGTCTCGCCTGCGTGCTCTACGAGATGCTTGCAGGCGAGCCGCCATACACCGCGCCAAACTCGCAGGCGTTGCTGGTCAAGCGCCTCATAGACCCGATCCCGTCGGTGCGCCGCGTGCGCGGTGCAGTACCCACGAACGTCGACCAAGCCCTCACCAAGGCGCTCGCGAAAACTCCCGCCGATCGCTTCCTCTCGGTGAGCGCCTTCGCCGACGCGCTGTCCGCGCCCGCCCCACCAAAGCCCGCAGCCGTCGCCGTGCTGCCGTTCCTCAATCTCAGCACCGATCCCGAGAACGAATACTTCGCGGATGGCATCACCGAGGATGTCATCGCGCATCTCTCGAAGGTGCGGGCACTCACGGTGATCTCGCGCACGTCCGTGATGCCGTTCAAGAAATCGGCGGAAAGCCTCAAGCAGATCGGCGCCAAGCTCGGGGCAACGACGCTCGTCGAGGGAAGCGTGCGTCGCAGCGGCGATCGCGTGCGCATCGTCGCACAGCTCATCGACGCCGACGCCGATCGCAACCTCTGGTCCGACACGTACGACCGGAAACTCACCGACATCTTCGACATTCAGACCGACGTCGCGCTGCAGATCGCCTCTGCCCTCGAGGCCGAGCTCACCGTGGATGAGCACGCGCGTCTTCGAAAGGAGCCGACGAGCAACGTCGAGGCGTACAAGCTCTATTTGCAGGGGCGGCACTGGTACGTGAAGTACACGACCGCGGGGATGCACGAGGCGATCTCGTACTTCGAGCGCGCGATCGCGCTCGACCCCAACTATTCGATGGCGTATGCGAACATGGCGATCGCCTACACGGAGATCGCCGAAATAGGAGCCGTGCCGCCGAGCGAAGCGTTTCCCAAAGCGCGCGCGGCGGCGACCACAGCGCTCGACCTCGATCCGACGCTCGCCGAGGCGCACAGCACTGCCGCGTATCTCAAGATGTGCGACTTCGATTGGGCCGGCGCCGAGCGCGGATTCAAGCGCGCGCTCGAGCTCAACCCCAACAGCGCCGACACCTACGATCTGTATGGCCGTCTCTGCTCCGCTCAGCGCCGCTTCGACGAGGCGATCGCGCTGCTGCGTCGCGCGCAGGCGATGGACCCGCTCGCACACCGGCTGGAATGTCACGACCACGCTGTTGCGCGCGGGGCGCTACACCGAGGCTGCGATCGGCGCGGAGAGCGCACTCGCATTCGAGCCCGAGCTGGATCGCGCCCACGCCACACTCGGCTGGGCGCTCATCAAGAAGGGCAACTTCGAACGGGGACTCGCCTCGCTCGAGCGCGCGGTGTCGCTATCGCCCGGCACCACGCAGTGGATCGCGCAGCTCGGACTCGCGTACGGACTGGCGGGGCACGTGGAGAAAGCGCGCGAGATTCAAAAACGCCTCGAGGTGGAGGCGGAGCACGGCTACGTGTCGCCGTACCAGCTCGTGTTCGTGTACACCGGCGTCGGCGACTACGATCGCGCGCTCGATCTGCTCGAGCGCGCCGTGCAGGAGCACGCGGGCGCAGCGTACGGGATCAAAGGCTCGTTCCTGCTCGCACCGCTGCAATCCCACCCACGCTTCCTGGCGCTGCTCAGGACGATGAATCTGGCCTGAGCAGCCAGATTACTTGTCCTTGTTGTCCACGTTGCCGATGACGTGCACCTTCAATCCGTCTACGACGTCATCGGACGGATTGAGAATCAGCCGTGCGCCATCGGGCACATCGGACACCACTTCGACCTCGGACCCGTAATCCCGGCCGAGCGTCACCTTGACGAAATGCACGATGTCGTCGGCGCCCACCATCGCGACCTGCGTGCCCTCGGGTCGAAACACGAGCGCGCCAGCGGGTACGCGCACAGGCGGAGTGCCACCCGCCAGATGGAAGTGCACCTCGCCGAACATCCCCGGCAGCAGCACGCCATCCTTGTTCACCGCGTCCACTTCGACCGTCATCGTGCGCGCGGTCGCATCGAGCGCGTTCGATGTGCGCGCGACCGTTCCCTTCACCGTACGTGCGATGTCCGGCAAGACGATGTCCGCATCGGCGCCGACGTGAATCGAGGACACCTGCGCCTGCGGCACACTCGCCATCACGCGCACTGTGTCTGTTTGCGCGATCGTGAACAGGCCACGCGTGCCGGGCGACGTCGCCGGAGCGACGAGCATCCCGACGTCGATGTTGCGCGCCGTCACGACACCAGCGAACGGCGCCGTGATGTTCGCATATCCCTTGAGCGACGCGTAGCGCCCCACATTCGCGCGCGCGGCATTCACGTTCGCTTCCGCATCATCGTACGCGCTCTGATGCTCGTCGAGCTCCTGCGGAGAGACGGCGCTGTCGCGCTCGAGTCGCTGCCACCGCTCCAGATTCCGCTTGGCCAGCGTCTCCGAAGTCTTTGCACGCATGAGATCAGCCTGCGCCTGATCGTACTGCCGGTCGACATCCGGCGTCTCGACGATCGCGAGCACCTGATTGGCCTTCACGCGCGTGCCGATGTCCGCGGTCCATTTCTGCACATAGCCGCTCGAGCGTGCGTAGACGTTGGTCTCGTGCAGCGCCTGCACGGAACCAGAAAGCGCGAGATCGCCCGTTGCACTCGCGCGATGCGCCAGCGCAACCGTTACCCGCACTCCCGCCAGACTGTCCTCGCGCGAGCTCAGGTCGAGCGCATGGGCGCGCCGCACGCGCGGCACGGCGCCCGCCACGACGAGCACCACGATGATGACTGCCGCCGTGACGGCCCGACGAGCTCCTGTGCTCATGCCTCCGCTCCCGCCATTGTGCTTCCCCCCAAGGAATGCCGCTCTACCGTTGCAGGCACGCGCCCGCGAATCATCGCATACACCACAGGCACGAAGAACAGCGTCGCGAACGTCGCGACGAGGAGCCCGCCGATCACCGCGCGTCCGAGCGGCGCGTTCTGCTCGCCACCCTCACCGAATCCGAGCGCCATCGGCAGCATGCCGATCACCATTGCCATCGCCGTCATGATCACGGGGCGAAGGCGCGTGGTCCCCGCCTCGAACGCCGCCTGCAGCGCGCTGTGCCCAAGCGCGAGCTGCTCGTTCGCGAACGTCACGACCAGGACGCTGTTCGCCGTCGCCACGCCCATCGCCATGATGGCGCCCATCAGCGATGGCACGCTCAACGTGGTCTGGCTCAGATACAGCATCCACGCGATTCCCGCGAGCGCCGGCGGCAGGGCCATGATGATGATCAGCGGATCGGTCCACGACTGGAAATTGATGACCATCAACAGGTAGACCAGCAAAATCGCGAATGCGAGGCCGCCACCGAGACCCAGAAACGACGACCGCATGCTCTGCACCTGCCCGCGCACCACGATCGAGCTCCCCTTCACCAGCTTCGGCTTCGCCGCCGCCACGATCTGATCGATGTCGTGCGCGACGCCGCCGAGATCGCGCCCCTGCACGTTCGCGTAGATGTCGAACACCGGCTGCACGTTGTAGTGATTCACCACGGCCATCTGCGAGCGCCGCTGCATCGTGGCCACGTTCGACAACAGCTCCGGCCCCGCCGCGCTCGAGATCGGAGTGCTTCGCAGCTCGTCGATCGTCGACAGCTGCGCCTGCGGCGTTTGCACCGCAAGCGGATAGTTCACACCGTTCGCGGGGTTGATCCAGAAGTTCGGGCTCACGACACCGCTCGAGCTCACGCTCACGAGCAGATCGTTCGCGATGTCGCGCTGCGTCAGCCCCATCGACTGCGCGCGCAGGCGATCCACGTTGAACAGCAGATCCGGCGCGTTCATCACCTGGTGCACGTGCACGTCCACCGCGCCGCGCACGCGCGTCACTCGCGACGCGATGTCACGTGCCGCCGCGAAGTTCGCGGGCTTGTTCTGCCCGACGACCTGAATGTCGATCGGCGCGGGCAGCCCGAAGTTCAGAATCTGCCCGACTATGTCTGCATTTTGGAAGAAGAACGTCATCTGCGGATACTCTTTCCGCAGATCTCTCCGCAGCTTCGCCACCACCTCCGCTGTCGGCATGCTTCGCTCCGGCGACAACGTCATCAGCAGCTCGGCGTCCGCCGTTCCGATCGTCGGGTTATCGCTGAAGGCGAGGTTCGTTCCGCCCGTCGCGATCCCGATGTTGTCGAGAATCGTCTGCACTTCACCTGCGGGAAGCGCCGCGTGCACGCTCCGCTCCACCGACGCGACGATCTGCTCCGTCTGCTCGAGCCGCGTCCCCGCCGGCGCGCGCATGTGCAGCCGGACCTGACCGGCATCGACGACCGGGAAGAAGTCCTGCCCGATGGTCGGCACCAGCAGCGCGGAGAACAGCACGAGCGACGCGAAGCTGATCGTCACCGCACGCCGATGCGCGAGCGCGCTCTCCAGCAGTGCGGCGTAGCGCGCCTTGAACGCCTCGAAGCGATGCTCGAATGCGCCCGTGATGCGCTCGAGCCAGCGCGGCTGCGGCTTGCCGTGCTCGCTTTCCATCGCGAAGCGCACGAGGGTGGGCACGAGCGTCCGCGAGATGACGTACGACGCAATCATCGCGAAGATCACCGCCATCGCGAGCGGCGCGAACAGCGAGCCTGCCGCCCCCGACAGGAAGAACACGGGCACGAACACCACGCAGATCGAGAGTGTCGATACGAACGTCGGCACCGCGATCTGCTGCGCGCCATCGAGGATCGCCTCGAGCAGCGGCTTCCCGAGCTGCGAGTTGCGATGGATGTTCTCGATCGCAACGGTCGCGTCATCCACGAGAATGCCGACCGCCAGCGCGAGTCCGCCCAGCGTCATCACGTTGATCGTCTGCCCGAGCGCGCCCAGCGCGATGATCGAGCAGAGGATCGCGAGCGGAATGGACAGCGCGACGATCAGCGTCGTGCGCCAGCTCCCGAGAAAGAGCAGGATCATGAGCGCGGTGAGCACCGCCGCGATCACCGCCTCGCGCACGACGCCGTTGAGCGACGCGCGCACGAACAGCGACTGGTCCGACAGCAGGTTCACGTGCAGCTCGGGCGGCAGCGTCGAGAGAATCTGCGGCAGCCGCTCGCGCACGCGCCTCACGACATCGAGCGTTGAGGCGCCACCGCCTTTGAGCACGGTGATGAGCGCGCCACGCTGGCCGTTCTCGCGCACGACGTTCGTCTGCACCGCAAAGCCGTCGTGCACCTGCGCCACGTCGCGTACGTACACCGGTGCGCCGTTCACTTCCTTGATCGGAATCTGGTTGAGCGCCTCGAGCGCGTCCGGGCTCGAGTTCAGGTGCACCGTGTACTCCTGCGCGCCGAGCTTCGCGGTTCCCCCCGGGAGGACGAGATTCTGCGCGTTGATGGCCGCACTCACATCGGAAGGCGACAATCCCTTCGCGAACAGCGCCTTCGGATCGATGTCGACCATGATCTGCCGCACTTTTCCGCCGAACGGGAGCGGCACCTGCGCGCCCTGCACCGTCGCCATCTGCGTGCGGATGAAGTTGAGCCCGTAGTCGTAGAGCTGCTGCTCGGACATCGAGTGGCTCGACAGGCTCGCCTGCAGGATCGGCACGTTCGAGGCGTTGAAGCGAATGATGAGCGGCGGGGTCGAGCCCGGCGGCATCGCGCGCACGACCGCCTGTGAGATCGCCGTGATCTGCGAGACCGCTGCATTGATCGAAGCGCCGGGCTGAAAAAACACCTTGATCACCGCGACGCCGTTCACCGTCTGCGATTCAATGTGCTCGATGTCGCTCACGGTGGTCGTCATCGCGCGCTCGTCCACCGTGACGATGCGCCGCTCCATGTCCTCCGGCGCGAGCCCGGCGTACGACCAGATGATCGTCACCACGGGGATCTTGATCTCGGGGAAAATGTCGGTTGGCATGCTGAGCAGCGACAGCACGCCGAACACCAGCACGAGCAGCGCGCCGACGATGAACGTGTACGGGCGCTCCAGCCCCAGCTTGACGATCCACATCTACAGCGTTCTCCCGGCCAATGCCTCGAGCGCGGCACGCGCGACCGCGTAGTCGAATCGCGTCGTCACCGCATCCTGCTCCGCGTTCACGAGCGCGAGCTCCGATGTCAGTCGTTCGAGCTGCGTGGTCGCACCTTCGCGATAGCGCGCGTCCTGCACGCGCAGATCCTCGCGCGCGAGCGCCACCGCCTGCTCGGACAGCAGCATGCGCCTGCGCTCCACCGCGAGATTCGTCAGCAGCCTGATCGCGTTCGCGCGCACCGCTCGGCGCGTGTCCGAGCTCGCGATGCGCGCCGTCTCCCCATCCGCACGCGCACGCGTCACCTGATCCTCGCGTACGAATCCATCGAACAACGGATAGCTCAGCCCGATGCGTGCCACCCATGTGCCGCCATCGTTCAGGATCTGAGGCGTCTGATGCAGATACGAATAGCCGCCCGCCGCGCTGATGTACGGCTGATACCGCGACCGCGCGGACGACACCCCCGCGCTCGTCGCCACCGCCGTCGCCTCCGCCGCCTTCACATCCGGCGACGTGCGCTCGATCTCCGCCAGCACTGAATCCTCAGGCACCGTGAGAGGCCGCACGACCGCGGAATCGTCCGCGCGCGCACCCACGCGCCCGCCAAGCCCCGTCAGCCGCCCCAGTGCTACCGATGCGGCCACGTGTGCGGATCGTGCCTCGAGCAGCGCCTGCTCGGCGCTCGTCACCTCGAGCGTCGCGCGCAGGTTGTCCGAGCGCGTCGTCGTTCCCGCCGCCAGCCGCGACTCCGCATCCCGCTCCGCGCTTTTCGCCCGCGCGAGTCGCGCGTCCGCCACCCGCGCCAGTGCCTCAGCGCGCAGCACCCCAAGGAAGGTCGTGTCGACGGAGAAGCGGAGATCGAAGTTGGTCGCGACGAGATTCGCCTCCGCCGCCTGGCGTTCAGCGCGCGCCTGCTTCCGCTCGGCGCCCAGCCTGCCGCCCGTGTAGACATTGATGGACGCGATCAGCCCTGCGTTGTATGCGCTCCCCGCGTAGGTCGGCGCGATCGGCGCGGCTCCTATCGCGTCACCGGCGCGTGCCGCCCCGGACTCGATGGACAGCGCCGGGAGATATGAGCCAAGCGCGACGCGCTCGCCGGACTGCGCGGATCGCACTGCTCCGGTGCCGCGCGCGACGTCGGGGCTCGCGCGCCGGGCTCGCTCGATTGCCTCATCGAGCGTGAGCACGGTGTCCATGCGAAGCGCGGCCGAGTCGGCGCGATCGAGGCTGTCGGCGGCGCCGACGCGAGCGGTTATGCCCTGAGCCCGCGCGGCTCCCGTGCCCGCGACGAGCGCCGCGGCGACCGTGATCGCGATGGCGAACCGAGCGAGAGCTGACGAGCCTCGGCGCGGGAAATGTGGAAAAGTCACTGGAGCAACAGTATGGCGCGGAGCGGATGTAATCGGATACGAGGACCGAGGAGGAAAGCTAGGCTAAATGAACGGCTATTCAAGTAGTATTACAACCATTCAACTACTACTTGATGCCCGTGGTACTCGCAGGCAAGCTTCAGGCATGATCACACGAATGAACGGGACAACTGCCTCCTCCGTTGAAGAACGAGCGCTCGTCTTCAAGGCGCTTGGCGATCCCACGCGCGTGCGAATCATCGAGCTGCTGCGTGGGCAATCCGAGGAGATCACGGGAACCGAGATCGCTGAGCATGTCGGTGTGAGCCTCGCACTGCTTTGCCACCACTCGAGCGTGCTCGTGGAAGCCGGCCTCGTCACGAAGCGAAAGGAGGGGCAGACCTCCTACTGGACGCTCAACCGTGACGCACTCGCATCTGCGCTAGGATCACTCGCTGCAGCGGAGCCGATCGCGAGTTAGCGGGTCGCGTTAACGCTTTCACATACTTGAACGCAGCACGCGTATTGCATTGCTTTGTTGTACCAAATACAACTCGAGGCATCAATGCGTCGTTCAAGTTTTGTCTGTTTCGCCGGAGTCGCTACGATCATTGCGACCGGTGCGTGCAACCCTTTTCACAAACCCGCGAACGAGATCAAGGTGCAGGACATTCCCGTCGGTGAGCGCTGGAATGCGACGCTTTCGACGCCGTCCGGCCTGCAGGGCGCGGTACAGGTTCACGGAACCGGATATCTCGCGCGCGACCCCAACGGCTCAAAGGCCGTGATCCACATTTCGAATGCCACGCCGGGCGGCGTGCACCCATGGTCGATCCGCTCGGGTCTCTGCGGCAACGCAGACAACCCCGTGTTCGGTGATCCGTCCGCGTATCCGAATCTCAAGATCGACAAGGACGGAACCGCGCAGACCAGCGGCGTGCTCTCCGCTCCCTTCCCGACGAGCGGCGAGTATTCGCTCGAGATTCGCGCGTCGCCCAGCAACATGGGCACCATCATCGCGTGCGGAAATCTTGCTCCTCCAACGCAGTGATGCGTGAGTGAGCACCGTGCTCTTGCGCGTTCTCGCAAGCCATCGCACATTGCGCGCATGAACACGCACGCTACGAGCTATCTCGGATACTTTACCAGCTTCTGGGGCAACTCCCCCGGGAGCCGGTAGCTCGTACCCAGCGGTCGTCAGCGACCAGGCGGTGCGTCACCTCGGCTCCCGGAGAAATCCGGGAGCCTTCTTGTTTCCAGGGCCCAGCGATGATCATCGTGACCAAATCGAACGTCTCCGAACCCGAGCTCACCAACATTCGACAGCGCGTCGAGTCGCTCGGGCTCAAGACCCACATCACGCGCGGCTCGCATCGAGTCGTGATCGCATGCGTCGGCGAAGACAACGCAATGGCGGAAGTGCCGCTACTCGCGCTTCCCGGCGTCGAGAGCGTCACGCCGATCCTGCGCCCGTACAAGCTCGCGTCACGCGAGTTCGGCCACCCGGACGAGCCCACGATCGTGCGTATCGCGCCCGGTGTCGCGTTCGGCGGCCGCGCGCTCCAGATCATCGCCGGCCCATGCTCGGTGGAAGGAAGCGAGATGCTGCTCGAGACCGCGGTCGCGGTGAAGGACGCCGGGGCGAGCATGCTGCGAGGCGGCGCGTACAAGCCGCGCACATCGCCGTACGCGTTTCAGGGAATGGGCGAGGCCGCACTCGAGCTGCTCGCCGCCACGCGCGCGGAGACTGGTCTTCCGATCGTCACCGAAGTGATGGACACGCGCCAGGTCGACACCGTGTGCCGATACGCCGACATGCTGCAGATCGGCGCGCGCAACATGCAGAATTTCGCGCTCCTCGCCGAAGTCGGTCGCACGAAGAAGCCCGTACTCCTCAAGCGCGGCCTCTCCGCCACGATCAAGGAGCTGCTCATGGCGGCCGAGTATGTGATGGCGAGCGGCAACCAGGATGTGGTGCTCTGCGAGCGCGGCATCCGCACGTTCGAGACGGCCACGCGCAACACGCTCGACGTCGCCGCGATCCCCGTGCTCAAGGAGGAGACCCATCTCCCCGTGATCGTCGACCCGAGCCACGCAGGCGGGCGCGCCGCGCTCGTCGCGCCGCTCGCATTCGCGGCAATCGCCGCCGGCGCTGATGGGCTCATCGTCGAGGTGCATCCGCATCCCGAAGACGCGCGCTCCGATGGCGATCAGTCGCTCGACTTCGCTGCATTCGCTGAAACGATGTCGCGGCTTGCGCCTTTCGCAGAGGCTGCGGGACGCACGATGCGCGAGCCGCTGCACGAGCGCGCGTGAACGCTCACGCGCGCATCGCCTTTCAGGGAGAGCTCGGCGCCTTCAGCGAGGAAGCGATTCGCAATCTCGACGCGCGTGCGATTCCCGTTCCGTGCCGCGAGTTCATCGATGTCGCGCAGGCCGTAGAGCAGGGCGATGTGGATGCAGGGATGCTGCCGATCGAGAACACGCTCGCGGGATCAGTCGTCGGCAGCTACGACGCGCTCACCGCGTGCGAGCCGCTGCACGTCACGGCGGAGACCATCGTAGACATCCACCATTGCGTGCTCGCACCACGCGGCGCATCGCTCGATGCGCTCGCAACGATCGAGAGCCATCCGGTCGCGCTCGCGCAGTGTACGCGCTGGATCCGAGCGCATCCGGCGATCACGGCGCGCGCGGCCTACGACACCGCGGGGGCCGCGCGGGACGTCGCACAGCGACTCGATCCGCGCACAGCGGCGATCGCCGGCCGCGCCGCGGCCGAGCGATACCATTTGGAGATACTCGCCGCGGATGTCGAGGACCGGAGCGACAATCAGACGCGCTTTCTCATGGTGGCGCGCGCACCGCGTCCGCTCGATCGCGGCGTCGCGGCGCGCACGGCATTGCTCGTCACCACGCCGAACGTGCCCGGCGCCCTCCTCCGTGTGCTCGAGCCGCTCGCCGCAAACGCGATCAACATGAGCAAGCTCGAATCGCGTCCAGCAGACGAGCCGTGGCACTACCGCTTCTTTCTCGAGCTCGACCATGCGGCCGCCGATCCCGCGCTCACCGCGGCGCTCGAGCAGGTGCGCGGGGTCACTGAATCCCTGCGCGTCCTCGGTACGTATTCCCGCTGGCTCGCTGGACGGACGAGCCGACAGGAAGCAGATTAGCCGCACCCCCCAACCGATAACCGAGGTAGCAATGTCGCTCATCGATTCGCGGTCACTAGTGCCGCTCGTCGCCCTCCTGGCGGCGTGCGCGACCAAGGATGCGTCGAAAACCGCGAGCGCGTCCGATTCGACCAAGAGCCAGACTGTCGCGGCTGCCAAGCCCCACCAGATGACCGTCGTCGCTACGGACTACAAGTTCGATGCGCCCGACCAGGTGCCCGCCGGGATGATGACCATCCATCTCATCGATAATGGCTCGGAGATGCATCACGTCGCGTTCGTGAAGCTGAACGATGGCAAGACGATCGCGGATGTTCAGACGGCGATGAAGAACCAGGGCCCCATGCCCTCGTGGGCCGTGGATTACGGCGGAGTCAATCCTTCGCATCCGGGCGGTGGTATGTCCACCACCACGCAGATGCTCGAGCCGGGCAACTACGCGATGCTCTGCTTCATCCCATCCGCCGATGGTATTCCGCATTTCGCGAAGGGGATGGTGCGGCCACTCACCGTCACCCCATCGACGGACGCAGCGACGCCGGCGCCAACAGCGGACATCGTGCTGACGCTGAACGACTACTCGTTCACGACCTCCAAACCGATCACCGCGGGGACGCACACGATCAAGATCGAGAACGTCGCGTCGCAGTCGCACGAGCTGGTGCTCGCCAAGCTGGAGCCGGGGAAGAAGGCAGCGGATCTTCCGGCGTGGATCACGAAGATGAGCGGCCCGCCACCGGCAGTGCCCATCGGCGGAGTTCCTGCGATGGTGAAAGGCGCGAATGCCTATCTCACCGCGGACTTCACCCCCGGTGAGTACGCGCTGGTCTGCTTCCTACCGGACGCGAAAGACGGCAAGCCGCACTTCACGCACGGGATGGTCCAACAGATCCACGTGGAGTAGCTGACGCCTCAACGAATGGCGAGGATCGACTGCGCGCGGTCGAAGGTGCCGCGCGCAGCGGCCACGTCGACGCTCGTGACCGCCGCGAGCCGATAGTAGCCTTCGTCGCCCCACTTCGTCGCGGCGACGTTGCGCACGAGCATTTTCTGCAGCATGCCGTCCGTGGCGCTGTCCGTCGGGATCGCGACGCCACTCTTCGTCGCGAACGCGCGGAACTCCGTCACCGCAGTCGTCGGAAGCACCGGATTCGCCGCCAGCGCATCGAGCGACGAGAGCGACGCTGCATTCGCCGTTACCCATCCACCCGTCCACTTGAGCAGCAGATCTTCCTCGGTCGCGCGCGCGAGCCAGCTCGGCGAGGCAGCGACCTCCGGCAAGCGGACATCGGGATAAATGCCCCCGCCACCGTACACCGTGCGACCACCGTCTGTCTTGCACGATGGGCGGTTCGCCGTATCACGGTCTGCGCCGGCGAGACGATAGTAGTCGCGGAGTGAAACGCCATGGTACTGGCGCTGGATGATGCGTCCGCACGGCGTACGAATGTGCCCCACGACGAGCTCGATCATCGAGCCGTCGGCCATCGGGAAGCCGCGCATCATCAGCGATTTGCCGAATGTCGTGTGCCCGACGATGAGCGCCCGGTCGTGATCCTGCAGCGCACCGGCGACGAGCTCCGATGCGCTCGCCGTTCCCGCGTTCACCAGCAGCACGATGGGGTAGCGGCGTTCGCTCTTCCAGAAGGAGCGCGATACGCGCCCCGTATCGGTGTCTACCGCCTTGCGCCCCTCCGACGTGTACACGATGGCGCCCTTCGGCAGGAACTCCCCCGCCACGTGCGCCGCCTCTGCCACACTCCCGCCTCCATTGTCGCGCAGGTCGAGAATCAGACGCGTCATCCCCTTCCCTTCGAGCTTGCCGAGCGCGTCGTGCAGATCGTCGGCGACCTTGTCACTCATGAAATTCGAGATGCGCACGTAGCCCGTGCCCGAAGCCTGGTCGAGTATGAAGACCGCGGGCACCGCCGACGTCTCACTGATCTTCTCACGCTTCACCGCACGGTCGAGACGTGCAACGGTCCCATCCGCGCGCAGTCGCTCCAGCGACAGCATCGTCGTCGTTCCCTTGTCTCCGGAGAGCATCACGTTCAGCTCATCCGCACTTTCTGCCGTTACCGGCTTGCCATCGATGGCTACGAGCTCGTCACCGGGGAGAATGTCCTGGCGCGCAGCTCCAGTGCCGGCGGCGATGGCGGAGACGAGTGGGGCGCCGCTCCGATATTCGAACTCGACGGGAATCGGGAAGAGCTTCCCATCCTTCATCGCTGCCTCGCGCGCAGGCGAGAGTCGTACGCGCGGAACCACGAACGAATGCGGATCCGCTGCGTGCACCATGCCCTGGATCGCAGCCATCAGCAGCTCGTGACTGTCGACCGAGTCTGGATGGTTCACGCGGATCTGATTGAGCACCTGCGAGAACATCTGCAGATCCTCGTACGTCGTGCGCTTGCGGAGTACTCCCGTGTCGGGCGCCGCTCCCTGCGCGAGCACGCGCGGAGCGGTGAGGGCGACGAGGAGCGTGGCGGTGCCGAGCACTCGCGATGGGCGCATGATCAGTGGGGTTGGGTTGAGGCTATGCTTGCGCCAAGTTCCTTCAGCCGTGTTCGTGCAAGTTTCAGGTGTTCATCTGTTCTCGAAGCCACATCGACGTAGCTGCGGTACTCGCGAATAGCGTCGTAGGTGTAGCCCTCGACATCGGCGATCAGCGCCAGCAACAAATGCGGCGCGCCGTAATACGGGTCGAGGTCGATGGCTTTCCTCAACTGCGCGGCAGCATCGCCGTCACGTTTTGCATGAACGAGGAGTTCCGCGTACTCGTATCGCAGCGCCGGATCGCTCGGATTCAACTGAATGGCGAGATCCATTTCCGAGAGGGCAGCGACGGTGTCGGATCTCGCAAGATCGAGCTGCGCCAGACGACTGTGCGCACCGTAGTACGCCAGATCCTCCTGGATGGCGCGTCCGTATGCTTCGCGCGCTTTCTCGATCTTGTTCGCGCGCTGGAGGATGACCCCCAGCGAATGTTCGTACATCGCCTTCGATCGGTAGAAGAACACCGGACTGGTATCATCCAGCGCCCGCATCTCATCGATCGCGGAGCTCATCTCCGTCTCTGCGCTATCGAACGCGCCGAGCCGGTAGAATATGCGAGCACGCTGCGCATGAAAGTCAGGAGCGAGTGCCTGCCGACGTCGAGTGAGGGCGACTGAATCGCGGGCCTTGACGTGTCGAGGCATGGACGTGTCGGCCAGCACCCTTGCGTACATCTCCAATGATCGCGGAAGCTCGTTGCGGGAATACTGCATCCACGCCCAATTCGCATCGCCTCCCATGATCCTGAACACGAACATCCCGATCTCCGCCGATGTCGCGTGTGGATGCTCATCGTGGATCTCGATCTCGATGATGCGACGTAGCACTGCCGGATCCAGCGAGGCGAACACGAAGGGATCCATCGCGTACGCGCGATACTCCATCGAGTCGAACGCGACGTATCTGGGCTCCCGTTTCCCTTTGTCCGAGTGGATGTAGCTCAGCAGCTCCCTGTCGGACATTGCGAGAACCGTCGCGGCATGCAGCGCGTAGAGGGCATCGCCGGACGAAGGATCGAGGCGCAATGCCCAGTAGAACGCACGTGCCGCTTCGGCAGGCCGTCGCTCCACGATCGCCATGCCGTACTCGAAATAGCCCTGGGCATTATTTGTATCGGCTCCCAATCCACGATCTGGCCGTGCCGGAGGTGACGCTGAATCCGGGCCTACCTTGGTCGGGCCGGCCGCTGAAGGACCACTGTCCACAGCTCGTTGCGCGTGTGCAGACGTGGCGATGAGCGCGACGAGCAAGACGGAGTTGAGAATTGCCTGTCGGACTCGCATCACCGCAGTGCTGGGGAGATAGTCGCGAGATTCATTACTCCGCGACGAGCGATCACGGTTTCGCCGCAGCCGGTGCCGCCGGCGTCGCCGCCGGAGCGGCAGCCACCGTAGACGTGAGTGCCGCGAGACGCGTCTTCGCGAGTGACACCTGCGGATCGGCACGCGCAGCCAGCGAGAGGAAGGTCTGGTATTCCCTGACCGCGTCGTCCTTGTAATCCTCGACGTCCGCCATGCGTGCGAGCAGCATATGCGGCTGCGCATAGTACGGATCCGCCGCGACGGATTTGCCGAGCTGTGTGGCGGCCTCGCCGTCGCGCCGCGCGCGGATGAGCGCGAGCCCGTAGTTATAGAGAAGCGCCGCATCGTTCGGCTGGAGCTGCACCGCGAACTCCATCTCGCCCACTGCGCTTGCGGTGTCTCCTTGCTCGAGCTGCATCGCCGCCATTCTCGAATGCGCCGCGTAGTAGGAGAGATCTTCCTCGAGCGCGTGCGCGTAGGCCTCGCGCGCCTTGTCCTTGTTCTTCGCGCGCTCCTCGATCATCCCCATCTGCTGGTCGTACATCGCCTTGGACTCGTACAGGAACACCGCCTCTTTTGCATCGTGCTCGCTCATCGTGGCCATCGCCGCGCTCATCTCCGTGCGTGCGCTGTCCATGTTGCCGATGATGTAGAAGATTCCCGCGCGCTCCGCGTGGATCCAGCTCGCGCGATCCTCGTGCGCGACCTTGTTGCTCTTGGTCGTCGTCTTGTCGAGCGCCTTGAGCTTCTTGGCGTACGCCGCGAGCGCTTCAGGAAAACGCCCCACCGCGTATGTCTGCCACGCCGACGCGCGCGACCCCTGGAGCACGTGGACGACGTACTCGTTTAATTCCGCACCCCCGAGGCTCGGATACTCGTTGTGTACCTCCGACTCGATCACGTGCCGGATGAGCGGCTGATCGAGACTTCGATACAGGAACGGATTGATGGTGTAAGCGCGATAGAGCAGCGAGTCGAGCGCGAGATACTCCGGCTTCCGCTTCTTCGACGTATGATCGTAGTAATCCTCTACCTCGCTCGAGCTCATCGCGATGATCGCCGCGACGTGCATCGCGTAGAGGACTTCGCCGGAAGACGGATCGATCCGTGACGCCCAGTAGAAGGCGTGGCCCGCCTCCTCCGGCTTGTCGCCGACGACGCGCGTGCCGTACTGGTAGTAGGCGCGTGCATTGTTCGTGTCGATCCCGGGATCGAGCTTTGGACGCGGCGGGATCTTCGGGGTCTTCTGCGCATGGAGCGCAGGCGCGAGCAGCACAGCGACAGCAATCAAGGCAGTCGAGACGCGCACGCTCAACTCCGCGGAGGGGGAGGAGTGAATGTCGTATGGCGAGCCGAACAGCACGCGCACATTGTTGACCCCGACTGCCGGAAATGCAAGTTAGAGCCGTCTAATGTGACCTAACTCGCGGCGGTGACACCCTTTCCCAGCTCGAAACGTGGTCTGGACGGACTCCGGTACCGACTATACGTTGGAGGTGTGTCCGCCCTCTCTGGGTTGACCACTGCCGCCGCGAATAACGGCGTGGCGGCTACGCCCCTCGGGTCTATCCCGGGGGGCTTTTTCTTTGTACGAAAACGGGGCGGCCTTAAAAAGGCCGCCCCGTGGACACTCCGCATACTGCCATGCGATGCTCAGTCGCTGCGCAGCTCCTTCGACATCTCCTCGAGCAGCCGCCGCTCATCCCCCGACAGGCTCTCGATCCCGCGCTCCGAAATCTTGTCGAGCACGAGATTCAGCAGCTCGCTCTTCTGCTTCCCGACCTTCCCGGGCAGCGAGATCGTCGTGCTCTGCCGCTTCGCCGCCATCGCGTTGCTGCGCGCCACGATCTCGTCGATCTCCGTCGTGCGCTCGCGCGACCGCGTGTGCGTGCGCGGGATCGCGCGCGGCGGCTCGTCCG
Source organism: uncultured Gemmatimonadaceae bacterium (assembly GCA_963792685.1). Lineage (GTDB taxonomy): Bacteria > Gemmatimonadota > Gemmatimonadetes > Gemmatimonadales > Gemmatimonadaceae > FEN-1250. Next base: position 1,058,634 of record CAWBWW010000001.1, on the reverse strand, counting down.
GCACATCCGGAATCTGCGACATCCGCTGCCGCAGCCGGTCCAGGCTCGGCACCGACGCCGCGCGCAGATACAGCCAGCCGATCGCGAAACCACCGAGGTGCGCCATGTACGCCGTGCCATCCGTCGGATGCAGCGCGATCATCCCGAAGATCAGATTCCACGCGGCGAGCAGCACGACGAACCACCGCACCTTCATTGCGATGAACACGAACGGGAACACGCGCACTTCATCGTCCGGCCAGCGCATCGCGTAGGCGAGCATCACGCCGAAGATCGCCGCCGACGCGCCGAGCAGCGGCGAGCCATTATGCACGATGAGGAGGTCGGCCAGCCAGCCGCCGAGCCCGCAGAGAAGATAGTAGAAGCTGAAGCTCCGCTGCCCCCACGCCTGCTCGAGTCGCGGACCGAACAGCCAAAGCGACCACATGTTGAACGCGAGATGCAGGAAGCCCGCATGCACGAACATGTAGGTCGCGATCGTCCACGGACGCTGAGTCAGGTCACCTGGGCTCTTGAACGCCAGTGCCGCGACGATGTCTTCCGGACGCACGAGCGTGAGCTGCAGGAAGAACACCGCGACGTTGATCGCGATGATCCACTGCACCGCCGGCGTGAGCCGCGGAACGTCGTACTCGTCTGTGACGGAAGTACTCATCGGATATTAGACACGGATGCCAAACGCAGGGTTCCTAACGAGTTCCTACAGGCCCGGGAATGCGTAGCGTGAGTACCACGTCGCGGTGAATCACGGTCGCCTGCTCCACCAACGTCGCATATCGCCGGTCCAGCGGCGATTTCTCCCCCGATGGCGCGGGATGGATCACAATTTTCGTACCCGGCGCGGCGGCGTGTGCCTGCTCGACGAGCCGCAGGATCTGCCCGTCACTCGTGCCATCACGCGGTAACAATGTGAGCGCGTGGGCTGTGCCCGCCGCCGCCACAGCCGCGAGCGATGCCACCACTCGCTCGGCTCCCGACGGCGCATCCGCGAACTCCCACATCACCTGGACCATCGTCACGACACGCACCACATCCTGGAGCGAATCGGGACGCTGCCCGTCGCTCTCCAGAATTACGGGGAGAGGAGCGGTCCAGTTTCCGAACGCGGCAGCAATGAAGCTCGAGCACGACAGCGGATCGCGCCCGCTCAGCAGGATCGAGTGCACCGGCGTCTGCGTCGTCGCTCGATCGACCTGCTTCGCGAGCATCTCGCTCGTGTACAGCACGGCGGTTTCCGCCTCGCCGGCGAAACGGACGAACAGCTGGCGACGCCCGGTCCACACACCCTGTGATTGCACACCCGGCGACAGCCCGGCGATCGGTGCCGTCGGAAGCGTTGTACGAGCCATCACTTTCCCCCTCCCCCACGTCGTGTCGACTTCGCGAGCGCGACGATGCGATCGCAAAAGCTGCTGAAATCCGTCCCCTCTGCAGCCGCCGCCTGAGGGATGAGGCTCGTTCCGGTCATTCCGGGCGAGAGTGTTCGCCTCGAGGCAAAACAGCTCGCCCTCGGACGTCATACGGAAGTCAATTCTCGCACACCCGTCAAGCTTCAGTGCGCGAAATGCAAGAACCGCCAGCCGCTGCGCCTCGGCGGTGATCGCCGCTGTCAGCTTCGCCGGAAACTCCTCCACCGCCATCCCCGGCGTGTACTTGCACTCGTAATCGTAGATCTCGTGCTTCGGGATGATCTCGCCCACCGGCATCGCGTGGTCGCCCACCACGCCCACGGTGAGCTCTCGCCCCGGCACGAAACGCTCGACCATCACCTCATCATCATACAGCGCCGCCTCAGCGATCGCCGCGGCCGAGCTGGCGCCGCTTGCTTCACCACCGTGAGCCCCACGGTCGATCCCTCCTTCGACGGCTTGACCATCACCGGAAAGCCGAGCGTCTGCTCGCACGGTGGCTGGCGTTGAGCTCGGCATTCGGGCCGGTCATGATCCAGTCCGCGGTGCGGCACGCCAGCCGCACGAAAGAGCCGCTTGGAGAGATCCTTGTCCATGGCCAGCGCGCTCGCGAGATGCCCGCTTCCCGTGTACGTGACACGACGACAGATCGAGGATCGCCTGAACCGTGCCGTCCTCGCCCTCACCGCCGTGAAGCGCGATGAACGACGACATCGGCATCGCGCACCGCCGGCATCTCCCCCAGCGTCGCCAGGCGCGAGTGCTGCATCATCGTCCGCAGCTCCTCGCGCGTGGGCGGCGCCTTTTTCACGACACCGGCTGCGCGCATGCGCATCCTCATCGGCGCGGCTCAACTCTCCCGACGCGGGGTCCACGCACGTCACCCGATGACCGACCTCGCGGAGCGCGTGCGCGATGCGCAGTCCCGACGCCAGCGACACGTCGCGTTCCGACGAAGTGCCCCCGAGAAGCACGGTCAAATTCATCTGCACAATGTACCGTAACCGCATTGCGCATGTAGCCTCCCGCGCGCCCATTCACGGGAAGTACATTCCAGACATGTCATCCGCCCCGAAGCTGCTCGCGTGCGCCCTGCTGGTGGCGACCTCAGCCTGCATCGATCGCCAGCAGGCGCAGAAGGCCATCGACGCCGTGCAAAGCGATGGGGTGAAGCCGGATATCATGCCGCGCATGCTCAACCACGAGCTCCCCTTCCGGTACCCGCCCGCGCTGTATGCACGGAAGGTGCAGGGGAACGTGACGTTACACATCCATATCGACAGCACCGGGATCGTCTGGCCCGAGTCGACGAGCGTCGTCGAGTCATCGGGTTATGCGGGACTCGACTCGTCGGCGGTTGCGGGCTCACGTGAGCTGCGCTTCGAGCCCGCCACCACCAAGGGGCACCCGGTGGGCGTGTCGCTCAAGCTGCCGGTCTACTTCCGCCACCCGAACGGGAAACCGCTCGCCGGCGACACCATCCTGCAGCCCCCTCGCGCCAGGCCCGCGCCATGAGCTCATCGCCGCGCAACACGCGTCCGTTCGACACCGTGCTCGACACGATCGGCTGGACGCCGCTCATTCGACTGAACCGCATCACGCGCGGCATGCGAACGCCGGTTTACGCGAAGGCCGAGTTCTTCAATCCGGGCGGTAGCGTCAAGGACCGCATCGGGCTGCCCGATCATCGAGCGCGCCGAGCGCGAGGGGCAGCTCAAGCCGGGCGGAACGATCGTCGAAGGCACGAGCGGCAACACGGGCGTCGGGCTCGCGATGGCCGCCGCGCTCAAGGGCTACCAGTGCATCTTCACGATGCCCGACAAGATGTCGCAGGAGAAAGTGCGGCTGCTCAAGGCGTTCGGCGCCGAGGTGATCGTCACGCCCACAGCGGTGCCGCCCGATCATCCGGACAACTACGTGATGATGGCGAAGCGCATCGCGAAGGAGACGCCGAACGCGATCCTCGCGAACCAGTTCTACAACCAGGCGAATCCCGAGGCGCATTACGCGACGACGGGCCCCGAGCTCTGGGAGCAGACCGAAGGGCGGATCACGCACTTCGTCGCCGCGGCGGGAACGGGCGGCACGATCACCGGCGTCGGCCGCTATCTGAAGGAGAAAAATCCCAAGATCAAGATCATCGCCGGCGATCCGGTCGGGCTCGATCCTCGCGGAGTATTGGCGCAGCAAGGGCGAGCGACAAGATCGAGGGCGCGCCGTACAAGGTCGAGGGAATCGGCCAGGACAAGATTCCCGGCACGCTCGACATGAGCGTGATCGACGACTATCACACGGTGAGCGACCGGGACTCGTTCGCGATGGCGCGCAGGCTCACGCGCGAGGAAGGATTGTTCGTCGGCGGATCGAGCGGGCTGATCGCGCACGTCGCGCTGCAGGTCGCGCGCGAGGTGGACGATCCCGATGCGTTCGTCGTGACCTTCCTCTGCGACACCGGCGAGCGCTATCTGTCGAAGCTCTACAACGACGAGTGGATGCGCGAGAACCAGATGCTCGAGGCGGATCGCGTGCACGCTCGGCGACAGCTGCTGCACGGCAAGGATCGGACGGGACGCCGCGCGATCGTGAGCGTCGCGCCGGCCGCGAGCGTGCGTCAGGCGCTCGGACCTCATGGCGCTGCACGATGTGTCGCAGCTGCCGGTGATGGACGGCGAGAGTGCGTCGGCTCGGTGTCCGAAAGCGTGCTGTCGGCCAAGGCCTCGAGAATGCCAAGCTGCTCGACGCGACGGTGAGCGAGGTGATGGACGCGCCGTTCCCGGTGATCGACGGCTCGCAGCCGGTGGAGAGCGTCGTGAAGCTGCTCTCGAAATCGAATCCTGCACTGCTCGTGCGCGCGAACGGCACGCTCGGCGGCATCGTCACGCGCAGTGACGTGCTCGCGTACCTGATGGCGCGGTAGGGCCGGCACGAGCGTGCGGTCCACGCCGTGTCGGGCACTCCCTGACGGTGCCGTTGTGCAGGCAACATGAGGCGGGATAGTATGCATGCGAACGGAGCGCCCGCTTCTTGCCTCATGGAGAGCGCGTACGCACCCGATGTTCCCTCAATGGCTGGTATATGACTGTTCCGGAAATGGAGATGCTGGCGAAAGTCGAGGTGCTCGCCGATCTCGAGGAGCACGTGCACCAGCTGATGGAGGTGCACGAGGCGAAGCGCATCCTCTGGTTTCCGAGCGAGCTGCTCGCGCCGCCGCCGGACACGGATCCCGATCATCACATTGCCGAGCTGCGCGAGCGCACGCGCGGGCATCAGCACGCCGCTGCGCGTCGCGCTCGCGCTCAACCTGCTCACGGAGGAAGGGCTGCCGCACTTTCATCGGCTGCTCGCCGTCTACCTCGGCAGCGACAGCTTCTGGTCGCAAGTGGACGAACCTCTGGACGGCGGAGGAAGACCGGCACGGCGCGGTGCTGCACGACTACACGCGCGACAGCCAGCTGCTCAACAACCCCGTGCTCGAGCGCATGCAGTTCGAGTATCTCAAGGCGGGATTCGAGCCGGCGTGGGACAAGGATCCGTATCGCGTGTTCGTCTACACGACGCTGCAGGAGCGCGCGACGCAGGTGAGCCACGCGAACACCGGCAAGCTCGCCGGCGAGTACGAGCCGACGATCGGCGTAGTGCTGTCGAACGTCGCGAAGGAAGAGGCGCGGCACTACGTGTTCTATCGCCACGATCTTCGAGGAAGTGCTCGCGCGCGATCCGAACCGCGCGCTCGTGTCGGCCGCCGCGATCATGCCGTCGATCGACATGCCGGGCGTGAACATGCCGAACTTCCGCGAGATGGCCGACGTCATCCGGCGCGCGGGAATCTACGGCCCGCGAGATTATCTGAGGATCGTCGAGGAGCAGATCAAGCACTGGGCGATCGAGGCGATCGAGGGCCTCGACGCAACGGGCACGACAGGCGCAGGAGAAGATCCTGGCGATCCCGAAGCGCCTCGAGCGCATTGCCGACGCGATGGAAACGCGCAGCAAGGCGAAGACCTTCTCGTTCGTCGGTCGCGTTCGCGCGCGAGTTCGCGATGGACTGAGCCGGCGGCTCAATCGTTAGCGTCGCGCTGGAGCTCGGCGAGCAGCTGCAGCGCCTTGAGCGGCGTGAGATTGTCGAGATCCACGCCGCGCAGCTTTTCCACCACCGGATGCGGGAGGCTCGCGAACAGCGCGAGCTGCTCAGTGGCGCAGGCGCGGCGTCGCGCGAAGCCGCGCCTGGCTGAACCACGTGGTGCTCGGCCTCGAGCAGCGCGAGCATCGCGCGCGCGCGGCTCACCACCGCCGGCGGCAGCCCCGCCAGCCGCCCGACCTCGATGCCGTACGAGCGATCCGCGCCGCCGGCGATCGAGCGTGTGAAGAAAGAGCACCTCGTCGCCCACCTCGCGCACGCGCGACGTTGTAGTTCCGCACGCGCTGCACGCTCCTCCGCGAGCTGCGTGAGCTCGTGATAGTGCGTCGCGAACACCGTCTTGCAGCCGATCGCGTCGTGCAGGTGCTCGCTCACCGCCCACGCGATCGATACGCCGTCGTACGTCGACGTGCCGCGCCCGATCTCGTCGAGCAGCACGAGGCTGCGGCGCGTCGCCGTGTGCAGGATCGCGCTCGTCTCGCTCATCTCGACCATGAACGTCGACTGCCCGCGCACGAGGTTGTCGCTCGCGCCCACGCGCGTGAACACGCGGTCGACGACGCCGATCGCGCGCTGCGTCGCCGGAACGAAGCTCCCGATCTGCGCCATCAGCACGATCAGCCCGATCTGCCGCAGGATCGTCGACTTGCCGGCCATGTTCGGGCCGGTGAGGATGATCATCCGCGCGTCGCTCGTCGAGCGTCACATCGTTCGGGATGAACTTGTCGCGCGGCATCATCCGCTCGACCACCGGATGCCGCCCGCCGACGATCTCGAGCTCGAAGTCGTCGCTCATCGTCGGCCGCACGTACCCCTCGCGCGCCGCGACGTCGGCGAGCGTCGCGAGCACGTCGAGCTCCGCGATGATCGCGCGCGCGCACTGCAGCCGCGCCGATCGCCGCGCCCGCGCGCGCGCGCAGCGCCTCGAACAGCGCGCGCTCGCGCGTCTCGATGCGCTCGGCCGCGGTGAGCACCTTCTCCTCGTACTCCTTGAGCGCCGGCGTCACGTAGCGCTCGGCGCCCGTGAGCGTCTGGCGCCGCTGATAGTCGGCCGGCACGTGTCGCTGGTTCGCGTTCGTGATCTCGATGAAGTAGCCGAACACCTTGTTGTAGCCGACCTTGAGCGACGCGATGCCCGTGCGCGCGCGCTCATCGGTCTGGATGCGCGCGATCGCGTCCTTGCCGCCGTCGCGCAGCGTCGCGCAGCTCATCGAGCTCCGCATCGAAGCCCGCGCGAATCGCCGCCTCGTCGCCGATCGCGATCGGCGGCCGCTCGACGAGCGCGCGCGCGAGCTCCGCGCTCAGCTCCGCGCAGTCGTCCCACTTCGCGAGCAGCTCGCGCATCACGCCCGCATCGCCGACTCGACGCGCCGCTGCCGCACACCGCGGGCAGCCGCGCGAGCGATGCGCCGAGCGCGCCGAGCTCGCGCGGCGTGGCGCGCCCGGCGGCGGCTTTGCTGGCGAGTCGCTCGATGTCGCGCACGCCGTCGAGCGCGGCGCGCAGCGTCTCGCGCGCGAGCGCGTCGCCGACGAGCGCGCCCACCGCATCGAGCCGCGCATCGATCGCGCGCGCGCTCGGTGAGCGGCGCGAGCATCCACGAGCGGAGCAGTCGCGCGCCCATCGGCGTCACCGTGCGATCGAGCACGTCGATGCAGCGTCCCCTCCGGTCGCCGCCGCGCAGCGACTCGACCAGCTCGAGATTCCGGCGCGTCATCTCGTCGAGCGGCATCGCGCTCCCGGCGCGCTCGACGATCGGACGCGCGAGATGCGGCACTCCCTGCGGCTGCAGCTCGCGCAGATAGCGCAGCAGCGCGCCCGCGGCGCCGACGGCGGGCGCATCGCTCGCTCCAATGCCGAACGCCTCGAGCGACGCGACGCCGAACTGCCGCTGCAGCTCATCGCGCGCCAGCGCCGGATCGAACTCCCATCGCTCGCGCTCCGTGACGAGTGGCCCTTCGCCCGTGGGCCCGCGCAGCGAGGGCGCGCGCTCGCCCGCGCACGAGCACCATCTCGCGCGGCGCCAGCCGCGCGAGCAACGGCTCGAGATCGGCGGCGTCGCAGAGCACGAGACGGAGCTCGCCCGTCGAGAGATCGGCGGCGGCGATGCCCTGCCGTTTCGCGCCGCGATGTTCAGCGCGCAGAGGAAGTTGTTGCGCGCGCCATCGAGCAGATCGTCCGCGAACGCGGCGCCGGGCGTGATCGTCTCGACCACCTCGCGCCGCACCACGCCCTTCGCGTTCTTCGGATCCTCCATCTGCTCGCAGATCGCGACGCGATACCCCTGCGACACGAGCCGGCGCAGGTAGTCCGCTCATCGCCTTCACCGGAACGCCGGCGAGCGGCACGTCCGCGGCGCCGCCGTTGTTCCGCGACGTGAGCGTGAGCCCGAGCACGCGCGACGCGATCTCGGCATCCTCGTAGAACGTCTCGTAGAACTCGCCCATCCGGAAGAGCAGGATCGCGCCGGGATTGCGCGACTTGATCTCCCGGTACTGCTGCATCAGCGGCGTTTCACCGCTCACTGCGACTCCGGCCTCCGTCACGTACACGGAAAGCTTCTTCGCCTTGAGACGCGCCGCGGCGGCCTCCGCCTGCGCCCGTGTGGCGTACTCGCCCGACGCGCACGCGGTACGGCGCAGCGGAGCCGGCCACGCGCGCATCGATGCCGCGCGCCGCGAGCGACTCTGCGATGCGACTCTGCTGCACGCGCGTGTCGGATACGCGCCCACCTGTACCGTGTACGCGCCTCTGGTGGCGGGCGCGGGCGAGGACGTAGTCGTCGAGCGCGCGGTGGTCGTCGTCGTGCGCGTCGTTGTCGCTGTAGAGGGTGGAGGCGGAGCTGGTGCTGGTGCCGGAGGCGGTGCCGCAGCGGTGAGCGGTTGTCGGCGCAGCGCCTGGGCGCCGTGTCGGCATCGCCGTGGACGCGACGGCCGCCGTATCCGATCGCCGTGGCATCGCTGCATCCAGAAGCTCGATCTGATTGCGCTGCTCGACCTGCGCCGCGCGACGTGTTCTGCGCGGCGTCGACGAGGCTCCGGCACGCGAGGCGGGTCTGATTCTTGTCGAAGTACACGCGCGCCATCCAGAACGATGCGCGCGCGCGCGACGGGCTCGCGGGATGATCGATCACGAGCCGCTGCAGATGCGCGAGCGCCTGGTCGTTGTCGCCGCGCGTCATCTCGAGCTGCGCGAGACGGAGCAGCGCGTCCTCGTTGCGTGGCGACAGCGGGAACTCGATGATGATGCGGCGGAGATCGCGCTCCGCGTCCGCGGCCGTTGCCGCCACGACCGCGCGCCAGTACAGCGCGTCCACATAGTGCGGCGAGCCCGCGGTGCGAGTATCGATCTCGTGCTGCACGAGCGCTCGCGCCGCATCACCCTGCCCCTCCGCCGCCATGCGCTGTGCGCGAACGAAGATGCGTAGTCGGTCGGCGCCGGGCAGCCGCCGATCGGTGTCGAGCAGCGGCGCGCCTGCGCGGCGAGTGACGTGGCGCAGAGCAGAAGCGCGGCGAGTGGAGCGAGATATCGAGTCATGAGCGGTCTGCGAAGGTGATGCGTCACGCCGGAACGGCGGTGAGCAGAAGGCGCGCGGCGTCGGTCGAGCGCCGGGCGCCGCAGAGCGCGAGCACGAGATTGGTGAGGAGCTGCGTGTCCGACGAGAGTCGCGTTTCCTTGAGCGCGATGTCCGCGGCGAGCAGCGCATCGAGCGCCGCGTCGATCGCATCGTCGTCCCAGTGCGCTCCGCGGCGCTCCACGCGCGCGCGGCCTCGCCCCACGGGCGCATTGGAAACGCCTTTCCGCTCTTGAGCAGCTCGAAGTAATCGGCGCGACCGCTGCGCGTGATCCCCCAGCCGATCGCGAGCATCTGCGTCGTCAGCGCCATCACGATCGACACGGCGCTCGTCTTCGGCTGCGCGAGGATGTGCGGCAGGAGCGCGAGCGCGCCGGCCGCGTCGCGCGCGGCGACGCTGTCGAGAAAATCGCCGAGTGTCTCGCCGCGGCGCACGCCGACGACATCGGCCACCGCCGCTTCGTCGATCGTGCCGCCGCCCGCGTAGCTCGCGAGCTTGTCGAGCTCCGCGGCGAGCGCCGCGAGCTCGTTCCCCGTCGCCTGCTGCAGCAGCTCCGCCGCCTCGGGCGTGATCGTCGCGCCGAGCACGCGTCTCGACGTGGTGGATGATCCAGCGCGGCACCCGGTCGCCGGTGAGTGGCGCGAACTCCACCGTTGCCGCGCGCGACTCCAGCGCCTTGTCGACCTTCGCCTTCTCGCCCGCGGGCGCAACGAGAACGAGCACGACGTCGGCCGCGGGCGCTGCGAGATAGCGGTCGAGCACGGCGCGCGCATCCTTCCGCAGCGCCGCGACATCGCGCACGACGATCGACGCGCCGCTCCGCCATCATCGGCGGCGTGCCGAGGAGGCTGCCGAGCGTTTCCGCGTCGAGCTCGGCGGCCGCGCGAATGTCGAGATTGAAGTCGCGCGTGGACGGGATCGACCGCTGCGGCGATGAGCTCGCGCACCGACTGTTCCTTGAGGAAATCGTCGTCCCCATGGAAGTAGTAGACGCGCTCGAATTCGCCGCGCTGGAGTGACTTCCGATAAGCGCGTTCGAGGACCGCAGGCATCTCGTGAATATAGTGTCGTTGGGGTGCACCGGCGTACGCGCGATTCGCACGGTGACTCGGTTGCCACTGATAGCCGCGCGTGCTATTCTCGGATCGCGTCGTACTTCGCGCAGAGTGCACTCCGCACCATCGCGCGCGCCGGCTCGCACCGGCGCTCTCCTCACCGCCGAGCTCCCGCTGCAGCACTCATTCGCCATTCGCCGCCTCGCCATCTTCGGGGCGCTGGTCACCGCGGCTAGCGCGCTCGCCTGCTATCAGGACAAGCCGCCGCAATCAGCAAGCGGTGCGCAAGCATCCTCCGCACGCTTCTGGCGCGAATGCGGGCGCGCAGCTCGGGTTGCAGCCCGTACCGGCCACGCACGACACCGCGATCCGTGAGATCGATCAGTTGCAGCTCACGTCACCGCGGCTTCAGTCGTGGACCACGGCGAAGCACTCACTCGATTCGCTCAACATCGCGAACCCGGAGCTCCAAAAGCGCTTGCGGGCCGAGACGCCGACCCAAAACGGTGGACGAGGCCGGGAAGCGTTTCGACAGTGAGCCGGCGATGCACGCGGCGCTGCAGCACGCAGGGATGAGCGGCAAGGACTTCCTGCTCACGTCGATCGCGCTGCAGCAGGCGATGAAAGGCTTTCAGCTCAAGTCGATGGGAAAGCTCGACGAGAGCAAGGTGCCGCCGGTCGTCAAGGCGAACATCGTGTTCGTCGGCTCGCACATGCAGGAGCTCGATGGCGATGGTCGCTGGAGGGCCGCCAAGGCCTCGTCCGGCGCCCTGAGGCGCTAGCGGCCGAGCAGTTCCTCGCTGGCGAAGCGCACGGGAGCCTGATCCACGAGCATGGCGGCGGGCCAGATCGGAAGCCCAGCGCTGGCGCTTGCGACGAAGCTGGAGTTGGTCGACAGGATACGGCGACACGGCGGGCATGCGGGCGACGACAGGCGCCAGGGCGAGATTGCGCGCCTGCGCGGTCCAGTTGAAAGCGACGGCCGCCATGAAGCCGATGCCGACGACTCCCGCAGCGGCGGCGGCGAATGACGCCGAGCCCGGGTCCCCGATAGCGCGAGGCGTGCGCATCGGCGCGTTCCATCTTGTGCAGCGTGGTGGTCAGGCGGTCGTAGAAGTCCGACGACGGCTCGACGGAGGGAGATTCCGGAGCGACCATCAGTCCGCGCCGCATCGCCAGATCGTGGCGCGTGCAGACGCCGCAAGTGGCCAGATGCAGCATCCGCGGCGGATTGCTCCGCCGGCGGAAGCGTCTGATCTACGAATGCGAGGTACTGGTTACGGAACTCGAGGCAATCCATTCTGGCTACATCACTTCGGTGGGGCCGAACACTGTACCCACCAGCGCGCGGACGGGTTCCGAATGATGTGTGCGGGATCACGCCCCCGCCAGCACGACTAGCAGCCCGTTATCGCAGCCCCGGCTCGATGATCTGTGCGAACGCGTTCCGGGCGCGGTTCAGCCGCGACTTGACCGTCCCCAGGTTGCAGTTCGTGATCTCGGCGATCTCCTCGTAGGACTTCCCTTCGAGCTCGCGCAGGATGAACACCTGGCGATGATGCTCCGGGAGCCGCGCGACCGAGGCCTCGACGAGCGAGCGCAGATGACGGCGGCGATACAGGTCGTCCGGGCGCGAGTTCGCATCCTCGAACTGGAGCGGACGATCGTCGTCCTGCCAGTTCTTGCGGATCGTCTGGAAGAACACCAACGGATTGCGCGACCGGTTCCGAAGCTCGTTCTTCGCGAGATTGGACGCGATCGTGTAGATCCACGTGGAGAACTTCTTTGAGCGGTCGAAGCGCGCCATGTGGCGGTACACCCGGATGAAGACCTCCTGAACGAGATCCTCGCCGCGCTCGCGATCACCGATCGTGCGATAGATGAAGTTGAGCAGGCGCGTCTGATAGCGCTCCACGATTTCCTGGAAAGCGCGCTCTTCCCCGCCGAGGAATGAGGCGACGAGATCAGCGTCCTCGAGCGTCTGCAGCTGGGCGCGCACCGAGCCCGGTGCCACTGCCCTCGCTTCCATCGCCACGTTAGCCATTCTGGGTGTCCCCCAGTCCAGAATGAATTCGCCAGACCATTCGGAAGCACTCGCTGCGACAGAATCGCTCTTCCTTCGGGCGCAATGAAAAGCAGGGGTCGTGCCCCGGTGTTCCATGTGCCGTCGATAAATGCGTAAGTGACTCGCAGTCAATCGGTTGCGCTGGCGGTACCGGGTCGAAAGTTAGCGGTCTCTGAACGCGGCTGTCTACTTTCGAGGACGAACGATTTTCGTTTCCGGGGACACATTGTGTCCTCCGATTCAAACGAGCTCAGCGTCCGAGGTAAAAGCCTGCAACGTAGAGAATGCTGAGTGCGGTCTTCGCATCGTTGATCGTGCCATCCTTGATGAGCCGCAGCGCCGCCGACATTGCGTCGGAACGACCTCTACGAACTCGTCCTGCTCGAGTGCGCTCTCGCCACGCTCGAGTCCGGTTGCCACGAACAGATGGATTTTCTCGTCGGTGAAGCCCGGCGTCGTGTACATGGTGTAGAGATGCTCCATCTTGGCGGCCGTGCAGCCAGTCTCTTCCCGGAGCTCGCGAACGGCGCACACCTCGGGCGGCTCGCCTGGCTCCAGCCTCCCCGCCGGAATCTCGTAGATGAACCCGTCAGCAGCGTACCGATACTGCCGAATGAGGAGGATCAACGGATCCTCTCCCTCGGGATCGCCGAGGAACGGGAGCACGGCACTGGCTCCCGAATGCCGGATCATTTCGAGCTCCCCCACTCTCCCATTCGGGAAGCGCACCTGATCGATGTCGAGATTGATCACGCGCCCGGTATACTCGCGCCGGGTTGCGACCTGACCGGCTGCCTCGGAGTCCGTCACCGCTCCGGCTTCCCCTCTGCATCGTAGACGCTCACCGGCCCCGCGTCCAGCGATGCAAGCGGTGACGCGATCACCACGGGATCGCCAACGACGACGAGCTGCAGCTGGTCGGGATGCAGATGCTTGTCTGCCGCATGGAGTACATCGAGCGCACTCACGCGCCGGATGTTCGCGCGATACGTGTCGAAGTAGTCGTTCGGCAGCTCGTAGACGGCGAGCGCGGCGAGCGCCCTCGCAATCGAATCCGTGGTTTCGTATCGGATCGGAAACACACCGTCGAGATAGCTCGTTGCAAGCGAGAGCTCGTCCGCCTTGACGGTATCGGAGCGAATGCGCGAGATCTCGAGGAGAATCTCGCGCGCCGCGTCTACGGTCACGTCGCTCTTCACCGCGGTCGATACCACAAACGGGCCTGCCCCGCGCCTCCAGTCGAACGACGAGTGCGCGCCGTACGTGTACGCGTGCACCTCGCGCAGATTGAGATTGATGCGCGACGAAAACAGTCCGCCGAGCAGCGCGTTGAGGATGAGTGCGGGAAAGTAGTCGGGATGATCGCGCGACAGCCCGACATGCCCGACGCGAATTTCCGACTGCGGCGCATCTTCCTTGCGCACGACGTGCACGGCTCGCGAGGTGCGCGCCGGCTTGTCGCTCACCACGCTCGCCGACGCAGCGCTCCCGGACCATCCGCCGAACAGGCGCTGCGCGAGCGCGACTCCCTCCGACACACCGATATCACCCACGAGGATGAGCGTCGCACCGGCAGGACGGTACCGCGCCTCGTAGAACCGGCGCACCGCCGCACGATCAATCGACGTCACCGACGCGACGTCGCCATGCTCGGGGCTCGCATAGCGCGATGATGCGTCGTACACGAAGCGCGAGAACATCTCGTCCGCGAGGCCGCGCGGCTCCGTGCGCAGCTGCAGCAGCTCCGCAAGCCGCTCTGCTTTGATTCGCCCCAGCTCACGCTCCGGAAACGCCGGCTCCAGCGCGACCTCGGCGAACATCGTCATTGCCTCCTCGAGCCGCGGCGCAAGCACCGTCATCGAGAGCATTGCGGCATCCCAGTCGGCCGACGCGCCCACTGCCGCGCCCCACCGCTCGAACTGCTCGCTCAGCGCATCGCCGTTTCGCGCCGTCGTTCCCTCGAGCAGCATCTGCGCGGTGATCTGCGCGACGCCGATCGCTTCCTTCGGCTCGGACGCCGCTCCCGCGTTCGTGACGAGCACGGTGGACACGATCGGTAGCTTGCGAACAGGCGCGATGATGACGGCCAGTCCGTTGTCGAGGGTGACGCGCTCGAAGAACGGAAAACGATAGTCGCGCGGTGGCCCCGCCTGCGGACGAAGCGTTCCTGCTCCGTGCACCGTCAACGGCCTGCTCCCACCGGCTCGCCCACCTCGGCCTGCGCGTTCGAGTGTTGCGTTGCATTGGCAGGGACGTACACGAGGCTCACGCGATTGTTTTCGCCGAGCATCTCGCGCGCGAGCTGGCTCACCTGGGCGGCCGTGACGCGCTGATACCGTTCCATCTGTTCGTTGACGAGCCCCGGGTCGCCGAAGTACGTCGCGAACATCGAGAGCTTGTCGGCACGATCGCCGGCGGACTGCAACGCACTCACGAGCGCGGTCTCGAGCAGCGCGGCGGCGCGCTGCACTTCATCGTCGGTCACGCCTTCCGTTCGCACGCGATCGACCTCACGCACGACTTCCGCCTCGAGCGTTTCTGCGCTCACACCTGGGCGGGCAGTGACGTCGGCGATGAGGAGGTCGGCGCCCTTCGCGAGATCGAAGGTGAAGGCGGACGCCTCGGAAGCGATCTCGCGGTCGCGCACGAGTGCGCGCTGGAAGCGGCTGCCTTTGCCTGTGCCGAGTATGGCTGCGAGCACTGTCGCGACGTAGTGCTCATCGCTCCCGAACACCGGCGCGCGAAAGCCCAGAAAGAGCCGCGGCAGCATCACCGCATCCGGCACCACCTGCCGCTCCCACCGGCCGAAGTGCGCGGGGACATCCATGGGCGGCAGCGGTGGCTTTCCCGCGCCACGCGGAATCGGCCCGAAGAACTGCTCGACGAGCGCGCGCGCCTCTACCGGATCGAAGTCGCCGGCGATCGACAGCACTGCGTTGTCCGGCGTGTAGTACGTCGCGAAGAACTGCGCGATGTCCTCCAGACTCGCTTCGCTCAGATCCTCCATCGATCCGATCAGCGAATGATGGAACGGATGATCCGGAGGAAACGCGAGGGCAGGGAGCCGCTCCCACCAGGTGCCGTACGGCTGATTGTCCACGCTCCAGCGGCGCTCGTTCTTCACGACGTCGCGCTGCGTGTCGAGCTTCTGCTGCGTCATCGCCGGAAGGAGCTGCCCCATGCGATCCGCTTCGAGCCAGAGCGCGGTCGCGAGCTGATTCGACGGAACGGTCTCGAAGTAGTTCGTACGGTCGAGCCAGGTTGAGCCGTTGAGGGTTCCGCCCGCGCGCTGCACGATCTCGAAATGCTCGTTCGCGCCCACGTGCGCCGAGCCCTGGAAGAGCATGTGCTCGAAGAGATGCGCGAAGCCCGTACGCCCGGGGCGCTCGTTCGCCGAGCCGACGTGATACCAGAGGTTCACAGCGACGATCGGGGCCGTGTGATCCTCGGAAAGCGTCACGGCGAGGCCGTTGGGAAGACGGAACGTCACGATGGGAACTCGCATGCTCAAACTTGCACTACTCGCATGATCGGTGGAACCCGGCGTGACGCGATCTTGATACGGCTTGGCTTGACACGCTACCCCCGGAGTGCTCATGTTCACGGCCCGCCACATGTATGTGCCTTCTGCAAGCACACGCGACTGTGCGGAGTTACGACACCCGATGGACTCAACGAGTCTTCACTCGAATGCGCGTAGCACTCCTTTCTCACCGGTACGGAGGTAGTGATCATGGCAGCTGATTTCTCGCTGGGCGAATCCCTCGTGGGCGATGGCAACGAGGTCGCGCACATTCGATCTGATCATCGGTTCCAAGTCGGGTCATGCGGGCCAGGCGTTCACGAACGCGCTGACGAACAACAAGGACGGCTTCACGACGCTGCTCGCAGTGGTTGCTCCGAACCTTCCGGCCAAGCCGGACACGATCCTGTTCAACAAGGTCACGATCAAGGGCGCGAAGCAGGCGGTTCAGATGTTCGGTCCCGCGCAGGCTGCCGTCGCGCGCGCCGTCGTCGACTCCGTTTCCGCCGGTGTCATTCCGAAGGATCGCGTCGAGGATCTCGTCGTCATCGTCGGCGTGTTCATCCACTGGGATGCCGCGGATGACAAGAAGATCTACGCGTACAACTATCAGGCGACCAAGGAGTCGATCGCTCGCGCCATGAAGAACGAGCCGAAGATCGATACCGTCATCTCCTCGTCGAAGACGGCCACGCACCCGTTCGCTGGCGGCGCCGACGCGAAGTAGTTGCATGGCGCATCTGCGCCAGGCAGTGCACATCGAGGGGCGAGGATATCTCGCCCCTCGATGCATTTCGGTGGTAGTAGCTTTCGCATTCGACACCTGCTCAACCCACTCCGGACGTCACCATGCTCAAACTCCTGCTGCAGCTCGATAGCTCGCGTCTTCCGAGCGTCTTTGACCAGGTCGTCGCGTACGACGCAGGCGCTGACCGCATCATGAGTGAAGGTGGGGTCACCGAAGGCGAGGTCCGCGATCTTGTGCACGGATGCATCTTCACGCGCGGCCCCAAGGACCTGAAGAACACCGCGATCTTCATTGGTGGCTCCGACATGTCCGCAGGCGAGAAGCTGCTCGTCGCCGCGAACAAGGCCTTCTTCGGACCCATGCGCGTGTCGACGATGCTCGATTCGAACGGCTCGAACACCACGGCTGTTGCAGCCGTCGTCAAGATCACGCAGGCGCTGGGCGGCAGTGTGAAGGGACGCAAGATCGTCGTCACCGCCGGCACCGGCCCCGTAGGCACGCGCGCCGCAGGGCTCTTCGCGAAAGCCGGCGCCGACGTCCGAATCACCTCGCGCAAACCCGAAGACGGCGATCGCGTGTCGAAAGAGATCTGCGAGCGCTTCGGTGGCACCGTGCACTCGGTACCATTGCGCGAGCCATCGCAGGCAGCAGCCGCTGTTGAAGGGCAGGAAGTGCTGCTCAACGCAGGACCTGCCGGCGTGATGCTCGTGCCGCGCGACGCGTGGGCAGGGAAGTTCAAAGTCGTTGTCGACCTCAACGCCGTGCCGCCGCTCGGCGTCGAAGGCGTCGAAGTAAATGACGACGGCGCCACGCGTGAAGGCGCCATCGCCTTCGGCGCGCTCGGCATTGGCAACTTCAAGATGAAGCTGCACAAGGAGTGCATCGCGCGGCTGTTCACGCGCAACGACCTCGTGCTCGACGCGGAGACTATCGAGGACGTCGCCAAAGAGATCATGAAGAAGTAGCGGCGCGCACGACAAGCGACCGTGCTCGCCGTCGGTATCGATCCCGGCACGATCAGCATCGATGTGTGCGCGCTCGATGACGGTGCGCTCGTAGTCGATCGTTCCTACCCGACGGCCGAGGCACTCGCTGATCCGCAGTCCTTCGCCGCGATGCTGCGCGAGCTTAACGCGGATCTGATCGCCGGCCCTTCCGGCTACGGACTCCCACTCACCACCGTCGCCGCCGCGGACATGCGTGCGCTGCGGCTCGCGTATCTCTCAGCGCCTGGCGAGGACGGCGGCATCGGCGGACTCCGCAAGCTCGCCGCCGCGATGGCCGAAGCGGAGCTGCCCGTCGTGTTCACCCCCGGCGTGATCCACCTCGCGTCGGTGCCGGCGCATCGCAAGATCAATCGCGTGGACATGGGCACGGCAGACAAGCTGTGCGCCGCGGCGCTTGGAATTCGCGAGCAGTCATCGCGCCGCGGCTGCGCGCTCAACGAGGTGTCCTTCATCCTCCTCGAGCTGGGTGGCGCATTCAGCGCCGCGATCGCGGTGCACGATGGCCGTATCGTCGATGGCGCAGGCGGCAGCGCGGGCCCGCTCGGCATGCGCGCGGCAGGCGCGCTCGATGGCGAGGTCGCATATCTCGCGGGCACGGTCACCAAGGAGCTGCTCTTCCGCGGCGGTGTCGAGAGCATCCTTGGCCGCTCCGATGTCTCACTCGAGTCGCTCTCCGCCGGCAGCACGCGTGAGGAGAGCGTCGCGTGGCTGGCATTCATGGAGAGTGCGGTCAAGGCGGTGACCGCGCTGCGCGTGTCCGTTCCCGAGCCGTACGAGATCCTGCTGTCGGGGCGCGTGGCGCGAGCGCCGAGCGTGGTGCGCGAGCTGCATCTGCGCCTGAGCACGATTGCGCCGGTGCGCCGACTGCACGGCTATGCATCGGTGTCGAAGGAAGCAGCGCAGGGCGCGGCACTCATCGCGGATGGCCTGGCCGGCGGACGTCACGCGGTGCTCACCGATGTCATGGGAATCCGGGAGGCGAGCGGCACGGTGCTCGATCACCTCAGGATCATCGCGCCAGAAACGGCGCTGCATCGGCTCGGGCTGTGAGCGGAGACGCGCACGCACCACTCGCGCACGCACCACTCGCGCACGCATCCGTTCTGATCGCGGGCGTGTCGGTGCGCGCGCTCGCGGAGTCAGCCTGGCGTGCCGGTGCGCGTGTGACGGCGCTCGATGCATACGGGGATCTCGACGTCCAACGCGTCGCGCACACCGTCACGATTGCGCGCGCGGGGCTCACGCGCTTCGATCCGTTGCGTGTCGCGCGCGAAAGCCGAAAGCTCGACGCAGATGCAGTGGCGTACGTCTCGAACTTCGAGAACGCGCCCGCCGCCGTCGCGATGCTCACACGCGGACGAACGCTGCTCGGCAACTCCCCCGACGTGCTCCGCCGCGTGCGCGACCCGCTCGCACTCGCGCGCGCCCTCCCGCCGTTGGGCGCGCACACTCCCGCGGTGCGCGCGTCTGCGCCCCCTGCGTCCGACGCGACGCCATGGCTCCTTAAGCCGCGGCGCTCGGGCGGGGGACATGGGATCGTGCGATGGGAGCGCGGCATGCGCGTGCCGCGTACGTCGATCGTCCAGCAGCGCGTGCACGGTAGCGCGGGCTCCATCATCTTCGCCGCGGACGGCTCCCGCATCGCGCCACTCGCCCTCACCCGGCAGCTCTCCGGTGATCCCGCGTTCGGCGCGCACGGCTTCGCGTACTGCGGCAGTATCCTCGAGCCCCATCGCCCCGAGCTCTTCGCGAGCGCATGTGAGCTGGCCGCCGCAGTCGCTCGCGAGTTCGCCCTGCGCGGCGCCTGCGGCATCGATTTCATCGCGCGCGGCGCAACGCCTTACGCGATCGAGGTGAATCCGCGCCCGACGGCGTCCATGGAGCTGGTCGAGCGCGCGACGGGAACATCCGATTTGGCTCGCTCACGCGGCCGGGTGCACGGGTTCACTCACGGCATCACGCGAGCCATCCGTCGCCTATGGCAAGGCCGTGCTCTACGCGCGCCGCGCCGTCGTGCTCGGTGATACATCTCGCTGGCTCGACGATGACGATGTGCGCGACATCCCCGCTCCAGGCGAGCGCATCGCGCGCGGAAGCCCGATTTGCACTATCTTCGCGAGTGGGCGCACAAGTGCGCTCTGCTACGCCGCCCTCGTGCGGCTCGCGCGGATACGATTTGCGGAGGTCGAGGGACGGATGCGTCGCAAGAGCGCGTGAACGAGTCGGCACGAGTGGTAGAAAATGCCGTCTGCCTAGGGTGCGGCTGCACCTGCGATGACATTGGCGTCGTCGTCGAGAACGCGCGCATTACCGAAGCGCGCAACGCATGCGCGCTGGGTGTCCGCTGGTTCGGCGACGGCTCGCTCCCCGCTGCCGTGCTCGGCGGTCGCAGCGCGGCAATCGAGGATGTCGTAGCCGAGGTTGCGTCGGCATTGCGATCGGCACGCGCTCCGCTCGTCTTCCTCGCCCCGGATCTCACGAGCGAGGCGCAGCGCGCGGCAGTCGCTATCGCCGATCAGCTTCACGCGTTCGTCGACAGCATGACTACGGCGACCGCCGCCGAAGGTGTACTCGCGGCGCAGCGACGCGGTCGCGCGGGCGCCACGCTCGGAGAGATTCGCAATCGCGCCGACGTGCTCGTGTTCTGGGCGGTCGACCCAGCACTAAGCTATCCGCGCTTCCAGAGCCGCTACGCGCCGGATCCTGCAGGCGTGCACGTCCCCGGCGGGCGCGCGGATCGCACCGTCATCGCGGTCGACGTCGGCGAGCAGCGCGGACCCGCCGACGCGGACATGCGTATCCAGATGTCGGCCGAAGAAGAGCCGCTCTTCCTGGCATCGCTGCGCGGATGTCTCGCGGGCCGCTCGCTGGCAGAGAAGCCGCTCCTCGCTCGCGCGACCGAGCTCGCAGGCCGGCTCACTCGCGCGAAGTACGCGGTCATCGTCAACGATGCGGAGTCGCTGCCGGCCGCGACGAATTCGCCATCGGTGCGCGCGGACGCGCTCATCGCGCTCACGCAGTCGCTCAACACGACCACGCGCGGTGCGCTCTGCACGCTGCGCGGCGGCGGGAACCGCAACGGTGCGGACATGGTGCTCACCTGGCAGACGGGATTCCCGATGGCCGTCGATTTCTCGCGCGGCGCACCGCGCTACACACCGGAGGATGCGACGATTCCGCGGCTCGCACGCGGCGCCTTCGATGTCGTCCTGTTGGTTGGTGCGACGACCGCGCTGCCGGACACTCTTACCAGCGCGCTCCACGGTGCGCGCGTCATCGCGATTGGTCCACGCGCGAGCGAGAGCAACGTAGGCGCGACGATCCGTATCGATACGGGCGTCGCGAGCATTCACGAATCGGGAATGGCCTTCCGCACCGACGACATCCCGCTTCCGCTCCGCGCGGCACTGCCCACGCCGCGCGACACCGCATCGCTGCTCAAGGCGCTCGGCAGCGCGATCGCGTCGCAGGCGGGTGCGCGATGACGCAGCTCCGGATCACGGGTGGTGCGATCCACGATCCCGCGAACGGCATTGACGGTGACGTGCGCGACATCTGCATTGACAATGGACGCATCGTCGGCTCGCTTCCGTCGGACGCACCCGTGCTCAAGGCTGACGGGATGGTCATCATGGCGGGCGGCATCGACATCCACGCCCACGTCGCGTCCTCGAGCGTGTCGCTCGGGCGCCGGCTCCTCCCCGAGGAGCACGCGATCGACGCTGGGCGCGCACCAGAGCTCGACGACGGCACGATCCCCCGCTCCGGTACCGGCGGCACCGTGCCAAGCACGTTCACGACGGGATATCGCTACGCCGGACTCGGCTACACGACGGTGTTCGATGCCGCCGTCGCACCTGTGTCCGCGCGTCAGACGCACGCGGAGTTTGATGATACGCCCATCATCGACGGCGGCTTCTACACATTGCTCGGCAACGACGATTATCTGCACCGCCAGATCGCCGCGAACGAGTTGGGCCGCGCCAAGGACTACGCTGCATGGATCCTCAAGTCCACCGGCGGCTACGCGATCAAGGTCGTGAATCCCGGCGGCATCGAGCTCTGGAAGCGCAACGTGCGCGAGGTGAAGACGCTCGATGATCCCGTGGGCGCGGCGAACGTCACGCCTCGACGCATTCTCGAGGTACTCGGCGACGCGGCGAACGAGCTCGGGCTTCCGCACCCCGTGCACATCCACTGCAACAATCTCGGCGTGGCCGGAAACGTCGCGATGACGCTCGAGAGCATGCGAGCACTCGAGGGACGCCGCGCGCACTTCACGCATCTGCAGTTCCACAGCTACGGCGGCGAGCGCGGAAAGTCGTGGAGCTCCGCGGCCAGGCAGATCGCCGAGTACGTGAACGGACATCCCGAGGTGACTGGCGATGTCGGCCAAGTGATGTTTGGTGATGCGACGACTCTTACCGCAGATGGAGCGGTGGAGTATCTGCTGCACACAAGCACGGGGCGGAAGTGGATCAACTCCGACATCGAGCTCGAGACGGGATGCGGCATCGTCCCGTACACGTACAAGGAGAAGGCGGCGGTCGCTGCGCTACAGTGGGTCGTCGGCCTCGAGCTCTTTCTGCTATCGGCAGATCCGTGGCGCATGGTGCTGTCCACCGATCACCCGAACGGCGGCTCGTTCATGAGCTACCCGGATCTCATCCGCCTGTTGATGGATCGGGCGTATCGCGACGACAAGCTCAAGACCGTGAATCAGAAGATGCTTGCGGGAAGCGCGCTCGCGGACGGCATCGCGCGCGAGTACACGCTGAACGAGATCGCGATCATTACGCGCGCGGGCCCCGCGCGCCAGCTCGGCCTCGCGCACAAGGGCCACCTTGGAGTAGGTGCCGACGCCGACATCACGATCTACTCGCGCGACCCCGACTTCGCGAAGATGTTTGCGACACCCCGCTACGTGCTGAAGGGCGGCACGCTCGTCGTGGAAGAAGGGCAGCTCCGACGTGCGCCATCGGGAAAGCGCATCTACGTGCAGCCCGGCTACGACGACGCGCTGCTGCGCGACCTCGGCAAGTATTTCGCGTCGTACTCGTCGGTGGAGCTCTCGAACTATCCGGTCACTGGCCTGCGCGACGCGCCAGTCGCGACGGGAGCGCGCTGATGGATATCCGCGGCGTACAGATCGACGACACGTTCGCCGAGGCATTCGGCATGCGCGGTGCGCGCATCATCATCACGGCGAAGAATGCGAAGTGGGCGCGCGAGTCTGCGAACAAGCTCACGGGGTTCGCGACGTCGGTTATCGCGTGCAAGTGCGAGGCGGCGGTCGAGCGCGAGCTGTCACCATCGGAGACTCCGGATGGACGTCCGGGTGTGAGCGTGCTGCTCTTCACGATGGACTCCGACAGCCTTCCGAAGCGCGTGATCGAGCGCATTGGGCAGACGGTGCTCACGTGCCCGACCACCGCATGCTTCGATGGGCTTCCTGACTCGCCCGATCGCATTGCGATTGGAAAGCCGCTGCGCACGTTCGGCGACGGCTTTCAGGCGAGCAAGGTCATCGACGGCCAGCGTTACTGGCGCGTGCCGGTGATGGAGGGCGAGTTCCTCATTCAGGAAACGTTCGGCAAAGCCAAAGGGCGTGGGAGGCGGCAACTTCCTCATCCTGGCCGAGAGCGCTGATGCAGCGCTCGACGCCGCGGAGGCGGCGGTCGACGCGATGGCGGGAATGCCTGGCGTGATCCTGCCGTTTCCTGGCGGCATCGTGCGCAGCGGCAGCAAGGTCGGTGCGAAGAAGTACAAGACGATGATTGCGTCGACCAACGATGCGTTCGCACCCACGCTGCGCGCGATCACGAAGACCTCGTTGCCAGAGGGTGTGAACTCCGTGCTCGAGATCGTGCTCGATGGCGTCGACTTCCGCTCGATCGCCGCCGCGATGCAGAAGGGGATCGATGCGGCGTGCCGAGCGGGCGTGCGCTCGATCACCGCGGGCAATTATGGCGGCAAGCTTGGTCCATACCACTTCCATCTTCGCAAGATCATGAGCGGGGATCTCGAGGACGCGCCGAAGCCCGCTGCGCCCGCGCCGGACGGGTCCAAGCCTGCGGCGACCGCATGACTGATCGCATCACGCTCACCCTGCGCACACGGCTGGAGCGCCCGCTCGATGCGGATGCAATCGCCCCCGATCGTTTTTCTGCGCTCGATGCGAGCGGGATCTCTGCGCTCCAGCTCTGGGATGGTCGCAACCCGGTCGCGCTCGGCGACGTGTTCACGGTCACTGGCGAGCGCTCGCAAATGGTGGTGCTCGAGGGAGATCTCTCGAAGGTGAACGGCGTCGGGACCGCCATGGCGTCGGGCGTGCTCGAGATCTCAGGCTCGATCGGGAATGCTGTTGGTGCGCGCATGCGCGGCGGCGCGATCACGGTGCAGGGAAGCGCGGGTGACGACGCGGGCGGCGCGATGAGTGGCGGATCGCTCCTCGTCGCCGGCGATGCGCGCGATCGGGTTGGTGGCGCGCTGCAGGGCGCGTCAAAGGGAATGACGGGCGGCGTCATCATCGTGCGCGGCAGCGCCGGACGGGAAGCGGGCGCGCGCATGAGACGCGGAATTCTCTACTGCGCATTGGCGGGCGCCGGCGCTGGGCTCTCGATGATTGCGGGCAACATCATCGTGAGCGGCGAGATCGGCAATGGAGTCGGCATCGGGAACAAACGCGGATCGATCGTTGCACTTGGCAGCGTACGCGTACCGCCCACGTACGCGTATGCGTGCACGTATCGGCCGCCGCATCTCTCGCTGATGCTGCTCTCGCTGCGCGCACGCTACGCTCTCCCCCTGAACGACGAGCTTCTGCACGGCCTCTACCGGCGATACAGCGGCGATCTCGCCGAGATCGGCAAAGGAGAAATACTCGAATGGCAGGCGACATGACGAGCGGATTGAATCTCAATGAGCGCGCGTGGAAGATCGCGGACGATCTCGCCGCGCGCGCGGACGAGCTGCGGATCGCAGTGCAGACGCTCCCGTCCGGGGCGCGCGTGATCGATGCAGGAATCGCCGTGAAAGGCGGATACGGTGCGGGCATCGGCCTCGCGGAGCTCTGCATGGGCGGCCTCGGACACATTCGCCTCGCGCAGCTCGAGATTGGCGGCAGCTCGATGCCTGGTATCGAGGTGTGGACCGATCATCCCGCGTTCTCCTGCATGGCATCCCAGTACGCGGGATGGGCGCTTTCCGTGGGCAAGTACTTCGCGATGGGCTCAGGCCCGCTGCGCGCGCAGGCCCGCGTCGAGAAGGAGCTGTTCGACAAGTTGGAGTACAGCGAGACGGCGACACGCGGGGTGCTCGTGCTCGAGGGGCGCACGATCCCGACCGATGAAGTCGTGGCGATGGTCTCTCAGAAGTCATTGCTTCCACCTGCGCAGCTCACCTTCGCGATCGCACCCACCGCGAGTCTCGCCGGTGGCGTGCAGGTCGTCGCGCGCATCATCGAGACCGGGCTGCACAAGATGGAGGTGCTCGGCTTCGACGTCCGCCGCGTGGTGAGCGGCGTTGGCACAGCGCCGCTGCCGACGCTCGCGAAGAACGATCTCCGCGCCATTGGCCGCACGAACGACTGCATTCTCTACGGTGGTCAGACCTCATTCGTCATTGACGCGACGGATGACGAGTTGGCGGATCTCGCGACGAAGATGCCCGCGTCCTCTTCAAACGACTACGGCACGCCCTTCTACGAGACCTTCAAGCGCTACGAGGGCGACTTTTACAAGATTGACAAGCTGTTGTTCAGCCCCGCCGAAGTGTGGCTCACGAGCGCTACTACTGGAAAGACTTTTCACGGCGGGCTGCTGAACCCCGAGGTGCTGCGCCGGTCGCTGTTGGAGGAATGACCAGCGCTGGTGCCCATTCCACAGCGAGTGTGCTATGTTCTCTCGCCCTGTGTGCTCAGGGCGCGACCTTCAATGGAGAAGAGATATGCGTTCCTTTGCCCCGCTAGCCGCGGCTCTGCTCGCGCTCGCGTGTTCCAAACCCGCCGCCACGCCTTCCAGCGACTCGGCGATGGGATCCGTGAAAGACACCACCGCTGCTATGGCGCCTGCGGCCGCTGCTGCACCGGCCGCTCCTGAATCCGGATATCTCGTGGATGTGCTCTACAATCATCCGAAGGACACCGCAGCGTTCGAGAAATACTACGCCGCGACGCATTTGCCGCTGGTCACAGCCAAGGCGAAGGAGATCGGGTTCTCGAAGGCGGTGCTCATCAAGTACATCAGCAACGCGGATGGCACGAAGCCCGCGCACTATCGCGAGGCACAGCTCTGGTTCCCAACCGAAGCCGCGCTGAAGGCGGGAACGGCGACAGACGGCTTCAAGGCCGTCGCCGGCGATCTGAAGAATTTCTCGACCGGCGGGCAGATCGTGCTCATCGGAGCACAAACGCACTAGCGAGAAGATGGCCATGCGTCCATGTGACGCATGGCCGCATCCGCTTTTCACGTACCATTTTTCACGTACCATGAAGATCGCCGTACTCAGCTCGCGCAGCGGCTGGCACACCGATGAGCTGCAGCGTGCGATCCTCGAGCGCGGCCACCAGCCCCTCCTCCTTCCATACGAATCGCTCGTCGCCCGCCTCGGCGCTCGCGCGACGAGCGCGCCGCAGCTCGGCGCGACCGCTCCCGATCTGTTCGAGTGCGACGCAGTGCTCGCGCGAATCATCCCCAACGGCTCGCTCGAGCAGATCATTTACCGCATCGACGCGCTCCACTGGCTCGAGGACGCAGGCGTCGCCGTCGTGAATCCACCGCGCGCCATTGAGCGTACGGTGGACAAGTTCTACACGTCGGCGCTGCTCGAGCGTGCCGGTCTCGCGACGCCGCAAACGGTCGTATGCGAGCGCGTGGAGGATGCGGCGGCGGCATTTCGCACGATGGGCGATGTCATTGTCAAGCCGCTGTTCGGCTCGATGGGGCTCGGCATGGTGCGCGTGAGCGATGAGGAGACGGCATGGCGCGTCTTTCGCGCGTTGGAGGCAATCAAGGGCGTGTACTATCTGCAGCGCGCGATACCGCACGAAGGGCGCGACATCCGCGCGTTCGTCATCGGAGATCGCGTCGTCGCGGCGATCGAGCGCCGCGCGCCGGGATGGCGAACGAACATCTCGCGGGGCGGAGAGGCGACCCCCTTCACTCTTCCCGCAGCGTGGACCGACATGGCGCTGCGCGCCGCGCGCGCCGTTGGCGCCGCCTACGCGGGCGTGGATCTGCTGCCGGCGCAGGATGGAACCGTCTACGTGCTCGAGGTGAACGGGATTCCGGGATGGCGTGGACTCCAGGAGGCCACTTCCTTCGACGTCGCCGGAGCGCTGATCGATCACGCCTCCTCCACGCATCGCGCGCGCGCGCGCGGCGCGCGGCGCAGGATGAGCGCGCGCGAAGAGATCGCGACCGCCGCGCAGCTCGCGTGCCTCCTCGAAGTCAGCGCTCCGAAACCCGGTAACGTCTCGCCGCGCTCTGCGTTCCACGATACGCGCTACGAGGATTTTCTCGCCAGCGCCGCGGCGATCGCGCCCGCGTTTCTCGACGCCGGCTCGCAATCGGTTGGCGAGACGGTCCTGCGCGCCATCCGCGACACCAGACGCTGGACCAGCGCGAACACGAATCTCGGCATTGTCCTCCTGCTCGCACCGCTCGCACGTGCCGCGCATCTCTCGCGCGGCACATCGCTCCGCGATCGCTTGCGCGAAGTGCTCGCGTCGACAACGGTCGCTGATGCCGCTGCCAGCTACGAGGCGATCCGCCTCGCGAATCCAGGTGGACTCGGAAAGGCACCGTCTGCAGACGTCGCATCCGCACCGACCATCACACTCACGGCGGCGATGGAGCTCGCGGCGAATCGCGACGATGTCGCGCGCGAATACGCGACCGCATTCGAGCGCACCTTCGTCGTCGGTGCACCCGCGCTCGAGCTAGCGCGCCGCGACGGACTCGACTGGTCCGATGCCGTCGTAGAGTGCTACCTCGCTTTGCTTGCAGCCGCCCCAGATACGCTCATCAGCCGCAAGCGCGGCCTCGATGTGGCTGAATTCGTACGCTCGCGTGCCATCGAGGTGCGCTCGGCCGGCGGCATGCGTACAACAGCAGGGCGCAGAGCCGTAGAAGCATTTGATCTGGAGCTCCGAAATACCGAGAATTCACGAAACCCTGGTACGACTGCGGACCTTACGGCTGCAGCCGTATTCGTGGTGCTTCTGAACCGCGACTCGAATGGAGGATTGGAACGGTGAGCGAGGATAATGCGTTTCGAGTAACGGTCACCAAGGATTACCTGGTGTTCGCAGCGGCCCACTTCATCACGTTTGCCGGGCATCGATGCGAATCGTTGCATGGCCACAACTACCGGGTGGGCGTAACGCTGGAAGGCGATCTCGATGACGAGAGCTGGTACGTCGTCGACTTCTCGCTGGTGAAAAAACTGATGAAGCGCCTGTGCGATCAGATCGATCACAAGGTGTTGCTGCCGCTGGAAAATCCGAAGTTGCAGGTGACCACCGAAGGCGATCGAGTGCTCGTCGCGTACGACGGAAAACCGAGATATGTGTTTCCACTGTCCGACTGCGCGCTGCTGAAGATCCCGAACACGACGGTCGAAATGTTGGCGCAGTACCTCGCCCGGCAGGCACGGGCCGAGTTGGCTGGAAAGCAGTTCGAGAAACTCGCGACGATCGAGATCGAGGTCGAAGAGAACTTCGGCCAGTCGGCGTTCTATCGCGAACATTTCAGTTAGCCGCTCCACACGACTTTTGAGGATCACATGCTCGCGTCACTACTGCTTGCCACGATGCTCACAGTTTCCGCGGCGGATCCGCGGTCTCCTGTGGCCGAGCCGCAGGTCTCAATCGCTGTCGATTCCGCTCATGGGGAAGTGATCATCACCGCCGGTCCGTACGATCTCCCGAACATGCCGCCGGACATGGCGGAGATGCACATGGGCTCCCCGCAGGTACTCCGCTTCGCCTGGCCTCTCGATGGTGGGCTGCGCGGCTTCAACCTTTCAATGCAGACCGCGGACGGGAAGCCGCTTCCGAGGTCCGTCATTCACCATCTGATCGCCGTCAACTTCGACCGCCGTCAGATCGTGTATCAGATGGTCGAGCGTCTCTTTGGTTGGGGCAAGGAAACGGATCCCGTCATGCTTCCCGCCGGCGTCGGCGTTCCGCTCGCCAAGGGACAGCACCTCGGCGTGTACGCGATGTGGCACAACGACTCCGGGCGCGACATCCACGGCGCGTATCTCAAGATGACGCTCGCATACATCCCGAAGCCCAAGCTGCAGAACCCCGTGCTGCCCATGTACGTCGATGTGAACAATCACATTGGCGGCGTCACCACCTTCGACCTCCCTCCGGGCAAATCCTCGCGTTCATACGATTTCGAATTTCCGTTGAATGGCCGTCTCATCGGCATCGGCGGACACCTGCACGACTACGGTGTCGCCGTGCGGTTCGAGGATGCGGAGTCGGGGAAGGTGCTCGTGCGCCTCAAATCCGATCGCGACAACAAGGGCGAGATCTCGAAGGTGGGCCGCTTCATCTGGGGCTTCCACGAAGAGGCGCTCCCGATCGAAGCGCATCACAAGTATCGGGTCGTCGCCGAGTACGATAATCCGACCGCCCGCACGATCACGCAGGGCGGCATGGGGCACATCAACGGTGTCTTCAGCCCGGACAACATGGCGGAGTGGCCCGTGCTCGATCTCGCGAATGCGGACATCAAGCGCGACATCGAGACGCTGCCGTCGTATAGCGAGATGCGCGCGTCGCGTCCGGCCAAGGCTCACGACGCGAACGCGACGATGGATATGAAGGCGATGAAGATGAAGGACCCGCATTCGGATTCGACGGTGGCGTCGATGTCCGGCATGGAAGGTATGTCCCGCATGCAGCAGCGCGCGGACAGCACGCACCACTGAGTCAGCTCGTCGCGCGGCCGATCGCGCCTCGATGCACGGCCGTCGCCACCAGGGCAGCATCTGCCCCGGCGGCGGCGAGCCGCTCGAGATCGGCGTAGTTGCGCACCCCTCCCCCTGCAATCAGATCCACGCCGGGAAGTGCTTCGCGCATCTCTCGCATCATCGACGTCGTTCACGCCGCCCGCGCTCCCCACACGTGCGAGATCCAGCACGATTACCGTCTCCACACCGGCATCCACCGCGCGGCGCGCGAGCTCGCGCGCACTCATCGCGCATAACTCGTCCGTGCTCGCGAGCGGCGTACTGCCACGCAGATCGAGACTGAACGCGACGCGATCGGCTCCGAGCTTCGCCACGATCGCGTGCAGGAGATCGAACCCCGTCATGGTCTCGAGCGCCACGACCACGCGATCCGCCCCGGCATCGATCAGCGCGAACGCATCCCGCTCGGAGCGCAGCCCCGCGTCGATCCAGCTGCGCGCGATGCGCGACAGTCGCTGATGCATCCCGTACTGTGGCGCGCCGCCTTCGATCGCGTCGAGATCGGCCACGTATACCTCACTCGTGCCCAGCACGGCGACGTAGGCCTGCGTCAGCGCCACCGCATTGCCCAGCGACGGAGTGATCACCGACTTGACCGGTGCATAGCGCGCCCGATCGCCTCCGGTTCCGTGCACCGCCTCTCCCGCACGGAGATCGATTACAGGTATAATGCGCATCGTCACAACCTGGAAAGCTGTTCGATCATATGCCTGTAATCGGATGGGACATTGGTGGTGTCAACATCAAGGCGGCGCGCGTGCACGAGGGCGCGCCGTTGGCCGCATGCAACCAGCCATTCGAGATCCAGCGCGCGCCGAAATTGCTCGCCACTCGCCTCCAGGCCATCGCAGTAGAAATTGGCGCGGAAGACTCCGACGCGCACGCCGTCACGATGACGGCAGAGCTCTCGCAGTTCTTCCGCACTAAACGTGACGGCGTCTCTTACGTCCTGAATGCAGTCGAGCACGCCTTCCCTACCGCGCGCCCAATGGCGTACGGCGTCGATGGGCGCTTCCTCGACTTTCCCGCAGCACGCAACGCACCACTGCTCATCGCCGCATTGAACTGGGCCGCCACCGCAGCGCTCGTCGCGTCGCTCATTGCCGACGCGATCCTGGTGGATGTAGGCACCACGACCACGGACATCATCCCCATCGTCGGCAGCCGCATCGTCTCCATTGGCCACACCGACCCCGAGCGACTCCTCTCCGGCGAGCTGCTCTACCTCGGCGCCGTTCGCACTCCGGTGGAAGCGATCGTGCATTGAGTTCCGCTCCACGATGGTCTGGCCGGTGTGTCCGCAGAGTCGTTCGCACTCTCGGGTGACATCTTCATCTGGCGCGGCGATCTCGCGCCCGAGAGCTACACCGCGCCCACCCCGGACTCTCGCCCCGCCACTCGCGCCTTCGCCGGCGAGCGCATCGCCCGCGTCGTGTGCGCCGACCGCGAGCTTCTCGACGAGTCGGACATCGATCGCATCGCTGCATCCGTTGCCGATTCGATGATCGCGCGCATCGCTGCGTCCATTGAGCGCGTGCGTGAGCGTCACCCGCATCTCGACACCGCGGTCATCGCCGGCCACGGCGCATTTCTCGCCCGCGCCGCCGCCCGCCGCGCGCGACTGCACATTGCGGGTGACGAGCTTCTCGTCACAGGCGCACCGCGCGCCTCAGGCGCAGAAACCGCCTTCGCAGTCGCACGACTCCTCGAGCGCTGGCTCCACTCGGGCTCGTGATCGACGCCGTCATCAAGGTCGGCGGCGCGCTCCTCTCGGTCGACGATGCGCTTGCACGCACGGTCGCGGCACTCGAGCGCGTCAGTTCCGAGCGCTCGTTCGTCGTCGTCCCCGGCGGCGGCCTCTTCGCCGATGCCGTGCGCTCCGTCAGCGAGCATCACCCACTCACTCCCGATGACGCCCACTGGATGGCGATCCTGGGCATGGACCAGTACGCGATCCTCCTCGCATCGCGTATCCGAAATGCCGAGCTCGTGCAGCGTCGCGGTGAGATCGCGAGGGCCCTCGCGCGCAAGCGAATCCCCGTGCTCGCACCCTCTCGCTGGCTGCACGAAGCGGATCCGCTGCCGCACAGCTGGGACGTGACGAGCGATAGCATCGCGGCATGGATCGCCGGCGAGATCGGCGCCCGACATCTCATTCTCATCAAAGCCTCGACGCACCGGCACGACGAAGTCGTCGATCGCTATCTCGAGCGCGCCCGTCCAGCCAGTGTCCCACTCTCGGTCGTCACGCCCGACATGCTCAGTGGAACGTGGTTTCCCGCGTGAGCTCGCGCGCGATCGCATACGTGTCTTCCGAAGTCACACACAGCAGATCACGCGCGGCAACGAGCTCTCGCACGCGGCTTTCCCGCACGCGCCCCTCACGCCCATGCTCGCACGCGGCGCCGCGCACACCCACGATCTCCGCCCCCGACTCGTACGCGAACGAGAGATCCGCGATGCTGATGCGCCCCGCGAGCGCCACCATCAATGACCGCGCACGCGCGTCGCGCACGAGCGAGCCGAGCGCCGCACGGCCCAGGCAGCGGAACAGCCCCGCGCCATCCTTGCGGACCGTGTCCACCAGCACGCCCATCGCTCCCTCGGCCGTCGCAGCCGAGATGACGGTCTGCGGCGCCGCACCGCCGACCTCATCCCAATCAGCGTAGGCCACTGCGACGACCATGCAGGGCGAGGTCGGAAGCATCGCCGCATCCATCACGCGCGCAATCCGCTCGCGTACCAACGTGGGGTCGCGTACGTCCGCGAAGCCGACCTTCACGAACGCCGCACCCGCCTCCGCGGCCGCACGCGCCGTAGCCGCGAGGAGTTGCTCATCGCCGGCATCACCGAGCGCGGCACTCACGGGGCGAGCTCCATTCACCGCAGTGATGATCGCGCGCAGCGTGCCGCTCTCCACTGCACCGAGCGCTCCGAGCGACGGCTCCTTCGCATCGATGATCTCAGCGCCACCCGCCAACGCGGCCAGCGCCTCCTCTTCATTGCGAACGCTCACGAGCAGACGCATGCACTTCCCCCTTGTTCCGCCCACGCATCCGGCACTTATTAGTGCAGAGTCGCCGGTAAGCTAGCATCATCTTCTGGAGCGCCACCAGTTGCCCGACGCAGTGAACTCTCTCGCCGGCAAAGTCGCGCTCGTGACCGGTGCGTCCACGGGAATCGGTCGCGCAATCGCGATCGCGCTCGCACGTGCGGGCGCGGATGTCGCCATCACCTTTCGCACCGGCCGACGCGATGCATCCGCCGTTGCCGTCGAGATCGAGCGCTGCGGCCGACGGGCCGCCGTGTTTCAGCTCGAGCTCTCCGATCCCGCCTCCATCAGCGCGCTCGCACGTGATCTCAAGGACCAGTTCGAGCGCGTCGACATCTGGATCAACAACGCGGGCGCCGACATTCTCACCGGCGACGACGCGAAGAAGTCGCGCATCGAGAAGCTCGATCAGCTCCTCATGGTCGATCTACGCGGCACCATCCTCGCGTCGTGGGAAGCCGCGAACGTGATGCAGGAGCAGCCCGACGGCGGCGTGATCATCAACATGAGCTGGGATCACGTCCTCTTCGGCATGGAAGGACGCAACCCGCAAATGTTCTCCGCTGTCAAAGGCGGTATCCTGAGCTTCAGCAAATCGCTCGCGCGGTCCGTTGCTCCGCGCGTGCGCGTCAACATCCTGGGTCCGGGCTGGATAGAAACGGAGTTCGCCGCCACGACGATGGATCCCGACTACCACCGTAAGGTCGTCGAGTCCACACCGCTCGCCCGCTGGGGCACTCCGGACGATGTCGCACGCGCTGCCGTGTTCCTCGCGTCCCCCGACTCCGCATTCATGACGGGGCAGATGCTGATGATCGGCGGAGGGGTGGTGATGTGAAAAACAACAAGAGGAGTCGAAGCCAATGGTGAGAAAGGATCCGACGTACACCGACGAGCAGATCGCCGAGAAGCTGCGCGAGCTCCCGGGATGGTACTACGAGGACAAGTGGATTCGTCGACAGTACAAGACCGACGGTTGGGCGACGACGCTGATGCTCGTCAACACCATCGGCTATCTCGCCGAGGCGGCGTACCATCATCCTGATCTTTCGGTGACGTGGGCGAAGGTCGGCGTGAAGTTGCAGACGCATTCCGCTGGCGGCATCACCGACAAGGACTTCGAGCTCGCACGCAAGCTCGAGGAGACCGTCCTGTGGCGCCCCGAAAGCGGGCGCACGGTTGGACTGGAAGGCACGCCGAACAAGTTCGTTCGGGGCGGCGATCCGAAGTAAGTGTCCGCGGCGGTCACAGCGCCTTCGCGCGTTCTCTTCGTAACCGGGAAGCTCGCCGAACCGGCGCTCCGCAGCGCGCTCGCGTCGATGCAGGCGCCGTTCGCGACCGAGGTGGCAATGCTGCCGATCACCGTCGCGGCGCTCATGACCACCGACTGGATCGCGAAGCATCTCACCGTGCCTCCCGGCACGGACCTCGTGCTCATCCCCGGCCTCTGCGAAGGTGCGACCGCCTCGATCGCCAATCGCTTCGCCGTGCGCGTCGAGAAAGGTCCGAAGGATCTGCGCGAGATCCCCGAGTACTTCGGGCAAGCCGCCGCGCGCGAAGATTACGGCGCGTGGGACATCGAGATCATCGCCGAGATCAACAACGCGCCGCGCCTCTCGCACGATGCGATCGTCCGCGAGGCGCAGCGCTTCCGCGATGCCGGCGCCGACTACATCGACATTGGCTGCACCCCGGGACTCGCCTTCCCGGAGCTCGGCGTGGTCGTTCGCGATCTCGTCGCGCAGGGCGTGCGAGTCAGCATTGATACCTTCAACGCGGATGAGATACGCACCGCGGTCAATGCGGGTGCGACGCTCGTGCTCAGCATCAACGGCAGCAATCTCGAGGTCGCGTCCGAGCTCGCAGGGCGCGGCGTTCGCGTGGTCGCGATTCCGGATTTCGGCGCGCCGCTCGAATCCGTGGCGCCCACGCTCGAGCATTCTCACGAAGCTCGGCGTTCCCTTCCTCATCGATCCCATCATCGAGCCAATCGGCTTCGGCTTTACCGCGTCAATCGAGCGCTACGCCGAAACCCGCCGCCGCTGGCCTGATGCGGAGATGATGATGGGCATCGGCAACATCACCGAGCTCACGGCTGCGGATTCCACAGGTGTCAACGCGCTGCTCATCGCCATCTGCCAGGAGCTCGGCGTTCGCGCGGTGCTCACCACCGAGGTGATCCCCTGGGCACACGGAGCCGTGCGTGAGATCGACATCGCGCGCCGCCTCATGTACCACGCGGTGACGAAGAAGGTCGTGCCGAAGCGGGTGGACGACCGCCTCGTCACCGTGAAGGATGCAAAGGTGCTCGAGTACGGTGAGGCCGAGCTGCGCGCG
This sequence comes from uncultured Gemmatimonadaceae bacterium, assembly GCA_963792685.1. Lineage (GTDB taxonomy): Bacteria > Gemmatimonadota > Gemmatimonadetes > Gemmatimonadales > Gemmatimonadaceae > FEN-1250. The sequence continues at coordinate 1,023,742 of CAWBWW010000001.1, read as the reverse complement.
CTCCAGAGCCGCATCACCGACCCGAACTTCCGGATCTTCACCGATCGCGACACGATCACGGTGCTCAATCGCGATCTCTTCGTCCGCGGCACCGACATCCAGGAGATCTTCTCCCAGTTGGGCGTCGATGAGGCCACCCACGCTTTCTACCTCGGCAAGGAGCTCGCGAAGGCCAAGCTCGCGATCACGCTCGGAAAGACCTACCGACAGGAAGGCTCGCTCTCCTGGGGATATCTCACGCCACCGGATGATGTGAAGTCCGAGCACGTGAAGCTCACGCAGCGCTCTCGCAGGCGAGCCTCTACGGAGGGCGATCCGACGCCTTCATGAGCACGCCCCTCGTAGAGGAGTTGAATCCCGTCCCCGATCCCGTCGAGAGCTGCGCGCGCTTCCGAGGCATGCCGTACCTGCTCTTCCTCGACAGCGCGCGCGATCCCGCCGCGTTCGGCCGCTACTCCTTCCTGGCTGCAGACCCCGCACTCGTCGTGCATGGCAAAGGGGCGGACGCATCCGTGCTCAACACACGCACGGGTACGAGCACGCCACTTCACTCGCACGCGCTCGCCGCAGTACGCGAGCTGCTCGAGCCGCATCGCACGAGCGCCATAGCGGGGCTGCCGCCGTTTCAGGGCGGGGCCGCCGGCTATCTCGCCTACGACTGGGGCGCCGTGCTCGAGCGACTGCCCGCGCCGCGCTATGACGATCTCGCCATCCCCGACGTGATCTTCCCGGTCTACGACTGGGTCATTGCATGGGACCACCTGGAGCGCCGCGCCTGGATCATCTCGACGGGCCTTCCAGAGACCGGCCCTGAGAAATCTCAGCGCTGTAGCGATCGTCTCGCTCTCGTCCTCACGCGCCTGAACGACCGAAGTCTCAGCACTGAGGTATCTTCGCCGCGGCCGCGTACGCGTGCGCCGCACGTCGAGCACGCGCCCTCGTACCCGGTGTCCGAGGCCGACGTCCCCGCATCGCTCGACTTGCGATCTTCGTTCACTCACCGCGGATACCTCGATGCGCTCACGCGCGTGCGCGAGTACATCATCGCCGGGGACATCTTCCAGGCCAATCTCTCGCAGCGCTTCGAGGCGCCGCTCTCCGAAACGCCCTGGGCACTCTATCAGCGCCTGCGCTCCATCAACCCCGCTCCCTTCGCCGCCTATCTCGAATTCGGCGACGTCACCGTCGCGAGCGCATCCCCCGAGCGCTTCCTGCGACTCGACACCGCGGGCCAGGTCGAGGCGCGCCCGATCAAGGGCACCCGCCCGCGTGGCGTCTACCCCGCGCACGACGCGGCGCTTGGGCCGCGCACTACAGGAGAGCCTGAAGGATCGCGCGGAGAACCTCATGATCGTCGACCTCATGCGAAACGATCTCTCCCGCGTCTCGCTCCCCGGCAGCGTGCGCGTGCCCGAGCTGTTCGCGCTCGAGCGCTACGCCACCGTCCACCACCTGGTGTCCACGATCACCGGCACACTCGAGCCGGGACGCGATGCCGTCGATCTCCTCGCCGCCACCTTCCCCGGCGGCTCCATCACCGGTGCTCCGAAAGTGCGCGCCATGGAGATCATCGCCGAGCTCGAGCCGTCGCGCCGCGGCGTGTACTGCGGCTCGATCGGCTATCTCAGCCTCACGGGCGTCATGGACACGAGCATCGTCATTCGCACCTATCAGGCGGTCCGCGGGCGGGTATACTTTTCCGCAGGCGGTGGCATTGTCGCCGACTCCGACCCCGAGCAGGAATACCGCGAGACCTTCGACAAGGCCCGCGCGCTCATTCGAGCTCTGGCAGGTTGATCGGCTCGCGGTATCGACCTCACCAGCGGATGCGCGCGGCGTGATTCTCCTTCTCGACAACTACGACTCGTTCGTCTACAACCTCTCGCGATACGTTCGCGAGCTCGGGGAGCAGCCGATCGTCGTGCGTAACGACGCGATGTCGGTCGACGAGATCCGCGCGCTCGCGCCGTCGCACATCATCGTCTCCCCCGGCCCCTGCTCCCCCAACGAGGCCGGCATCTCCGTCGATCTCATTCGCGAGCTCGGACGCGACACACCCATCCTCGGCGTCTGCCTCGGCCACCAATCCATCGGTGCGGCGTACGGGGCCGAGATCGTGCGCGCGCGAAAGCCGATGCACGGGAAGACGTCACGCATTCACCACGACGGCAGCGAGCTGTTCGCAGGAGTGCCCTCGCCGTTCACTGCCACGCGCTACCACTCACTTGTGATCGCGCCCGAGTCGCTCCCGCCGGAGCTCAGAGTGACGGCGACTTCTGAGGACGGCGAGATCATGGCGGTCGCACATCGCACGCATCCTGTGGTTGGTGTCCAGTTTCATCCGGAGTCGGCACTCACCGAGCACGGCTACTGGCTGATCGATCACTTTCTGCACGGTGATCGCGCACGCGAATCGCCGTTGCCCGATCGCGCCGATCTCGCCTTTGCGTCCAGCCCCGCACGCGAGTCGGCTGTGCCGCCCGTGGAGCTCGTGCGGTGATGTTCTGGCTGAACGGCGTCGAGCGATCCGCAGACGAGCCGCAGCTGTCTCCGCTCGACCGCGGCTTCACGCTCGCCGATGGCCTCTTCGAGACGATGCGCGCGCGCGGCGGCAGCGTGTTTCGCCTGGATGCGCACCTCGACCGCCTCTGCGCAGGAGCGCGGCTGTTCGGCATCCCGGTGCCGCCCGGTCTTCGCGATCACATTGCGGGGGCTTCTCGCATGGCGTTCGCCGCGGGCCACGAACACGCGAGCGTTCGCCTTACCGTCACGCGCGGCCCAGCGCCGCCAGGACTCGCACCGCCGCCGCATCCCGCTCCGACCATCGCGCTCATGATCACACCACTGGCGCAAGCGGCCGAGTCGCGTGCGATCTCGGCATCGATGGCGATCGCGCGACGCAACGAGCACGCGCTCACGTCCGGTGTGAAGTCGCTCGCGTACACTGAATCCGTTCTCGCGCTCGCGCAGGCGAAAGCCGCCGGCGCCGATGAGGCGATTTTCCTCGACACCGCCGGTCACGTGTCGGAGGCGACCGCGAGCAACATCTTCGCGGTGATTGACGGCGTGCTCGTCACCCCGCCGCTCTCCTGCGGCGTGCTCCCCGGCATCACGCGCGCGGCGGTGCTCGAGCTCGCACCTGCGCTTGGCATATCCGCCGCGGAGCGCGTACTCGAATCCTCCGAGCTCACGCGCGCCAGCGAGCTCTTTCTCACGAGCTCCATCCGGGAGATCGCGCCGGTCACACGCGTCGCGGCGACCGCCATCGGCACCGGTCGCACGGGCGAGCTCACGAGCCAGCTCCTTGCGGCATACGCGGCGCTCACGCGCGAAGAGTGCGGCGCATGATCGTCGAGGCGATCATCACCGACGATGGATGCGTCGGGGCTCGTGAACTTCGCGCCCATGGGCGTCGAGTGGGGCGACGATCGCATTGTGGTGAAGCCCTTTCTCGAGACCACCACCTTCCGAAATCTGCGCGACGGCGGCGCAGCCGTCGTCAATCTCACGGACGATGTGATGCTCTTCGCGCGCGCCGCTATCTCGAGTCCGCAATATCCCGCGTTCCCCGCGGTGCGCGTGCGCGGCGTGGTGCTCGAAGCAGCGTGCTCCTGGCGCGAGCTCGAGGTGCGCCACATTGACGCCACTCCGCCGCGCTCACGCATCGACACCGCCGTCGTGCATCACGGCGCGATCCGCGAATTCATCGGATTCAATCGTGCGCGGAACGCCGTGCTCGAAACAGCGATCGTGGCCACGCGCACGCATCTCATCTCCGCGGCGGAGATTCGTGCGGATGTCGCGCGCCTGCAGATTATCGTCGACAAGACGGCGGGCGCCCGCGAGCACGAAGCCATGGCGCTGCTCACGGATCACATCGAGAACAAGCTCGCCGCGCTCACGCAGTCGCAGGGCGCCGGTGGCTGATCGCCTCGGTCGTGTCGACGGTCCCGACCGGGTCGTGCGCGTCGAAGCGCCTGCGCGCCTGCACTTCGGGATGCTCGACCTGCGCGGCGCGCTCGGCCGCCGCTTCGGAGGTATCGGCGCAGGCGTGTTCGATCCCTCGCTCGTGGTCGAAGCCGAGCGTGCGGAGGAAGTAGAGGCGGAAGGCGCAGAAGCGAATCGTGCGGCCGACTTCGCGCGCCGGTACCTCGAGTCGCAGGGAATACACTCGGGCGCGCGCATCGTGATCCGTCACGCCATTCCGGAGCATGCCGGGCTCGGCTCCGGCACTCAACTCGCGCTGGCAGTCGCCCGCGCGATCGCTGAGCTCTACGATCGGCCAACCGATGCAGGCGCTCTCGCGGCAGCCGTGGGGCGGGCACGACGCTCGGCGATCGGGACCTGGCTCTTCGAGGGCGGCGGATTCATCGTCGAGGGCGGGCGGCGCGAGAATGCAGATCGCATCGCACCGCTCCTGTCTCGCTTGCCGATCCCGGAAACGTGGCGCTGCGTAGTCGCGCTGCCCTGGAGCGAAGCGGGGGTGAGCGGAGAGTCGGAGGTACAGGCCTTCAGCGAGCTTCCAGTACCCCCGGAACGCGAAGTGGAGCACGTCGCCCACTTGGTGGTCATGTCGCTGCTCCCGGCGCTCGTGGAGGGCGACCTGCGCACCTTTGGAGCGGCGATCAGCACAATCCAGCGGATCAATGGGAACTGGTTCGCTCCCGCGCAGGGTGGCCCATTCGCCTCCGGCGCGAGTACGGAGCTCATTGAGAGAATGACTGAGTGGGGCGTCGCTGGAGTGGGCCAGAGCTCGTGGGGCCCGGCGGTGTATGGGATCACGGAAGGAGACGATCGTGCCGCCGAGCTTGCTTCGAAGGTGGCTCGGGTGCTCAACGGAAGCGGAAAGGTGTACGTCAATCAGTTCGCGAACACCGGCGCGCGCGTGACGGTGCTCGATCCCGCCGCCACCGCCCGCAGCTGACAGCTCGACGCCGCCGACTCCGGCGGCGAACAATTTCGCGAGGCAATCATGACTGATCTCCGACCGACGACAATGCGCGCGCCCGAACGCTGGATCGCAGCACAACGCATGGTTGTTGGTGTCTGGTTCGCCAAGAGTATCCTGACGAAGCTCGGCTTCGTTCTCGTCGGCGGATTTCTGCCGCTCCCCGCGGCTTCCGCGCGATGGCAGAGCGTGATGCCCAAGCTCATCGCCAAGTACGCGGCGGACAATCCGATTCCGTGGTACAAGAGCTTTCTGCTCGGCACCGTGATTCCGAATTCACACGTCTTCGCGACCCTCACGGGACTTGGCGAGATCGCCGTTGGCTTGTCGCTCCTGCTCGGGCTATTCACTCCGATCGGTGCGTTCTTCGGATTGCTCCAGGTGGTCTTCTACGGAATGGCCGTGCAGCAGCAGAGCTCCGGACAGCAGGGCTTTCACGTGATGCTCTTCATTCTGATCCTGACCTTCCTCTTCGCCCGCGCCGGTCGCCGCTGGGGAATTGATGCGAATCTCCGCGAGCGATGGCCGAATTCGAGATTCATCCAGCTGTTCACGTAGCGCTCTCACGGGAGCGCGATGCAAAGAGGGCGACTCGATCACGAGTCGCCCTCTTTTGTATCTCATCGCCTCGCGTGCTCAGGGATTCGCGCCCTGTGCCATGTGCGGGCGTCCTGGTGCGAGACGTCCCGAGCTGCGCGCGTTGATGTACTGCCAGAGATCCTCCATCTGCTCCGGCGACAGCAGCGCCTTCCACGTGGGCATGCCCTTGTCGAGGCGTCCGTTCGTCACCGTCGTGATGAACACGTCGTGCGTCACGCTTCCCTCGGAGCTCACCGAGTGACGGAGATTCGGCGCGATACCGCCACCCATGGCATTGACGCCATGGCAGCGATAGCAGTACACCGAGAACATCTTCCATCCCTCGTACTCCTGAGGGGAAACGAGGAGATGATCCGTACCACCACCGGCGGCCGCAGTCTTCTTCGTCGTGTCGGCGGTTTTCTGACCGGTGTCCGCCGCTGCGGTGGACGCGGTGGTGTTCGAGGCGTTCGATACCGTGGAGCCCGTGCCCGTTGAGCCCGACGTGTTCGACGCCGTGTTGCTCGAAGTGGACGCAGGAGCGCTCGCCGCGTGGTGCGTGGTATGATGCACCGGAGTCTTCGTGGCGCTCGTGGCGGTCTTCTTCGTAGTGGTGCTCGCCATTCCGGACGAGACGCTCGACGCTGCGGTGCTCGGATTCGCCTTCGACTCCGCCGATACGGTCGTCTCCCCAGTCGACACACTCTCGACCGGCGACGGCGCGGCCGTCATCGACGAAGCGGTCTTCGTGGTGTCGGAGATCGCCGCGGTGCTATCGGTTTTCGCGGCGTCTTTACGCGCGCATGCCACAGCAAGGCTGAGAACGCCTGCCACGACCAGCGTGCGCCCGGCAAATGAGTAAGACGGAGATATGGAGAGCTCGAAGGAACGCTTCATCGACATGCTGATTCACTCCTGTACATTGCCTGACTGGTGGTCGCTCAGCGCGTGGTGCCTACTGTAGGCACGTTGTATTCCATTAGAATCTTGTCGATCTCCGGCTTCTTGCGAACCAGAATGTCGTCGACCAGCGATCTGAGCTCGCGATCCGATCGACGCGTGCCGATCGATACTCCGTAAGCGAACGGCAGATCCGGGCTGTCCGCATCTGGAAGCGGCGTCAACGTCATCGGAACGCCCGACTTCTTGGAGAAATATCCGGCGAGGGGTCCCCACACGAGTGCGACATTGATGCGGCCCTTCGCGAGCGAATCGATGATTTCCCCGGGCTGGTGTTCCTCATCGTAGAACCCGGGAAAGCCAACGATTCCGGGCCCGCTGATACCGTGCGCGCTCAAGGCATGCGCCGGCGGCGTGTTGGTGTAATCGCCGTCGAGCAGGTTCACGCCGATGCGCAGATTCTTGAGACGCGGATCATTGAGTGACTTGATGTCCAGGTGCTTGTCCGTACGCGTGACGATGTAGTACGTGGAGCGGTAGTACGGCTTCGTGGTTGCGACGGGATCGAATCCGACCGGCACGCCGATCACCAGATCACACGACCCTGCGCTCAGTGTGTTGCGCAGGTAGCCGCGCCTGCTTGGCCACCACGCATACGACACACTGTCCCCGAGCTCGCGGGCGATCACGTCCGCGATTTTGTTGTCGAATCCTTCTCGGTTTTTGTTCGTAAACGGCATGTTCATCGGATCTGCGCAGACGCGCAGATTGTGCTTCTGCTTCCACATGCTGTCGGGGCTCAGAAGAATCACAGGCTCGCTCGTGCCCTGCGATGCAGCCTTGCCGGCGACCGTGACGAGCAACGCGAGCGCAACGACCGCTCCCTTCATGAGCACCTCGGTTCTGGATAGCATCAACTTCATACGACGGGTGGGCATTTCATGTTCCCCTAGGACTGAACAAAACCCGGTGCCGAAGCAAGCTTCGACACCGGGTTTTTTGTTCAGCTGTCCTGCCAGGAAGAATTACTTCTTGGCGGGCGTGTCGAGCGCGAACACGGTGAGCACACCACCCTGGTTCGAGTAGCTGCCCGCGTCGCCGAACGCGCCGAGCGCGCCGAGACCGGCCGTCGGATCTTCAGCGCCGATGCCGGCGGCTACGCCGATTCCGGCCCAGCCTCCGATTCCGGAGAGGATCGCGACGTACTGCTTGCCATCGGGGCCAACATACGTCATCGGATTGCCGATGATGCCGGACGGCGTCTTGAACTGCCAGAGCACCGTACCCGTCTTCGCATCGACCGCCTTCAGCCAGCCTTCCATGGTGCCGTAGAACACGAGGCCGCCGCCGGTGGTCATCGCGCCGCCGTACGAAGCCAGGTTCTCCTTGATGCTCCACTTGATCGCGCCCGCCATCGGATCCCAGGCGATGAAGGCACCGCGGTTTCCACCGGGGCCCGGGAACATGCGAACGATTGCACCGACGTACGGCTGGCCCGCGGCATACTTCACCTCGACGCCCTCGTAGTCCATGCAGATGTTGTTGGTCGGCACGTAGAACAGGCCAGTCTGCGGCGAGTACGCCGACGGCTGCTGATCCTTGAAGCCAATGGCGGCCGGGCAGATGCCCTCGGTGTTGCCCTTGGCGGTCGTGCGCTTGGACGGATCCTCGACCGGACGGCCCGTCGTGAGATCGACGCTCTTGGCCCAGTTGGTCGGGCCGTACGGCTTGGCGACGATCACCTTGCCGGTCGTACGATCGAGCGTGTAGCCGAAGCCGTTGCGATCGAAGTGCGCGAGCAGCTTCTGGCTGCCATGATCGAACAGCACGTTCTCGTTCACGCCGTCGTAGTCCCACGCATCGTGCGGCGTCATCTGATAAACCCAGCGAACCTCACCCGTCTTCGGGTTCTGGGCCCACAGCGACATCGACCACTTGTTGTCGCCAGGACGCTGGTCGGGGTTCCACGAGCCCGGGTTACCCGTGCCATGGTAGAACAGGTTCAACGCGGGATCGTAGGAGTACCAGCCCCACGTCGTGCCGCCGCCGCGCTGCCATTCATCGCCCTGCCACGTCGAGACGCCGAGGTCCTTCCCCTGCGCGGACGCATAGGGGGACTTGAGCGTGTTGTCCGTGATGCCGACATCCTTGTCGGGACCGGTGCTGTACGTGCGCCAGGTCTCCTTGCCGTCCGCCATGCTGAAGGCCGTGATGCGGCCACGCACGCCGAACTCACCACCGGAGATACCGGTGAGCACCATGTCGTCGACGACGAGCGGGGCGTTGGTCATCGTCTCGCCCTTCTTGAAGTCGGCCGACTTCGAGCGCCACGCCTGCTTGCCGGTGTTCGCATCGAGCGCGAGCACATCGCCGGCGAGAAGCTCGATCACGAGGCGGTTCGTCTTTGGATCGTATGCGAGTCCACGGTTCACGACGTCGCAACACGCAATCGCGATCGCATCCGTCGACTGCTCGGGCGTGAACTGCCACTTCTGCGGTGCGCCCGGCTTGCTCAGATCGAGGGCGTACACCTTGTTCGGGAACGAGCTGTGAAGATACATCGTGCTGCCGACGACGAGCGGATTGCCCTCGTGTCCGCGCAGCGTGCCCGTGGACATCGTCCACGCCACATGCAGGTTCTTGACGTTCGACGTGGAGATCTGATCGAGGGGACTATAGCGCTGGAGATCGTACGTCCGACCGGTCATGACCCACTGATTTGCATTCTTGGACATCGTCTGCAGATCCTGCGCGTTGACGCTCGAAGCGCCAACCGCGAGACCTGCGACGACCGCCCAAGAGGTGAAACGTGTGACACGGTTCATAAATGCTGCCTCTTGAGAAATGAAGAGTGAGGATGGAGCGGTACAACGGGGATATTTCAGGTACGACGCAGCAGCATTACCGGATTTCTGCTGGACGGTATCACGGTCGGAGGACTGCGTTCAGTCATGCCCATGTGACGTATGGCCTCCTCAACCGTATAGGAAACGGGAAGCGTCGAACTAGGGAGCGCCCAGTCTCTCGGGATAGGGAAAAGAAACTGCACCCTCTGATCTCTGGTGTCAAGCTGGCCGCTCACACAGAGATGCGCTCTCCGAAGCGCTCGCGCTAGAGGGAGCTCCGACGGCACAGAGCACCCGGTTGGACAACTTCTCGCCGCGCTCGCTCCCTCTGTGCTGCGAATCTGCACTTCTCTATAGTAAGAAACGGCGAAATGACCGCTTCGAGATCGCCCGGGGACAGGCCGCCTGGCGCTCGCGTGCGGGATCATACGAGGCGACTTGCCCAGAGCGAGTCCGCGCGTCTCGAGTGCTCGGGACGACCGATTCACGCCGTCCCACCCTCCTCGCACGCTCGAACGCTCTCTCGAACCCCCGCTCCAGCGGTCCCTCGCGAGCGATCACCCGGCGAGCGATCACCCGGCGAGCGTCGAGCAAGCAATTCCTTGCGATGCATTTCGATCGCCCATGCAATACCATTCGGTTCGCAAGCCGTATGAGCATCACCCGCCGTGTTCTTCGCGCTCCGCGTTCTCGCTCGAGCGTCCCTCACTTCATGCGAATGCGTTTGCATTGTTTTCTATCACTGGCTCCGCTGTGCCTCGCCCTCGCGCTCTCCGCGTGCAGCAAGGACTCATCGACGACCGCCAGTGATCACGGTGTGCCCGATCTCGACGGCCTAGCGAATTTCGTTGTGGATTCCGCGCGCCTCGCATCCTCGTGGACGATCGGCAGCGACTTCGTCGAGGCGGGATCGTGCACGTCCATCGAGTACGGGATCACGCCAGGCACCCATCGCGTGCTGCGCTTCAGCGTGAGCACTCCCAACATTGGCGATGCCGATGCGGTGGTGGGTGATCCGCTCGCCCACATTGATCCGAACCACGACGGGGACTTCAGCGACAGCGATGGACTCTTCGAGTACGCGCCCTGCCACAATCATTTTCACTACAAGCACTACGCGACCTACGAGCTGCTCCCGGTGCTCGAAGGCGGGGCACTCGGCGCGCCGATTCTCGCGCGCAAGCGCGGCTTCTGTCTCGACGACAGCGAGCCCTATCTCCCCGGGGTGGATGTTGCGAGCTGGGTCTATCGCTCGTGCGGCACGCTCACGACGCACGGCAATCAGGGCGTACACACCGGCTGGACCGACGTGTACGCGCGCACGCTCCCCGGCCAGTACTTCGTGCTCGACGATTCTACACAGCCCACGCCGCCCGGCGACTACGTCATCCGCGTGACCGTCAATCCGCCGTATCTCCCCGACTCGACGGACGCGTGCCCTGTGCGCGACGAGCAGCATTTCTGCCGCGTGCTCCGCGAGAGTAGCTACAGCGACAACGTCGCCACGCTCCGCATTCACCCTCCCCTGATGCACCACGGGCGGCCTCCCCGAAGGGAGACCGCCCGCGTGCACTACGTGGAGCGGTGTTGCCTAGAAGAACAGCATCATGCCGACAGCGCCCTGATTGGCGGTCGCTTCGACGCCGTCCTGCGACTTCGCCTTCGTGTACGTGTACTCGGCAACCCAGCGCAGCGACTTGGTCCAGAGATACGTGACCGAGCCGACGATCGCTGAGTTCTTCTTCACGAAGCCGCAATTCACGTCGCAGTCGGTGTTGTCCTGCGACGTCTGCTTCAGGTCGTTCTCGCCATAGCTCGCGCCGAACTTCCACTGCGAGCCCATTGGCTGGAACTCGGCCTGTCCGATGAAGCCGTACGAATTACGGAGCTCGCCTGCGCCATCGACTTCGTTGCCGGAGTCGAACATGAGCACCGTGCCAATACCCTTGCCGTAGAAGCCCGAACCAACGAGCGACAGCCCGCTGAAGTCCGCGCGCACGCCACCGGCGCCGCCGTACGAATCCTTCGAGACCGAGCCCGTGCCATCAGAGCCGTTCGGCGTCTGTGCATGCTGCCACTCGCCGCTGACGAAGACCAAGACCTTGTCCGAGCCCTTCGGCGCTTCCGTCGTCGCCGCACCGAAGTGCCCCGTCCACGTGAACTCGGACTCGACGCGCGGAATCTTGTTGACATTGTACGGCGCCGATGGCGCTCGGATCGAAGAGACCGATCGAGAGCTGCGCCGGGTTGGACGCCGGGCTGCTGTACGTCATCTGCGCAATGAAGTTCGGATAGACGTACCCGAAGCCGATGCGGCCGAGCGTCGTGCCCGCGCCGCCGCCCGTGCCCGACCCGCCGCCAGCACCAACACCGAACAGCGTCATGTCGTTCAGGATGTTGTTGCGCTGATAGAGCCCGATCTCACGACCGGCGAGGATCTGTCCCCACGTTCCGCCAGCCGTCAGGTACACCTGGCGCATGTCGATCTGCGCGCCAGCCTGCGTGCCGTTGCCGAACTTGTCGTGCACGCCGCCGGCATTGTTGATCTGCGGAGCGAAGCCGAAATGCATGCCGAGGTCGACGCCGCCTTCCTTGCCCTTCGCCTCGAACGTCGCGAACGCCGGAAGCAGACCCGTGCGAATGCGCGAGGACTTCTGCTCGTCACCCGTCGGAACCAGCGAGCCCGCGAAGCTGCAGCCACCCGTGCCGCCGGCGCCGTGCTCAACGCGGACGACGTGCTGCACTTCGGATCCGTGTAGACGAGGAACGCATTCACGTTACCCGAGAACGAAAACGCCCAACCGTTGCTCATCTGCATCGTGAGCCCCTGCGCGTTGGCAGTCCCCGCCGCCATCGCAAGTGCACATGTGACGATTGCAATTCTCTTCATGCTTGCATTCTCCAATGCTAGTGAAAAACGAGAGACAAGGACCGCGAACAAACTCGAGCGCCAACGAATCCCTTGATCTCGAAGAGATCGGAACAGCACCTACATACGAGTTTTCTTCACCCGAGTTTCTGTTGCCACCTCCGTGTGAACGGGAGTGCGCCACAAGCGCGACGCGAATCATTGTGATCGCAGCTGCAAATTGGTTCTCGCCAATACATCGACGATTGGGACCATCCAGGTGGTCTTGATACCAGTAGTAATCGTCGATCTGTGACGCATACACCGATACCGAATACGGAAACGGAAGCTCTTTCGCTGCACGCATCGCATCGATCGCCTTGCTCGGCACCGTGTCGGTACTCACCGCCCCGGCACTGCCGTGAACCGTCGCGGCCCCCGCAATGAATCCCGCAAGGTACGCCTCCTTCTCCCTCGGGCCGAACTTCTGCCAGTCGCGCCCGTCGAGCTGCGCTGGCGCCTGGAACGAGCTTGCCGGGATGGTCCCACTCCCCAAGGCGATCACGAGCCCCAACGTTCCCAACGACATCAGACGACGATGACTACCCACCATGTCCTCCACGCAAAGCACGCCGGACAGAGAACGCTCTGTCCGGCGTGTCGCGATTATTTCGCCTTCTTCGTGGCGGCTCCCGCACTGCCGGGCAGCGCGAACACCAGCAACGCATCGCCCAACGGATAGCCCAGCTGGTAGTTACCTCCGCACGCGACTGCGATGTACTGCTTGCCATCCACCGCGTACGATACCGGCGGTGCATTACATCCCGCGCCGGCGGTGAACGACCACAGCGTCTTTCCGGTGCGGGCATCGTATGCGTTGAAGTGTCCGTTGCCTTCGCCCGTGAACACCAGGTTGCCGGCAGTCGCGAGCGCGCCGCCGATCATCGGCTGGTCCGTCTTTACCTGCCACGCGCGCTTGCCCGTGTTCAGATCGATTGCCGTGAACGTGCCGAACTGCTTCTCACCCGGCACAGCCTTGAACGCCGACCCGAGCCATAGCTTGCCCTTCTCGAGCGGCGCCGAGTGCGTGATGTAGTTCATCGGCTGCTCGAGGCCGAGCACGTACATGTAGCCGAGCGTCGGGTTCACGGCCGGCGGAGACCATTCCGATCCACCGTTCGCGCCAGGTAGCATGCGCACGCCGTTCGCCGTCGGTTGCGAGAAATAATTCTCGTGTCTGTTGAACTCATCAGACCTGCGAATCTCCTTCCCCGTCTCCGCATCGAGCACGTAGACGAACGCGGTCTTCGCAGCTTCCGCGACGGCCGTCTTGCCATTCTTCAGCTTGATGATGACCGGCGGGCTCGTGGCATCGAAGTCCCACACGTCGTGCGGCACCTGCTGGAAGTGCCACTTGTACTCGCCCGTGCGCGCATCGATCGCGACGATCGATTCCGTGTAGAGATTGTCGCCGGGACGCACGCTGCCATCAAGATCGGGCGACGGATTGCCGACCGAGAAGAAAATGTTGTGCGAGACCGGATCGTACGCCGGCGTCATCCACACGGATCCTCCGCCGCGCTTCCACGCGTCGCCGTACTGCGCCATCGCTGCCTTCTCGGCCGCAATGTCACGCTTGAGATCCTCACCCTCGGGCGACTTCTCGGCGAAGTTGCCTTCCCAACCCTTGTCGGGAAGCGTGTAGAACGTCCACATCAACTTGCCGTCGTCCTTGTTGTACGCCTTCACGAAGCCGCGAATGCCGTACTCGGCGCCGGAGCTGCCGATGATCACCATGTTGTCCACGATGAGCGGCGTGATCGTGAGGCTGTAGCCCGCTTCCGGATCCGCGGCTTCCACATCCCACTTCACTGCGCCCGTCTTCGAATCGAGTGCGACGAGGCGCGCGTCCAGCGTTCCCATGTACACGGTGCTGCCGGAGATCGCGACGCCGCGGTTGTTCGGTCCGCAGCAATAGATCGGCGCCGTAATGCTCGGCTTGTGCTCATAGCGCCAGATCTGCTGGCCGGTGCGCGCATCGATCGCCATCGCGGTGTTGTACGGGGTGGTCACGTACATCACGCCGTCGACGACCGTCGGGCTGTTCTCGAATGAGCCAAGCCGCGAGATGCCGGTCTGAAACATCCACGACATGCGGAGCGAGCCCACGTTCGCGCTGGTGATCTGCGCGAGCGGAGAGTAGCGCTGGTTGGTGTAGTCGTGGCCGTAGATCGCCCAGTTGGCTCCGTTGCCGCGGGCGTTCTTGAGCATCGCGTCCGTGACGTCCGTGAACGTCGGCGCGCGTGTCGCGCCCTTCTTGGTATTCGTTTCCACCTGCTCCTGCGCTCCCACCGAAGTGGCGAGCGCGAGCCCGCCAACTACGAGAGCCACAGTACGATTCATGCGCATTCAGGATCCTCCGGAAAAACACGTGGGGTAGTCGTTCCCTGCCTGCAACCTGTCAAGACGCTGCTACGCACTCCTGCGGCTGGCGCACGGAAGTGGGGACGCACGAATCTCCTCCCGTGAAGTCGGGAGTGTGGTTCGATCGGATGGAGGGAAGGGAATTGAACGGGCGGGATGGCAATGGTGTCCGGCGCTGCAGGCCCGCGCTCGATGCCGCAACTCGAGTGCGACCAGCAGTCCCCTTCGATTATTCTCGCCGGTCGAGTCGCGAAGATCCGGCGAGCCCTCGGGAACAGCTACGACGTGAGGCATGGTAGCTACCCGCGTTGAGAACGCCATAACAATGATTGGACTCGATCGTTCGTTCCGAGTCCTTTTGTTTCACGCGTTAACGTAATGTGACACTTCGCGGCTCCAATGTGACAGTATCATTGGCTTTAGCGCAAGAGGGAGCCTTCGAAGCGCGCTGTCGCGAACGCCTCGCGCCGCATGTTCCTCGTGTCGCATGACGGTTAGTTCGCCCCTACTATTACTGCGTATGGCGCCTTGATCGACTCCGCCATGACGTATCGAAACTGCTGTCCCGGACGTGTCGAGATCGGGCTCGTGCGCGTCGGTGACAGCAGTGGAATCATATGTAGTCGTCGCGAGAGTATCGCGAGCCGCAACATGTGAAACGGATCGCTCACGATCAGCACGGACGGGCGCGGATTCCCGCTCAATAGCCGATGCACGGCTACCATGGATTGGCTGGTCGTCAGCCCCTCCGTATCCATCGAGATCGAGCCCGCGGGAATTCCGCGCTGCACCAGGTACCGCATTCCCACCGCGGCTTCACTCGTAGTGTCCCCCACTCCGCGCCCGCCAGTCACGATCATGCGCGGCGCCAATCCGCGGTTCCACAACGACGCGGCATGATCCAGGCGCGCACGCAATACCGGCGATGGCCGTCCCTCGTATTGCGCAGCACCAAGAACGATGATCGCATCCGCCGCTGCGGCCTGATCACGCCGGCCGGCGTCCACGATGGCGACGACGAATGACAACCAGATTGCGATGAGTAGGACCGCCGCGGCGTATAGGAGACGCACGAGCACGGAGCGGAGCGTGCTCACGTTCGTCCGCCGCAGCTCCGCCGGCTATTCAGTGAGACTCAGGAGTGAGAGCCAGAACACATCGAACGCGGCGCGTGCATTCTTTTCGCGGTCGATGCCGATCGCGATCGCCAGGCCGTCGATGAAGGCCACCACGACTTCAGCGAGTAGCGGCGCCGGAATTCGCGCACGCAGCCCTAGCAGGGAGAAGAGCTGGTCGATCGATGCCGCCGCCGCGTCCCGCCTCGCAATCGCGGACTCGCGAATCGCACTCTCCACGAGCGCGCCACGCCACTCCGCGAGCTCGAGCAGCACGCGCACCTGTCCGCGTTCCAGCTCCGCCTCGAGCCACTTCCACAGATCGTCGATCGCGTGCCTGGGAATCGACTCCGCCAGCGCCGCGCGCTCGCGCGCGACCAGATGACGCGTCATCCATTCGACCATCCGCGCGAGCAGCGTCTCCTTGTCGTGGAAATGGTAGTGGATGAGCCCCTTACTCACCCCTGCCTCCTCCGACACCTCGTGCATCGTCAAGGCCGCGGCCCCCGAGGTCACGATGCAGCGAATCGCAGCGCGCAAAATTCGCTCGGCTGCATCCGCACGCGGACGCGGAACTACGGGCGCGGTGCGGTCCGTCACTTCTCTTTGCGGGACGCGGGCAGGGCGCGCTGAAAGACGACAGTCATACGCGCTCCATCCTGCGAGAGAAGCGCGGGCTCCCATCCACCGCGACTCCGCTCGTTCAGCAGATCGGTGAGCGCGTCTTCATCATCGTGCGCTCGGCGCGACAGCTTCAACACCACTGCCTGGTATTCTTTCATGATTGCGAAGTTAGTACCTTCAGCCGCATGCTGACCACCCCTGCGCTCGGCAATCTGGCGGTGACCGGGCATCCCCTGGTCCAGCACAAGCTCTCCATCCTCCGCGATCGATCCACTCCGACCAAGATGTTCAAGGAGCTCGTCGAGGAGATTGCCATGCTAATGGCCTACGAGGCGACGAACGATCTCGCACTCGAGCCGGTTACTGTGGAAACGCCGATGGAGAGAATGACTGCGCAACGCGTCAGTGGGAAGAAGCTGACGCTCGTCCCCATTCTACGCGCCGGCCTCGGCATGGTCGATGGCGTATTGCGGCTCGTGCCCTCGGCTCGCGTTGGCCACATCGGGCTCTACCGCGATCATCTCACGCTGGAGCCGGTCGACTACTACTTCCGCGTGCCGGGCGATGCCGCGGAGCGGCAGTTCTTCGTACTGGATCCAATGCTGGCAACCGGCGGGAGCGCCGTCGCCGCCGTAGACTCACTCAAGCGCGCTGGTGCGACGCGCATCCGCTTTCTCTGTCTGGTCGCCGCGCCCGCAGGTGTGCAGCGCATGCTCGACGCACATCCCGACGTGCGCATCTACGCCGCTGCCCTCGATCGCGAGCTGAACGCGCAGGGCTATATCCTTCCCGGACTTGGCGACGCGGGCGACCGGATTTTCGGCACCCGCCCCGACAGCTGATTACACCGGCAGACTCAGCCGAACCACTCTCGCGGACAATCGCGCTGTTGGTTCGCGGCAGCGATCAACCACTGCTGCGTCTCCATGTCGAGCACCTCATCCGCAACCATGTCGAACCACTCCGCGGCAACATCGACATCGCCGATACGCCGCCAGAGCTCGCCGACCAGATACGTGAGCACCGCACGCTCATCGCGCTCCACACCGTCATACGCCTCGAGCGCGCGCTCGAACATCCACGCCGACTGGCGCCGGAAGAAACGCTCGGCCTCAGTGTCGCCTTCGTCGACACAGCACCAGGCCGCGCGCAGAAGCAGGTCTGCAACGCGCCGCGGCTCCGCACCTTGCCACAGCGCGACCTTCGCTGCGAACTCGTACTTCTCCGAACCCGTCAACGCACCTTCGCTCAGCCGAGGCGCGAGCTCATCCCAAACGTGCTCCTTGAGCATCGGGCTGACATCCGCCTCTTCACCGAAATCTCTCTCGCTTCCTGCATAGCCACAGCGCGAGCACGAATGTATTAGATAGGGAAGCGGCTGTGCGCCGGCAGCACGCTCGTGAAAGTCAGTGCGCTTTCCCCCGAACGAGTTCGTCGACAGCACCGCTTGCGAATCGAAGCAGTGATGACAAATCGGACATGTGAGTTCAATGTGTTTCAACGTCGTCATACTTGGCTCCGGCACGTTCATGCGAACGATAGAGGGAAATAGCGTGCCAGCACTGCGAATCACCCTTGTTGCATGGATAGGCCGAGACTATCTTGCCCCGTCCGCCGGATAGACGTCGCGCCATTCACACGCGCACCCGGTCTGAATGCTGATCAATCTGATCCCCGATTTTTTTGCACTGCTCGACAGCACAGACCCCATCGCCGCTTATCGGCGCTACTACTCGTCCCACCTCCGAATTCTCGAGCCATACTGGCGAAACTACGTTCTCGATCCCGACACGTCGCACTTCAATGACGTAGCGCGATCGGTGATGCGTGCCGATCGGCACGATCTCCGGGCGATGTTGGAAAGAACTGATGTGGTTTCACTCGCCAGGGAAACCGAGTTCCGATGTGGAACGTTGCTCGAGCTCGACTCCGACATCAATGTTGTGCTCATGGTCGGCGTAGGTGCGGCGAATGCCGGTGAGCTCGTCACCGAAGGGCGCGGAATCGCCTTCGTCTGCCTGGAGCACTTCACAGGCGTCGCGAATCCCGACACACAGGGGCTTGGGCTCGACCCTGCACTCATCCCGCTCTGGCTTGCCCACGAGATCGCTCACGCGGTGCGTTATACGTCGCCCTCGAGCCGCAGCGCGTTGCGCACACTCATCAGTGATTCCGATGGCTACTATAGTTATTGGGACACGGGACGCCGGGCGACGCTGCGTGAACACGTGATTAATGAGGGCATCGCCGTCGAGGTTGCGCGCCTGGTGAGCCCCGGACACGCCGAGTGGGAGTACTACGGCTACTCCCGGCGCCAGTACGCCAGAATCCGTGAGCTCGAGGGCGTGCTCGCCCGTACGGTCGCACCGGATCTCGATCGAGCGGGGCTTGGGCTGCGCTTACGGTATCTGTCGGGCGGATTGAGTGATGAGTCTCGCACGATCGACCAGTACATCCTCCCCGAGCGCGCCGGCTACTATCTGGGCAGCCGGATGGTCGAGCGCGCGGTCAACGAGCGCGGAATGGCCTGGACGGTGCGCGCGAGCGCGGATGAGATCTCCGCGATCTCGAACCTCGCTGCGGTGTCGGCCTAGATCACTTCCCGACGCAGAACGTGCTGAAGACACGATCGAGCACCTGCTCGACGTCCACCGCCCCCACGAGCTCCTCGAGATAGCCACGCGCGGCGTGCAGATGCACGGCAGCGATCGTTGCCGGCATCTCGAAGCCGCCCGCACAGTGCTCGGTAAACGCAGTGAGCTCCGCATGGGCGTTCGTGAGCGCAGTCCGATGCCGCTCGCGTGTCAGAATCGGAGTCGCCGCATGCAGTGGCTCGTGGTTCCGATCGATGAGCTCCGCGATTCGCTTCGCCAATACATCGAGACCTTCTCCGGTCTTTGCGCTCACATGTACGTAGTCGAGTTTCTCATCGATTGCACGCGGAAGCGCCCCCGCATCACTCTTCGTACCAACGACCAGCAGCACACCGCCCGTGAGTGGACGTATGGTCTGGATCGCATGCGCGATTGAGTGCGCATCGTCGCCGCACGCAAGCACGATCGTCGCACCTCTGAGATATCGCTCGGCCACCTCGATGCCCAGTCGCTCAATTGTTTCCGCGCTCGCACGAAGCCCTGCCGTGTCGACGAGACGGACGGGCCACGGGCCGAAATCCATGATGGCCTCGAGCGCGTCACGTGTGGTACCCGGAATATCGGTGACGATCGCGCGCTGCGTGCCGGCGAGCGCATTGAACAGCGATGACTTTCCTGCATTGGGGGCGCCGGCGATGACGACGGTCGCACCACTCCGGACCATCTCGCCGGTGGCTGTGGTCGCAAGCAATCCGCCGATACTCGCGAGAACATCTCTGGCTGCAGTCTCGATGCGCGTGGAGCAGATGGGACCGTCGTCTTCCTCGGGGAAGTCGACGTCGTAGGCGAGCAGCGCTTCGAGCTCGATGATCTGATCGCGGAGTGCGTTCAGTCGGTTGGAGAGATGTCCAGCAAGCTGTCCGAGCGCGACATTGTGCATCGCCTGCGAGCGTGCGTCCACGAGATCCGCAATCGCTTCTGCCTGGAGCAGATCGAGCTTGCCGTTCATCAGCGCGCGCCGTGTGAACTCACCGGGTAACGCCTGACGCGCACCACAGGCCAATAGTGCATTGAGCGCGAGTGACGGACCGACTTCGCCCCCATGCAGCGAGAGCTCCACCATGTCTTCGCCGGTAAATGAAGCCGGCGCTCTGAACACGGTGACAATGCCTTGATCGATGGTTCTTCCAGTCTCGTGATCACGGAGCGTTGCCAGATATGCCGCGCGAGGCACGGGACGCCATGGAGTCAGAACCATTTGGGCAATGGCATGGGCGTTGGCGCCGGATAGACGAATCACCGCCAGCGCGCTGCGCGCTCCCGCCGTCGCGAGCGCAACGATGGTGTCGGATGACCCGGGAAGAGTGGCGCTGCTCATGCGTTGCGTCAGGGGATCTCGAGTGACTCGCCGGGATTCAGGATTCTAACCCGCGAGCGCTGCGGATGACTCTCGAGCAGCGAGCGAAGAATGCGAATCGCATCGTACGCGCCGGATGTGACATGACGAAATGTTCCCCAATGGAATGGAACGAAAATGCGCGCATCGATCTGCGCGAACAGTGTCAGTGCATCCGCCGGCGTGAGATGACCCCGGCGAAAGAGATATTCTTTCCAGCGCGGGGCGAAGCCAATTGGCAGCAGTGCCACGTCGACCTGGCGTGGGCGTATGGTGTCAGCGAGCGTCACTGCATCAGGAGTGATGGCGGTGTCGCCGGAGAACAGTACGGAATGAATTCCGTCGTCGATCAGATACATCTGCGCGTCGCCACGCCATCGATCGACACCGTATCTCGCACCTACATGGCGTGCACGTGTAGTCGTGACCGCTACGCGACCAAGCTCCACCCGTTGTCCTGGTTCTATCGGACGCGCTTCGATAAAACCCTTCTGTCCTAGCCAACGTGCAATCACGGGCGGAGCATAGATCGGAACATGCGCGGGCAGTGCTCGCAACGAGCTGAAAGACAGATGATCCGCATGCGCGTGCGTGAGGAGAATCGCATCGATAGGAGGAAGCTCGGACATCTTGATGCCGGGCACGCTCACCCGAGGCAGGAAGAAGCCGAGCTTGTCGTCGAAATTGGGATCGGTCAGGATGGAAACGCTGCCAAACTGCAGCAACAGCGTAGCATGGCCGATGTACGTGAGCCGAAGCCGCGCAGAGGACTCACGCGCGGCTGCGTCACCTGAAATGCTATCCACTAACCGGTGTGAGCTTCGCCCGCTCTCGCGCGATCAGCCATTGCTGCGGAAGAGTCGCGAGATTCTGCACGGCGTAGTAGAGATTGAGACCAGCAGCCAGTCTCCAGAAGAAGAACACCATGAAGGCCGGAAGGATGTACGCCATGGACTTCGCCTGCGGATTCGGCGGTGCCGATCGCATGCTGATCCACGAGAGAAGAAACATGGAGAGACCCATCACCGCGGGAAGAATGAAGAACGGGTCTCGCTGTGAAAGATCAGGCAACCAGAGGAACGAGACTCCGCGGAACTCAATCGTGTTCTGAAACACGAAGTACAATGCGAAGAGTACCGGCATCGGAATGAGCATGGGCAAACAGCCGGCAATCGGCGTGAATGGGCTCATATCGTGCTCACGATACACCTTCGCCATCTCAGTCTGCAGTTTCTCGGGATTCGACTTGTATTTCTTTTGGATCTCCTGCAGCTGCGGCTGGATGCGCTGAAGCTTGAGGCTATTGCGCATCGCTCCCTGGTTCAGTGGCCAGAGAAGCAAGCGGATGGTAATCCCGAAGATGATGAGCACCCAGCCGTAGTTGATCTTCAAGCGGTCGTGAATCCAGAGCACTACCTGCATAACCAAGGTGGCAAACGGCTGGACGACGGCGCGTAGAAATCCACCGTACGGATTCACGTGCTCGAGGTCATGACCCATGCTTCGAAGCCGACGCCACTCCTGGGGACCGGCGTACATGTCGAACGCAAATGTGCCTGTCGAGCTCAGTGGCTGAAGGATTAGCGCGTCAGCCGAGCTTACGGCTTTTGGCTCGTGAGGTCCGCGTATGAACACCGCGGCACTGAACGGTCGTCCCGGTGGTGTCGCAATGAGCGCCAACAGGAAGTATTTGTTCTTGCTTGCTACCCAGGCGAGTGAGTCGTGCTCGACTTTCGGCTCGAGTGAATCGAGCTTCGCGAACGCGACGCTTTGCGCATCACCACGCACGGGCTTCGAGACATATGCCAGGCTTCGAAGATCATCGAGAGAGTCAGCCTCGACGAACGGGAGTCCCCTGTGCAGCCGGATGAGTAGTGTCGCTGCGGGATCTGAACTTTTTACGGATCCATGCACGCTGCCGAGGTAGCCATCAGAGCTGAACGCATACGAGATCTCGATGTGCTCATTCTGCACGTCACTCTTAAAGGTGACGCCCGGATTCGCACTATTTCTCGATGAGTCGACTGTAAAGTTGACTCGGTCCAGCTGCAGTGTATCTCGGCTTGTCGCAATGGCGTAGCTCAGAATAGGAACGTGAGCTCGACCCAGGACGACGTTTGCTTTGTTGCCCTTCGGAAGTTTGTGGTAGTCAGAGAGAACGATATCGAGAGGCGCGGCTCCCAATGTGGAGAAATGGTATATCGCCTTTGGCGTCGTTATCGATACGCTATCAGCAGTCGTAATTGCATTTCCCGATGTCGTTCCGCCGCTAGGTGACTGCGCTGCAATAGTCGAATGCGCTGAGTCATGTGTCTGTCCCTGGAGGGTGCTGTCATGATCGGTCGCGATGGTGGCAGCGGTTGATGTATCTGCCGTCGCTTGGACAGGTCGCGGTGGAGCGGGGAATAGCTTCTGGGAGAGAAGGATGACGATCGCTGCCAGAGCTAGAGCGATAAGGAGGCGTTTTTCCATTGAATTGCGAAGGGATTATGGCACAGGATCGTAGCCGCCAGTGCAAAATGGCTGGCACCGAGCGAGTCGACGAAGTGTGAGGGTGGTTCCTCGCCACGCGCCATATCGCTCGAGAGCTTCGACCGCGTAGGCCGAACAGCTCGGGTGGAACCTGCAAGAGGCAGGGAGAATCGGGGATAGCGACATCTGATACGCGCGCACCAGGAGAACTAAAATCGTGCGCATCAGGGAGTCCTGAAGAGGCGCTCGACCTGCGCCTCTCCGGAGAGAAGCTCGCGCTCGAGTGACGCGAAAGTGGCTGAGTATGCCTCGGGCCGAGCGCGAACGATCATGTCGACGGGGGGGATCCGCTGCAGGATGTTCTGGCGGACGATCTCCCGGAGTCGTCGCTTCAGCTGATTACGCTCCACTATGGAGCGTCCGTGCTTGGGAACGATGAAGCCTACGCGTGGATGATGCAGAAGGGAAGCGACGATTCTGAGCTCGAGATGCTCAGTTCGAATTCGCTTCCCTTCGCGTAGAACAACTTGCAATTGACCGCCCCGCGTGAGTCGAAGACCACGCGGAAAGCGCTCATTCCCAGCGTTCGTCAGGCGCCTGCGTACTTCGAAGGAAGCTGCACAGTGAGCTGCTTGCGTCCCTTCTTGCGGCGGCGGCTCAATACCTCTCGCCCCCAGCGTGTGGCCATGCGCTCGCGAAAACCATGTGTGCGGATGCGGCGCTTATTACGGGGGCGATAAGTAGGCTTACCCATGACAACTCCAACGTACGATGCGAGATAAAAGGCAGTGAAAACAGAACGCTAAAGATAGTTGTTGCAGAGAGATACGTCAACCGAGCTAAAGCTCGCAGCCACGTGCTCGAGTGATGTCGTTTTGTCTTCGTTGACATCCACCCTCACGCGGCCTACTTTCGCGGCCCCTGACTTTTCCACATTGAGATAAATGGCCCTGACGGCAACAGAGGTTTGGACGCGGCTCTTGGATCGCGCCCGCGGCGAGCTGCCGGCGCAAACCTTCAAGACCTGGCTCGAGCCGACTACGGCATTGCTCCTCGACGGCGACACAATAACCGTTGGAGCACCCGATAGGTTTACAGCCGAGTGGAACGAGTCAAAACACGCACAGTTACTAGCCAGTTACGCGCCAGTAGCGCTCGGCCACCCTATAAATATCGTGTTTAAGGTGGACGAGGAGCGACGTGGGCGCCCGCAAATGGACCTGTTTGTCGCCCCACCGCCGGAAACGAAGGAAAAAACCACAGTCGTCCAGTCGCCAAATGTCCAGCTAAGTGCTCGTTACACGTTCCAGAATTTCGTCATCGGAAAGTCCAACGAGCTTGCAGCCGCTGCGGCACAAGCCGCGGCTGCTTCGCCAGGGAAGGTCTACAACCCGCTGTTCCTGTACGGACAAACTGGTCTCGGGAAGACGCACCTCATGCAGGCAATTGCTCATGAGATCTTGAGTAGTGCTCCCGAATTGAGACTATGCTTTGTCGCAACTGAGCAATTTACGAATGAGCTTGTACTCGCCATTCAATCTCGCACTACCGCTGCATTCCGTCGTCGATATCGTGAGGTAGATCTGCTATTAGTCGATGACGTCCATTTTCTTAAACGGACAGAGGCAACTCAGGAAGAGTTTTTCCACACTTTCAATGCTCTCTACGAAGCTGGCAGGCAGATCGTTCTAACCAGTGATCGCCCTCCTGGAGAGATACCCGGATTGGAAGCGCGATTAGTCAGCAGATTTCAGTGGGGAATGGTGGCTGATATCGAGCCGCCTGATCTGGAGCACCGAATCGCCATTCTCCAGAATAAGGCTCACCTCGATCACCTCGAGCTGACGATCCCCGAAGACGTGATCGAGTTCATAGCACATCATATTTGGTCGAGCGTACGTGAGCTCGAGGGATCCATTATCAGACTTCTTGCATACGCTTCGCTGAAACACCAGCCAGTAACGATCAACCTGGCACGAGAGGCGCTGCGTGATAAGCTCAAGACTGCTGTCGACGAAACCACCGATATTCCAACTCGCCTGTCAGTCGAAACCATTCAATCTGCAACAGCTCGAGAGTGGGGAGTTACCGTTGAAGGCTTATGTTCAAAAAGTCGAACCAAGCATTTGACTGTCCCGCGTCAAGTAGCGATGTACCTCATACGGGAATTACTCGGTCTTCAACTAGTTGAGATTGGCACCGCTTTCGGTGGGCGCGATCATTCCACCGTCATCCACAGCCTGGAGAAGGTTCTCGAGCTCAAACAGGAACCCGATTACAAGAGACGAATCGATTCACTCAGAGAGAATCTCCGTCAACTCCCCAGATAGATATCCACAGTTAAATGCCAGGCGGAAATTTGATGTCGATACCTGTCGAATTCCGGAAAGAATTCACATATTGACCAGCACCGTTATCTCCTTACGAAGCTTCAATTTATCGGCTTATCAACATATGAGCTGGATCTACTGTTACTACTAGTATTACTTATTATCTAAAAGCAGTAGTGCTTTTACCCGGGATCGAGTCCACGTACCGATAGGAGCTCGCATGCGCTTTACGATCGCTCGTGAAAAGCTACAGGAGGGACTCAGTGCTGTAGCTGCGAGCGTTCCTGCTAAGACGACACTACCCGTTCTTGCAAATCTCCTGGTCGAGACAACAGACCGTGGAATTCGGATTTCGGGAACAGACCTCGATATGGCAGTTAGTACGGAACTCATGGCGGATGTCGATACCCAGGGAGCAATCACGATCCCGGCGAAAAAGCTTGTTGAGATTGTCCGTGAGCTTCCATCGGCTCCGGTAAAAATAAGTGCGAGCGGAGAACAGAAAGTCACCCTCGAGTGTAGCCGGTCGAAATTCAAATTACTTGGACTACCGAAGGATGAGTTTCCAAGCTTTCCTTCAATTCGGTTCGGCGAGAGCTGGCGTATCAAGTCTGGTGATCTCCAGAAGCTGATTTCACATACTGCGTTTGCCTCGTCGACCGAGGAAAGTCGGCCCATCCTGAATGGGGTGCTGTGGGAGCTCCGCTCAGACCACATGCGTATGGTGGCGACGAATGGCCATCGTTTAGCGAAGATGGAGATTCCCATTAGTGCCGCGGGAGTTCCCTCGAGCGATCTGATAATTCCGCCGAAAGCGTTAGAGCAAATCCGACGCTTATTTCCGGCTGAAGAAGAGCTGGAGGTTGCGCGTGGAGACAATCATCTCGGCTTTAGGTCGCCATTTACTGCCGTATACACGCGTCTCATTGAAGGCCCGTACCCGAACTATGAACAGGTCATTCCGAAGGACAACGATCGCATTGCTCTCGCAGACCGAAATGCATTAACCCAGGCACTAAAACGAATGTCGGTAATTGCTTCGGATCAAACACATCGGATCCGGATGTCCTTCAACTCTGGAATGTTGAAGTTCAGTGTCCAGACCCCGGATCTCGGTGAAGCGCAGGACGAATTACCAATTAATTTCGAGGGTGATTCGCTCGATATCGGATTCAATGCGAGTTATCTGCTCGAGATCCTACGAAATCTACCGACCGACGAAGTGAAAATGACCTTCAAGGCACCGGAGCGAGCGGCGACGGTAGAACCCGTTGGATGGAATGATTCAGCAAAATACACCTGCCTGATCATGCCCCTTCGGTTGGTCGATTAACGCTGATCATTTACTGCAACTCGATATGTGTCGTTGTGTTCTGCGTGAATGGAAAAGTTCCTCTTGATGTCGTGACGACTAGATCGAGGCGAGACTGTCCATTGCTTCGGATTACTACCGCTGTCTCGCGCTGAAGACAGAGGATCGAAGAACTTGTACCAGACCCGCTGGCACTTAGGCGGTTGCTGCTCTCAGTTGTCGATGCCGTGAAAGTATCCGTGACGATTCGCCGGACTTTCACACCATCACCCGGAGCACAGGAATTCAAATCGAGTAATTCGTAATCGCTCACTGCACGATGGACGAGCGGAATCCTTCCATGACAGCTCGTTGTCGATGATGTATCTGCCCATCGATCACCTACAGCAACACGTCCAGCTGGAAGTACAATCCGAACCTCCCCGATCCTGGATATTGGGGAGTTACTTGCGTTCGAACATCTTGAGCTCGTCGTTTCGAGTAGGTGTGGAAGTTTCCCTTCGGGTGACAGAGCAACGTGTAACTCCGCCGCTTTGCTCGTATCAGCGTTGTTCCTGGTTGGGTGTGTATTCGCGAACGACGAGTCGATACGCGCACTCAGGATAAGTCCCTTCACGCTGTCAGTTACCGAGACCAAATAGCTAGTACGTGATTCGATTGGCAAAGCACGAGAGACTGTGTCATTGCTGATCGATACGATTGAGCTATCGCGGATCACATATCGCCATTTTCCCGTCCCCAACTTCGGCACCCAGGTATTTGCACGTCTCTGTGGAGTGACAGAATCTTTCGTCGTTGCCGCCGATGATGTGCTGGAAACGATAACTGGGCGATTGCTTGCGCACGCCGCCAATGTGAGCGCGAACATCGAGCTGGTAACTATCCCGACTTTGAGCTTCGTCATGCTGGTCACTGAAAGGTGAATTCGGCTACCGAGATGCAATGATCTCCGACGACCATGATGATCATCGGAGATCAGAGTAGGAGAGAGGATAATCTGTAAGCCGGGTTCTGTCGAATGGTTTCCCATTCGGATGGTCATTTCTCTGGACGAATGATCGCTCATTCGTTCTAGCAGCCTACCCGCGGCGTCTTTGTCGAGACGGGCCGTCTCTCGCCGCTTATTTGGCCTTGCTCCGACCGGGGTTTACCGTGCCGCAACCATTGCTGATTGCGCGGTGAGCTCTTACCTCGCCGTTTCACCCTTACCGACATGTTTGCCGGCGGTCTGTTTTCTGTGGCACTGTCCGTCACCATACCAACGGTGCCCAGGTGTTACCTGGCGATCTGCCCTTTGGAGCCCGGACTTTCCTCGATGGAGTGGATACCACCGCGACCATCCGATCCATCCTCCCAACACGAGAAGTATACTCCGAACCGTTGATGACGATGGAGTGACGGGGAGCGCCACAGTGTCGGTGTAATGCACTTTCACACTGCGAGCGATCACCTACTTCACCGGACACGCATGCGCTCCTCAGTTCCGCATTCAGCACGCCTGCTGACCCCTGTAGCGACGATGTTAACCCCTGCCGAGCGGTCGCGCGTAGACGCTGCTGGAGAAGGATTTTATCGCACTGTCCATCGCGATTCGATCGACGACGTCATCGGTGATTTACGGGCTCAGCGTGTGAGTGCGGTTCTTCTATCAGTTGCCCGGTGTGGTGGTGAAGAAGACGCGAACCGCTTTGGTCGCATCGTTCGTGAATTTCCCCGGGTTCCTGCCGTCGCTCTATTGACCCACTTCGAACTGGGCACTCCTCGAGCGGTATTGTCTCTCGGACAGTCGGGAGTACGTTCACTCGTTGACGTCCGGCAGCCGAACGGCTGGAGAGAATTGCGCGAGGTGTTGATGCGTGATCGAACTCGGGACATTGAGAAAATCGCACTCGCACAACTGTCGCTAGATCTCGCTGGTGCTCCCGATGACTGCTGGAAGTTCTTCGAGACGATCTTTCAGCCGGGGTTGAGAAGCTCCACCATTCGGCTCCTCTCTCGAGAGCTCAACGTGGTTCCCAGCACGCTGATGAGTCGTTTTTTCCGTGCCCGACTTCCAGCTCCCAAACGATACCTCGCTATGGCGCGCCTCACGCATGCCGCACGAGTGTTCGAAAACCCGGGACTCTCCGTCGCGAACGTGGCGAATCACCTCGAATATTCATCGCCACAAAGCTTCGGTCGACACGTTCGCACTCTACTCTCCATCACTGCACTGGATTTCCGTCAACGTTACGATGGAGAGGGCATGCTCCATTGTTTTCGCGAGGAGTTGATCCTTCCGTTCGCAGGAACACTACGATCCTTCAGTCCTCTTGCCGAAGGGCTTCGATGGCTCGCAGGAACATCACCGAAGCACAGCTGAGAACTAGATCGTGGGAATTATTGGCACGATCTCGTGCGCCATCGTGAGTGCGATCACTGCTGTTCCCGCTTCCTCAATCGCTTCGCGGCCACCCTCCTCCCGGTCGACCAATGCAAGCACACCTTCGACGACTCCGCCTGCTGCTCTGACGGCGGATATTGCCTTCAGGGCAGAGCTTCCCGTCGTGATCACGTCCTCGATCACCACGACGCGATCACCGGATTGAAAAGGTCCTTCGATCAGCTTTCCGGTTCCATGCGTCTTTGCCTCCTTTCGCACGGTAAACGCTCGTAATGGCGAGTCTGTCGTCGCGCTGGCATAGCTGATTGCATACGAGATGGGATCAGCACCCAGCGTCAAGCCGCCAATCGACTCGGCTTTCCAACTCTCTCGGATCCGAGCCAGACCGAGTGCGCCAATGAGCTTGAGTCCCTCTGGACTCATTGTCGTCAATCGTGCGTCGATATAGAGTGTGGATTGACGTCCGGATGCGAGGGTGAATTGACCACGCCGAGCCGAACGCATTGCGAGTAGCCGAACGAGCTCTTGGTGTTCCGTCATTCCAGCTTAGGTTGGGGAAATGAATTCGAGCTTTCTGCGGAAGGCCCGTAAGTATCGGCTGGCGACCGGCTAATGGCGATCTCGAGACTACGGCCCTCCTCTGTCGCGTTGGCAGTTTCGCTGCTCTTCGCCTTAGGCGGGATCTTCGCTATCGACCGTGCGCTGGCAGAAGCCAACCGGTCACGTGTGAAGATCCACGCGGTGGAGCTTGCAGCGCGCGTCGAAGGTTTTCTCGTCGTCCACGCGCAGGCGCTTCAATCCGTCCAAGGGCTGTATCTGGACTCGAACCGTGTGGTCACACAGGGGCAGTTCGAGTCGTTGCTCCGATCACTTACGCAATATGCACCGGCTTTCCGCCGAGTGTGGATCACGGACTCGCTGAGCCGGATCCAGTTCCAGATGCTATTGAGTTCTGATGGCGCTCCGCTCCCACCGGGAACGCGAGTCGACACCGTGAGCAGGAAACCCTTCAGCGATGCAATTCAACGTGCTCGCACCACGAAGCTGACTCAGATCTCATCGATCGGTCTCTTCGGGAGCGGAGAGCGAGGCCTGCTGTTGGTGCAGCCGCTATTCGTGGGCAATCGTTTCATTGGCTTCGTCGGCGGCACACTCACGAGCAGCAGCATCCTGCGGTTCGTTCAGACCCAGGAATCGGCGCTCTCTGGGCGTGTCAGCATTGTAACTGCCGCCGACACGATGACTACCACTGGCCGGCTTCTATTCCCCCGTGGCCTTCCAACGGACACTGCGTCCGCAGCTATTCATGTACCGGGTACCAGTGCGTGGCGCCTCATCGCAGTAGAGCAGGCGACCGATCAGAACATCCGGCTCTTGCTCTGGAGCGTTGGATTAGCCACCCTCGGGACTCTGCTAATTGGGCTCCTCCACGAGCGGCGTCAGGGACTTCGACTCGCCGATCGCAGTGCGGAACTCGAGCGACTCTCGACCGAGCTCCTGCGCGCCAACCGGGTTAAAAGCGAGTTCCTCGCGAACGTGTCGCACGAGTTGCGCACACCGCTCAACGCAATTGTCGGATTCGTAGAGCTGTTACGAGACGGCGTGTATGGTGAGTTGAACGTCCGTCAGGCTGGTCCCGTCGAGCGAATCGCGTCATCGGCGGGCCATCTCCGGCAGCTAGTCGACCAGATCCTGGATCTTGCGAAAATGGCCGCAGGCCGGCTCGACGTACAGTGGGAGGTCATCGAGCTGCGTCCGTTCATCGTGGACATCACCAGCGAGGTCGAAGCGCTTCGTGCGGAACGGGGTCTCGCTCTGTCGATTTCGATTGCTACGTCGCTCCCAAGAGTGCGTACGGATCCCATGCATCTCCGGCAGATCATCCTGAACCTCCTGGGGAATGCCCTCAAGTTCACTCCGACGGGCGGCATTGCAGTCCGCGCGCGGCGTCGTCGAGATGCCCGACGCGGCTGGGCAATCGCAAGGCAGCGGCGGCATTGAAGGACCCCCGCAAACCGGCGCCTGGATCGCGCTGGAGGTAGCGGACACAGGAATAGGGATCGCGAAGAACGATCAGGAACGAATTTTCGAGGAGTTCGAGCAGGTAAATGCAGGTCCGCGCACCGACTCAATGCAGCGTGGGACGGGGCTGGGACTGCCGATTTCCAGGAGACTTGCACGCCTTCTGGGAGGCGAGCTCACGGTCGTCAGCGAGCCGGGAAAAGGGTCGACGTTCACCGTGTGGATCCCGGTGATGGGACAACAGAAGGGATCCGGGGTATTCAGCGCGTTGAAGGTGGAACGACCATTAAGCCAGAATGCAGTGCTCGAGCAACCGTCAAGATCGGCGATCGGGTCGGAACGTCAGCTCTGATCGCCGCGCTTGATGAGCGACTTCATTCTCGAGAACAGCGATCCGCGCGGGACTTCCGGAGGCGGAGCCTGAATGCACGTTCGCAGTGCAGTTGCGAACGACACCACGTCCGGATAGCGATCGGAAGGATTGCGGGAGAGCGCCTTCATCACGACAGCTTCAACTGAAGCCGGGACGGTGCATCCCTTCCGCGCTGTGTTCAGCGGAATGGGTGGCTGCGACAACAGCTGCGAAAACATTTCGCGCTGCGACTTTCCGACGTAGGGAAGACAGCCGGAGAAGAGATAGTACGCGATCGTTGCGAGACTGTACTGATCGGCGGCAGAAGTGACGAGCTGTCCCGATAACGCTTCGGGCGCGACGTACATGAGTGTGCCGACGAAAAAGCCAGCACGCGTGAGTCGTTCTTCAGGAGCCTGATCGGACTGTGCCGCTATTCCGAAATCCAGCAGCTTCGCTTTCCGCGAAACGGGATCGTACATGATGTTATCGGGCTTCAGATCCCGATGGATGATCCCCGCCGAGTGCACCGCGTATACCGCGTCCGCGATCTGGCCGATGATCTCTCCGACCTCTTCAGGCGGGAGAGGCACGTGTTGTTTAGCATATTTTTCGAGGAGCTCGCCAAGCGCCCACTCGATGGCGAGAAAATGTACACCCGGCCCGGCTTCGCCGACCTCGATCGTGCGCACCACGTTCGGGTGCGAGACCCGCGTGCCGTATGTCGCTTCCCGAAGAAATCTGGCGACGGCGGTTTTATCCGACCGAAGCTTTTCCTTCAGAACTTTGACGGCTGCGATGCCGTGGACTCGGTGCTCGGCACGGTACACTACTGCTGTACCACCTTCACCGACCATATCCTGCAACGCATATCCGGCGAGTGTCGTACCGGCAAGATTTTCGCGGCTCACGGGCCGAAGCTAATCGCACCACGCGAAGGGAGCAAGCGAACAGGCAGGTACTGACGGTATTCCCCGTCGATTCACACCATTGGTGAGAGCAAGAGGATATATGGCGGTATCACTTCGTGGTCCATCGCACGCCTGGGCGCTCGCCCTCTCAGGGCTTGCGCTCGCGGGTTGCTCTCCGCGCACGCACAATGGCGGGGGTTCGGGCGCCCGCGGGGACAGGCGGGGTCCGATCATCACCAGCGGCGAACGCCGCGGCGCCGGATCCATCGGGATTCTACCGCCAGCTCGGGATGCTGGCACAGGCGGGCTCCTTCCCGTTCGTGGGGCAGCTGCGCTACCTGGCCGGAGGTACTCCGGACAGCACGCTGGCGCTCGTCACGCTCTCCTTTGCGAATCAGTCGCTCACCTTCACTGGCGACGGCGGAGGACAGCGCGCGAACTACGATGTGACGATCGATGTCACACAAGGAACGACGACGGTCCGCCACTTCGACGCGCGGAAAGTCATCCGTGTTTCGTCGTTTCGCGAAACCCAGCGCACCGATGAGAGTGTGATTTTCCAGCAGTTCATGTCGATTCCCTCGGGCACGTATTCGCTGTCAGTCTCGGTGCGCGATGAGAACAGTGGAAACGCGAACGCGCAGCAGATGTCGATCACCGTCCCACGGTTTGGCGCACGTTCGCTGTCGACCCCGATCAGCATCTATCAGGTCAAGCCACGCATCCGGCTGGATACGGTGCCGACACTGATCGCGAATCCACGCTCTACGATAGTGCTTGGTCGCGATACGCTCGCGGGACTTTACATTGAGGGATACGGACTGCCGGAGGCGGCGAAGGTGAACGTCGCCGTCCTGAACGATGCGCACGTCGTGATCCTGCGCGACACAGTCAACCTCGTTCGGCAGGGTGCGCTGTCCTCGGCGCTGCTCGACTTTCCGGTGCCGAGCATTGGCGTTGGGCCGGTCACCGTCGTGACATCACTCGTCGGCACCTCGGACACGGTGCAGGCGCCGCTCTTTCTCAGCTTTGGCGACGAGATTGGCATCACGAGCTTCGATGAGCTGTTGAGCTACCTGCGCTATTTCGCATCGCCACAGCGGATTCAGACACTGCGCGATGCGCCGCCCGAACAACGAGCAGCCCTGTGGGCCACTTTCTGGAAGCAGACGGATCCAACGCCGTCCACTCCGGACAACGAGGCTCTGCGTGACTACTTCAAGCGCATCGCGACTGCAAACTCGCGTTTCCGCGAGCCCGGTACGGCTGGCTGGCTGACCGATCGCGGGAAGGTATACATCACGCTCGGCGAGCCTGATCAGGCTGGCCAACCCACCGGGTCAAATGGGTCCATGTCGCGTAGCCGAGCGGAGATCTGGGTATACACGCAGTACAATCTGCGGCTGGTCTTCGTCACCCAGGGTACGGCTGGGCGACTCCGGCTTTCGTCCTCGAGTCAATCCGATTTCGACAAAGTCGTGCGGAGGCTACAGCCGCAGTGACCACGCGGCTGAGTACAATTTGTGACCTGGGTTGCATTGTCTTGACAAAAAATCACTTCGCTCCTATATAAGGCGCCGCAAGCCCTCCTCGGCTTGTCCCTCCTCATGCAGCGGAGGGAGTTGTGTCATGAGCGGGAGACGGGCGATGGCCAAGGGAAAGGTGAAGTGGTTCAATGATGCCAAGGGCTTCGGCTTCATTGAACAGGAAGGTGGCGAGGATGTGTTCGTGCATTTCTCCTCGATCACGATGGATGGTTTCAAAACGCTCGCTGAAGGACAGGAAGTAGAGTTCGAGATCCAGTCGGGCGCGAAAGGACTTCACGCAACGAACGTTCAGCGCGTGTAAGCTGTAGTTCGCGGGCTGGCATTCACCGGAATGCGGGGTGAGCTTTCCTTCATGGAGCCCCGCATTCCGACCTCGCCCAGACTCTTTCTCGTCGATGGTTACGCGCTGATCTATCGCGCGTTCTTCGCGCTGATCTCGCGCCCGCTCACGACCAGCCGCGGCGAGAACACATTCCGCCGCATGGGGCGTGGTCAATTTTCTCCAGCGCCTCATCGACACGCATTGGCCCGAGTACGTCGGCTGGGTGCACGATTCCGGACTGTCCTTCCGACACGAGCAGTATCCCGCCTACAAGGCCACGCGCGAGAAGCTCGGCGAAGAGCTGCAGGCGGATTTCGATCGCGGCATGGAGCGCATCGAAGAACTGCTGGCCGCATTCAACGTGCGCGTGCTCGCACTCGATGGATATGAAGCCGATGACGTGATCGGCACGCTTGCCCGACAGGGCGTCGACGCCGGCGTGAACGTCGTCATCGTCTCGGGCGACAAGGACTTCTACCAGCTCGTGCGTCCCGGCGTGTGGCTTCTCAATCCGGGGCGCGGCGGCCCGGCGAGTGTCGAGGAGCAGTGGGTCGGGCTGGAGAACGCCAACGAGCGGCTGGGCGTCCCGCCGCATCACGTCACCGACTATCTCGCGATGGTCGGCGATTCGTCCGACAACGTTCCTGGTGTGAAAGGCATCGGCGACAAGACGGCATGCGAGCTGGTCGCGACGTATGGATCGCTCGAGAACATTCTCGAGCACGTCGAACGAGATCACGAAGAAGCGTCCGCGCGAGGCACTGCTCACGCACGAGGCGGAGGCACGACTCTCGAAGCGACTCGTCACCATTCGAGAAGATCTGGACATGCCGCTCGACCTCGAATCGCTCACGCTCGCGGAGCCGGATCATGCCCGCCTGCGCGACCTGTTTGTCGAGCTCGAGTTCCATGCGCTCGCGAAGGATCACGCCGTGAGCGCACCGGTCGTCGAGCGCGATACGAGCTACGTCACAGTCGATACGCTCGAGTCAATGGAGCGAATGCTCGAGCGTGTTCGCAGCGTTCCCTACATTTCCGTGGACACGGAAACAGTCATCGAGCTTGGCAGTCCGCAGATCGTCGATCCCCTTCGGTCGACACTCGTCTCCATCTCGATCGGAGTCGCTCCGGGCGAGGCGTATTATCTGCCACTCCGTCATCGCGAGCGGCAGAGTGATCAGGGAGAACTGCTCACCGATGTCTCCGGCGATCGCTCGCCCACTGATGCGCCGGAAGATCGCGGGCTGACGCGCGGCGGCGACGAGCCGCCGGAGCCCAAGAAGAAGAGCGTGCGGAAGAAAAACGCAACTTCGCAGGAACCATCGGGCATCGCTGCACGGATGCTCGCCGAGCGGGCGCATGCGGTGAAGAATCTTCCGGCGATTCTTGTCCGACGAGATGGCGCCGCTTCGCGCAATGCTCGAGGACCCGTCAGTTCGAAAGGTCGGGCAGAACGCGAAGTACGACCTGCTTGCACTTCGTCGCGCGGGGATCACGCTGCGCGGGCTCGAGTTCGACACGATGATCGCGAGCTACGTGCTCGATCCGGGCCGCCGCTCGCATGGCCTCGATGTCCTCGCGCTCGAGTTTCTCGAGCACACGATGACCTCCTACGAGGATCTCTGCGGCAAGGGAAAGGGCCAAGTGCCCTTCGACGAATGTCCCGTCGATGCCGCTCGCGACTACTCGTGCGAGGATGCGGACATGACGCTTCAGCTCCGCGCGGTGTTCGAGCCGCAGCTCGAGACGTACGCGCTGCTCCCCCTATTCAACGATATCGAGATACCGCTCATCGATGTGCTTGCCGACATGGAATGGGCGGGCATCGCGATCAACCGCGAATGGTTCGCGTCGCTCAAGGAGCGCTTCGCACGCGAGCGGCAACGCGTCGAGCAGGAGATCTACGTATCCGCTGGAACGGAGTTCAACATCAACTCCAATCTGCAGCTGCGCCAAATTCTCTTCGAGCGTTTACAACTGCCGATTCTCAAGCGGACGGCGACGGGGCCATCGACCGATGCGAGTGTGCTGCAGGAGCTCGCCGAGATGGGGCACGAGCTTCCGGAGCAGCTCATGGAGTATCGGGAGCTGTCGAAGCTGGAGAACACGTATCTCGATGCGCTGCCTGCTCTGGTACATCCCCACACGCAGCGCATCCACACCTCGTTCAACCAGACCGTCGCCACGACGGGGCGCCTCTCCTCGAGCGATCCCAACCTGCAGAACATTCCGATTCGCCGGGAGCTCGGTCGCGACATTCGGCGCGGGTTCATTCCGCGCGAAGGATGGTCGCTCATTGCCGCCGACTATTCGCAGATCGAGCTTCGGCTGCTCGCGCATCTCTCCGCGGATCCCGCATTCGTGAGCGCATTCCGAGCCGGCGGAGACATCCATCGGCAGACGGCGTCGATCATCTTCGATGTGCCGCTCGCGGAAGTGACGTCGGAGATGCGCGGACGCGCGAAGACGATCAACTTCGCCACGATCTACGGGCAGGGAGCGAATGCGCTCTCGCGACAACTGCGCATCGATCACGCGGACGCCCGGCGGTTCATCGAGGAGTATTTCGAGCGCTTCCAGGGAATTCGCGCGTATCTCGATTCCATGGTCGCGTTCGCGCGCGAGCATGGCTACGTGCAGACCATCTTCGGGCGCCGGCGCTACATCCCCGAGCTCAGGGACCGCAACTTCAACGTGCGCGCGTTCGGGGAGCGAACGGCGACCAACTCACCGATTCAAGGATCTGCGGCGGACCTGATCAAGATCGCGATGATCCGCATTCACGAGCTGTTCGCGCGTGAGCGAGTGGCCTCCCGGATGTTGCTGCAAGTGCACGACGAGCTCGTATTCGAAGCACCCTCGAACGAGGTCGAGTACATCTCCGCCCTGGTCACTCAGGAGATGCAGGAGGCCGCCCAGCTCTCCGTACCTCTGGTCGTGGACCTCGGAATCGGCAGCAACTGGCTCGAAACGAAACAGTAGCTGGAAAGTCTCGAATGCAAGGGTGAGACGATGTATACGCATGGTCGTCTCTATCAAGGATTTCACCATTGTGCGGAATCAGCGCCCGCTATTAGCATGGACGCTGCGTCAGCACTTCTTGCCCTCACTCGAGTACGTGCCGAACGAATGTCGCGCCGTCGCCGTTCCGGATTCTCACTCATCGAGCTCTTCGTGGTGCTGGTCATCATCAGCATCCTCGTAGGCTTGGCCATCCCGCGAATGCACGGCTTCAAGCACCAGTTCTACATCACGACGATGATCTCCGACCTGCGAAATCTCGCCGCGACGGAGGAAGGCTACTGGAGCTCCGATGATGCGTACTCGTCGGACATGAACGCGCTCCGATTCAACGTCACGCCCGGTGTGTGGGTGACCTTCGTTCAGGCCGACAGCGCCGGCTGGTCCGCGACCGCAACACACGACGACGATACGTCGCACTGCGCGATCTACTACGGGAATGCGCCCCCGCTCCCCCCCGCGACCGTGAAGAACTACATTGGGTGCAGCAAATAGCCCTGCGAGTTTTTCCTTGCAGAATGCCGCAACGACTGGCAAATAGACCGGTCAAAAGGGCTGAAAGCGTTGACTGCCAAGATGTAAGTCTCTATTCGACATAATGTTATGGCCTAAGTCTCGTCGGCCTCAGGATTGCTTTGTATATCGCAACGCATTCCTGCACTCATGGCGGAGCATGACATGTCCAAGTCGCGCACCTCGGGCTTTACCCTCATCGAGCTCCTCATCGTGGTCGTGATCATCGGCATTCTTGCCGCTATCGCGATTCCGAAATTTTCCAACACGAAGGGGCAGGCGTTCCTTGCGGCCATGCGCAGCGATCTGCGCAATCTGGCGACCGCCGAGGAGAGCTATTACTACTCGAATAGCGCCTACAGCAGCAATCTCTCGCAACTGAACTTCCTTACCTCCGCTGGCGTCACGGTCACAATTCCGGAGGCCACGTCAGGCGGATGGTCCGGCTCCGCCACACACTCCGCACTCGGCGCGGAGAAGTGCACGATATATTTTGGAACCGCTACGGCGATTGCACCGGCGACTCTCGAGGGGCGGGTCACCTGTAACTGATCTGTTTCATGCGTACAGCAGCAGCGTGAGCAGCGAGTCGATCAACCGCGATAGCTCGCCTGCAGGCCGCCCATACCGCGAGTTCGCACTTCGACGCGAAGGAATGATCTACGCGATGGCCGGCGGCCTCTGGTTGCATCGCCATGTCTGGAAGGGCCATCCCATGGCCCACCTCGTCTCCACCGATCGCGAGCGCCTGATCGAATACGGGCGATCCATCGGCCTTGGAGTCGACCGTCTTCAGTACAAACCTCTCAAGGATCCGCGCACGGGCATCCGATGCGACGCCTGGCATTGGGATCTGGTTGGGAAGCTCCTGCCGCCACGCTGAGCGTCGCGCACGTTGACGCGGTGCGTTTCTTCGGGAAAGATTGAGCACATGTCTTCCCGGGCAATCCTCACATGCATGTTCGTTCTCGCGTCAATGACGGCGTGCGAGCGCAAGTCCCGCGCGGCACCGGCCGAGACCGTGGCCGCAGCCCCTGAGACGACTGCTGCAACGCCACCGGCCCAACAGCCTGCAATCATCCGGTCGACGTGGGATACGAGCGCGGGTCCCGTGATGTTCGTGCGCGGCAACTCGAGCGCCGAAGCCTATGTGGTGTTTCCGACCATCACGGATAGCACGCCTTCGGCAAACGTGCATTTCGATTCCACGCTGTCGCGGAACGTCACCGTCGAGCTGTTCCAGCGCTCCGGTGTTGGCGACGTCGCACGAGTCGGCGCACTCGGGGGCGGTGAATGGGATCCAAATCAGTGCATTGAATGGCCAGCTGCGAAGGTGCAACCCGCGACGAATGGAGAAGCGGGCGCGGGATGGACCGTCGCCTTCTTGAAAGGGCGCGCGAAAGCACTTCCACTCGACACGATCGAGACGATGCCGCACGCGGATTCCGCGAAACTGGCGGCGGACATCACGCGACTCGTATCCACGGCGCCGAACGACACCGCGCGAACCTTTCGCGGCATTCCGTACTCGGTACGCACGGCGTACCGATTCAGTCCCGTGCCCGGCATCGAAGCGGTGGTCGCGGATGTCGTGCGCACACTCAATCAGGAAGCGAATCCGCTCGAAGAACATACGCTCGTCGTGGGCGAGCGCGCCGCGGGATCGAACGCGCCGTACAAACTCACGTATCGCGAAGTGACTTCGGGCTCGGACGAGACTCTGGAGAGCTCGGACGTTCTGGCTGCCGTCGCGATCGGATCGCTGCCGCACATCGACCTCGTGCTCGCGCGCGATGGCTACGAGTCGAATGCGTACGCTCTGCTCGAGCGACAGGCGGACGGGAGCTGGCGAGTGCGATGGACGAGCGCCCACACCGGGTGTTGAGCGCCGGTTCCCGAGCTACGCGCGCACGAGCCGCACCACCAGCACCTCGGCCGGGCACTTGATGCGAAGCGGGAGCAACACGCCCACGCCCGTGGTGACGTAGAGGGGCACTGGGGAGCGACGCACCCATCCACTCGCAGAGAATGCATTGCACACGCTGCAGTGACGGGATGGCGCGCCGAACCAGGGAAGCACGATCTGTCCGCCGTGCGTATGTCCCGCGAGTACGAGATCGACGCGCGCGGTGAACGCGAGCTCGAGCGCTCCGTCGGGATTGTGCGACAGCACGATGCGGGGCACGTCGCGCGGAAGCGATGCGCAACCGCCCTGCGGATCGATCACGCCGTGCGTCCAGTCGTCGACACCACCGATGCCCAGGCGCGCGTGCCCTCGCGTGATCACCGTGCACTCGTTGACGAGTACACGAGCGCCCGCGGACCGCAGCCATTTCGCGACAGCCTCCGGATCGTAGTCGTAGTCGTGGTTGCCGAGTATGGCGACGACGCCGTCGCGTGCACGAAGCGCACGCAGCGACGCGGTCATGCGCGGGAGCGCCCACTCGTACAGCACGCGTGACATTGTGCGCAGCGATGAATGGGAGAGCGCGTAATCGCCGAGGAGAACGATGAGGTCCGGCGATGCGTCGTTGGCGAGTTGCACTGCGTGACGGAGCAGTCGCCCGGGAATCAACGTGCCACCGTAGTGGAGATCGCTCAGTGCAGCGATCGTGTATCCGTTCAGCTCGGGCGCGAGATCCGAAACGGGAACATCGATCGTGGTGCGTCGCAGCACGACTGGCGTCACGACGACGGAGTAGGCGAGGAACCCGAGCGCCAACAGCAGTACAAGAGTCAGCGCGGTGTGCATGGCCGTTAGAGGCCGGTCGGTACGTCGATGAACGTCGTGGGGAGATCGAATGTGCGTCCGACGTGCTCCGCGAGTGCGCGCACGCCGAAAGTCTCTGTGGCGTAGTGGCCCGCGTAGATGATGACGAGTCCCATCTCGTCCGCATCGACTGCGGTCCAGTGCGGGCCTTCGCCGACGATGAGCGTGTCAATGCCATGCTCGAGCGCTTCGCGGAGCGTGTCCGCTGACGCCCCCGCGCCGGTGCAAATCGCCCAGCGTTTCGTCAC
The DNA here is from genome assembly GCA_963792685.1 of uncultured Gemmatimonadaceae bacterium. GTDB lineage: Bacteria > Gemmatimonadota > Gemmatimonadetes > Gemmatimonadales > Gemmatimonadaceae > FEN-1250. The sequence continues at coordinate 983,265 of CAWBWW010000001.1, read as the reverse complement.
GCGATCCGGAGCGGACGGCGAGCTGCGCGCGATTCCGCCCCACCGACGCGCGACGGCATCCGCGGCAGCGACGAGCGATGCGGTAGGCACATCCGATTCACCGCGAACGCCAATGTCGATCGTGTGGTGATGGGCGAAGCCCGCGGACGGCACGAGGCCGAGCTCGCGGGCGAGCAGCACGTTGTTGCCGATCTCGGGGTGCGCGTCGAGCGGGAGATGTGACGAGTAGAGCGCGATGCCCGACGAGAACAGCGCGTGGATGCGCCGGTAATACGGGCCTCGCAGCGGCTGCAATCCGCCCCAGAACAGGCCGTGGTGCACGAGGAGGAGGTTCGCCCCCTGTGCCGCGGCGCTTTCGATCGTACGCGTGCGGAGGTCGACTGCAGCGGCCACCTTCACTATGTCGGTGTGTGTCTCGACCTGAACACCGTTGAGCGCTTGCGGATAGTCGGGGAATCCGTTCGTCTTGAGCAGACTGTCGAGCGCGTCCGCGATGCGCGTCAGAGAGGTCATGGAGAGCACATCGGGGGATGAGCGACTGTGGACAACTGTGGACAACCAGGGGTGCGGCGTGTGAATATCGCCGCTAACTCGTTGTAGAGCAATCGATTATCAGAATGTGCACAAGAGGGCCGGATGACGGCTGCCATCCGGCCCTCTTGTGCATGCGCTATTTGTGCGCGTGCTGGAGTCAGCGAAGTACGGCGACCGGCGACGGGTGAATCTGGTCTTCGGAGCCGGGCTCCTTGGCGTCGGCGATTCGGACGCTGCCATTGATTCGCCCGCCTTCGATGACCGCGAGTGCGCGCGTGTTGATGTCGCCGATGATCACCGAGGTTCCCTGCACTTCGATGCGATCCGACGCGTTGACGGTGCCCTGTACCCGGCCGCCGATCACCGCTTCGCGCGTGTTGATGTCGCCGAGTACTTCGCCCTGTCGTCCCACGAGCACTTGTCGTGCGGCGCGAATGCCGCCTTCGACGCGTCCTTCGATCTTCACGACACCGTCGGTGTCGATGTCGCCTACGATCTTGGTACCGGCCGCGATGATGGAGAGTGCGTTGCTGTTGGCGGGAAGATTCTTGATGTCGTCTCCGCCTTTCGAATCCTTATTGAAGATCGCCATGAGCCGGTCCCTTTTTGATGACTGATGATGCGTCGATGGCGACGCCGTGACGCCGCATCTCGAAGTGCAGATGCGGTTCGAGAGTGCCTGGTGCATTTCCGGAAAGCGCGATCACGGTGCCGGCTGCGACGTGCTGTCCCTTGGATACGCGCACTTCGCTCGCGCCGCCGTACACGGTTTCGTAGCCTGAGCGATGGGCGATGCGAACGAGCTTGCCGAGTGTCGAGTCGTCTGCGACTTCGACGATCGATCCGGCGCCGGAGGCACGCACGGGAGTGCCGACGGGTACTGCGATCTCGAGTGCGGGAGAGCTCGAGGCGAGCAGTGTGCCTGCCATGGGGAGCGGCCACGCATCGGGCACGGTCGATGAGTCGACGGGAGCGACGGCCGCTGTCGCAACGGGCGTCGCCATCGATGCCGCGAGGGGCGCCTTTCCATGCGCGAGCGAATCGGTTGCGACGGGGATCGATGCGCTACCCATCATGTGTTGCACTTGCTGAAAGCGCGCGGCGAGCTCGTTGAGTGACCGTTGCAGCGTGTCGACGCGCGACACATTGTGTTGGAGCTGATCGACTCGTCGCGTGAGATATGGGACGCGTGCGGCTTGTGATGCGAGGAAGAACCAGCTCACTGCGCCGATGCAGATGAGAGAACCGAGTACGATCGCGCCGATGCGGAAGAGTCGCACCTGACGCTGTGTGAAGATGAGAGTGCGATTCGCGAGACCACTTTCGCGTTGCACGTGAATGATCATCGCGCCTGCGTGCGGCGTGTAGATATTCCCGTAGCCTCGCTCTCCGGTTCTTTCGTTGTTCTCTGCCATCATCCTCAATCATCAAATGCGCTCGCGAGACGCAAGCACCAGGTCGAGCACACGCTCGAGGTCATCGCTCGAATAGAAGGCAATCTCGATCTTGCCGCGCTCGCGATCGCCGACGGTGATGGTGACGTCGGTTTGGAGATGTCGACGCAGCTCGTCTTGTAGACGCTTGAGCTCTGCATTGAGTCCCGCGCCGGATTCCCCGCTCTTCTTGCGCGGCGCGCGCGTGGATGATGGTGGTGCGGCGTTGCGAGCGCGCTGTTCCACATCACGCACGGTGAGCCCTTTGGCAACGATTTCCTTGGCGAGCTCGAGCATGTCGCGCTCGGAGGAGATCGCCAGGAGCGCGCGCGCGTGTCCCACGGACAGGTGGCCGTCGCGAAGCATCGTGCGGACCGTGTTAGGTAAGTTCAAGAGTCGCAACATGTTAGCTACAGTCGACCGGTCCTTGCCCACGATTTCTGCGACTTCGCCCTGCGTGAGCGAGAACTCCGTCGCGAGTCGCTGATAGCCCTCGCCTTCCTCGATGGGATTCAGGTCGGCCCGCTGCAGATTTTCGACGAGCGCGAGTGTGAGAAGCGCGCGGTCATCGATCTGCTTGACGACGGCGGGAATCTCTGTCCAGCCGAGGCGCGTGGCTGCGCGGAGTCGGCGCTCGCCAGCGATCAACTCGTAGCCGTTCCCGTTGGCAGCGGGGCGAACCGAAATCGCTTGGAGGAGACCGTTCGTTTTGAGCGACGCCTCGAGCTCGGTCAGCTCTTCAGGTCGGAACTCTTTCCGCGGCTGGAATGGATTGGGGCGAATGTCGCCGACGGCGATCGGCCGCAGGAGCTCGCCGGTTTCCTTCTCGGGCGCTGCCGCGGAGAGTGGCGCAGGTGGAGGCGCGGTTGTCGAGGGGCGCGAGGCGAGGAGTGCGTCCAGTCCGCGACCGAGTCGGCGGGGATTATCGGTGGACATGTCCGGAGCTCCGATGGCTATAGGCGTGGATCCCCATTACCTCAGCTCGGGTGGTCGCTCGACCACTGCGGGGTGGGGCTCATGTTGGGATATGTGGGTGCGATCGTACGACGGCTCGGTGCGCAACTCCGGCGGAGTTTCGCGCACCGGAGCGCTGTACTCCGGCGCTGGCGTGGGCGCGCGCTCCGGAGTGGACTCCGGCCTCGGCTCGGATATGGGCGCCGAGATAAGCTCGGTAGCGCGTTCCAGTGCGGGCTCGGGTGAGAGCTCCGACGTCGGGGAACCGGGCTGTAGGGCGGCGGTGTGCCTCCGTACGAGCTCTCTCGCTACTCCCAGGTATGCCTGCGCGCCGACCGAAGCGATGTCGTAGAGAACGATCGGTTTCCCAAAGCTCGGCGCCTCCGCGAGGCGGACGTTTCGCGGAATGATCGTCTCGAACACCTTGGGCCCGAAGTACTCGCGGGCGTCGGCGACAACCTGCCTCGAGAGGTTCAGGCGTGCGTCATACATGGTGAGTAGTACGCCGTCGATCGCAAGCTGTGGATTCACCGACTGCTGAATGCGGTGTACCGTGTTGAGCAGTTGGGAGAGCCCTTCCAGGGCGTAGTACTCGCATTGGAGCGGGATGAGCACCGCGTCCGCGGCTGCGAGCATGTTGATCGTGAGTAAACCAAGCGACGGCGGGCAGTCGATGAGAATGTAGTCGTATCGGTCGCGGACTGGCGCGAGAGCGTCGCGCATAGCGAGCTCACGGTTTTCACGATCGATCAGCTCGATCTCGGCGCCGGCCAAGTCTGGTGTCGTGGGGGCAACATCCAGATGGGCGAACTGGATTGCGCGGAGAATGACCTCGTCGAGGGGCTTCTGACCGATGAGCGCGTCGTACAGAGTGCTGGTGATCTGCTCGCCCTGGAGGCCGATGCCGCTTGTCGCATTTCCTTGGGGGTCACCATCGATCAGCAGCGTCCGTTGCTCTGCGACTGCCAAGCTTGCTGCGAGGTTGACCGCGGTCGTTGTCTTACCGACGCCACCCTTCTGATTTGCAATTGCGATGATTTGGGCCACGCACTACTCAGGTCTGGGTGAGCGCGGAATATAGACCTGTTCTATGAAAGGGGCTATCGCTGTTTCACGTGGAACAGCTACGTCGACGTCTAGGTCAGAGTTCATGTTTCACGTGAAACATCCTTCGCGGGTGTTGAACAAAGCTCATCGGCGAACGCCACGCGAAACAGGTAGAACGATCATTTCGCGACAAGAACAAATCTCCACCGAGCCACTATGCCGACACTCAACTCCTGCTCCCCCGTTTCCACGGGAGTGGTCATAGCCGCTTTCGCGCCTCGGATTCGAACCGCCATTGGCTGGGCGTCGGTTGTCAGGTTTGCGGAGCTCATCTCCAGGAGCTCGCCCAGCTGTCCCCCTGCTGCCCGTGCTAATGCCGTCGCGTCCGCAAAGGCCTGCTGATACGCGTCCACCAATGCCACTCGGCGCAGCGAATCGGGCGCAGACGAATGAAATTCCAGCGAGCCCACGTCGTTTGCGCCCTTGGCAATCGCCGCGTCGATCAAGCCGCCGACCTGCTCCACCTTTCGCACGTCCACGCGCACGGTATTCGTCGCGACGTAGCCAACGACTTTCGGCGCCTTGTCCCCTGCTTGTGGATTGTATTCCTGATCGGGACTCAGGTTGTAGTTCAGAGTCGAGATCTGCTCGGGTGCGATCCCCTGCGCTTTGATCGCATCAATGACCGCTCGCTGCTTCACTGCATTGTCTGCGCTCGCCTTCGCCGCCGTGGATGCGCGCGTCTGCACTCCCATGGAGATCGTCGCGCGATCGGGAACGTAGCGCGCGTAGCCGGTCGCATTCGTGGCGATCTGGGATGGATGCTGGGGCGGCTGCCCGGCCGGGACAGGCTGCTGTGCAGCCAGCGGAAAGGCCGTCAGCGCCAGGCCGGCGAGGATACGTCGCATACGAGAGCTCCATGAAAGGGGCGCGCCGTCGCATCACAGCGGAACGGCAGAACAGATATAGTCGTATTTCGATACTTAATAGGGCCCTCCGCCGGCTCCATACGGAGTGCGATGGCAATCCGGAAATGGCCTACGAGTACTCCTACCGACTCGGGCGCCGCTCTTCCATCGCGAAAGTTGGCGCCACGAACAACGCCGGAATGATATCGCGTAGACGCGGAGTCCGCGCCCGCCAGTACGACCCGAGCTCGAGGTCCGCCTCATCGGGCGTGAAACGCGAGAACCCCGACCACGAATACACTGTGAGCTCGCCGATCCAGAATTGCTCCCCGCAATCGTACATGTCCACCCGCACGTGATCCATTCCCCGACCAACCCGCTCGGCGAGCGCGATCATGTCATCCAGTCGATCGGGCTTCGGGAATGCACGATCGACGGGGCGCGTGAAATGCCAGTTCAGCCGCGTCCAATCCGGAGTGTGGAACGCGCCGTTACGTATGCGGTCGTTCTCCACGTACACCGTGTTGATCACCGCGACCTTCCCATCGAACACGAAGAATCGGAGCTCGTTCGGCCTGGCGCCATCCGCAGTGGTGATCGTCTGCTCGATCATGAGGCGCGGAGGCACGGGCCTGTAGCCCGGTTGATCGCGCTCCGCACCATAGTCTACCGAGAGCCAGCGTTCGGCCTGCTCCCGGATCGCCGCCCTGTCTGAACTGTCGCCGCTCACCATCAGAACCTGACCACTCGCGTGCGTGCTCTTCAGAAAAAAAGGGCGTGCGATGCCGTCGAAGGGAATCTCCGCGGCGCCTCCGGTCCACAGCACTGGAATGGAGATGGTCGGATCCACCACGTGCCGCGATGAACTCGCGAACCGCGATCTTATCGCAGAGGACCGGAAAGGCTGGATTATAGTCGAAGAGCTTCCGGAGCTGCATCTTCTCGGTGAAACGGCGCGGGCGCAAAAGACGCGGCAATCTGCCGTGCGCGCGGACATAGGCGCGGCACACGCGGAGAGTGCGGGGGATCAGCGAGTGGTAGATGGATGAGCTCCGGTGGACGTCGCTTCCACCTACAATACAGCGCTGCGGGTTGCGGGGCCAGTATTGGTGTCGATCTGTTACTTATTGCGCGCCGTGCACAGTTTTCTTGATGTCGCAGACTCTTGCTATAACGCAGACTCCGTCGCGAGGCGGCGACGCTCGATCTCGAGGACGAGGTTCTGCAGATCATTGGGGCTCACCCCCGGCACGCGCGACGCCTGCGCGAGCGTCCGAGGGCGCAACGCGCCAAGCTTCTGCCGCGCTTCCGTGCTGAGTGAGCGAAGCTCCTCGTAGGGCAGCGCCGGGGGGAGTGGGAAATTCCCCATGCGCTTCATCTTCTCCGCCTGCACACGCTCACGCTCGAAATACCCGGCGTACTTGAGCTCCAGCTCGGCGGAGATGAGGGCATCGCGGTCGAGGGCCACGCCAACGCCTGTCGCATCGAAGAGCGCCGTGAGCGATACGTTCTGCCGTTTCGCGATCTCCGCGATGCGCACGGGATGAGCCAACGGAGTGCTCCCGGCAGCTGCGAGCAGCTCCGCAACCTGCTCCGGTCGCACGCTCGTCGACTCCGCGAGCGCGCGCGCGTCGCTTTCCATCGCGATTCGCCGCTCGACGATCTGTCGCTCCCGCTCGTCGAGCATACCGAGCGCCATCGCCGTCGGCGCGAGTCGCCGGAGTGCGTTGTCCTGGCGCACCGTCAAGCGAAATTCCGAGCGCGAGGTGAAGAGCCGGTATGGCTCGTCGACGCCGCGCGTCACGAGATCATCGATCAACACGCCAATGTACGAGCTCTCGCGGCCGAGGATCACTGGAGCATCCCCCCGGACTGAGAGCGCGGCGTTCATGCCCGCGACGACGCCCTGCCCTGCGGCCTCTTCGTAGCCTGTGGTCCCGTTGATCTGCCCGGCGAAGTACAACCCGCCGAGCGCCTTGACCTGGAGCGAGGCGTCGAGCTGCGTGGGCGGGAAGTAGTCGTATTCGATTGCGTATCCCGCGCGTGTCATGCGCACGTCTTCGAGCCCGGGGATCGCGTGCAGCAGCTCGAGCTGCACCGTGGCGGGCAGCGATGTCGACAGCCCGTTCACGTACATCTCCCATGTGTCGTGCCCCTCCGGCTCCAAGAAAAGCTGATGCCGAGCGACATCCGGGAAGCGGACGATCTTGTCTTCGACACTCGGACAGTAGCGTGGCCCGCGCGAGCCGATGGCGCCGCCATACATCGCGGACTTTCGAATGTTCTCCGCGATGATGCTTTTCCCCCGCTCGTCGAGGAACGTGATCCAGCACGGAAGCTGGGGCGGATGCCGCGCCATGTCGGCGTTCGTGCGCGGCGAGTCCCAGAAGTGCGACCACGAGTAATCGAACTGCTCGATCTCGCTGTCCTGGCGCTCCAGGTTCGCAAAATTCACGGAGCGCCCATCGATACGGGGAGGCGTTCCTGTTTTGAAGCGTGCGGATTCGAGTCCGAGCGCATCGAGCTGCTCGGCCAGGTGGATGGCAGGCGCATCTCCCGCGCGGCCGCCGGCGATGCGTGTCTCGGTCCCGATGTGCAGGCGTCCGCGGAGAAAGGTGCCGGCGGTGATCACGACTGCCCGCGCGCCAAAGCGGCGCCCCTCGAGCGTCTCGATGCCGACCACTCGCCCCGCACTGCCATCCATGAGCAGGCGTGCAACCGTGCCCTGGATGGTGTGGAGCTTCGAGTGTTGCTCGACCAGGGTGCGCACGGCTCGACGGTACAGCCCGCGGTCGCACTGAGCGCGAGGAGCCCAGACGGCGGGGCCTTTGCCGCGGTTGAGCATGCGGAACTGCAAGGTGGCGAGATCGGTGGCGCGTCCCATGATGCCGCCGAGTGCGTCGACTTCGCGCGCGACCGTGCCCTTCGCAACACCGCCGATCGCGGGATTGCACGACATCTGACCGATCGTCTCGAGAGCGCTCGTGATCAGCCCCGTGCGCGCGCCGAGCCTGGCGGCCGCGACGGCAGCCTCAGTGCCGGCGTGGCCAGCGCCTACGACGATGACGTCGAGCTCGAGCTCATTGGGCAGCGAAGTCATTGATCAAAGATACGATGATTGGACAACCGGAGGACGTCTGCGCACACTTGTCTCATGCCACTCGAAATCCACTCCGACGCCCCGACCATGCTCGTGCGAAAATCCGCGTTCGAGAAGGCGGGACTCGCACGCGCCCACTTCGATCTGCGCTACAATCTCACACCGGACGAATTTCGCGTTGAGGGAGAGCTGATCGCGATCGGCCCCCTGTACGACGAGGAAGCGCTCGGCGCGCTCACCAGCGAGCTGGAATCGCTTGGCCTCGTCTACTTCGACGATTTCTCGGAGTTGAGCGGCAACTGGCCGCCGTGGCTCACGATCTTCGCGCGCGGAGCGTAAGCACCAGTCAGCGAGGCGAGCTCCGCTCACTCTTGGCGGACACGCTGGTGTCGGTGGTGAGATGCCCATGACGCAGCAGCCCGCGCCACCCACAGGCGTAACACCAGCTCGTACGAAACCACGGCATGAGCGCGTTCCATACGGGAGACTTCACGCGCAGCGTGGGCGTGTCGCACTCGGGGCAGCGATCGCTGTTCGGGAGCACGGCGTGAAAGAACATTGTCGCGAACACGATTCGCCCGATGAAGATCGCGCTGAAGATGATCAGGAAGAGCAGGCCGTCGGACATTCGTCACCTCGCGACACGCGGCGCGTGACTCTCTCATCGGCCGCGCGCCAGCGGCAGCGAGATTTTAGCTGAGCTTCTCCAGCTCTTTCTCGATATTGCTCCAAAGCTCCACGTGCGCAATGCCGTTTTCAATTCGCTCGATCACGACTTCGGCGCCTGCCTCGATGGATGCGCCTTCCAGCCCAACCGCCGGAACGACTCGGCGCGCCCCCTCGTGCTCGTAAAAAATCTCGCCGGGATGCCCCGCGGAGATTGATTGCGAAACTCGCGCCGGATGTCCCTGCAGTGTAAATCGTGGATCCTCGGCGTGCAGGGCCGCGCTTGGCACCGCCCAGCCGGCGATGACCGCTACCATGCCCGCGGCCGCCGCAGCAGCGGCGGCCCCGGCGATCGCCAGCATGGCCGGTGTCCCGAGTGACGAATATTTCGCCAGCGGATATCCCACCATTCCAAAGAGCGCGGCGGCGGCGCCTGCGGTCGGAAGATTCAGGTATTTCACCCACGGGCCATGGCGCTGTTTGCGATCGATGCCACCGAGCATGGCAATCACGCCGACAACGAGTCCCGCGAGGAGAAAGAGCGCGAAGAACAGGGTCATGGAGCTGGTAGAGGCCCAGGAAAGGGTTCAACTGTCGTTGATTGCCAGAATGGCGAGGCAAAAAAATCTATACGGGACAGCGGAGATGACCAGCGATGCGAATCGGAATCATCGGGCTCATCTGCTGAGCCTCTGCCCAGTGAACAGCTGCACACTCCGGGCGACACTTCTCCGGTGACGTCCCCCGGTGTACAGTGCCTATGGGGCGCAGGTTCATCAAGGCGCGGCCCTCTGCCGCATCCCACTCTCGCATTGAGGTTTCCATGCATCATCGCATTCGCACCGCGCTCGCACTGGCGTCGACGCTTGTGCTCGCGGGTGCGCTCAGCGCATCAGCAGCTGTTCGCGGCGGCACGCGGCCAGTCATGCGCGCCGGCGCAGCTGCAGACAGTGCAACGGGCTGTCTCCAGAAAGGCAACAAGCCGAACACGTTCAAGCTGGTGTCGAAGGATGGAAAGTCGTGGGATGTCACGAGCTCCAAGCTTTCGCTGGCCGGTCATGTCGGCCACATGGTCACCCTCACCGGCGACGCAATGAAAGGCGGCATGTCCGGGATGAAGGACTCGAGTATGTCAGGCATGAAGATGGGCGACTCGAGTTCATCAGGGATGTCAGGGATGTCGAGCGGCACGCTCAACGCGACAGGCATGAAGATGGTGAGCGCGAGCTGTAGCTGAGCGCGCGAGACGCAGCTGCATCACGGCGCGTTATCGGCGGCCGGTCGGAAGCTCGACCGGCCGCTTCGTCTTTACCGCGGGGCCGCTGCGCTCACGGGCGAAAGCATCTCGGACAGGAACTCCGTCACCCTCCATTCGGCGTAGTAGAACGGCTGCCAGGGCAACATTCCCGAGATGAAGCCGACGTGACCGCCACGCTCGACGAACTCGACATGCAGAAACCCATTCGTGCGTGCGAGATCCTGCACCTCGTCGAGCACTTCTCGCGGAAGAAATGGATCGTCGCGAGCACTCAGCAGGAGTGTGCTCGTGCGAATGCGCGCGAGATACGGAAGTGAGCTCGAGCGAGCGTAGTAGTCATCGGCATCGCGAAAGCTATGGACCGGTGCCGTGACGAGGTCATTGAAGTCGTAGAGCGTTCGCGCCCGGCGCACGATTTCGGGACGAAACGTCTCGGGGTACTGCGCGTTCTTGGCGAGCGCCTTCCTTCGCAGCGAGCGGAGAAAGTGCGCCTGGTAGAGGCGTGAGAAGCCGCGATTCAAATGGCGGGAGCCGCGCCCGAGATCGAAGGGAACCGACACTGCTGCTGCACCGCGTAGCTGCGCAGGCGCGCCGTCCGCCTGTTCCCCGAGCCATTTGAGGAGGACATTGCCGCCGAGGGAAACTCCAGCGATCAGAAGCGGGCGATCGGGATCGTTTGCGATGAGACGGCGCACGACGAAGTCGAGATCCGTTGTCTCGCCGGAGTGGTACATGCGACGGGCGCGATTCGCCTCGATACCGCAGGAGCGAAAGATCAGAAGATCCGCGCTCCATCCCCGGCGCTTCGCTTCCTGCAGCAGCCCACCCGCATAGTGCGAGCGTACCGTTCCCTCGAGCCCATGCAGAATGAGCAAGCGCGGTGCACCGGTCGGCCCATTGAGCCGGTGCAGGTCGAGGAAATCATCGTCGGGGGTAGCCCAGCGTTCCGAGCGCGTTGGCAGTTGCATCCGGCGACGCATGAATTTTCCCCATAGCGTGCGCAGATGCGCTCCCGGAATCCACCAGGCCGGCCGATAGGCGCGTGCTCGCATGGCGCGAAAACTACAACCGAAGCCCATGGGCGCTTGGGATTGCGGCGTCGTCGGCGTTTATTTCTGCCATGGACGTTCAGATTTTCGGCGTGAAGAAAAGCGCCGACACGCGAAAGGCGATTCGCTTCTTCGCCGAGCGACGCGTGAAGACCCACTTCGTAGATCTGGCCGAGCGGGCCGCATTGCTCGGCGAGCTGCGCCGTTTCGCTCAGAAGTTCGGCGTTGCGGCATTGATCGACGAGAGCTCGAAGCACTATCTCGATCGTGGATTGCGAAACGCGCGCATGTCCGATGACCGCTGGCTCGAGCTGCTCGCGGACGAGCCGATGATCCTGAAAATGCCGCTCGTCCGGCAGCAAAATCGCCTCAGTATCGGCCTTGCCGAGAAGGAATGGAGTAGCTGGATGACGTCCGCATGACGCAACTCTCGCTTTCCAACGTCGGCGTGGAATTCGGCGCGACGAAGCTGTTCTCCGACGTCACCTTCACGATCGCCGCACGCGAACGCTGGGGAATCATCGGCCGCAACGGCACGGGCAAGACGACGCTCTTCAAGCTGATGACGGGAGACATGCAGCCGACGCGCGGCGTCATCGCCCGGCAGCCGGCATTGCGGGTGGCGCTGCTCGAGCAGCATCGCGACTTCGGCGATGCGACGACCGTGTGGGAGGCTGCCGCCGGGCAGTTCGCTGAGCTTCTCGCGCTCGAGCAGTCGCTTGCCGACCAGGCGACCAAGATGGGAGAGCTGGGATCTGCAGTGAGCGAGCAGGTGCTCGAGCGGTACTCGCGCGACCTCGAGCGCTTCGAGCGCGAGGGTGGATACACGATCGCGCCGCGCGTGGACGCCGTGCTCCACGGACTCGGATTCGACCCGGTGGATGCTCGCACGCGACCGCTGGAGCGGCTGAGCGGTGGCGAGCGTGGACGCGTCGGGCTCGCACGACAGCTCGTCGCCCCGGCCGACGTGTTGCTGCTCGACGAGCCGACGAACCATTTCGATCTCGAGACCACGCGCTGGCTCGAGGAATATCTCCGCTCGACTGATGAGACGGTGGTACTGATCAGCCACGATCGCGCGTTTCTCGAGAACGTCGCCGATCACATCCTGCACGTCGAGGCGAACACCGCGACCGCGTACGTGGGCGGATACACGGCGTTCATCGAGCAGCGCGCGCACCGGCAGCTCGAACAGCAGCGCGCGTTCGTCCAGCAGCAGAAGACGATAGGCAAGCAGGAGGACTACATCCGGCGCCATCTCGCGGGGCAGAACAGCAAACAGGCGAAAGGGCGGCGCAAGCTGCTCGCGCGACTGCCGCGACTCACTCCTCCGCCCGGCGAGGAGGACTCGATGGCCCTCCGCCTCGAGGTCGGTGATCGCGGCGGCGATCAGGTCGTGGTCGCGGACAAGCTCCGCCTCGCTGTGAAGGACCGGGTGCTCATCGAGAACTTCAGCGCCATTGTGCAGCGCGGTGATGTGATCGGATTCATCGGCCCGAACGGCGCCGGGAAGTCGACGCTGCTTCGCGCGCTCGTCGGAGACCGCCCCACGGAAGGCGGCGAGATCCGCTTGGGGGGCTCGATCACGCCCGCGTACTATCGCCAGGATCTCGCGCAGGTGCCGACGCATCAGTCGCTCTACGATGTCATCAACGACCTTCGTCCCATGTGGGGGCGCGGCGCGATTCAGGGCCACCTCGGGCGCTTCGGGTTCAGCGGTGATTCCGTTCAGCGCTCAGCAGCGACACTCTCGGGCGGAGAGCGGGCGCGTGTTGCGCTCGCGATGATCATGCTCTCGCGAGCGAATCTCCTGCTCCTCGACGAACCGACGAATCATCTCGATGTCGAATCGATCGAAGCGTTGGAGGATGCGGTCGAGCGTTATGATGGAACGGTTTTTCTCGTGAGTCACGACCGTGCGCTTCTTCGCGCGCTCGCCACTCGCGTGTGGATCCTGCACGATCGTCACATCACGGACTTCGACGGCAGCTTCGCCGAATGGGAGACCGTAAGCGCGGAGCGTGAGCACGCGGCGAGCGTCGCCGCGGCCGAGGAGCAGGAATCGCGGCGCGTGCGGGAGCGTCAGAAAACACGCGGCAATGCGAAGGATGGCAGGAAAGAGAGTGCGCCTCGCCGGCGCTCACGCGAGGAGATCGCGGATGTCGAGGCGGAGGTCGCGCGACGCGAGGCGCGTGTGGCGGAGCTCACGACCATGCTCGCGGATCCGGAGCTCTACAACAGTGGAAGCGGCGGAAAAAAGGCGACATCGCTTGGTGCGGAGCTCGAGCGTGAGAAGTCGAAGCTCGAGCAGGCGTTCGCGGCGTGGGAGCGCGCGATCGCAAGTGAGTAGCTAGAACTCGCCGATGAAGCCGATCTCCGGCTCGAGCTCGTAGCCGAACTTCTCCTTCACACGTTGCTGCGCCGTCGCGATCAGATCGCGGACCTCGCGTGCCGTCGCATGTCCGAGATTCACCATGATGTTGGCGTGGATGTGCGAGATCTGCGCATCGCCGTTGCGAGAGCCCTTCATCCCGCACTGATCGATGAGCCGGCCGGCGCCGACGCCCTCGATCTTTTTGAAGATCGATCCGGCGCTCGGATTGATCTCGAGCCACGGATGACGCGCGCCACGCCAGCTGAGATTCTCCTGCATCACGCGGTACATCACATCCGGATCGCCACGCGTGAGCGCAAACGTCACCGCGAGGACGATGTCGGCTCGGTGGTGGAACACGGTGTCATCATAGCCGAAGTTCACATACTCGGCGTTCACGGTCCTCCGCTCGCCCTCGGCGCTGAGAATCTCGCACGAGTCGAACACTTCGGCGATGAACACCGTGCGCTCCCGCTCCGGTGCAGGCGAGAGAAAGTGAAGATTCTGCCAGATCGCGCCGCCGACGGTGCTCGGGATGCCAACGAAGTGCTCGAGCCCCGACCAGCCGCGGTGCACGGCACTCATGATCAGGTCGCGCATCACGGCGCCGCTTTCCACCCAGAGCTTTCCGTCGTCACTCCAGCGCTCGTGGTGCGCGGCGTTGCGAATCACGATTCCGCGAAAGCCCTTGTCACCCACGAGAATGTTCGCGCCGAGCCCGAGAACGAAGTACGGAACACCGAGCGCGCGCGCTGATGCCACTGCAATCGCGAGCTCATCGGCTGATGCGGGCTCGCAGAACAGATCCGCTGGGCCGCCGATCCTGAACGTCGTGTACGGCGCGAGCACGACATCTCGTTGTGGATGGAGTGCGTGAAGCCGGTCGGCGAGTGCATTGAGCGCTGCGGAGCTATTCGTCATCGGCGCGAAAGAAAGCGTGCGTGTTCCGAAGGCGCCACCGTCAACGCCGCTTCTTTGATTTCGGATCGTCCTTTCGAGCATCCGGACGCGGCATCGCGGGCGTCGCCCGCTTCGCGAGCACGCGTTGCACATCCGAGAGTGATCCGCCGGCGGCACGCAGGGCGACGAGTGCATGATAGAGCAGATCCGCGACTTCCTCCGTGGCGCGCGGCAGATCGCCATCCGCACACGCCGCGATGAGCTCCGCCGCCTCCTCACCGAGCTTCTTGAGGCGAAGATTGCGATCCTCGAGCAGCTGCACCGTATAGCTCTGTTCCTGCGCGGGATTCGCCTTCGCCTTTGGTGGATGTGGAGCATGCGCGTTGTCCACATCCGCGTTCGCAGCGCGTCCCGCGATCGTCGCGTCGAGGGCGGACAGCGCGTCGCCCATTGACTCGGGCCCGACGAAGCAGGAGACGGAGCCCGTGTGACACGCGGGACCGCTGGGCACGACGCGAGCGAGCAGTACATCGCCATCGCAGTCGGCGGCGAGCGACACGACGCGTTGCGTGTTCCCGCTGGTCGATCCCTTGTGCCACGCGCCACGCGTGCGCGAGAAGTAGTGCATCTCTCCAGACGCGAGCGTGCGCTCCACAGCCTGCCGATCCGCGTGCGCGACCATCAGCACCATCCCGCTCGCCGCATCCTGCGTGACGACGGTGATCAGCCCGTTGTTCTTCTCGTAATCCAGTCCGGACAGGTCAAGCATCTACATCCCTCATGGTGCAGTTCCGAGAAGCGATCGTGATTCCGCGGCAACAGCGCGATTGGTCGCCACGACGCTTCCTCCGAACGCAGTGCGCGTTCCCTTCCAATCCGTAAACAACCCACCCGCCTCTTCCACGATCGGCATGAGAGCGGCGGCATCCCAGGGAGAGACGATCCCGTCGACCATCACCTCCGCCCGCCCTGTAGCGACTAGCAGATAGCCGTAGCAGTCACCCCACGTCCGGCTCACGGCTGCTCGCCCGGCTAGCTTCCGCCAGCCTTCGAGCTGGCGAACGTCCCCCGCAAAACGCTCATCCGTGGTCAATACGGTTGCGTCGCCGAGAGTTGCAACCTCCGAGACGCGGCAATGCGCACCATTCCACCAGCAGCCCGTGCCGCGACCTGCCACGAGCATCTCCCCAAGCGATGGGAAGTACGCCGCACCCGCGAGCACCTCCTCGCCCGCACACACGGCGATCAGCGTTCCCCACAGTGGAACGCCACGAACAAACGTTTTCGTCCCGTCGATTGGATCGAGAATCCACCGACGCGGCGCATCAGGGCGGGTCACGCCGAACTCCTCGCCCAGAATCCCATCCTGCGGGAAATACCGCTCGATCCACGCGCGCGCGGCCTGCTCGGCTCCCCGGTCGGCGATTGTAACGGGAGAGCCGTCGGCCTTGGATTCGACGTCGAGCGATGATCGGTAGTGACGGTGCGCGATATCGCCGGCCAGGCGCGCCACTTCTGCTGCGGCGTTCGCAAGCGACTCCATGGATTCGGGATGTGCGCTCATGCGAGCGCTCGCACGGGCACTCCCGCAGAATCGAGGACGCGCTTGATCTCTCCTACGGTCGTCGATCCATCGTGCAGTATTCCCGCGACGAGCGCCGCATCCGCGCGCGCCTGCTCGAACATCTCTACATACGTCGCTCACCGAGCCCGCGCCCCCCGATGCGACAACCGGCACATCCACCGCATCCACCACAGCGCGCGTGAGCTCCAGATCGTAGCCGCTGCGCGTGCCGTCGCGATCGATGCTCGTGAGCAGGATCTCACCGGCGCCATGCGCCACGCACGTGCGTGCCCACTCCACCGCATCCAGCTCCGTGCGCGTGCGCCCGCCTCTCGTGTACACGCGCCAGCCCGCACCATCGCGTTTCGCGTCGATGCTCGCGACGACGCACTGCGATCCGAATCGCTCCGCCGACTCCGTGAGTACCTCGGGGCGACTCACGGCAGCGCTGTTGACGCTCACCTTGTCGGCGCCGAACCGAAGCGCGAGCGCCACGTCGTCCGCCGAGCGGATGCCGCCACCGATCGTGAGCGGGATGAACAATCGCTCCGCCGTGCGCCGCGCAACATTGAGCAGCGTCGCGCGATCGTCGGCAGTCGCCGAGATGTCGAGAAAGACAATCTCATCGGCGCCTTCACGTTCATAGCGCGTTGCGAGATCGACGGGATCGCCGACGTCACGCAGGCGCACGAACTGCTCGCCTTTCACCACGCGCCCACCTTCCACATCCAGACAGACCACCAATCGTCGCGCGAGCGTCACGATACCTCCAGGTCCACGGCGCCCTTGGTGCTGAATACACCCGACGCGTTGCCGACCGCGAGCGCCTGTCGAAGCGACGCACCGAGCGCCTTGAATGCCGCTTCGATCACGTGGTGACGATCGCGTCCGCGAATGACACGGACGTGCACCGTCGCATGCGCGTGATCGCTGAAGGAGCGGAACCAGTGCTCGTAAAGGTCGCTCGGGAGCGAGCCTTCGTAGTACGGCCGCCCTCCGAGATCGATGGCGACGTGCACGAGCGCGTCGTCCATGGGGATGTACCGATCGCCGTATCGCGCAGCGTGCGTCGGCACGAGTCCCGCAATCGCCGTCCCGAACACGATGGCCACATCTTCGATCAGATGATGCCGCAGATCGCCACGCGCTGTGAGCTCGAGATCGAGTGAGGCGTAGCGAGCCAGCGTCACGAGCATGTGATTGAGAAACGGCACCGTCGTCTCGACGCCTGCCACGCCGGATCCGGGCGCCACCTGCACGCGAATCTGCGTCTCGCGCGTGTTCCGTTCTACCACCGTCATTTCTCTCTCTCCCAATTCACGATGCGAACTCCTCCGCCACCGAGCGCGCGTCGAGCGCGCCCGTGTACAGAGCCATTCCGATCACGGCCGCCGCGATGCCGCGGTCTGCGAGCTCGCGAAGATCATTGAGGCTCGAGATGCCTCCAGAGGCAATCACCGGATGGGCGGACTGTTCGGCTACGTCCTCCATGAGGAACAGGTCGGTTCCTGCGAGTCGCCCCTCGCGATGCACGGCCGTCACGAGCACGCCGCCCAGCGGGATGTCGTTGAGCTGCTCGATCACATCGAGCACGCCGCGCGAAAGCGTCCGCGACCATCCACGCGTCACGACTTGTCGCTCTCGAACATCTGCGGCGACGATCAGCTGACCTGGAAACGAAGACGCGGTGCCGGCGAGCCACTCCGGCTCTTCGAGCGCGCGCGTGCCCAGCACCACCCACGAGGCGCCTTCCTGCAGCAGGCGCTCGACGACGTCGCCGCTGCGCACACCCCCTCCCACCTGAATCGCTGCGGGCACATCCTCGAGGATGTCGCGCACGATACTGGAATTGTCACCGCGTCCGGTGGCGGAATCGAGATCCACGACGTGCATGCGTTGGAAGCCGACGCGCGCCCATCCCCGGGCGACCTCCAACGGATTCTCGAGGCGCACCGGCTCGTCCGCATACGAGCCGCCGACGAGCTGCACGCACGCGCCTTCCCGCAGATCCACCGCCGGAATTGCGATCATTGCGCAGCCTCGCGGAGAAATGCGTGTACGAGCGCAACACCAGCCGCGGAGCTCTTCTCGGGATGGAACTGGACGCCAACGATGCGGCCCGCGCGCACGAGCGCAGGGAATCGCGCGCTGCCGTGCGTGCTCCATGCGCCTACGCAGCGCTCGTCCTCGGGACGGCACACGTAGCTGTTCGCGTAGTACGCGGTAGCGATGGGCGCCGATGCCAGCAGCGGATCGGATCCGTCTTCGATCGCATTCCATCCGATCTGTGGCACGCGCCCTCCCTCGAGTCGTTGAACTTTCCCCTGAATAATGCCGAGCCCCGCACCCGAGCCCTCGTCGCTCACGTCGAACAGGAGCTGCATGCCGAGGCAGATTCCGAGACACGGCAAGCCGTCGCGCAATGCGCCGCGCACGTGCTCGCGCCCGCCAGCGAGACGCGCCGCCGCGTGGCCGAACGCGCCAACGCCCGGCAACACGAGCGCGTCCGCGTGCGTTGCGCGAACGGGATCCGTCTCCGCCGACACGATCACGCCTCCGAGCTCGAGCGCCTTCACGAGCGAATGGAGATTCCCTGCCCCGTAGTCGAACACACTCACCCTCACGTGCGCACCGCTGTGCAGAGCGCTTCGAGCGCCACGTTCATCATCGGCCATGGCGCAACCGTGATGCGCACGGCGTCGCCGATCCCGCAGAGTTGCGGAAATGCCCGCACCGCGACACCGTCCCCGCGCATCGCTCTTGCCACCGCGGCGGCATTGGGCACCGGGACGAGAACGAAGTTCGCGTCCGACCGCAAGGAGGAGATCCCCGCGTCTGCGAGCTCCGCGATGAACCGCGCGCGGCTCTCTTTCGTGTGCGCGACCTGCGCGCGCACCCAGTCGAGATCGTTGCGGAGCGCCGCGAGCGCAGCGCGCTCCGCCACACCGCTCACCATGTAGGGCCCACGCGCCTTCTCGATCTGCGCGATCGTCGCCGCCGCCGCCGCAGCGTAGCCCACTCGCAGCCCGGCGAGGCCGAACGCCTTGGACAGCGTTCGTGTCACGATCAGCCTCGGGTGCTGCGGCGCAGCTCCGATCCATCCATCCTCGGCGAACTCCGCGTAGGCCTCGTCGAGGATGACGACGCCAGGCGCATGCTCGATGAGCCGCGCGACTTCCGCGCGCGAGAGTGCAATTCCCGTCGGATTGTTCGGCGAGCAAATGTAGATCACGCGTGCGCGCGTGGCGAGCAACGCGTCGATGTCCACTGCTCCAGCAGCGGGTGTGACCACGGGCGCCGCGATCAGGCCATTCATGCTCGCCCAGAGCGGAAGCATCGCAAACGTCGGATTCGGAAACGCGAGCACGTCGCCAGGCTCCGCGAACGCGCGAATCGCGGAATCGAGCACGTCATCCGAACCGCATCCGACCATCAGCTCGTCGGCAGCAACACCCGAGTACGACGCAAGCGCGCGCTTGAGCTCCGGCGTGTAGACGGTCGGGTAGCGCGTGATCTTCTCTGTTTCCACCTCTCGCAGCGCGCGCTCGGCCATGGGCGGCACGCCCCAGCGATTGGTGTTGTCGCTGAGGTCGAGCGCACAGGGCGCGCGATTCGGCTCGTACAGCGAGAGATCGCGAAGAATCGCGCGCGGACGCAGCACGGGGCGGGCAACACGTTCAGTGTTTCGCGCATCGCTCCCCTTCCCCGCGAATCGCGCCGCCGCCGCGTGCGCCGGCAATCCCTCCGCCTCGGCGAGCGTCGCTACGCTCGGCGCGAGGTCCGATGCCGCCGCGCGCGACACGCGCTGGTACGTCGTCCAGCGCACGAAGTCGAGCGTCGACAGCCCGGAGTAGGAGCGCGCGAGCCCGCCTGTGGGCAGCACGTGGTTCGCTCCAGTCATGTAGTCTCCGAATGCGACGAGATGAAGTGTCGCCGAGGAAGACAGTGCCGGCGTTGCGAATCGCCTCGAGCGCTCCATCAGGATCGCGCAGCGCGAGCAGGAGATGCTCGGGTGCGTACGCGTTGGCGAATGTGATCGCGCGCTCGAGCGTGTCGCTCACGAGCAGCGCGCCTCGTGTCGACAGGGATTCGGTGATGATGCCGCGGCGCGGCTCGCTCGCGAGCAGCGTTACGATCTCGCCCTCGATCGCGTGCGCGATGCGCTCGCTCGAGCGCGACGACGACGACGGCTGCGCGCGGGTCGTGCTCCGCCTGCGCGAGCACCTCGCGCGCCACGGCCTCCACGCCGCGCGACATCATCCGCGATCACGAGCAGCTCGCTCGGACCCGCCGGCGAATCGATTCCCGTGATGCCGGACAGCTGGAGCTTCGCCTCGGCGACGTACGCGTTGCCCGGTCCAACGATGCGCCGCACGGGCGCAATCGATTGCGTTCCATACGCCATCGCCGCGATCGCTCCCGCGCCACCGAGTGCGTACACCTCGTGCACGCCCGCGAGCTCCGCGGCTGCGAGAACGATCGGGGATGGCGCGCCGTCCGGACCCGGTGGCGAGCAGAGAATGATGCGCGGCACGCCGGCGACTCGCGCGGGGATTGCACCCATGAGCACACTGCTGGGATACGCCGCGCGCCCCCCGGGCGCATAGACGCCGACCGAGTCGAGCGGGTCCGGCCGGCGCCCGACGATGATCCCGGACTCGACCTCGAGCTCGACTGCACGCGGCGCGAAAGCGCGATGCACGGCCTCGATGTTCGAGGCGGCGCGTTCGAGCGACCGCCGAACGGTTCCGTCGAGGCTCGCCAGCGCTCGACGCCACTCCTCGCGCGGAACGCAAAGAGACTCGAGCGATACGCCGTCGAGCTCTGCGGCGAGCTCGCGAGAGCGCCAGGTCACCGTTCGCGCGGACGCGCTGGACGATCGCCGCAACTCGCTCGCGCACCAGGGCATCCGTAGACGTCGATCGATGTGCGAGCTCTGCAATGTTTTCGGTGCTCAGCGAACCGAGGTCGCTGTGCCAACGGAAAAGATCGCTCATGGCATCAGGCGCTCGATGCGGGTGACGAGGATTCCCTCTGCGCCGAGTGCCTTGAGATCGGCCACGGTTCGATATATCGCTGATTGCGCAACTACTGCGTGGACAGCCACATACGTGCCTTCGTCCATGATGTCGATGACGGTCGGACCGTTCACCCCGGGCATGACCTGGCGTGCCCGCTCCAGCGAAGCGCGCGGCACGTTCGCCATGACGTACCGCCGGCTTCGCGCCCGAAGTACACTCGAAAGCGCCTCGGCGAGCTCATCGATAGCGCGCGACTTCTCCCCGACCGCCGCCGGCGAGGAAATCAACCGGGCGCTCGACTCCAGCACCGTCGCCAGCTCGTGCAACTGGTGCACGCGCAACGTCGAGCCCGACGACGTCAGATCCACGATCGCGTCTGCGATCCCCAGGTGCGGCGCAACCTCCGTCGCCCCCGATACAGGCACGATCGTCACCGGCTTTCCAGCCTTCTCGAAGAAGCGCTGCGCGAGATGCGGAAAAACCGTCGCGACGCGCGGCGATCCAACGAGATCGTCCATGCAATCGATTCCACTGTCGTCGCGTGCGGCGACGACCAGCCTGCATCCTCCGAACTCGAGATCGAGCAGCATCCCGAGCTCACGCTGCGATTCGCAGACGAGATCCCAGCCCGTGACGCCAACATCGGCAGCGCCATCCGCTATGAACTCGGGGATGTCGCGCGCACGAACGAGAATCGCCTCGAACTCGCCGCCGAGTGAGGCGACGAGCGCGCGCTCGCCACGCGCGCGCACTTCGAGTCCTGCGTCGCCGAACAGCTCACGCACGTCCTCGGCGAGGCGCCCTTTGTTGGGTAGCGCGACCCTCAACATTTCTCACACTTGGACGAACGCATCTCGATCCCCGGCTCAACTGAGGTGAAAACAAAAAAGGCCCGTCCAAAAACGGACGGGCCTGAAACGTCGGATTGCCTGCGGGCTACATCATCACCCGAACACGCACGCGACGTCCCGACCCGTTGGGCCGTGATGATGCGCGCTGTGATGCCGAGTGATCATGTGCATGGAACGCAACGTATCGGACCCGCATGCGACGGTCAACCGCGTACGTGCACCGAGCTCTTCCTCTGGTTTGCACTTTAGCCACGAGACGCGATAGATTCCGGGACTCCGCAGTCGCGGATTCGGAACGCAAACAAGCACGGCACTGGAGGCTATAAGAATGCAGTTAATCGGACGGGCGCTCCTCGCGAGCGTATTTGTCCTCGGCGCGTGCGCCGGTGGCGACAAGAGTGCAACGAAGACGGATTCCACGTCGGCAATGTCTTCGACTACGACGACGTCGACGACCACGACGCCGGCCACGAACGACAGCTCGGCGATGGCTTCGTCTTCGTCTGGTGCGGCTGCTGCTCCTGCGGCGGCGAGCACGACGCCGGCTGCTGGCGCCTCCGCTGCGGCGCCCGCGACCGGCAAGACGGTTGAAGTGAAGATGATCGGCGACGAGAAGGGTTATCGCTTCGAGCCTGCGAGCATCACGGTCAAGGCAGGCGATGCGATCAAGTTCACGAACGTCACCGGTGGCCCGCACAACGTCGGCTTCGATCCGGCCAAGGTGCCAGCGCCCGTTCAGGCGCAGCTCGGCGCGAACATGCCCGGCGATCATTCGATGGGACCGCTCGAGAGCCCGTTGCTCCTCCAGCCGAACGAGGCGTACACGATCTCGTTCGCCAAGATTCCCGCGGGCACGTACGACATTCACTGCACGCCGCACCTCGCGCTCGGCATGAAGGGCACGGTCACGGTTCAGTAGGCGAAGGGCAGGGCGACGCATCGATTGATTCGTCGCGAGTAGATTGGGGGCGAAGATGCGTAAGCATCTCCGCCCCTTCTTTCATCCACACTCGAGAACCGACTGTCGACAGCCGAGTTGACGGCGACGTGGATGCGACGCCGCGCGAGCAATGTGTACGAGCGTCCCACTTTCCTGGCGAAGGTGGGCGGCGTGGTGTTCACGCTCACGCTGGTCGCGTTCATGGTGATTGCGCGCTCGGCGGCACATGCACCGGGGCAGGAGGAGCGGTCGACGACAAGCGAGGATACCGCGGCGCTCCTCACGGCGGAGTCGCGTGCAACGGTGCGGCTGCGCAATGCGGAGAGCGCACTGGCGCGTGTGCGTGCGCAGCACCGGAGGCTCGCCTTGGAGCGGGATGCCATCCCGCCGGCGGCGCTCGCACGACGGGATTCGCTGGTCGCAGCATCGGCGGAGCTCACGCGGCTGCTGGAGCGCTCGGACGACGCGCCGCTGGTCGCGTCCTTCCACGCGCTCGGAACCGCGGCGCCTATGAGCGGCGATCCGCGCGTCGCCCAGCTACTCGATTCGCTCAATGATCTCGACAAGGCCCGCGCGGACTTCGGCTCGTCGGACGGCGTCGATCCGATTTTCGTTGCGCTGACGGCACGCGTTGGATCCGTTGGACACGAGCTCGAGGCGCTGGCACGCGCGAAGCGTGCTGCGATGCGGAGGGAAATCGAATCGCTCGCGCCGCCACCGCCGGCTGCGGCAGCGATCGCCGACACGATGCCGCTCGACATCGCACGCGACTCGGCGGCGCGCGCGCAGGCCTCACTCGCGCAGCGGCTCGCGATTGTGCGCGCTGCGGACAGCACGAGGCGCGCAAACACGGACGATGCGGCGGGGATCTTCGGCGTCGGCGTTGCGACGCTCGTGCTCGCGGCACTTGTCGTGGCCGGGGTCATCGCGCTCGCCGTTGCTCTCGCGCTCGAGCTGCGCTGGCCGCGCATCGCGGATGCGGCGGAGGCGGAGTCGTTGAGCGGTGCGCGCGTGCTCGTGACGATCGGCAGTCAGGTGGAGGAGCCCGACCGCCAGCGGCGGAGCTCGGACCGCGAGATTCCGCCCGCGATCGAGCAGTCCTCGGATGCGTACCGGTTGCTCTATGGCCAGCTCGCGGACGCGACGTTCGATCTTACGACGATCGCAGTGACTGGGGAGCATGCCTTCTCCACCGCGACCGTCGCGGCGAATCTCGCGGCGATCGCCGCGCGCAGTGGCAGGCCGACGCTTCTGCTCGACACTGATTTTCGCATGCAGGCCGTCGCGCGGATGATGGGCGTTCCCTCATCGCCGGGGATCGCGGACGTTCTCGCGCATCGCCTGGGCTGGGCCGGTGCAATCTCGAGTGTGCTGGTGAGCAGAGGGCGTTCGATCGACGTGTTGCCAAGCGGCGCACTCACGGGAACGCTGCAGGCAGTGACCGAGGAGTTTTCCGCTGAGGTGGAGCGGCTGAGCCGTCGGTATGAAACAGTGGTCCTCAGCGCTTCGACGCCGGAGCAGGGAACGATGACGGCGGCGGGCGGGGCCGTTGGGGAGATCGTGATCTGTCTGCGAAGGGGGCGAAGCACCCATGCATCGCTCAGGGCAATGCTGGCGTCGCTCGAGGCGAGTGGGGCGCGCATGCGCGGGATCGTGATGTGGGATCGAGCGGATCCTACGCCACTCGAGACTGGGTGGAGGAAGCAGGGCCTCGAGCTCATGAGTTGATAGGCTGTACGCGGGCCAAGTGAGTAACCGGCTAATTTTTAGACACTACTTTGGTCACAGGCCGTTTTGACGTCGCTGTGACCGAACCCACTGGAAAACGTCTTAAAAGGAGATAATGAGAACCAGTTAAGAGTCGGCCGGAGTCGCCGATACTGGTCTGCAGACGAACACAACAACAGAAACTTTCCTGATCGGACTTGGAGACCCTATGTCACGCTCTTCCTCGAATCGCCTGACCCTCCGCATGGCCACAATGGCGGCGCTCGTTATTGCCGCCGCCGCGTGCAGCGAGGAGTCGATCACGTCGAGCAGCGTGCAGCCGGCTCCCCAGCCCCCGACGGTGAACGCCAACCAGGCCGGCATGCTTCGCGGCACCGTTCGCGAGGACGGCACGGTCGTGCTCGAGTCGCTCGACCCCACGATCGCGGTTGGTGACAGCAACACCAGCGGCGCGATCTACGGCAATCAGAACGTGACGGCGCGGGTGTCGACGTCGCAGTTCTCGATGATCAACAGCGGTGGGATCAAGACGTGGACCTTCAAGCTGGCCGTCCACAACCTGCTTCCGTACGCGGTGGGTGCTGTCAATGGTGCGAGCGCGACGCCGTACGACACCGTCGGCATGTACGTGTTCTTCCCGAGCGCGCCGACCGTCGTGTCGCCAGCGTCGTGCGGCTGCTCGGTCACGATCGGGAATACGCAGGGCACTGGCAACTTCACCGCGCCGAATCAGCCCTACTACTGGTATCACGACCTGCTCGCGGCGAAGGGTTTCGCGGGCGACAGCACCATTAACATCCCGACGTGGAAGTTCACGGCCCCGAACAGCGTGAACAGCTTCCGCTTCTTCGTGATCCTGAGCTCCCCGTGGCCGCGTGGACTCCAGACGCAGGATACGGCGTGGTCGGTGACCTATAATCCCGCCGCCGATTCGCTCCCCGACCTGAACGCGTCGCCGCGCTGGAAGCGCATTGGCCTGCACTACGGCGGCAGCTACAGCGCGACGGCTGCCGGCGGGCTCACAATGAACGTGTCCCATTCGCACGGCAGCGAAGACATGTTCTTCTACCGCTCGGACAACCTGAATCGCAGCGAGAATGCGTACGTCGAATCGCGACTCTCGCTCACCAACTCGGGCGGCGCCAAGCCGGTCATGATCCTCGCCCTGGCCGACAGCGTGAAGTTCGTCGGACTCGGGATCGGCAACGGCAGGATCGGTTTTGCGACCTTCAACCAGGTCTCACTCACCTGGGAGTGGACAGGCGGCGCGACGCTCCTGATGAGCACTACCGGCTCGCACACCTACCGCGTAGGCAAGTTCGGAGCGTCCAACGCGACGGTCTACGTTGACGGTGTCGAGCAGTTCTCGCTCGCGAACTCTTCGCTCCCGGACAACTTCATGCCGACGTACAGCGCGGTCGTCGGCGCGCAGCCCGCGCACCTCTCCGCGTTCTTCGGCCCAACGGCGCAGGATGCCGACGCGAAGGTGGTCGTGAGCTACGTGAACTATGCGTTCCACGCGACGCCAAAGCCGTAGTGAAAACGTACTAATGCCGCACATTGCAACGTTTTAGCACACGGCTCGTCCTTCTGACAGCCGGTACGACACTTAGGAATTATGACAGATCGCCTTCCCGCATCCCCATCGATCGAGGCACCGATGCGACGCCGTCCCTGGACGGCGCCGCAGCTCGTTGTGCATGAGTCGATGATGGTGCTGACGCAGCATTTCTTCGGCGCGCCAGCGCCAGCGATGCTGCTGCAGGGAGTGGGAATCTCCTGTGTGATCGGATCCGGCTCGTCGTGCTGATGGGCGACGGAGCGAGCCACCCCGCTCGCGCGTAGCGAGCATGCCCGCCGCTCGACCGCTGCGACCGCCCGCCGCGACCCCGTGGCGAATTGGCCCGATCGACGTCATTACCACCGATACCGAAGCCCTGCTGCACGATACGCCGAGTGGAGCGCGGCTTCGCGTGTGCGGAACGCGCCTGTCGCGCGACGCGCACTACGACAGCGCTCCGCGGGACGCACGGATTCGGCTCGCGCGCGCGGGCGCCATGATCGCCTTGCGCGCGCGCGGACGGTATCAGCTGCACGCATCTGCGGCTGTGGATCCGCAGGGCATCGCGTGGCTGTTCGCGGGGCCGAGCGGCGTTGGAAAGTCGACGCTTGCCTATGCGCTCGCGCGGCAGGGATGGCGTATTCTCGGTGACGACGGTGTGGTGCTCGAGCCGCTACCAGGTGGGGCACGGCTCCACGCCTGGCGCGAGCCCTCACAGGTGAGCAGCTGGCTCGCGTCGGAGTTTCCGGAGTTGCGCGAGCGGCTACAGTTCGAGAACGTGAATGATCCACGCCGCCGCATTCCCATGCCGACACCCACCGCTCGCCACGCTCCGCTCGGCGCGATCGTCTTCCCGCGACGATCCGCGTGTGATCGGTTGACGCCGATGACGCAGACCATGGCGCTCTCGGAGCTCATCATGCAGTCGACGCAGGTGCTTCTCGCGGACAGCGAGACTCCGCGTCATTTCGCGCGTTTGCGCGACGTCATTGCCAATGTGCCGAGCTTCCGGTTGGAGCATACGCAGAAGCAGCTGCACGCGATCGCGCAGACGCTGGGAGACGTGGCGCTCTAGTGCGGTATCGCGCGATTCCCGAGGCGCTCGTTGCGACGCTCGCCGACGGGGCGGTGCTGCTCAATCTTCAGACGAAGCGCTACTTCTCATTGAACGAGACCGGCACGCGCATTTGGGAGATGGTGCAGCAAACGATGGAAGAAGACGCGATCGTCACGACGCTGCTCAGTGAATACGAGGTGGAGGAATCGATGGCGCGCTCCGAAGTCAGGCGAGTACTCGATGAGTTGATCGAGGCGCAGCTGATCGTGCCGGCGTGAGGCTCAAAGGACCCATCGCGAGCGTGGCCGCGGGTGTGGCGCTTTGCGCCTGCGGCGAGACGACCAAGCCAACTCCGCTGGTGATCCCGGCGTTCGTCGTGGTTGGAGACAGCGGCGGCTTCGCGCAGCTGTATCGCGTCTCGGACAGCGTGGAGACCCGGCTTTCTACCTCCCCCGGAAGTAATTTTGATCCGAAGAGCGCCGCCGGTCGGCTGGTGTTCACGTCGAACCGAGATGGCAACTCCGAGGTGTACATCTCCGACACTACCACGACAGTATACCGCCGAGTCACGAACAGTGGCGGCGGAAGATAACCATCCTGCGCTTAGCCCGGATGGCTCCACGATCGTTTTTGTAAGCAACCGGAGCGGATCGCCACGGCTGTGGATGGTGCCTGCGCCCGCGCTCGATGCAACGACCTTCAATGCGCCGACGCCGCTCACGACCGGTTCCGCGACCGAGATCCCGGAAGGTGCGCCGGCGTGGAGTCCCGACGGATCCACGATCGCCTTCAGCTCCACTCGTTCGGGAACATCCCAGATCTTCACAGTGCCCGCCGATGGGGGGAGCGCGGTCGAGCTCACGACCGATGCTGGCGGAGCGTTCGATCCGGAATGGAGCGGAGACGGGCAGACCATTGACTATCTGAGCGCAACCGGCTCGCTGCATCTGCGTCGCATCAAGAGTACTGGCGGTGCTGCTGCGGAGTTCGAGTCCGATTCGCTGGACCTGGATGCGGCCTCGTGCAATTCGACCTTGTGCATTGCTGCCGAAGATCCCTCGGGGAGCAATGGGAGCGTACTGGCGTTTCCAGCGAAGGGTGGGAGAGGGCAGGTGGTCATCCCGCGCACGCGCAATGAGCGGCAGGCGGCGATCATTGTTCCATAGATAGTTGATGCTCCTGGACGAGCGAACCCCGCTGATCCATCTCAAGCCTCGGCCTTCATGGCCGAGGCTTTCTTGTCGGCTTAGCTAGGGCGAATGGGGGCGATGCAAAAAGGGCCCGAGTGCGGTGCACTCGAGCCCTTTTCGATCGCTCCGCCTAGATCTTCGGAAGCGGCGGCGGCGGTGGCGGCGGCGGCGGCGGAGCCGGCGGCTTGGGAGCCGGAGGCGGCGGCGGCGGAGCCGGTGGTGCCGGTGGCGGCGGCGGCGGTGGAGGCGGAGCCGGTGGCGCCGGTGGTGGCGGCGGTGGCGGCGGGCCTGGCGGCGGCGGCGGCGGTGGCGGCGGCGGCGGCGGCGGTGGTGGCGCCGGCGGCGGTGGTGGCGGCGGCGGTGGCGGTGGCGGTGCCGGCGGCGCAGGCGTGAACGTCACCAGCGAGACCGGTGAGCTGATCTTGTAGTAGGGATGAATGTCGAAGTTCACCGGATTCACCTCGAACGTACGGTTCGCGGCGAAGCGTCCCGTCGTCGGGAAATACGGCGGCGGCTGCGTGAGCCCGCACGTATTGAACGTGTAGCGCTTGATGTATCCGGTTTCACCGTTGGTGGCGGTGGGATCGAGCGTGCCTACTGGCTGGCGCGTACCATGAATGATTCCGCCGGTGAGATAGAGACACCCGCGGCCGGCCTTCAGTGTTTCGCACACCTCGGCCTCGGGCACACCCTGATCGTAGTCCTGCACCATGAACGAGCCGAGTGCCAGGATCGATGCATTGACCTGCACTGACGACGACGTTCCGAGGTGTACGACCTTATCCGGCGTTGCACCCACGGTTTCCATTGGCGACAACAACATGTTGTTCGCCATGACGACGTTCGTGCCGGAGATTATTCCCAGGTAGTCCTTGCACAGCGAGACATCGTTCGCGTAGGTGATGTTGTCGCCGATCGTGATCTCGTTCGGAGACACCAGCGTCAGGTGTCCATTCACCTTACCGCTGACGATCACCTTGCCGTTCACGAAGACGACGCCCTGGAAGTCCGGGTTGAGCTCGTGACTGATCGGCCACAGATACGCAGCGTCGGGGCGGCCGGTCGCTACGACGAGCGGGTTCGCGCCGCCCGGCGCGGGGAGCCATGCACCGTAGTTGTTGTGATCATAGAAGACATCGCGACTTCCATCCACATTGTTCAGACGGGGATCCCCGCCCAGATAGCAGTGCGCGAAGGCATTCGTGAGCGCTAAGCGCGCGCGCGTCCTGTCCGGCGATCTCGCTCAGCAGCGTGAACTTGGTGGGCGACGAATACCAGCCACAGTTTTCGTTCGTACCTGGACCAGCGCCGCCAGACGTGACGAAATCACCGCTGGCCGCGCCCCCGGTGGAGAAGAGGTCGAACGCCGCCGCGTTGTATCGAGCGGCCTTCAGAAGCTGTCCGGCCGGAAGCGCGTTCGATGACCACACGCGCATGAAGCCTTCATTCGAGCTGGTATCTTCGCCGTCGCCGTTCAGATCCACGGCCACGAATTCGATACGCGTCGTTGCTTCGCCCACTCCACCCGTCAATCCACCATCGATCTTCGAGTGACCGGCGATCGCCAGACTCGCGAGCTGTCCGAACACCTTTGTGGTCGGCATCGCGATGTTCGGCACCAGCGTGGTGTAGCCCTTGTCGAAAATGCCGCTGCCCGGGCTGACGATGCTCTTCGCCGTCGTCACCGCGTCATGAAATTCGACGCCAGAAGGCGCGATCTTGATGTTGTCGTTCGAGTGGACGGGCCCGTACACCTGGTCGCCGCCGCCGAAGTAAATGCCGTTCTCGTTGTTCGAGAAATAAGCGTACTTGGCGAAGGTATCCTGGAAGATGGTGCCGCGATGATACACCGCGTTGCCGAAATCATCCTCGGCCTTCACGATGATCGTTCCATAGATGCCGTACTGGCCGCTCGTGCTGAAGCTCGGGCCCGCCCACGACGTGCGGTAGACGTGCGGGATCGGATTACCCGTGGCGTCGAGCACAGGCACGTGATCCTCGACCATCACCTCGCCGCTGTCTTTGAAGTACGTCGGATCGCCCGGATGCGTATTGAGCGTGTTCCGAACTTCTTCAATGCCAGCTTGGGCGACGTTGTACAGAGCTGTCGATCGCTCGCTGTTCTGCGAGATCAATCGAGCGTTGAGCGTCGTGGTAGACGCCACGATCACGATGGCCACGATCGCCAGTGTGACGAGGAGTACTGCCATGAGCGCTACACCGCGTTTCTCACGAACGCGCGGCTTCGGCATGGGTGATTCTCCTGAGGAAGTCAATTCGGCACCACTGGACCCGATGAGACGGCAGGTGAGAAAGCCGGCGTACAATCCTGCACTGCAACTGCGTAGGAATAAGCGACCGTGGTATTGAGCCCCGTATCCGTGATGTCGTACACACCACCGGCGGGAATCGAAGCGACGTTCGTCCAGACACCGGGCGCGAAGCTCGCCATACGCGTCACCGCGTACCGTATCACGTCGCGCTCGCCGCCGTTTTCATCGGGGCTCGCTGTCCATTGTACGCGGAGCTTTCCGGGAGAGAGTTTCGAAACCAGCGGCGTCGGAACAGGAAGCGGCTTCGCGCCACACGTTTGCAGCTGTCGCATCCCGATGTTCGGAAGCGATGCGATGACCGAAACGGTGCGAGTCCGTTGCGCCGTATCGGCAAGTCCGTTGGTGACCTGAAAGGAGATGACGACTCCACGCAGGCGATCCTTCGAAAGGATCGTGTCGGCGTCATAACTCTTCGGCAGGTTGGACGTCGCGATGGTATCGACAGTCTGCGCTCCCGCCGCATCCACTTTCAGGTACATGTAGCGGAAGAACGGATAGACCGAATCGGGAAGCACGTTGCGCACGACGACTTCCGGCGCACTGGAGTTCACCTGCCGCAGCAGCACGTAGTCGTCCGTGCGCGTCGTCTCGGTGTCCGGTGCAAACCAGAACGTGATCGCCTCCGCCGGACTCGGAACACTCGCCTGCATGTAGTCCGCAGCGGGATACGTCAGCGCCGGCGAAGAGTTCGGGATGGTGAACGCCTGCGCCTTGAGCAGCGACTGCGTCTCGCTCGTTGGTGCCTTCGGCTCGTAATAGATCGCGTCGATGTCGCCCGCGACGTTCGTCGCGTAGTCGGCGTTGAACGCGAACGTGTTCTGATCGGCGTAGATCACCGAAGGCTGACCGACGGTGAGATTGGCGCCGACTGAGCGAAAGTGCTCGTTCAGCAGATCCGTCGCAAAGCGCGCGTTCTGCAGAAGCACCATGTCGGTGGTCGCCTTTCTGAACGTGCGCGACTGCCCCATGAAGAAGTTCATCGTGCCCGCGAGCACCACCGCCATAACGACGATGGCGATCATGAGCTCGACGAGCGAGAATCCTCTGCGCTGATGTATTCGCATCATCACTCCTAAAACGACGAGATCGTGACGGTTCGCGAGACGGGCGCCGACAATCCGGCGTTCGTCACGGTCACCGTCACCCGAGTGAAATCGTTCTTCGGGCAGCCCAGCGGATTGTTGCACGTGGACGTGGCCGACTTGTCGCGCACCACCACCGTCTGCCGGTTGAAGCCTGGCTCGGGCACGTCGGTCGTGTTGAACGTCGCGACCAGGTTGTTGTACGTCGGATAGCCGCGCACCTCGGCGACTCGCATGTCCGCGAACGACTGCGCGCGCACACGCACCGTGTCGAGCGTGGTCTCGTGCAGAAAGGAAATCGTCGTGTTCGCGAGGCCGAGGATGATGATCATGAGAATGGTCAGCGCGACCATGATCTCAACCAGGGAAAATCCGCGTCGCTGCATTCGATTTCGCATCAGAAGCCTCTCACCCATGTCGTTCCGTCATAGTGCCACCATTCTGCGCGGCCGGTCGCCCGCTCCACGCGCATGGCCCGATTGTCATTTACATATTTTGGATCGCCGATCGATCGGTTCGAGGTGATGTACGCCCCGCCTGCCTCGCTCGCGCTGCCATTGCGATAGAACGTGATGCACGGCAGCCCGGTCGTCGTCTCCGTGTCCGTGAAGTTCACGGCAGCGGCGCCCATCGGCAGTGCGGGTGCGGTCCCGAGTCCGAAGCGAACGCGATCTCCAAGCAACACGATGCGCGAATGCTCATCGGGATCGAATGCGCCATTGTTGTTCGCATCCCAGACCACGCGGACGCGATTTCCAACCGTATCGAACACCACGATCACGTTGTGCTGCTTCGCGATCGCCTCACGCTGCGAGGCGATCAGCGTCGTACCGATCGCCTGGATGTCGCCATTCACCTGATAGCGCGCGATGTCCACGCGCCACAGTGCAATGCCCGTCATGATACCGATCATCGTCACGACGATGAGCATCTCCACGAGTGTGAAACCACGCGTGCGCAAAGTGCGAATCATCTGTCCCCGTCCTCGTTCATTCATGCGAGCTCCGGAACTGAATGAGCGCCCGTCTCTCCAGAAGCAGGCGTTCATCGTACCTTGCGATCGACGTCAGGAAGGCCATTGTTCGAGCTTCCAGGTCCAGTAGTGATGGACGATTCAGCGCCGTGCGCTATCACACCAAGACTTCCAACTGTCACGCCGCCGAGTCATTTCCGGTCGACAGTGCAGTGATTCATTTCGATCGGTGTAACGTTTTGCATCAGTTCGCTATCGGTTCGTTCCTGTCCGGATGACAGCGAGCTCCGCTGCAGCATCTATGCGCAAGCCGGGTTCAACACTTTGGCGCGGTTAAGCCGCGTCTAAGGCGCGGCTAACGACCGCGAAAAGCCCAGTCCGCCACGATTTTTCGCAGCTCGACTGGGCTACCTTGTAGCATTGATCGCTACTTTCTTGCGAGGATTATGTGGGCTGATACGCTCCAGACACTCGAGCAGCAGCACCTCCTGAGGCTTCTCGTCTGGGGTGGCGCGAGCGTCCTGATTGGAACGGCGATTCTGGTCATCTTCCGGCTGTCCCGCACCCGAGCCCCCCTCGCCACTCACTTCGCAGCGCAATGCGCGATCTGGGGAGCCCTCGCGCTCATTCGAGGTGGCTACGGCTACGGGAACGTTCCCCTACGCGATTATGACGCGGCCGCGTCGCTCGCCCGCATGCTCTGGCTCATCATCGCCGTCGAGGCGCTCGCAATCGTTTCCGGCATCACCTTCGCCGCATTCGGATGGGCAATTGGGAGGCGCATTGGCGCTGTCGGCACGGGCCTCGGTGTCGTCGTTCAGGCAGGCGCGTTCATGTTCCTCGACCTCGTTCTCGTCCGCGCCATTCAGCTCTGATCGCGCTTTCCGCATCCCGCAGCCTGCGGTATCTTTGCGCCCCTATGCCCGGCTACTCGGATCCGATCAACCACGCCTTCGCATTTGCAGCGAAGCACCATGATCAGCAGGTGCGAAAGGGGACGCGCTATCCCTATCTCACCGCGGCACCGAATCTCGCCGTGATCCTTGCGCGCTACGATCAGGATGATTCCACGCTCGTCGCGGGAATTCTGCACGACGTGGTCGAGGACTGCGTGCGCGACGGCTATACGGCCGAAATGCTGAATCGCAGGATCGGAGACAAGTTCGGCGAGCCGGTTCTGTCGACGGTGCTCGCGGTCATCGAGCGCCGCTTCGACGACGAAGGCATCGAGCTGTCGCACCTGGAGCGCAAGGACGATCTACTCGACCGGCTCGGGAACGCGGACGATCGCGCGCGCTGGATCGCCGCGGCCGATCACCTGCAATCGGGCGGCACGTTGCTCGCCGATCTCCGACGCACCGACTTTCCCGAGGCCGTGTGGTCGCGCTTCACCTCAGGGCGCGATGCGACGATCGCGTGGTATCGACGCGTGCACGACCGGCTTGTCGAAGTCGGTTTTGCGTATCCGATCATGGAGGAGCTGCACGATGTTGTGCGCTCGCTCGAGCGCTACGCCGGCGCGGACGCCCGCTCGGGATAGCTTCGCGCTACGTACTCCTCGAGAATCGCGAGGAACTCGGGGACAATGTTGTCGCCCTTCAGCGTCACTCTGAGCTTTCCGTCGACGTAGACCGGCGCCTTCGGCTCCTCGAACGTTCCCGGCAGCGAGATCCCGATATTCGCGTGCTTCGATTCGCCGGGACCATTCACGATGCATCCCATGACGGCGACGCGCATCTCCTCGACGCCGGGATGCCGCGCGCGCCACACCGGCATCTGCTCCCGCAAGTACGTCTGAATGTCCTCGGCCATGTGCTGAAAGAACGTCGACGTCGTGCGACCACACCCCGGACACGCGGTCACCTGCGGAGTGAACGACCGCAGCCCGAGCGATTGCAGAATCTGCTGCGCGACCTGCACCTCTTCCGTGCGATCGCCATCGGGCTTCGGTGTGAGCGACACCCGGATTGTGTCCCCGATTCCCTCAGCCAACAAAATCGAAAGCCCCGCGGTGCTGGCGACCACACCCTTCGTGCCAAGCCCCGCTTCCGTGAGCCCGAGGTGCAGCGGGTAGTCACAGCGCGCTGCGAGTCGGCGGTAGACCTCGACAAGATCCTGCACCAGCGAGACCTTTGCGGAGATGATGATGCGGTCGTGTGCGAGCCCGACTTCTTCTGCCACGAGCGCCGACCGGAGCGCGCTCTCGAGCATCGCTTCGATGTAGACGTCGTGCGCATCGAGCGGCTCGGCTCGGCGCGCGTTCTCATCCATCATCGTGGTGAGAAGATCCTGATCGAGTGAGCCCCAGTTCACTCCGATGCGAACAGGCTTCCCGTTCGCCACCGCGATCGAGACGATCGTGCGGAAGTTGTCATCGCGCCGCTTGCCGCCGACGTTGCCCGGATTGATGCGGTACTTGGCGAGCGCCCGCGCGCACTCCGGATACTTGGCCAGCAGCAGATGCCCGTTGTAGTGGAAGTCGCCGATGATCGGGACGTCGACGCCCAGGTCGGAAAGGCGACGGACGATTTCGGGGACGGCGGCCGCTGCCGCTTCGTTGTTGACGGTGACGCGCACCAGCTGAGAGCCTGCAGCGGCGAGCGCAGCGGTCTGCGCGACGGTGAGCGCGACGTCTGCCGTGTCCGTGTTCGTCATGGACTGCACGACGATCGGATGCGCGCTGCCGACTGCAACTTCACCTATTGTAGTAGTAACCGTGCGGCGGCGCGGCGCGAAGGGCATGGCAGAAAGATAAGCGGACGATTCGATCGTACACGCGCCGCACACGCGAGTGCTGGTAATCCGACCGGAACAGCGTAGACTACTCTACTATTGTTGCCTCGACCTCACGCACAGCGATCCTCGTTTCTGGAGTGCACATGCCGGACGATCTCGACCAGCCGCCCCGCGCCTATACGACCGCCGATGTCGCGTCACAGCCGGAGCCACGGAAGAAGCGGTTCGGATGGAAGGGGAAGATCGCGCTTTCCGTCTTCACCGTGCTGGTCATCGCCGCGATTGGATTTGCCGCATACGTGTGGACCGCACTGCACTACGTCTATTCCTCGGGCGATCGCGCCGGCTTCATCCAGAAGTTTTCCAATAAAGGATGGCTCTGCAAGACGTGGGAAGGGGAGCTCGCCATGGCGAATCTGCCCGGCACTCAGCCTGAGATCTTCGATTTTTCCGTGAGGAACGATTCGGTGGCCGCGCTCATCACGAAGTCGATGGGACAGCGTGTGGACATCACCTACGAGCAGCATCGAGGCGTCCCGACGCGC
Organism: uncultured Gemmatimonadaceae bacterium; assembly: GCA_963792685.1. Taxonomy (GTDB): domain Bacteria; phylum Gemmatimonadota; class Gemmatimonadetes; order Gemmatimonadales; family Gemmatimonadaceae; genus FEN-1250. The sequence continues at coordinate 947,461 of CAWBWW010000001.1, read as the reverse complement.
TGTTTTGGGGAGACCCAGTACTTCGTCACGAAGGTTCGACCGTCCTCGCAATGAGGCGACTTCGGCGTTGAGTTGCTGGTTAGGTGAGTTAAGCCGCTGGAACCGGCCTCAACTGCCGGGAACAAAGTAGCTATTGCGGTACATACCTGCGGTACCTATCTTTTTCTCGGCACCACCCGTTCGCGAACGTGCAGACCCGGGCGGAATACTTGCCTCGGGTCTTTTTTTATGTTCGTTGCGGATGAGGCTGACGCGGTCGCACACAGGCGCGCGTCACGGCAACATTTGTCAGGGTCAGCGCCTTCCGCCCCCTGGACAAAATCATATCAGGAGTTGGAAATGCGTGTCACTGGCAAAGTGAAGTGGTTTAATGACGCCAAGGGTTTTGGCTTCATTACCCCGGACAACGGACAGAAGGATTGCTTCGTGCACTACAGCGCCATTCAGGGCAACGGTTTCAAGACGTTGGCTGAAGGCGATGCCGTGGAGTTCGAAATCGTCGAGGGCCAGAAAGGCCCCGCCGCCGAGAACGTGACGAAGCGCTAAATTCTTCGCTTCACTACCACGAACGGGGCGTCACTCGAAAGAGTGGCGCCCCGTTTTCGTTTGGGCCACGCACTCCGTGCTACACGAGTGTTTTGCGCGCGCTCTCGATCTGTGCTCTCACCGCCACGGGTCCAGTACCCCCTTCCGTCTCGCGGCGTTCCACGGATGCGACGGCTGACAACGCATCGAAGACATCCGCACCGAAGCTCGCGTGCGCGGACTTGAACGCCTTGAACGGGAGCGCGTGCAACTCGACGCCGGACTGTTCGCTCTGCCGGATGAGCGCACCCACCGCTGCGTGCGCCTCGCGAAAGCTCGTCCCTTTTTCGACAAGATAATCGGCGAGATCGGTCGCCATCATGCTGCTCGCGAGCGCCGCCTTCATCCGCTCGGGGCGAAAGGTGATCTCGCCAAGGGCGCCCGCCACTGCCGGCAACACAAGCAGCATGCTGTCCACGGCATCGAACAGCGCGCGCTTGTCATCCTGCAGATCCTTGTTGTATCCGCTCGGTAGTCCCTTGAGCGTTGCGAGCAGTGAAGTGAGATCGCCCAGCAGGCGGCCGCCGGATCCGCGCGCGAGCTCGAGCGCATCGGGGTTTCGCTTCTGCGGCATCATGCTCGATCCGGTCGTGAACGCGTCGCCGAATTGCAAAAAGCCGAACTCGCTCGTGCCGTAGAGAATCAGATCCTCGGCGAGCCGTGAGAGATGGATCGCGGTCATCGAGAGCGTGAACAACAGCTCGGCGACGAAATCCCGATCGCTCACTGCGTCGATGCTGTTGGGCGACAGCTGCGCAAAGCCGAGGCTGCCCTGAAGAAGTACGCGCGAGATCGGGAATGCGCAGCCGGCGATCGCGCCCGAGCCCAGCGGCAGCACGGCGGCGGCGCGCCCCGATGCGGCGAGGCGTGCGCGATCGCGATCGAGCGGCCAGAAGTGCGAGAGCATCCAGTGCGCCGCGGAGACTGGCTGTGCGCGCTGCATGTGCGTGTAGGCGGGCATGAGCACGTTGTCGCCTGCGAGCGACTCGGCATGTGCGAGCATCACGTGCTGCAGATCGCGCACGGACGCGTCGAGTGTCGTGCACGCATCCATTGCCCAAAGGCGCGTCCCGGTTGCGACCTGGTCGTTGCGACTGCGCCCCGTGTGGAGCTTCGACGCGACCTCGCCGGCCTCCTCATGCAGGAGGCGATCGATCAGCGTGTGCACATCCTCATCCGAGGCGGCGGGGCGCTCACCGGCGCGCAGACGCGTTGCAACGGCGTCGAGGCCGCGCTCGAGCGCAATGCTCTCCTCGACTGTGACGACGCCGGCGCTCCACAGCGCGATCGCCCACGCCTTGGAGAGCTCGAATGTCGAACGGCCAGAGTCGGAAATCGACGCCGATCGACCGATTGAGCGCATCGAGTGCAGGGGCAGTCTCGCCCGCGAAGCGACCGCCCCAGAGCTTGTGCGTGGATGCGCCCACGAGCTTGAGCACGGTCACGCGACGGCCATGGCGTGGGACTCTGCACTTTCCTCTGCGATGACGGTCGCTGCGGCGGCCGCTGACTCGGCGTTGCGCTCGAGATCCTTGAGCGCTCGCACGCGCTGCGAAAGTCCGTAGAGGCGAATGAAGCCGGCGGCGTCGCTCTGCTGGTACACGTCGTCCTCACCGAAGGTGACGAAGCGCTCGTCGTACAGCGCTTCTGCGCTCTGGCGGCCGGCTATCGTGACGGAGCCCTTGAAGAGGCGAAGCGTGATGGTGCCGGTGACGCGCTGCTGCGTCGCATCGACGAAGGCATCGTATGCCTCGCGCTCGGTGGTCCACCAGCGACCCTCGTAGACGAGATCGGCGTAGCGGGGGGCAATGAAGTCCTTGGCCGCGAGTGTCCGCCGGTCGAGAACGAGCTGCTCGAGCTCCGAGTGCGCGACCTGCAGCAGCGTTCCGCCCGGTGTCTCGTAAATGCCGCGCGACTTCATTCCAATGAGGCGGTCTTCGACGAGATCGATGCGGCCGACGCCGTGCTTTCCTCCGATTGCGTTCAGCTTTTCAACGAGCGCCACGGGCGGGAGCCGTTGGCCATCGACAGAGACGGGGGTTCCGGAGTGGAAGCCGATCGTGACGTCTTCCGGGGTGTTGGGCGCGCTCGCGGGATCGGTGGTGAGCAGAAAGAGGTCGGCCGGCGGGACCGCATTCGGATCCTCGAGGATCCCTCCTTCGTGCGACACGTGCCACAGGTTACGGTCTCGCGAGTAGATCTTGGCTGCGGTGGCCGACACAGGGACGTCGTGCGCGGCGGCATAGGCGAGGGCGTCCTCGCGACTGCGGATGTCCCATTCGCGCCATGGCGCGATCACCGGCAGCTCGGGCGCGAAGGCCGCATAGGTGAGCTCGAAGCGCACCTGATCGTTCCCCTTGCCCGTGCAGCCGTGCGCCAGAGCATCCGCGCCGACGGCTCGCGCGACATCGATCTGTCGCTTGGCGATCAGCGGGCGCGCCATTGACGTGCCGAGGAGATATTTCCGCCCGTAGATCGCGCCGGCGCGCAGGGTGGGCCAAATGTAATCGGTGACGAACTCCTCGCGCATGTCCTCGATGAAGCATTCGTCCGCGCCGGAGGCGAGCGCCTTCGCGCGAACGCCATCGAGCTCGTCGCCCTGGCCGACATCGGCGGCGACGCAGACGATCTCCGCGTCATAGCGCTCGCGGAGCCACGGGACGATGATGGAAGTGTCGAGGCCCCCCGAGTAGGCGAGCGCGATTTTGCGAATCATGCCGTCTCCGCGATTAGGAATAAATATGCGCCAACACTGCATATTTAGCGGAGTAACGCGAGCCCTGTCAAGCGGCCGGCCCGCGGAGCCTCAGACCGCGGCGGAGCCCGCGACCGATTTCAGGCGCTTGATCACCTTCTCCATGGCGGCGCTCGAGCGGCAGACGATGAGGACCGTGTCATCACCTGCGATCGTCCCCATCACCTCCGGCCACTCCTCGGCGTCCAGAGCGACGCCGATGGGCTGCGCGCCGCCCGGCAGTGTGTGGAGCACGATGAGCTCCCCAACGCCGTCGATGGCCGTATAGAGCGGCGGCAGTAGCGTGGTGAGCGGGGGACGCGCATCCGTGTCCTCGCTGGTGATGGCGTACCGCGAGCTCCCGCCCTGGTGCGGGATGCGTGACACGCGCATCTCCCGCAGGTCGCGTGAGAGCGTGGACTGCGTGACGTCCCACCCACGCTGGCGGAGCTGCTTGCGGAGCTCCTCCTGATTCTCGATCGGGCGCGCATCGATGATGCTGCGAATCGTCCCCTGCCGCTCGCGTTTGTTGGCCATGGCGGAGAATAGCGAGTGGCCGCGGCCCGGGCGAGAGGCGGGCATTGACAGCAGCGCACTGGAATTTTATGCATTCACAGTGCATAAACTTGCGATTGGTGTTCTGGGTGCGAGCGGATACGCGGGACGCGAGCTGTGCGAGCTCGTGGCCAGGCATCCGCACGCGCGGCTGGCGTTCGCGACGGCGGCGGATCGTGCGGGCACACGCGCGCGCTTCGGCGGTCAGGAGCTGTCCTTCGTTTCAGCCGAGGAGGCGCCGCTTGGCGACGCGGCGCTGGTGTTCAGCGCGCTGCCGCACGGCGCGTCCGCCCAGTGGGTGCGCGCGGCGCACGACGCCGGGGCCAAAGTGGTGGACCTCTCCGCCGATCTCCGCCCCGGCAGCGTGCCAACAGTGAGCGGCGGCGTGCCGTACGGGCTGACGGAGCTCGCGCGCGCATGCGTGCGCGACGCAGAGATCGTGTCCAATCCCGGATGCTATCCCACCGTGACGCTGCTCGCGCTGCTGCCACTGCTCGAGCGCGGGCTCGTAGCGCCTGGCGCGACAATCACCGTCAACGCCGCGAGTGGTGTGACAGGCGCTGGGTTCACCCCCAAGCGCGAGCTCATGTTCGCCGAGGTGGCGGATGACTACCGGCCATACGCGATCGGGAACTCGCACCGGCACCTGGCCGAGATGCGTTCCGTGATCGCATCGCTCGGCTGCGACGCCGACTTGATCTTCACGCCGCACCTGCTGCCGGTCGCGCGCGGCATCCTGGCAACAATCACCGTACCGCTGACCGAGCGGCTCGACGATGTGCTCGGCCCATGGCGCGAGCGATTCGCCGGCGAGCCGTTCATTGAGGTGAGCGCGGAGATTCCGTCGCTGCGCGATGTCGTGCACCGCAATATCGTGCGCATTACCGCGACGATGGCAGCGGGAGTGCGCACCCCGACGGTGCTCATCGTCGCCGCGATCGACAACCTCGTGAAGGGAGCGGCCGGACAGGCACTGCAAAACGCCAATTTGCTCCTCGGTCTCGATGAGACCATGGGGCTGCCCGTCTGATGCGCGTGATCAAGGTCGGCGGGCGCGTGCAGCACGACGCGCGGCTCTGGGTCGCCCTGGCGCACCAGTGGGCGGATGCGCCGGAGAGCTTCGTGGTGGTGCACGGCGGTGGTGACACCGTCTCCGCTCTGCAATGCCGTCTAGGCGGAACGCCGCACTTCATCGATGGACGGCGTGTCACAACGCGCGACGATATCACAGTGCTGAGGATGGGCCTCTCGGGCGTGGCGAACAAGGAGCTCGTGGGATCTCTTAGTGCTGAGGGACTCCCGGCCGTTGGCATCTCAGGTGAGGACGGCTCACTTCTCATGGCGCACGCGCTCGACGAGGCGGTGCTTGGACGCGTGGGTGCCGTGACGCGCGTGCAGACAGGGCTGGTGAAGACACTACTTGCCGGCGGCTTTCTTCCCGTGATCTCCCCCGTCGCTCGGGACGGCCACTCCGCGAACGGAGACGCGCTCAACGTCAATGCGGATGATGCGGCCGCAGCGATCGCCGCTGCACTCGACGCGGACGAGCTGCTGCTCATCTCGGATGTGCCGGGGGTGTTGATCGACGGCGCACCCGCCGCGTGGATGTGCGCAGACGATGCGGAGCGTGCCATCGGGAACGGCATGGCCACATCCGGCATGGTGACCAAGCTTCGCGCGGGGCTCGATGCACTACAGTGCGGCGTGCGCCAGGTGCGCATCGGCGGCCTCGATGCCATTCACGATGGCGCGTCCGGAACGACACTCGTCGCAGCATCGCAGCTCGTATGACGACGCTTCCCGTGTTCGTGGCGCATCCAACATCCACAGAGCCGAACGACGGCGGTGCGCTGCTGCCAGTCTATAAACGTGCGCCGCTGGAGATCGTGCGCGGGGCTGGAGTGCGGCTGTTCGACGCGGACGGACGCAGCTATCTCGACTTCACGAGCGGGATCGCCGTCAACGCACTCGGCTACGGCGACGAGGGCATTGCAGGCGCGGCGCGCGCGGCGCTCGAGAGCGGCGTGCTGCACACGTCGAATCTCTTTCACTCGGCACCCGGCCGCGAGCTCGCGGAGGCGCTCGTCGCGCGGTCGTTCGCGTCGAGTGTGTTCTTCTGCAATTCCGGCGCGGAAGCGAACGAGGGTGCGTTCAAGTTCGTGCGCAGGTGGGCGCGCGAGTCAGGCGGCGCGGACAAGCACGAGATCATTGCGTTGCGCGGCAGCTTCCACGGTCGGCTGTTCGCGACGCTGGCGGCCACCGACCGACCGTCGTATCGCGCTCCCTTTCGCCCGCTCGCGGCCGGCATCGCGATCGCGGAGCGCGACATCGGCGAGCTGGCCAGACTGCTCGATCGATCGACGGTCGCCGCCGTTATCCTCGAGCCAGTGCAGGGAGAGGGCGGTGTGCGCGTACTCGAGCCGTCGTTTCTCGCCGCACTTCGCGAGCTCACGCGCGAGCGGAACGTCGCGCTCATCTTCGACGAGGTGCAGTGCGGGCTCGGGCGCACCGGATGGCTCTTCGCGTACGAGCGCGCAGACGTCGTGCCGGATGTCGTGACCCTCGCGAAGCCACTCGCAGGAGGTTTGCCGATGGGAGCGATTCTCGTGAGTGCGGACATCGCGCGCGCGATGCAGCCAGGTGACCACGGGACCACATTCGGGGGCGGACCCTTTGTGTCCTCCGTGGCGAAGCACGTGTTCGATCGGCTGTCTGACGCATCACTCCTCGCGCACGTGCGCGAGAACGGCGCATGGCTTGGCGAGGCGCTGCGTGCGATGGCGGAGCGACGGAGCGAGATCCGTGCGGTGCGCGGAGTGGGGTTGCTGTGGGGCCTCGATGTGAGGCGTCCGGCGGCGGAGATCGTCGAGAGTGCGCGTGAGGTCGGGCTCCTGATGCTGACCGCGGGCGAGTACACGCTGCGTCTGCTGCCGCCACTCACAGCGACGCGCGACGAGCTCGTGGAGGGCGTCGAATTACTCGGGAGGTCGTTGTCGTGAGAGCGCAGCTTTCGTTGCGCATGGCGCAGCCTGGAGATGTCGCGAGCATCGTCGCGCTCGTGAATGGCTACGCGTCGGACAGCGTGATGCTGCCGATCACAGAGGAGCGAGTCACGCTCGCGCTCGAGGATTTCCTGGTCGCCATCGACGTGCGGGGGCGCGTGCGCGCGTGCGGTGCGCTCAAGGAGTACTCGCCATCGCTCGCGGAGGTGGCGTCACTGGCAGTTGCGCGCGACGCTCACGGGAGCGGTATCGGCACTCGCGTCGTCGAGGAGCTCGAGATGCTGGCGCGGATGCGCGGCATCGACGAGTTGTTCGCACTCACGATGACCGCCGGCTTTTTCGAGCGTGCAGGCTATGCGATCACCGAACGATCGCGCTATCCGGAAAAGGTGCGTCGCGATTGCGCATCATGCGTGCGGCGATTCGGCTGCACCGAGGTGTGCGTGGCGCGACGGTTGAGCGCGGACAGGATCGATCGCGCCGCCTGAGCGCGCGGTGTGACCGAACTCACCAATAAAAATTCGTCAGTCCTCCAAACGTTCCGGGCGCCCGTGCGTCTCATCAGTAGCGCCGCCGAGAACTATTCTCGGATCCAATCATTTGTCATGCGTGCTTCTTGCACTGGAGCGGTGACCGGCACGTGCCGGACGGCCTTTGGCGACTTGCGAAATGATGAGTGTAGCCGAGGGCGCGAATCACGAACTGTCAGGGGGAATGTTATGAAGCGTACGGCCATCACTGCCGCCGTTCTGGGGCTCGTTCTCACCGCGGCCAGCGCGCCGGTTTCGGCGCAGGCCATCATCAGTAGCCCGGTGCGCTTCGGGATCATGGGCGGGGCCACGATTCCCTTGAGCGATCTCTCCGATGAGGCCAAGACCGGGTGGAACGCGGGTGCGCTCATTTCGATCGGCGTACCGCTCGTGCCGGTGAGCTTTCGGATCGACGGTCAGTGGCACCAGATGGGCGGCAAGGACATCCTTTTTTCCGACAACACCAGGCCGCCCGACTTCCGGATCATCGATGGTACCGCGAACGTCGTGTACACATTCGGCGCGGCGCTCCCGACCAAGTTCTATCTCATTGGCGGCATCGGCGCGTATAACGAACGCGTGAAGGATCGCGACACCAATGTGACTGCGAGCTCGACGAAGTTCGGGCTCAATGCGGGTGTCGGATTCAAGTTCCAGCTCACCGGGTTCGCCACGTTCATCGAAGCGCGCTACCACAACGTGATTCACGGATCGGCGATCGGCGATGTGTCTTCGACCAACGCGAAGTCGCTGCAGTTCCTTCCGATCAGCGTCGGCATCACCTTCTAGCCAGTTGACCGTGCACGCCGGATGGTTGAGCGAGTACCGAGGAACTCACGAGTCAGTGCAGGTGTAGTACCAGAAAATTGTTTCTTGCTGCCCGCGATCACGGCGCCAACTTCGGCGTGCGTGAGCGCGGGCAGTATTGCATTCGAGCCAATACTCATTCGCGGGATGATACACGAGCGTTTACGGGCGCAATCGCGGCGGTGATGACGTGAGTCTCACGAACGGAGTGCGCTGCGTATCACACTGCGTCCGCTGAAAGAGGATTGTAGCGGACGCGACACATCAAGAGACCTCTGTTCCCGGGGAGAGCGGCTTCTTTTTTGCTTTCTGGTACGAATGCGACACTCGTTCAGTCGTCGCGTACGTGACCATCTAATAAAGGAAGCGAGGAAATTATGAAGCGTATTCTTACGGGTGCTGCTGTGCTGGGGTTCACTCTGTTGTCGAGCGGGAGTGCCGCTGCGCAGGAGACGAGTGAGATGGCGAACAAGACGCCGATCCAGTTCGGTATCCTTGGTGGCGTCAGCCTGCCCACGAGCGGGTTCAGTGATATCGTCAACACGGGCTGGCATGCGGGCGCGCTCGTGAATTTCGGTTTCGCCAACTCTCCGGTCGGACTTCGTATCGACGGTCAGTGGCATCAGTTCGGAGTGAAAGGTGTGAGCGGCGTTCATCTCCGCGATTTGCACGGCACCGCGGATGCAGTCGCCAACATCGGTTCCGGCAAAACGCTGAAGTTCTATGTGCTTGCCGGTGTGGGCGTGTACAACTTCAAGACGTCTGGCACGTTTGACGGCGTCGACTATAGCAGCAACGGCAGCGAGACCAAGTTCGGACTGAATGGTGGTGTGGGATTCAAGTTCAACGTCGGCAGCCTCTCGCCGTTCGTCGAGGCCCGCTATCACTACGTGTTCCTGAAGGGAAGCGACTTCTCGAACAACGGGAACAACCCAAAGTTCCAGATGCTTCCGATCAGTGTTGGTCTGACGTTCTAGCACCGACCGCAGTCGACGAGCGAGCCGCCTCACACATGGGGCGGCTCGTTTCGTTTGTGGGACCCGTGTGCCGCTGACATGTGGGCACGGAGACTGTAGCTTCCTGCATGCGCATCCGCTGCAGCGTCCAGCTTCGGCGCCATTTCCGGGATCTCACGCCGAGCGGCCCGACGTGAGCCGCCCGCGGGCATCGGGGCTGCACCAGGCACTCGACGAGATGCGCTTCGGCGCGGACCGTACGCTCAATCTCCGCACCCATCATCCGTCGCGCGATCAGGCGGTACGGCGTGCGGAAAACTGGCTGCGCGAGCGTCGAGATGAGTCGCGCTACGGAAGCGCTCGTGATCACGGGGCGCGGGAACAACAGCCCGGATGGCGTGTCCGTCGTGCGCGAGTCGATCGTGCAGCTGTTCGCAGCGCTCCGCCGCCGGGGTGTGATCAGCGAAGTGTCGGAGCACACGCCTGGCTCCTTCGTCGTGAAGTTCGCGAAGGTGGGCGCCGTGCGTGACGCACCGCAGCGCGCGCGGAATCCGCTCGAGCCATTGCCGCGCGACCCCGCGGGGCTGGCTGCGCTCGAGCCCGAGACGCGTGCGCTTCTGCGGCGGCTGGCCGTTCGGGCCATCGAAGAGCTCGGCGTCGAGGTGAAGCCGAGCTTCGTGGAGCAGGAGATGCTGGAGCAGTTCGCGGTGGCGGCGTCGGGCGTACCGGAAGGTGCTGACCGTGAGCAGCGGCTACGCGACGCGCTCGAGGCCTCGCTGCACGAGTACGACGACCGATGATGAACTATCTGCAGTTCGCGCTCGTCACGTTCACGTCGCTGCTGTTCATCGTGGACCCTGTGGCCGTGATCCCGACGTATCTCGTGATCACGCAGGGCCAATCGCCAGATCAGCGGAAGCGCACCGCCCTCCGGTCGTGCATCGCTGCCGGTCTTCTCATGACGGTGTTCGGCATTGCCGGCACCGAGATCTTCAAGGTCTTCGGCATTACGCTGCCGGCATTTCGCATTGCCGGTGGACTGATCCTCTGGCTCGTGGCGATGGACATGCTGCGCGGCGAGCGGACGACGCAGGAGAGCACGGAGGAGATCGTCGAGGGACAGGAGAAGGAAGACGTGGCGCTCACACCGCTCGCGATGCCGATGCTCGCGGGTCCCGGCGCAATCTCCACGGTGATGGTACTCGCCGGGCAATCGCACACGATCTTTGGAAACGTGGCCGTGTACGGATCGGTGTGGCTCACCGCGATCATCTGCTGGCTCACGCTGCGCGCGGGCGACCGCCTGGTGACGGTGATGGGGCAGACCGGCATCCGCGTGATGACGCGCATCATGGGGCTGCTGCTCGCTGCTGTCGCGACGCAGTTCGTGATCACGGGAGCGCGCGAGGCGCTCAACCTGTAGCGTGGCCGTGGAGCGCGGCGTGGCCGCGCTCCACGTGCCGGATCGCTCACCCGGCGACGGCGGGCGTGCTCGCGTTGATCTGAATCTTGCGAGGCTGCGACGCCGGCTTCTTCGGGATGGAGATCGACAGCACTCCGTTGTCGAACGTCGCCTGGATTCCGTTGCCGTCGACAAACTCCGGCAGACGGAAGCTGCGCTCGAACGCGCCGCTCACGCGCTCCGCCGTGTAGATGCGAAGCTCCGTGTCTTCCGTGGGCTGGACGGTGGGCGACTTCGTTCCGCGAACGGTCAGCGTGTTCTGCTCGAACACGACCTCGGCCGCATCGGGGCGAACACCTGGAAGCTCGAGCGTGATGAGATAGTCGTTGGCCTGTTCGATGACATCCGTGGCAGGATGCCACACGCGGCTGCCGGTGCCCGCGAGTGCTTCACCGAATGCGCGATCGAGCTCGCGGTTGAGCGAGAACATGCGATCGAGTGCGGGGCTGAGAGGGCGTACGGTCATCATAGGGAATTCCTCCTCGAAAGTTGACGAAAAGGAAAGACGTCACCCGATGGTGCGCTTCTCCGTTTTCAATGCGCCAGTTGGTGCGCACGTGCGGGGAAAAGCAGGGGACGTACCAGCTGAAAGTTGCCGGAGTGACAAATGCGTAATCCCGCGAGGAGCGGGGGCTGTCACCCTGAGCGCGATGGATTGTCAGAATGACAAACCGCCCCACCCCCGGGAGAAGCGACGGCGGGCTAGAGCCCGAGCATCGTGCGCGGCCGATGGCGCGAGGGCGGGGGAGGTGGAGCGGGGCGCGGGAGGTCCACGGCGGAGATCGCGAGCGATCGCGGCGTGCGAGCACTCGCGCGGTTCAGTGGATCACGCGGCTCGATCGCGTGGTCGCGCCGTCCGCGCTCCAGCTTGGGCTGGCGTCGCGCCTTGCGCGCAGCCATGCGCGCGAGTGCGCGCCGGATTGCGGAGAGTGCGGCGCGCGGCACGAGCTCTCCGCTTTCCGTCGTGACACGCGGAGCAGAGGCTGCTGCGCGGAACACGGTGGCTCGGTGGCGAGGCATCATGTCCGTAGAGTGCTCGGCGTACGCGACGACGTCGGCGTGCACGATGCGCTCCGGCTCTACGACGGGGGCGATCGTATCTGCCGCGGCATGGACCTCGAGCGGCGCCGGCGTTTCCTCTGGTTCGGCGTGGTGGGCACACGCATCGACGAATGGCAGCGAGACGTCGATCTGCAGCGACGGATCGAGGACTTTCTGGCGCGCACGTGGAGGCTCGAGCAGCAGCAGTCCTGAGCGCGGCTTGCCGCGAAGCGCATGCTCGCCCGCGCCCGCGCACGCGCATCCGAGTGGCACGGCGAGATCGATCAACGCGGGTGTCTGCTCGATCAGCTGCTGCGAGAGCTCGAGCACCACATCGTCTCCGGGGAGCTCGATGAACGCGCGTTGTGCGCTCCGCTCGACGTGATCGCGTGAAGGCGCGCCGCCCGGGAGCGAAAAAAAGCGGCGCCGGTCGAGTGGAACGAGCGCGTCGAAACTCTTCGGCTGTGTGCTCGAGCACGATACCGTTCGCGACGAAGGCCTCGAGCAGCTCGGAAGGGGAGCAGGCGTGCGTCGATCGGCTCATCGTTCGGCACCGGGGCATGCGCCGGCGTACGTGATGTGGAGCGTTTGTCCCTGGTACGCGGCGCGGATGTAGCGCGCGGTCGCGACCGGGGGTGCGAGAAACGTGAGCATGAAGGGCTCGAGCATCGTGCTCGCGCGCGTGAGGCGCTCGGTGACGAGCGGGCAACTACACATGACGGCGGTCGGCATGCTCGAAGCCCGCGAGCCGATCGAGGCAGCCCTCCGCGATCAGCTCATCGCCCCACGTCGCGGGCGCGGCGAGCTCGAAGCCGAGCGCCAGGCAGGCGTGTGCCAGTTGGACCGGCGATGCGGGCAATGCACCCAGCACGGCGTCGGCGCCGAGGATGATGAACGGGGTGCCCAGGATCGGCATTTCGTGGTGCGGCGCTGGACATTTCTGGAGACCACGAAATGAGGGAAACCGCTGTGCCCGCTCACTTTACGGCCCGTACATTGCGAGACGGCATACCGACATGCGGCATGGTTGCCAGCGTGCAATGTTCAGGCAAAACTGGTGTGCCATGGCTATGCCGACCGTCTTCATGAAAGAAATCACTCGGGTCGCTCGCGAGCAACGGGATCAAATTGCCGCTTTCGGAGCCCGGACGTCTTGGCCCGCTGGATTCACGATCTACGAGCAGGGCTCGGCGGCTGACGGGATTTTTCGTGGTGCTCCGCGGGCAGGTGGTGCTGCGCAACCAGGTGGGCGCGGGGCGGAGCTTCGTGCCGTGGGTGGCGACGCCTGGTGAGACGTTCGGCGGCGAGGGGCTGGAGGGTTCCGCAGTCTACGCGAGCCAGGCGCGCGCGGAGGAGGAGAGCGAGACGCTGCATCTGAGCTCGTCGCGATTCAGCGCCATGTTGCGAGAGCAACCCGCCACTGCCTTGATACTGTTGCGACAGATCATGGCCGAGAGGACGGCGCTCCTCGTCAAGTTCGGTCAGCACGCCATGCTTACCGTCGAACAGCGGCTGATCGCATCGCTCGTGCGGCTCGCTCAGAGTCATGACATGCGCGCCGGCGCGGCCGTCCCGCCGGTCCCCCGCCGGCTCCTCGGCGAGCTCGTTGGGGCGACGCGCGAATCGATCTCGCTCGTGCTCGGGCGGCTGTGCGCGGAGGGACTGGTGCGGCGCGAGGGAGGTGGGTTGTACATCTCGGATCTCGACAAGCTCGTGCATGCGGCTCGCTCCGGCGACGCGCCCGGCGCTCAGCGACTTCGAAGAGAGCGCGCCCGTGAGCGCGGTGTACCGCCGCGAGGCCTAGCACCACGCGCACCGTGCACGCGCGCTTCACGGAGCAGGGGTGCGCAGTTAGCCTTCTCGCGTGACTGCCATCGATCGTACCGCCGCCGTCCGTGTTCCCGCCTCCGCCGCGAATCTGGGTGGAGGCTTCGACTGCGTGGGGGTCGCGGTCGACCGGTGGCTCACCGCCAGCGTTCGGCAGGGCACCGAAGGCTCGCCGGATCCGGAGTTCGTGCGCTCCGGGACGCTGGCCTCGCTCACCACGCGCGATGCGCACGACGCGATCTATCTCGCGTTTCGGGCTGCGGCGGGCGCGAAGAAGGTGGCGGTTGCCGGAGCGCCTGCGATTCACCGTCACGTCAGAAATACCCGTGGGGCGCGGACTCGGCTCGTCTGCGGCCGCGTTCGTCGCGGGTGCCGCGCTCGCGAACGAGATGCTGGGACTCGGGCTGGACTCGTTCGGCATCGCAGAGGTGGGAACGGCACTCGAGGGGCACCCGGACAACGTGTGCCCCTCGGTGTTCGGAGGAGCGACGCTCGCGCTCACGCATGCGGGGAAGGTGATCGTGTCGCCGCTCGACGTACATCCCTCCCTGGCATTCGCCTTCGCGGTGCCCGAGTTCGTGCTCGAGACGCGGCGGGCGCGCGAGGCGCTGCCGAATGTCGTGCCGCACGTGACCGCGGTCCACGCAGCCGCGAAGGGAGCGGCACTCGTGCGCGGGCTCGCCACTGCCGATGAGGATATGCTCGCTGCGGCGCTCAATGACGTGCTGCACGTGCCACATCGCCGGCGGCTCGTGCGTGGCTACGACGCAGTGGCGGCGGCGGCAATGGAGGCGGGTGCGATCGGCGCGACGTTGAGCGGCGCGGGCTCCTCCATGCTCGCGATCGCCCGTGCGGAGAAAGCAGACGCGGTGGGAGCGGCAATGGTGCGCGCGTGGCAGCTCACCGCCGTGACCGCCGCCACCTTCACTAGCGCGCAGCGCGTGAAGGGTTTCCATACCGTTGCGTGAGCTGCGTGATGGGCATCCCGAGAGCGGAGTGGCGCGGGAGTTGCAAAGTACTCACACCGAGAGATGAAGTGGGCCGGTGGAGCGTTGGGGACGCGCGCCGGTGACGACATCCAAGTAAGCGAATTGCGTCCTCGTGGGGGGGATGCGAGAACGGGGGTCGGCAGCCTGACGGCTTCCGCCCCCGTTTCTTTTGTATCCGGTTTCAGCTGCTCGAGCGCGCGCGCGTGACGGTCATGCTTGCGGCGCTCCTGATCGTTCCGGCGATCGTGCTGGTCGCGTGGGCGTGGGGAGCCTGGGTTCGCGGCCGCCACGAGCGGCGCGTCGATCGCCGGCTTCCCACCGGACCACAGGGGATCATCCCTGGTGCGGAGCCGATCTCACTCGTTGCTCCGGGCGCGTCAATGGGAGTCGTGCTGCTGCACGGCTTCGGCGATACCCCGCAGACGCTCGGCTCGCTGGCGCGCGTGCTTTGCGAGGCGGGATTCAATGTCGACGTGCCATTGCTGCCCGGGCACGGACGTACCCTCAAGGCATTCGCGGCATCGAGCGGGAGCGAGTGGCTCGCCTCCGCGCGAGACGCGCACGCCGCGATGCGCGCGCGGCACACGCGTGTCGCGCTCGTTGGACTCTCGCTCGGCGGCGCGCTTGCCGCGGCGATTGCCGCGAATGATCCGGAGCTCGCGGCGCTCGTGCTGCTCGCGCCGTACGTGGACTCGCCGCCCGTGTTGCGCGTGCTCGTGCGCGCGGCGCCTGCGATCGGTTTGGTGCTGCCCTACGTGGGAGGCGAGGGTGCTCGATCGATCCTCGATCCCGAAGCGCGCGCGGAGGCGCTCGCGTACGGCGCGACGACGCCGCAGCTCGTGCGCGAGCTCATTGCGATGGCCGACGTGGCGCGCGCGTCGCTCGCACGCATTACGGCGCCAACGCTCTACGTGCAGTCGCGGGAAGACAATCGCCTCACCGAGGCGGTGGCTCGTCGCGCGTTCGACGTGCTCGGTGCCGGCACGAAGCAGCTCGAGATGCTCACCGGGTGCGGACACGTGCTCACGGTGGACTTCTGCCGCGATCGCGTTGCGGCGCTCGTGCGCAACTGGCTCATGCGGGTGCGATGGCGAACGCGAAAAGGGGACAGCATAGCGCTGTCCCCGTTCGCCGAGCCGTGCGGCGGAGCTGCGGTCAGGTGACCTTGTTGATTGCGTCCGAGGTGAAGTCGTAGACACGCTCGGTGATGACCTTCGCCTCTTCGACGACGGACTTGCCGGCGTCCATCGCCTGCACACCTACCTCGGTGGCGACACGCTTGACGCGCGCGACGGCGGACTGTTTGCGCTTCGCGGGGCGCTTTGCCGGACGCTTCACCGACGCCGCTTTCGTCACGCGCTTCGCGGATTTTTTCGTTGCCTTACGCGCGCTCTTTTTCGCGGATTTCCTGGTGGAGCTCTTTACGCGCGGCCCGCCTCCACGACGTGCGCTCCCCTTTTTCGCACTCTTCCTGGATGCGCTCTTTTTCTTCGTCGCGCCCTTCTTACGGGAACCCGACTTGCGAGCCGTTTTTTTCTTGGTCGCCATACGATGTGCTCCGCGTGATGAATAGTTGACCGCTGCACTGCGCAGCCTTCACGGCAATTCCCTGACGCACGCGTGCGCAGCGACGCGCGCAGCCAGTGGCTACGCAGTGAGTATGTACCGCGGCGAGTCTGCACGCCAGACGTCGTCGCGTCGCTGTGACAGTCACGCGCTATATTTTCCGGAGTCCGAACAACAACAACGGGAGGGATCGTGCGCAAATTCTGGTGTGTGAGCGTGCTCGGCCGTGATGGCCGCGTGCGCGAAGGGAAAGGCCGATGGCACGACTGCAGATACCACGACTGCTGCCGTGGCTCCGGCTGCATCGCCCGCGGCCGCAACCGCTGATACGGGCATGAAGGGCATGCACATGGATGCCGACAAGTCGGCTGCAGGGACGGGCGTCCCGGCCGGCTACACGGGCGTCACGGACAACGCGGGCGCGAAGATCACGGACGCGAAGTACACGGCGACCGGTGGGCGGTGGGAGATTCAGACCGGGCCTGCGCACATCGTCTTCGCGCCAAAGGACAGCGCCTCGGGGCAGTACCAGGTTTCGACCACCATCGACCAGCTCGAGAAGCCGAAACATCCGGAGGCGTACGGCGTGTTCCTGGGCGGCAAGAACCTCACCGATCCGGCCAAGCAGAGCTACGGCTACTTTGTGATCCGCGGCACGGGTGAGTACCTGATCAAGACGCGCAACGGAGAGAACACGACCTCCGTGGTCGACTGGACGGCGAGCCCGAAGCTCCCGAAAGAGGACGCGAGCGGAAAGGCGACCTACAAAATCACCGTGCACGTCGCGGCCGACACGGTGCATTTCGTCGTGAACGGGAATCTCGTGGCGGCCGAGCCCAAGTCGAAGTTTCCGACGGAGGGCATCGCGGGACTTCGCGTGAACCACAACCTGCACGTGGCCGTCACGCCGGTCACGATCTCCAAGTAGCATCGCACGCGCCGGCGGAGTCGCATGAGCTCTTCAGGCTCCCCCGGCGCGCGCGCCGCACTCGTGCGCGCGCAGCGCACTGCGCTCACGGTGTTCCTCTCCGTCTTCGTTGGCAGCTGGCTGATCGTCGGTGCGCTCCTCGCCCCTGTGGTCGGCGGGTGGCTGACGATTGCCGTCGCGGCACTCGCCTTCACGGTGGTGCCGCTGATCTTCCTCTTCCGCAGCCGCGGAAGCACGCACTATCCGGGGAAGGCGATCCGCCTGTTCGTCTTTCGCCCCATGTGGTACGCGCAGCTCCTGCTCATCCTGAGCGCGCTCGGCGGGCTCCTGGCCACCATCTGCGGCCTTCCCTTCGGTGCTGCGGCGATCGCCGGGCGAGATGCGATCGTCGGGATCGCGATCGTGTACACGCTGTTCGCACTGATCGGCTATATGCAATCGCGCAGGCTGCTCGTCGCGCAGCTCACGGTCACGCTTCCATCGCTCCCCGAGGCGCTGGACGGACTTCGCATCGTACAGATCTGCGATACGCACATCGGTCCGCACACCTCGCGCGCGCGACTCGCGCGCATCGCTGCAGCGACGCGCGAAGCCAGGCCGGACCTCATCGCGGTGGTCGGAGATCTCATCGACGACTTCGCCCCCGACGTGAGCATCTACGATCAGACACTCGGAGATCTTCGCGCACCCCTCGGCGTGTACATCGTCGCCGGCAATCACGAGGTGTACGCGGGGTGGAGCGAGGTGCTGCCAAGACTTCGCGCGCTGTCACACGAGGTGCTGGTGAACGAGAGCCGCGTGCTCCAGCACAACGGCGTGACGCTCGCGATCGCGGGCACGGGCGATCCGGCGGCAGGGCGTGTTGCGGCTCCCGGTGTGCCGGCGCCGGACATTGCGGCGACGCTCGCGTCGATCCCGCGCGGGGCGTTCGCGATCGGGCTCGCGCACAACCCCGCGCTCTGGCCTCCTCTCGCGAGCGCCGGGGTGCCGCTCACATTGAGCGGCCACACGCACTGGGGACAGTTCTCGATCAATCGCACGGGATGGAGTCTCGCGAGTGCATTCCTCGCGCTCGCGATGGGTCCATACGCGCGTGGCGACTCGCTGCTCTACGTGAGCCCCGGAACCAACTATTGGGGAATTCCTTTCCGGATCGGCGCGCGCGCGGAGCTCTCGGTATTGACGCTCACGCGAGGAGGGGTCGCGGGGATCTCGGGCGCGCAGAGCGTGGACGCCCGAACGCGGAGCAGCGCTCCCGCCTGATCAGTGCGCGGGGCGCGCGGCACCGAGGTTTTCGCGAACGTGCCCCGCGCTCCGCATGCCGACGAGCGCGCTCGCGACTACCGGCAGCCCGCGGACGAAAGCGATCGCGCGCTGCGCATCGGTCGCGAGGCCCGGAATCGCCTCACGCATCTGCTGCGGGAGTCTGCTCGCCAGCTTGGATTGCAGGAGTGTCGCGCTCGCGACGACGGCGACGCCCAGCTCGGACGCAGCCTCGAGGAGCGTGAGGTCGCGATCGCCCACGCGCTGCGTGGGTGCGCGCACTGCCTCGCTGAGTGCGAGGTTGATGGGCAGCTGCACCACGCGAAAGTGATGATCCGCCCCACCCGCATTGCGCGCGCATCGCACGAGCATCTCGAGACTCGAGATGACCGCGCTCGTTCGGAGGCGTGCGCAAGCCGTTCCACGTTGCGCAACCGTAAGCACCGATCTCGCCCGCCGCACATCGCTCCTCGAGCATCTCGAACGCCGCGCAGATTCTCCGCTCGAGCTCCGCGGCGTCTATGGCATCGAGCTGCTGCTCGGGGTTGTGCAGGTAGTAGAGATCGATCGTGTGAAGTCCCAGATTCGCGCGGCTGCGCGCGATCTGGTTCTCGAGAAATGCGGGAGTGAGGCAGTGACCGCCGGCGACGATGTCCTCGGCACGCATGATTCCGGGATCGAGATACTCGCGTCGCACGTAGTCGAGATAGTCTTCGCGTTTCGCGGGCTGCGTTCCGTCGAGCGGGATGTAGCCGCCCTTCGTGCAGACCACGAGCTCGTCGCGCGATGCCGTCTCCATTCGCACCGCGCGCGAGAGCGCTTTGCCGAAAGCGCGCTCGGAGCGCTGGCACCGATAGTTGATCGCACTGTCGAGCAGGTTGATCCCCGTCGCGATCGCGTGGTGCGCGGTGTCTGCGTAACGGTTGTCGTCCGCGTCGTCGCACTCACCGAGATAGCTGCCGAGGCCGATGGAGGAGACGAGCACGCCATTGGGGGCGAGCGGACGGAGAAAGTCGGGCGCGAGCTTGGAGGCGACGCGCGTGCGAAAGCGAGAGGTGCCCTCGGCGGTGGCGTGGCCGGGGAGCATTGTTGCAGGCGCGCGAGAAGATGTGGTGGGCACGATGGGAGGGTACGGAAGAGCGGTCGCGCGAGCAAGTGCCGCGCGCCAATGATGCGGCCGCTATGTGAGCACGTGCGCTTTGCTAAATTGTCGCGATAGGACTCGAATCCCTTTTTATGGCCAGGTATCCCGTGCGTGTCCCTGTACTGCTTGCCGTCGCGAGTGCGGTCGCGTGCTCGCCAGCCTCGCATCCTTCCCAGCAGGCGTCACCCGCGGTATCGCCTGCACCGGTGCGCGTCGAATCGTTGACGGTGCCGGTCGTGCGCGCTCCGCAGCCGGAGGGCGCCTCGCGTCTCGCAACGAGACCGGATCCGTTCGCGCGGCTGGATCGCATGGACTGGCCGTCGTCGAGCCGGGTGCGCGGCGCGGATGGGCACCCGGGGCCGGATTATTGGCAGCAGCGCGCGGACTACGACATTGTCGCGACGCTCGACACCACGCGGCATACGCTCAAGGGGCACGTCACGCTGGCGTACACGAACAACTCGCCCGACACGCTGCGCTTCGTGTGGATGCAGCTCGATCAGAATCTGTACAAGGCGGGGAGCGCGGGATCGTATCTCTTTCCTGAGGACACACGGTTCGGCGACCGCGGCTTCGAAGGTGGATACGACATTCAGAATCTCGTCACGAACGGCACGCGTGCGACGCCGGACGTGCGCGGCACGCAGATGAAGGTGCAGCTCGCGGAGCCGCTCGCGCCGCACGGCGGGAAGGTGACGATCGCGATGGACTACAGCTTCGCAGTGCCTGAACACGGATCCGATCGCATGGCGCGCGATGGTCCGCTGTACGAGATCGCGCAGTGGTATCCGCGCGTGGATGTGTATGACGATGTACGAGGGTGGAATACCGATCCGTACCTGGGACAGGGCGAGTTCTATCTCGAGTATGGGGACATCACGTTCTCGGTGACGGTACCCGCCGGCTACGTCGTGGCGGGGAGCGGTGTGCTGCAGAATCCGCAGGAAGTGTTGACCGCGGCGCAGCGGGCGCGGCTTGCGACGGCGGCGCACAGCGACTCGATCGTTCGCGTCATCACCGAGGCGGAGTCGCGGCCGGTCTCGACGCAGGGCACGAAGACGTGGCGCTTCCGTGCGCAGCACGTGCGCGACGTGGCGTGGGCCGGCGCACCTGACTTCCGCTGGGACGCGACGAGCTGGAAGGGAGTGCTCACGCAGGCGTACTACGAGTGGCCGAAGGCCGGCCCCGAATGGACGCACGCGGCCGAGGAAACGCAGTGGACGATCCGGACCTACTCGCAGTTCGTGCTGCCATTTCCGTATCCGCAGGCGACGTCGGTCGCCGGCCCGGTGGGAGGAATGGAGTATCCAATGCTCGTGTTCGTGAACTACGCGACACAGGAGACCGATCCGAACGGCGTGTTCGCGACGCTCGATCACGAACACGGACACGAGTGGTTTCCGATGATCGTCGGCTCGAACGAGCGGCGGTACGCGTGGATGGACGAGGGGTTCAACACGTACATCAACACGTTCTCGAACGAGCTGCGCTTTCCGCACAACTATCAGTGGCCCACCTACATGGGTGACTGGCAGCAGAGCATACTCACCGGCGAGCAGCGTCCGCTGATGACGCCGCCCGACCGCGTTCCTCCGGCCGCGCTTGGCGCGATCGGATACCGCAAGCCGGCCGCGGTGCTGCTCTCCCTTCGCAATCACGTGGTGGGCCGCGCGGCGTTCGATCAGGCATTCCGTGATTATGCAGCCGCCTGGGCGTTCAAGCATCCGACGCCGGCCGATTTCTTCCGTTCGGTCGAGAGCTCGACCGGCGAAGACCTGTCATGGTTCTGGCGCGGCTTCTTCTACACCAACGATGTGCTCGACATTGGGATCGACAGCGCGGCAACCGTATCGAGCGACGGACGAAGCCTCGCGATGATCCAGCTGCGCAAGCACACGTCGATCCCGTTTCCCGTGGAGCTCCGACTCAAGCTCGCCGACGGAACGACGCAGGATGTGAAGCTCCCCGTGGACGTGTGGTTTCTCGGCGACCGTTATACCGCCACCATCCCTGTGCGCTCGCCACTGGCTGGGGTGAGGCTCTGGCCGGATGGCACCGTCCCCGACTTCAATCCCTCGAACGACACGTGGGGGAGTGCGCCTGCGCCTGACAAGCCCGGAATCGTGACCGGCGGAACGGCGATAAGCTCAGCAGCAGCGCAACCTTAGATCTTGGTCGGCAACGGCAGCGCTACTGTCGATCTGGGTAGTCTGCCGGACGTTGTAGCGCGCTGTTGGCTGTTGGTTTCTTCGGGCAGTAGATTGGAAGCCGGGACATTTCGCGCGCGCATGCCAGCCCTGTCGTAGCCGAACCAGTGTTCCCCCGCCGTTCCCGACGGACGGTTCACCTTCGTTCTTCATTTTCAGGTCAGGACGCAATGCCAGGATTCGCAATGTGGGCGACGCACTGGTGGAAGCCGGTGCTCTTCGTGATCGTCGCCGGCCACTTCACGAACGTCTGTGTCACGCTCTTTCTGCATCGCGCGCAAACACACCGTGGCGTGACGTTCAGCAAGCTGGCCGAGATCCCGATGCGGGTGTGGCTGTGGCTGTCGACGTCGATCGTGACGAAGGAGTGGGTGGCGTGCCACCGGAAGCATCACGCGTTCGCGGATCGCGAGGGTGACCCGCATTCTCCGGTAATGGAGGGGCTGCGCGAGATCATCCTGAAGGGCGCGTTCTATTATCGCCAGGCGGTACGCGAGCCTGGCATTCTCGAGAAGTACGGAAAGGGGACGCCGAACGACTGGCTCGAGCGCTACGTGCTGGCGCGGCTCAACTGGCTCGGCATTGTGGTCATGCTGACGATCGACATCTACCTGTTCGGCTTCTACATCGGCCCCCTCGTGTGGGCGGTGCAGATGCTGTGGATCCCGTTCTGGGCCGCGGGGATCATCAACGGTGTCGGACACGCGCTCGGCTATCGCAACTACGATGTGAAGGACGAGAGCCGGAACATCTCGCCGATAGCGATCTGGCTCGGCGGTGAGGAGCTGCACAACAACCACCACGCAGATCCGCACTCGGCCAAGTTCAAGGCCAAGTGGTACGAGTTCGACATTGGCTGGGTGTACATCCGCATGCTCGCGGCGGTGCGCCTGGCGAAGATCCGCTACGCACGCGCCTGAGCGCGCGCGATCCTCGATTACGAGACTGACAATGGCTGAAGTGACGTGCACTCGCTGCGGCAACACGCGCGAGGGGCTCGAGCGTCCACCGCTGCCCGGGCCGCTCGGCGCCCGTGCGCAGGAAGAGATTTGCAGCGAGTGCTGGAAGCTGTGGCTGAAGCAGCAGACGATGCTGATCAATCACTACGGGCTCAATCTGATGGATCCGCAGGCGCGCCAATTCCTGACCAAGAACATGGAGACCTTCCTGTTCAAGACCGGGAAGGAGGAGCAGGTGGACACGAGCAAGCAGGGCACGATCAACTGGTGAAGACCGGATGGCGGGAGCCGGCGCGAAACCGTTCGCGCGCGCTGCTGTCCGCCGTATTGCTGGCCGCGGCCTGTCGCTCATCCGCCGCGGCCCGCGAAGCCGCGCTTCCGCCTGCGGCTGATGGACGCCCGCACACATCGCAATGCAGCTCGAAGAGCGACGCCGAGTGGGCGGATTGCGAGCTCGCGGGGATGTCGTTGCGCGATAAGGCGGCGCAGATGGTGTGGCCGCAGGTGTTCGGCGACTACGTGGCCGCCGATGCGCCCCAATGGCGGAAGATCAGCGGCTGGATCACGCAGCAACACGTGGGCGGGATCATCATGTCGGTGGGCTCGCCGCTGGAGATCGCGGCGAAGCTCAACGCGCTGCAGCGGATGAGCGATCTGCCGCTGCTCGTTGGCGGCGATCTCGAGTTCGGCGCAGGGTACCGCGCCCGCGGCGGCTATTTCCTCCCGAACGGCATCGACCTGGGTGGGGCGGTGCTCTTCCCGCCGGAGAATGGCGATCGGCGCGACGCGCGACACGATGCTCGCGTACGAGCAGGGGCGGATCACCGCCATCGAGGGGCGGGCGATCGGATTCCACATCGATTTCTCACCGATCCTCGACGTGAACAACAACCCTGCGAACCCGGTGATCAGCACCCGTTCCTTCGGCGAGGAGCCCGCGCTCGTCGCTCAGCTTGGCGCGGCGTTCATTCGCGGAGTGCAGGAGCACGGGATGATCGCCACGGGCAAACACTTTCCGGGGCATGGAGATACGGGGACGAACTCGCATCTCGCGCTGCCTGTGGTGCGGGTGTCGCGCGCGCGACTGGACAGCGTGGAGCTCGTGCCGTTCAACGCGGCGGTGAAGGCGAACGTCGGCGCGATCATGACCTTTCATGGATCGATGCCGGCGCTGGACTCGAGCGGTGCGCCCGGAACGCTCTCGCACAACGTGCTGACGTCGCTATTGCGCGACGAAATGCACTTTCGCGGGCTCGTCGTGTCGGACGCGATGGACATGCAGGGTGTGCTGGCAACGTACGGTCCGACGAACGCGGCCCAGATGGCGGTGGCGGCGGGGGCGGACGTGCTTCTGCAGCCGCAGGATGTGGCGACGACCGTCAATGCGGTGGTCGCGGGGGTGACGAGCGGGCGGTACACCGAGGCGCGGCTCGACGAGTCGGTGCGACGCATACTCGCAATCAAAGCGCGGCTCGGGCTGCGGACCCGGCGCTTGGTCGATCTCGACAGCGCGCGCGCCGTGGTTGGGGATTCCGCGGATGCGGCGATTGCGCGCACGGCTGCGGAGCGGTCGATCACGCTCGTACGCGACAGCGCCCATCAGCTGCCGCTCGGCCGGCTCAATCACGCCGCACGCATTCTCTCCGTGACGTACGCGCACCGATCAGACCTCGGCGCGGGCGCCACGTTCGACGGCGAGCTGCGGAAGACGTTCCCGGCACTACGTCCAGAGTATGTCGACGCGGACGCCGACCGTCCGGACTTCTACCGCCTGCTCTCGATCGCAGACTCGGCGGACGTCATTCTCGTGAGCTCGTATATCGGGCACAGCTCTGCCGTGACGACGGTGAGCGCGGGGCGGCCATTCGCGGACTTCGTGGAAGAGCTGCAGCGCCGCAAATTGCATCCGGTGATCGTGGCGTTCGGAAACCCGTATCTCCTGCAGGAAATTCCCGATGTCTCCGCATACGTCGTGGCGTGGGGCGGTTTTCCGGTTTCACAGAGTGCTGCGGCACGTGCGGTGATGGGAATTGTACCGATGGGCGGAAAACTTCCGATCACGATCCCAGGTCCTTGACATTAGTCGCGACTAGCGACTAAATAGCGGCATGGCTTCTCGCACCTCGGCCGCACGGTCCGGATCGCGTCGGACGGCTCGTCCAGCGGCCCCCTCCGGGGCTCCCTCCATAGATGTGGTTGTTCTAACGCCGGGGCGCCGCAGGCTCATGGTGTTGCTCGAGCGTGCGCCAGCCAAGTCGCGTGAGCGATGGCAGTTGCCGTGGCGACCGCTCCGCGCGGGGGAGACGATCGACGACGAGGCCGCCAGGATCTCGAAAAAGACTCTGGGTTCGTCGCCGACTCTGGTTGAGCAGCTGTCCGCTTTTGGTGACGACCGCCGGCACCCGTCGGGCGCGGCGTTGTCCGTCGCGTTTCTCGCGCTGGTGGACAGAGCGACGAGTGAAACGGTGGAGGGCGACGAAGTGTGGCACTCGGTGGATGATCTGCCACCACTGCCTCCGCGGCAGCGTGCGATGCTCGAGGGCGCTTTGACGTCGATGCGCACCCGGCTGGACCAGTCACCGATTGCGTTCCATCTCCTGCCCGTCACCTTCACGCTCACGCAACTGCAGGAGATATACGAGCTTCTGCTTGGAAGGCGCCTGCACAAGGCGAGCTTCCGGCGCTCGCTGCACGCGGCGTGGCTGGTGGAGCCCACGGATGAATGGCGCAGCGAGGGACGCGGCCGGCCGGCGCAGCTCTTCCGCTACGCCCCGAAGAAGCGCCGAGGGAGCAGGCGTGGAGTTCGGTTCAGCGCCTGATCGTCGCACAGCCGTGACTGAATCTTGACCGCTCCTGAGAGGCCCGTGTCTTGCAAACCGTTATTCTATAGTTGCAAGAATGTGCCTAAGGAAAATCAGGAGCCGACATGGGCGCTCACCGCAGCATTCGCCGTGTACCTTCGTCCCGCAATTCACCAAGCGGGAACGCGAATGGCAGCGCGCCGGTATATACACCGGTTGAACCCATTGATCCGGCCCGCGTCGTCACGCTCGATGACGGCACTCGATGGCTGGTCACGGTCGTCGCTCGCCTGGTCTCGGAGGACATGATCATTGGATTCGGATCCGCACGTTTGCTCGTGCGACTCGAGTCCCTGACATTCCCCGATCGTCCTGCGCGGGTCGCGACAGTGCGTGCCCGGGAGCTTCATTCGGTGGATGACGAAGTCTTGCGCGCACTCGCCGCGACGTCGGCTGTGCGCGGACACGAGCCGCCGCATCGCAATAGAGCCTAGCGTCGCGCACGAGAAAGGGGCGGATGAACAAGAAGGCTCCCGGTCACGCGCCGGGAGCCTTCCTGTTTTCTCGTGCAAGGGAGCTCTCGATCAGCGCTCGGATTCGCCCCGCTTCTTCGCCTGCCATTTGATCAGTCCACGTGCGACGGCGACGTTGTCCGACGCGATCTGGTAGAGCTCCTTGAACGCCGTGGACTGCGTTGGCGCTTGCGCCTCGGCGATCACCGGCGGCTCGTGTCCGTCGCGGCGCTGCGGATCGATGCGGCGCTCCACGGACACGCGCGCGGTGACTTCCGGCGTCTCCTTCGAGACGGCCTCGATCGTGACGATCCCACCTCCGGGCAGCCCGCGGCTATACAGCAGCACGGTCTCGTCGCTGCGGGTGTCATCGCCGGCGGGTCCGTTGGCATCGCGAGTCATCAGTTGATGAGCGGGGCAGAGGGGGCGAACGCCATATCTTCGACCGAACCGCTGCCGAAGGGGTCCGGAATTGCCAACGATGCAGGAAGATCGAAGGTTCCGGCTGCCGGGAGCACGCGGCGTACGGCGATCAGTCGCTGGCCGAACCAGCTTCTGTGCGCACCGGTACCGGAGAGCCGCGCGAGCATGACGCGATGGCCGCTGCTCGACGCATGGATGATCGAGTCGCCACCAATGTACATGGCGATATGCTGCGCGCCGTGTCCACCGTAGAAGAAGAGCAGGTCACCCGGCTCCAGTCTCCGCTCGTCGGGCGCGAAGCCGACAGCGGCCTGCTCGTGCGCCGTGCGCGGCATGCCGAGTCCGTGGAGCGCGAACACGTAGCGAATGAAGCCCGAGCAGTCGAACGCGCGCGGGGTCGTGCCTCCGAGCACGTAGCGCACGCCGAGATATCGGCGCGCGGTCTCAACGATGGTGTTGCCATCGACGACGCCGCTCACGCGCACGAGGGGCTGGGTGCGTGCTGCCGCCTGCGCATCCAGCGACTGCGTTGCGATGAGCGCGAGCGCCCCGGCCGCAGCTGCGCGGCGGATCAGAGAGGGAATCATCCATGAAATGGACGATTCAGTGTGCTATCGGTCAGCGGCGGCGCGAATGGCGGCGCTGGAATTCCGCGTCTTGAGCGCAGAACTCCATATGTCTCCTAGCTTTACGATGCGAGCAGGGACGGTCTCAATGGTGAGCTCGCGAGGATCCAGTGACCCGTTCAGTTCTTTCCACTGAAGCGGGGTCGAGACGGTGGCTCCGGGCTTGGCGCGAACGCAGTAGGCGCCGGCCACGCTCTTTCCCTTCACGTTCTGCAGATAGTCGACGTACACCGCTGCGGGCGGACGCGCCTTCACCGACCGCTCCACCGTCGCGTCGCGCGGATGCGCCTCGGCGACTCGCGTCGCGATGAGCTGTGCGAGCAGCAGCCCGGCCTCGTACGGCGTTCGCGAGGGAAGTGGAATCACAATGTGCAGCCCGCGCGAGCCCGAGGTCTTGAGCGCCGCACGAAGGCCGAGCGCGTCGAGCTCCTCCTTCACCCAGTTGCCAACGTCGACGACGCGCTCGAAGGTTGCACGCGGTCCGGGATCGAGATCGAGAATCGTGTAGTCCATCGCATCGAGGGAATCGATGCGGGACTCCCAGGGATCCACGGAGACGCAGCCGATCTGCACGGTATACAGCAGCGTCGTGAGATCGCCGCCGACAATGCGTTCGGCGCTCACACCGTCGTCGTTCACCACCGTTTCGACACGGATTGTCGAGGGCACGTGCTCGGGCGGCTTCTGCTGAAAGAAGACCTCGCCCTTGATGCCTTCCGGCGTGCGCTTGAGCACGAGCGGTCGATCCGCCATGACCGGGAGTATCTGCGGTGCGACGCGTGCGTAGTAGCGCATCAGATCGCCCTTCGTGAAGCCATCGTCGGGGAAGTAGACCTTGCCGAGGCTCGACACGTGGAGGGAGACTCCGCGCTTGATCTGCACATTGCCGTCGCCGCGTCCCTGCTCGATGGCTTCGAGCTGCTGCTCGACGGAGCCCTGCTTCGCATCCGAAGGTGCCGGTGACGCAGGCGCGCGCTTCGCGGGCGCGGTCTTGGTTTTCTTCGGCGACGGCGACGTCGCTGGGGCCGTGCGCTTCGCCGTTGCTGCAACCGTGGTGCGGGCGGTCTTGCGCACGACTTTTTTCGCAGCGGACTTTGCGCTCGTCTTCGCGGATTTCTGCACGCTCGTGCCTTCGCGCTTCACGGTGCGCGGATCCTTATCGTCGCGGGTGCCGACGTAGATCGGCTGGCGCAGCTTTCCGTCTGCCGTCCACTCGTTGAACTTCGCTTCCACCACGATTTTCGGCGTGACCCAGTGTACCGGCTCGCGGGGCCGCGGTGTTTCCTCGAACGGTGAGCTCTTGCGTTCGAGTGGCGCGAGCTGCTCGTACATCTCGGCCAGCCCCGCGTTGTCGAAGCCGCCGCCCATGTTGCCGGCATAGAGCAGCCGACCGTGGTCGTAGTAGCCGAGGAGGAGGGCGCCGATGTGTTGCCGCGTGTTGCGCGGCTCGGTCCAACCGCCGACGACGAACTCCTGGCGGAACTCGAGCTTGAGCTTGAGCCAGTCGCGTGAGCGCATGCCCGGCTGGTACGGCGCGTCGACGCGCTTGGCGATGATGCCTTCCCAGCCATCGGTGCGTGCGCGTGCGAGCATCGCGCGGCCGGCGTCGATCTCGGAATCGGTGAGGCGCAGCTCGGGCGATGAGCTCTTCGCGAGCCGCTTCTCGAGACGTGCGCGGCGCGTGGTCCACGGCTCGTGCACGAGGACATCGTCGCCGTCGAGGAGAATATCGAAGGCCATCAGGGCGACGGGCGCGCTGTTCTCGAATCCGGCGATCGCGTTCTCATCCTTCACGTGCATGCGCTGCTGCAGCTCCTGAAAGCGCGCAGGCGTGCCGTGGTCGAGGGCGACGATCTCTCCGTCGAGGACGAGTGCGCGGCGGCTGCGCGACGCGAGCTTGCGCGCGGCTTCGGCGACCCCGGGGAACTGTGCGGTTTTGTCCTTGCCGTTGCGCGTGACCAAATGCGCCGATTCGGCTGTGGCGTAGACGAGCACGCGAATGCCGTCGTACTTGGGCTCGAAGGTCCAGTCGCTTCCTTCGGGGATGTCGGTGCCGACGGTGGCGAGCATGGGATCGAGCGCGCCCTTGCCGAGGGCTTTCGCGGATGCGGCGCGAGCGGAGGCGGATGGCGTCGCTGTTTTCGTGCGCGACGTTCTTGCAGCCGGCGCTGCGCGCTTCTCCTCGGGCGGCGGAGACTTGGGCTCGCGGTTGGAGTGCCACACGCGCCCGCGCTTGTTCTCGGCGATCTCCTCCATCGTGCGACCGGTCGTGACGGAGGTCATCTCTTCGGCGACGATGTCGTGACCGGGCTTCGCGAACTCGTCGCGATGCTTGATCGAGCAGCCACTGCGGCTTGTCCTCGGGACCGCGGCGCGTGCGCACGAGCACCCACGAGCCGCGCATGCGCTCGCCGTGCATCAGGATCTTGAGATCGCCTTTCTCGTAGCCGCGTCGCAGCTCGGGAATCGGATCGCTCTCGTTGAGCGCGGAGGTGTACGTGCCGCGATCCCAGAGCATGACCGTGCCGCCGCCGTACTCGCCCTTCGGGATCGTTCCCTCGAAGGTGTTGTAGTCGATGGGATGATCCTCGACCTGCATGGCGAGGCGCTTGACGGACGGATCGTAGCTGGGGCCCTTGGGCACGGCCCAGCTCTTCATCACGCCGTCGAGCTCGAGGCGGAAGTCGAAGTGCAGGTGACTTGCTGCGTGTTTCTGGATGACGAAGACGAGCTTCCTGTGATTCTTCGCGCGCTCCTCGTTGCCGGACGGTTCGGCCGTCTTCGAGAAGTCGCGCTTCTTCCGGTACTCGGCGAGCTGGCGCCGGACCGCGGGCTTTGCGCGCGGAGCCATTGTGCGCGGCCGTTACGCCGTTTTCCGCCGCGTGCGCTTCGCGGTCTTGGATTTCGGTCGCGCGGGCTTTCGCTCGCCGGCGGCGGCAGTGGGTGTGCTCGCGCGAACGGCGCCGCGCTTCTTTCCCTGGTCGAGGCTTTCGCGGAGGCGCGTCATGAGATCGATGACCTGCGTGTCGCGCTCTGCTTCGGGCTCGGGCTTCAGGCTGATCTTCTTCCCCTTCATCTTCGCGTGAATCACGCGCATGAGGTTCGCGCGATACTCGTCGGTGTACTTCGTGGGATCGAACGGCTCCGCGAGGCTGTTCACGAGCTGCTGCGCCATCTGCAGCTCCTGTGGCCGCACGAGGCTCGCGTCGGGAAGGTTGAGCGTGTCGGTGTCGATGAGCTCATTCGCAAAGCGCATGAGCTCGAGGACGAGCGCGTCGTTGACGACCTTGATGCCGGCGAGGTGCTGCTTCTGCCGCATGATGATCTTGCCGATGCCCACGGATTGCGTCGAACGAATTGCTTCGCGCAACAGGGCGTACGCTTTTTCGCCGCCCTTGGAAGGAACGAGGAAGTACGGCGTTTCGAAGTAGCGTGGATCGATCTCGCTTTCTTTCACGAAGTCGACGATCTCGAGCGTCTTCGATGATTCGACCGCGGCGGTCTTGAAGTCTTCGTCGGTGATGATGACGAACTTGCCCTTCTCGTACTCGTATCCTTTGACGATCTCGTTCCACGGAACGGGCTCGCCGGACGATGAGGAGACGCGGTCGTACTTGATGGGGGCGAGGTCTCCCTCGTGGAGCTGGCGGAAGCTAATGTGGTCTTCCTGAACTGCAGTGCGCACTTCGACGGGAATGCTGACCAGGCCGAACGAGAGTGAGCCCTTCCAGATCGACGCCATGCGGACTCCTGTGGTGGAGCTAAGCGCGCTGCCGGACGAGTGAGTAAGGGGCAAGTCCGGTGCCGACCACGGGGGCGCGATCGGGTCAGGATTCTAGGCAAAAAAAAGAGTCCCAGCAATGCTGGGGCTCTTTTCTTTGCTTTGGGGAGTTAAACGAACTCCGGATCAGACCTTCTGAACGTCTGCGGCCTGGGGACCCTTCTGTCCCTGAACGATTTCGAACTCGACGTGATCGCCTTCGGCGAGCGACTTGAAGCCGTTGCCGGTGATGGCGCTGAAGTGGACGAAAACATCGGGCCCGCCCTCACGGGAGATGAAACCGAAGCCTTTCGCGTCGTTGAACCACTTCACGGTGCCGGTAATGCGTGCCATGGTACCTTACCCTCTCCCCTGTGGGGCTAGAACGGTTTTGCGAATCGCGCCGAGACTTTTACGACGAAACATTTGCCGCTGAAGTCCGGTCGATCTAGAGTGTACCGAAATCTAAACAAATGATTCCGGTGGTAACTAGATCATATCTCATAATTTGGGCCAAGCTCGCGACTTGCTGAGTATAACCGCTGATAAAATCAACCTGAACAGGCGTTCAGCGAACTCAGGCGGCTCCCGCAATGTAGCGGGCAATTCGGCCGCAACTCGAACAGCGGAGCGTGACGTGGGAGCGGGGGATGGGCGGAACCTGATCCGGATCGCGAACTATTCGCCCGGAGCACGACGGGCAGCTCAGTGGAGCGCCGGTGCGGTCATTCGCAATGAGCTGAAGCGCTTGCGCAGGATTGTACGTGGCCGGACGTGGCTTTCGCATGAACCCCTCCAAAGTCTCAACAAGTCTCCCGCACCTCAGGAGACGATCGAATGCCCTCTCGCGTTCGGTCGAGAAAGGCCACTACGGCAAAGAACGCTGTGGGCGCGCAGACCGTTGGGCGCCGCCATGATCCTGGCCGCCTCGCTCGCGGCCTGCGGCCCCCGCACCCACTTTCCACCGCTCCCCGAATCGCTCCCCGACATTGTTGCGCCGGATGATTCCGCGGCGGCTCTCGCGAGGGATTTAGCTCCAGTTTTGTACCTTCATGCCGACGAATCGTTCCCGCTCGAGCGAACCGTCGCCGTCTTGCACCCTACCCGCCGCGTCATCGCGTACTACGTCACCTACGAGCATGACCTCGCCGCCCGCTGGTCCCCCTTCGCGCAGGGCCCCGACGAGGAGGAGTTCTGGGTAGGCTATGATGCAACCCACGCTCCAACCGACCTCTGGACATATTGGCACGGGGACATTCTTCACGCCAACTGGCGCGGCAAGGGGGAGCTCGGTATCGACGTGCAGTGGGGGAAGCATGGCTCGCTCCCGCACGGGACCCCGCCTTCCGCCCTCCCCCGCGACAAGTCGCTCGAGATCTTCTACGCGATGACCTACGTCTTCCCCGACCTGTGGCTCGGGCGGTTATCGAGCAAAGGACCGCTCTGCTTCTGCCACAGCTTCGCCCGCTATCTCGAATTCACCCATCCGATCCTGCTCGGCAGCCGACTAACCGCGATCGGCCGGACGACGGATCCCGATTCGCTACTGACCACCGTGTTCGGACCTCAGTACGCTCACAAGCCGTACTGGCCGTGGGAGGGGCGACGGCTTCGTTTCCTGTGGCGCTATGTGAGCGGCGTACGCGCGCTCCTGGGGCGCGACTAGGCGACGTAGATGATCTCGCCCTCGGCGTCGATTCCCATCTCGTGCACGGCGCCGCACACGCCGCACGTCTTCGCCGCGATCCACGCCACGTCGACACCCTCGCGCTCCTCTTTCGACGCGGGCTTCACCGCCAGCTTCTTGTACGTGTACTCGCCGCAGTTCTCGCACGCATGACCGCGGGCTATCCGCTCGGCGCGTTCCCGGGTGATTCTCGCCACGACTATTTCCCATCCTCCGGCGGCGCGGGTGCCGGGCGGCGTCCACGGGGCGCCCGCGGATGCGGAAAGCTGCGGACGCTGTGGCGAATTCTGCGGCCGCTGGGCCGGTGCGGCCGGAATGTCGCCGCCTGCGCGCACGAGCAGCTCCTTGATGCCACCGAGTGCGCCCATGACGCCTGCGGCTTCGGCCGGGAGGAAGATCGTCGAGCCCTTTCCCTGCGTGAGCTGCGGGAGCGCCTCGAGGTACTTCATGCCGAGGAGATACATCGCGGCCTGACCTTCCGGGAGCGAGGAGGCGATGCGCGAGATCGCCTGCGCCTCGGCCTCCGCCATCGCGAGCCGCGCGGATGCGAGCCCCTGCGCGCGGAGCACGGCGGCTTCCGACTCACCCTGCGCGCGACTCACCTGGGCCTGCTGCACACCTTCCGCCTCGAGGATCGCGGCGCGCTTCGATGCTTCCGCGTTCGTGACGGCGGCGCGGCGTTCACGCTCGGCGCGCATCTGCAACTCCATGGACTGCTGGATGTCGCGTGGCGGCTCGATCGCCTGCAGCTCAACGCGTGTGACGTCGACGCCCCAGCCGATCGATGCCTCCTCGATCGTGTCGCGCATGCGCTTGTTGATCATGTCGCGGCTCGCGAGCGTCTGATCGAGCTCAATGTCGCCGACGATGTTGCGGAGCGTCGTGCGCGTGAGCGTCTCGAGAGCAAAGGGAAGGTTCTGAATCGCGTACGCAGCTTTCTGCGGATCGGCAATGCGGTAGTAGAGCACCGCGTCGATGTCGATCGTCACGTTGTCCTTCGTGATCACCGGCTGCTTCGGAAAGCTCAGTACCTGCTCGCGAAGATCGATGCGCGATGTCGAGCCCGAGGTGACGCGCTTCACGCCACCTGGATCCGCCTCGAAGTAGCGGACGTCGATCGTCTTCCCCTTTTCCATGTAGGGGATCAGCACGTTGAGCCCTGAGCGCGCGATACGATTGAAGCGTCCCCAGCGCTCGATCACCATCACTTCGGCCTGGCCGATGATCTTGACCGTCTTGGCGATCGTGACCGCCGCGAGGAAGACAATGAAGAAAAAAATGACTGCGCCGATGCCGATCATGGATGCTCCACTTCTGAGGTCAGCCGTTGCATGCTACGGCTTCCAGTCCGCAATGAACAGGTCGAGCTGGTGCTCTCCGGTGGCGTTGCGACTCGAGGCCCACACGAGCTGCTTGCCATCGGGGCTGAACTGCGGGAATCCATCGAAGCCGCGCGCGGTCGTCACCGGCTCGAGCGAGCCGCCGTGGTCGTCGATGAGGTAGAGATCGAACTCACCGCTGTGCGGGTTCGTGTAGTTCGACGAAAGAATGATCCGCTTGCCGTCCGGGGTGAAGAACGGGGCGAAGTTCGCGCCGCCGAGGTGCGTGATCTGATGCTGATCGCTGCCGTCGGCGTTCATCACCCAGATCTCCATCTTGTTCGGGCGGACGATGGACTGGCTGAGCAGATCGCGATACTGCGCGAGCTCGGTGGAATCGGAGGGATGGTACGCGCGATACACGATGCGCTTGCCATCGGGGGAGAAGAACGGGCCGCCGTCGTAGCCCGGAGTGTTCGTGAGGCGGCGGACGTTCGTGCCATCGACGTTCATCGTGTAGATGTCGAGGTCGCCATCCTTCAGTGATGTGAACACGATCGTCTTGCCGTCCGGCGAGAGTGTGCCCTCCGCCGTGTAGACGTTGTTCGTCGTGAGGCGTTGCGTGCCGCTGCCGTCGGGATTCGCGGTGTAGATGTCGTACTTGTCGAGCCCCCAGACGTATCCTTTGGACGGGTCGGGGCGCTTGGGACACGCGCTGTCCGCCGCGCGCGTGGATGCGTAGAAGACCTTCGTGTTGTACGCGAAGAAGTAGCCGCACGTCGTCTTGCCGGTGCCATCGGAGATGCGCTGCTGTCCGGAGCCGTCGGCGTTCATGACGTATTCCTGATCGCAGCTGCGCCCGTCGCGCGTGCTCTGGAAGATCAGGCGCTTTCCATCCGTGCTGAAATACGCCTCGGCATTTTCACCGCCGTGCGTGAGCTGCCGAATGTTGGAGAGGTGCAGCTCGGCGGGGCGTTGAGCTGCGGCCGAGCTGGGGGCCGGCGAAGCGGGATGGGCGGCTCCGCCGTGACAAGCAACCGCGGCCACGAGCGTGGCCGCGGTCATTACCAGTCGCGCGTATCGCATGCTGGAAAGCTAATGTCGCGCTGGTGCGTCCGCCCGAGCGATGGAGAAGAGATCCTTCTGCGTCTGTCCCTTGCGGAGCACATCGAGCGCTTTGCGGAGCTGCGGATCATCCGGAATCGTGCGACGGAACGCGGTGGAGTCGCCGAACGCGAGCCGCGCGACCTGCTGCGAGAGCCAGCGGTTCACGAGCGGTGTCGCCGCATCGTACTGCTTGCGGTCGGTGAGGATCTTCTGGGCCTCGAGCCGCTTGTAGAACTCGTCGCGCCACGCGGGCGTCACGGTGAAGTCCTTCGTGACGTGATCCTTCAGCTCGAATGCGTACCCGTACAGCACGCCGCGGAGTGCGGGGAACTTCGGCGCCACCGCCTTCGCGAACTCCTGCTCGGCCGTGGTGACCGTGTCTTCCGGAACGATGATGTCGGGCGTGACGCCACCGCCACCATAGATCGTGCGACCCGCGTCGCTCTTGAACTGCGGACGATTCTTCTTGACGGTGTCCGTCTCGAGCGAATCCGGCTTGGTGTCCTGCGATGCGACTGCGCCCACTGCGGAATCCGGATCGATGTGCTTCCGGTTCTTCTGGATCGAGCGACCGCTCGGTGTATACCACTTGCCTGTGGTGAGCTTCATCGCCCATCCGCCATCCAGCGGGAAAACGGTCTGTACGAGTCCCTTGCCGAACGACGTGGTGCCGACGACGAGCGCGCGATCGTGATCCTGCAGCGCGCCGGTGACGATTTCGCTGGCGGATGCCGAGTAGCCGTCGACGAGGACGACCAACGGGATGTCGGTGAGGTGCGTTCCGCCGTGCGTATTGAAGACCTGCGGCGGGCCCTGACGCGTGCGCACGCTCGCGATCGTCTGTCCGGAGTTGAGGAAGAGATCGGCGATGTCGAGTCCCTGATCGAGGATGCCGCCTGGATCATTGCGGAGATCGAGGACGATGCCTTTCGCGCCTTCGTGGACGAGCCGGTTGACGTTCGCGCGCAGCTCGGCGGCGGAGTTCTCGCTGAACTGCTGGAGCGGCACGTACGCCACCTTGTTGTCGAGCATGAGTGCGTACGGCACGGCGGGCACGTGAATCTCCGCGCGCGTGAAGGCGTGCTCGATCGGCGTCGAGATGCCGGGGCGAGCGAACTTCACCTTCACCTTGGTGCCGATGGTGCCGACGAGCACGTCGGAAACCTGCTGTGAGGTCCAACCGCGCGTGGACGCCGTGTCGATGCCGACGATGTGATCGCCCTCGGCGATGCCGGCCTGCTCTGCGGGCGTGTGGTCGAACACGCGAACTACGACGATCGCGCCTTCCTGCTGCTCGATCTGCATCCCGATGCCGCCGTACTTGCCGGTGGCCATGGTGGAGAAGCGCTTGAGCTGCGCCGGTGTGTAGAGCTCCGAATATGGATCGTCGAGCTGCTGCACGAGACCGCGTGCCGCCTTCTCGAAGAGCTGGTTCTGCTGCAGCGTGTCGACGAAGCGTTCGCTCACGAGCGAGAGCACCTGGTCGAACACGTGCGCGCCATCGCGGGTAGACTGCCGTTCGATGGCAGCGCCCCCGATGACGATCGGCAGCGCTATGACGCCGAGCAGCGCCGCGGTACGAAGTCGAGACATAAATACCTGGAATGAGGAGAATCGATCTCCTCTGAAATACGACCGTGCCGGGAGATAGTTCCCCCTCTCCCGCGCTCAGTGACGCGCGGAGCTACTCTCCGCCGCCTTCGCTTCCCGAGTGCGTCGCGCCACCACCGCTCGTGAGAATTTGCTTCCACGTGAGCTCGGGTCCTTTGCGGAAACCCTTCTGTGTGAGTTTCACGCCCTCGGGCGAGATCGCAACCATGTACGCTGCACCATCGATTTCGATTTCGCGCTTGAGTGTCTTTTCGAGCTTAGTCGCCATGGGGGAGCACTCCGAGGGTAGAGGAGAACGACGGGGCACCGCAAGAATACTGCTCGCCTACGAATGAGTCCGGTCCGCGAGCGTGTATTCAACATACCACTCACGCGCCTGTTGCTGTACGGTCACTTCGCGCACGAGACCGGCCGCGATCAGCATTTCGTGCGCTGGTTGCAGAACGCGCTGCAGGTGTGAAGGGTAACGCTGTGCCAGGGGAAGCTGTTCGGCTAGGTGACCGAGAGTAACGCGCCAGTGATCCAACCCCTCTTCGTGCGCGACCTCGAACAGACGGTAGAGTCGCCGCGCGACCGGCGACGAGAGCGCCATGTACTGCGCGGCGGAGAGGAGGACGGAGTGGCCCGCTGCGATATTGGCTCTCGCGATTGGCGAGAGCGTGACGTACGCCTCGCCTGGCTCAGATGCCGGGAAGGCGGAGAAGAGCCCGAGCTGGTCGCGATCGGCGAGTCGGCGGCGCTCGATGACGACGCCGGTCAGAACGCTGAAGCGCGAGTCGACGACGGTGCGAGCGGCGCCGTCGAAGTAGGCCTGGTGAGATTCGAGGGTCGTGTGCTGCAGGCGCGCGAGTGCGGAGCGGAGCTGCTCGTAGGTGCGGCCGTCCACGCGTCGGCCAATGGAGCGGAGGAACGCATGTAGGGTGAAGGAGACGTTCCCGTCGGACGGGGATCCGGCCTCCTCGAAGCGGCGCCACAGCTCTACGTAGACGTCCTGATCGAAGGTGCCGGGGAGGCGATCGCCGGGATTCGGGAGGACGCGCCATCGGCCGCCTGCCGGCGGCAGATATGTAATGGCCGAGTCGTCCGCGGAATCACTGAGACGGAAGATCGGCAGGGTTTCGAGCGACCGGTCGAGCGCGATCGTCCGCGCAGCCGTTCGGCGTCGCGAGGCGAGAACCATGTGCCGGAAAGGTGGACTAGTGCTGCGGGCGGAGCAAGCGACCGGAAAGTGGGCGTTTTTCTAGCGGCGTCAGCCTTGCATGGAAACCGGTCATGAAAAGGAACAGAACTGGAGCTTCGAAGGAGAAGGACGCGT
Organism: uncultured Gemmatimonadaceae bacterium; assembly: GCA_963792685.1. GTDB lineage: Bacteria > Gemmatimonadota > Gemmatimonadetes > Gemmatimonadales > Gemmatimonadaceae > FEN-1250. Next base: position 909,745 of record CAWBWW010000001.1, on the reverse strand, counting down.
ACCGTGTGGAGCGCAGCCTTCTCGAGAAGGTCGTACTCACGGCGGGCGGGCTTCTGCTCGTGGTGTTCACCATGATCGGGATGGAATTCACCCTTCACGGCACGCACCTGTCGCGCTTGCAGGGAGTGGGCGAGGCGGCGCCACGAGTAGGCGACTCGCTGTTCACGCGAACCATGGAAATGTTCACGGGAACGCACCTCACTGATGGCAACCACGTGACGGTGCTGTTCAATGGCGAGCAGACCTTCCCGACCATCTGGAAGGAGCTGCGCGGCGCGAAGCAGACGATCACGATCCAGATGTACTATTTCGAGCCGGGGAAGATCGCGGATACTCTCTCCGAGATCCTCCGCGAGCGCGCCCGCAACGGCGTCGCCGTGTACATGCTCACGGATGCCTTTGGCGGGCAAAACATCAAGGACGGGTACGTCGATTCGCTCAAGGCCGCGGGCGTGCACTTCTCGAAATTTCGTCCAGCGCACTGGTACGACCTGCAGAAGCTGCAGAACCGCTCGCACAATCGCGTGATCGTTGTCGATGGGCGCGTGGGATTCACGGGCGGGTTCGGCATTGCAGACAAGTGGCTGGGGAACGGGCACGCGAAGGATCAATGGCGCGACACCGACGTGCGATTCACCGGACCCGCCGTGTCGCAGCTGCAGGCGACGTTCGCGGATGGCTGGGTGGAAGCCACCGGGGTGCTGCTTACCGGGGAGAAATTCTTTCCGAAGGAGCCGGTGAAGGAGGAGCCCGCGGAATTCGCAGGGCTGCTCGACGCGCAGCCGACGATTGGGAGCACGCCGGCCGAGCGCTTTCTGGCGCTCAGCATCGCGGGCGCGCGCCACCGGCTGTTCATCACGAACTCCTACTTCGTGCCGAATTACGACTTCAAACATCTGCTCATCGAGGCGTCGAAGCGCGGCGTGGACGTGCGCGTGCTCACTGTCGGTGAGGAATCCGATGTGAAGATCACGCGCTATGCTGGACGCAAGCAGTACGATGATCTTCTCAAGGGCGGCGTGAGGATCTTCGAGTTCGCACCCACGATGATGCACGCCAAGACGCTCGTGGCCGATGGGATGTGGGTGAGTGTTGGGTCGATGAACTTCGACAACCGCTCGATGGTCTTCAACAACGAGTCGCAATCTGAACGTGCTCGATGCGACGACGGGCGCAACGCTCGACTCGGTGTTTCTGAACGATCTCAAATACTCGAAGGAGATCACGCGCGCGGAGTTCGAGAAGCGCGGACTGCTGCAGCGCATTTTCGAGGTGGGTTCGTCGGCAATGGCGCGCCTGCTGTAGCGCAGCCGCGTGGCGTAACTTTCACGCATGCCACGCCGCGCCACCGCGGGTCCGCTCGCCTCGTTTCACCCGATCGTTCGCGCCTGGTTCGCGGAGCGGTTCGGGGCGCCGAGCGAGCCGCAGCGGCTGGGATGGCCGGCGATCGCGAGTGGCGAGCACACGCTGATCCTCGCGCCCACCGGCACCGGAAAGACGCTCGCCGCGTTCCTCTGGGAGCTGAATCAGCTCATCGTGCGACGGGCTCGAGTCGCCGCTGCCGAACGCGGTGCAGATTCTCTACATCTCGCCGCTCAAGGCGCTCAACAACGACGTCCAGCGCAATCTCGAGCGGCCGCTCGCGGAGCTGCGCGCGCGGTTCGAGGCGGAGGGGAAGGCGTTTCCCGAGATCCGCGTCGCCGTGCGCACGGGCGACACGCCGGCATCCGCGCGCGCGCGGATGCTTCGCAAGTCGCCGCACATCCTGATCACGACGCCCGAGTCGCTGCACATCCTGCTGACGAGCCTCCGTGGGCGCGGCATGTTCAGCGCCGTGCGCGCGGTGATCGTCGACGAAATTCACGCGGTGGCAGGCACGAAGCGCGGCGCGCATCTCGCGCTCACGCTCGAGCGGCTCGAGATGCTCGTCGAAGCGCCGCGTGCAGCGCATCGGATTGTCCGCCACGCAGCGGCCGCTCGAGGAGGTCGCGCATTTCCTCGGCGGGATGCGACGCCGCGCGCGAGGACAGCGCCGCGCCGGTATTTCGGCCGGTGACGATCGTCGACTGCGGGCTCGTGAAGACGCATGGAGCTCAGCGTCGTGTCGCCGGTGCCGGACCTCGGCGACGTGGGCGGAAGCGTCTGGCCGTCGGTCGCGACGCTCGTGCTCAAGTACATCCGCGAGCGCGCGCACGACGCTCGTCTTCGTGAACAACCGCGGCGCAGGCCGAACAGATGGCGGCGCGCGTGAACGCGCTCGCCGAGGAGCAGCTCGCGCTGCCGTACCACGGCTCGCTCTCGCGCGAGCGGCGGCTCGAGCTCGAGCGCGCGCTCAAGGCGGGCGAGCTGCCGCGCACTGGTCACCACGAGCTCACTCGAGCTCGGGCATCGACATCGGCTCGGTGGATCTCGTGATCCAGCTCCAGAGCCCGAAGCGCGTGAGCGCCGGACTCCAGCGCGTTGGGCGCGCGGGGCACAATCGCTCGATGCGGTGAGCCGCGGCGTGTTCGTGCCGACGTTCCGCGACGATCTCGTGGAGAGCGCGGCGATCGTCGAGGCGATGCGCGCGGGCGACGTCGAGCCCACGCGCGTCGTCCAGAATGCGCTCGACGTGCTCGCGCAGATCATCGTCGCGATCGTCAGCGTCGGACGACTGGACGCGCGGCGACGCGTTCGACGCTCGTGCGTCGCGCGTATCCGTATCACCGGCCTCACGCGCGCGGCGTTCGACGAAGTGCTGGCGATGCTGTCGGGAAAGTATCCGTCGGAGCTCGCGGCGGAGCTCGAGCCGCGCATCACGTGGGATCGCGTGAACGACAGGCTCGCCGGGACGCGCGCATCGCGCATGATGGCGGTGATCTCCGGCGGGACGATTCCCGACCGCGGCCTCTACACCGTGAACCTCGCCGATCGGACGCGGCTGGGCGAGCTCGATGAGGAGTTCGTGCACGAGTCGCGCGTGGGCGACGTGTTCCAGCTCGGCTCCTCGACGTGGCGCATCCGTTCGATCGAGCACGATCGCGTGATCGTCACGCCCGCGCCGGGCGCGCCGGCGCGGATGCCGTTCTGGCACGGCGAGTTCTCGACGCGCTCGGTACCGCTGAGCGCGTCGCGTGGGCGCGCTCCGGCGCGAGCTCGCGGCGATCGATGTGGATGATGACACCGTGAACGCGGGGCTCGAAGCGCGCTACGGCGTCGACGCGGCATGCGCGCAGTCGCTGCGCTCGTACATCGCCGAGCAGCGCGCGTCGACGGGCGTGGTGCCCGATGATCGCACGCTCGTGATCGAGCAGTTCCGCGACGAGATGGGCGCGCTCCGCATCATCCTGCACTCGGTGTTCGGCGGACGGGTGAATGCGCCGTGGGGGATGGCGCTCGCGCAGCGCGTGCGCGAGGTGCTGCCGGCGAATGGAAGTGCAGGTGCAGACGACCGACGACGGCATCATGCTGCGCCTGCCGACCTCGGCACTACGGCGCCGCTCGTCCGCGCTCATGCATCTCTCGGCGAGCGAGGCCGAGACGCGGGTGATGGATGAGGTCGGCGCGACGTCGCTCTTCGGCGCGCGCTTCCGCATGAATGCGGCGCGCGCGCTGCTGCTGCCGCGCGGATCGGCGCGCCGGCGGATGCCGCTCTGGCTGCAGCGCCTCAAGGCGCTGGATCTGCTCGATGCGGTGCGACGCTTCCCGAGCTTTCCGATCCTCGTCGAGACGTATCGCGAGGTGCTGCAGGATGCGTTCGACATGGCGGCCTTGAAGGACGTGCTCGATGCGATCGCCGCCGGACGCATCGCGATGCGCACCGTGGAGACGGAGCGCGCGTCGCCGTTCGCGGCGCAGTCTGCAGTTCGGATTCGTGATGGACTGGCTCTACGGCGACGACACGCCGCGCGCCGAGCGACAGGCTGCGCTGCTTGTCGATCGACCGCGGGCTCCTCGACGAGGTGATGGGCACCGAGGGCGCGGACGAGGGAACGCTGGAGGCGATCGAGCAGCTGCTGGCCGAGCGACGCGGCACGGCGGCGGGACGACAGGCGCGCACGGCCGACGAACTGGCGGTGCTGCTCGATCGTGCTGGCGATCTCACGCCGGAGGAGCTGCGCGCGCGCGTCGCCGATGCGGACGGATGGCTCGGCGCGACCGACCCGATGGCCGAGCTGCTCGACGCGGGGCGCGCGGTGGCGATCCCGTTCGGTCGATGAGTGGCGCATCGTGCTGACGGAGACCATCGGGCGATATGCTGCGGCGCGCGCGCCGGAGACTATTTCCCGCGCACGCGCAGGACATATGCTCGTGGAGCGCGACGCTGCAGAGGTGATCCCCGCAGCGATGCTCCATGTGGTGCTCGAGCCCAAAGTCGCGCGGCGAGAGATTCTGGCGCGATGGCTCGGGCTCGCGGGTCCGGTGACGGTCGCCGAGGTGCAGACGCGGTACGGGTGGCCTGCGGCGTGGATCGAGAAGCGGATTGGCGAGTGGGAGGAGAACGGGAAGCTCGTGCGCGGGCGTTTCCGTCGCGATGTGGAGGAGCCTGAATGGGCGACGCGGAGAATGGTCGAGCTTGCGCGCAATCGCGCGCTCGCTGCGCTCCGGAAGCAGATCCAGGCGGTGGATCTCGCGTCGTACACGGCATTCCTGCAGCGCTGGCAGCATCTCGATCCGCGCGAGCATCTCAATGGCGCGAGCGGGGTGAGCGCGATTCTGCAGCAGATGACCGGGTTGCCGCGGGCGCCGGGTGCATGGGAGCGCGACATCCTTCCCGCGAGGCTGGAGCGTTACGATCCTGCGTGGCTCGCGCAGCTCGCATCGAATGGATCGATCGTCTGGGCGGGCGGGAGCCGCCCCGATCCCGGCGATGCGCCGGCGCTCGCGAGCGTGCGCTTCTTTCCGCGCGGAGAGGGCGCGATATGGCTCGACGAAGGGGACGAGCCGCCGCTCAGCGCAAACGCGATCGCTGTGCGAGAGGCGCTCGAGCGGATCGGCGCTTCGTTCATTGCGGACGTGCAGGCGGCGACGGGGCTCACCTCGCTCTCGGTGCGCGATGCACTGCGTGAGCTGTCGGCGGCGGCGCTCGTGACGAACGACAGCATCGAGGCGCTGCGCGAGGTCGTGCGTACGCGCTCGATCCCTGGCCGCGCGAGAAGTGCCAGGGGGCAGCCGCTGCAGGATCCAACACGATGGCTGCCGGAGAACTTCGAAGCGTCGCCGGGGCGTCCCGTGTACCAGCGCGTGCCAAACCAGCGGCGGCTGCCGAAGTGGCGACGCCCGGACCTCCCCGGGCCGATGTCGGGCTGGGTGGGGCGCTGGTCGCTGCTTCGCACGGCGGGCACGTGGGGGACGCGCCCGGACGAGGAGGAGCACGCGGAGCATATCGCACGTGTGTGGCTGGACCGGTATGCGATCGTCACGCGCGACTGGTGGCGACGCGAACGACCACCGGTGAGCTGGCGTGCGATCTACCGGGAGCTCAAGCGCCTCGAGTATCGGGGCGAGGTCCGACGCGGATATTTCGTGGAGGGGATGGGCGGCGCGCAGTTCGCGCTGCCGGAAGCGGTGGAGCGGCTCCGCGCGCAGCCGGATGTCGATGCGGATGCGCCCGTAATCGTGATGGCGGCAGCCGATCCGGCGAACCCGTACACGCTCCCGCTCGAGTCGATCGCGCGCGGCTCACTGGTGCGTCCGCGCGGCGCTGGCGCGCTGCTGCTCACGCGGCGCGGGCGGGTGTTGATGAACGCCGAGGGACGGGGGCGCCGCATCTCCATCGCCGATGATGCATCCGACGCGGACATCACGGAGGCGGCGCGACTACTCGGCGCCTATCTCTCGCGGGGCACGCCGGCTGGCGCACGAGCGGCGCGCGATCCGCGCATCGAGACCATCAACGGCGAAGCTGCGGGGGCGAGCGCGCACGCGGATGCGATCATGAGCGCTGGGTGGCGGCGCGCGACGGATGGGTTGGTGTTTTATCGGATGTGATTCGGTGGGCAGGGATGAGGGGACGATCAGCTGCTTCACACGAATGACACCAAAAAAACGAATCGAATCCGTCGCGGGGAGAGGACTCGCGCGTCTTGGCGGGAAGGATTTTCTCCGCGAGAGCTTGATCCGTTCCAGTCCGTTCAAATCCGGAAAAAACGAAGAGCCTTTTTCCGTTTGTGTCTCTTTGCGCGCCCTCAGCGAATATCTGCGCGCCCCAATGCCGCGCGTACTGCCTCGCGCATCGCTACTACCGCTTCCTCGCTCGAGGCCGGGGAGTCGTCGCGGACGTGGAGCTCGATGCCCTCGGCCACCTGGACGCGGTGCCAGACGGCGTCATGGGCGCCGTTGTCGGCCACGACGCCGTCGGCTCTGGCGCCCAGTGCTGGGGCGAGGGAGGAGGCGACGCGGCGCTCGAGGGCGTCGCCCGTGAGGCCCGTGACCTCGACCTTGATCTTCTCCAGCGTGAGTCCTTCGCGCTGGCGAATCTTGATGAAGAGGAGCTGGAGGAGGTGGCGGTAGCCGTACGTCGCCGCCGTGCCCGTGCCGTCCGGGTGATCGAGCAGCCCCGTCGACACGTAGAAGCGCACGGCTCGCGCGCTCGGCTCCGCGCGTGCGGCGCCATTCGTGGGGCGCATTCCGGCGGCGTCGACCAGAGCGGTGGCGTGCGCCGCGAGGCCGCGCGAGTTCCACGGCGCGTGCCGCGAGTGCGCGCGGAGGAGTGGGACAGGCGATTCGGCCATGGGACATCAATATAGGGCGAACGAACACGGCGGGAAGCGCATTCGCACTTCCCGCCGTGTTCACTGCACCACGAGCTGACGAACTATTTGCGCCGTGTCGCCTTCTTTGCCGCCTTCTTGGCACCACCCTTCTTGGCCGGAGCCTTCTTGGCGGACGCCTTCTTGGCCCCGCCCTTCGCTGCCGCGCCCTTCTTCACCGCGGCCTTCTTCGCCGGCGCCTTCTTGGCCGGTGCCTTCTTGGCCGCGGGAGCCTTGGCGGCGCTCTTCTTCGCGGGGGGCGGAGCCGACTTCGCCGCCTTCTTGGCCGGAGCAGCAGACTTGGTCGCGTTCTTCGCCGCTGGTGCGCCCGATGACGAGCCCGCGTTGCCGTTTCCGGCCGCCGCAGCGTTGTTCTTCGCCTCCTGCCGCTCCGCCTTGCTCGCTGCACGCGACGCCCGGGCCGACGTCAGAGGAGCGACATTGTCCTCCTCCTCTTCCTCGACGATGACGGTCGGCGTTTCGCCGTCCTCATCTTCTTCGTCGTCCGTGCTGTCCCACAGATCCTCGCCGGTGGTCTTGGTCATCCCCCAGCCACTGCCTTCCTCCTCGTCATCGTCGTCGTAGGACGCGCCGCCGCCGCCGTATCCCAGATCCTCTTCGTCGTCGTCGTGCTCCGACAGGTAGAGCTTCTCGTTGTACTCATCACCACGCGGCATCCTTGCCTCCTTTCATGTTATTGATCACGAAGCTCTAGACGTAGGAAAGGCTTCATCCACATCCGTATTTGGGCGCAGGCTGCAGTTCGCATGCCTTACGACCGGATACGAACCGCGGAAGCATAGCGAGTGTTCCGCGGAAACACCCCAATACTACGGATCGAAAGAAACGTCAAGCAGCAGCCCCCCATGGGACCGCCGGTGAGTGGCTAGTCCCCACCCGCCGGGAGCGGCGTATGACCGGCGAGCCCACCATGTACACGCTCCTCGTTGCGATGCTCCGCCCGCTCGAACCGCTTCTGGAACGCATCGAGGTACGTGTAGAACACCGGCGTGACGTACAGCGTGATGATCTGCGAGAAGGCGAGCCCGCCCACCACGGCCACGCCCAGCGGGCGCCTGGACTCGGCGCCGGCACCCGCGCCGAGCGCGATCGGAAGCGTACCCATCAGGGCGGCCATCGTGGTCATCATGATCGGACGGAAACGTACGCTGCAGGCTTCGAGAATGGCCTCCCGTGCCGATTTCCCCTCGTTGCGCTCCGCCTCGATCGCGAAGTCGATCATCATGATGGCGTTCTTCTTCACGAGCCCGATCAGCATGATGATGCCGACGAAGGCATAGACGCTCAGCTCCATGTGGAAGATCCAGAGCGTGAGCAGCGCGCCGAAACCCGCGAACGGAAGTCCGGTGAGAATCGTGATCGGGTGGACGAAGCTCTCGTAGAGAATGCCGAGCACGATGTAGATGATCAGGATGGCGAGCACCAGCAGCACGAGCAGTCCCTGCTGCGCGTCCTGGAACGCCTGCGCGGTTCCGGAGAACGCCGTCGTGACACTCGACGGCAGCGTCTGCGCAGCGAGCTTGTTCACCTCGGCCACAGCCGAGCCGATTGCGACGCCGGGCTGCAGGTTGAACGACAGCGTCACCGACGGGAGCTGCCCGGAGTGGTTCACCGTCGCCGGCCCCGTGCTCGGCGACACCTTCGCGAGCGAGCTGAAAGGAACGAGGTCGCCGGTGGCGGAGTGCACGTACAGCAGCCCGAGCGCATCGAGGCTCTTCTGGTACTGCGGCTCGAGCTCCATCACCACCCAGTACTGATTGTTGGGCGTGTAGATGGTCGAGACCTGCCGCGCGCCGTACGCGTTGTAGAGCGCGTCCTCGAGCGAGTTCGCGGTTACGCCGAGTGACGGATGCGCGGTCGCGATCGATGTCGACCTGTACCTGCGGATTCTTGATCTGCAGATCGCTGTTGACATCGGCGAGCCCGGGAAGCGCCCGCATCTTCGCTTCCATGATAGCGCGCGTAGTGATACAGCGTGGCGATGTCGGTGGCCTGCAGCGTGAACTGGTACAGACTCCGGCTCGAGCGGCCACCGATGTTGATCGGCGGCGGATTCGTGATGAAGACGCGCGTGCCCGGAATTACGCGAGAGCTTCTGCGTGAGCTCCCGGGCGACTGCGTCGGCGTCGAGCGACGCGCTTGGACGGATCCTTCAGATGCATGAAGAAGCGTCCCTGATTGATCGTCGGATTGCGTCCGCTCGCACCGATCGGACGACATGAATCCTTCGATGTTCGGATCGGCCTGCACGATCGCCGCGAGCTGCTTCTGGTGCTCGCATCATCGCGTCGAACGAGGTGCCTTGTTCGGTCTCGGTGGAGGCGCTCAGCTGCGACGTATCCTCGCTCGGCAGAAATCCTTTTGGCACGACGACGAACAGCAGGCCGGTGCCGAGGAGGATCAGAGCGGAGAAGGCGAGCGCCAGCGGACGGTGGTCCATCACCCGTCGGAGCGTGCGCTCGTAGAAGCCGAGTGTCGCGTTGTACGCGCCTTCGGTGACCTCGAAGAAGCGGTTGCGCTTCTCGCTCGTGATGCGGCTTGAGGAAGCGGCTGCACAACATCGGCGTGAGCGTCAGCGACACGAAGCCCGACACGAGGATCGCCGCGCCGATCGTCACCGCGAATTCGTGGAACAGCCGGCCGACGATGCCGCCCATGAACAGCACCGGGATGAACACCGCCACGAGCGAGAGCGTCATCGAGAGAATCGTGAAGCCGATCTCGCGCGAGCCGACGAGCGCCGCCTCGAACACTGGCTTCGCCCTTCTCCATGTGACGGACGATGTTCTCGAGCATGACGATCGCGTCGTCGACGACGAAGCCGACCGACAGCGTCAGCGCCATCAGCGAGAGATTGTCGAGGCTGTAGTCGAGCAGGTACATCACCGCGAACGTGCCGACGAGCGACATCGGCAGCGCCAGGCTCGGGATGATCGTCGCGGAGAGATTGCGAAGGAAGATGAAGATCACGAGCACGACGAGGAACAGCGTGAGCATGAGCGTGAACTTCACGTCGTCACCGACTGCTCGATCGTGATCGACCTGTCGTAGAGCGTCTCGACCGTGACGGAGCCTGGGAACTGGCTCTCCATCTGCGCCATCGAGGCTTTCACGAGCTTCGCCACCTCGACGGTGTTCGTGCCCGGCTGCCGCTGGACGGCGAGGACGATGGCGCGCTGCCCGTTGTACCAGCTCGCGACCTTGTTGTCCTGCACGCCATCGATGACGGTGCCGATGTCCTCGAGGCGCACCGGCGCGCCGTTGCGGTACGCGACGATCAGCGGGCGGAAGTCCTTCGCGTTCGAGAGCTGGCCGTTGGCCTGCACGGTGTACGCCTTGTCCGTTCCCCACAGCACGCCCGTGGGCAGATTGACGTTCCCCGTGTTGACGGCGTTGGCGACTTCGTCGATGCCGATCTTGCGCGTCGCCATCGCCTGCGGGTCGAGCTGGATGCGCACCGCGTACTTCTGCGAGCCGTAGACCTGCACCTGCGCGACGCCCGAGACCATCGAGATGCGCTGCGCGAGGAACGTCTCGGCATATTCGTCGAGCTGCGACAGCGGCAGCGACGTCGAGCGCAGCGCGAAGTAGAGAATCGGAGCGGCGGACGGATCGACCTTCTGGTACGACGGCGGCACGATGTTCTGCGGCAGCTGGCGCAGCGTCTGCGAGATCGCCGCCTGCACGTCCGCCGCGGCCGCGTCGATGTTGCGGTCAAGTGCGAACTGCAGCGTGATGCTCGTGGTGCCGAGCGCGCTCTGTGATGTCATGGCATCGATGCCGGCGATCGTCGAGAACTGCTTCTCGAGCGGCGTCGCGACGGATGACGCCATCGTCTCGGGGCTCGCGCCGGGGAGCGACGCGTTCACGGAGACGGTCGGATAATCGACCGTGGGCAGATCGCTCACCGCGAGGCCGCGGTAGGAGACGATGCCGAAGAGAAGAATGCCCGCCATGACGAGTGTCGTCATGACGGGGCGCTTGATGAACAGCTCGGAGATACTCATCCTGCCCTCTGTTGATCTCCGCCGGTGGGCGGTTTGATCTGGACCTTGGTTCCCGTATTGAGTCGCAACTGCCCATCGGTCACCACCTGCTCGCCGGGCTTCACGCCCTGTGAGATGATGGTGAAATCGCCCGCGGCGCGGTCGATCGTGATCTCACGCTGCGTCGCGGTGCTGTCCGCGTTTATGACGAAGAGAAAATTTCCGTTCTGTCCTTCGACGACTGCCTGCGTCGGGACGGTGATCGCGTTCTGCTGCTGGAAGAGCTCGCAGCTTTGCCGTCACGAACTCGCCGGGCCAAAGCGCGCCATCCTTGTTGTCGAAGGTGCCCTTGAGAAGGATGGTGCCGGTGGTCGTATCGATCGCGTTGTCGACGAACGAGAGCTTGCCCGTGCTCGAGATGCCCGTCGAGCTCGCGGGGCGCGCGGTGACGGGCAGCGTCGTAGAGGCGTACTGGCGAATGCGCTGCAGGCTCGCAGCCGGTACGGCGAAGCGCACGAGAATCGGATGGATCTGATTTATCGTGACGAGCGGCGTCGTCGCCGGCACCTTCGCGAGATATCCGACGCGCACCTGCAGACTGCCGGCGCGCCCGGAGATCGGCGAGCGAATGGTCGCGTACTGCAGGTTGAGCTTCGTCTGCTGCGCGAGCGCCTCGTCAGCCGCGAGAGTCGCCTTGAGCGCGGCCGCCGTGGTCTTCACCTGCTCCATTTGCTGCGACGTGACGTAGTTCTTCTCCACCAGGGCGCTGTAGCGGCTCACATCAGAGTTTGCGCTCGCGAGCTGCGCGCGGTCGCGCTCGACCACCGCCTGCGCCTGCTCAAAGGACGCCTGGTACGTGCGGGGATCGATCTCGAAGAGCGGCTGCCCCTCCGTCACCTCGTCTCCTTCCTTGAAGAAGATCTTGGTGATCATCCCGCCCACCTGCGGCTGGATCGCGACGGTCTGCATGGGCTCGACGGTGCCGTTCGCCTCGAGCGTATAGGGCACGGTTCGCAGCTCCGCCTTGCCGACGGTCACGGGCACCGCGGCAACGGGTGGCGGCGCCTTCTTCGCGCATGCGAGAAGCGTGGTCGCCATAACGGCTGCAGTAGCGAGGGCGAGCGAGGGACGACGGATCATTTCGGTGGTGCCTCTCGTGTGGTGTCGGGAGTAACGCGAATGTTGGCGCCACCGCTGGTGTCGAGCACGCCAGTATCGTGCGCGAGCTGGGCAAGCGATGTCTGCCACGTCCATCGCGCCTGAACCTGCTGCGCGCGCGCCGAGGCGAGGGCACTCTGCGCCGTGAGCAGATCTACGAAGAGGCCAACGCCCGCGCGGTAGCGCCCGAGCGCGGCCTCTTCGGAGGACTGGGCGCTGGCGAGCAGATCGTCCGCGGTATTTACCCGCTTCGCGGCCGTTTGTAGCGCGTAATACGAGCTGAACACCTGGAACTGCACCTGCTGTTTGACGGACGCCGCGCGCCCGAGCGCCGCATCCGCTTCCGCGCGCGCCTGTTTCACCGCGTACTGTCGCGAAAATCCGGAGAAGATCGGAACCACGAGCCCCAGCGAGAGCGTGTAGTTTGTCGCGCCGCTCGGGAGCGTCTGAGTGTAGGTGCGCCCACCCGTGCCCGATGCTTCGAGTGACGGAAAGAGGTTGCCGCGCGCCGCGCGCACGTTGCCGATCGCCTGCCGGTACTGCGCCTGTGCCGCTGCCAGATCGGGACGACTCTTCACCGCCTGCGCAATGAGCGCGTCGACGCTGTCCGTGGCCGGCCCAACATTCGCGGCTGGCGCCGCATCGATGTCGTACGGCGCGTTGGCGGGCAGCCCCATGGCCGCCGCGAGCGCACCGCGCGTCGTCTGGAGATCACCTTCCGTGGACTCGAGCGTGAGGCGCGCCTGGGAGAGCGCGGTCTTCGCCTGCAGGACGTCCGCGACGGTCGCGAGGCCGACACGCTGCCGCTCCTGCGTAGACTCGAGGCTCGTCTCCGCTTCCTTCACGCTCGTCCGCTCGGATTCGACGAGCCCCTTGGTGGCCATGTAGTTGAAGTACGCACTCTCCACCTGAAGCACGACGTTCTGAATGGTGGCATTGTGCGTCCAATTCGCGGCGATGAGCGCCTGTCGTGCCGACTCGATCGTTCCGGCGCGTCCGCCCAGGTCCGCGATGAGCCAGCTCACCGAGAACGTCGGCCCGTAGTTCGTTTGCGTGAGTGAAGGCCGGAGCACGCTGTCGTTGGTGAACGTCGGCGACGAGCGGACACGGCTCACGCCGATCTGGGCGTCGATGGTGGGATAGTACAGCGACTTCGAGCCGCCGAACGCCGCCGCCGCCGCGCGCGCGTTGGCCCACGAGATCTGCGTCTCCGGGTTGTTGCGCAGCGCGAGATCGACGACGTCCCCGAGCGTGAGCGTGCTGACGCGGGAGGCGAGATCCGGGGGGAGCTGTGTTGGCGTGGAAGGGAGCGAGTCGCGAGGGGGCGGAGGCGGTGACCACTCCTTATTGGGCGCCGGTGCGGTTCCCGCCACGCCGGCGACCGATGGCGTTCCCACGCATCCTGCGCTGAGCAGGATGCTCACGATCAGTGGAGCTCTCTTCACGAAGCGGACACGGGTGAAAGGACGGACTCTGCCACCATACGCGCGGCCCCGCTACCCTGTTGGGCGCGGAGCCTAAAGCGTACTCAGGCGGATCGCGTTTCCTCTCGCTGTGCGATTACCGCGCCCAAGGCGGCCACGACGCTTGGATCCAGAAGCCCGCCCGCGCGGGACTGCAGCGTCGCAACCGCGACTTCAGGTGTGACCGCCTCGCGGTATGGGCGCGGAGAGGTGAGCGCATCGTAAGCGTCTGCAGCGGCTATGATGCGTCCCCCCAACGAGATAGCCTCGCCCGCAACACCCCTCGGGTATCCCCGTCCATCGAAGTGCTCGTGGTGGTCGCAGACGTAATCCAGCACGCGCCCCAGGTAGCGGAGAGGGGAGAGGATCTGCATGCCGATGCGCACGTGCTCGCGCACATGGTCCATCTCCTCCGTCGTGAGCTCTCCCGCCTTGGCCAGGACCATCTCGCTCACTCCCGCCGTGCCGACATCGTGGAGCAACCCCGCGATCCGTACCGCCTCGATCGTCGCCTCGTCGAGTCCCATGTGTGCCGCGATCGCCGACGCGAGCGTGGCAACGCGCTCCGAGTGGCCCGCCATGAACGGCGTCTTCGTCTCCATGGCGGCGATCACCGAGAACGCGACATCAACGGTGAGGTGCTCCAGCGAGCTCCGATCGCGCTCCATCTCGTCCATCTTGCGCGCGAGCTCCGCGGCGGCCGCCTGCTCCGAGCGCCGCTGATCGATCACCCTCGCGCGGCGCGCGAGCGCCTCGACGACGGCACCATGGAGGTCCGCGAGCTCGACGGGTTTGACGAGATACGTCGCCGCGCCACGCGCGAGCGCCGTGCTCGCAGTAATCGCGTCGTTCACGGCCGACAGCATCACGATCGCGAGATCCGGCACCTGAACGAGCGCGGGAGTGATCAACTCGAGCCCCGTCATTCCGGGCATGCGGACGTCGCACACCATGGCTTCGAAGTGCTGCTGCTGCATGGCTTCGAGCGCGGCGGCACCTGACGCCACCGGGACTGCGTGAAAGCCACGCATCTTCAGAAAGCGCGAGAGCGCCGTACGGATCGCGGTTTCGTCGTCCACGACGAGCACGCGCGCCAGCACCGACGGATCGTCGGGGGAAGGCGAAGGCGTCGCGCTCTCATTGGACACCAATTTGAGTGTCATGGCGAAGTCTCGTCGATGGGCAGCGTGAGTCGGAACGTGGCGCCGGCACCCGGAGCGCTGTGCACTGTGAGCATGCCCCCGTGTGTCTGCACGATGCCGAAGCTGACGCTCAGCCCGAGACCGGTGCCGGCGCCTTCTGGTTTGGTCGTGAAGAACGGTTCGAATATACGCTTCTGAATGTCCGCGGATATACCCTGTCCCGTATCTGACACTTCGACGACCACCCGTCCCGCCGCGGCACTCGTTCGCAGCGTGACTATCCGCCGAGGGCAGTTCGCCACCGCATGCTCGGCGTTCACCACGAGATTGAGCAGCACCTGCTGAAGCTGGCGGTCATCGCCGCGCACGCGGGGGAGCGAGGGAGCGAGATCCTGTCGCATCTCGATGCCAGCGGTGCGAAGCCCATACGTGCTGAGCCGCATGGTCTGCTCGATGAGCGCGTTCATGTCGATGGAGACGCTTCGTGGCCCCGTCTTTCTCGCGAAGGTGAGCAGGTCGCGAATGACGGCGACGGCGCGGTCGGCTTCGCGCTTGATCATCTGCGCCGCCTCGAGCTGATCGGGCGTGAGCCGCTCTTCCTGCAGCAGCTGGGCGAAGGCAGAGATGCCGGTGAGCGGGTTGTTCACCTCGTGCGCGACGCCCGCGACGAGCTCGCCGAGCGCGACGAGCTTCTCGGACTGTCTGAGCTGCTCGGCCACGCGTCGCTCTTCGGTCATGTCTCGCGCGCTCACCACACTGGCGGTGATCTCGCCATCGTCGTTCACGATGTTGTTGATGCTCAGCCACGCCGGAAATTCCGATCCGTTCTTGCGCTGCAACAGCAGCTCTCCCGACCACGAGCCCGACGCGGCGAGATCCTCGCGGGGCACTTCGCGGGTGTGATCGTGCGCGCGCATCGTGGGAAGCACCGTGAGCACGTGCGACGGAAGCCCGATCAGCTCCTCGCGCGTGTATCCGTACTCGCGAAGCGCAGCACCGTTGGCGTAGAGCACGATCTCGTCGCGCGAGCGGATGAGCACGGGCTGGTCCATTGCCTCGAGCGCGACGGCGAGTGCCCGGGCGCGCTCGTTCGCAGTGCGCTCCGCGGCCGTGGCCTGCGCGCGTGCCATCGCGGTGCCCGCCTGCCGAGCGATGAGCATCACGATGTCGACCGTTTCCGCTTCGTACGCTTCCGGATCGCTCGACTGTGCCTGCAGCACGCCCAGCACCTGCTCGCCGTTCACGATGGGGGCGCTGAGGACGACGGTCATCGCGGGAAGCTGCGTGACACTCGCGCGCTGCACCTGGGCGGAGACAGTAGCCACGTTCGGCTGGCCACTCCGGTACGCGGTAACCAAGCTGTCGTCGTCGGGGGTGGCGCTGCGCGCGAGCGGAACCGAGGGCTCTCCATCCGCTTTGCACACGCGTCCATTGCGCACGATGTACTCCGGCACGAGCGTCTCGCGCAGGTGATCGTACCGCACGAGCACGAAGCATGGCGCATCGACGATGGATGCCACCGCGCGATAGCTCTCCGCGTACACGTCCGGGAGCGACACAGCCGCGGAGATGGCCTGCTGCACCTTTGCTACGGCGGTGAGACGCTGCGCGCGCTGTTCCACGCGCTCGAGGAGGAGCGCATTGCGCAGCGCGAGTGCGCAGTGGCCGCCGAAGTCGATGAGCAGCGTGCGCTGATCCGTATCGAATGCCTGGGACGTGTTGTAGCGCAGCACGAGCAACCCCTGCAAACGTCCTTCGACACCGAGCGGGATGAACGCGATCGAGCGCACGCCATCTTCACCGAGGAGCTGTCTGAGCTCTCCGTCCTCGACCTTCTCGAGCGTTTGGAGGAAGAGCGGAACGCCGGACCGCACCACGTCGCCGCCAGTCACGCTCCAGAATTTCGGGATGGCGCGCGCCGCGACGACGGAGCCGGCGCCACTCACGAGCGCTACGTGAACGGGCGCGCTGGCGGAAGACGGCATTTGATACAGCGTGACACCGTCAGAATCGAGCGAGGTTTTGCAGATGCGCTCGATATCCGCGTAGATCTCTTCCGGCGTGACGTGCATCGCAAGGCTGCGCGCGGAGCTCGCAAGGATGCTCGCGTGCTCCATCGCAAGCACCGATTGGCGGTAGAGGCGCGCATTGTCGATCGCGATCGCCGCGTGATTCGCGAGCGCGAGGAGGAGCTCTTCATCGTGGGAGTCGAAGCGGCGCTCGGGGAGATCGAAGACGCTGATCGCGCCGATCACGAGCCCGTTCGCGATGCAGGGAACGGCGACGACGTTCCCGACATGAGCGAGATCGCGAATACGCTCCCACACGGGATGCTCGCCCGTGGACGAGATGTTGCCGAATGCCTGCTCCTCAGTGACTGCGAGGTCGCCGGGGTCACCGTGTATCGCGGCGATCACCATCGCGCCATCCTCGACGAGCCCGAGTCGCGCGCCGCGCGCGTGCAGCAGCTCGGCCGCGTGCCGAACGATCAGCGCGAACACGCGGTCGAGCTCGAGCGACTGGTTGATGCGCTGGACGATCTCCGCGAGCGCACGCGCTTCGCGCGCACTCTGCTCGGGGCTCATGAGCGCCGTCTCGTCCGGCACCGGCGACAACGTCGACTCGGCACCGCTGTTATCCACCGCGCGATACCGTGCTTTGTTGAGCAAATCGAATCACGATGGAAGACATCCACACGCGGCGTGACAGAGCGCAAGCCCGCGTAAGAGGACGACGTCTTTTGGGGCGCTGTAACCGCGCGAAATTAGGAGGTGCTAATCATCGTCGACGAACTCGATCGAGACCGGCCGATCGATCAAACCTCGCTCGACGCCGCGCTCCAGCAGTGCGCGAACGGCCGCGCGTCCCCGCTCGCCGTAGTCGAGCGTCCAGTCGTTCACGTACATCCCCACGAACTCGTCGGCCTTGCCGCGATCCAGCCCGCGGGAGAACTGCATCGCATGGTCGAGAGCCTTCACGCGGTGCTCCAGCCCGTACGCAATGCTCGCGCGTAGATGGCGCGAAACGGTACGAATGAGATCCTCCCCGAGATCCTTGCGCACGACGTTGCCGCCGAGTGGGAGGGGAAGACCGGTTTCCTGGAACCACCACTCGCCCATGTCGGCGATGAGATGAAGCCCGCGCTCGCCGAACGTCAGCTGCCCCTCGTGGATGAGCAACCCCGCATCGACGTCGCCGTTCACCACCGCATCCTCGATCTGATCGAAGGGAGTCATCACCGCTTCGAACTCGGGCTCATAGAGCTGAAGCGAGAGATACGCAGTGGTGAGCGGGCCGGGCACCGCGATCCGCTTGCCGCGCACTTGTGCGCGCGTGAACGGCTCCCGTGCGACGAGTCGAGGCCCATAGCGATCGCCCATGGAGGAGCCGTGCGGCAAGAGCGCGTATCGCTCGGTGAGATAGGCATACGCGTGAATCGAGACGGCCGTGACCTCGAGCTCCGCCTTGAGCGCGCGCTGGTTGAGCGATTCGATGTCCTGCAGCTCGTGCACGTAGCGAAGGTCGCCCGTATCGATCTTCCCTTCGGCGAGCGCGTAGAACATGAACGCGTCGTCGGAGTCGGGGCTGTGGGCGACGTGAATCGTCTTGGTCGGCATGTGACTCGGTGAAATGGTCGAGCGAGCGAAGACGCGGCTATTTCCCTGCGAGCGCGTCTCGAATGTCGGCGATGTGGCGGTCGTACTCGGGAAGCTTCTTGGCGAGCTCCGGCTTCTGCGCGGCGCGCAGCTTCGCGCGGTACGCGGTCGCGCCCGCGGCGTCGCCGCTGGAGCGTGCGGCCTGCATGGCGAGGACGAGGCCGAGGAGATGTGTGGGCTGCCTCGCGAGAATGCTGTCGGCCTCGCTCTTCGCCGCGGGGACGGCACCGGCAACCAGGGCGATCCTGCCCATGTCGAAGCGGGCATCCGCATCGGGATTCGGGATCATCTCGTACGCGGACATTGCCATTGGCGCGAAGAACTGCACGCTGTCCTTCTTCCCCTCGGTATCGAGGCGCATGATCCGATCGAAGAGGCGGTCCGCGCGCTCGCGAGGGGACATATTCGAGATGTCGGGCGGGCGAGCACCGGCGGTCGCGGCATCGGGCGCGGGACCAGCGTCGGCTTCGGTCTGCGGCGCGCTCTGCGCGGGGGATTGCGCAACTTCGGAGGCTGGGGCGGAGCGGAAGCGCTGGCCCGCCAGCAGCGCGATGAGGCTCACGAGCGCGATGCCTGCAATGGCCCACGGGAGGGCGCTCGAGGTCGAGTCTGCGCGCGGGGCGCCACCGGTGCCGGCGGCGGTGCCGCAGCGATGGCAGAACTTCGCGCCCGGAGTGAGCATTGTGGCGCAGGCGGCGCAGCGCGCGCCGGCGAGCGGCGAGCCGCAGCTTGCACAGAAATGTCCACTAGCCTGCGCGCCGCAGCTCGGGCACTGCACCGAGGGAGAGCCGGGCGCGGGGCTGCTCGAAGAAGGAACAGTCATAGTGCAGCAAAATCTACTTCGAGTTGAAGCGCGCCGCGCGCCAACGATATTTCCGTTTGCCGCTCATCCCCACTCTGCGCCCGCCATGACCGCACCATCTCCGACCGCACCATCTCCAGCGCTCGAGATCACTCGCATCGATCCTCGTGAGCCGGAAGTCGCAGCGCTCCTTCGTGCCATGATCGCGGAGGTATCCGCGACGTACGACCACAAAATCGACGGGCATGGCAACTTCAAGCCCGAAGACGTGCTGGTGCCCGGGAGCGGGTTCGTCGTGGGCCGCGTTGGAGGGGCGGCAGTGGCGTGCGGCGGCTATCGCCCGCTCGAGCCCGGAATTGCGGAGATCAAGCGCATGTTCGTGGACCGCGCACACCGCGGTCGCGGCTACTCGAAAGCGATGCTGAGCGCCCTCGAAGAGATGGTGAGGGAGAGCGGCTACGCCACCGTGCGGCTGGAGACTCGACATCTGCAGACGGCCGCGATCGCGCTGTACGAGGGAATGGGGTACGTCCGCATCCCGGGCTACGGGATTTACGAGGGGAAGGACGGGTGTATCTGCTTCGAAAAACCTCTCGATCGAGAAAGCCGGGAATAAAATAGTGACCGGCGTGGTCCTGTTAGCGAGACGCACTTCACCTCGCACAACCGGACTTCGATGCCCGACACCTCCGAAACAAGCGAAATCGACCTTCTCGGCGCCGACGTCGATCGCCGCGGCTTTCTCAGCTGCATGGCGTGGGCTGGGACGGGCCTTCTATGGACCATGCGTGGCGGCGTCCCCAAGTCCGGGACGCTCGGTAGCATACGGCCGGGGAAGGGAGATCTCTTCTTCGTTCAGATCAGTGACAGCCACATTGGGTTCAACAAGGCGGCGAACGCAGATGTCACTGCGACGATGCAGGCAGCCGTGGCCAAGATCGACGCCCTGCCTGTGGCGCCCGCCTTTCTGCTCCACACCGGCGACATCAGTCAGCTCGCAAAGCCCGCGGAGTTCGACACGGCGGATCAGGTGCTGCGTGCCTCACGCACGAAGGACGTGTTCTTCGTTCCGGGCGAGCACGATGTCGGCATCGATGCGGGGAAGAGCTATCTGGAGCGCTATGGCGCGAGAACACAGCGCGGCACGGGCTCGGGCGGGTGGTACAGCTTCGATCACAGCGGCGTGCACTTCATAGGTCTCGTCAATGTGTTCGACCTGAAGGCGGGAGGACTCGGCACGCTCGGCGGCGAACAGCTCGAGTGGCTCGAGAAGGACGTGAAGCACCTCTCCGCGAGCACGCCACTAGTGGTGTTTGCGCACGTCCCGCTGTGGACTGTATATCCAGAGTGGGGATGGGGCACGGACGATGGCGCACGAGCGCTCGGTTATCTCAAGCGATTCGGCTCGGTGACCGTTCTCAATGGCCACATCCACCAGACCATGCAGAAAGTGGAGGGGAACGTCGTATTTCACACGGCGCTGTCGACGGCATTTCCGCAGCCGCGGCCGGGCACGGCACCGGCGCCAGGACCGATGGTGGTGCCAGCGAACCAGCTGCGCGACGTGCTGGGCATCACGCGAGTGGAGTACGTGGCGCAGCACCGGCATCTCGCGGTGGTGAACGACACCATTTCCGGTGCGTCGCCCGATGCGGCGATGGCGGCGGGAGAGGCGGCAGCGCGAGCGAGTGTGGCCGCAGCGCCAGCGGCGGGTGTCGCGACTGCGGTGAAGGGATCCGTATCCATCTCGAACTTCGCGTTCACGCCGAAGGTGATCGAAGTTGGGAGCGGCGATCGCGTGACGTGGCGCAACGATGACGATGTGCCACATCGCATCCAGAGCGTGACGAGTGCGTTCGCGCCGTCTACCGTTCTCGATACGAAAGCGAGTTACGAGGTGCAGATGACGCGGCCGGGAAGGTTCGAGTATTTCTGCTCGCTGCATCCGACGATGACGGGAAGCATCGTCGTCCGTGGATGACACGCGCTTCGAACGCGTAGTTCTCCCGCACCTCAATGCGGCGTACACGCTTGCGCGCTATCTGACACGGGACGCTAGCGAGGCCGAAGACGCGACGCAGGAGGCGATTCTCCGAGCGGTTCGCTACTTCGGAACGCTGCGCAGCGACGCCGGCGCGCGTGCATGGCTGCTCGCGATCGTCCGGCGCGAGTGCTATGGACGGCGGCAGCCGCAGGTCGCTACCATCTCCTTCGATGAAGTTCCGGAGCTGCAGCTCGTGGACCCGAAGGCGCAGACCGACAGTGATGCGGGGCGAGCAATCCTGCAGCACCGCGTTCGCGAGGCGGTGGCGACGCTCCCCGAGATGCTGCGCGAGACGATCATTCTTCGCGAGCTGCAGCAGTGTACGTACGAGGAGATCGCCACGATCACGGAAGTACCGCTCGGCACCGTCATGTCACGGTTGTCGCGCGCACGCACGAGACTCGCCGGCATGCTCGGCGGGCTCGCATCTTCAGAAGAAGAGGAGTACGGATGACGGCGCAGCCTCCGCATTCGATCGGCGATGCAATTCGCACATCGCTCCCGACCTACGAGGCACCAGCGGCGCTGCACGAATGGGCCCGCTCGCAGGCAGCGGGTGCGTCGCGCGAACGGCAGCGCCCATGGCGGGGAGCTGCCGTGCGGCGTATGGCCTACGCGGCGGGGCTCGTCATTGCGGCAGCAACGGGATGGGTGGGCCAGCGCGCGTACACCGCGAGCGACGGATCGCGCGATCGGCGCAGCAGCGGTTCATCGAGACGCTGGTGGACACGCACGTTCGATCGTTGATGGCCGATCATCTCGTCGACGTTCCGTCGAGCGACCATCACACCGTGAAGCCCTGGTTCGCGGGAAGGTGCCGTTCTCACCGCACGTTCCCGAGCTGCAGGACGCGGGATTCACGCTGGTCGGCGGACGCGTCGAGTTCATCGCCGGGCATACCGCGGCGGCGCTCGTGTACCGGCGAGGGCTGCACACGATCAATCTCTTCATCTGGCCCGAAAGCGCGCGCAGCGACGGCCCGCCGGTGTCTTCGTACCAGGCATACTCGCTGGTGCACTGGACGGATCGCGATCTCAGCTACTGGGCCGTGTCCGACGCAGCGGCGTCGGAGCTCGACCACTTCGAGCAGGCGTACACGGCCGCGTCGCGCTAGTCTGCTACCGCGGGCGCGACGGCATCGCGGCGCGCGCGGAGCCGACGACGTGCGGATCGCGTGACGCACTGTCTCGATCGATCCTCGACGTGTTCATGGAGGGCTTCGCCGCCGCATCGCGCTCGGCCAGCAGCTTGGCGACGACCTTGTCCTGCTCGTCGTAGCGACCTTCGCCGAAGTTGTAGAAGCGCAGCTTCCCCGTGGCGTCCGCAAAGTACGCCGCCGGCCAGTACTGATTGTGGTACGCGTTCCAGATCCGATTGTCGTTGTCGATGACGACCGGGAAGATGATGCCGAGCCGCTTCACTGCATCGCGCACGTTCTGTGGCACGCGCTCGGGCGACAGCTCGGGCGTGTGCACGCCGACGACTACAAAGCCCCGATCCTTGTACTTGGCGTAGAGCTCCTTCACGTGCGGGAGTGCGTTCAGGCAGTTGTAGCACATAAACGTCCAGAAATCGACGAGAACGACTTTTCCCTTGAGCGACTGCGGAGTCAGCGCGCCGGAGTTGATCCACTCCGTACCACCATCGAAGCCCGGCAGGTCGCCATCCGCCTTGTCGAGATGGATCGCGGCGGCGAGGGCATCCTCTTCCGCGGCGAATTCGTCGAGCGACATGCCGGGCGGGTGCGGCTGCGCGCGTTCGGGCGCGAGTGCAGACACGAGATGCTCTTCAGCGCTCGCGGTCTGTACGAGGCCGCCCTTTCCGAAGAGCAGCTGATCGTAGCCGAGGAAGATTGCCGCGACGGTGATGAGCGTCGCGACTCCGAACACGCGACGTACGGCGACTTCTGTGGCTCCCGCGCGCTTGATCCGCGCGATCAGCCTTGCACCGGCGGTGAGAACTGCGGCGAGCGACATGGCGGCTCCGAGCGCAAAGGTGAGGAACATCGTCGCGGCGTGCGGCGCTGTGGTGGTGGACGCCGCGGCGATCAGAATTCCAAGGATGGGACCTGCGCAGGGCGCCCAAAGCAACCCGATACCCGCGCCGATAAGGATGTTGACCGACGGCGCCGCAATCGCATCGCGATCGTGGACGCCGAGGAGCGCGGCGCCTGCGCGCGTGGCCGGGCGAGCGATCCATTCCGCGGCACGCGTGGAGACGAGCGTTATGCCGACGAGCGCGAAGAGCGCGAGCGCAATGTCGCGCCCGGCGATGTTCGCGAGCACGAGCCAGCGCACGGCTGTCGTGGCAATGAGTGCCGCCGCGGTGAACGCGAGTGCGAGACCGCCCAGCATCGGGACGATCTCGCGCCAGAAGCTGTGTGAGGAGCGAGCGAACACCAGCGGAACGATCGGCAGGATGCACGGGCTCAGGATCGTGAGCACCCCTCCGAGGAACGCCAGCACGAGCACGAGCATGCGCGACCCTGTCTTTCAGTCCTTCGAAAGTATGAGCGAGGGAAGGGTCGCGCGCGAGCGTCAGTGGCTCAGGGCGATGCGCTCGCCGAGCGGGCGCCTGCTGAGGCCGCGCTACGAGTGACGACCGTCTTTCGTGCGCCCCGTACCACCTCGGTGAGCGTCACGCCATCGAGGCGCTCCGTTGGATGTACGCCAAGGTACGCGGCGAGCGTCGGCGCGATGTCTACGGTGCGCGCCGCGCGAGTGAACGTGTGCGCCGGAATTCCGGCGCCCATGAATGCGATCGGGACACCGACATCATCGTCGTTGAGCGTCCCATGCTCGGCTGACAACTTCCCCGAAGACCAGACGAAGTTCGGGCTCGCCACGACGCACACGAGCCACTGCACCTCCGGGGGAATGGCATTGCGCCAGCGGAGCGCATTGATGTCGCCCGGCTTCGCGCTCGCGAGCATGTGCGGCGTGTACACGTGCTTGATTCCGCCGCGTCCTTCGATCTGTTTCGCGACTGCGCGCGCCACGCTGTCGACGTCGAGCCCACGAGCGCGGAGCGCGCTCGTGTCTGCGGTGAGCAATCCGCTGTTGAAGTCCACCGCGAAATCGACCGCGTAGCGAGTTGAGAGATCGGTGGAGAGCGACTGCGCCACGCCATCGAGCGAGAGCCGGCCCGCGCGCACGTGCTTCACTGACGTCAGGTATTCGGGGAACGACGTCACTCCGTGATCAGCGGTGAGTGCGAGCACGATCCGGTTCACGGGCACCATCGTCGCGAGCGAATCGAGAAAAACGCCCAGCCATTTGTCGAGATGCAGGAGATGATCGTGCATCTCGCGCGAGTCGGGACCGTACGCGTGGCCGACGGCGTCCGTCGTCGAGAGTGAGATCGAGAGCAGATCGGGTGCGTCGCCTTTGCCGAGCGCGAGCGTGTGGATTCCCTCGAGCGCGAAGGCGAGCGTGAGCGAATCCATCGCCGGGAATCCCGACAGCTGCGCGCGGACTTCCTTCGCCGTCGCTGGGAACGCGTGCGGGAAGGTGACCTCGCTCCCACCGTGCTCGAACGGCATCGAATCCGGCTCGGCGTAGTCCGACGCCGGGCGAAGCAGCTCCCACTTCGTGCCGGCCAGCGCGTCGGCGCCGTGCCGGGCGTTGAAGCTCGTCGACCCACGTGGGAAGGGTGTCACCATAGTACTGGCTGGTGGTGAAGCCACCGTCGGCGTACCAGAAGACCGGGCCCTTCGCGCGGCCAACGGGGAGAATGGCGCCGCGATCTTTTCGCGAGACCGAGAGCACGCGTGAGCGCGGATCCTTGATGCGCATCCAGTCGTACAGCGTGGTGCCGAGGAAGCGGCGCGGCAATGCACCGGGGCCCTTCGCATCGATGAGTGGAGCGGCGAGATCGGGAACGCCGCGGTCGTTGCTCACGACTCCGGTGTGCGTGGGCTCGCGCCCAGAGAGCATCGTCGAATGACCCGGCGCGGTCTCGGTGTTGGCGTGATTCTGCAATCCGTTCGGGAAGAACGCGGACTGCGCGCGGATGCGGCCAAGGCCGCCGGTGAACTGGGCCTTCCACCGTTCGAAGTAATCGGGGCGCATCTGGTCGATCGCGATCAGCACGACCAGCGACGCCGGCGCCGCGCCGAGTGCGCTCGATGCTCCCGCGCCCGGCGCGAAGCGCAGCAACGTGAAGCTGCCGGGAAGCGTCTCCCCCTTTCCGCCGGCGCGCTGTGCACGCTTCGCCGTGACGAGATACAGCTCGTGCGTAGCCGGATCGAAGGTCATCGTCTTGGCGCCCGGCTGCGTCTTGACGGTGTCGAGCATCGCGAGCGAGTCGCCGCTCTGCCCGAGCACGTTCACGGTGCCGTCGCCGTTCGACGCGAAGACGAGGCCTCGTTCCGTGTCGAACACGCTCGCATCCACGTGGTCGCCGATCGTGAACGATTGCATCACGTGCCCGTCATTGGCGTCGACGACGGCCAGCACGTGATTGCGGCAGCCGAGGAAGAGACGCCGGCGCTCGCGGTCCATCGAGAGTGCGGATGGTGTGGCGCACGGCGCGACCGGCCACCGGTGCTCGAGCACGAGGCCGCGCGTATCAATCTCGACGAGCTCGTTCGTGGTCTCGATGTTGACGAAGAGGTGCCCGCGCCCGTCGGCCACTGCGGACTCGGGTCCGCCGCCCAGCGCGATGGTCCCTTCTACCTTGCCCGTCGCGGCGTTGATGGCCGTGGTGCTCTGCCCCTTTCCGTTCATCGTGAACACGCGTCCCGATGCGGAGTCGAACGCGATGGCGTCGGGATCGGCGCCCGTGCGAACGTGGCCGAGCACGTGCCTGTCGTCGAGCGAAAAGATCGTCGCGCTGGAGTCGTCACCGTTCGTGATGAAGCCGCGGCGCAGCAGTGGAGCGAACGCGATCCCGTGTACGCCGGGTGTGTGCGTGATCGTGTTCACGATGCGGCCGCTCGTCGGGTCCACGACGAGCACGTCGTGCTCGTGCGAGATGTAGAGCAGGCGCGAGCCTGGCTCGAACGCCAGATAATCCCACCCCTCGGCGCTGCCCAGCGGGATGCGTCCGGCGAGATGGTAGCCGGAGTAGGCGGTACCGTCGTGCTGCGCGCGGAGCGCTGACGGCGGCAGCAGCGACAGCGACGCGAGAAGTGCGATGAGGAGACGGTGCATGTACACTCGCGATGATGTTGGATGAAATGAGCGCGGCCGTGGATCGTGGGCCACGGCCGCGCTCAAATTAGGAAAGCGGAAGTTAGAAGCCGTACTTCGCGCCGAAGATGAAGCTGCGCCCGTAGAATTCCCGCTGAATGTTGAACTGCGCGCTCGGCGTTCCGTTGAAGAAGCCGAAGACGGCGTTGTTGAGGTTGAGTCCCTGCAGCTGCAGCGAGACGTTGTGCGTCAGATTGTAGATCACGCTCGCATCGATCTGCGAGTGGGCGTAGAAGTACGTGTCGCCACCGGCGGTTGCGGTTCCGTCTGCATAGCTGGAGATGTTCGCGCCCTGATATTGCCACGCCGCGCGCATCGAGAGGCGCTTGCTGTCGTACACGAGCGCAACGTTGGCGATGTTCGGCGACTGGCGCGGGAGCGCGACCTCGCGCGAGGTGGTGAGACCGACGTGCTGTTCGTCGGAAGCGTCCGTCAGCAGCGTGCCGCGCGACCACACGTGAGTCCAGTTCACATCGAAGCCGAGTCCCTGCCATGCACCCGGAAGGAACGTGAGGTGCTGCGCGTAATCCGCCTCGATGCCGGTGAGGTGTCCGTTGCCGCCATTGACAGGCATCGAGACGTAGTTGCCATTGAACTGCGTCGCGGGGCCGTTGTAGATCGAGATCTTGTCGTACTGGAAGCCGGAGATCTGCTTGTAGAACACTCCGCCGGAGATCACGCCTGCAGCGGGCATGTAGTGCTCGAACAGCAGATCGTAATTCCACGCGTGCTGCGGCTTGAGGTCGGGATTACCAGCGGATGCGGCGTTGGCAACCGTATTGCACGTGCCGCCACAGGTGACGCCTGAGATGTGCGGGGCGAGATCGTAGTAGTTCGGTCGAGCGATTGCTCTCGTGGCCGCGGCGCGAATGTTGGTGAAAGCGCCCAGCTCGTAGCGAAGCTGCACACTCGGAAAGAGATCCGTGTACGTGGAGCTTCCCGACACCGTCGCCACGGTGGTATTGCCCGTCGTCGTGTCTGTGCCTTCCTGATGTCCCGTGTAGTCGACGCGAGTGTTCTCCACCCGCAGCCCGACGTTGATCCGAAGACGACCGACGTCGACCGTGTTCATCACATAGCCGGCATAAATCTTTTCCGATCCCTTGAAGCTATCGAGCAGGTTTCCCAGCGTATCCGTGGCATTGACGAAGCCTGCCGGATTCGCGTTCTCGAGGCTGTGGACCTTCGTGTCACCGGGGACGGGTCCCAGTGGGTATGCATTGGTGACGTTGTTGTAAAAGTTGGGATCGGAAAAGTTTCCCAGCCCCTGCTGTAGCGTGAAATCGGAGGTTGCGTCGAAGCGCGTGTTGGCTTCGTTGAATTCCTTATTCTCATCGCGAACTTTTGCGCCGAATTTGATCGTACCAGGCGTTGTCGTCGAGGTGTAGTGCCAGGTGGCGTCCAGTCGACCGCCGAGGTCTCGGCCGGTGGTGAGACCATCACTCGTCGAGTAGCGCGATAGCAGATAGTTCTGGGGGTTTACCGCGTTCGATGCGTCGGCCGCGTTCAGGTAGTGGTAGACAGGAACCTGCGGATTGCTGCCGTCCAGCGAGAGTCCCGACAGATTGGCACCCGATTCCCCTCCCGAGTAGCTGAAAGGGCTGGTGCGATAGTCATTCACAGCCTGGCGAGTGCCAGCATAGTTGAGCGCCAGATTGAAATCGAGGCCGCTGAGCGTCTTGGTTCCCCCGCCGGTGAACCCCAAGAGCTGCTCCGTGGGCCGGCGCTGAGATACTTCGCGTGATGCTCCAATGCCCGTACCCGTCGCAGTCGCCCCGTTCACGTTGTCGATGCCATCAGCGCTGATGTCATAGCGGTAGCGCGTGCCCCAGTTCTTGAACAGGCTGAATAATCCGCGCACGTACGCCGTGCTGCTGTCCTGGAAGCGATAGTCGAGTTGGCCGCCCGCACCGTAGCGCTCACGATAGTAGGTGTAATCGCGCTGATCGAATTCCGTCGGAATCGAGCGGCCGTTGTCGGCGACGGTCCATCCCAGCTCGACGTCGTTGATCACACGATCGTTCTTGTCGTACGATCCGCTGAGCAGAAGTCCGAGTCGGTTGTCCTGTCCGAAGCGGCCTCCGAAGGTTCCACTGCCTTGTCCTTGGCGATGGTCGAGCAGTGCAGATTGCCCAAGCTGACCAGAGAGGTACCCGCGGGGCGTTCCTTCCGGAATCTTCGTGACGAGATTCACGGAGCCTCCGATCGCGTCGGCCTCCATGTCTGCGGTCAGCGTCTTCGTCACCTCGATCGCGCCGAGCAGATCGGTCGGAACGTCATCGAGCTTGGCAATGCGATCACCCTGATCGGTTCCCGGAATGTGGACGCCGTCCACCGTGACGTTCGAGAGGCGGGGCTCGGTGCCGCGAATCTGCACGAACTTTCCTTCACCTTCATCGCGCTCCGTAGAGACGCCGGGAATGCGCGCCGCCGCTTCGGCCGCATTGGCGTTCGGGAGCGCGCGAATCTCATCGCCTGACATCACCGAGACGACGTTGTCCGCCTTGCGCTGCTTGTCGAGCGCTGCCTGCGCCGTCTCGTTGAGCCGCGGTGACGCGCTCACGACGATCTCGCGCAGCTTCACGGCATTCGCGCGGAGCACGATGTCGTGCTCGGTCTTCTGCGACGCGGTGATCGTCACGGTGAACGTGTCCGTCGCAAAGCCCTGGCGCCGCACGACCACCGAGTGCTGTCCAGGTGCGATGTCGACGATGCGGTAGCGTCCATCATCGGCGCTCACGCTTCCGACTCGCGAGTCGAGGACGTGGAGCATCGCGCTCGCAACGGGAGCCGACGCGGAGTCCGTCACTCTGCCGAATGAGCGTCCCCGTTTGATCCTGCGCCGCTACCTCACTTGCGGTGACCGTCAGCAGTGCCAGGGCGAACCCTGCACCGGCCAACGATCTGAATACCAATCGTGGAAAATCCGACTCGACTTGCGGCATCTCTCCCCCTGAGTTGTGAATGGCCTCGGGGAAGAACATCACGGGGGCAAATCACCACGACGCGACAGAAGATTCGTGATGACGTCACGGCTCCGCGACGGTCGTGAAACGGGAGGCTGACGCGACGGTGACAGAATGAACGAAGGGCCGACGCAGCGTACGCGTCGGCCCTTCAACTCATTTTCCTGTTACAAAGCGATCGTTACAATCGCCGGCGGTCGTTACACGGGGAAAAGCATCTCGCGGTACTTCGGCAATGGCCAAAGATCGTCACTCACCGCGAGCTCCAGCCTGTCGCTGATATCGCGCACTTCCGCCATCCGCTCGGCGCCATCCGCCGTGAGCAGCTTGGCCTGCGCTTCGAGCGCCTCGTGCATCCCTTCCGCCTTCGCCGAAACTTCGCCGAGCGCCGCGCGTCGGTCCTGCAGCTGCTGCACGAGCTCCGCTACCGCGTTTGCTGCATCAAGCTGCGGAATCGTCTTCATTCCAGCGGCCTTCCCATCCGCCGCGCTCTTCGTGAGCGTCGAGAGATACGAGAACGATGCGGGAAGAATCATCGTGTCGACGATCTCCTCGAGCGTGTGCATCTCGATGAGCATGTCCTTTACATAGCGCTCGAGCCGGATGTGGAAGCGCGATTCGATCTCCGGCTTGCTGAGAATGCCGAGCTTCGTGAGCACGGCGCGCGAGTCCTTCGTGAGGAGCTGCGCGAGCGCCTCGGGCGTGCGGCGCAGGTTGAGCAGCTTGCGCTTCTCGGCCTCGACCACCCAGTCGTTCGAGTAGTTGTTGCCCTCGAAGCGAACCGCGCCCGTCTCCTTGAACGCCTGGCGAACGACCTCGAGCACCGCGTCGTCCACCGACTTCGTGCGCTTGAGCGCCGCCTTGAGCGCCGGTGATGAGCTCACCCAGCGCCTCGGCCACGGTCGCATTGAGGAGCATCACCGGGAACGCGATCGACTGCGACGCGCCCACGGCACGGAACTCGAACTTGGCGCCCGTGAACGCGAATGGCGACGTGCGGTTGCGATCCGTGTTGTCCTTCTCGACTTCCGGAAGCTTCGCGACGCCAAGCTTGATCATCGCCTGCTGGGCGTTCTGTGGCGACGTCTTGCCCGCGGCAATGTCCTCGATCACGCGCGTGAGCATCTGCCCCATGAACACCGAGATGATCGCCGGCGGCGCTTCGTTCGCGCCAAGGCGATGCTCGTTGCCGGAGGTACCGATACCTGCGCGCAGGAGCCCTGCGTGCTTGTGCACACCCTTGAGCACCGCGGCGAGGAAGACGAGGAAGCGCACGTTTTGATGCGGCGTCTTCCCCGGCTTGAGGAGGTTGGTGCTGTCCAGGTTCGCATCGTCGGAGGTGATCGCCATCGACCAGTTGCAGTGCTTCCCGGAGCCGTTGATTCCCGCGAACGGCTTTTCGTGCAGCAGCGCCTGCAGGCCGTGGCGCAGCGCCACGCGGCGCAACACGGACATCACGAGTTGGTTGTGATCGACGCTGAGATCGGTCTCCTCGAACATCGGCGCCATCTCGAACTGGCACGGCGCGACTTCGTTATGACGCGTCACGATCGGCACGCCGAGCTTGTAGAGCTCGTGCTCGACTTCGGCGATGCACGCCTGCACGCGCTCGGGGATGCCGCCGAAGTAGTGATCCTCGAGCTGCTGCCCGCGCGGGGGCGGAGCACCAACGAGCGTGCGGCCCGCCATGACGAGATCGGGGCGCAGCGCGAAGTGGCTGCGGTCGATGAGGAAATATTCCTGCTCGGGTCCGAGCGTCGTGTACACGCGCAGCACGTTCTTCTCACCGAGCAGCTCGAGCATCTCGATCGCTTTCTCGGAGAGCGCATCGGAGCTGCGGAGCAGCGGCGTCATCTCATCGAGCGCTTCACCGTTGTAGCCGATGAACACGGACGGAATGCACAGCGTACGCGTGCTGCCGGATTCGACGATGAACACCGGCGACGCGGGATTCCACGCGGTGTAGCCGCGCGCTTCCCACGTGGCGCGAAGACCGCCGGACGGAAAGCTCGATGCATCGGGCTCGCTCTGGATGAGCTGCGCGCCCGAGAACGACTCCATCGGCTGCTGCTTGTCATCGAACGAGAGAAACGCGTCGTGCTTTTCGGCCGTGAGGCCGGTCTGCGGCTGGAACCAGTGCGTGAAGTGCGTCACGCCACGGGAGATCGCCCATTCCTTGATGACCTGCGCCACGGTGGGCGCGATCTCGGCGTCGAGCTTCTTTCCCTGGCGAATCGCGCCAACGAGCTTCGCATACACGTCCTTCGGCAGCCGCGCGCGCATCTGGCGGGCGCCGAACGTATTGATGCCGAAGTACTCAGACGTCGGATGCTGACCGTTGCCATTACCGTTGCCATTCACCGCGCCATTCGAATTTCGCGCGGTGCGAGATGCGATGTCCTGGATGGCGGCTTTGCGCGGGTTCAGTCCGGTCGCTGGCATGATACTACTCCTGGTATATAGGCCGGTGTGGGGTGATCCAAAACGTCGAGCGCCCGCGCTGGTTTGCTCAGTCGCGGGCACTGCGTCACGTACGATTTTGCTGGCGTGTACCCTGAATGTTACTCGAATTCCGCGGCGATTTCCACTGAGAAATCGCCGCGGTTCAGCCGTGTAACGACGCGTATCAAGGTTGCTTCACGAGCTCGACGCGCCGGTTGTTCTGGCGCCCCTCACCGGTCGTGTTGGGCGACACAGGCTTGCTCGCGCCATAGCCGACGGACTTGAGCCGCGCAGCGTCGATCGAATACTTGGAGACGAGGTACGCCTTCACGGCTGCGGCCCGCTTCTCCGAGAGCGCCTGGTTCGAGGCAGTGCCTCCAATGTTGTCGGTATGCCCCTCGATGGTGAGCTTGAGCGTCGGGTGCGCCTTGAGCATGTCGCCGATCTCGGTGAGTGTAGGCGTGGACTCCCCACGGATGTGGTCGCTTCCCACGTCGAAGAGAATTCCCTGCGTGGATGCGCGCCCCGACGTCGCGATCAGGTCGTACAGCTTCTTCCCGCCTTCGGCCACGCGAATGCTGGCGAGGAGGGTGGGGTCGTTGTCCTGACCGCCGGGGAGCTGAACAAAGAGTGTATCCGTGCGCGCGATGTCGACGCCGGGCGCATTCGCCGTCCGCGCGCTATCGATGTAGCCGCGCACGTACCGCGTGTCCACGGTGAAGCGGCAGTTCACGAAGCCCTTAGACGGCGCTCCCGTGCTCGATCCCGACTTCGCTTCCGCTTCGACGAAGGCGGAGTTGGCGTAGCACCCGAACTGATTGCTATTGCCGCCTCCGGTGCGGAAGAACATCGGGTTCGTTTCCACTGCACTGTGGTACACCGCTTCCACCGTGAAGCGCGGCGGGAGCTTCTCCGGAAGCACGATGTACATGGTGCCGCCGTCTGCCGAGCGGAGCATCTTCTGCCCTTTGATGTTCACGACCTCGAGATTCCCCTCCTGGAGCTTCATGCGACGCGGGAAGTCGCCGACCTCGTCACCGGAGAAATCGTCATAGTAGATCGTGCGGCTTCCCGGCACGAAGTCGTAGTTGAGCCACGCGCCTGCGCCGGGGGCTGATCCCGAGGCGTCGCCCGCCGACGCCGCGGGGGCGCCCGCTGCCGGATCCTCGCTCGCCACCGATGCCGCCTGCGCCACCGCTGCACTGACCGCGGCGGCCGAGTCTGCGCTGGATACCGGCTTTCCGTTCTTGTCGGTGACCTTCACCGGCGCGCCGGAATCCTTCGCCTTCTTGATGCACGCCTTGTCCGTGATCGCGCAGGTGACCGCCTTGGCGAGCTGCTCGACCGCCTCATTCTCCTTGCGATCTACCTCGGAGCTCGCCCGCTGCTTGATCTTCCCGAAGACTCCCTGCGACTGCGCCGGCGCGGCGCCCATCACGAGCGCGGCGAGCGCTCCGGTAATGACGAGACGGCGATACATGAGCAGCTCCAGTGAGAATGAGGACACGATAGATGTGCAGTCTCCGCCTGCGGACGGGAAGGAGTCCTCTCTTGTAATGCGTCAACTCCCCGGCAAACCGGCCAAGCGCGGCAATACCACGAGCCCCAGCGGGACGAAGCGCCATGCCGTCCATTTCCGCGTTGCGCCGCCGGCCTCGCGCACGGCGAGCTGCCCCGAAATTCCCCCGTCGAGCGACACGGCGCGACGGCAGCCGAGGGCGCCCATGAGCGCGGACATTTCCGGGATGGTGAGCCCGAACGGAACCTTTGCCGCGACATCGCCGAGTGCGTCGAAGCGCGTCATGGCTATCAGTATGTGTCCGTCCCGCAGCTCACCCATCGCCACGCGGCTGTCACGGTGTGAGAGATCGATGAGTGAGGATGGGCCCGCACTGCGCAGGATCGCGGGCACTTCGCCGTCGCCGGTGATCAGCGTGGGATAGGACTGGAACGCGCTCCCGATGTGTCCGCGCGCGCGCTCCGCCGCGATCGAATCGGCGGCCACGAATCGCACCGCACCGCTCGAGTCGAAGACCACCGCAGTAGATAGTGGCCCAACGCCCGGCGCGCCGAGCTCGCGCCCTTCGATCACCAGCCATCCCCACGGGAGCATCCGGTTGAACTGTCCCGCGTTCACGGCCACGAGCGCGCTGTCCCCCGCGCTGTCAACGGACCAATTTGGAGAAAGGTCTTCGCCCTGCCCGAGCTGCAGGGCGAAGCGATGTCGAGTGGGATCGATGCGCACGACGACGAGCTTCGTGCGCCACCCTTCGCCTGGCGCGGAGAGCTCCGCGTCTCCCCACTCGATGCCGCTGCTCGCGGGGTGCCAGCGAACCGCGGAGGCGAGCGTGGACCCGGGCGCGGTCCAGCGCGCGGGCGCGCGATCGGACCTCCACCACTCGCGCCACGAGCCGTTCACGCGCACGGCGAGCGTGTCGCCCGCCGATGCGCGTGGGAGCAGACACACGAGCGCGAGCGACAGCGCGGGTGTGAGTCTCACGGCCGCACCTCACTCGCACTCGCGTCCAATCTCATGCGCTCAGCTTCCGACCGGGTTGCGCTGGCCGGAGGTGTTGAAGTCGTGGCCGAGCAGCGGCCTGATCTCCGCCTTTCGCGAATCCATCGCCTGCAGCTCCTCGGGCGAGTAGCCCGACGGATTGCGCGACGCCAGCGTGTACGCGATCACGCGCTCCTTGAGGCGTGCGTACGCGAACGGCGAGAGTCCGGCGGCGGCAGCACCGGCGGCTTCCTCCTTGTCCTCCTCCGCGTGCACCGCGTTGTAGTCCTCTTGCGTGAACTGCGGACGCTCGAGATTGCTGCAGCGCTGCTGGCGCACCTGCTCGGACTTGCTCAGCGCGGTCATCGAGTCCGTGTACTTCTGAATGTTCTCGGATTTTCCTGCGGACGCCTCGGCCATCATCTGCTTCTGGATCCTGAGCTGCGTGCTGTCCGCCTTCGCGCGGTCGGTTTCACATTTCGCCTTCTCGGTCTGACACGCGTTCCAGCGGCCCATGGCGCTCGTGCTGGGCGCGGACGCGATATACTGCGAGTGCGCGGCGTTCTCGGCTTTCATCCCTTTCACGAACGCGTCGAGCGTGGACGACGAGATCGCGATTGGATGCTGCCATGCTTCCTGACGCGCCTTCGCATTCGGGTCGCCGCCGCTGGTTGCGGACGCTGAGCTGGACGTGGACGTGGGCTGCGAATCTCCAGTGATCTTGTCCTTGAGCTTTTTCTTCAGGCCGCCGAACTGCGCACTTGCGGCAGCGGGTGCCGCGAGGGCGACCACCACGGCGAGCGTGGTGAAGCGTTTGAGATGACTGCGCGACATCGGACCTCCATCACCCATCATCACGAGGGTGGATTGCCGTCGCGGCCGAGGGCCGCGGCGGTCCAGAATCTATGTGTGATTGCGACGCTCGCCAGTTGGCGTGAATCTCTCTACACACCGGTGGGCAGAACGCACGATGCAACTGCCGGAACCTGACCGCTCGGGTAGTTCGACCCTGAGAGATCGCGCCTTGACTTGGCATCCCGTGATTCCTAGACTGGCGCGATGACTCGCTCGCCCCGGCACGTCCGGGGCGCTTTTCGTTCATCCCCGGGGGATTCATGAAGTTGATTACGTGCGTCATTCGACCCGAGCGGGTCGCGGCGGTGAAGGAAGCGCTCTTCCGAGCGGGGGTCACCGGGATCACGCTGAGTCACGTGACCGGCCACGGAGGCGAGCGCGAGGTGGTGGAGCAGTACCGCGGCTCGTCGCTGGTGCTCGAATTTCACGACAAGGTGAAGATCGAGAATGGCGTGCTCCGAGCCGTTCGTCGAGGCGACGATTCAGGCCATTGTGGACGCGGCACGCACCGGTGAAGTGGGTGACGGGAAGATCTTCGTCCAGCCGCTCGAGCGCGTCGTGCGCATTCGAACGGGGGAGACGAACAACGAGGCGCTCACGCCGGTGACGGCGGATGAGGTGCAGGCGCGCGCAAAGGCCGAGATGCCGGCGGTGGGCGCATGAACGCAGACGCGACGATTTCCGCGGGCGATACCGCGTGGGTGATGATCTCCGCGGCGCTCGTGATGCTGATGGTACCGGGGCTCGCCTTCTTCTATGGTGGGCTCGTTCGCAAGAAGAGCACGCTCAACACACTCATGATGAGCATGGCCGCGCTCGGCGTGATCAGCGTGCAGTGGGTGGTGATCGGGTACTCGCTTGCCTTCTCGCCAGGGAGCGCATTCCTGGGCGGCGCGCACTGGGCCGGTTTCGCGCTCGTGGGCGCGAACGCGAACGTATCGTACGCCGCCACGATTCCGCATCTCGCCTTCGCGATCTTCCAGGCGATGTTTGCGGCGATTACGATCGCGCTGGTGTCGGGCGCGGTGGTGGAGCGGATGAAATTCGGCGTGTATCTGCTCTTCACACTGCTCTGGAGCACGCTGATCTACGATCCGCTCGCGCACTGGGTGTGGGGTGATGGCGGCTGGCTGCACACGCTCGGCGCCCTCGACTTTGCGGGCGGAACGGTGGTGCACATCAGCGCGGGCGTCTCCGCGCTCGTCGCCGCGATCATGCTCGGCAAGCGCCGCGATTTCGGCCGCGCGCCGCTCGTGCCGCACAACGTGCCGTTCACAGTGCTCGGCGCCGGGCTGCTGTGGTTCGGGTGGT
The DNA here is from genome assembly GCA_963792685.1 of uncultured Gemmatimonadaceae bacterium. Classification (GTDB taxonomy): domain Bacteria; phylum Gemmatimonadota; class Gemmatimonadetes; order Gemmatimonadales; family Gemmatimonadaceae; genus FEN-1250. The sequence continues at coordinate 873,479 of CAWBWW010000001.1, read as the reverse complement.
TCGGCTTCAACGCGGGATCCGCGCTTGCCGCGAACGGCGTTGCCGCAAATGCGTTCGTCACGACGCACACGGCGGCTGCCGCGGCGCTCACGATGTGGATGGTGCTCGACGTGATCCGCAATCGCCACTGTACTGCTGTGGGTGCGGCAACGGGCGCGGTGGTCGGACTCGTGGCGATCACGCCGGCGGCGGGATTCGTGACGCCGTCCGCGGCGATTGCGATCGGCGTGCTCGCCGCGACCGCGAGCTTCTTCGCGATGCAGGCGCGCGCACGCACGCAGCTCGATGATGCGCTGGACGTATTTGCCTGCCACGGCGTGGCCGGAATCACGGGCGCGCTGCTCACGGGCGTGTTCGCGACGAAAGGTGTGAACGCGGGCGGCGGCGATGGACTGCTCGCGGGGAATCCGCACCAGCTCGTCGTTCAGATGATCGCGATCCTCGCGACGGTCGCTCTGGCGGCTGTCGGCACGGGCGTGCTGCTCGCAGCAATCCGCGCATTCGGCGGACTCCGCATCTCGCTCGCGGATGAGATCAACGGCATCAATGTGACGGAGCACGGTGAGCGCGCCTACCACGGCGGCGATCTCGGCGAGCTCGCGGGCGGACTGGGCGACAGCATCGTGCTGGCGCACGCCGACGATTCGCGATCGGCGGCATGATGCGCAGGGTGCGCGCGCGTCAGCTGTCGCGCGGTGCCACGTCGGAGACTCTGGTGAAGTCCATGATCCAGTTCGTCTCCCACGTGGCGCCGCCATCCGCGGAGAACGCCTGCTCCCATCGAGCGTGTTCGCGGCTACTGGTGCTCCAGTGAAAGCGCACGAAGATCATGCGCCCCTGGTAGCCCTCGTGTCCGTAGAAGATGCCAAGCCCGTTGTGAAACTCGCCGATCATCGGGGAGTCGAGCGTTCCGGTGGCCGCGTTCGACCAGTAGATGCTCCACTGATGCGACTTGCGATCATAGAGGCGAAGCGCGAGACCGCGCAGCCGTGATCCATCCGGAAGCGTGCCCTCCCACTCCTCCAGATTCGCCTGGCCGTTCCACAGTGAGCGCTCGACCGTGGCTCCATCGAAGTCGTACCAGTCGGAGGAGCCGCTGAGTGGGTTGCGCAGCCGGCGATTGCGGATGGTCCAGCTGCCGTGCAGAAAATCGAAGTCGTGGGTGCCGTCGCGCGGAGTTGCGGACGTGTCGTGGGTTGAGCTCTCAGTCATTGCAGGCGTCCGCATTTTGAAAGAGACAAAGGAGACACGCGTCGCCCGCGTGTCGCCATTGAATGGTTCTTTCAGAAGATGTCGATCACCAGCACCATTTGTCGGTGCGCGTGCCGGTCCACTTCCACAGTTCTACTGGCGGCAGACTCCCATGGGATCCGGCCTCGGCTTGTCGACGACGACACGATGGTCGAGGTTCGCGACCGTGAGCGCGAGGTCGTGGACGTATGTCGCGATCCGCGCCATGTGCGGATAGTCGATGTACTCCGGCTCGTCCGTGAGCTGGTGATAGTCCTGATGCAGGCCGGTCGTGAAGAAGATGATCGGAATGCCGTAGCGCGCGTACATGTAGTGATCGCTGCGGCAGTAGATGTTCTCAGGGTGGCCAGGCGCATCCATGGAGTAGTCGAAGTGCAGCGGCGGATGCTCCGTCTTTTGATTGACGCTCTCCGCGAGATCGCCCAGCTCAGAGGAGAGCCGCTTTGCACCGACGAGGCTGACCATGTTGGGGCCGCCGCCGAGGATATCGGCGGAATCGCCGCGGCCGATCATGTCGATGTTGAGCTGCGCGACGATCGAATCGCGCGGTACCGTCGGATGATCGGTGAACCAGCGTGAGCCGAGCAGCCCGAGCTCTTCGCCGGTGTGCCAGACGAAGAGGATCGAGCGTTTGGGATGCGGGCGCTCGCTCGCGAACTTCTGCGCGATCTCGAGCACGCGACACCGTGCCGGATCCGTCATCGTCGGCGCCGTTGAACACGGAATCCATGCGCGCTGGGTGAAGCTTGTGGAGCGAGTCGGCGTTGACGCTGACGAGCGCGAGCTGCTGCGGGCTCGGAGTCGCGTTATCGATCGACTTGCCGCGCATCTCCCACGCCTGCTCATTCGCGGCGCGTACGGAGTCGTGATCGAGCGGCGTGTCGCGCACGCCGATATGATCGCTGTGCGCGCCGATCGCGACGTACTCACCGCGCAGGGCGGGGTCCGAGCCGCGGAGCACGGCAATGACGTTGCGCGTCGGGCGCGCGTTTTCGATGAGCGTGATCGAGCCGTGCAGCGTCTTGCCCATCGTGCCGGGGGCGAGCGTTTCGACCGGAGCACCGAGAATTGCGACGGCGGCGGCTTGCGAGAGGAGCATGTGGAGCGGCGCAGCGCTCTCGGGGCCGGTGGCGTGTCGCGCGAGCGCGAGGCCGGGCTTCGTCGCTCGCGCGAGATACTCGGGTGGCGCGCTCTCGAGATTCGGAATGGCGACCCCTGCGGCGCCGGCGAAGCGGCTCGTGGGGCGGACCGAGATCGTGTAGAAGCCCGTACCGTTCGTCACGGCCCCGACGCCGAAGATGACGAACCTGCCGCGAGCCTGATCGGCGGAGATCCACGTGCTCGAGTCGGTGAAGACGCCGCCATAGATCGACTCGGCCCCGTCAATGTCGCGCGGTGTTCCACGTACGACCAGTGGCACGAAGTCGGAGTCGGGGCGCAGTCGCGTGGTGCCGACGCTCAACGTCGCGCTCTCGTCGAAGTGCCGGCGCACGAGTGGGACGGTCTGGAAGAATCCGCCGCTGTCGCCCGCAGGCTCGAGCCCCATGCGGGCGAGCTCGGACGCGATGTATGCGGTCACTTTCTGATGCTCGGGACTTCCGGCCTGTCGCCCCTTCATCGAATCGTCGGAGATGAGGTACAGGCGCGTCATCAGATCGCCGGTCGTGATCGCGCTCGTGGTGGGCGCCGGCGCGTGCGTGCGCGGAAGCGGTGTCTGCGCGGCGAGCGCGCCACCTATTGTCAGCGCGAGCGGAAATACGAGAGACGAGGGGCGCACCACAAAGTCCTCTTTACATGAATAAGAGCGAGACAGCAGGCAGTACATAACAATGGAGGTCGTGCACGCATGCGCCAAGTCAGCGCTGCATTGCACGATCTCTTGCGACGCACGACATTCGCCCCATGAACATTCCGCTAGTACTCGGATGCGCACTCGTGCTCGGCTCGCTCTCGCCGACTCTCGTGTGCGCGCAGGGATCGTATCTCTTCGTATGGGCTGGCGGTAAAACCGGGAACGAGATGATGGCCACCATCGATGCGAAGCCGTCCTCGCCGACGTACGGACGCGTGGTCGCGACCGCCTCGACGGGGAAGGTGGGATCGCCGCATCACACGGAGGCCGAGCTGGCGGCGAACGGGCATTTGCTCGCGAATGACTTTGGTGCGGGGCAGACGTGGCTGTTCGATCTGCACGCGCCGCTGCATCCGCGCGTGATGACGTCGTTCGAGGATGTCGCGGGCTTCAGCCATCCGCACACGTTCGTCAGGCTTGCGAACGGCCATGTGCTGTCGACGTTCCAGTATCTCGCGGATTCAGGGGCGCATGCATCCGCCATGAAGATGGACGATGACATGCGCATGGGGGGCGAGCATGCGACGGGCGGCCTCGTGGAGATGGATGAAAGCGGCCATGCGTTTCGCGCGGCTCCCGCAATTGACACGACGATTCGCGATAGGCGGATCTATCCGTACAGTGTATTGCCACTTTCCGCGATGGATCGCGCGGTGTCGACGACCACTGACATGGATGGAGCGGATAGCGCGGCGACGGCGCAGTGGGTGCAGATCTGGCGGCTGTCGAACCTCACGCTGCTGCGCACGATCGAGCTGCCGGCTGGCCCGCGCGGTAACGAGAATCGCTATACGGGTGAGAGCCGAGTGCTCGCGGATGGACGCAGCGTGTACATCCACACGTTCAACTGCGGGCTGTATCTACTTCGCGACGTCGAGAGCGATCATCCGCGTGCGACGTTCGTGCAGGGATTCGAGGGAACGGATTGTGGTGTTCCGATCCTGACTGGGCACTACTGGCTGCAGCCGGTGCCCGAGTCGCACGCGCTCGTCGCGCTCGACATCACCGATCCGGAACATCCGCACGAAGTCTCGCGCGTGACGGTGCCGAGTGATGAGGCTCCGCACTGGATCGCGATCGACGCGAGTGGCCGACGCATCGTGATGAATTCAGGCGGGCATGGGAGCCGACTGTTCATCATCGACTTCGATCGTGCCAACGGGCATCTCGCGCTCGATGAGCACTTCCACGATCCCGGTGCAACGAGCGCGGGGATCACGCTTAGCGGCGAGAACTGGGCGGGGTTCACCGGGAAGGTCGTGCCGCACGGCGCGGTGTTTTCGCGTTAGTCGCTACGGCTTCCAGGACGAAACCTTCGACGTCATCTCCCACATCATCTCGTCGAGCGCCGCCGGGGATCCCGCCGCGCGGGTGTTGGTGAGCGCGGCCCAGCAGAAGCCCGCGGATGTGCGCACGAGTACGGCGGTGGTGCCAGCGAGATCGCCGATGTGCCACCAGTTTCCTCTCGCGTTCACGTTCCACCCTCGCGCGTAGCCCGGATTCGCGGCGCTCGGCGTTGTCATGCGCGCGATGGTGTCGCGGGCGAGAATGTCTCGCGCTGCATCGAAGCCATCGACATGAGTCGCGAAGCGCACGAGGTCTGCTGGCGTCGCGATCCATCCGCCGTGCGAATCCATTCGCGTCACATTGAGTTCGTACGGGTCGTAGTAGGGAGTGTCCTGTCCGACGTACTCCACTTCGCCAGCCGCGCGCTCGCGTGCGGAGTTTCGCGCGATGCGCATGTCGGAGATGTCGCAGCGCGAGAGAACTGTTTTCTGCACGTAGTCCGCGTAGGGCATACCGGACAGAGACTCGATGACGCGCCCGAGCAGGCAGTAGCCGAAGTTCGAGTACGCGTAGACCGTCCCGGGTGCATTGAGCAGCGACTGCGTGTCGAGCGTGTGTGAGATGAGCTCGGACTGATCGAGCGACGGGTCGGAGAACATCGGATCGTGATCATGCCCCCATCCACCAGCGCTGTGCGTGAGCAGATGGTCGACGGTGATCTGCTCGATGCTCGACGTGTACGGCTGACGACCGTACTGGGTGCCAAGGATGCCGTATGCGCCGAACACCGTGTCGCTCAGACGGAGTTTTCGTGCCTCGATGAGCGAGAAGATGGCGGCAGAGGTGATCGGCTTGGTCACGCTCGCGATGCGAAAGAGCGAAGCGGTGGTGACCGGCTCGGGAGAATCGCGCCCTACGGTTCCGAATGCACCAGTGTACACGAGGCGGTCACCGCGCGCGATCGCGATCGAGAGCCCAGGCGCATCGAACCTCTCGCGAAATGACTCGGCGACCGCTGCCATCGCGCGGCGCTCGGCCTCTGAGATGTCGTCGGACGTGTGCGCCGTGGCGCGAAGCACGGCGCGCACGCCCGGAATCGCGAGCGCGCCTCCGATGCATGCAACCTGGATCGCGAGCCTCCTCGAAATACCGTGAGACACCTGTTACATCCTGTCGTCGAGAGCTGCGGCGGATTGACGTGACTCGCCATGAGTGTCGACCGCGCGCCGCCGCGTTGCAAGCACCGCTGTTCCGTGACGACGAATGAGGGCACTATGAGGTTTGCACGCAGAGTATCCAGATCGCGGGGATCTACCGCTTGATCGCCGCACGGCCTGCCGGGGCTCACGATGAGCTTCGCGTCGCTCGATGTGGCGCTCGGGGTATTCTTTCTTGCCGCGCATTGGTTGACGGCCCATTGTCACTCGGGATGAATCGCTGAGCGTGCCCGGGGCGAAGAGGAGGCACCATGCCAGAAGACCGATGGCTCCCTGATGATCCAGAAAGCAGGGAACTGCGCTCTCGATACCTGAGCTCACTCGGAGCGGTGCGGCCCAAGCTGCACCGCTTCTGTGCGCGCATGTGTGGCTCCGTGCTCGATGGCGAAGATCTCGTCCAGGAAACGTTGGCGGCGGCGTCGTACAAAATCTCACTTGCCAATCCCGGATTCCTGGACCCGTCAGTGTTCAAGATGGCGCTGGACCGCTGTCTGTACTTCATTCAGCGCGACGTCGGACAGCGTGAACGAATCGAGGTGGATGAGGAGGCACTCAGTCGCGCGATGGGGCCGGAACCGCTGTGGAATCGATTCGCTATCAAAGAACCCTTATTCGGACGTGTAGGCGTGCTTCGTCCGTTCGATCGGACCGTAATCGTGTTCAAGGATGTGCTAGGATACTCCTTTGAAGAACTCGCGAATTTGCTCCTCACGTCCGTTGGACATCTGAAAATGAGCTTGTGGCGTGCACGCGCCACGCTTCACGAGCTTCCGCCCCTCGAGTCGCCCGCGCCAATCAACGAGACACATCTCGCGCTGCTGAAGTCCCTGGCCGACAGCTACAATCGACTGGATGCGTTGGCTTTGCATCGACTCGTGCGCGCCGATGCGCGTGTCGAGATGGTGGGCGCGTTCAGTGGAAGATTCAGTGATCTGGACGCCATGTACGCCGGCAGCTATGCCGCGATCCCGTGGAAGTGGCGGCAGTCCGTCGCGCTGGTGGACGGCGACCCGGTTCTAGTCACGAGTCGGCTCGTCGACACAAGCTGGCACCCCTACTCGGCGGTGCGCATCTGGTGGGAGGGCGGGCAAGTGGTGCGCATCCGCGACTATATGCAGATCCATTATGTACTTCGCGACGCGCGCATCGAGCCATTGAGCGAACCACCGGCAACGGACAGCGTCGAGCACGGATAGTCCCGTTAGCTTTCGCCAGCGACATCATCATCTCGACATAACAGAGGTCCGCTCGTGGCTCCCCAGTTCATCTATGTAATGAAGGATTTGCGCAAAGTCGTCCCGCCCAGCCGGGAGATCTTGCGCGGCATCTATCTCTCCTTTTATCCCGGCGCAAAGATCGGCGTGCTTGGCGCGAACGGAGCGGGGAAGTCGTCGCTGCTGCGCATTATGGCAGGCGTCGATCAGGATTTTCAGGGCGAGGCATGGCCGGCGAACGGCACACGCATCGGCTATCTGCCGCAGGAGCCGCAGCTCGACAACTCGAAGGACGTGAAGGGAAACGTCGAGCTCGCGGTGACGAAGAAGCGCTCGCTGCTGCAGAAGTTCGAGGCGATCTCGATGAAGTTCGCCGAGCCGATGTCGGATGATGAGATGACGAAGCTGCTCGAGGATCAGGCGAAGGTGCAGGAGCAGATCGACTCACAGAATCTGTGGGAGCTCGATCGCACGATCGAGATCGCGATGGATGCGCTGCGTCTTCCGCCTCCTGACGCCGATGTGACGACGCTCTCCGGCGGGGAGCGCCGTCGCGTCGCACTGTGCCAGGTGCTGCTCGATCAGCCCGACATGCTGCTGCTCGACGAGCCGACGAACCATCTCGACGCCGAGAGCGTCGCGTGGCTCGAGCGCTTCCTCGCGGAGTTTCCGGGCACGGTGGTGGCGATCACGCACGACCGCTACTTCCTCGACAACGTCGCGAAGTGGATCCTCGAGCTCGACCGCGGCGCGGGCATTCCATACGAGGGGAACTACAGTGCGTGGCTGGAGCAGAAGCGCGTGCGGCTGCAGCAGGAAGAGAAGAGCGAGTCCGCGCGTCAGCGCTCGCTGCAGCGCGAGCTCGAGTGGGTGCGGCTCGCGCCGCGCGCGCGACAGGCGAAGAGCAAGGCGCGCATCCAGAAGTACGAGGAGCTCGCAGCAAGCGACACGTTCGAGAAGGTGTCGCAAAACGAGATCGTGATTCCGCCACCGCCGCGGCTCGGCAACGATGTCGTGATCGCGAAGGGCGTGCGCAAGAGCTTCGGCGACAAGCTGCTCTTCGACAATCTCACCTTCTCACTTCCGCGCGGTGGCATTGTCGGCGTGATCGGGCCGAACGGCGCGGGCAAGACGACGATGTTCCGCCTGATCACGGGCGAGGTAAAGCCCGACGCGGGTGAGATGACCGTCGGCGACACGGTGCAGGTGGCGTACGTGGATCAGGGACGGGAGCTGAATGGTGACAACACCGTGTACCAGGAAGTGAGCGGCGGGCTCGACACGATTCCCGTCGGGAAGAAGGAGATCAACTCGCGCGCGTACCTTGCGAGCTTCAACTTCCGCGGCGCAGATCAGCAGAAGAAGGTGAAGGATCTGTCGGGTGGAGAGCGCAACCGGCTGCATCTCTCGAAGCTGCTCAAGAGCGGCGGCAATCTGCTGCTGCTCGACGAGCCGACGAACGATCTCGACGTGGACACGCTGCGCGCGCTGGAAGAGGCGCTCAACGACTTCGCGGGATGCGCGGTCGTCATCTCACACGATCGCTGGTTTCTCGATCGCGTGGCGACGCACATGCTCGCGTTCGAGGGCGACAGCGAAGTGGTATGGTTCGAGGGGAACTACAAGGAGTACGAGGCCGATCTGCACAAGCGGAAAGGCTCGGACGCCGATCAACCGCATCGGATCAAGTACAGGAAGCTGGTGCGAGGGTAGTCGGGCAGCTCCGCAGTGGTCGTGTCTCCCCGAACGTTACCGAAACGCGTTGAAGTGCCCCAGCAACCACCAGAGCAACAGAAAAATCAGCACGGTGCTGAAGCATCCGCCGCCGAGTTTCTTGGCGCCGTATCCGGCGGCGAGGCCGCGAAGCAGTCTGCTCATGTTGCGCTCCTGTATGTGCGAACGATGCGCGCCACCTTCCGAGTTGCCGCGCGATCCGATGTCGCCCTACGCACATTGTCTGCCACACGCGACCGCTGCCGCGAGTGTCTCAACCGAGCCGGACCGCGCGCTCCCGTTTCACATTCGCCATCTGCTCCCGGATCACCTGCGCGAGCACCCGCAGCGCCTTCTCGCTCGCCGCTCGGTCGTAGGCAGCGTAGCCGAGTAGCAGCCCGTCACGCCCGCCGGTGATCGATGCCGGCGCCGCGCGCGAGAGCGGCGTCGCGAGCACGCCGCGCTCCGATGCCGCCCAGCTCACCGCCACTGCGTCGACGCCTCGCGGCAAGAGCCCCACCACGCGCATTCCCGCCGGCGCCGCGCGCAGCTCGAGCAACCCACCCGTGATCTCGCGCGCGACCTCCAGAAGGTCGTGCTGCCGCTTGCGATACAGATCGCGCGTGCGACGGATGTGCCTCGCGAAGTGGCCCGCCGAGAGAAACTCCGCGAGCGTCGCCTGCACGGGGACGGAGGTGTGCATATCCGTCGCAATGCGCGCCCGCGTCACCGCTTGCACCAGCGATTGCGGCACGACGAGATATCCCACGCGCAGCCCAGGCGCGAGCGTCTTGCTGAACGTCCCGACGTAGATCACGCGCCCCGCGCGATCGAGCGCCTGCACCGCCGGAATGGGATCGGTGTCGTAGCGATACTCGCCGTTGTAATCGTCCTCGATGATCCACGCGTCTGCACGCGCAGCCCAGTCGAGCAGCGCCAGACGGCGCTCCAGCGTGAGCGTCACACCAAGCGGCGCCTGATACGACGGCGTGATGAACGCCATGCGCGCATTCGGCGCGCGGCGCTCGCCCTCGCGCACATCGATCCCGTGCTCGTCCACCGGCACGCGCACGATTTGCGCACCCACCGCTCTGAGCGACGCCCGCACCGGTCGATAGCCCGGCTGTTCCACCCACACCGTGTCGCCCGGATCGAGCAGCACGCGCGCCATCAAATCGATGCCATGCTGCCCGCCATTCACCACGATCACCTGCTCGGCCGTGCACCGCACACCGCGCGCAGTCGCGACGTACTGCGCAATGGCTTCGCGCAACGGCGCATATCCCCCCGGATCCGTGAAGCTGAGCAGCTCCGCAGCGCGCGTGCGCCAGATTCGTCCGCTGATGCGCGCCCAGAGCGCCACAGGGAACTGATCGAGCGCAGGATAGCCGAGTGCGAACGGCACCATCCGGTGCACGGGCCGCGGCGCCTTGAACTCGTCGATCATCTCGATGGCGGCGCGCGAGAGCCGGGGCGCGCGCTCAGGCACGCGAGGCCCGCGCCCTTCCACGCGCATCGTCGATCGTCGATGCGCACTCGTCTCGAGACTCGTCGCGACGCGCGTGCCGGCTCCCGCACGTGCCGTCGCGTAGCCTTCGCTCACGAGTCGCTCGAATGCCTGCAGCACTGTCGTACGTGACACGCCGAGATCGTCGGCGAGCGCGCGCGTAGATGGTAGCCGCGTTCCCGGCGCGAAGACGCCGTCGAGAATCGCGGATCTGAAGCTGGAGTAGAGCTGCCGATGCATGGCGTCACCACCGGCGCGCTGGAGCGCGAGATGGGGGGTGAGAGCATCGGCGACGCGAGCGCGAGCCATGGGAAAACCGAGGAAAATGGTATGATCCACACGTGCACTAATGGCCCTATAGATACGGCCATTCATGCTGGCAGTTTAGCGTGTGAAGCGCGATTGCGCACCGGTCAGGTACCAGAACCATCCTCGCGGGAGGGCAATGCAGACACATCTCGTTCTACTCTCCGCCGTCGCCACGGCGCGCCTCACGCTCCCTCTCGCCGATGACCCGAGCGCATTCGTCACCACGCTCGGACGCGACACTGTCGCCGTGGAGACCGTGGCGCGCGCGGGAAATCACGTGACGGGCGACATCCTCGTGCGCGTTCCCGCGACGATGCGTCTCCACTACGAGGTCGAGATGCGCGCGGACGGATCGGTGGCGCGCACGATGTATGAGTCCGAGCCACTCGGCGCGAAGAGCATGGCCGGTCGCCGGCTGACACTCGTCTTCGACGGCGACTCCGTGCGTGCCACCATTGATTCCGCAGGACAGAAGCGCAACGTGGTGCGACCGATGCCGAAAGGCACGGTGCCCATGCTGATGACGGGCGTGGGCGCATCGTACGGATTGTACAGCTCAATGGGGTTGTACGAGCTCGAGCTCGCGCGCGCGAAGCCGGGCGCCACGGACACCCTCGTGGTGCCGGCGATCGACATCGCAAATGGCGCCATGAACAGGCGAAAGTTCCTCGCGCGCTCCGCGGAGCAGATCGATGTCGACTACTTCGGCATTGCGTGGACACATCTCGCACGCGATGCGAGCGGCCGCATTGCGGCGGCGGACGCACGCGAGACCACAGAGCAGACCGAGACGAAGCGCAGCGGATCCGTCGATCTCGCTGCGATGGCGAAGTCGTTTGCGGCCGCCGACAAATCGGGGAAGGGTGTCGGCGCTGTGTCGCCGAACATCAATGCGAAGGGAACGATCGGCGGTCAGCAGATCGTCGCATTGTACGGAAGTCCGCGCCGTCGCGGCCGCATCATACTCGGCGCGGTCGTGCCGTATGGCCGCGTATGGCGCACCGGTGCGAACGAGGCGACGGTGATCACCTTCGACAGGGATCTCATGATCGGCGGCGCGCCGGTGCCCGCAGGCTCCTATACGCTCTGGACCATTCCGAAGGCGGACGGCACGGTGCAGCTCGTGATCAACCGCCAACACGGCCAATGGGGTACGGACTACAATTCCGCGGAGGATCTGATCCGTGTGCCGATGAAGTCGAGCATCGCGCCAGCGCCGCAGGAGAATTTCGCGATCGACATCGCTGGGTCGGGCAACGAAGGCGAGCTTCGCATGAGCTGGGACACGTTCGTGTGGACCGTTTCGCTCGCGGTGAAAACATGAAAGATCCATTCGACCTAGGTCGCACGATATTCGCCGCAGCATTCGCGGGGCTCGGTGCGCAGTGCCTCGTGCGCGGCAACGTCGTGCCCGCACTCGAGCCCATGGCCGCAACGGCCGCGCTTCCAGTTCTCGGCTGGGTAACGGGACTCGTTCTGATCGTCGCTGCGCTTGCGATGCTGCAGCGCGCGACGGCGCACTTCGGCGCCGCGATCATCGCGGCGATGCTGCTGCTCTGGGTGGCGCTTCTCCATGTTCCGGCGCTCGCCGCTGCACCACGCAACGGAGGCGAGTGGACCGGAGCATTCGAGTCCCTCGCGCTCGGCGGCGCGGCGCTGCTCCTCTTCGGGCTCACCGCGCGAGAGAAGCTCTCGCGGCATTGGCTCACGACTCGCGCAGCCGCCGCGGGTCGGCTCATGTACGGCGCGTCGATGCCGGCCTTCGGCGTATTGCACTTTCTCTACATCCCGTACGTGGCCTTCGTGACTCCGAGCTGGATTCCCGCGCACGTGTTCTTCGCGTACGCAACCGGAGTGGCGCACGTCGCGTCAGGCGTGAGCATTCTCACCGGCGTGTTGTCGCGCGTCGCCGCGTGGTGCTCGGCCGCGATGTTCGGCAGTTGGGTGCTGATCGTGCACGCTCCGCGCGTATTCCGCGATCCGCAAACGCCGAGCGAATGGACGAGTATGTTCATCGCACGTGGGGATGTGCGGCGGCGCATTGCTGATCGCATCCGCACTGTCCAATATTTCCGCGGCGTCGTCATCGGCGCTGGATACGACCCCTTTCGCAACTCGAGCTGCAATCACTACATGACTCTCATTGAAACGATCCGCGCGGACTTCGACGAAGAGATGCCGCCCACGCGCAACGTGATCGCGCGCGCACCGTCCGACCGCGCCGAATGGCGCCCGCATTCCAAGTCGTTTCCCATCGGTCATCTCGCGCAGCTCATCTCCGGCATGCCGAGCTGGATCACGAGCATGGCCACGCAGCAGTCGCTCGATCTCGCAACATGGCCGGGCTACACGTTCGAGAAGACCGAGACGCTTCTCGACGCGTTCGACCACAACGTGCGCGAGGCACGCGCCGGACTGCTGTCGCTCGATGATTCGAAGCTCGATCGAGACGTGGTCGCTCACCATGGGCGACAAAACACTCGTGAGGTATCGTCGAGGGGCGGGGCTCCGTCAGACGCTTCGCCACCTGGTGCATCATCGCGGCCAGATGACGGTCTATCTTCGCTTGCTCGACATTCCCGTGCCGTGCACCTACGGACCCACGGCGGACGATCGTGGCGGATTCTGAGTCCATGCTCGCGGTCGCGCTCCTCACGGACGCGCGCGCCTTCCTTCGATCGGACTACCTCCCGAAGATCGAGCGCTGCCTCCAGGTACTGGGCGAAGACGATCTCTGGTGGCGATCCAATCAGGCCTCCAACTCGATCGGCAATCTGATGCTGCATCTCGGACGGCAGCACGCGCATGTGGCTACTTCGCATCGCTGGGGGGAGGCGCGTTGTGCGCGACCGCGAGCTGGAATTCCAGGAGCGCGGACCGATCGCGGGCAACGCGCTCCTCGCGCGCCTGCGCGCCACGCTCGCCGAAGTCGACGAGGTGCTTTCGACACTCGACGCATTCGACGCTGCTCGAGCGACGCGAGTCGCCCCAGGGGGAAGTCACCGTGCTGTGGGCCGTGCTGCACGCAGTCGAGCACTTCGCGATGCACACGGGACAGATCATCACGCTCACGAAGCTTCGAACTGCATCGACGCTGCGGCTCGCGGATTGAGCGCGTCAAATTCCGTAGTGGAGCGATGAAGTGACTTCGATGTCGCGGCGCGACGCCCTCAAGCTCGCCGCAGCGATGGGTGCCTCGCTCGCGTGGAGGCGGTCGCGCTCGACGTTCTCTGCGCTCGTGCATAACGAGCGCCGCGATCTTTTTCCGGAGGGAGTCGCTTCGGGCGACCCGCACCCCGACAGCGTGCTGCTCTGGACGCGTCGTCCTCCCGTAAGAGGCGACGCCGCAACGCATCTCTCGGCCCAGATCGCAGCCGATTCTTCATTTCGACAGATAGTGGCCCAGTCGCGCGCGGCGCTGTCCGCGGAGTCGGATTGGACATGCCGGGTGCTGGCAGCTGGACTCGGCCCGCGCCGCGAGTACTGGTATCGATTCGTCGATGATCGTGGGAACACGAGCCGCGTGGGCCGCACGATCACAGCGCCCGATATGGCCGACACTACACCCGTGCACTTCACGTTTGTCTCCTGCCAGAACGTGCAGCTCGGCGCGTGCAATGCATATCGAAGAATGATCGCTGACGACTCGCGCCGCGCCCCAGCCGAGCAGCTCGGATTCGTCATGCACCTCGGCGACTTCGTGTATGAGTTGATGTGGTATCCCGAGGATCGACCGCAGGGGTATTACGATCGCCGCATCCGCGACATCGTCCGCTATCCGGACGGCGAGAAGCACGCAGACTTCCACGTGCCCACGACAGTGGAGGGTTATCGCGCGCTGTACCGCGCCTATCTCGCCGATCCGGACCTGCAGGATGCGCGCGCCAGATGGCCGTTCGTCTGCATGTGGGACAACCACGAGTTCTCGTGGAAGGGATGGCAAAGCCAGCAGAATTTCGGGAAGGGCATCGTTCCCGCCCAGTCGCGCAAGGTGGCGGCAGCGCAGGCGTGGTGGGAATATCAGCCTGCGCGCGTGTCGAAGGCAGGCGGCGGCGGCGCTCAACGAGTTCACGCCACCACGGTGAAAGACGCGCCGCTCCGCAATGTCGACGCGAACGGACTCGGCGAGGATCGCGATAACCTTGCCGCGATCGACGCGCTCACGCTCTATCGCACGCTCCGCTACGGCGCGAACGTCGAGATCATTCTCACGGACAACCGCTCGTATCGCTCGGAGCCGCTGAATGATACGCCCGACATCGCGCCGTTCAGGCCGAAAGAGTTTCCGTACTTCCAGTCGGACGATGCGTTCTCGATTCTCGATGCTGGGCGCGAATATGGAAATGGCAAACCGCCAGCAACCATCCCGTTTGGTGGCGCGGAGATTTCGAACGCGCGCGTACACGCGGATCCGGGCACGATTCTCGGAGCCCGGCAGAGCGCGTGGTTTCTGAAGCGGTTGAGCGCCGCGCGTGCGCCGTGGAAACTGTGGGGCAACTCGGTTGGCTCGCTGGATTGGCGCACCGACCTGCAGAATCTTCCATCCGGACACGGGGCCAAGTGGCCCTCATCGGGCTATGGGCTGATCACCGAGGACGATTGGTCGGCGTATCGCACGGAGCGAAATCTCATTCTCGAAAGTGTGCGGGCCAACAGCATCACGGGCTTCGTCTCACTCGCGGGCGACCGGCACGCCTTCACAGCGGGGCTGCTTGTCCCCGACGCTTCCGCCCGAGTCGTTTGCGCCGGTCGGCGCAGAGTTCATCACGGGCTCGATCTCCGCGCCGGGGCTAGTCGAGTCGATCGAGCACAACATCGCACCCGACTCACCACTGCGTCCGATCTACTTGCACGATACTGGCTCGGGCGCTGTGGCAGCGATCAACGCCGCACTGCGCCATGGCGTGCGCACTTGTCTCACATTGCACGACACGGGCGACGAGCAGAGAGCACTCGCCGCGCGCAATCCGGACGTTGCACCGCATTTCACGTTCGCGGATCTCGCGGGACACGGATACGCGGTAGTCAGCGCATTGGCGCGCGCGCTGGACGTGGAATTCGTGTGCGTGCCGCGGCCCATCGCGCGCACGAGCGACGATGATGGAGGGCCCGTGCTGTACCGGGTGCGTCATCACGTTCCGCTGTGGGTGGCCGGCGGCGTACCGCAGCTGGAACGCACGGATTTGGAAGGGAAACCGCCGCTGCTCGCCTGACGGAGAGCAACGCCTCTATCGCTGGGGAGTGGATTTCAGCATGCTGAAGCGGGATCACACGTCGACAGTGAGACTGGCGATGTAGTCGCGCAGCATGCTTGCACGCCAATGGCGTGCGGTCCAATGAACCAGGGGGAGAGATGGCCGCATTGGCTACACCGGTGGAGCGCCCCGACCCGCTCGCGAGCAATCTGCGCGGTACTCTCCTGTTTTTCGTCGCCTATCACCGCGGGGCCGCTCTGTTTTACCTGTCCGACTGCTTCCGTGGGGCCAGGTCCATCTCGAGCGTTTTCGACTCAGCACACTACAGTGACACGTATTTCAGGCTCGAAGTAATTCTCTCCGCGGTGTTCTTTGTCGTGACGGTGATCGGACTCTTTCTGATCCTGGTGCGTGATCCGCGAACGCGTGGCTGGTGGATGACGTTCGGAAGAGTATCCGTGCTTCTGGGCCTCGCACACATCTGGCTCGTACGAGCGTTGCCACATGAACACCTGCGCCCCGTGGCCGTCATTCTTCGAGAGCACGGCTTCATCACCGCAACGGTCTGGCTGACATATTGGGCGATGTCGGCGCGAGTGAAGCTCGCGTTCGGCCCACGCTATACACAGCCCGAAGTGAGCAAGGACGCTCTGCGTGCAGTTGCGACAATCGCGATAGTACTCGTGTTGCTCGCGCGAGGAATCGGCTCGCTGCGCTAGCCTTTGGCCAGCCGCTTCTCCGCTTCGTGGAATCCTTCGGGCAGCCCGACATTGAGAAACGTTCCGTGCAGCACGCGACCACGCAGCTCCCCGCGCGCCAGCATCGTCTGCATCACTGGAATGTCATCGAGCTCGCGCCCCTGCTCCAGCCCACGCTCCACTTCATTGATGATCGCGAACGCATTCGGCGTGAACACGTATCGCCCGACGCCAGTCATCGCGGAGTGTGCGCTGCCGAGCTGGAAGGTGCTGCCGTGCGCGCCCTTGCTCGGGATGCTCTCGATGAGGAAGTCGTCGCCGCGGCGCCTGCCCGGATAGATCGGGGTTGGTCCGCGCGCCGCGGCGATGTCCGACGTGATCTCGGTCAGCCCCACGACGTTGGCGTGCTCGCGCACGTAGCTGTCGATCACCTGCGCGACGGCCGGCTCCGGCGTGTCGACGAAGAGATTATCGGGAAGTGCGACCACGACGGGCTCGTCGCCCGCAAAAGTGCGTCCGACGCGCACGGCATTTGCGAGCCCCTTCGCCTGCAACTGCACGGCGGTATCGATGCGCGCGGGCATGTCCGGATGCCCGACGACGCTTCGCACGAAGTCGACGACGCTCTGCTTTTCGGGCGAGACGACGACGAGTGCGTGCTCGATGCCGCTTCGCGCGCATTCGCGCAGCACGTGCGCGAGCACCGGCTCTCCCGCAATCGGCACGAGCTCTTTCGCCATTCCGTGGGAGATCGCGAGCATTCGCGTTCCCTTGCCGCCGCACGGAACGATTGCGCGGCGCACGTCAGCCATCGAACACTACGCGACGATTTCCATTGGGCGAGGAGCCGCAACGCCGGTGATCAGATGCTGATGCTCCGCAATCACGCGACGGTACGCCTCTCCCACCGGCCGAATGCGGCGCTGCAGATCGTACAGCCCTACGGGATGCAGCTCGTTCAGTTCGTGACGCAACGCGTGCTGCCAGTCGATCTGGTCGGTGAGCGAGTACCACGTGAATCCGCGCACCGGCACTCCCGCCGAGATCAGACTCGTGATATCCGCCCACTGCCGTTCGAGCCAGCTCACGGCGTGGTCGGTGACACTGTTCGTCTCGCAATGAAAGAGCGGAATGCGGTAGCGATCGTAGTACGCGCGCGCGAGCGCACGAAAGCCGAGTCCCCGATGATTCGTCGTCTGTCGCCCGTTGGCGGCGATGCGGTGCTCGCATGTCGAATAATAGTCCAGGCCGAGCCACCGCTGCCCAACTGCTCGCCGCTCGCGGAAAAAGCTGAGGTCGTTCGATGTGACGCCATTGTCGTTGAGGAATGCGGCCATTCCGGCATTGAGCTGATGGCCAAGCGTGAGATCGAGCGAGAGATGCTTGATCCCGTTCCAGTGATCGGCCATCCGCTGCGAGCTCTTTCCCATCGGCACGAAATGCTCGGCCGACTCCCCTTGCACGATGATCGCGTCGGGACGCACCGACAGGATCGCCTCGACCGCGAGCTCGTTCGCCATGCACAGGTTTCGCATCGCGGTGACGAACGCGCGATCGCTGGCCAGGCACTCGTTCCACCACCCGCGCAGCGCCGAGAAGGACGCGCAGATGAAGATCTCGTTGACGGGTGTGAAGTGGCGGACCCAGGGGTATCGGAGTGCGAACTCGCGGGCGTAGCTCGCGAAGTGGATCGGAAAGGCGACGTCCTGAAAGCCGCCGAGCCAGTCCGGCACGCCGAAGTGGCAGAGATCGGCGATGACGGTGATGTCGAGCTCGTGCAGCCGGCGCATGGGCTCGTCGGCGCTGGACCAGTCGAAGCGATCCGGCGCCGGGTGCGTCAGATAATAGGCGGGTCCGAAGCGAAGGGCGTTGACACCGATGCTGGAGAGCAGTCCGAAATCCTCTTCCCAGCGTGCGTAGTGTCCGCACTTTTCCATCTGATCGATACGGCGACCTGTCGGGAGAGTCGGGTAACTGTTCTCAATCCCGGTCGCGAAAAGAAATCCTGAGTCCATCGGCATGTGGGGGGTTGCCGTAAGACGAGCAAAGCGTTCGAGGATAACACGCGGAGGGGATGATACCCGTTCAGCAGTGCGCCGTGGTAGAGCTTGGCGGTTATTTCTCGATTCTTGCTCCACTTGCGGGACTCACGACCCACGTACGCGGCTGGTGGGGAAAGCGGGCACGGTAGGCCTCCTCGAGGGGGGCTGCTGCGGCCGAGAGCGCTTCGGGAGCCCCCGTTGCAATGGCGCAGCCCCCCCAGCCGGCGCCAGTGAGCCGCGCGCCGCGAACCCCGGGCTGGGCGAGCGCGTGCTCGACGAACCAGTCGAGCTCAGGCGACGAGCATTCGTACAGATCGCGAAGCGAGTTGTGCGAGGCCACGAGCAGCTCACCCGGGATCTTCCCCGTCTGCTGGAGCGCCTGGACGGCCTGCTTCACGCGGGAGGTCTCCTCGACCACGTGCATCGCACGCTTGCGAATGTCGCCGTGCATCCCACTCGCGTCGATATCCGCCATGCTTGCGTGGGCGAGCTGAGTGATCTCGGGGCGCACGCGCTGGATCGCGGCGAGGGCGCGCGCGCACTCGTCGCGTCGGGTCGCGAACGCGGACTGGCGCAGCCCGCGCGAAACCCCGGTGTCGAAAATGAGAACATTCTCATCGCACCGCACATGCTCGGTGCGAATCGTGTCGCACCACACGTGAAGCGCGGAGCGCTCGCGCGCGAGCGCGGATGCGAACTGGTCCATGATGCCGCACGGCACACCGACGAATTGCGTCTCCGCGCGCCACGCGACTTCCGCGGCTTGCTGCAGCGAGAGATCGAGTCCGAGCAAATCGCTGATCGCGAGCGCAGTCGCGACTTCGATTGCGGCCGATGAGCTGAGGCCCGCCCCTGCGGGAACGTCGCTCGTCACTGCGATATCGAGCTGCGGCACGGCCGATCCCGTCGACGAGAGATCGCGCACGACACCGGCGACGTAATCCCACCACTCGCCACTGTGCGCGGGCTTGCGTGCATTGAAGGATCCAAAGCCGTCGTACGTGTCGCTCGCCACGCGCGATGCCTCGCCCTCTGCGCGCGCGCGAACCGCGACGTGCGTGCGATGGTCGATCGCGATGGGCAGCACCTCGCCGCCGTTGTAATCCGTGTGCTCGCCGATGAGGTTCACGCGCGCTGGCGCGGAGGCGATGTGCGTCGGACTTTCGCCGAATTTTTTCGCGAAAAAGTCCTGAATAGAGACCGAATTCATGCGTTTAGGGGATGGCATGCGTCGTGCTTCTACTATATGCAGTGTAGAGGCTGGTCCAAGTCGCGATCGCCGCTTCCAGGAGGGTGCGATCACTTACCTCTGAAACTCGTGCGTAGGAGTTGTCCAGCATGCTGAAGTCTATTGCCTCCGGAGATCTCTCGCGCCGCGCAGTTTCCAATCCGGAAGCCACAACGCTCATCTGCTTCTCACACCTACGCTGGGATTTCGTCTATCAGCGGCCACAACATCTTCTCTCGAGATTTGCAAAAACCGGTCGGGTGTTCTACGTCGAGGAGCCGATGTTCGGCGCAGACGCGCCGCACCTCGATATCTCGTCGCGTGAAGATGGTCTGCGCGTCGTCGTACCTCAGTTGCCGAACGATCTGTCCGAGCGTGCACAGCACGAATTGCTCCGCGAGCTCGTCGACGAGCTGATTCTTCTCGAGTCGATTACCGCGTACGTCGCGTGGTACTACACGCCGATGGCGCTGCCATGGACCCGCCATCTCGAGCCGATCGCGGTCGTGTACGACTGCATGGACGAGCTCTCGCTCTTCCGCGGCGCACCTCTCGGAGATGGTTGAGCGTGAGCGCGAGCTGATCTCACTTGCAGACGTCGTGTTCACCGGCGGCACGAGCCTCTACGAGGCCAAGCGCGCGCGCAGCGATAACGTCCATTGTTTTCCGAGCAGCGTCGACTCCGCGCATTTCCGCAAGGCGCGCATTGAGCGCCCCGATCCCGCCGATCAGGCGAGCATCCCGCATCTCCGGCTCGGCTTCGCGGGCGTGATCGATGAGCGCATGGACATTGATCTGCTCGCAGAGCTCGCGCTGGCGCGCCCCGATTGGCAGCTCGTGCTCGTCGGTCCGATCGTCAAGATCGATCCGAATCACCTTCCGAAGCTCCCGAACATCCACTACCTCGGCTCAAAGCCATACGCGGAGCTGCCGTCGTACATGGCCGGATGGGATGTCGCGCTTCTGCCTTTCGCGCTGAACGAGTCCACCCGCTTCATCAGCCCCACCAAGACGCCCGAGTACCTCGCTGCGGGGCTGCCGGTGGTCTCCACGCCGATTCGCGATGTCGTGTCACCGTATGGCGTGGCGGAGCTCGCGCAGATCGGAAGCACGGCGCAGGACTTCGTGAACGCGATCGAGATGGAGATCGCTCGTTCCGCGAGCGATCGCACGCGCTGGCTGAAACGCGTCGACGGTTTTCTTTCGACGATGTCCTGGGACCGCACCCAGGAGCGCATGAGCGCGCTCATTCTCGCAGGTGATCGCGAACGCGCGCGCGCCGAAGGTTGCCGTAAGCTCGACGCGTCGTGTCGCATCCGTCGCGCCGGCCGCGTCGCGCTTCGATGTAGCGATGGAGGCCTGATATGTTCGATTTCTGTATCGTCGGCGCGGGGTTCGCGGGAAGCGTATTGGCCGAGCGGCTCGCGCGCGGTGGAGGGAAGAAGGTGCTCGTGGTCGAGAAGCGCCCGCACATTGGGGGAAACGCGTACGACCATTACGATGACGCCGGAATTCTCGTGCATCGCTATGGGCCGCACATCTTCCACACGAACTCACGCGACGTGTTCGAGTATCTGTCGCGGTTCACCGAGTGGCGCCCGTACGAGCACAGCGTGCTCGCGAGTGTCGATGGGCAGCGAGTGCCGATTCCCATCAATCTCGACACGCTGAACAGGCTGTACGCGAAGAACATGACCACTGAGGAGGCGGAGCGCTTCCTCAACAGCGTGGCCGAGCCGCACGAGCATCCGCGCACGTCGGAGGATGTGGTGGTTGCGCGCGTTGGGCGCGAGCTGTACGAGAAGTTCTTCCGGAACTATACGCGCAAGCAGTGGGGACTCGATCCCTCGCAGCTCGACGCGAGCGTGACGGCGCGCGTGCCGGTGCGCACGAATCGCGATGCGCGCTACTTCACGGACACGTATCAGGCGATGCCGAAGCACGGCTACACGCGCATGTTCGAGAAGATGCTCGAATCACGAGAACATCCACGTGCTGCTGCAGACCGACTATCGCGACATCGAGGGACTCATCCCGTACAAGTCCATGATCTACACGGGGCCGATGGACGAGTACTTCGATTACGCGTACGGCAAGCTTCCGTATCGCTCGCTCTCGTTCAAGCACGAGACGCACGACACGGAGCTGTTCCAGGACGCGCCGGTCGTGAATTTCCCGAACGAGCATCTCTACACGCGTGTCACCGAGTTCAAGTATCTCACGGGGCAGAAGCACCCGAAGACGAGCATCGTGTACGAGTATCCGACGGATGAGGGCGATCCGTATTATCCGATTCCGCGCCCAGAAAACGCGGAGATCTATCGGAAGTACAAGGCGCTCGCGGACGTGGAGTCCCGCACGTGGTTCGTCGGTCGGCTCGCGACGTACAAGTACTACAACATGGATCAGGTCGTCGCCCAGGCGTTGACGACGTACCAGAAAATTCTGGGCGTCGCAAACGACGGCTCTCACTCGACTACGGCGCCGCTTGCAGGATGAATCCGCGAGCGCGGCTTCGACAAAGATGCTGTTGCAGAATTTTCCGAAGCTCGAGATGTGGGGCGGTGTCGAATGCACGGTGAATCGTGTGGGCGACCGCTACTTCGATCAGTTCGCTCGGTCGTACCACATGCTCCACCTGGACGACCTGGACCGCTTTGCCGATCTTGGGCTGAAAGCGCTGCGCGTGCCCGTACTGTGGGAGCACGTGCAGCCGAATCAGGGTGATGCGCCGGATTGGCGCTGGGCGGATCGGGCGCTCGCACGGCTGCGCGATCGCGGCGTGCGGCCGATCATTGGACTGCTGCACCATGGATTCGGTCCGCGGTGGGTGGACATACGCAGCCCGGAGTTCGTCGAGCAGTTCGCCGCATACGCGCGCACGGTGGCCGAGCGCTACCCGTGGGTCGATGCGTACACGCCTGTGAACGAGCCACTCACGACGGCTCGGTTCAGCGGCCTCTACGGACATTGGTATCCGCACGCGCGGGACGCTGCAACGTTCGCGCGCCTCTTCGTCGCGCAGCTTTCGGCGACCACCCACGCGATGCGCGAGATCGTCACCATCAATCCGGACGCGCAGCTCGTCCAGACCGAAGACCTGGGCAAGATTGCGGGCACACCATTCGCTCGCATCGCAATGCGAGTTCGAGAACGCGCGCCGCTGGCTCACGTGGGACGCGCTCACCGGCCGAGTGAGTGCTGATCACCCCTGCTGGAATTACCTGTGCCGTGGGCGCAAGGATGTCGAGCAGCAACTGCGCGCGCTCGCGGATGCGCCGTGCGCGCCAGGGATCGATAGGCATCAATCACTACATCACCAGCGAGCGGTATCTCGACGAGCGCGTCGAGCGATACTCTCTCAGCGAGATCGGCGGCAACGGACGCAAGGTGTACGCGGACGTCGCGCAGGTAGAGGTGCCCTCGCGTCAAGCGGCTCGGTATCAGCGGTCTGCTGCGCGAGACGTGGGAACGCTATCACCTGCCGATCGCGATCACCGAATGCCACATGGGCTGCACGCGCGAAGAGCAGATGCGTTGGCTGAACGAGGTGTGGGAAGCGGCGACGCGCGCTCGCACCAACGGCATCGACGTCCGTGCCGTGACGACCTGGGCGCTGCTCGGCTCGTTCGACTGGAACTCCCTCGTCACGCGCGAAACGGACTACTACGAGCCCGGCGCGTACGACGTGCGCGGACCCGTTCCGCGCCCAACGGCGCTCGCGTCCATGGTGCGAGCGCTCGCCACGGACGGGCGCTTCGAGCACCCGGTGCTCGCCACGCCGGGTTGGTGGAACCGACGGCAGTCGACGCTCAATCGTGATGCGACGCGAATCGTCGCACGGCCGATTCTCATCATCTGCGACAGCAATGAACGCTGGCGCGATCTGGCGAAAGCATGCGACCTGCGTGGCCTGGTGCACGCCACCGTGGATCCCTACGACTTCGATGCCGGCTCCGCGGAAGATCTCGCGCGTGTGCTCGACCAGCATCGTCCGTGGGCGGTGATCGACGCGGCGGGATCAGCCGAAGCGCTCTCGGAAGTCTGTGAGCGGCGCGGCATTGCGTTCACGACCTACTCGCCACACGATCCGGACGCGAGCGCAACGCTCGACGCGCTGCTCGACGACTCGTGCCGGTACGCGGAATCGCCCGAGTCGAGTAGAGCCGTCGCGTAGCTCGGCGCGGCAGCAGCGCTAGATCAATTCCTGGCTCCGCGCGCGCTCTGCGGCCTCGTGCCGGTTGTGCGCGTCCAGCTTGCGACACGCGTTTTCCAGATGCTTGCCGACATTGCGGTGCGCGCAGCCAATGAGCTTTGCAATGTCCTTGTTGCTCTTGTGCTGCAGCACGTAAACGAGGATCTCCTTCTCACGCGGCGAAAGGAGCGGAGATCCGGATTGCGCGACGCGCGCGCGCGGGCGCACATTGAGCTCACGGAGCTGGACACGCGTTTTCTCGAGCTCGTCGGCAGCGCCAATGCGTGAGAACACCTCGAACGCGCGCGTGAGCTGGCGAATAGCGCTTTCACGATCACCCATCTCGACGTGACGGCGCGCGATCTCGCGCCGGAGGCGAGCAGCGTCGAAGGCGAGCGGAATCGTATCCATCTTGTCCGCGGCCTCGATCACTTTGTCGAGGAGTGGCTGCGTCGTGCCACGCAGCATCGCACTCATCGCCTCACCCGCCTCGGCGAGGACCGCACCCACACGCTGGCCGACACGCTCCGAGTCATGGCGTAGTCGTTTGCAGTAGAAATCGGCGAGCGCGAAGTCCTGCTTCCAGAGGAGCGCCTCGATCATCGTAGGCAGCAGGCGGTGCACGGACCACGGTGCATATCCTGAGCGATCCGCGACGGCGAGTCCGATCAACCCGCAGCGCATCACCTCGTCGTATTCGCCGAGCGTGAGGTGATAGATCGCCATCCCGGCGTAGACGCGCACCAGCGTGTGTACGTCGCCTGAGCGATTGTCGGGGCGGGCCGCTCCGGACAGCGTCCACGCTTCGTCGAGATATTGTTTCCCCTCGTCCGTGCGGCCACGACCGAGACTCAGAATACCCGTGTACGCGAGCAACCGCGGCAGCAGCGTACGCTGCTCGAGTGCGCGCGCCAGCATAATGCTTCGCGAGGCCTGTTCGACCGCGGAGGGCCAATCTCCAGTCGCGCTCTTGTACTCGATCTCGATCTCGTCGACACGCAGGTGCAGTACGGGCGAATGGAGCTCGTCTGCGATGCGGCGCGCTTCGACGACGTGATGTTTAGTCGCGATCGCATTGCCGGTGAGCGCCGACAGCACCGCGAGCGCCCAGTGTGCGGACCACGCTTCCGCGGGCTCACCGCTGGCACGCGCGAATTCCAGCGCGTGCATGGCGTGCGATGCCGAGCGTTCCTTCATCCCCAGCCACAGATAGAACAGCGCAGATGCGCGATGCACTCGTGCGAGCAGCTTCCTGTCTTCCAGACGCTCAGCGATCGCCAAGGCGTCTCGAAGCGCCTGCCCCTGCGCCTTGGTATCACCCAGCGCCTCGAGACTGGTCGTCTTCGAGATCAGAAGCTTTGCAAGCGCCCGATCATCGTGGCACCGCTCGGCAGCCGCGATTCCCATGTCATAGTGCGCGAGCGCCTCGACGAAGCGACCCTGCGAATAGTGCAGATTGCCCACACGTCGTTCGATCGCGGCGAGTCGGGAGTGCGCATGCTCCGCGCTGGCGTCGCGCAGTGCCTGCTCCCACAGCGTCAACGCGGTTCGGTGATCGCCGGCGCCCTGTTTCGCGTCCGCCAACTCCTCCATGAGGTTGGCGCGCAGGTCGCTTGCGACTTCGCCGCGCTGAGCGAGCTCGAACGCAGTTTGGAGGTAACTCGCCGATTCCCGATGTGCGTGAAGCGCCCTGGCATGCGCCCCTGCGGCGCGGAGAAAGACGATTGCCTTCGGGTCGAGCTCCCGCGCGTCGGATCGCACGAAGTGATAGGCCAGCTCGCTCGCGTGTGTCAGCGCGCTCGAGGAGTAGTAGCGCTCCATGCACTCAGCGACACGCGCGTGCAGCATGCGCGCGCGCGCCTGTCCAAGCTCTCCATGCACGGTTTCACGAAGCAGTGGATGCGTGAAGTCGTAGAAGATGTCCTGGTTCTCGGTCGTCTCGACGAGGATATCCGCGCGACGAAGCTCCGCGATCGCCTTTAACAGATTCTCCGTCGGAAGCTCGGAGAGCGCACGAAGCAGGTCGTGCGACACGCGCACACCGACGACGGCCGCGAGCTCCGCGACTCCCTGGGCAGCGGTGGACAGCCGCTCAATGCGTGCGAGGAAGAGGTCGCGAATGTACTCCGGAAGCTGCAGGTCATCGAGCTCCCAGCCATGCCAGTTCCCATCCTGCTGCCGAAGTCGCCCCGACCCCACGAGCGACTTGATGGTCTGCTCGAGGAAGAGCGGGTTCCCGCGAGTCGAGCCGTACAGCATGTCTGCGAAGCCACGCACTGTGTCTTCTGCCGCGCCGAAGACGCGCCTCAGGAGCTCCGAGGTCGCGCTCTGCGGCAACCCGACGACAGGCTGCGAGATTGCATGCCCCCCTCCGACCAGTGAGTGCTCCGTTGCGCGAAGCAGCTGGCTGCTTTCTCGCTCGCTCGTGCTGTACGTGCAGAGAATCGCGACGCGCGCCCCAGCGAGCTGACGAGCGGTGAAGTGAAGCAGCTCGAGCGAGGAAGGATCCGTCCAATGGAGATTCTCGAGCACGATCAGGAGCGGAGCCTTCTCTGCATAGCGAATCACGAATTGCAGGAAGGTCCAGAACAGCCGCGTCTTCAGCTCGGCGGGATCCCCGATGACGACCGACGGCCGACTCGGTGGGGCGTCGATCGGAAGGGAGGGGAAGAGCAGCGCAAGCTCGGCGGCCCCACCTCGAGACAATTTCGCCAGTGCAGCCGGCGGGAGCGCTCGCAGAATGGGAAGCAGGGCGTCTGCAAATGGCGCATACGGAACGCCGGATTCCACGGCGTACGCACGACCGATTGCGACCTCCCACTTCCGGCGAGTCGCCTCACGCGCGAGCTCCTCCGTGAGGCGGGTTTTCCCGATCCCCGGTTCGCCCGAGAGAAATACACTTCGACCGCGGCCCTTTTCGGCATCATCGAGCAGCGACTGCAGCAGCCCAAGCTCGGCGGCACGTCCCACGAGTGGAAATTGGGTCAGATGCCCTTGCAGCTGGACCTGTGATGCACTGGAGGGCATGAGCTCTCCACGCGGCAAAGCCCGCAATGTGAGGAAGTCGTGGTGAGTCATACGTATCCAGAGTCAGAGGGGGGTGCAAGACCGGAGTGCCTGCGCTGAGCCAGGAGGCGTTCAACGAGCTCCGAGCACGACGTACGCAACGAGCGCGATGAGTCCCATCACGAGCACGATTCGATGCGGAACTGTCGCCTTCAACAGAAGGCAGATCACGATCAACGGTCCGACGAGCGCGCCGCAGGCGATTCGCGGGATGCCAGCGTGATGGTCGGATACGCCCGGTGCTGCGAGTGCACGAGCGGCGGCATTGATCAGAACGGCGGCGCTGAATCCAAGTGCGAGAATGCCCGAATCGTGATAGCGCGATGTCATCGTGGGAAGCATTTGCAGTTCTCCTCGAATGTGAGATGAATTCGTGAACGGTTCAGTGCGCAGGAGAGAGAAGGGCAGAGGCGGCGATCGGTGGCACGTCATCCGAAAGCGCGAGAATCGACCGTGCGACCGCATCCGGTCGTTCCTCGTGCACGTACACGCCGGAGCCATTGACGGTGTCCGCGGCAAAATCTCGAAGGCGATCACGCAGGACAGTGATTTCGCTCGTCTCGATGCCGCCATGACGTCGCACGGAGCCAACGAGAAGACGGACTGGCTGGCGAACACGCCAGAGATTGTCGGCGAGCGGTTCCGGAATGGGTGCGCGCTTCATCGCGTTCAGCACTCGCGCGGCTCCGCCGAGATCATCAACGATCGGCCGGGCATACGCATCGACGACTGCATCCGTCACCCAGGATGGATCTGCGGAGTATTCGCGGAGAGCGTCTGCGAGATGGCGCCGTGCCATTCCCCGCGCCCCAAAAATCTTCAGTACCGGCGCGAGCCGAAGAGCGATTGAAGCTCCGCCAGAGGATGAGCGATCTACGGGGCCGCCCTCGATCAGCAACACTGCGGACGCCATCTCCTGGATGCCGGTAGGCGAGGCGCAACGCCACAGCGGCGCCGAAGTTCGATCCCACGATCACCGCATGCGTCACCGCGAACGTGTCGAGCACGGCGGCGATGCGATCGGCTTGCGCGTCGAGCGAGTAGTCGCCCCGGTCGGGATGCGACGAGCTTCCAACGCCGAGTGGCTCGATCGCGAACGTGGAGTGTCCCGCAGCGGCGAGAATCGCTGTGACCTTTCGAAATCCGAATGCGCCACCGAGCAGTCCCGGAAGGAGCACGATGGGCTCGCCGCCGGGTTCATCCAGCGATGAAGATCGAGGTGTGACGTACACGGAAAGCGATTCGCCCGGCGCAACCACGACGTGTGCGATCGAGGCCGAGTCGATCGCGAGCAGGAGCAGGAGGATGTTCATGGCCGGCTACCTCGCGCCGGTCCGGCGTGCGGAACGGCAGAAGAGGGAAGTGTGAGCTCGGGGCGGATCGTCGCCCCCATTCGCGCTTCACTCGCGTGAGCGAAGGAAGCACGTGCGAAGAAGCGTGTACCGAGAGAGAGGCCGAGCAGGGCGGTGGGCACGTCCTGCACGAGGTGCAGCATGAGCGCGACGCCGAGTGCGACGTCGTAGGGCAAGCCGATCGAGTGAGCGACGGTCGCGTAGACCAGCTCGAACACACCCACGTTTCCCGGTGTGACCCGCACCAGGAATCCGACGTTCACCGCGAGGAGCGCGAGCAGACTGCCGCGCACACCCAGTGGGAAGTGGACCGCACCAGCGACGAGTGAGTACGACACGAGCTCCGAGCCCCAGTCGCACAGCGTGAGGGCGAGTGCTGCGGAGATCCGTCGCGGAGTCACGATGTCGTTCGTCGTCGCGAGAACGGATTGGGCGTAGCGCCTGCCTCGCGCCACGAGCGAGCGCGCTTCATTCGTGGCGGCACGTCGGGACGCACCCGGACGCCCTCGTGTGTTGCCCCCGATCAACGCGATCGCGATGAATCCTGCGCCCACACACACCGCGAGAAAAACGGCGCGATGCGCAGGGAAGAGCACCGCGGCGCACGCGAGGAGCGTGAGAAATCCGAACAGATCCACAACGCGCTCGAGCACCACAGTTGCCAACACCGACGCACTCGGAATTCCAGTGAGCCGCGACATCAGTAGCACGCGCCCGGCCTCTCCACTGCTTCCGACGAAAAGACTGTTGAGCGTTGCGCCCATCAGCGTCCCGCGGCCTACGACCGTGAAGCGCGGCCCGCCCAGCGGGCGGAGAAAGGTCCACCAGATACCCGCCTTCCCCATGAGCGCGAGCCAGTGAAAGCAAAGCGCGAGCATTAGAAGTCCCACGGACGCGTGGCGCAGCGAAATGAGCACGGGGAGCCACGCGACGCGGCGCACGTACGTCACCAGGCCGACGGCGAGCAGTGCGATGACTCCGATTCGCAGCGTGGGCAGAAGGCGCGCATTCATCGCATATTCTCCGCATGCGACGCGCGTTGGTCACCGGCGCCACCGGAATGCTCGGCTCGTACCTCGTTCAGCGCATGATCGAGCGCGGCTACACGGTACGCGCACTCGTGCGAAGCCCCGACAAGGCACAGTGGCTTCGTGATGTCGGTGCGCAGATCGTGCAGGGCGAGCTGTCCGACGCGAGCACTCTCGTCAGCGCTGCGGACGGATGCGACATTGTTGCGCACGCAGCCGCGGCGCTCGGGCCGCAGTCGGATTGGGAGAGTTTTCGGCTCGGCAACGTGCAGGGCACGGACAATGTCGTTCATGCATGCGAGCACGCGGGCGCGCGCCTGGTTCACATCAGCAGCACCGCCGTATACGGGGGCTCGCGCTATGAGATGGCGCCCGTCAGCGAGCATGCGGTGCTTCCTCGTCTTCCCGATGCCGATGCGTACGGCCGTTCCAAGCAGGAGGCCGAGCGCCTCGTCATGGAGGCGCAGACGAGCGGCCGTATCTGGGCGACGATCGTGCGACCCCCCGTCATGTACGGCGAGCGCGATCGACAGTTCATTCCGCGCATTGGCGCCGTGATGACGCGCGGAGTGTTTCCGTTGTTCGGCGGCGGGGAGACGACGTTGCCAGTCGTCCACGCGAATGCCGTCGCGGAGGGTGCGCTTCTCGCGGCGCAGACCGACCTCGCCAATGGCAGGATCTACAATCTCACGACGGACTTCCCCCTCACCGTCGCGCGGCTGGTGAGCCTGGCGTCCGCCGGCCTTGGGCGCCGCGTCCGCGCTCCCGTGCTCTCGATCGACAGCTCGCGTGTGTTCTTCCGCGTGCTCCGTGTGTCGCTCCGCGCGGTGGGTCGAGCCGATCTCGCGGCCCACGCGCCCGGCACTCTCGAGATGCTCACGCGTGACAATCCATTCTCCTCCGCCCGCGCGCGCCTCGAGCTCGGATGGTCTCCCACGATTTCCCCGGAGTCCGGGGTGCCCGATGCGTTCCGCTGGTGGAAAGCGCATCATGGGAGAGCGTAGGCGATGAGGTAGTCGCCCAGCCGCGTGTGCATCAAATGATGCCCGCCGGCGGCGATCACGACGTACTGTCTTCCGTTCGGTCGAACGCGATACGTCATCGGAGTCGCCTGCGCGGAGGCCGGCAACTCCGTCTCCCACACCTGCGCGCCATTTCCTGAGTCGAAGGCACGCAGGTGGTGATCCATCGCGGCCGCGATGAAGACGAGTCCACCGGACGTGACCAGGGGTCCTCCGAGGGACGGCGAGCCCCAGCTTCGTGGAGCCGGCAGATGCGAGAAGTCGCTCATGGTGCCGAGGGGCTTCTCCCACCGCACGTGGCCGTCATCGAGATCGACTGCGACCAGCGTTCCCCACGGCGGCGCATTGCACGGCAGCCCGAGTGGGGAGCGAAGGAGCTCGCGGCGACTGCCGTAAGGTGCTCCATCCTGGCGCGCGACCGCAGCGTCGCCGCCGGCACGACGAGCATCGTCGGCAATGGAGTCTGGCGAGAGCAGCGTGATGACAGTCGCAATGCGAATCGTGTTCACGATCGCAATGCCGCGTGCTCGGTCGACGGCAACTCCACCCCAGTTCACGCCGCCGAGAAATCCCGGATATTCGATCGAGCCTGCGAGACTCGGAGGAGTGAACAATCCGTCCGAGCGCAGGGCGCGGATGCGGCGCTCGCACCATGCACGGTCCACAGGAGTGATTCCCCATGCGTCGCTGGGACGTAGTCCGCGGGGCACGAGCGCCGCAGTCGACGGAAATGGTTGCGTAGGCGACGCACGCTCGCCTGCAATGTCGCTTGCGGGAACGGGCCGCTCGGTTACGGGAAATACCGGCACGCCCGTACTGCGATCGAGCACGAACACGTCTCCGGTTTTCGACGCCTGCATTACCACCGGTATGGAGATGCCGTTGCGCATCACCGTCGTGAGGACCGGCTGCGCCGCGGCGTCGTAGTCCCACAAGTCGTGATGCACGAGCTGAAAGCTCCAGACGAGCTTTCCCGTCGAGCTGCGAAGCGCGACGATGGAGTTCGCGTTGGCATTCGGGCCCGGTCGCATCCCGCCGAAGTGATCGGGACTGGGGCTGCCCGTCGGGATGAAGACGAGATCTCGCTCCGGGTCGACAGTGAAGAGCCCCCAGGCATTCCCCGCCCCGGAGCGAAAGGGCGAGGACGTGCGCGACTCGGCGCGGGAGCCCGGAGTACGCTCATCGCGCAGCGGCTCCCATCCCCACCGCAACGCACCGGTGCGCGCATCGAACGCGCGAACGATCCCGCTCGGTGCCTGCGCGTGGAGATTGTCGAAGATCGACGAGCCGACGATCACGAGCCCATTTGCGATGGCCGGTGGTGACGTCACGTGATATTCGTGCGCCAGCAGCTCGGCACCGCGCACGCCCACATGGAGATCGACCACGCCAGCGCTGCCGAAATCCACGCAGGGCGAGCCAGTGCGAGCGTCCAGTGCGATCAGCCGCGCATCGAAGGTCGCGAGGAAAATGCGCGTGCGGCACGGCAGATCGCTCGATCGCGCGGAGTCTACCCAGGCGGAGACACCTCGTGTCGTCACCTCATCGTGCATGAGCGACGCACGATCGATGTGCGCATCGTATGTCCAGCGCGGCCTGCCGCTCTCTGGATCGAGTGCGATCACATGCGCGGACGGCGTCGCAATGTACAGTGTGCCATCGAGCATCAGCGGTGTCGCCTCGAATGCCGTGGCAGGCCCGCTGTTGTCCGCCACGCCGTCCGATACGTCACCCGTGCGAAATACCCACGCAACGCGAAGCGAGTTCACGTTGTCGCGCGAGATCTCGTCGAGTGCGGAATAGTGCGTACCGTCGACGGCGCCGTTGACCGTCCAATCCGCAGGAGGCGCCGCGATCGCCCGGTTTCGCGGGGAAGCGAGAATGCGAACGTCTCCGGCGCGCGGTCCGAAACCGGCTGAACCATCGGACGACGCGTATCTCGTCCAGCCCGCCGCGATGAGCACGACCACGAACGCGAGAGAGAGCGCGACGCAGAGGAAGCGGCGGGGGCGGCAATGCCTGATCGAGTGTGGCACGGCAACACCTCACGAGCATGAGACCAGTGACGAGCTTCGAACTGGTTTCAGATTGCCCGTTTGCCATCGCCCACCACATACGCGTATCGGCGCATGGCCGCGGCGTATGATGACGTATACCCGGTGGCAGATGACGTAGCGGTGCACGCCACCCCGCATACGTCATGTGTCCCGGTGACCGACGACCACCCACTACGGCGGAACGCCGTCACATGTAGGTCATGGGGCCTCCGCAGCCATCGCGACGCACGACGCGCTTACGCAGCGTCGATCGCCGCCGCCGGATTGATGCGCCCGGCACGCCGCGCCGGCACGTAGCTCGCTGCCATCGCTGCAGCGCCGGTGAGCAGCAGCGCCGCTACCAGCGTGGCGGGATCGCTCGTCGACACACCATACACCATTCCGTGCATGAGACGCGCAAGCGCCAAGGCCGCCATAGCGCCAACGGCCAATCCCGCCGCCGTCTGTCGCGCGCCATCGCCGAGCGACATCCGAACCAGCGTCGTGGGCGTTGCGCCGAGTGCCGCGCGGACTCCGAACTCCTGCCGGCGCGCTGCGACGAGCTGCGCGACTACGCCATAGATGCCGACAGCCGCGAGCACCAGCGCGAGTGCGCCGAACGCTCCCAGGAGTAGCATCGAGAATCGCTGACGCGCGATGGAGGTTCGCACGATGTCATTCATCGTGCGCACGTTCGCGATCGGCATTTCGGGATCGAGCTCGCGCACCACTTCGCGAATGGGAGCGGCGTGCGCGAGCGGGTCGCCGGACGTTTGCACGACGAGGTTCATCGTGCGAGGGGTGAATTGCGTCGATTCGTGGAATTGCGAGTGCACCGCGTAGAACGTCGGCTCGGCGTCCGACGTGAGGCCGTTGTGCTCGACATCGCGAACGATGCCGATCACCGTGCCCATTTTGGCGCTGTCGTCGGAGACCCGCATGCTCGCGCCGATCGGGTCTCGGCCAGCGAAGTATTGGTGCGCCAACGACTCGCTGATCACGTACACGATGGGACTGCCGTCGTGATCGCGCTCGTCGAACACGCGCCCCTGAACGAGACGCAGTCCCATCGCTTCGAAGTAGCCGGGCGTGACGATCTGCCAATCGCCGGGCGTATGGAGCCCCGGCGGCGGTGTGTACCCGGGAATGACCAATCCCCAGTTGCCGAGCGTGGTGGCGAGCGGAATCAGCCGCGCGGCTCCGGCGTGCCGGACACCCGGAAGCGCTGCGACTCGATGGCGCAGCTCATCAAAAAATCCGTAGGCACGAGCATGCGTGGGGTAGCGTGACGATGGCACGGAGAGCTCCATCGTGAGCACACCCTCGCTCCGGAAACCCGGATCGATGGACATGATGCGCTGCACCGTGCGGATCATGAGTCCACCACCAACGATCAGCACGACCGACAGCGCGATCTCTCCCACGACCATCAGCTGGCGCGCACGAAGCCTTCCACGCGAGATCGTCGCGCCGCGCCCGCCGTCTTTCATCGCTTCCGCTGCATTCACGCGCGCTGCCGCGAGCGTTGGCGCGAGCGCGAAGAGGAGCACCGTGCAGAGCGTCGTCGCGAGCGCGAAGGCGAGCACCCCCATGTTGAGCGACACACCCGACACGAGCCCCAGCGAGCGTGGCGCCCACGCGCGTGTCGCAACGACGCCTGCCGAGGCGACGAGCATCCCGAGTGAGCCGCCAACGAGCGCGACGACCACGCCTTCCGTGAGAAACTGCCGTGCGAGTCGCCGTCTGGCCGCGCCGAGCACGGCGCGCAGCGCGGTCTCGCGCCGCCGGCGCTCGCCGCGAACGAAGAGCAGCCCCGCGACGTTGGCACACGCGATCAAGAGCACGAGCGCGACGGCGCCGAGGAGTATCAGGAGCACGGGGCGAAGCGAACCGCTGATCTGCTCGCGCAGCGGCACCGCGGTCATGCGGAATCGAGTTGGCCCCGGATACATCCCTTCCGCGATCAGGCGCTCGGTGACGCGGTGCAGCTCACGATTCGCCTGCTCGATGCTCACGCCGCGGGCGAGATGCGCCACCGCGTAAAGCCCATGGCTCCCGCCGCCCGGGGCGATCGCCGGTCCCGGAACCGCGCCGTACTCACTGTCCGTCGCAGCCAGCGGGGTGAGGAGCTCCGTTGCCCCACGCTCATCATAGTCGAGCGGCATGCGAAAGCTCGGCGGCATCACGCCGATCACGATCTTCTGCCGTCCCGCGACTTCGATGCGCTTGCCGACCACCGACGGATCGCCGCCGAAGTGGCGCTGCCAAAATGAGTAGCCGATGAGGGCGACGTCGTTCGCACCCGGTACATCCTCCTGTGGAAAGAAGTTGCGTCCGAGCATCGGCGCGACACCGAGCACTCCGAGTGTGCTTTGCGAGATCTGCGCAGCGTGCACACGCTCGGGGTCGCCGACGCCCGTGACACTTCGGGTCTCCACATCGTACACACCTACCGCGTCGAACGTATGCGGTTCATACGTGAGCAGCTCGTACTCATCGTACGACATCCACGATCCCGAATTCTCGAAGCTGCCGCTCCAAACGACGGCGGTGTGCGCGGGGTCGCCAAACGGGAGCGGATCGAGCAGTGCAGCGTGCACGACGCTGAAGAGCGCCGTGGTGACGCCGATTCCGAGTGCGAGGGTGAGTGTCGCCGCCGCGGTGAATCCCGGCGCGCTCCGAAGCGTTCGAATGGCGTAGCGTGCATCGCTCGCCAAATCTTCCAGCCAGCGAATGCCGCGAGCCTCGCGCCCTTCTTCGCGAAACCGTTCCGCTCCCCCGAAGGCGAGCGTCGCCGCGCGCAGCGCGTCTCCGGCCGAGAGCCCGCGCGTGCGCCTGAGCTCCGCCGCCTCCATTTCAATGTGCAGCCGCATCTCCTCGTGCATCTCCTGCTCGAGCGCCGATTTCCGGAAGAACGCGACCGAGCGGTGCTGCAAACGGGAAATCACTCCGGCGCCGCCGGCGTGCACGCGGTCATGTGGCATTGAGAATCTGCTCCACGGCGCCGGTGAACAGCCTCCAGTTCGCCTTCTCCTCACCGAATCGCTTCTTCCCCGTGGTCGTGAGCGCGTAGAACTTCGCGCGCCGCCCGTCGGGCGAGATCCCCCAGCTGCTTCGCACCAAGCCTCTGTCCTCGAGGCGATACAGCGCCGGATAGAGCGAGCCCTGATTCACCTGCAACACGTCGGAGGAGAGCTCGCGTATGCGCTTCGAGATTCCCCACCCATGGAGCGGGGCGAGGAAGAGCGATTTCAGGATCAGCAGATCCAGCGTACCCTGCAGAAGATCGGCGCGGTCGGTCATGTCGAGTGGGGCCGGGGTAAATACCTAGACATCCGACAACATGGAGGTGCTTGTTGTCGGATGTCAAGGTATCCACGATTTTCTGACGATTATGCTTTTCCGCGCCCCGCGAGATCGTCCGCGGACGGTCCGTACATTCCCGGAACGGGAACGCCGAGCATGCGGTAGTAGACGCCGAGTTGTGCACGGTGATGCACCAGGTGACTCATCATCACCGTGCGCAGGAAGCGATAGCGCGGTCCGCGCATCACGACCTGGTCGCCGCGCCTGATCGTCCATTCGCCCGACAATGTGGGCATGTCGGTCTTCGCCAGGGCCGCTTTTTGCGCGGCGACGCTCGCGTCGTGCGCGTCGAGGAGCGCCGCCGCAGTCGTCAGAGGCGCGAGTGGCTTGCGCGCGCCCGCTTCCATCTCGCTCGTGGTGAGAACCGAGACTCCGCGATTCGGGATGTCCGCGATGTGTGTCGCGAGCTCCGCAATGGTGCGAGAGTGCTCGTGCGGCCGCCAATCATGCTTCGCATCCGGAAAACGCTCGAGCATCCTACGCGTCGACGCATGCTCGGCGTCGAAGTCCGAGTAGAGGAGGTCCAGGATCAATGTGATATCGGTGGACGGATTGGTCGTCGTGCCCATGACGTGCTCCGGAAGATGGTCGAATGCAATGGTCACTCGAATGTGACGAGCGTGCGGTGTGAGCGCCAAGGGTGCGGTGTGACTAATACCGTCGAGCCTGTCTCGCATGGCACCACGCTTGCCCGTCTCCAGTTCGTTCGGCGCCGCCAACTTTGTCTCGCAGTGGAGCCATCGCACCGTGATTGCACATTGCCGCCAGCACGTACTCGCATGTCGCGCGACTCACGCTTCGCTCCAGGTGCGGTGCCGCGCGTGAGCGCCCGGGCCGCGTCGCCATGCGGCGGAGGCACGGGCACGGGATCCGCCGCGGATTTCATCCCCTTGCGGGCGACGCTCCCCAAGCTGCGCGAGGCCGCCGCCGGCTGTCGCGGCTGCGATCTCTGGACGTGCGGGCGCGTCGTGTTCGGGGAGGGACCGCGCGGTGCGACGGTGATGTTCGTCGGAGAGCAGCCGGGCGATCAGGAGGAGCAGGCGGGACATCCATTCATCGGTCCCGCCGGCAAGCTGCTCGACACGGCGCTCGAGGAGGCCGGGATCGATCGCAAGAAGGTGTACGTCACGAACGCCGTGAAGCACTTCAAGTACGAGCGCGGCGAGAAGAGCGCACGTCGCATCCACAAGAAACCAAACGATGCCGAGATACGTGCGTGCAATCCGTGGCTGCTCGAGGAGATTCGACTCACGAAGCCCAGCGTCATCGTCCTCCTCGGCGCCACCGCCGCGCAGGCGCTGCTCGGCAAGCAGTTTCGCGTCACCCAGCAGCGTGGCAAGCCGGTGAAGTCCGAGCTCGCGAGCACCGTGATCGCGACCGTGCATCCATCATCGGTGCTGCGAGCGCCCGATGGCGAGCGTGAGCGAGCGCGCAGCGACTTCTTCGCCGATATCCGCGTCGTCGCACGGCACATCAACAAGCCGTGACGCGCCCAGCTAGTGGGGCAATGCGGTAAGGAGTGAGTCAGCCTCACGCGTGAGCGGATGAGCCGGCCCCGCTCCCGTGCGCAAGGCGACACGCGCGTGATCGAGTGCAGCGCTCCCGGCCGTGCTGTCGCCGCGAGCGAGCAGTGCGCGCCCTTCCGCGAGCCACGCTTCCCCAACCCGCGCGCTCGTCGTCGCCGAGAGAGAATCGAGCGTCGAGATCGCGCGCGCGTCCTGCGCGAACTTGAGCGCGGAAGCCGGTGCGTGCGCTCCCAGAGCCGCCTCCGACGCGAGGAGCAGCGCTTCGCGAAAAACGGGTCGTCGTAGACCCTTTCCGCCGTCGCGAGCATGCAGCGTGCTCGTCACGAGCGCGTACGCACGAGGCCAATCCCGGGCGGCGAGAGCGAGACGCGCATCCAGGATCCTGACATCCACAATGTGGTCGTCCGTGCCGCGCAGCCTGGGATTGTCAGCGATCGCTCGAAAGCGCTCCACTGTTCGTTTCGCCGCCTCGACCTTTCCCGACCGCAGCTCTGACTGCGCAAGACCGAACAGTGCGCGCCCCTGCCAGTATTTGTTGTGGTCGGCCGTGGCCTGCGCCGCCAGCACAGCGAAGTACTTGCCAGCGGAATCGAGATTCCAGCCGTCGTACGCCGCCTGTCCGTAGTGAATCAGCGGTTGGGGATCCGAATGCGCCGTCGGATCGCTCTTCTCTATTCGCAGGAGCACATCATGCAACAGCTCCTCCGCGCGCGTGGTCTCACCGAGATCGCCGAGCGCCAGCCCGTAGTTGTGCTCGATGATGGCGCGATCCACCGTCTGGCTTTCTCCCGCGGAGTCGAGAAGGAAGAGCGCGCGCCGATACTTGTCGGCTGCTTCGCGATGTGCTCCCTGACGATCGAGCGCGCCCCCCCAGGTCGAAAGGATGTTCGTGTACTCCATGTCGCCGCGCTGGCCCAGGCTATCCAGGATCGCCAGTGCGCGGCGCATGTCCAGAATAGCCTGGGTGCCGTCGCCCGCCTCCACGTCGAGATCGGCCGCCGCCTGAAGGCAGCTCACTTCGGTACTCGGGTCGGGGATGGCCCGGCGCAACGAGTCGGCGCTCGCGAGAATCAGGTGCGCACGGGCGTACTCGCCCTCGCTGCGCTGGTTCTCCACTCCGAAGCATCGGATACGGGCGATCAGCTCGGGATGCGCGCTCGCGACGGCGAGCGACTCCGCCCGTGCAAGCAGCGTATCCACGACATCAGTGTTCCCGAGCTTGCCGTAATCAGTCGCGAGGTCGAGTAGCATCGCCGAGAGAAATGGCGGGTCGCTCCCGTAGCGGCGCTCCAGCACTACGCGTCCGCGGTCGAGGATCTCGCGCATCGAGATCGGCTTCTCGCCGACTTGCGACATGAGGAGCGACTGGAACTCGCCCTCCGCGTCGGCTCGTCTCTTCGACTCGATCGCGGCATCGCGCTGCCTGCGTGCTTCGCGCATCTGCATCACCGACACCGTCGTTGCCGCGATCAGCGATGCGGCGACCACTCCCGCAGCCGCGACTCCGGCGCGGTAGCGTCGCACCAGCTTCCCCATGCGATACGAGAGGGAGGCGCGTCGTGCGCTCACGGGCTCGTGGCGCATGAAGCGCTCGAATGTCATCGGCGAACGCCGCCACGATTCGATACCGCTCCTCGGGGTTCCTGCGCAGCGCTTTCGCGATGATGGTGTCGAGATCGCCTTCGCCGAGCTTCGCAGGCTCGGCGTCGAACGCATCGCGTGCGTTGAGTCCCCCTGCCGGTCGCGGATGACGCCCCGAGAGTAGGAGATACAGGAGAACGCCGAGCGCGTAGACATCGGTGGCCGTGGTGATGGTGCCGCCGCTGAGCTGTTCGGGTGCAGCAAAGTCGGGAGTGAGGGCTCGCATATCGTCGGCCGTGAGCGCAGCGCCGACTCCGCTGTCACTATCGAGCAGCTTCGCGATGCCGAAATCGAGCAGCTTCACAATTCCATCGTTCGTGACCAGAATGTTCGACGGCTTGATGTCGCGGTGCACGATCAGGTTCGCATGCGCGCTGCCCACCGCATCGAGCACCTGCAGAAAGAGACGCAGGCGCGCGTCGCGCGCGAGCGCGTGTTCGGCGACATAGTCGTCGATACGAACACCATCGATGTGTTCGAGAACCAGATAGGGTTGCCCGCCGGCGCTCACTCCCGCGTCGAGAAGGCGTGCGATCCCGGGATGGGTGAGGCGCGCGAGCACGGAGCCCTCACGCCGGAAGCGCGCCTGACCGGTAGGAGTTACGAGCGAGAGATTGAGCAGCTTCACGGCGGCGTGCCCCTCGAACGCCCCATCGGTGCGGCGCGCCAGCCACACGGTTCCCATTCCGCCGCTGCCGAGCGGGCGCTCGAGCGTGTAGGCGCCAAGCTCGATGCCGCTCAGCGTCACTGCGGGCGGCGTCTCCAGAAATGCGCGCGCTTCCGCCGCTGCGTCACTGTTCATGAGCGCGGAGAGCTCGGACGCGAGCTCGGGCGCTGTGGTGCGCAGCTCGGCGAGCCACGCGTCGCGTTCATCCGGCGCCAGCTCGAGCATGCGATCGAGCATCGGCGACAGCACGCGCCAGCGATCGATATCTAGAAGGGCCACCAGCTCATCCCGTGAAGGTTGTCTACACGGTACGAACGAATGGCCCTTTCTGACAATCCCGGCGGCAGCATCGCCGCCGGTTCGCTACCCGCGTCATCGATCGACGGGCAATCCGCTCGGCACGTGCTCCGGTGTGAGATGCCTGAGATCGCGTGCGCGATCATCGGTGAGCGCGCTCATGTAGTCCATGAGCTGGCCCACGAGCACGGGCGTCAGCACTACACCCTTGAGGAGCGTATCGCGCTGGGCGAGGATGTCTGTCGAATTCGGAAGCAAGGTGCTCTGAAGCGCGGGCTCCAGCTGCAGCGGATCGAAGGCGAGCAGCTTGAGGTCGGACTCGCTGTAGTGCTCCACGAACGCCTGCAGCGTGCCGATCGCACCATCATGGCCGTATGGGCCGGTGAGCTCCACGTTGCGGAGCGGCGTCGTGCGGAAGAGATACTTGTCGGTCTCGATGTTCGTGATGTTCATGCGGCCGAAGTCATCGCGCAGGCTGGGACCATTTCCTTTGCCGGGGCCGATCTGCGCCACCGCGACGTCGTGGAACTTCTCGTCGCTGAACGTCGAGCCGTTGTGACAGAGCGAGCACTTGAGCGTGAGAAACGTCTGCGCGCCGGCAAGCTGTCTTGGCGTTAGCGCGTTGTCGCTTCCCGCGAGAAAGCGATCCCACGGCGTGTTCGCGAAGGTCAGCTTGTCGATGAGAAAGCCGCCGATCGCATTGGACGCGTGCGCGAACGTCATGCGCTCGAACCGCTGTCCGGGATAGGCCTCCTCGAACATCCGGCGGTATCGGTGGATTCTGCCGAGCCGTCGCATGATCGCAGCCCAGATGGCGGGGTTGTCCGCGTCGGGAATTTCGGCGAGCTCGTTGCCGGAGTTCGCGCGCATCTCATCCCGGTTCGTCACCGGGAACAGTCCGATCGCAGACGCAGGTCCGTACTCGAGCACCCGGCGCATCTCGGGCGAGAGCTGGCTCCCCGCGGGCGTGTTCATGCGGCCGTGCGCGTCGATCTCGACGCGCCCGTCCCAGAAGAGATGCTGCATTGCACCAATGTTGAAGAGCGGCGGCGCATTGCGCGGAATGAAGACTCCCGACGGCAACGTGCGCCCGGGGCCGAGCCCCGTTGCCCCCTGTCCAACGGAGAGGCTGCGTCCGTCGCCCGTTGCGAATTCGGGCGAGATGGCACGTGGTACACGAGATGTCGCGATTTCCGCTCAGGATCTTGTCGAAAACGAGCGCGCGGCCAAGCCTCGCGAGCGCGGGGCGTACGTACGGCGCGGGGGGAAGCGGCACGACGCCGCGGCCCGCGGCGAGCTGTCGCACGAGCGCCGGCGTGACCGTTCCCGTAGTCGTTGTGGATGCGGTGGGCTGGCGGGACGCGAATGCTTTCGGTGAAGTCGCGGATTGATCTGCGCAGTTCATGAGCGGTCCGGCCAGAACGGCCGCCGCTACACACGTCTTCCATGTCTTCCGGCGCATATGCCCTCGGAGCTGTGCGGTTCGAATGCCGGCAACGGGGCAGGATGGGGACTGCCCTCTATCCAAATGATCGAAATATCCCGGCCGAATCGGACATGCCACGGATCGTTGCAGGTCGGGCCTCAGGCCGGTGCGGGGCTCCCGTCATCCAAAAGGCTCCGGTGCAGCAGCAGCCGCGCCTTTTGCCAGTCGCGCTGCACGGTGCGTTCGGACACGCGCCGGAGGCCTGCGATCTCCCCGAAGGTGAAGCCGCAGAAGAAGTGCATGTCCACGAGCTCGGCGAGCGCTGGATCGAGCAGCGCGAGCTCGTCGAGCGCATCGCTCAGGCGCTCGAGCTCGAGCGCGTCGCTGGCTGCGCTCTCGGATTGCAGCGCGTCAGCGTCGAGCGTGATCTGGAGCTCGCGCCCGCGCTTCTTCGCGCGGCGCCGGCGGGTGTAGTCGATCACGAGCCCGCGCATCGCGCGCGATGCGTAGCCCAGGAATCGCGCGCGGTCGGGATAAGCCACGCCCGAGCGCCCGACCATATTCAGATACGCCTCGTGAAGCAGCGTCGTCGGCCCGAGTGTGAGCGAGCCGCCCGCGCTCCGCAGGCTCCCCTCCGCCACGCAATGCAGCTCCGCGTAGAGCATCGCGAACAGCGCGTCGGCTGCCGCGGGATCTGATCGATCGGCTCTTTCGATGAGTGCGTGGATGTCCGCCTCCACGTGCCCTCCGTACTGCTGGTCGATTCGCCGCCCTCCGCGCCCGGACAGTTGCAGCGGGGTCAGGCAGCCTGCTCGAAGCTACGCGCGGGAGGCGCGATGGCCAGAGGGAGGACTACTCGGCCTCGACCGCCCGCGGATGCGCGTCGAGCAACACGCGCACGCGGAAGCCGCGACCGGGCGCGGTGTCGACGTCGACCTCGCCGCGAAAGGCGTCGTCGAGGCTGAGGCGCTGCCGGAGGGTGCGCAGTCCGGTGCCGTTCGAGGACTCGATGCTCGCCGCGTTCGCGCCCGCGCCGTCATCGGCGACCTCGAGCAGCACGCGCCCATTCGTTCGACGCCCCGTGACCCGCACCGTGCCGCCCGCGGCGTGCGGGCCAATGCCGTGGCGAATGGCGTTTTCGACGAGCGGCTGCAGCACGAACGACGGCACGTCACACTCGGCCGCCGCGCGATCGAGCGACAGCTCCACCGTGAGGCGCGCGCCCAGTCGCATCTGCTCGATCGCGAGATAGTCCTGCACGAAACGCCACTCGTCATCGAGACAGACGACGTGCCGCTCGGACTGGATGAGCGAGTAGCGAAAGAGATCGCCAATGCGATCGAGTGCCTCCTCCGCCGCGAGCGGGTCGCTGGCGACGAGCGCGGACACCGAGTGGAGCGCGTTCGAGAGGAAGTGCGGATTGAGCCGCGCCTCAATGGATGCGAGCTCAGCGCGCGTCGCCGCCGTTTCAGCCTGCGCGGTACGTAGCCGCGATTCCGCGAGCGACGCCTCCGTGGCGCGCAGCCGGCGCTCGCGCGCGAGATGCGCTGCGAGCAGAATCACCACGCACAGCGCGAGCGCCACGCCCGCCGCGATCGCGTGCAGCCACGCGGCGCGTGCGTCGACGCGCGCTCGCGCGGCAGCGCGCGGAATTCCGAGCTCGAAACGCGGCGTGATGCCGGGAAGCGCCCCCGACACGACAATGAGCGACGTATCGGTGAGCGCCCAGCCCTGACGCGGCCAACCGATCTCCGGATCGTCGGGACGTCCGCTCCACGTCGCGCTGACGTACGCGTTCCCGAAGGGGAAGGTGATGGCTGCCCGCCCGTAGTGTCCCTCCCACGTCATGTTCGGGAGCCGGTGTCGCAGTTGCGCCGCGGCGGAGAGATCGATCACCACCACGAGCCCGCGCGCGGTTGCGTTCCGCACCGGGCTCGCCACCGCGAGACGAAGATCGGAGCCACGCATTCCGGTGGCCCCGACCACCGACGA
This sequence comes from uncultured Gemmatimonadaceae bacterium, assembly GCA_963792685.1. GTDB lineage: Bacteria > Gemmatimonadota > Gemmatimonadetes > Gemmatimonadales > Gemmatimonadaceae > FEN-1250. The sequence goes on along the minus strand of CAWBWW010000001.1, from coordinate 830,352 downwards.
GTCGCCTGCAAGACTTTCGCGAGCGAGCGATCGCTCGCGATCGCCGGGCTGCTCGCCATCCACGGACGCCTTCACGTTGCCGCTGCGGTCGAGCACCCAGACACGTGCACCGGGAATTCGCGTGATCGTGAGCTCGCGCAGCCGCGCGACGTCGCTCGTCGAGAGCGTTCCCGTGCGCGCGCCGGATCCCGCGTCGAGGAGGACATTGGTGAGCGTCGCCACCCATCGTCCCTCATCGAGCATCTCGTCGCGCCAGTGCGTGAGCTCCGCATCGAGCGACGACTTGTCGCGCTCGAGCGCGGAGTTCACGGACGCGACCGCGTCGCGCATCATGGCCGGACGTCGAACCACGATTGCCACGTTCGCGAGGAGATACAGGAGGAGCACGAGCGCGCCTGCGACGAGCTCCGGTGCCGGACGGCGGGATGCCTGGGGGGCGGACACTAGATCGTTCGCTCGCGCAGCCAGCGCGCGCGCTCGCGGCTCACGCCAATGCGCGTGCGATCGCGCAGCACTACCGTGAAGCGCCCGCCGTCGCCGGCCGCGAAGCTCTCGACCATAGCGAGATTCACAATGTGCGAGCGGTGTATGCGCACGAAGTTGGATGGCAGCATGCGCTCGAGATCGCCGAGCTTGAGCGAGGCGAGCAAATGGCGCTCGGCCGTGTGGATCGTGACGTAGTCATCCGAGCCCTCGAAGCGAACGACGTGCTGCACGTTCACGGGCGTGACGCGTCCGCGCTCGCGCACGAATAGCCAGTCGAGCGGGGCGCTCACCTCGAGCGCGGCACGCCCGCGCTCGACGGAGCTCGCCTCGCTCGCAGCATCTGCGGCAATCGACTCGCGAATGCGATCGAGCGTCTCGATGAGTCGACGCCGGCCGAACGGCTTGAGGAGGTAGTCGAGCGCGCGCGCCTCGAAGGCGGCGACGGCGTAGCGATCGTAGGCCGTCGTGAACACCACGCTGGGCCGATGCGTGATGCGGCTCAGCACTTCGATGCCCGTGCACCCGGGCATCACGACATCGAGGAAGATCAGCTCCGGCTTGAGCGCGTCGACTGCGCGGATCGCCTCATCGCCATCGGCCGCTTCGCCGACGATGCGGATCCAGGGGATCTCGGCCAGAAGCGCTGAAAGCCGCTGGCGAGCGAGCGGCTCATCATCCGCGATCAGGGTGCTCACGTGCCGATCCGCCATCACGTCTCCGGTAGGAGCTCACACTCAACAATAGGGCGGTACGAGAACGGTGGCCACTCGCAGCGTCGCCGTTCACCGACTGGATCGACACACTCACCGAAGTAGCGCGTCCGAACCCCTCTGCACACCGGTTCGCGAGCTAGCTCTTAATCCCGAAGCGCGCATTCGGCCGCTCACTCGTTGAACCTCAATCCCCACCACAATGCGACTCCGCACCCGTACGAAGCTGCTCCACAGCGCCTGGGCAGTGTTGCTCACGTCGGCCGCACTCGTACCGCCACGAATTGCGGCGCAGGCGAAGGACGCGACCGCGCACATGGAGAAGCTCGGCGATGGCGTGTACGCGATTCTTCATCAGCACGCGACACTCGACTGGCCGTCCGAGACCATGCAATGGCCGCACAGCAACGTCGGCGTGATCATCGGCGATGACGGCGTGCTCGTGGTGGACTCGGACTACCTGCCGTCACGCGCGCGTGCGGACATCGCGCTCATTCGCACGGTGACCGACAAGCCAGTGAAATATCTCGTCAACACGCACTGGCACGGCGATCACACGCACGGTAACGGGGTGTATCGCGCAATGTTTCCAAACCTCACGATCGTCGGTGCGCGCGCCAACCGCGCGTTCATCGCGGTGAATCAGGGCCGTTATCCCAAGCAGGTAGTTCTCGCGACATCTCCACAGCATAAGACGCTCGCGGTGCTCGAGCCGATTCTCGCGAGCGGACGGGATACCTCCGGGCGCATGCTCTCGGCCGATGAACGCAAACGTCTTGGCGCCATCGTGGACGGGCTGCACAACGAGATCGCCGAGATGCCGAAGGTGGAGGTCGCTCCACCGACAATGCTCTTCGACGACCGCCTAGATCTCTATCTCGGCAAGCGACGGGTGGAGCTGCACAACTGGGGGCGCGGGAACAGTCCGGCGGACGTTACGGTGTACGTCCCCGACACGAAGGTGCTGTTCACCGGGGACATCATGGTCTACCCGGTTCCGTTCACCGGCGCATCGTACCCCACGCTGTGGATCGACGTACTCCGCGGGATCGAGCAGATCCCCGTGTCATCGACGGTGCCGGGTCACGGGGCGGTGCAGCACGACCATGCCTATACGCGCCAGCTCCGGAATCTTTTCGAGACGGCGACGTCGCGAATGGATTCGATGTTCCAGTCGGGAATACCGCGCGACAGCGCGCAGAAAATTCTGAATCTGGAGGATCTGCGCTCGGCATTCGTGCACGGCAACGATGCGGAGGCAGCGGCGCTCTGGGAAGACATGATCATGGGGCAGCTTCCCGAGCGCGTGGGCAAATGCGTCGTCGGTTACGACTGTTGAAGCGAAGGCCAGCGCCGCGAAGGCGCTGGCCTGCCTCGCTCGAGCTCACTTCTTCTGCTTCTGTCCTTCCTTCGCGCGCTGCTTCGGATCCGGAATGACGCCGAGCGCCGACGCGAGATCGATCTGGTGATCCTGCTCCTGCTTGATCAGCTCCTGGAGTACCTCGGCGAGCGCGAACTCTTCGAGCTCCTCGGCCTGCCGGATCCGCTGGCGATAGTTCTCGATCGTATCGTCCTCTGCGCGCAGATCCGACCAGAGCATCCCCTCGTTGTCGTCCGAGACTTCGATCGCGGCCGGGGTATGCACGGGGTAGGCGCCGAAGTAGTCGATCTGCCGCGCGATCGCCAACGCGTGATCGAGCTCCTCGTGCGCGTGCTTCTCGAGCTCTTCGGCGATGTTCTGGAAGCGCGCCGTGTCCAGCTTCTGGCTGAAGATCACGTACTGGATGATCGCCTTGTATTCACGGGCGAGGTCCTGCTGCAGCCCTTCGACGAGCTGCTCGCGAGTGACGCCGCCGGCAGGAGCCTTGGATGCGTTGGGTGGGCCTTGCTGTGCCATGATGGTCTCTAGCGTGTAATGTGAGTCGAGTGTTCAGCGTCTCCGAATGAACGCAGGAAATCGGCCATTCCGCGACGGGAGCGCACTTGCGAGCCTCGGCGAACGGATCGAAGCTCCATCAATCTCACCGATCATGGAAAGTGCAGATGAGTGATCAAGACCGCACCATGGAGCTGCGCAAGATTTCGTTGACGGAGAAGTTCGATGCGATCGACGACCAGTGGAATCCGCGAATCGTCGGAGCGTTGAACGGCCAATTTGTGAAGCTCGTCAAGATCGCAGGCCCGTTCGTCTGGCACCATCACGACAATGAAGACGAGCTCTTTTTCGTGCACCGCGGCTCGTTTCGCATGGAGTTCCGCGACCGGAGCGTCGAGCTCTCAGCGGGCGACATGCTCATCGTGCCACGCGGCGTCGAACATCGCCCCGTGGCGGATGCCGAAGCGGAAGTGTTGCTGTTCGAGCCCGCCGAGACGCTCAACACCGGGAATCTGGTAAACGAGCGTACGGTTCGCGACCCGAAACGCATTCTAGACCTCCATGACTACGAAGACGGATCCATTGCCCGCGCTGCACCCGCGCATTCCTCGGAGCTCATCGATTACATCGCGCTGCAGCGGCGCGAGGTGCACGACGTTGTCGCATCGATCCCGAGTGAGCTCCGCGACCGCAAGCCCGGTCCGGAGCAGTGGTCGGTGGCCGAGGTGGTCGAGCACTTGTCGATGTTCGAGCGCAGAGTCGCGGGAATGCTGACGAAGCATGTGACCGCGGCACGCGCGGCTGGCGCGGGTGCTGATCCTGAAACGAGCTCCGTAGTCGCGACGTACGCGAATCCCGGGGGCCTGTCGGGCCGCGACACGCGCATTGAGGCACCTCCGATCGTCCGCCCCACTGGCTCGCTCGACTCTGCCGCGGCGACGGGCGCGCTAGTCGAGTCACGTGCCGTCATGATCGGCGCACTGCAGAACGCGAGCGGTGTCGATCTCCGAAACAGCATGCAGCCGCACCCAGTGTTCGGTCCGTTGAACATGTATCACTGGATCGTGGCACTCGGGCTGCATGACCGGCGTCATGCCGCACAGATCCGCGAAATCGGAGAATCGCTCGCGCAAGGGTGACGATGCGCTCGCCGTCGCGATGCGCACGCACGTTCGCGCGATGCTCCTCGTCGCGATTTTGGCATGCGGCGCGGAGTCCGCGCTCGTGGCCGGGAGCAGTGATTCGCACGAGTTCGCCGCGCGCGCACGACGTACGATCCCCGCTGGCGAGAGCGACGCGGGGGCCGAGCGAACACTCGTGTCGAACGGATTCTCGTGCACCCGGAGCGACACGCTGCTCTCGGACGAGGGGGACACCCTGCAGTCGCAGGCCGGGGCCGAGGATCCCGGGACGGAGTATCTCACCTGCGACTACCTGCGCAAACGCCGCTGGGGCGAGAACACCCAGCGGCGTTACGTGGTGGTACTATACATTCGCGAGCATCGCGTCGACCGCCTGTTCGCCGTGACGCACCTGCGAGAGGTGCACTGAATCCCTAATCCCAGGACTCCTGTGAGCAGCGGCGAGCGGAAAATCCATCACAAGATCGTATTCGGCGGCATCGTCATCCTGATCGTGATGCTCGTCTGGATCTTTGCCTTTCCGAAGCCGGGGCCGTGACGCGTCCGCGGCGATCAGTGATTGATGCCGCGCCCGGTCTCTGACTGCAGCTCGTCGATCTTTTTCGACGCCTCGGCCTTCGTGAGATTCTCGTCGAACGGCTCTCCGGCTTCTTCGGAGAGCGTCTTGAGATACGAAGCCTGCGCGCCGGTCATGCTCTCGTTGCCGGTGACCCACTGATCGGGATCCTTGCGCGTGTTCGTCGGAACGTTCTCATCATCCGTGCTCGAGCCGCCCGAATTGTCGTCGTTCCGGTTCGGCTGCTTGGGATCGCGTGTCGACATTCTCCAACTCCTCCGTTGCTGATTGATCGTGGTCGCACACCGGCTCTATAAGCATGAGCCATGCCGAAGGAAAGCCGAAGCCGCTTGCTATCGACCTCGGTCTCACGTGGTCGCGCGTGGCGCTCTCCGCACTGTTCGTCTTTGCCGGCCTCATGCACTTCGTTCGGCCGGATCTCTATGAGGCGATCGTCCCACGCTGGCTGCCAAACTCGCGCTTGCTCGTGCAGGTGAGCGGCGTCGCAGAGATCGCTGGCGGGCTCGGCGTACTGCTGCCCGCCACCCGCCGCATGGCAGCGTGGGGACTCATCGCCCTGCTGATCGCGGTGTATCCCGCCAACATCCAGATGCTTCATCTCGCGTACGTACAGCACGCATCCGTCGCGTGGAAAGGCGCGCTCTGGCTCCGCCTGCCGCTGCAGTTTCCTCTCGTGTGGTGGGTATGGCGCGCTGCGGCACGCGCGGGAACTCCTCTCCGCTCCGACCAGGCTCTTGCGTCGCGCAGCTAACTTTCGCCGAACGGCATCTCTCTCGCACCGACGGCTCCGTGGCGCTTACTGCGACCATCTACAACTTCGACGTCGAGCTCGCGAACGTGGATCGCGGCGTTTACGAGACGCTCGCCTTGCGTGTCGCGCAGCAGCCGTCGGAGACCGAGGAGTATCTGCTGACGCGAGTCATCGCGTACTGTGTCGAGTACGCCGAGGGGATCGCCTTCTCGCGCGGGATCGCGGAGCCGGATGAGCCGCCGCTCTCCGTGCGCGACCTCACCGGTGCGCTGCAGCTCTGGGTGGAGTTTGGAGCACCGGATGCCGCGCGGCTCCACAAGGCGAGCAAGGCGTCACCGCGCGTGGCGATCTACACACACCGCGATGCGCAGCACCTTCTCCGACAGATCACCGGTGAGCGAATTCATCGCGCAGAGTCGATCGAGCTCTACGTCGTGGATCGCGCCCTGCTCGCATCGCTGGCATCGCGACTCGAGCGCCGGATGACGTTCCAGCTCTCCCTCACGGAAGGGCATCTCTACCTGACGCTCGACGGCGATTCGCTCGACGGCTCCATTACCCGGCACTCGCTCGTTGCTGCAGGATAGAACGTCGTGGCACTGACCCTCTCTCTCAGGAGCGCATCGTGATAGCAGTCTCGGTGGACGGCGAGAAAGTGGTGTTCGAGGTCGAAGGGTTCGACAAGCTCTGGAGTCTCAGAAGCCGGCTCGAGATACCGGTCGCCCACATTAAGAGCGTAGTCGCCGATCCCAGCGCGGCTCGCGGCTGGTATCACGGGATTCGGCTGCTCGGCACCAACGTTCCGGGAATCCTCACCGCCGGCACCTTTCATCGGGACGGCAACAACGTCTTCTGGGATGTGCACAATCCCGAGCGGACGATCGTGCTCGATCTCGACCACGAGTTCTACGACAAGCTGATCGTCGAAGTGGAGGATCCCGCGAAGACCGTCGCTCTGCTCCAGCAGAAAATTGGCTCGGCGCGCGACTAATTCGCGCCCTGCCGCATCGGCTGGTGCCAACCGCACCGGACGACGCTATCTTTCATGAGACTCATGACTACACGCTACAACCAGTGACCACACCCCGCCGCCCTCGTCGGCCGCGTCGTCGCACGAGCACCGCACCGCGTCCCACTTCGCTACCCACCAGCCGAAACGCCTATCAGGCTACGCGAGAGTGGCTGCTGGGGCGACACGGCTCCGTCTGCGCTTATTGCGAGCGCCGGTTCGACGCCGAATTGATGACGCTCGATCACGTGACGCCGCGCCGTGGGCAAACCGCGTACGATCGCCGCGACAACCTCGTGCTCTGCTGCCCGGCCTGCAACGCACAGAAAGCCGACCAGCCATTCCTGGCGTTTCTGCTTGCACGCCGCTCGCGTGCCGCCAGTCTTCTTCGCTACGGCGAGCACTTGAGCCCCATGCTGCTGCAGCTCGCGCGCGAGATAGCCGGACCCGAAGCATCGGCGCGCGCATCGCGACTCGCCGACCCCGACTATCCGTATGCCGACTGACGAGGGGGCGGCAGCCAAGCGGCAGCTCGCGAAGCTGCTCGACCACCTCGAATGGGCAGACAGGCGCGTGCTCGATTCCCTCCGCGCGATGACCCACCCCGACCAGCGTGCGATCGATCTCTACGCGCACGTGCTCGGCGCCGAGCACGTCTGGCTCTCGCGGATGATGGTGCGTGAGGCGAAGGAAAAGGTCTGGCCCGACATCACCCTCGACCGTGCGACCGTGCTCGCCTCGGAGAACGCGTCGGGGCTGCGCACGCTGCTCGAGTCTCTCTCACCGGACGAGCTGCAGCGCAAGGTTGCGTACCAGAACACGGCCGGAGTCGCGTTCGAGTCCTCGCTGGAGGACATGCTGCTGCAGGTGATGCTGCACGGCTCCTACCACCGCGGCCAGGTTGCGATGATCGTGCGCGGTGCCGGCTCCGAGCCATCGCCTACTGACTACATCGCGTTCATTCGTGGAGCGCCCGCCGCAGTCTCTCCTCCCCCTCGCCGCTAGCGCTTCGCCTCGTCCGCCAGCTGCGCGTTACGGCCTGACGATGAAGAGCACCAGAAGAATGAGTGCGGCCAGAACGCCGGTGTTCTTGCGAATTGCCAACACCAACAGGGCGATCGGCACGAGGAGCGGGAGCATGTCTGCTGAATGCATGGTTACCACGGAAGCGTGCGACACTTGCGGGCCTACCATATAGAGCGAAAACGCCCGCCAGAACCGGACATCCCGCTCGGTCTCCTGCGAATCGACCGTTCTGGCGAATCCGACGGACCGGAGATAGTGTAGCGCCTGTCGATCGCCTGTTCACACCCCACTTGTCGAGATCACCCATGAACGGCACGTTCGTATTCCTGCTTGCGCGCTTCTTCCACGTTGCCGCCGGCGCCATGTGGGTAGGCGGAATCGTGTTCATCGCCTGGTTTCTGCTGCCGTCGATTCGCGCCACAGGTCCCGCGGGCGGAGCGATCATGCAGCAGCTGGTGCACGTCAGGAGGCTCCCGGTGTACCTGATGTCGCTCGCGATCGTGACCGTGCTGTCCGGGCTGTCCCTGTTCTGGCTGGACTTCTCCGCGATGGGCGTAGCGTGGCTGCATAGTGGCCCCGGACGAACCTTCTCTGCGGGCGGAGGGCTCGCAATTCTCGTCGCCATTGTCGGTATGGCAGTCAATACGCCAGCTGCCAAGCGACTTGGAGTGATCGCGGATGAGATTCAGGCCGCTGGCACCCCGCCGTCCGCGGCGCAAACCGCAGAGATGGCCCGACTGCAGAACCGGCTGTTTCGCGCCACGCAGATCGCGGCAGTGCTGATCCTGCTCTCCGTCATCTGCATGGGCGTGGCGCGCTACGTCCCTTGATTCCTCGGCCGTCGCGCGCGGCGTTCGCTTTCATCTTCATCACCGTCGCGCTCGACATGTTGGCACTCGGGATCATCGTCCCGGTGCTCCCCAAACTCATCGTGTCGTTCGAGGGTGGCGACGTCGCCCGCGCCGCGCGCATCGTGGGGGTGTTCGGCTTCGCGTGGTCGGCGATGCAGTTTCTCGCGTCGCCGGTGGTCGGCGCTCTCTCTGACCGATTCGGCCGGCGACCCGTCGTCCTGCTATCGAACTTCGGACTGGGCGCGGACTATCTCGTGATGGCGCTGGCGCCGAGCCTGTCGTGGCTCTTCGCAGGCCGGATCATTTCGGGAATTGCGTCGTCCAGCTACCCCACCGCAAGCGCGTACATTGCCGACGTGACTCCGAGCGATCAGCGCGCGGCGAAATTCGGAATGCTGGGCGCCGCATTCGGACTCGGCTTCATCGTTGGACCCGCCGTCGGCGGCGTGCTCGGCGACATTGATCTGCGACTCCCTTTCTGGGTCGCAGGCGCATTGAGCCTCGCGAACGCTGCGTACGGGTACTTCATCCTCCCGGAGTCACTGCCGCCTGAGCGGCGCACGCGCGTGCCGTGGCACATGGCCAACCCGCTCGGCTCCCTCTCATTTCTGCGCGCGCGTCCCGAGCTGCTCGCGCTCGCCGCCACGTTTTTCCTGTACTACTTCGCGCACGAGGTGTATCCAACGCTGTTCGTCCTCTTCGGAGACTATCGCTACGCGTGGTCGGCGCGCGAGCTCGGGCTCACGCTCGCGCTGTTCGGCATTGGCTCGACGATCACGTCGGTCTTTCTCATTGGACCGATCGTGAAGCGCGTGGGGGAGCGGAATGCGATGATCCTCGGCTTCTCGCTGAGCGCAGTCAGTGCGCTCATCGTCGCGCTCGCCTATACGGGCACGCTGTTCCTGCTCAGCATCCCGATCGCTTCACTCGGCGGGCTCGCGTCTCCTACGCTCATGGCGCTTGCCTCGCGACAGGCGAGCGAGACCGAGCAGGGAAGGTTGCAAGGCGCGCTGGGAAGTCTTCAGGGCGTCGCGATGATGTTGGCGCCGCTGGCGTACTCACAGCTCTTCGCCGCGTCGATTCAACACGGCCGTCGGGCGTGGGCGGGGATTCCGTTCGCGTTCACGTCGCTGGTGCTGTGCGTCGCGCTCCTACTCGCGGTGCGCGCGACCCGCAGCGCGCTCAGCCCCGAGCGCGCGAGCCCCCGTCAAACCCCGCCGTACCACTCGTAGCCCTGGTCGCTCCAGTAGCCGCCGTTGCGCTCGGGCAGGAACACGATCTTCGTCAGATACTTCGTGTTCTTGTAACCGAGCTTCACCGGCGAGTGGACGCGCGCGGGCGCGCCGTGCGCCATGCCGAGTTGATGGCCGTCCATCGCGTAGGCGATGAGCGTTTGCGGATGCATCGCGCTCTCGATGTCCCAGCTCTCGTGGTAGCCGTCGTCGAACGACTGGAAGTCGACGTACCCCGCGTCCGGCTTCACGCCGACTGCGCGCGCGATGTCGCTGAGGCGTGCGCCCTGCCACACCGCGACGGCGTTCCAGCCTTCCACGCAGAAGTGATCGACGCGCTGGCTGCGGAAAGGCAGCTTGCGAAGATCGTCGAGTGAGAGCTGCACGGGCGTCTGCACGAGACCACTGACCTCCAGCGTCCAGGGCCCGCGCACGCTCTCGTCCCACACCGGAACGTTGTTCGAGATGAAGTAGGACGGGAATGCGGAGCCGGCGATCTTCGCTCCGCTCTTCGCGTCCATCCATCGACGCATGCTGGAAGAGCGAGCGCTCCACGCCCTCGTTCCTGCTGCTCGGCAAGATCGAGCAGCCGCTGCGCGCTTGGGCGAACGATCGATGTTGCACGCCGCGAGGAATGCGGCCGTGAGCGAAAATCCGCTCGCACTCAGAAAGCGGCGGCGGTCCATGCTAGTCTCCACTCGCTGCGCGACTGCGCCAGCGCGGAAGCAGATGGTAGAACGGGCGCGCGTTGCGCGCCTCCGGGGAGAGATCTTCGCGATAGCCGCCAGTGACCATCGACTGCAGCGAGTACGGGTCCACTGCGAACACCATGAAGATGTGCGCGAAGGAGAGGACGATCAGCGCGACCATCGCCACAAAGTGCCAGTAGCGCGCCCACACGTAGCCGCCGAAGAGCGCGGTGATGCAAGCCGAGCTGCACCGGCTTCCAGATCGCGAGTCCCGTGAGCACCTGCACGATGCGCGAGCACCGGCATCGCGAAGTACGTCGCCTTCTGCATCGCGTTGTGCTTGCCCTGATGCGGATGCGCCTTCGTCACGAAGAGATAGAACTTGATCATCTCGATCGCATCGCGCGCATCGCCGCGGCGCGGAACGAGATCGCGCCACTCGCCGTGCAGGTAGATGAAGGTGAGGTAGACGAGCCCGTTGACCACGAGCACCCACATCAGCGCGAAGTGCCAGTGGCGCGCGCCGCCGAGCCATCCGCCGAACGTCGAGTGCGTCGGGAATGGCCTTGTGCTCCCACGGATAGCAGCAGAACTGTCTCCCTTGCCGCGCGAACGCGGGATACGCGTTGAAGATCCGGAGTCCGCTTCCGACCATCAGCGTCAGCGCGATCGCGTTCACCCAGTGCGTGACGCGCACGACCCAATGGTGGCGGGTCGTCACGGCTTCTTCGCCGCCGTCCTGGAGCCGCCTTTCGTGAACAGCGAGTCGTACTGTCCGTATCCCGCCGCATCGAGCTGGCTCGCGGGAATGAATCGCAGCGACGCGGAGTTCATGCAGTAGCGGAGGCCCGTGGGAGCGGGGCCATCGTCGAACACGTGGCCGAGGTGCGAGTCGCCGTGCGCGGAGCGAACCTCCGTGCGGTCCATCCGATGAGCGACTTGTCGTCCTTGCGTCTTGATGTTCGCCGGCTCGAGCGGCTTGGTGAAGCTGGGCCATCCCGTGCCGGACTCGTACTTGTCCGTGGAGCTGAAGAGCGGCTCGCCGGTCACGATATCGACGTAATGCCGGGTTCGTGATTGTCCCAGTACTCGTTGTGGAACGGCGTCTCGGTGCCCGCCTTCTGCGTCACGTAGTATTGCTCGGGCGTGAGCTTCTTCTTGAGCTCCGCATCTGATGGCTTCTTGTAGCTCATCTTTTTCGCTTCTGTGGATTGGGTCAGCGTGGTATCCAGCTGCGCGCTCGTGAGCACGATCGGCTTGCTCGGGTACCATCACCCAGGTGCTGCGATCGGCCGCCGAGCGTGAGGGCCGCCGCGCCAACCGCCACGAGAGCGACTGCTCCAATGAATCCGTTCATATGGACTGCCCTGGAAAAGGTTTCCTATCTATAGTAATACGCCCGGGAGCGCGGGGTTCCAGAGCCGGCTCGCGGGAACAATCGAGCGTACCCAATGCCGTGCTCGCGCGCGATACTACGCATTGGTCCCAGCACGACTCGCGCCCCCAACCTTCGCGCACCGGACCACTGATTGATACGCCTCCGCCATTGCCGGATTCATCGCCCTGTCCCTCGCCGGCTGCGGCGGCCAGCGGGCCTCACACCAGCAATCCTCGACCATGGCACCCGCCCAGCGCCCCGTCGCGGCCACCGACAGCGCGATCGACGCGATCCTGTCTCCGTACCGCCAGCCCGGGGCGCCCGGCGCCAGCGTGCTCGTGTTGCAGGATGGACGGCCGGTGTACAGGAAGGCATTCGGAAGCGCCGATCTCGAGGCACACGTGCCGGCCACCGTCAACACCGACTATCGCCTCGCCTCGCTGACGAAGGCGTTCACCGCGATGTCGATCATGCTGCTCGTGAAGGACGGCAAGCTGCATTACGATGACCGCCTCGTCGACGTGCTCCCCGGCACGCCGGCGTACGCGAAGGATGTGCGGATCAGCCACCTGCTCACGCACACCTCGGGGCTCGTCGACTACGAGGACTTCGTTCCCGACTCGCAGACGACGCAGCTCAACGATGACGATGTGCTGCAGGCTCATGCATCGCACGGACTCGCTCAACTTCGCGCCCGGCTCCGCGTATCACTACAGCAACTCCGCGTACGTGCTGCTCGGGCTCATCGTGCGGCGCGTGTCCGGCGTGCCGTTTCCGCGGTTCCTGCATGACCGCATCTTCGCGCCGCTGCACATGGACTCTACCGTCGCATACGTCAAAGGCGCGTCCACGTGCCGAACCGCGCGTACGGCTACACCGCGCGATTCATCCGGCCACTTCACGCGCACGGACCAGAGCTCCACGAGCGCGACGCTCGGCGACGGCGGGATCTATACGTCCGTCGTCGACATGGCGAAGTGGAGCGATGCGCTCGACAACGCGACGCTCGTCGATGCGCGCGACAATGCATCGCGCCTGGTCACCGACCATGCTCACGAACGGGAAGGAGAACGGCTACGGCTACGGGTGGTTCGTGGCGACGGTGAACGGCGAGCTGCAGCTCCGGCACCACGGTGAGAGCACCGGCTTCACCAACGCGATCCTCAAGTATCCGCAGCGCAAGCTCACGATCATCGTGCTCACGAACCGCACGGGCGGCGGGCCATGGGATATCGCGGATCGCATCGCGGAGCTCTTCCCCGCCAATGAAGCGCTGATCGACGCGGCGCACGGCGTCCGGCCTTGCTCGCCGACGCCGTTGAGGACAAAGTTTCCCGATGTCGCTCCGTCCGATCCTGCTCGCCATTGTCGGCGACAGCGCCGCAGGCAAATCCACGCTCGGCGCCGGCATCGCTGCGCTGCTGGGCGACGAGCGCGTCACCGTCGTCACGACGGATGACTATCACAAGCACAATCGCAAGGCGCGTCGCGAGCTTCGCCTGAGCGCGCTCCATCCCGACTGCAACGATCTCGATCTGCTCGGCGAGCATCTCGAGCAGCTCGCGAACGGGAACGCGGTGGAGAAAGCTCCGTACAATCACTCGACGGGCGACTTCGACGCGCCGCGAGCGGATCAAGCCGTCGGAATTTCTGATCGTCGAAGGGCTGCTCGGCCTGCACTCGCCCGCGCTGCGCGACCGCTACGATGTGACGTGTGTATCTCGACACGCCGGAGCCGCTGCGGCATCGCTGGAAGGTCGTCGCGCGACACCGCGAAGCGCGGCTACTCCGAGGCGCAGGTGCAGGAGCTGCTCGAGCGGCGCGAGCGGTGTCGGCGAGTTCATCCGCCCGCAGCGCGAGCATGCAGACATGGTGGTGCGCTTCCGCCCGGACCGAAGGCGATCGACGACACGAAGCTGCACGCAACCGTCGCGATGCGTGATCAGCTGACGCATCCGGCGCTGCCGAACGGTGCTCGAGGAGTCTCCGCTGCGCTGCGCCGAGGATGTTGCTGCGGAAGAGGGCGAGGGCGCAGTGCTCGAGATCGACGGCAGGATCTCGGATGAAGAGGCGGCGCAGGCGGAGCGGGCGCTGATGCGGCAGCGTCCGGAGCTGCGAGCACATTCTCCAGCGTCGCACCGGGCAGTTCATCGAGCAACGGCGCGCACGCGACACAGCAATGCGCTCGGACTCGCGCAGCTGCTCATAGCGTATCCGGTGATCAGCGCGAAGATCGCGCGTGGAGATTCGGGTATGATCGATGTCGTCATGTGCTCTCGCCGATCGCGCTGTTGTGGTGCTCGCGGCAGCGCTTCCCGCGCAGCAGCAGACGGGCTTTCTCGATCGCACGGTGAACGTTGGGCGCGCTCACGATGAAGTATCAGGTGTACGTGCCGCAACACGTACGATGGGCATCGCGTCACTGCCGGTGATCCTGTTCATGCACGGGTCGGGCGAGCGCGGCAGCGATGGGCTCAAGCAGACGCAGGTCGGGATGCCCGTCGCAGATTCGCGTGCATCGCGACTGGTTCAACGCGATCGTCGTGATGCCGCAGTGCCCCGACGACAGCGTCTTTCGCGGCGTCGTTGCGCACGCGGCGTTCGCGGCGTTCGAGAAATGCGTGCAGGAGTTTCACGGCGATCGCGAGCGGCTTTACGTGACCGGGCTATCAATGGGCGCGTACGGCGTGTGGCAGCAGATCCTGGATCATCCCGGCATCTTCGCCGCTGCGGTAGCGGTGACGGCGGGCTCACGCCATCCGCGGACATGGACAATCTCTTCGTGAGCATGAAGGGCGACGATCCGTACGCGTACGTCGCACATGCAGACGAAGGGTCTGCCCGTGTGGATCTTTCACGGCGGGAAGGATGATGTCGTTCCCACGGTGCAATCGCAGAAGCTCGTCGCCGCGCATGCGAGCCGCGGGCGGATCGCCGCAGCTACACCGAGTATCGCGGACCTCGGCCACGGCGCGTGGGATCGGGCGTACGGCGACGAGGCGCTCTGGAAGTGGCTCTTCGCGCAGCGGCTCACGAAGGCGAGCCGCTAGCGCGAAGCGAGCGCCGCACGCCCAGCGCCGCGCTTCGAGCTCCTTCTTTCCGACGTGGCGCATGTCGCCGATCTTCGGCGAGTTCGCCCGTGATCATCGCCTTCGCGACCTTGAACAGCTGCACGGCGCGCGGCTGCGTTCGACTTGAGATACGTCACCTCGTGCGCCTCGACCTCGATGAGCACGAGCCGTGGATCGTTCGGGCCGCCATTGCGATCGCCGCCTTCGTCGCCGAACCACGCCTTCCAGTCCGGCTTGTACAGCGTGCGAATCAGGTCGCGATCGGTGACGATGCGTGCCGTGCCGCTCACGGACACCCACTCGCGCGACTTGTTGTTGTAGTAGGCGAGATTCACTTCCGGCTGCGCCTGAATGCTCGTCGACCTTGTGCGTCTCGATGCTGGTGACGAACCAGAAATCGACCCCAGGCCGCTTCTCCTGCGTGGCCATCGGGCGCGAGATCAGCGTGCCGTCGAATTTCCGACTGGTGAGCATCGCGGTCTCAATGCCGTCGACCAGTGAGTACAACTCGTCGATCTTCTTCGCCGGCGAGACGTCATCGTTCTCGCTCTTGGCGGACGCGATCGCGGTGTCCTTTCCCTTGCTGATCTTCTTTTCCGTTTCCTTGCTGCTCTTGCCTGTGGTGCTCGCGCGGGACGTGCCCTTCGCTTTGCTGCTGGCCATTGAATCTCTCCTCGTGAGGCGTATCCAGCGCGCCGTGCGCGCTGTGGGGAGAGTGTAGGGCAAGGCGTACGCCGCCATGAAAGCAGGCTCGGCCACGCGCCCGTAGTGTCCAGCGGATGTCAGCCGTGCAGGTGAAATCTCTGCAAATAGACGAAGAGGCCGAGCAGAAAATTCACGCCGCCGAGCAGAAGGAGGGAGATGTCGGTGCGCCCACGCCAGAATCGGTGGCCGAGCGCGAAGATCACCGCGCCGAACACCACTGAGATCAGGACGAAGCCGAACACGTGATCGCGAAAGGCAGATGAAGCTTCCGCCAATGGCGCGAGCGGAGAGCAAGTGCTCGAGCAGTCCGCCCGCCAGGAGTACGACAGCGAGTACCGTGATGCCGGTGCGTGTGGAGGTCGAGCTGGCCGGCGCGTGCAATGTGCCCACATGCTCTCCCGTCTGGAGGGGCCGAATCAGTGAGGCGTGTCCAGCCTTCTCGACTGCACCGGCATCGCAACACCATCGCGCAGAGGCAGCTGTGCCTTCTCGCTCATGACCTTCGTCACGAAGCGCTGTCCCTCGCCGATCCGCTCCACCTCGATCGCGATCGACTCCACCGCCTGTTCGAGTCGCGCGAGCCGGTCGTCCGATGGCGGAAGCGCCTGCTTCGTCATGGAAAGCCCTTTCATTCTCTTCACACATGCGTCAGATAGATCTTCAGCATCACCTGGCCGGTGATACCAAACACGATCGAAATCGCAATATCGTCGTACATCGATGATCCCCCGGAGTAGTGAAGTCAGTCCACCCGCATTCCTCGGCTCCCCACCCTTATCGGGCGCGTGCCCCGGAAGGTGTCGCCCGGCCTCAGCGCGCCGCGCCCGGCCCCCGAATCGCGCGTCCCGGCTTCGCTCCCGTATGCACGCCGTCGCGCAACACCTCCACGCCGTTCACGAACACTTCGCTTCACGCCGACCGACAGCTGGTGCGGCTTCTCGTACGTCGCCTTGTCGATGATCGTGTTCGGATCGAACACCACCACGTCCGCGTACATCCCGGCGCGCAGCAGCCCGCGATCCGGAATCGAGAGCCGCTCCGCCACTCCCGACGAAAACTTCCGGATCGCATCCTCGAGCGTGAGCACGTGCTCCTCGCGCACGTACTTGCCGAGCAGGCGCGGATAGCTGCCGTACGCCCGCGGATGCGTGAGCCCCTTCGCGCTGTCCGGATCGAATCCCTCGGCGTCCGTTCCGATGACGACCCACGGCCTGCGCAACTGCATCGCGACGTTCTCGTCGGTCATGCTGAACGTGAGCTTCCCCGCGGTTCCTCTTGGAGACGAGAACGACGTCCGCCATCGCCTCGCCCCACGACTTGTGCATGTCGTCCGCGATCTTGTCGAGACGCCACCCTTCGTATTTGGCGAGCGATGGGGTCGAAAGCAGTCCCACGACCATGATCGGTCCCGGTCCGGACTCCTGGCAGTACACGGGCTGATGCGGCGTGGTGTCCATCGCTTCGGAGATGATGCGCGCGCGCGTCGCCGGATTCTTGAGGTTGTCGAGCAGCTTGCCGTTCTCCGCCGCCCACGGCGGAACGCACGCGGAGAGTCCGTTGCCGGAGGCCGTGTACGGATACATCGTCGCGCCGACGTCCTGTCCCGCCGTTCGTGCGGAGTCGATCTTCGCCACCATGCGCGGCCGCCTTCGCCCAAGCGTGGCCGCCCGGCGGCCTTCAGATGATAGATCTCGACCGGCACGCCGCCCGCGCGACCGATCGCGAGCGCCTCATCGATCGCCTCGAGCAGGCTGTCGCCCTCGGATCTGATGTGCGAGATGTAGACGCCGTGATACGGCGCCATCGCTTTCGCGATCTCGCTCAGCTCGTGCGTGCCCGCGTAGTTGCCCGGCGGATAGATCAGCGCGCTCGCGACACCGAACGCGCCGTCCCTCATCGCATCGCGCGTGACGCGGCGCATCGTATCGAGCTGCGCCTCCGTCGGCGCGCCCTGCGCCTGCCCGTTCGCGTACGCGCGGATGGTGCCCGCGCCGATGAACGAGCCGACGTTGATCGAGTTGCCGTGCTTCTCCATTGCGGTGAGCCAGGCGCCGAAGCCGCGGTCGCCCATGAACTGCTTCTCGACGCGAATGCTGCGCGGTGTCGCTGGCATCGATCGTCGCGAGAATCTTGTCGTTCACGGGCGCCGGCGTGTCGCCTTCGCCGAGTATCTCGGTGGTGACGCCCTGCGTGACCTTGCTGATGATGCGTCCGTCGCCGGTGAGCAGCGCCTCGATCCGACTGCCCCTGGATGTCGATGAAGCCGGGCGCGATCACCATTCCCTTTGGCGTCGATGCGCTTGGTAGCGGTCGCGCTCGCGAGCGCGCCCGCGGGCGTGATCGCCGCGATGCGGTCGCCCTTGATGCCGACGTCGCCATAGAACCAAGGGTTGCCGGTGCCGTCGACGATCTTGCCGCCCGAGATCACGACGTCGTAGGAGCCGCTCGGGGATGGGGACTCGAGGTGCGACGTTTCCGCCGCACGCGGCCATGGACAACGCAGCGGCCGTGAGACCGAGAAAGGAGCGGAACGGAGGGTGTCATCGAATGCGTGGGTAAGTGCGGGTGTAACGGAGCGGCGAGCGCGACCTCCGGCAAGTTGCGTATGTGTCTGTTAATTCGTAAGTTGCGCATCCCTTTTGGGGCGTAGCTGAGCTGGCAAAGCGCCGGACTGTTAATCCGGAGATCGGTGGTTCGACTCCACCCGCCCCAGTTGTCTTGTGTAGCCCTCCACCGGAGACACCAATGAATCGGCAGGGCGCACTCACGCACGTCACCGCCTCGCGGATCATCGCGGCGCTGCTCGTTGGACTGGCCGCTCCGACCATCTCGCGAGCGCAGGCCGATCCCTCTCCCACCGCCAAGCCTCCTGCCTCCATGGAGGAGATCAAGATCGCGAGCGGGGGCACGCGCTTGAACGGCATCATCTATCTCGCGGCCGGCGCGGAGCGTCGTCCCGTTGTCGTGTTTCTTCACGGTTATCCGGGGAACGAGCGGAATCTCGATCTTGCGCAGGCCGTTCGGCGCGCGGGATATCAGGCGGTGTATGTCGACTACCGAGGGATGTGGGGGACGGCAGGGACGTTCTCCTTCGCGCACGGGCTCGAGGACGTGCAGGCCGTGCTCGCGTGGGTGCGGTCACCGGAGAACGCCACGAAGTATCGGATGGACACGCGACGCATTGCCATCGTGGGCCACAGCATGGGTGGCTGGCTCGCGCTCATGACCGCCGCGCACGAGGCGCCATCCGTGTGCGTCGCCGGGATCGCGGCGTGGAACGTCGGGGTGGCTGCGCAGCGGTTTACCGCGCATCCGGATGAGCGCGCGTCGAGCCTCGACTACTTTCGCACGACGACGGATTCTGCGGGGGGCCCGGTGCGTGCGTCGCCTGCAGCGCTGCAGAGCGAGATCATCACGAACGCCACGACCTACGATTACCTGAGCCAGGCCTCCGCGCTGGGTGATCGCGCGCTACTCCTCGTTGCGGCCACACGCGACTCGCCTGATGAAGGAATCGCAATGCACGAGCAGCTGGCGCGTGCGGTGCGCGCGGCGGGCGCGCACCACGTGACGCTCACGACCTACGACGATGATCATCCCTTCTCGTCCCACCGCATCGCGCTCGCGGAGCTGATCACGCGGTGGCTGGCCAAGGACTGCGCCGGAACCCAGCACTAACCGTAATCCTCGAGATCGGTGGTTCGACTCCACCCGCCCTAGTTCCCGATACACGAATGTACCAATCGTTGCCGCGCTTTGGCGCGGGTCGTCTCCGATGAGACGCCCTGTCCATCGCGGAGATTCGTACATGCCCATGTCGCCACGGCTCGCGCTCGCGTCGGCCCTTCTGGTGGTAGCGTCCTGTTCAGGTGGGAGCGACACATCCACCGGACCCACGCCCTCGAACGTAGCCTCCGTCGACCTCTCGCCTCTGACGCCGACCATCGGCATCGACAGCGCGATGACCTTCGTCGCCGTCCCCAGGGACGCGAGTGGCAACCCAATCAGCGGCGCCGCGGTGAGCTGGCTGAGCTCAGATCCCTCGAAGGCGACCATCGATGCGAACGGCGTCGCGCATGGTGCATCCATCGGCGTCGTCGCCATCACCGCCACGAGCGGAACGCACAGCGCGTCCACGGTGCTCTCGATCAGAATCGGCACGGTGGTGCAGCCTGCGGCCGCTCGCCTGGTCGCTGCGGGCAATGACCACGGCTGCGCGATCATCGCATCCGCTCTCTCCTGCTGGGGAGTTGATGGATTCAGCGAGATCGGCGTTGCGGCGACCGCCACGTGCACTGCGGACCTCAGCGGCTCGACGCCCTCCGCGTGCGTCCCCTCGCCCCAGCATCCCGGTGGTGGCATTGCGTTCACGAGCGTCACGGCCGGCGGAACGCACAGCTGCGGGCTCACGAGCGCCGGCAAGGCGTACTGCTGGGGCGACAACGGGCACGGTCAGCTCGGGACAGGAATACCGGGAACGAACACCACCCCCACGGCGGTGAGCGGAGGACTCACGTTCCGTTCGCTCGCGGCGGGATACCAGTTCACGTGCGGACTCGCGACCACCGGGAGCATCTACTGTTGGGGGAGAAACGACGCAGGCGAAGTCGGAGCGGGGCTGCTGGCCACCGTCGTTCCAACACCGCAGCTCGCGCTCAGCAACGCGACCTTCGTGGCGCTCGCCACCGGATGGGAGCATGCGTGCGCGATCGCAGTCGATGGGACGCTCTATTGTTGGGGGCGCGCGGACAACGGCCAGCTCGCACTTGGCGCTACCGGCAATCGCTCCGTCGCCTTCGCTCGTCCCAGGCTCTCTCAGATGGAAGCAGCTTTCCGCGGGAGCCTCGAATACGTGCGCCCTCACGACCGCGGGCGCCGCGTATTGCTGGGGCGACGGGTCCATGGGACAGATCGGTGACGGTGGAACGAGCCAGCGTAACGCGCCCACCGCCGTGAGCGGGGGGATGACGTTTGCGGACATCACGTCCGGCTTCAGGCAGACTTGCGGAATCCGGACCGACGGTCGCGCGTACTGCTGGGGAGACAACTTCTCCGGCGAGCTTGGAGACAACGGTGCAAGCGGAGCGAAATCTTCGACCCCGGTCGCAGTATCCGGCGGGTTGACCTGGACGCAGCTTGCCGCCGGATCTGGCTTTGGCATCGAATTCACCTGCGGTGTTACGAGCTCCTCACAGACTTATTGCTGGGGCGACGGCTCCCTCGGCCAGCTCGGCGACGGTCTCAAGACCTCTCACAAGGTGCCGACGCCGGTCGCTGGCGGAGGTTGAGCGGCGCTACTTCGCGCCGCTGGGCCGAGGTGCCGTGTAGTCGCCGGGCATGATGCGCTGCTCGCCGGGAGGCGCGCTGGGGATCGCGACACCAGGCTCAGGCTCCGGATTCTGTGCACGGAAGAACAGCGCCGCCAACGCCGCGCCTACAATCGGGCCGACGATGTAGAGCCATGCGTTGGCGAGTGAGCCGTGCCCCATAGACGCGTCGATCAGCATTGGCCCGATACCTACGGCGGGATTGAATGCTCCCCCCGAGATACCCCCGCCCGCGAAAGCGGCGACGACGATCGTAAAGCCGATCGCCAAACCATAAAACGAATTCTTCTCCGTTTGTCGCGCCGTCGCGGAGTTGAGCACCACGAGCGCGAGCGCAAACGTGAAGATCGCCTCCACGGCGAGTGCGCGGCCCGCGCCAACGTCCGCGCCGGGTGCCGCCGCGAACGTCTTGCCAGTGAGATACAGCACCGTCAGCGCGGCGAGCACGGCGCCGAGGAGCTGCGCGATGATGTATGGAACGACGTCGGCCGCGGGGAGCTTGCCGCGCATCCACACCGCGACCGTGACCGCTGGATTGTAGTGCGCGCCGGACACGTGGCCGCCCATGTAGACCATGATCATGAGCGAGCTGCCGATGGCGAGTGGCGCGAGCGCTGATTGCGACAGCGACATGAGGCCAACCGTCAGCACCAGAAAATAAGTGCCGACGACTTCTGTAGCGTACGCCATCTTCATGGTTGCCCCGAGGGAATGGGTGGCCGCCGACCCGCGCGATGGCGTGAATTAACGGCGCGGGCGGCGCGCCTGCAATGCTCGTTGTAGCCGCGCGCGAGTGACGCGTGTAGTGCTCGCGCGATCTACCGTTCGTTGCGACGGCGGGTCGCCCATCCCTTCTTTGCGGCGCGGCTGCGCTCCGACGAGCTCTGACTCCGCCCGCCCTTCCGCTCGGGTTCCTTGTTCTCGGCACGACCGCGCCCCGAGCCGGACTTCCGCCCGCCATGGCTTATCGCATTCTCCGTCGCCCACGCACGCCGCTCGGCCTCCTTCTCCGGCACGCCGCGCTTCTCGTACCCCTCCTCGATATGTTCGGCCTGACGTTTCTGCTTGTCAGTGTACGCCGACTTGTCACCCTTCGGCATGACTCCTCCAGCGCAATGGTAGTCGTTGGTTTGCGGGTGGCGAAAATTGCATAAAATGTGCCCCTGAGGACGCTTACGATCGTATCGATTGCATGACGCCGAATGCGGCGGCGCGCTCCGTGCACCAGATTGCGACGACGGCGCGCTGCCGAGCGCGAGTCGATCCTTCACTGACGGAGTCACGACCATGAGCGACAACAGAAACGACGCGGGAAAGAACAAGGAAGCGCAGGGCGACACTGAAGAGGCGCTTCAGGAAGAGCTGCGTCGTGAGGCGGCGGAGCGGAAAGGCGCGATCGGCGACGTCGACAGCAATCGCAACCTCTCGGGCTCGAGTACGTGGGAGACGCTTCCGGACGACGATTCGTCGCAAAAGGACAACAAGTGACAGGCGCGTCATTGGCCGAGCCGGACAGCACCGGCGAGGCGCGTCGCAGAATCGCGGATGAGATCGCGGCGCGACTCCGCCGCACTGGAGTTCAGCTCACCGGAAAGGAAAGCTCCGAGGAGTTGGTGGAGATCGAGGAGGCGGTCGAGCACTTCGAGCGCTCGGTAGAGCGTGCAGGCGGCGATCTCATGGTCGACGAGCCTGTATCCGGCGGATCACCGATCGCTCCCGACCAGCCGGACTTCGTGCTGCCTGCGCGCAAGGATTCCGAGCAGGTGACGGCGTACATTCAAACGCATTCACGACGCGGCAACGCGGGTAGGACAGAAGGGAAGCGCGTCCTAGCCCGCAGCAGTCTCACGTTGCGCGCCACGACATCATTGCACCAGGATCGTTCCCGTCATTGCGGCGCCGTGCACCTTGCAGTGGTACGTGTAGGTGCCGGCGGTCGCGAACGTTCTCGAGAAAGTGCCCGTCGGCTGAATCGATGACGTAGGCCCGTCGTCGAACGTGACGCTGTGCGAGACGCATGTGCTTCCGCCGTAGACATTGCTCGAGCACGTATCCCACGTCCAGACGAGCGCCGCACCCACACCGACGCTGTCGTGCGCAGGCGTGAATTTGTCGTTGGTCACCGAGAGCATGGTTGTCGATCCATTCGGCGGTGGCGGCGGTGGCGGTGGCGTTCCCGGATCCGTCACGCCATTCGAGCTCGACGATCCTCCTCCGCCGCACGCGACCAATCCGATACTCAGGAGCGCGGTCAGCGTGCCGACGCACGCACTCATCCGTAAGCCTCTCATGCCTTCATCCGGGTAAGAGTCACATCGGTGAGGGTACTGCCCGGAGAACCGCAGCGCGTCGTGTTTGGTGCGGAGGACGTGGAGCGCATGGTGAACGTCGTTTGCCGTATCACGACGGTTCCTGTACAGAATCGTATACAGGAGTTCTCGCGAGAATTGTCTTGCAGGACTGTGACGCCGCGCATACTCTAGCGCTGAGTGCCGGAGCTTCTCCGGTCCGAAGCTGTCGCACGTCTGTCTTTCGCAAGCCGAGCCAATGGCCGTGACGTCTATCGTCCCGACGGTTTCGACCACGTGGAACATCACGTGACAGCGCGAACGATTCCCGAGAGCACCATTGCTGCGCTGCGGGAGCTCCTGCTGCGTATGTCCCGCGACGAAGCGCTGCCGGGCGGCGAGCGGCAGCCGCTGGGCAGCGGGGAGGTGCGCGACGGCGTGCGCGAGCTGTGCGAAGATGCGCACCGCAATGACGTGCGCGTCGAGCAGCTCGTGATCGCGATCAAGGAGGGATGGATCTCGCTCCACGGCGATCGCCCTCGTTCCCGCTCCGACGGCCCCGATCTGCTGCTCAATCAGGTCGTCTCGCGCTGCATTGACGAGTACTACGCCCGGGCCGCGCAGGGTTAGTCGCGAACTCGTACTAAATGCGTTCAATTAGCAGAATTTAACGAACGCAGGAGAGGCGTCGCTGTTCGTGGCGCTTGTTCCTCTCGTCTCAGCAGACAGCATGAGGCGAATTTCATTTGCGCAACGCGTTATCAGCGTTGCCCAAGCGACGCGTAAGCCGGGCTACTCGGCGTCCGCAGCGGGGGTTCCGGCGGCGGCAAGCGCCGACTCACGCGTGCGGCCCATCGCGCGATACGCGTACACGACCGGCGGAGGAGCGCCGTCGAGCATCGCGTCGATGATCGCGCGATCGGAAGTGAGCGTGCACACCGGATCAGTACGCGTCGCATCGCCGGTAAGCGCGAATGCCTGGCAGCGACAGCCGCCGAAATCGACGTGCTTGCGCGGACAGCTGCGGCACGGCTCCTTCATCCACTCGTCTCCGCGGTATGCGCGGAACGCACTCGACTCTTCCCAGATCCAGCCCACGCTGTGCTCGCGCACGTTGTCGAATGTGAGAGTGGTGATCTGCGAGGCTGCGTGGCACGGCATCGTCCGCCCGTCGGGCGCGACGACGAGATAGAAATTTCCCCATCCGCCCTGACAGGGCTTGGGAAATTCGCTGTAGTAATCCGGGAGCACGTAGATGATCTGCATCCGCCCGCGGTACTTCTCGACGGCCTTGTCGACGATCGTCTCGGAGCGCTCGATCTGCGCGCGCGTCGGCATGAGCGACTCGCGATTCAGCACCGCCCAGCCGTAGTACTGCGTGTTCGCGAGCTCGATGCGGTCGGCGCCGAGCGCGCCGGCGATGTCGATGAGCTCCTCGAGATGATCGAGGTTCGCGCGATGCAGAACGACGTTGACCGTGAACGCGAAGTCGAGCTCCTTGATCCACTGCGCGGCCTGCATCTTCGCGTCCCAGCTTCGCGTTCCCGCGATCTTCTCCGCGATCTCCTTGTCGGAATCCTGAATCGAGATCTGCACGTGCTCGAGACCTGCAGCCTTGAGCTTCTCGGCGCGCTCGCGCGTGAGCCCGACTGCGGAGGTCACGAGCGTTTGATAGAATCCGAGCGAGTGCGCGTGGCCGATGAGCTCTTCGAGATCGCGGCGGATGAGCGGCTCACCGCCCGAGAGGCCGAGCTGCAGCGCACCGAGCTCGCGCGCTTCGGTGAAGACGCGCTTCCAATCGCCGGTCGAGAGCTCGGCCTGCGAGCGCGCGAGATCGATGGGATTGGAGCAGTAGGGGCAGTGGAGCGGGCAGCGGTGCGTGAGCTCCGCGAGCAGCGTCGTGGGTCTACGATCCATCGCGCACGATGAGCGAAAAAGAGAAGGGACCCGCCGAAGCGGGCCCCCTGTGCTTCGCTACGTGTTGCTTAGCGACGCGCGACGTACGCGGTCACTTCCATCGTGACTTCGACGACTTCGAATTCCGGCTTGGTCCAGGACATTTTCTACTCCTGTATGCGGTAGGTGTATGCTCGCGGCCGGCATCCGACGGACGAGAAAGTTCACCCGTTCGGGACTGCTCACTGGCTCGCGACTACCGTGACTAAGGCACTGACCATGCCGTCAGAAAATCACGATCGGTTTGATACGATAAGTCTATGTTGTCGAGTGTGTTACGCGATTACTGGTGGCATTTCGGCAACGCCGGACAACAACACCCAACTCGCGGCAGATGACCCACCGTTGGGTCATTTCACTCACCGAGCTCATCAGCGTCAGGTCGCTCACCCTGCCCCGATTTTCGCTCCTTCGTCCCGCACCAGCTCGCGATCCGCGAGTTGCGACAGATACGACTGCACGTCGCCGAGCACGTCCGCGCCATACCGCTCCGACAACAGTGCGCCAATGTCCGCAACGGTTCGCGCGCCATCGCAGAGAGCGAGAATCTCGGCCGCCGTGTCGTTCAATAGCACGGCGCCTTCCGGGTACTGCAGCACGTTCCGCTGCCTCGCGTCATCGAATTGCACGCGCGCGAACTTCCACAGCTTCGGACGCGATTGCGGCGTGAGTGCCATACGCTCACTCCTCGCGATACGCGTTGTAGATCGTGTCGATCATCACCCAGAGCATCTCGATCTTGAACGCGAGCGCCTCGAACGCGCGCTGCTGCGTCTCCACCGTCGTGCAATACGTGGTGACGATCTCGAGCCCGTGCGTGCTGTCGCGCGGCGCCTGCGTGAGGCGGCTGTTGAAGTAGTCGTACGCATCCGCGCGAATCCACGGATAATGCTTGGGTAGCGACTCCAGTCTCCGCCGCATGATGTCGGGCGCGAACAGCTCCGTGAGCGAGGACGCTGCCGCTTCCACCCACGGCTTCGTCTTGCAGAACGTCACGTACATCTCCGCCGCGAAGCGCACGCCGGGGAGCACGTGCCGCTCGTCCTCCATCTCCTCGCGCGGCACGCCGAACGCGATCCCGAGCTGTATCCACTTCTCGATTCCGCCCTCGCCTTCCTTCAGCCCATCGTGATCGACGATGCGCTGAATCCACTTGCGACGCACCTCGGGCTCCGGGCAGTTCGGAGATGATTGCGCCATCCTTGCGCGGAATCGCACGCTGGTATGCGAGCCTGTTCGCGACCCATCCCTGCATCTGACGCTGCGACAGCTTCCCGTCGTGCATGAGATGGTGAAAGGGATGCTCCACGTAATACGAGCCGTGAAACCCGCGCAGCGCGGAGACGAGTGCATCCGGCGCGAGCGGACGATCGAGCGGCGGGATCGGCGGCTTGGGAGGCGCCGCGATCGTGGGCGCGGAGAGAAGGGAAGTGGACATGAGCAAAGCATACCGCGAAGTGGGGGACTCGGCACGCGCGCAAATCGCGCGCCTCAGATCTCGAAGCGCATCCCGTCCATGCCCACGCGCATCCCCGCGGCCTCTACCTCGGCACGCTCCGGCGAACCCTCGATGAGCATTGGATTCGTGTTGTTGATGTGCGTGTAAACCTTTTGACGGCAGTCGAGTTGTGACAAGAAGGCGAGGCTTCCCTCGATTCCGGAAATCGCGACGTGCCCCATCGATGATGCCGGCCGCTCGGAGATGCCGAGTCGAATGAGCTCGTCGTCAGTCCAGAACGTGCCATCGAACAGGAGCAGGTCCGCCTCGTTCAGTCGCGACAACAGCTTCGGACCGAGGCCGCCGCACCCCGGCACGAATGCGAAGCTCTTACCGGTCGTCTCTTCCCTGATGAACGCAGCGACCGTGTGCCCCACCTCTTCCTTCGTCGCAAAGCGCGGTGGATCTCCGCGCACGGCCTTCATCTCCACCGTGAGCCCGCTCCGCGTTCCGTCACGATAGTTGAGCGGAGTGGGCTCGCCGAGCGCGACCTCAACGCGGTCGACGACGGCGAACGCCTGCGTGACCGGCAGCACGCGCGAATCCTCCTCGATGGTGCGGAGCACCGAGGGCGTTGCGATGAGCTGCAGATGCCGCCCCTCGCGCAGCAGTGTGATGCCGAGCGTGTGGTCGAGCTCCGCATCCGTGAGCACGATCCCCTCCACCGGCACGTGACGCACGCCGGTGACCGCCACGCGCGGCAGCTGCCCGAGCTGCTCGCGGACATCAGGCGAAGCGTTGCCGAGGAACCAGCGCACGCCGTCCGCGCTGAACGCGATCGATGACTGCGTGCGCGTGTGCGCGCGCGCGGGATCATCGCGCGCGATGCGGCAGGTGGGACACCAGCAATTCCACTGCGGAAATCCTCCCCCCGCAGCAGTGCCGAGCAGGATTACGTGCATGTGTCTATTGGATTCCGAATTTCTTGAGTCGGTAGCGTAGCGTGTCGCGGCTCACGCCGAGTCGCTGCGCGGCCTGCGTCTGGTTGCCGTTCGCCTCGCGTAGTGCCTGCTCGATGATCGACTTCTCCCACTGTGCGAGGTCGGTGCCGCGCGGCGGGAGTACGCCGGGTGGCGCGATCGGCGTGCTGGTATCGACGCCGGCCTCCGCGTGGGTACCGCCATTGCTCGTGGTCGCAGTGACCGGCGCGCTCACGCGCATCGCGCCGGCATCCATGTTCGAGAGCGAGAGCTGCTCCACCTCGAGCACGCCGCCCTGGCTCCAGAGCACGGCGCGCTCAATGACGTGGCTCAGCTCGCGCACGTTCCCGGGCCACGAGTACGCGCGCAATGCATCGCGCGCACCAGTGGTCATGCGACGCACCTCCTTTCCGTATTTCGTACTGTAGCGCCGCATGAAGTCCTCGGCGAGGAGCAGCACGTCGTCGCCGCGGTCGCGAAGTGGTGGAAGACGGAGCAGGATCACGGCGAGCCTGAAGTAGAGATCGCGACGGAAGGTGCCCGCCTGCGCTTCGCGCTCGAGATCGCGGTTCGTCGCCGCGAGGATGCGCACATCGATCTTTCGATCGCGCACTCCGCCCACGCGGCGCACCATGCGCTCCTCGATCGCGCGCAGGAGCTTGCCCTGGAGCGCGAGCTCCGTGTCGCCGATCTCGTCGAGGAAGATGAAGCCGCGCTCTGCCGCCTCGAACAGTCCGATCTTGGATTGCTTCGCGTCCGTGAACGCACCGCGCTCGTGGCCGAACAGCTCCGCTTCCATGAGGCTCGCCGGAAGGGCGGTGCAGTTCACCTCAATGAAGGGCTTCGACGCGCGTGGGCCGCTCGAATGAATCGTGTGGGCGACTAGTCCCTTCCCGGTTCCGGTTTCGCCGGTGATCAGCACGGGAGGCGTGTCATCGAGCGCGGCGATCTGGAGCGCCTGCTGCACCACCGCACGAATCGCCGGCGACTCGCCGATCATTCCGGAGAACGGCAGCTTTCGCGCATCGCGCCCGCGATAGTACGAGAGCTCCTGCTTGAGCAGCGACGTCTCGCGCGCGCGATCGGCGAGCAGCTTGAGTTCCTCGAGATCCACGGGCTTCTTGAGATAGTCGAACGCACCGAGCTTCACGGCTTCGACAGCACCTTCGATGCTGCCGTACGCCGTCATGATCACCACCGGTATCGATGCGTCGAACTCGCGGATGCGCTGCAGCAACTCGATGCCGCCCATTCCCGGGAGGCGTACGTCCGAAGAAGATGACATCGGGGCGGAAGCTCTCCAGCAGCTCGAGCGCCCGCTCGGCGTTCTCCGCGACCTCTGCCTCGTAGCCGGACTCGATGAGGAAGGTGCGGATCGAGCGCGCGAGCGTGCGCTCATCGTCGACAATGAGAACGGTCGGTCCGCTCATTCGTGCCCCGACGCTGCGCGCGCGGGCTCGCGATCCAGAGGCGCAGCGTGATCGTGAGCCGGAAGCCGGATGCGCACCGTCGTTCCCGCGCCCGCGACGCTCTCGATCCGGAGCTCGCCGCCGTTCTGCTCGATATAGCGCTTGGCGATCGCGAGCCCGAGCCCCGTGCCCTCCGCACGAGTGGTGAAGAACGGCTCGGTCACCGAGGCGAGCACGCGCTCGTGGATGCCAACGCCCGTGTCGGCGATCTCGATGACGACATCCGCGTCACCACCGCTCGAGCGCGCGGTGCTCGCGCCGATGCGGAGCGTGCCGCCCTGCGGCATCGCGTCGAGCGCGTTGGAGATGATCTCGACGAGCGCCTGCTCGAGCTGCATGGGATCGACGCGCACCTCCGGGAGGTCGTGCGCGAGCGCGAGCTCGAGCGACACGCGCTTTTCGCGCAGCAGCTCCGAGAACGGCGGGAGCAGATCCTCGACCAGCCGGCTCACGCTCTCCCGGAGCGGATGGAACGGCGCGGGTTTGGAGAAGCTGAGCAGGTGGCTCACTCGGCGATCGAGTCGGTCCACCTCTTCGATGATGAGCCCCATGTGCTCGCGCGTCGCGGCGGAATCCGGGTGGCGCATCGCGACCTGCGCGGCGGCGCGGAGGCTCGCGAGCGGATTGCGAATCCCGTGCGCCACCGCTGCTGACATCTCGCCGATGGACGCGAGCTTCTCGGACTGGACGAGCTGCGCCTGCGTCTTTTCCAGCTGGGCGACTTTGTTCTGGAGCTCGAGATTGAGCCCCGTGGTGCGCGCGCGCGACTGTTCGAGGCTTTCGGTCATGTGCGCGAAGGAGCGCGCGAGATCGCCGATCTCGTCGGGGGAGCTCACGTCGATCGGCACATCGTTCTCGCCGGCGCCCACGCGCGCCATGCCCACGCGCAGCTGGCTGATCGGGCGCGCGAGCCCGCGCGAGATGAGCCACGAGGCGAGCAGCCCGGCAACGACCGCGACGATGAGGATCGCGATCAGCACGTCGCGCTCACCGGTGACGATCTCCTCGAGACGCGCGTACGCGCCGCGCACGCTGGACTCGCGCGCCTGCCGGTCAATGTCGCGATTGAGCTGCGTGAGTGCGGGGAGCAATCCGTCACGCAAGTCGCGCTGCGCCAACTGGTATGACGCCTCGTGCTGGCCGGCGTCGTACAGCCTGAACACGGAGTCCGCCACGATCTCGATGCGGCGCTGAATGTCTTCCGTGCTGTTCGCGAGCGTTGCCTCGTTGGGGCGCAGCTCCGAGCGCCAGCGCTGCTGCCAGTACTTGATCACCTGATTCGTCGCGCGGAACTCATCGCGTGCGTGCGGATCGAGGCCGCTCAGATAGCGCCAGATGATCTCGCTCTGGTCGAACATTGCCGTCTCGAGCTCCGCGTAGGTGCGCGTGCGCGACATGTTCTGACCGAGTGTTTGCAACGCGTCGCGCTCGAGGACGTTCGTGCGGATCGCCTCGATCCCGATGAGCAGCGCGGGAACGACCATGAGCGAGAAGCCGAACAGCATCTTGCGCTGGAAGGTCATGGAGGCGTGGGCGAGTCGCGCATGCGAGTCGCGCGATGCGAGTCAGGGTGGGCGGGCCGGAGCGGCGTGCGTCCACGTTTCAAGCTATCACGGGTTCGCTGCGGCCGGGAGAACTGGCAACGCTCGTTGCAAGTACGGTGCGGCCCTCGCAGCTTACCGTCGAGTGACGGGATCCACAGGAGCACAGACTCGTCGCGAGCCGCTGGCGCTCGCCGCACGCAATGTCGTCCAGCGGTATGGCGATGTCGTGGCGCTCGACCGTGTGAGTCTCAATGTGCCCGCAGGGAAGAGCGTCGCACTCGTGGGCGAGAGTGGATCGGGGAAGACGACGCTGCTGCGCTGCTTCAACCGGCTCGTCGAGCCGACGACCGGGACGATCATGGTGGGCGGCACAAATGTCGGCGATCGCCCGATTGTCGCGCTGCGTCGGATGATCGGCTACGTGCCGCAGGACGGTGGGCTGATGCCGCACTGGCACATCCTCCGGAACGTTGCGCTCGTGCCGACGCTGCTCGGGATGCCGAACGCGAGCGCCGTCGCGGTGGAGACGCTGGCACTCGTCGGGCTACCGGCGGAGCGATTCGGGGAGCGCTTTCCGCACGAGTTGTCGGGGGGGCAGCGTCAACGTGCGGCGCTCGCGCGCGCATTGGCGGCGCGCCCTGGCGTGGTGCTCATGGATGAGCCGTTCGGTGCACTCGATGCGATCACGCGCTCCGATCTGCAGGCAGCCTTCGATGCGCTGCGGCACGAACTGTCGTTCACAATGCTGATGGTGACGCACGACATCGCGGAGGCGGCGCGCCTCGCGGACGAGATGGTGGTGATGCGTGCGGGACGGATCGAGCAGCAGGGAACGATCGACCAACTCTCAGCCTCTCCCGCGACGCCGTACGTCGCAACGCTGTTGGAGCGAGCGCTCGCGGCGTCGGCGCCGCTGCGGGGGCTCGCGTGAGGCGCGCGCAACGGGTGCTCGCGCGAGTGACGGTCGCGGTCGGGCTCGCGATGGTCGCGCTCCTCGCAGCGAGCGCAGGGGCGGGGGCGCAGGCTGTTGCGCAGCCGCCATCTGCGCAGCCGGCAGCGCACACGCCGCCATCCACCGTGCCCGTGATCGTCGCATCGAAGCCGTTCGGCGAGTCGTATCTCCTGGCCGAGATGTTCGCGCAGCTGCTCGAGGCGCACGGGATCGCGGTGGATCGGAGGCTCGGGCTCGGACAGACGGAGATCGCGATGCAGGCGCTCCGCTCCGGCGCCATCGACGTGTATCCGGAGTACACGGGCACGGGACTGCTCGCGGTGCTGCACGACTCGCTCACCGATTCGCTCGCAAGTGATCCGCGCCTCGTCTTCATGCACGTGTCGCGCGAGTTCGCATCTCGATTCGGCTTGCGATGGCTGCCGCCGCTCGGATTCCAGAACAGCTACGCGATCGCCGTGCGGCGCGACGCGGCCGCGCAGTACCATCTACGCACGATGAGCGACCTCGCGCGCGAGAGTCCGCATCTCGTGGCGGGGTTCACCGCGGATTTCATTGGGCGCCCCGACGGTCTCGCGGGACTGGCGCGCGCGTACGGCGTGCACCCGCGCGCGGTGCGGCCGCTCGCGCCGGCGGTGAAGTATCAGGCGCTCGCCTCCGGCGCCGTGGATGTGATCGATGGCTACTCCACCGACGGGCTCCTCTCCAAGTACGATCTCGTCACACTCATCGACGACAAACACTTCTTCCCGCCATACGAGGCGGCCGCCGTGATTGGTGCGCGGCTCGCGCGCGAGCGACCGGATGCCGTGTCAGCGCTCACGGCGCTCAGCGGGATGCTCAATGAGTCGCGGATGCGCGTGCTCAATCGCCGCATTGAGGTCGATGGTCAGGATGTGAAGCGGGTCGCAGCGGACGCGCTGCGCGAGCTCGGTCTCACACGCGGCGCCGCACCTACTGTGTCGAACGGCCAATCCCTTAGTACTAAGGGATCTCTCCTGCCATACCTCTGGGAGCGCCGCGCTGCGATCTGGCGGCTCGTGCTTCAGCATCTGCTCCTCGTCGTCCTCGCGCTCGGCGCCGCAATCATCGTCGCGCTTCCGCTCGCCCTGGCGCTCGAGCGCGCGCGACGGATCGCCGAGCCGACGATCGGCGGGCTGGGTGTGCTCGAAACGATTCCGAGCATCGCGCTGCTCGCGTTCATGATCCCGCTCTTCGGAATCGGCGTCCGCCCCGCGCTCGTGGCGCTCTGGATCTACGCGCTTTACCCGATCGTGCGCAGCGCGTACAGCGGCGTGCGCGACGCCGATCCCTCGGCGGTAGAGGCAGCGGAGGCGCTCGGGATGACACCGTGGCAGAGGCTGATGCGTGTGCGGCTGCCGCTCGCGGCTCCGGTCATCATGTCGGGGATTCGCACCGCGGCCGTGATCACGGTGGGCGCGGCAACGCTCGCCGCATTCATTGGCGCGGGAGGGCTGGGCGAGCCGATCGTCGCGGGGTTCGCGCTCGCGGACACCAACATGATCCTGTCCGGCGCGCTCCCCGCGGCCGCACTCGCGCTACTGGTCGATGGGGCGCTCGCGCTGGTCGAGCGCGCGGTCGCCCCCGCGCACCAGCGTCACACCGCTTCCAGGTAAGCGACCCAGAACTGGCGCTTCTTGTTGGTCCAGAGCTTTCGCATCCGGAAGCCGGCGACCTGAATGAGCTCCTCGAGGCGCGCGCGATCGTACTTGTACGAGCTCTCCGTCCAGATCGACTCGCCCTTTTCGAAGTGAATCGGCTCCCCCGCGACCTTCACGATCTGCTCCCGCGTGCTCACCAAATGCATCTCGACGCGGCTCGCTCGCGAGTTGAAGAACGCGCGATGTTTGAAAGTCTCGACGTCGAAGTTCGCGTGCAGATCGCGATTGATGCGCCGCAGAATGTTCAGGTTGAACTCGGCCGTCACGCCGGCTGCATCATCGTATGCCGCATTGAGCGTCGATGCGCGCTTGCGGCGATCGACACCGAGAATGAGCGCGCCACCGCGCCCCACTGCGCGCCGAACGCGGCCGAGGAAGATCGCGGCCTCCATTGGATGGAAGTTGCCGATGGTCGATCCGGGGAAGAACGCAACGCGTCGCGATCCCTGCGGGAGTTGTGGAACCACGAGCGGCTGCGTGTAGTCCGCGTTGAGCGGCCGCACCGCCACATCCGGATACTCGGCGGCGAGCTCGCGCGCGACGCGGCCGAGCTGCTCACGCGAGATGTCGATCGGAACGTAGGCTGCGGGCGATTCGAGCGCATCGAGCAGCAGACGAATCTTCACGCCGGCGCCGCTCCCGTACTCGAGCAGCGCGACGCGCGGGCCAGCGAGCTTCGCGATCTCGCCGGCGCGCGCGTGCAGAATCTCGAGCTCTGCGCGCGTGAGGTAATACTCGGGGAGCTCGCAGATCTGCTCGAACAGCGCGGCCCCCGTCTCATCATAGAAGAGCTTGGGCTGCAGCGTCTTGGGCTCTGAGAGAAGACCGTGCAGCACCTCGTCGCGCATCGGCTGCGCGTTGGGGCGTGGCGTAATGCGCGGCACGCCGTGCCGCGGCGCAGGCATCGTCATCGAGCGCTCGTCACGCGTGGTCGGCAAGGCGAATCCCCATGAACTGCCATCGAGCATCCGATGGGAAAAAGTTTCTGTACGTGAGCCGAGCGTGCGACTTGGGCGTCGCGCACGATGCGCCGCGCAGCACCCACTGATCGGCCATCCACTTTCCGTTGTACTCGCCGATCGCGCCCGTGTCCGGCTTGAATCCGGGATAGCCGACGTACGCGCTCTGCGTCCACTGCCACACGTCGCCGTAGAGCTGGCGAAGACTCGCCTGGCACGCCGCCGCTCTCGCTCGCGGGTGCAGGATGGAAGCGCTGGCTCTCGACGAAGGTTCCATCAATCGGCGCGTCTTGCGCGGCGACCTCCCACTCCGCCTCGGTCGGCAGCCGGCGCTTCGCCCAACGCGCGAACGCATCTGCCTCGTAGTAGCTCACGTGGCACACCGGCTCGTCGAGCACGATCGGGTGAGTGCCCGCCAGCGTGAACTCCGTCCACACGTTGCCGTCGCGCTCCCAGTAGAAGGGCGACCTCCATCCTGCGTCCTGCACCATTGCGAGTCCGGGCGAGAGCCAGAGCTCCGAGCGCTCGTAGCCGCCGTCGTTCACGAACTCGAGATATTCGCCGTTCGTCACGAGTCGCGACGCGAGCCGAAAATCCTCGAGGAACTGCGCGATGCGCCGGACCTTCGTTGTCGAACGCGAATTCCTGGCCCGCATGTCCGATGCGATGCACGCCACCGGTGAACGCCTTCCACTCGAGTGCATCCGCAGCATGCGAATCGCCCAGCGCGCGCTCGCGATAGACCGGCCGCAGCGGGTTCATCCAGAACACGTGCTTGATGTCGGTGACGAGGAGCTCCTGGTGCTGCTGCTCGTGATGCAGCCCGAGCTCGATGAGCGCATAGCGCGGGATGTTGCGGATCGTCGTTGACGCGATGGAGCAGCTCGCGCATCGCTTCGTTCACGTGTGCTCGATACTCGAAGACCTCGCGCACGGTGGGTCGAGTGACGAGTCCCGCGCTTGGCGCGGCAGTGACGCTCACCCGCCTGCACGTAGTACGAATTGAACAGAAATGCATAGCGCGGATTCGGCGAGGTGTACTCCGGCGAATGCGTCGCGAGGATGAACGTCTCGAAGAACCAGCTCGTGTGCGCGAGATGCCACTTTGTCGGGCTCACATCCGCCATGCTGCTGACGACGTAGTCCTCGGTATCGAGCGGCTCGCACAGGCGCTCGGTCTGTGCGCGCACTGCCTCGAACCGTTGCGCGAGCGACTGCTGCGTGAATGGTTGCGGGGTACCAGCGGGCGTGGACACCGCGGAACTAGCGGAAAAGAGCGTTGATGCCATTGGAGCCCTCGAGCCAGAATCAAGCGGGACGATCATCTTACCGGGAATCGATCCATGCAGACTAGGGCAAGAACGGTGCATTTGGTTCCGGGGCCGTAATCAGCGGCTTAACGACCACTTCGAGACGGACAATGACTGAACAATTTGACCTGATTGTTATCGGCACCGGCGCTGCAGGCTCGACGCCCGCGTACAGCTGCCGCTCGGCTGGTTGGCGTGTGGCCGTCGTGGACGATCTGCCGTTTGGTGGAACGTGCGGCAATCGCGGATGCGATCCCAAGAAGGTGCTCGTAGGAGCAGCAGAGCTCGTAGACTGGCACGAGCGCATGCGAGAACATGGTGTGACCGGACACGGGACGATCGACTGGCCCGCGCTGATGAAATTCAAGCGCGGCTTCACCGATCCGGTGCCTGCACATCGCGAGCAGGCTTTTCAGAAGGCGGGGATCGAGACGTTCCACGGTGAAGCGCGATTCGTCGCGGACAATCGCATCGCCGTTGTCCGGACGTGAGCTCGAGGCGAAGCACTTCGTGATCGCGACCGGCGCTTCTCCGCGACCACTCGGCATTCCAGGCGAAACGCACGTGCGCAACAGCACCGAGTTCATGGAGCTCGATGCGCTGCCGAAACGCATCGTCTTCGTGGGCGCAGGCTACATCTCACTCGAGTTCGCGCATCTCGCGCATCGCGCGGGCGCCAAGGTGATCGTGCTCGGGCGCGGCACACCGCTCCCCTCATTCGACGAGGCGCTCGTCGCGCGGCTGCTCGAGCACTCGAAGCAGATCGGGATCGATGTGCGACTCGATCACTCCGTGAGCGCGATCGATCACGTTACCGGCTCGGGCGTCTATCGCGTGCACGTGGGGCATGGAGCGGACATGCACGAGCTCGAGGCCGATCTCGTGGTGCACGGCGCGGGACGCGTGCCGAATAGCGAGAGGCTGTGCCCCGCGATCGCGGGCGTGGAGCTCGAGAAGCACGGCGCGATTTGCGTGAACGAGTTCCTGCAGAGCGTCTCGAATCCGCGTGTGTACGCGGGCGGAGACGTCGTGAGCCCGCCAGGCGCCATTCCGCTCACGCCAGTTGCTGGACACGAGGGAGCCGTGATCGCTGCGAATCTCCTCGGGGGCAACACCGCACGACCGGACTTTCGGGGCGTCGCGAGCTGCGTCTTCACCATCCCCGTGCTCGCGAGCGTGGGCCTCACGGAGAAAGCGGCGCGAGCACAGGGAATTCGCGTGCGCATTGCGACGGGAGATACGTCGCAGTGGTTCACGAACAAACGGGTGCGCGAGCCCGTCGGTATGTTCAAGACCATCATCGATGAGGATCGCGACCGTGTAGTCGGCGCGCACATGCTGGCCGGCCACGCCGAGGAGGTGATCAACCTCTTCGCGATGGCGATCCGGTTCGACATCCCCGTCACCGAGCTGAAGAAAACCCTCTTCGCTTATCCGACGGGGAGCTCCAACCTGCAATACATGCTCTGAACGCTACCGCTCGAGGTGCCCCTCGACGCGCGCGATCCCATTTGCCGAGCGTCGCCGCGGCTTCGTAGGTGCTCTGGAAAAAATCCGAGCGCGGCGTCATCCGGATCAGCTGCGGTTCGCACCGCTTCATAGGGCAACATCCACTCGTGCATCACCGAGTGGTAGAAGCCAGCCTCCGGGCGAATCTGCGCGGTTGGGCAGCCCTCCGGCTCCGGATACGCGTACGCGTAGAACACCGCCTCGGCCATCGGACTGCCAATCGCGCCCGGCCACCAGCCCGCGCTGATGCATGCGTGCGAGTACGCCTCGCGCGTCACCCAGTCCGCGAGTCCGGGTACTCCGCCTGGATGGTCCGGCGCGCGCGCGCCGTTGAAGCGTGTGCACGCGAGATCGAAGCTTCCCCAGAAGAAATGCACCGGGCTGCACTTGCCGATGAATCGTCCGCGGAAGATCTCGAGCACGCGCGCCGCCTGCGCAAGCGCGCGCCAGAAGTCGTGCGCCGCATCGCGATCGTACGAGCCGTGCGTTTCGTCACTCGTGAATCGGATGGGATTCGCGACCTCGACGGGCACAGGCCAGAAGCTGACGTCGATGCCGAGCGACCGGAGCCCCGACATGTACTCGTCGTAGAAGTCCGCGACGGAGCGCGGCGCGAGCGCCATTGTGAACGTACGGCCATCATCGCGCTCGACCTGCAAGGTGTGCTCGACGAAATCGAGCTCGACCGAGAAGCCAGACGTTGCGTACGGGATGCGGGATGTCGTCAGTCCGCGCGCCGAGGTGTAGAGCGGAACCTGCCACCAATGATTGACCATCGGCGCGAGCGCGAGCCGCGTCTTCCCTACGATCTGCAACCACATGTGGAGCGTATCG
The DNA here is from genome assembly GCA_963792685.1 of uncultured Gemmatimonadaceae bacterium. Classification (GTDB taxonomy): domain Bacteria; phylum Gemmatimonadota; class Gemmatimonadetes; order Gemmatimonadales; family Gemmatimonadaceae; genus FEN-1250. The sequence continues at coordinate 792,601 of CAWBWW010000001.1, read as the reverse complement.
CGCGTGTCGTTCCACGGCGCGAGTGGAAGCGCGCGGCCACGCGGGGTTTGGCGGGGTCATTTTGCCGGTGCGATCGCAGGCTCCATGAACAGCTCATCGACGTAACACCAGCTCCAGTCCTCTCCGGGCTGGAAGCTCTTCATGATCGCATGCTGCGACGAATGAAAGTGCTTGGTCGCGTGCTTGCCTTGCGACTGGTCGCAGCATCCGACGTGGCCGCACTCCTGGCAGAGTCGCAGATGCACCCAGTGCATACCGAGCTCGAGGCATTCCTCGCAGCCCTTGGGAGTTCTGGGCGCGACGTCGCGCACCTGATCGGCATGGCTGCAGCTTTCGTCCGGGGGCATGAGATATTCCTCCTGGTTGTTCGCGAAAGCTAAAACAGCGTGCAAGAGGCTCCGGCTCTCAGGGGGAGAGCAGCGCCAGCACCTCGTTCGTGCCAATGTCGCCGAAGTAATCGCGCACGTCCACGTTACCGAGCGCCGACGCGAGCGAATCGCGATCGTACACGACGCCGCGCAATAGCGCCTCGAGCTCGCTCACCTCGAGTCGCCCCATGTAGTCGCCGAAGAATCGGACGGAGGTAATACGCCCTCCGTGCACATCCAGGTGCGCGTCGATCTCGCCGGCAGGAAAGCGCTGCACGCGGTGCACGTTGCTCGGCGGATCTTCCCCGAAGTTCCAGCTCCAGTTCCCGTAGCGCCGCTCGAGCAGCTCGTGCACTGCGCTCCAGTCACCCTCGTCGATCGCGAGAGACGGGATGCCGGCGCGATCGCGTGTGCCGAAGATGCGCTCCAGGATTCGGTCGCGGAGCTCTTCGACGGACTGGGCTCGCGCAGAAACTCGCGGATGTTCGCGACGCGACTGCGAATGGACTTCACACCCTTCGACTCGACCTTTCCGGGCTTCGGGCGCAGCGCAGCCGTGACGTCATCGAGATTGGAGTCGAGCAGCAGCGTGCCGTGGCTGAACATGCGCCCCGCCGTCGCGAACTGCGCATTCCCCGAAATCTTGCGCCCATCCGCGAGAATGTCGTTGCGCCCACCGATCTCCGCGGGCACACCAAGCTCGCGAAGCACTTCGACCACCGGCCTGTTGAAGAGATCGTAGCGATTGAAGCGCGCGCTCACGTCGCGGGTCATGAAGCTGAAGTTCAGATTGCCGAGATCATGATAGACTGCGCCGCCGCCGGACACACGCCGGACAACGCGGATGCCGCGTTCCGCCACGACATCCGCGTTGATCTCCTCGATCGTATTCTGATTGCGACCGATGATGATTGCGGGCGCGTTGACGTAGAAGAGCAGCAGGTCGTCGGCGTCCATCCTGTTGCGGAGGATGTGCTCCTCGAGCGCGAGATTGAGGCGCGCGTCGGTGATGCCGTTGTTGTCGACGTAGAGCATGTCGAAAGATGCACGCAGGTACGTGTCCGCGCGCCAGATGGCTGCCGCAACAATCTGCATCTCGTGCGCGTTCCACATGATATCTTATGGTCTCCGGCACGTCGTGTCCGCACAGGGAGCAGTGAGCGTCGAATGTCTTCATCCCCCGCCGCAAGCCGCGTAGCACTCATTACGTATTCCGGCGTTCCCGCGATCACGACGGATGACCGGCTGCTCCGGGACGCGCTGGTGGCGCGCGGCGCCGAAGTGGAGGCGAAGCCGTGGGATGCAAGCGCGGACTGGTCGAGCTACCATCGGATCGTGCTGCGCTCGTGCTGGAACTTCCATCACCGGCCGAAGGAGTTTCTCCTCTGGGTGAACGAGGTGAAGGAGCAGCATGATGGCTCGCTCCGGAACTCGCCGGCAATCGTGCAGTGGAGCGTGGACAAGCGCTACCTGATGGATCTGAATGCCCACGGGATCGCGATCGTCCCGACGATCTGGGTGAGTGCCACGGCGGGCGAGGCGCCACCCGACCTCGATGCGCTCATCGCCTCGCAGGGCTGGACCGAAGGTGCGGTGGTAAAGCCCGCCATCTCGGCCACCGCGCACCAGACGTGGCTCGTAGAACCGCAGCGCGCGGCGGAGCATCAAACGCGGTTCGAGTCTTTGCTGTCTTCATCCCCGAGTGGAGTGATGGTGCAGCCGTTTCTGCCGGAGATCCGTGAGGGCGAGTGGTCGCTCGTGTTTCTCGGTGGGGAGTTCAGCCACGCGGTGGTCAAGCGTCCGGCGGATGGCGATTTCCGGGTGCAGCGCGATTTCGGCGCATCAGTGGAGCGCCGCGAGCCGCCGGAGTCGCTCATCGAGGATGCGCGAGCAGTGTTGCGCGCGGCTGCGCGAGCGACCGGCACGCACGTCGACGACATCCTGTACGCCCGCGTGGATGGGATCGTGCGGAACGAATCGCTGCTCCTCATGGAGCTCGAGGTGATCGAGCCCGTGCTGTTCTTCTCGCACGCGCCGGGAGCAGCGGCGCGAATGGCAGAGCTGATCGTTTCGGGCTAGCTCCTGGAAATGGGAAGGCGTAGCGGCTCGCGTGGGGAGAGCACGCCGTCGATCCAGAATGCCTCGCCATCGAACCAGTACAGGGCGAGCTGTCCGAGCTCGCGCGCGAGCGAGGCGGCCTCGCCTCTGCTGATCGCGATCGCGAACCCGCGCTCACGATGGGTCGCATCGGGCGATTGGCCGATTGCCGGTACGAAGCTCACTTTGTCCCTGCGGAGATGCGCTCGCGTTCCAATGTAGCGGACGAGGTTTCTCCACGCAGGTGCGCGCTCGCCACGCGGATCGTATGGTGTGACGATGGCGAAGGTCGAGCCGAGTCCGAGATTCGTCAGAAGTTGCCGCTGCGCATCGGAGACGGGCGCTCGCAGATCGACCTTGATCGAGTGGCCACTGCCGATCAGCAGAACGGTATTGGCGTAGGCATCCCAGGGCGCGTCATTCGGCATTGAACCAAAGAATAACGATGAGCTCTCCGCACAAGGGCCATGCGGCGCACGCGGCGATCGTGATCGCGTTGGCGATCGGCACGTCGATCGCGACGCCGAGCGCGCTCGCGCAGACGGATTCAACATGGCGCGATCACGAGCGCGCGCTGCAGACAGCGCGGACGGCGAACGACACCAGCGTGTATCGCGCGCAGCTCGATGCCATTTATCGTGAGGTTGGCGCGACGCAGCGGATCGTCATGCGCTACGCCGCGCTCGCGCTCGAGGCGCACGACAGCGCGGCGGCATCGCGCTGGATGCACGTACTCGCCGAGATGGGCGACCAGCTCGATACAGGGCTCGTTTCGAAGTACGGCACATTCGCCGGGGCTCCCGCTATTCGCGCCTTGCGCGCGGAGAATGAGCGCGCGTCCGGGAGCGCCGGCTCGCCGGAGCTCATCGCGCGACTTCCGGACGCCGACATGATCTCGGAGGATCTCGCGTATGACTCCCGCGGCAAGAGATTTCTCGTGAGCTCCGTGCATCGCGGCGGCATCTACGCCGTCGCGAACGGCCGCACGACCACGCTCGTCCAGCCGGGTGCAGACAGCACGTGGGGCATCTTCGCACTCCGCGTGGACAGTGCGAGGCAGACACTCTGGGCGACGACGGCGGTGCTTCCGATGGCCGCGAGATATTCATCCGCCGATTCTGGCCGCTCGGCGCTTCTCGCCTACGATCTGCGCACCGGCGCACTGCGCGCGCGCTATATGGCGCCGGACACAGGCGCACATGTACTCGGCGATCTTGTGGTGAGCAGCTCCGGTACAGTGTACGTATCCGATGGACTCGGCGGCGGCGTCTACGCGCTCCTGCCTGGCAACAACGCACTGCAGGTGCTGGTACCGCAGGGAATCTTCCGGTCGCCGCAGACGCCCGCACTTTCGGCCGACGAGACTACGCTCTTTGTGCCCGATTACGCGATCGGGATCGCCGCGGTGAACATCGCGAGTGGCGCACGCGCGTGGATCTCGCACTCAGACTCGTTGACACTCACGGGAATCGATGGACTCTACCGCGGGGGGCGCGACCTCATTGCGGTGCAGAACGGCGTCGAGCCCAATCGCATCGTGCGCCTCACCCTCGATAGCGCGATGCGCCGTGTCGTGCGAACAAGCGCGATAGCGCGTGGGCCGTCCGCGCCGAGCCTCACGCACGCGACCATCGTGAATGGATGGCTCTACTTCATCACCAAGAGCGGTTGGGAGCGTGCGGCTGATGACGGTGCGATGACGGCCGCAGCGAGCCCCGCCGCCGCACCTTCCATCGTACGCGTGCGCATGTCACCATCGCAGTAGCTGCATCGAGCAGCGGGCTGAGCGTTGTCCATGAGTTGTTGGATGCGTTGCTGGAATCGATGATGTGAGGGCGCAGACCTTGCCCTGCACTCACCACTCGTCCTTCCAGACTTCTTCAGTCACGCTGTCGTTTCTTTGCGTCGTATCCTCACGATCCTCGCGTGTGCAAGTGGATGGCTTTCTACCGCGCGCGCCCAGCATCCGCTCGTCGACACGACGGTGCGCCGTCCACCGGCCGCGCTCGATACGTCGTCGCTCGCGACGGACACGGTCAAGCTTCCCGTTGCGGCGTCGCTCTCCCTCGCCGACGCGATCCAGCGCGCGCTGCGCTTCAGTCCAATAGTCGAACGCGCGCGCGCAAGCGTGGAGATCTCGCACGCCGCGCGGCGCGTTGCTGCTGCCGAGTACCTGCCGCAGCTCGCGGTCACGTCGAGCGTCTATCACAACGGTGCGCCGCAGATCGCAGGGAACTCGCTCAACACGGTGGTCGGGCCGATCGGACTCGGTAGCAATCCCGTGGGCGGAGGCGGTCCGGTTCTCGATACCGCGGGACTTCCAATGTCGTCCGGCGGGTCGCCGCTCGTTGCATCGCGCGCCGCGCCAGTGTCTGCGCGCGCGAGTGTCGTTGGTGCGACGGCCACGGACTCATCGGGAGGCACGAGCGGTGGAACCACTACCACTGCCACATTGACGAATCCGAACGACGTGCAGGCATTCGCGACGATTACCGCCGGGTGGGATCTGCTCACCTGGGGACGGCGCGGCGCGGATAATCGGCGTGCGCGCGCGGAGGTGCGCGCCGCATCCTCGATCAACATCGAGCAGCGGTTCATCGTCATCGACACGCTCAAATCCGTGTTCTACGCCGTCCGGCGCGCCGAGGAGCTCGAGGATGTCGCGCGGGCGCAGGTGCGTCGCGCCTCCGAGGACGCGCGCGCGGCAGGGCGCCGCCACGAAGTAGGCACCGCGACGCCCGCTGATGTGCTTCAGTTCGAGCTCAATCTCAACAATGCGCGCGTGTCGCTGGTGCAGGCGAGCACGGAGCGACAGTCCGCCGCGTTCGCCCTTGGGCGCCTCACAGGCGTAGACGGCGCGGTGGAAGCGCTACCGGACGACTCACTCGATCCTCGGCCCCTCGCGCTCCCCGACAGCGCGATCGTCGCGCTCGCGATCCGCGAAGGACCAGCAATCGTCGCCGCGCGCGACAGCGCCGACGCGGCGAGCGCGGCGGCAACGGCCGAGCGTACGACGTACGCGCCCACACTTCGATTGGGCACGAGCTACACCGTCGCGCGACAGCAGAACGCGATCATCACCTCGGGGACGGCGCGCCAGGGGTGGGCATTCGGACTATCGACGAGCTATCCGATCTTCAACGGATTTGTGCGCAACTACCAGGTGACACGCGCCGATGCTGCCGCCTCGCTGGCACGGACTGTCGCGCGCGATGCGGAGCGCGCCGCGCGTGCGGACGCGGAGCGGCTGCTCGGAGCGATCGGGCTGGCAGCACAGCTCGTGAGGCTGGCGCGCGATGCGGTCGTGGTCGCGCGCGAGAACTACCGCGTACAGGGAGCGCGCTACGGTGTGGGCGTCGCGACCGTGCTCGATCTCTCGACCGCGGAGACACAGGTAACGCAGGCGGAGCAGCAGCTCGTCAACGCGCGCTACTCGTACGTGCTCGCGCGCGCGAGTCTTGCCACGCTCATCGGACGCGATTTGTGAGGAGGAGCTGAGAGATGTGGATCGTCCGATTGGCGCTTCGGCGTCCGTACACCACCATCTGCATGGCGCTGCTGATGCTGCTCATCGGCGGCTACGCGGCGATCACAATGGCCACGGACATCTTCCCGGCGATCAATCTCCCGGTGGTATCCGTGATCTGGGCCTATGGCGGACTTCCCGCGAAGGAGATGGAAGGCCGCATGGTCACGATCGCGGAGCGCTCGTATTCAATCGGCGTGTCGGACATCGAGCATATGGAGTCCGAATCGCTCAACGGGATCGCGGTCATTCGCATCTTCCTGCAGCCGAACGCAAACGTCGAAGGCGCGTTGTCGCAGATCACGGCCACATCGCAAGCGGCGCTGCGCCAGATGCCGCAGGGAACGACACCGCCGTACGTCATTCGCTTCAACGCGACCGACGTCCCCGTGATGGAAATCGGCATCTCCAGCGCGACCGCGAGCGGTGAAGAGCTGAACGATGTGGGCAACAACTTCGTGCGCCCGCAGCTCGTGAACGCGCAGGGCTCGAACATCGCCCCCGTGTTCGGCGGCGCGCCGAAGTTGATCGAGGTCGATCTCGATTTGCCGCGCCTCTACGCCCACAACCTGTCGCCGGCGGATGTCAGTAACGCGATCAACGCGCAGAACGTAATTCTTCCAGCCGGCTCGGCGCGCATCGGCGAGAAGGAATATCAGGTGCGTCTCGATGCGAGCCCGGCGGTCGCGGATCGGCTCAACGATCTCCCCATCCGATCGGTGAACGGGCAGATGGTCTTCATCCGCGATGTTGCGCACGTGCGGCTCGGGGCCGGCGTGCAGACGAACGTCGTGCGCGTGAACGGCCGGCGCGGCGCGTACATCGAGGTGCTGAAGACGGGAAAGGCGTCGACGCTCGCGGTGGTCAAGAACGTCAAGAATCTGCTGGCGCAGGCGCAGGCTTCGGTGGCGGGCGACATCAGGCTCGCCGTGATCTCCGATCAGTCGACGTACGTGCGCGCCGCAATCAACGGCGTGCTGCGCGAGGGACTCATCGCCGCATGCCTCACCGCGGTGATGATCCTCCTCTTTCTCGGCAGCCTCCGGTCCACGGCGATCGTCGCACTCTCGATTCCGCTCTCGATCATGACCTCGGTGATCTGCCTCGCGGCCCTGGGGCAGACGATCAACATCATGACGCTTGGCGGACTCGCGCTCGCGGTCGGCATTCTCGTCGACGATGCGACCGTCGAGGTCGAGAACATCCATCGCAACCTCGCGATGGGAAAGGACCTGCTGCAGGCGATTCTCGATGGCGCATCGCAGATCGCGGTGCCGGCATTCGTGTCAACGGTGTCGATCTGCATCGTCTTCGTTCCGATCTTCTTCCTGAGCGGACCCGCCGCATCGCTGTTCCGTCCTCTCGCCATGGCCGTGATCTTCGCGGTGCTCGCGTCCTACCTGCTGTCGCGTACGCTCGTGCCGACGATGGCGCTGCACCTCCTCGAGAAGGAGAAGGATCTGCACCAGGGCGAGGACTCGGAGGAAAAGCGGCTTCACGCGGGGTGGAACTGGAGGCTCAACGTGCACGTGGAGCGCGGGTTCGACCGCTTTCGCAACGGCTATCACTCCACGGTGCGCGGCGCGGTCGAGCATCGGTGGCCCGTGCTGATCGTCGCGCTCGCGTTCGTGCTCGTGAGCGCTGCCTTCGTGCCGTTCATCGGGCAGGACTTCTTCCCCTCCGTAGATGCGGGGCAGCTCCGGCTGCACGTGCGCACCGCGCCCGGGACGCGCATTGAGCAGACGGAGCTGATCTTCGGCGCGGTGGAGCGAACGATCCGCCGCATGATTCCGCCCGCCGACATCGACCTCATGCTCGACAACATCGGTCTCGCCGGCGGTGGGCTGTCGCTGGCGACCGGCGATCAGGCGACGATTGGTGCGGCCGATGGTGAGATCCTCGTCGCACTCTCGGACAAGCGGAAGGGGAAGACGGCGGACTACCAGCTCGCACTACGTGACACACTCGCAGCCGAGTTCCCAAACCAGGAATTCTTCTTCCAGCCAGCAGACATCATTACGCGCATCCTCAACCTCGGCCTCCCCTCGCCGATCGACGTGCAGATCGCAGGGCGCCAGGCGGACAGCAACTTCGCGATCGCGACGAGGATCGCCGAGCGGGTGCGGCATACGCCGGGCGCGGAGGATGTACGCGTGCAGCAGGTGCAGAACGCGCCGGAGATGTTCTTCAGCATCGATCGCTCGAGGGCCGAGCAGTCGGGGCTGACGACGCGCGATGTCGCGAGCAGCCTGCTGATCTCGCTGAGCTCGAGCTTTCAGAACGCGCCGAATTTCTGGCTCGATCCGAAGACCGGCGTCAACTATCAGGTAGCGGTGCAGACGCCGATCTACAAGATGAGCTCCGTGGATGCGCTGGCGACGACGCCGGTGAGTGCGGCGGGGCGCGCGACCACGCCGGAGCTGCTCTCGAATCTCGTGAGCGAGCAGCGCCAGGTGACGCCGGTGGTCGTCACGCACTTCAACATCCAGCCGTCGGTGGATGTGTTCGCGAGCGCGGATGGCCGCGATCTCGGCGGCGTCGCGAAGGACATCGAGAAGATCACGAAGGGCATCAAGCTGCCGAAGGGCTCGCAGCTCACGATGCGGGGACAGGTGAAGAGCATGCGTGAGTCGTTCACGGGGCTGCTGCTCGGCATCTGTGCGGCGCTCCTGCTCGTGTACATCCTGCTCGTCGTCAACTTTCAGTCGTGGATTGATCCGCTGATCATCGTGATGGCGCTCCCCGGCGCGCTCTCGGGCGTGATGTGGGGGCTCTTCGTCACGCACACGACGTTCAGCGTGCCATCGCTCATGGGCACGATCATGGCGATGGGCGTGGCGACGTCGAACAGCGTGCTGCTCATCACCTTTGCGGACGACCAGCGTCGCGAGGGGAAATCCGCGGAAGAGGCGGCCATCGAAGCGGGAGTGACGCGACTGCGCCCCGTAATCATGACGGCGCTCGCAATGATCATCGGCATGCTGCCGATGGCATTCGCGATGGGCGAGGGCGGCGAGCAGAATGCGCCGCTCGGTCGCGCGGTGATCGGCGGGTTGATCATCGCGAGTCTGTACACGCTGCTCGTGGTGCCGACGATCTACACGTGGCTGCGGGCGGAGGCGCCGGAGCCGGAGCTCGAGCTTCCAGAGCCCACAACGGCGAAGAAGCCGCAGCGTGCGCCCTCATCCCAACCGGCACCGGCCCATGGCTGATCAGACGGAACACCGGAAGGATCCACCGCCGCCGCCGCTGCCATCGAGGCATGCGGTGCGGACCGGCGCTATCGTCGCGGGTGCTGCGCTGCTCGTCTTCCTGCTCATCGGATTGCTGCCGCACAGGTCGCAGAAGAAGAAGCTCACTGAGCGCGCGCAGCACGCCGCGCTCAACGACAGCATCCCCGAGGTGACGGTCACGCGCGTGAAGCGCGGCGATCCGGTCACCGATCTAATGCTGCCGGGCACGATCGAGGGAATGCATGAGACGCCTATCTACGCGCGCTCATCAGGCTACGTGCGAAAGTGGATGGCGGACATCGGTCAGCGTGTGCATGCGGGGCAGGTGCTCGCGATCATCGATGCGCCCGATCTGGATCAGCAGCTCGTGCAGGGGCAGGCACAGGCCGCACAGGCGCGCTCGGTGCTCGAGTATGCACGCGCGGACGTCGAGCGCTGGCGGGTGCTCTATCGGGACAGCGTCGTCACGAAGCAGGAGCTCGATCAGAAGCAGGCGACGTACAATGCCGATCTCGCGACATACGACGCCGCGCAAGCTGGTGTCACGCGCCTCGCGGAGCTCGTGCGGTTCGAGCGCGTAGTTGCGCCGTTCAGCGGTGTCGTCACCGCGCGCAACGTTGACGAGGGCGTTCTGGTGACCGCGGGCGGCGGAACCAACTCCACGAATCCCGCCTCACTCGGCGGCTCGACGATTCCGTCGCCGAGCTCGGGGCAGCAGTCGAGCGCTGGCGGAACGATCACGTCGGCGAGCAGCGGCGACGTGGGCTCGGTGAGCTCCGGCGCATCCCAGAGTGTGGGCGGCAGCGCGACGGCGACGATCGGCGCGAGCGTGGGAGGCGCGGGCGGAAGTCTCTTCCGCGTTGCGCGCAACGACACCGTGCGGCTGTACATTGGCGTGCCGCAGGCCTATGCCCAGGGCGTTCGCGCTGGACTCGACGCGCAGGTCCGTGTGCGCGAGATCTCGGGGCGCACGTTCGCGGGACGTGTCGCGCGTACCGCGCAGGCGTTCGACGCGGCGACCCGCACACTACTCACCGAAGTCGACGTCGTGAATTCCGATGGCGCGCTGCTCCCGGGGATGTACGCGCAGACGAGCCTCAAGTTCGATCGTGCGGCGGCGCCGATCGTGATGCCCGAGGGCGCGCTCATCCTTCGTGCGGCGGGACCTCAGGTTGCGGTGGTCGACTCGGACTCGGTCGTGCACGTGAAGCCGCTCCTCATCGATCGAGACCTCGGCACCGCGTTCGAGATCGATTCCGGGCTCGCCGATGGCGATGTCGTCGTGGTCAACGCATCGGACGATCTGCGCAATGGCCAGCGCGTGCGGCCGAAGCCGCAGCCCGAGGGTGGTGCGGCGGGCGGGGAGGGCGCCGGCGGGCGGCCGGCGAATCCGCCGGCCGCGAACGACTCCTCGAATGGCAAGAAAGGAGCAGGGAAGAAAGGCGGTGACAGCACGGACGCCGGTGGCGGTGGGAAGCCCGGCGGCGGCGCGAAGGACAGCGCCGGCCCGAAGGATTCGACGCGCGGCGTGAAGATTCCCCTCGGCCCGCCCGGTCATCCGTAGCTCGACGCGCGGCGCGCGCTACATGGTGTTTGCCGCGCTCGTGCCTTGGCACCTCGAGGCCGGCGCCTTCGCTGTTGGCGCGACGCCCGCCATGTAGAGGCGGCGAATCTCGGGAACCGGAAGCGCACCATACAGCAGCACGGTGTCGTGGTAGCGGCAGAGATTGAAATCCTTGCCGTCGCGCTTCTCGACGTCCTGCCTGAGCCGCGTCCACTCCTCCACGCCTGCGAAGTAGGCGTTGAGCTGCACGTAATCGAGCTGCGCACGCTGCAGCTTCGCCTCCGCTTCCGGGCGCTCCTGGAATGCGTCGCGCATCATGAACGCCACAGCGGAATCGCCTGGCATGTCGCGCGTGTGCAGGCGGATGTCGATGATCACGTTCGTGTAGATGCGCAGCATCCCCTTCAGATCTGTGAGCCGCATCTTCACGGAGTCGCCTCCATCCACATGCGCGTCGTACATCATCGCATGCTCGGCGTACACCGCCCATCCCTCGACATACGGCGTGTTCGAATACACCGCGCGCAGCAGACGCCGCCAGTCAGGGGTGATCAGATTCGCGTACGCGCCCTGCACCACGTGCCCCGGAATCCCCTCGTGCACGGTGAGGTCGAGCATCTTGTAGGTGTTGTACTCTCGCAGTTTGGAGTCGGCGCGCTCCGATGTCCACGACGATGGAATCGGTGTGACCCAGAAGAACGTTGCGAGATTCGGATTGAGCGCCGGGGCGAACACCGCGCCGGCCACGCCGTACACGCCGCGCATGAACTCCGGCGTCGGAATCACCTGCAGATTGGGAAAGGAATCCAGCGAGACGATGCGCTTCTCACGAACGACGTTCGTCAGCAGCGCAACGTCGGTTTTTGCCTGCTGGAGTAGCGAGTCCCTGTTCGCATGCTCGGCGCCAATACGCGCGAGCGTCTCACTCACGATCGCGTTGAGCACCGCCGTCGAGTCGCCCGTGTGCTTGTGGTCCGGGAACCACTGGTCGTGCAGCGGACGCGCGAGCAGCAGCATCTCCGCACGTGTGGCGCGCATGCTGTCCTCGGCCGCCGCCAGCGCCTCGGCCGGAGTGATCGACACCACGAGCGAGTACTTCCATTTCGCGTTGAACAGACCAACACCGGAGCGCCAGTCCACGGCGCCGCGCTTCGAGAGCGTGTCCTTGACGAACTGCTCGTAGCTCGTGAGTGCGGCGAGGGCCGGCCGCGCCACGCGTGCGTATCGCGCCTGCGACGGCGTGCCGCGGGTGAACTCCGCACCCATCTGCTTCACGAGCGCGGCCACGCCATCCGTCTCTTCGATTGAAACGCGCGTGTAGATCTCGTTCGATGCGCGGAGATTCCGGCGCGCAACTGCGAGATACTCCGGCACGCGGGCCACACGCGCAGTGAGATCCGCAGCGCGAACGTTCTTGTCCGCGTATTCGAGCGAGATGTTCGCGAAGAGCGAGTTGCCGAGGTCTTCGGCATACATCTGCGGCTTGAATTGGTGGAAGCGTTCCCTGGTGATGCCGAACAACGCGAAGGCAGCGGCGTTGGCGACGACATCGTAGTCCGCCTGTGTCTGCGCGTCGAGGTGCGAACGATCGATGGCGGCGAGGCGTGACTGTACGCGCAGGAAGTACTGTCGCTGCTTCTCCAGCGCCTCGGGAGAGAAGCTGTCGAGCAGCGAGTCGAGGTGCACGCGCCTGCCGCTGTACGGATCGGTCCAGTCGTGCAGCCCCGTCTGCGTCGCGGCGGCCGGCGAGAAGGCCAGTGACGTGTAGACGAAGTCGCTCGCCAGCGAGGGAAAGCCAGCGTCGGCGGTGTCGCGCGTTTGCGCGGTGAGCGCTCCGGCCGGCGCGATGAGTAGCACGGCGGCGAGCTGAAGCGGGAATCGAATTTTCATCAGCATCCACGGATGATGATGGCAGGACCGAGCGGCGCGCAATACGCGCTGCTCTCCTCGCATTACGTCACGTGCAGTTCATCCCCTCGGGCTGCGATGCGTGCAGGTGTTTCTTCCACAGCTCCTGCTTTGCATCTCCGGCACTCTGGCCCAGAATCTTGGCGTTCGCAGACACGCTGGCGGAGATGTAGATGTCCGTCTGTTGGCACGGCCCCCAGCTCAGCACTCCCGCGGACGTGCCCGAGGACGTGATCAGCTCGAAAGATGCCGAGGCCTCGTTCCCCTTCACCATATCGAGTGCCTTCGAGATGTTCACGTCTTTCATCTTGTCCATTTTTTCATCACCGAACACTTTGCGCCCTAACTTGTCGAACAGCTTGTCCGCCTGTTCCGCTGGCTTGTCGAAATCGCTCAGCGTTTTCAGTGCCTTGCTGATGCCGAACGTGAGCTCGATGCGCGGCGCCGCGAATGCGACGACCATTCCCACAGGCGCGACCTTCGAGTAGTTCCCCCATTTCACCAGCTCGACCGCGCCGCTCACGTTCCCCTCGGGATCCACCGTCCCTTCGTGAACCCTGAATCGTTGCGTGCCGTCGTACGTGATGCGGAATTCTCCGTAGCTGATCTCGTCGGCTCCTCCGAATGCAGGCTTGATCAGCACAGCGCCGTCGACGACGAGGAAGAGCGGCATCCCGCCCAGGAGCGGCGCGAGCGGCACGTTCAGCATCGCCGGGATCTCGATCTTCACACTCTGAAACGGACGCTCTGCCACGTCGAGCTTCACGCTCCAGGTGAAGTTCATCGTGCCGTTCAGCTTCCGATTGATCATCTCGAGCTGTTCCATCTTGCCGTGCTCGACCAGGAGATCTCCGCCCGCGTCGAAGTTCTGCAGGTAGCCATCCCCAATGACCGTCGCCTTGAAGCCGTTCCCTTCCTTCGACGCCTTCATCTTGATGTTGACGCGATCGTTCTCGGGAATTGCCGTGACCTCCACGGTCCACCCACTCACATTGAACGTCTTCGACGCCGCAGTGCTCGGCGCCTCCGCATCATCGGGCGGCTCTGCGGCGTACGCCGTGCGCACGAAGAAATCGCCGAACGCGCTCGAGTCGTGCGGCACCGGAGCGAGCGCCGTATTCGCAACGCCCGCCGACGAGAAGCGCACGGGATAGTTGTACGTGATGTGTCCGTCCTGTACGACATCGGTGATCGCGGCGGGCTCCGTGAGCACCGCGATGTCGCCTTCGCTTTCTTCGACAGCGAGGACCTTCTTCGCCATGAATCCCTTGATCAGCAGCACTGATCCGGGCTTGAGTGAAGCGATGGAGCTATTGCCGCCGGCGAAGAGGAGCAGATCTCCGTTGCTGCTTATCTCCTTCAGCGCCGCAACTCCGTCACGGCGCTCCATCGCCACGACAGTTGGCGCGTACGTCAGTCCGGTGACGCTTCCTGTCGCCTTCGAGCCGTCCGTTGCCTTCACGTTGCTGGAGCTCTTCGCGCCGGCGCCGCCCCCCGACGAAGTACTCTTGCTGCACGCGAGCATGACGAGCGCCGCGCACACTGCAGTCACGGCGAATGGCCGAATGCGAAACAGCGTGTTCATGTGCTCCTGCGAGGCTGGAGATACGTGCGGCGCTTACGCCCGGTGTTGCCGTGGCTCAAAGACGAAGCAGCCGTGAGCACTGGATGACGCCCTTGAACTCCACGGCGTCTGCCGTTTTCACATCGAAGTTGACGGTCGCCTGCCCGCCATGCACCACAATACCCACCGCTCCGCTTCCCACCGGGGCGCCTTTCTCTGGATGCGGGTCGACCTTGTAGTGCTTCCCGTGCAATGGTGGATCGCCGAAGTTCATCTCTGCGAAAAATTGAGTGTTTCCGCTCTCACGATCCGCATCCGGTACCATCAGTGACAACACCGTCATCACCTTCGGATCTTTGATCGTCTGACCGTCCGAGCCCGGGGCACCGAGCATAATGGAGAAGGAGTGCTTCGGCTTGGGAGGATCTTCCTTGTCGATCTCACAGGGGGCTTGCGATGCGACTGAATAGTTGCCCGCATTCGGGCCGCCGATCACCGTGACGACTCCGGTTGTCGCCGGTCCGCTCCCAGCCGTGGACAGGATCGCCGAGATGAAGCCGATCAGAAAATTCATGTGCTGCCTCGTGGCGGAAGAGTGACTGTTGCGAACGGGTGAGTCGTGCCGCCGAGCGATCGTGTTTCAAACAGGCTGTGAGCGCGACTACAACTTGGCTGCAGCCACGCGCGCGACCTTGATGGCGTGCGCGTAGTCCACGTTAGACGATTGGAACTCAATGTCCACGTTCTTGTCTCCCTTCATCAAGACCAGCACGCCAGTCGCACTGGTCGAGATCTGATCCCACGGCCCGTCGAGTGTATCGGGTGCCTTCGCACCACCGAGTACACTCCCTGCCATGTTGCCGACGCCAGCCATCATCCGGTAGCGCGCCGCTCCGCCGCGATACGTGGGCGTGATCACGAGCGCGCGATGCTTGCCGGTGTAGTACGTGCAGCTCGCGCCACTGCCATAGGCGAGCGCGGAGCTCTCTCGCGACCGGAAGGGCGCCATCATGAGTGGGCCGAGCACCGCCTCCGCCTCTGCGCGGGTGACCAGCGAGCACGGGTCGGGATCTTCGGATGGCACGGCGAGATCCGCGGAGTCGTTCACGAACGGCAGATCGGCAATGTGATCGATGACCGCGTTGGCGAGCGCCTTTCCCTGATCGGACTTTCCGAACGCGAATACCTGAATCACGATCCGACCTGCGCGCTCCATCGCGATGCCGCCGGGCAAATTACTCTCGTAGTCCCAGCGTCCATTCACCATTGAGTCGCCGTGTGACTCTTTTCCCTTGAACGTGGAGTCGATCATGGGCGCCGAGCCGAAACCTGACTGGATGGTTCCCGGGTCATCCGCCGTGACCTCGAGGGCGACCTTTCCCTCCGAGAAGGCAGAGGTGCTCTTGAGCTGGTACAGGCAGGCATCGCCGTCTGCCTGCGGAATTGCATTCTCCGCACTGCGCGCACGCACCGGTGCCACGGTGAGCGACTCTCCCATCGCCTTCTCGGCATCCGCGCGCGAGATCCAGTCGCATGGCGATTTCACCAGCTGCGTCTTGGGCGCGTTGGCGGATATCGGCGCCTTCTTCGCGCCCTCGACTTTGGCGTCGCCGCCCGCTGCCTTGTCGGCGTGGTTGCAGCCGACGCTTACCAGCGTAAGCCCACACGTGAGGAAAGTCGCGGTGGTGCGCGCAGCGTGACGCATGAGTGGTCTCCTGGGGAAAGCGAGTGATTCGTTCACTTCGCGCATGGACGCACGAGCTCCACGCGCCGATTGCGTGCTCGACCCTCGATGGTCGTATTGGGCTCGCGCGGTCGCTTTGCGCCGAATCCCTCCGCAGTGAGCCGCGCTGGCGCAACGTGATATCGCGACACGAGCGCAGCGCGCACGGCCTCCGCGCGCCGGGCCGACAGCGTCTGGTTGGCCGCGTCACCACCGACGTTGTCTGTGTGCCCCTCGATGGCGAACGTCCAGTCCGAGTGTTTCGCCAACAGACGGCTCATGTCGGAAAGCGCGGGCTCGGAAGCCGGATCGAGTACTGCGCTGTTGAACGCGAAGTAGATCCCCGGAATTTCGGCGCGACACACTTTGAGTAGCTCCGCTTCGACGGCCGCATCCTTCGTGGGTAGATCGATGCGAATGGTCTGCAGCACATCGGTGCCATCGATCACGCGTAGGATTAGCGGATGAGTACTGTCCGCCAGCACCCACATGTCGAACACGTCTTTCTCGTTCTGCAAGGCAAACGCTCCCTTGAGATGCGTTGCGGGGAGATTGACACGAGCACCGTTGAGCAGCACCGAGATGGGCTCCGGTTGCGGCGACGCGAGCGACAACGTTCCACGCATGGTCATGCGCGACGCGAGAGCAGCGCCTACGACTTTGCCAAGACCCGACACACCCTCGATGGTGGTGACCGTGTAACGCATCTGCTTCTCGGTGAGGAGCGTGCGATAGGCAGCGCGCGAAATGGAGAATGCGGTGAAACCGGGTGATTCATCGGGCGCGTCGCTCGGAAACACGGCATCGAGGCGTGGCGCTCCCGCGAGATCGCTCGCGCGCACGTAGCGCTTCAGCACGGCACGATCGGGAAAGCGCGGATCGTCCGACGCTCCGCCCTTTTGCTTGTATTGCCACATGTAGCGAACGCCAGAGTCCGTCGCCTGCATGACACGCACGACGTTTTCCCGGTCGCCCTCGGGAAAGTGGAGCGCCGAGACGATGGTGAGGCCGGTCACCAGCGGGACCTGTGAGGAGCCCTGCGCGGCGGCAGGCTCGTGCACAGTCAGCGCCACGAGTGCCGCGAGCACGATCGGTGCGAGGGTGGAGCGCAGCGCCGAGCTCCGCTCGCTGGCTTTCTGTGGGAGCTCACACGAGCCAGTCATAACGGTGTGAAGTGAGTTGCGCGCGGTCGAGGCCGTGCGTATGCTGGGGTCCCAGCCTACAGGCTCCGCGGTCGCATCAATATACCTTTGTGGCGTTTGTCCACCAGATGGGGTCGCCAAGATGGAGCTGTTGAAGCAGGAGCTGCTGCCCATGGCCGATCGAAAACCGCGCGACGACGAGCTGGACGTCTACGGCATCTCGGATCGCGGGAAGGTTCGGACGAACAACGAGGATCACTTCCTGCTCGCGTCCGTGCATCGGCGCGTGAACGTGCTCAGCACGAACCTCACAGAGCCGGAGCGGTTGCCGCTGGACGAGCAGCGCCTCGCGTACATCGCGATGGTCGCGGACGGAGTGGGAGGCGCCGCCGCCGGAGAGCGCGCGAGCGCCATCGCACTCGAGACCGCGACGCGCTACGTGGTGAGCAGCCTCGATTGCTATGACCGCTCGGCCGCAGCGGAGGGAACGATGTCGCCGGCGCTGCAGGATGCGGCGCTCAGGTCGCACGAAGCAGTGCTGGAGCAGGCGAGCGCCGAGGGCGATGGCGTGCGGATGGCGACGACGCTCACGCTGTTCATGGGCGTATGGCCGTGGTACTACCTGCTCCAGGTCGGCGACTCGCGCTACTATCTCTATCGGAACGGCCGCCTCACGCAGATCACTCGCGATCAGACGATCGCGCAGGACCTGATCGACCAGGGCGTCTTCACACGGGCGATCGCCGAGCGCTCGCAATTCAAGAATGTTCTCTCGAGCGCGATTGGCGGAGAGTCATCGATTCCGGTGATCACGCGGCTACGCGCAGATTGGGGGAACGTGCACGTGCTGTGCACCGACGGGCTCACGAAGCACGTCTCCGATGAGCGGATCGCGGAGTGTCTCGCGTCCATGACCTCGTCGAAGCAGGCATGCGAGCAGCTACTGCAGGAGGCGCTCGACAACGGCGGCTCGGACAACATCACCATCATCGTGGGGCGAACGACACCGCGGGACGAATGAAAAACGGGCGCCGAGTGAGGCGCCCGTTTTCATTTGGTAGTCGTGCTCGCTCAGCTTCCGAGATACTGCACGTGCACGTAGGTGCCGGTGCGCACGTTGTAGGCGAGATACCAGCCATTGTGGTCCGGGTCATTGTAGATCACGATGTCGTCGTTGTCCCAGAGCCAGTCATTGGCATAGTCGTAGTCGTACGGCGAGACCCCGAAATAGAAGCCGTCCACGTTGAAGCGGTCGCGCGCTCCACCGCGGAGCCGCCACACGTGCGACGCGCCGATTGGCCCCGTGAAATGTCCGTGCGCCCACGGATTATCGAGATGATAGTTCGGGTCGTTGCGCCCGCTCTGGTGGCCTACCCACACGTTGTTCGTGACGTGCACGTGCGGCGCCTCGGGGTGATTCGACTGGTCGCGATAGGTTGGGCGCGCGTTCCGGTCGTTGTCGTTCGCCGGGGCGGGAGTGGGCCGACTCGTGCCGCGTGCGGGCGTGGGTCCCCGCGTCGGAATATGGCCGCCGCCAACCTCCGTCCTCGGTGCCTGCCGGCGTGTATCGCCGCCGGATTGCGGGCGCTCTTGGCCGCGTTGCTGCTGCCCGCCCTGCGCCAGCAGCGATCGCTGGAACGAGCGCGAGCACGCATGTGAGCTGAATGAATGTCTTCATGAGATGAATGTCGAGGAAATGGTTCTCTTTCTCTACATCCTTCACGCACCAGCTGTGCGCATCGTTGGTGAGCAGGCGCACGTAACCGTACAAAGAACGCTTGATGTGAAAACGGGACTCGCGATTTGCGAGTCCCGTTTTCACTGTGCGCTCCAAGGCTGCTAGTAGCTGCCCTGGAAGACCACGTGGAGATACGTACCGAGCCGGGTGTTGAATGCGAGATAGCAACCGGAGTTGTCTGGATCATCGTAGATGATGATGTTGTCGCGATCCCAGTACCAATCAGCGGCGTACGGATAGTCGTACGATGCGACGTTGAAGTAGAACCCGCGGAAGAAGAAGCGATCGCGGTTGCCGCCCTCGAGGCGCCATACGTGGCGCGGCCCGATGTAGTCGTGCGAGAAGCCGCCGCTCCAACCGCCTCCGACGCGATAGCCCGGCGAGTTGCGATACACGCGATCGTTGTTCCCGTAGACGCGGTAGTTGCGATCGTTGTAGCTGCGATCGTTGTAGCTGCGGTCGTTGTAGCTGCGGTCGTTGCGGTAATCGCGATCATTGCCATTGCCGCGCGCGTTCCGATCCGGGCGATAGTTGCCGTTATTGCTGTTGCCATAGGGCCGGTCGTTACCGCGACCGTAATCGCCGTTGTTCTCGTGGCTGCCAACCGAGTAGCCGCCGTTCTGCTGGTGGCCCCCCGCGGAGTAGCCTCTGTTGTATCCACCATTCTGCTGGTGACCCCCAACGGAGTAGCCGCCGTTGTTGCCACCGTTCTGCTCGTGGCCTCCCACGGAGTAGCCGGAGCTGTTGCCACCCTGCTCGTGGCCTCCTACGCGGTAGCCGCCGCTCTCATTGCCACCACGACCGTTGGACCCATTGCCGCCGCCCATTGGGTACGACTGCTGAGAGCGCTGAACATCGCCGCCGCTCGAGCGATTGCCCATCGGTGAGGTTTCGGCGCGCGAGGTCCAACCGGAGTTGGAGCGGTCGCGGTATCCCGGCTGGCCGCTGTTGCTCGTGCGCATGCGCGCATTGTAGGACCCGCCACGATCGCCGCGAACGGCGCCGCGCTCGCCCTGTGATTGCACCTGCTGCCCTGACTGACCGCCACGACGGCCGTTGTCCTGGCCATCACCACGACGCTGCGCCATCGCAGCCGCCGGGACCGTGAGCGCGATCGCGAGTACTCCAAGGAGCTTTGTCATACGAGTTCCGCCTGGTTGACGATTCCCTGATTGACTAGGTGAGCTCGCGGAGACTCCGCCGGAGCGCAGTGGCTAGTGAACATATGGTACACGTGTCTGGCTCCTGTGGTCCCACTTCCCTATCTTCACCGATGCGGAACTTTTGCGGAGCAGGGTAAGTGGAATCCGAGCACATCAGGGAGCAGCTTCAGGCCTCGCTCGGCGCGAACTACGCCCTCGAACGCGAGCTCGGCGGTGGCGGGATGTCGCGCGTTTTCGTCGCGACCGAGAAGACGCTCGGACGTACGGTCGTGGTCAAAGTGCTTCCGCCGGAGCTCGCGCACGCCGTTTCCGTCGAACGCTTTCGCAGGGAAATCGCGACCTCCGCGCGACTCCAGCATCCGCACATCGTTCCGCTCCTCACCGCCGGCGAGGCCGACGGGCTCCCCTATTACACGATGCCGTTCATCGACGGCGAGTCGCTGCGCGCGCGGCTCTCGCGCGTGGGCGAGCTTCCGCTCGCGGACATCGTGCGCATCCTGCGCGACGTCGCGAGCGCGCTCGCCTACGCGCACGAACACGGCGTGGTGCATCGCGACATCAAGCCCGAGAACGTGCTCCTCACGCGGCAACACGCGCTCGTCGCGGACTTCGGTGTCGCAAAGGCTCTCTCCGCATCGACGACCATGGGGATCGCGTCGAGTACCTCACTCGGCATCGCACTCGGCACGCCCGCGTACATGGCGCCTGAGCAGGCCGCTGCTGACCCCACGACGGACGGTCGCGCCGATCTCTACTCGCTCGGCGCCGTCGCATACGAAATGCTCACGGGATCTTCGCCGTTCGCAGGACGCAATGCGCAGGCGACTCTCGCCGCGCATGCGCAGGAAGCCGCTACGCCGGTCGCGTCGCGTCGGCCCGCAACACCTCCGTCGCTTGCCGCGCTCGTGATGCAGCTGCTCGAGAAGCGCCCTGCCGATCGTCCGCAGACGGCCGAGGCGGTGCTTGCGGTGCTCGATACGGTGTCGACGACGAGCGGCACCATGCTTCCGTTCGCGCCATCGAAGCAAGAGTCGCGAGTACCGATGTGGGCGATGGCCGGTGTCGCCGCCCTGCTCGTGATTGGCGCGATCGCCACGATGGCCAAACGCCGTGGCGACGGCACAGCGTCGGCCGCTATGTCCGGCATGGTCGCGAGTGGGGATGGCATCGCGCCGCACTCCGTGGCGGTGCTTCCGTTCGCGAACGTCGGCAAGGACACGGCGACCGAATACTTCGCGGACGGAATGGCGGACGAGCTCACGACTGCGCTCGCGCGCGTGCCGGGACTCAAGGTCGCCGCACGAAGCTCGGCCTTCACCTTCCGCGATCAATCCGTAGGTGCGCAGAACGTCGGCAAGACGCTGCACGTGGGGAACGTGCTCGAGGGAAGCGTGCGGCGCGAAGGTGGACGACTGCGCGTTTCCGCGCAGCTCGTGAACACCTCGACCGGGCTCGCAACCTGGAGCGAGTCGTACGAGCGCGAGATGAAGGACGTGTTCCAGGTACAGGATGAGCTCACGCACTCGATCATCGCAGCGCTCTATCCCACGCTGACCACCACCGGCGACGACACTGCGGAGACGGCGCGACTCGCCGCTGCGCACGCGCCGCGGGGCACGAGCGATCTCTCTGCGTATGACCTCTTTCTCCAGGGGCGACACTACTTCGGATGGGGTGGCGCTCCGGCACTATGGAAGGCAATCGGCTTCTTCCAGCAGGCTGTGGCCGCGGATTCCACCTTCGCGCGTGCGCATGCCGCGCTCGCGATGTCGTACGATCTGCTCCCCGACTACGGCGGCGCGCGCGCCGACTCCGTGATCCCGATCGCGGAAGCACACGCCGAGCGCGCGCTAGCGCTCGACCCGAAGCTCGCCGATGCGCATCTCGCGCTCGGCGACGTGCGCGTGCATCAGTGGCGGTGGGCGGACGCGGAGCGCGAGCTCGATCGCAGTGTGTCGCTCGACCCATCGAACCCGACCGTTCATCTCTGGCACGCGGAGCTCCTGCTCGGCATGGGCGAGGTCGCGGACGCGGTGGGCCACGCGAAGATGGCGCAGCAGCTCGATCCACTCACGGCGATGACGAACCAGACGCTGAGTCGCACGCTGCTCGATGCGCGGAACTACGACGACGCTGCGGCGGCCGCGACCAAGGGGCTCGCGATCGACTCGACCTTCGGCGGGTTGTACGTCACGCTGATGGAAGCCGAGATGCTCAGCGGGCACACGGACAGCGCGGCGCGCGTGGCGGATCGCGCACTCAGGCTCGCCCGGCGCGGGCTCGGCGTGCGCAGCGCGGCAATCTGGGCGTACACGCGCGCGGGACGGAAGAGCGACGCCGATGCGCTGCTCAGCGAGATGCGCCACGATCAGAGTGCGGGCACGATCCCCGCGCTCGACATGGCGCATGCGCTGCTCGCCTTTGGCCAGACCGACTCCGCGCTCGTGTGGATCGGGCGCAGCGTCGCACGTCACGATGCGGAGCCCGACTGGAACGGCCTCGCGTGCGACCCGACCTACGATGCGGTGCGCAAGGATCAGCGGTTCGTCGCGCTGATGGCTCCTACGGGAATGCGCATTTGTGGGAGCCCGGACGCGAAGGCGAACTAGCCTTCGCGGCGCGTTCGGCTAGGCACGAGCAGGTCGCGTGGCGCTCGATGAGGGCATGTCCACGGGAGTCGGGCGCTCGACGATGCGCGTCGTGCTCTCGTTCACCACCTCCAACCTCCCCATCTCCGGAATCACACCGGATTTTCCCGCCATTTCGATTCCACCATGATCGAGATGTCGAAGCCCATTGATCCAGGTTCCGTAAAATTCGTAGTACGTGCCGTCGGTGAAGAACAGATAGACCTGCGTGTGGTGATCGGCGTGCTCGCTCACGACAATGTGCTTGATCGTACGACCGATCAGATCCGGCAGCGCTGACTGCATCTTCCGCAGGGACATGTGGGGGACTCCTGCTTACTGGCTTACCATTGATCGCGGCTCTCGCGATCCTTGAGGATACAGCGGGACTCTGACATTCCGCACGGTTGACGTGGCGAGGGGCGACGTCGTTATTTCCCGCCTTCCGGAGGATTCCGATGGCCGCATTCTCCGCTCCAGCTCAATCCCTACGCAGACTTTCTCGGCGACGCGCGACCGCGCGACGTGCTCGAGATGACTCCCGTCACGATCGCCCGGCTCATTCGCAACAGCGATGTCGCGCAGCTCACGCGCGCGCCGGCGCCGGGAAAGTGGAGTGTTCGCGACATTCTGTGCCATCTCGCCGACTGCGAGATCACGTTCGCCTTTCGCCTGCGACAAACGGTTGCCGAGGCGCATCACGTCATCCAGCCGTTCGATCAGGACGCGTGGACGTCCGCGTACGGGAAGCTCGACGCGCGCGATGCGCTGGATGCGTTCACCGCCTTCCGCCGATGGAATCTGCTTTTCATTGATGCGGTGGGCGCCGCGGCGGAACGCAAGAAGGTGCAGCATCCCGAGCGCGGCGAGATGACGTTCGGCACGATCGTCGAAACGATGGGCGGCCACGACATCAATCACCTGCGTCAGATCGAGAATCTCGTCTAGCGCGACCTAGAGATCGAGGATCATGCGCACATTGGCGCGCACGAAATCGGTACCGCCAACGGGAATCTCCACGAAGCCGAGCGTGCGGTAGAGCGCGAGCGCTGGTTTGAGCGAGGAGTTCGTGAACAACTCGACGCGACGCGCTCCGATCGTGCGTGCGTGCGCAATCGCCGCCTCGCCGAGCGCTCGGCCGACGCCGAGTCCGCGCACGGACTCCGCTACCGTCATCTTCGCGAGCTCGTACGTGTCGTCGTGCTCGCGCATCAGCGCGACCGTCCCCACAGCTTCGCCCCGCAGCTCGGCCATGAAGATCGCGCCGCCCGGCGCGAGGATGTACGTCTCGGGATCGCCGAGGTCGCGCTCATCACGGGGCTCGATGCTGAAGTACTTCCGGATCCACGCCAGATTGAGATCGCGGAACGCGTCGGCGTGCTCTGCGCGATACGGCACGATGCGGAGTTCGTCGTGAGGCATCAGCGGAGCCCAGTCGCACACAGGCGACGTGTTCATGCCGCGGAGGCATGCGAGAGACGATAGTGCGGCACCATTGCTGAATATTACAATGCGCGTGGCGGACTCACGTTCGGAATCTTGCCTTGCGATTCCTACTTCACGCCGCTCGACAGGATAAAAAGGCGGCCGGAATGAAATCCGTGTATGCCGCTCCACGCCGCCGTGAGCAGCAGATCCACGGTGCCGTCTCCGTCGACATCACCGATGCCCACGGCATCGAAGCCAAAGGTGTCGCCGGGGATGCGATTAGTGTACGTCGCGATCAGGCGGCCATCGCGTCCCGAGTAGAGATAGACGCGCCCACCTGACGTCGCGGCGGCGGAATACTGCCAGGAGCCGACGACCAGATCCGCGTGTCCATCGTGATCGACGTCGCCGGTCTTTCCGGGGCCGATACCGAATCCATCGCCTCGCTGCTCACCGGTGAGTGTGAGCAGCCGCCGTCCATCGCGCCCGGAGTGCACGTAGATGCGTCCCGTGGACGGGCCCTTTGCGCTGTTGGAGAAGTCGGACGCATAAATGTCCGGCACGCCGTCACCGTCCACATCGCCCATCACGGACACGAACATGGCGCCGAGCGCGCGGCCGGTGGAGTCGGACTCGATGATGAACTTCGGCTTGGTCGAGCGCCCCTCGTACACGTAGGTGCGCCCCGATTTTCTGCTCCCCGCGCCCGGTGCGCCGACGATGATGAACGTGCGCTTCGCGTCGCTGTAGCCGCCCACCGTGCTGCCGAATGCATCACCTGCGCGTTCCCCGGTGAGCGTGAGCATCAGGTGGCCATCCTTTCCTGAATAGAGATACGCGCGGCCGGCGCCCTTTCCGCCCGAGTTGTTCTGCGGCGCTCCGATGAGGAAATCCGCATGGCCATCGTGGTCGACGTCTCCCGCGCTCGATACGTGCTGACCGAATGCATCGGAATCGTTCTCCGCGCGCAGCGTGAAGATCGTGTGACCATCCCGCCCCGAATACACGTATGCGCGTCCCGAGTACGGAGCGCCGGCCACGACGTCCTGCGCGCCATCGCCGTCCACGTCGCCGGCGCTCTCGAGTCCGGTGCCGAGCTGCTCGCCCGGCTTCCCGTCCGCGGTCCAGAGCAGCTTGCCCGTGCGGCTCGAGTACGCGTACACCCGCCCGGCGTTGTCGCCGCCAATACTCTTCGTTGGCGCGGAGGTCACGAAGTCGAACGCCCCGTCGCGATCGACGTCGCCGATGCTGCGCGCGATCCATCCGAACTGATCGCCAGCCGAATCGCCGTCGACCTCGAGCAAGACCTTCACGTGCTCGACGAACGGGTTCGCGAAGTCCGCCGCTGTGGGCAGAAGCGAGGCGTAGCGCGGATCCGTACGCAGACTTGCGTACGCGGAGTCGACGTCGAGCTGCGTCATGTCGTAATTGTGCGACGCGCGGACGCGGGCGAGCAGCGCGAATGCGCTGTCGCGCTCTCCGTGCAGCGCATACACGCCCGCCAGATCAAACATCGTCGACGGCGAGCTGGGATCGAGCGCGAGCGCGCGACCGTACGCAGTACGTGCGCGGTCGAGATCGCCGCTCGCGCGATAGCATTGGCCGAGCGCGCGCCACGCGCTCGCATCGCTCGGCGATGCGGCGGTCACCGTCTCGAGGATTCTGGTGGCGCCGGCGACATTGCCGGCGAAGAAGCGCGCCATCGCGGCGGGTACGCTAGCGGCGGGCGGTGGTGCTGAGCCTTGCGCGCGTGCGGACGACGCTGTCGCGAGCAAGGAGCTCGCGATGAGAGCGATGAGGTGACGACGCCAGTCGCATCGAGGTGACGCACGCATTGACGCTCTCCTGATCACCGGTTTGTCCAGCGACTTCGCGTTGCCTGACACGAATATGGCGGACGCATGCGCCCGCACCTCGTTGCTCCACAAAGTCTTACAACACTCTGACGCCTGCGGCCTCTCCGATCCACGCCTCACACTCATCTCGACAGATAAGTCGGCTTCACTGCACCGTCACGCGACGGTCACGCGCGTGATTGCTCCCACACATTCGTTCCTCAGCGGCCCTTCATTTGCCGTCGCATGCGCGTTCTGCGATTCGCACATGAACCGATTGCATTACGAGGAGCATCACATGGAGCACCAGGATCAATCCGCCAGCGCCTTCGCTGTCATCACCGGCGCGTCGAGCGGGATCGGCTACGAGCTCGCGAAGCAATTCGCGAAGAACGGCTTCGATCTCATGATCGTCGCCGAGGACGAGGGGATTCACGACGCGGCGCGTGAAATCGAGGCGATGGGTCCGCGCGTGCAGGCGGTGCAGATCGATCTCGCGGACGAAGAGGGTGTCGACGAGCTCTACGAGCGCATCACCGAGTTCGGTGCGCCGCTCGACGCGATCGCGATCAACGCCGGCGTCGGCGTTGGTGGTCCGTTCATCGACAACGACATCGAAGACGAAATGGAGATCATCAATCTCAACGTGATCTCCACGGTGCGACTGTCGAAGCTCGTCCTCAAGGACATGGCCGTGCGCAACGAAGGGCGCGTGCTGTACACCTCATCGATCGCCGCTGATGCGCCCGGTCCGTACGAGGCGATCTATGCTGCGTCGAAGGCGTTCGTGCAGTCGTTCGCCGAGGCTGTTCGCAACGAGCTGAAGGACACGGGGATCACGATCACGTCGCTGCAGCCGGGGCCCACGGACACGAAGTTCTTCGAGCGCGCCGGGATGGAGGACACCAAAGTGGGCGCAGGGAAGAAGGACGATCCCGCCGAGGTGGCCAAGGAAGGGTTCGATGCGCTCATGTCGGGCAAGGACCACGTGGTAGCCGGCGCGATGAAGAACAAGATGCAGAGCACGATGTCCAAGGTCATTCCGGAAACGGCGGCTGCGGAGATGCACGCGAAGCAGGCCGAGCCAGGCACGGCGAACCAGTAGACCGATTCTGCGAACAGGAGAGGGCGACGGAAATCCGTCGCCCTTTTTTTCATCTAGTTTATTCCCGCGAGTGATGGCCAGAGCGCCTGCAACGTCGTGTGCGGATGCTCCGCCACGTACACCGAGACGTCCGACTCCTCCGGCACGCCCCACTCGTTGAGCACGCGCCCAGCCGGCGTGACCGTCTCGAAGAATTTCTCGAGATCCTCCCGCGTCACCCCGAGCGTGACGACGACATTGCCCGGCTTCTCACCGGGTCCGAAGAACCAGTAGCTCCCCGCGGCGCTCACCACGCGTGGAAGTCCGAGCCGCGGTCCGTAATAATCGAGTGCGCCCGCCTCTCCGTAGTTCCCGGCTATCACCACCGCTTGGGCACGCTTCTCCGGCGGAAGAGAGTCATACGCGTGCGCGACGGCGGACACCAGCTCGGGCCAGCCGAGCATGTCGGCGTAGTCCTGCGGCAACTTGAGAGTGACGCCCTGGTTCGTCTTCGTCGCGCCATCGGCCTTGGTTCGCGACGCAAACGCCGCCGTGCGCTCCTTCGAGAAAATCGGCAACTCGAGCGGAAGCGCGAACGCGGCGTACGCCACGAGCACTACGGTGATCGTCGCACGAACCGCCATTGACGCACGCACCGCGAGATGCGCTGTCCAGCGCTCGAGCGCCACTGCTCCCGCTGCGAAGAGCGTCGGATAGATG
Source organism: uncultured Gemmatimonadaceae bacterium (assembly GCA_963792685.1). GTDB lineage: Bacteria > Gemmatimonadota > Gemmatimonadetes > Gemmatimonadales > Gemmatimonadaceae > FEN-1250. The sequence continues at coordinate 764,881 of CAWBWW010000001.1, read as the reverse complement.
GGGCCGATGTAATACGATTTTCCGTGCAGCACGAGCAGCAGCATGAACGCGCCGATGCACGTCCAGCCAACGGAGCTGAATGCACGCATGCGCGGGGCGAGCACGAGGTAAAGCGCGCCGATCAGCGCGATGACCAGCGCCACTCCCTGATAGAATTGCCCCGTGACGAATGACCACGTCGACACATGCGCGAGCTGCGAGCCCTGCAGCGTCTTCATTTGCGCAACCACTGGATAGCCGAGCGCGAGCTGCCCCGTGATGCTCGGGCTCCCGATCACCAGTGCGATCACCGCAGCGAGCCACGGCAATGGCGTGAGAAGCACACGTCGCTGCGGAGACACGAGAAGCGCCGCGACCAGGGCCGCGCCGAAAAAGAGCAGACTGAACTTCGTGAGCAGGCCGAGCCCGCACGCGACGCCGAGTACGATCCACCATCGCGGCGCGGTCGCGAGCGTGCGCTCGCCGGAGGTTGTCGCGCCCAGCATCACGAGCGCGTACAAGGCGAGCGTCCACCAGAGCTGGTCGAGCACCACGGGTTGGAAGAGATCGCCTGTGCGCAAATAGAGCGGGCTCGTCGCCACGATCACCGCGGCGAGAAGCTGCGCGAACTTCCCGCCGCCGAGCTCGCGCGCGATGAGCCCCGCCAGCATCACCAGCATCCCCGCGGCGAGAGCCGGTGCGATGCGTATCGCCATCATCGAATCGCCGAAGAGAAAACGCTCGGCCTCCGACACCATCGCAATGAACGGAGGGAAGTCCATCCGCCACAGCCGCAGATGACGGCCCATCGCCATGTACAGGAATTCGTCCCGCTGAAATCCGTACGGCGAGAATCGGTTGACGAGCACGTGCAGCGCGACGATGGCGGCACTCAGCGCGGCGAGTGGACCGGTGGCCAGCGGCTGGCGTGTTGATGGAATGTTGTCGCGTGGCATCTGGTCGTAGGTGAGGGTCCTTGCGCTAACTACCTACGAGAGCCGAGCTCCGCAGGGTTCACTCACGTGGAGACAAGCCAAGCCAGCGCTCGAGCCCCTCACGCCGCGATCGGCTCACGCGCAGCCGAATGCCACCTTTCATCTGCAGCTCGTAATCGCCGCCGCCGCCACGATGAAGCGCTTCGACCAGGTCGAGGCGCACGATCACCGAGCGATGCACACGCATGAACCGGTTCGGATCGAGCCGGTCCTCGAGCGTCTGCATTGCCTCGCGGATCACGTATCGCCGATCACCCACGTGCAGCTCTGCGTATGGTCCCGCGGCGCTGATGTAGTCGATCTGCGCGACGGGAATGGGCTTTACCTGTCCATGCGTCTCGACCGCAATGCGTTCGAGATACTGCACGCTTCCAACCGTCGGCTTCGGCTCGGCCGCGCGCGGCGCGTGCTCGCTCTCGTGCAGCATGCGGATGAGCTGCGCGCGTGCGCGGTCCACACCCTCGAGCGCGAGAGAGCGGCGTGCGCGCCGGAATGCCTGCTCGAATCGCTCGTCGTCGAACGGCTTCACGAGATAATCGATGGCCGCGACATTGAAGGCCTGAAGTGCATAGCGGTCGTATGCGGTGACGAAGATCGTCATCGGCATCTGCTCTGCGCCGATCTCCTTCACCACGTCTAAGCCACTCTTCTTCGGCATCTGCACGTCCAGAAAGACGAGATCCGGCTTCATCTCGCGAATTGCCTTCACCGCCGCTTCGCCGTCCCCCGCCTCGCCAACAACCTCGGCGCCGCTCTCGTTGCGCACGAGGTCGTGCACGCGGAGCCGCCCCAGTGCCTCATCGTCGACGATGAGCACGCGAATGGGCGGGAGCGCCGAGATCGGCGCGGATTCGGCAATGTCAGCGGTCGTCATTCGTGGACTCGGAGCCCTCCACGCGCAATTCTGCGCGATCGCGAGTAGCGGGGAGGCGCACCTCCGCCACCGTGAGTCCCTCGGCCGTTCGTGCAAGCGAGAATCGTGCGGCGGTGCCGTAGAGCTGCTCGAGCCGCGCGCGCGTGTTTCTCAAGCCCACGCCGCTACCCTCAGTGGCGGGCGCCGCAGCCTCTCCGGGTCCGTTGTCGCTGACGCGCAGGATGAGCGTGTCGCCTTCCAGCATCGCTTCGATCTCAATGCGTCCCGCCTCCGTCATTTTCTCCACGCCGTGTCGGATCGCATTCTCGACAAGCGGCTGCAGCACCATGCTCGGCACCATCACATCGAGCGCGGAGTCGTCGAGCATGCGCAGCACGTTGAGTCCCGGGAAGCGCACCTGCATGATGTCGAGATAACGGTCGAGGAGGTCGAGCTCGCGGCGCAACGTGATCTCCGGCTCCCGTGCACCCTCCGTGCTGTAGCGTAGCAGCTCGCTCAGTCGTGTGATCATGCGTCGCACACCGCGCGGGTCTCGCTCGACGAGCGACGACACCGCGTTCAGCGTGTTGAACAGGAAGTGCGGGTCGAGTTGGCTTCGCAGCGCATCGAGGCGCGCTTCCGCGAGCTGCGCCTGCAGCTGCGTCGCCTGCTCGCGCCGTGCACCGAGGCGGAGCGAGTAGGCGCGGGCGAGCCCGGCGGCGAGCACGCCGAGATAGATCACGAGCGCGTTGAGAAAGCCGAACCAGAGCGGAGGTCCGTGACCACCTCCACCAGGGCCGCCGGAAGCGCGCGGAGGCGAGGCACTGCGCACGACCTCGCGCAGCTCGTAGCCGAAGATGCTCACGCCCAGCGCGAGGAGGACGCCGAGCAGGAGCAGGATGAGCACGTTCAGCACGCGCGAGATTCGCTCGGATCGCGCGCGCCCCGCCACCGACATGATGAGTGGAGTGAGGAGCATCCAGAGCGCGGCCTGTGAGGCCTCGACGATTACCCACGTGCTCAGCGACCAGTCGGGGCGTCGGTCGGGCGGCCCTGGGTCAAAGGCGTGATTCGCGATCATGAGCAGCGCGTAGAGCAGCCAGAAGCCCACGATGAACGCGTAGTCCCGTCGCGTGAGCGGAAAGTGCTCCCTGGGCGGCGTGCTCCGTGGTGCGGAGTGGCCGCTGCTTCCATTCGCCGAGCGAAATGCGGTGGTGTTCACGACACAAGCATATGGGCTGAGCGTGCGCGCGGGAGGGCTCGTGTCACGAGTTGCACCCTCACGTGCACGGAATGCACGCACGCTCGAGCACTTGCCGGGGTCCTCGGAAGTCGAGCGATCGTGTTGTTGCAGAGGCCGCAATGTCGTTCGTGCCGCAGCGCGGGCGATTCAGAACACGGTAGTGCAACTCGTGACATATCAAGCACTTACGCCTCTGGGGCCTGGTACAATACAAGAGCCGGGACAAAGAGACTCGCGAGAAGCGCGGGCCCCCGGGGAAGGATGAATCACCAGTCGCAGAGGCTCCGCTCACATGTCGACGTTCAACAAGCTGTTCACCGGATCGGCTTTGACTGCTGCTCTCGTGGCACTCGGACACACGGGTGCATGGGCATGGAGGTCGAGCAAGGCAATCGATGCTTCACAGAGTCGGGCGATCGCCCAGGTAATGGGCAGAGCGTCGCATGGAATGAAGGCACTCGCGTCCGTGCCATCTGCGGATTCCTGTGCTGGCGCAACGCGCGCCTCAGCGCGCTGAGTGGTCGTGCAGCAGATGAGGAGACGGCAGCACTCGCGGCAACGCGAGCTGGCAATGGGTCCATAGAGCTAAACGGCGACACCCGTCGCACTGCAAGGAGACACAATGAGGAAAAAGCTGATTACGGCCGCCGTTGCGGCGATGGCAGCAGTCACGAGCGGCTACGTGCTCTATCGGCACGCGCACTCCGATGCGGCGCCCGCGTATCGCACGGCGGCCGTTCAGCGCGGGAACATCGAGTCGACCGTCGCCGCGACCGGAACACTGGGCGCAGTCACGACGGTGCAGGTCGGCACGCAGGTGTCCGGTCAGATCTCGGCCATGTACGTCGACTTCAACTCGAAAGTGAAGAAAGGCGAGTTGATCGCGCGCATCGACCCGACGCTGCAGCAGCAGGCGGTGGAGGATGCGCAGGCCGGCGTCGAGCGCGCACAGGCGACGCTCGCGCAGACCAAGGCGGAGTACGATCGCAACAAGATCCTGCACGATCAGAAGATCGTGACGGATCCCGAGTTCAACACCGCGCAGCTCAACTATCAGCTCGCCAAGGCGAACGCAACGTCGGCGCAGATCGCGCTCGACAAGGCGCGCCAGAATCTCTCGTACACGTCCATCTACGCGCCGATCGATGGCGTGGTGGTGGAGCGCGATGTGGATGTCGGGCAGACGGTGGCAGCGAGCCTCTCGGCGCCGCAGCTCTTCGTGATCGCCAAGGACCTCTCGCAGATGCAGATCCTCGCGACCGTGGACGAGAGCGACATCGGGCAGATCAAGGAAGGACAGACGGTGAGCTTCACCGTGCAGGCGTTTCCGGGGCAGACGTTCACGGGTGAGGTGCGCCAGGTGCGCATCAACTCGACGACGGTGAACAACGTCGTGAACTACACGGCCGTGGTTGCGGTCGCAAACCCAAATGGCAAGCTGCTTCCTGGCATGACGGCGACCGTGAAGTTCCACGTCGGCTCGGCGAACGATGCGCTGTCGGTGCCGAATGCGGCGCTGCGCTTCAAGCCGGCGATAGCAGCCGGTGCAAGCAAAGGCACAACCAACGGCGCGAAGCAACGGCGCGAGCTCGGCGACGGGCACGCGAGTGCGCAATGCGTCGGCGACGACCGGCAGCGCGAGTGGTGCAGCGGCGGCGCGCACGGGTGGCGCGATGCGCGATTCGACGATGTCCACGGTTTGGATGCTCGATTCGACCAAGACGCCCAAACCGGTGCGCGTGCACGCGGGGCTCACTGATGGCACCCGCACGCAGGTGACTGGCAACGGGATCGCGGAAGGGATGCAGATCATAGTAGGCGCGAACACCGGCACGACCGCGGCGCCCGCTGCTTCGACGAATCCGCTCCAGCCACAAAGCACGGGTGGCGGTCGTCGTGGCGGTCCTGCAGGCCCCTTCTAACCGGAATCGGAGAGCTCACATGTCTACACCAGTGATCGAGATCAGCGGCGTGAAGAAGGTCTACCGCATGGGCGAGACGGAGGTGTTCGCGTTGCGTGGTGTCGACCTCACCGTCAACGCGGGCGAGCTGCTCGCGGTGATGGGCTCGTCGGGATCGGGAAAGTCCACGCTGATGAACATCCTCGGATGCCTCGATGTCCCCACGGCGGGGAGCTACGTGCTCGATGGCATTCGCGTGGATGGCATGAGCCGCAACGATCTCGCGGATCTCAGAAACCGGAAGCTCGGCTTCGTCTTCCAGGGCTTCAACCTGCTGCCGCGCACGAGCGCGGTGGAGAACGTGGAGCTGCCGCTGCTCTACGATCGCACGGGCGAAGTGGAAGAACACGCGCGATCTCGCGGCCGAGGCGCTGCGGCGCGTGGGACTCGGTGAGCGGTTGGAGCATCAGCCGAGCGAGCTGTCGGGCGGGCAGCAGCAGCGCGTGGCGATCGCGAGGGCGCTCGTTACGCAGCCCGCGCTGCTGCTCGCGGATGAGCCGACGGGTAATCTCGACAGCAGGACGAGTGTGGAAGTGATGGCGCTCTTCCAGGCGCTGAACGCGCAAGGGATCACGGTGATCATCGTAACGCACGAGCCCGACATAGCGCAGTACGCGCACCGGGTGATCGAGGTGCGCGACGGCAGGATCATCCGCGATCACGCCGTGGCGGCACCGCGCCGCGCGGCGGACGATGTACTGACGATGGACACCGAGCTCGAAGTATTGGTGCCCGGTGCAGCGATGGAGGCAGCATGAAGACCAAGTCGCTTCTGACGATGGCCACGGGCAGCATCCTGAAGAACAAGCTGCGCACGATGCTCACGATGCTCGGCATCGTGATCGGCGTGGGTGCGGTGATCGTGATGGTTGCCGTGGGCAATGGCGCGCAAACGCAGATCGAGGCGCAGATCAAGAACCTCGGCACGAACCTGATCGTGGTGACGCCAGGCAGCACGGCAGCCGGCGGCGCGAGTCAGGGCGCGCAGACGTTCAACCGCCTCACCATTGCGGATGCCGACAAGATCAAGAGCGATGCGACGCTGCTCTCGGGCGTGTCGCCCGTGATCGTGACGCGCACGCAGGTGATCACGGGGAAGGGCAACTGGCGCACCGAAATCAACGGCGTGTCCACGGACTATCTCACGATCCGCGACTGGGACGTGACGAGCGGCAACCTCTTCACGGACGACGACGTGACCGCGAAGCGGAAGGTGGCGCTGCTCGGTGCGACGATCGTGAAGAATCTCTTTCCCGACAGCGATCCTGTGGGGAGCCAGATCCAGCTCGGTCACGTGCCATTCACCGTAGCGGGCGTGCTCGCAGCGAAGGGGCAGACGTCCAGCGGCGTCGATCAGGATGACGTGATCCTCGTGCCGTACACCACGGCCCAGGACCGGCTGAGCGGCTTCACGTTCCTTGGACAGATCCTCGCGAGCGCAAATTCGCCACAGGACATGGCGGCGGCGCAGGAGGAGATTCGCGGGATCATGCGCGACTCGCACCAGCTCGGCGGCGCGCCGGACGACTTCACGGTGCGCGATCAGACGGCGATCGCGCAGGCGGCGACCAGCACGACGAGTGTGATGACTGGGCTGCTCGCGGCGATCGCGTCGATCTCGCTGGTGGTGGGCGGCATCGGGATCATGAACATCATGCTCGTGTCGGTGACAGAGCGGACACGTGAGATCGGCATCCGCATGGCGGTGGGTGCGCGCGGCTCGGACGTGCTGACGCAGTTTCTCGTCGAGAGCGTGGTCATGAGCCTGCTTGGTGGCCTGGTGGGTCTCGCGATCGGCTTTGGTGGTGCGGCGATTCTGGGGCACGTGATGGGATGGAGCACGGCGACGCCGCTGATCGCGGTGTTCGTGGCGGTGGGATTCTCGGCAGCAGTTGGTGTGTTCTTCGGCTACTACCCGGCGCGCAAAGCGGCGGCGCTCGATCCGATCCAGGCGCTCAGGTACGAGTAAAGCCCGATCGAGAAAGGATGTACGGCAGTTACACAATCAACACGGATGGATGCTCATATGCAGGTACTCAATGGCAAACTGGCGGCGCTGACTTTCGCGCTGGTGATGGGGTTCGGCAGCATGCAGACGATCTCGGCGGAGGGCGCCGCGGGCGACACCGCGAGCGCAGGCACACCGATCACTTTCGAGAACGCCATTCAGATCGCGCTCACGAAGAACATCACGCTCGCCCAGGCACAGAACGCCGTGGCGAGTGATGCGGCGAGTGTGCGCGGTGCGAAGCTGAGCTTCCTCCCCAACCTGCAGATCAACACGAGCGGCTCGCAGACGTACGGCCGGAACTTCAGCGAAACGACCGGGGATCTGCTCAACCGCAACAACCAGACGGTGAACGCGGGAGTCTCATCGAGCGTGACGCTGTTCAACGGGATGCAGAACGTCGCGAACCTCAAAGGGGCGGAGAAAAACGAGGATGCGAGCACGCTCGATCTGGCGCGTGCGAAGCAGACCACGGTGTTCACCGTTGCGTCGAACTTCCTGTCGATCATCACGGCGCAGGAGCAGCTCAAGGTGCAGCAGCAGAATCTCGCGTCGCTCCAGGCGCAGGAAGATCAGATCAAGAAGATGGTCGACGCGGGCGCGCGTGCGATCTCGGATCTGTACACGCAGCAGGCGAGCACGGCGGCGGCGAAGCTCGCGGTGGTGAATGCGCAGCATGACCTCGAGCTCGCGAAGGTGGATCTGGTGCAGACGCTCAACCTCGATCCGAAGGTGACGTACGATTTCGTGGCACCTGTAGTGAAGGACTCGACGGCGGCGAGCTACAATCTCGATAGCCTCACCGCGCGTGCCTACGCGCAGCGGGCGGATCTCTCGGCTGCATCGGATCGCGTGGACGCGAGTGCGCAGGGCGTGAAGGCGGCGAACGCCGGCTATTGGCCCACCGTCTCGCTGAGCGCGGGCTACAACTCGGCGTTCTCGTCGGTGCTCGGCAATCCGTTCTTCGACCAGCTCGACCAGGGGCGTGGCGGAAGCATTTCTGTCGGCGTGTCGATTCCGATCTTCGATCGTGGGCAGACGAGTGTGGATGCGCAGAAGGCGAAGGTGGCCGAGGACAATGCCAAGCTCGCGCTGGACGCGCAGAAGCAGCAGGTCGCTGTCGATGTGAAGCGCGCGTATTTGAACTTCCAGTCGGCTGGGGAGCAGCTCGCGGCTGCGCAGGCGCAGCTCACGGCGAGCAACCTCGCGGTGACTACGTCGCAGCAGCGGTATCAGGCTGGCGCGGGCACGCTGGTGGAGCTGACGCAGGCGCGTGCGGCGCAGGTGCAGGCGGCGAGCGCTGTCGTGAGCGCGCGGTATGGACTCGTGTTCCAGCAGGCGCTCATGTCGTACTACACGGGCGAGCTCGACCCCGCGCACGTCGTGCTCAACGGCTGATCGACTGCTCGTTCAGGTGGACGGCGCGCGGCGAAGCTCCGCGCGCCGGCTCACCATCTCCAATCCTGTGAAGCACACCGCCAGCCAAAGAATCCCGAGCGTGTATCCGGCAACGACATCGCTCAGGTAGTGCACTGCGAGGTAAATGCGGCTGTAGCCCACGAGAGCGATCATGATCACCGCGGCACTCCAGATCGCGACACGCGCGCCGATGCTCTCGATTTTTCCCACGCGGATGATCGTGTAGGCGAGCATCGAGAAGCCGATCAGCGACCCCATCGAATGTCCCGACGGAAAGCTCCAGCTCTGAAAGTGGAGAAACTTCGCCGCGAACTCCGGACGTGGACGCCTGATGACGTCTTTCATCACGCCGTCGAGCACCGTGCCTCCCACATACGACAGCACCCATGCCACGAGCAGCGATCGCTGCTTTGCGCGCCAGAGGTATAGCACCGCGGCGCCGAACAGCACCGCCATCGCAACCGGCGAACCGATCATACTGATGATCACGAAGATTCGATCGCCGAATGCGGTGCCGTTCGCATGAAACCAGGAAGCGACCGCTTCGTCGCGATGGACGAGCACGTCGTGCTCGCGCACTGCGCTGAGCAGCAGCGCGAAGATCCAGGCTGAGAGGAGACAGGCGGCCAGCCCGATCACAATGTGGAGCGTGAGATACGCGCGCGGATTGAGGCGCGTGATCAGGCGTTGCCAGGCCGGAGGCGCGTGTTGATCGAGTGACATCAGGAGCGCGGCACCCTAGTGGTTCGTGGAATCGCGCGGCGCGAGCTCGCGGCGATACAGCCCCGCGATGCCATGGGCAATCTTCCCGGGGTCGGACCCCCCCTGGTTCGTGAGCACAACGACCGTGACGCGGTCATCGACGTAGCGCGCAATGTACGTGCGAAATCCCTGCCACGTACCGGAGTGCTCGATCAACCGGTGGCCGTTGATGTCCCGGATGAACCATCCGAATCCATAGTGCGCCGGATTCGGTTGACCGTCCGACAGCTTTGCGACACTCCACAACTGATCGAAGCTCGATTTCTTGAGAAGCCGCTCGCTGTACAGCGCCGCATCCCATTTGGCGAGATCGAGCACGTTGAAGTACAGCGCCCCGTCTGCGGTGGTGTTGAGCGAGGGAGACACCCATCCCTGATTCTTGATCTTCCCATCGACCAACTCGTAGCCTGCCGCGCGATTCGGGATGATATCCGCTTCGCTTATGACGCGAGTGCTGGTCATGCCGAGCGGTCCGAAGATGCGCTCCTGGAGAAAATCCCCGTAGAACTTCCCGGATGCTTTCCGAATGACTGCGCCGAGCAGGAGGTAGTTGCTGTTGCAGTACTCCCACTTCGCCCCCGGGGCAAACTCAATCGGGAACGTCTCGATGATCCTGACGAGCTGCTCCTCGGTGTAGTCGGCGCGCAGGTTGATCGGGCCGCCGGGTGCGGTGTTGGAATCCGAGGCGTAGTCCTGCAGCCCCGATGTGTGACTGAGGAGATTGCGAATGGTGATTCCGCGCCAGGTAGCGGGAGCGTCTGGAAAGTATTTCGGAAGACTGTCATCCAGCCCGACTTTTCCTTCCTCGACCAACATCATGATAGCGGCCGACGTGAACTGTTTGCCCATGGAGCCGGACTGGAAGATCGTTGCCGGCTTCACGGGCACAGCGAGCTCGATGTTGGCGAGGCCGTATCCTTTCACCCTCGTGATGGCGCCATTCGTGTAGATGCCAACCGCGACACCCGGGATGTGCTGGTCAGCCATCTCCCGCGTGACGAACGCATCGATCGATGCGAAGGACGATTGCTGGGCGGGAGCGGAGGGCGCGACGATCATGATTGCGATTGTGACGCAGGCAAGCGAAATCGATCTGATCACGAATCTCTCCATCGAAGGGAATGTCTCACTGAAGTACGACTCACCCGGCTATTTCCCGCGCGCGGCGCGCGAAGAACTGGCGCTCCATGGGATTCCGCGCGCGGCGCCCTGCCGTGCGGAAGTGCTCGCACGCTTCGGCCGTGCGCCCGAGCCGCTGCTCGAGCTCTCCGATCGTGGCAAAGTAAAACGGATACTCGTTGAGCCGGTCGACATCCGGGATCGCAGCGATCTCCGCGAGTCCGCGCTCCGGGCCCTCACATTGTGCTATGGCTATTGCGCGATTGAGCGCGACCACCGGTGACGGGCGCATCGCCATAAGGGCGTCGTAGAGCTCGACGATCATGGGCCAGTTGGTTCGCTCGAGCGATGCCGCCTGCGCATGCACCATCGCGATTGCGGCTTCGATGTGAAACGGGCTCACCGTGCCGCCCGTCGCCGAATGATCGAGCAGCTGCTGTCCCCTCGCAATGAGCTTCTGATCCCAAAGTGCGCGATCCTGTTCGGCAAGCGGGCTCAGTTGCCCAGCCGCGTTCACGCGCGCAGGCAGCCGCGCGGCGTTAAGGCACATGAGCGCGATCAGCGCGCGCGTGGCGGGAAGATCCGTCGTCTCGTGCGCGCGCAGCAGGTCCGCTAGTCGCATGGCTTCCACGCAGAGCTCCGTACGTACCGCGAGCTCCGCGTGTGCACCGTGATAGCCTTCGTTGAAGAGAAGATAGAGCGCGCGATGCACGGCCGACAGGCGCTGTGCCACCGTCTCGCGGTCGGCCATCGTGAAATCGAAGAGGCGCCTGGAATCCGCGAGCACCTTCTTTCCGCGCGCAATGCGCTTCTCCATCGCTGCGTGCCCGGTGAGGAAAGCGGCTGCTACCTCACTCACGCCGAATCCGCAGAGGATGTGCAGCATGAGCGCGACCTGCGCAATTTCGGGGAGTTGCGGATGACAGCACGAGAACATCATCCGTAGCTGGTCGTCCCGTATCGCCTCGTCACCGAAGGCCTCGGCAACCGCCGGCGCTAGCGTCCACTCGCTCTCGAGCACGCGCCCGAGCTCGGGCGCATACGTGCGGGCCGTGCGCTCGCGGCGGATGATGTCGAGCGCGCGGTTCTTCGCGGTCGCCATCAACCACGCTGATGGATTGTCAGGCATGCCGCGGAGCTTCCACACCTCGAGCGCGCGGCAAAACGCGTCCTGCACCACATCCTCTGCCAGTGCGAGGTTGTGGACGCCGAACAGACGCGTAAGCGCGGCGACCATCCGTCCCGCTTCACGCCGGAAGAGATGGTCGTCGTGCTCCACTGCTACATGCTCATCTGCATGACCGGCCGCACTTCCACGAAGCCGCCGCTGTCGAAGATCGGACATCCGGATGCAAGCGCTGCGGCCTCCGAGATGTCCTTCGCCTCCACCATCGTGTAGCCGCCCACCAGATCCTTCGCCTCGGCGTACGGTCCATCGGTGATGGCCGTCTTCTTCGTCACGACCTTACCGGTGTTCTCGAGTGGATTCCCCCGCTCGATGAGGTGTCCCTTCGCGCCGAGCTCCTCGAGCCACGTGTACCACTTCTGCATGTTCTGCTGCATCTGCTCGGGAGTGCGCTCGACGTTCATGCCGCCGCGGTACAGGTACAGGTAGTTGCTCATGATGATCCTCCATAGAAGTGATTGATACGAATCATCGACGTTTGATACCGCGGCAGCCGGACATTTTTCTTTTTCAGCTCTTGGTGGGAGCGACGGCGACCTCCCGGACCAGCTGGTACATGTACTCAACCCCGTCGTAGAACGACTTCACTATGATCCGCTCATTGCGGCCGTGTGCGCGCTCGTCGTCCACGTCGATGGGAACGCCGCTCAGGCCGTAGGTGGGAATGCCGATGGCGCGCAGCCGCCAACCGTCGGTGGCGCCGGTCTCCATCTGCGGAATCACTGGCACGCCTGGCCACAGTCGCTTCGTCACGTTCTCCACCGGGCCCATGACGGTGGGCAGGAGCGGCGACGGTTTGCCCACGGCAGCCGTGTCTTCCAGTGTCACCTGCACTCCGGTATCCGCAACGACGCGCGTGAGCACGGCCAGCACCTGCGCGGGAGTCTCCGTGGGAAGTATGCGGCAGTTGACGAGCGCAGTCGCAGTTTGCGGGAGTGCGTTCGGAGCATGCCCACCCGCGAGCATGGTGGGCACGCACGTCGTGCGCAGCTGCGCATTGTAGAACGGCGATGTCGACAGTCGCGCGGCGGCGGCCGAATCCTTCTCGTTCCTGGCGATGGCGCGCATGTCGGCGGCAGTCTGTCCCGTCGCGAGTGCGCCGGAGCGCTCGAAGTACGCGCGCGTCGTCTCGTTGAGATTCACCGGGAAGTGGTAGTGCGACACGCGCACGATCGCCTCCGCGAGCCGAGCGATGGCGTTGTCGGGAGTGGGCATGGAGCTGTGCCCGCCCTTGTTGTGCACCGTCAGGTGAAATGACTGGAACGTCTTCTCGCTCGCCTGCACGGCGCGCACGATCTTCTTTCCATCCTTGATCAGCGGATCGCCACCGTCAGGATTGATGCACCACTCAGCGTCGATGAGATCGCGGTGATTCTCGATCAGCCACGTGACGCCATTGTAGCCGCCGCCACCCTCCTCACCGGCGGTGAGCGCCATGATGAGCGTGCGCTCGGGAACCACGTGCTCGCGCTTGAGCCGGAGCAGCGTTTCGGCGAGTGTTGCTGCACCATCCTTGATGTCGCTCGTGCCTCTCCCATAGAAGAAGCCGTCGCGCTCCGTGAGCTTGTACGGATCGAGCGACCAGTCGCTTCGGAGCGCCTCCACCACATCGAGATGCGCAATCAGCAGAATCGGCTTGAGCGTGGTGGACGTTCCGCGCATGCGCACGACGACGTTCGAATCCTTGTCACCGGCGGGACCGAGCACCTGCACGTCCGCGGCCGGGAATCCGGCGTCGAGGAACCGTTGCGCAATCGCGTGAGCCGCGGGAGACGTGCTCCCTTCCTTATATGATGTCTTCGTGTCGATCAGCTGCTCGAAGATCGCGCGCGCTTCGGACTGATCGGGGGTGAGGGCGCTGGACTGGGCGCGCGCGACGCTTGCGAACACACTGAGAACGAGGGACGCGGCGAGCGCCCGGACGAACGATGCGTGATGGCTCACTGTACGATCTTTCCCTGATCCGCCATCCCCACCGCGTCGAGCATGAACGCATCACGGAACGCGATCTCGTGCAGGCGATCGTAGCGACCGGAGCTTCCGCCGTGGCCACCCGCCATGTTGACCTTGAGGAACAGCGGGTTCGTGTCCGTCTTCGTCGCGCGCAGCTTCGCCACCCACTTCACGGGCTCCCAGTACGATACCTGTGAATCGTTCAGCGATGTCGTGACGAGCAGCCACGGATAGTTCTTGTGCTCCACGTTGTCATACGGAGAGTACGTCTTCATGTAGTCGTACTGCTCCTTGATGTGCGGATCGCCCCACTGCTGCCACTCCTGGGCCGTGAGTGGGAGCGACGCGTCCATCATCGTGTTGATCACGTCGACGAACGGCACGTCGGCAACGACTGCGCGAAAGAGATCGGGGCGCATGTTCGTGATCGCACCCATGAGAAGCCCGCCCGCGCTTCCGCCGTTCGCCACCATCCGGTCCGCGCTCGTGAACTTCTCCTTCTCGAGATACTCGGCGACGTCGACGAAATCATTGAACGTGTTCTTCTTGTTCATCATCTTGCCGTCGTCGTACCACTTGCGCCCCATCTCCTGTCCGCCGCGGATGTGCGCGATCGCATACGCAAAGCCGCGATCCACGAGGCTCAGCACCGGAGAGTTGAACGTCGGCTCGGTCGACGACACCGTACGAGCCATACGCGTAGAGCAGGAGCGGATGACTTGCATCCTGCGTCCATCCTTTGTGCACGATCATCGATACGGGGACGTGCACGCCGTCACGCACGGGCACCATGAGCCGCTTCACCTCGTACTGCGACGGATTGTAGCCCGGGACCTCGACGCGCTTCTTGAGCACGCGCTGATGGGTCGCGAGGTCGTAATCGTACGTGGACGCAGGAGTGAGAAGCGACGAGTACTGGAAGCGCAGCGTCTGTGAATCGAACTCCGCGTTCTGCACCGGGAATACGCCGTACGCCGGCTCCGGGAAGGTGACGTAGTGCACGCCGCGCGTCGCGAGATCGATCACGCGCAGGCGCGCGAGCCCGCCCGAGCGCTCTGAGACGACCACGTACCGCTTGAACGGCTCGATTCCCTCGATGAAGACCGAGTCGGTCTCCGGCACCCAATTCGTCCACTTCGATGGTGAAAAGTCGTTCTCCGGAATGCGCACGATCTTGAAGTTGCGCGCACCGTCGTTCGTGACCATGAGAAATGCACCGTCGATGTGATCCACGGAGTACTCGACGTTCGCGCGACGCGGCGCGATCACGCGCGGTGCCGTGGTCGGATCCATCGTCGGAACGACGCGCCACTCCGAGCTCGTGAATCCGTCGTCGGAGATGAAGACGTACTTCCCGCTCTTGCTGCGACCAACGTTCACGTTGTTGAGCACGTCGTCGTCCTGAAACACCTTGGCGTCGCTCGAGCGCGGCTGGCCGAGTACGTGCCGCCACACTGCGTTCGTGCGACGAGCCGAATCCGCAGTGGAGTAGAAGATCGTACGATTGTCGTTTGCCCACGCGAGGCCGGGCATCACTTCGGAGAGCGTATCGGAGAGCACCTGCCCCGTGCGGAGATCCTTCACCAACAGCGTGTACACTCGAAGCGCGGTCGTGTCCTGCAGATAGGCGAGCTTGTTTCCGTCCGGGCTCACCTGCTGGCTCGAAACGCCGAGAAACTTCCGTCCCGCCGCCATCGCGTTCTCGTCGAGCATCACCTCTTCCTTTGCATTCGAGCGACCCCTTTTTCCGGCAGAGGATGGGGTAGCTCTTCCCCTGCTCGGTGCGTGAATAGTACCAGTAGCCGTTCTCGCGATACGGCACGCTAAAGTCGGTCTCGCGCACGCGACCGAGCATCTCGTGGTAGAGCTTGTCCTGCAGCGCCTCGGTGTGCTTCATGCCGGCCGCGGTGAACGCGTTCTCGCTGTCGAGGTACGCGAGCACCTTCGGGTTCGTCTTCTCGCGAATCCAGAAGTAGTTGTCGGTGCGCACGTCGCCATGCAGCGTGTCCACCCGCGCGATCTGCTGTGCGACGGGGGGTTTGGGCTGCTGCGCCGAGAGCGCGGGGGCGAATGCAGCGATTGCGAGAGAACAGACGAGGTAGCGCGACATGGAGCTCCTGCGCGATCTATGGTATGGTAGGTGACGGCACTCGGCCGGAGCGTGAAAACTATGGCGTGGCCCGGCATCCGCCAGCGACGCCGCTCGGTGTGTTGACGGGAAATCGGGTGGACAGTAGCATTCTCCTTCCCCGCACGCCCGAGGCTCGTTCATGCCCACGACAGATCCGCGCGTCGACGCATACATCGAAAACGCGAACGACTTCGCCAAGCCGATCCTGAGGCGCGTGCGCGCCATGGTGCACGAGGCCTGTCCTGACGTGGTCGAGAAGATCAAGTGGAGCTCGCCGTTCTTCGACTACAACGGGCAGATGATGTGCGCGATGGCGGCCTTCAAGGAGCACTGCTCGATCATCTTCTGGAAGGCTCCGCTCATCGAAGGGGTGCCGGCCAATGGGGATCCGTCGCGCGGGAGCTTCGGCCGCATCACCTCGGAGAAGGAGCTGCCGAGCAAGAAGGAGTTCACCGGTTTCATCAAGCAGGCGATGAAGCTGAACGACGAAGGGATCACGGTGAAGCGGCCGAAATCCGCGAAGCCCGAGGCAAGAGTGCCGAAAGAGCTTGCCGCCGCGCTGAAGAAGAACAAGAAAGCCGCCGTCGCATTCGCGGCATTCCCGCCGAGCCATCGTCGCGAGTACTGCGAATGGATCGGCGAAGCGAAGCGCGAGGAGACGAAGCAGAAGCGGCTCTCGCAGGCGATCGAGTGGATCGCCGAAGGCAAATCGCGAAACTGGAAGTACTAGCGTACGCGGTTCGCGTACGCGCGGTCAGCCGCCCGTGCGCGCGCCGTGCCTCGCGACGATCACGCTCTTGATTCCACCGCGCACGTTGAAGTCGCCCACGACTTCCATCCAGCGCGGCTTCACCGCAGCGGCGAGATCGTCGAGGATCCGGTTCACCGCGCGCTCGTAGAAAATGCCGTCGTTTCGGAAGCTCCAGAGATAAAGCTTGAGCGACTTGAGCTCCACGCACTGCGCGTCCGGCACATACGCGATCCGAATGATTCCGAAGTCGGGGGCTCCGCCCTTGAGGAGCGCGAGCTCCGCCGCGTCGCTCTCGATGCCCCCAAGTGGACACATCGACGTGAACTCGTTGCAGTCCAGGCGGATCTCGTAATCGCGACCGGGATATGGATTCGGGAAAGTCTCGAGCAGCTCGGCAGCGGGCATTATCGCACGTACTCCACGTGAAAGCTCATCGGCCAATAGGGCCGGTGTACACACAACCGGATGTCGCCGTCTCGCGCACCACGACCTTGGACAGCCCACGCAGCGACGGTGACACGCGATCCCAGATCCAGATCGCGAGAATCTCGCTGGTCGGATTCGAGAGCCCGTCGATGTCGTTGAGCAGCCGGTGATCGAGCTGCTCCTCCAACGGGCGAAACGCGCTGATGATCTCTGCGAAGTCGATCACCCAGCCCGTGCGCGAACCAACCACTCCGCGCACCCACAGCTCGACGATCCACGAGTGGCCGTGCACGCGCGCGCACGGATGCGTCTCCGCCACGTGCGGGAGGCGATGCGCCGCCTCGATCGCGAAGCTCTTGAATACCTCCATCTCCGCGCTCGTCTCCTCGTGCAGACTGCCGCGCGTGCCTTCCTTTCCCGCGTCGATCACGGAATCCCCAGCAGCTTGTGCGTCTGGATGCTCAGCCGCCACTGCGGATGTGCGAGACAGTACGCGAGCGCGAGCTCGGTGTTGCGCTCGCGGTCCGGACCGTCCATCGGCTGCAGAAAGAACTGCTCGAAGTCGAGATCGGCGAACCGCTCCGGCTCTCCACCTGCTTGCGGATACACGAGCTTGAGCTCGTTTCCACGCGAGAGCACGAGTGGCGCGCCCACCTTGGGGCTCACGCAGATCCAGTCGATCCCCGAGGGCGGCAGCTGGGTGCCGTTCGTCTCGATCGCTATCTCGAATCCGCGCTCGTGCAGTGCGCGCACGATCGCGTCATCCATCTGCAGCAGCGGCTCACCGCCTGTGCACACCACGAGCTTTCGTGCGCGCGCGGAGACGTTCGCCGGCCACTTCTCAGCCACCGCACGCGCGAGCTCCTCGGCGCTGGTGAACTTGCCGCCGCCGGGACCATCGACGCCGACGAAGTCCGTGTCGCAGAACTGACAGACGGCATCCGCGCGATCAGCTTCGCGTCCCGTCCACAGATTGCATCCGGCGAAGCGGCAGAACACGGCAGGGCGTCCCGTGTTCGCGCCCTCGCCCTGCAGCGTGAAGAAAATCTCCTTCACCGCGTACGTCACGTCGCCGACACCTGTTCGCGATAGCGCACCGGATCCCGCACACCCGCCTCCGCAAATCCCCTGAGACGCAGCACGCACGCATCGCACTCGCCGCACGCCGCACCACTCGCGTCCGGATCGTAGCACGACAGCGTCTGCCCGTAATCGACGCCAAGTGCGAGCCCGCGCGCGATGATCTCGCCCTTCGTCAACTGCATTAGCGGCGCGTGCACGGTGAGTCGATGTCCTTCCACGCCGGCTCTGGTTGCGAGATTCGCCATGTTCTCGAATGCCCGGATGTACTCCGGGCGACAATCGGGGTAGCCGCTGTAGTCGAGCGCGTTCACGCCGATGAAGATGTCGCTCGCGTCACTCACTTCCGCCAGCGCCAACGCGAACGACAGAAAAATCGTGTTGCGCGCTGGCACGTACGTGATGGGAATGCCCTCCGACATGTCGGCGGCCGAGCGTCCCTTGGGCACGGCGACATCGCTCGTGAGCGCCGAGCCGCCGAACACGCGGAGATCAATGTCGACCACCACGTGTCGAACGCCAGCCATTTTCGCGATCGATTGCGCGGCAGCGATCTCCGCGGCGTGGCGCTGTCCGTAGCGGAAGCTGAGCGCGATCGCTTCGAATCCTTCGGCGCGTGCCATGGCGAGCACGGTCGCCGAATCGAGACCGCCGCTCAGTAGTACGACGGCGGCTCGCGTCATTGTCGTGCGGGATCAGCTCGCGATCGAGACGGCGCGCAGGATCACTGCACCACCGCGCTATCCGGAGCCGTCACCTTCTTCGCCACGCGTCGCGCGAACACCTCGGCGCCCTTCGGCACCATGTCGGTCGCGATTCCCTTGAGCTCGTACGAGTCGTCGAGCACGAGCTTGCCGGTCGCGACGTCGATGAGCTCACCGCTGAAGATCCAGATCAGGTCACTCGTCTTGCTGATCTTTCCCATCACCACCCACTTGGCGCCGAGCGCCTGGCCAACGGCGCGCGCGCAGGCGACGACGACGTTGCACGGGCGATCCTGCACGACGGCCATCGCGGCCGGCGAGGCAACGGCCTTGGTCACGGACGCCTGATCCACGAAAGAGATGCCGGGCTGGTTCATGAGCCCTTTGCGCATCACAACGGTGGCGGTGTCGGCCATCGCGGTGTCGCCGGGGAAGATGTCGTTGGCCCGCTTGCCGTAGAACGCGAGATCGAGCATCGCGACCTTGACCGGCGCCTTGGAGGCGGAGCTGCCGGACGAGCCATTACCGGACTGGGCGCGAGCTCCTGCGACTGCGAACAGCAGCGCGGCGGAAGCGGCGACCGAGCGACGCCATGAGGCGGAAAACATGCTTCTGGACATACTGAAGGTTACCCCGAACAGGGCGCCCGTTCCACCCGTATTGGATGCGCGCGCCCGGCGAGCAGAAGCACGGAGCCGCGGTGATCGAGCTCGTAACAACTGGTCTCATGTGTGCGTAGTGCCTTACGTCAGAAAGGCACATCACGAATCGACACCGCAACTCCGGAGGATCCGATGCCCACAGAAGAGCACAAGGTCGACGGCCAGAATTTGCTGGCGCGCGTGAAGGAGATCGTGCACGAGGGGAACGTGCGCCGAATCATCATCAAGAACGAGGAGGGGCACTCGCTGCTCGAGATCCCGCTGACGATCGGTGTGGTAGGCGCGGTGCTCATGCCGGTGTGGGTCGCGATCGGCGCGATCGCGGCCCTCACCGCACGGTATACGCTCGTAGTCGAGAAAGACCTGCCGCCGGCGTGACGAGCGGCGTTAGCGCCGCCGTCCGCCGAAGATGATCGATGCCCAGCGTAGCAACTCGAGATACAGCCACACCAGCGTGACGAGCATGCCGAACGCCGCGTACCACTCCATCTGCTGTGGCGCGGAGCCGGCGAGCCGCTCGATCATGTCGAAGTTGAGGAGCAGATTCATCGCCGCCACGATCACGACGGCGGAGCTGAAGACGATTCCCGCGACGCCGAAGCCGAACACGCCCGGCATTTGGATGTGGAACAGGCCGAGGACCATCGTGATCAGATAGAACACGAAGATGCCTGCGGTTGCACCAAAGATGATGCTGCGCAGCCGGTCCGTGACGCGGATGATACGCGTCGCGTAGAGCGCGAGCATCGCCAGCGCTACGCCGAAGGTCAGTCCGACGGCGATGAGGGGAATGCCGTGGAACGCGGCCTCGTACAGGTACGAGATGCCGCCGAGCGCGACGCCCTCGAGCACCGCGTAAATCGGTGCCGTGATGCGCGCGAGGTTGGGCTTGAAGCGCGTGACGAGTGCCACGATGAAGGCGAGGATCGCGCCGCCGAAGATCGCGCCGCTGATGTTGCGATCGGGAAGGCGAACGATCTCATACCATGTATAGCCGGCGCTTGCCGCGGCCAGCAGCACGAGCGCGAAGGACTTCCAGGCGGCGCCCGCCACGGTCATCACGCCCGTGCCACCCTCGGCCCGGGCGCGAGCGATCGCGCTGTCGGTGAATGCAGGATTCGAGAGAGCCATGTGTCGCTATGATTGTTTGAGAGACATGCGGTTGGTGCACGTTGTGATACACCGCACACGGCGCAATGGCGCCACCAGGTAATTTCGCCGCTTCACCACCGATTTCGTAGTCTCCCCAACCCGGAATTGGCATGTCGATCGCCGCAGCACGCCTGATCCTCGCTTCCGCGCTGCTCGCGGTCGCGGCTGGGCCGCCCATCTATCCGGGAGCCAAGCGCGACACGCCCAACGCGCTGATCGAAAAGAGCACCGGTGTCGAAGCGTCAGCCACCTACATCACGGCCGACCCGTTCGAGAAGGTCGACTCGTTCTATCACGCGCACGGTGGAGCAGAGGATACAGGCGCGCGCCGGCTGTCGGCGAGCAGCAAGCGAGCGCTCTTCTACTTCGCGGACTCCAAGAGCAGCGTGCTCGTGCTCTGGCCAAAGGACGGCTCGAGCGACGCGACGTCGATCGTGATCTCGAAAGACTGACGCTACGCCGCGCGCAGCACGTGCGCGCGCCACGCCGAGAACGCGATCCAGGCTTTCGTGCGCGCGCTCACGCGGGCGCGACGGGAGAGCGCATTGTGCTGGATGTTCTCGAGGGCGTCGAGAATTCCGGCGTAGCCGTGCGCACAGATCGTCGCGCACACCCGCGTCTCCCGCGGCAGCATCGCCAGCCCATGCTCGGCAGACGCGTACAACGAGCGCGCGCGGCGCACCTGGGAGAGCATGAGCTTGATCCAGCGCGGATCGCTCGACGCGATGCTACGGGCGAGCACCTCCTCGCGCGCGATGCCGAAGCTGGCGAGATCCTCGGTCGCGAGATAGCAGCGACCGCGGGCGGCGTCCTCCCCGACGTCGCGCAGGATGTTCGTGAGCTGCATAGCGACGCCGAGGGTTCGCGCATGGCGAAGGGCGCACTGGCGGGCCATGGGCTGGGCGGGGAGCCCGAAGACGTGGGCGCACATCTCCCCCACGGTGCTCGCGACGCCTTCGCAATACTGCTGCAGGTCCAGCCAGCTCTGCATCGGGGGCGGCTCGAGGTCCGAGGAGATGGCATCGACGAGTGCGTAAAGTGGTGCGGGCGGGATCTGGAACCGGTCTATCGCCCATGCGAGCTCGCGGAAGACGGGCCCGCTCGGTCGGCCTGCGATCGCTTCGGCGAGTGAATGGCGGTGGGCGCGGGCACCGGCGTCCGGGGTAAGAGCTTCGCCAGCGCGTGGAGCATCGACGATATCGTCGATCACTCGGCAGAAGGCGTAGACGGCGAAGGCACCCCGCCGCTCGACTTTGGGAAGAAACCGGGCAGCAAACGCGAAAGTGCGCGCATGCTGGCGCGTTAATGACGCGCAAAATGCCGCGTCGGGGTTTTCAGACGATCGATGTGGCGCTGTTCTCGAGGGCTCTCGCACGAACCGGCTCACCCTGTCTAGCGTTTGTCCATTAACTCGTTGTCCTGTAATAAGTTAGCAACGATCTTGCCAGATGAAAAGACCCCCGGGATTCCCGCACCCGGGTGAGTACCCGCGCCGGCGAAGTAGAGGTTGGAGATCGACTCGCTTTGGTTGTGCGGACGCATCCACGCCGACTGCGTCAGGATGGGTTCGACCGAGAACGCGCTACCGAGGTAGCTGTTGAGCGTGTCCTGGAAGTAGCGCGGGTCGACGATCCGTTCCGTCACGATGTGCTTCGACAGCTCCGGCAGGTGGTGCGCCTCGAGATGGCGCACGATCGCATCCCGATACGGCTTCGCCGCAACGCTCCAATCCGTGTCGCCACCGAGGTGCGGCACCGGCGAGAGGACGTAAAACGCATCGCACCCGTCGGGCGCGAGCGACGGATCCGTGGCGGTGGGACGGTGCAGATACAGCGAGAAGTCCTTCGCGAGAATCTTTCTGGTGAAGATGTCCTCGAGCAGCTCGCGATAACGGGGACCCATCAGGATCTCGTGATGCGCGATGTCGTCGTAGCGCCGGTTCGTTCCGAAGTAGAGCACGAACAGCGACATTGAATAGCGCATGCGCGCGAGCTTCGCGTCCGTGTAGGCGCCGCGATGCCGCGGCGCGATCAGCCGCGAGTACGTGAACGCCACATCCGCGTTGCTCACGACTGCATCCGCCGCGATCCGCTCTCCGCTCACGAGCCGGACGCCAGTCGCGCGGCTCGTGGCGTCATTAACCTCGATTGCCTCCACCTCGGAGCTCAGGCGCAGCGTGCCGCCAAGCTCCGTGAACAGCGTGGCAAGCGCGCGCACGAGCGTGCCCATGCCACCCATCGCGAACCAGACGCCCCACCGCTGCTCGAGTGTGTGGATGAGCGCGTAGATGTTCGTCGTGTGAAACGGATTTCCGCCTATGAGCAGCGGGTGGAAGCTGAAGAGCTGGCGCAGCCGCTCGTCGCGGATGTAGCCCTCGACGAACTTTGCGACCGACCGGTCGGACCGGAGCCGAATGAGATCGGGGAGGATGCGCGCCATGGCGCCGAGCGAGAGAAAAGGCGTGGCGATGAGCGCCATCCCTGTCTCGAAGATCTCCGCCGCACGTTCCGCGAATCGCTCGTATCCCTTTACATTGCGCGGACTCCACGCGCGAATTTGCTCGATGATCGCATCGCGATCGCCGTTGTAGTGAAACACCGAGCCATCGGGGAAGCGCACGTTGTAGAACGGGTCGACGCGCACGAGCGAGACGTAGTCCTCCGTGCGCTTCCCGGCGATCTCGAACAGCTCGTGGATGAGCCATGGCGCGGTGATGATCGTCGGGCCCGCGTCGAACGTGAAACCGTCCTGCTCGAACACGTACGCCCGCCCGCCGGGCTTGTCGAGCTTCTCCAGGATGGTGACGTCGTGCCCTTGCGCGCTCAGACGGATTGCGGCGGAAAGTCCGCCGAATCCGCTGCCGATCACCGCAATCTTCACCCGCCCGCCGACCCTCGCATGCCCACGAGTCCAGAGTGCCGCTCTCGGCGCGACGTCGAGCGCGGCGTGAGCGCCAGCGCGAGGGGAATTCCCATGGCGATGACGCCGAGCACGGCGGCCCACGTCAGCGAATGGCGCGCGCAGATCGCGATCGGCATCACGCCGTTGATCGCGTAGAGCACGAGCGTGAACGGCGACGGCGAGATCCGCGACGCGAAGATCGTTGGCGGCACAATCTCCAGATACACGCGCGAGATGATCGTTCCCGTGAGCCACCAGCCGAACCAGTTCGACCAGGGCATTCCATAGAACGGACCCGCCACGTGCCAGACCCAGTGCGTGGTCGCGAACGACATCGCCGGATCCATCGAGACATCCCAGGCGGCGAGCACGAGCCCACCGATCGCTGCCCAGATCAACTTCGACCGTCCGTCATCCGAGGCCGGAAGCACACGTCCGCAGATCGCGAGCGAGCAGTAGATCATGTAGAACCACGACAGCGGAATCGGGAAGGGCACGAGCCCGGCGATGCGATAGCCGAGCAGCGTTGTGTACGAGTATGGTCCGAACGGAAGTCCCGTACTCGTGCCGGTCAGCTCCGACGCGAGCGATATGAGCGTTCCGGCCATGAACAGCATTGCTGCGCGGCGCCCGCCAATGCGCCCCGTCGCGTGCGCGAGCGCCGCGAGCGCGCCGAGCACGACGTACGTCGGACCCGAGAGCTTCCAGCCCCACGCGGCGATCACGGCGTTGTAGCCCTGGTTCATCCACGCTGGCGGAGCACCCGCAAGGAATGTCGTGAGCGCAATCGTCGCGAACGCGATGATTGCCACGTGGCCGGCCAGCAACGCCCATTCGATTCGAAATTTCCTGGCCACGCGTCCTCCCCGTTTTTCGCTGCAATGACTCTCTGCGCGCGCGCCGCTCGCGCGGTTCGCTTGACGGCGCGAAAGCTAATTCCTTCGAGTGCATGCGCCCCTGAGCAGGCTCACTGTCTAGCCTCTGTGCACCTCGATAGCTTTTTGCGCATGAGCACGCGAACTCTCCTCCTCGACGCCGCGAATCGCGCCGCGACCTACCTCGAAGGGCTGCCCTCCCGCAGCGTCGCGCCCTCGGCCGAAGCCGTCGCTGCACTCGCGAGCTTCGACGAGCCCTTTCCCGAGCAGCCGCGCGATGCGCTCCGCTGTACTTGGCCAGCTCGACGACATCGGATCGCCGGGCACCGGCACCTCCGCGGGCGGCCGCTACTTCGGCTTCGTCATCGGCGGAACGCTTCCCGGTGCGCTTGCGGCCAACATGCTCGCGAGCGCGTGGGATCAGAACTGCGGTCTCACCATCATCTCGCCGACCACCGCGAAGCTCGAGGTCGTCGCGCTCCGCTGGCTGCTCGACGTGCTGCACCTTCCGCCCACGTGTGCCGCCGGTTTCGTCACCGGCGCGACGATGGCGAATTTCACCGGGCTCGCCGCCGCGCGGCACTCACTGCTCAAACGCGCGGGATGGGACGTCGAAGAGCAGGGGCTGTTCGGCGCCCCGCCGCTCACCGTCGTCGTCGGTGACGAGGTGCACGTCACCGCACTCAAGGCGCTCGCGATGCTGGGGCTGGGACGCGCACGTGTCACGCGCGTGCCGGTGGACGATCAGGGACGCATGCGCGCGGACAAGCTGCCGCCGTTCGACAATCGGACGATCCTCTGCATGCAGGCAGGGAACGTGAACACGGGAGCGGCCGACGCCTTCGCCGAGATCATTCCTCGCGCGCACGATGCGGGCGCCTGGGTGCACGTCGATGGTGCGTTCGGGCTGTGGGCCACCGCGACACCAGCACGCGCGGCACTCGTTGCCGGCGTCGAGAGCGCGGACTCGTGGGCGCTCGACGCACACAAGTGGCTCAACGTTCCATACGACAGCGGCATCGCGATCTGCCGCGACAAGACTGCGCTGCGTGGTGCAATGGCCGTGAGCGCCGCGTATCTGACTGGCGGAGCGGAGCGCGAGCCGAACGACTACGTGCCCGAGCTCTCGCGTCGCGCGCGCGGCGTGGACGTCTGGGCCGCGCTCTCGGCGCTCGGCAGGTCGGGAGTGGCTGAGATGATCGAGCGCAACTGTCGGCAGGCGACGCGGTTCGCGGAGGGACTGCGCGATGCGGGTTTCGAGATTTTGAACGATGTCGTGCTCAATCAGGTGCTCGTCAGCTTTGGTGAGCCAGAGACGACGCGACGCGTGATCGCGGGCATTCAGGCGGATGGCACCTGCTGGTGCGGCGGAACCGTGTGGCAGGGGCGCACCGCGATGCGCATCAGCGTATGCTCGTGGGCAACCACCGATGAGGACGTGGAGCTCAGTCTCGCAGCGATGATCCGTGTCGCGAGCGAGATGCACGCGGCTCGCTGATGCGCCGCGTGCGCGCTTACATCCCGCTCGGGTAGGTCTCCGGCTCTTCGCCCGTGACGGCGACGGGCATGTGCAATGGATCCACCGCGCTCGTCTCGTCGATATACATCATCACATCGTAGCGGTACGGCACGATCGTCGGGACGTAGTTGCCCCACCGCTCGCTGCGCGCGCGGTACACCACACCGATCGCGCGATGCCCGAGTGGCTCGAGCAGCTCGGGATTCTTCTCGAGGTCCTCGGCGAGGAGCATGAACGCGTCACCCGCGCCGCTCCAATGCGCGGCGTCCTCGAAGCTTCCGTCGCGCGCAGCAGGCACCTCCATGCGCTCCATTGGCGCGCCCCACTCGCGACTCGCGATCACCGAGCCGTGGTGCGTCGAGAAGCCGACGATCACCACACCCTCGTCGCCGTGAGCGTCGCGCACGAGCTGTCCCACATTCACCATCCCATCGCTCGCCATGTCCGTGAAGCGAGCATCGCCCACGTGCGTGTTGTGCTCCCACACGATCGCCTTCGCGCGTGGGGCCGTGGTGCTTCATCAGCCGGTCGAGCGTATCCGCCATGTGATGATCGCGCACGTTCCATGACGATGGTCCGCCCCGGATCATCGCGCGATAGTAGCGCTCCGCATCGATCGCGACCAGCGCGTTCTGCTCGGCCGAGAAGTATGCGTCGCGCCCGTCTTCGAGATATTGCGGCGCGTTCGAGCGAAGCGTCGTGAGCATCTGCACGACATCGGGCTCGCACGATGTTGGCGTGAGCGCCGTCGAGCGCGCGTACTCGGTCGCGTCCCCGTGAAAACGATCGAAGCAGCCATACGCGCGCCGCGCGTTGCGCGCCGCTTCGGGATCGATGCGATCGAGGTACTCGATCACGCCGGCCATCGACTCCCAGAGCGAGTACACGTCGAGGCCGTAGAATCCGACCTGACGATCCCAGGAATGTCTCGCGTTGTGTGCGCGCAGGAAGTCGACGAGCTCGGCCACCTCGCGGTTCGCCCACATCCACGTGGGCCAACGGGAGAATGCGTGCAGCACCTGCTCCGCACTCTCACTCGAATCGTGCAGCTGCTTTACGAAGCGGTTCACGCGATAGCAGTCGGGCCAGTCGCCCTCGACTGCGACGAAGGAAAAGCCGCGCTCTTCCACGAGTCGACGCGTGATGGCCGTGCGCCAGCGATAGAACTCGGAGGTGCCGTGCGTCGCTTCGCCGAGAAGGACGTAACGGGAGTTGCCGATCCGGTCGAGGAGCGGATCGAGATCCGCAGGCGAGCGGAGTGGCTTCGCCGACTCGCGGATCGTGTCGGTGAGCGCTAGCCCCTGACCATCTGAATGCATGCGACGATTCGCATGACGCGATTCAGATGCTGCGGCAGAAATCCCGGGAGCGCTTCCGCCTTCATCGCTGGAAGACGAGCGAGATCGGTGCGAACCGAGTCGATGACGAAAACCCACGCCGGATCTGCCTGCACATGCATCGCGCGGATGCGTGATTCGAAGTTGGTGAGCATGTCGTTCACCAGCTTCTCGTGCGCAGGAAGCTTGCCCATGGCGATGGCTGGCGGCGCCTTTTGCAGTGCGCGCACGTCGTTCGTCACCGCGGTGACGGTGGCCTGGACCGTACTGTCCGGTTTCCCGACGGGAACCGCCATGGTCGCGGTCGACACGGTGGTGGTCGTGCTCTCGGAGCCTGAGGCGGCATTTGCCTGTTTCGCCGGCGCGGACTCGCAGGCCAGAGCGAGAGGGGCGATCACAAGAATAAAGAGACGCGTGGACGGACGCGGCATGGGCTACTCGGGGCGAAAGGCAACGAAAAACGGACTGAAAACGTGCAACCTTGGCAAAACCAACGCATTCTTCACGCCGGACTGAAGCGCCGCCAGGTTGCAGGGGCGGCAGATCGGCTTCTCCGGCCGGCTCGGCCGCGCTCACCGCGCGAGGAACGGCGGTCGCGGCAAAAAACTATCGCGTGGACTAACCGAATACACCGTTCCGGATCACAGTCGCCACGGGACTGTCTCAATTTGATCCTTCCGGACGTCTCATACTTGTAGCAGCGCCCCATCGCGCTTTGTTGCCCCGAAGCAAACGAGACCGCTTGAACATTCGCCTGCTCTTCGAACGCCATTACCCGAGCCTCGTCTGGTACCTCCACGGACGGGTGGGTGATCGCGACCTCGCGGAGGATCTCGCGCAGGAGGCGTTCGTGCGGCTGATCGACAAGCCTCCGCGTGCGCCGGATGCGTGGCTCTACGTGGTGGCGGGGAATCTCGCGCGGGATGCGCGACGCAGCGAGGTGCGCCGTTCGCGTCATCTCCACGATCGTCGAGGCGAGCCGACGCAGTAACGGAGGCGCCGGATCCCGCGCCCGGGGCGGACGCGGCGATGATGCGAGCGGAGGAATCCGCGCTCGTGCAGGAGACGCTTGCTTTGCTGCCCGAGCGCGATGCCGCACTGCTCGTGATGCGAGCGGATGACGTGTCGTATCGGGAGATCGCAGCCGCGCTCGGCGTCGCGCCCACGTCTGTAGGGCCGCTGCTGGCGCGCGCGCAGCAACGATTCATTCGGGCGCTGGGCAGCCGCGCTGACGACCGGCGGAAGGAGAGTGATGCGCGCGCATCCGGCTGAGGGAGAGCTCGAGGCGCTGCTCGATGGGGAGCTGCCGAGTGCGCGAATGCTTGCCGTTCGGGCGCACCTGCTGCGCTGCGCATCGTGTCGTGCGCGTCACGACGCCGCGCGCGACACGGGCGCGCTCGTCAACGCGCTGCTCCGTCGCAGCACGCCGCGCGTGGACAACGACTCCGCATGGGAGCGGCTCGTTATCCGCAGCGGCGGACGCGCGGAGAAGGGAAGTGGCGCCGAGCGGTGGGTGTCGGCCGGCGTGCTCGCGCTCGCGGCAGCCGCAGTGCTCGTTGCGGTCGGCCGCGCGGTGAGCCGGTCGCGTGGGAGCGCCGATGCCTTCGCACTCGTGCGTGAAGCGCAGGCGCATCCTGCGAGCGCGCTGCTGCGCGACGCGTGCTGCAGCGACCATGACGGTGGCGACCGCGCCGATGATGGGCTGCTCACGCTGAGCAGTGTTGGCGAGAAGGTCACCGTCGTCATCGTGTACGAGGATGTGGACCACAGCGGGACGTTCACGCATGGCGACATCGTGCGCTACGTCTCGACCATCCCGAACGGCACGGCGGTCGCTCATCCCACTCCGTAGTCCCGCCAGGCTCATCGACCCGTACCGGATCTTCGCACTCGTGCATTCGACTCACGAATCGTTTCGCCATCGCGCTCTGCGCGATCTCGATAGCCTCGCTCGCTCCGCGCGCCGCGTGCGCGCAACAGGCAGACTCCGTTGCACGCGACTCCGTTGCGCGGCGCGACAGCGTGCACCAGCTCGCGCCCGTCGAGGTGCAGGCGTCGATTGCGCCGGTCGCGGGCCCGACCATCGGCTCCGGCATTCCCGCGCGCATTACAACGCTCACCGGTCACGAGATCGATGAGTGGGAGCCGCGGATTCTTCCCGACGTCCTCGGTGCCGTCGCAGGCGTTTCCGTCTACGACGACCTTGGATCACAGTACAAGCTCAACGTCAGCTATCGTGGCTTCAACTCTGGACCGACCGTTGGCTTACCGCCGGGGATTACCGTGTTCCTCGATGGCGTGCGACAGAACGAGGCGGATGCACAGGAGGTGAATTTCGATCTCCTGCCCATGGAGCATGTCAAGCGCGTGGAGCTGTTGAGCGGAACCGCATTGCTGCTCGGCCCGAACTCATTGGGCGGCGCGATCAATCTCGTCACCGATCGTGGTGAGGGGCCTGCGCACGGCGACCTGAGCGCGAGCGGCGGATCGTTCGGCCAGGCGGAGCTGGAGGGCACCGTCGAGGGGAAATCGCGAACCGGATGGGACTACTATCTTGGCGGGGGCTACGAGCGCGAGGATGGATGGCGTGTGGGAACTTCGGGACGGAACTTCAATGGCTTCCTCAACCTCGGCCACTTCGGCGCGGAGCGCGGACTCGGCATTCAGGCGTCCGGAGCCAAGTCCACAGTGAAGAGCGCCGGCTCCATTCCCGAGAGCCTGTATGGCGATCCGCAGATCAACTTCACACCGGGCGATGTCGACGCGCTCAACAGCGAGCAGCTCAACCTCACCGGCTACGTTCCTCTGGGCGGCGGACGCGGAACGCTCACACTGTTCGGCCGCCGCTTCGATGCGAATCGCTTCAACGTGAACCAGGCGCCGGACCCGAACGTCACTGCGCTCACCCGCAACTACACGTTCGGCGCGACGGCGGACTGGCGACGTCGCATCGCCATTCGCGACAATTCGCTCTCGCTGCGCTTCGGCATCGATGGATCCGCGAACTGGGTGCACGAGCAGATCATCAACACGGCGAGCGATGCCGGTGGTGGCGACGTGATCGCATTCGACAACGCGGGCGGGCCACAGCTCGGACTCACCACCGATGTGAAGAGCCCGAGCTGGGATCTCGCAGGCTATGGGATCGCCGACTATACGGTGAAGCGTCTGACGCTCAGCGCGGGAGCGCGGTACGACTACATTCGCGTCCCATTCCAGAATCAGCTCGACAACACCGACAACACGACCAACAACTTCCATCATCTTAGCCCGCGCGGCGGCATCAACTTCGACGCCGGTGGTGGGACGTCGTTCTACGGCTCTGTTGGCAGCAGTTTCCGCGCGCCCGCCATCGTGGAGCTCGCGTGCGCCGATCCCACCGCTTCGTGTCCGCTCCCTTTTGCGCTCGGGGACGATCCGCCGCTTCAAGCCCGTGCGCGCAACGACGTACGAGGTGGGTGGCAAGCTGCTGCGCGGAACGTGCTGCTCGACGCATCGGTGTTCCGCACCGATGTTCGCAACGAGATTTTCTTCATTGAGTCACCGGGCTCGCTCGTCTCCGGATACTTCACGAATCTCGACAAGACGCGGCGCGAAGGGGTGGAGCTTTCGGTGACGAGCTCGCTGATGGGTGATCGCGCATCGTGGTACGTGAACTACGCGTACACGCGCGCGACCTTTCAGAGCAACGCGCAGATCTTCAGCACGCGCTCGAGCTCCGATTACGAGGGAAGTCCGCTCTTCGGTCCGAACAACGTCACGCCTGGCGATCGGCTGCCGCTGGTGCCCTCGAATCAGATCAAAGGCGGATTGTCTGCGCGACTGCCGCACGGCTTCCGCGCGGGGCTCGATGCGCGCTGGATCGGATCGCAGTATCTGCGCGGCGACGAGGGGAACGAGGAGAAGCAGCTCGATCCGTACTTCGTGGTGGGCGCGCGCGCGGGCTTCGCGTATCGGCATGGGACTTCTCCGCAGTCGTGACGAATCTCCTGAACAATCACGATCCGGTGTTCGGAACGTTCAACGCGAACGCGAGCACGGGCCAGCTCGAGCGGTTCCTGACACCGCTGAATGCGCGGACGTTCATCTTCATCGTGCGCCGCTCGTTTGGAGAGCGCGGAGCGGACGACGACAATTAGCTGCTAGTCGGCGTACTCCAGCGCGCCCTTTACGTCGCGCAGCATCACGCTCGAGGTCGCCTCGCCCAGCTGAATTTCGAGCGACGATCCGGATTCGAGGTCGAAGACGATCGCCTCCATCGATTGGCGCACGGCGAGCACCTTTCCGAGCGCCGCGGGCGGCGCATTGCTCGGAGGCGCCGCGTGCGCGTGAATCCGCATGACGGAACCGTCGCCGAAGTGGAGCGTTGCAGTGGCGCCTTCCCACCCGACCTGGGCGATCGTACGCGCCCTTTCACCACGCGTGTGAGCTTCTGATTTCGAGTGAGCCGCGTGGCTTTCATGGGACTGGCGCCTGCGTTTGTGGCTGCGAGCGCGGCATGTACCAGCGATGGCGGCCATTGTGGCGCGACTTCGCATGGATGGGCAGAGGAGTGGGGCTCACGTACATACGATAACCCGCAATCCAGTTGTGCGCGATTATCTGCTGCGCCTTCCGCAGGTCGAGAGTGCCGGCACACACACGCCGGTGCAGCTCGTTCTCGAGCTCGTCCTTCACGTACGCGTTCCATGGCGAGGTACGGAATGACTGCGGCCACAGATTCCTGATGGAGTTGGATCCGCCGATGCTCAGGTTGATCGAGATGATCGACCTCGTACTCTCCGGGTTCGTGTCGGCGCACCCCGTAGCTCTCGTAGACCTCACGCTTCACCTCACTGGGCACGTTGCGCACGCGCTTCGAGTAGCCGGGGGTGCAGACGTCTGCGGCGGTCACGTCGAGGGTGGCCCCCGGAGTTTTCGCAGGATCGGGAAGCGTCGGGTAACCGAGCGCGCTGTCGGGGCACGCATTGGCAGGGGCGGATGCCGGTGCGATCTCGCCTGGCTGCCACTGCGTCGCCGGCGCTGGTGCCGGGCGATCGCAAGCGGCGGAGCAGAGGAGAGCCAGCGCGATGCGGAGAGCGCGACGGGAAGTGCTTCGTGACGCGGGCATGGGAAGCAATCTATGCACTGGCACACTTGGTTTCCGGCCGATTGACGAGAGCGCAAAGGAGCACCAACATTTCTGTATTCGACTCCGCTCATCCCGGGCGGACGCATCCACCTCAGCATTCTCTCCCATGCAACGTATCAACCTCTACCTCGCTGCCATCGCCTGTATCTCAGCGACGGCTACCTCGCAGCTCGCCGCGCAGGGCTTCGAAGGCGTCATGCATTTCGTGTCGTACGATCGCAGCTCGAGCACGCCCGATACCCTCGTGCAGATGTCCAAGGGCTCGAAGATCCGCATCGAAAGCGCGGGCTCACGTGGACACGGCGGCGCCATGATAATGGATGGCACCAAGCGGACCATCCTCATGCCCGAGCAGAAACAGTACATGGACTGGCCGGCGGACATGGGCGACAAGGAAGCCGCGGGCGAGGCCGCCAAGCATCACGGTACTGCGGAGAAGACCGGGAAGACCGAGACGATCGCAGGCATCCCCTGCGACGATTGGCACTACAAGGGCACGGACGACAAGGGCGAGGCCGAGGAGGGCGAAGTCTGCGTAGCCAAGAATGCGGGGCTCATGATCACGCGCATGGCAGGCCCGGTAGGGATGCACGTTTTCGACGCGGGCGGCGAGGCGTTCAATCGGGTGCTCAACAACGGCGGCGGGATCATGAAGGTCACGCAGAACGGAAAGGTCGCGATGATCGCCGTAAAAGCACAGGCGACCTCGCTGCCGGATGCAATGTTTGCTCCGCCCGCGGGCTACACCAAGTTCGACATGTCGCAGATGGGAAAGCCGCACAAGCCATGACCGCGTCTCATCCGCCCGCGCTCGTGTAGCGCTTCAGCGCGATTCGCCACAGCAATCGCGTCGCGCCGATCGCGAGAATGCCGACCATGAGCGCCCAGATCGCGAGCGCGGGACGGAGGCGACCGGTCAATGCCGATGCGGGAATCGTAGTCGTCCACGCGATCGGGATGAGATAGACGAAGAGGAAGCGGAGCGCACCCGGGTACGCACTCACCGGGTAGCGCGCCGCCTCGAACACCGCGTCGAAGAGCGCGGACATGTTCTCCACCGCAACGAACCAGAACGCGAGACTCATCAGCGCGACCCAGATCGCATAGACGACAGCGATTGCCACGGCAAACGTCACGACGAAGCTGACGATCTCCCACACGCTGATCGCGCGCTTGGTGTGCACGAACGCGTACCCCGCGAGCGCGAGGCCGAGCACGACGTCGGCGAGTCGCCAGACATCGAGGCGTCTGAACGAGACGTAGAACTGCGCATCGACCGGGCGAACGAGCACGAGGTCGAGCGCGCCGCTGCGCACATCGCTCGGCAGATGTCCCACCCCGGGCCGAAGCACCGTCTCGACTACTCCGGCGAGCGCGTTGAAAATCCCGAGCAGCACTACCACATCCCAGAAATTCCATCCGCCCAGCTGCGGTGTGTGCCGGAAAAAGAGTGCGACGGTGAGCATCGCCATCGCAAGCCAGAACACCGTGCCGAGCAGGCTCGCGATAAAGTTGCCGCGATACTGCAGCTCCTCCAGCCAGTTCAGCTGCCAGAACGCGCGTAACACGATGAGTGTGCGGCGCATGCTCGTCATCCACCCACCGCGCCGTAGTGTCTGCGTCCACGCGTCCACACGAGCAGGTAGAGCAACAGCCAAATCACAAGCCAGATGATCTCGCCGGCGAATCCGCGCGCATATTGCGCTCGCGTGCTCACTGCGCCGGTGAGCACCTCCACCGGAAAGGACACGACGTACGGGAACCAGAGATACTGCGCGATCTGCACGACACGCGGCGGGAGAAGCTCGAGCGGAGCGATGCGGCCGGACAAAAATAGCGACAGCCCGAACTGCAGCTCGACGAGTGCCGTCGCGCGCGTTGTCCAGAACGCCAGTAGCCCGGTCGCATACCCATTCAGAAAGCGGATCGCCGCCGCGAAGACGATCGCGATCACTGCGAGCGCCCATCTTCCGGGCTCGAACGGAATGCGCACGGCGGGCCAGAACGCGGCTGCGATGATCCACCCAGTGAGAATGATCACGGTGGTCGGACCCTTGTACGCGATATTGTCCGCGATCGCCTCGTGAATCGGCGCGATGGGTCGCGTGAGGCGATAGTTCATCTCGCCTTCACGTATCCAGCGGTCGATGTTCCACGCGTCCCACGAGAGCGTCGCCTGATTGACGAGTGCGACGCCGAAGAAATACTGCGCGAATGCCTCGCGCGTGTAGCCGTCCACCGCTCCCGCCGCCGCGATCGACCACCAGATGCCGAGCGAGATCACGGGCTCGGTGATCCCCCAGATGAGCCAGATCGCGATCGACGCGCGATACTGCAGATCGACCAGAAACGCCGAGCGCATGAGCTCCGCGTACTGATCGCGGAAGGTGGCGAACCTGCCGCGCGAGATGGTTCCGCTCACGGTGGCGCGCGCCGCACGTCCGCGCGCGCGCCGTCCTCGGTGCCCTCATCCTGCGCGCCCTCGCCGAACGCGATGCGGATGACCTCCTCGATGGGCGGATCCTGAATGGAGAGATCCGCGACCGCGAGATCCGCGAGGAGCTGCGCGCTCGCCGCCGTTGCGCCTTCGCGCGGCACCTCGATCGTCGCGCTCGGCGGCGCATAGCTCGCAACCGTGCCGTACTGCTCGAGCCGCGCGCGGGGTACATGCTCCGACAACACGAGCTCGATGCGCTTGATCGGCGCGATTCGCGCGACCAGCTCCGACAGTTCGCCGTCGTAGAGCAGTCGCCCGCGATTGATGATCAGCACGCGGGACGCCAGCGCAGTAACGTCGGCCATGTAGTGCGACGTGAGCAGAATCGTCGCGCCGTGTCGCTGGCGATACTCGCCGAGGAAGGTGCGAATCGTTTGCTGCGCCTCGAGATCGAGACCGAGTGTCGGCTCATCGAGAAAGAGCACTTCGGGCTGATGCAGCAGCGCTGCCGCGAGCTCGCACTTCATGCGCTCGCCGAGCGAGAGCTGGCGCACGGGCTTGTCGACGAGCTCGCCGAGCACGAGCAGCTCGACGAGCTCCGCGCGTCTCGCGGTGTAGTCCGAGCTGGACACACCATAGATGGCGCGGTTCAGCCGGAAGGTTTCCTCCGGCGGAAGATCCCAGAGGAGCTGCTGCTTGTTCCCGAGCACGAATGCTATGCGCTGGCGAAACGGATTGCCGCCGGTCCACGGATCGCAACCCGCGACTTGCGCGTGCCCAGCACTGGGGAAGAGCAGCCCCGTGAGCATCTTGAGCGTCGTCGTCTTTCCGGCGCCGTTCGGGCCCAGGAACGCGACCGCGTCGCCGCGCTCGATTGCAAATGACACGGAATCCACCGCGCGCACTTTCCTATAGTTCGGTCGCGCGAGCGCTGCGAGCGCGCCCTTGATTCCGGGATCGCGCACCTTCACATTGTACGTCTTGCTGAGTTCCGTAGCGGAGATTGCGGTGGGCATCCGCGAAAGATGCGCTGCGCAGCCGCGCGGCGGCTACGCTCCACGCGCACGAACGCCAGCTATCGCGCCGCGGCGGCCTCGACGAGTGCAGCGACTTCGCGCACGCGCGGCGCAATCACAGGCGAGTCCGGAATCGAGCCGCTGATCGCATCGAGCGTCTTGAGCCCATTGCCGGTGATGCACAGCACCACCTCGTCATCAGCGCCGAACCTTCCCTGCTCAGCCAGAGCCAGCGCGCCCGCAACGGTCGCGCCGCCCGCAGTCTCGGTGAAGATCCCCGTCGTCTCCGCCAGCAACCGGATCGCGGCGACGATGCTCGCATCGCTCACCGCCGCGGACCAGCCACCGGTGCCGCGCATCGCGCGCGCGGCGAATACGCCGTCAGCGGGATTCCCGATCGCGATCGACTTCGCGATCGTGTTCGGAATCTCCGGCACCAGCGTCTCGCCTCCGCTCTCCACGAGTCGCGTGATCGGCGCGCATCCGGATGCTTGCGCACCGTAAAGTCGCGGCGATTCATCGGTCACGAGTCCTGCTTCGCGGATCTCGCCGAACGCCTTGTGGAGCTTGGTGAGCAACGACCCGCCCGCCATTGGCACGACGACCGCGCTCGGCAATCTCCACCCGAGCTGCTCGGCGATCTCGAAGCCCATCGTCTTCGATCCCTCTCCATAGTAGCCGCGAAGATTGACGTTCACGATTCCCCAGCCAAAGCGATCGGCGACCTGCGCACACAGACGATTCACATCGTCGTAGTGCCCGCGCACGCGCACGAGGTTCGGCCCGTAGACCGCGGTGCCGAGGACCTTCGCCTGCTCGAGATTGTCGGGGATGAAGATCCACGCCGGAAGTCCGGCGCGCGCGGCTTGTGCAGCGACGGCGTTCGCGAGATTGCCAGTCGATGCGCAACCGATGATCTCGAGACCGAGTGCGCTCGCGGCGTTGATCGCGGACGCAACGACGCGATCCTTGAACGACAGCGATGGATGCGACACCGCATCGTTCTTGATCCAGAGTCGCGCGACGCCGAGCTTGTCCGCGAGGCGCGGCGCTTCGACGAGTGGCGTGAATCCCGTGTCCTGCGAGAGCGTGGGCGTTCCCTCGAACGGGAGCCACTCGCGATAGCGCCACATTGACTTCGCACGCGTCGCGATCTCAGCGCGCCCGGGCAGTCGGCGGCTCGCGGGGTACATCGGCTCGAGCGGCCCGAGGCACGATCCGCAGATCGCCTCGGGAGCGGCGTCGAACTCCGCGCCGCACACCTTGCAGTGCTGCGGTAGCGCGCGGAGCGCAGTCGAGGATGGGGCAGCACTGCGTGCCGGAAGCTCTGTAGTGTGCATGTGTATCTCTAGTATTTCGGAACGGTCGGATCGACCTCGTCGCTCCAGCGCGTGATGCCGCCGGCGAGATTCCACACTTTCCTGAAGCCGGACGCCTGAAGCTGCTGCACCGCTTTCGCGCTGCGGCCCCCGACCTTGCAGTGCACGACGATGTCGCGCGCGCTGTCGAGCGTGGGAAGCGCTTCGATCACGGAGCCGAGCGGGATGAGCCGGGCTCCGGGAATGCGGGCGATGTCCCATTCGTGCGGCTCGCGCACATCGATGAGATCGAAGTCATCGCCCCGGGCGATGCGCTCGGCGAGCTGGGCAGGGGTGATCTCGGGCACCGCGCTCTGCGCCGCCGCGTCGTCGGCAGCGGCTTGACGCACTCCGCAGAACTCCTCGTAGTCGATGAGCTCCGTGATCTCGTGCGTGCCGCACGCGGGGCACGTCGGATCGCGGCGCAGGTTGAGCGTGCGGAAGCTCATGCGCAGCGCGTCGATGAGAAGCAGTCGGCCCGCGAGGCTGTCACCGATGCCGAGGATGAGCTTGAGCGCCTCGGTCGTCTGGATCGTTCCGACGATTCCGGGAAGCACGCCGAGCACGCCGCCCTCCGCGCAGCTCGGCACGAGCCCTGGAGGAGGAGGCTCACGGAAGAGGCAGCGATAGCACGGTCCGTTCTCCGTCGCGAACACCGACGCCTGTCCCTCGAAGCGATAGATGCTCCCGTACACGTTCGGCTTGCCGAGCAGCACGCACGCGTCGTTCACGAGATAGCGCGTCTGAAAGTTGTCCGTGCCGTCGACGACGATGTCGTACGTGCTGATGATCTCGAGCGCGTTGCGCGACGTGAGCGGCGTTTCGTGCGCCTCCACCTTCACGTTCGGATTGAGATCCTCGATGCGCTCGCGCGCGGAGTCGAGCTTGCGCCTGCCGATCGTGCTCGTGCCGTGAAGCATCTGGCGCTGGAGATTCGTGGCGTCAACGACATCGAAGTCCACGAGCCCCAGCGTTCCGACCCCGGCCGCCGCGAGATAGAGCGCGGCGGGCGAGCCGAGCCCGCCCACGCCGACGAGCAGCACGCGCGCGCGCTTGAGCTTCTTCTGCCCCTCGAGCCCGACGTCGGGAAGAATGAGGTGGCGGCTGTAGCGGAAGATCTCCTCGTTGGAGAGTTCCGCGGCCGCGGGCGCGGTCGTGGACATCGGATCAGCCTCCGGCAATGGCGGGTACTATGGTGAGTTCATTGCCGTCCTTCACGGGCGAGCGGAAGCTGCCGGTGAAGCGGATGTCCTCGTCGTTCAGGTAGAACGTGACGAACGCGTAGGGATCGCCGTTCTCGTCGCGGAGACGGGGCGCGAGCTCGGGATAGCGGCCGGCGATGTTCTCGACGACTTCGCCCACCGTGTCTCCATCACTGCGAAGCGTGCCGCTGTCGGCCAGACGAGCGAGAACCGTGGGAAGAAAGAGCGTGACTGCCATGCGACTCCTCGTGCGAAAAAAGTGTTCGAAGGTGCTGTGAGCTGGGAAGCGAGATCAGTGGAGTGTCCGAGCTAGCTCGTGAGCGCTGCGCAACAATCGCGCAGCAGGCCGACCGCGCGCTCGAGATCGGCGCGACCTGTTGCGAACGAAAGGCGGAGGTATCCTTCACCGCCCGCGCCGAACGCGGTGCCGGGAAGGAGTGCAACGCCGTACTCCTGCAGCAGCCTGGACGCGAGCTGCGCTGCGGTGATCCCGGCCGCGCGAGTGATCGCGGAGACGTCGGGGAACGCGTAGAACGCGCCTGCCGGCGCATTGATCCGAATGCCGGGAATGGACGCGAGTCGATCCGCAACGAGCTGGCGGCGCGCCGTGAACTCCGTGATCATCGCGCGGAGCGGCTCCTGCGTGCCCTCGAGTGCGGCGATTCCTGCGCGCTGCACGAACTGAGGCACACACGCGTGGTCGTTGAGCGCGAGCAGCGCGAAGCGTGGCGCGAGCGGCGTGGGGAGGAGGCCATAGCCGAGCCGCCATCCGGTCATCGCGTACGCCTTGGAGAAGCCATCCACGAGAATGCAGCGCTCGCGCATTCCGGGAAGCGTGAGAATCGATGGGACCGGCGCGGTGCCGTAGTCGAACGGGCGATAGATCTCGTCCACGATCACGACGATGTCGTTCGCTTCTGCGAGCTGCGCGAGTGCGGCGAGGCGGCCTGCATCGATCACGCCACCCGTGGGATTCTGAGGCGTGTTCAGGAAGAGCACGCGCGTGCGCGAGGTGATCGATGCTTCGATCGCGTCGACATCAGGGGCGAAGTTGCTCGATGCGTCCAGGCGATAGGTGACCGGGCGCGCGCCCGCGAAGCGCACGACGGAATCGTAGATCGGATACGAGGGATCGGGGATCAGCGCCTCATCGCCATTCTCGAGCAGCGCGAGCGCCGCGTAGAGGAGAATCGGCTTCGAGCCCGGTGTGACCACGACATCTTCGGGAGTCGCGGCGATGCCGAACTGCTGCAGGTGATTCGCGATCGCCGCGCGCAAGTCGAGAATTCCGCCCGCGGGCCCGTACTTCGTCTCCCCGTTCTGCAGCGCGCGTACGCCTGCTTCGACGATGTGCGCAGGTGTCGCGAAATCCGGCTCGCCGATCTCGACGTGCAGGATGTGCCGTCCCTTCGCTTCCAGCGCGCGCGCGCTCGCGAGTACTTCGAAGGCGCCCTCGGAGCGGAGGCCATCGACGCGCGACGCGAGCGGAAGCTGAACTGCGGTCAGACTGGCTGCGGACATGAGCTCCAGTGGTACAGATGCAAAAAAACCCGGGGGGACTGCCACCGGGAGGTTCGCGTTTTAGCATTTGTTTTACGTGGCTGCAATAGGCGGCAAATTACCACGGGGACTTCGATTGTGATTTCAGGTTAGCATCGAATCGTTAAGGCGTCAAGAGCAGGCGACACCCTCGAGCATCGCTCCCACGAAACCAGTCGTGCCGCCTCATTCCCTATCCGAAACACCGGCGTGCGCCTGGTGACTTGGACAGTGCCGCGCTCCACAACAACCCATCAGGTTCAGCTCGCGAGCCGAAGATTTTCGGGCAAGCAAGCGGAGCCTGTCTTTTTTTGGGACTGTCGCGCGATCCACTCCATGACGGCGATAGGGAAAGCCCGCGATCCTCGTAACCTGGCGCATGGCGAAGGTATCCGTATGTCTCACATCACTCCCAGTATCGGTAAAGTCGCGACAGCTCTCGGCTGGGACCGCGCACACACGTCCACGCGACAAGGAGTAATCGCCGGCGCGATCGCCGCGACGTGCGTGGCGGTGTGTGCATTGATCATTGATCTCATCGCGAGGCAACCGTTTGCCACCGCAAGTGCGTGGTGGGACACGGTAGCGTCGCTCTTCGATTTCGGGAGCTGGGCGCAACGGCCGCTCGTTGGATATCTCGGCTCGATCGTAATTCACTATGCCTTGTTCACCGCGCTCGGTAAGACCGCCGCCGTGATGGTGGAGCTTGGCCGAGAGGACACTGCCATTCGCTTCATAGCCGCGTTCGGGTTCGTGTTGGCGCAACTCATGTTCTTCAGTTTCGTCAGCGTCATTCACGACCTGTCGCTGGGCAGCGTCACCACATGCGTGCAACTGATCGCGGCGAGCGTCGTGGGGAGCGCGTCAATGGCGGCGTGGCTGCTCCGTCACCGATTTCACTTTCCGCCCTTGCCACCGTTGCGTCGATCGCGCCGATCGGCACGCAGACCTCTTCACGATCGGCTCACGACGCGCTCTGAATACTGACGCGAGTGGCTGCCATGCCGCCGCTCTGAATTGCGAAGCTCCGCACGTCCCCGCATCTTGGCTCTCGCGAGCAGGCGATTCTGCTTGCCAGCCCGCTGCCAGGAGGAGGAGGTCGCATGACGGAGCCCGGCGTCGCCCAGTCGAAGGCACTCGAGCGTACACTTTCGCGCGAGCACTACCTCTCCCCCGAGCTCTTTGCGCGCGAGAAGGAAGGCATCTTCCTCCGCGAATGGTTTCAGGCGGGACGCGAGCAAGATGTGCCGGCGCCGGGCTCCTACCTCGTACTCGATGTCGCGGGCGAGAGCGTGCTGGTGGTACGCACGCGCGAAGGCAAACTGCGCGCCTACTATAATGTCTGCCGTCATCGCGGCTGCCAGCTCGTCCTCACGGGCGCCGACAGCACCGGCTGCGCGCCGGAGCTCGCCGGATCATTCGGCAGCGGCATCAAGTGCCCGTACCATGCGTGGACGTACACCCTCGACGGCGCGCTTCGCACCGCGCCCTATCTCGATGAGAGCGCAGGCATCCGGAAGGATGACCTTTCGCTCCATCCGGTCGGCATCGACACGTGGGGCGGCTTCTTTTTCTGAATCTCACGCCGCTCGAGGCCGCCGCCCGCAACCACACGCTCGCATCGCAGATCGGCGATGCCGCGGGGCGACTCGCAAACTACCCGCTGGCCGACTTGCGCCGAGTGAAGCGCATCACGTACGAGATCGACGCGAACTGGAAAGTCATTCTCGAGAACTACAACGAGTGCTACCATTGCGCGGGGGTGCACCCCGAGCTGTGCAAGGTCGTGCCTTCATTCAAGGTGCGCGGCGGCTCGGATCTCGACTGGGAGCGCGGCATCGAGCACGCCGATGGCGCGTGGACCTTCACGCACAGCGGCACCAGTAGTCGCGAGCCGTTCCCTGGCCTCAACGATGATGAACGCGTACGCCACAAGGGTGAGCTCATCTATCCCAACTTCATGATCAGCCTCTCGGCAGACCACGTCGCTGCATTCAGCGTGTGGCCGCGCGGCGCCGAGCGCACGACGATCGACTGCGACTTTCTCTTTCACCCGAACGAGATCGCGAAACCCGGCTTTGATCCATCCGATGCGGTGGACTTCTGGGACTTGGTGAATCGCCAGGACTGGGCGATCTGCGAGGGGGTGCAGCGCGGAATGCGCAGCCGCGTGTTCGACTCGGGTTATTACGCGCCAATGGAGAGCTTCAGCCTCGACATTCGCCGGTACGTGGGCGAGCGGCTGAAAGCGGTGTCCAAGTGAAGCGCGAGTACGAGTACATCGTTCTGGGACTTGGCGGGCTCGGAAGCGGCGCGGCGTACTGGCTCTCGCGCAAGGCGGGCGCGGAGGTGTTGGGGATCGAGCAGTTCGAGCTCGGGCACGTACGCGGCGAATCGCAGGATCATTCGCGCATCATCCGGCTGTCGTATCACACGCCGGAGTACGTTGCGCTCGCGAAGCTCGCCTATGATGCGTGGAACACGCTGCAGAAGGAGAGCGGCGATCAGGTCTGGCTGAAGACGGGCGGGCTCGACTTCGCGCCGCGCGACTCGAAGATCCCGCTCGATACGTATCGCAATGCGATGAGCGCGTCGAACGTGGAGTTCGAGGATCTCGATGCCGACGAGATCATGAAGCGGTGGCCGCAGTTCACGCTCAGCGATGACATCCAGGGGCTCTTTCAGGAGCAGAGCGGGATCGCAATGGCCGCGCGCGCGAACGCCGCGCACCAGAAGATGGCGCGCGCGAATGGCGCGACGCTCATCGACAACTCGCCGGTCACGAACATCGTCACGCGCGGCAATGAGGTCACCGTCGAGACCACCAACGGCTCGTTCCGCTGCAAGAAGCTGGTGATCGCGGCTGGCCCATGGTCGAATCGCGCGCTCGGCTACCTCGGGATCGAGCTGCCACTCGAAGTCAC
Organism: uncultured Gemmatimonadaceae bacterium; assembly: GCA_963792685.1. Taxonomy (GTDB): domain Bacteria; phylum Gemmatimonadota; class Gemmatimonadetes; order Gemmatimonadales; family Gemmatimonadaceae; genus FEN-1250. The sequence continues at coordinate 722,258 of CAWBWW010000001.1, read as the reverse complement.
GCGCGAGCAAGTGACGTACTTCGCTGCGCCGCGCCCTGATGATTTCGCGCCGGACCGATTCCCGGTGTGGATCTGGATGGACGATCCGTGCTTCTACGGATTCCCGACGTTCGGTGAGGCGGGGCCGAAGGCCGCGCAGGACGCCGGCGGCAAGCCCGTCACCGCGGACACGCGCGACTTCGAGCCGGAGCCCGAGAATCTGCGTGGCGTCGAGGAGTTTCTCTCGCGCTACATCCCCGGGGCGCTCGGGCCGATCATCTACACCAAGACCTGCCTCTACACGCTGACACCGGATCGCGACTTCGTGATCGACACGGTGCCCGGGCACGACAACGTCGTGGTCGCGATCGGCGCCGGGCACGCATTCAAGTTCGCATCGCAGATCGGGCGGCTCCTGTCCGAGCTCGCGATCAATGGAGAGCCGACGATCGATCTCACCTCGTTCGCGCTCGACCGGGCGATCCTCACGATGAAGAATCCCCCGAAGAACTACATGCAGTGACGGCGCTGGCCGAGGAGACAACGGAGGCAGCTCCGGCGCCCGCACTGCGCCGCACGATGGGGTTCCGCGACCTCATCGGCTTCTATCTCGTCACTGGATTCAGCCTGCGCTGGATCGCGCAGGCGGCGGCGGCCGGACCGAGCTCGGTCGTTATCTGGATCATCGGCGCCCTCGCGCTCTACGTGCCGCTCGTGTTCACGGTGCTCGAGCTCTCGTCGCGATTTCCGGAAGAGGGTGGACTCTATTCGTGGACACGCCGCGCCTTTGGCGAATTTCCCGGCTACCTCTCGGGATATCTGTACTGGTCATCGAATCTCCCGTACTTCCCGAGTCTCTTTTATTTCACCGCCGCGAACGCGCTCTTCATTTTTGGGCACCGCTTCGACGCGCTGCAGAACAACCAGCCGTACTTCATCATCTTCTCGTTGATCGCGCTCGGAGTCGCCGTCGGGCTCAACATCCTTGGGCTCAACATCGGGAAGTGGCTGCACAACCTCGGCGCGCTCGGGCTCTGGATTCCCGCGATCGTGCTCGTGGGCATGGGGATAGCGTCGGCATCGCTCTTCGGATCCGCGACACCGTTCACCGCGAAGTCGTTCGTACCGAGCACGCATCTCAAGGACATCATCTTCTGGTCGACGATCGCGTTCTCGCTGAGCGGCCTCGAGAGCGCATCGATGCTCGGCGACGAAATCGAAAATGCGCGCAAGAACATTCCGCGCGCGCTGCTGATCGCGGGAGCGCTCACCACGATCATCTACATCGCGGCCACCGTGGCGATGCTTGCTCGCGCTCCCGCCACTCGAGATTCAGAACATGCAGGGGATCATTCACGCGATTTCCCTCGTTGCGACGAAGCTCGGCATTCCATGGATTGCTACCGGAATCGCGTTGCTCATCACGATGGGCGGCCTCGGTCAGGCGGGCGCATGGTTCGCCGCCGCGGGACGTCTGCCGTTCGTGATCGGAATCGACCGCCGGCTTCCTCCGGCGTTCGCGAAGATCCATCCCCGCTGGGGAAGTCCGTACGTCGCGCTGCTCGTGCAGGCGGCGATCGCGGCGATTCTGATTTTCGCGGGGCAGGCAGGAACGTCGGTGGTGGGCGCCTACAACGTGCTCGTGAGCATGTCGGTGATCGCGTACTTCCTTCCCTACATGTTCATGTTCGCGGCGATGGTCAAACTGCAGCGCGAGCCCGCGGGGCCGGAGGTGATTCGCGTTCCCGGCGGTACACCGGTGGCGATCGCAATCGGTGTCGTCGGCTTCACGACGACGACGATCTCCGTCGCCCTCGCGATGCTTCCCGCTGATGACGAGCCGAACAAACCGCTGGCGGTGATCAAGATCGTCGGGCTCACCATCGCCATGATCGCGTTCGGCGTGGGGCTTTATGTCGTGGGCCGGCGGAAATAGCTTTTCCGCTCACGCACGACACTCGCACGGAGAATGGTGATGAAGATTCTGGTAGTGGGCGGAACGGGAACTGTGGGCTCGGAGGTCGTACGCCAGCTCGTGGCACGCGGCACTGAGCAGGTGCACGTGCTGACGCGCTCACCCGAGCACGCGAACAAGCTTCCCAAGGGCGTGACTGGGGTCGTTGCCGATCTGCTCGATCCGTCCACGCTGGGCGCGTTCAATGGAATGGACGCGGTGTTCCTGCTCAATCCCGTGAGCACCACGGAGACGTTCGAGGGAATCATTGGCGTGAATGGCGCGCGTCAGGGCGGCGCAAAGCGGATCGTGTACCTCTCCGTGCACAATCTCGATCATGCGCCGCATTTGCCGCACTTCGGAGGGAAGATCGCCGTCGAAGCCGCGGTGATGAAGTCCGGAATGGAGTGGACGATCCTTCGGCCGAACAACTTCTACCAGAACGACGTCTGGTTCAAAGACGTCATGCTGCAGTACGGCGCCTATCCGCAGCCGCTCGGCAGTGCCGGCGTCTCACGCGTGGACGTGCGCGACATCGCGGAAGTGGCCGTCGCCGGTCTGATCTCCGATGCGCACGATAAAAAAATCTACAATCTCGTTGGGCCGGACGCGGTGACCGGTGAAAGCACCGCCGCTGAGTGGAGTCGCGCGCTCGGGAAGACGATCAATTACTCGGGCGACGACCTCGACGCGTGGGAAGAGCAGAACCGCGCCTACCTTCCGTCGTCAATGCTCTACGACTTCAAGCACATGTACGGCTTCTTCCAGAAGGAAGGGCTCAAGGCGACCCCCGCGGACCTCACGCAGCTCACGAGCGTGCTCGGACATCCACCGCGCTCGTTCGCGACGTACGCGTCGGAAATGGCAGCGGCCTGGACGAGCTGACTTGCGACGGTCGAGATGCACAGAGGGAGCGACAGCAATGTCGCTCCCTCTGTGCATCCCCCCCGCGTGTGGACTTAGTCGAGATCGCCGCCGCCCTCACCGTCCCGTCCGAGAGCGTTGAGCACTTCGCGGTCGAACATCACGGAGAGGCTCTCACGACTCGAGTACGGTCCGGGGCGATAGCCGCGCGATGCGATGCCGGCCTGGCTGATCTCGCACACGTGCCAGTCCTGGCGATTCGTGAGATCCCAGAACGCGATACCGTCCTCCACGTTCCACGTCTCGTCGCGCACGCTATCCGGATGAAAGAGCCACTCGCACGTGATGAGCGAGCGATCCGGACCCACTGGCGTGACGTAGTGCGCCATCACGTAATCGGGATGGAGGCTCAGCAGCATGTTCGGGAAGATCGAGTAGTAGTACACCCGCTTCATGTCCGCTTCATCGAGCTCGCCCACAGGAACGCCGCACGCTTGTCCGCTCATCGAGAGGCTCTCGTGCTGCTCGTTCATCACCATGTAGCCGCCGAGGAAAGGGCCCTCGAAGAGATCGTTCTCGCCGCTGTTTGAGGGCGTGATCTTCGTGAGCTGCGGATGCACGGGCGAGCAGTGATAGCACTCGGAGTAGTTCTGGAAAATGAGCTTCCAGTTCGAGGCGACGTCATAGTCGATCGTGCGCGCCACGGTGAGCTTCGGAAGGTTGAAACGCTCGAATCGGCCCATGAGCGACGCGAACGCGATCTCGAACGGCTCGGGATTCGGATCGAGGTTGATCATGAGGAAGCCTTCCCACACCGCGATGGCGACGCTGACGAGCGGGAAGTTCTTCTTGTCGAAGCCCGGGATCGAGTCGCTGGTCTGCGCACCGACGAGTCGACCATCGAGCGCGTAGGTCCAGGCATGGTACGGACACTGGATCGTTCCGGAGAACGTTCCGGACGCGGCTTCACACATGCGCGCGCCGCGGTGGCGGCAGCTGTTGTAGTGCGCGCGCACTTCCCCGGACTGGTCGCGAAGGACGATGATGCTGTCCTTCCCGATTGTATGCAAAAAATAATCTCCCCGGTTCGGAATCTTCGATTCGCGTCCGATGCAGATCCATCGACGCGCGAAGATCCGATCGACCTCCTGCGCGAAGACCTCGGGAGAGATGAAGAATTCCTGCGGCAGCGTGTGCGCGCCGGCGATCGGGATATCCCGCGTCTTGACGAACGTCGCCATATGTAAATCCGGAGAGAGATAGTGGTATCCCAAGATGTGCAGGGCCGCCGAAACGCGAAAGGGCGGGAGCGCCGAGCAGGCAGGACCCTGTCGCGCCGGCGGTGCACGCGCCATAATCCGCGGGGCATTACCCCCGCCGCGTTTCCCCTATCCCGCCTTTGTATGCAACGATCGATCGTCGTCGCCTGTGCGCTCGCCACTCTCGCCGGACCGCTGTCCGCGCAGGCACCGTCGTTCATGCCCGACTTCATGACGCCTCCGTACCTCCCGCCCGCAGCCACGGTCGTGACCGCGATCCGCGCGGGACGCCTCGTGGACGTCGAGAAGGGGACAGTGCTCCGCGATCAGGTGATTCTCGTGCGCGGCGACAAGATCGCGTCGATCGAGCCAGCGCCGGGACACATTCCTGCGGGCGCCCGCGTCGTCGATCTCTCGAAGTACACCGTGACGCCGGGCTCATCGACTGCCACACGCACCTCATCGGCGCCGACGAATCCGCGAACGCGGCCGATCCGCTCGACCCGCTCCGCAGGGCAGGAGGAGCTCGACGGCGTGAAGAACGCGCGCCGCACGCTGCTCGCCGGCTTCACCACCGTGCGCGATGTCGGCACCTTCCGCGCGTACCTCGATGTCGCGCTGCGCGACTACATCAACGAGGGCTACGTCATGGGCCCGCACATGGCGGTCGCCGGCGCGTACATCACCGTCAGCACGGGCGGCGGCGAAGATCACGGGACTCGCCACCGACGTCGGCCTCCCGCCAGACATCCGGCTCGGCGTCGCCAACTAGGCAGACGAAGTTCGGCAGCGCGTGCGCGAGATCCTCAATCATGGCGCGGACCTGATCAAGATCATCGCGACCGGCGCGGTACTCGCGCCGGGGACCAAGCCCGGCGTGCAGGAGTTCAGTGAGGAAGAGATCCACGCGGCGGTCACGGAAGCGGCGAAGTACGGCGCGCGTGTCGCGGCGCACGCGCACGGGCCGGAGGGGATCAACGCGGCGGTGAAGGCGGGCGTCGCGTCGATCGAGCACGGCTCGCTCATGACCGATGAGTCGATCCGCCTGATGAAGGAGCACGGCACCTATCTCGACGCCGACATCTACAATGGCGACTACACGAACACGATCGGACGGCAGCAGGGATGGTCGGCCGAGATTCTCCGCAAGAACGATGAGACCACGGACGCGCAGCGGGCTGGCTTCCGAAAGGCCGTCGCCGTGGGCGTGAAAATGACGTTCGGCACCGATGCGGGCGTCTATCCGCACGGGCTCAACGCACGGCAGCTCCCGTACATGGTGAAGTACGGGATGACGCCGATGCAGGCGCTCCAGGCCGCGACGATCAACGGCGCCACGCTCATCGGTTGGCAGGACAAGCTCGGCTCCATCGCGGTGGGCAAGAGCGCGGACATCATCGCTGTCGAGGGCGATGGCGTCGCGGACATCAGCCGCTTCACCAACGTCGCGTTCGTGATGAAGACTGGAACCGTCTACAAGGCGCCATGATTCCGATCACTCGCCGCACGATCATCGCGGGGCTCGCGCTCGCGCTCTCTGCGCACGCTTCACGAGCGCAGATGATCACGCCCGATTTCATGAAGCCGCCCTTCTTGCCGCCTGACAGCACCGTCGTGACGGCGGTTCGCGCCGGCTGGCTCGTGGATGTTGAAAACGGGAAGGTGCTTCGCGATCAGGTGATCGTGGTGCGCGGCGACAAGATCGTCTCCGTGGAAGCGGCACCGGGGCACTCCCCTCGAGCGCGAAGGTGATCGACCTGTCGAAGTACACGGTCACGCCCGGCTTCATCGACTGTCACTCGCATCAGATCGGCGCCGAAACGTCGTCGGACTACATGGTGCCGCTCGAGCGCTCGGCAGGGCAGGAGGAGCTCGACGGCGTGGTGCACGCGCGGAGAACGCTGCTCGCGGGGTTCACGACGGTGCGTGATGTCGGAACGTTCCGCGCGTATCTCGACGTCGCGCTCCGTGACTACATCAACGCGGGCCTCGTGATGGGACCGCGCATGGCGGTGGCGGGCGCGTACATCACGGTGAGCACCGGCGGCGGCGAGGTGACGGGCCAGGCGACGGATGTCACGCTCCCGCCCGACATGCGGCTCGGCGTCGCGAACAACGCGACCGAGATTCGCCAGCGCGTTCGCGAGATCCTGAATCACGGCGCCGACATGATCAAGGTGATCGCGACGGGCGCGGTGCTCGCGGCGGGGACGAAGCCGGGAGTCCAGGAGTACAGCGAAGAGGAGATCCATGCGGCGGTGACCGAGGCCGCGAAGTACGGCGCGCGCGTCGCGGCGCACGCACACGGCACCGAGGGGATCAACGCGGCAATTCGCGCGGGTGTCGCGTCGATCGAGCACGGCTCGATGCTCAACGACGAGTCGATCCGACTGATGAAGGAGCATGGGACATATCTCGTGTCGGACCTGATCGACATGGAGTACATTGAGGAGACGGGCAAGCGGGAGGGGTGGTCGCCGGAGATCATGCGCAAGGACTCGGCGATGGCGGTGATGAAGCACGCGGGGCTGCGGAAGGCGGTGGCCGGGGGCGTGAAGATGGCGTTCGGCACGGACTCGGGCGTCTACCCGAATGGCGAGAACGCGCAGCAATTCCCGCTCATGATCAAGTACGGCGGCATGACGCCGATGCAGGTGATGCAGGCCGCGACGATCAACGCGGCAACGCTGATTGGCTGGCAGGACAAGGTCGGCTCGATCGCCCCGGGGAAATCCGCGGATCTCGTTGCGGTGGAAGGTGATGGTCTCGCGGACGTCGGGAAGTTCGCGAGGGTGGCATTCGTGATGAAAACCGGCACGGTGTACAAAGCCCCGTAATTGTATACATTACCCGCGGGCTCGGCCGCACCCGCGGCTCGCATGCCGCGCGACAGCTGGCTCCACGCTCCGCGATTCCGGGCGATCCTGCCCTCTCTCTTTTCTATTTCGACTATCTATGGCGAAGAGCTACGACGTCGTTCTGATCGGCGGGGGCCACAACGCGCTCGTCTGTGCAGCGTATCTCGCGCGCGCAGGGAAATCCGTATGCGTGCTCGAGCGACGTGAGCTCGTCGGCGGCGCATGCGTGACTGAAGAGATCTGGCCCGGCTACAAGGTGTCTACCGCCGCCTACGTCAACAGCCTGCTGCGTCCGGAGATCATCAAGGAGCTCGAGCTGCATCGCTTTGGCTTCGAGCTGCTGCCGCGCAGTCCATCGTCGTTCTCGCCATTCCTCGACGGCCGCTCGCTCATGATGGGCCCCGACAAGGAGATGACGCACCGCGAGGTGAGCAAGTTCTCGCGCAAGGATGCGGACGCGCTCCCCAAGTACGAGGCGATGCTCGAGCGCTGCGCGGACCTCATCGAGCCGACGCTCATGCAGACGCCACCAAGCCCATGGAACATGCGCGCCGCCGATCTCGGCCACCTCGGCAAGCTCGCCTGGAAGTTCAAGAAGATGGGACCCGAGGGCGCGGCCGCGATCGAGATTCTCACTGGCGCCGCGCGTCCGATTCTCGATCGCTGGTTCGAGTCGGAGAATCTCAAGGTCACGCTCGCGACCGATGCCGTAATCGGCGCGATGGCCGCGCCGTCGATGCCCGGCACCGCGTACGTGCTCTTTCACCATGTCATGGGTGAGTGCAACGGCGTGCGCGGCGTGTGGGGCTACGTGCGCGGCGGGATGGGTGGGATCAGCAACTCGATCGCCGGTGCCGCCAAGGCGAAGGGCGCGGAGATTCGAGTGAACGCCGAAGTTGCGAAGGTGTTGGTGAAGGACGGTCGCGCGGTTGGTGTCGTGCTCAAGGACGGCACCGAGATTCGCGGCAACAAAGTCGTGTCGGGTGCCGACGCGAACGTCACCTTCCTCAAGCTCTGCGACGAGAAAGATCTCCCCGCGGATTTCGTCGCGGGTGTGAAGGGACTCGACTATGCGAGCGCGAGCCTCAAGATCAACGTCGCGCTGAGCGAGCTTCCGAACTTCACGTCGGTGCCGGGCGCGCAGGCGGGACCGCAGCATCGCGGAACGATCCACATCTCGCCCGACATGGACTACATCGAGCGCGCGTTCGACGATGCGAAGTATGGTAAGCCGGCGGAGAATCCGATTCTCGAGTGCACGATCCCGTCGGTGATCGACGAGACCGTCGCGCCCGCGGGGCAGCATCTTGATGTCGATGTTCATCCAGTACTTCCCGTACAACGTGAAGGGCGCCGACACGCCCGAGGCGTACAACGCAGCGAAGGAGAAGTTCGCCGATCGCTGCTTCGACATCCTCAACGAGTACGCGCCGAACTTCAAGAAATCGGTGATCAACCGGCAGGTGCTCGCGCCGCGCGACATCGAGGCGCGCTACGGCCTCACCGGTGGCAACATCATGCAGGGGACGATGTCGCTGAGCAGCCTCTCGTTCATGCGGCCGCTGCCGGGATGGGCGCAGTACCGCACGCCGATCAAGAATCTCTATCTCTGCGGCGCCGCCACGCATCCGGGCGGCGGCGTCATGGGCGCGTGCGGCTACAACGCGGCGCGCGAGATCCTCAAGGACTAGCCTTTCTGCTCTGCGGGGCGCGGCGATCCGAGCGCGACGATCGCCGCCCCCACCTGCCAGCCGCACAACAGCGACACAGCGCCGAGCATCTCGGGTCGCGACTCGTCGAAGAAGATCACGCCGACGAGTCCGCCCACGCCTGCGATCCACGCAAGCACCGCCAGCCATCGCGGCCGTCCCACCGTCATCCACTCGGCCGCCCCCAGCAGAAGTGCGCCGAGCGCGATCAGATAGTTGCCGAAGCGCGCCGTCATGAGCCCGACCGGGTGCATCAGCTCGAACTCGCGCGTGACCGACGTGTCGCCCGCGGCAAGCGCGTGCGCCATGCGCCACGCAGGTCCGGCCATGAATGTCGTGTTCACCGCATCGAGGGCGATGCCGACGGTTATTATCGCGAGCGCCGCGGTAACCGCCGCGTTCGTGGTCGTGCTCGCAGGCACACCAATGAGCCGCACCCACATGCCTGCGACGATCAGCCCCGTTCCAGCGAGCATGCACAGATGCATCGTGCGCCAGATCGGCATCCCGCCGATCATGCCGAGCTCCATCGAGCCGTTGCCCGAGAGGATCGGATGCATGGCGGCGCCGCCGGCCAGGAGCACCGTTCCGGCGAGGAGCGCCACGGAGAGCGTTCGAGTGAGCGTGGTTGGCTGCATGCGGTTGTGCGGATCCTGTTCGTGAGCGAGGTTGGGCGCATGCCGAGCACGAAAACGGAGCGCTGCGCAACATACCCGGCCGTCATCGCGGAGCGCCACTCGTGAGCGACGAGACGCGCCCCATGACCGGGAAGGTATGCGTCGTGACGGGCGCAACCGCCGGGATCGGAAAGGAGATCGCGCTCGCGCTCGCGAACATGGGCGCGAACGTCGTGATCGTCGCGCGCGATACCACGCGGGCCGCGCGAACCGCCGAGGAGATCTCGCGGGCGACGCACAATCCGAACGTGAGCTGGGTGCTCGCGGATTTCGCTTCGCTCGACTCCGTGCGCAAAGGCGCGGCGGAGATCGCGCGGCGTCACTCTGCGGTCCACGTGCTCGTGAACAATGCGGGCGTCGCGAAGAAACCTCGCACGTTGAGCGCGGATGGATTCGAGCTGACCTTCGCGGTGAACCATCTCGCGCCGTTCCTCCTCACGCGCGAGCTCCTCCCGCTGCTCCGCGCCGGCTCGCCATCGCGCATCGTCACCGTGGCATCGGCCGCCGAGTCGACCGGACCAATTGACTTCGATGATCTGCAGAGCGAGAAACGCTACCGTGGATTTCTGGTGTACGGAAAAACGAAGCTGATGAATGTGCTCTTCACGTACGAGCTGGCTGAGCGATTGGAAGGCAGTGGCGTGACCGCGAACTGTGTGCATCCTGGCGCCGTCGCGACGGACATGCTGCGCCAACTGCCCTGGTGGCTGTACGGATTGATCTCGCCGTTTCTGCTCACGCCGGAGCAGGGCGCGGTGACGCCGGTATTTCTCGCGAGCTCGCCCGCGGTGGAGGGCTTGAGCGGCGGATTCTACGTGAAGGAAAAAGCGAAGCGGTCATCGCCGCGCTCGTACGACGTGAGCGCGCGCAAGCGGCTGTGGGAGGTGAGCGAGAAGCTGGTCGACGCACCCCAGAGCGAGATGGCACTTCCGCATCACGCGATCTGATGAGAAAACGATGACGCACGCGCCGCGCGATCCGGACTTCGAGCGTCGCGTGCGCGCCAGCTTCGCGCGGCAAGCGGCGATGCACACGCTGGGCGTGACGATGGCTCGAGTTGAGCCGGGAGTGGTCGAGCTTACGCTTCCGTTCCGCGCCGATCTCACGCAGCAGCACGGTTTCCTGCACGCCGGGATCGTCGCCGCGGTCGTCGACAGCGCCTGTGGTTATGCGGCGCTCAGCCTGATGGAGCCCGGCGTCGCAGTGCTGAGTGTGGAGTTCAAGGTGCAGCTGCTCGCGCCTGCGCGCGGCGCCTGGTTTCGCGCGCACGGCGAAGTCGTACGCGCGGGACGCACGCTGTCCGTCGTGACGGGCGAGATGCGTGCATTCGCGAATGCGCCAGGAGACGCCGAGTCGGGCGAGGGCGAGGTCGTGACGCTGCTCAACGGAACGATGATGACGGTGCGCGGTCGTCCGGAGCTGGCCGACTAGGCTGCGGTATTGCCCGACCGCTGTTCGCTACACCGCGTCGATCTCGTCGATGCGCCGCTGGTGCCGTCCGCCCTCGAATGGCGTCTCGAACCACACCTTGAGGATCGGCTCGAGATCCTCGGCCGGGACGAGCCGCTCCCCGATCGAGAGCACGTTCGCGTCGTTGTGCAGCCGCGCGAAGCGCGCCGACTCCACGTTCCAGCACAGCGTGCATTGGATGCCCGGCACGCGGTTCGCCACGATCGCTTCGCCATTCCCGGAGCCGCCGAGCACAATGCCGCGCTCGTACTCACCGCGCGCCACCGCGAGCGCCACAGGGCGGATGAACAGCGGATAGTCCACCGGCGCGTCGGAGTCGGTGCCAAAGTCCGTCACCTCGTGCCCCCAGCGCGCGAGAATGTCCTTGATGCGCGCCTTGTGGAGAAAGCCCGCGTGATCGGATCCGATGGCGATGCGCATGAACCAGTGTGGTGGAAGAAGTCGTTGAGCTAGGCGCCGAACTGGCGCAGATGGTGATCGATGTGCTTGTACATCAGAATCGCCCATTGCTCAGGCGTGAGGTGCCCGAAGAACGTGTGTGGATGCGTCGTGCATCCCTTCGATCCGCCGTTCGCAAAGCGATCGACCAGCGTGCTCAATCGCGCCCGCTCGGCAGCAATCTCGGGCTCCTCGTGGACGACGAGAAAGGGTGCCGTCGGAGAATTCTTCTTCATCGGCTTGTCGTCACCGAGCGCCAACGGTTTCACGAAGCCGCCGATGAGTCGCCCAATGAACATGCGTGACGGCAAGGTGTCGCCCAGCGCCATCTCCACTCCGAGTGAGCAGTGCGCGAGCGCCTGCGCAGGAGTCATCGTGCCCCATCGACGCTCGCTGTCGGAGCGCAGCTGCGCGATCCGCTCCTTGAGCTCAGTCGCGCGTGCAGGTTCGAAGAGATTCTTCATTGGTATCACGGTGCGCGTGAATCGTTACGGGGACGCGAGAACATAATCCCCGGCGCGCGCGCCCGGAACGAGCCTCCATCCATCTTTGAGCTGAAGGGTCCATCCATTGCCCGCGATCGCGCGTCCGTCAGGCGATGACGGCGCTGTCACGACCAGCGCGCTCCAGTCCGGCTTCATCAGAGCGCCGTTCTTCCCTTCGATCACGCCCCAGTCGTCGGTTACGCGGATCGTCGGGTAGACGGTGCCCGCACTCCCAAGGGGCTGCAGGTTGCTCGGATTGAACTGCACGTTCATGTGACGGAAGATCAGCGTCAGCACCGGACCAGTCACGAACTTCGCGCTATCGGCGGACAGCAGCTGCCGCCGCTTCGTGTCGCGCTCCACCTCCGAGGCGCGCAGCGCAGCGCCACCGTAGCTCTCCGCGCGCGAAGCCGTGAGCTGCGCGCTCGCGGTGCCCGCAGGCACGCGCAGCGCGCGCGACAGCATCGCGTCGAGACTCTGCCCGCTCGCGAGTCGCGTGCGCCATCCCGGCGCATAGCGATCGAGCAACAATCCATACGCCGGCCCCGTCGCGTACGCGCACGAGCGCACGAACGTCGCGTCGCTCACGTGCAAGCGGAGATCTCGTAGCGCCATCTGCGTCTGCAGCTCCGTCGTCGGATTCCCCAGCTTCACCCCCGTATACTCGGCCAGCCCCTCGTTCTGCTCGAGGCCATGTTCCTGCGCCTGCGCATTGGGAAAGCGCCGGTACCGCTCCGCGCGAAAGAGCAGCGCATCGCGCGCGGCTTCCCGCCGTTCCGAATCGCCGCGCGCCTCGAGCGCACGCGCGAGCGCTCGCCACTCCAGCTGCATGGAATAGCGCCCCTCCAGCTCATCGAGGTGCGCGTTGTCACCGTCCCGCTGCTTCGGCAGGGCGAGGCGATCCTGAATTCGGTGAAACAGCTCGTTCATGATGAGCGTCGCACGAAGCCGCGCATCACTTGGCAGCGGCCAGAGCATCTGCGTCCACCTGCGCCCCGACCACTCCACCGCAGTATTGGAGAATGTTCTGATCGGCGGGCATGACCCCCTCGAACGCACCCGCCTTCGGCGCGAGCACCCCCTTTCCATCGGACTCGTTCGCCACGATCGATCTGCTCGGCGCGTCCACGAACATGATCGGCCCGCAGAGCGACACGCCCCAGAGCTTGCCGGCATCGGTAGAGCAGAGCGATTTCTCTTCGGCGAATGCCGCCTTCGCGGAGTCGATCGGAATGGGCGCGTCCTGCGCACGTGCCGTGCGCGGCACGGCGAACAGCAACGTCGCGATGTAACAACCCCACTTCATGGAATGCGTCCCCAGCGATAGTCGTGGCCAGCTGCACACATGGCTCATGACTCTACGCTCGGGAGCTACTCGGGTTTCAGAGGGCGCGACGCAGCTCGCTGTCAGTTCACTACTCCGCGAAGCGCCTCCACCGGATTCGTGTGCCCCGCGCGCAGCGCTGGCAGGAACGCAGCGGCGGCACCGGCGATCAACAGCGCGAGTGCAGCGACCGAAAGGCTCACCAGGTCAGTCGGTCTCACTCCGTAGAGAATGCCACTTACCAACCGACTCGCGCCCAATGCAGCAATGGAGCCTGCGCACACGCCGACCACCACGGGCATGATGCCCAGCACCAGCACTTCGCGCAGCACAATGCTTGGCGACGCGCCAAGTGCCATTCGCACAGCGAACTCCGCTCGCCGGCGCGCCACCGCGTATGACACTGCGCCGTACACCCCGATCGCACCGAGAAACAATGCCAGTGCCGCGAACGCGCTGAAGAAGAACCGCAGCCGCAGTGGCGCCGCGAGTGCAGTCGACTCCACGTCCTCCATCGTCTGCACACGGGAGACGGCCACTTCGCTATTGAGCGCGGCGATCTCGCGACGAATCAGCGGCATGACGACGGCCGGTGGAGCGGAGGAGCGCACGACGAGCACACCGGCCTGCCGTACTGGCGCCTGCTCGAGCGGAAGCCACATTGCGAACGGAGGCTCGGCAGTGAGCCCCGTCATGTGCGTCTCGCGCACCACGCCCACGACCTCGCGCGTCACTGGTTCCGGTCCCCAGTGCTCCGTGATGTGTTCGCCAATTGCGCTGCGGCCTGGCCACATGCGATGCGCGAATGACTCGCTGATCAGCACCACGGGCGGTCCGCTCGTGTCGGTCGAGTCGATGCCGCGCCCCGCACCGAGACGCATGCCCATCGCCGCCAGAAAGCCCGGTGTTGCCGTGCGATACAGGCTGTTCGGACGTTTGGCGCCGGCGAGGTCGGGTCGGTCCTCGACTGCCACGTTGAGCTCGTAGCCGAGATCCCGCAGTGGCAAGCGGTTCGTCATCCCCGCCTGCCGCACGCCTGGGAGCGACGCGATGCGCGCAAGCACGTCGCGATAGAACTGGCGCTGCGACTGCTCCGGCATGCCGGATGGGGGCACGAGATTATACGTCGTCACGCCGTGCGCATCGAACCCGGGATCAATGTCGCGGAGCTGTTCGACGGTACGAATGAGCAGCGTGGCGCCGACCACCAGCAGCACGGCGAGCGTCACCTGCGCCGCGATGATCGCGTCGTGCACGCGAAGCGCGCCATGATGAACTCCGGCATCACTTCGCTCACGAGTGACGCCGAGCTCGCGGCTGCCGCGAAGCAGGTGTCGAACCGGCACGATGGAGACAATGATTGCGATCACGAGTGCGAGCGCGAATGCGGTAGCGAACGAAATCCATCCGATCGCGACGGTGCTGCCGAATTCCCGCTGAAGCGGGAGTCGCGTGACCAGCAAGCGGAAGCCCGCGCTGGCGAGCACGGAGCCCATGATCGCGGCACAGAGCGCGAGCACCAGGGATTCGGTGAGAATCTGCCGTGCGAGACGTGGGGCGCCCGCGCCCAGCGCGGTACGCACGGCCATTTCACCGGCGCGATCAGTCGTCCGCGCGAGAATCAGCGCCGCTCCGTTGGCGCACGCGATCAGAAGCAGCAGCGCCACCGCGCCGAGCAAGAGCAGCAATGGCGTCCGAACATCGCCGAGCAGATAGGTGCGGATTGGAATTGCGTGCGCCCCTTTCGTTTTGTCGCCCGCCTCCGAATATGTGAATCGTGTGCCGAGCAGATTGGCGAGGCGCTGTACTTCGCCGTTGACGAGGGCCGAGGTCGCGCCCGGCTTCGTGCTCGCCACGAGAGTCAGATATCCGACCTTGTACATCTTGTTCGCCGGATCCAGTTGGAGCGGGCGCCAGGCGCGTATCTCGGGAGTTGGGAAGAAGAATCCGCGCGGCATGACACCGATCACGGTCGCCAGCTCTCCGTCGAGCAGGAGCTGATGTCCGATGATGCTCGGGTCACCGCCGAAATCCTGCCGCCAGACGGCGTCGCTGATGACTATCACGGGTGGTGCGCCAGGCCGATCGTCGTTCGCGTCGAATGTCCGACCGATCGCCGGATGCGCGCCAAGCACGTCGAACAACGTCGACGCGCCCAGCACGAATGGCAGCACAGTAGCTCCCGTTGCGCCCACCTTCGGCGCGTACGGAGCAGCGTCCGTGGAGTAGACCGCCATCTGGTCGAAGATCCCGAGGCGTGCGCGCAGAAAGTCATACTCTTCGCCGGTCCACGAGCCGTCCATCCAGAAGGCGTAAACGCGACTGGCATTTGCGTACGGCAGGCTGCGAATAATCAGACCGTCGACGATGCTGACCATCGCCACACTCGCGCCAATCCCGAGCCCGAGTGCCACGAGCACGATCGCGGTGAAGCCGGGGCGACGCCGCAGCTGGCGCAGCGCGTGGCGTGCGTCGGCGACCAGTTCTGCGAGCAGAGAGACGCCCCACCCTTGGCGTGCGCGCTCGGTCTCCGACGCAAGCGTGCCGAAATACCGTCCTGCCTCCCACTCTGCCTGTGACTCCGACAGCCCGCGTTTGCGGAGCGACGCGACATCCATTGCGCGATGAAATCGAAGCTCTTCATCCAACTCTCGATCGGCAGCGCTGCGCTTGAAGAGTGCTCGCACACGAAACACGAGATCGTGAATCCAGCGCTGCATGTGAGTGATCCTCAGCGCACGGAGAGAATGAGTTCGACTCCGCCGGCCAGACGCTTCCAGGCCTTTGTCTCGGCGACGAGTCGGCGTCGTCCGGCTGCGGTCACGCGGTAGTAGCGCGCGCGCTGCCCGTTTTCCGTGACGCGCCACTCGGAGCTGATCCAGCCCTCGCGCGTGAGGCGGTGCAACGCCGCGTACAGCGCACCGGGTTGAATTCGCAGCGCGTCGCGCGAGAGGCGCTGCATGGACTGTCCCAGCCCCCACCCGTGCATCGGCTCGATCTCCAGAAGCTTGAGAATGAGCATGTCCGCGGTGCCGCGAATGATGTCGCTGGAATCAGTGGTCACGACGGACGCTCCGACGAGCTCTCAGTTACAGAGAGCTTATCGATGAGATGCCGGGAAGTCAATTTTGGCTGGAATGAACGGCGGCGGAGCGGAGTGTTCGGGAGACTTACCCTCTCGTCACGCGAGGCCTAGTACTGGTTGAGCCAGCGGTTGGTGGCAGAGAGTGTCGCGAGTACCGCCGCGGTCTCGACGTCCTCGCGTACTTCGCAGACGCCGGTGAGCGGAACGATCTCGCGTCCGCGGCGCGCGGCGACGGCCACGACCACGTACCGCCGTTCGAGAGAGTCGACGAGGAGCACGTGCTCGATCGCGGCCGTCTGCGCGGCGACGTCGGCGGCGCCGAGTGCGGCGAGGGTGGCGCGGGAGGCGAGCTCCGCGCGCGAGCGCTCGGAGCTCGCGCCGGTCACCTCGCCACTCAGCACGAGCGCGCCCTTCCGCAGCGACACGCGGCAGGTAATCCCTGAGACGCGCGAGCGGCGCACCTCCAGATCCTCGAAATAGACGCGCCGGCCCAGTCGCGGCGACTCGGAGCTGTCCGCAGTGAGGAGGTCGGGGGTGCGGCGCTGCTCGGCCGGCGCGCTGATCTCGACCGGGCGCGCGGGGGTCGCGCCCGAGCGGGCGTTCACGTGCGCGACGAAAATTCGGTCGGAAGCGACGGTGAGATTGAAGGTCGTGCGCAGCGATTCGTCCACGGAGCTGATCAGCTCGCTGGTGTCGACGCCCGCGGTGACCATCAGGTGGATTCCTACGATCTCGCCGGTCGGCCGCACTTCGACGCGCGCGAGCGAGACGCCCGGCAGCGAGAGGAGATGCTCCTCGAGCGATGTCAGCAACGCGCGCGGAATCCCCACACCGCTGGACACGCGATGTGCCGGACGAGGCGACGTGGGGTCATCCCCTTCAGGATTGCTGAGCTCGCTGTATTTGGCCAAAGAAGATGCCGGAGCTCGTCGCGGGACGAGTGCCGGCGAATGGGGGTAAGTCCTGCGGGAATTTCAGACCCGCAATGTATGGTGAGATGTATCACAGAGTCTATCACGTGCCGGACGCACATCATCACGCCTATCCCGGGCAAGCGAGGGCGCCTAACCTAACCTATATGGCATTGTGCCACAATGCGTTACGGTTTTGCCTCGGCTCTCGTGGTGCGATTCGGTGGGCCTGCGGGGGCATCACTTTCACCCCGCCGTTTTCAGGGCTTTACAGCCGAATCGGGCTGGGCAGGGCCATTGTCGAGGTCGGCGCGAAGCTCGACCTGGACTTGAATGGGATATTGGAGCGACCCGTTGAACGCCCGGACGGCGCCGGAGATCGAGTCGCGATCCCACTGTGCGAGGGAAATCCGGTCAGAGCTCGCGCGGAATGCGCGGAGATCGCCTATCGAGAGACCCCGCGTTTTTAGCGGGTGGTCCGCACTATCGGCACGCCAAGGATGCGTATGCCAACTGCCTACTGCGTCGTCGCTGTCGTCACACTCGCCCGTTACTGCCGCGGCAAATGCACGTTCTCCGCGCGGAGCCTCCCAGGAAGTAATCCACAGCGTGTCAGTCGATACCTTGCCGTGTAGGCAGCGCATCGTTTCCCGCCAGATCGGGGTGCCACGCCCAAAGTTCATGGCGCTCACGTTCGGATGGTATTTCTTCCAGCCGGACGTCGAGTGGAGGAAGACGACGTTCATCGAATCGCGCACGTCGTTCGCGACGAGAATCACGCGAACCGGGATCGATGTGGGCGGGAGCGGGGCGGAGCGGGCGGCGAGGGCGGTACACACCAGCGCAGGAAGGAACAGCGCGCGAGCCACCGCACTGTGAAAGACCTTCCGTGACACGAGCAACCGCCGACCTTCGGTCATTGGGCACCTCCCACCGCGTGCCGCACGCGAAGTAGCCGAGCGTGCGTGGCGAGCCTATCATATGACCGACGATCGTAATCGCCGCACGCTTCACTCGAGCATGACTACGGAGGATTCATGCCGCGCCAGGCCCGAGTAATCCTTTTCCTGTTGTCGACGTCGGCTCTTGCGTGCGCCTCCCCGGGTACTCTCAGCACGAGCGGCCCGTTCGAATGCCGCCCACGTGCCCGATGAGGGGCTGCGCTATTTCGTTACGCGGGACCTCATCACCGTGGACGCAAAGGTGAGCCAGTTCCACGAGGTCGTGCGCGGCCGCGGCGGAGTGTGCGAGCCGCACGATTCGCTCGCGACGGCCTGGACGCTCACCATCACCACGGTTCCCGACCGCCGTCAGACGTACCGGCTCGGCCTCACCCCGTCGGGGCTCGTCGATCAGACACTCGGGATGAAGGTGAGCGACACCGGCGTGCTCACGTCGCTCAACTACAGCGGCACGGACCAGCGCGGCGCCATCGTCTCAGTGATAGCAAAGGGCGTCGCGGGAGTGATCGGCGCGCTCACGCGCGGCGGGCTTACCGCGGGACGTGACACCAGCTGCGCGACCGCGGCCAAATCGAAGCCCGTGCCGGTTGCGACCCGGCACGTCGTGCGGACCTTCGATCTCACGGAGCTCCCGCCGGCGCCGGACCCGAGCGCGACCTGGTCCGCGATCGCGCGCCAGGACGCCACGTTCACGCACGATCTCGATCTGTTCACGCTCGCGAATTTGTTCGTGTCGGTGTCGCCGGTTCCCGAGCCCACGAGCGCGCTCGAGCCCGCGCCGAACGCACGCGGCGCAGCCACGGGGTGCACCGGTTCCGATTCGGTGTGCGCGAAGATCTATTTCCGCGAGCCGGTGATGCGCGTGATTCGCGTGCACGTTCCCGACGCGATCGATGCGCGCAACACAACCTTCTCGGTGGCCGAAGAGCGCATCGTGCCGCTCGTGTCGGCGGCGGATCCCATTCTGCACATTGCGTTTGGAACGCAGGTGCTGGGCGCCGGGAAGATGGCGCTCACCTTCGGAGCGCACGGCAACGTCACGGGTGTGGAGCAGTCGTCGAGCGCCGCGCTCAACGGGGCCGGACAGGCGGCGACGTCGATCGTCGAGAGCGCGCACGCGGGCTATGACGCGGCGCTCAAGGCGCGAATCGACGAGCTCGAGCTCGAGATCAAGGCGGCAAAGGAAAACGCGGCGTTCCGCAACAATCAGCTCTCCGACTCTTCAACGTTCACTCCATGACGCGCTCCGGCTTCACGCTCTCGATTTTCTGTGCGACGATCTCTCTCGCGGCGCTGGCCCTGCCCGCGCGCGCCCAGAGCGACGGTGCGCCCCCGCCCAGGCGCACGGCCATACGCGTCGCACACGTGGTGGAGCCGCGCACCGGAAAGCGCATCGACAACGCGGTGATCGTCGTCGACAGCGGGAGGATCACGTCGGTGACATCGGGAGGCGCAGTGCCCGCCGGTGCGACGGTGATCGATCTCGGTAACGCGACGGTGCTGCCGGGGCTCATCGATGTGCACACGCATCTGACCGGTGAGAGCCATGACTACTACACCGAGCTCTTTCGTCGCAGTCCGATCGACGCGGCTGTGCGTGCGCACATCTACGCGAAGCGCACGCTGGAGGCGGGATTCACGACGGTGCGCGACGTCGGAGCGCCGGAGCTCATCGATGTCGCGCTGCGCAACGCGATCAACGATGGGGAGGTGGAAGGGCCGCGGATGCTCGTGGCGACGCTCGCGCTCAGCGCGACGGGCGGCCACGGGGACCTGAACGGCTTCTCGCCGTACCTCCACTTCGAGCATTGCTCCAACATTGCGGACGGCGTGGACGAGGTGCGCAAGGCAGTGCGCGTGAACGTCAAATATGGCGCGGACTGGATCAAGGTGCTCGCGAGTGCCGGCGTGCTCTCGGAGGAGGAGGCGGTGGGCGCGCCGCAGTACTCGCAGGAGGAGCTCAACGCGATCGTGGCGGAGGCGACGACCTGGGGGCGCAAGGTTGCTGCGCACGCACATGGCGCCGAGGCGATCAAGCGTGCGACGCGTGCGGGTGTCGCATCGATCGAGCATGGCGGGCTTGTGGACGAAGAGGGCGTTCGGCTCATGAAGGAGCACGGCACCTACCTCGTGCCGGACATTTACACCGACGCCTACATCCTCGAGCACGGCAAGGAGATCGGGCTCCCGGACAAGATGATCGCGAAGGAGCGCGAGCTCAGGAAGGCGCAGAACGTGAACTGGCGACGCGCGATCGCAGCGGGGGTGAAAATGGCGTTCGGCACGGATGCCGGCGTCTACCCGCACGGCACGAATGCGAAGCAGTTCAAGTATCTCCTCGAGCTCGGGCTCACGCCGCTCCAGACCATCCAGATGGCCACCTCCAACGCCGCAGACCTCCTGGGCTGGTCGGACAAGGTGGGCACCCTCCAGCCGGGCGCCTGGGCCGACCTGATCGCCGTGCGCGGCGATCCGCTGAGCGATGTCACGGTACTCGAGAAGCCTGCCTTCGTGATGAAGGGTGGAATGGTATATCGCAGCGCCCCTGCATCGGATTCGACCAGCTCCCGCTAGGCCAGCGGGCTCGCCCGTAAGATTACGTTTCGCTGCTGGCAGATTATTGATGGAATCCCTATCTTCGCTGCTTAGCGTCTCTTAACGCAGGGCACGGGCACGCGGTGACGAACGATCTCGAACGGCTCAAGGCCGCTCTCGAAGGGCGGTACGAGATCGTGCGCGAGCTGGGACGTGGTGGAATGGCGACGGTGTACCTCGCGAAGGATCTGACCAACGATCGCGAGGTGGCTATCAAGGTGCTGCTTCCGGACCTGGGGATGGCACTGGGACCGGAACGCTTCCGACGCGAAATCCAGCTCGCCACGAAAATCAGTCATCCACACGTACTGGCGCTCTACGATTCCGGAGAGACGCCGGATCACTTGTTGTACTACGTGATGCCGTTCATCGCGGGAGAATCGCTGCGCGCGCGGCTCGATCGCGACCGGCAGCTCTCGGTGGATGAGGCGGTGCAGATCACGATCGAGGTCGCGTCCGCGCTCGACTATGCGCACAGGAACGGCATCGTCCATCGCGACATCAAGCCCGAGAACATCCTCCTCGACGAGGGGCACGCCATCGTCGCGGACTTCGGCATCGCGCACGCGATCAGCGCGATGGGCGACGAGAAGCTCACGAAGACCGGAATAGCGCTCGGCACGCCCACGTACATGAGCCCCGAGCAGGCGATGGGCGAGAAGGACATCGACGGCCGCAGCGATGTCTACGCGCTCGGCTGCGTGCTCTACGAGATGATTGCGGGAACCCCGCCATTCGTCGGGCCGACGGCGGCATCGATCATCGCGCGGCACACGCTCGACCGCGTGCCCTCGCTCGCGATCGTGCGCGAGAACGTCCCGGACGAGCTCGAGGACACGGTGCTGCAGGCGCTCGCCAAAATTCCGGCTGACCGCTTCAGGACTGCGGGCGCGTTCGCGGAAGCGCTGCAGCGGCCGAAGGGTGCGACGTACTCGCGGCGTGTGGAGGCGGCGCGCAGCGCCACGTCGACCATTCGGGCCTACTCGCCCGCCGCGCGCCGCAAGAAGACGGCGCTGCGTGTGGCGGCGGTGGTGCTGCCGCTCGCGCTCGTGGGACTTGGTGCATGGCGCTACTCGCGCAATGCGCACATTCGCACTGCCGGCGCGAGCACGGGGCTCGACCCGCGGCGCATTGCCGTGATGTACTTCGAGGACGACAGCAAGACGCACGACCTCAAGTATCTCGCCGATGGATTGACCGAGGCGCTCATCGCGCGACTGAGCGCGGTGTCCGGCCTGGACGTCGTTTCGCAGAACGGAACGGCGGCGTTCCGCGACAGCAGCGTCGCGCCGGACTCGATCGCGCGTGCGCTGAGCGCCGGAACGCTCGTGGTCGGATCGATCGAGCCGGACAAGGACAAGCTGCGCGTGAGCGTGCGCCTCAAGGATGGCACGGGCACGGACTTCGAGCGCGCCAGCTTCGAGCAGCCGCGCGGAAACACGCTCGCGCTGCGCGACTCACTCGCGACGCGCGTGGCGGAGTTCCTGCGGCGCAGGCTCGGGCGCGAAGTGCTGCTGCGCGAGCAGCGCGAAGGGACGAAGAGCGCGGACGCGTGGGCGCTGCTGCAACAGGCGGAGCAGCACGGGCGCGCCGAGCAGAGTGCGGCAAACGCGAGCGACACGGCTGCGCTGCTTCGCGAGGTGAAGAGCGGCGACACGCTGCTGGTGCAGGCGCGCGCGCTGGATCCGGAGTGGGTCGCGGTGCCCACGATGCGCGGAACGCTGGCATATCGCGCGTCGCGCTTCTTCGGCGACGATCAGACGAAGGCGTCGCACTGGATCGACATCGGGCTCGCGCACGCCGACACCGCGCTCTCGCTGGCTGCCGACAACCCCGACGCGCTCGAGCTTCGCGGCACGCTCCGCTACTGGCGCTATCTGCTCGGGCTCGAAGCCGATGGCGCGAAGGCGAAGCAGCTGCTGGACGGCGCGCAGGCGGATCTCGAGCAAGCGGTCAAGATCAATCCCGCACAGGCGGGTGCATGGGGCGTGCTGAGCTCACTGCTCGTGCGCACCGACGATGTGACGGGCGCGAAGCTCGCGGCGCGGCGCGCGTACGATCAGGACGCATATCTGAGCAACATCGACATCATCGTGTGGCGGCTGTTCACGCTCTCGCTCGACGACGCGCAGTTCACGGACGCGGCGCACTGGTGCGAGGTCGGCAACAAGCGCTTCCCGGCGGATGCGCGCTTCGTGGAATGTCAGCTCGATCTGCTGGGCACGAAGGCGATGACGCCGGATGTCGCGACGGCGTGGAAGCTCGCGGATTCGGCGGTGAAGCTCACGCCGGAGTCCTCGCGGCGCTTCGAGGCGGCGAGCACCCAGCTCGGCGTTGCAGCGGTGATCGCGCGCGCAGGGCTCGCGGACAGCGCGAAGCATGTGGTCGCGCACGCGAGTGCGCCAACGGAAGTGGATCCGACTCGCGATCTCGAGTATTCGCGCGCGTTCGCGTGGACACTGATCGGCGACAAGAGCGCAGCGATCAAGTCGCTCGCGATCTATCTGTCGGCGAATCCGACGGCAGCGGTGGGGTTCAACTCGGACAACAATTGGCGGTGGCGCAGCATCGCGGACGATCCGCGATTCGAGCGCCTTGTGGTGACGGCGAAGCAGTAGGTGTCGGGCAGTTTCCAGGGGAAGGGCCGCGAAGCGGCGTGTGAAACGAAGGTCACCTGTTTCGGAGGTACGACAGATGGTGCGTTCATGGTTCAGGGGATGTGCGGCCGTGCTGGCCAGCGCAGTCCTCATTACTGCATGCTCGGATGGAAGTCGCGGCATTACGGAGCCCGAGGTTCCGCCGCCATCCGCGAGCATCGTCCCGACGGGCTGCCCCACGGTAACGCAGACGGCGCAGATGATCGTCGGCCTGTATCCCCAGGGTCCCGATCGCATCACCGCCGCCGCCGCATACGCGGTGATTCTGCTCTACATCAACACCAGGCATCCGGCGGATGCGCAGACGCTCATGTTCCGCCTGCTCGACTTCACCCTGCAGCGCTTCAATGCCGGGAAGCTGATCGGCGGCTTCTCGCCGAACACGCGCACGCAGCTGCTCGCATTCGAGAACGGGATGTACTGCACGGTGGGGCTGACGACCACGGGACTCGTGCTTCCGGGCGATCCGAGCAATCCGGGGACCGTCAATAAGGTCGTGTTTCCGAGCACCACCACCCAGAACGTGGTGACGCAGGACGGAAATGCGGGTGTGCAGCTTCCGCCGAATTCGTTCTCGGGACCCGCGGTCGTCGTGACGATCAGCCCACTCACGGGCACGCCGCTCAACACGACGCTCGATCAGTACGGTCCATTCTCCGATGTGAAGGTGACGCCGGAGACGGCGCTGCTTTCGAACGTGAACGTCGGGAATCTGCCCGAGCGCGGCGACTGTGCCCGCGACCGTGTACCTCGCGCACAACGTCACGCAGCTGGTGAACAACGTGCCGACGCCGGGCATCGAGGTGCTGAATCCGGGCAACTCGATTCCGGGTCTGTGCGGCATCACCACCGGCTCGCTGAGCCCGCGCACCATGATCGATCTCGCCTCGAACGGTGACGTGCGAAGCGCAACGAAGATGCTCGGCTCCGCTCTCGCGGATCTCATGTCGCCCTCGAATGCAAACGCGACCGGCGGCGGCATCACGGGGACGACGAAGAAGTTCAGCCCCTTCGGCGGTGTGGACGTGAAGGTCTACATGACGGCGAACTCGCCCACGCAGCAGAACGGTGCGTCCGGAGCGCCTGTACAGAATCCGCCATCGGCGCTCGTCAAGACGCAGCTCGGCGCGCTCGTCGCCAAGGTGAACGTGCAGTTCTCGGTGACGCCGGGAAGCGGCACGATCACTCCGACGACGCCCGTCGCAACGGACGCCACGGGCGTTGCATCGTCGAGCAGCTGGGTGATCAACCCGGGCGCGAACACGGCGCAGGCGGTGGGCACGTACGCAGATCCGACGGTCACGTTTGCGGCAGCACCGGCCGGCTCGAGCTTTCCGCAGGCCGTCGCGGTCGATCCGTCGGGCGGCATCACCTACAACGCGAACGGCGGCGACGTCGTGCCGTACGGTGCGTCGTACACGTTCCTCGATGGTCCGCAGGGGCATGACGCGGGCTTCGAGGCAGCCGGGCTTCTCCCCCACGGGCTGGAACACGGGGAATGGTCCTTTCGGGAGCTGGTGATCTCGGCGGCACCGTGTGCGCGATCAACAGCGATCCGGCATTCGTGCCCGAATCATGCGTGGGTGGTCGGCACCGACATGCTGCTGCTGAAGAGCTTCCCACTTCCTGCGGGATGGACCGCGCCGCTCGTGGTGAACGCAGCGATCGACAACGACATCGTTGTGTATCATGAACGGCAAGCCGCTGACCGTCGCACCCACGGGTGAGCCGCTCTACCACTTTTTCGGGAACCGACGCCAGCAACTACAGTTTCAATGGCTCGACTGGATTCGTGACGCACGAGAACTGCGCGACGAAGGATTCACTCTACTTCACGATCCCCGCCTCGTTCCTGAAAATCCCGGTGGGACTAACGTGCTCGCGGTTCGCGCACGCGATCGCGGATCGGTGAACTATGTTGATGTGAACGTCGTCGCCAACCAACCCGCGCCGCCGCCGCCGCCAACCTTCTGACAGGAATGAAGTGGCAACGGCCAAACCGGGGTGGCGCGAAAGCGTCACCCCGGTTTGTTTGCGCGCGCGGTGACGCGCAGAACCGACAGTGGGTCTCCACCTGACACCCGCGTCGCGTCGAAGAGACGAGCGACGGCATCACTCGAGCGAGATGCGCGCATGACACGCAGACTCACCGCCAATACGATTGCCCTGGCGTTCGCATGCACCTCGCTCACGCCCGTCGCACTCGGTGCGCAGGCGACTCGCGCGGTTCATTTCGGCGTCATGGGCGGCGTGACCGCTCCCGTCGGGCTCCTAAGCGAAGCCTCCACCGCCGGATGGAATCTCGGCGCGCTCGTGAGTTTCGACATGCCGGAGTCGCCGCTGAGCGTTCGCATCGAGGGACAGTGGCATCAGCTCGGAGGGAGCGGGGGCGTGAACGGATGCCTTCTGGCCCCCAACCTGTTGGCGCATGTGTCCCACTCGTTCATACCCGGCGGCAACGGATACTGCCCCGAGCCAATCGACTTCCGCGTCATCGATGCCAGCGGGGATCTCATCTACACCTTCAGCAGCGATCGCCCGACCAAGTTCTATCTGATCGCAGGAGCCGGTGCGTATTCCGAGCGCGCGACGGCGCCCGCGAACGCAACGCAGGGAAGTGCGACGAAAGTCGGAGTGAACGCCGGAGCCGGAGTGAAATTCGGGCTGAGCAGCACACTCGGCGGATTCGTCGAGGCGCGCTATCACATCCTCTTCCACGCATCGAACGTCGGCGATTACGCGGAGCGCAGCTCCGACGTGAAGTCGATGCAGTTCGTGCCGATCAGCGCAGGCGTGACCTTCTAAAGAAGCGGCGCGCGCTCAGTCCAGAAATGGAATCACGAGCGGCGTCGCGCGCGCGCGACCGGACGGGCTGCGCAGTGGCGGCCACCGACGCATTGCGTTGTCCAGCGCCGCCACCCGCGACGCCGCGCGCAGCGGATCAGGGCAGTGCTCGGAGCAGTGTGCGCGGAGCTCGGCGCCGCTCTCAATGATCGAGCCGTTCGACTCCGACGCGATCATCCCGTCGGCATCCTCCGTCGCGCGATGCTCGCGCACGAGGTAGCGGCCGTTCTCGAGCAGCAGGATGTCCACGCTCACCCAACACGAAAGTCCTTCAGCATCCATCGAGTCGGCGCGCTGTGAGCCCAGCTCCCACCCGGGAATCGTGAACGACATTCCATCCACGGTCACGGCCAGTGGCGCGGGATCGCCGAGCAGCTGGAGCGCCAGGGCAACGGCATTGGGATCGCCGCCCGGGGTCGCGAGCAGCGTCGCGGGCGTGGGCGCCGGCGCGCTCACGCGCGATGCCACCCCAGCCGGATCGTGCACGGGATCCTCGAGCATCGTCAACGGATCGACGATGATGATGTCGTCCAGCTCTCGCCTCTGCGCCGTGTCGGCGTACCGCGCCATGAAGGACACTACGAGGAGGGGCTGAAGGTTGGAAAGACGGCCTGCGCTAACCGCTTTGCGACTCTCGCGCCAGTCGCGCGAGCAATGTCAAACCATTACCCAGCTTCTACTTACATCTCCTTCCACAGACTCAATGTCGCGCCCGCTCGACGGCGTTGTGCACTCAGTCTCGCACTTTGCTCGGCGCCGATCCGTCAGCCGCGAGCAGCCCGGTAACGCTTGATGAGGGCGTTAGTAGACGAGTCATGCGCCGGGGTGGTATCGACACCCGGGGCGAGGTCGGGTGCGATCTGCGTGGCCAGCGACTTCCCGAGCTCCACGCCCCATTGGTCGAAGGAGTCGATGTTCCAGACGACCCCCTGCGTGAACACGGAGTGCTCATACAGTGCGATCAGCGCGCCGAGTGTCGCGGGGGTGAGACGGTCCGCGAGGATGACGTTCGACGGACGATTCCCCTCGAACACGCGGTGCGGCACGAGCGGCTCCGCCGTTCCTTCCGCGCGCACTTCAGCCGCCGTCTTTCCGAACGCCAACGCCGCCGCCTGCGCGAACAGATTGGCCATCAGCAGATCGTGCTGCGCGCCGAGCGGATTGAGCGTTTGGAAGAAGCCGATGAAATCGACCGGGACGAGCGGCGTGCCTTGATGAAGGAGCTGATGAAACGAATGCTGGCCGTTCGTCCCAGGCTCTCCCCAGATCACGGGTGAGGTCGAATAGCGCACGCGCGCGCCGCCGAGCGTCACCGACTTCCCGTTGCTCTCCATGACGAGCTGCTGCAGGTACGCCGGAAAGCGCGCGAGATACTGGTCGTACGGCAGCACCGCGGCAGACTGCGTTCCGAAGAAATCCGTGTACCAGATTCCGAGCAGCGCGTGGATGACGGGGAGGTTCTTCTCGAGCGGCGCATCGCGGAAGTGCTCGTCCATCGTGCGCATGCCGCCGAGCATCTCGGCGAAAGCGTCGGGCCCGACAGCGATCATCGTCGAGAGTCCAATGGCGGAGTCCATCGAATAGCGGCCGCCCACCCAGTCCCAGAAGCCGAACATGTTGGCGGGATCGATGCCGAACGCCCGCACCGCCTTCTCGTTCGTCGACACCGCGACGAAGTGGTGCGCGACCGCGCGCTCATCGCTGAGCGCGCGCAGGAGCCATTCGCGCGCGGCCGCGGCGTTGGTCATCGTCTCGACCGTCGTGAACGTCTTCGATGAGACGATGAAGAGCGTCTCCGCCGGATCGAGATCGCGCGTCGCTTCGACGAAGTCCGTCCCATCCACGTTGGAGACGAATCGCACGGTGAGATCGCGCTGTGCGTAGTGCGTGAGGGCACGGTACGCCATCGCGGGACCGAGGTCGGAGCCGCCAATGCCGATGTTCACGACGTTGCGGATGCGACGACCGGTGAACCCCTTCCACTCGCCGCTGCGGATCGCGTTCGAAAACGCGCGCATTCGGTCGAGCACCTCGTGCACGAGCGGAACGACGTTCGCCCCATCCACCATGATCGTGGCCGTGCGCGGCGCGCGGAGCGCAGTGTGCAGCACGGCGCGGTTCTCGGTGACGTTGATCTTCTCGCCGGAGAACATCGCCGCGCGCCGTTCGACGAGGCCGCAGTCGCGCGCCAGCGCGAAGAGCAGCGTCAGCGTCTCGGGTGTCGCGCGATGCTTCGAGTAGTCGAGAAAGAGCGATCCGCCCGACGCGGTCATCTGCTCGCCGCGCGCCGGATCGGCCGCGAACAACTCGCGCAAATGCACATCCCTGATTGCCTCGTGATGTGCGGTGAGCGCCTGCCACGAGGGACGTGCCGTGAGCGGTGTGTCTGTAGTGGAGCTCATGTCAGCAGTGAATCTCCGCCTGGTGGTGCGTTGTCTATGCTCCAGCGCGGGAAGGTGCCGAGCAAGCGGTACGTAAGCGCGGCTTTGCGCACGGCTTCGAGTGCGTCCGTCGCATCGGGATCACCTGCGTCGTGCTCGAATTCGATGTAGTACATGTACTGCCAGGGCTCTCGTGTGGGACGCGCGACGAAGTGTGTCACGTTGAAGCCAGCTTTGGCGAGTGGTTGCAGCGCCGCGATCAGTCCGCCTGCAACATCGCGCACGGTGCAGAGCGCCGCACTGCGCGCCGGAGCGCCGGACTCGAGCGATGCTGGCGCGCGCGCGACGGCGAGGAAACGCATCTGCGTGTCCGGGCGATCCTCGATTCCCTCGGCGAGGAGCTCGAGCCCGAAGCGATCGGCGGCGCGCCGACTCCCCGCTGCAGCGCGCGTCGGATCATCGGCCTGCATCACCGCGCGCGCCGCCCCCGCCGTGTCCCAGGAAGGAACCGGCGTGATGTGCTTGTACCTCTCCAGAAAATGCGCGCACTGGGCGAGCATGAGCGGGTGGCTGTGCAGCTGCGTGAGCTCCGCGATGCTCGCGCCGGGAATGCCGAGCACGCACAAGCGAATCGGCACCACGGTCTCGGCCGCGATCAGGAGCCCGTCGTGCATCGCGAGCAGATCGTATGCGCTGTCGACGCCGCCCATCAGCGTGCTCTCGATCGGCAGCAGCCCGTAGTCCACAGAGCCCGTCTCCGCCGCGTCCATCACATCCGCGAAGGTGCGCATGGGCACAGGCTCGGCCTCGGCGCCCCAGAGCTGCACGATGGCTTCCTCGCTGAACGCCCCAGCTTCACCCTGGAAGGCAACGCGGAGCGGCGAGAGCGTCGCCTGCAGAACAGGCTGCGGCTCGGGCTCCGTCGACCGCACGTGTGATGATGTCGAGCTCACCGTCGAGAAGCTCGCCTGGCGATGGCAGGCTTCCCGGGTCGATCGGCAGATCGTCCCTTTTCATGAGATGCACAGCGTGAGCATCTGATCACTTCGCGAGTGCCGCCGCCGCCGACGATACGAGTGCCGCCTCGGCATTCACGACCGCCGCGACGCGCGTGACCGCCTCGTCGACATCGCCGAACTTCTTCTGCTCGATCGCCTCGCGCACGGCGGGAATCGTCTTCACCCCATATCCCGTGTAGAAGCCGGGCGCGTAGAGGAGATGCTGGAACCACGGACGCATCGGCAGCCCTCGCTGATCCGTGAGCACGTGCTCGCTCCTGGCGAGAATCGCGTTCACGTTCGCCGAGCGACGCACTCGCGCGCGCAGCGTCGCCGCTGCCGAGCGCCTTGTCGTACGCAGCATGATACGCGTCGGCCGCACGAGTGAGCGAGTCCGCCGCGTTCTCGAGTGCCGCAAAGGAGATGATGCGGGGGCGTCGCGAGCTTCGGCGGTGCAATCGTGGGATCGTGCGGATCATTCGTCGCGGTGAACGAGCCTTCCTCGATCTCGAGATTGCGCTCGCGCGCCTCATCCGCGGCGCTCGTCGCGAGCTTCTCGAGCTCGCCGATGTACGTGTGAATCGTCTCGGCCAGGTTCGTGTAGTCGTACGGGAGCACGTCCGCGTCGGCGAGCCGCATCGAGGCGGTGCCGATGGTCTGCGCGAGCGCGCGGCCGTAGACGAACGACGTGTCGCTGAAGTGCGTGTACCAGTAGAAGTCGTCGTAGATCGAGTGATAGATCCCCGCGTTGTCCTCGCCGCCGAAGCCGAGGTTGAGCGACGGAACGCCGAGGTGCTGGAGGAATGGCGTGAAGTCGGAGCCGGAGCCGAGCGCGCCGATGCGAAGGTCGGCACGCTCGCGCGCTTCCTTGCGCTCGTCTGGGCCCCCGTTCTGAATTAACCCCGCCTGCAGCCGCTTCCACACGGAGAGATGCGTCTCGGGATCTTCGACGTCGCGTGCGACGCCGTTGATGAACTTCTCGAGCACGTGCGACCCTTCCATGCCCAGATAGCCGCGGTCGTTGGTATCGCGAGTTCAGATACGCGACGCCCTTTGTGCGCAGCTCGTCGGCGTGCGTCTCGGCCCACTCGGTGGATCCGAGCAGCCCGGGCTCTTCGCCATCCCACACGGCGTAGATGATCGTGCGCTTCGGATGCCAGCCCTGCTTGAGGAGCATGCCGAGCGCGCGTGCCTCCTCGAGCTCGTCCACCGTGCCAGAGATGGGATCTTCGGCGCCGTTCACCCAGCCGTCGTGGTGATTGCCGCGAATCACCCACTGATCGGGCTCGGTGCTCCCCGGGATCGTGGCGATGATGTCGTAGACCGGCTTCTGCGTCCACGTCGACTTGACCTTGAGATGCACCTTGGCGGGCCCGGCGCCGAGTCGATAGGTGATGGGAAGGCCGCCGCGCCACGACTCGGGAGCGAGCGGGCCGCCGAGCGCTTCGAGCAGCGGCTGCGCGTCGCCGTACGAGATCGGAAGCACGGGGATCTTCGTGATCGTCTTCGCCTCGGAGACGGCAAGACGCTTTGCATCCTTCGTCGCGCCAACGCCTGGCGTGAGCGGATCGCCGGGATAGAGCGGCATGTCGGCGACGCTGCCGCGCTGCACGCCATCACGCGGGCGCATCGGCCCGTTCGGATACACGGCTCCTCCCGCATAGCCGTCGTCGCGCGGATCGGAGTAGATGAGGCAGCCCACGGCGCCATGCTCGGCCGCGACCTTCGGCTTGATGCCGCGCCACGACCCACCGTAGCGCGCGATGACGATGGCGCCCTTCACCGAGATGTTGTGGCGCGCGAGCTCGTCGTAGTCGGCGGGGATGCCGTAGTTCACGTACACGAGCGGCGCGGTGACGTCACCGTCGATCGAATACGCGTTGTACGTGGGTAGCGCCTCGGCCTTCTGGTTCGAGGTCGGATCCTGCGGAAGCGCGGGCTCCTGCAGCTTGGCGACGAAGTGCGTGGGCGCCACCAGCTCGACGGCGCGGTCGATCGGCGTAGGGAAGAGCACATCGAACGTCTCGATGTGTGCATCGAGACCGTAGCTCTTCATCTGCGCGAGGATCCACTCCGCGTTGTCCTTGTCGTACGGCGAGCCCACATGGTGTGGGCGCGCGGTGAGCCGCTGCATCGCGGCGCGCATCCGTGCGGGCTCGGGGATCGCCTTGAACTTGTCCTCCCATTCGCGCTCCGTCTTGCTCGAGCTGTCGGAGAACCCGAGCAGCGTGGGCTGCGTGGCTGGAGTCGCGGCGACGAGAAGAGCGGCGGCGGCGAGGCCGGACACGATGCGAACGACGGGCACGTGCATGCGGAGTGCATCCTGAGTTTGGGGAGTCTGACGAAAATGAACCGGGGCCGCGCCGCGCGCCACCCTCGCGCGCGAAAGGCTTTCTAGAGGGCGGCGACGACTGTGTCGAGTGCGTCCGACGTGGGGACGGTTCCCTGCGCGATGCGCGCGTTCCCGCCGCCGCGCCCTCCGTGCTGGGCGAGGAGGGGCTTGAGCACGGCGC
This sequence comes from uncultured Gemmatimonadaceae bacterium, assembly GCA_963792685.1. Classification (GTDB taxonomy): domain Bacteria; phylum Gemmatimonadota; class Gemmatimonadetes; order Gemmatimonadales; family Gemmatimonadaceae; genus FEN-1250. Next base: position 690,295 of record CAWBWW010000001.1, on the reverse strand, counting down.
CGGCGTCCACACCGCCGGGGCTGTTCGAGGTCGCGAACACGATGGTGGGTGGGGACGCGAGTGTCCCAATGAAGCGCGCGTGCCCGATCGAGACCACCGCCTGCGCGAGTGACCTGAGCTCCTCCACGGAGCCGTCATCGCGGTGCACCACAATGCGGCGGTGGCCTGCGATGTCCGGCGGAACGGCGGAGAACAGCTCGCGCGCACGATAGCCCGCGAGTTCCGAGGCAGCCTCGCGACGCTCGGCCTGCGCGGCGCGCAGCTCGTCGCTCTGCGCCTTTGTCTTCGCTACGAGCTCCGAGGGCGCGACGCCGAGCGAGAGCGCGAGCGCGGAGATGAGATCGTGATCCGCGCGCGCGGCGCGAAGGGCGCGGAAGCCGCACAGGAACTCGACGCGCGTCGCCTTGCGCACGCGCTCCGTGCCGCGGAGAAGGATCGTTCCGATCTCCGCGGTGGAGCGGACGTGTGTGCCGCCACACGCGCTTCGGTCCAACGCATCGATGGTGACCACGCGCAGCTCGCCGTCACGCGGCGGAGGCTTGCGCAGTCCCGTAGCCGTCGCGGCGCTCTCGAACGAGACGCTCACCCCGTGCGGATCCATCGTCGCCGCGTTCGCGAGGCGCTCGGCCGTCGAGCAGCGTCCTGGGCGAGAGCGACTCCGTGTCGAGATCGAGCGTGGACGATTCGGCGCCGAAGTGGACGCTCACCGTCTCGAGCTTGAACCGATCCGCGAAGATGGCGGAGAGAAGGTGCTGGCCGGTGTGCTGCTGCATGTTGTCGAAGCGGCGCGTCCAATCGATCTCGCCGTGCACCGTATCACTCGCGGGCGCCGGCGCCGCGAGCACGTGCGCAATGCGCTCGCCTTCATCGACGACATCGGCGACTGCGACGCCGCCGAGCGTGCCCGTGTCGAACGGCTGGCCGCCGGAGGTGGGATAGAAGGCGGTGCGATCCAGGTAGATTGTGCGGCCGTCCTTCGCGCGATCGACGACGCGCGCGTCGAAGGAGCGGAGATATGCGTCCGTGTAATAGAGTCGCTCGGTCATCTGCGCATCATACAAAGGAAATGGGCGCCGCACGACGGGCGCACCGTGGCGAACGCGAGAACCCGCAGGCATGTTTGCGACTCGCTCGCAGGAATTTCCTCATCGCCCCGCCAATGACTCGTCGTACGATTCGCCTGGCTCTTCCGTGTGCTCGCGGTGCTGGGTGCCTGTCATCACTCTGGTGTACGTGCCGCATCGAGCCCGCCGGTTGCGCTCGCCTCGGCGGAATCGGCGTTCAAGGAGGTTCGCCACTGGCGGGATCGTATCGCCGTGACGAGCGCGCGCGGCGTGGCCGCGGATACCGATGGGCTGTCCAAAATGGCGCTGCGCCGGCGATACGAGAGCGCCCGCGGGGTGCTGGTGGACCGGCTCGAGCGCGTGACCTCCGAGCCAATTGGGCACGAGGATGAGCGCGCGCTCGCCGCAATGCGGGCGGCGCTGGAGAGCGGGTTGCGCCAGGATATCGAGGAAGCCGAATCGGCGAGCGACAAAGCGCCACCTTCGTGCGACTACGATCCTGCGGCGGTTGCTCAGGGCGACTCCGCGTACGAGAAGCTGCGCGCGCGAACGTACGCGTGCTACACGCGCGCGGTGCAGCGTGTGCAGTTCGAGGGGAAGACGCTCGACCGCCTCACGGCAATCGGAATGCTGGCGACCATGGACGACCGCGAGCAGCGGCACCGCCTCTTCCTCGCGATCGACACCATCTGGCGCAGCATGAACGGCGACGATCGCGCGCGGAGCCCGTACCGGCAGCTCGTGAAGCTGAGCGCGGCGCGCTGGCGCGCGAACGGCTCGCCCGTGGACGCGGAGGCGCGCGTGCTCGGCATCGATCCCGCGCAGATGGAGACGTGGCTCGTGAGCGTGCTGGATGCGTGGCGCGCGGGCACGCCGAGCGAGAATGATCGAGCCGTGGGATTGGCACTACCAGGCGGGTGCCGCGAGCCGCGCGCTCAGCGCTCGCATCCCACTCGATGATCTGGGCGTGCTCAATGCGCGGTACTTTCGCGATCTGGGTGCCGACGTCGCCGCGCTCAACGTGCATTACGATCTCACGCCGCGGGTTGGGAAGACGCCGGTGGCGTTCACGGATTTTGGTGGTCGGCCGCATCCCGCGAATGGAAAGTGGCTGGCCGGCGAGCCGTGGGTGTTCGCGACGTATCGCGTGGGTGGGCTCGACAACCTCGACGAGCTGCTGCACGAGTCTGGGCATGCGGTGCACATCGCCGCCATTCATCAGCGACCCGCGTTTCTCGACTGGCCCGACAACGACGCGTTCACCGAAGGACTGGGAGACATCGCCGCGCTCGAGGTCTACGAGCCGCGCTGGCAGATGCACTACCTCGGCGATTCGGTTTCCACGGCGCTCGGGCTCCGCGGGCGTTACGGCGGCGTCGTGCTCGACATCGCGTGGGCGTTGTTCGAGGTGCGCATGCACCGCGAACCGAATGCCGATCCGAACACCGTCTGGGCCGACATCACGAGCCGCTATCTGCACATCACGCCGCATCCGGAGCTGAGCTGGTGGGCAATGCGCGGGCAGCTGATCGACGCGCCGGGGTACATGGCGAACTACGCGATCGGCTCGATCATCATCGCGGACATCCGCGCCCGCGTGCGCGAGGTGCACGGCGACTTCACGACCGGCGACCCGACGTGGTACGCATTCATGTCCGACCACATCTATCGCTTCGGACTCTCGCGCTCCTCGGCGCAGGTGATCACGGATTTTCTCGGCCGGCCGATCAGCGTGAACGCGATTCTCGCGGACATGCGGCGCATGGCGGCGCGGTGAGCGCGCCGCTCAGCTCTTCTGCTTGCTGAACCTGTCCAACGCGGCGCGCTCCGACGGAGTGAGGCTGTCAATGCCCTTGAGCGAGATCTTGTCCAGCAGGCGATCGACCTCCTGGCGATTGATCTCGTGCAGCTCGCCGCGAGGGATCGTGGACCAGCGGCGCATGTCGTCCCCGCGCGGCGCGGGCGCCTGACGCACCTGCGCGCGAACCGGCGCGGATTTCACCGTGCTTCCACGCGCGTGCTCGATGATGTAGAGGTAGATGGCTGCGCCCACGAGCCCACCCAGGTGCGCCCAGTGCGCGATGCCGGGCTGCGCTCCGCCAAGCCCGAAGAGCGTCAGCACGATCGATCCGATGACGAGCCATCGCACCTCGATCGGGAGCACTCCCCAGATGAAGACTTTGTCGCGCGGCCAGTAGCGCGCGTATGCGAGCTCCACACCGAAGATCGCGCCGGATGCGCCGATGATCGGAATCAGTGGATTGAATGCCGACAACAGCGCTCCCGTCAGCCCGCTCACGAAGTACAGCGTAAGAAAGCGGTTGCTTCCCAGCCGCTCCTCCACACGCGGCCCGAAGAAGAAGAGCACGAGCATGTTGAAGAGGATGTGCCCGATGCAGCCGTGGACGAACATGTAGGTGATAGGCGTCCACGGCGCGGTGAGTACTCGCGCAGGCACGAATTCCAGCAGCGCCGTCAGCTCGGGATACGCGAGCTGCAGCAGGTAAATGCCGACGTTGGCGATGAGCAGTCGCTTGACCCAGGGTGTCATCATCGTAGGCTACCGGGCCGCGAAACGATTTTCCAGAGCGCACGTGCGCTTATCTTGTGCCATGCCTGAAACCACCCCCGACCGAGGGGCATTGCGGGTATTGCAGAGCGGCGCGATCGCCATTGTCCTGGCCGCGGCGTCCTACAAGCTGTTCGAGCTGGATCGCTATTTCGTTCCGAAGGAGCTCGCGCTCCATCTCACCGCACTCGCGGCGATCATCGCCTGCTTGCAGGGAGCGCGCCGCCTCGAGCTCACGCGCGTCGAATCCCTGTTCGGCGTCTTTCTTCTCCTCGGCATCGTCTCAGCTGCGCTCGCGCACGAATCACTGGGCGGCGGCGCGCGCGATCGGCATCTCGTTCTCGGGGCTCGTGATCCTGCGCGCCGCGCGTGCGACCGCGGAGGCAGGATCGCGCTGGCCACTTCTCGCCGTGCTCGCCGCCGCAATCGTGCTCGCGTCCGTCACGTCGCTGCTCCAGGCGTACGGCGTCACGAGCGAGTACTTCTCGCTGAACCGGTCGCCGGGCGGCACGTTCGGCAACCGGAATTTCGTCGCGCACCTCGCCGCGATCGGCGCGCCCACGCTCCTGCTATTGCTCGTCCTCGCGGTGCGCGCGCGCGCCATACTCGCGTCGAGCATCGGCGTCGCCGTCCTGGCGGCCGCGCTCGTGCTCTCGCGCAGCCGCGCCGCCATGCTCGCCATTGTCGCTGGCGCGATCGTGCTTGCGCTCGGCGTGTGGCTGGCTCGGCGCCGCTGGGTCGATGCGCGAATCACGCGCCGCTATCCGCTTGCCGCCGCCTTCGCCGCGTTCGGCGCCGCCGCCGCGATCCTCGTTCCCAACACGCTCAACTGGAAGAGCGATTCGCCCTACCTCGATACGGTCACCGGCGTCGTGAACTATCGCGAGGGGAGCGGCCACGGACGACTGGTGCAGTACGGCACGTCGCTCAAGCTCGCGGTGCAGCATCCGCTCGTCGGTGTGGGGCCGGGGAATTGGCCGGTCGCGTACCCGAGAGTCGCGGCCAAAGGCGACCCCTCGCTCGATCACGACGATGTGGGGTTGACATCGAATCCGTGGCCGAGCAGCGACTGGGTAGCGATGGTGGCGGAGCGCGGCGTGCCGGCGACGCTCGCCTTTGCGCTGGCGTTGGTTGGTCTCGCGGTGCTCGCGCTCGGCGCGATGCGCAACTCGCTCGACCTCGACGAATATCTCCCGCCGCTCACGCTCCTCGCGACACTCGCCGCGACGCTGGTCGTCGGCTCGTTCGACGCGTCGCTCCTGCTCGCCGCGCCCACGCTGTTCGTGTTCGCTCTGCTCGGCGCGCTGGCGCCGCCGGCAGCGGCGCGCGTGTCGATCCCGCTGTCGACGGCCACCGCGCGCGGGCTCGCACTGGTTGGCGGTGCGCTCGTCGTGTCGCTGCTGCTCTCACTGCGATCGGTGACGCAGCTCGTGTCGATGGGGCTCTTCTCATCGGCGACGACGGTCGCAGCGTACGATCGCGCTGCGCTCGCGGATCCAGGGAGCTATCGCATTCAGATGCGGATAGCGGAGCTCGGGGCGGAGCGCGGGCGATGCGATCTCGTGAAGCCGCACGCGCATGCGCGCGCACGATCTCTTTCCTGCGGCCATTGAGCCGCCGCATCTGCTCGCCGCGTGCGGCGTGCGGCTCAAGCGCCGCTGAGCTCCAGCGCTGCGCGGTCGCGCGCGAGTGGCTCCGGGATCCAGCAGTGCATGCCGACGGCGCGAAGTCCCGCCTGCTCGAAGGCGCGACGATAGAACGTGGGTGGTCGCTTCCGGAAGCCGGCGAGATCGCCCTCGATGTCATCCGCGCTCGTGAAGAGGCCGAGATAGGCGACGCCGCGCAGCCGGTCAACCAACGCGTGCATCCCGGCTCGCAGCACCTTCGCGTCCAGATAGTGAAGGACGTCGTTGCAGAGGATGATGTCGAACTCTCTGCGCAGGGCAGGAGTGTTCAGCGTGTCGAGGTCGCCCTGCACGATGTTCCGACGCGCGCCGAAGCGCTGCACGGCGTACGCGCTCGGCTCGATGCCCGTGTAGTCGAGATGCGGACGCTCGCGCCGGAGCGCCGCCCGCCAGAGCCCTTCCCCGCAGCCAACGTCGAGCGCGTTGCGCACGCGACGCTCGAGCAGGTGCTCCGCGATCGAGATGATGGTGCGCGCGATGCGCGCACGCTCGGCCGGCGTGGAGACGCGATGCCGAGGGTGGCGGTACCAGCGATCGTAGTAGGACTGGCCGAAGCCGTCGGTCAGCTGGCGCTCCGCGGGATTCCCACTGGCTGCGCAGGTGCGCCTTGCACCTTGAGCAGATATCGCTGCGACTCGGAGATGCGCTCGACCTCGATCGACATGGATTCGATGCCCTGCTCGATTCGCTCGAGACGGGCGCCGAATTCCGGAGGCATCGCGGGCTTGATCGCGCGGCGCTCGACGACGCTGCCGAACGCGCGCGCGAGCGGCTTGCCGACGGCGATGACTGCGATCATGAGGAAGAGCGCATACCCCAGATTCTCGACGCGCTGCGGGATGTCGAGCGGTGGGTCGAAGGGAACGCTGGAGCCGGATTCGACCACCACGGGCGCTTGCGGGTCGAGAGGGGCAAGAGGTGCGAGCGGAGCGAGGGGTGCCGTCGGGGTGTGGATCGTGATCGCCTTCCCGTTCTTGGTGACGACCGTGACTCCCTTTTCCTGATCGATCCTGACGTTCTCGGCTCGCTGTGCTGCCTGGTCCGCGGCCCGCGCGGCTTGCGATGCGGAGACGCCCGCTTGCTTGAGCTGCTGATTGACCTGCGCTCGGATCTGCGCGGCCAGGTCGGTGGCGGAGGGGTCGGCGGCTGGAGTCGACGTCTGCTGGAGTGCGTGGGGCATCGAAATCCTCGTGGTTGGCATATCAGGCCCTGCTACCTACGTCTCTCACCGTCGTCCTGTTTCGGGAGCCGGCCGCCGGTTGCTGCTCAACCCGCCACTCCTATATTCGGCGCTCCGGAGGGCTTTTCGCACCCCCACCGCCAACACGAAGGACGGAATGGACTGGACGATCATTGGCGTCAACTTCCTGTACGCCGCACTCGGCGTCCTCCTCATGTGGCTGTCCTATCGGCTCTTCGACCGGCTCACCCCCGAGGTGGATTTCGCCGCAGAGCTGAAAAAGGGGAACGTCGCGGTGGCGATCTTCATCGCCGCGCTGTTCATCGCCATCGCACTCATCGTCGGGCGCGCCCTGAATTGAGCGCAAGCCGGCGCCTCCTCCTGCTAGCCACCCTCGTGGCGTGCGCGAGCGCTACGAGTCCGCTGCGTGGCGCAGCGCAGCACGCGCCGACTGATAGGTACGATGCGTACTTCAAGAAATATGCGAAACGCTACTTCGGCATCGGCTTCGACTGGAAGCTGTTCAAGGCGCAGGGAATGGCCGAAAGCGGCCTGTCGCCCACGGCGAAAAGCTGGGTTGGCGCGCGCGGAATCATGCAGCTCATGCCGTCGACGTATCATGAGATCAGCTCGCACCGTCCGGAGATGACGTCGATCGATGATCCGCAGTGGAACATCGCCGCCGGGATCATGCATGACCGGGACATGTGGACGCTGTGGAAGGACAGCGTGCCCGACGACGATCGCTGGCGCTTCATGTTCGGCGGCTACAACGCCGGGGAAGGCACGATCTTCCGTGCGCAGGGCGTGGCGCGGGCATCGAAGCTAAATGAGCGCACGTGGCCCAACATTCGAGAGCGTCGCGCCCACGGTTCCGCGGTGGCGCTACAAGGAAACGCTCGGCTACGTGCACACGATCGAGGAGAATCGGAAGCGCCTGTCGCCGCTCACAGCGCCGCGCGACACGACCTCACACGACTAGGGCGAGAATCCAGGGCTCGCGCACTCGCGGCAGATCGTGCGCCCCGTGAGCACGCGCCAGAGCTTCTGCCAGCGCGAGCCGTGATAGTGACGTTCGCACAGCAGTCGGCTGCAGCAGATGACAATAGCCACCCGCGCCGGGATCGAACATTGCGCCGCACTTGTCGCACGCCGCGACGACATCTGATTTGACGAGATACGGAACGCCCAGCATCGCTGCTCCTACGGCTTCTGCTCAAACGAGTTCATATGCGCACCCATGCTCCTGTGCGAGACCGACGAGCATCGTGTTCGCAGGCACGAGCCGCACGCCCGGATTCAGCCCGGCCACGAGCTCGTCGTACACCTTGTCCACCGGCGCGTGCGACGCAAGTGCGAACTCCTTCGCGATCCCCTTGAGTGCGTTGTTGCACTGCGTGAAGATCGTGCCGCGCGCCTGAAGATCCTTCACCGATGCTCGTTTCGCGTCCGCGGCGGGCGCGGTGAGGAAGACATTGTGCGACGCACCTTCCTTGCCCGCGCTGTCGCTCAGCCGCCAACGGTCGGCGAGCTTGTACTTCGCCCAGAGCGCGTCGTTCGCGTTGATCGGGAAGCCCGAGCCCGCAATGCTCACGACGGTGTTCACCTCCGGGTACTCGAGGTGATACACGTCGCGCCACGCGTCGAGATAGTTGCCCACGACGTGCAGTGGGCCCGGAACGTCCTCCAGTTTCCCGACTTCGAACACCTGGCGGTGCTTTCCCTTGAGCTCTTCGAGCCAGGCGAGATCCCAGGGCGCCTTCGACGCGGAAGCCGCAGCGGCTTCGGAAAGGGGAAGAAGGGAGCCAAGCATCGTGGCACTTGCGGCAGCGGCGAGTCGTCGCGATAAACGTCCGGCGCGGCGCCTTTTGGTCCAGCATGTGATTACTCCACCGAAAATTTGTGATCCAGATCCCGTACAGGCTGGCATTAAGGCGCTGGACCCGCAACGGTCCGCACCTTGCTTACGAACTCCGTACTTAGGCCGAACACCGTAGGCCGGGTCCACATTGTTGAATTTCAGGGGGAGCTCATGAAGATCAAATCCATCGCGATCGCGGCGATCGCCCTCTCGCCGGCCGTGGTGCTTGGCCAGACGAGAACTCACATCCGCGTATCGAAGGACGGATCGCATTCGACGTCCACCGGTGACGTGACGTCGTCGCCGTCCTCGTCTTCGTCGTCCTCTTCGACGACCACGACGCCTTCGTCCTCGACCACGACGGATTCGTCGTCGATGTCGGGTTCGTCGTCTTCGACCTCGACGCCGTCTTCCTCCACCACGACCACCACGCCGTCGTCCTCGACGACGACTGATTCGTCGATGGGCTCGTCGACCTCGTCTTCGTCTTCTTCTTCGTCGTCGAGCACCTCGTCGCCGTCGACGTCCACGACGACTGACTCGTCTTCGAAGCAGCTCGGCACCGGCGCCCCGGCTCCGACGCCCACGCACAGCACGCAGACGGATAGCAGCACCACGAACAGCACCAGCACGACGCCGCCGAGCTCCAGCACCACCACGACCACGACGCCGCCGACGACTGGTAGCACGGGTACGGACAGCACGACGGGCACCGCCGGCATGCCGCGCAGCAACCTGAGTGTGTCGCCGGTCGACAGCACCCGGATGGGAATCCCGTCCACGCGTGAGACGCAGCGCGCAGACAGCGCTCGTGCAGCGGCGCGCACCGCGACGGACAGCACGCGTCCCCCGCGGTAATTTCGCTTCAGCTTCACGATCGCAGAACGGGGAGAGCCAAGCGCTCTCCCCGTTTTGCGTTCAGCTCCTGCGCTCAGCCACGAGCTTCGTTCAGGCGTGCAGCGAGAGCTGCAGCGTTTCGGAGAACTCGTGGAGACGGATGGGGAGCGCGAGTGATCGCAGGCCACGCGCAGCAGCAAAGTCCGCCGCTTCCGCGCGAGAGCGCGCCGGCGTGAACATCAACACCTCGGCCCCGACGCTCGCAGCCGCGAGATACGCGGCATCCTCGACAGGCGGCATCGTGCTCGCAGTCGAGCAGTAGCAAACGCGGACGCACGCGAGCGATGGATGCCGCGACCGTCTCATCCGTGAGCGGCTGTGTCGCAAAGTGGCCCGAGAGATCCACCAGGGAGCACATGAGCGTCTGGATCAGCGGTTCCTTTGCGATGACGAGGATCGTGCTCGGCGTCTGCGACAACGGGACCTGCACAGCTGGAGGAACAAGCTGTCTGTCCTTAACGCAATCGTTGGTCCACCAGCGTACGCAGTAGTGATCTGCTCGTCAGGGACTCGACGACCCCGTCCCTGTTCCCACTCTTGGTCGCTGTCCCCCGGGCAAATACTCGCTCGGATAGTAGAACCGGAACGCGCGCCGATCGCACTGAATGATCGCGTACTGATCGCCTCGCGTTATGAGCTCCTCATAATCCGATCGGCTCGGCTGGCAGCTGTAGGCGAGTGGGCCATCTGCGCGACAGGAGCCCGCATCGTCGGTGAGACACGTCGACGGCGTATGCGTGTGCAGCTCAGGCGTTCCGGACGCACACTCGAACTGCACGTGATTCGGATCCTGCGCCGTGACCACGGCCGGCTTCACGGCGAGCACGCGGAAAATCGAGTCGATCCCGCCACCCAGCGTGGGGCGCGACGTGATTCGCGCGCGCTGCACGCAGTACGCACGCTCGTTCTGCGTGGAGTCGTCGGTCCACGCTGCGCGCAACTGCGCAGTGACGGAATCGCCCATCACTCCATACCGCACCGTCTGCGCGCACAGCTGCCGCGCACCCGCGACGAACATGATCGCGAGCAGCGCGGCGTGGCGAAATCCGTTCACCATCGGCCGTCGTCAGCCTCCCTGCGGAAGTAGCTCGACGGTCGACTTGAATGTCTGCTGAATCGGCGCTCCTTCGGACTCGTTCATCTTCTCCGTGAGATCAGTGCGCTGAGTGGACTGCCCGCCGAGCAGCACGCCCTTGTCGGTGAAGAACTGCATGCCCGTGACGGTTCCACTCGTGCTGATTTCCAGCGGTTGTCCAGCCTCCGTGCCTTTGCCGAGCTGCGCGATCGTCGTGTAGCGATCGATCCGCCACGCATGCTGGCCGCTCACGGTGGTGTCGCCCGCGACCTTGTACGTGGTGACGGAGCTCGACGTGATGTTGATCGTGCCGACCTTCGGATGCTCGACGACTGTGTCCGCCCAGCTCGCACCGGCGGCGAGAGAGCGCGCCGGCAATGGGAGCAGGAATCGCTTGAGCGCCGTCGCTGTCGCGCCGAGCTTGCCATCCGTGGAGCTCGCGGCCGGCGCGAGTGTGTAGATGCGTCCGCGCGGAGACATTGTGCCGGTGAACTTCGCGCCCTGCAGCACGGCCACATCCGGCGGCGGCGCGTCGAGCGTGGACGTGATGCGGATGGAATCCACCGTGATCGCAACCTTGAGCGTGTCCGCCGACTGGGGCGTGACCTCGAGCGCGATCCACTGATTCGTCGTCGTGGTGAAATCGAAGGGCGCGCGTCCGCCGCCGAGAGGCTGCGCACGCGTGCTCACAGTCGTGACGTGGTAGCGGAGCTTACCCGGTGCGTAGCTCGCTGTACCCTGCGCGGATGCGATGGAAGTCACAATCGCGCTCGCGGATACAAGCAACGCGACACGGCGGGAGAAGTTCAGGGTCATGCAAACTCCTGGTGCGGTAAGAGATCCGTAGGTCGCACGCCGCGTCGGGCGAGGCGCGCGATGCGAACTGAATACCCCGAAAGCAAAAGAATGTCCACTGGACGAAAGCGAAGCACGCCTCTTGCAAAGTCCGCCTCCTGAGCCCGGGCGTTGCCCGGGCGCCCGACTATACGGAGGAAGACATGAACCGCTCTCTATCCCGTTACACCATCGCTTCGGCCGTCGCCGCGTGCACTGTGCTCGGCGCCTGCCAGAAGAAGGGCGATGTTGCTGTAAATGACACCACTGCTGCGCCCGCCATGGCGAACCGCACCGATACCACTGCCTCAGGCGGCGCCGTTTCCAGCACCAACGCCGGTGCGAAGAACGATTGGACCGACGCGCAGATCGTTGCGTTCGCGTCCGCAGCCAGCGCAGGCGAAGTCTCGGAAGGACAGATGGCCGAGCACAAGGCGACCAATCCCGCGGTGAAGAGCTTCGCGCGGCAGATGGTCACCGATCACACGAAGATGCTGGCGGACACGCGCGCGATCGAGAAGAAGCTCATGATCACGCCGGACAGCTCCAAGAGTGACGTCAAGGACCTGATGAAGAATGGTCAGGACGACATCAAGGATCTGACCAACAAGAAGGCCGGCAAGGATTGGGACGAGGCCTACATCAGCAAGCAGATCGACGACCACCAGAAGGTGCTCGACAAGCTGAACGATGCGCAGCAGTCCGCGAAGTCGGCGGATCTGAAGACGGCGCTCACGCAGTCGATCGCCAAGGTGCAGGAGCACCTGAACAAGGCGAAGTCGATCAAGGACAACACGCTGAAGAGCTAAGCCTTTCGCGGGAGCTACGACGAAGCGGCACGCCTCAACGGCGTGCCGCTTTTTTGCACGCGACGGTTTTTTCGCACTCGTCGATCAGGTACGCATCGAGCAACAGCGAACGGAGTGCATCGCGCGGCCTGCTCGAGGCCGTCGACAGCGACACCCACAATCGCCGCGCGGCAATCGGATCGCCGAGCTTGAGCTTGGCCACCATGCCGCCTTCGCGAATCTCATCCGCAGAGATCCACGACTCGTACGTCATGGCGGCAGGCGCGAGCGAGTCGGCGAGCGCGGAGGCCGAGGGAAAGTCCCACGTCGCGAGCGCGTGACGGAACGCAATCGACTGGCGCGCGCGATCGGGCGCGTGCGCGCGCGCCATGTACGATGCCAGCGTGGAGTAGAAGCTCTCGTCGGCAACACCCGCCGTACCTCCGTGGATGTTGCGCTCGACGTCCAGCGCGGCGAGCGTCCACCGTTTCCAGTCCGGCGCAGGCGCACCCGTCGACATGGTCGAGTACAGCTCCCAGCGACTCTGCCGCGCATCGCGGGCGTCCTTGCCGCCCGCGCTGTCTGCGTCGATCGTGATCGACGGATTGCGCAGCGCGGCGCCGATCGTGAGCGAATGGAGCTGCCAGATCTCCGGCACCGAGGTGCGCGGCGTGTCGTCGAACGGGCGCCGCTCGCCGAACATTGCGGCCAACGGGTCGAAGCGCTCCACCCGAATCGTGCCGAAGCCGAGCGCCGTCTCCCGCTTGAAGCGCGAGCGCTCAGCGCCCAGGTCGAGCACGGGGCGATAGTCGGAGTTCGGCGAGCCGAAGCGATCGAGCAGCGGCGCGAGCTCGCGTCGATCCACGAGATGGAGCGCGTTCAGCGAGCGCGGAGTGAAAGGCACGACGCCCGCGAGATCCGCGGCGATCCCCGGCGAGGAGACGATGCGCCAATCCGGTGTCGGCATCTCGGGAAGATTCGACGCGACGATGAGCATGTCGTCGTTCGACGTGAGATACACGGTGTACGACGAAAAATTGCGGTGGATGGCGGAGAGCACGCTGAGCACGAGCCCGTCATTGATCTCGTAGAGATGCAGCCACTGCCCGAACACACCGTTCGGCGTGAGATAGCCGCGCACCCGGTGATAGAACTCGTCAGTGAACAGCCCCGACACCCCGCTCACCCACGGATTGCTCGGCTCCGAGATGATCACGTCGTACTTGCGCGCGTCCGTCGCGAAGAACGACTTCGCATCGTCGACGACGAAGCGCGAGCGGGGATCGTCGAAGACGCGGCGGTTCGCCGGGTAGAACATGCGAGAGCCCGCGATCATCTGCGGCTCGATCTCGATCGTGACCGCCTGCTGCAGCGTCGAGCTGCCGAGGAGGAAGTGCGAGGTCATCCCCGATCCCTCGCCGATGATCGCAGCCAGCCGCGCGCCGCGGCATGTGCGCGAGTGTGATCACGGGAATGAGAATCTGCGTGGAGATGTCGCCGTTGAGCGCGCGCAGCCTGGTTGTGTCGCGCGCCTTGAACCACGCGCGGTCTACCGAGGCGTCCGGCTTTCCGTTCGTCGCGATCCACGTGAAGCTGTCGGGGAGCGAGCGCCCGACAGCCACCGTGGCCGTGCGTCCATCGCGATAGAAGATAATGTGGCGACCCGCCGGATTTGGGAGGCTGCCGTAGCGATAGACTCCGCTCGACAGAACGATCTGATCGAAGCGGTTGAACGTGATCGAGGCGAGCGCCGCGACGGTCATGACGGCCGCCGCAATGTACGCGAGCTGCTGCCGCCGTTGCGGACTCCCGCTGGACACGCGGAGCAGAGCAACGCCGAGTGCCATGTCGAGCACCGCTCCTTCAATGAGCAGCGCCTTGAGCCCAACGAGTGGCAGAAGCACGAGCCCCGCGAGCACGACACCGACGATTGAGCCGAGAGTGTTCACCGCGTACACGTTGCCGATCGCGCGCTCACCCTCTCCGCTGCGCATGAGCATGCGCGTGATGAGCGGGAGCGTCATCCCCGCGCAGAACGTGGAGGGGAGCATCACGATCAGACACGCGACGTAGCGCGCGATCGTGAACAGGTCGTAGCCGCCGTCGTTCAGCTTGAGCGCGACGATCAGCGATGCGGTCCACTCGAAGCCCCTGAGATAGATCGGGATCGTCGCCAGCGCCGCGATCCCCATCAGGCACTGCACGATGCCGAGTGCACGCACGGGATCCGCGAAACTGTCCGCGCGCGAGCGCACCCACCGCGCGCCGAGCGCGAGCCCGAGGATGAAGGCGGAGAGCATGAGCTCGAACGAATGCGTCGCGCTGCCCAGCAGGAGCGAGAGCATCCGGATCCACGAGATCTCGTAGACGAACAATGCGATCGCCGTTCCGAATGCCACGATCATCAGCAGCCGCGCGATTGTGAGCGATAGCTGCTCGGCTTCGGGTGCGGTCTCTGGCACGGCTGCCCTCGCGGTCGCGGCTTCGAGCGCGACCGTGCGCACGGCGCCGAAGCGCGCAACCGAGAGCGCGAGGAGGAACACGACAATGTTCAGCGTCGCCGCGATGTCGAGGGTGAAGGGAAGGCCGCCTGCACTCAGCAACCAGAAGCCGGCGAGCAGAACGCCGCCGGCACCGCCGATGCTGTTCGCGAAGTAGAGTTGCGCGAGCACCGCGCCCGGACGCGCGGGCACGATGCGCAGCACGCCCGCACTCATGAGCGGGAAGGTGGCGCCGAGCAGGATCGACTGCGGGAGGATCAGCAGCGCGGCGATCGTCCACTTGAAGATGACGACCGTGTTTGGCGAGCCGGCCAGCGACGGAAAGAGATGGTCGTATGCGCCGTTCGTCGTCGCCACGAACACATCGTGGAAGCTGAAGCCGATGATGCCGATCGCGAGCTCCACGAACGCGTACACTGCGAGCGGATCGCGCAGTCGCTCCGACACTCGGCTGACGAGAAACGCGCCGGCGGACATGCCGCCGAGAAAAATGGTGAGCACGATGATCTGCGCGTACGCGCCGTGCCCGACGAACAGCCCCAGATATCTCGTCCAGATCGATTCGTAGATCAGTCCCGCGGCACCGGATAAAACGAAGACCAGCGAGAGGAGAATCGGCATGTCGCTCAGGTTCGGGAGTGCAGCGTCATTCGCATACCGTGCTTCGGGCGCAGCGTGATCAGTGGATTGAGCTCCACCGGATGTCCAGGCGCGAGTTGAAGGTGCCACCGCTGTCCGATCGTCGCGAGCAGCAGCACGCCCTCCATCCACGCGAACTGCTCGCCAATGCACTGGCGCGCCCCACCCCCGAACGGGAAGTACGAGAAGCGTGGGCGCTCCGGTGCGCGCTCGTCGAGCCATCGCTCCGGAAGAAAGCGGTCCGGATCCGAGTAGAAGCGTGGATCCCGGTGCGTGATGAACGGACTAACGACGACGAGCGAGCCACCAGGGATGTCATATCCGCCCAGTGTCTGGTCTGCGAGCGCACGGCGCCCCAGCGCCCAGACCGGCGGGTAGAGGCGCATCGACTCCGCGAGCACCGCGCGGGTGTAGGGCAGGCTCGCCAAGTCGCCGGCGTCGGGGCGTCGGCCAGCGAGCACGCGGTCGAGCTCCGCGTGCATCGTGCGCTCCGCCTCCGGATTGCACGAGAGCAGGTACCAGCTCCACGTCAGCGCGTTCGCAGTCGTCTCATGCCCCGCCACGAAAAGCGTGGTCGCCTCGTCCCGAAGCTGCACGTCGGTCATCGAGCCGCCGTCGCCCTCCTCGCCGGTGTCCTGCGCGAGCAGCAGCATCGAGAGCAGATCGCCGTGATCGCGACCGCTGCGGCGCCGTTCGGCGATGATGCGATAGATGGTCGCATCGAGGCGGGCGCGTGCATGGCGCAGGCGCAGCGTCGTGGGAACGGGAACGCGATCGAAGAGCTCCGAGAAGGGCATCAGCGCGAAGCCGAACATCTCGAACATCGCGGTGAGCGCCGAGCCGATCTCCTCCACCTCGTCGTCGACGGTCGCACCGAACAGTGTGTTCGCGACGATCACCAGCGTGAGCGCCATCATCTCGCTCAGCACATCCACCGTGCTCCCATCGCGCCACCGCCCCGCGAGCTCCTCGGCGCGCTGCGCCATCGTGTCGCCGTAGCTCTCGACGCGCTGGCGGTGGAACGCCGGTTGGACGAGGCGGCGCTGCCGCTTGTGCGCCTCGCCGTCGGTGGTCAGCAGCCCGTCGCCAAGGAGGAGCTTCATGCGCAGGTGTCCGCGCCCGCGGCCGTAGAGCCGGTTGTTCGTGACGAGGACGTCCTTCACGAGATCGGGATGCGTGGCGAGAAAGAGCGAGGTGCGCACGACGTCGATGCGCGCGAGATCGCCGTATTCCCGAGCCATGCGGCGCATGAACCCCAGGCGATCGCTGTTGAGGCGAATGACCAGCTCGCCAGGGAAGCGGTTGCGTGGACCAGGAGCGCGGCGAGATGCGGTGCTGGAGGCTGATACGGCTGTGGTCACGCTCGGAATGATGGCGAATTGTCGCTTCGTTGCGAGTCCGATATCCGCAAAGCTATCTTGTGCTGTGAGATAGGGCGCCGCGAGGGTGCTCGGGGAGATCGGTCGCCGCTTTTACAGGACCGAACGCGAGGAACGCGATGTCGAGGCGAACGCAGGGAGTGGTGCTCGTTGCCGGCTGGATTTTTTCGATCGCGCTGTTCGTGTTCATGCTCGTCATGTACAACGGCACGAAGCTCTCGTATTCGGAGAAGTTCCCGGGCATGCCGTTATACGGAGCCATGACCTGGTGGTTCTTCTTCACGATTCCGGTGATCGGATTTACGTGGGGTTTCTTCAACGATTTGAAGAATCGCGGCTGACGCACGCGCCGGCCGGATTTCAATGAGTGGCGCGAGATCATCTCGCGCCACTTTCGCATCTACGCCCCTGACGCTCCTCACCTGAGCCCGTACGATTCGCACAGAATGCTTTGTGCTCGGTACGTGCTTTGCACTTCTCCCTGGCGATAATCACCACCGCGCGTCGTGTACGCGCGGTGTGCCGCTACGCACCGGCCTAATCGGCCCGCCGAGGAGATGAAGCATGGAAATGGAATCGCTGAAGGAGCTCTACGTCGAGGAGCTCAAGGATCTCTGGAGCGCGGAGACGCAGATTACGAAGGCGCTGCCGAAGATGATGAAGGCGGCCACCAGTCCGAAGCTCAAAAAGGCGTTCAACACGCACCTCAAGCAGACCGAGCGGCAGATCAAGCGGCTCGAGCGCATCTTCAAGGAGCTCGATGAGAGCCCGCGCGGAAAGAAGTGCGTCGGCATGGAAGGGCTGGTGAAGGAAGCGCAGGAGCTGATCAAGGAGAAGCCGGAGGCCGAGGTGCTCGATGCGGGGCTGATCGCGGCGGCGCAGCACGTGGAGCACTACGAGATGGCCGGCTACGGATGCGTACGCACGTGGGCGCGCCAGCTCGGCGAGGAGCGGCACGCGGAACTGCTGCAGGAGACGCTTGACGAAGAGGAGCAGACGGACAAGCTGCTCACCGATCTTGCCGAGAGCGAGATCAACGTCGAGGCCGAAGAGGGCGAGGAGTCGGCGCCGGCCACCGCGCGCACGCGCGCGAAGCAGACCACGAAGCGCGGCTCGTCGCGCAATGGCTTGTCGAGCTCCGGTTCCGGAGATGGACGAGGACGAATCCGACACGCAGACCGTGGGCGCCGGCGCGGGCGGCCGTTCCGACACGATGTAGCTCGCGACAGAGCCGTTACATAGGCGCAAATCGGTCCGCGATGCCTGACCGGCATCGCGGACCATTTGCATCGCTCCACCCTTGTTTGATCGTTAGTTTTGTTCCGTGAAGAAAACCGTACATCTCCACGCTGCGCTGACCGCTCTGGCCAGCGCAATGGTGCTCGTCGCGCCCGGCATGAAGGCGCAGGCG
Source organism: uncultured Gemmatimonadaceae bacterium (assembly GCA_963792685.1). Taxonomy (GTDB): domain Bacteria; phylum Gemmatimonadota; class Gemmatimonadetes; order Gemmatimonadales; family Gemmatimonadaceae; genus FEN-1250. The sequence continues at coordinate 672,412 of CAWBWW010000001.1, read as the reverse complement.
AGCGACACGTCTGCGCGCCCTGGAGTGCGCCAGCTTTCGCTGGACGACGCACTTCGGAGCGCCGAGTCGAAGAGCCCGGAGCTCTCGATCGCCCGCGCGGGGGTGCGCCGCGCGGAGGGACAGCGTGACAAGGCGCGCAGCCAGTTCCTGCCGCAAATCTTCGGCAGCGCAGGCTACACGCGCACGCTCAAGTCGCAGTTTCAGGGGCTCTCCTTCGGCAGCGACAGCGTGGTTGGTCCTCCCGCCTGCAGCTCGTTCGCGGTGGATCCCAACGCGTCGGTGAATCAGCGACTCTCGTTGCTCGAGTCCGCGCTCGGCTGCGGTGCCGGCACCAACCCATTTGGATCGCTGCAGAATCTCGGCTTCGGCGCGGCGAACCAGTGGAATCTCGGGCTCTCGCTGCAGCAGAACGTGTTCACTGGTGGCAGAGTCACGGCGCAGTACCGCGCTGCTGGCGCCGGGCAGCGTTCCGCGGCGATTGGACTCACCGCCGCGAAGGCGCAGCTCACGCTGGACGTGACGCAGGCGTATTACGACGCGCAGCTCGCGGATCGCCTCGTGCTCATTGCAGCGGCGACGCTCTCGCAGGCGGATACCACGCTCGCGCAGACGAAACTCGGGCGACAGGTGGGAAACGCCGCGGAATTCGACCTGTTGCGCGCGCAGGTGACACGCGACAACCAGGTGCCCGTGCTCATTCAGCGGCGCTCGGACAGAGACGTCGCGTACGTGCGACTCAAGCAGCTGCTCCATCTGCCGCTCACGGACTCGCTCGCGCTCATCACGTCGCTCGATGATTCGACGACGGTGCAGCCGGGGGGCGTCTCGACGCTGCTCGCGCAGTCTCCGGATACGGCGGCGGAGAGCCGCGCGCCGGTGCGTCAGGCCGCGGAGAACGTCACTGCGCAGAAGAGCGCGGTGACCGTCGCGCGCGCCGAGCGCATTCCGTCGCTCGCGCTCACGTCCGCGTTCGGGCGCGTGGCGTATCCGTCGGGCGTCTTCCCCGCATGGTCGGACTTCCGTTCGAACTGGACGGTGGGCGGCTCGCTCACGCTGCCGATCTTCACGGGCGGCAACATCACGGGCGACCAGCAGATCGCGAGCGCGGGGCTCGAGCAGGCACGCGCGCAGCTGCAGCAGACGCGCGAGCTCGCGCAGCTCGATGCGCTCAACGCGCTCAACCGACTTCGCTCTGCACAGGCACAAATGGAGGCGAGCCGCGGCACCGCGCAGCAAGCGGCCCGCGCGTATCAGATCGCGACCGTGCGTTATCAGGGAAGGGATCTCGACGCAGACGGAGCTCAACGATGCGCAGATCCAGCTCCAACAGGCTGAAGCGAACCGTGCGACCGCCGCGCGCGATCTCCAGGTGGCGCGCATGCGGCTTGCGCTGCTGCGCGATCTGCCGCTCGCCGGAAGCACTGCGCAGGCAGCGCAGACGCAGACGCAGGTGACCACGCAGGCCGCAACGCTCTCAGTGCCGCTGGGCACACAATCCACGAGCACCACGACCGGACAGACTGGGGGCGCAGGCACTCTCCCGCCCGGTGTGCCGAGCCAACAAACGGGAACGCCATGACGTCCACCACATTCGCAACCGATCGCAGGCCAGCCTCTCGACCGTTGTGGTGGGTACTCGCGGTGCTCGTCGTGATCGCGCTGATCGTCGGATATCAGCAGTACCGCAAGCGGCACCCGAAGGCCACTGGTGGAACGGCCGAAGTCGTGAGCGTGGGCCCGGAGGGCATCGTCACCGCGAAGACGACGGACATTCGCATCGGACCCGCAATCTCGGGAACGATGACGCCGCAGGAGTCGGCAACGCTGCGCTCGGAGATGTCCGGTCCGGTGTTGCAGACGTACGTCGAGCAGGGACAGCCGGTGAAGCGCGGCCAGTCGCTCGCGCGCATCGACGACACTGCCATCCGCGATGCACTCACTCTCGGCGCAGTCGGCCGAGCGGTCCGCGAAGCTCGCGCTCGATCTCGCGACGCGCGATGCGGAGCGCGAGCAGCGACTCGAGCAGGCGGGTGCCGTTGCGCCGCGCGACGTCGAGTCCTCGCAGCGCGCGCTCGCATCCGCGCAGGCGGTGATGGCGGATGCACAGTCGCGGCTCACCGCCGCGCAGCAGCAGCTCACGAAGACGACGTTCCGCGCGCCGTTCGACGGGCTCGTGAGCGAGCGCCAGGTGAATGCCGGCGACGTCGTGCAGCCCGGCGCCGCGATCGCGACGGTCGTGAATCCCGCGAGCATGCGCCTCGAGGGATCGGTGCCCGCCGAGCAGCTCTCGTCGCTCAAGATCGGGACGCCGGTCATTTTCACCGTGAATGGCTATGGCACGCAGACGTTCACCGGACGCATCGATCGCATCAATCCGACGGCTGATCCGGCGACGCGGCAGGTGCGCGTCTACGTCACGATCCCCAACGAGAAGAGCACGCTGGTTGGTGGGCTGTTCGCGGATGGACGCGTCGCGACGGAAAGCCGGCAGGGGATCATGGTTCCGAGCGCGTCCGTGGACGAGCGCGGCATCACGCCGGTCGTCCTGCGCATCACGGTGACACGGTCGAGAAGGTGGTCGTGCAGCTCGGCGTGCGCGACAACGCAACGGATCAGGTCGAGATTCGCTCGGGGGTGAGCGCAGGCGACACGCTGCTCGCGAATGCCGCGCAGGGACTCGCGCCTGGCACAAGAGTTCGAATCACCGCCGCCGGCGATCAGGCCGGCGGGCACTCGTTAACCGCCGACAGCGCGGGCAGGAGCACCACATGTTCATCTCCGATTTTGCAATCAAGCGGCCGATCATCACCGTCACTGCAATGGTGGCGCTCGTCGCGTTCGGCGGCGCGGCTCTGCATCAATCTCCACACGGATGAGTTCCCGGACATCCAGGCGCCCGTCGTCGGACTGACGATCGCGTATCCTGGCGCATCGCCGGCCGAGGTCGAGCGAGAGATCGTGAAGCCGGTCGAGGATGCGGTATGGGGGATCAGCGGGCTCGATGGCGACAAGTCCACGTGCTTTGCGATTGACGGACTCGCGCAGTGCACGCTCTTCTTCGATTTCGAGAAGCCGATCCAGCAGGCGTCGCAAGATGTGCGCGACGCGATCTCGACGAAGCGCGAGGATCTGCCGCCGGAGATGAAGGAGCCGATCCTGACCCGCTTTGATCCGTCCGAGGCGCCGGTGTTCACGCTCGTGCTCACGTCGCCGACCACACAGGCGCCCGTGCTCACGCGCATCGCCGATCCCGGCATCGCGAGCGAGCTCCGATCGATCGCGGGTGTCGCGCAGGTGAACGTCGTCGGGGAAGTGAAGCGCAACATGGTCGTCGAGCTGCGCCCTGCGGATCTGCAGTCCTCGGGCGTGAGCGTGGCGCAGGTGGTCGCGGCGCTCGGGCAGCAGAACCTCGCGGCGCCCGTTGGTTGGCTGAACGGAAATCTCGAGGAGAAGCTGATCCGGCTGAGCGGCCGTCTCCAGAACGCAGCCGACTTCGGCAATCTCGTCGTCGCCGATCGCGGCGGGCAGATCATTCGCCTCAGCCAGGTGGCGAACGTCTACGACGGCACCGAAGAGCCGCGCTCGATGGCGCTCTTCAACGGCAAGCAGGCCGTCGGCATCGAGATCCTCAAGTCGAAGGGCTACAGCACGACGCAGGTTGCAACTTCGCATCCAGGCGAAGCGTGACGCCGAGCTCCAGAAGACGCTGCCTGCCGGGCGTGAAGCTTCGCCGAGGTGCAGAACGCGGGCGAGCGCGTGAGCCACGCGGTGCGGAACGTCGAGGAGGCGCTCATCGAGGGCGCGCTGCTCACGGTGCTCGTCGTCTTCCTGTTCCTGAACTCGTGGCGCTCGACGGTGATCACGGGGCTCGCGCTCCCCGTGTCCGTGCTCGCGTCGTTCGTCGCCGTGTGGGCGTTCGGCTTCACGCTCAACACGATGTCGCTGCTCGGCCTCTCGCTGGCGATCGGCATTCTGATCGACGATGCGATCGTGGTGCGAGAGAACATCGTGCGACACATCGAGATGGGCGAGGACCACGTGGTGGCCTCGCACACGGGCACCGATGAGATCGGGCTCGCGGTCACCGCGACGACGTTCTCGATCGTCGCCGTGTTCGTGCCGGTGGCGTTCATGTACGGTGAGGCCGGCCAGTGGTTCAAGCCGTTCGCGCTGACGATCGCGTGCTCCGTGCTCGTCTCGCTGTTCGTCTCGTTCTCGCTCGATCCGATGCTTTCGGCGTACTGGCCCGATCCGCAGGTGGAGGGCCATGGTGAGCGGCGCAATCCGATCAGCCGAGCGCTCGCGCGATTCAACAGCTGGTTCGACCGGCAGGCGGACAATTACAAGAAGGTGATCTCGTGGGCGCTCGACCACCGGCTCGCGGTTACCGCGCTTGCCGGCGGATCCTTCGTGCTCGCGCTCTTTCTGCAGGGAGCGATCGGAGGCGTCGGCTTCGTGCCGGTGAGCGATCGCAGCGAGATCAACTTCATTCTCGAGGCGCCGGGCGGAAGCAATCTCGAGTACACGCGCCTGCGCACTGAGGCCGTGGCGGAGATGGCGCGCAAGCATCCCGAGGTGGCGTACACGTACACGTCGATCGGCGGCGCGATTCCGTTCCGTGCGCCGGGAGTCGATCAGTCGCTCGTATACGTGCGCCTCGTGCCCAAAGCGCAGCGGCACAAGAGTCAGGACGAGCTGGGTGCGGAGTTCCGTCGCGAGTTCTCGCACGTGGCTGGCGCGACGGTGTCCGTGTTCACGAGCGGATTCGGCGGGGCGATGAAGGAGGTGCAGGTCGAGATGCGCGGGCCAGATCCCGTGGTGCTCACGCGTCTCGCGGAGCAGGCGCTCGGCTCCGTCGCGAAGGTGCCGGGTGCGGTGGATGTCGGACTATCCACGCGCGGCGAGAAGCCGGAGCTCGACGTTGATGCTGAATCGCCCGCTCGCCGGCGCGCTCGGCATCACGGTCGGGTCGGTTGCGCAGTCGCTGCGCCCTGCGTTCGCCGGACTCAAGGCGGGCGACTGGACCGATCCAAGCGGCGAGACGCGCGATGTCACCGTGCGTCTCACGCCGGAGTCGCGCGAGAATCTCGCGGAGCTCCAGGGATTGCCGCTCGTCGTCACCGATGCGCAGGGACGCCCAGCCACGATTCCACTGGGCCAGATCGCCACGATCCGGCAGACCGTTGGACCCGCGCAGATCAATCACCTCGATCGCGAGCCTGTGGTGGTGGTCGAGGCCAACACGCAGGGGCGCTCGCTCAACGAGGTAACGAAGGGGATTCAAAAGCAGCTCGCGTCGCTCAAGCTGCCTCCGGGATATCGCATCACGCAGGGCGGCTCGTCGCGCGATCAGAACGAGATCTTCACGCGCATCTTCACCGCGCTCGGCATCGCGATCCTCCTGATGTATCTCATTCTCGTGATGCAGTTCGGCTCCTTCCTCGATCCGCTCGCGATCCTGATCTCGCTGCCGCTCTCGCTCATCGGCGTCGTGCTCGCGCTGCTCATGACGAACGACTCGCTCAACATCATGAGCCTGATCGGGGTGATGCTGCTGATGGGCATCGTGGCGAAGAACGCGATCCTGCTCATCGACTTCGCGAAGTGGGCGCGCGAGAAGGGGATGTCGCGTCGCGATGCGCTCATCGAGGCGGGGCGCATTCGTCTGCGTCCGATCATCATGACGACGCTCGCACTGATCGCCGGCATGCTTCCCGTCGCGATCGGTCACGGCGAGGGCGCAGACTTCCGCGCGCCGCTTGGTCGCGCGGTGATCGGCGGCGTCATCACCTCGACGCTGCTCACGCTCATCGTGATTCCGACGATCTACGAAATTCTCGACGAGTTCAAGGAATGGCTCGCGCTCAAGTTCATGGGCCGCAAGCCGGCCGTGCACGGTGAGACGCGTGCACCGGAGCTCTCCGCGGGAGATTGAGCACGCTCGAAATCGTTGCGATGCATTAGGAAACGCAAACGTGGCCGCATGCGCGCGCGGCTCGTCGTTGCTGTGATCATCGGCGCTCCGTGAACCCTCTCACGGAACGCGACGGTGGGACGACGAGCATCCGGAGCATTGCGTGTACATGGCCAGCGTCAGAAAGACCTTCGCTCACATTGCCCGCGTTCGGCGGGCTGCACTCACGACGGCCTCGGCCCTGTTCGTGCTCGCGGTGCTCGCGGCGTGCGGCAGCAATGACAACACGAGCCCGCGCGTTCCTGCATCGATCGTCATCTCATCCGCGAGCGGAACGACCGCAGTAGCGGGAACGATACAGTTCTCGGCCACCGTTAAGGATGCGGATGGCAATGCGCTCACGCTGACCCCCACGTGGTCCGTGGTGAACGGCGGCGGCACCATCACCGACGACGGGTCTCTTCACCGCTGGCGACAGCGTCGGGACGTTCACCAACACGGTGGTCGCAACGAGCGGCGCCGTGACTTCGAGCAGCACCGTCGTGGTTGGCGGCGGTGCGCTGGCGACGATCACGGTCGCCGCAGCCGACAGCATGTCGATTGGTGCGACGCACCAGTTCGTGGCAGTGGGTCATGATGCGCACGGCAATGTCGTCACGATTCCGAATCGCGTCTGGTCCATCGCGCATGCCGGCGGATCGATCGATACCGCGGGCGTCTTCACCGCGGACACCGTAGCTGGCACGTTCGCGAACACCGTTACGGCGACGAGCGGCTCGATCTCGGGAGCTGCGTCGGTGACCGTCCGCCACGATCCAATCGAGCGGCTGCGGATCAATCCCGACACGGTGCGGCTGGTGGTCGACACGCACCAGACGCTCACGGCGACCGGCTACGACACCTACAACAATGCGTTCCCGGTCAGCCCCTCCTGGTTCATGAATGGGGAAGGTGGCACGATCGACACCGCAGGGGTGTTCACTGCGGGCACGGTTGCCGGCACCTTCAACAACACGGTGTTCGCGCGCGTCGGCAACGACTGCGGTGATCCCTACGCATTCGCGACCGTCATCGTGCAGGCGGGTCCACTCGCGACGATCACGGTCTCGCCGTCGAGCCCAGGGGTCATGGCCGGCTTCACGCAGCAGTTCACGGCCACGGGTGCCGACGCACATGGGAACGCGATCGCGATCACGCCTTCGTGGTCGGTGATCGGCCCGGGCGGCGGCACCATTGATGCCTCCACCGGCCTCTACACCGCGGGTTCGATTCCCGGAACGTACACGAACTCGGTGGGCGCATTCGTGAATTCGCTCGTCGGCGTCGCGTCCGTGCAGATCTTTTTCCCGGTCCCGCCGACACTCAGGCCGCCTCCGCCGCCGATCGACATCAAGCCATAGGGTTGATCGCCCGCCTGTGCATTTCGTGCGCTGCGCGTGCGTCCGGATTCCCGGGCGCACGCGTTTTTCATTTCTCCTCGCGTCCTCCGATCGTGATCAGCGCCACTGCACCAACGATGATCGCGGCAGCCACGATCATCCGCCCGTTCAGCGGCTCCCCCGCGAAGGCCCAGCCGAGGAATACGGCGACCACGGGATTCACGAATGCGTACGTCGACACGAGAGTGGCGCTGACGGCGCTGAGCAGCCACACGTACGCCGTGTAGCCCACCAGCGAGCCGAAGGTGATGAGGTAGAGCACCGCGAGCCACGACTTCGTCGACGCGGCGGCGAGGGAGAAGTGACTCGCCTCACCGGCGGCCAGTCCGATCCCGATCAGCAGCACGCCCGCTACGATCATCTCCATCGCCGTTCCGATGAACTCGTTCTCCGCATGCGGCGCGCGCTTCGAGTAGAGCGAGCCGATGGCCCACGAAAGCGCCGCGAGCAGCAGAATCCCCTCGACCACCAAATTCCCCTTCGCCGTGTCACTGCCCGGATTCACGAGCAGATACAGCCCTGCGAGTCCGAGCGCGACACCGCCGAATACCAGTGTGTTGGGCCGCTTCCCCCCGGGTCGCCACCACTGCAGCAGCACGATCCACAACGGCACGATCGACACGAGGAGCGCCGCGATCCCGCTCGGCACCTTCTCCTCGGCCCAGACCACGACGCCGGTGCCGAGCACCGGCATGAGGGTGCCGAGGATTGCGGAGCTTCGCCAGTGAATGGCTTTGGGCGCAGCGGCGCCGCGCGCGCGCAGCCACACGTACATGATCATTCCGGCTGCGAAAAATCTGCTTCCCACCATCAGGAACGGCGGCAACGTCTCGATCGCGAACTTGATCGCGAGATACGTGGAGCCCCAGATGATGTAGACGGCGGCGAAGGCGATCAGGATCTGCGATCGCGTCGCGCGTACGAGAGGACGGTCGGGCACGCGACAAAGGTAAACACGGCTCGCGTGGAGAACCATCCGATCTACCGGTTGCTGTGTCGCGGAGCGCGCAGCATCTTCGCGGCATCACCCCGAGCCGGAGAAGTGTCGTGCATCCCACCCGAAGTCTGACGTTCCTGCCACTCCTGCTGGCCTTCTCGATGAGCGCAGGCGCGCAGGCCGCTGCGTCCTCCGAATCCAATCCGCACCTCGCCGCGCTCAAGACCGAGGCGATGCGCGACATCGATTCACGCGCGCAGTTCACGCAGCAGTTCGTCGATCAGGTCTTCAGCTTCGGGGAGCTCGGCTTTCAGGAGTTCGAGACGTCGAAATACATCACGACCATCCTGAAGCAGAACGGCTTCACGGTGCGCGAGGGCGTGGCGGGAATTCCAACGTCATGGGTCGCCACGTGGGGATCGGGGAAGCCCGTGATCGCGCTCGGCTCCGATCTCGACGGCATTCCGCAGGCGTCGCAGATCCCGGGCGTGGCGTGCCACCTGCCGCTCGTGCAGGGCGCACCGGGGCACGGGGAAGGGCACAACTCGGGGCAGGCGGTGAACATCACCGCGGCGCTCGCGATCAAGAAGATCATGGAACGTGAGCACATGAGCGGCACGCTCAAGATCTGGCCGGGCGTCGCGGAAGAGCAGCTCGGCACGAAGGCGTATCTCGTGCGGGAGGGGATCTTCAAGGACGTGGACGTCGTGCTCTTCTCGCACGTCGGCAGCAACCTGCAGACTGGCTGGGGCGCGGGGCAGGGATCAGGACTCGTGTCCGTGCTCTACTCGTTCGAAGGCCAGGCGGCGCACGCGGCCGGCGCGCCGTGGCGCGGGCGCAGCGCGCTCGATGCCGTGGAGCTGATGGATGTGGGGTGGAATTTCCGCCGCGAGCATCTGCGGCTGCAGCAGCGTTCACACTACGTGATCCGCAATGGCGGCGACCAGCCGAACGTCGTCCCGCCGACGGCCGCGGTGTGGTACTACTTCCGCGAGCTCGACTACGGGAAGATCAGGGAGCTCTGGGCAATTGGCGACTCGGTGGCGCAGGGCGCCGCCATGATGACCGGCACCAAGCTCGCCTCCGAGCGCGTGCTCGGCTCCGCGTGGCCCGGCCACTTCAACCGGCCGATCGCGGAGGACATGACAGACAACATCAAGCTCATTGGCTTGCCGAAGTGGACGGCCGCGGATCAGCAGTTCGCGCGCGCGATCCAGAAGGAAGTGAAGGGTGACACGACGGGGCTCGACACGGTCGTCGCGAAGCTCGAGGGCAACGTTCCGGACTCACTGAACTTCGGCGGCGGCTCCGATGACATCGGCGACATCTCGTGGAACGCGCCGACGATCGTGCTCCTCTATCCGAGCAACGTGCCGAATCTGCCGGGGCACCATTGGGCGGACGCGATCGCGATGGCGACGCCGATCGCGCACAAGGGCGCGACCGCAGGCGCGAAGGCGCAGGCGCTCACGATGCTCGACATTCTGACCAAGCCCGCGCTCGTCGATTCCGCCTGGAGCTACTTCAAGAATGTGCAGACGAAGACGGTGAAGTATCAGCCGCTGATCCGTCCCGAAGATCGTCCGGCGACGGAGCTCAATACGGAGATCCTGGCGCGCTACCGTCCGGAGATGAAGAAGTTCTACTACGATCCGAAGAAGTATCCCACCTATCTGCAGCAGCTCGGAATCGCGTATCCGACGCTGCGCAAGAAGGACGGGAGCTGCGCGGCGACGCCCAACACGCTGCAGTGAGCGAAGGGACGGCTCACTAGTAGCGACCCGATCGACGAGAGCGCCCGCGGATCAGTTCTGCGGGCGCTCTCGCATCTCTCCTCTTGATTTCTACAGGAGCGCGCGCAATGTTGTTCTGTCGACTTCGACAGAAGCGCGCATCCCGGAGAGATCCATGGGCGAATCATCCACCGAGCCGCTCCGCGGCACCATCGACCTGCTCGTCCTCAAGACGCTGACCCTCGCGCCCATGCACGGGTGGGGGATCAGCCAGCGCATCCAGCAGCTCACGGACGGCGCGCTGGAGGTGAACCAGGGCTCGCTCTATCCCGCGCTTCAGCGTCTCGAGCGCAGGGACTGGATCGACAGTGAGTGGCGCGTCACCGACAGCGGTCGCCGCGCGAAGTACTACCGGCTCACTACCGCCGGCCAGCGCGCTGCCGGCAAGGAAGCCGCGAGCTGGCGGCGGCACGTGCTCGCCGTCGAAGCACTCCTCGCGCAAACCTGACGAGGCGAGCCAATGCGCATCTACAAGTGGCTCAAGATGACGCTGCGCGAGACGGTGCAGCGACCGGCGGTGAAGGCCGAGTCGGAGGAGGAGATGAATTTTCATCTCGCGATGGAGACGGAGCGGAATCTCCGCGCGGGACTCTCGCCGGAGGAGGCGCGTCGCGCCGCGCTGCTCGTTTTTGGCGGAGTGCTCCGGCATCAGGAGGGGATGCGTGACGAACAGCCCGTGCGACGTCTCGAGCGCATCGCTCATGACGTGCGCTTCGCGCTCCGGATGCTGCGCAAGACGCCTGGTTTCACGCTGGCCGCCGTACTCACCCTGGCCGTAGGCATCGGCGGCAACGCCGCGGTGTTCAGCGCCGTCAACGGCGTGTTGCTTCATCCGCTTCCATACCCGAACGCCGATCGGCTCGTGACCGTCGCGCACACCACCAAAGGCGGCGACATCCCGAAAAATCTCCCGGGCTCATCGGCGACGCACGTCGTGTACGCGACCGCGACGAGCTTTCGCGCATTGGCGCTCTACCAGCCCGGCAATGTCACACTCACTGGAGGCGACTCACCCGAGCGCGTCTCGGAAGTGACGATGACACGGAGCATCTTCTCGGTGCTCGGCGTATCGCCCAGGCTGGGACATGCGTTCACCGCGGAAGAAGATCAGCCCGGTGCAGCGGATATCGTGATCATCAGCGACGGCTTGTGGCGGCGTCTCTTTGCCGCGGACCGTTCCGTCATTGGCAAGTCCGTAGTGCTCGATGGGCGCCCCGCGACAATAGTGGGAGTGATGCCACGAGACTTCGCGTTTCCGAGCGAAGACGTTCAGCTGTGGATGCCGATGCGACTGGATGTGCACAAGCTCGAGGGGTTCCACACGCCCTCGATCGGATTGCTGCGTGACGGCGTGTCACCGGAGGCGGCGGAGCGTGAGCTCATCGCTCTCCTGCCGCGCGCATCCGCAGGGGCGGGCTTTCTCACTCCGGACCTGCTGCGCAGTGCGGGCATCCGTCCGGACGTTCATCCCTACGCAAACGAAGTCGTAGGAGAGACGGTTCGGCGCACGCTGTGGACGCTGTGGGCCATGGTCATGCTGGTTCTTCTCATCGCGTGCGTGAACGTCGCCAGCTTGCTGGCGGTGCGTGCAGAGTCGCGTCGTCGCGAGATGTCGCTTCGCAGCGCCTTGGGTGCTGATCGCCGGCATCTCGTGGCGCAGTCGATTACCGAGAGCCTCGTGCTCGTGCTGCTCGGCGCCACGCTCGGCGTCGGGGTCGCAAGCGTCCTTCTCGGCTTGATGCGCCGATTCGGATCGGATGTATTGCCACGCATGAGCGAGGTGCACATTGATGGGGTGGTGCTGCTCGTGACGGCGCTGGTGGCCACCGGCGCCGCGATCGTCTTCGGCATCGCGCCGCTTGCCGGCCGCGGTGCGGTCGGACGCTCGTCACCGCAGAGCCTCGGTGCGCGCGGCGATACCACGGATGCTCGCGGGCTTCGGATCCGTCACGCGCTCGTGGTCGCACAGGTGGCGATGGCTGCCATGCTTCTCGTCGTGTGCGGCCTCATGGTGCGAACGGCGAAGAATCTCGCGCGCGTCGACGCCGGATTTCGACCGGACAGCGTGCTCACCTTTCGTATCGCGCTGTCGGATCTCAGCTATCCGAAGTCCGGTGACGTCGTACGGTTTCATCAGGCGATGCTCGCGCGCATTCGTGCGCTGCCTGGCGTGATCGCCGCTGGCGCGACGAGCGATCTCCCGCTCGCGTCGGACGGCGTGCCGGGCGATCCGTTGCGCACGGACCACGACGCCCCAAGCGCCAACATACTCCACGCCGCTGCAGAGATGCGTGTCGCGACACCCGGTTACTTCGAGACGATGGGCATTCCGCTTCGGCGCGGACGTCTGCTCGCTGACGGGGACAACGACAGCGAGCGTCCCTCTGGTGCGGTGCTCGTCACCGACGCGGTGGTTCAGAAGGTGATGGTCGCACGCGAGCCGATCGGCACGCGCGTGGCGCACGGATTGGCAGGGGGGGCCGACGCGCGACCCTGGTCCGAGGTCGTCGGCGTGGTGGGGGACGTTCACGGTACCACGCTCGAGGAAGCGGCGATGGGAGCGGTTTACTATCCCTTGGTGGACGCACCGGGCGTGAACATGGAGTGGCTCTCGCGCAATCTGTCGTACGTCGTGCGCGTGCGGACGGACCCCAACGCGCTCCTCCCCTCCATCCGCTCGATTCTGCACGAGCTCGATCCCACGCTTCCTCTCTATCATCCGCGTACGCTGCGTTCGATTGTCGACGCAGCATCGAGCAAGTCGCGTTTCGCCATGATGGGCCTCACGATCGCAGCCGCCGCGGGGCTGCTCCTCGGCTCGATAGGACTCTATGGCATGCTCGCGTTCGCCACCGCGCAGCGCACGCGCGAGATCGGCGTGCGGATCGCGCTGGGTGCCAAGCCGGCGTCCATGCGCGCTTCCGTGCTACGTCAGGGGCTCGAGCTCTGCGCGGCCGGCCTCGCACTCGGGCTCACGGCGGCGCTGGCGCTGCGCGTCGCGATCAAGCCCCTGCTCTATGAGGTGAGCGCCACCGATCCGCTCACCTTTGTCGCCGTCGCGGCCCTACTCCTCTTCGTGGGCGCGATCGCGGCATGGATCCCCGCCAGTCGCGCTGCGCATCTCGATCCGATGCGCGCGCTGCGGTCCGACTAGCCGTCACTGCACGTAGCGCAGCACGTCGTACAGATACTTGATGCCGAAGCCCAGGTTCGAGACGGCGAGCCGCTCGTTGTTCCCGTGCATTCCGCTGTGCATCTCCTCGTTCTCGACGAGGAATGGATCGAAGCCGTAGGTGACGATCCCCAGCGCGCGATAGGTCGGACGGTCGCTCGCCGCCGTGAACATCGGGGTCGTGACTATCACGTCCGGGTTTCGATCGTGCGACGCCTTCTCGATCGCGTGGAAGAGATCCGTGTCGATCGGGTTCTGCAGCGTCGATTTCGGCTCGATCTGATTCACCCAGTGCACCGCCGTGTCGTTCGCGATCCGCTTGAGCGTGTTGACGAATTCGCGCGGATCGGTGTCCGAGAGGAGCCGGATGTCCATCACGGCCGATGCTTCTGCGGGGATCACGTTGGTCTTGTTCGAGCCCTGGAGCCCCGTCAGCGAGATCGTGTTCCGGAGGATCGCGTTCCAGTAGATGTCGTCGGTCAACCACTTCCGGGCGCGCGGGTTCCTGATCGCCGTGCGCACATCCGAGAGCCACGCGCGATGCTCGCCCGTGTACTGCGGCGCTATATCGTGCATGAACTTCTGCACGTCCGGGAGCACGTGCAACGGCGTCTCGTAGTGCGCGATGCGGTCCAGCGCGGCGACGAGCTTCGGCACTGGATTCTGCTTCGTCGGTCGTGAGCCGTGCGAGGGCACGCCGGTCACGACGATCTTCTGCCACGCCGTCTGCTTCTCCGACACGCCCACACCGTAGTACTTGAGCTTTCCGTTGACCACGAGATTCTCGCCGCCCTCCGTCATCAGAAACTCGACGTCCTTCAACAGATCCGCGTGGTTCTTCACGAACACCACCGCACCCTCGCCGCCGAACTCCTCGTCGGAGTTGCCGATGAAGACGATGTCGCGGTTCAGCGGTACGCCGCTGCGCTTGATCGCGATCATCGCCATCAGGTGCACGATCCCCTGGCCCTTCATGTCCAGTGAGCCGCGTCCCCAGATGTAGCCGTCCTTCACGACCCCGGCGAACGGGTCCACCGACCAGAAGCTCGGCGCGACGGGCACGACGTCCATGTGATGCACGAGCGCAATCGCCTTCTTCGATCCGTTCCCCTTGAGCCGCGCGTACAGGTTCGCGCGGTTGTGACCCAGCTCCGCCGTGTCCATGATCTGCGCTTCGATCCCCTCCTTGTCGAGAATCGCCTTGAGGAAACGCGCCGCGTCGAGCTCGTTCCCCGGAGGATCCGTCGTGTTGACCTTGATGTAGTCGGTCAACGTGTGAAGCGTCTCATCGGAGAGCGCTTTCCAGTCGGGCGCCGCCTGTGCGCGCGCGACCCAGGGAAGGGTGGCGAGAAGGAGCACGACCAGTACAGCGATGCGGCGCATGTGCGGGACCTCCAGAAGGGTCCGGGTATGCAAACAGGCAGACACGTGTTGCGCAATCACCTTGCGCGCGGTCGCGCGACCGTCCGCCGCTATATTTTCAGCAGCTGCCTGCCCGCTCCGGGCAGGCATTCTCAAGCGAAGATTCAGGAGGCGACGCCACCATGCGCCGCACCATGTGCAAGTCCAAAGTGCACCGCGGCGTGCTCACCGGCGCCGACCTGCACTACGAAGGAAGCCTCACACTCGATGTCGTGTTGATGGAGGCCGCGGACATCCTGCCGTTCGAGAAGGTCCAGGTCGTGAATGTGAACACCGGCTCGCGGCTGGAGACGTACGTGATCGAGGGGGAGCGCAACAGCGGGACGATCCAGCTCAACGGAGCCGCGGCGCGACTCGGCGCTGCCGGCGATCACGTCATCGTCATCAGCTACGCGGACTACGAGGAGAGCGAGCTCGCGAACTTCACGCCGAAGCTCGTGTTCGTCGACGAGAAAAACCGCATCGTCCGCGAGAAGATCCGCCGCGCAAAGTAGTCGCTAACGGTTCGCCGCTGGCGCTGCGCTGCGCGGGCCCGAGGGAATGAGCTCCTCGAGACGCGCGCACAGCGCGTCGAAATCGACCGGCTTCCTGAAAAAGCCCTTCGCGCCCTCGGCGCGCACCGTGGCGGGAAGCGTCAGATCCGCTGCGCCGCTCACGACCATCACGGGGATGGACGACGTGCGTGCCGACGCCTGCAGGCGCTTGAGCGCACCTAGGCCGGTGCCCGCCGGCATGTTGAAGTCGAGCAATATCGCGCTCGGCTGCTGCTGCACCGCGAACATGAACGCCTGCATCGCATCGCGCGCGAGTGTGACTTCGTAGCCGCGCGCCTTGAGCACGCCGGTGATCGTCGATGCCATCACCGGATCATCGTCGGCGATCAGAATCCTGGTGTCGGCCATTAGATATTACTCATGCACTGAGGCGCGCGTTTCATGGGTATGGAACGTCTCTCGTGCATATACGCACCTCGCCGCTCAGTAGTCACATGTCGATAGATACGATTCTCGCTGCGGTGGGCGATGTGAACGCCCTCAAGCGCCTCGAGCGATTCGGGGGCGTTCAGCTGCGCGACGAGATCACGTCGCTGTTCCTGCAGGAAGCGCCGTCGCGCATTGCCTCCGCGCGCGAAGCGCTCGCCGGTGGCAATGTCGCAGCGGTGCGTTCCGTCGCGCACATGCTGAAATCGAGCGCTGGGCAGATGGGTGCACTGCGCATGCAGCTCGCGTGCGAGCGACTCGAGGATCCCGAGCAGTCGGGAGACATCTCGAGCGGGCTGCGCGACGTGGAGGATGAGCTGACGCACTACATCGTGTGGCTCGAGACGGCGCTCACATGACCGGCACCGCGCGACGCGTGATGATCATCGAGGACAACCCGGACAACCGCCTGCTTCTCAACGCGATTCTCGGCGAGTCCTTCATCATCACCGAGCATGCGAGCGGCCCTGCGGCGCTCGCCGCGCTCGCGGTCGAGCGCCCCGAGATCGTCCTGTGCGACATTTCGCTGCCGGGGATGGACGGTGTCGAGGTGCTTCGCCACATCCGCGCCAATCCCGACTTTCGCGAGCTGCCGGTGATCGCGTTCACGGCGCACGCGATGACCAACGATCGCACGAGATTTCTCGGACAGGGCTTCGATGACTACGTGACCAAGCCGATCGTCGACGAGACGATTCTGCTCAGCGCCATCGCGCGGCTGCTCGAGCGCATCCCGGCGTAGGACTATGAAGGTCCTCATTGCCGATGACAGCCTGATCATCAGGCGCCTCATGCAAGCGGCTGTCACCGATCGTGGCCACGAGGTGCTCGCCGTCGACGATGGCGCAGCCGCGTGGGCGGCGTGCGAGTCCGAGCATCCATCGCTCGTGATCGTCGACTGGCAGATGCCGGGGTTGGACGGACTCGAGGTGTGCCGCCGCATCCGCAGCTCGGCGTGGGCGCGAGATACGTTCGTCATCGTCGTCACGGGACGCGTGGAAGGAGACGACGTCGTGAACGCGCTCGACGCCGGCGCCGACGATTATCTCTTCAAGCCGTTCACGCCATCATCGGTCACCGCGCGGCTCGTGATCGCCGAGCGTCGCATCGCGGACAACGCGGCACGTTGGGCGGCGGAGGAGGCGCTGGCGAACGCCCAGTGGATGGCTGGCATCGGCCAGACTGCGCTCGCGATTCAGCACGAGATCAACAACCCGCTCGCGGCACTCCTGAGCAACACGCAGCTGATGCTCATGGACGAGGCGCTCCCCGGCGACGTGCGCATGCTCGCAGACGACATGCTCGCGCAGGCACGTCGCGTCGCGAGCGTCGTGAAGCGGCTGTCGCAGCTCGAGGCGCCCAAGACCGTGGAGTACGTGGACGGGGCGACGATGCTCGACCTGTCGGAGCGCAGCACGAGCTGAAGCGCGGCCGCCCGACGGCCGCTCTGCAATTCGCCCAAAGTTTGCCAATCGCCCACTCGGAAAAGTCGGCAGAATCTTCCGTCGCGCTCGCATGTGGTTGCGACGAAACGAGTTGAGTGAGTGGAAAGAAGTGGCACGGGGCTCGCCTTTGTCCGGCATACTACCATTGCCGGACGTGTCTACGAAAACTCTGACGCTCGAACAAGCCAACGGCGAGATCCTGCTCTGGCAGAGCAGGATCCGGCTCGGCTTTGCGCTTCTGCTCGCGTCGGTCGGTGTCGCGCTTCTCGCGTCCGACAACGTATCGAGCATCTCGTCATCGAGCGTGGCGGCGGTCGTCGCCTACGTGCTCGTGACGGTGCTGCTGACGATGCTCGTGCGCCGCACCGGCGAAGCGACGCAGGGCGTCGTGCTCGCGGTCGTCGCGGCGGACATCCTCTTCGTCTTCGCGATCACGGGAGTGGCGACGCCGCCGGCGTACTACGGCCGCTCGCTCATCCTTGGCTTCGCGATTCTGCATCTCAGCGAATTTTATTTCGGGCGCAAGATCGCGTGGGGCGCGCTCGCCGCGATCGTGCTCGGCTATCTGGGCATGATCCGCGAGGTGACGGGCCCGGGGCGCGCGCTCGGGTGGTCGCAGGAGCTGTGGTCGCTGACGGTGTTCGTGCTCGCCGCGTCATCGTTCATCATCCACTACGGCTCGTTCAAGGACCGCCTGCATCGCATCTCGACGCTGTTCGAGCGCGCGCAGGAGGGTGACTTCAGCGAGGAGTTCGATGTCGCTGGCGAATCACGCCCCGACGGTGTGACGATGGTCGGGCGCGCATACAATCGCGTGCGCGCGCAGCTCGCCAACCTGGTCCTCACCGATCCACTCAGCGGCTGCCTCAATCGCCGCGGACTGGAGCAGCAGCTCAAGCGCGAGCTCGCGCGCGCGGCGCGCACGGGGAAGGATGTCGCGCTGCTCGCACTGGATGTCGACTACTTCAAGGACATCAACGACAGCTGGGGCCATCAGGCTGGCGACACGGTCATCCAGGAAGTGGGCGAGCTCCTGCGCTCGATCGCTCGCGGCGGCGACTGCGTTGCGCGCACGGGTGGTGATGAGTTCACGCTCCTGCTCCCGGAAACATCGGCGGCGGGCGCCTTTCGTCTGGCGACGCGTGTACGCGAAGCGGTGAGCCTTCACAGATTCCAGGGCGTGTCGAAGCTGGCGGTGAGTGTCAGCATCGGGCTCGTCGCCGATCGCGTGCACGACGAGAACATCCTGCACGACCTCCACTCCCGCGCAGACGAGGCGCTCTATGCCGCCAAGGATGCGGGCCGCGACCGCGTCAGCATCTGGACCCCAAACCTCCGCGCCCTCGCCGTGACGCGCGCATCGCAGCAGGTGGCGCGGGCTGGGTAGGGAGTGGCAAAGGCAACGGCTGTTCGCGAATCAGACCAATAGAAACGAATCGAACCCGACGCGAGGAGAGATCATCGCGCACGTTCGTACGTGCAACGGCTTCACACGAATGACACGAATTGACCTGCAATCGAACCCGACGCGGCGAGAAGACATCGCGCGTCACGGACGAACGGATTTAAGAGTGGGAGCTTGATCCGTGTGAATCCGTTCAATCCGTGAAATCCGTGTCCAAAAGAAGTAATAGCCAGCCCGAGCGGCAGTTCGCGTGGCCAGCGATGCGCGGAGGAACACATACATCAACTTTTTCTTGAACGCGGATTGCACGGATTCGCACGGATGAAAAAGGATAAAGGCAAGTGCAGTTATCCGTTCAATCCGTTTGTCGTCCGTTCAATCCGTATCCGAAGATGTTATCGCCAGCCCGGCGCAGTTGCTTTTCACTCGGCAGCTCAGCGCATGGCAAAACCCAACTTCTTTTGGATACGGATCGAACGGATCGAACGGATGAAAAAACGGATAACTACGAGTGCAGTTATCCGTTCAGTCCGTATCGCAAGAAGTTGATGCGGGAGTGCGCGAGGCCCTAATCACTCTCCCCCAACAACCCCATCAGTCCTGCCCGAGTGGGATCTCCATCATCGCCTCACTCATCATCACGGCCGAGCCGCCTACGCGCACGGCGCTCACTTCGCCGTTCGTCTTTTCGATCTCCAGCTCGATGATGCTCGGGCGCTTGATCTCGAAGCCCTGTTCGACGACGTAGCTGAAGGATGCGTTCTGGGCCGTCTCGCGGGCCGCGAGGTAACCGCCCAGGGCTGCGGCGGCGGAGCCCGTGGCGGGGTCTTCGATGATTCCCTGGCCCGGGACGAACACACGCGCGCGGATCACGCCCTCGCGCTCTGGGTCGCGCGCGAAGACCATCACGTCCGGCGCCCAGTACGCCTTGAGTGACGAGTCCCACTGGTCCATGCGCACGCGCGCACGGCGCACCGCATCGAGGTCGCGTAACGGCACCATCAGGAACGGCAGCCCGCACGACACCGCCTGCGGCGCTTGCATCCCACCGAGGATGTCCGTCGCGTCGAGCGACAGCATCTCGGCGAGATGTGAGCGTCCCGGAGGCGGCGGGCCGACTTCCGGGAGCTTCGCCACCGTGAGCTGCGCAAAGGTTGGCTTCTTGAAGGCGCCGCGAATGAGCACCGAGACGGGACCAACGCCCTCCTCGAGCACGATGCGCGTCTCGCCATCGAGCGGGATCTCGCCGAGCGCCGCGAGCGCGAATGCGCAGCCCACCGTGGGATGGCCCGCGAAGGGAAGCTCGCACACCGGAGTGAAGATGCGTACGCGGCGCGAGTGCTTCGGATCGCGCGGCGGGTAGACGAACACCGTCTCCGACAGATTCATCTCGAGCGCGATGCTCTGGAGCGCCTCCTCCGGAATCTTCGTGGCGTCCGGAAACATCGCGAGCGGATTTCCTCCGAACGCGCGGTCGGTGAACACATCCAGCGTATAGAAGCGCGTCCGCACCGTGCCCGCGGGAGGTGTCGCCACCGGCTACTCCGCTCCCATGAACGGATATTTGAAGTCGCGCGGCGGGGCGAACGTCTCCTTCACCGAGCGCGCACTCACCCACCGCGCGAGGTTGAGCATCGAGCCCGCCTTGTCGTTCGTCCCCGATGCGCGCGCGCCGCCGAACGGCTGCTGCCCCACCACCGCGCCCGTCGGCTTGTCGTTGATGTAGAAGTTGCCCGCCGCATCGCGAAGCTTGCGCATTGCCTCGTGCACCGCGCTGCGCTCGCGCGCGAATATCGGAACCCGTGAGCGCGTACGGCGACGTGCGGTTCACCGTGTCGAGGATCTCGCTGTACTTCGCATCGGGGTACGCGTACGCCGTCACGACCGGACCAAAGATCTCCTCGCACATCAACCGGTATCCCGGCTCCTTCGCTTCAACCAACGTCGGATCGATGAACCAGCCGGTCTCCCCGCGCGCCGTGCCACCCGCGAGCACCCGCGCATTCGCCTTCGCATCCGCGAGATAGCCGCTGATCTTGTCGAACGCGCGCTGGTCGATCACCGCACCCATGAAATTGCGGAAGTCGCGCACGTCGCCGACACGAATTTCCTTCATCATCGCGATCACGCGGTCGCGTACCTCGCCCCAGAGCGACTGCGGCACGTACATGCGGCTCGCGGCCGAGCACTTCTGTCCCTGGTACTCGAAGCCGCCGCGCACGATTGCGACTGCGAGCGCCTCGACGTCCGCGCTCGGATGCGCGACGATGAAGTCCTTTCCGCCCGTCTCGCCCACGATCCGCGGATACGTGCGATACATGTTCGTGTTCGCGCCGATCTGCTTCCACATCAGGTTGAACACCGTCGTGCTCCCCGTGAAGTGCAGCCCCGCGAAGTCGCGGTGCGAGAGCGCGGCGTTCGAGATCGCCACGGGATCGCCCGGCAGGAAGTTGATCACCCCCGGCGGCAGCCCCGCCTCCGTGAGAATCTGCATGATGTAGTGCGCGCTCAGCATCGCCGTCGCACTCGGCTTCCAGAGCACCGTGTTTCCCATCAGCGCGGGCGCCGTCGGAAGATTGCCGCCGATCGCCGTGAAGTTGAACGGCGTCACCGCGTAGATGAATCCCTCGAGCGGACGGTAGTCCGTCTGGTTCCACATGCCGTGATCGCTGATCGGCTGATCCGCGTAGAGCGTCTCCGCGAAGTGCACGTTGAAGCGCCAGAAGTCGGCGAGCTCGCACGCCGCATCCACCTCGGCCTGGAACGCCGTCTTCGACTGGCCGAGCATCGTGGCGGCGTTGAGCGTGGCCCGCCAGCGGGTGGAGAGCAGCTCCGCGGCGCGCAGAAAGACGCCCGCGCGCTCCTCGAATGGCCAGCTTCCCCAGTCGGCGCGCGCGCGCTCGGCGGCGTCGATCGCCTGGGCCACGTGCTCCGTGGTCGCATGGTGCCACTCGCCCAGCACGTGCTGGTGCGCGTGCGGCATCACGACGTTCGTGGTCTCGCCGGTGCGGATCTCGCGTCCGTTTACGACGATCGGGATGTCGATGTGCTCGGCCGCCATCGAGTCGAGCCGCGCCTTGAGCTCGGCGCGCTCGGGAGTTCCGGGAGCGTAGCTGCGAATCGGCTCGTTCACCGGCGGTGGCGTTCGGCGGTGGCCGTTGAACCCGATCATTGCGCCGGTTGCGCCATTGGCACTTCCGTTCGCAGAATCGTGGTTCGAGGCATCCGAATTGGACGTGGTTGTCGGAGCAGTGGGCGCCGGGGGCGCAGCGGGGGCGGTCTTGGCGGCGACAGGCATGGCCACGAATCGCTATTCTAGAGGGGCGCCTGCGTGACCCGAACAGGGCTGCGGGTCGCAAGGCAGAGAACGGAAAAGGTGCAAGGCGCACGCCGTCACACGCAAGCTCTTCTCACCCCAGAACACATGCCTCTCCTGCTCGGCGCACACACGATCGACAACGGCGGCATAGACATGGCGGCGCTGCGCGCCGGCAATGCCGAAATGACCGCGCTGCAGATCTTCACGACCATACCCAAATATTACGGCGACAAGCAGTCCATTCGCCCCGAGCGCGTCGAGCGGTTCAAGGCCGCGCTCGAGAAGGCGGGAATCGACGCGAAGAACGTCGTGGTCCACTCGGCGTACGTGCTCAACACGGCGTCGAATGACGAGGAGAAGTGGGTGCGCGCGCGCGACGGGCTCACGAAG
Organism: uncultured Gemmatimonadaceae bacterium; assembly: GCA_963792685.1. GTDB lineage: Bacteria > Gemmatimonadota > Gemmatimonadetes > Gemmatimonadales > Gemmatimonadaceae > FEN-1250. The sequence goes on along the minus strand of CAWBWW010000001.1, from coordinate 650,196 downwards.
GAGCTCGAGCGCTCGACCGCGCTCGGCGTCGGCCAAATCTGTTTCCATCCGGGAGCCGCCACGGGCGGTGATCGCGCGTCGGCGGCCAAGCGCGTGGCGAAGGCGATCACGCACGCACTGCAGACCGTGAAAGGCGGGAGCACGCGCGTGCTGATCGAAAACACTGCCGGCGCGGGGCTCACGATGGGGCGCACGCCCGAAGAGATCGGGATGATGCTCGAGGATGTGCCCGCATCGCTGCGGGAGCGCACGGGCTACGGGCTCGACACCTGCCACCTCTTCGCTGCCGGACACGACATCACGGCGTCGCGCGCCGCGCTCACGAAGATCCTGGACGAGTTCGAGGAAGCCGCTGGCGCGCCGCCTTCGTTTTTCCACTTGAACGACAGCGAGGGCGCGCTCGGCTCGAACAAGGACCGGCACGTGCTGATCGGCGACGGAAACATCGGGAAGGAGCCATTCGGCTGGCTGCTCGCGGACAAGCGTGCGAAGAAGGTGCCGCTCATCCTCGAGACGCCGCAGGAGAACTTCGAGATCGCAGACGACGATCCGAATCCGGATCCGTACGACGTAAAGATGATGAAGTTGCTGCGCGGAATGGTGGCCAGGAAGTAGAACGCACATCGACGGGAGCGTACCACATTGCGTCAGGAAGCCGTTCGCGAGCACATCGCCCTTGTGGCGAAGCACGAGCAGGAATTCTTAGCCAAACGGTCGACCACGGAGAGGGTAGGCGACGCAATCGCCACCTTTGCGGGAAGTCTCGTGTTCGTGGCGGTGCACCTGTTCGTCTTCGCATGCTGGATCGGGGTGAACACCGCCAACGTCGGCGGCATTCCGCACTACGATCCGGCGCCCTTCTCTCTCCTTGGAACTGCGGTCGCGCTCGAAGCCATTCTGCTTGCGAGCTTCATCCTCATGCGTCAAGCGCGTCTCGGTCGCCGCGCGGACGAGCGGGACCATCTGATGCTGCAGATGCTCCTGCTGATGGAAAAGGAGCTCACGGCAGTGCTCGAGTTGGAGCGACAGATCGCGACGCGAGTGGGCCTCGCCACAGAGGCGAACGCCGTGGGGGTTGCGGAGCTCGCGGAAGAGACATCGATCGACGACGTGAAGCGAGCGATCGAGCGCGAGCTTCCCGCCACCATGTGAGCATGCGCGCGCCTCTCGAGGTCAGCACAATTCGCGTTACCTTCGCGCGTCCACTGTGATCACCGGTGTCGGGCGTCCGCTCCACCTGAAGCGATAGGTCTTCGCGCGCCGCACGTTCATGACGAGCGCCGGGCGAAAGGAGGCGAGGCACGTTCCGCCTGCGCGCCGCACGCTCGGATAGATCACGCCGAGCGAGCCGGCGTCGAGGAGTTTCTCGGCGAGCGTTTGCGAGGCGACGTAGCTGAAGGGATCGAGATACGGGGCGAGCGCCGGGTCGTCGCGCAGATCGTGGAGCTCGCAGCTGAAGTCCGCGAGGTAGTCGTCGAAGGTGACCTCGTCCTCGAAGCGGCCGATCTCCGCGAGCTGGACCGTCTTGTGGAACGCGACCTCCGCCTGGGCGGTGCGAATCTCGAACGCCGCGTACCATGCACCGCGCTCGGGGCTGTTGAAGCGGCTCCCGAGCGGGTGCGCGTGAGTGAAGGACGCGTTGACGATGCGGAAGTACGGCACGCCGAAGAGCAGCTCGTGGGCGCGGATGCCGGGGAGCAGGTCGTTCTCCGCGAGCAAGCGATCGTTCGTGGCGTTGTCGAGATCGTAGAGCGCGGAGAGGTCGGCCGCGTCGCTGGCGAGGCGCGCGAGGACCGTACGTCCGCCGTCGCGATGCTGCGAAGGGATCAGGCGATGCGTGTCGTTGCGGCGCACGAGCGACGTGCGCGGAAGCGGCGTCACATCCCGCCGCGTCGCGAATCGAGCAGCCGCCGCACCGTCTGCATGGCGGTGACGCCGCCCTTGAGCAGGTACGCGAGCGGTGTGCTCCCGCCGAAGATGCGATTCGTGTTCGGGAGCTGCATCCACTCGTCGGCGAGCGCGCGCCCATGGAGGATGTTGAGCGCCTTGAATATTCCAATGAGATACGACATGCGCAGGAGCTTGTCGGCGTCGAGCACGCGTCCCGCCGGCTCCTTCTTCATCTCGTAATAGGGACCGTTCGTGACGCCGCCGAGGAGGGTGCGGGCGTCTTCGTCGCGCACGTGCCAGCGATCGATGATGCGGAAGAACGCCTTGAGCGCGGATGGGCTGAGCCGTTCGCGCGCGTCGAGCGAGGTGAGATCGACCAGTGGCGACGGATCGTAACGCGTGGCGGGGTAGGACCTGCTGGCCATGTCAGGTATCTCCTATTCAGGAGCAATATCGCACTATTTCAGGAGAAATCAAGGGAGCTTGATTTGCATGGAGTGGGAAGGTCGGCTCGTGGTAACCGTTATCGCATTACGAAAATCTGCTCGCTCTACGCCTACGAATAGCCGTAGACAATTCGGCGCCGTGTCGGGGAGTCCAGTCTAAGTTGTTGAATACGAGGAACTTGCCTAGTATCTCTTGTTTTCGGTATTTGTTCGGTTTATCGTGCAGTCCCTTACGCACCTGCCGAACGCAGCGAGGAGTCTGGCCATGCCCAAAGCCGAAAGTGGGTTCGATCTGGAACGGTACGCGCCGGTCGCTCGACGCATCACGCTCTTCTACGAGCGCTATCCTGCAGGGCGCATCATCACGGTCCTCGTCGAGCGCGACGCACGCACCGTGATCTTCCGTGCGAGCGTATTTCGCGGCGCTGACGACGCGCACCCGGCGGCCACCGGATGGGCGCTCGAGCGCGAAGGCGATGGCGACGTGAACGCCGTCGCCTGCCTCGAGAACACCGAGACCTCCGCGATAGGCCGAGCGCTCGCGAACCTCGGCTTCACCGCGAGTGCGGAGCGGCCGAGCAGGGAGGAGATGATGCGGGTGTCGCGCGCGAGGCAGGCGCCGCTCCGCGTGGCGGCGCCTCGTCCACGCCCCGCGCCCGCGCCGGCGCCACTGCTCCAATCGCACGCCGACGCGCTGAGCGATGCGCTCGCGCTCCTCGCGCTCGCGCGCCAGGCCGGCATGCGCCCCGCGCGCGCGGCGCGCACGAGCGCCCGTCTCCTCGCCCATCCGCCCGCTCGCGAGGAGCTCACGCGGATCGCGAGCCGCCTGCGCGCATGGCTGCATCGGCAGCGCCGCGAGCGCGCGGTGGCCGTGTAACCCTCCGGCGTCTTCACAGTGAACGGGATGAGCAGCAGCACGCGCGTGGCGCGACGATGGCCTCTGGAGGCGACGGTGAGCGAGCGGGAAGGAGCGAACGAAGCACGAGGCGCGCGGCTCTCCGAGCGGATGCGGTGGCGCGAGATGACCGACGCGGAGCTCGTCGCAGCGATGCGCCGAGGGAGCTATGAGGCGCTGCGCGAGTTCTACGCGCGCTTCGAGCCGCTCGTCGCGCGCTACGCGGCACGCGCAGGCGTGATGTCCGGGAGCTGGGAGGAGGACGCGCACGATGTGCTCGCGACGGTCGTGCTCTCGCTCGTCGAGCATGGCGCGCGCGCACGGGGGCGCGAGTCCGTGCGCGACATCCACGCCTACATCCAGCGCGCCTTCCGCAACTACTTCCTGGATGCGACGCGTGCCGCCACCCGTCGCGAGCAGCGCGACGAGCGCGCGACCACGAGCGCCGACAGTGGAGAGCGCATCGCGCGCGCGAGCTACTCGGAGGGATCGCTCCGCGCTGCGGGAGACGTAACGGTTAACGGTGACACGAGCGGCCCCTCGCCCGCGATCGCGCGGCTGGCTGCGGTGCTCGACGCCGAGCTGTCACCGAGTGAGCGGCAGATGCTCACGTGGGTGAGCAACGCCGTTCCGATGCGCGAGATCGCCCGCTGGCTCGAGATCGGGTACTCGGCGGCCAAAGTTCGACTGTCGCGCACGCGGAGCCGTTTGCGCGAGCGCGCGCTGCGGCATGTGCACGAGTGCACGGGAGCGGAGCGGGAGGAGCTTCTCGAGCTCTTTCGCCGAAGCGGGGGAATTGGACGGGGGACGCGGGAGCGATCCGCCCGTGGCATTGCGGCCAGTCGCGAGGCGCGGGTGGCCGAACCAGGAGGAGTACATGGAACCGACTGAATACGCAGGCGATCTGCACGAGCGGCGGGAGCGCGAGAATGGACGAGCTGGCGCGGCTCGCGGTGCACGCGGGCGAGCACCGGCTCGATCCGGCGGACGCCGCGAACGCGGAGTTCTACGAGTGGCTTGCACGCGACGCGCGTGCCGGACAGCGAAGCGGTGAGCGACGTGCGACGGAGGCACGAGCGGAGCGGTTCGCGCGGCGCATGCAGCCCCTCGTACTCGCCCGCCAACTCGGCGTCATTGCCGCGGTTGGGGACCCGGTCGTGCACGAGCTGCGTGACGGCGTCGTGCGGGAGCGGTTCGTCCCGTGGCCGGAGCTGGGTGTGGCCGCCGGTGTGGGGCGCGAGCTGTGGGACGAGCCGTGCGAGCGATGGGTGGAGCTGCCGCGCACGCTCGCCGCGGGGCACAAGTATGTGGCGCTCACGGTGAGCGGGAGCAGCATGGAGCCCGCGCTCCACGCGGGCGATGTGGTACTGGTGAGCGTTGGCGCATTGGTGCGGCGCGACTCGATCATCGTCGCTCGGAGGCCGGAGGAAGGGTACGTCGTGAAGGCGGTGGGGCGGCTGTCGCGACGGGCAATCGAGCTGCGATCGCTCAATCCGGAGTTTGCGACATTTTCGATTCCGAGAGAGGAGGCGCTGATCGTGGGAACGGTCGTGATGCGGTGGTGTGCGCACCACGGAGCCGCGGGCGGCACACCGGCCTAGCACCGGATGGGGATTCCGGCGCATAGCTTGCGGCGACCCTTCGAGCGTGACGCGTGCATTGCACGGAGTGGTCTACTCATCCGCGCATGCGGAGCGCTGACGGCACCGGGGAGCGAACGTGAAAGGTGGAGTGCGTGCGAGCCGGCGGGAGAGCAGGATCGTTGCGGGATTAGTCGCGATCGCAGCCTGGATCGTGGGGATGCTGCTGCAATTCCATCCGATCCTGCTCTCCGGCTTTCGCCGCATGCAGAGCGATTGGGGCGACACGCGCCTCAACAACTACATCCTCGAGCACGGCTATCGGTGGCTCCTCGGCAGCTCGGGTCACGAGCACTTCTGGAGCCCGCCAGTTTTTTATCCGGTACAGAACACCGCTGCGTACTCTGATGTACTGATCGGCGTCGCACCGTTCTACTGGGTCTGGAGACTGTTGGGCTTTCAGCCCGACACCTCGTTCCAGCTCTGGCTTCTCACCATTGCGACGCTGAACTTCGCGTCGGCGTTCGTGCTCTTCACGCGCGGCTTCCGCTGCCGGCCACTCGCGGCGGCCGTTGGAGCGATGCTCCTCTCCTTCGCATCCGTGCGCACGGCGCAGGTGATGCACGCGCAGCTCCTCGCGCACTTCTACATCGCGATCGCCATCCTCGCGGTGCTCGAGATCTTCCGCCCCGAGCCGGTGCTCCGCGCCGGAGTGCCCGTAGTCGAACGGCGCACGTGGTGGGTGTTTGCGCTCGCAGGCGCGAGCGTGGCGCAGCTCTACTCGAGCTACTACTACGCCTGGTTTCTCTTCTTCGCGCTCCTGCTCGCCGCGGCGTGGGCACTCGTACTCCCCGGCACGCGCCGGCGATTTCTCGTTATCGTGCGCGCCAATCTCCGCGCGCTCGGCGCTGCTGCGGTTCTCTCCGCGCTTCTCGTCGCGCCACTGGCTGCACACTACGTGCGGGCCGAGCACGAGGTGGGCACGCGGCGCTTCGATGTGGTGGAGTCGATGCTGCCGCGGCTCGCGTCCTGGGCATACATGGGGTCGGACAGCTGGCTCTATGGCTGGCTCGCGGGCCTCGGTGCCTTCCACACCCTGCCCATGGAGCACGAGCAGCGATTGGGACTCGGCGTCGTCACGATCGTGTGTGCCGTGGCGGGGCTCTGGATGGCGCGACGCCGACGCGATGTGCAGCTCGCGATACTGGTACCGCTCACGATGGCGCTTCTCGCCACCGAGTGGCCGAACGGTGCCACGCTCTGGCATGTGATCTACTCGCTCGTGCCCGGGGCGGCCGCACTTCGCGCCGTCTCGCGTATCGGCGTCGCGCTCCTCTTCCCCGTATCGCTCGGCGTTGCGCTGCTCGTGAACTCGCTCACGCGTGCGCGGCGCATCCCGCCGTCGCGCACTGCGCTCGTGCTACGCCGCCGCGATGCGCGGCGCAGAGCGCTCGTGGGCGCTACGATCGTCGCGGCGATCGTCGCCGAGCAGGTGCAGCAGCCACGCTCATACGAAAAGCGGGAGGGGAGAGAACGCGTCGCTCGCGTCGAAAGTGGGATCGGCGCGCGATGCCAGGCCTTCCTGTACACGACGATCGACGGCGCGGACGATCCGTGGAACTACCACGCCGATGCGATGTGGGCATTCATGGATCGCGGCGTTCCCACGCTCAATGGCTACTCGGGGAACGTGCCGCCGCAGTGGAATTTCTACGACATTCGCATCCATACAGCGGTCGTCGACAGCAGTGTGGACGATTCGGTTGCGAGCTGGGCCGCGCGCTGGCGGCTCGATCCCGCGCGGATCTGCCGTGTGCGCACGCCCCCCGGCTGATGGTTGGTCGCTCGTTAGCGTTGGGGCGCTTTCCGCACCTCGATCGTTTCGATCTGGAAAGCGCGGAGCGGAACGTCGATGTCGCGTCCGCGACCGAGCGCCCGCTTCGGAAGTGCGCGCTCCAGAAGATCGGTCTCGCGTGCATCCACCGGTGAGGCGAAGTGCAGCCGGGCGACGGTCGCGCGTCCGCTCGTCTCGACGATGCGTATGATCGTGCGATCGTCGTCTTCCGCGCGCTTGAGCGCCCCGAGCTCCACCGAGGACGGCGCGATGGTGAGCCACGAGCTCCCGCGGCCGCGGCCCGTGTGCGGACTCACCGCGAGCGCCACGAGCGGCGCGTTGAGCTCCGCCGATGCATCCCGAATGCTCTGATCGCGCCAGTCGCCACGGTGCGGCACGAGGCTCAGGGAGACATGCTGGCGCCCCGTGTCCGCCTGCGGATCGGGAAACTTCGGGCTTCGGAGCAATGTGATGAAGAGCGTGTCTCCGGACGCGCTGTAGCCGTACTTGCCGTCGTTCGCCACCGCCACGCCGAATCCGCGCGAGGAGGCATCGAGCCAGCGCTGCATTGGTGTCTCGAAGCGCGCGCTGTCTCGCCGTGTGGCGGGACGCGTGGGCCGCGCGATCGACGCGTACGGGATCTCGGCGCGGGTCGAGTCCACGCGAAACGCCAGCGGGAGCACGAGCTTGAGCAGCCGCTCGCGTCCGCGCCAATCGATGGAAAGCGAGATGTCGAGGCGCGCGGGCGAGTCGCGCACGGTGTAGCGCTCGGAGACCGAGATGCTGTCGCGCGCGCGATGCACTGTGACCGACGTGCCCACCGCGGTGCGCACCACCGAGTCGACGTGCACGCGCTCGTCGATCCACGCACGATGCCCGCGCAGATCATCGATGTTCCATGCCTGCCACTCCTTTGGTGCGTCCTCGATGAGCAGCAGCGCACCGGCGTTCGGCGAGACCGATTCTCGCGCGTGCACCTTGTCGTACAGCCGCGTGAGGTTTCCGGTTGCCGTGTCGATCTCGACGCGCAGAGAAGCGCTCTCGAGGACGCCCGCCCTTGCGCCGCTCGGCTGTGGACGCGCACGCGAGCCTCGCCGTGCGAACACGAGCGTGGCGCCGACTGCAGGTACGTGCGCAACGCGCACCTCGAGCGCGGAGTCCGTACCCGTGCTCGGGAGCTCCGCACCCGCCGCATTCTCGCACCTCCATCGCGCTTGGGTCGTCTCCGGGCGCGAGCGGCAGATGCACGAGGCCATCGCGGATTCGCCCGCTGGCGTTGAAGACGAGATAAGGCCGGTCGCCGTCGTGCGATGGGCGCGTGTCCAGCGAGTCGGCCATGGCTCGGAGCGAGTGCTCGAGCGCGTGACGCGCCTCCCCGCGCGCCGCATTGTACTCCTTTGCGGCGTCGTCGTACACCTCGGCAATCGATGTACCGGGCAGAATATCATGGAACTGATTCAGCAGTACGTGCTGCCACGCGGCGCGCAGTGAATCGTGCGGGTACGGAAGCGGCGCAAGTGTCGCTGCAGCCTCGGCGTCACCCAGCAGTGCCTCCAGCTCGCGATTGCTCCGCTTGATCCGCGCCTGAGTGGTGTACGTGCCGCGGTGGAATTCGAGATACAGCTCATCGCGCACTACCGGTCCAGCGCTCGCATTGAGTCGCATGCGCGCGAGGGAGGACTCGGGCGCCGCGTCGCGCACCACCGGAAAGGTCGAAACTCGCTCGAGATCGCGTACGCGATCCAGGGTCTGCATGGTCGGGCCGCCGCCATGATCGCCAACGCCGTACACGGTGAGCATGCGCGGCGACGCGCTCGAGTCGCGGGTGACCACCAGCTCCTTCGCGAGACGCCGCGGCGCGAGATCGTGATCGTACGCGAAGAGCATGTTGGTGAATATGCGCGTGCCGTCGGGTCCCTCCCACCAGAACGCGTCGAGCCCGGGAGGCCAGCGATTCGTGTCGTTCCAGCGGAGCTCTTCCGTGACGAAGAAGTCGAATCCGCTGCCGCGCAGAATCTGTGGCAGTGACCATGCAAAGCCGAAGGTATTGGGCAGCCATGCAACGCGCGCCGGTTTTCCGAACAGCCGGATGAGCGTGCGCTGACCGTAAAGCGCCTGCCGTACGAGCGATTCGCCGGAGGGGAGATTCGCATCGGCCTCCACCCACCATCCGCCCACCGGGTTCCAGCGCCCGGCCTTTGCGAGCGACTGGATGCGCGCGAGCAGCGCGGGATCCTGCTCTTCGATCCACTCGTAGTATTGCGCTGACGACGCGGCGAAGTGCATGTCGGGGTACTTGGCCATGAGCTTCGTGACCGTGGCCCACGTCGCCTGAATTGCGTCGCGGCCATCGCGAATGCGCCAGAGCCATGCAGCATCGATGTGCGAGTGGCCAACGATGTCGATCGTGTCGCGACGGATGCGCGTGCTCGCGGGCGCGAGCCGTGCGGTCCACTCGGCAATCGTAGCGTGATACGCGACCTTCGACGGGTCGAGTGCGTCGCGCAGCAGCCGTTGCGCGGCTGCGCTGTCGGGAGCCGCGATCGAGCTGTCGCCCGTGAAGTAGCGCGCCCACTCGGCCCCATCGCGGATCTCTGCCCACCCCAGCTCGCGCACGCGGATGCGCGGCGGATCCCACCACACGCCGTGCGGCGCCATGGCAAGCGCGAGCGAGTCCCCTCCAACGCATGGTGCGCACAGCACCGCACTTCCGAGCGAATCCGGTGCGACCGCTGCCTTGTTCACGGTGATCGCGTACGGAGGGCCGAGCTCCGCGACCTCCGCTTCGAGCGTGAGACCGGCGAGTGCGGTCGGGATGACGAGATGCGTGCCGATGCGTCGCAGCTGCAGACGCTTCGTGGAATCCATCGCTGCGCTGACCTCCACCTCACGTGCGGGGGCGGTCGTGTCCATGGTTCCGAGCCACCGCTCGATGGTGATCGGTCGCGACAGCAGCTCGAGCAGCGCGTCTGCCGTGAGCGGAAGGGCGAGATGCGTGATCGGCTGGTTGCCGGAGCGCACCTCCGCCTGTGCGCCTCCCCCGAGGGCGCCGCGCGCAAGCGATGTCCAGTCGACGTTCGCGACCATCGCGAATGGCTGCCCGATCTCACTTTTCGGCATGGCGACGTGACTGCCACCAACGTCGAGCGAGAGCTCACCACTCGTCCGCGCCCAACGCGTCGCGCACACGCGGAGTTGGACCGCGAGACTCGGCGTGCGTCCCGGCACCAGCGCACGAACTTCGGCGAGTGGGGCCATAGCCGCCGGTCCGAGCGTCACGGCGGGGCGCGCGACGGGCGCCCGCGCCGTGTCGCTCGCTACCGTGAGACGCGCACCGTTTCGTGACGCGACGGACACCCCGCTCGCGAGGTCGCCGATGGGATCGCGACTGATTGCGAGGAGTCGTGCGCCGAGTCCGAAGCCTCCGCCGCGGTTCACGACGCGGTAGAGAAGTCGATTCTCCCCGCGCGTGAGCGGAAGCACTATCGTGTCTGCGCCCGAGCGCAGCTCCCGCGCGATCTCGCGTCGCCACACGCGACGGCCATTGAGCCAGATCACGACGTCGTCGTCGCTCTCGACGCGAAGGCGCACGGTACGCGGCTCGGGACTTCGAATGTACGTCAGCGCGTAGGCCGCGCGATCATCGAGCTTCGGATCCCGGAAGACGCTGTACAGGTCGACCCGACCGAGCGAATCGGCAGATTCGGCGCGCCAGTGCACTGCAGCGATGCCCGTCACGGAGTCGCCAGCGATCGCGAAGAGTGCGGCGGGATCTCCGACGTCGTTCCGATCGAGACGAAGCGCTCCGGTGTCGAGCGGGAAGGGACCGGCAATGAGCCAGGAGGAGACGGGTGCGTCACACGAAGGTGACGGCTCAGGAGGAGTCGAGCGATTGCACCCCGCAACGATGAGCGCCAGCCACGCGCTCGCGCACATTGCGCTACGCAGCGCGGCGGGGGAAACTGGGCTCGCGTGGATGCCGATGCGCACGGATCAGGGCGATGCGCCAGTTCCGCTGAAATCGGCGATCTCGTTTTCCATCAGCATGTAGCTGTAGTCGCCGTCGCCGTTGCCATGACATGGCAGCGATGCGCCGGGCGATCCGGGCTTCACGCTCGGGGAGATGCCGGACGCGGGATTGCCATCGCGCTTGATCCAGAACTTCACGCGATGTGGGCCATGTATCGATCGTGGAGCATTGTAGTTCGCGCCCACGCACGCGCCCTCGGCAAATTGCGTCAGAGCAGTGTCGATGGTGAGCTCACCCTTGGCATCCGCAGCGTAGCTGGCGACGGAGTAGATTGCGTCGTCGGCCTGGATCTCGAGCAGGTATCGGCGCGCCGGCTGCAGGCCGTACGCGCGCAACGTGAAGTGCAGCGAGGGACCGGAGTGTGCATACCAGACGACGCCGGTCGCGCCACCCGCTGCGCGTGGAATGGGACGGAACGATGCGTCCTTCTGCGCGAGTGTCACACGCGACATCCCAGACGTTGATCGCACCGACTCCGATGGCCCGTATGACGAACGCACAAAAATGAACCAGAACAGGGCAGCCGTGAGCGCGACGATCCGCACGGGATCGAGCCGCGTCGTGGTGGGTGGAGCGGGAACGAACTGGTGGCTCGTGCTCGGATTCGTGCTCGTGTCCATTGCGATTCGGCTACATGGCTTGTCTGCCTCGAACCTCTGGCTCGACGAAGCCAATTCGTGGCAGGTGGCAAGCGGCTCGTGGTCCAACCTCGTCGGTGAGCTGCGCGGAAGTCCGGTTGGTCCGCTCTACTTCGTGCTCCTCAAGCTATGGATCTCAGCGCTCGGCGACTCCGCCTTTGCGCTGCGGGCATTTTCCGTGCTGGCCAGCATCGCGCTCATTCCCCTCGTGTACGTCGTGGGCGCCAAGCTGCTCTCGCCGCTCGCGGCGCTCATTGCGGCCGCGCTCACCGCGCTCTCGCCGCTCGAGCTGTACTTCGCGCAGGAAGCTCGAATGTACATGCTCACATCGCTCGTCGCGCTGCTCACGTTCTGGGCGTACGTGCGTTGGCGCCAGGCCGCACTCGCGACGCTCGACCAATCGCAGATCGCGCCATCTGTGTCCATCCGCGCAGCCCTCTTGTGGTACGTGCTCGCGGCGATCGTTCTGCTCTTCACACATCCCGTAGCAGGCACGCTCCTCGTGGCGCTGAATCTCGACGCGCTCGTGCTCTGGTGGCAGCTGCGAGCGCGCCGCGTCGATGGGCTCGCACCCGCCGGGAAGGCGCCGCCCGCGCTCGGTTGGATCGTCGCGCAGGTCGCCGTTCTCGCTGCCGTCGGCCTCTATCTCGCGTTCCTGCGGCTCGGCTCCGCGGCATTGTCACAGGCGTGGCGCGGAAGTCTCGGCTTCGAGCGCTCGCTGCGTTCCGCGATGATGCTCCCCTTCGGCGCAATCGGCGGACAAGGATTCTATCCGAGCGACTTCTGGTTCGCGTTCAACGATCTGATGCAGCGCGGCAGCGCATTCGGCAGAGTCGCGACTCTCTTTTTCGTCCAGCCGCTCACACTCTTCGTCATCGTCGTCGCAGCGGACGCCGCCATTCGCGAGCGCTCGAGGGTGCGCCACGAGGCTGGGGCGCCGCCACAGGTGCGCGGCGCGCGGCGGCTTCTCCTCTTCGCGTTGATCATTCCGCTCATCTTCGCCGTAATCATCTCCATCTCGGCCGCGCTGGAAACGGCGCGCTACTTCCTCTTCGTCGTGCCGTTCTTCTTCCTGCTGCTCGCTGACGGACTCGCCGCGCTTCGGCCCAGGGCTCGCTGCGCCGCGCTCGTCGCACTCGGAATCGCAATGGTGATCGGCACTCGCGCCACGAAGAGCGCGGTCTCCCGCGACAGCGACTACCGCCTGACCGCGGCACTGATCGCAAAGGAGCGCCAGCCAGGCGACCGCGCAATGATCCAGCCGCGAGAGATGAACGCGCCGCTCCGCTTCTACCTGCGCAAGTCTGACATCCCGATCATCGGATTGGCGGCCAACGCAGCGGCTGGAAACGAGCTCGCGACGCTCGCTCCCGGGCGCACATGGGTCGTCATCGACTATCGGTCCCCGCTCTACACCCTCGCGCCAGAGGAGCTCGCGAGTGCGCTGCGCACGCCCCTGGTGCAGGAGGCCTACACCTCGGATGCGAGTACCGGGGTGCGCGTCGCGCTCGTGGATACGCGGAGCGCGAAGAAATAGTCAGGGCGCTACTCGAACCATGTCGGGTGACTGCAGCACGTATTCGAAATTGCCATCGCCATTCCCGCCGCACGGGAGCGCGGTTCGCGACCCGAGAAGATCGCTCTGGCCCGTGCCGCTCGCCGAACCGTCGTTCTTCAGCGCGATGCGCAGCGTACCCGCAGTCTCGAGATCGCGACGCGACGGATCCTCCGCGCCCACGCACTGCCGGTTCATGAGCGCGGTCTCCACACCGTGTACGCCAAGCGTGCCGGTTGCGTCGGTGCGGCGGCTCGCCACCGCGTACTCCTTGCCGTCGGCAGCGGTGAGCACGACGCGGTATGCGCGCGAGGGGATCAGATTCTTCGCGAACACGTACCAATCGATGGCGCCGTCCACCAGCACGTAGCTGAACGTGCCGGTGGGCGAGTTTTTCGTTGCACGGGCAGCGGCTGCGAGCGGAATCGTCGCATAGCCCGCGAGATCCGGCTGGATCGTCACGGTCTGCGGCGCCTGCCCATCGTTGTCGTTGCGGCAAGCCGTCGCCGCAATCGACAGAAGCACGATGATCGCAAACCGCCGCAGCATTGCTACCGCTCCGACATCGCCGACATGGCCGGTGCGCCCATTGGCTCGGGAGACGACATGGCTTCCGCGAGCTCTTCGACGTGGTGCACGGTCGGGCGCTTGATCCACGACACGCGCACGAGGCCGTGATGGATCGAATATCCCGCGACGAGCCAGTACCCCGCTCCGAAGAGGACGAGGAACGGTGTCGCGCCGTATTCGTGCGACGCGATCGCGTACGCGAGACCGGCGCTCGTGTACACCGCCATCGCGAGCTCGAAGAACACGGTTCCGCTGAACTGGCTCCGGTACTTCAGCTGGTGCCAGCGCTGGCCGCGGCGGGTGAGATCGTATTTCGGCGTGCGGATGAATCCCGTCTTGATCCCGAGCCACGCCTCGATGGCGGCCTTCGCGTTGTTCACGCTCAACCCGATCGACTGCGCGAGAAACGCGGGAAAGTAGAGCATGCGCTTGAGCCAATCCTTGTGCAGCGCGCGCTCCGCCTCGGCGTGATACGAGTACGTGCCGAAGAGCGAGAAGATGAAGTAGGCCGAAATGGGCCAGGCGATGCGGATGTGATTGTGGTGCGCGATGACCACGACGAGCGGATTGATGATCCCGACCAGGAGTAGCACCGGGTACGTGCTGTTCGAGAGCAGGTGGAGCGCACCCTGGAGCTTGAGCCACGGCGTGAGGTTCGAGCGCATGAGCGCCGGGAGCATCTTCTTCGCCGTCTCCTGCGTGCCTTTCGTCCAGCGGAACTGCTGCGCCTTGAGTCCATGCACATCGGCCGGCAGCTCGGACGGGCAGACGACACTCGGCACGTACGCGATCCGCCACCCGGCGAGCTGTGCGCGATAGCTGAGGTCGAGATCCTCGGTGATCGTGTCGTGCTGCCATCCGCCCGCGGTGCGAATGCACTCGGCACGCAGAAGGGTGCCGGTGCCGTTGAAGCCAAGGAGCAGGCCGCCGAAGGAGCGGCCGGTCTGCTCGATGGCGAATTGCGCGTCGAGTCCCATCACGGTGGCGCGTGTGAGGGTGGAGTACTCCTCGTTGAGGTAGCCCCAGCGCCCCTGCGCGATGCCGACCTTCGGGTCGCGCATGTAGGGAACCATGGCGCGCAGGAAGTTCGGCGGGATCACGAAGTCGGCGTCAAAGAGCGCAATGAACTCGGCGCTCGTGTGATTCAGCCCGTTTGCAAGCGCGCCGCTCTTGTATCCCTCGCGATTCGTGCGATGGATGTGCGCTATGTCGAAGCCCTGCGCGCGGTAGCGATTCACCAGGCTGCGCGCGAGCTCGACGGTGTCATCGGTGGAATCGTCGAGCAGCTGAATCGAGAGGCGCTCCCGCGGATAGTCGAGCTCGGTCGCGGATCGTAGGAGGCGTGCGAGCACGTATCGCTCGTTGTAGATCGGCAGCTGAACGACGACGTGCGGGAGCTCGTTATCGTCGAGCGCGGGCGGATGCTCCAGCCAGCGGGACCGGCTGCGACGATAGAACGACACGAGGACGTAGCGATTGAGGCTGACCAGCGACAGTAGCAGCAGCGCGATACCGTAGATGACCAAAGCAGTACGAGGAATCATTTGCTCGACGGCGGAAGGATGACCGAGCACGGCTGGAGCTTCGCTCGGAGAGATTCGCACGGCGGAAAACCATATTGCACAGGACGAGCCCAGAAAATCGGAACAACTGCTCCCGCTAACGGCCCCGCGGAAAAATTTCTTGATGCGACGCCGACGACGAATGTTCCTGCAGCTGCTCAGGACGAGTCCGTCTGATCGGCGCTGGATTCGAGTCGATTAAGAGAGACACCTCTGCTGCGCTCGCCGCGTCACTCTCGCTCGGAAAAACTCTCGCTCGGAAAAGTAGTGCGCCCGAAGCACAGAGGTGCCATGCCTTTTACCCGACCCCCGACTTCCGTTCCTTCTTACCCGCCGCACGCGATGTGATGTGGTTCACATCGCACAACGGAGTCGCATGCGCAAGAGGCGAGAGCGTGCGAGAGGAGACGGTGCATCGATGTCTCTCCACTCGTACGCACGATTCGCGCTACGAGCGCGAACCATCGCGCAATCGCGCACCGGTGTCGCACACGCGCGCGCACGCATCGCGTTTCGCGCGCTTCGCATCGAGCATCGCGTCCTTCGCGCGAGGACGTGCCGTTCGGCGCAACGTGACACCGTGTCGCTCGCGTCGAGCACCTCGTCCGCGTCGAGCGACTGTCTGCGCACACACGGGTGAGAAGCCCGCACTCTACAAGGAGAAATCACGCTTTTCACGAGGGGAATGCATGCGTCCCACGAGGGGAATTCATGGTCCGTCAGAGGGGGAATCGCGCTTCCCCAGAGTGAAAAACGCGCGCCTCTCGGGGGAAAATCATGATTTTCACGGGCGTCAGAGTGGCCTCGCCCTATTGCATCCTTCGCGGCTCTCTATACCTTCCGCCTTCGACGGACCCGTTCCCGCACGAATGAACGAGATCCTTTCACTACTCCGGAGAATCCTCGATGGCTACAAAAAAGAAGAGCAAGGCCAAGAAGTCGAGCGCGAAGAAGGCGACCAAGAAGAAGACCGTGAAGAAGGCCACCAAGAAGGCAGCTCCGAAGAAAAAGCGCACGCCGAACGCCGCGTTCATGAAGCCGATGCAGCCCGATGAGGCGCTCGCCGCGGTCGTCGGCAATGGCCCGCTCCCCCGCACCGAGATCACGAAGAAGCTCTGGCAGTACATCAAGAAGAACGGCCTGCAGGATGCCAAGCAGCGTCGCAACATCAACGCCGACGACAAGCTCGGTCGCGTGTTCGGCGGGAAGAAGCAGGTCTCGATGTTCGAGATGACGAAGCTCGTCAACAAGCACATCAAGTAACACTCGCGGTCGCGAGCAATAGGTGGAGGGGGCGCTCTCGACACGGAGCGCCCCCTCGCTGCATCCCGCGGAAGGGCTTGTGCATCACCCATCCCCGCGCGGAATATCGAGCATTCCCGGTGCGTTCCTCCTTCAGCTCACCCGGCAGTGGCAGCCAAGAAGCGCAACACCCGCATGCCAGCAAAGAAGTCCGTCGTCGCCGCCGCGAGATCATCCGGCGGCTCGCGCGAGCCGTTCTTCTCGGGCGCGTCGCTCATGTCGCTCGCGAGCGCCGTCGCGATCTTCCTGTTCATCCGCATCTTCCTGATCGCGGCGTATCGCATCCCCTCCGAGAGCATGGAGCCCACACTCCTCGTGGGCGACTTCCTGTTCGTCGATGAGCTCTCGTACGGCGCGCACATCCCGTTCACGAACATCAAGATGCCGGGCTTCACCACGCCCAGGCGCGGCAGCATCGTCGTGTACGAATCGCCTACGCAGAACTGCATTCCGAACACCCAGTGCATCTTCGATCCCAACGACCCGAACCCAATCGTCGTGAAGCGGGCCGTTGCCGTCGCCGGTGACACGGTCTACATGCGCCAGGGAA
Organism: uncultured Gemmatimonadaceae bacterium; assembly: GCA_963792685.1. Lineage (GTDB taxonomy): Bacteria > Gemmatimonadota > Gemmatimonadetes > Gemmatimonadales > Gemmatimonadaceae > FEN-1250. The sequence goes on along the minus strand of CAWBWW010000001.1, from coordinate 633,344 downwards.
TGCTCTACGTGAACGGCATCGCGCAACGCCAGGGCTTCGGCTCGGGCACCCAGCCGCTCGCGCAGGACGATACCTCGCCGTACTATGCGTGGCAGCATTGCTTCGAGGTGAAGGGCTCGCGCTTCGGCGCGCCGCCCGCCACGCCGTCGCACGACAACTTCGGTCCGCTGCTCGTTCCGCCTGCACATCTGCTCACCCTCGGCGACAACCGCTACCAGTCCGTCGACGGGCGGTACTACGGCTTCGCGCCGCTCGCGAACGTGCGCGGCCGTCCGCTCTTCATCTACTTCTCGTTCGACTTGCAGGACTGGAAGATCCGCTTCGATCGCATCTTCTCCGCCATTCGTTAGCCACACTCTCACCCCGCTCCGATGACAGCAGCCGCGCCGCCCAAACGCACACTGCTGCGTGACCTCACGCTGTTCGGAACGGTCGCCCTCTGCGCCGGCAATATGCTCGGGACGTCGCTGTACACGCTCCCGGCATCCGTCGCCTCGGTCGCTGGCCCGATCGGCATCGTCTCCTGGGTCATCACCGCATCGGGCTTTCTGCTCCTCGCGCTGCTCTACGCCGAGCTGGGGCCGCGCTATCCGCGCACGGGCGGACCGTACGTCTTCGCACGCGAAGCGTTCGGCGAGTTCGCCGGCTTTCAGACGGTCTGGATGTACTGGCTCAGCGCCGTCGTCGGAAACGCCGCCATCGTCACCGGTGCGATCGGCTACGCCGTGTCGTTTCTCGAAGCGCTCGCGGACAGCCATCTGCTCCAGTTCGTGCTCGCGCAGGGCGTGGTCTGGCTCCTCTGCCTCGTCAACATCATCGGCGTCAAACAGAGCGCGCGCGTGCAGAAGTCGATCCTGCTCATCAACATCATCCCGCTCGTCCTCCTCTCGCTCGCGCTCTTCAAGCTCAATCCCGCGAACTTCCATCCGTTCGCATCCCAAGGGGACGTGGACGCCGGTCGCCGCGGGCTCCGCGCTCATGGTCTGGGCCTACGCAGGAATCGAATCGGCGACGGTGCCGGCCGAGGAGATGCAGACGCCGCAGCGCACGATCCGGCTCGGCACCCTGCTCGGCTACGGGCTCGCGACGCTGATCTTTCTGCTCTCGGCGGTGGCGGTGGTCGGCGCACTGCCCAACGATGTGATCGCGTCATCGGCGCGCCCGCTCGAGCTCGCGGTGCGCGAGACGCTCGGTGCCTGGCCGGCGATCGCGGTGAGCATGGCGGCGATCGGCGCGTCGATCGGAGTGCTCAACGGCTGGATTCTGATGGCGGGGCGCATTCCGTTCAGCGCCGCGCAGGACGGGCTGTTCTTCTCCGGCTTCGCGCGCGTGCATCCGCGCTTCGGCACACCCTACGTCTCGCTCATCGGCGGCTGCGTGATCACGAGCTTGATGCTCACGCTGTACTTCATTCCGGGAAGCACGCTGCTCGGCGTCTTCAACTTCACGGTGCTGCTCGCGAATCTCGGGACGCTTTTCCCGTATCTCTACAACTCGGCCGCGGCGCTCATGCTCGCGCGTCGGGATCGCGATCGCTTCTCGGTGAAGGAGCAGCGCAACACGTCGGTGCTCGCGCTTGTGTGCTTTCTGTTCCTGGTGTGGACGACGTGGGGCGTGGGCGCGCAGATCGTGTTCTGGGGCTTCCTGATCCTGCTGCTGGGCACTCCGCTCTACATTTGGTTCAAGACGCGTTCTCCAGCGCTGGCCTGATCGACTTCCCTCCACATCGCGCGCTGTAATCCGGCGTCCTTCACGATGCACACCGAGGAGTATCCCGGTCCGGGGATCATCGCGGGAATTGGCCGAAGCCTCTACTTGGGACTTCGAGCGGGCTTCTGACCGCACGCCCGGGCGGGAGTAGCCGCACCCCCGCACGGCCTCCGGCGCGGGAGCAAGCAACCCGGAGGAGTTTCGCGCGTCTATAGCCTGATGACGCGCCCGCTCCAGCGCTGGCGACTCGACTCCCTTGCGGGTCCCACGCAGGGGCTGTGTGTCGCCACGCTTCTGTTTCTGCTCCTCGTCCGCCCGTTCACGCATCGGGCGGCGCTTGCGGCGGACATCCTCGTGGTGCTCCAGATCGCTGCCGCGATCGCCGTGTCCTGGATCGCGGCGCGCACCGCCACGGGCACCCGCCGCACGATCTGCCTCGCCGTCGCCATCGCCGGCGCGTTCGCGCTGCTCGGTCGCAGCTCCTGGACGCTGTACGTCATCCAGCACGGCAGGTCGCCGGTCCGCCCGCTCTTCGAGGCGACCACTGGCGCCGATCATGCAGATCGCGATCTTTCGTCGGTCTCGTCGCGGTGCTCGCGCGCCACCGGCACCGCAACTGGATGCGCTTCGAGGCGCTGATCGACGCGCTGCTGCTCTCGGTTGCCGTGTCCATGCTCGTCGTGCAGGCGGATGTGGCGATGAGCGCCAACACCAATGCCTCCGCGCTGCTCCGGCTCTTTGCCGTGATCTGGAACATCCTCGCGGCGGCGAACATGGTGCTCGTCGCGCTGCTGCTCGTCTGGCGCGGCGAAGCACTCGGGCCTCGCGTGGCCTCGGGTATCTCGCTCGGGTCTCGTCACGCTGGCGCTGGCGAACTTCCTCTACAGCCGCGTGGTGCTCCTCGACGGGATGCCGGTGCCGCGCTCCGTGCTCGCGCTCTGGACGCTCACCGAGATGTGCCTCGTCTGGGCGGTCACGCCGCGGCCCATGCAGCCACTCGGCGAGTCGCGCGAGTCGCCGATGTTCGCGAGCGAGTCCGCCAAGGTGCGCACATACTCGATCGTCGCCGCGATTCTCATCGCCTCGTGGAGCGGCGCGTACGTCGCATTCGGCGGCACGCCCAGCCGGCTCCTCGGCGTCACGCTCCTCGCCTTCGGCGTGCTCCTCGCCCTACGAGCCGGCTACGCACTCTCCACGCAGCACCGCACGACCGTCGTGCTCGAGAACGTCGCGCACGCTGAGCGCGAGCTGTCCGGGATTCTCGAGCAGCGCGTCGCGCTCCGCACCGAGGAGCTCGCGGAAGCGCATCGCGTGCTCCAGCGCATGTGGGCGCTCGGCCAGCAGATCGCGCTCGAGCTGAATCCCGCCAAGGTGCTGCAGCGTTTCATCGAGGCATTGGTGGACGTGCTGCGCGCCGATGGCGCCGCGATCGGCATCATTGCGGACGAGCGTATCTCGATCACCACAACCCATGGACTCGGCGAATCGCTCTCCGGCGCCACGTTCGCCGTGCAGGAGAGCACGCTCGGTCGCGTCGCGCGCAGCGGCCATCCGTGGACGACGAGCGACGCGCGCGCCGAACGCGCCGGCGACGATGTGATGGTCTGCACCGAGGCGCGCGGGCTCGTCGTGATCCCGCTGCACCGGCGCGCCGAGCGTATTGGCGCGATGATGCTGTTCGTGCGCGAGCCGCGCGTGATCGTCGAGCGCGAGATGGCGAACGTGGAAGCGATGGCCGATCTCCTGTCCGTCGCGCTGGCGAATTCCGAGCTCGTCGAGACGCTGCGGAAAACCGAGTGGCGATTCCGCACGCTCTTCCGCGCCGCGCCGGACGCGGTGCTCACGGTGCTCCAGAGCGGGCGCATTCGCGAGGCGAACGACGCGGTGCAGGATCTCGTCGGACTGCCGCCCGTGCAGCTCATCGGCCGCATGCTCGAGGATCTCGTGCTCGACGAGGATCGGTCGCATCTCGCGGATCAGGTCGCACGCGTGCATGACGGGCGCGGAGGCACGCTTCGAGGTGCGGGTCTGGTGCGGACAACGAGTGCGCATCGCCTCGCTGGCGGCGCGACTCCTTCCCGAGGCGGATCCGCCGCAGATGCTCGTGGTCGCACGAGACATGACGGCCGATCGCGAGATGCGCGGCGCGGCTGGCCGAGAGCGAGCGGCTGGCGAGTGCAGGGCGAGCTGCTCGCGGGCGTCGCGCACGAGGTGAACAATCCGCTCAGCACGATCAGCGCCTTCGCGCAGCTCCTCGAGCGGGAGAACCTCTCCGAGTCGCAGCGCGAGTCCGTGGACGTGATCCGGAGTGAGACGATGCGCGCGTCGCACGTCGTGCGTGACCTGCTCACCTTCGCGCGGCGCAGCGAGGGAGAGGTTGGGCGCGATCGTGCATGAACGAGCTCGTCGAGCGCACGATGCGGCTTCGCATGCACGATCTGAAGTCGCGCGGACGTCGCGTGCGAGACCGTGCTCGCCGCCGGACCTGCCGTACGTGACCGCGGACGCGCGCCAGATCCAGCAGGTGCTCCTCAACCTGCTCACGAACGCCTCGCAGGCTATGTCGGCGGCGGGCGGGGGCACGCTGCGCATTGAGACGCGACCAGGATGGTGATCGCGTGCTGCTCGAGGTGACCGACAGCGGCACCGGCATCCCCGCCGCAGTGCGCGCTCACATTTTCGAGCCGTTCTTCACGACGAAGGCGGATGGCACGGGGCTCGGGCTCAGCGTGAGCTACGGCATCATCGCGGCACACGGCGGCACGATCACGATCCCGAAGAGCAGCGCCGACGGGACGATGTTTCGCGTCGCGCTCCCGGCTTTCGATCCCGGCGGGGAAGGGAGTGGCGGCGTCGCCACCATGCTTGCGACGCCGTCCCCGCTCGCGGGCGCGCGCATGCTCTTCGTCACCTCGGACACGACGATGCGCGAGCAGCGTCCAGGCCTTCGCACGGCTGCGTGGCTTTCGCGTCACAGCGGCTTCGGATGCCGCCGCCGCGCTCGCGTGCGCGCGGAGCGAAACCTTCGATCTCGCGGTCTGCGATCTCGAGGCGCCGGGAATTCGCGAGCCCGCGTTCATCCCGTCGCTCAAAGGCGAGCAGCCGCCGCTCGCGCGGAGGCTGCTCTTCGTGAATGCGTCCAGGGCCGAGGAGCATCGACTCCGACGGGCTGGCGCTCGCGGGGCCGCTGGAGCTGGATCGGTTGGAGGAAGCCGCTGCTGCCATGCTCAAATCGGTGAGGCGGAGCTCCGGCGCCACCGTTCTGCAGGCCTAGCCGCCCTCAACCCCGGTTGCGCTCGCTTGGCATGGTCGTGTTAGAGACAAGGAGGAATTGCCCGTGAAGCACAACACTGCGCTGTATATCGGAATGCTGGGCGTCGTGGTGGTCATCTGCGCCATCAGCATTGCGTACCGGTTGCAGAAGCTCGCCGCCCAGCGCGTGGACGCCGAGAAGCGCGCGTCCGTCGCATTCGAGGAGATGAACCGGGCGACGAAGGAGCTGCGTCAGCGGCACACGAACGATCCCGCGCCCGATCCCTCGCTTTCCCCGGGCGAGCGCCTTCAGCGCATGTACCCGGGCGTGCAGCGCGTCGCCACAGTGTCGGAGGGCGAAGGCAGCTAGCCGGCGCTACATTGCGGGATGTCTCCATTCTTTCCGGAGAGCCCGTTTTCAGGGACGCGCGTCGACTCTCTCATTGCGCGGATCCCGCGATCGCTGATCCCGATGGCGATCGTCACGGGTATCGTGGTCCATTCGTACCGCGTATTCGTGCTGGCCAACCAGACGATCTCCTTCGGCTGGGTCTCGCTCTTTCTCGCCGGCGCCGGCGAGTACGTCCTCCTCCTCAGCCTCACCACCGTCTACCTGGGCAACCATCCGGTGCGCCAGTGGATCTGGCGCGTGCCCCTGTTCACGGCGGCAGAGTGGCTGGTGGAGGCGGCAGCGATCTCGATTCTCATTCGCGTCCGCTTTGAGCGAATCGGGTCGGAGCAGGCGCGTGCGGTGGACCTGGGCTCGATCGTGCTGGACCGGCTCATCTGGCACGGCGCGGCGATCTTCACCTTCAGCCTGATTCTCGCGGTCGTCGTGCAGACGGTGCGGTATGCGCTGCTCAAGCACGAGAAGCGCGACTCCACGGCGATCCGGATCCACGACGAGCGCGAGATGGAGAAGGCGGAGGAGGAGATCGAGGCGCGTGGGGCGCGCGAGGGGCACGTCTGAGGGCGCGCGCGATGAGATTCGGGGCAGAGATTCGGCGGGAACGCGTTAACTTTCGGCCGTCTCTTCTTACTGAGTGCAGCCATGCCGTACGATGAACGCTTTGTCGCTCCGATGCGCGAGGAGCTCACCCGCCTCGGTGTCCGCGAGCTCCGCACCCCGGGCGATGTCGATGCGCAGCTCAAGGATGCGCACGGAACCACGCTGGTCGTCGTGAACTCGATCTGCGGATGCGCCGCGCGCAATGCGCGTCCGGCAGTCGCAATGGCGCTCAAGCACGCCAAGCAGCCGGACGCGGTCACGACGGTGTTCGCGGGGCAGGATCTCGACGCGACGGAGCGCGCCCGCGGCTACTTCACCGGCTATCGTCCGTCGTCCCCCCAGATCGCGCTGCTCAAGGACGGGAAGGTGGTCTTCATGCTCGAGCGGAATCGCATCGAAGGGCGCTCCTCGGCGGAGATCGCACAGGACCTCGTGGGTGCTTTCGACTCGTACTGTGCGAGCTGACCATTGCTGAGGGTGGCACAGGCTCTGCTAGTTTCACTGTCCCAATCATTAGCTGGAGCTGGTCATGGAGCAGAATGAGAGCGAACAGGGCGGCAAGATGAGCGATCACGAGAAGTTCGGCGAGTCGAGCTCGTTCGGAAGTACGTCGGACAGCGTGCCGGCCGGAGCGAATGCGCAGAATGCGAGTGGGGCTGAAGCTTCGGGCGCTCAGAAGGCGTTCGACGCAGCGGAGGAGTCCGCGGCGTCGGTGCGTGAGCGGGCGCTGCAGATGAAGGCGGAGCTCGCGGACAGGCTCGAAACGGGCGCGGGCAGGCTGCGCCAGAAGGCGACGAACACCAGAAAGATCGACAATGCGATCGCGTCCACGAAGCAGCGCGTGGTCGACACGAGCGATCGTGTCGCGACCGGGATGGAGCGCAGCGCTGATTGGCTGCGCAACGCGAACGTGCAATCCGTTCAGCAGGGACTCGAGCGACAGGTGCGGGACAATCCGGGACGCACGCTGCTGATCGCGGGCGCGATCGGCTACCTGCTCGGCCGCGCGTTCAAGGGGAGAGACGCCTGACGAGCGAGCAGCTCGTGCCGCTCGTTGGCGGCGCGCAATGGATCGTCGGAACGACGTTGGCGCTTGTGATCGCGCGCCGGAGCCGCGCATTTGGCGGCGCCGGCGGTGCGCCCAGGCGGATAGCGTGGCTCGCCGTATTGATCTTTCTCATCGCCGGTATCGCGGTGCTCGTGTCGCTGATCGCTGAGCGACGCGCGGACTCCGCGCTGGTGCTGCCGGACTATGCGACAGCGGCGTGGCGCCTGCACACCGTGGAGATGCTCTCCGTGCTCGGCTGGGCGATCGGCACCGCCGCAGCGTTGTGGAACGGTGTGCTCGGCGTGTCGCTCCGCCGGCGCACGGCAATTCAGGAACTCAAGCGCCGCACGGATCGCGTGCGCGACTACCGCACGCCGCGCAACCTGATCGATCGCGGTGCGCGCGCTCACGTCGCGCGCCGCACCCATCGCCCCATCTCGCGAAGGCTCGGCCGCTTCCCGTACATGAGCATCCCCACGCGATAGATCCGCGCGGCGAACCACGTCACGATCACGCAGCCGGCGAGCAGCCCCGCCAGTGTGCCCGCCGATCTCCACCCACGACACCTGGATCAGCGTCATGCGAAGCGGCATGAGGATCGGGCGCCGAGAAGGGGAGCCACGACATGATCCTGGAGAAGGAGCTCGTGGGATCGAGCAGAATCGGCTGCACGAACACGATCGATGCGATGAGCAGCAGCATCACGGGCATCGACGCCTGCTGCACGTCCTGCTCGTTCGAGACCGTCGATCCCATCGCCGCGAAGAGTGCGGCGTAGAAGATGAAGCCGAGCACGAAGAAGAGGAGCAGGAGGATCGCGACGGCGAAGTCGATGTGCGGCAGCGGAATCTGCACGTTCGGCACGCCGAAGCGCGCGAGGATCGCACCGCGTCCCTTGTACACGAGCGCGCTGGAGAACGCCCATGACGACCATCTGCGTGAGCGACGCGAGCCCCACACCGATCACCTTCCCCGCGAGCAGCGTGTCAGTCGACACGCTCGAGATCACGACCTCGGCCACGCGCGACGTCTTCTCCTCCATCACGCCGCGCAGGATCTGCTGGCCGTAGAACACGAGCATCATGTAGAGCACGAACGCGAGCAGGTACGAGAAGAGCGCGCTCGCGAGCCCGCCTGCTTCGCGTCCGCGCTCGGTGAGCCGCTCGGCCTTCATGTCGAGATTCACGTCGGTGAGCGACTTGATGCGGGAGGGCTGCAGCCCCTCCGCCTCGAGACGCTGCGCGAGAAGGCTGCGCTGCACGGCGCCCTCGATCTCCTTCACGTCCACGAGCGCGGACGCGTTGCGCCCGGCGTACCGCTCCTGCTTGCCATCGAGCGTCGCGGAGTCGAGCACGAGATAGCCCATCATGGGATCCGTGCGTGCGCATCACCTCGTGCGTCGCGGTGCTCTCGGCATTCGCGAGATCGGCGGGTGACACCGCGCGCACCACGGCGCGCGACGGCTCGTTCGAGGAGATGCCGCCCGCGAGCTCCCCTGCGACGCGCACGCCGAGCTGCGTGCCCGTCGCGTCGAGGATGACGACGTGCGAGAGATCCGGAGACGGCTTCGTGCGGCTCGAGATCACCATCGGGACGATGACGATGATGCCGAAGAAGATCGGGCCGAGTGCGGTGGCGAAGATGAACCACTTCGAGCGTACGCGCTCGAAGTATTCGCGCTTGATGACGGCGAGGAGCTTACCCATGTCCGCTCATCCCCGGCTCGACGCCGTTCGCGCCCACCGTGTCGAGGAAGATGCGGTGCAGCGACGGCTGCACGAGCTCGAATCGCTCGACCACAGCTCCTGCGTCCACGAGCCGGCGCAAGAGGAGCTGCGGGTTGGCGCTGGGTGCGAGCTCGATCTCCACGGAGCGATTGGAGTCGTCGAGCGTTTGTACGAGCGAGCGGTCGGCGAAGATGTCGTTCGACGGATGGCGAGCGATCCTCGCCGAGAGCGACGGCGATGTACTGGCCGCCGTGCTCCGCCTTCACCGCTGCGATGCTCCCGTCGAGCACCTTCTCGCCGTGCGCGATGATGCACACCGCGTCGCAGATGCGCTCGGCGTTCTCCATCAGATGCGTGCTGAAGATCACGGTGCGCCCTTCCCGGCGCAGGTCGACGATCGTGTCCTTGAGCGCTTGCGCATTCATCGGATCGAGGCCGCTGAACGGCTCGTCGAGGATGATCGAGGTCGGGCTCGTGCAGGAGCGCGCCGATGAACTGGACCTTCTGCTGCATGCCGCGCGAGAGCTCCTCGACGCGCGCGTTCCCCCAGTCCTTTCCGCCGCCCGTGAGCGAGAGCCGCTCGAGCCAGCGCTCGATGCGGCTGTCTGCCTCGCGCCCGCCTACGCCCTTGAGCGCGGCGAGAAAGCGAAGGACGCGGCGCACCTGCATCTTCTTGTAGAGACCGCGCTCTTCCGGGAGATAACCGATGCGATTGCTGATCGCGACCGTCGATGCTCGAGTGTCCGAAGATCGCGATCGTGCCGGCATCCGGCTCGATGATGTCGAGGATCATGCGAATCGTCGTGGTCTTCCCCGCGCCGTTGGGGCCGAGCAGGCCGAAGACGATGCCGCGGGGCACCTGGAGCGAGAGGTTTCGAACAGCGACGTGACCGTCGAACGATTTCCGAACCTGCTGTATGTCGATCGCGGGCTCTGCCAAGGAGCGAAACTCCGGTCGGGACGGTGTCGCAGGAATGTACGAAAAAGACGGAGCGTCGGTTTCAGAGAGGCGCTTGCGGGTGCGATGACCGATTGCTAGCTTGGCTCCATGCGAAAGGCGCACCGCGCGGCAAGCGTGCTCGCCGCGTTCTGCGGCTCGGTTTTCCTGCTGTTTCTCGTTGCGCCCATCGCGCGGCTGATCGGCGCCGGCGGAGCGGAAGGCCTACGGCATTCTGACGACGGATGCCGAGCTCCGAAACGCGCTCGCACTCACGGCGATCACAGCCACGAGTGCGACGGCGCTGGCGATCCTGGGCGGAACGCCGCTCGCCTATCTGCTCGAGCGGCGACACTTCCGGGGGCGGGCGCTGGTGGCGGCGCTGATCGACCTTCCATTGCTGATCCCGCATCCCGTTGCGGGCATCGCGCTGTTGCTCGTGCTGGGGCGGCAGTCGCTGGTGGGCGGCGCGCTGCTCGATCTCGGCATTCGCGTGGTGGGCTCGCCTCTCGGTATCGTCTGCGCGATGCTGTTCGTCTCGGCGCCATTGTACGTAAGCGCGACGCGTGAGGCGTTCGCGCGCGTGGACACGCGATACGAGGCGGTGGCGCGCTCGCTCGGCGATCCGGCATGGCGAGCGTTTCGGCGCGTGACGCTGCCGCTGTCATCGCGCGGGCTGATCGCGGCCGGCGTGGTGGCGTGGGCGCGCGCGGTGAGCGAGTTCGGGGCGATCGTGATTCTCACGTACAACCCGAAGGTCGCAAGCGTGTTGAGCTACGACCGGTTCACGAGCTTCGGACTGGATGAGGCGCTCCCTGTGGCGGCGGTGCTCGCGATGCTCGCGTTCGTGCCGCTCTTCGCGCTCCGCGCACTGCGCGCGTCGCGGAGCGGCGCGATGATGCTGCAGTGATCGAGGCGGAGGAGCTGAGCGCGCGCGTCGGCGGCTTCGAGCTGCGCGACGTGAGCTTCGTGGTGCCCGAGGGGAAGTACGGCGTCGTGATCGGCGCTGCGGGCTCGGGGAAGACGACGCTCTTGGAGACGATCGCGGGAATCATCCCGTTGATTGGTGGCACCATGCGGCTGAGCGGCGTGGACATGACCGGCGTGCCGCCGGAAAAGCGGAACACGGGGATCGTGTACCAGCACGGCTTTCTCTTCCCGCACCTGAGTGTGGAGGAGAACGTGCGGTACGGCGCCACAGATATGCTGTTCGCGGACGACGATCGCCAAGCGCATTGGCGCGAGCGAGCTGTATGCGCGCCAGGTGCGCGGGCTGTCGGGTGGAGAGCGGCAGCTCGTGGCGATCGCGAGAGCGCTTGCGCCCAGGCCGGAAGTGTTGCTACTCGACGAGCCGTTCAGCGCACTGGATCCGCGGCGGCGCACGCTCGTGCGCCGCATGGTGCGCCAGACCGCGCGCGAGCTCGGAATGACCGTGCTGCAGGTGACGCACGACTTCACGGAGGCGGGGCTGCTCGGCGACGTCGCGATTTTGATCGATCGCGGGCGCGTGCTGCAGTACGGTGCGCCGGAGCAGCTCTTCCGCGAGCCCGCGTCTCCGTACATCGCGGAATTCCTTGGCGCGGAGAATGTGTTCGCGGGTGAGGTGCGACATCTCAGTGATGCTGCGCCGGATTTCGTGGATGGTGCCGCGGAGGCGCTCGCGGGTGGTCATCGCGCGATCGAGTTCGTCTCCGACGGAATGACGCTCTACACGGTGGGCGATGCGCCACCGGGCGCGGGACACGCGGTGATCCGCGCGGAGGAGGTGCTGGTGTCGACGGCCCCAGTGTCGAGCTCCGCGCGGAATCAGTTCCGGGGCGTGGTGAGCGAGGTGGCGACGACGGGTGCGCTCACGCGCGTGACGGTGGATGTGTCGAGCGGAGTGGCGGGGGTGATCGCGCCGCGCGTGCCGATCGTCGCCGCGCTCACGACGCGCTCGGCGCAGGAGCTCGCGTTGAAAGAGGGGAGCGAGGTGTGGGCGTCGTTCAAGGCGATGGCGGTGCATTCGTGTTGAGCGCGCGAACCCATTAGGGCGTGCTCCCCGCGTGATGCTCGTCGCGCTGGAAGGAGAGGAAGCGGTGGATGGCGGCTACCGCGGTCGGACTTGCGGATTTGATGCGAAGCTCGCCTCCCCTTGGGAGATCGGTTTCGGTGTACGTGATCTGTGCGCGCAGGTCGGCCATCTCCTTCACGCCGGGAACGGTCTTCATGTGGATGAACAACGGCATTGAGAAATCGCCTGAGCCGAACGCGCGTTGCATTCGTGCAGGTGCGCGCGGATTTTCCGAACGCCGGTAGTATCGTCGACTTTTCGGACGAACGTGATCCGTCCTCCGTCCGGAAGGGACTGGAAGCCGTGACTGGATGTCTCCTGATCGACACCCATTGTCTTGGCACCGCGCATCTGCATGTTGTGATACGCGGTGTCGGTGGACTGCTGTGCGGCGAGCGCGAGCGGAGTCGCGCAGGCGATCGCGATGAGCGTGAGGAGAGGCGAGTGCATTGTCTGTGCTCCGGTGGAGAGTTCGAGCGGGCAGTATGCGGAGCGACGACAGTGCCGCGCTGGAACCGAAGTCTCATTCCCGCAAGTTCGTGATCGACATCGCAACCCTGCGCGGCTCGCCGCTCGTGGGCGACTTTCCGGAGCCTGCGCTGAGAGCGCTGGCTCCGCTCGCGTCGGTGAAGCGCTACGCCGCGCGACAGACGCTCTGGCGCGCGGGCACGCCGCTCGATCACATGGCGATTGTACTCGAGGGACGCGTGCGCGTCGTGCGCGAGGGCGGTGCGCGACAACACGTCCTACACACGGAGGGTCCGGGCGGCACGCTGGGCGAGGTGCCGCTGTTCGCGGGCGGCACCGCTCCGGCGACGGCGGTCGCGGAAGTTGCGACGCAATGCCTGCTGCTCCCGCGCAGGGCGATCGAGGCGGCGATCGCGGCGGAGCCGAAGGTCGCGTGGATGCTGCTCGCGCGACTGGCGATGCGGGTCCGCGGGCTCGTGGAGCGACTGGATCGACTCGCCCTCGACAGCGTGATCGCGAGACTGGCGGCGGTGCTGCTCGCGAGCGTAGAGGCGGGGAGCGCGGAGGCGCTGCCGCGCGGTATGACGCAGACCGCGCTGGCGGAAGAGCTGGGGACGGTGCGCGAGGTGGTCGTGCGCGCCGTGCGTGCGCTATGCGAGCGCGGGTGCGTGGAGCGGGTGGGGCGGGGGAAGCTGCGCGTAGTGAATGCGAATGCGCTGCGAGCGATCGTTGCACGCGAGCGCGACTGAGCTCGCGCGACAAGACGGACTTTCCGCGAATTACATCTTGTCCAGCTCGTCCTTCCCGATCGTGGGCGCCCACTGAATGAGCTCGTACTGCGCGAGTCCGCGCTGATAGTACGGATCTCCATCGCGAATGCGATCGAGTGACGCGATGGTGTCGTCGTCCGGAACGCGGAGAATCAGCATGCCGCCGCTGCGCGGATGCGCGGGGCCAGAGGCGACGAGCATCCCCTTGTCCTTCAGGGTGCGGAGATAGGCACGATGCTCCTCGAGCGCGACGACGACTTCCTCGAGCGGGCGGCGATAGCGAAGAATGGCGATGGCGTACATGCGGGAAAGTTTAGCTGGGCTAAATGTGCGGCGAGTCGCGGCATCGATGGCTCGATCCCGCATGCTCCATGGAGTGGACGGGTGAAGCTACACCCCCAGCACCCGCCTCACCACCGAGATCAGCGCCTCGAGCATCGTGAGCCCGCTCGCCGCCCGTGCGCGCCACGACGCGCTCGGCCCCAGTGCGACGATCGGGGCGGCGATCGCGATCGCGACCACCGCGATCGCGATCACCAGCATCGCGCATTCCTGCACGCGAGTCATCGAGTTGTCCATGGCGCCTCCACTGAGTGAGTTCGGTGACGTGCTCACACTGAAGACGCCGGACGGTTACACGATTTGATGCGACGGCACGAGCGCCTTCAGTGGCGTTCGGCCATCTTCGACCAGTCGATCGGCCCACTCACGAAGCGACGGTGCAGCGTCGCCATGAGCTGCGCGATTCCGGCGGTGAACCGCGGATAGCGAGCAAACGAACAGCGAAGAAGCCATCGGCCAGGACTCGAGCAAAAAAGCCCTCGCGCTAGCTCCGCCAGTCAATCTGCGTCCTTCTCCGCCTGCTCGGCGTGCTCCACGATGTCGCCCGTAGTGAAGAGAATCTCCTGCAGAGTCTCGCGCCACGCCTTCTTCTTGCGAAGCAGAAATTCGAGATCCATGCCGAAGTGCTTCATCTCTTCCTTCTGTGCGTTCTGCATGATCGCCTTCGCCTGCGAATCCTTCTCGAGCGAAATCCGCTGCTCGTACCAGCCGATGGCCTCGGCCTCCTCGGTCAGACTCGTGATCATGCGTGCGAACGTGCGCACGTCGGCCGAGAGCTCGTTGGCTGGCTCGTGATACTGTTCGAACCCCATTCAGACATCCTCGTGTGGTCGGTGTTTCCGCAACAGAAGCAAGATCTTGTCCGCCGCAGCGCGCCCAATGTCGAGCCGGTGTCCACTATCGGGAGCGTCGCGCTCTAGAACGCCACCCGCGCTCCCAGCTGCATCCGCCACCGCGAGGCGTCGACGTTCACCACCTGCGTGCCGGGCAGCGTCACGTCATATGCGTTGCGGCCGTTTGCCGGATCGCTGCCGCGCAAGCGGAGAAGCGCCACATCCTCAGTGCCCGCGCCGGACAGCGTGCCCGTCTCGCGGATCAGCCCCCAGCTCCCGTTCAACAGATTCAGCACGTTGAACACATCCGCGATGAGCTCCACGTCCCGACCGCCTGGCCCGATGCGCAATGTCTTCGCCACGCGCGCATTCAGGATGTTCTGCCAGGGATTCGTACACGCGTTGCGCGGGAGAATTTTCCCACGATTGCTGCGCAGACATGACTGGCTGTTGATGTACGCCTCGAGGCTATCGTACGCACTCGCCTTTGCCGGCACGAGCACATTCGCTGTCGGGCTCGCGGCACTGTCCCGCACCAGCGTGATGTCCGTCGCGCTTCGCGGCACATAGACCGCATCGTCCGCCTGACGGTCGAACGCGCCTACCTTGTTCCCCACGCCATCCGCATTGGCGTCGCCGTTCACGATGTACGTGTACGGCGTGCCCGATCGGCCAAGGTAGATCGCAGAGAGCTGAAAGCCCCAAGGGAGATTTCTCGTTGCGGTGACCGTGATCTTGTTCGGGATGTTGTACGTCGAGATCGCGAGATTGCGGTCCGCGAGCGATCCATCCACCGTCGAGAAGCCGTAGTTCGACACGGATTGCGCATCGCGCAGCGAGAAATAGTCCTTTGCGTTCATGTGCGTGTACGCGACGCCGAGCTCGGTGCCGTTGCTCCACGCCTTCTGAATCTGCGCCGTGGCGACATATGTGCGGTCGCCGTTCTTGTTCGCGTTCTGCAGAATCGGGCCGTACGCCGCCGAGACCAGGTTCGGCGTCACCGTAGGTACCGACCCCTTCTTCGACGTCGCGCCCACCGCTCCGTACATCACACGCCCGCCCTCGCCACTCAGCGTGCCAACGGGTCCGGCGATGTTGACGTCCGTGATGTAGAGCGCGTTCATCCCGTGAACGTAGGTGAGGTCGAGCGAGCCGACCATGTTCCACGGCAGTTCCTGGTCCGCTCCAAGTGCCGCCTTGAGCGCCTGCGGGAGCTTGAAGTCCTTGACGAAGTACGAGAGCGACGCAGCCGACGTGGGCACCACACCATTCGCGCACGTCGACGGCTGCGCAGTCGGATCCGCCACGAAGTCCGGCGCCGCCGCGTTCGCACAATTGAGCAGCACCGCACCCGTGCCCGTGTTCGAGTACGCGAACGACATCCAGCTGTACGGATCCCGTCCCGTGAAGATCCCCACGCCTCCGCGTACCGCTGTGCCATCCCGCACGCTCCAGTGGAAGCCGAGTCGCGGCGACAGTTGCGTGACGGGCGAGATGAACGCGCTGGTGTTGATCCCGAACGCTACTCGCTGCGAGCGATGCGTTCTGGCGCGGCGCATCGGGGAACGATGAGCGATCGGCGCGCAGTCCGAGCGTCACGTCGAGATCACGCGTCGCGCTCCACACGTCCTGCGCGTACAGCAGAGTACTGGCGCACCCCGAAGTCCGACGTCGCCGCGCCGGGGTCGAGCGCGAGGTTGCGCATGAAGCGCGACGGACGTCCCGCCGCCAGCGAGTCGAGATCGAAGAACACGTACTGCCCGATCGCATTCGAGAAATTCCCGAACGTGAAGTGCATCAGCTCGGCCGACGCGCCCACCGTCACGTTGTGCGCGCCGAACGCGCGTGTCACGTTGTCCGTGAGCTCCGCGTCGCGCTGCCGCAACGTGAGCAGCTGGCTCGACGGATCCGCGCCTGCGATCAGCCGTGTTCCGGCGGCGCCGACGTTCTGCACGAATATCGCCGGCGCATCGCTCGCCGTGCCGCGCGGCTCGTTCGTCACCGCGTAGCCGGCGAGCAACTCGTTCGACCATTCACCGAACGCCGCGCTCCACTTCCCGTGCCCCGCCCACGTCCTCGCCTCGGGCGCGAACGCCGCTGACGTCAGTCGATAGTCGCCGTTGATCGCGCGCGCGGGCGAGATCGAGTCCTGCGTGATCCCGTGCGCATAGTTGACGCTCAGCTCCGCGCTTCCCGCTTTTCCCGTGACTGCCGACAGCTTCGCAAACACGTTCTGCGCATTGCTCGTCGTGTTGAATGCGCCGAACGAGCCAGGTGCGATGCCGTAGCCGTTGAGAATCGACGCGAAGCGCTGCGCACTGTCGGCCGTGATGCCGACGTTCGTCGTCGATCCGATCGTCGCGCCCGAGAACGGCGTCACGCGATGGCGGAACTCGCCCGCCGCGAAGAAATGCAGCTTGTTCTCGATGATCGGCCCACCTACCGAACCGCCGAACTGCTCGACGTTGAAGCTCGGGCTCGCGACGCCCGCTGTATCGTGCCCGGCGAGCCACTGGCCCTGATAGAACCCCAGCAGCGAGCCGTGCAACTGCGTTCGTCCCCGACTTCGTGATCGCGTTGATCTGCCCGCCCGTGAAGCTCCCCTGCCGCACGTCGAAAGGCGCGGTCTGGATCTGGAACTCCTGCACCGCCTCGAGGGGGAGTGAGCGCGCACCCTCCTGGCCGCCCGGAGTTCCAGTACCTCGGCTCAAGCCGAAGTAGTCGTTATCGCTCGCGCCATCCACCTGGATGTCGTTCATCCGAGTATTCGCACCGGACACCGACGTCCCCGTCACCTCGGGCGCGGTCTGCAGCAGCTCGGTGAAGTCGCGCGTGAGGAGCGGCAGTCTCGCAATCGCACTGTCGCTCACCGTGTGCGACGGCCCACTGTGCGCTGGCGAAAGCACGGGGTTCTGTCCGCGCACCACCATCTCCGCGAGCTGCGCGGTGTCCGCTGATAGAACGAGGTCCACGGCGAGCCGCTGGCCGAGGCTCAAATTGACGTCGTCCCGAACGCCGCGGAATCCGTTGGCGCTCGCCTCAATGCGGTACGGCCCGCCTGGCATCAAATGCTCGGCCGCGAATCGCCCGTTGGCGTCACTGCGCAGCTCGAACGCCGCGCCCGTGGCGCGATTCACGATCCGCATGCGCGCCGATGTCGCCTGCATCGCCGGCGTGCTTCCCGACATGACGGGCACGTAGGTGACACCGCCGATCGCTGCATTGGCGACGCCCTGTGCTGCAGTGGTAGAAGCGGCAACGATCGCGATGGCGGCCGCGAGTGCGAGGGAGCGTAATTGCATGTGCAGGGAGATGTACGGCAGGATGCGCGCAGCAAGAGCAGGGATGCTACGCGCTCCGGGTCCGATGTGCAACACGCTGCCTATCGGGAATCCGCCCGGCACGCCTCGGGTGGCACTCGCATTGCCAATTCACCCCGTCACCCCGACCCCACAACTGCCACACTCACCGCTGGAGCTTCGATGCTGGGTCCGCTCAACGATGACAGCGACGTGAGCCGTCGCTACACCCATTGATGCGCCTCTATCGCGACCCGACCGTTCGCACGAGTCGCCGCGCAGGCGTCTTCATCGGCCTGGGGCTCGGCGGTTTCGTCGACGGCATCGTGTTTCACCAGATCATGCACTGGCACAACATGGGATCAGCCGTGCTTCCGCCCACCACCATTGAGGCGCTCGAGCGGAACATGGTCTGGGACGGACTCTTTCATGCGCTGATGTGGATCATCACGATCGTAGGCATTTACATGCTGCGCGCCGACGCCGAGCGCGGGCTCGCGATGCCCGAGGCGCGCGCATTCTCTGGCCAGCTCCTGCTCGGATGGGGCATCTTCAACCTGGTCGAGGGAGTGATCGATCATCTCATTCTCAACCTGCATCACGTGCGCGATCTGCCCCTGCACGTGCCGATTCTCGACTGGCTCTTCGTTATCGTCGCGGGGCTCGGCTTCATGGCGATCGGCGCCGCGCTCGCGCGCCCGACGCCGCCGCACGCGCCCGCGCCGGCGCTCTAGGCCCTGAGCAGCTTTCGCGCGGCCGCATTGCTCGCTGCGACTACCGCGCGATGCCACTCGTGATACACATTGATCAGCCGGCGAGCGAGCGGCGTGAGCTTCGCACTCCCATGCTCGGCGCCCCCGCGCGAGATGTCGAGGATCGGCGCGCCGAGGATGCGCTCCATGTGCCGAATGCGATTGATGCACGTGCGATAGCTCATGTCGCACTGCTCGCACGCGCCCCGAATCGTTCCGGCCACGGCCACCGCTTCGAGCAGCCGGATGTAGCGCGGTCCAATGAAGAATTCGCCGTCGCAGGTGAGCCACCCCTTGAGGCGCGTCTGCACGCGCCCGTCGAGCAGCCGTGGCGACTCCGCGCCGCGCTTCGTTCTCGGGGAGCGCACAGCGATGCGGCGAGCGGCGGCGGACTTTCGGGCGATCGATGTCGGCATAACTTGAAGGTGCATTCCCTTCGCACGGAACGGAAGCGCAACGATCACCGGGAAAATTCTGTCATGCACGCCATTCGACCGCTCCGCGCGCTCGCGCTCGTCGGGGTTACCGCTGCACTCGCCGCATGCGCGAAGAAGGACGCCGCCCCGGCTGCGACCAGCGAGGCCGACGCCGCGGATGCCATCGTCGTCTTCAATGCCGGCAGCCTCGCGCGACCGCTCCGCGCTGCGCTCGACTCGTTTACCGCAGGCACGAAGATCAAGGTCGAGCAGGAGAACGCCGGGAGCGTCGAGACCGCGCGCAAGCTCACGGACCTCCATCGCATTCCCGATCTCGTCGGCTCCGCGGACTATCAGATTTTCCCGAAGTATCTGATGCCCGCGTACACGAGCTGGTACGCGCGCTTCGCGCGAAACCGCATGGTGCTGATGTACACGCCCAAATCGAAGAGCGCGTCGACCATCGACTCGACGAACTGGTACAAGGTGCTTCAGGGCAAAGGGGTGCAAACCGGGCGATCCGATCCGGCGCTCGACCCGAATGGCTATCGCACGCTGATCGTCATGAAGCTGGCCGAGCAGTACTACAAGCAGCCGGGTCTTGCAGAGCGGCTCGCCGCCTCATCATCAGCGCACCTCGTGCGTCCCAAGGAGGTCGATCTCATGGGACTGCTGCAGGCGGGAGAGATCGACTACGCGTGGTCGTACGAATCCGTCGCGCAGGCGCAGAAGCTTCCTTACGTGAGGCTCCCGCGCGCGATCGACTTGAGCGATCCAGCGGATTCCGCCCAGTACGCGAAAGCGTCCGTGCGCATTCCCGGCAATTCGCCCAGGGATTCCGTCGAGCTAAGAGGAGAGCCGATTCTCTACGCCTTCTCGATCCCCCGAAGCGCGCCTCACAGATCGGTGGCCGAGCGCTTCGCCGCGTTTCTGATATCCGATGCGGGGAGGCGAATCCTGGCGCGCGAGCATTCGGACGCACTGCCGAGCCCAGTTTTCGTGGGCGACTCGATCCCGCCGAGCCTGAGCCCGCCAACCCGGTAGAGCCTTGGCGGCGTGGCGACGATCTTGCGCCTGTGCTCGTGAATCAGGCGCAGTGAGGAGCCCATGGAGAGCCGCGCGAAGCTACTCGGACATCCGCTTCATCAGATATTGATCGTCTTCCCGCTCGGACTGCTCGGCGGCGCGATCATCTTCGACATCGTGAACATCATTCGCGGCGGCGCGTGGTCGCTCGTGTCGTGGTACGTGATGGGGTTGGGCGTCGTCCTCGGAGTGCTCGCAGCCATCTTCGGACTGATCGACTGGCTCGCGATTCCGGCAGGGACACGCGCGAAATCGATCGGCGCCTACCACGCGATCGGGAATGTGATCGTGCTGCTCCTCTTCGCGTTGAGCTGGCAGCTGCGCAAGCCGGCGATCGCGAGCCCGAGCGCACTCGCGTACACGTTGAGCTTCGTGGCCTTCGCGCTTGCGGGGGTGACGGCGTGGCTGGGCGGTGAGCTCGTAGACCGGCTGGGCGTCGGTGTGTACGACGACGCAAATCTCAACGCGCCCAGCTCGATCGGCCCGTCACCCGCGCACGGCTCGACCCGGGCGCGGGCCTAGCTCAGAGCGCGGCGGCTTCGCCCGTGAACCGCTCGAGCGTCGCGCGCTCGAGCTCCTCGCGCACCGCCTCCACCTCGATCGTCTCGAGCACGTCCGCCGCGAACGCGTACGTGAGCAGGCGTGTGGCCGCATCGGCGCTCACGCCGCGGCTCTTCATGTAGAAGAGCGCCATCTCGTCGAGCCGACCGACGGTCGCGCCATGCGTGCAGCGCACGTCGTCCGCGATAGATCTCGAGCTGCGGCTTGGTGTCGATGCGCGCGCGCTCGGAGAGGAGCAGGTTGTTGTTCGTCTGCTTCCCGTCCGTCTTCTGCGCGATCGGATAGACGTACACCTTGCCGTTGAACACGCCGTGCGCCGAGCCGCTCAGGATGCCCTTGTAGATCTCGCGGCTGAAGCAGTTGGGCTGCGAGTGCACGATGTTCGTTTGATGATCCACGTGCTGCTCGCCGTCGGCCATGTACAGGCCATTGAGCGTCGCGCCGCACCCCTCGCCATCGAGGTTCGTGTAGATGTTCGTGCGCGAGAGCGCCGCGCCCGTCGCGAACGAGAACGACACGTAGTGACTGTCGCGCTGTTGCTGCACGTCGATCGTGTGCACGTGGTACGCGCGCTGGCTCTCGCGCTGGATCTTGTAGTGCGTGAGCGTCGCGCCCGCGTCGACCTTCACTTCCGTCACCGCGTTCGTGAAGTAGTGGCTGTCACCCAGCGAGACGTAGCTCTCGATGACGGTCGCTTTCGAGTGACGCCCCGCGACGATCACGTTGCGCAGATGTGCCACGCCCTTCGCGGCGTTCGCATCGGACACGAACACGACGTGCAGCGGAATCTCGCTCTCGGTGTCCGGCGCGATCTGAATCACCGCGCCATCGGACATGAACGCCGCGTTGAGCGCGCTGAAGGAGCGACCATCGCACCGGCGAGAGCTTGCCGAGCCAGGGCTCGACGGCTGCGGGGTCGTCGCGGAGCGTGGTCGCGAGATCCGACGCGCGAATACCCTTCGCGATCGCGCCCGGCGTCGACAGCGACGCATTGTAGCGTCCATTTACGAACACGAGCAGCGGCCACGCACGCTCGGCGAACAGGAACGGCTCGAGCGCGGCACGCTCGGTCTGCCCCGACGCGCCACGCAACGGGCTGAATACCGATTCCGAGATCGGCGCGACGCTCGTGAAGTGCCAGTCCTCGTTGCGCGGCGTAGGGAAGCCGAGCTCCGCGAACTTCTCGATCCCGGCACGGCGCGTCTCGCGCAGCCACGCAGGCTCCGCGCGCAGCCCGTTGCTGGAGAGCTCCGTGAACTCTTCGACGTACGCAGCGGTCACGCCAGCGCTCCCTGCGGCTCGACGAGCCAGTCGTAGCCCTTCGCCTCGAGCTCGAGCGCGAGGCTCTTGTCGCCCGACTTCACGATCCGGCCGTGCGCGAGCACGTGCACGTAGTCGGGGACGATATAATTGAGCAGCCGCTGATAGTGCGTGACGACGATCGTCGCGTTGTCGGGCCGCTTGAGCGCGTTCACGCCGTTGGCGACGATGCGGAGCGCGTCGATGTCGAGACCGGAGTCGGTCTCATCGAGCAGCGCGAGCTTGGGCTCGAGCACGGCCATCTGCAGGATCTCGTTGCGCTTCTTCTCTCCACCGGAGAAGCCCATGTTCACCGAGCGGCTGAGCATCTCGGGATTCATGTCGACGAGCTCGAGCTTCTTCTCCATGTAATCGAGGAACTCGATCGGGTCGACCTCGTCCTGCCCGTGCGCCTGGCGAATCGAGTTGTAGGCCGAGCGCAGGAAGTACGCGTTCGACACACCGGGAATCTCGACGGGATACTGGAACGCGAGGAACACGCCGGCTTGCGCGCGCTCTTCCGGCTGCAGCGCGAGGAGATCGACGCCGTTGAACGTCGCCGAGCCGCCGGTCACCTCGTACGCCGGATTTCCCGCGAGCACCTGCGCGAGCGTGCTTTTGCCGGAGCCGTTGGGGCCCATGATGGCGTGTACTTCGCCTGGCGAGACGGTGAGTGAGATCCCGCGGAGGATGTCACGGTCGCCGACCTTGGCGTACAGATCCTTGATCTCGAGCACGAAACGATAGTCCTGTTGTAGTCGAGGAGCGTCGGCTCAGCCGACGCTGCCCTCGAGCGTGATGCCGAGGAGCTGCTGCGCCTCGAGCGCGAACTCCATTGGGAGCTCCTTGAACACATCCTTGCAGAATCCGGCGACGATCATCGACACCGCGTTCTCCTTCGAGATGCCGCGCTGCGTGAGATAGAAGATCTGATCCTCACCGATCTTCGACGTGGACGCTTCGTGCTCCAGCGTCGCGCTCTGATTCTGCACTTCGATGTACGGGAAAGTGTGCGCACCGCAGCGATTCCCGATCAGCATCGAGTCACACTGTGTGTAATTGCGCGCATGCGCTGCCTTGGGCAGCACCTTCACCTGACCGCGATAGCTGTTGTTTCCCTGGCCGGCCGAGATGCCCTTCGACACGATCGTGCTGCGTGTGTTGCGGCCGATGTGGATCATCTTCGTTCCGGTGTCGGCCTGCTGGTGATTGTTCACCACGGCCACCGAGTAGAACTCGCCCACCGAGTTGTCGCCCTGCAGGATCACGCTGGGATACTTCCAGGTGATCGCCGAGCCGGTCTCGACCTGGGTCCAGGAGATCTTCGCGTTCTCGCCCGCGCACTTGCCGCGCTTGGTGACGAAGTTGTAGATCCCGCCCTCGCCGTTCTCGTCGCCTGCGAACCAGTTCTGCACGGTCGAGTACTTGATCGTCGCGTCCTTCAGTGCGATGAGCTCGACGACGGCCGCATGGAGCTGGTTAGTGTCGCGCTTGGGCGCGGTGCATCCCTCGAGGTAGCTCACGTAGGACCCCTCGTCGGCGATGATCAGCGTGCGCTCGAACTGCCCGGTCCCCTCGGCGTTGATGCGGAAGTACGTCGACAGCTCCATGGGGCAGCGCACACCCTTGGGGACGTAGACGAACGATCCGTCGCTGAACACAGCGGAGTTGAGCGCCGCGAAAAAGTTGTCCGAGTGAGGCACCACGGAGCCGAGATACTTCTTCACGAGCTCGGGATGCTCACGCACGGCCTCGCCGAACGAGCAGAAGATGATCCCGAGCTTCCCGAGCTCCGCCTTGAAGCTGGTGCCAACGGACACGGAGTCCATGACGACGTCGACGGCGACGTTGTTCATCCGCTTCTGCTCGTTGAGCGAGATGCCGAGCTTGCCGTACATCTCGCGGAGCTTGGGGTCGACCTCGTCGAGGCTGCCGAGCTGCTTCTTGGGCTTGGGCGCCGAGAAGTAGCTGACGTTCTGGTAGTCGATGGGCGGGTAGCTGACGTTGGACCAATGCGGCTCGAGCATGGTGGTCCAGCGGGCAAAGGCCTTGAGGCGCCAGTCGAGCAACCACTGGGGCTCTTCCTTCTTGGCCGAGATCAGCCGGACCGTTTGCTCATCGAGCCCGCGCGGGATGGTCTCCGCCTCGATATCGGTGACGAAGCCGTACTGATATTCCCTGTTGACCAGGGTCTCGATAGTTCCACCCATATCCACTCCTTGCCATCTCCGCGCGCGCTACGCGTGATCAATCCTAATAAGATTTGTCGGGATTAGCAATGAGATGAGAGCGCGGTCCAAGCGTTGTAACACAGTGATTGGCAAAGACTTGGGAGTGCGGGGGGTAGTGGGGGAGCGGGGAGTGAAAGCAACAGCTTCACACGAATGACAGGAATTGAACGCAATCGAACCCGACGCGGAGGAGGACATCACGCGTTCCTGGCGAACGGACTTGAGAGTGGGAGCTTTATCCGTTCCCGTCCGTTCAAATCCGTCCCACTCCGCGTCCAAGAAAAGTTATAGCCAGCCCGGGGCCGTTGCCCCTCGCCCAGCGGCTGAGCGCACAGCAAGACCCAACTTCTCTTGGATACGGATTAAACGGATTGGAACGGATGAAGAAACGGATAAAACAAGAGCCGTAATGGTTAAGACCCGGCGATGACTGTGTTCGTCATTGCCGGGTTCGATTGCCTTTCGATTCGTGTCATTCGTGTGAAGCCGTTCTCCGAATCCCTCGACTCCAGCGCTTCCGGCCTACCGGTGCTTCATCAGCACCACGAGCATCAGCACGACCACCACCACCGCGGCGCCGATGATCGTCGGGATGAGCGGGAACTGCTTCTTCTTCGCTCGCGAGTATTTGCCATGCTCCGAGGTGACCGCCCGCTGCGCCAGCTGGGTGTTCTTGCGGCTGAAGGCGTCGTCCTCGTGGTCCTCGAACTGGACGGCGCGGATGCCCGGGGGCATCGGCTGCAGGGAGAAGGTGAAGGTCGTGTCGCCCATTGTGATCTGGTCGCCCTCCCGCAGGAGGCGCGGGACCACGGCCGGCTCGCCGTTGACCTTCGTGCCCGACGATCCCATCGCGTACAGCACGAACTGCCCGCCCTCGGCGCGCACGTCTGCGTGGAAACGTGAGACCGTCGGGTCCTTGAGCACGATCGAGCAGCCGATCTCGCGGCCGATCTGCACGACGCGGCGACGCAGCGTGTACCCCTTCTTGTTCGTGACGTCGATCAGATGCGCGTCCGGCATCTCCGTCACGGGGCGGGGCCGCTTGGCCTTGAGATCGGTGAGGAAGACGAAGCGCGCCTGCCCCGCGGCGACCACGTCGCCCGAGGTGAGCTGGGCGCCGTCCGTCGGCACCTGCGCGCCGTTCAACACGACGACGTTCTGCGGAGAGGCAGGGATCACCGCCGCGGAGCCGTTGTTGACGGCTATCCGGAAGTGGCGGGCGGCCAGATCGTTCCCCGAGAGCCGCCACGTCGCCTGCGATCCGCTTCCCACGACTACTTCGCCTACGAGCTCCCTCGGATTGTTTTCGAGCTCCGGCTTTCCTTCCAACTCGAGAAAAGGCATCAATCGTTCTCCAACGTCATTCGGCGCGCCCTGGCGGATGTGGCGGCGTACGTGTCCTTCAGTCTATTGATAAAACGCGCCGCAGATGGCACCCGCAACATCAACTCGCCGCATGTTACGTCCGTCTCATGCAAGATGCGGCTGCGCTTGAGGATAACGGGCCGGGCTGCGATTATGTATGGCAAGCCGCCACCAATATTCCGTCTCTCGGGGATGCTTTTGCAACTTCGCGCGAAAAATCGATCGCTCGCCACCGTCACGTTCGCGGCACTTCTGCTGACACTTGGCGCTGGCGCGTGTTCCCCGAAATCGGACAAGGCTGTTGTTGTACGGAGCGGCTCCAGCGACTCGTCCACCAGCGTCGCGGCCGCTCCCTCCCACGCGCCCGCACCCGCGGACACCGCTCAGGACGCCGACACCGCCGACGACTCTGACACACCCACGCTCGACACCTCCTCCGTCACGCACATTGATGCCGCGCCGGCCGAGAACTCGCGCACGCCGGAGATCGAGCGCGTTGGGAAGCTCTCGCCACTCGCAGACTCGATCGCTGCTTCGATGGTATTCGAGCTCAAGACACAGCGCGACTTTCTCGCGGCATCCCGCGCCAAGCGCGTGCTCATGGACCTGGGCCGCGTCGACGCACCGCTCAAGTCGCCGCAGCGGCTGAAGGCATTTCAGGACGCCGTGAAGACGCTCTCCCCCGTGCACGTGGGCGATCGCTATCGCCTGCACGGTGCGTGGGGGCAGGACGACGCGACGGTCCAGTCGTTCGACCAGTACAACGGCCGCATTGTCGGCGTGCTCGCGGTGCCACCACACGTCGATTCGCTCGCGAAGGGGAAGGCGCCGCTCGTCGCGCTCGCGGTGCGCGCCGACAGCGCGCTCCCGCCCGTCGTCGACAGCTGCCAGCGTGACTCCATTCCGCCCGCCCTCCCGCCTCGGCTCAGCGCGGTGAAGGACTCGATGCTCGTGCTGCTGCAGCCCGACACCGTGAAGATGGCGCCGCGGCTTCTCAAGTCGCTCCACGCGCAGCGCGTGCAGATCATTGGATGCTTCGGAAAGGCGCGCGTGCTCGTGCTCGTCGCCCAGTGGGCCGGCGACTACGAGTACTTTCACCAGCTCGCCGCGTTGGTTGATTCCGCCGGCAAGGTCACGCCGATTCGCGTGAACGATCTGCGCTTCAAGGTCCACGAATCGCTCGGCGCCCTCGACGAAGACGGCGACGGGATCGACGACGTCGCGCTGCGCGGACGCGCACCCCGCATTGGTGGGACGACGATCCTGCGGCTCGATCCGACGAAGAAACGGCTCGACTATGTCGTGGGCGGTTTCGCGTGGGAGACCTTCTAGCGCCTCCGTCCGAACGCGCGCCCATTTCGCGCCGGCCGATCATGCTGCATCTATCTCTGCATTGGAACGTGGAGGAGCGACGCAGTGAGGCAGTTCAATCAGGCCGAATGGACTGAGCTGAGCCGATTGCTCGACGAGGCGCTCGAGCTCCCCGCCGAGCGGCGCGCGGAATGGATCGCGGCGCAGCGGGTGCAGCACCCCGAGCCTGGCGCCGGAGCTCGAGGCGCTGCTCGCGCGTGAGGGCGTTGTGAACGCCGATGGCTTTCTCTCCGAAAGCCGCGCGCCGCACTCACCCGCCTCCTTCAGCCTGGCGGGTCAGAAGCTCGGCGCGTACGTACTCGAGCGGATCATTGGCGAAGGCGGCATGGGCTCCGTGTGGCTCGCGCACCGGAGCGACGGACGATTCGAGGGCGACGCCGCGATCAAGTTCCTGAGCCTCGCGGTGTCGGGCTCCGCCGGCGAAGCACGCTTTCGGCGCGAAGGAAGCGCGCTCGCGCGACTGAGTCATCCCAACATCGCGCGACTTCTCGATGCCGGCGTCAGCCCCACCGGGCTTCCGTATCTCGTGCTCGAGTTCATCGCGGGGCAGCGCATCGATGTGTGGTGCGACGAGCACTCGCTCTCCATCGATGCGCGACTGCGTCTCTTCCGCCAGGTGCTCGCGGCCGTCGCGCACGCGCACGCGAACTTCATCGTGCACCGCGATCTCAAGCCCGACAACATCCTCGTGACCGACGACGGCACGGTGAAGCTGCTCGACTTCGGCATCGCGAAGCTGCTCGATGAGAGCGGTCACGGATCGAGCGCTGTGACCGGGACCAGCGAGGGTGCGTTCACCTATCGTTACGCCGCGCCCGAGCAGATTCGCGGCGAGCCGATCACCATGTCCACCGACGTGTACGCGCTCGGCGTCGTGCTGTACGAGCTGCTCGCCGGGCGGCATCCGACGAGTGAGCACGCGAGCACGCCGGCGGAGCACGTCGTGGCAATTCTGGATGCGGACGGCACGCCGCTCTCGCGTGCGGTCACGAAGAGCGCCGGTGTGTCGGATGCAGAGGCAAGCCGGCTGGCGTCGTCTCGCGCCACCGCGCCAGAGCGACTGCGCCGCGCACTCCGCGGCGATCTCGAGAACATTGTCGCGAAGGCTCTGAAGAAGGATCCGGCGGAGCGCTATCCCACTGTCGCGGCGTTCGCGGAGGATGTGACGCACTATCTGGAGCACGAGCCCGTGCGCGCGCGCGCAGACTCGATCCGGTATCGCGCCGGCAAGTTCGTGCGGCGCAATCGCGTGCCGGTCGCGCTCGCGGCGCTCGCGGTGCTCGGTCTCGCGGGCGCGGCGATACGCGAGCGTCAGCTGCGCGGGCGCGCGGAATCCGAAGCGCGCAAGGCCGTGGCGGTCGAGCAATATCTGGTGAGCATCTTCGGCGCCGCTGATCCGTACGCACCAACGAGTGAGAAGCCGAGCGATGTGACCGCGCGCGCGCTGCTGGATCGCGGCGCCGAGCGCATTGACACGTCACTCTCGACGCAGCCGGATGTGCGCGCCGAGCTTCGCGGCGCGCTCGGCCGGGTCTACGCCGATCTCGGCGCGTTCGACAAGGCTACGCAGGAGTTTCGGAGCTCTCTGGCCGAGCGACGGATTTTGTATGGTGCGGAGAGCGCGGAGGTCGCCGAGGCGATGGATCAGCTGGGCGAGGTGCTGACGCGCGAATCCCATGTTGATGAGGCGGACACGCTCCTGCGCGGGAGCCTCGCGATACGCCGTCGCATTTTCGGCAACAGGAACGAGGCCACCGCGCAGAGCATGGATCATCTCGCGCTACTGCTGCGGGACAAGGACGGTTTCGCGGAGGCCGACTCGCTCTTGCGCGAAGCGCTCGGCGTGCGGCTCGCGCTCTACGGCGACACGGCGCTCGCCGTGGCGACGAATCGCGACATCCTGGGGCAGGTGCTGCACGCGAAGGGCGACGAGCTGGAGTCGGCGAAGCAGTATCGCGCGGCGCTCGCGATTCGCGAGCGAGTGCTTGGCCCTGGTCATCCTCTCGAGTGCCGAAACGCGCCAGAATCTGGCGGGTGTGGAGGAGTATCTCGGCAAGTACGACGACGCGGAGCGCGACTACAGGAAGGCGCTCGAGGACGAGCGAAAGACGCTGGGCCCGAATCATCGCAGCGTCTCGACGACGTTGAACAACTATGGGCAGATGCTGTTCAAGCTCGGGCGGCTCGAGGAAGCCGACTCAATGCTTCGTGCAGCGTTGGCGATCAATCGGAAGCTGTTCGCGGAAAACACCGACGGCATCAGCGCGAACCTCAGCAATCTCGCGTTGGTCGTGCGCGAGCGCGGGGATTTCGAAGGCGCGGAGAAGCTGCTCGAGGAGGCACTCGCGATCGACACGAAGTTGTACGGGCCGAATCACTTCAATGTCGGCTTCGATCTCAATGAGATCGCAGTCGTGCTGCGACTGCGCGGGAACCCGGACAGCGCGATCAAGGTGCTGCAGCCGTCGCTCGCGATGTCGCGGCAGATTTCAGGCGTGGATGCGAAGGCGACGCTTGCCATCGATGTCAATCTCGGCCGAGCGCTCGATGAGGCGCATTGGTATCAGGAATCGGAGAAGCTTCTGCGATACGCGCTGTCGAAGCTCGATACGAACAACGCGGACACGCGGCTGTTGATCGTACCCGGAAGGATTGGGCTCGGTCGCGTGCTCGTCGACACGCATTGCGCGACGGAGGCGATTCCGGTGCTGAAGTCCGCAGTGGAGATGAGTCGGGTGCGACAGGGGCCGGACCACTGGCGTACGGGCGAGGCGGACATCGTGCTGGCGCGGGCGCTCATGGACGTGGGGAATTTCCACGACGCGAGGGAGCCGCTCGAGAACGGGAAGCGGGTGCTGGGCAAGCAGCTGAAAGCGCACCCGCTCCTGGCCGCAGAAGCAAAAGCGGCCGACGCAAGGTTCGGCCGCTCGTGCAAATCGGACTGTTCCTGAAGCTGCGCGTCAGCGCTTGGTGAGCGATCCCAGAACGCCGCGGATGATCGTGCGCGAGATAGTGCTTCCCATGCTGCGCGCGGCGCTCTTCGCCATGAGACCCGCGAGTCCGTCGTGGCGTCCCCCGCGCGGACCGGTGGTTCCGAAGATCAAACCTCCGAGCCCGCTCAGCGCGCCGCTCATCGCGCTCGGCGCTGCGGGTGCGGCGGGAGCCGCTGGTGCGCCCGGAGCTGAAGGCGCGGCCGGCGCTCGCGGTGCGGCGGCGCCCCCCGCCGCGGCGGCGGCGCGTGCCTGGAGCATCTCCTGCGCCGACTCGCGATTGATTTCCTTCTCGTACGTGCCGGCGACGATCGAATTCGCGATGAGCGCACGGCGCTCGTCGGGCGTGATCGGCCCGATGCGCGAGCCCGGCGCGTAGATCCACGCGCGCTGCGTCACGCTCGGCGCGCCCTTCTCATCGAGCAGCGACACGAGCGCCTCACCCGTGCTGAGCTCGAGGATCACCTTCTCGATATCGAGCTCCGGGTTGGGACGCATCGTGTCCGCGGTGGTCTTCACGGCCTTCTGATCGCGCGGTGTGAATGCCCGGAGCGCATGCTGGATGCGATTGCCGAGCTGGCCGAGAATCTTGTCGGGGATGTCGATCGGGTTCTGCGTGATGAAGTAGACGCCGACGCCCTTCGATCGGATGAGTCGCACCACGAGCTCCACCTTGTCGAGCAGCGCCTGCGGCGCGTCGGTGAAGAGGAGATGTGCTTCGTCGAAGAAGAAAACGAGCTTGGGCTTGTCCGGATCGCCGACTTCGGGGAGATGCTCGTAGAGCTCCGAGAGCAGCCAGAGAAGGAAGCACGCGTAAAGCCGCGGATTCTGCATCAGCTTGTCGGCGGCGAGCACGTTCACGATGCCGCGACCGTCCACGGTCTGCAGCAGGTCGTCGACGTTGAGCATTGGCTCGCCGAAGAAGTGCGTTGCGCCCTGCTCCTCGAGCTGCAGCAGTCCGCGCTGGATCGAGCCGACGCTCGCGGTGGAGACGTTGCCGTACTGCGTCTTGAACTGCGCGGCGTTGTCGCCCACGTACTGCAGCATCGCGCGCAGATCGGCGAGGTTGAGCAGGAGGAGCCCGTTGTCGTCGGCGATCTTGAAGACCATCGCCAGCACCCCTTCCTGCGTGTCGTTGAGATTCAGCAGACGCGCGATGAGGAGCGGCCCCATGTCGGAGATCGTGGCGCGCACCGGGTGGCCCTGTTCGCCGAACACATCCCACATGGTTGCGGGACACGCGGCGAAGTTGGGCGTTGGGATCCCAAGATTCTTTATGCGGTCGGCGAGCTTGTCGTTCATCGCGCCGGCCTGTGTGATCCCACTCAGGTCGCCTTTCACGTCAGCGAGGAAGACGGGAACGCCAATGCGCGAGAACTGTTCTGCGATGACCTGCAGCGTGACGGTCTTGCCCGTGCCGGTTGCGCCGGTGATGCAACCGTGCCGATTGGCCATGCCGGGGAGGAGCGCGAGCTCGGTGTCGCCGGCTTTGGCGATGGGTAGGGGATCAGTCATGCGCGAAGGATGCGCCGCTCAGGTGGCGTGCGCCAGCCGTTGTGAACGTGGCTGACCCCGCTCGCGTGCGACAACAATTGGACGGGCCGATCGCGCGTGCTACGAGTTGGGCGCCTCTTCGTTCTGCGCGTTGTGCCAGAGCGCATACGCGAGGATGGCCGCGCCAATCGTAATCCCGGCGTCCGCGATGTTGAAGACGTAGAAGCGCGACGTGTGAACGCCGACGTCGATGAAATCGACCACACCGCGACGCGACGCGACGCGGTCCAGCAGATTCCCCAGCGCGCCGCCGGCGAGGAGTGCGAGACCGACCGTCGCGAGCCCGCCCATCTGTGTGATGCGGCGGTAGTGGCGAAGCACGATGAACAGGAACAGCGTGGACGCGCCGATCAGCACCCAGCGCTGATAGGGGCCGAAGGTCGTGGAGAAGGCCGCGCCCTTGTTGTACTCGAGGCTGAAGCGGAGGATGTCGGAGACCACGGGCTTCGATATGCCGACACCCGGTGACATGGCCTCGATTGCCCGCTTGCTCGAGCAGTCCGCCAGCACCATGAGCGCTGCGAGCGGCCAGAAATAGCGAGCAGAAGATCTCATCTGCATTGGCTGTGTGGCCTCCGGTCAGGAACGCTGATCATAGTCACGCTCTCAACATTGATGCGTGATCGCCGTGCATCAAGCCTCGCGAACCATGTGCCCGGCTCCCCGTAGCGCCTCGATCGCACGCGCCAAGTATGCATTGGTGACCAGCACGTAGTCCGTGTCGTACGTCGCAATCGGAAAGATCGGGATCGATGCATCCGCGAGCGGACCGGCGATCATTGCGAAGATGCCGATGAGGTCGAGCGGCAGCGGCCCCTCGACGCGAATGGCGCGATAGCCGCGCTGCGCATCGAATGTCGCGGGCACCGCGGGCTCGTCGGCGATGATCGAGAGCTCGGTGGGCGTGCGGGAGATCGTGAGAAAGGTGCTCGCGCGAGCGGTCCACTCGGGGATCGGATCGGCTGGCGCCAGTCTGCAGAGTGCGAGGCGAGCCGCGAGCACGGTGAGCGGGAGGGAGTGCGGGTTCGGCCCGCGCTCCGTGATCGACCCTGCATTCGAGATCATACTCGGCTCACTTGGCGCGGATCACGACGTGCTGCCACGTCGTGCGAGTCCCCTTCCTGCGCGAGATAGCGGAACAGCATCGTGCCGGGCTTCTCCGGCGTGATCATCGCATCGAAGGTCTCGCCGGGTGAGCTCAACATGGTGGCGGGACGATCGACAATCTGATGCGCCGGCAGATCCGCGCCATCCTTGGCGACGATGCGCCAGCTCATCGGCGCTCCGTTCTGCTCGAGGGCGATCGGCGTGAGATTCTCGTTTCGGATGTTGATGAACCTGAAGCGAGTCGCTGCACCCGCACGCACGTCGATGGTATCGGGCGCGAGCTTGCCGTTGAGCAGGATCGGGGCGCTCGTTGCCGTGAACTTGACGGTCGGCCCATCATCGCTGATCAACACCGTTCGCTCGGGCACATCGGTTGGAGCGGCGGGATCGCGGACGATGATCGCGCCGTACATCCCGGACGCGATCTGCTGCATCTCGTTCGAGTGCGAGTGATACATGAACGTCCCGGCACGGGGCGGCGTGAAGCGCACCGTGAGCGAGTCGCCGGGAAGGATGAACGGGATCGTCGTCCCAATCGTGCCGCTCCATCCAGGAACGCCGTCGGGATAGCTCTCCAGCTCGATTCCATGCCAGTGCACGGCCGCCGCGTCGCGCGACTGATTCACGATGGTGATCTCGACGCGCTTCCCGCGCACGAGCTCGAGCGTCGGGCCGGGAACGGAGAAGCTGTCGGGCATCGCCGCCATGGGCGAGTCGCCACTCACGAAACCGTAGCCGTAGTACTCGCCGTATACCTTGGGGCGCGAGCGCACGAGCAGCCGGACTCGCTGCGAAACCGGCTGCTCCGCCACCTGCTGCCCTCGCGGTTTCACGCGAATGCCGATGACGAGCGCGCCCATGTGACTGAGATGCGCATTGTCGTGCATCTTCATTGACGTGTCCATTTGTGTGGGCGCACGCCGGTCCATCTCGAAGTAGGCGCGTTGGGTGGCATGACTCGCGACGTGGCAGTGGAACACCCAGTTGCCACTGTGCACTGGCGCCCACGTCATCGACATCGTCTGCCCAGGCTGCACGAGCTCTGTCACCGCGAGCCGCCGATCTTCCGGCGCGTAGATCGAATCCAGGAGGCCGTCCCCTTTCGCATCGACGCGGTAGAACGAGCCGTGGAGATGCAGCGGATGCGGGAGCGACGTCAGGTTCACGAACCGCCAGTGCGTCGTATCGCCCTGGGTCATGTCGATTCGTGGCGTGTACGGCCACGCGAGGCCGTTGAACGTGATGACGCCGTTCGGGCCGATACCGCTCACGGTTTTTCCATCGATAAAGAACCAGCTGCTGATCACGAAGATGTGATCGGCAGGAGTGGCGCCCGGCGGATCGATCGAGATCGCGCCGTTGAGCTGCGCGTCGTCAGTGAGGCGTTCGCTGATCGAGTGGGCAATCGTGCGGGCGTTGTAGTAGTACAGCCCGGGCGTCGTCGCGCGGAAGTGCATCTCGCGAGACTCGCCTGCGTCCACCTGCACACTGTCGTTGTAGCCGCGATGCTCGCCGAAGCCATAGACCCACATCGGCACGGACAACGCATTGTGCACCGTCACGTGCACGTCTGTGCCAACAGCTGCACGCAGCAGCGGTCCGGGCGTCTGCAGCGCGCCGCCCTTCTCGGCGAACGCCGCCACGGTATACAGCGGGCCGTGAGGGCCCTCGGGACGCCACTCTCCCGTGCGCGCTTCGAGCGCCACCGTGAGCACGCCGTTCGCGAGATGTCCCGCGCTGTTCGAGTTGTCGTTCGGCGCGACGCGATCGGCGCGTCGGGCTGCTCCGAACAGAAGTGCCGTGCAGCAGATGGTAACGAGATACATCGTGTATCTGTGCCGCATGGTGCCTCCGTTCAGGTAGTTCAAGTGATTACGAGAGCTTCAATTGATCGTACGCCGTATCTAGCGGCGTACTGGATGCGATCATCGCGCGATTGGGTGCGCGCGCTGCGCAATACGTGCAGGGTCGAGATGAAATCTCCGCCACACGGCGTCGGTGCGCGGATCATGAGGGATATCGCTGGCCGTGAGGGTGCTGAAGAGGACGAACAAGTCACCGTCGCCCGCCGCAGCGCGCTCCATGTAACTCACCGCGCGCGCCGTATCGCCAACTCCGAGATACGCGATGCTCAGCCCGGACGATCGCGTCCACGTGTCGGGCGGCAGCGCTTCGAGACGACGGATGATCGCTTCCGCTTCCTGGCGTTCACCGCTCTGCGCGAGAGTGAACGCTGCCGTTCCGATTCGTCCCGGGCTGTGCGACACGGCTATCAGCCGTCGCGCGACGGCACGCGCGGAGTCGAGCATTCCCGCCACGAGATAGCCACGCGACATTGTCGACAGCGCGGCGACGTTCGTTGGCTCGAGATCGAGTCCTCGCCGCTGCTCGGTGATACCCTCGGCAATCTGGCCCACATCCAGTTGCGCAGTACCCAGGTAGGAAGCGATCAGGAAATACATTGGGTCGCGCGCCTTGGCCTCCTGCAGTACGGGAACTGCCTCCGCGGGCCGCTGCATGTTGAGCAGGACATAGCCAAGTCGGTAGCGAGGCTCCGCCGCGCCTGGATCGAGCACGATTGCACGGCGAAGCTCGGCCTCCGCGGGCACCCAATCGAAGGATTCGGCAAGCACGTAGCCGAGGGCGAGGTGCCCTTCGGAGAGCGTCGAGTCGATCCGCACGGCGCGTTCAGCGGCCGCTCGAGCGCGGGGCGCCACCTCGCTAACACGAACATCAATGTAGTTGGGCTCGACCATGAGTGTCGAGCTCAGGCCAGCCCATGCGCGCGCGAAGTTGCTATCGCGCACGGTGGCTTGCTCGAGGTCGAGCGCCGCTTCCGCCAGCCCGGCGCCGCGGCGACGGAATAGATACATGCCTTTGAGATACAGATCGTACGCCGTCGCGTCGCGTGTCCCGCCAGCGGCGCTCGCGGCGGCCCCCGCGAGCGCCACCTCAGCTGCCCGGCGATCGCGCGTGCAATGTCGTCCTGCACTGCGAATATATCCTTGGCTGGCCGATCGTAGCTGTCGCGCCAGAGCACGACTCCATCCGCGCCATTCGCGAGCTCCGCAGCCACTCGAATGCGATCTCCCGCACGTCGCACGGTGCCATCGAGAACCGCGTGTACTCCCAACCCTTTCGCGACATCCTCCACGGACGCGCCTGTTCGGGCGATTCGAGCGGCGGAGCTTCGACCTGCAATGCGCAACCCCGGAATCTGTGCGAGCGTGTTGCTCACCTCATCCGCAATGCCTTCGCCCAGGTAACTGTTGGCTGTATCGCCGCCGGTCGACACGAAAGGCAGCACCGCAAGCGATTTGTCCGCGGCGGTCGCCTCTGCGGGCGCCCACGATCTTCTGCGTGCCAGTGTCCCCGCAGCGACCGCGATGACCAGCAGCGCTCCGGCTGTCACGTACAGTGCGGTGCGCCTCTGCCCGCGCGATGCCGACACCGCGGGCTTCGGCGCATCCTTCTGCCCGAGGTATTCACCGACTCGAGCTGTGCGAGCAACTCGCTCGCCCCCGCCGGACGGTTCGCGGGATTTTTCTCCAGGCATCGCATCACGAGCTTCGTGAGCGACTCCGGAATTTCGGGGCGCCTTGCTGCGAGTGACGGAGGTGCCTCGGCCACGTGCGCCGCGATCTGCGCCTGTGCCGTGGTCTTCTGCGCGAATGGATGCGCGCCGCCGAGCAGCTCCCACGCGACGACGCCCCACGAGTAGATGTCCGCACGGAAATCCGTGGCAGGATCGCCGAGCGCCTGCTCGGGGGCCATGTACGCTGGAGTGCCGAGCGACATGCCGGCCCGCGTGATCCCCGTGGTCGCGCCGCTTTCGACCGTGCGCGAGGCGTCGATTGCCTTCGCGATGCCGAAGTCGGTGACGACGGCCGCGCCGCCCGAGAGCAGGATGTTCTCCGGCTTGATGTCGCGGTGCACGACCCCTTCCGCATGCGCATACGCCAGCGCGCGCGCAACGTCGCGAAGGATGCTCACCGCCTCCGTCACCGGCATTGGTGCGCCGGTCGCGAGTCGCGCGCGCAGCGACTCGCCGCGCACGAAAGGCATTGTGTAATACGGGAGGTTGCCGGACGTACCGGCGGAGAGCACGGGAACGATGTTCGCCTGCTGCAGCCGTGCCGCGAGCTTCACCTCGCGCGCGAACCGCTCCGCGCTCATCCCCTCGGCATTCTCCGGCGAGACGATCTTGACCACGACGTCGCGGCCGAGCGTCTCGTCGCGCGCGACGAACACGCGCGACATGCCGCCGCCGCCAAGCTCACGCTCGATGGAGTACGTGGTGCCGAGCGTCGACTGAAGCTGGGCGCGGAGGTCGGAGGTCATCGCGCTACGCGAGCCTGCGCTCGCGTGTGTTCGTCGCGCGATGATGAGCGTGACGTCCGCGTCGTCCTCGAAGAGGGCGGCGGAAGAGGTACAGCGAGCCTTGCGTGCACGGGGAGAAGATGCGTCACGGCGGTGCCGTTAGCGAGTGCGGCGACCTCATCGCTGATGCGCTCGACAGAGGTGTAATGAACCGTTCATGTGCCTCTTTACAACTGGACTGGTGATTTCCGCAGCATGTGGCGCTTTTGAAGAGCGACGCTGGCAGGCACTCTATGGACGTGGCCCGTCCGTTCCATTCGCATTTCGGAGATCTCTCGATGCTGAAGATGCTGCCTGCGCTCGCATTCCTGTCGCTCCTCGCACCCGCGGCTACGCCAGCGAGCTCGGGCGCGATCATCGGGAGCGACACCACGGTGGTCGCACGCGATGGACGGCGCGACTTCGACTTCGAAATCGGGACCTGGGCGATCAACGTGAAGCGGCTGCAGCATCCGCTGAGCGGATCCATCACATGGGTCTCGCCCGAGGGCTACTCGCATATCGTGCAGCAGGTGTGGGGCGGCAATGCGAGTCTCGCGCAGCTCGCGAACGATCGACCGTCGCCGCACTACGACGGGCTGATGCTCCGCATGTACGATCCACACACGCACCAGTGGCGCATCTATTGGGGGAGCAGCAAGACCGGCGTGCTCGATGCGCCGATGATCGGGCATTTCACCAGTGGGCGGGGCGAGTTCTTCGTGCACGACACGTACGAGGGGAAGCCGATTCTCGTGCGCCTCGTTTACTCGAACATCACGCCTACATCGTTCCGCACAGAGACAGCGTTCTCGGCGGACGAGGGGAAGACGTGGGAACCGAATCTCGTGCAGACGTTCACGAGAACCGCGAAATAGGCACTCGCTTGGGGCGCGCTACCCGAGATTCTCCTGAATGAATCTCGGACTCACGTGCACATTGAGCTGCACGAGCGGCGCATCGCCGATCACCGTGAAGCTGTGCACCTCGCCGGCCTTGATCACGAGGATGTCGCCCGCACCCGCCTCGAACTCGGCGCCATTCACGACGTAGCGGCCGCGCCCTTCGCGGATGAACTGGATCTCGTCGTACGGATGCCTGTGCGGTCCTGGCCCGCGCCCCGGCTGGCCGTTGAAGAGAAAGACCGACACGCCCGTGTCTCCCTGGTCGGCGCCCACGAAGTTGTGCGAGCTCCCGATCAGAGGGAGATCGCTCTGCCGAATGCGATGCATGACGTCGTCGAGAAAGGGTGAGCCAACGTTCGACAGCTATCGATTATCGGAGCTGCTCCGCCACGGCGTCGAAGAACTTCCAGTCATCCACGATCGCGCCACCGGTCGGTTTCGTCTGCGCGCTCCAGACGACGATCACCAGATGCGCGGTGGGATTGATGTAGAATGTGCTGTCCGAAAATCCCGTTCGCCTCGAATGCGCGATCGCGCTGATCCGCGGGTGTCGTGCCGGTCCACCAGAAGTAGCCGTAGGCCAGCGGATCGCCGTTGCGCAGCGCCTTGGGCGTGCTCGCCTCCTCCACCCATCCTTTCGGTAGAATCTGCTGCCCGTTCGCGACGCCGCCATCGAGGATGAACTGCCCGAAGCGTCCGTAGTCGCGGAGCGTCGCGAAGAAGCCGCTGCCGCCGATCTCGTGGCCGTTCGGCGAGTCGAGCCACCAGCGCGCATCAGCCTCCATCGCGTACCGGCTCCAGATGCGATCCGACAGATACTCGGCCAGCGGCCGCCCGACGGCGCTGCGCACGATCTCTCCCGCAACCTGCGTCTCACCCGTGCTGTAGTTGTTCACCGTGCCAGGGACCGCCGCGCGCGGCAGCGACGCCATGAGCCGCATTGCCGCGCCCGGCTGCTGCGCGATCTGCGCCTCGAGCAGATGCCGGCGATCCGACGATGAATCGGTGTACGTCTCGATCCAGCGCACCCCCGATGACATCATGAGAATGTCGCGCACGGTGACGCCGTCGTAGGCGCTGCCGGAGAGCGTCGTCACGTACTTCGTCACGGGATCCTGCAGCGTCGAAATGCGATGCTGCTCCATCGCCGCGCCGACGAGTGTGCTCGTGATCGACTTCGCCACCGACATCGACATCCACCGCGTACGCTCCGTGTTGCCGTAGCGATAGCGCTCGAGTGCGACACGCCCATTCTTGAGCACGAGGAGGCCGGACACGCGATTGAGATCGAGATACTGTTCGAGATCGTAGCTCGCCTGCCCATCACTAAAGTGCACCTCGCGCAATGGCGTCGGCGACGGCGGCAGCGGCTTCGGATGCGCTCCGTGCGCGACCGCGCGGGTGGGGAACAGCCGGTCGATGTTCCGGAAGGTGTTGATCGCGAGCTCGGGGGTGAGCGCGCCATCGTACATCTGGCGCACGGTGCCAATCGGCTCGTTCGCATGCGGGTACGTTGTGCTGTCCGTCGTGCTCGATCCCTGTTGCGCCATGAGTGTGTTCGCGAGTGTGAGCGCGAGCGCGACGAGCACCGTCGCGTGAATCGATCCGCGAGTCATCGCGACCTCGCCGCTTCGAGTAGCGCGAGCCGCCGCGCAGTCGGATACGGCGCGTTCCCTTTGATCGCACGCCAGAGAATGCGGTTGAACACCGCGTCGTCCACACGATCCGCATGTGCGAGGTCGATGTGCGCCGACTCGCGCGCCCCGGGGCCCGTCGCGACGTTCAGCTCGACGAGCGAGTGCGTGGGGGTGATCGCGTCGTACGGCCGCATGTCGGGCGACGAGCGCCAGATCTCGCGCAGCGGACGCCCGAAGTGGTCGAAGTGCGAGAACGCATCGAGGCCCAGCATCTCCTCCATCGTCGCGAGCACGTCCGTCGTGTTCACGAATCGGTGCACGACGCCGCCGCGCGCCCACGGCGAGATCGCGAACATCACCGAGCGGTGCGAGTCGACGTGGTCCGGGCCGTCCTGCGCGTCATCCTCGAGAATGAACACCGCCGTCGAGCGCCAGAACTGCGAGTGCGAGAGCGCCTCGACGATGCGGCCGAGCGCGAGGTCGTTGTCGGCC
Organism: uncultured Gemmatimonadaceae bacterium; assembly: GCA_963792685.1. GTDB lineage: Bacteria > Gemmatimonadota > Gemmatimonadetes > Gemmatimonadales > Gemmatimonadaceae > FEN-1250. The sequence continues at coordinate 593,771 of CAWBWW010000001.1, read as the reverse complement.
ATGCAGGCCTGGGGCGTGCACATCTCGCGCGCGCGCCGGCGGTGTGATCGCGCGGGAGATGGAGGATCTCGAGCGCTGGCAGCTTTCCCGAACGCTCGTACTCGTGGAACTCCGAGATCCAGATGTCCGCGCGGTGCTGATCGGGAATCGACATGTCGAACGGCGGATAGTGCGGATTCGTGTACGGCGCGAGCGATGGCAGCACCGCGCGCACATCCCCGTCGCTGGCCTTCTCGTCGGCTGCGTCGGGAGAGCGGGGGAGCTGCTCCGAGTACTCGCCGTAGTTGCGCAGCGACACGTGCTTCCGGATCGCCGCATCCCACAGGTAACCCGCGGCGGGATCGTCCACGTCTCCCGGCTCATCCGGCTCCGGACGCCGGCCGCGATACACGTCGGGCGTCACCTTCTCCAGATAATCCGTGACGTAGCCCGCGGTGCTCCACGGATGCCCCTGGTTGCTCACCTCCGCATTCACGAGGAACCGGTCGTACACCCCGAATCGCTCGGCCAGCGCGTGATGGTTCGGCGAGAGCGCGCGCGGGAAGAACGTGAGCGTGGAGTCGCCGTCGCCAATCGGGAGATCCCCGAGCACCTGGTCGTAGGTACGATTCTCCTTGATGATGTAGATGATGTGCTCAATGGGCGGATACTTGAACGACGTGCGCGTCGCCGTCCATCCGTTCGCCTCGGCAACGCGGCGCGACAGTGTTCGGAGTGCCTCGCTCGGCGTGGCGGGGAGCACGTTGAGCGTGCCGTTGAGCTGCCCGAGTGTGTAGTACGGATCGTCGTTGCGGCGCTTCTGCCCGGGCCCGGGGCCCTGCGGATTTGCGCCCGTGCCGCGTCCCTTTCCATTGATCACGAACAGCGACTCCGCGCCCTGCGCCCCGCTCGGCGCCAGCACCGCGGTCGGATACCACTCCGCCGGGATGCGCCCTGAGAGCGAATCGGCGCCGCGCGCGCTCGCGACGCCAGAGCTGAGCGCGGAGAGATCGAACACCGCGACGGCGTTCACATTGGCTTCGGCGACATAGAGTCGCGTGCCGCTCGGTGAGAGCGCGAGCCCGTCGGGCGTGCTCCCCTCGAGGAGATCGGCGGGCGGTGGATCGAGCAGCGTGCGGATCACGCGCCGCGCGTGCATGTCGACAACCGCGACGCGATCGGTGCTCGCGGAGGCGGCGAAGAGCCGGTCGCCATTTGGCGAGAGCGCAAGTGCCGACGGATGCCGGCCGACATCAATGGGCCGCTCGGCCGCGAGCATCCCCGACGCGAGCGCGCGGTAGACGTGCACGGTCGATGCGCCCCAGTCGGAGACGTACACGCGTCCGTCATTCGCAGTGATCACGGCGTACGGATACGAGCCAGTTGCGAGGCGCTGCACGATGCGGCGCGAGACGACGTCGATCACGGCGAGCGAGTCCGCGAGATTCTCGGCTGCGTAGAGCCTGCGTCCATCGTGCGAGAGCGCGAGGCCGGCGGTGTAGCGGGAGCCGGGAGGTGGCGCGCTGTCGCTCGGTACCGGGGCGGCCGGGGGCGCGAGCGCGATGCTGTCGAGGAGTGTCGCGGGAGCCTTTGCGCCTGCGTGATAGGAGTAGATGTAGACGCGATCGGTGACGCCGCCCGATGCATAGAGCGTCGAGCCGTCCGCGCTGAACGTGAGGCCGGCGAAGGCGCCGGATTGCGGAAGCTTCTGCACGATCGCACCCGTGCCACGATCGACGATCTCGATTCCTTGCTCGCGCCATCCCGAGAGGCTCACGACGATGTTGCGGTTGTCGGGCGCGAGGATGGCGGCGAGCGGCATGTTGCCGAGCGGCGTGGAGCGCCCGGCGGGATCGAGCCGCACGCCGGTGGGAAGACGCGAGTCCGCGCTGAGCGAGGCCTTTTCGCTGGAGGCTGGCGTGTTCGAGCTCGGAGCGCGAGTGCAGCTCGCGAGCGCGAGGGACGCGAGCGCCGCGACGAGCGGGCGCGTGCTGCACGCGCCGATCCCTGCCAGCCTCATGTCTGTGTGCTCCTTTGCATCGCCTCGACCGCCTCCTTGCCCTCTTTGAGCCCCGCGCCCGTGAGCTCGCGATAGCGCTTGATCGCGCCGATGATCTGTTTCTGCTCGAGCAACGTGCGCAGCTGCGGATCCGCGGCGGCGGCGTCGTAAGCCGCTCCCGAGGGTGGCGCCTGCCACACGACCGTGTTGCTCGACTTACGTCGCGTAACGATAACGCCGGCCATAAATGCGAGTGCCGCGACGAGGATGACGACCGGAATCGAAACCACGAGCCCTCCCTCGAGTATGCGTGTCCAGACACAGAATACGCCCGTGTCGCCCGCACGTCCAACAGCCCAACGTCAACCCTCGCCCCTGCGAGCGACCGCGAGTATCCTACGAAATAATGACTACGCTCTCACCGCAGGCGCTCTCGCTTGCCGGATTCGCACTCGCGCACGCTGCCTGGAGCCTGTCGGAGCTCGACGACGGCGAGCAGCTCTGCCCGCTCGCGGTGGTGGAGCGCGCTGGCGCGCGGCGGCTAATGCGCTTCGAGGCCGAGTCGCAGGAGGATGCGATCGTGGCGGGGAAGGCGGCGATGCGAGAGGCTTCCGACAGCGCCTCCGCGTGGGCATTCGCGCGCGAGGCCCCATGGCGCAAGATGGCGAGCGAGCAGGCAGGGGACGTGCTCGCGATCGACTTCTGGGCAAGCGGGATGCCCGGTGCCGCTACTATTATGCAGCACTTCAATCGCGCGAAGAACGGCAGCCGCTTTCGTATCGGCGGCACGCCGGCGATCGTGTTCGACGGAATCCGCCTCGCGCCCGACGTCGCCGCGCCATTGATCGCGACTGTGATGCAGGGCGTGCGCGCGCACAGCGCGGTGGCGGAGTTGTGGGACGGCTGGCGTTAGCACTCTCCCGGAGGGAACGATGCCGGCGTACATCGTAGTCGAGATCGCGATCAAGGACACCGCGCGCTACGAGCGCTACAAGCCCCTGGCCTCGGCGTCGATCGCACAGTACGGCGGGAAGTATCTGTCCCGCGGTGGAGCGACGACTGCACTCGAGGGCACGTGGAGCCCCGAGCGTTTCGTGATCCTCGAATTCGCCGACGTCGAGACCGCGAAGCGTTGGTGGAGCTCGCCCGAGTACGCGGAGGCGAAGAAGCTGCGCCAATCGTGCGCGGAGACGCAGAATGCTGCTGGTCGAAGGGAAGTTCTTCGATCCTGCGAGCGCGTGACCGAGCCCGTCGTCGATGCCCGTGCTCGACTCCAGGCCGCACTCGGCGACGGCTACACCGTCGAGCGGGAGCTCGGAAGCGGCGGCATGGCGACCGTCTGGCTCGCGCAGGACAGGAAGCACAAGCGTCCCGTAGCGATCAAGGTGCTGCATGCGCACCTGGCCGCATCGCTCGGAGCCGAGCGATTCCAGCGCGAGATCGAGGTCGCCGCGCGGCTGCAGCATCCGCACATCCTCTCCGTGCACGATTCCGGCGACGCGAACGGACTGTTGTGGTTCAGCATGCCGTACGTGGAGGGCGAGACGCTGCGCACGCGTCTGGATCGCGACAAGCAGATGCCGGTGGACGAGGCGATTCGCATCACGCGCGAGGCATTGCAGGCGCTCCAGTACGCGCACGACAAGGGCATCGTGCATCGCGACATCAAGCCGGAGAATCTGCTTCTCACGAGCGACGGCAACACGCTCGTTGCGGACTTCGGCATCGCGCAGGCGCTCGGTGCCGACACCGCGCTCGCGGAGCGGCGGTTCACCGAGACGGGGATGGTCGTGGGGACGCCGCAGTACATGAGCCCCGAGCAGGCGGCGGGCGAGCGCGTGATCGACGGGCGAACCGACATGTACTCGCTCGCGACCGTATTGTACGAGATGCTCGCGGGGGAGCCACCGTTCACTGGGCCGAATCCGCAGACCATTCGTGCGAAGATGCTCTCCGGGCCGCCGCCCTCCGTGCGCCGCGCGCGTCCGGCACTTGGAGTGAAACTGGATGCGGCCATCGACAAGGCGCTCGCTCCCGCGCCCGCCGATCGCTACAAGTCAGTGGCGGAGTTTGCGCGCACACTGTCGACTGCGGAGATGGCGACGCAGGGCGCGTTGCTGCCGCACTCCGCGCGCAGGCGCGAGCAGGTGCTCGCGATCGCGCTTGCGGCGGTGCTCGTTGCGGGGGCGTTCGCGGTCTGGTATCGCTCGCGCATTCCCGCAACGGTTGGCGACTCCGCGCTCGCGGTGCTTCCGTTCGAGAACGACGGCGACTCGTCCAACGCGTACTTCGCGGACGGCATCACGGACGAGATTCGCGGCAAGCTCACCGCGCTTCCTGCGCTGCACGTGATCGCGCGTGCGAGCTCGAACCAGTATCGGCGCACCGACAAGCCTCCGCAGCAGATCGCGAACGAGCTCGGCGCAGGCTATCTGCTCACGGGCGTGGTGCGATGGGAGACGAGCCCGACGCAGGCGCGGCGCGTGCGCGTGAGCCCGGAGCTCGTGCAGCTCACACGAGGGAACGCGCCGCGTACGATCTGGCAACAGACGTACGACACGACGCTCGCGGACGTGTTTCAGGTGCAGTCGTCCGTCGCGAGCAAGGTTGCGGCGAATCTCGGAATCGTGCTCAACGCGTCTTCGAAGGCTCAGATCGCCCAGAAGCCAACGCAGAATCTGGCGGCCTATGAGGCGTATCTGCGCAGCAGCTCGGTGGACGGAACGGATCTGCCGTCTTTGCGTCGCGCTCTTGCCGATGCAGAGCAGGCGCTCGCACTCGATTCGACCTTCACTGCAGCGTGGGCGCGCGCCGGCAGGCTTCACGCAGTGATCTATGCGAACGGTAGCCAGGCACCTGCGGATGCGGAAGCGGCACGACTCGCTACAAATCGTGCGGTTGCTCTCGATACGAACAACTATGAGAGTTACGTGTCGCGCGCGCTTTACTCGAGGATCGTAAGATCAGATGAGGCTCGGGCGCGTGCGGACCTGGAGCGAGCGCTGGCACTGGCGCCGTCGTCCGTGGACGTGCTGCGAACGCTGGGGCAGGTCGAGGCAGGCGCCGGTCAGTGGGAGCAGGGGCTGGCGCACATACGTCAGGCGACTACGCTCGACCCGCGCTCGCCCATCGCTGCCGATCGACTTGGGCGCGCGCTCCTTTGGCTGCGTCGCTATCCGGAGGCACGGGCGGCGTCCGAGCGGGCTCTCGCCTCGAATCCCGATAATCTTGCCTTAATCGAGAATCGCGCGATCAGCTTTGCAGGAGAGGGTGATCTCGCTGGTGCACGCCGCTCGCTGCACCAGGTTCCAGGCATTGTTGACCGCGGGGCGCTCTTGTCCTATGTCTCCAACTATTGGGACACGTATTGCCTACTGGACAGTGCAGATGTGGCGTTCACAAAGTCGTTGCCGGTTGACGCATTCGACAACGATCGCGGCGTCTGGGGTCTGATACAGGCGGAGCTGTGGTTATCGACCGGCGATTCCGCGCGTGCGCGCGCCTACGCCGACACGGCGAGAGTCGTCCTGGAGCAGGCGATTCGGCGTGACGCAGGCAACTGGCAAAGCCAGCTGTTGAACGCGTATACCCTCGCCATACTCGGGAAGCGCGCCGAATCCATTCGCGATCGAGATCGAGGGCTCGCCACTGCCAACGCGACGAAGGATGAATGGAGCTCGATTCCATACGCACACCACATTGCGGCGCGTGTCGACGTCGCGCTGGGGGAGCGCGATGCGGCCATCGCGGAGCTTCGGGAGATTCTCGCGAAACCGTATTTCATCTCGCCTGCGTGGCTGCGCATTGATCCGACGTGGGAGCCGCTCCGTGGCGATCCGCGCTTCGAGAAGCTGGCGCACGGCGACGGGAAGTAGCTCTAGTGCAGCGTGGCCGGCTTACCGTCCGACCACTGCGGCACCGGGATCAACAGCACCATCCGCGGCGCCGGTGAGCTCCCCGTCGCGTCGATTATCGGCGACTTTCCGTCACCCGCACCCCACGCGGCAGCGGGCAGCGATCTGTCGTAGTAGAACATCAGGTGCGGCATCCAGTGCGGATCGTCGTCCGTGAGATACTGCTGCGGCGACAGCATGTACGCCATCGAGCCCGCGGCAGGAACCGCAAACTCGTGCGCGTCGAATGCGCGCTTCGTCCGCGCGTCGACATCGTTCGTGCTCACTCCCGACATGATCCACTCCGCGCGCTTCATCAGCTCCGGAAGCACTGTGCGCGACGCCGGCGGATTGAGACACTGCGGCGCACGTATTCTAGCGTTCCAGAAATTCGGATCGCTGGTGGCACCGTCGAATCCGCGGAACACGACGCACGTGAATCCATTCGAGCCGTGATGCGCTTCGACGAATCCCGTTTTCGCGAGGACGAGTATCGTGGCGGAGTCGGTGATGCTGTGGGGAGCGGCGGTGCGCGCAAGCGCCACCTCGGCCGCGCGATCCGCGATCATGAACGGCGCGAGATCGGGGTTCTTGTGCTGCGCGGTTGCCGGGCGAGTGGTAAACAGGGCGAACACTGCGACGCCGAGGGCGCGAGCTGACGAGGATGGGTGCATGGCGCTCGGGGTTTGGATGAAGGGACTTTACTCCATACTAGGGAGCGACACGCAGCACCCCGACATCCATTCCGCAGAGCAGGCGTACGACCATTCGCGGTCGATATCCGACTACCCTACTTTTTCGCCCACGACCAGCCCGCGAACTTCCACCCCGTTTTCTCCTTGTGCATCGCGAAGGTGAACGCCGAACCATCCTCGCGCGTGACCACGCCCTTCAGCTTCCACACGTAGGTCGACGGAATGACGACGTACGCGCGATCTCCGGTCACGTCGACATGCGATGGCTTGCCGAGCGTCACGACGCCGTCGGTGATGCCGTTCTGCTTCGCGTTGGTGTCGTAGTCGCTCATCCACCTCGCGCATGCGCCCGCGCCATGCCACTCGTGCGGCGGGAACTCGTCGATGATCGACGTCTCCGCGGAGCACGCGCTTGCGAACGCCTTCGTGTCGCCCTTGTTGAACGCGTCCACCGCATGCGTGATCACGGAGATGACCTCTGCTTGCTGCGCAACCGCAGGTGAGGTGATGCCGAGTGTGCACGCGACCAGCACCGGCCAGGCCTTTTTCATGAGGGATTTCCGTTCGAGGTGTGGGGAGCTGCGAGCGTGGGAGAAGGTACGACGGCGGGCTTCAATGCGCGAACTGATGAGCCGGGTGTGTCCGCCGTGCCCCGCTGGTCATTGACTCGCGCGCGCCGACCGAGACATTCACTGTTCGGCAGCACCGCCGGTTCCCCCTCCTCACGCTGGAGCGCCACCCATGTTCCTGATCCGCGATATCATGTACTGCAAGCCCGGGAAGGTAGGCGCCATGAAGGACAAGTTCCTCGCGATGTCACGCATGTCCGAGCAGCTGAAGCTGCCGCGCATGCGAATCATGACGGACTTCTGTGCGGAGCAGTACTGGACGGTCGTGTCCGAGATGGAGGTGCCGGACCTCGCCGAGTTCGAGCGAATGCTGTCGAATCCGCAGGGGAGCGCAGAGGATCTGAAGAAGTTCGAGGAGATCATGAAGGGCTATCACGATCTGGTGGATCGCGGAAAGCGCGAGATCTACAAGATCGTGGAGTGAGCCGGGCGCATTGGAGCCATAGCGCCATTTGTGAGGGTCAGAAGCTCGTCATGGTACTTGCGGCCACTCGGGCGCGCGTCAATCGTTGGCGCATGCAGCAGATTACCTCACACAGGAGCCCCGCCATGTCGAAGTGGAAATTGTCCGCGTTGTTGATGCTTCTTCCGCTCGCGGCATCCGCGCAGGGCGGACAAACGGTGTCGAAGCACTTCAAGATGTTCGTTACGCATCACACGAAGATCCTGATCGACGCGGCGGAGGCGATGCCCGCGGACAAGTACAGCTACAAGCCCACCGCTGCGCAGTGGACGTTCGGCAAGATCATCGCGCACATGGCAGGGCGACAATCGTATTACGTGCAGCGCGATCGCTGGCGCTCCGGCCGAGAAGACGCCGGAGCCGAGTGCGACGGCGTCCAAGGCGGAGCTGGTGGCGGCGCTCAAGAGCAGCCTGACGTTCTGCGAGCAGGCAGTCGCCAAGGTCAACGACGGAATGATGGGCGATTCGGTGACGTACTATGGTGAGCGTGCGGAGCGCGCGTCGCCGCTGATCGGGCTGGTGGAGGATTGGTCCGATCACTACAGCCAGCTCGCGGGATATCTGCGACTGAACAACGTCCTGCCGCCGACGGCGAAGCAGAGCGGGAACTGAGCTCGAGAGTAAGAGAGCGTTCAGGTGGCGCGCGATGCCGGCGCCACCTGCGCCTCGCGCGGTCTATTCCGGATTTGCGAGCTTGCGCAGGGCGCTCTCGCTCAGCGCGTAATCCACCCACTCGTGATCCGCGGTGGCGCCGAGCCGCTCGTAGAACGCGCGCGCCTTGCTGTTCCACTCCGCTACCTGCCACTTGATCGTCGCGCATCCGAGCGCGAGCGCCTCGCTAGCCGCCGCGCGCATCAGCGCCTCGCCGACGCCGTGCCCGCGCCCCGACTCCGCGACGTAGAGCTCCTTGATGTAGAGCGTCGGCCGCACGCGGAAGGTGAACGGGATGATGTAGTAGACGAGCATCCCGAGCAGCGCGCCCGGCGCAGTGTCATCGTCCGCGACCAACGCCACAAAGTCGGGCGGCGTCTTCTCGAATCCCTGCGCGAGCAAGGTCTCCGCGGTGACGGCGAAGTCTGCGTCGTAGTGCTCGAACTCGGCGAGCCCCTTCATGAGCTCGAGCAGCGCCGGCACGTCGCCCGCGAGCGCGCGCCGCACTCGCACGCTCAGCGCGGCACCACGTAGCTCGGCGTGATCGCTGCGATGGTCGTCGTGCCCATCTGCTTCATCACCATCTCCAGCTCGCCGCGCAGCAGCGTGAGCACCGTCTCCACGCCCTCCTGTCCGAACGCGCCGAGCCCCCAGATGTAGGGGCGCCCGATTCCGATCGACGATGCGCCGATCGCCATCGCCTTGAAGATGTCCGTGCCGCGCCGGAAGCCGCCGTCGCAGATGATCGGAATCTTTCCCGCGACGCCCGCGACGATTTCCGGGAGACACGAGATCGTCGCGCGCAGCGAATTCTCGGCGCGGCCGCCATGATTCGACACGAACAGCCCGTCGACACCATGCTCCAGCGCGATCTCCGCGTCCTCGCGCGTCACGATCCCCTTGATGAACACCTTCATCTTCGTCGACGTCTTGAGCCGGTCCACGAATTCCCACGACGGAGTGCCGACCTCTGGTATCGGCGTCAGCGTCGGATAGCCGTTGAGGTTCGGCTTCCGGCGATTGTCACCCATGCTCCCGCCCTTCACGCCCGGCATTGGCGCTCCGCCCACATGGCACGTGCTGCAGACGCGCTTGTCGAGGCGACCGCCGCGAATCATCGTCTCGCGATTGCTTCCGCCATTCAGGTCCACGGAATACACGACCGCCGCGCTTCCCGCCCGCTCCGCGCGCTCGACCATCTGCTTCGTGCGTGCCCAGTCGGGCTGATGATAGAGCTGAAACCAGACCGTCGCGCCGCGAGCCGCGATAGCATCCTCGATCGATGTCGTGGCAACCGTCGACAGCACCTGCAGATGATCCTTCGCCTTGGCCGCACGCGCGACGGCGATCTCGCCCAGCGGATGAAACGCTTTCTGGCTGCCGACGGGGTTGACGACGATCGGCGTCGGGTAGCGTGTGCCCAGGAGCGAGACGCTCGCGTCGATCTTGTGCACATCGACGAGGCGCCGCGCGCGCAGCGCGATGCGGTCGAAGCCCTCGCGATTCGCGCGGACGGTCCCGTCATTGTCGGTGCCGGATGCGAGATACGCCCAGTGTCCGACGGGAATGTTCTGTTTGGCGACGGGCTCGAAGTCGAACACGTCGAGCGCCTCGCGCGGACTGTGAATCAGCGCTGCACTCTGCACTCCTTGTTGCACGCGCGACAGCGCCGCGGCGGCTCGTCTCCGTGAGCTCGAGTCGAGATCACTCAGCAAGCCGGCATTGAGACCGACGGCGGCAAGCACGGGACTTCCTGCGAGGAAACGGAGAAACTCGCGACGGTGTGTCATGCGGCTCCCGCTGAGGAAGACGTGCTGCGCTAGCGATCGAGCTGGCGGTTGAGTGGCTTGTTGAGCAGCAGCGCGAGCACTCCGCCCACCGCGGCGATCGATGCCTCGATCGCCCAGAAGGTCGCGGGGCCGACGTGCTCGTAGAATACCGCCGATCCAGCCGATCAGAATGTTCGAGATGAAGAGCGTGAGGAAGACCACGCCCATCAGCGTCGCCTTGAGGCCCGCTGGCGCGGCGCGCGAGACGAGCGCGAGGAGCGTCGGCCAGTAGTAGAGGAAGGCGACGCCGAGCAGCACGTCGTACAAAATCGGGTAGATCACGGAGACGCGGTCGCTCATCTTGCAGCCAATGAACAGAAGCAGATTCGCCGCACTCGCGATGAATGCGCCGGTCGAGATCTTGATGATCTCACGCGGCTCGCCGCCGTGCGCATCCTGCCACTTCCAGAGCGCGATCAGGATCGGCACGAAGATGATGCTGACGAACGGATCGATCGAGTTGAACCACGCCACCGGAACCTGGAATCCGAACAGGTCCAGATTCACGTGCTTGTCGATCCACACGAGGGCGATGTTCGAGTTCTGGTAATAGGCGATCGAGTGAAAGATCGTGAGCGCCATCACGCCGATGAGCGCGGCGACCACCCGCCAGTTCGTGCCCTCCGTGTGCGCCTCTGCGCGCACTGCGCTCGGTGGCGGCTCCACGAGCGTGTGATAGCCGACGAGATAGGTCACGAGACCCATGAGCATCAGAATGCCGGCGAGTGCGAACCCGACATGCCATCCGTACTTCTGGGCGAGCAGCCCGCACGCGAGCGGCCCGACCACTGCGCCGACGTTGATGCCAATCGAGTAAATCGAGTAACCGCGCGTGCGACCGTTCGCATCATCCTCGGCGTACAGCGCACCGACCTGACTCGAAATGTTTCCCTTGAGCAGCCCGCAGCCCGTGATGAGCAGGACGAGCGCGAGCAAGAACGAAGCGTCGAACGCCATCGCGATGTGCCCGGCGCTCATGAGCACCGCGCCCATCACCACCGCCGCCTTGCGGCCGGTGAGGCGATCGGCGATCAACCCGCCGAACACCGGCGTGAAATACACGAAGCCCGTGTAGAGGCCATAGATTTGCGATGCAAGCGCCAGCGTCGTCATCGGTCCGAACACCGACTCGAGCGCGTGTCGCAGCGAGGCGAATCCGGCGATGTGCTCGATGTGCCCGGGCATGAAGAGCGCCTGGCTCATGTAGAGCACGAGGAGCGCGGTCATGCCGTAGTACGAGAACCGCTCCCACGCTTCGGTGAACGACAGATACGCGAGCCCGATCGGCTCACCGAAGAAGGTGCGGCCGGCGGGGCGTGTGCGTTCGGGAGGGGCGACTGCGATGTCGGTCATGGGATATGGCTTGGGTTGGACGTGTGCTAGTATACGCGTCGTGCTCGCCATACACGACTGCGGCCCCGATACTCAGCCCAGGATGTCGCTCACGCGCCGGCCCTACTATAGTGTTAGCCGTCATCTCGCCGCCGCCCTCGTGGCATCCGCGATGATGGTCGCGCGCCCTGCCACCGCTCGGGCGCAGCAGACCATGCCCTGCGCATGCCCGGGATGGCCGCGCAGGACTCGATCGTGATCCCCGCGGGCGCGTCGTACACCAAGGCGGACGTCCAGTTCATGCAGGGGATGATCGCGCACCATTCGCAGGCGATCTACATGTCGCGGATGGCCGAGTCGCACAGGGCGAGCCCGCGGCTGCTGCGGCTTGCGAGGAAGATCGACCAGTCGCAGGTGGCCGAGATCCGGATCATGCGGGGATGGCTGCGCGAGAATGGGCAGTTCGCGCCGGATACGTCGTCGTGGCGCACGATGCGAATGGCGGGAATGCTCACCGATGCGCAACTTCAGCAGCTCGACGCCGCGACCGGTCCCGCGTTCGACCACGCCTTTCTCACGTTCATGATCCAGCATCACGAGGGCGCGCTCAAGATGGTGGACGATCTGCTGGCGACGCCGGGTGCGGGTCAGGAAGTGAACGTGAGCGTATTCGCGACCGACGTGACATCCGTGCAGACCGCGGAGATCGGAATCATGCGCCAGATGCAGGACTCGAACGACAAGTAAGTCACACACGCCACCCTTCGGAGCTCATCACGATGCGTCTTTCCCGTTCGATGCCGATCGCGCTCGCCGCGCTGCTCGGCGCCACCTCGCTCGCTTCCGCGCAGACCTATCCGAGCGACAAGGATCCGCGGAGCGGGCTCAAGCCCGGCCGCTTCGATGCGGGCGTCGCCGCGAAGAACATGCGGCTCGTCTCGTTCTCGAGAAAGCCGGCGCAGTTCGACACGACGAGGGGGCTGACGTTCATCAACTCCGACCTGGCGTTCGGTGGGAAGTACGTGTACCAGGGGAACTTCGCCGGCTTCACGGTCTGGAACATCAGCGATCCCACGAAGCCGCAGGTCGTGTCCGTCGTCGAGTGCATCACGTCGCAGGGAGATCCGACGATCATCGGCAACCTGCTCTTCATCTCTTCCGAGGGGAGCGCCAACCGCAACGATTGCGGGAAGGGCGGCGTGCAGAATCCGAGCGACCGCATGGAAGGCGTTCGCATCTATGATGTCTCGAACCCCGCGCAGCCTCGGCTCGTGAAGAACGTGCAGACGTGCAAGGGCTCGCACACGCACACGATGATTCCGGATCCCATCGACAAGGGCGTCGTCTATCTGTACGTGTCGGGCAATCAGGGCGCGCGATCGGAGATGCCGGGATGCAAGAACGGAACGGATCCGGCGGACACGACGAACTCGCTCTATCGCCTGGACGTGATCAAGGTGCCGCTCGCGCATCCGGAGCAGGCGGCCGTGGTGACGGGCGCGCGACTGTTCACCGGGCTCGGTGCGCCGCCGCGCGCGGCGAGCCGCGCGCCGAAGGTTGACCCATCGCACCCGGCGCCGATGCCGACGGGCCCGCGCAACTGCCACGACGTCACGGCGTATCCCGCGTACAATCTTCTCGCAGGCTCGTGCGCGAGCTATGGCTTGCTCGTGGACGTCTCGCATCCCGAGAAGCCCGTGCGACTCGACGCGCGTGCCGATACGAACTTCTCGCTCTGGCATACCGCGGTGTTCAGCAACGATGCGAAGAAGGTCGTGTTCACGGATGAGTGGGGCGGTGGTGTCGGTCCGATGTGCCAGAAGTCATCGATGATGGAGATGGGCGGCAACACCATTCTCACCATCGACGCGAAGAAGAAGTTCACGCAGCACGCGTACTACAAGATTCCGACGGCGCAGACGGCGGAGGAGAACTGCGTGTCGCACAATGGCGGGCTGATTCCGATTCCGGGGCGCGACATCATGGCGCAGGGATGGTATCAGGGCGGCATCAGCGTCATGGAGTTCACGGATCCCGATCATCCGCGCGAGCTCGCGTACTTCGATCGCGGCCCGATCGATGCGCCCAAACCCGCGGACACGGCGGCCGCGGATCCCGAGGAGGAGGTCATCCGCAACACCCTCGGTGGATCGTGGGGCGCGTACTACTGGAACGGCTACATCTACTCGTCGGAGCTCGATCGCGGCTTCGACATCCTCGAGCTGACGCCGGGCGACGCGTTCTCGAAGAACGAGCTCGAGGCGGCGAAGCTGGTGCACATGGAGGAGTACAACCCACAGAGCCAGCCGAAGATCGTGTGGCCGCCGGCGTTCGTGGTGGTGCGCGCGTATCTCGATCAGCTCGTTCGCGGCAACGGACTCGCACCGGAGCGCACGGCGGAGATCTCGAGTGCGCTCGACGCTGCGGAGCAGCAGAGCGGCGGGGCGCGGAGCAAGTCGCTCGACAACCTCGCGAGTCAAGGTGGACGGGGACGTGAAGGTCGCGAAGGATCCGGAGCGTGTGCGGGCGATGAGTGCGGCGATCAAGGCGCTGGCGAAGAGCACGAGCTGACGCGCCGGCTGAGTGCGCAGGCGCCGCGGTTCAGCGCCTGCGCATGCCGCCGACGATGGCGTCCCATCGCGGATCTTTTTGGTAGGGATCGAGTAACGGCCAATCGATCGTGTGCAGCAGAACGTCGTCGCGGCTCGCAATGCCGGCCTGGATGCTCGAGAACACCGAGTCCGCCATTCCAAGCTTTGCGTACGCGAGAACGGCGAATCCAGGATCGATGTTTAGTCCGCGGTTACGACCCGCGTCGCCCAGGGCGGCGATCGCTTCCGCCCGGCGCGCGGGATCGTTTGTGAATGCGCCGGCCATCGCGCATATCGACAACAAGCCCTGTAGCTCGCGCACAGCCCGCTGGGCATCCTGATCGCGCCCCGCCAGCCCGTATAGCAACACGAGGTTGCGCTTCCACAGCATGACGTCCGGCTGGAGCTGCATCTGCGCGCAGCGTCAGGCGAATCGCGCTGTCGTGCTTCGCTTCCGAGGAAAGCACGATCGCGAAATTGACCAACACGAGCGGCGACAAGCTGTCGAGTACGAACGCGTGGCGTATTGCGGAATCACCTTCCGCCGTGCGGCCGAGTGCAGTGAGCACTTCGTACTCGAGCACGTAGCCGAGCGTGCCATTCGGATCGAGCGCAACCGCCTTCTGCACGCTCGGCAGCGCCTCACGGAATCGATAGTCCACCTCGCGCGCTCGCGCGAGCGCGATCTGAACCTCGGGGAGTGTGCTGTCCAACGCGAGTGCGCGCTGCGCGGCCGAGTCGGCGCGTGCCTTCCATGTAAAGTTAGCCGCAGCCGAGTCATAGTACGCGGGGAGCAGTGCGTTCGCCTCTGACAGCCCGGCCCACGCGCGCGCGTAATTCGAGTCGAGCGCGATCGCGCGCTGAAACGCGTCAATCGCCTGCATCAGATTCTGCGCGCCGCGTTGGCGCAGTAGATAGCGTCCTCGCAGCTGCGCGTCTTGCGCATCGGCGCTGATGCTCTCGCGATGGTGGAGCGCGGCGCGCGTCGTGTCGCCGAGCGTCACCGAGAGTGCAGCCGCCACCTGCTCGGCGACGCTCGCCTGCACTTGAAACACATTGGTGAGCGCCTCTTCGTACGGCTGTCCCCACTTCTGCGTGCCGGTTTGCACGTCGAGCAGCGTCGGCACGATGCGCACGCGCGCGGCACCGTTGAGCGCTCCGCTGCTCGTCGTCTGCTTCGCCCAGCGAACGGTGCCACTCAGCACGTATGCTGCGCCGAGCTGACGGGCGATGTCGCGCGGCGATTCCTGCGATCCCTGAAATCGCTTCACGCCCTCGCGGCCGATCACCTCGAGTCCGGGTAGTCGCGCGAGCTGCCCCGCGATCTCGTCGCTCATTCCCGCGGCGAAATACGCGTCGGCGGGATTGCCGAGATTGTCGAATGGGACGACGACGACGGAGCGAGTGGAGGTCGAGCGGTGCGATGCGGTGTGGCGTGATGAAGATCGCGATCGCGGCGACAGCGACGACGAGCACCGCGGCGGCCGGCTGCCATGGGCCAACGGCGGCGGTGCTGTGACGGTGCGGGTGCGGCGGACAGTTGCGCCAGCAGCTCGCCGCCGTTCGCGGGGCGAGCCGCCGGATCCTTGGCGAGACAGCGCATTACGAGCGCGGCAATGCTGGCTGACACCGTAGGAGCCTTCGCGCCGAGCGGCGCGGGAGCCTCGCTGATCTGTGCTGCAATCAGCTTCTGTGCGGACGTGTGCATGGCGAACGGATGCACACCGGCGAGCAGCTCGTAGGCGATGATCCCCCACGCGTAGATGTCGGTGCGCGCATTGACGGTGTCGCCGAGCGCCTGCTCGGGGGACATGTAGGCGGGGGTGCCGAGCGAAGTGCCGGCGCGCGTGAGCGTGACGTTCGCGGCGCCACTGTCCGTGTCGCGCGATTCGCTGAGCGCCTTGGCGATGCCGAAGTCGGTGACGACGGCCGTGCCGAGGAGAGAAGTACGTTGTCGGGCTTGATGTCACGGTGGACGACGCCTTGCGCGTG
This sequence comes from uncultured Gemmatimonadaceae bacterium, assembly GCA_963792685.1. Lineage (GTDB taxonomy): Bacteria > Gemmatimonadota > Gemmatimonadetes > Gemmatimonadales > Gemmatimonadaceae > FEN-1250. The sequence continues at coordinate 577,718 of CAWBWW010000001.1, read as the reverse complement.
GGCGTATGCGAGCGCGCGCGAGATGTCGCGGAGAATGCCGAGCGACTCGTCCATTGGCACCGGGCCACGCGCGATGCGCGCGCGCAGCGTCTCGCCATTGACGTACGGCATGACATAGAAGAGCTGCCCGTCGATCGCGCCGCTGTCGAAGAGCGGAACGATGTGGGGGTTTTGCAGGGATGCGGTGAGCGCGATCTCGTGGAGGAAGCGCTCGGGGCCGAGCTGGGCGCTGAGCTCGGGACGGAGCACCTTGAGCGCGACCTTACGACGATGCTTGAGGTCCTCGGCGAGGTACACGGTCGCCATTCCGCCGGCGCCGATCTCGCGTTCGATCCGGTAGCGATCGGCGAGCGCGGTGCGAAGGGCGTCGTCGATCATGTGAGGCGGGACGCGCGCGGGGTGCGTGGCTTTCCGGCGGCGACTCGAGGATGTGGGGCACGCGCGGGTTACGCGAAGGCGGTCATTGGTGCGGCTGAACATGCGCCTACGGCCGGACGGACGCAACCGTTCCGTGCTCGCCCCTTCCGGCGATCGAGGCCAGTGATCTGCTATCCAGCGAAGTTGGCGAGAGTGACGGTGAACGTGGAGTCGAACACGGCGTAGCCGGTGAACTCGCCTTCTCTGACTCGAGGATCGCCGACCACGTAAACTCTTCCCATTCGGATCACTGCGACGGCGCGATCGTCGGGCGGGGACTTCAGCCGGGAATAGTACGCAGTAGCAGCCTGCTCACACACGAGCGAGTCCGTGCGAATCGCGATGGAGCTGACGGGCACCACGGGCAGCTTGAAGGCGACTCGTTGACCCACATCCGAATCATCGGTGCTCGTGTCGAGTTGAACGAGGAATTCACGAAGATTTGTGGTGAACGCATTGACTGATCGGCATGAACTAGTTCGCCCCCCGCGCGGCGGCTGTGCTGAGGTCAGCGCAACGCAGAGTGTTCCGAAGGCACAAAGTCTTAGCGGCACGCGATGTCTGCTGGATGTGCCAAGCACAGAGCTACCTGTGTCCGTCACGCAACAGGGCCAGCGCCCCGGCGTCTACGCCATCCGTGTTCAATTTCCAGATAATCGCCGTTCGGACGAACGCGAACATGTCGCTTTTGCTCGGAAATGCTGCTCGCAGCGCGGGGAGGCACAAAAGGGTCATAGCCTGAGAGCACCGCCTTCACGAGACCGTGATTCGGGAAGTGAGACTCGAGTTTGTCCATGCGGGCCCGTTGCCTGTTGAACTCCGAAAGTCTCTCTGTGTCGTCAGCGATCCAGAGAAGCAGCCCTTCGATAGCACAGGCCTCGTCCTTCGCATCCTGATCGCCGATATCGCCCGTTATGGCCAGATATCCGTCCAACGGCGCGCGATACGTGAATGTGTGTTCTGACAGTCTGTCGAAAAGGTTTCCGTGGCCGATGTACGTTGGAATGAGCTTCGCGTCCTCCGCCCAAATCACGTAGGCGCCCACGGCTCCCAAAGCATTGAAGACATCCACATCCTGGAATCGCAGAAAATCGGCGGTCAGCTTGTGCATGGCTTTATTGGCATGGGTGACGATGACACAACTCCTCGATCAGATATGACGGTCGGCGTTTCATGCAGGCAACCAATTGCGACACACTTGGCCCCACGCCCGGGAAAGCGAGCAGAGCGAGCAGTTCAAACGCTTCAGCGCGAGCCAGCATCCAACCCAGAGACCGATTCGTTCGCGAATCGGCGCACGGCGCGCAGCACCCCTGATCTCGAAACTGCGCCGCGCTCTCTCTCGTAGATGCAATCATGCGACTCGCGCTTACTTGCTGCCGCTCCTCGCGAGCGCCGCCATCGGCCTCCCCGCACGCGCGCAACGTGCCGACAGCGTTCTGACAACCGCGCCAATCGCGCCGCTCGCCCGTGCCGCGCGCCGCGTTGGCGCCATCGAGATCGACGGAAGCCTCGACGACTCAGCCTGGCGCGCCGCGACGCCCATCACCGGCTTGCGGCAGTATCAGCCGAGCGAGGGCGCCCCCGCGAGTGTGCGCACGGAGATTCGCCTCCTCTATGATGATGAGGCGCTCTACATTGGCGCGCGCATGTTCGAGCCGGGTGGCGCGCGCGACGTGCACGCGCCGCTCGCACGTCGTGATCAGCTGCTCGATGCGAATGGCAACAACGGATCGTTCAACTCACTCACGACCGACAAGTTGATCGTCGTGCTCGATCCCTACCATAATCATCGCGATCAGGCGCTGTTCGAAGTGAATCCTGCGGGGGTGCGCGGCGATCAGCTCAACGGCGATCAAGGATGGGATCCCATCTGGACCGCAGCGACGAAGATTGACTCGCTCGGCTGGACCGCGGAGATGCGCATCCCGTATTCGCAGCTCCGCTTCTCACGCGACTCGGTGCAGCTCTGGGGGATGCAGATCTGGCGTTACGAGGACAGGCTGAACGAGCGCGACATGTGGTCGTTCTGGCGGCCCAGTGATATCGGCGGCCCCTCGTATTTCGGCACGATCGAGGGCATTCGCATCGGTGAGCGCCCGCGGCAGCTCGAGATTCTCCCGTACGTACTCACAGGCGAGCAGCTCCAGCACGCGGACGGCGGCGATCCGTTTCATGGGAATCACGACACGCGCATTCGCGCGGGCGGCGATCTCAAGTATCTGCTCACGTCGAATCTCACGCTCGACGCCACGTTCTATCCGGACTTCGGCCAGGTGGAAGTCGATCCCGCGACGCTCAACCTCTCGCCGTTCGAGACGTTCTACGACGAGAAGCGCCCGTTCTTCATCGCCGGATCGAGCGCGTTCAGCTTTGGCGGAATGAACTGTAATTTCTGCAGCAACACGTCGAGCCTCAGCCTCTTCTACTCGCGACGCATCGGACGACTGCCGCAGCTCTCGGACTATGTGCAGGGACAATCCACCTTCGCGGATGCGCCCGACTACACGCCGATCATCGGCGCGGCGAAGATCACCGGGCGAACGAACAGCGGCTACACTGTCGGTCTTCTCGATGCGGTGACGAGCTCACAGTCGGAGCGGTATATGACCGCGTCGACACCAGCGCCGCTGAGGCAGGAAGTCGAGCCGCTCTCGAACTACTTCGTGGGTCGCGTGCAGAAGGAGCTCAACAACGGCAACTCGGCCATCGGCGTCGCGCTCACGTCGACTGCGCGCAGGCTCGACGACACCGTGCTCACGGATCATCTGCGCAGCAGGGCCGAGGCGGTGGGGCTGGACTGGACGCACACGTGGCATCATCACGACTACTCGTGGGCGGGGAGTGCGGTGATCTCGAGTGTGGAAGGGTCGGCGGCAGCCATCGCGGCGACGGAGCGCTCGAGCGCGCACTATTTTCAGCGCCCGGACCGCCGCGAGGGTGGCGGCGGATTCTTCGATGCGCAGTACGACACGCTCGCGACTGCGCTGCGCGGATACGGATACTACACGCGCCTGGCGAAGGACGGGGGCAACTGGCGCTGGGAGCTGATGGCGAACGGCCGGAGCCCCGGCTTCGAGGTGAACGACCTCGCGTATCTCGACCGCGCCGACTACAACTGGTTCAACGCGAACATCAGCCGCGTGTGGACCGTGCCGACGAATTGGTATCGCAGCATCAGCTGGATCGCTGGTGAGCAGCGGCAGTACACGACCGACGGGCTCGAGACGGACGAAGAGCCGCACGCGTTCGTCGCGTGGGAGTTCCCGAACTACTGGAACCTGCGCACGTTCTGGATCGGCAAACCGACTCTCGACGACGACCGCCTCACGCGCGGCGGCCCAGTGGTGAAGCACACCGGATACAACCTCGGAAGTTTCGAGGTGTCCACTGACGCGCGCAAACGTGCGGTGCTCGACATGTCCGTGCAGGTGGCGCACGGAGTGGACTCGCCGACGCGCACGCTCACGCTGTCACCGGGCATCGCGTTCAAGCCGATGTCGAGCATGTTCGTGCAGCTCTCGCCGACATTCAATCGCGATCAGGATGCGGCGCAGTACGTGACGACCGTTCCGGATACGACGGACGTCGCGTTCTTCGGCAATCGCTACGTGTTCGCGTACATCAAGACGCGCACGATCTCGCTCGACACGCGCATCAACTGGACGTTCACGCCGAATCTCACGCTGCAGCTCTTCGTGCAACCGTTCATCGCGAGCGGCGCGTACTCGAGCTTCAGAGAGTTCGCGGCGCCGAAGAGCGTGAAGAAGCTGGAGTATGGGAAGGACATCGGGACGATTGCGCGGACGCCGGCATCGCCATCGGGGGGAACAGGGGCGTCGTACACGGTGGATCCGGATGGAGCGGGGCCGGCGGCGCCGTTCACTTTCTCGGATCCCGACTTCACCACGCGATCACTGCGGGGGAGTGCGGTGCTGCGGTGGGAGTATCGTCCGGGGTCGACGGTGTACTTCGTGTGGACGCAGCAGCGGACGGGATTTGATGCGGCGGGCGACTTCGATTTCGGGAATGCGACGGCGGCGATCTTTAGGGACAAGCCGGTGAATCTGTTTCAGGTGAAGGTGAATTTTTGGATTGGGCGGTGAAGCTAATGGGAATGGAAGCCGCTCGGAACAGTTCGGCCGCAACTGCTGCGGTAGCTATTCCCGAACCGCCTTCCTAAGCACTCTCTTTGAGCGTTATGCTCTGCGACTTGTTGGCCGCAGTCCGTCCCTCCACCACTAGCGAAAAGGCTCGTCAAGTCGCCAGACCAGACGGAGAGCTTCGGGCCAGCCTGCTTCGGCAAAAATGTCGAGGAGTAAAAGGGTATCCCTTAGCGGAGCTTCTATCAACAGTTCTTCTCGATAGTCCGATAGGACGACCTCGACAAGGCGCACAACCTCGGTCACAGCAAGCGAATCAAACTGATATCCTCCACTTCTCGAAGCCTGTGCAACTTGCGCGGCCATATTCAGAACACCCGCCGGATCCGAACTCAATAGCTCATTCAGTAGTTGCATGAAGTGGTGTGCTGTGCGAGGAACCATGAATGCGGCTCCCTCCGGACCCGAGAGCCTTAGGATTGAACGGAGCATTGGCTCAACAGCACGATAGTAAGCCGCTCGTGCGCGGCCTGATGACCTTCTTCTTTCTGAAGTGACCTCTTCGTCCATCTTGCCTTGAGCACCTTGCACCTGCTTGCTGTTGAAGTACAGGCGCGCCATGATTTCGTCCACTGCACGAAAGACGCCCGCAACCGCTTTGTGCGCGGCCGAGCGACCTGGGTCTTCCGAATCGGGCGCACTTTGGAGGGACTCAGCCTTAACTAGTCCCTCATAATCTCGTAGCAGCGCACAGATCCAATCGGAAGCGCGTGCAACTACATCACCCCGACGGGGGTCGCTAGCGTTATTTGGAGTGATCACACTAGCCAAGTAGAACAGGAGCTGGCTGAGCATGGTCTCATACGTTCTAGGCGCCCTCGCGGCTCCGTTGAGAATGTCCCAGGCCCACGACTCATCTTGGTACGCCGCGAGAAACACGACCCAGTCTGCCATCGCACGAACCAGATCATTCGGCAGGTTTGCAGCCCCTTGGTCGAGCGTTCGGCCAATAGAGCGGCGCGCCACTTCAAATGCCCGATCCTCATCAACCGAGACTACAGTTGAAAGACTGTTTAAGATCGCGGTTGCGATCACATGGTTGGTTTCTTCCCTACTACGCTCGTCCAGAATTGTCCAGAACGCGTCGGGCCAATTTTGGGAGATCAGCGGGGAATAAGTAATTGCGAGGAATCGCTCCGCTGGATCGCTACTACGTGAGAAACCAGTGAAGGCTTCAACTGCAGCAGCATCTTCAGTTGAGATGCTCGCCAGTTGAGCTAAGCCCTGTATCGCTTCGGTGTGCGCGGTAGGGGACCAGTATGCATTAGTAAACTCGCGATCCGGCACCGCACGTGCGCTAAATGACAAGAACGCTGAAGCCATAAGAATCTCGCGACTCACCGCGTAAGCTTCGCTCGACAGTTTCGGCTGCGACCGTGCAATTGCATTTGCAACTCCCGCGAGCTTTGCCCAAACGAGCTCCAGTATTCGCTCGTGAGCTTGATCCCTAGTTTCCGAGGTCTCGTTGATCGGACTCGAGCTCTCTTTCCGATTTATGCCTGAGTTCACAGCGACCGCGTGCCCTACAGCTTGCGATTCTGGACTAGCCGATAGAATACGAAATGTTTGCGCGGCCATCGGTAGAATATCGCGGACGCTGGAAGGGTCTGGGCTTTTATTCATCCAAGCGATCGTGAATGCCTCCAAGTCACTCGAGATCTGAAGTAGACTCGCGTTGCTCTCGCTGGCCACATCTATCCCCTGCTCTGTGAGCCAGTCACTATCCGTATAGGGTTCGGACGAAGCCTCGAATTCCACGAGTGGCCTGGTACTGGGGAGTGCGTCGTTCGCAATCATTTGATCGACGTGCTGCCGTGCTGCCTCCGTGGCAAGCAGCCCCCGAGGGGATGTGCGCGAGTAGTCTGTCTCTCGATCTCGCGGTAATCCGACTCTCAACATCGTTGGAGACGTCCGCATCTGTGACTGGAGACAATGCCATAACGACTTCTTCGAACTGCTTGCGCTGTTCGCTGCTCCAGTACTCATAGCCTTTGCTCAGGAGTGCACCTAGAGACTTAGCGCTGTCGATACCTGAGAGAATGGGTGGGGAAATAGCAAGTTCAAACAAGGATTGCGCGTAGCGTGCTGGCGCCTGAGCTCCAGCCTCGAGCAGTGTTGCCCACGTGATCGCACACGCGCCGTGGTCGGCTGCGATCAGCAAGCCGCGCGTGGAAGCAATTGGGTCAGGAGACCGTACAAAGAAGTCGAGAAAGCAATCGAGCATCTCACCAGGCTCGTCCCGTTGATTGCTTCCCCAAATAACGCTGTAGTCGGTCACGTACTGCCGTTCCTTTCCCCAAAGTACGAATCGGCTCGTCACGTCAGCGACGGTTGAACCTTCGCGCAGCGACGGCGCAAAATGTTCCCGCACCGCCGCATCGTTTGCTACATCGAAGGCAACTCCTATCCCTTGCTGCGGCGCCATTGTGAGAAAGTCAGGGAATGCTTTCGCCAGCACGTAGTAACACATCGAGAAATCCTGTCGCCGAGTACTCCTCATCTGTAACACAATTCCGCCCATCAGCGTTGGAGCATCGCTTTGCTCTCTATGATGGAACAGCTGCACATAGATTTGTGCTGCTAGCTGAGGTTGAACGGCCCCAATGTGATTGATTCCACCAGCGAGCGTATTGAAGTAGCGAATCGGGAAATCCTTCTCTCCAAGCAGGGTTAGAATTTCTACTAAGAACCCGACCGCGCGTTCCGAATTGGAGGCGAATGTCTTGATAACCAGAGGCAATACTTGTGTGGACGCGTAGTAGTCATACCAGCCTCCTTCTGTACCCTTTCTCGACTCCCAGGCCCAAGCAAAAAGATTGCGAGAGGCGTGGGCGACATTCTCGACGGGTACTTCCTTTGTGCCGGCTGAATCTTGCGACAGTGCTCGCTCCAATAGGCTTGCGAGCTCTCCTGCAAACGTTTTGCTGGGTGATTCTGAAAGCGTTGTCGCGAATTCAACCCACGACTGAATGGAAACGGCCTGAACGAAACGGAGCGCTTGTAGGGTGCGGACGATTTGTTCAGCGCCTTCTTCGGGAGATCTGTTAAAAAGAATTATCAACGGTTGCAGATCACTCGATGACTTACACTCGCTTGCGAGTACATAAGGCGGAATGAGTATTCCCACGAGCTTGACTGCAGTACTGCCAGATCGAGCAAGTATTATGAACGTCTTCCAAAAAACCTGGCGATCAGTGTACCAAAGTGTGGTGAAGTGGTAGAGGAGACTTGGTCGTAGGAATAAGGGCCGACTTGGATCTTCCAGCAGGAATTCCATCAACGCACCTGCATCCTTGGGCACGATTAATACGCTCACCGCGTAGTCGAAAAGGATGTTGTGCCCAAAGGCGGCCCGGCCCTCGGAAGGCCCAACCTCGGTGAGAATCTCTCCGCTGAAAAGAGCCGCCCAGGCAGAATGATCTTCGTTGCGGTAGACATCGGATTTTCTAACCGACAGCAGACGCGAAGCAATCATTTGCCTACACACGCGCGCCAGGATGTACGTACGCGCGTCTCCGTCCGTCGTTGCCGCGATTTGAGTTGTCCAATACTGGCTGAGGAGCTCTGTTTCCGATTCTAGTGCGCCAAGCATACTTGGATCGGCAGTTGACTTCAGAATGCGCTCTATCAGCCACAAATTGAATGGCAGGTGCGTCAAGCGTCGAAAGCCTTCACTGCCGGTTCGATAGGATTGCGCGAGACCGGGAATCTGGACGAAAGACTGTTCGACTTCTTCATCGGAGAGTTCCGGCACCGCAAAGTGCCGCGCGAATACTCCTGGAACGCTGTACGGGGGCGATGCTCGATGATGTTCCGAAGGAAATAGTTCCATCAACGCTGGCGATTTGGCTGCGTCGTAGCTTCTGACACTAACAACGACAGACCAGCCCGACGGAGCGCTTCGCAGCGTGTTTCTTATCAAGGCAACTAGACGCATCCGACCAGAAGTTGACCTGGCGGCGTCAAATCCATCGAAAATGACAACTCCACTTGGTGCGGCTGAAAATAGGCTTTGTACACGGTTGGAGAACGTTCCCTCGCCATAGCCCAGTGCCAGCCGAATGTCGCCTTCAGTGGCTTCACCAAGTTCATCGACCGCTATGAACAGGTACGGAGTACCTTCAGCCTCCAGAGATCGGGCTAGTGATTGTAGCGAATGGGTTTTCCCTACCCCGGGGCGGCCGAGTACAAGGGAATGGCCATCATTCACGAATTGTCGAAGAGCATTGTCCAACTCTCGACGCTCAATGCGCACCTAAGTCTCTCCTCAGTTTTCGCGACGTGACGAACGCACGCGCTGGGCAATATTGTTCAAGCGTACCCAATCCAAGGAGTCAGCTGGCTGTGGCGCACCCTGATTTGTTGTAGGGGCGGGAGAAGCGACCACAAGATCGCTGTCTTCGACCGGTTTGGCACTCGCGGTAGCAGCAGCGGTCAACCCACTTGGTCGGGGCGAAGTAGCGTCGACGGAACGCGCGGTGGTTGACTCTACCTCGAGCCTGACTCGCTCGAGGAGAAGGTCGCGCGCGCTGTGGTCTCGTCCGTGGCATTCATAAAAAATTGTCTCAAATCCGAGTTCTGCCTTTAGCCGCTTAGCGCGGTCACGCGATTCCACCGCGGTCGCCGCTTCTATAGGCAGAATGGCGAAGTGAACTGACGAAGACCATTCCCAGAGCCGATCGCTTATACCTCTTAGAACCTCGGTGAAATAGAAATCGTCCAAGCTGAAACCGATGCAAACGATACGTCGCGTTGCAAGTAGTGCAGATAGAAGAATGTAAAGATTGGTTTGGCGTTCGACACGATTTACCTGCGAAGGCGCGGCTGTGTCACTTGACTCTGAGCGTAGGCCAGGGATTCCGTACGCTTCTGCATAGTCGTCTGCGCAGAGGATAATGCTCGTGCCGAATTGCAGTATTCCATGCAGGTGAATAACGAATCTTATTTGGCCTCCCAGTGCGATGGATCTAAACGCAGGGCCAATTTTGAGGCTATCGCCGTTCCAAATAGCAACTGGGTCGGGTCTTACATTCGGGACCGTAAATAGCCTCAAATGCGTACTCGATTACTGGATCGTAATTGGTTGTTAGAATTCCGCGAAACGGAAGTGCGACGAGATCAAAATGGAATGGAGTGAGCGACTGGCGAATGTCAGCCTCCGCTCGAGCAAGGATTTTTCCAAGCATATCGTGAAAAACCTGGCGGCCGCCTCCAAACCTTATGATGTGATCACGTATCTCCTGTGCACGGATGAGATGCTCTCGAGCTGTTTCGGAGGGGCGGCCCGCAACGAAAGGTGGCGTGATGGCCTTGGCTTGTTCTTCCAGCTGTGCGATCAGTCCAAACCACGAACTGTATCCCGCGGACATGCTGCTACCCGCGCCCACTAGGGCGACGGCTTCCCCACTAGCTATCAGTTTGATCAGCTCTTGAATGTGTCTCTCATTTTGGGCGAGCTGTTCATCACTGAATGCGTTTTGAAGTGCACCGGCAGTCAGCGCGGGCGCCGCTGAGAATGGTGGAGGTGAGCCGGAGGCTGTAGACGGATTTGAATTCTCTTCACCCTCCACGGTTGTCTCCTTTCGTGCGACTTCGACAGAGTTCGCGATCAGCTACTGCTGCTACGTTTGACGCAAAAACGACGGGAGTTCCGACCTTAGTAGCGAGAGGTTCTTGCTCGACTATGACACACGTGCTGCCCTTCTGAGCTAGCGGTAGGTCCGGAGCGTCGCTCCAACTTCTTGGGTGCAGAGAGCGATAGGCCCAAAGGGAACTTCGAAGAAACATGTTCCGCCTATGCTCTTGATTTCGCTAGCCGATCCCCTGAGGAAGTGGCAGATGGTTGAGGGCGGGGGACGATGATCTACGAACTCTTTGAAAGTGTCAAGAATCGTTCGGCATGGGAGCGAGGTCCTTCGCAGGGCAAGTGAGAATTGTTGTTTACTTCTTTGCAGAATTGCCGCTATTTTGCTTGCCACATGACCGGGGTGCCCTCCTCGCCACACCCGCGCGAGGGCTGAGAAACACCCGTTGAACCTGATCCGGTTCGTACCGGCGAAGGGAGTCGCAGATGCCCAGCTCATCCATATCTACACCGCGCGCCGCCAGAACCCAAATGCGCCTCGCGCGCAACGGCGAGATCACCCCCGCCATGGAGTTCGTCGCCCAGCGCGAATACCTAGACCCTACGCTGATCCGCGACGAAGTCGCCCGCGGTCGCCTGGTCATCCCCGCGAACATCGCACCACCTCGCCGGCAAGCTCGAGCCCATGGGCATCGGCAAGGTCGCGTCGGTCAAGATCAACGCGAACATCGGGAATTCCGCCGTCTCCTCTTCTATAGATGAAGAGGTCGGGAAGCTCCTGCTCGCGGTGAAGTACGGCGCCGACACGGTGATGGACCTCTCCACCGGCAAGGACATCGACATCACGCGCGAGGCGATCATCAACGCCTCCACAGTGCCGATCGGCACGGTGCCGATCTACCAGGCCGTGCTCATGGGGAAGGAGCTCGAGGAGCTCACGATCAACGACTTCCTCGAGGTCATCGAGCATCAGGCGCGGCAGGGCGTCGACTACATGACGCTGCACGCGGGGATCCTGCTCGAGCATCTGCCGCTCGTGTACGGGCGCGTCACCGGCATCGTGAGCCGCGGCGGCTCGCTCCACGCTGTGTGGATGATGCATCATCGCAAGCAGAATCCGCTCTACGAGCATTACGATGATGTGCTCGACATCCTCCGCCACTACGACGTCACCATCTCGCTCGGCGATTCCCTTCGTCCGGGCTCGATCCACGACGCGAGCGACAAGGCGCAGTTCGCCGAGCTCGAGACGCTGGGCGAGCTCACGAAGCGCGCGTGGGAGTTCGACGTGCAAGTGATGGTCGAAGGGCCAGGACACATCCCGATGCATCAGATCGAGATGAACGTCCGCAAGCAGAAGGAGATCTGTCACGAGGCGCCCTTCTATACTCTCGGGCCGCTCGTGACGGACATCGCGCCCGCGTACGATCACATCACGAGCGCGATCGGCGCCGCGATGATCGGCTGGTACGGCGCCGACATGCTCTGCTACGTCACGCCGAAGGAGCATCTCGGTCTGCCGAACGCGGAAGATGTTCGTCAGGGCGTGATCGCGTACAAGATCGCGGCGCACGCGGCGGACATTGCGCGCGGTCGCCCGCACGCCACCGATCGCGACGACGCGCTCTCACGCGCGCGCTACGCCTTCGACTGGAACGAGCAGTTCCGTCTCTCGCTCGATCCGGAGCGCGCGCGCGAATATCACGACGAGACGCTGCCGGCCGAGTACTTCAAGAGCGCGGAGTTCTGCGCAATGTGCGGCCCGAAGTTCTGCTCGATGCATCACTCGCGCACGATCGATGACGGGATCGCGCAGCTCGCGAAGGAGATGGCGGAGAAGGGCACCTCTGCTCAGGAGCAGGCGGAGCTCGACGAGACTGTCGCCTCCGTCGGCGGCGACGACTAGCGCACCATGGCCATGACCGGCAAGGAGCGCGCGGAGCTCCGCGCACACGCCCACCATCTCTCGGCCACCGTCCACGTGGGGCAGGCGGGGCTCACGCGCGCGCTCGTACATTCGCTGGACGACGCGCTCCGCACGCACGAGCTGGTGAAGGTGCAGCTCGTGAAAAACGCGGACGTCACGGCCAAGCAGGCCGCGAACGAGCTGGCCGAGGCGGTGAAGGCGGAGGTTGTGCAGGTGATTGGCCGAACGACCACGCTCTATCGGCGGAATCCGGAGCTGGAACACAAGAAGGGCGACTGCGCCCGCGTGGGCGAAGTAGCGGCCCAATCGCTCAGTCGGCTTCCCTGTCGGGGGCCCGATTTTCGCCTTAATTTGCTTGGCGCTGAGCAGTCTGAAAGTACAACGTCGAGGGAAGAATGCCGTACGTCATCACGGAAGCGTGCATCAATATCAAGGACAAGGCGTGCGTCGACGTGTGTCCCGTCGACTGCATTTATGAAGGCCCCGATCAGCTCTTCATCAAACCGGACGAGTGCATCGACTGCGGCGCCTGCGAGCCCGAGTGCCCGGTGACCGCGATCTTCCCGGAAGAGGACGTTCCCGCCGAGCAGAAACGGTTCATCGCGCTGAACAAGGACGTGTTCGACGGTCCGACTCCGCCGGGACGGCCGACGCGGTAGCTCCCGACAAGAGGTCCACAGCGCGGCTACTCCGGAGACTCGCTCATGGATGATAGTTGGCTCGGGGATTTCATTCTTGCTTTTGGGCCTTGGCTCACGGTGCTCGTGTGCGGGCTGTGGCTCTATGCGGGCGTGCGTCTGTATCGCAGAACGCGAGTCATGTCCGCGAGGGCTGGCGCATACCTGATTGATGCAGTGGGCTTCGGAATAGTCGGGATCGTTGAATTCTCCGGCTTGCATTCCAAACAGCTGAGGATGGCGCTCGCGATCATCAGTCTCCTCTGCATGTTGGTGACAGCGGTGCATTTGACTCGCGGCGATAGCGATCTCGCACCGAAGCGGCCGGTCTGACCATTCCGCCGGTGGAGGGTCGAGCACTATCCAAGTAGAACCCGCCACTCCCTCACACCTCCCTGAAGTCCTCGCCGCCTACGCTGACGCGCGCGCACGACAGACTGCGCATTGCGCCTTTCTGTGGCCCGAGTTCAGCGAGCGCTCGATCCTCGACCAGATCGAAGCCGGCCATCTATTCCGCGTTCTCGATCGCGGCGCGTTCGTCGGCGTCTTCACCGTCGCCTACGAAGATGAGGCGATCTGGGGAGAGCTCGAGCGTGGCGCACACATCTACCTGCATCGCTTCGCGCGCTCGGAAGCGTATGCGGGACGCGGACTGGTGGACGCGATAGTCGCGTGGGCGCTCGTGCGCTGCGCACAGCTTGGGCGCGAAGGTCTCCGACTCGATACGTTTGGCGGCAACGACGCACTCATCGCCTACTACCAGTCGCGCGGCTTCACCCTCGTCCAGAAGCGGATGATGGGCAACGATCCGCGACTGTCACCCCACTACAAGGAGCTTCTTCTCGCGCTGCTCGAGCGGCCTTTACGGCCCGCGAACCCCGACGCGCCATTTCTCTCGGAGCCGCCCGGCACGGAGCACACCGCGACGGGAACCGTGAAGTGGTTCAGGAGCGACAAGGGATACGGCGCAGTGGCGAGCAACGCCACCGCTCCGTTCGACGTCTGGTTCCACTACTCGTCGTTCGAGCGCGAGGCGGGCGCGCCGTTCAGAGAGATCGAGGCCGGCACCGATGTCGAAGTCGACTTTCATCGCGCGAATCAGGAAAGCTTCAAGTACGTCGCCGACAGCGTGCGTCGTGTGAAGTCATGAATGACTGACACATTTGGACCAATGCTCGTAGAGCCCGCCACTCCCTCACATCTCGACGACATTCGCGCCGCCTACGCAAACGGCCGCGCGCATCAAGCCGCGCAGCATGCTCCCGTCTGGCCCGAGTTCACAGATCGCTCCATCCTCGACGAGATCGAAGCCGGCCGCTTGTTTCGCGTCACGTCCGAAGATGAATTCGTCGGTGTGTTCTCCATCGCCTATGAAGATCCGGCGATCTGGGGCGAGCGCGAACGAGGCGCGCACATCTATCTCCACCGCGTCGCGCGCGCGGCTACCTCTCCCACGCGTGGACTGTTCGACGCTGTGCTGCGCTGGTCATTCGCGAAGTGCGAAGTGCTCGGTCGCGAAGGGGTTCGCATGGATACCTGGGGCGACAACGCGCCACTCATCGCGTACTACCAGTCGCTCGGATTCACGCTGCTCGACAAGCGCCGCATTCCAAAAGATCAGCGACTTCCTGACGCGTATTACGGACTCGAGCTCGCGCTCCTCGAGCGGCCGCTGAAATCCGTGACGCCCCGCGCGACGCCCTAGATCCTCTGCAGCTCGCCCTTCTTCCCGGGCGCCGAGATCCGATCCACAATCGAGATCACGATCAGCATCGCGGCGATCACTCCCGCGATGCGTAAGTACGGCACCGGATTCAGCTGCGTCAGGATCATGAACAGCACCGCGAGCCACGCGGCGTTCACCGCCTTCCGCACCGCTCGCCACACACTCGTCGGCTTCTTCACCAGCGCGGTCACGATCTGCCATCCGTACACGACCACGCCGCCGAGCAGCATCACGTGCACGATGTGCGAGAACACGCTGTTCCGAATGTCGGGTCCGATGAGATCTCCCATCAGCAACTCCTCTCGCGAATCACGCCCTCACCCGCGCGGCATCCGCCGCCGCTCGCGCCCGAGCAAATACCACCCGCACGCGCCGAGCACCGGAACGCATACCACGATCGCCGTCCACACCAGCTTCGCCGGTCGACCGTGACGCGTGCCCATCCAGATCGAGATCAGTGCCAGCACCGCCAGCACGATCCACGCGACCGCGAACCACAGCGGCCACGTCGTTCCGCCAGCCAGTAGTGATCGTTCCGGCGGAACCTGAATCATCATTTGCGGGCGAGCACGCGCTCGGCCGCGGCGACGACGTTCTTCGCCGTCATGCCGTACTTCTCCATCAGATCGTCAGGCTTGCCGCTCTCCGCGTACCGATCGCCCAGGTTCACGTACTCCACCGGCGCCGGCGTTCCCGCCACGAGCGCCTGCGCCACCGCACTCCCAAGGCCGCCGTGATGCATGTGCTCCTCGGCCACCACAAATGCACCGGTCTCGTGACTCGCGCGCTCGAGCGCCGCGACATCCAGTGGCTTGATCGTGTGCATGTCGATCACGCGCGCCTCGATCCCGCGCTTCGCCAGTGTGTCCGCCGCGATCAGACTCTGCGCCACGAGCAATCCGTTCGCCACGATCGTGAGGTCGTGTCCATCGCGCACCTCGATCGAGTGCCCGAATTCGAAGTGTACGCCAGCCTCGTGCACGATCTGTGTTTTCGGACGTCCGAGTCTGAGATACACTGGGCCGTCGAGCTCCACCGCCGCGCGCACCGCCGCCCGCATCGTGTGCTCATCACTCGGCACGCACACCACAAAGCCCGGTAGCGCGCACGCGAGCGCGACATCCTCCACGCTCTGCTGGCTCACGCCGTCTTCGCCGATCGAGATCCCGCCGTGCGAGCCCGCGACCTTCACGTTGAGCCTCGGATACGCCGCACCCATGCGCAGCTGATCGAAACCCTTGCACAGGATGAACGCGGCGAAGCTCGAGATGAACGGGATCTTCCCGCTGCTCGCAAGCCCGCTCGCGATTCCGATCATGTTCGCTTCCTGAATCCCGATGTTGAAGAACCGCTCGGGAAACACCTTGCCGAAGGTCCAGCTGAACGTCGACTTCGCCAGGTCCGCGTCGATCACGATGACGTTCTTGTTCTCCGTTCCAACCTGGAGTAGCGCCTCGCCGTACGCTTCGCGCGTGGCCTTCCCCATCGGCAGCGCATTCGCCGTCGCCATCGCTCAATCCTCCAGCTGCGACAGAGCAACCGACAACTGATCCGCGTTCGGCGACTTGCCGTGGAACTCGTTGTTGTTCTCCATGTACGTCACGCCCTTGCCCTTCGTCGTGTGCGCGATGATGCACACGGGCACATCGTGCGACTCCTTCGCCTGATGCAGCGCCACGCGCACCGCGCCCACGTCATGTCCGTCCACGTCGATCACGCGCCAGCCGAACGCCTCGAACTTCGCGTCGAGCGGCGTCAGCGAGTTGATGTCCTCCACCGCGCCATCGAGTTGATACCGGTTCGAGTCGATGATCGCCGTGAGCGAGCCGAGCTCGTAATTCCCGGCGGCCATCGCCGCCTCCCACACCTGCCCCTCCTGACACTCGCCGTCGCCCATCAGCACGTACGTGCGATACGACTTCCCGTCCAATCGCGCAGCAAGCGCGTGTCCCACACCCACCGACAATCCCTGGCCGAGTGAGCCGGTGCTCGCCTCGATTCCCGGCGTGAGCCCCTGCACGGGATGCCCCTGCATGCGCGAGTTCACCTGCCGCAGCGTGAGCAGCTCGCTCACGGGGAAGTAGCCGGCTTCCGCAAGCGCCGCGTACTGCGCCGGCACGCCATGCCCCTTCGAGAGAATGAACCGATCCCGATCCGGCCACTCCGGATTCTTCGGATCGTGACGCAGCACTCGGCCGAAATACAGCGCGGTGATGATGTCGACGGCAGACAGCGATCCGCCCGGATGTCCGCTGTTCGCCTGCGCGATCATCTTCAACACATGTGAACGCAGCGTGCGCGCGATGTTCGCGAGCTCGGCGGTGGAAATAGTGGGATTTGCGGCGACCATCGTACTCCGGGTGGGGAGGGAATTCCGGGAGCCTGAATAATACGCCTCCGCACCCTCGACCTCAATTTTCCCACACCGCGAGGCGGCTGTAACGACCTTACTGGGCGCGTCTCAGCGTAATCGTGAAGGTAGAGCCCATGTCCGGCGTGCTCTGGACCGCGATATCCCCGCCCATCGCACGCGCGAGATTCCGGCTGATCGCGAGTCCGAGACCCGTGCCCTCCGTCTTGCGCGCGAATCCCTCGTCGATGCGCACGAAGGGCTCGAAGATCCGGTCCTGCTTCTCCTGCGGAATTCCTCGCCCGGTGTCCACCACGCGGACGTTCACCGCCGTAGTCGTCGCCTCGCACGACAGCCGAATCGTTCCCTGCGCGGGTGTGAACTTGATCGCGTTCGAGAGCAGGTTGAGAAGAACCTGCTCGAGCTTCTCGGGATCCGCTGCCGCGCGCACATCGTCCGGGCAGGGGTCCGCATGAAAGCTCAGCCCCTTCGCCATCAGCTGCGGCAGCACGAGCGGCTCCACCGCAGACAGCACCTTCGCGATGGGCACCGACTTCAACGTCACCGGCACGTGCCCGCTCTCGAGCTTCGCGAAGTTGAGCACGTCGTTCACGAGACGGAGCAGCAGTCGCTGACTCACCTTGATGCGCGCAAGATCCTCACGCTGCGCCTGCGTCACCGGCCCGCGGATCCCCATCTCGAGCAGCTCCACGTAGCCCGCGATCGCGTTGAGCGGCGTGCGCAGCTCGTGACTCATGTTCGCGAGGAATTCGCTCTTCGCGCGATTCGCGGTCTCGGCCTCCATGCGCGCACCTTCCGCCTCCTTGCGCGCGTTCCGCTCGGCCTCGTACAGCCGCGAATTCTCCGCGAGCAGTCGCGTGCGCTCCAGCGCCTCGAGCAGCTGCGCATTTTCCAACGGCGCTGCAGTCTGATCTGCCAGCGCCGAGAGCAGCCACTCATCCTCCGCAAAGCGCTCGGCGCTTCCCGATCCCTCGGGGCGCACGACCGCGAGCAGCCCGGTCACGTTGCCGCCCACCACCAACGGTACGCCGATGAATCCCTCGGGCGAGCCCGCGCCGAGCAATCCCTTGAGGCGCGTGATGAGCGACTCGTCGAAAGACTCGCGGAAGCGCGTCGACAACTTCCTCGCTCACGCCATAGGCCGCGCGCACGCGCAGCAGCCCCTGGTCATCGGTGAGCATGAGGATCGCCTTGTCGGCGCCGAGCATCTCCGCCGCCTGATCGGTGGCGAGGTGCAGGATGTCCTTGAGCGACGACGCGTACGTGAACGCGCGGCTCACCTGCGTGAGGCGCTGCGCGCGCGAATCTCGGGAGGGCTCGAAGTGCACCTTGCGCTCCACTAACGCAGAATCCGGGCGCGCCGGATCATGAGACGCGCGCGCCCTGGCCGCTGATCTCGAGCTCTCGCACCACCGGATCGTGCGCAGAGTTTCGAGTCTTCATCACGCGCATTGTACGCCGCGTGCGCTCCGTGCCACCGAGCCCGATCGCGAGCACGTTGTCCGACATGTAGCTGAAGCGCTGCTCGCCCAGATCGAGCCCTCCGTCGCTCGTGATTCCGGACTCGAAGGTGAGCAGGCTCGTGACGCCATTCACCGCGAAGTGCTGGACGAGCGAGTACATGTAGTCGTGCACACGCTGTGTGTCGCTGGCGGCGGTCACGAGATCGCCGATCGCGTCCACGACGACACGCTTGATCGTGCCATCCTTGATGCGCTCGAAGATCCCGACGACGATGCTGTCGATCTGCAGCTCCACCGGCGACACGTAGAGAAACTCCAGCCCGCCCGCCCGCAACTCTGCGATGTCCTTGCCGAGGAAGGAGAATGCGCGCGCGAGCTGCGCAGGGTTCTCCTGGAAATTCACGTAGAGCGTGCGCTCCTTGCGCGCGAGTCCTTCGAGCGCGAACTGCATCGCGACGGTCGTCTTGCCGGAGCCCGTTGGGCCCACGAGCAGCGTGGTCGTTCCCGCCCACACGCCGCCCTCGAGCATCTCGATCGAGTCCGGGAACGCCCGTGGACGCACGATCGACGCGCGGCGCATACGTCGTCGCCACGCGCGGCGAGATGAGGCGCGGGAAGAGCTGAATCCCGTCGCCCGTGATCTTGAAGGCGTGCTGCCCCTCGCGATACGACGAGCCACGGAGCTTGAGCACGCGAAAATACCGCTCATCGCGAGTGCCAAGCGACTGCCTGGCGAGCTGGATGATCGCGTCGCCGACCGCGAATTCGGGATAGCGCTCGATGTCCTCACTAGTGTACTCGCCCAGTAGCAGCACCGTGGAGTCGTATGCGGAGAGCAGCCCGGCGAGGTCGGACACCATGCGGCGCGTCTCCGGGAGCGAATGCCCGGAGATCGTGGATCGCACGGAAGGAATCGATGACGATGAGCTTGGGCTTGTCCCGCTTGATCAGCTCCGTGAGCCACGGCACGAGCGACGACGGACCATCGGCCGCGAGCATTGGCCCAATGTCCTCGTACAGGATCTCGGTACCGACCTTGTTCGGATCGAAGTAGGAGAAGCGCTGGACGTAGCTCACCATCTTCGACATGGGCTCGGAGAGGGTGCTCACGTACACGCATCGGCCGGCCCGAACCCGCGTTGCAGAACAGCAGCTGCTCGGCGAATACGGTCTTCCCGGTACCCGGCTGTCCCATCACGATGTTGATGGAGTTGCAGGGAAGTCCGCCGCCCAGGATGAAGTCTGCCTGCGGATTCCCGGTGCTCAGGCGCGAGAACAGCTCGTTGTCGGCGATGGTCGGCGAGGTCACGAGCGCCCCGCCGTGACTGTCGCGTCCATTTTTCTTCCCCAGCAGCTCGCGCACCGTCTGCACCAGTCGCTGCTCGGCCAACGGCTTCATGAGAAAGGCGTCAGCGCCGGCTTCGCGCGCGCGGGTCTGAGCGGCCAGAATGCTGAAGATCGAGCACGACGGTGTTCTTCAGCTCCGGCTCCTGTCGCACCGCGCGGCAGAGCGCCAACCCATCGAGCTTTGGCACGAGGACCTCGGTGATGATGATGTCGGGCTTCATCTCTCGCGCCATCGCGAGCGCAGCCTCACCGTCAGCGGCAAACTCTACGCCGAACCCAGCCTCATTCAGAAAAAACGCTTCGAGATCGCGAACATGCGGGTCACGCTCGACCACGAGTATGATCGCGCTGTGCGTCCCCTTCTCGTCGGGGATACTCATGTCGAGAGGCGCCACTCGCGCCGCGGAAAAGAACTGCTCAAGCCATCTCCAGTTGGGGATCGGTATGCAACAACTGGTTCTGCCGGACACTCGTTCGACAGATCATTAAGGACTCGAAATGGCACTCAACATCCGTTTACAAGTACTATGCCGTACATAATCGTCGACAAAGCATCAATTCATACATTGTCGGCGCGTAACTCGGTCGACTTTCAGCGTCAGAACTCGGTGTTCCTGGAGTCGAAAGTAAGCCAGAACAGAGTACATCCGTTTTCCCCAGTACGGAAGGCGCGAGCCGCCGCGTACGCCTTTGCACTATAGGTGCCGTCGAGCTTGAGGCCGCTCTCCCTCAATAACGTGGAAGCCGGGTCATCCGCTGCCGGCAGCGCGCGACCGTACGCTCCCGCGTAGACCGAGCATCGATCACCATACGCGCCGGATCCACCTGCGGAATTCGCTTACCGGTAAGCCGCTCGAGGTAGCGCCGCTCGCGCGCCGCCGAGGCCAAGCACGCGGCGCCTTCCCGCAGCGATGCGCGGCGCGACGCGAGCACCCACCACGATCGTGTCGACCCCCGCGATCGCGAAGCCGAGCGCGAGCCCTGCTGCCGTGCCGCCGCTCCCCACCGGAAGCACGACGCGCGCGGGCGCCGGCATCTCTCCGCGCGCGATCTGCTCCGCCAGCTCGAGCGCCGCGTTCACGTGGCCGAGCATCCCGAGCGGCGATGTGCCGCCGGGCGGGATCCAGCGCACGCCACGCCGACGCGCCGTGTGTGCGCGCAGCAGCCCGATCGCGGGGCCGGTCGTCGTGATCACGCTCGCGCAGATCGAGCGCGCGCGCTCCGCCACCACGATGGCCGACGGATTCATCTCGTGACGCCAACGCACCGCGCGCGTTTCGCCACCGAGCGCTCTCACCCACGTCGCGGTGGTGAGCACGTGCGTCGATCCCTCGCCGCCGGCGGTGAGGACGATCTCGCCCGGCGCGAGCCCCGCGAGCAGAAACTCGAGCGCGCGCACCTTGTTGCCGCCGAGCGGCGACGCGGTGAGATCGTCGCGCTTGATCCAGAGCTCGCCGGTGCCGCCATCATCATCGCGCGAGAGGCGCTGCACCGGCGTCGGGAAGTTGCCGAGCGCGATGTGTGGCACGCGCTCGAGTGCGGGGAAGCGTCGAACGAGGGGGAGTGTGCTCACGCGATGTGCGATCGCGTACTCGCTACCCGTCGTGCACGTGGTTTCCGTCGTCTCTCACGCCGATGTCGTCTCCGAGCGCGTCCTCCACGTACAGCATCTTGATCGGCACCATCACCGGCGGCGAGCAGCGGAACGGCGATCATGAGCCCGAGAAACCCGAAGAGGAGCGCCATGAGCCCCTGCGTCACGATCGTGAGCACGGGCGGGAGATCCATCCCGCCCTTCATGAGGAGCGGGATGAGAATGTGCCCCTCGAGCTGCTGGATGACCAGGTACGCGAGTCCGACATAGAGCGCCTTCTCCGGCGAGTCGAGGAAACCCATCGCGATCGCGGGCACTGCACTCAGAACGGGACCGATCGTCGGGACGAACTCGAGCAGTCCGGCGATGATGCCGAGCGCGAACGGCGCCTTCACGCCGAGAATCAGAAGCGCGATCGTTGACGCGCTGCCGATAACGATCATCGCAATCAGCTGCGTGACGAGCCACTTGCGGAGCATCGACGCCGTTTCCGTCAACACCTCGGCGAGTCGCGCGCGCTTGCGCTTCGGGAAGAGATGCAGAATCCCGTTGCGATACGTGAAGGGATCGGTGCCGATGTAGATCGACATCATGAGGATGAGCAGCAGCCCCGCCATCGTCTCGAAGGTCGACGTCAGGAATGGGAAGAGATAGTGCGCGGAGCCCGCCGAGTTGCTTCCCGATCGTTCTCACGCAGCGTGTGCGACGGGCGCGCCCTTCGCCTCGTTCGCCGTGTCTGCTGCACTCGCGGTATCGCGAGCGGCAGCCGATTGCGCAGGCGCGGCTGCGCTCCGGCGCGGGGAGCGGGGACGGCCGGCTGCGTTTTCGCAGACTCCGCTGCCGCCTGCGCGGTGTCGGTGCCCAGCAGCGACGACATGAGCGACGGGCTCGCTCGTTGAGCCATTCTCGGCGCTCTCGACCGCGTCGGGGAGTCGCTGGCGCAGCTCGTGTCCCTGCTGGCCGATGGTCGGCGCGACGAAGGAGCCGAGCGTGTACAGGATCATCAGGAAGGTGACGACGATGAACGCTGCGCCCACTCCCCGCGGAACACGGAAGCGCTCGAGCTTGTCGACACCGGAGGCGACCGCGACCCCGAAGAGCGTGCCGAGGAACGCGACGATGACGATCTCGTTCGCGACCCAGAGCAGCTTGAGGAAAGATGAGGAGGCCGGCGACGATCGCCGCGGCGCGGAGGATGTCGGCGCTGCGCCAGCTCGCGCCCGCGGGGCGAGGATGCTGCTGGCGGCGACTTCGGTTTCGTGTCCTTCGGAGCTGTCATGATCGCCTGTGAACGCAAGGGAAGGGCCGCGTGCCATCATGTGGCACTTGGCGCGTACAACCCCTCGCGCATCGGTGACCCCGGATGAGAGCTTACGACAACAGACATTGAAGAGCGAGGAGACGTGGCCGCAGGGCTGACCGTGCACGAACCGTCGTACATCGATACCACGCCCGCCGCCGACCGTTTTCTGGCCGCCGTGGAGCAGAGCAGCACCGTCGCCGTGGACACCGAGGGCGCGAGCTTCCATCGATTCGTCGATCGGATCTACCTGCTGCAGATGAGCACGCGCGAGCTCACCGCGGTGCTCGATCCGCTGGCCATCGGCAAGCCCGCCGCGCTCGGCCGCATCCTCGAGAGCGACACGATCGAGAAGGTCTTTCACGACGCCGACTACGATCTGCGGCTGCTGCATCAGGATTACGGCTGGAACACGCGCAGGCTCTTCGACACGCGCGTCGCGGCGCAGCTGCTCGGCATTCGCGCGTTCGGGCTCGCGGCGCTGCTCGAGCGCTCGTTCGGGCTCAAGCTCGACAAGAAGCATCAGCGCGCGGACTGGTCGATGCGTCCGCTGCCGAAGGACATGCTCGACTACGCGAGCCAGGACACGATGTATCTGCTCGAGCTGCGCGACCGGCTCGCGGGTGAGCTGGAGAGCGCGGGGCGATGGAGCTGGGCGCAGGAGGAGTTCGAGCGCCTCGAGGGCACGCGATGGGAGGAGCCCGAGGGCGAGGACATGGGCTACATGCGCATCAAGGGCGCGCGCGATCTCGATCGTCGCGAGCTCGCGATCTTCCGGGAGCTCGTTCGCTTCCGCGACGGGATCGCGCGCGAGCTCGATCGCGCGACCTTCCGCGTGGCGGGGAACGAGGCGCTGTTCGCGGTGGCGAAGGAGCGTCCACAGACTGTCGAGACGCTCATTGCGATCAAGGGCGTGCCGCGCGGGATGGCGGAGCGTCGCGGCGGCGGAGATGCTCGCGGCGATTCGGCGCGGGCTCGCGGTGCCGGAGGATCAGCTCCCCCAGCTTTCCGCGCGCACCGCGGTGGGACCGCGATGCGGACTTCGACAATCGCGTGAATGCGCTGCGCGCGGCGCGCGAGGAGGCGGCGCAGCGACTGGGGCTCGACCCCGGATTCCTGTGCGCGCGCGAGAAGCTGGAGACGATCGCGCGCAAGCGACCGAAGACGCTCGAGGAGCTGGCGGAGATTCCGGATCTGCGGCGGTGGCAGATCGAGGTGCTTGGCGACGCGTTTCTGAAGGCGCTCGCGAAGTAGCTGAGCCCGTTGCTGCGAACGATTCAGTACGGGCGGAATCATCTGAAAACGTTTTCTGCGACGTATTTGCGCATTCGCTGACGAAAATCTTGCACGTGCCGCGTAATCTCTCCTTTCGCGGAGTCACAATCGATGCAATTATGGCGCGACCCAATCCAATGAGAGTTCGGAATGAGCGCGCGTGTGATGCTCGCGATCGTCGCCTTCGGTCTGGCGGAGATCGCAATGATCGTTGCCTATCAGCTGATCGCGCTCATGGCAGACGACATGGAACGCACCCCGGAGTCTGTCTCCGCGTTCTCCGATCTGCCGCGGATCGAGCAGCTCCCGAAGTTCATGCGGCACTACCACCACGTCTTTCCGAGTGGCAGGCGCCTCGCCTATCTCCGCGCGGCGATCATCCTGCACCTGGGCGGATTCGCGATCGCGGCGGTGTTTCTGGTGACGCAGATTTTGTGAGCGACGCACCCATCGCGCGAGCGAGGTAAATGCCGCCGCGCGCCCTGATCGCGGTGGCCGCGCTGGGAGTGGCGGTGGTGAGCGCGATCGCGTTCATGCGCGTGTTCGCGGGGATCGTGGCGACAATGGATCGGGGAGGTTCAGCGAGTGGCGACGTGAAGCCGGCTGCGTGGCACTTGCTGCACACGCCCACGCGGTTGCTGCTCGCGCAGTATCGCGCGGCGAGTCCCGGCGGTAAGCTCGGCGGGTATCTGCAGGCGATCTACGCGGTGTTCGGGGCCGCGGTGATCGCGTTCTTCGCGAGTGTGATGGGGTTTTTTCAGAGGTGAGCGTTCGCGGCGTGGTACTCATCGTCGCAGCCATCACCCTCCACGCGTCCATCTTCGCGGAAATGCAGCTGATCGGGTTGATGACCGATCAGGTCAACATCGATCGACGTGGGAAACCGCCGCTTTGGCCGTACGGATTACGCAGCAGGATCAGGAACTCCGAAATACTGCGGGAGATCGTCAGCGAGTACCGCGCGAAGCATCCCAATGGAAGGCTTCATCGGCGACTCGTCGCGAGTTACGTGGGAATTGGGCTTAGCGTCGCAGTCGTGGTTGGGTGTGTGATGAGTTTCGTGGAGCGCTAAGCCAGCAACGCAGCATCGCGATTCACCGCGCCGGATGCACGATCGACCAGTGCGCGTTGCGCAGCCTCCACCCCGCTTCGCCCCGATCGACGATCCCCGTGAAGTAGCCCGAGATCTTCGTCGTCTTCCCCGCAGAGTCGATCAGCGTCTCGTCGAACGGCGCCGCCAGCTGCGCCATCCCCGCGGAGAGTGAATCGATGCGTAGCCGGCCCCACGTCAGATCCGCGCGCTTCAGCACCCGCGCGATGTTCGGCACCGCCTTGTTCGCCGAGTCGTTGCTCGGGAATGCGAGCGAGCCGTCGGAGGCCATGAAGAAGCCCGGCGTGCGGTCGAAGTAGCGGAGCCACGCGGACGGGCCCTGCGTATGCAGGTCGACGGCAATCGAGTCCGTCATCGCCGCGATCCCGTGCGCCATGCTCTCGGTGGTGGTGTTCGTGCGATCGATGCGCACGCACCCGGTGAAAATGACGAAGCCGGCGAGGTACGCCGGCCACATCGATCGCATGCGCGCTTTCGCGCGAGCAATTCGTTCCCCCACTCAGAATCCCATGTACGCGCGGATCCTGGGCTCGATCCGCTCCGGGCTCCACATCGGGTCCCACACGAGATTCATCGCGACATCCTGCACGCCGTCCAGTGTACGGATCTGCTGCTCGGCGGCAGTCATGATCTCGGGGCCCGAGGGGCAGCCGGGGGACGTGAGGCTCATGTCGATCGAGACCTTGGGGCCCTCAACCGCGATTTTGTAGACGAGACCGAGGTCGACGATGTTGAGATTGAGCTCGGGATCCTTCACGCGGCGCAGCGCGGCGCGGACGGCATCCTCGTCGAGCGCGGGCGCGTTGGTGGCTGGACTGTCGGTGGCAGCCGGCGGAGCGGCTTCGCTCTCGGGCGCGGCGGTAGGCAGATCACTCATCGGGACTCCTGGTTCGTCCCGGAAAGCTCACTCGGCGAGCCGCGCCGGACAAGCGCGGCTGCCGAAGTGCTTACTTCTTCTTCGCCTTGGACTTGGCCGCGGCGCCGTGCGTGCTCGACTTGCTCACGGAAGCCTTTGCCTTGCCGTGCGAGCGAGCGCTCGTCGGGCGCGAGTGGTGCGCGTTTCGGCGCGAGTGGCGATCGCGGCGATTCCAGCCTTTCGCGGCGTCCGAGCGGAACGACGCCGGCATCGCGATGGTCTGCGAGGGATCGTCCGTCACCGCGACGGCCGCGGCATCCGTGAGATCGGCGCGCACATCCGCGATGACCTTGGCCGGCTGGCGCGCGCGGGCCGCGTGCACGCGGTTGGTCAGAAGGATCACGAACATCTCGCGGTCCGGATCGATCCACAATGAGGTACCCGTGTAGCCGACGTGGCCAAACGAGCCCTCGCTCATGAAGCGGCCGGAGCCCCACTGCCCATCAGCCATCGCCCATCCCAACGCTCGGCTGCCGGCCGCGCGCGTGGTGAAGAGCTTGACCGTGGAGTCGCTGACGATGCGGACGCCCTTGTACTCGCCGCCTTCGAGGATCATCTGCGCGAAGATCGACAGGTCGCTCGCCGTGCTGAAGAGCCCCGCGTGGCCGGCGACGCCGCCGAGCGCGTAGGCATTCTCGTCGTGCACCTCGCCCTGCAGCGGATAGCCGCGCGGCGGGGAGACTTCCGTGGGAGCGACGCGCGACTTGAGCGAGTCTGCCGGACGGAAGAACGTGTTCACCATGCCGAGCGGCGCGAAAACGCGTTCGTGCAGGAAGACGTCGAGCCCCTGGCCGGTGACGCGCTCGACCATCATGCCGAGCGTGATGGCGCCAAGGTCGGAGTAGATGTAGCACTCGCCGGGCTTGCACTCGAGCGGCGAGTCGAGCACCACCTGGCGCGCTTCGGCCGGGGAGTGCGCAATGCGCCAGAGATCGCGATCAGCCGGGAGGCCGGAGCGATGCTCGAGGAGCTGGCGAACGGTGACGGAGTCCTTGTAGCCGCCCGTGAAGTCGGGGAGGTACGTGTTGACGGGTGCGTCGAGCTTGATGCGCCCCTCGTCGAAAAGGATCATGACGGCGGTGGTTGTGCCGATGACCTTCGTGAGGGAAGCGAGATCGTAAATGGTCTCGGTGGCCGAGACGTGGCTGCTGGAGGTAGCCCAGTCCGTGTGGCCGAAGCCCTTTTCCCAGACTGCGGAGCCTTTGCGGCCGACGACGACGGCCGCGCCGGGGAACCCACCGGCTTTTATGCCGCGGGTCACGACGCGATCGATGGTCTCGAGACGTTTGGCCGACATTCCGACCGTGGCGGGTGCCGCGACGGGCAGCCCTCCGTCGGCAGTGGCGACCATGGCGACCATGGCGATCAGCGTAGTGAGCATGCAGCCGACCTCACTAAAAGACTAAAAACACGGCTAAAAACGAAGAAGTCCAGCCGCTCTCAGGAAGAGCGGCAGGTCTCTATATAGAACGTACTTACGATCTGGTCGGGATGTTCCAGCGTTCGATTGCGGACCGGCACATAATAGTCCAATCCTCTCTATTGGCAAGACGAGGACCCGCTGCGGCCGTCACTCTATAGAGCTGTAATCTTTTGTGCTGGTGGAGCGATACGAAATTCCGGTGCCAGAAGCGAGTGGTGAATGGCGATCGCAGCCTTCGCCCCCTCGGCCGCAGCGGCCAGCGCGATCTGCGTTCCGGGGGTCAGATCGCCCGCCGCGAACACGTTCCGTACGCTCGTGTGGAGGTGCTCGTCGACCAGAACGCACCCTTCGTCGTTGCGCTCGCACCCCAGGCGTTGCGCGAGGTCGTCGGCGGGGAAACGTCCGATTGCGAAGAAAAGACGCTCGCAGTCGAGCACCGCTCCGTCTTCCATCTCGAGCGACTTGAGCATGCGGTCCTCGTGCACGGCGCACCGCACGCGCGAGACGAGCACCGGGATGTTGAGGTTGTCGAGCTGAGTGAGGAGCTCTTCGGTGAGATCGGGATCGTGGCCGTTCGTGCAGATCACGAGCTCCCGTGTCCACGTCGTGAGTGCGAGCGCGAGCCCCACTGCCTTGCGTCCGACGCCGACGACGACCGTCTTCTTCCCGCGCGTTTCGTGACCGTCGCAGTCGGGGCAGTGATACGCAGTGGCGCCGTAGATGTGCTCGAGCCCCGGGATGTCCGGCCGAGATGTCCTTCACGCCGAATGCGAGCAGCGTGCGCCGTGACTCGAGCTGCTGCCCCCGCTCGAGCGTGAGCGTGAAGTGATCGTCGCTCTCCTGCGTGATGGTAGAGACGCATCCGTCGATCAGCTCCGCGCCCCAGCGGCGCGCTTCCTTGCGACCGGCGCCGCGCAGCTCCGCGGGAGTGATGTCGGGGAGTCCGAGATAGCCGTTCACGCCGCGCGTCTGCCAGTTGCGCGGGTCGCCCGAGTCGACGAGCACCACGGAGTGGAGATAGCGGGCGAGCCACATGGCGGCCGTGAGCCCTGCCGGGCCGCCGCCGACGATTGCCACGTCGTAGATGGGGAGCGACATGGCGGAACTTTACTATGTAATGGAGGTGCTGCGGAACGCTCGCGTGGCAAGCGTTCGGGCTACTTCACCGAGCCGGGCGGGAGCGAGTACAGCAGCTTCATTGTTGCGCGGTCGGCTTCGCTCAGGTCGCGCACGCGAACGCGCGGCGTCATGATGTTCGTGGTGTCGACCGTGTGGTCGAGCCCGAGCAGGTGACCAACCTCGTGGAGCGCGATCGCGTGGATCGCCTTGGGGTCGAGCAGCTCGCCTTCGTTGTGGTGCAGCGCCAGCGTGATGTTCGCGGAGACGATCCACCACTTGGAGTCGCGCGCCCAGATCGTCTTGCCGCTGATCGGGGTGTCGAAGTGATCGATCCAGCTCACGTGGACGTCGGCGTCAGACGAGTCGCGCACGAAGGTGAACTTCACCGGAATGCCGAGCCCCGCCCACTGGTCGAAAGCGTCGCGCACGCGGTCGGGATAGCTGTTGTCCCAGCCGGGAATCGTGGAGTTGTTGCCGACCCACACGCGTACGGGCTGCGTCATCCGGTCGGGCCAGCGCGAGAGCGCCGAGTCGCGCTCGCCGAGGATCTCGCCGATGTAGGTGCCGGTGGCGCCGAGCTCGATGCGGTGGCGAATGTCGAGGATGTCGCGCTTCCTGCTGTCGACGTCCATGGCCGCTGACGCCGCATTCGCATCCATCTCTCCCGCCTCGCCCGCGGCCGCCTCGATGGTGCTGGAGTTGCGAGCCGGCGTCCGTCGCGTGTGCACGCGAACCGCCGGCGCAAGCGATGCGGCCTGCGTCGTGGCGGTGATCCGCTGGGTATGCACTGCCTGCTCGACCACGAAGCCGAGTACGGGCAGCAGTAGGAGGGCGGGGATCAGATCGGTGCGCTTCATTGCGTGACGACCCTACAGAGAGACGACTGGGGAGAGGCGGTATTGCAGAAAGGACGAGCGAATGAAACGGAGGGAACGGGTGCATTATCCCGTTACACCAGACAGGTGTTACGGGCGGGATTTGGAGTCGAAATTGATTAGCGACTTCTGTCTTTCACACGCGCGGCGTGGTCGTTTCGATGCTCGGCCGGTGCCGCGTAAAACGCTTTCAGCGGAACTCTTTCAATGGTGGGTGGTGGAATGGCGAACGTGCGCGATGTGGCGGTGCTGGTGGGAAGCCTTCGGAGAGAATCAGTGACGCGGAAGATCGCTCTGGCGATGAAAGGGATTGCTCCGCCATCGCTCAACATGGAGATCGTGGAGATCGGTGATCTGCCGATGTACAACGCGGACCTGGAGACGGAGACGCCGCCCGAGCCGTGGGTTGTGTTTCGCGAGCGAATCAAGCGCGCGGATGCGCTCCTGTTTTATACACCAGAGTACAATCGTTCGGTGCCTGGATGTCTCAAGAACGCGATCGACGTCGGCTCGCGCCCGCCCGGGAAAGGCTCGTTCAGCGGAAAGCCCGGCGCGATCGTGAGCGTGACTCCCTTCGGACTCGGCGCGTTCGGGGCGAACCATCATCTGCGACAGGCGCTCGTGTATGTGAACGTGCTCGCGATGGCGCAGCCGGAGGCGTACGTCTCGCAGGCGGGCGAGCTGGTGGACGCGGACTATTCGATCAAGAAGGAAGAGACGCGGAAGTTCTTTTCGAGCTTTCTGGATGCGTTCGCGGCCTGGGTGGAGAAGACGCGAGCGAATCCGCAGTAGTCGTAGGGTTCATGCGAACTTCGTGTCGATCGCGGCACGGATCTCGTCGAGCGACTTTCCAGCCTTGCTGAGCCGTGCGGCCAGGCGGCCCTGCGCCTGGCACGTGTGACACTCGCGAGCCATCGCGTTCTTGCCCTCGTAGCACGAGAGCAGGGAGCGATAGCTGGGTTTGTCGGCGCAACCGCAGTGGCAGCGGATGCCGTCGGCGATCTCGGGAATCGAGCGGATGCTGTCGAAGAGCGGGATCAGCTTGGCGTCATCCGCGAGCTGCTCCGCGGTCGCGACGTTCTCACCCGTGATGCCGGGGCGAGGATCGGGATGTTTTCCGCCGTGAGCGGCGCCGTGCGCGCACTCGGGAGTGCGCACGCGCGCGGCCGCGGACGACGCCAGGAGAGTGGCAACCGTGCCGAGACCCGTTGCGATGAAGGCGCGACGGGAGAGTTGTGACATGGAATGTGCGGACGTGGGGGTGCGGTATCCGACGTGCTGTCGGATGTGCGCCAAGGTACATTCGCGCGCTTTTCGCGCAATAGTGAATTTGCGCGCACGAGATTAGCTCTCCTTCACCGTGCGGGTGTCTCGCTGCATGCTATCTCCAACTCCGACCGTGAACTCCGTGACGACATCAGTGAAGCAGCTCGCATTCGTGTGCGCGATCGGGGCGCTCGCATGTACGCATTCCGCGACGACACCGGCGCCCGCGCCCGCAGCGACAACGCCTACGGCAACTCCCGCCGTTACTACAGTAGGTGGCGTCGCATACGTCGGCCCCGATCCCGCGAACGCGGACATCACCGCGATGGTCTCGCGTCTCGAGCTCGATCGCTACAAGGCGACGATCAAGGGGCTCACGCAGTTCGGCGACCGGCGGCAGGGGACGGCTCGCAATCGCGCCGCGGTCGACTGGATCGAGGCGCAGCTCAAGAGCTACGGCTGCACGAACACCGCGCGCATCACTTACGACTATAAGGAGCCGCCGCCGCGCGGCGCCGCGCGCCGCCCATGGATTCCGCGGCGACGCGCACGCGCGGAGATGTGCAACGTCGGCGGCGCGCGCGGAGCCGAGGCATGCGCGCGCACTACGGGCGTCAACACCGACTCGATGCTCCAGCCGGATGCGAAGCTGCGCGCGCTCGACACGCCGCAGAGTGTCCGGGCGAGCGGCAGGAGGTGTACTGCACGAAGGTCGGCACGACGCATCCCGACGAGATGTACATCGTCGGCGGACACATGGACGGCATCGGCTGGGGCGAGGCCGCGAACGACGACGGCTCGGGCACGGCGCTCGTGATGGAGCTCGCGCGCGTGTTCAGCTCACCCGACGTGCAGACCGACCGCTCGATCCGCTTCGCGCTCTGGAACAACGAGGAGACGGGACTGAATGGCGCGCATGCGTACGTCGCGCAGCGGCAGCGCGCTGCAGGGCAAGGAATCGCCGGAGGGATCCGGGCAAGTATCCGGAGCCCAAGTGGCTGGGCATGATCCAGCACGACATGATGATGTTCGACCACGGCATGCCGCGCGCGGACGGCACGGTGAGCAAGGCAGCAGCGGCCGGAAGCCGACGTGAACATCGAGTTCCAGTCGAAGTCGAAGTTCGCCGACGGAGGCGCGAGAAGCTGGCGTGGGTGTTCGCGAACGCGAACGAGAAGTACGCCACCGATTATCCCGCGCAGGTCGGGCGGCACATGACGAACACCGATTCGTCGCCGTTCATGGATTCGGTGCCGGCGATCAGCCTGCGCGAGAACGAGCGCGGCGCGCAGATCGGCAACGGCTGGGATCCGCAGTGGCACCAGCCCACCGATCTCTACTCGACCTACAACGACAAGGATTTCCGGCTCGGCCTGAACGCCGCGCAGACGACGCTCGGGGCGATCGCGACGCTCACCGGCGCGCATCTGACGCCCGCCACGCACTAGCGCACGCGAAGGAATCTTCGCGGAGGAGCCCGCCGAGCCGGTGTCCGCTTGTTGTCCAGCACGTCAACGCGGACTTCGGCTCCAGCGTACTGGATGTATCGGGCTTGGAAAATGCTTTGCCCGACCATCCATCCTGTAAGGCGTCGTCGAAATGGGTTTTACGGTCAGGGAGCGATGCGCAGCGGATCGCGGCGCGCGCGTGCTCCGGTCATATCGAAAGGGGCTAGTCCATTCAGCGCGAGTGCCGGCAGCACTCGCGCTCTTTCTCTTTGCGTGCGGGCACTCCGTTCCGTCGATCGGCGGCGAGTCGGCCGTCGCTCCCGCGCCGGGAACGCCGTACAAGCCGCCCAGGGGCGTCGTGCCGCCGGAGCCGGATTCGGGGAAGGCGCAGTCGGCGCTTCCGAAGGATTTGGCGCCGCGCGACACGGCCCTCGCGCTCCCCGACGTGGTCGACGTCGCGCTGCGGAATAATCCGCAGACCGCGCTGTCCTGGTCGCAGGCGCGCACGGCCGCGTTCCAGTACGGCTCCGCACGCGGCGCGTACTTTCCCACGATCGACGCCACGGCGAGTCTCGGTCGCTCGCAGACCACGACGACCACCGGCTTCATCGAGCGCACGCAGTTCGCGCCGCTGGTCAACCTCTCGTATCTGCTCCTCGACTTCGGTGGACGTTCCGGCACGATCGGCGCGGCTCGCGAGAACACGATCGCGGTGGATCTCAACTACAACGCGACGCTGCAGAACGTCGTGCTGCAGGCCGAGAACGCCTACTTCGCTACGTCTCCGCGCGCGAGCTCGTGCGGGCGCAGCTGCAGACGGTGGCCGAGGCGGATACGAACCTGATCGCGGCGCAGGTGCGCCACAACAGCGGCGTCGCGACGATCGCGGACGTGCTCCAGGCGCAGACGGTGCTGTCGCAGGCGCAGCTCGATCTCGAGACGGATTCGGGGACGGTGCGCACGAATCACGGCAATCTCGCGACGGCGATGGGGCTGCGCGCGGACGCCGCATTCGAGGTCGCGATGCCCTCCGACTCGTTGTCCGATCGGCTCAGCCGCCGCGAGCGCCGACTCGCTTATCGTGAGCGCGCTCGACAATCGCCCCGACCTGGCCGCGGCGCGCGTGAGCATTCTGCAGGCGCAGCAGGAAGTGCGCGTCGCTCGCTCGAATGAGTTTCCGTCGCATCACGGCCGGCGCGAGCCTTGGCCGGAACTACTCGAATCTTCAGCACTTCAACGGCAACAACTACGCGCTCACGCTCGGCCTGACGATTCCGATCTTCAACGGCTTCTCGCTCCAGTACGATGTCGCGGCCGCACAGTCGCGCGTGGACGAGCAGCGCGCGAGTACCAACGTGCTCCGCAATGCAGGTGTCGAATCAGGTCGTGACGTCGTACGTGTCGCTGCACACGGCCGCCGCGCGCGTGCGCACCGCCGACGTCCTGCTCGCCAGCGCACGGCAATCCGAGGATGTCGCGCGCGGGCGGTACAAGGCCGGTGTCGGCACGATTCTCGACCTGCTCACCGCACAGGCGGCGCTCGCGAGCGCCCGCGCGCAGCAATCGCAAACCCGATGGACGTGGGCGACGGCGCTGGCCCAGCTCGCGCACGACGTGGGCGTGCTCGGCGTGCACGGCGAGACGCCCATCCCGATCACGCACGACTCTACCACCGGTCCCAAACGATGATCGACTCCGCGTTCACTGCTCGTTTCGCCCGAACTTCGACGCTCGCGCTCGCACTCGCCGTAGTGCCTGCCGCCTGTGCGAAGACGGCGCAGAAGCCGCCCACGCAGGCGGTGCCCGTAACGGTCGTGCCCGCGTCGCGAGCGGATGTGCCGTTCGAGATCCAGGCGAACGGAGTCGTCGCCCCGCTTGCACCTCCGCGATCACCGCGCAGGTAGACGGCATCATCACCAAGGTCTACTTCCGCGAAGGACAGGACGTGAAGAAGGGCGATCTGCTCTTTCAGATCGAGCCGCGGCCGTATCAGGCGGCGTACCAGCAGGCGCTCGCGAATCTCGCGCGCGACAAGGAAACGAACGCGAACGCGCAGAAGGAAGTCTCGCGCTACGAGTCGCTGGTGAAGCAGGACTACGTGACGCAGGAGCAGGCGGACCAGCAGCGCGCGACGGCCGGCGCATCCGCGGCCCACGGTGCAGGCGGACGAAGCCGCCGTCGAGAACGCGAAGTTCAATCTCGGCAACACGCAGATTCGCGCGCCGATCGCAGGACGCACGGGCGGACTGCTCGTGCGCGAGGGGAACGTCGTGCACGCCGGCGGATCGACACCGCTCGTCGTGATCAATCAGATCAGCCCGATCCTGGTGCGCTTTCCGATTCCCGCCACGGATCTGCCGCTCATCCAGAAGTACGGCGGCACTGGGCAGCTGCCGGTCACCGCGGTGCCAGGCGGCGCGCGGCAGAGCGCGCAGGACACGGCGGGTGGACCTCCCGGTGCAGGTGGTGACGCGGAGCAGGCGTCCGGTGTGGATCCGAATGCGGTGAATCTGCTCGCGCAGATCGCGCCGGCGCGTGGCACGCTCTACTTCGTCGACAACACGGTGGACACGCTCACAGGAACCGTGATGCTCAAGGCGACTTTTCCGAACACGGACAAGACGCTCTGGGCCGGGCAGTTCGTGTCGTCCACGCTCCATCTCTTCGACGAGAAGAATGCGCTCGTGCGTGCCGAGCCGAGGCGGTGGTAACGGGACAGCAGGGGACGTACGTGTACGTGATCGACAGCGCGAGCACCGCGCAGCAGCGCAAGGTTGCGCGTCGAGCGCACGCAGGGAAACGTCTCGGTGATCACCGCCGGGCTGCGCGATGGCGAGCACGTGGTGCTGAGCGGCCAGTCGCGGCTCAACGCCGGCGCGAAGGTTAGTGTCGCGAGCGCAGCAGACTCCGCGGGCGGCCCGCCAGGCAATGCGAGGCAGGGCGGCACGCCGAGTGTAGGGATGGCGGGCGGCGACAGCAGTGCGCGCAGAGGGCGCGGCGCGGGCGGCACCAACGCGGCGAACGGCCAGACGCGCCGCAGGCAGGGAACACCCACCGCGCCCGCAACATCGGGCTCGCCCAACACGCCGTAGCAGCGAAGCGAGCGCGCGCGTGAACATCCCGGCCCTCTTCATTCGCCGTCCCGTCATGACCACGCTGGTCATGGTGGCGATCTTCGTGTTCGGGATCGTGGCGTATCGCAAGCTGCCCGTGAGCGATCTGCCCACGGTCGACTATCCCACGATCTCCGTGAACGCGAGCCTTCCCGGCGCGAGCCCCGAGACGATGGCCGCCACCGTCGCCACGCCGCTGGAGAAGTCGTTCTCCGCGATCGCGGGCATCGACAACATCACGTCGTCGAGCGGGCTCGGGCTCGACCTCGATCACGATGCAGTTCGCGCTCGACCGCGATGTCGAACGCCGCCGCGCAGGACGTGAACGCCGCGATCTCGAGCACGCTCGCCCAGCTCCCGCCGTACGATCATCCCGCCGTCGTACCGCAAGCAGAATCCGGCCGCGGCGCCGATTCTCTTCCTCGCGCTCACCGCGCAGCGACATGCGCCTCTCGGATCTCGACGAGTCGCCGAGACGACGATCGCGCAGCGGCTGTCGATGGTCGAATGGCGTGGCGCAGGTGATGCGTGTTCGGCTCGCAGAAGTACGCGGTGCGGATCGAGCTCGATCCCGCGCAGCTCACGGCGCGCAACCTGAGCGTGAGCCAGGTCGCGACGGCGGTGCGCACGAACAACGTCACGCTCCCCACCGGCGTGCTGTACGGCAACAACCGCACGCTCACGGTGCAGGCCACCGGCCAGCTCTATGACGCGGACGCAGT
The DNA here is from genome assembly GCA_963792685.1 of uncultured Gemmatimonadaceae bacterium. Taxonomy (GTDB): domain Bacteria; phylum Gemmatimonadota; class Gemmatimonadetes; order Gemmatimonadales; family Gemmatimonadaceae; genus FEN-1250. The sequence goes on along the minus strand of CAWBWW010000001.1, from coordinate 541,881 downwards.
TCCGGAACATGGTCGTGGCCGAGTACAACAACGCGCCGGTGCACCTCGGCGATCTCGGGCGCGTGTACGACGACGTGCAGAACGACAAGAACGCGAGCTGGTACAACGGCGATCGCGCGATCGTGCTCGCGGTCACGCGCCAGCCCGGCACGAACACCGTGGAGGTCGCCGATGCGGCGAAGGCGGCGCTCGCCGAGCTCGCGCCGTCGATTCCCAAGCAGGTGCAGCTGACGATCCGCTACGACCGCTCGGTGGGAATCCGGCAGGCGGTGAGCGACGTGAAGTTCTCGCTGGTGCTGGCGCTCGCGCTCGTCGTCATGGTGATCTTCCTCTTCCTGCGGAACCTGACGGCGACGGCTGATCCCGAGCCTCACGCTGCCGATGGCCATCGTCGGGCACCTTCTCGGTGATGTACCTGCTCGGCTACAGCATCGACAATCTCTCGCTCATGGCGCTCACGCTCGCCGTGGGCTTCGTGGTCGACGACGCGATCGTGATGCTCGAGAACATCGTGCGCCACATCGAGATGGGGAAGCCGCCGCTGCAGGCCGCGCTCGATGGCGCCGCAGAGGTCGGCTTCACGATCCTGTCGATGACGCTGTCGCTCGCGGCCGTGTTCATTCCGCTCGTGTTCATGGCGGGGATCATCGGCCGGCTGTTCCGCGAGTTCGCGGTCACGATCATGATCGCGATCCTCGTGTCCGGCTTCGTGTCGCTCACGCTCACGCCGATGCTGTGCGCGCGCTTTCTCAAGTCGCAGAAGGAGCCGAACGCACGGGCGCTTGTACAACGCGTTCGAGCGCGTGTTCGACGCGGCGCTGCACGGCTACGAGCGGAGCCTCGCGTGGGTGATGGGGCATCGCCCGCTGTACGCTGCGTGTTCTCGGCGCTCATTCTCGTCGCGACCGGCGTGCTCTTCGTGATCATCCCGAAGGGGCTGTTCCCGGCGGATGATACCGGCTTTCTGATCGGCCACGACCGAAGCCGCGCAGGGCACGTCGTATACGGAGATGGTGCGGCTGCAGACGCTCGCGATGAAGGCGCTCTCGCGGGACACGAACATCGAAGGCTACATGTCGAACGTCGGCAACTCGAATCAGGGCAATCTCAACATCGTGCTCAAGCCGGCGGGGCAGCGGCCGCCGGCGGACCAGATGGTGCGCGAGCTCACGCGCCGGCATGTCCGGCATCCCGGGGCTGCAGGTGTTCGTCCAGAATCCGCCGAGCATTCGCATCGGCGGGCGAAGCTCGAAGAGCCTCTACCAGTTCACGCTGCAGGGGCACGATCTCACTCGCGCTGTACGCGAGCGCGCAGCAGCTCGCCGCGAAGCTGCGCACGACGCCGCCGCTCACCGATGTCACGACGGACCTGCAGAACAACAATCCGCAGGTCACCGTGCGCATCGATCGCGACCGCGCCTCCGTGCTCGGCGTGACGCCGGCGGCGATCGAGCGAGCGCTCGCGAATGCGTACAGCGAGCAGCAGACGTCCACGATCTACACGAGCACGAACGAGTACTGGGTGTTGATGCAGCTGGTGCCGAGTGCGCAGATGGATGAGAACGCGCTGACCAAGCTGTACGTGACCAGCTCGAACGGCAGACTCGTACCGCTTTCGGACGTCGCCGAGTTCGAGCGGAGCACGGGGCCGAGCAGCGTGGCGCACTCCGGGCAGCTCGCGAGCGTGACCGATCTCGTTCAATCTGCAGCCGGGGGGAAGCCTGAGCGGCGCGGTCGCCGCGGTAAATCGCGTGGCTCGCTGCGATGCTGCCGGCGACCATCACCGCGAACTTCTCGGGAACGGCGCAGGTGTTCCAGGCGTCGCAGCAGGGGCTCGGCGTGCTGCTGCTGATCACGGTGTTCATCATCTACATCGTGCTCGGGATTCTGTACGAGAGCTACATCCATCCGATCACGATTCTCACCGGGCTGCCGTTCGCGGCGTTCGGCGCGCTGCTCGCGCTGTTCGTGACGGGGCAGGAGCTGGACGTGTACGGCTACGTGGGCGTGATCATGCTGATCGGCATCGTGAAGAAGAACGCGATCATGATGATCGATTTCGCGATCGAGCACGAGCGCGCGGAGCACAGTACGCCGGCGCAAGGCGATCAGCGAAGCGGCGAGCGTGCGCTTCCGGCCGATCATGATGACGACGGTCGCGGCGATCGTCGGCACGCTGCCGATCGCGATCGGCGTCGGCGCGAGCGCGGCATCGCGCCGGCCGCTCGGCATCGTCGTCGTGGGAGGGCTCGCCTTCTCGCAGATCGTGACGCTCTACGTGACGCCGGTGTTCTACACCTACCTCGACGACCTGCAGGACTGGCTCGCGAGGCACACGAAGCGCAGGGAGCGCGCGGGCCGCGCAACACTGGATCATGGACTGGCGCATGGCGACTGAAGACCACGAGAAGGCTGCAGCAGTAGGAGACCAGCCGCCCCACCGCGGCGGCGTGACGACGCTGTTCATCAAGCGGCCGATCATGACGTCGCTCGTCATGATCGCGATCCTGTTCTTCGGCATCGTCGCGTACCGGCAGCTGCCGGTGAGCGATCTGCCGAACGTCGACTTCCCGACGATCACCGTGACGCGCGATCCTGCCGGGCGCGAGCCCGGAGACGATGGCGGCGACGGTCGCGACGCCGCTCGAGAAGCAGTTCTCGACGATCGCCGGCATCGACAACATGACGTCGACGTCGAGCCTCGGGCAGACGCAGATCGTCGTGCAGTTCGCGCTCGACCGGAACATCGACGCGGCCGCGCAGGACGTGCAGGCGGCGATCGCGCAGACGCTGCGGCAGCTGCCGCAGGGCATCCTGCCGCCGTCGTATCAGAAGACGAATCCCGCCGACGCGCCGATCCTGACGCTCGCGCTCACGTGCACCGAGGTGCCGATCTCGCAGCTCGACGAGTATCGGCGAGACGACGATCGCGCAGCGGCTCTCGATGGTGGGCGGCGTGGCGCAGGTGCTCGTGTACGGCGCGCAGAAGTACGCGGTGCGCATCCAGCTCGACCCGAGGCAGCTCGCGACGCGCAATCTCGCGCTCGAGGACGTCACGACGGCGATCGACGAACCAGAACGTCAACCTGCCGACGGGCGTGCTGTGGGGCCCGAAGGTCGCGCTCACGGTGCAGGCGACCGGGCAGCTCGAGAACGCGGATCAGTTCCGCAACATGGTCGTCGCGTATCGGAACGGCGCGCCCGTCCATCTCACGCGACGTCGGCCGCGTGAGCGACGACGTGCAGAACAACAAGACCGCGAGCTGGTACAACGGCCAGCGCGCGATCGTGCTCGCGATCCAGCGACAGCCGGGAACGAACACCGTGAAGGTGTCGAACGCCGCGAAGGCGGCGCTCGAGCGCGTGAAGCTCGAGATCCCGCCCTCGGTGCATGTGGCGGTGCTCTACGACCGCGCGACGACGATTCGAGGAATCGGTGAACGACGTGAAGTTCACGCTCGAGCTCACGCTCGTGCTCGTCGTCGCTCGTGATCTTCCTCTTCCTGCGCAACCTCTCGGCGACGGTGATCCCGAGCCTCGCGCTGCCGATGTCGATCATCGGCACCTTCTCGGTGATGTACCTGCTGCGGCTACAGCCTCGACAACCTGTCGCTGATGGCGCTCACGCTCGCGGTCGGCTTCGTGGTGGACGACGCGATCGTGATGCTCGAGAACATCGTGCGCCACATGGAGATGGGGAAGCCGCCGCTGCAGGCGGCGATCGAGGGCTCGCGGAGGTCGGCGTTCACGATCATCTCGATGACGCTCTCGCTCGCCGCGGTGTTCATCCCGATCCTGTTCATGGGCGGAATCATCGGCAAGCTGTTCCACGAGTTCGCGGTGACGATCGGCGTCGCGATCCTCGTGTCGGGCTTCGTGTCGCTCACGCTCACGCCGATGCTGTCGAGCCGCTTCCTGCGCGCCGACCAAGGCAAGGAGCACGGGCGCTTCTACAACGCGACCGAGCGCGTCTACGATCGCGCTGGCTGCAGGGCTACGAGCGCAGCCTCGACTGGGTGATGGCGCGGCGCGCGCTCGACGCTGGTCTTCTCGGCGCGTGATCCTCGTCGCGACGATCGTGCTGTTCGTGGTCGATGCCGAAGGGGTTCTTCCCGAGCAGCGACACCGGGCAGCTGCTCGGCGACGACCGAGGCGGCGCAGGGCGTGTCGTTCGACGGCTGATCGAGCACCAGCAGGCAGATCGCCGCGAACATCGTCACGAAGAATCCGGACGTGCTGTCGCGTCACGTCGTCGGTCGGCACGAGCGCCGCGGCGAATCAGGGGCAGCTCACGATCGATCTCAAGCCGCTCGACCGAGCGCACGCACAGCGCCGACGATGTCGCGCGACAGATCTCGCAGGACGTCGCCGAGCGTGCCGGACATCTCGGTATTCGTGCAGAATCCGCCGGCGATCTCCGATCGGCGGGCTCACGTCGAAGAGCCTCTACCAGTTCACGCTGCAGAGCGGCGACATCGTCGCGCTCGACACTGCGGCGGCGCGAGCTCGAGGCGACGCTGCAGCAGCGAGCACCAGGCTCACGAACGTCACGAGCGATCTGCTGATCGACAATCCGCAGGTGACCGTCGACATCGACCGCGAGCAGGCCGGCCAGCTCGGCGTGTCCGCGACGCGAGATCGAGAACACGCTGTACGACGCGTTCGGGCAGCGGCAGGTGTCGACGATCTACACGTCGACGAACGAGTACTGGGTGGTGATGGAGCTCCTGCCGGAGTTCCAGCAGGACATTCCGTCGCTGGGCTCAGCTCTGGGTGCGCTCGACCACGGGGAACGCTCGTGCCGCTCAACGCCGTCGCGAAGTTCACGCTCGGCAACGGGCCCGTGACGGTGAATCACGCGGGGCAGCTCCCGTCGGTGACGATCTCGTTCAACCTCGCGCCGGGCGTCTCGCTCGGCGAGCGCGGTGAAGACCGGTGCAGGACGATGCGAAGGCCAGTGCTGCCGGCGACGGTGGTCGCGAGCTTCTCCGGGCTCGCGCAGGCGTTCATGGGCACGCAGCAGGGACTCGCGCTGCTGCTCGGCTCGCCGTGTTCGTCATCTACATCATTCTCGGCGTGCTGTACGAGAGCTTCATCCATCCGATCACGATTCTCTCCGGCCTTCCGTTCGCCGCGTTCGGCGCGCTCGTGACGCTGCATGATCTTCGGACTCGATCTCGACGTGTACGGCTTCGTCGGCTGATCATGCTGATCGGCATCGTGAAGAAGAACGCGATCATGATGATCGACTTCGCGATCGAGGCCGAGCGCAACGGATCACAGCACGCCGGAAGCAGGCGATCGTGAAGGCGGCGAGCGTGCGCTTCCGCCCGATCATGATGACGACGATGGCCGCGCTCATGGGCGCGCTGCCGATCGCGATCGGCTGGGGCGCCGGCGCATCGACGCGCCGGCCGCTCGGCGTCGCCGTGGTGGGCGGCCTCGCGTTCTCGCAGCTCGTCACGCTGTACGTTACGCCGGTGTTCTACACCTATCTCGACGAGCTGCAGACATGGATTCGTGGACGTGGAGAGAAGCGGCGCGAGGCGCGAGAGGGGGCCGTGGTGCCGCCGCCGGAGCCCGCAAGGGCGTAAGCGGTCGCGCGCGAGCCGCGCGACTGTTGCTCGTGGTCGCGGCGCTCGCGTGCGGCCGCGGCGGTGCCGGCAGCGGCCCGCGCGTGGTGTGCGTCTCGAAGCAGATCAACGAGTTCCTCTACGACATCCACGCCGAGTCGGTGCTCGTGGCGCGCGATCTCACGTCGGTGTATCCGGCGGCGATCACGAAGCTGCCGTCGGTGGGCTACCATTGCGCGCTGAGCGCCGAGGGGATCATCTCGATTCGGCCGACGATGCTGCTGACGGATGGGAATCTCGGACCCGATGCCGTGGTGGAGCAGGTGAAGAAGGTGGGAATTCCGGTGGTCGTGCTCGCGCCGGGATCCACGCTCGATAGCGCGCAGGCGCTCATGCAGCGGCTTGGCGGCGAGTTCCATCACGAGAAGCAGGCGGACTCCGTGGTGAGCGCGTGGAAGACGGGGATGGCGAGCGCGCTCGCGGACAGCACGAAGTGGGCGGCGGGGCCGAAGCCGCGCGTGCTCGTGATGCACTTCGGCCAGCTCGTGAACGACTACCTCGGCCTCAAGCGCGGGTCCACAGCGGACCGGATCATCGCGTGGGCCGGCGGCGTGAACGCGATCGACTCGACGGGCGGGATGCTGCGGCTCACGCCGGAGCTCATTGCGAAGGCGGCGCCCGACGTGATCATTGCGACGGACGTGGGGTTCGACCGGCTCGGTAGCGCGGAGAAGTTCGCGGCGCAGCCCGGAGTGTCGCTCACGCCCGCGGCCAAGTCGGGGCGAGTGTATCGCGTGGACGAGAGCGAGGTGATGTACTTCTCACCCCGCACGCCCGAGGTGTTGCGGAAGATGGTGGAGCGGCTGCATCCGGCGGTGGCTTCCGCGGGCCGCCCCTGATTCGCGGCATCGTGAGCGACACGAGGCGCTCGAACGCGGTCGTCTATCTCACGCTCGCGCTGGTGTTGCTCGCCGCGCTGATCGCGAGCGCGTGTCTCGGTGCGTTCACCTTCACGCCCGCGCGCATCGCGAGCTACATCGCGCAGAGCGCCGGCTGGATCCCAATCGCCAAGTCGGATGCGCTCGGGCGGAACGTGTTCCTGCAGCTCCGGCTTCCGCGCGTGCTGCTCGCGGCGCTCACGGGCGCGGTGCTCGGCGTGTCCGGCACGCTCATGCAGGGATTGTTTCGCAACCCAATCGTGGAGCCCGGACTTGCCGGCACCTCCGCTGGCGCGGCGCTCGGCGCCTCGCTGATCTTCGTGCTCGGCGGCGGCACGGGCGTGCTGGCGTTCAGCGCGCCGCTCGGCGCGTTCGCAGTGCCGGTGCTCGCATTTGCAGGCGCGTTCGTGGCGACGATCATCGTATATCGAGTCTCGTCATCGTTCGGAAAGGTGAACGTGTTCACGCTGCTGCTGGCGGGGATCGCGGTGAACGCCGTGTGCAGCGCGGGGACGGGGTTTCTGTCGTACATCGCGCGCGATCCCGCAAGCGCGGAACATCACCTTCTGGAGTCTGGGGACGTTCACGACCGCTGACTGGCGCGGCGTTGTACTCGTGGGCGTGTGCTTCGCCCTGTGCTTCGGCATCGCGCTCGGCTACGCGAAGCCGCTCAACGCGCTGATGCTGGGCGAGGATGAAGCGGCGTATCTCGGCACCGATCCACGGCGGCTGATCGCGCGGCTGCTCGTGATCAACACGATCATGGTGGCGGCGACCACCGCGATGGTGGGTGTGATCGCGTTCGTGGGGCTCGTAGTGCCGCACGTGCTGCGGATGATGCGTTCATCGAGCTACGAGTTTCTGCTCCCGGCCTCGGCGCTGCTCGGCGCGGCGATGATGGTGATGGTGGACGTCGCGGCGCGCGAGGTGATTCCGCCGGCGGAGCTGCCGATCGGGATCATCACGGCGGTGATCGGCGCGCCGGTGTTCTTGTGGATTCTGCTGAGGGAGCAGCGGAAGGGGAGTGCGGGTTTTTATGGTTGATATACATGGGGATGAGCTCCATGGCGTCGAGCTGCGCGACGTGTCGTTTCGTGCGGGCGGCGCGCTCATTCTCGATCGCGTGAGCGTGCGGTTCGAGCCAGGGAAGCTCAACGTGGTGCTCGGGCGAAATGGTGCGGGGAAGTCGACGCTGCTGCGCATCGCCACGGGGCTCGTGCGGCCGACGAGCGGGGAGGTGCGGTACGGCGGCCGCTCGATCGCGGAGCTCGCACCGGAGCCGCTCGCGCGCACGCGGGCGGTGCTCTCGCAGCACGTGGAGCTCGCGTTCTCGCTCCCGGTGAGCGACGTCGTGCTAATGGGGCGCTATCCGCACTACGGGCGTGTGCCGACTGGCGGCGATGCGGAGATCGTGAGCCGCGCGCTCGAGATCGTGGGAATGGAGGAGAAGCGCGACCAGCCGTATCCGACTCTTTCCGGCGGCGAGCAGCAGAAGGTGCATCTCGCGCGGGTGCTGGCGCAGATCTGGAGCGATGGCGAGGAAGAAGCTGCGAGCGGCGCCGAGCGCTATCTCTTTCTCGACGAGCCCACGGGAGGGCTCGACGTGCACTATCAGCTGCACATATTGAGCGTGGTGCGAGAGCTTCTGACGCCTGGGATCACCGTGATCGCGGTGCTGCACGACCTGAACATGGCGTTCGAGTACGGGGATCGCTTCGTGTTGCTCGAGCGTGGAACGGTGGCGGTGAGCGCGGATGACGCGCGCGCGATTCCGGCGAACGTGCTCGAACGCGTGTTCCGCGTGCGCGCGCATCGGCTGCGGGACGTGGAGAAAAGCGCCAACCTCTGGCGCTTCGAGCTCTAAAGCGGAGCGGGCGAACATTTCTGTTATAACAAGCATTGAGAGCACATGGCGAATCACCTCCAGGACGAGATCAAGCAGACCAAGCCGTTCGAGCGGCCGACGGACGAGGCGATGCTCTCGATCCTGCGGACGGCGAGTGTGCTCGAGCACGCGTTCAACGAGCTGCTCCGGCCATTCGGCCTGACGACGACGCAGTACAACGTGCTGCGCATTCTGCAGGGTGCCGGTCCAGCCGGGCTGTGCGGGCGCGAGATCGGGGAGCGGTTGATCTCCAGTGTGCCCGACGTTTCACGGCTGATCGACCGCATGGAGGAGGCGGGGCTCGTGAGCAAGGAGCGTGACTCCACAGACCGGCGCCACGTGACCGTGCGCATCACGCCCAAGGGGCGGCGGCTCGTCGCAACCGTGACTCCGGCGTTGATCGAGGCCGAAGGCGGGCGAATGGAGCGCCTGTCCTCGAGGAGCGTTAAGGCCCTGATCGAGACCCTGGAGCGAATCCGGGAAGCCTGGTGAACCTTTCCGGTGGCTAATTGCTTGTTATAACAGGCACTTTGCGAAATTCCATAGTCACAGGAACCTCACCATGTCCAACTCAGTCATTGATCTCGCGACCCTCAGCGTCGGTTTGCTCGTCGTCCGGCTCGTGGTCGGGCTCCTCATGGCCGCGCACGGAACGCAGAAGCTGTTCGGCTGGTTCGGCGGCCACGGTATCGCCGGTACCGGCATGTTCTTCGAGCAGATCGGCTTTCGTCCGGGCCGGTTCTTCGCGACGGTCGCTGCGACAACGGAAGTCGTGAGTGGTCTGCTCGTCGCGCTCGGATTGCTCGGACCGATCGGTCCGGCGCTCATGCTCTCCGTCATGATCGTTGCGGCCGTCTCCGTGCACTGGAAGAACGGGCTGTTCGCTGCGTCGAACGGCATCGAGCTCGCGCTCTTCTACGGCACCGTCGCCGCGGGGCTCGCGCTCATCGGCTACGGCAGCTACTCGCTCGACGCGCTGCTCGGGCTGACGTCGCTCTACACGCCGACGCTCGCGATCGCAGCACTCGCCATCGGCATCCTCGGCGGCGTGGGTAATTTGTTCGCTCGCCGTCCCGCAGTCGCGGCCTAAACAGCGCACGCACATGGAAATCGGGATCTACACCTTCGCCGAGCGGACACCGGATGCCTCCGGGCATCTGGTGAGCGCGGAGCAGCGCCTCGCCGACCTCCTCGAGGAGATGGAGCTGGCAGACCAGCTCGGACTCGAGGTGTTCGGGGTCGGCGAGCATCACCGCCCCGATTTCGTCGCCTCGGCGCCCGCCGTCGTACTCGCCGCGGGCGCAATGCGCACCAAGCGCATTCGCCTCACGAGCGCGGTCTCGGTGCTCAGCTCCGACGATCCCGTGCGCGTGTTCCAGGATTTTGCGACGCTCGATCTGCTGTCGCACGGCCGTGCCGAGATCATGGCGGGACGCGGCTCGTTCATCGAGTCATTCCCGCTCTTCGGCTACGATCTCGACGATTACGATGAGCTGTTCGAGGAGAAGCTCGAGCTGCTCCTCAAGGTGCGCGGGAGCGAGAACGTGGAGTGGAGCGGCAAGCATCGCGCGCCGATTCACGACCGCTCGGTGTTTCCGCGCCCCGCGCAGAACCGGTTGCCCGTGTGGGTCGCCGTGGGCGGCACGCCGCAATCCGTCGTGCGTGCCGCATCGCTGGGGCTGCCGATGGCGCTCGCGATCATTGGCGGAGAGCCCGCGCGATTCAAGCCGATGGTCGATCTCTATCGCGAGGCAGCGAAGCGTACCGGGCACGATCCCGCGACGCTCCCGGTGAGCATCAACTCGCACGGCTACATCGCCGACACGTCACGCCAGGCGGCGGACGAGGCGTACCCACCATACTTCGATGTCATGGGGCGCATTGGCCGCGAGCGCGGATGGTCGCCGCCCACGCGCGCGAAGTTCGAGCTCGAGCGGTCACCCCGCGGCGCGCTGCTCGTCGGGGATCCGCATGAAGTGATCGACAAGATCCTGTATGAGCACGAGCTCTTCGCGCACCAGCGTTTCCTGATGCAGATGAGCGTCGGCACGATGCCGCACCGGCAGGTCATGCACTCGATCGAGCTGCTCGGCAACATTGTCGCACCCGCCGTGCGCAAGGCGCTCGGCGCATCACCGGCGAAGCGCAGCGCGACGGATGAGACGCAGCCTACTGAGGCCCAGGCGCGTTAGGCGCGCCAAGCGCTCAGGCTCGATAAACGGTCACCTTCGTCTCATCGATCGTGCGCGAGCTCGCGCCGCGCGGGATCTCGTGCGTGACCGCATGTTCGACGACGAGCACGCGAGAGAACTTCGTGAGATCCCAGCTCGCAATCACGCGGTCGAGCTGTCGTGACTCGTAAGGCGGATCGGCGAACGCAATCTCGTAACTCGATGGCCCGAGCATTGCGGCGTAAGGGAGCGCGTCGCGCTTGAACACGCGCGTCGAGTCACGCAGCCGAAGCTTCGCGATGTTGGCGCGCAGCGCGTGCAGGCTGTCGGGGCGAAACTCGACGAAGTCGACGCTCTTCGCGCCGCGCGAGAGCGCTTCGATCCCGATCGCTCCCGTTCCCGCGAAGAGCTCCAGCACGCGCGCATTGGGAAGCTCGTCGCGCACGAAGTCGAGCATGGCAATGCGCACCGCCTCCGCAGTGGGGCGCACGCGACGGTCCTGCGGCGACACCAGATCGCGCCCCGCGAGCTTCCCGCCTACGACTCTCATTCTGGAATTAGGGTGCGCATAGTCACAATCTAGCCGCGCCCATTCAGGCGCGGTCCACGCTCGGCACACAGCATGCAGAGAATTCCGCCCGCACCTTATGCTGGCCCGTACCGCAGAGTATGCTCCGTCGTCATTTGAGGAGCACGTCGCGCATTGATCCCACTTAACTCGTGATGCCGCCAGAAGATCGGAGCAGATCCCCTCGTGCCTCCACGAGCGTCCGCCCTCGCATTGTGCCGACAGCTACGTCGAGCACGGCTGCGGCGGCCGCGATCATGGAACACTCCGATCTGTATCGGCTGCTCGTCGATCGTGTTCGCGACTACGCGATCTTCGCGCTCGATACCACGGGGCACGTCCTCAGCTGGAACGAAGGCGCCCAACGCCTCAAGGGATGGTCTGCGAGCGAGATCATCGGCCGTCACTTCTCCAACTTCTATCCCGAGAGCGACAAGCTCAACGGAAAGCCGGCGTGGGAGCTGACGATGGCGATCCGCGACGGTCGCTTCGAGGATGAAGGGTGGCGCATTCGGAAAGACGGCACCCGGATGTGGGCCAACGTCATCATCACGGCGCTCTTCGATGACGACGGTACGCACGTCGGATTCGCGAAAGTCACGCGCGATCTCACCGAGCGGCGCGCGGCTGAGGAGACTTTGCGTGAGAGCGAGCAGCGCTTCCGTCTGCTCGTTCAGGGCGTGAAGGACTACGCCATCTTCATGCTGAGCCCGAGCGGCCATATCGTGAGCTGGAACGAGGGCGCCGAGCGGATCAAGGGCTACACCTCGACCGAGATCATCGGCCAACACTTCTCGATCTTCTATCCGCAGGAGGAGATCGACGCGGGGAAGCCGGCGTTCGAGCTGCTCGTCGCGGGACGCGAAGGACGCTTCGAGGACGAGGGCTGGCGTCTGCGAAAGGACGGCACTCGACTCTGGGCGAGCGTCGTCGTCACCGCCGTGCGCAATCCGGGCGGAGAGCTGATCGGCTTCGCGAAGGTGACTCGCGATCTCACGGAACGCCGCGCCGCGCAGGAGCAGGCGCTCGCCGACACGCGGCGCGCGACGGAGGCCGAGGTCGCGAATCGCACCAAGAGCGAGTTTCTCGCCGCGATGTCGCACGAGCTGCGCACGCCGCTCAACGCGATTGGCGGCTACGCGGAGCTGCTCTCAATGGGAATCGCCGGAGCGGTGTCCCAGCAGCAACAGGACTACCTCACCCGCATCCGCGCCAGCCAGCAGCATCTCCTCGGCATCATCACCGATCTGCTCAACTTCAGCAGAATCGAGGCGGGGCAGGTGACCTACGATGTGGCCGCGGTTCCCGTCGATCGGATTGTCGGTGAGGTCGTCGCACTCATGGCGGCGCAGGCCGAGTCGCGAAACGTCGTGCTCTCGCTCGAGCCCACGCCGCCGAATGTCGTCGCACTCGCAGATCGCGTAAAGGCGGAGCAGATCGTGCTCAACCTTCTTTCCAACGCCGTCAAGTTCACGCGCTCCGGCGGCAAGATCAGCATGCGCTGCTCGGCCGAAGGCGACAAGGTGTGCATCACGGTGCAAGACAGCGGCGTCGGAATTCCGAGAGAGCAGCTCGACGCGATCTTCGAGCCGTTCGTTCAGCTCGGGCGCTCGCGCACAAGCCAGCACGAAGGCACGGGACTCGGGCTCGCGATCAGCCGCGATCTCGCGCGAGCGATGCACGGCGACGTCTCCGTCGAGAGCACGCTCGGTGTGGGCAGTACCTTTACGCTGACGTTGCCCAGAGCCGTCTAGCGCTAGCGTTACCGCGTCGCGCTGATCGGATCGGCCTGCGTCGCGCGCGCGATTCTGGGATTTCATCCCCTGCGCGATGTAGTCGCGGATGCGCTGCTCGAGATGGAATTGCAGCTCGTCGCCGACCTCGGCCTGTGGTGCCCGCTCGTTCACCTCGCCCAGGACGGGGCGGTCACGGTGCCGACCGCCTGCGTGACTGCCGCCGCAAACCGCTGCCACCCCAACGTCTGCTCCTGAAACTGCCGCTTTCCTTCGGCCGTGAGATGGTAGTACTTGGCGCGTCGATTGTTTTCGCTCACGCCCCACACGCCTTTGATCCACCCTCGGCGCGTCATGCGATAGAGCGCGGGATAGAGCGAGCCTTCCTCGATGCGGAGCACATCGTCGGTGGCGCTCTCGATCCACTTGGCGATTCCGTAGCCGTGCATGGGCCCCCACGACAGCGTCTTGAGCACGAGCAGCTCGAGGGTGCCTTGGAGGAGTCCGGAATCGTTGGTGAACATGGAGCCTCGTGTGCGCGGAGGAGGGAGGCGAGCGGGCGTCGGGCGCGCGTGTGTGCGCTTCCCTAGTGACTCTAGGGAGAGAGTAAGATCATACCCTTAGACGCGCAAGGGGAGCGAAGGGTTTGAAGAAGGCTCACGAGCGCCCCCGGCACCGAAATGGCATTCTTCGCACAGACATGACAGACGCATCCGATCCACGCGCCGAGAGCGCGAGCGCTACGCCCGGCCTTCCTGCTCCAGCCCAGGTCCGGGCGGCATTCAGCGGGCTCGTGCTCGTCATGCTGCTCGCCGCGCTCGACTCGACAATCGTGTCGACGGCGCTTCCGACCATTGTCGGCGAGCTCGGCGGACTCGAGCGTCTCGCGTGGGTCGTCACCGCATATCTGCTCGCGCAGACCGTCGTCACGCCCGTGTATGGAAAGCTCGGCGATCTCTACGGCCGCAAGAGCGTGCTTCAGAGCGCCGTCGTGATCTTCCTCATCGGCTCGGCGCTCTGCGGCATCAGCCGCAACATGACGCAGCTGATTGCTTTCCGCGCACTTCAGGGACTCGGCGCGGGCGGGCTCACGGTCGTCACTCAGGCCGTCGTCGGCGATCTGGTCTCGCCTCGGCAGCGCGGAAAATACCAGGGGATCTTCGGTGCCGTGTTCGGTGGCGCGAGCATCGCCGGACCGCTCCTCGGCGGTTACTTCACCACGCACCTCACGTGGCGGTGGATCTTCTACGTGAATGTGCCGGTCGGCATCGTCGCGCTCATCGTGCTTGCGGCGACGCTTCCGTCGGGCAGCGCTCGGGTGAGCAGAGCGATCGACTACGCGGGCTCGGCGCTGCTCGCGGTAGTGCTCGCCGCCCTCACGCTCCTCACGAATCTCGGCGACAGCAGCCACGCGTGGCAATCGCCGACGATGCTCGCGCTCATCGCGACGACCGTCATCGCGCTCGCGCTCTTCATTATTGTCGAGCGGAGAGCGACCGAGCCGGTGCTGCCGCTGCGGCTGTTCGGCAATCGTACCGTGGCGGTGACCTCGAGCGTTGGCTTCATCGTTGGCTTCGCGCTGTTCGGTTCGGTCGTCTATCTGCCGCTCTTTCTACAGATCGTGAAGGAGGCGTCTCCTACCGCATCAGGACTGCGAATGCTCCCGCTGATGGGGGGAATGCTGTTCACCTCGATCCTCTCCGGGCAGCTCATCAGCAGGACGGGCCGCTACAAGATCTTTCCGACCGTCGGGACCGCGGTGATGACCGTGGGGCTCTTCCTGCTCAGCCGCATGAGTGCGTCGACGAGCCTCCTGACAGCATCAGCGATCATGCTCACGCTCGGGCTCGGCCTCGGGATGGTGATGCAGGTGCTCGTGATTGCAGTGCAGAACGCGGTGGCCTACGAGGACCTTGGGGTCGCGACGTCGGGCGCGACGCTCTTCCGCCTGATCGGTGGCTCGCTCGGCACCGCGGTGCTGGGCGCCGTGTTCTCGCAGAGGCTCGCGGTGAATCTCGCGGCGACGATGCCTGCAGGGGCGGCGAATCTCGCGGCGACCGCGCGTGGAATCACCGCGCGGCAGCTGGCTGCGCTGCCGCCGGAGGTGCATCGGGCGTACGCGCTCGCATTCACGCGCTCGCTCGACACCGTGTTCTTCGTCGCGATGAGCATCGTCGCGGTTGGCTTTCTGCTGGTGTGGCTCATGCCCGAGCAGGCGCTGCGCAAGACGGTGGGAGCCGTCGCAGGCGACGCAGGCGCGGCGTCGGCCGGCGCATTCGCGCAACCGCGCGCGCGAGACTCCGAAGCGGAGTTTCTGCGAGGGCTGTCGCTGCTCTCGAGCCGAGATGTGCAGCGGCAGTTCATCGAGCAGGTGGTAAAGCGCGCCGGGTTGTCGTTGAGCGCCGCCGCCGCATGGTTGCTCGTGAGCTTCGAGCAGAATCCTGCGCTCGATCCGATTGCGCTCGGCGCGAAACAGCGTGTGTCCGCGGATCGCATGCGCGCGGCAGAGCAAGAGCTGCGGCAGGCGCACTTCATTGAGGGTGATGCCGCTGCGCGCGCGGTGACCAGCGGCGGATGCGCGGCGCTCGGCGCACTGGTGCGCGCTCGGCGCGAACACATTCGGGATCTCGTCGCCGACTGGCCTGCGACGAAGCGTGCCGATACTGCATTGATCTTCCGGCATCTTGCGGAGGAGCTCGTCCCGGATGTGCACGTGCCTCTTTCGACGAACTCGTCCAGCTCTCGTTCGTAATCTGCACTGCGGGCGCGATGCATTCGCGGCGTGCGCACGTCGATGGTCCCGATCATGAAGCCGAAATGATCGACCTTTTCGAGCCAGTGGAGGAGAGCAGCATGGATTCAGAGGACGCTGGCGCAATGTCGCGCCGCACGGTGCTGGGGCACATCGCAACGGGAATCGCCGCCGCGGCAATCGCGCCGCAGCTCGGCGCGCAAACAGCGTCGGCGGCCAGCGGGGCATCAATCCCTATGACGGATCCGACGACGCAGTATCCGAAGCCACCATTCCCCGCGCAGACGCAGCCGTGGCCGGGACTCGCGGGGCAGATGAATCCGCGTCCGGATCATGGTGAGAGGAGCTATCGCGGCTCGGGGAAGCTGGCCGGACGAAAGGCACTCGTCACGGGTGGCGACTCCGGGATTGGACGCGCGGCGGCGATCGCGTTTTCGCGCGAGGGCGCTGACGTCGCGATCAACTACCTCCCGGCGGAGGAGCCCGATGCGCGCGAGGTCGTGCAGCTGATCCGCGCCGATGGACGCAAAGCGGTGCCGCTTCCGGGCGACATTCGCGACGAGAACTTCTGCAACAAGCTCGTTGCCGACGCCGTGCAGGGGCTCGGCGGGCTCGACATCGTGGTCAACGTCGCGGGCCGGCAGCAGTCGCATCAGACGATAGCCGAGCTGACGACGGAGCAGTTCGACTGGACGATGAAGACGAACATCTACGCGCTGTTCTGGATCGTGAAGGCCGCCGTGCCGCATCTGAAACCGGGGTCCAGCATCATCAACACTGCGTCGGTGCAGGCGTACGATCCGTCACCGAATCTGCTCGACTACGCACCCACCAAGGCCGCGATCGTGGCGTTCACGAAAGCGTTGGCGAAGCAGGTAGCCAAGCAGGGAATTCGCGTGAACGCGGTCGCACCCGGACCGTTCTGGACGCCGCTGCAAGTCACGGGTGGGCAGCCGCCTGAAAAAATTCCGCAGTTCGGCGCGGAGACGCCGTTGAGCCGTCCGGGACAACCGGCGGAGCTCGGCCCGCTGTACGTGCTGCTCGCATCGCAGGACTCGAGCTATGCGACGGGCCAGGTGGCGGGAGAATCCGGCGGTCACGGACAGCCCTAGCGGTTCAGGCACCGAGGACGATGAGATGCACGCAGTAGTCCGGCACGTTTCAAATCGATCATGAGATGACAGCCGCATCCGGGCGCCGTCGTGACTCGCCTCTGGCGACGGCGTCGTTGCGCGAGGCCGCGATGCTCCTGACGCGCGTCCTCGTCCCGACGATCGCCAAGGGCGTGATCATTCGCCGGCGATCAATGGTCGCATTCGCACAGCGTCTCGAGCTCGACCGAAGCGCGGTTCGCACGCTGCAGCGCTTGCGCGAGCGACATGGTGATGGTCCGGTGATCATTCGCGCACCGGGTCGGGTGCAGGCGGTGCTGCTCGCGCCTGCCGATGTACGGCGTGTGCTCGATGGAACGCCGGAGCCGTTCGCGGCGGACACCAGCGAGAAGCATGCATTGCTCTCGCACTTCCAGCCCGACGGTGTGCTCATCTCTCGCGGCGCCGAGCGCGAGGAGCGACGGGAGCTGAACGAGGCGGTGTTGGACAGCGGCTGTCCCCGGCACCGTCTCGCCGCGCATTTTGCGTCCGTCGTGGAAGAGGAGGCTGGTGCGCTACTCACCGAAGCGCGTGGTGCCGGGACGCTCGACTGGCGCAGCTTCGCGTCCGCATGGAATCGCATCGTGCGCCGTGTCGTGCTCGGCGATGGCGCGCGCGGCGATGAGGAGCTCACGAGGCTTCTCGCGAAGCTGCGTCGCGACGCGAACTGGGCATTCCTGCACCCGAAGCGTCGCGCGCTGTACGAGAGATTCGCGAGCAGGCTCGCGCGGCATCTCGATCGCGCGGAGCCGGGAAGTCTCGCGCACGTAATGGCGAAGATGCACACGGCGCCCGACGCAGCGCCCGCGGGTCAGGTGCCGCAGTGGCTCTTCGCATTCGATTCCGCGGGCATCGCTTCCTTTCGCGCGCTCGCATTGCTCGCGACGCACCCTGCGCCGGCGGCGCGCGCACGTGCGGAGATAGCGGAGAGCGAGGGTGCGCCTGCACCGGAGCTGCCGTTCGTACGCGCGTGCGTGCTCGAGTCGGTACGCCTGTGGGCGACCACGCCGATGATCCTCCGGCAGAGCACCGCCGAGACCGAGTGGGATGGGTGCACGATGCCGGCGAACATTGGCGTGCTCATCTTCGCTCCGTACTTTCACCGCGATGCGACGCGCTTGCCATTCGCGGATCGCTTCGCTCCCGAGACGTGGCTCGGTGGCTCGCCCGAGCGCGATCTTGGTCTCGTACCCTTCAGCGATGGTCCCGCCCGGTGTCCGGGGCGCGAGCTCGTGCTGCTTCTCGCGAGCACGATGCTCGCGGCGCTCACGCGCAGCAGCGTGCCGCGACTGTCCTCGGGCGAGCGCCTCGATGCAACGCAGCCGTTGCCGGGGACGCTCGATCACTTCTCGCTGCGATTCGCATACCCACCCGAGGCAACACTCTCCTCCGATCCCAGGAGCGCTCCACGCCGAATGGAGGTACGTACCATATGATGGGCACAGTCGAACGTATCGCCGGCGCCGCGCTGCTGATGCTCATCCTTGCGGATGTGTTCCTCACCGTGCTCTACGCGCGCATGGGCACGGGCGTCCTGAGCAAACGCATCGGGCGCTCGTTGTGGGCGGCGTTCCGCTATGCGTCGCGCTTTCTGGGGAAGTGGCGGCCGCTTGCGCTCTCATTCTGCGGCCCGGTGATTCTCCTCGCGTTGCTGACCGTGTGGGTCCTCGGGCTCTCCGTCGCTGCTGCACTGATGATCCATCCCGCGCTCGGTGACGCCGTGCGCGCCGGCAATGGCGGGACTCCGCGTGACTTCATGACCGCACTGGTCGCAGGCGGGGGAGCGATCTCGATCGTGTCGGCCGGTGATTTCTCGCCGCACTCGGCCGGCTACAAGCTGCTCTATCTCCTGTTCTCCCTGATCGGCATGACGATCACATTGCTGACGCTGACGTATCTCATGCAGGTCTACAACGCGCTGCAGCGTCGAAACACAGTCGGACTGCGTCTGCATCTGCTCTCCGGCGAGACGAACGATGCGGCTGAGGTGGTGGCGGGACTCGGGCCTGAGGGGCAGTTCTCGAACAGCTACAGCGTGCTTGCCGATCTGGCGGACGAGATGTCGGCGCTCAAGGAAGCGCATCACTTCTATCCCGTGCTCTTCTACTTTCGATTCGACGAGAGCTTCTACGCGGTTTCCGAGCTCACTCTGCTGTCGATGGATACCGTTTCCCTGTTGCGCAGCGCGATCGACGAGCAGCGGTTCGCGTGGCTCCAGGAATCGGGCGCCACGTCGCAGCTCTGGCGCGCATCAATGATGCTTGCGCGGGCTCTCGAGGACAATTTCCTCGGCGCCGGCAGCACGGCAGAGATGCAGCGAGATAGCCGCACGCTGGAACTGTGGCGCCGTCGCTATGACGCGGCGCTGCTGCGTCTGCAGCAGGCGCACGTCCCCACGGTGCGCGATACGCAGGCGGGCTTCGAGACGTACAAGAGATTGCGGAGCGAGTGGAATGTCGATGTCTCGCGCCTTGCGCCGGCGCTCGGCTACGACATCAGACAGGTCGATCCTATGGGCAACGCGCCTCAGCAGATCGAGCAGCGAGAGCAGTTCACAGCGCGGCGCCACGCACCAGGATGAACGGAGCGGCGGTGGCGCTATTCCGGGGAGGTCAGCAGCCAGTCGACGGCTTCGCGCGCGATCTCCGGCGGAATCGTGTGCGGCCCGTCGAATTCCCGATACTGCACATCGTAGCCCGCGCGCTCGAGTGCGGGAACGAGCCGCCGGCTGCATGAATCTATCGGCAGCACGGTATCGTGCGTGCCGTGGGACATGAACATACGCGGCGCTCCCACTTGCTCTGCAGGCGCCATGAACCCCGGGGAGAACGCGATCACGTGCGTGAACAGATCCCCGTTCGTGAGCCCGAGCGAGAGTGCGTACGACGCACCATCGGAGAAGCCGCCGATCGCAAGTCGGTGCGGATCGATCGAGCAGCGCTCGAACGTCGCCGCGAGCGCCTCGTCGATGAAGGAGACATCCGGGCCGTAGGCGCCACGGATCACATCCCACGTCTCTGCACGCGACGGCGGCGCGAGCACGAGCATTCCCATCTGCTCGGCCAGCGCTTCCACGAGCGACATCCCGTGCTGCGCATTTCCGCCGGCGCCGTGCAGCATCACGGCGAGCGGAACAGCCGCTTCCGCGCGTTCACCTGGAACGTAGAGGATCGCGTCGCGCGTGCGTGAGAGTCCGAGATGGTGCAATCCCGGCTCCGCCACGCGCTGAGGCGCGCTCGGCCGAGCGACGAGGCGCGCCTGTGCGGCGGAGCGATTGCGGAGCCGAGTGGTTGCGTGGCGATTCGGCATCGTGAGACCTTCCTTTGCAGCAGCTCGAGAAAACGTGCGCCTCACTGTTCTGCCAGCGGCATGCCCGCCGCACGCTGGAACGGTCCGCGTCGTGCGCTATCTCGAGCACATCACTACACGAGCAAGGAGCAAGACAATGAACATCACGCGCGCTGGAACACAGGCCTCGATGAAGGGACCCGCGGATTGGTTCACCGGCACGGTGCGCATCGACCCGCAGTTCCAGACGGCCGCGCCCGCGCGCGTTGGTGCGGGGAAGGTGACATTCGAGCCCGGTGCGCGCACCGCGTGGCACACGCATCCGCTCGGTCAGACGCTCATCGTCACGGATGGCCTCGGCCGCGCGCAGCGCGAGGGCGGGCCGGTCGAAGAGCTCCGGCCCGGCGATGTCGTCTGGTTCCCGCCTGGCGAGAAACATTGGCACGGCGCATTGCCGAACACGGCCATGACGCACTTTGCGATTCAGGAATCGCTCGATGGAAAAGCCGTCGACTGGATGGAGCACGTGACGGACGCGCAGTACGGTGCGCAGTCCGCGTGACGATCGCGTCATGACTCCGCATCGCCCACGAGTCATCTGCCACATGGCCACGTCAATCGACGGACGCATTGTCGTGGATGGATGGCCGGACGCGGCAGCGGCCGCCGTTCGCCGGCAGTACGAGCAGGTGCACGCGGGCTACGAGGCGGAAGCATGGCTGTGCGGCCGCGTGACTATGGAGCCGTTCGCGGGTGGGAGCAGATCCGAAGCGGAGATCGCGCGCGAGCATCAAGGTGGCGAGCGCGAGGATTTCATCGCGCCCGGCGAGCACGAATCGTGGGCATTCGCGGTCGACGCGAGGGGAAAGCTGGCGTGGAACACCAACGACATCAGCGGCGACCACGTGGTGGCGATCCTGTCGGAGCGCGTGTCGGACGACTATCTCGCCTTTCTGCGGAAACAGGGCGTGTCGTATCTCCTCGCGGGCTCGCCCGAAGTGGATCTGACGCTCGCGCTCGAGAAGATCGGTGAACGATTCGGCGTGCGCACGCTGATGCTCGAAGGCGGAGGACGCATCAACGCCGGCATGCTGCAGGCCGGATTGATCGACGAGGTGAGTCTGCTCCTCGCTCCCATCGCGGACACGCGTGCGGGAACGCCGGCGCTCTTCGATCTGGATGGCGCGGCCGCCGATGCGCCGCGAGGGCTGATCCTCGAGCAGGTCGAGCGGCGCGACGACGGCATCGTATGGCTGCGCTATCGGTGCGAGGGTCCCTGATCGCTACGGGCGCGTAGCACCTTTATCGAGCAGGCTGCGTCGGCGTAACTGGCGAAGCCTGAAAGCCCTGCATAGGGTTAGGTTGGACGGACGATCACGCCGGGCGCAGCGCCTCTATCTCAATGCTGCGCGTGCACAGGGCATGCTGCGGCTCGAGCGCTGGATTTCCGCAACGGGTAAGGGCTGTAATGCAATCCAGTTCGGATGGAGTAGCTCCCGCCCGCAGTCTCTCGTCCGCGAGCACGGGCAAGTCGCCGCTCGACCAGGGGCTGCAGGTCGCGGACGCGCGCCTGTTCCGCAACGTTGCGTGGGCCACCGCGCTGATCGTGACCGCCATCATGCCGGTGGTCATGTTTGCGCAGCGTGAGGCCTTCTGGATCTCCGCGCGAAATCTGCTGGTCGTTGATGCTACGGTGCTGGTCGCGCTGTGGCTGGCGGGCAGGGGTCATCTCCGGGCGGCATCGTGGACGTACGTGTCTGTGCTCGTTCTGCTCGTCACGTACAACGCCCCCGAAGTCGGCGGGATCCGAAGCCCAGGCATTCAGGCGTACTTGATCCTGGCGATGCTCACCGGACTGCTGCTCGGCGAGCGCGCGGGTGTCATGATGGCTATTACCTGCGCGGTCCTTGGCCTTGGGCTGGTCACGGCTCAGAGCTCTGGGTTCGTCCCCGCTCACCAGCTCGACTACAACCCCGTCGCGCGCTGGCTGACGATCTGTTTGTTCATGGGCGTGGTGCTCGCAACCATGCGCGTCGCGACCGGCCGGATTGGCAAAGCGCTGGCGGAAGCGCAACACGAGCTCACTGAGCGCACGCTCGCCGAAGCAGAACGAGAGCGAGTCGTCATCAGCCTCGGCGAGCGCATCAAGGAGCTGCGCCTGCTCCACGATGCCTCGCGCTTGCTCCAGCACGCGAGTGGGCTCGATCGGCTGCTGCTCACGGAGCTGGTGGCCAGGATGCCAGGTGCGTGGTTTTACGCTGATGATGCGTGTGCGCGAATTGCTTTCGGCGAGATGGTCGCCACGTCTCCCGGATGGCGCGAAACACCATGGGTTCAGACTGTGAATTTCGCGACGAGCGATGGCGACGGGACGCTGCAGGTCGCGTACTTGCACGAGCACCCACCCGCGCATGAAGGTCCGTTTCTGGCCGAGGAGCGCGCACTCATCGACTCGCTGGCGGAGATGCTTCGCAGGCACATTGAGAGCTTCGTCGTCGAGCGTCAGCGTCAGGCGATCGAGGCGCAGCTCCGGCAGGCGCAGAAGATGGAGGCGCTCGGGACGCTCGCCGGTGGGATCGCGCACGACTTCAACAACGTGCTCGCGGCCATTGGTGGAAACGCGGAGCTCGCGGCGCTCGACGTAGAGCCGGGCTCTCCCGTGAACGAGAGCATCCTGGAGATTCTCAAGGCAAACACGCGGGCGCGCGACCTCGTGCGGCGCATCCTCCTGTTCGCGCGGCGACAGGAGGCGACGCGGCGTACAATGGCGTTGGGCCCAGTGGTCGAGGAAGCGTTCCAGCTGTTGCGCGCGACGCTGCCGCGAAGCATCGAGATAAAAACGGAGCTGGAGCCGCAGCTCCCGTTGGTGCGCGCCGATGAAACGCAGATGCACCAGGTGATGATGAATCTCGGCACAAATGCGGCGTACGCGATGCGCGAGAGCGGCGGAACTCTGCTGGTTCGGCTCGATGTGATTACGGCGAGCTCCGATTCTTCCTTGCTCTCTCCCTATCTCAGCGCGCTCACTCCGGGCCGTTTTCTTCGTCTCCGGGTCACCGATACCGGATCAGGCATGAGCCCCGAGGTGCGCGAGCGCCTGTTCGAGCCGTTCTTCACTACCAAGGGACACGCGGGCACCGGGCTCGGACTTTCTGTCGTACATGGCATCATCCGGGATAATGGCGGTGCGATCGGCGTGACGAGTGAGCCGGGGATCGGCACCGAGTTCGTGATCTATCTCCCGGCGGAAAGCGACTCGGTAGTCGCGGCTCCCACGCTCGAGGGCGTCGTTCTGAAGGGCGTCGGGCAGCACATCATGTACGTGGATGATGATGCCGATCTCTGCCACGTCATGGCGCGCACGCTGACGCGACTTGGCTATCGCTGCACCTTCTTCACGGATCCCGTAGTGGCACTTCACGAGTTTCGCTCCGCGCCGCACGACTTCGCCGCGCTGGTGAGCGATCTGCAAATGCCCGTCATGTCGGGGCTCGACCTCATGCGCTCCGCGCGCGCAGTGCGACCCGATACGCCGATCGCCATTGTGTCGGGCTATTCGGCCGAGAACATCATCACGGATCCGGATGTGCGCACGGTCAGGTGGTTGTCGAAGCCGGCGACGCTCGAGGAGCTCGCGCTGAACGTGTACGCGCTCGTCAACGCAACGGAGGGCGGGCAAGGGGCGGGGATGCAGAATGCGAGTGCCGCATCCGACGAGCCACGTGCGGTCGTAGGCTGCGTCAGAGTTCGCGCATCATCGCTTCCCAGCAGCAGATTTCAATCATGCATCGACTTCCGCTACGACTCACCCCGCTCGCCGCCATCGCAATAGCGGCGTGCCACACGCCCGCGCGCACCGGCGCGAACTTCTGGCCCGCGCACCTAGTGGGCGCCCAGCATACGCTCATGCCATCGCCGAAGACCGTCGTGTACGGCGGCTACGATCCCGCAGCGACGCCGGTGTTGCGCGTCGCGTCCGGCGATGAAGTGACCGTCGGCGCGGTCTCGACCTGTGGCGACCGACTTCTCCAACCGGGTGTCGACACTGGTACGATCGAGCCCGCGTATCGCGCGATCACCGCCGCGGTGCACGACTCGACGCTACACCGCGGGCCCGGCGGGCACATCCTCACCGGCCCGATCTACGTCGAGGGTGCGCAGCCAGGCGACGTGCTCGAGGTGCGGATCGAGTCGATCACCGTCGATCTCCCGTTCGCGTGCAATGCGTTCGGCCCCCGCAGCGGCTTTCTCCCGGAGGATTTCCCGGGCGAGTCGCGCTTCAGCGTCATTCCACTCGATCTGCAACGCATGGTCGCGCGATTCTCCGATTCGCTCGGGATCATGATCCCGCTGCATCCGTTCTTTGGCAGCATTGGTGTCGCGCCGAGCCCCGAGCAGGGACGCATCAACAGTGCTCCGCCCGGCATGCACGCGGGGAATCTCGACAACAAGTCGCTCGTCGCCGGAACGATCCTCTACATCCCGGTGCACACGCGCGGCGCGTTGCTCGAGATCGGGGACGGTCACGCAGGGCAGGGCGACGGTGAGGTCGACATCACCGCGCTCGAGACGGCGCTGCGTGGGAGATTCCAGCTCATTGTGCGCAAGGACATGCACATCGAGTGGCCGCGCGGGGAGACGCCAACATCGTGGATCGCGATGGGCGCCGATTCCAATCTCACGGTCGCGACGAAGATCGCGACCCGTCAGGCGATCGCACTACTCGGCGATCACTACCACCTGTCGCGCGAGGATGCGTATCAACTGCTCAGCACCGGCGCGGACGTGCACATCACGCAGCTCGTCGATGGCACGATGGGCGCGCACGTCGTGATCCCGAAGAGCCTGTTCACGAAGGAACGCGCTCCATAATCACGTCGTCAGGCTCGACACCGCCTCGCCGATCCGCGCGACCGCCGCATCGAGATCCGCCTGCGCGGATGCGAACGACAGGCGCACGCACCCTTCTCCGCGTCCGCCGAACGCCGCACCATTGATCACCGCGACGCCGTGCTCCTCGAGCAAGCGGTTCGCGAATGTTCGCGAGGTCATCCCGTGCTTCGAAAGCAGGGAGGAGAAGTCCGGGAACACATAAAACGCACCGGCGGGAACGGGGCAGTGCACCCCCGGCATCGCGTTCAGTCCGCCGACGAGCAGGTCGCGCCGAGCGCGATACGCCGCGAGCTGCGTCGCGACGATGTCCTGCGGCCCGGTCAACGCCGCGATCCCGGCGCGCTGGATGAACGGCGGCACGCACGTGTGCCCGTTCACACTCATCGTCACGAGCCGCTCGACCCACTCGCGCGGCACGACGAGATACCCGAGGCGGTAGCCGGTCATCGCGTACGTCTTTGAGAAGCCATCAACCAGCAGCGTGCGTGAGCGTGCACCATCAAAGGCGGCGATGCTTGGCGCGCGTCCCCCATCGAAGACGAGTCGCGAGTAGATGTCATCCGTGACGACGCGCAGGTCGTGGCGCGCAATCAGCTCGGCGAGTCGCTCCATCGCGCCGGCGTGGAGCGCGCCGCCCGTCGGATTGTTGGGCGAGTTGAGGCAGAGCACGCGCGTGCGCGCGGTGATGCGCCGCTCGATGTCGCTCACGTCCGGCGCATTGTCCGCATCCAGCGCATAGCCGATCGCCACGCCGCCCGCGAAGCGCGCCATCGATGGATAGATCGGGAATCCCGGATCCGGCACGAGCACTTCGCTCCCAGGCTCCACCGTCGCCATCATCGCGTAGAAGACCGCTGTCTTCGCGCTCGGCGTGACGATCACCTGATCGGCGCTGGTCGTGATTCCGCGCGACTGCACGTCCGCAGCGATTGCCTCGCGAAGCTCGGGAAGTCCCTGCGGCGCGACGTAGCGCGCGTCACCCGCGCGCAGCGCTGCGACAGCCGCCTCCACGACGTGCGGAGGCGCGTCGACGTCCGGCGCGCCGAGCTCGAGATGCACGATCGAGCGGCCGGCGCGCTCGAGCTCAGTGGCGCGGCGGAACACATTGAGCGCACCCTCACCGGAGAGTTGATCGACGCGCGCGGCGAGCGACGGAACGTCGTCGCGTGACGCGAGTGACGCGGAGACCAGAGTGTCTGTCATCGATGCCTCAGAGCAGGCTGCGGATCCAGCCACCATCCACCGGGATGGAGGCGCCGGTCGTGTAGCTCGCGTGTGCGGAACACAGAAAGGTTACCATGGCACCGAATTCCGCCGGCTCGCCGAGGCGGCCCATCGGAATCTGCTTCTCCCACGCGGCGAACGCCGCATCGCGTGTCGTGCCGTGGAGCGATGCCGTACGCGTCGCGAGCTCTTCCACCCGAGCGGTGCGCGTGTATCCGGGCATCACGTTGTTCACCGTGATGCCAAACGGCGCGACCTCGTTCGCGAGCGTGCGCGCGAAGCCGGTCACCGCGGCGCGCACACTGTTCGACAAAATGAGATTGTCCACGGGCTGCTTCACCGCGATCGACGTGACGTTCACGATGCGCCCCCATTGCCGCTCGCGCATTCCTGGCAGTACACCGCGCACGAGCTCCACCACGCTCGTGAGATTCGTGCGTACCGCCGCCTCCCACGCCTCCGGTGCGTGCGTCTCGAACGGTCCTGCCGGCGGTCCGCCCGCATTCGTGACGAGGATGTCGACGCGTCCAAGCTCGCGCTCGGCCGCCGCAAGCACCGCTGCAATTCCCCGTTGCGTGGCGACGTCGGCCGCGATGTCGACCACTCGCACGCCTGACGTATCGCGGATGTGCGCAGCCGTCTCCCGCAGCGCTGCTTCGCCGCGCGCGCACAGCACCAGATCCACTCCTTCCGCCGCGAGTGCCTCGGCGCTTGCGCGTCCCAACCCGCGACTGGATGCGGCGACGAGCGCGACCTTACCACGGATGCCGAGGTCCATCGCTACTTCTTCACGTTCGAGTGGAAGTAGCTGTCCGTGTGATCGAGCCAGTCCTGCCGGATGGGGCTGAAGATGTCGACGTCGAGCGTGTCTTCGAGCGCCTCCGCCATGTGCGGCACGTTCGAGGGAATGTGCAGCACCTCGCCCGCGCGCACGATCACTTCCTCTGCACCGTCCTCTCCAATCCAGAACTTGAGCGCGCCCTCCACGATCCATGTGATCTGTTCGTTTTCATGCGAATGGCGCGGGACGATGCTCCCCTTGTCGAGATAGACCTGCGCCAGCATCATGCGGTCGCCGGTCACGAGGCGACGCGAGATCTGCGCGGTAACGGTTTCCTTTGGTATGTCGGTCCAGCGATGATGACGGACGGTGGCGGACGAAGACATGTTCGTTGGATTGGAAGCGGAAGGGGAGGCCATGATTGGGACTGCGACGTTGTTCGATACTCGAACGTAATGCTACGGATCACGAGTTGGCACCACCGCGGCTGAAGGTCGCTTCGTGTTCGTGTCGTGCTGGCCTCGCCGTTGCGTGATGGTAGCGCGGTTCGAGCGCCTGGATCACGGCATATCGCGGTGGTCCAGGTGGGCAAGCTTTGCGCGATAGAAAACCGGGCGACGAGGGATGATGGCGAAGGCGCGAGATGACATGGCCGCGGTGATCGCGGACATTGCGGGAGGATCAGGAGGCGCTGCGGCGGCCGAGTTGCGCGCGGTAATCGAGAGTATGAGCGACGCGGTGTACATCGGCGGCGCTTCGGGAATGTCGGTCACGAATCAGGCGGCGCTCGATCAGCTCGGCTTCCTCTCACATGAGGAGCTGAATCAATCCGTCGGTACCCTCGCCGCTGAGATCCACACGCGCGACGCAGCGACGGGCGCATTCATTCCAGTCGAAGAGCAGGCATTCACCCGCGCGCTCAATGGCGAGCGTGTGGTGCAGGACGTCATCGTGAGGCATCGCACGCGCGGCGAGGATCGCGTGGTGCGTTGTGCGGCGGCCCCCGTGATCATTGATGGGCGAGTCGTCGCCGCCGTCGCAGTAAACACCGACGTTACCGAGATCCGCCGCGCGGCAGCCGAGCGCGAGCGATTGCTCGCGGAGCTGAGCGCCGAACGCGAACGGCTCAGGCTGGTGATCCTTCAGACCCCAGCGCCGCTGTCGTTGCTCGAGGGGCCGGAGCACCGCTTCGTCCTCGTGAACGAAGCCTACAAACGCATCAGCGGCGGTGGACGCGACGTCACCGGGCTCACGCCTCCGGAGGCATTCCCGGAGATCGCGGGGAGCGGAATCTACGAGCTGTTCGATCAGGTATACGAAACCGGCGAGGCATGGGACGGGCCCGAGTCGCTCGTGCGCTACGACCGCGACGGCACGGGCGTGCGCGACACATGGTTCAATCTGCGCTTCCAGCCGGTTCGCGACGGCGATGGCAAAGTAGACGCAATCCTAAACTTCGCAGTGGATGTCACCGAGCAGGTGCTCGCGCGCCGACAGGTCGAGTCGCTCCTCGAGGCCGAGCGTGCGGCGCGAGCAGATGCTGAGGAAGCGCGCCGTGCCGCAGAGGATGCGAATCGGGCGAAGAGCGAGTTTCTCGCCGTGATGAGCCACGAGCTGCGCACGCCGTTGAATGCCATTGGCGGCTACGCGGAGCTCATTGAGCTTGGGATCCACGGCCCAGTCACTGACCCGCAGCGTACGGCGCTCGAGCGAATTCAGCGCAGCCAGCGTCATCTACTCGGGCTCATCGCCGGGGTGCTCGACTACTCGCGTGTGGAGGCAGGCGCAGTCACCTACCGCTTGTCCGACGTTCCAGTGCAGGAGGCAGTGGCCGAGGCGGAGCTGCTCGTGGCACCGCAGCTTCGTGCGAAAGGGCTCGGCTACATGTGGTCGGGCGCGGAGCCGACGCTCGCCGTACGGGCCGACCGCGAGAAGCTGCAGCAGATCCTGCTCAACCTGCTCGGCAACGCGGTCAAGTTTACGAACGCACGCGCGGGCGCTCCGGGAAAGATCGAGGTGATTTGCTCTGTCGATGAAGGCACAGACACGAGCTCCAGCGCAGGCGGACGCGTGCGCATCCAGGTGCGGGATACGGGCGAGGGAATTTCCGCCAACGAGATCGAGCGTGTGTTCGAGCCGTTCATCCAGGCCGATCAGCGACTCACGCGTCCCCACGCCGGCGTGGGACTCGGCCTTACGATCAGCCGTGATCTCGCGCGTGGAATGGGCGGCGACCTCACCGCTTCGAGCACGCCGGGCGTGGGGAGTACCTTCACGCTGACGCTGCCACGCACGTAATGCATCCACGGTCCGAATCCGCGAAGCGCCCCGAGGCAGGAGCCAACGTCGTAGATTTCGCTTGTCGCACTTGGCATCGACGACGCCAGTGAATCAGAGAGGATGACCACGTGCCTGCCGCAGCTACGATGAAAAAACGGGACACAGAAAACGCAAAGGGCGACTCGCGTCCCGGTCCGCAGTTCGCCTCCTTCGATCTCGATCCACGCGTGCTCGCCGAGCTGGCGGCGCTGGGCTACGAGGAGCCCACGCCCGTGCAGCGCGAGGCGATCCCGCCACTCCTCGAAGGGCGCGATCTCCTCGGACAGGCGGCAACGGGCACCGGGAAAACGGCGGCGTTCGCGCTCCCGCTGCTGCAGCGTCTCACGCCGGATGCACCGCCGCGCGAACGCACCGTGGCACTCATCCTCGTTCCCACGCGCGAGCTGGCGATGCAGGTGGCCGAGGCGGTGCACCGCTACGGTCGCGGGCTCGGCGTGCAGGTGTTGCCGATCTATGGCGGCGCGCCCATGGAGACGCAGATCCGCGCGCTCAAGCGCGGTGTCGATGTGGTGGTGGCCACGCCTGGGCGCGCGCTCGATCACCTCCGTCGCAAGACGCTGCGCCTCGCGAGCGTGCGCGTGCTGGTGCTCGACGAAGCGGATGAGATGCTCGACATGGGCTTCGCGGAGGATCTCGAGGCGATCATTGCGGCGACGCCCGCGGAGCGGCAGACCGCGCTCTTCTCCGCTACGCTGCCGCCGCGCATCAGCGCCATCGCGGAGGCACATCTGCGCGATCCGGTGCACGTCCGTATCGATCGCGAGGTGGTGGCTGCGGGCATTGCGCCGAAAGTGCGGCAGGTGGCGTACGTCGTGTCGCGCGCGTACAAGAAGGCGACGCTCGGCCGCATCCTCGACATCGAGAGTCCCGTCGCCACGATTGTGTTCTGCCGCACGCGCACGGAGGTGGATGAGCTCACGGAGATGCTCAACGGCCGCGGCGTGCGCGCAGAGGCGCTGCACGGCGGGCTGTCGCAGGATCAGCGCGATCGCGTGATGAAGCGCTTCCGTGCGAAGACCACCGACCTCCTCATCGCGACGGATGTGGCGGCGCGCGGACTCGACGTGCCGCACGTGTCGCACGTCATCAACTACGATGTCCCGTCGGCGGCAGAGGCGTACGTGCATCGCATCGGGCGCACGGGGCGAGCGCGCCGCGAGGGCGTCGCGATCACGCTCGCCGAGCCGCGCGAGCGCGGGCTGCTTCGCAATATCGAGCGGCTGACGGGACAGAAGATCGAGATCGCCACCGTGCCGACCGTTGCCGACTTGCGCGCGGCGAAGCTCGAACAAACCCGCGACGAGCTGCGCGCGACGATCGCTGCGGGCGATCTCGATGGCTATCGCGAGGTGGCCGAGTCACTCGCGGAGGAGTTCGACCCGCTCGACATCGCCGCGGCCGCGCTCAAGCAGCGAGGCGGCGACGGTGTGGTGACGGAGGAGGAGATTCCGACGGCGGTGGTACGCGACGCTCCACGCGGGGCGCGCGATGGTGGCCGCGGAGCACGGGATGGCGGGCGCGGGTCACGCGACGCGGGGCCAGGCGCGCGCGAGTCGCGAAGCCAGAGGGAGCGTACCGAGCGCGGTGCGTCGCGCTCGCGATCCGAATGATTCTGGCGCCGTCGCGCGGCTCTACATCGGTGCGGGCCGCAAGGCGAAGGTCCGGCCGGGCGATCTCGTGGGCGCAATCGCGAACGAGGCGGGGCTCGATGCGAGCGCGATCGGCGCGGTGCGGATCAGTGATCGCTTCTCGTTGGTCGAGGTGCCGGAGGAACGTGCGGACGATGTGATCGCCGCGCTTTCGGCGACGACGATCAAGGGGAAGCGGGTGCAGGTAAGGCGGGATCGGGACGGGGGCTGAGCCTCCGCCCGTCTATCCCTGCTTGGTGCTGTTGGCGAGTACGACTGCCGCGTTGCGTTGCAGTCCACTCAGCTTTGCGCGCTTCATCGGCGAGCTCCTGAACTTCTCGCTGAACTCCTCCTGCGTCATCGCCAGGAACTCGCCCGCGATCGTGCGCGCATCCTTCCCGGCGATCGCCTCGCGCGCCGCGAACGGGCTCCCCTCCGGCAGCGCGCGCGAGAATTTCTCGTTCCACGGGCACACGTCCTGGCAAATGTCGCAGCCGTAGATCAGCTCGCCGACTGATTCCCTCAGTGCTGAGGGAATCTCGCCTTTTGCCTCGATCGTGAGATACGAGATGCACTTCGTCGCATCGAGCACGCGTGGCTCGACTATGGCCGCGGTGGGGCAGGCGTCGATGCACCGAGTGCACGTGCCGCAATGGTCGCTCGCGAACGGCTCGTCCGGCGCGAGCTCGAGCTCGAGCAGGAGCGCGCCCAGAAAAAAGAAGGAGCCAAGGGTCGGATTGAGAAGATTCGTGTTCTTGCCGAACCAGCCGAGCCCCGCGCGCCGCGCGAGGTCGCGCTCGAGCAGCGGGCCGGTGTCCACGTACGCGCGGCCACGCACCTCGTGGCGCAGCTCCGCCGCGATCCACGCGTGCAGCTCGCGCAGCTTCGCGTCGAGCACCTCGTGGTAGTCGTTCCCTCGCGCGTATCTCGCGACAGGGCCGCTCGGCTCGCGGCCCCCGTAGCTCATCGCGACGACGATCGCGCTGCGCACACCGTCGTACGGGAGCCGCGAATCGCGCCGCTTGTGCGCCCATTTCGGGAGATAGTGCATGTCGCCGGCGTAGCCGCGCTCGAGCCAGCGGTCGAAATGCGGTGCGGTGTCGACGGGGCCGAGCGTCGTGATCCCCGCGAGGTCGAAGCCGAGTCCGTACGCCTGCGCGCGAATCGCCTCCTCGAGCGTTCGCGACGGCGCCGCGGCTACTGCGGTCGAACCGCCCATCGCGCGTACCGTTCGACATCTCCCGCCGGCGCGACGGCATCGTAATCGCCGTACGCGGTGTACATTCGCCAGCGGACGTAGTCGCGCGGCGGAAGCGGGAGAAAGGGCGCAACCTTGTACCATTCGCGCTTCCGAAAGCGCCACGCCACGCGCAGCAGCGCGACGCCGAGCGATGGCGAGCGCAGCGATCGCGCGGTGAGCGCGAGCACGAGTCGGCGCCACGTCATTGCGCCGGCGGCAGGTGCGGTATGAGTCGTCATGCGGGCCTACCCAATTTCGCGGAGCAGCGGTGTTCTATCAACTAATGTCGATTACGGGCGCCGTGCTCGTGCTAATTGCGTTCGGCTGTCTGCAAACGGGGAAAATGGACCGTCGCGATCGGTGGTTCAACATTCTGAACTTCGTTGGATCGCTCCTGCTCGGCTTCACCGCGGTGCACGACCGGCGATGGGGCTTCATCGCGCTCGAGTTCATCTGGGCGGCGTTCTCCGTGCCGCCACTTTTTCAATCGAAGAAGGCACCAACTACATGAAAGACGCGCCGTCCAGGTCGCGCGCCTCGGGCAACCCGAGCGCCGCAAGCGCGCTCGGCACCACGTCCGCCGTGCGACGCGGCGTACCACGCACCGGCGCGCTCACGAGGAGCGGCACGCGCATGTGATCGCGGTGCAGCGAGCCGTGCGTGCTCGCATGCGCAACAGGCTCCCACCGTTCTCGGAAATCCCAGCGGGGCGCAGCCGAGACGATGACGTCGCCGGAGCGGGCGCTCGCGGCGAGCTGCGCGATCTGCACGATCGAATCGGGATAGTCGCCGGCGGCCTGCGCATCGAACGCATCCGCCGCATTCACGTGCTCGAGCTCGAGCCCTACGCGCAGCGGATTGCCATCGTTCGTTCGGTAGGAGTAGCGGCCCTCGCGCGCCGTGATCGTGGCTGAGCCGCGGGTGCGCGAGCGCACCTCGACGGTGCCATCGAGCTGCGGAAGGATCACGATGTCGACGGAGTCGCGCGCGAGCAGCGTGCTCACGAGCGGATCCCACCGCATGCGGAGCGCGCTCCATCCCGCGCGTTCGCGGCGCTCGAGCTCCACGTAGAGATGCGCCATCGCGTTCCCGCTCACCATCACCGCGACTTCGGGGCGCCGCGCGAGGAGCCACGGATGTGCGAGCACGCGATGCCCGCTCGTGCGCACGAGTGCCGCGAGATCATCGTGTCCGTGCACGACCGAGTGGCCGTGATCGCTCACGATCCACAAGCGCGTGTCCTGCCACATCCCCGCGCGCTCGAGGGCGGCGCGGAGCTCACCCACCGAGTGATCGATCGTCGCAAGCGCGCGGCGCGCGACCGCGCTGTCGTGTCCCGCGGTGTGCGACGCCTTGTCGAGCCCGAACAGCGCGATGCACGCGAAGGCGGGGCGCCGCTCGATGATGTGCCGCGTGGACACGCGTGCGACGTGCTCGTCGAGCCCGATCCATCCGTCGACGTTGCCGATCCAGTGTGTGTACGCCGCGCGCACGAGCGTGGGTGCGTCGCGGCCGAGCCGCTCGCGCGAGTTCGTGCCACGTCCGAGCATGCTCATCGCGTTGAAGCGGGACGGGGCAAGCTCGAACAGCGTGGGATGCGTCGGGTCGAGATCCTCGTCGAGATGCCGCATCTCGGCGCCCAGGTAGCTGCGCGCATATGGGAAGCGACGGCATCGCGTGTGCGAGCGATCGAACCAGCGGAGCCCGGGGAGCCCGCACGGTCCCGGCATGCGCCCGGTGAGAAAGGGCGCGTACGCGACTCCGGTGACGCTCGGGAATGCGGTCGCCACCGGATGCAGCGCGCCTTCCGCGCGCAGACGCGCGAGTGCGGGAAGCGAAGTGGCGGAGCCGGAGCGCGTGGCGGCGTCGATCGTGTCGAATCGGGCGCCATCGGCGACGAGGAGAATCAGAGGCACGTGGTCGAGTGCGGCTGCGGCGAGACTCGCGACGAGAGTGAGCGGGGGGTAAGATTGGGGCGCGCGCGCACCGCGATGCAGTGCGCGCCCCGACCTCCGCGCGTGACCTGCGCGCCGACATCCGCGCGACACGGACGCTCTTCGCGCATCACGAAGGAAGGTAGCAGATGATCGTACGGAAACGCTGATCGATGGCCACCCCAAAGTCGACGCGCAACACGAAGAAGAAGACGACGAAGGCGGTCATCACGGGATCGGGAAAGCGCGCGAGCCCCACGCGCATTTCGGAGGCTGAGGAGCGCGCGCGGGCGGCGCTGCGCGAGCGAACGGAGCAGGGGCACATTCTCGCGGGGCGCACGCCGCCCTCGCAGAAACAGCCCCGCGTACAGACCTCCGGCCCCACCAAGATCAAGGCGAACGCTCGGCCACCCGTCGATTTTTCGATCCGCGACGATCGTCCGCTCGTCCAGACGGAGGACGAGAAGCTCCTCGGCTCCGCGCCGGCGCGCGTCGACTTCACGCGCACGGACCCGTGGCGTGTGTTGCGGATCATGTCGGAGCTGATCGAGGGGTTTGATACGCTCGCGGATGTCGACAAAGGCGTTTCGATCTTCGGCTCGGCGCGCACGGGTCCTGATGACGCGCAGTACCAGGCGGCGCAGGAGACGGCGCGGCTGCTCGCGGAGGCTGGGTTCGCGATCATCACGGGCGCTGGGCCGGGCATCATGGAAGCGGCCAACAAGGGCGCGCGCGAGGGGAACGGGCGCTCGATCGGCTGCAACATCGAGCTCCCCTTCGAGCAGGGCTCGAATCCATACGTCGACACGGTGATCGAGTTCCGCTACTTCTTCATTCGCAAGCTGATGTTCGTGAAGTACTCGTCCGCATTCATCATCTTCCCGGGCGGATTCGGCACGCTCGATGAGGCGTTCGAGGCTCTGACGCTCATCCAGACGGGGAAGATCTACGAGTTCCCGGTGATCCTGTTTGGCCGGCACTACTGGGCGGGGTTGCTGCGCTGGCTCAAGTCGCGCGTGCTCGTCGAAAAGAAGATCTCGCCGGGCGATCTCGATCTGCTGCTGGTGACGGACGATCCGGTGCGAGGCGGCGAATGCGGTGATTGCCTCACATGCCGCGAACCAGAAGATGCCGCAGCGGCGCGCGACGGATCCGGGAAACGACGCATAGCCCATTTATCTCGGTACTAAGAGAATAGCCTCATGGCAGCGAAAAAGAACGGTGGGAACGGCAAGAAGAATGGGAAAAGCAGCGGAAAGGCGCAGAAGCCCGAAGCGCGCCAGCGCGGCGGCTTCAAGGCGTCTCGCCATGGCGCGCCCTCACGCTCATCTGCTGCGGGACCCAAGGCGCAGCAGAAGCAGGCGGCCGAGGAGCGGGAGCGCGCGGGCGCGGCGCACACGTCGCACGAGAAGAGTCGATTTCTCAGAGGGCAGCGCATCGATCCGCGCCGCATCGATGGCAGGGAGACGGTCGTCGATCTGATCGAGGGGACCTTCCTCGCGTACAACGCGGCGCGGCTTCGCGAGGCGGCGCAGCTCCTCACAGAGAAGATGCTCGAGCCCGATGTCACGGTGGGGCTCACGCTCACGGGCGCGCTCACGCCCGCGGGGCTCGGGATGGCGGCGCTCATTCCGCTCATCGAGGCAGGCTTCGTCGACTGGATCATCTCGACGGGCGCGAATCTCTACCACGACACGCACTTCGGGCTCGGACTCGCGATGCACCGCGGCAACGCGACGGAGTCGGACATCGTGCTGCGCGAGGAAGGTGTCGTGCGCATCTACGACATCTTCTTCGACTACGATGTGCTCCTCTCCACGGACGCGTTCTTCCGCAAGATCATGCGCGCGCCGGAGTTCCAGCGTGCGATGTCGAGCGCGGAATTTCATGCCCTCTGCGGCAAGTACGTGCGCGAGCGCGAGAAGGCGCTCGGCATCGGCCAGCGCTCGCTCCTCTCCGCCGCCTACGCGGCGGGCGTGCCGATCTACACGTCGTCGCCGGGCGATTCGTCGATCGGGATGAACGTCGCGGCGCTGGCGCTCGAGGGAAACAAGCTGCTGATCGACCCCAACCAGGATGTGAACGAGACTGCGTCGATCGTGCTCGCGGCAAAGCGCGGCAATGGGCGCAGCGCGGTGATGATCCTGGGCGGCGGAAGTCCGAAGAACTTCATGCTCCAGACCGAGCCGCAGATCCAGGAAGTACTCGGCATCGACGAGAAGGGGCACGACTTCTTTCTGCAGATCACCGACGCGCGCCCGGACACGGGCGGCCTCTCGGGGGCGACGCCGGCGGAGGCGGTGAGCTGGGGGAAGATCGATCCCGACAAGCTGCCGGATGCGGTCGTCTGCTACGTCGATTCGACGATCGCGCTCCCGCTGCTCACTTCGTACGCGCTCGCGAAGAGAAAACCCCGTAAGCTTAAGCGCCTCCTCGATCGCCGCGAGGCGAACATGGCGCGGCTCAAGTCCGAGTTCGAGAGTGCAGGGGGCGAGCCGCTGGCGGCGGAAGAGACGAGCGACACGCTCGGTCGCCATCGGTAGCTCCCGAACGACTGGACAGCGCGGGGGAAGGCTTCTACAATGGAACACGCATGTTCGCGCCCGGCTCTCAAGTCGGGCGCTCACATTTTACGCTGTGCTGTGCGACGATGATCGAAGAGCTGAAGGAAAAGCTGGAGCTGGAAGCCAACAAGCTCCAATTCGAGTTGAACGTCACGCTCCCCAACGAGATCCGCAAAGCCGTCGAGCTGGGCGACCTCCGCGAGAATAGCGAGTACAAGGCTGCGCTCGAGCGGCAGCAGTTTGTGCAGGCGCGGCTGGGTCAGCTGCGCCAACGGCTGAGCAAGCTCGCGCAGATCGATGTCACCCAGATCCCGCACGACAAGGTCGGGCTCGGCTCGCGCGTCGTTGTGAAGGACAAGACGACCGGCATCGAGGAGAGCTATCACCTGGTGTTCGGTGACTCCGTGGAGTTCGAGGAGGGCCAGGTGACGATGTCGTCCCCGATCGGCCGCGCACTCGTGGGCAAAGCCGTAGGCGAGCTCGTCATGCTCAGACTCCCGACGAGCACGCGCCGCCTGGAGATCATCGACCTCAAGACGATCCACATCCCAGCTGCTTAGGTCGGGGGTTGGAGAGTTGAGGTGAGGGAGTCGTTGGTAGGAACGGCAACGGCTTCACACGAATGACACGAATGACACGAATCGAACCCGACGCGGCGAGCGCCAAGTGCCGCGCCGGCTAGCACTAACAATTTGAAAACGGATTGAACGGAAAAAAACGGATTACTGCGGTTGCGGTATCCGTTTTCTCATCCGTTTCAATCCGTTCAAGTCCGTATCAAAGAAAAGTTGATGTATGTGTTCGGCGAGTGCGCACCCGCCACGCGAACTGCCACAAGCCGGCTATAACTTTTCCTGGATACGGACTAGAACGGATTTGAACGGACTGGAACGGATAAAGCTCCCACTCTTAAATCCGTTCGCGCGGGGAAGCGTGATGTCCTCTCCGCGTCGGGTTCGATTGCCGTTCATTCGCGTCATTCGTGTGAAGCCGTTGTCGTTCCGGCTACGACTCGCCAATCCCAAACAGATTCTCCACCTCGCGCCGATACGACTGCAGCTCGTCGTGCGCGTTCCAGCCGATCATCGGTGCCAGTCGCTCCACTACGGACTCGGCCACCGAGATTCCATGGTCGCGCGTCTCGAACGCAATGTGTAGGCGGCGGATGAGGAGGTCGCCCAGCGTGAGTGCCATTTCGTGCATCACGCCCCAGTCGAGCTCGGCCGCGATGTAGGGGAGGGCCGGGAGCAGGCGCTCGGCCAGCGTGCGATTCACGCTCGCCAGCTGCCAGAGGTCGCGCCAGCGGGTGCCGTACGCGTGCACCAGATGCTCCGCGATGTCCGGCGCGCCGATCGTCGCGCGTGCCATCGCGTGCTCGTCTTCGAGCGATGCGATCTCGCCGCCCGGGAGGGGCTGCTTGTGCGTCGGCGCCCGGCGATGTCCCACGCGCAGGCGACGCGCGATCGCGTCCATCACGTCCGCCGCCATCGCGCGGTAGGTCGTCAACTTGCCGCCGGTGACCGTCAGCAGCCCCGGCACCGTCCACGTGATCGCGTGCTCGCGCGACACCGCGTCCGGAGCCTTGTCGCCCGCAGCGACCAGCGGACGGATCCCCGCCCACGCGGCGACCACGTCCGCCGGCGTGAGGTGCGCAGCCGGGAAGAAGGCGTTGGCCGAGCGAAGGAGGTAGGTGATGTCGGCATTCGTCGCGCGCACGCGCTCCGGGCGGCCGTCATAGTCCGTGTCCGTCGTGCCGATGATCGTGAAGGCGCCCGTCGGCAGCACGAACATCACTCGGCCATCTATCGGTGAGAGCAGCGTGAGCGCGCCGTTGTTGCGAATCCGCTCGTGTGGCACAGCCACGTGCACTCCCTTCGTGCCGCGCACCGCGCTCCTCGCCTGCGGCTCCGCCATGCGAACGATCGCGTCGCTCCACGGGCCCGCGGCGTTCACCACGGCGCGCGCGCGGATCTCGATGTCCGTGCCGGTGCGCAGGTCCACGGCGCGCGCGCCGCAGACACCCTCGTTCGTCATCACGAGGTCATGCACCGACAGGTGATTGAGCACCACTGCGCCCGCATCGCGCGCGCTCAGGAGGGTCGCGATCGTGAGACGGATGTCGTCCGTGCACGCGTCGAAGTACGAGGCGCCGCCCAAGAGCCCCATGTGTCGGAGCTCCGGCTCGAGCGCGGTCACCACGTGCGTCGTCAACATTCGATGGCGGCCAAGGTTGCGGCCGAGCGCCAGAGCGTCGTAGAGGAAGAGCCCCGCGCGCAGCTTCCAGAGTCGGATGCGGGCCTTTTCGTACACCGGCCACATGAACTGGAGAGGGCGCACGAGGTGCGGCGCGATCGTCGCGAGAATCCTGCGCTCCCGGCAGGCCTCGAACACCAGGTGAAGCTGCCCATGCTCCAGGTATCGCACGCCCCCGTGAACCAGGCGCGACGAGCGGCTCGACGTGCCGCTCGCGAAGTCCGTCGCCTCTACCAAGGCGACACGCAGCCCTCGAAGCGCCGCGTCACGCGCGATCCCGGCCCCGGTGATCCCGCCGCCGATCACGAGCACGTCGAACGGAACTCCGCCCAGCCGCGTGAGCGCGTCCGAACGCGAGACTGGCGCCACCTGCCCCGGTGGCGCCAGCGCTCCCTCGATTTTTGGGTTGTCGGGCATCGCCGAACGCTACGGCGACGGGCGCACGCCGGTCAACGGCCCGCCCTCCATTGCGCGGGAGCGAATTGTATAACTTTCGTTTATGCCAACCTTCGGAAACGGTCGCCGCGTAGCGATCGTCGCGGGGCTGCGCACACCGTTCGAGCGCTCGGGCACACTCTTCAAGTCACTCACATCACAGGATCTCGGCCGCGCCGTCGTGGCGGAGCTCGTCGCCGCGCGCGGGACTCGATGGGCAAGGAAGTCGACACGCTGGTCTTCGGCACCGTGGTGCCGAGCGTGCTCGCTCCGAACATCGCGCGCGAGGTTGCGCTGCTGCCGATGCTGCCCAAGGGAATTCCGGCGGTGACCGTGAGTCGCGCGTGCACATCCGCGAATCAGGCGATCACCGACGCGGCGGATCAGATCGCACTCGGCCACGCGAACGTCGCGATCGCAGGAGGTGCGGAGTCCCTGTCCAATGTGCCGATCCTGCATTCGCGCGGATTCGCCAATGCGCTCGTCTCCGCGTCGAAGGCGAAGACGATGTCCGGGCGCGTCGGCTCGCTCGCGCGCATTCGGCCGCGCGATCTCGTTCCCATCACGCCGGCGATCGCGGAGCCATCGACGGGCGAGACGATGGGGCAGAGCGCGGAGAAGATGGCGAAGATCAATCACATTGCGCGCGAGGAGCAGGATCAGTTCGCGCTGCGCTCGCACCGCCTCGCCGCGGCGGCAACGCAGGACGGGCGGCTCACGGCGGAGATCATGCCCGTACTACGTGCCGCCCGCATACAGCGAAGTCGCGACGAGTGACAACGGCATCCGTGCGGAGTCGACGCCCGAGCAGCTCGCGGCGCTCAAGCCGGTGTTCGATCGCAAGTACGGCACGGTGACCGCCGGCAACTCGTCGCCGCTCACCGACGGTGCCGCCGCGGTGCTGCTGATGAGCGAGGAGCGCGCGCGCTCGCTCGGCTACACGCCGCTCGCGTACATCCAGTCGTATGCGTACGCGGCGCTCGATCCGGGCGAGCAGCTGCTCCAGGCTCCCGTGCTTGCGGCGCCGGTGGCACTCCAGCGCGCGGGACTCACGCTCGGCGACATCGATCTCGTGGAGATGCACGAGGCGTTCGCCGCGCAGGTGCTGAGCAACCTGCGCGGCTTCGAGAGTAAGGAGTGGGCCGAGCGTGCGGGGTTCACGCAGCCCGTGGGTGAGGTCGATCGCTCGCGGCTCAACGTGATGGGCGGGTCGATCTCGATCGGGCATCCATTCGGCGCGACGGGAGCGCGGATCACGACGACGCTCGCGAACGAGATGCGTCGTCGCGGCAGCCAGTTCGGGCTGATGACGGTGTGCGCCGCAGGCGGAATGGGGTTCGCGATGGTGCTGGAGAACGCGTCGTGAACGGCCCCGCACTCACGACCACTATGCGCGAGGGCGGCGTCGCCGTCGTCACGTTCGACTTGCCTGGCGAGTCGGTCAACAAGCTCACGCGCGGCGTGGTCGAGGAATTTCGCGCGTTGATGGATCGCGTGGACTCGGATTCGAGCATTCGCGCGGTGGTGCTGATCTCCGGAAAGCCCGACTCTTCATCGCCGGCGCGGACATCGATGGATTCCTCGAGCTGCGCACCGCGGCGGAGGCCGAAGCGCTTTCGCGCGAGGGACAGGAGCTGATGAATCGCACTCGAGCGGCTGCGCGCGCCGGTGGTGTACGCGATTCACGGCGCGTGCATGGGCGGAGGGCTCGAGGCGGCGCTCGCTGCCGCGTATCGTATCGCGACCGATCATCCGAAGACCGTGCTCGCACTCCCAGAAGTGCAGCTCGGACTGATCCCCGGCGCGGGCGGCACGCAGCGGCTGCCGAAGCGCGTGGGGCTCAGGCAGTCGCTCGAGATGATTCTTCAGGGAAAGAACGTGCGCGCGAAGAAGGCGCTGCAGATCGGGCTGATCGACGAGCTCGTGCATCCGTCGATCCTGCTCGACGTCGCGGTCGATCGCGCGGCGAAGCTCGCGGAGGGGAAGATCGCGCGCGAGCGGCCGCGTGCGGTGCACGGTGTGGGCGACGTGATGCTCGAGGACAACGCGCTCGGGCGCTCCGTGGTGTTCCGCAAGGCGCGCGAGTCCACGCGCGAGGTGACGAAGGGAAACTATCCCGCGCCGCTCGCCGCGATCGATGCGGTCGAGCAGTCGTACGCGGGCGACCGCGCCAAGGGATTCGCGACGGAGGCGCGGCTCTTCGGCGAGATGGCAGTCACCGATGTGAGCCGCCAGCTCATCTTCCTCTTCTTCGCCGGCGACGGCGCTCAAGAAGGACACGGGTGTCGGCGACGCGAACGTGACGCCCGCGCCGGTGAGACCACATCGGCATCCTCGGCGCCGGATTCATGGGCGCGGGGATCGCGGCGATCGCGGTGCAGCAGGGCACGGTGGTGCGCCTCAAGGACGCGGAGCATGACCGGGTGGGGAAGGGGCTCAAGGAGGTGAGCGCGATCCTTCGCGATCAGCTCAAGCGCAAACGCATCACCCGTCGTCAGCTCGAGGATCAGCTCACGCTCGTTGGCGGCACGATCGACTACTCCGGCTTTGCGGCCGCCAACATCATCATCGAGGCGGTATTCGAGGACCTGAAGGTGAAGCAGGCCGTGCTCGCGGAATCGCAGGCGGCGGCGCCCAACGCGATCTTCGCGTCGAACACGAGCACGATCCCGATCGAGCGTATCGCTGCGGAGTCGAAGCATCCGGAACGCGTGCTCGGGATGCACTTCTTCTCGCCCGTGCAGAAGATGCCGCTGCTCGAGGTGATTCGCTCGAAGTCGACGAACGATCAGTCGCTGGCGACCGCTGTCGCATATGGAAAGAGGCTCGGCAAGACGGTGATCGTGGTGAACGATGCGCCGGGCTTCTACGCGAACAGGATTCTGGCGCCGTACGTGAACGAGGCGGGCCGGCTGCTCGACGAGGGCGTGGCGATCGACGCGATCGACAAGGCGCTGGTCGAATTCGGATTCCCGGTTGGGCCGATCACACTCATCGACGAAGTCGGGCTCGACATCGCCGGCAAATCGGGCGCGGTGATGCTGGCCGCGTTCGGCGACCGGATGGCGCCGGCGCAGTCGCTCGCAAAAGTCATCGAGGCAGGGCGCAAGGGCCGGAAGAGTGGCTCAGGGCTTCTACCGCTACGAGAATGGAAAGAAGAAGGGCGTGGATGAGACCGTCTATCCGCTGATCTCGAGCAACGGGCAACGCATGCTGATCGGCGCGCGGGACATTGTCGAGCGCTGCGTGTTCGCGATGCTCAACGAGGCGGCGCGCTGTCTCGAAGAGGGGATCATTGCGAGCCCGCGCGACGGGGATGTGGGCGCGGTGTTCGGCATCGGCTTTCCGCCATTCCGCGGCGGCCCCTTCCGGTACCTGGACACGCTCGGCATCCCGACCGTAATCCGCGCGCTGGAGGTGCTCGACGGGCGTTTCTCGCCGAGGTTCAGACCTGCCGGCATCCTGCGGGAGATGGCCTCATCGGGGTTGCGCTTCTACCCGGATCGCGAAAAGCCGCGCTGACTGGGAAGCGTCCA
This sequence comes from uncultured Gemmatimonadaceae bacterium, assembly GCA_963792685.1. Lineage (GTDB taxonomy): Bacteria > Gemmatimonadota > Gemmatimonadetes > Gemmatimonadales > Gemmatimonadaceae > FEN-1250. The sequence goes on along the minus strand of CAWBWW010000001.1, from coordinate 498,994 downwards.
CGCGAGGGGATTTGACGCGACGCTGACATTGTCCGAGAGGTCGCACAGGGCCGCTATTGCCCGGTCCCTCACCGACATATAAATGATGGGTGTGACCTTCCTCGGCCGAATCTTCGGGCGCACCGCGGCCACACCTTCCGGACGTACTCCTCACGTCCGGTCGACGGGGCTGCTCGCCGTTCTGGCACTCGCGCTGCTCGCCACATTCGCGCTCACCGCGCAGGCGTGGATCGCGTCGCGCTCGCAGCGGAGCGCCGCGGAAGAGGCCGTGCGCGATTACGCGCGGTTCGCGGCCAACAACTACTCGTGGGACACACAGCGCGCGCTCCGTCAGAGCGCGCTCGCGATCTTCTCCTGGCTTGGCGCAAAGAGTAGCCGCCTCGAGGCCGACAGCCTGATCGACATCCGAGTGTTGCAGGATGCGGCTGCCGACGTCCGTAAGTGCGACTGCATGTGGGATCCGGACCCCCTGTACTTCTTTCGATACGTGCCGAGCACGAACGAGCTGATCACGGTCGGACGGCACACGCCTTCCGCGATGGAGACGGCGGTGCTGCGCGACTCCGTGCGCGGCGATCCCAAGGAGCCGCTGTTCGCGGCGCCGAACGTGTTGCGCGGCGCCTTCTACATGATGTCGTTCCAGGATACGCTCGGGGGAGAGCAGATCCTGTTGCTGACGGCGCTGCATGGCGTGCATGGCGCGCCCGACGCCATCTATGGATTCGCATCGACGCTGACGTCCTTCTCGCCGAACACGTTTCGCGCGCTCATGACGATGCCGCTGCTTCCTCCCTCGCTCACGAAGGGAGTGAAGTACGACAGTCTATTCTCGATCAAGGTGTGGGACGCCAACCGGCTCGTGTTCGAGTCCCGCTATTCGAAGGACACGACCTTCGCCGGCTACGCACCCTTGTGGGGAAACGGGATCAAGAGCAGGTCGGTGGTGCAGGTGTCGATCCTGCCGGCGATGGCGTCGCGATTGCTCATTGGCGGGCTGCCGCAGACGCGCGCGCCGCTGCTGCTCGCGCTCTGCGTGCTGACGTGCGCGCTGTTGTTGAGCGCGTACATTCTGACCCGGCGCGCACAGGATCTCGCCGCGATTCGCGACGACTTCACCTCGAGCGTCTCGCACGAGCTGCGTACGCCGCTGGCGGAGATCATGGTGTACGCGGAGATGCTGCAGCTCGGGCGCGTGAATGCGCCGGGCGAGCGCTCGCACGCGGTATCGGTGATCGTGCGAGAGGCGCGGCACCTCACGCATTTGATCGACAACGTGCTGCTCTTCTCGCGCGCATCGCGTGAGAAGCCGACGGCGCCGCCGGTGCACCCGCTTCCGCTTGCGCCGCTCGTGCACGAGCTCGTCCGCACCTTCGCGCCGCTCGCGCGCCAGCAGCGTATCTCGATTCGCGAGGAGCTCGACGAGACCCTCGCTGCATCGATCAGCGCGCCCGTGCTCCGGCACGCGCTGCTGAATCTGCTCGACAATGCGGCGAAGTACGCGCCGCCATTGTCGGTGATCACCGTGCGCACCGTGCGGCATTGGGAGCAGGTGCGCATCTACGTCGACGATCAGGGCACGGGTGTGCCCATGGCGGACCGGCAGCGCATCTGGGAGCCGTACGTGCGGCTTCCCCGCGAAGTGAGCTCATCGTCGACGGGGAGCGGCATTGGGCTGTCCGTCGTGCGACATCTCGTGCAGCGCTACCACGGACGCGCGTGGGTGGAAGACGCACCCGACGGAGGCGCGCGGTTCGTGATCGAGGTGCCGGGGATGCGCATGAACACATCGTTGGAAACCGAGAGCACGTCCTACGAGGAGGGTGCGCCGGCCGCGCACAGCGGAGACTGAGAGGAGCCATGGCGAGGATTCTTGTTGTCGAGGACAGCGTCGATCTCGCGCGGGCGCTGCGGACCAATCTCGAGCTCGAGGGGCATGAGGTGGGCGTTGCGCTCGACGGCGAGCGCGGGCTCGCGCTGGTGCGCTCGTCGCTCCCGGACCTCATCGTGCTCGATCTCATGCTGCCGAAGATGGACGGCTATCTGTTGCTGCGCGCCGTGCGCGGGGAAGGACTCCACATGCCCGTGCTGATTCTCACTGCGCGGTCGGATGAGGCCGAAAAGGTGCGCGGCTTCCGGTGGGGCGCCGATGACTATGTCACCAAGCCGTTCAGTCTCATCGAGCTCCTCGCGCGCGTGGAGGCGCTGCTCCGCCGCTCGCGCCAGGCATTGACCACGGCAACCGAAGCGAGCGACGCGGCCGTGCGCTTCGGCACCATCGAGGTGCATCCCTCGAAGCGCCTGGTGCTGCGCCAAGGCGCGCCGGTGTCGCTGCGGCCAAAGGAGTTCGATCTGCTGATGGCGCTCGTGCGACGCGACGGATCCGTGGCGCAGCGCGCGGAGCTGCTGCGCGAAGTCTGGGGCTATAAGCCCGCGATGGTGAGCCGCACGATCGACACGCACATCGTGGAGCTGCGCCGCAAGCTCGAGGATGACCCCAGCTCGCCGCGCCACTTTCTCACCGTTCGCAAAACGGGATACCGCTTCGAGCGGTAGCGCACGGCACTGATCGCCACGACGCGTTCGAGATCGCTCGAGCCCGCGTCATGATGTGATCGATCGTGCGCGTGCGTACGCAGCTGTGTGCGCGCGCCGCGCGAAATGCGCGAATGACGCCGCGTGTGCGTACCGCGAACGTCAGAAATTTTTTTCCATGCAAAAACTCGTGCGAATCTGGTACGCAGTTGCATGCCGTGTGCGTGAGCGTGTGCGCTCCTGGTTCGAGACACGTCTACGTCGAGACGTCATCTCGCACATGTGATCCCAAGCTCTTCCGCTCATGGCGGAAGGAGGAATCATGCAATGCACACTTCGTCAGACCGGTGCAACGCTCGCCATTCTTGCACTCGCCGCTTCGGCGGCGCGCGCGCAGGAAAGCACCATTACCGGTCATGTCACCAGCGACGCCGGCGCGCCGCTTCCATCGGCGAGCGTAGTCATTGAAGGGATGGGGATAGGAACCGTCTCGCGTGAAGACGGCACGTACACACTCGTCGTTCCAGCCGCACGCGCACAGGGACAGTCCGCGACGCTCGTCGCGCGACTCATCGGCTACAGGCCGGCGTCCGCGCCGATCACGCTCACCGGCACGCACATCACGCACGACTTCGTGCTCGCCGCCGCGCCGCTCAAGCTCGGTGAAATCGTCGTCACCGGTCAGGGCACCACGTCCACGCGCGAACGACTCGGCGCCGTCATCAACACGGTGGACTCGTCGCAGATTCAGCGCTCGAATGAGAGCAACGTGGTCGAGGCGCTCGCGGGAAAGGCGCCGAACGTCTACGTGAATCAGCAGTCCGGTGAGCCGGGCGCGTCGTCCTACCTGCGCATCCGCGGACTGAAGACGCTCGATGGATCGGGGCAGCCGCTCTTCATCGTAGACGGCACGCCGATCGACAACAGCACGATCGAAACGAACACGGCCAATCCGGGGCTCGGCCAGAATGCTGCCGTTGGTGGCAGCGATGCGCCGAACCGCGCGTCCGACATCAATCCGAACGACATCGAGTCCGTCACCATTCTGAAGGGCGCAGCGGCCGCGGCAATCTACGGCGCGCGCGCCGGTCAAGGTGTCGTGCTCATCACGACGAAGCACGCGCAGGCCGGGCAGACGCGCTACAGCCTGCACTCGACGAGCTCGTTCGACAAGGTGAGCAGCCAGTATCCACTGAACACGAAGTATGGTCAGGGCTCAGGTGGCCAGTCGCCGACGTGCTACGCACTCGCGACGCCGATTCCGGACTGCTCATCGTCGAGCTCGAGCTGGGGCCCGCTGCTCTCCTCGGGCACCACGACGTACAACCACTGGAATGAGCTCTTCGACACGGGGCACACCTTCGACAACACGATCTCCGCGTCTGGTGGAAACGAGCGCACGCTCTTCTACGTGTCGCTCGGTCGCAACGCGCAGAACGGCATCGTGGTGGGGCCGAATGACTTCTACGACAAGACCACGGCCCGCGTGAACGCTTCGCATCGTGTGCTGGACAGGCTCAAGGTCGGGATGGACATCAGCTACGTCGACGCGCGGGGCTCCTTCATCCAGAAGGGATCGAACATCGATGGGCTCATACTCGGATCGCTGCGCACGCCCCCCGAGTTCAACAACCAGCAGTACCTCGATCCGACCTCGCAGATGCACCGGTCGTATCGCTTCCCGTGGCCCACGCTCGCATCCTCACTCGACTCGCGAGGCTACGACAATCCGTTTTTCAGCATGTACAACAACCCGAGCGTCGGCAACGTCAGCCGCGCATTCGGGAACATCAACGCGCAGTGGGATGTGCTCGACTGGCTGAACATCAAGGAGACCTTCGGGCTCGACTACTACACGGATGAGCGGCTCGAGGCGCTGTCACTCACCTCCTCGTCGGAGCCGGATGGCAGCGTGAGCCAGGCCGACTACAAGAACACGGAGCTCGACCACAATCTCACCGCCACGGCGAGCCACACCTTCAGCCCGGGCTTCGCGGGCACGCTGACGCTGGGGCAGAATCTCAACAGCCGCTACTTCCGGCAGCTCTACGTGAACGGCATCACGCTCGTGGCGCCTCAGCCGCTCATTCTCAACAACACGATCACGTGGACGCCGAACGACAATCAGAATCTGGTGCACAGCGAGTCGTATTTCGGACAGGCGACGGCAGATCTGTTCAACGCGCTGTACCTCACGGCCGCGCTCCGCAACGACGGCTTCTCCAGCTTCGGAATCTCGTCGCAGCGGCACTGGTTCCCCAAGGCGAGCGCCGCATGGGTGTTCCATCAGACGCCGGCGAACGGCGGGGGAATCTTCTCGTTCGGGAAGGTCCGGCTCGCCTATGGTGAGACTGGTACCGAGCCGCTTCCATACGCAACAGGGCAGTGGTACTCGGTCGGCACGTCGTTCTCGGATGCCGGATGGGGATCGACCCTGCTCGAGAATCAGAATGGACAGGGCGGTTTGTCGATCGGCGCGCAGAAGGCGCAGCCGAATCTCGCTCCCGAGCGCACCAAGGAGCTCGAGGCTGGCGTCGACTACGCGCTCTTCGATCAGAAGGTGGACGGTGGCGTCACCTTCTATAACGATCGTTCCGTCGGTGTGATCTTCCAGGCGCCGCTCGCCAACTCGACCGGCTTCTTCACGCAGGCACAGAACGCTGCGACGCTGCGGAACCGCGGTATCGAGGCGACGCTCAACTGGCGCCCCATCACGCGGCAGACGCTCAAGTGGGACATGGGCGTGCAGTTCGGATGGAATCAGAACCGCGTCATCAGCCTCGCCGGACAACAGTTCGTCGATCTCGCGACGATCGGAAGCTTCACCGGCGCGGTGGCGACTGCATGGGGTGACACGTCCGATCACAACATGAGCAATCACCAGGTTGGTGTGCTCCGCGGAAACGACTTCGCGCGCTGTGGTCGCGGTGTGATCCTCCCCGATGGAACCAGTCTCGATCAGACGTACTGCCAGAACGCGCCGGCGAATGCGCTCTACATCGGCCCCGATGGTTTTCCGATTCTGGATCCGCAGCAGCGCGTGATCTCGAACGGCAATCCCGACTGGACCGGCAGTTTCCGCACGAGTGTGACCTTCCACAGCATCTCGCTCTCCGCCTTGATCGATCACAAGCAGGGCGGACAGGTGTGGAACGGCACCAAGGGGGCGCTCTACAACTTCGGCGCACACAAGGACACGGACATCCGTGGCGAGTCGCGCGTGTTCGGCTCCTCGTGGCTCCCCGGGCCCACCGTGGGTCCCGGCGCGGGTACGCCCGTCGTGCTCGATCAGAACTGGTTCCAGGGACTCGGAAGCGGATTCGGTCCCGTTGGCACGCAGTTCGTCGAGAGTGGTACCTACACCAAGCTGCGCGAGATCGCGGTCGCCTACACGTTCAACGGCAACTGGGTACGCTCGCTCGGCCTCAGCACGCTCGATGTCCGACTCGCGGGACGCAACCTCGTCACGTGGACCAAGTACAGCGGCATCGATCCCGAAACCAACCTGGCGGGTGCGCAGGCAGCCATCCAGGGCGTGGACTATTTCAACAACCCACAGACGCGGTCGTTCGTCATCGACCTCGGCCTGAATCGCTGACCGGAGACAACGCACATGAGCATGCATACAGTATCCAGAATCGCCGTATGCGCGGTGCTGCCTGCCACACTTCTGGCCGGCTGCTCCGACTGGCTTACGACGAAAAAAGCGACGAACAATCCGAACGCTCCAACGGTCGCTGGCACGAACCAGCTGATCACGTCGATCGAGGTAGGACAGACGGCATATCTCACGGGAGACCTCGACCGCCTCTTCATGATGTGGATGCAGCAGGCGGGAGGGAGTGACCGGCAATACGTCCCGTACGCCAACTACGTGTACGATGAAGACGCCTTCTCTGCCGACTGGACTTCCGCGTACACGGGCGGAGGGCTGATCGACATGCGCACGGCCGAGCAACAGGCGCTCTCGCAGGGCGACTCCGTCACTGCGGGCATCGCGTATACGCTCGAGGCGCTCGACATCGGCGAGACGACCACTGTGTGGGGCGACATCCCGTACTCGCAAGCCGCGAGTAGTGTGCTCACACCCGCCCTCGACCCACAGCAGCAGGTGTACGCCGAGGTGCAGGCAAAGCTCGACACAGCGTTGACGTTGCTCGCGTGTACGTCCGCGCTCTGCGTCGGCCCCGGGGGCGCCGACATCTGGGCCAATGGTGATCCGACCGTGTGGACGCCCGTCGCGCACACGCTGAAGGCGCGCTACTACCTGCACACGGTGCTGCGCGATCCGAACGCCGCAGCGTTGGCAGCGGCCGAGGCGGCAATGGGTATCCCTGACCCGCAGCACAATCTCGAGACGTATCAGAGCACGAACCCGAACGAGCGGAACCTGTTCTATCAGTTCATGGTGCTGCAGCGGTCGGGGTACATGAGTGCCGGCGGATTTCTCGTGAATCTGCTCTCGTCCACGCACGATCCCCGGTTGTCGAAGTATTTCACGACGAATTCTGCAGGCGTGTACCAGGGCGTGCCCGCGGCCGGGGGGCCGGGCGACTACTCGACATTCGCGGGGCTGAACTCGACGGACACCACGCTCGCGGGTGCCGCGAACCAGCGCGTGCCGCTCGTGACGTACGCCGAGAATCAGCTCATTCTCGCCGAGGCAGATCTGCGCATGGGAAACACGGCGGGTGCGACGTCGGCCTACAACGCCGAGCGGACGTCGCAAGGCGTGTCGACGTCGGGCGGAACGGTGACGCTCGAGCAGATCATTACGGAGAAGTACATCGCGGATTTCTTCAACGGCATCGAAACGTGGGAGGACTGGAAGCGCACGTGTTTTCCGGCGATCACTCCTGCGCCGGGGACGGCCGGCATTCCAGGTCGAATCCTGTATCCGCTGTCGACGGAGCGAAACGCGAATCCGAACGTGCCGCCACCGAACCAGCAGCCGCAGCGGAACTGGGACACACCCACTTCGTGCGCGGGGAGCACGGGCTGAGGCGGATCGCGGAACTCGCGTCGCAGCAGCAGACGCAATGATGTGAGCGCAGCCCGTCGGGATTTTCCGGCGGGCTGCGTTTCATGTACGTAGAAAAGTTCGCGTCACGCGCACACGACCCGAACAATTACAGGAAGTCGCTGTCGCCACGTTGACCGGTTCCACGCCGCACGTGTGAGTTCCGTGCGAGCATCGCCAACTGAGCAGCGCTCCTTTCCCAGGTCCTCTAGGCTCCGAGCGTACGGGTCCGTCCCGATCGAGGGGCGGCCCATCTGCAGGCGCACCCACGGTCTTCCGCAAACGCGGAAGGAGGACTCATGGTATCGAAACTTCGTCAGACCGGTGCATCGCTCGCCTTCCTTCTGCTTGCCGCCACGGCGGCGAGTGCCCAGCAAGCCACCATTACCGGCCGCGTCACGAACGAAGCCGGTAATCCGCTGCAATCGGTGAGTGTCTTTCTGGATGGCATGAGCATCGGCACGATCACGCGCGATGATGGACGCTACTCCATCAGCGTGCCCGCAGCACGCGTAAACGGGCAGACTGTGTCGCTCGTCGCGCGGCTCATCGGATTCAAATCGGTGGCGATGCCAATCACGCTCAGCGCCGGCGCGCCGATCACGCACGACTTCGTGCTCGCCTCCAATCCGCTCAAGCTGGGCGAGATCGTCGTCACGGGCACGGGAACATCGTCGTCCGCGGAAAAGCTCGGCAACGTGCGCAATCACGTCGACTCGACTGCGATCGCGAACAGCAACGAGTCGAACATCGTGGAAGGGCTGGCGGGCAAGGCGCCGAACGTCGAGGTGACGGAGTCGAGTGGCGAGCCGGGCGCGGGATCGTACATCCGCATTCGCGGCACGCGCAGTCTCGCGTCGGGCAACAGTCAGCCGCTTTTCGTCGTCGACGGCGTGCCGATCGACAACAGCAGCTACTCGACCACGAACTTCAATCCGAACGATGGGTTGGGCGCGGGCGAGGTCGAGGGAACTGCGCAGGCGAATCGCGCGTCGGACATCAATCCGAACGACATCGAGAACGTCGAGATCCTGAAGGGCGCGGCAGCAGGCGCGCTGTACGGAGCGCGAGCGGGGCAGGGCGTCATTCTGATCACGACGAAGAGCGGCAAGGCGGGCGCCACGCGCTACTCACTCCAGAGCAAGCTCTCGTTCGACAACGTGACGAAGAATTATCCCCTGCAGACGCAGTATGGGCAGGGGTACTTTGGCCAGAATCCTTATCAGCTGAACGCGAACGCCGAGGGTGTTCCCGATTCCACCGCGTGCGACAATGTCAGCAACTTCCTCTGCCGTTTCAGCTGGGGACCGAATCTCGCGGGCACGGGCGCCAAGGTGTACGATCACGCGAACGAGGCGTACGTCACCGGTCACACCACCGACAACAACCTCTCGGTGTCTGGCGGCAACGAGCGCACAGTCTTTCTTCCTGAGTGGCGCATACCTGTACGACCGCGGCGTATTCGAAGGGCCCGAACAACAACTATCAACGTTCGACCATTCAGGCTCAAGGCCAGCCAGAAGTTGACTGATCGCCTCGATGTGGGCGGCAACGTGTCGTTCGCCGATGCACGTGGCAACTACGTGGAGCGCGGCAACACCACCGATGGACTGCAGCTCGGACTTCTCCGCACGCCGCCGGACTGGAACAACCAGCCGTACAAGGGACCGAACGGGCAGATCACCTTTCGCTTCCAGCATCCAACGGCCGCGGATGCCACGAGCGATCGCGGTTGGAACAACCCGTTCTGGACGCTGAACGAAGGCATTCACAACTCGCAGCTCGGGCGGGCGTTCGGGAATCTGAACGCAAACTTCGATGCAACGGACTGGCTGAAGTTCGCCTATGTCCTGGGCGGTGACTATTACGCCGACGAGCGGCTCGAAGGTGCGCCGCAGGGCTCGTCCGCGACGGGTGGCGAAAACAAGGGACGCGTCACGGAAGGCAAGATCGTGAACTACGAGCTGAATCAGAACGTCACGGCGACTGCGTCGCACACCTTCACCCCGAGCTTCTCTGGGACGTTCACGCTCGGCAACACCGTGGATGATCGCAACTATCGCCAGCTGTCAGACGTCGGGCGCACGCTCGTTGCACCGGAGCCGTTCAACCTGCTCAACACGGTCACGCGCGATCCGTCCATCGATCTCGTGCAGGAGATCCGAAACGTCGGATTCTTCGGCCAGGCCACCGCTGACCTGTTCGACCAGCTCTATCTCACCGGCGCGCTGCGCAACGATGGATCGTCCACGTACGATCGCACTCACCTTCGCGCGTGGTTTCCGAAGACCAGCGCCGCCTGGACGTTCACGAAGGCCGTCAACATTCCGGGCGTTTCGTTCGGCAAGCTCCGCGCGGCCTATGGTGAGGCCGGGACAGGAGCCGCTGCCTTATCTCACCACTCAGACGTACGCAAGCGCGGCGTTCAACACGATCTCGCAGGGTATCGGCCTCACGCCGACGTACGGCGGTTTCGGTGGTCTCGCGTCGAGCATCACGAAGGCAACGCCGAGTTTGGTCCCTGAGCGCACGCGTGAGATCGAGGGTGGAGTCGACTTTGGATTCTTCAAGGACAGAGCTGATCTCGGCGTCACGTACTATCACGCCGTGACGAGCAACGTGATCCTGACGCAGCAGCTTGCACCATCGTCCGGATATTTCCAGCAGGTGCAGCAGGGCGCGAAGTTCCGGAATACGGGGCTCGAGCTGACTGCGAACGTCCGACCGGTCACGCGGCAGAACTTCACGTGGGAGGTTGGCGCGCAGTGGGCGCGCAACCGGAGCCTCACGCTCGATCTCCTCGGCGCGAAGTTCGTTGCGCTCGATCCCAACTACAACACGCCGCAGGAAGTTGCGATCAAGGGCGAGCCGATCGGTGTGATGTACGACATCGGCTGGGCGAAGTGCGGCATCAGCCCGGGTGGCATGGGGGCGGTGATCGCAGGCGTGGATCTCGACCAGGTGTGCGCAGGGCAAGCCGAAGGGCGCGCACGTACATTGACGCGACGGGTTTCCCCGTGAACGATCCCAATCAGCGAATCACCGGGGACCCGAATCCGAAGTGGACAGGGAGCCTGCACTCATCGCTGCAGTATCAAGAAACTCACCTTCTCGGCGCTTCTCGACATCAAGCACGGCGGCACGATCAACAACGGAACGCAAGGGCGCACTCTCGGCGTATGGCACGCACAAATACACGCAGCAGCGTGCCGACTGCACCTCCGATGCGGACGGCAACACGGTGTGCTCCGGAAATCTCAAGACGTTCGGGCAGGGCGGGTGGTTCAACGGGCCCGTTGTCGGTCCGGGCGCGGGCATGGCCGTGCCGATCGGCGCAGAACTGGTTCTCGCGGAAGGACCGACTCTTCTTCGCCGAACACCGAGACCTTCAACGAGGACGGCAGCTACACCAAGCTACGCGAAATCTCGGTGGGCTATTCCTTCGACTCGCCGTTCGTGAAGATCATCCTCGGACTCACGAGCTCGACGTGCGGCTCGCCGGCCGGAATCTCTACACGTGGACCAGATACACCGGCTACGACCCGGAGACGAATCTCGGAGGCGCGACCGGCCACTCGCTCGGTCTCGACTACTTCAATCAGCCGCAGGCGCGCTCGTTCGTGATCACGATCGGCCTCAACCGCTAACTGACCGGAGGACTCGCAATGCGAAAATCATTGATGTTCGCGGCAGCGCGTTTCACTCGCGGTCAGTGCCGCCGCGTGCACCAGCTTCCTGACGGATTCGACAGCATCAACGGATCCGAACAATCCGATCCCGCGTCACGACGAGTCAGCTGTTCACGGCTGTGCAGGCCTCGCAGTTCCGGGAACAGGAGGGCGCGCCCGCGTTCAACGCCTGTCTCTTCGATGCAGCAATGCCAGGGCGTGGGCGGGCGATTCGTGCAGGCGCAGAGTAACTACAATTTCAGCAACATCCCGATGAACTCCGATTACGCGGCAGTGTACGGTGCCGGCGGGCTGCTCGACATCAGGACGATCGAGGCGCGCTCGGATACCGCCGGAGACCTGCAGTTCAAAGGCATTGCCGAAGTGTGGGAGGCGCTCGTGATCGGAACGGCCGCCGACATGTGTGGCGACATTCCGTATCGCGATGCCGCCGGCGCAGACGCGCATCCGACGTTCGATCCGCAGCTCCAGGTGTACGACGACATCGAAGCGAAGCTCGATCAAGGCGATCACCGATCTCGCCGGCGCGGGGCCGGGGCCTGGACACGAACGACTTCGTCTACGGCGGCGATGTCGCGAAATGGACTGCAGCCGCGAATACGCTCAAGGCACGCTACCATCTGCACATGGTGGAGGTTCGCGGGAACACGGAATATCAAAAGGCGATCGATGCCGCGACCAACGGAATCGCGACGCACGACGGCGATTTCCGCACCGTTTCACACGACGGCGACTTTCGAGCGCAACGTCTGGTATCAGTTTCAGTCGAGCATCGGATTCGGCGATGATCTCGCGGCCGGGCTGACGCTCGTGAACATCATGAACGCGCAGGATGATCCGCGTCGCGCCAAGTACTTCAACACGAACTCGGCTGGCAGCTACGGTGGCGTCGGGACGAACGGCAGCTGTCGAGCCCGACGGCGCGTCTCAGCTCAAGGGGACGGACTATGATCCCCAGTTCCGGCAGCCGATCGTCACGAGCGATGAGAACTCGCTGATTCTCGCGGAAGCCAATTTCGTGCTGCACGGTGCCGCAGCCGCGCAGCCGTTCCTCGACCGGGAGCGAACGAGCAATGGCCTCACCCCGATAGCGGCGACACTCGCGTCCATCATGACCGAGAAGTACATCGCACTCTTCCAGAACGTGGAAGTGTGGTCCGATTACAAGCGCACATGCTTGCCGGCGCTCGTTCCGGTGCAGACGGCGATCTTCAACAACCAGATCCCCGGCCGCTTCTTCTACGGCCGCAGCGAGGAGAATACGAACCCCAACACGCCGTCGTCCGCCCAGCAGCTTGCGCATGGCGGTGATGTCGTTAGCAATGCCGGTATCAACGGCTTCCGCAATCCGAACGACCCGCACCCCTGCCCGGCGCCGTAGCACCGGCCGCATCGAAACAAAAAACGCGCAGCTCGCCAGAATACCGGCGGGCTGCGCGTTTCGTTGCGGCTACTATGCCTGCTCCACCATTACCGCAGTGCCGTAGCAGAGCACTTCCGTGACGCCCTGGCCAATCTCCGTGGCGTCGTAGCGCACGCCGACCACGGCATTTGCGCCGAGCGCGGCGGCGTGTCCCATCATCAAGTCGAAGGCGTCGTTGCGCGTCTTCTCGCAGAGCTGCGTATAGATGGTGATGTTTCCGCCAATGATCGTCTGCAGCGCCGCGCCAATGTTTCCAACTACGGAGCGCGAGCGCACGATGATCCCGCGCACGACGCCCAAAGTGCGAGTGGTACGATAGCCGTCGATAGCGAACGTCGTCGATGTAAAGGCCTGCTGCATCTTCATCTCCGCTTGAGGTAGCGCGATGATCGCGCGCGTGCCGCGCCTGCGCAATGCCGCTGCGGGCTATCCGCCTGCCGGGCCCGCCGGTAAAATTCCTCGTCTTCACCCTCGGGCGAAATGCGCACTACAGCAATCGTACTCGCGGCACTCGTCGCGTCCGCACTTCCGGCAGCGTCTCAGCGAAGCGCCGATCTCACCGTCGACGCGATCACACACGGCGCATTTGTCGGCGCCCGAATGCCAGATCCACAGTGGCTCGGCGGATGGAAGCGCGTACTTCGATCTCCGGCCCGACGCGAGCGGCGGGAGTGAGATCGTACGGGTGAGTGCTGCAACCGGTGCCGCGACGGTCGTCGCCCCCGCGCAGTCGCTCACCTCCAACGGCGCGCCGCTCAGGGTAGAGAGCATCGTCGATCTCGCGCGACGGTTCGAAGATCCTGCTCTTCCACAACTCGGTGCGCGTGTGGCGGCAGAACACGCGCGGTGTGTACGACGTGCTCGACGTCGCAAGCGGCCACGTGACTCCGCTCTCGGCCGCGCCGGGGCTGCAAATGTTCGCGAAATTCTCCCCCGACGGCAGAGCGCGTCGCTTTCGTGCGCGCGAATAATCTCTTCGTCACCGACATCGCCACGCACGAGGAGCACGCGCTCACGAACAATGGAAGCGACGTGATCATCAACGGCACGAGCGACTGGGTGTACGAGGAGGAGCTCTCGGTGCGCGACGCGTTTCGCTGGAGCCCCGACTCGAAGCGAATCGCCTTCTGGCGCTTCGATCAGTCGGCGGAGCCGATCTTCCCGATGCTTGACGAGCTCTCGCTGGCGGCGAAGACGATTGCCCGAGCGCTATCCGCGCCCCGGTGACCACAACGCGATCGTGAAGGTCGGCGTGGTCGATGCGGATACGCGCGCCACCACCTGGCTGCACACCGGCGGCGGCGAGTACATCGCTGCAATGGCATGGGCAGGGCCGGACAGCCTCGCGATCCAGCGCATGCCGCGCACGCAGAACCAGATCGATCTCCTGATGCTCAGCGCTGCCAGCGGCGACGGACGCACGGTGCTCACCGAGCGCGACTCCGCGTGGGTCGACGTCGATGACGAGACGCCCCGGTGGGTCGTCGAACGGCACGATGTTCCTCTGGCCGAGCGAGCGCAGCGGGTGGCGGCAGTACTATCTCTACAAGCGTGATGGCTCGCTCGTAGGGCGTGTCACGCGCGATGGCGTGGATGTCTCCTCCCTCGCGGGCGTGGACGAGAAGCGCGGCTACGTCTACGCGATCGCGGCGGCGCCGACACCGATGCAGCGGCAGCTCTTCCGCTATCCGCTCAAGGGTGGTGCCGGAAATGCGCGTGACCACCGAGCCGGGCTCGCACCGAGTGAGCGTCTCGCCCGATGGCGGTGCCATGGTCGACATCCACTCGACCGCACAGCTTCCCGGCGCCGCGACGCTCGTGTCGCTGAGCCGCCGGCGGCGCGCGCCACGTGCTCGAGGCGAACGCCGAGCTGCGTGCGACGCTCGCAGGACTCACGCGCGCGCCGGAGTTCTTCCAGATCCCGATGCCCGACGGTGCGAAGCTCAACGCGTCGCGCATTCTGCCTCCCGCATTCGACAGCACGCGCAAGTATCCGGTGCTCATGTACGTGTACGGGGGGCCGGGATCGCAGACCGTGCTCGACGACTACGGCGGCGATCGCTACCTCTGGCACGAGATGCTCGCGCGAAAGGGCTACATCGTCGTGAGTGTGGACAACCGCGGCACCGGCGCGCGGGGCGCCGCCTTCCGCCACATCACATACGAGCACCTCGGCATCCACGAATCCGACGATCAGATCGCGGCGGCGAAATGGCTTGGCACGCAGCGGTGGGTCGACGCCGGGCGCATTGGCATCTGGGGCTGGAGCTACGGCGGCTACATGACGGCAATGACGTCCTTCCGCGGCGGGTCGGTGTTCCGCGCGGCGATGTCCGTCGCTCCCGTCACCGATTGGCGCCTGTACGACGACATCTACACCGAGCGCTACATGCGTACGCCGGCCGAGAACAGTGCAGGCTACGAGCAAGGCGCCCCTCTCAAGTACGTGCAGGGACTCACCGCGAGCTATCTGCTCGTGCACGGCACCGGTGACGACAACGTGCATCCGCAGAACTCGATTCAGCTGATCGACAAGCTCGAGGCGGCGAACAAGCAGTTCCAGCTCATGCTGTATCCCGGGCGCACGCACTCGATCTCGGGCGGCAATTCGCGCACGCATCTCTTCACGCTGCTCACGGACTTCGTCGACCAGAATCTCGGCACGTCGGCGCAGCGCGTGAACCCGTGAAGCGCACCTTGGTGATGGTGTGGCGCGCTGGTCACGATCGGCGCCTGCGCTCACGGCGGGCAGGGCGGCGATGCGAGCTCGCACCAAGGCCGACGGCTCGTTGCCGCGCACGCGTGCTGAGCGAACGTCGTACACCGAAACATCCACGTACGCGGATGTGATCGCGTTTCATCGACGCGCTGGAGAAGGCGCGGCGTCCCGATGTCGCGTCAGGAGCTCGGCCGCACGAACGAAGGGCGCGTCCAGCCACTGCTCGTGCTCTCGCGTCCGCAGGTCACCACGCCCGAGCAGGCGCGCGCGCTCAACCGGCCGATCGTGTACGTGCAGGCGAACATCCACGCGGGCGAAGTCGAAGGAAAGGAGGCGCTGCTCGCGCTCGTGCGCGATCTCGCGACGCACGCAGGAACAACGTGCTCGACTCGATCGTGCTGATCGCGATTCCCATCTACAACGCGGACGGCAACGAGCGCTTCAAGCCGCAGTCAGTGAATCGCACGGAGCAGAACGGACCCGAGATGGTGGGCCAGCGGCCGAACGCGCAGATGCTCGACCTCAACCGCGACTACGTGAAGGCGGAAGCGCCCGAGACGCGCGCGTCGCTCGCCATGTTCGAGAAGTGGAATCCGGACGTGTTCGTGGACCTGCACACGACGGACGGCAGCTTCCACGGCTACGCGCTCACCTACGCGCCGTCGCTCAACCCTGCCGCGCGCGACGCGGGCGCGTACACGCGCGACTCGCTCCTCCCGGAGCTGCGCCAGCGCATGAAGGCGCGCGATGGCTTCGAGGTGTTCGACTACGGCAACTTCGACACGCGAGTACGAGGAGCGCGACATCACGGACACGGTGAAGCAGCGGCTGGTACACGCTACGACCATCGCCCGCGCTTCGGCACCAACTACTTCGGACTGCGCGAGCGCATCTCGATTCTGAGCGAGGCCTACTCGCACGATCCGTTCGAGCGGCGCGTCAAGTCGACGTACGCGTTCGTGCGCGAGCTGCTGTCGCTCATGGCCGAGCGCGGTGCGCGGATTCGCGCGATCGAGAGCGCGGCGGATGCGCAGTTCGCGCGCGGAGACGTTCGGCGCGCCGATTCCGATCCGCTCGCGCCTCACCACCGCGCCGCGCACGCTGCCGGTGACGTTCGAGATCTTGGCGCACACCGGCGACTCCTCGCTCACGCAGCCCGGTGTGCCGCGCGGCTTTCGCCGCACCGGGCGGATGAAGACGCAGCCGATGCCGGTGTACGACCGCTTCGAGCCGGTGCTCACGCGCACGATTCCGCGCGCATGGCTCATCCCCGCCAGTGACAGCGCCGCGATCGCGCTTCTTCGCATGCACGGCGTCCGCGTCGGAGCGCGCGCGGCACCAGTACGACTCCCGCGCGCATGAGCGTGCTTCGTGATCGACTCGATGCACACGCAGCCCAGGGAGTTTCAGGGGCATCACGAGATGCGGCTCGACGGCCGCTGGCGCGACTCGACGCACGCAGTTCCCGGCCGGGATGCTCATGGTCGCGCAGGCGACCAGCTTCAGGCCGTCGCGGCATTCTACATGCTCGATCCGGAGAGCGACGACGGACTCGTGACCTGGAACCTCTTCGACAGCGAGCTCGCGCCCGGAAAAATCTTCCCGGTGTGGCGCGTCACCGAGCTGCCCGGCGCCGTGCACTGACGCGGGGCACGGGCTAGCTTGCATTCACGGAGTGCTGCACCGCGACTCTCGACTTCTCACACCGACATTCATGCTTCGACAAAGCCTGCTCTATCTCTCCAATCAGCCGCGGATCTTCAAGTTCGTGCGCCGACAACGGATTCGCGAAACGTTCGCGTCGCGCTTCGTCGCGGGCGAAACGCTCGAGACGGCGCTCGATGCCGTCAGCGCGCTGAACGCGCGCAAGATCACCGCGTCGCTCGACCTGCTCGGCGAGAGCGTCAGCACCGAAGCCGAGGCGCGCGCGGCGGCGCGCGAGTACCTCACGATGCTCGATCGCATCCACGAGCAGAAGCTGAACGCCAACGTGTCGGTCAAGCTCACGGCGATGGGGCTCGATGTCGATGAAGAGCTCTGCGTCGAGATCATGCACGACGATTCTCGCGCGCGCGCGAGACTACGAGACGTTCGTGCGGCTCGACATGGAGGGGAGCGCGTACACGGAGCGCACGCTGCAAGCTGTTCGAGGATCGGCTCTATCCGGACTACCGCGAGAACGTCGGCATCGTGCTGCAGAGCTATCTCTATCGCACGAGCGCCGACGTCGAGCGCGCGATCATGCTCAAGTGCCGCGTGCGCCTCTGCAAGGGCGCGTACAAGGAGCCCGCGTCCGTTGCATATCCGGACAAGAAGGACGTCGACGCCAACTACGTGCCGCTGCATGGAGAAGCTCATCGCAGGACGGCAACTATCCCGGCCTCGCGACGCACGATCCAGCGATCATCGAGGCCGCCAAGAAGTTCGTCGCAGGAGAAAGCGATCCCGCCGTCGCGTTTCGAGTTCCAGATGCTCTACGGCGTGCGCCGCGACCTGCAGGACCAGCTCGTGCGCGAGGGATACAGCATGCGCGTCTACGTGCCGTTCGGAACGCAGTGGTATCCGTACCTCATGCGCCGGCTCGCCGAGCGTCCGGCCAATCTCGCCTTCATCACCGGCAACGTCGTGCGCGAGATGATGAGCGGCTACAAGCAGTAAATGGCGCGACACGAGCCGCCCGATCACAGCCTGCGGAGATGAGCGCACGCTCGGCGGCTACATGGCGGTTCACGCGCGACCGGCAGCCTTCGAGGGCGCCGATGGACGCTCCTACACGGTCGCGATCGAGACTGATGAGACGGGTGAGCGCACGCGTCCCGTTGGCGGATATCTGCTCTTCGTGCGCTGGGGCGGCGAGCAGCCGGAGGTCACCGGACACATCGAGTCGCCGTTCCTCGCGTGGGGCGCCACGGCCGAGGAGGCGACGCAGGCCGTCGGCGCGCTGCTCGCTGCACGAGGTGAAGCGCCAGCTCGACCTGCTAGTCACAGCGAAGGCTCCACCCGCCGCGGCCATGGTGGGACGCGATGCGCGATGAGGGCACGGAGCATGACATCTGATGCTCCCGCAATGACCGGAGCACCGAGCGATGTGCGGGGCGTCGTGATGAACGGCACGGGCGGCGTGTGGACCGTTCGCACCCAGAGCGGCGCACAGCACGCGACCACGCTGCGCGGCCGTCTCAAGCAGGAAGGCGCGCGACAAGATCGCCGTCGGCGACGACGTGCGCCTCGAGGAGGAAGAGCGCGGCGGCAGCTGGGTGATCGCCGAGATCCTGCCGCGCCGCTCGCGGCTCGCGCGCCGCGCGCCCGGCGGCGCGCACGGCGAGCGCGTCGTCGTCGCGAACATCGATCAGGTCATCGTCGTCTTCGCGCGCGCCAAGCCCGAGCCGCATCCGCGCATGCTCGACCGCTTCCTCGTGATCGCCGCGGCGAACGACATCCAGGCGCGCATCGTCCTCAACAAGATCGAGCTGGTCGACGGCGCTCCCGCGCTGGGTCGAGCGAGTACGAGCTCGCCGGCTATCCGATGCACTTCACGAGCGTGAAGGCGCAGCATCGGTCTCGACGAGCTGCGCGAGCGCGCTGCACGGGCGCACGTCGCGCGCTCAGCGGACCGTCGGGCGTCGGGAAGTCGTCGCTGCTCAACGCGATCTATCCCGGACTCAACCTTCGCGTCGGCGAGATCAGCGAGTCGGTGAACAAGGGCCGGCACACGACCGTCGGCGCCGTCGATGCATCCGCTCCCCGACGGCGGCTTCGTCGTCGACACGCCGGGGCTGCGCGAGATCGGCGTGTGGAATCTGCGCTCCGGCGACCTCGATCATTGCTTCCTCGAGTTCCGCCCCTTCCTCGGTCACTGCAGATTCGGCGACTGCAGGCACGTGCGCGAGCCGGGGTGCCGCGTGCGCGCAGCGCCGTGGACGAAGCACAGATCGGTCGCCTCGCGATACGACAGCTATCTGAAGCTTTTGGCGAGTTGGAGGAAGCCGAGAAGGACGTCTATTGAGCACTACAGCCGCTCCCCGCGCAACGCAGCGCGCGATCCGCCGCGATCGTGAGCAAGCTCGGTGCGCCCTGGACGCAGGATCGTCGGGTGGCTCGAGCGGCGCGACTGGGACGAGGGCACGCAGCTCATGGCGTTCGCGCTCGTCATTGGTGCGGCGTCAGCGCTCGGCGTCGTCGCGTTCTATCGGCTCATCGATCTCGCGTACGCGCTGCTCGTCACCGAGCATCGGCGCGCAGCTCGACCCGATTGCTGGCGCGTTCTACCGTCCGCTCGTCACCGCGCTCGCGCTCTGGATCGCGTGGGCGATCGTGCGCTGGGCGAGAATTCCCGACGGGCAGACGGTGCCGGATGTGCAGCTCGCGGTCGCGAAGCGCGGCGGCATGGTGCGCTTTCGCCCCGTTCGTCGTGCGCACGCTCGCGCCGTCGTCACGCTTGCCGGCGGCGGATCCGCCGGAAGCGAAGGACCAACCGCGGTGCTCGGCTCCGCGATCGGCTCGATCACTGGGACGTGCGATGCGCTTTCAGCCGCGGCGACTCAAGATCCTCGTGGGATGCGGTGCAGCGGCGGGAATCTCCGCGGCATTCAACGCGCCGTTCGCGGGCGCGTTCTTCGCGCTCGAGGAGGTGCTCGGCTCCTTCTCCATCGGCGCGTTCAGCCCTGTCGTCATCGCGAGCGTCGTCGCCGCGATCACCGTGCGCCCATTTCTCGGCTCGCATCCGGCGTTTCACATCCCGCCGTACGGCAGCATCCGGCCGCTCGCGATCGTGCTGCTCTACCCGCTGCTCGGAGTCGCGTGCGGGCTCGGCGTCGGCGCTCTACTCGAAGCTCTACTTCGCCACCGCCGATGCCTTCCAGCGCCTGCGCCCGCAGCTGGCTGCGCCCGCTGATCGGCGGGCTCGCGGTGGGCCTGCTCGGCGTACTTCGGCGGCGGATCGCTGCTCATGGGCACCGGACATCTCGCGATCCCGATCGAGATGTTCGGCGGAATAGCGTGGTATCTGCTCATCGGCTTCGCGCTTCGCGAAGATGCTCGCGACCGCGCTCACGCTCGGCTCCGGCGGATCGGGCGGACTATTCACGCCAACGCTCTTCGTGGGCGCCGCGTTCGGCGGCGGGATGGGCGTGCTCGCGCAGCAGCTGCTGCCGCACTTCGGGCTGCATCCCGAAGCGTGGGCGCTCGTGGGAATGGCAGGGCTCATCTCGGGAACGCTGCACGCGCCGATCACCGCGATCTTCATGGTGTTCGAGATGACGGACGACTACAACCTCGTCCCGCCGCTGATGATCGTATCCGTGATCGCGCTGGCCACCGCGCGCCGCTTCGCGAAGCACGGATTGTACGACGGATGGCTCGCGCGGCGCGGCGAGCATCTCGCACACGGTGCGGATCGCGCGATCATGCACCGACTGCTCGTGCGCGACGTGATGAACGCGACGCCCGTACGCGTCTCGCCCGGCGCGACGCTGGCGGAGGTGGTGGAAGCGTCCGTCGGAGTCGCGCGTCACCACGCTCGCAGTGGTCGACGACGAGGGCATGCTGCACGGCGTCATCACGTTCAGCGAGCTGCGACTCGCGCTGATGGATCGCGGTGAGCTGGCGCCGCTGCTACTCGCCGAGGATCTCGAGGAGCCCACCGAGGTCGCGCTCCCGATGGACTCGATGGAGACCGCACTCGCCAAACTCAACGCGCGCGATGCGGACATCATTCCGGTGGTCGAGAGCGAGGATCACCCGAAGTTCCTCGGCGTGCTCACGCGCGACGACATCCTCGCCGCGTACGAGCGCGAGCTGATGCACCAGGTGTAGCGGCGCTCAGAACGACGAGATCAGCGGCCTCGACACCTTCATGGAATCGCCGACGAACGCGAAATGCGTGTCGTGCATGTACTTCCGGGACGCGTCGCGAATCTGCTCCGGCGTGACCGCGCGAAGCTGCTCCACGAACTGTCCCGCGAGCCGGTAATCACCGCCATACAGCTCCGCGCGAGCAATCTGGTTTGCCTGCTCGGCATCCGTCTCATTGTTCAGGAAGTACTCGGTAATGAACTGCTGCACGATGACGTTCAGATTCTCGCGGTCGAGCAGCGTGTTCTGCATGCGCCCGATCTCACGGCGCATGATGCCGAGCACGGAATCGGGGTACACGGTTGTGACGTAGAGACCGCCGGACGCGATCGCGCGCTCGATGAATGGCGCCGACACATTGTACGTGAGATTGCGGCGCACGCGAATCTCCGTGAACATGCGGCCACTCAGCACCGAGGTCGCAATGCGCAGCGCCTGATAGTCGGGACTCGTGGAGCGAGGGCCGAGGTAGTAGCCGAGCAGATAGTTCGTGGGCAGCTGGCGCTGCACGAACAAAACATCGGCAGGCCGCGCGATCGGATCGGGCGGCGTCGTCCAATTGTAGTTGCCGTGTGGCAGCGTGCCGAGCGTGGACAGAATGAGCTTTTCGACCCGTGCGCGCTCGATGTTCCCCACGATCACGAGCAGCATGCGCGACGTCACCATTTGCGTCTGCCGGAACTTCTGCAGATCGGCTCCGGTGATCGACGCGAGCGAGCGCTCGTTCCCTGTTGCCTGGAGCGCGTACGGCTGGCCGGCAAAGAGCAGGCTGTCCGCGAGCCCCTGCACGAGATCGTCGGGCGAATCGTTGCGTTGGCGAACACCGGCGAGCACCTGCGAGCGTATGAACTCCACATCCTCGGGTGCGAGCGTCGGATTCATGAGGCGGTCGGTGAGGATCGCCCAGGTGCTGTCGAACGTGTCGCGGGTGCCGCGGAATCCGAACACTGTCCAGTCATTGCGCGGCTCGACGACGATTGCGCTTCCGAGTGCGGCCATCTTGGAGCGGATTGCATCGCGCGAGTAGTGCTTCGTGCCGCGCTCCGATACCCAGAGCAGGAATGGCTCCGTGCCCGCCGTCTGCGGCGTGGACTGCTGGTTGCCGCCGAGCAGGTAGAGATTCGCGGCGACGACATTGTTCGCCGTGTTGCGGCGCAGAATGACATGCACGCCGCTAATATCGAATACGGACGTCGAAGTATCCGCGGTGAGATTCGCAGACGCGCGCGTCTGCGCTGCGGCGGCGGCCGTGGACTGCGCGGGAAGTGCGCTCGCGAGCGAAAGCAGCGTCGCGGCGCACAGTGCGCCTACTCGCACCATGCGCGCGCTCATTGGATCCCCACGACGTTCGCGCGCTCGCCCTGGATCAGCTCTTCTTTCGTGAGATTGAGCGCTTTGCGATCCTCTGGCGAGAGCAGCACGCCCGTGACGTGCGGCTTGCCGACGATGTAGCTGTGCGCGTACGCGCGCAGATCCGCCGGCGTGCGCTTGGCCATGTTGTCGATGTAGCCCAGGTAGTACTCGAGGCCGGCGACGCTCCACCAGAATCCGAGCTCGTGCGCGAAGCCGGACGCGCGCTCGAGCCCGAGCACCGTACCCACGGCGCGCTGCTGTTTTTGCGGCAGGAGCTCCGCAGCGCTGAAGTAGCCGGGCTGGTCGAACTTCGCGACTTCCTCGTCGAGCGCTGCCAGCGCAGGGCGGAGCTTGTCGGCGGTGGTCTCACCGCTGATCGTGATCGGCCCCGTGTTGTTGAGCGTGTAGTAGTTCACGAGGATCGAGTGCCACAGCCCGCTGTCCACCAGCCGGCGCTGGAACGCGGAGTTGTCCTGGTTCAGCACGCCCGAGAACACGTCGGCAGCGTACGTCGCGTCGGGATCCTTCCGCACGCTCGGCCCCTGCCACTGCACGATCACCGCGACTGTGTTCACCGGCTGCTCGACGATTACCGCGTTGTTCGCCGTGAGCGGCGGAATGGGCGGAATCGGGTTCGCTACGAACGGATCTTCGCCGCGCGGAATGTCGCCGTAGATCGTGTTCGCGAGGCGGAACACGGAGTCGGGATTCACGTCCCCCGCGACGATCAGCGCCGCATTGTTCGGCACATAGTAGCGATGCTGGATCGTGCGCATCTTCTCGGGCGTCGTAGTGCGCACAATGTCGCGATCGCCAATCTTGTTCTTGCGGCTCCACTCGGTGGTGTAGAGCGCGTGTCCCATCTGCTCATCGAGCTTGAAGTAGGGGCTCGACTCCTGGCGATCGTACTCGCCGAGCACGACCTCGCGCTCGGGTGCGAGCTCATCCTCGCGGAACAGTGGCGAGCGGAACGCAGAGGCGAGAAAGCGCATGCCGCCAACGAGGCTGTCCGCCGGAACCGTGAGGTAGTAGTTCACCACCTCTTCCTGCGTCTGCCCGTTGAACACTGCGCCCAGCTCGGCCGCGCGATCGATGAACTGCTCGGGCTCCGGATAGTCCTTGTTGCTCTTGAAGAACATGTGCTCGTACAGATGCGCGAGCCCTTCGTACTCGTGCGTCTGCGTGAAGGAGCCGTTCCGCACATCCATCTCGACGGTCGCGAGCGGCACGCCGTGATTCTCGACGACGATCACCTCGAGGCCGTTCCCGAGCACCTTCTGGTGGATGATCTTCTCGAGCTTCGCACGCTGCGTGAGCACGGCGGGCACGGGAGCGGCTGCAGCCGCAGCGGCGCCGCGCGCGGGCTTCGTCTTCTGCGCCGGCAGCGCGACCGCGCCGATCGAGAGCGCGCAGGCGATCGAGCGCCACGGAATTGTCGAGAGGATCATTGATTTGGGCATGCAGGAAAGCTACAGGATATCGAAGTCGTTTTCATACACTGTGAAGGACGATCGGTGCCGGTCATCCGTATTGCCCGACGGCTGTCTGATCGGGGAGTCTTTTGCACGATTCTGACGTGAGACTTGTTGTGCGCGCCCAGCCACCGCTAACCTGACTTCCATGACGCTCCGACTCGTGCTCGGCAATTCGAATTCGCCTCTGGCGACGCGCCTCAATTGGGCGCGCGTCCGGGCACGAGGGTGCGTTCGTCGATAGCGCGTTACACTCGCGCGACCGGTCGCCCCTACGTGCTGTGACGTAGGGGCGATTCTTTTTTGTGGCCTGCTGACTGGAGAAACAAATGCTCGGATTCAAGGAAATCGCCGCGCTGGCGTCGGCCATTGGCCTGATCGCGTACCAGCCATTGTCCGTGCTCATGTCGATCGATGCGCGCGAGCTGCGCGGATCGGAGATCGCGTTCGCGGGAACGTTCGAGGGCGTCGATGCGGACGGCCAGACACTCGTCTGGTCGAGCGTTGCACCATTGTCGAAGGCGTCCGTCGTGATGCGCATTGTGCCCATGGGTAGCGAGACGAGTGCCGCGGAGCTCGTGTGGCCCGTGCGCGCGACCGTGACCACCGCCGACAGCACGGGCGCTTCGTCGGAATCCCGGCTTTTCGGCATCATCGACTGGTCGAAACAGGAGCTGCGACTGCATGGCGACTGCACGAGCGGCCTACAGGTCGGAAGCCCGGTGACAGCCACGGGAACGTTCGCGCGGCTCGAGATCAACGCGATCGTGGACGTGCAGCCGCTCACGGCGTCGCGCTAGCGCCTTACTCTCGGCTATCGAGCGCCGCGAAGTTCGATTTGAGAATGAACGAGATCAACTCGGCGGCCGTGGCCGACGAGAGCGTGCGCGCATTGGGAATGATCCGGCGGCCGAAGTCGACGATGCGTCCGTGCGCGATGAGCCAGTCGCGCGCGTCGCGCGTGACATAGGTCGGCGCCGTGGTGGGAATCGTCGAGAGGTCGTCCGTGTCGACCACGAGCACGCGGAGATTCTCCTTGCCTTTCGTGCCGGCGAAGAACGCCAGGAGTGCGCTCTTGAATTGCGCGTCGCGCACGACGGCGTACACGGGTTTGCGCAGCAGCAGCCGCCACTCTCCGCCGATCAGATCCGAGCGCACCTCGGCGATGATGCACGGCTTCTCGTGCTGTGCGGCGAGTCGTCGCGCGAGCGGCTCGTACGCTGGTGTGGACACGATGAGATCGGCGTCACCGAGCTCGGGAGGGCGATGTCCGTTTCCGAGCTTGTCCGAGTTGAGGCCGATAGTCTCAAGTCCGTAGTCGTCCTCGAGCTCGTGGCAGATGCCAGTGCGCTGATCGGGCACGTCGTGGATGACCACGGCGCGCAGACGCACCGTCTCAGTCGCGCGGCGGAGCGCATCGATCACGCCCCGCATGGACATGTCGCGCGCCCGGCCCTGCGTGAACACGTCGTGCAGCCAGCGCTCCGGCGGCCTCGGCTCCCGCATTGCGGCGGGCGAGATGTTGGCGACGTAAATCCCGCCGCGCGGTCGCATCTCCACCAGCCCCTCGGCTACGAGCTGATGATACGCCCCGACCACCACGCGATGATCAACGTCGAAATCCGCGGCGAGCGCACGTGTACTGGGCAGGCGATCGCCCGGCGCGAGCGCGCCCGCGTGCAGCCCCAGCTTCACACGCCTGCGAAGCAGATCGGCGATCTCCAGACGTCGTTCCATGGTACGCTCCGAGGAGGCGAGCGAAGGTGACATGATTACAGGGTTATACGGGAGAAAGCGTCGATCGGATCCCTGCGTGCACGGCTCGTGCTCTAGATCACGCTTATCTGCGGCTGTTTTCAGCAGTTGTTAGCCCGGACGGCCCCGGAATGCGTACGCATGCCGGCGGTTGTATCATTGTGAGCAGTCTCTCGAAAAGAGGTTCGCATGTTTGGAATGGGGCCCGAAAAGATTCTTCTGCTGGCCGTGGTGGTGCTGCTGCTCTTCGGCGCGAAGCGCATCCCCGAGATCGGCTCGTCGTTCGGAAAGGGCATTCGCGAGTTCAAGAAGAGCTTCGAGGATGGCGCGACCGACGCGCCTGCGACCCGCGCCGAGCTGCCGGCTCCGACGCGCGACGTGGAGCAACAGCCGCGGACGGAGTCGAAGGAGCCTGAGTGGCAGCCGCGCCGACTTGGCTCATGAAGGTGGGAAGCGCGACACGCCACACCTGCGCGTGAAGCTCACCCCGGTCGATCCCGACGAGAAACTCTCGCTGGGCGATGATGACGCGCTGCCTCCGCGCTCGCTCGACGCGGATGACGACGTGCTCGAAAGGAAGATGGAGAAGCTCCACGTCCGCCTGGACGAGCTGCAGAACGCGCTCTACGCGGAATCGAAGCGCGCACTGCTTGTTGTGCTACAGGCGCGCGACGCGGGCGGGAAGGACGGCACGATTCGCCGAGTGTTCAGCTCCATAAATCCGCAGGGCTGCGCGGTCACGGCATTCAAGGCACCGACACACGAGGAGCTCGCGCACGATTATCTCTGGCGCGTGCACGCCGCCGTCCCCGCACGCGGGATGATCGGCATCTTCAATCGCTCGCACTACGAGGATGTGCTCGCCGTGCGCGTGCACGAGCTCGTGCCGAAGAAAGTCTGGAAGGCGCGCTACGAACAGATCAACGAATTCGAGCGCCTGCTCACGGAGAACGGCGTCACGATTCTCAAATTCTTCCTCCACATCTCGAAGGAGGAGCAGCGCGTTCGGCTGTGCGATCGCCTCACGGATCCATCAAAAAACTGGAAATTTCAGGCGGGCGATCTGGGCGAGCGCGATCTGTGGGATGAGTACACACGCGCCTACTCCGCTGCCCTCCGGAAGTGCAGCACAAAGTACGCCCCGTGGTTCCTCGTCCCGGCCGATCGCAAGCACGCGCGCGACTACCTCGTGCTGGAGAAGATCGTCTCGACGCTCGAGGAGATGGATCCGAAGTATCCGAAGGCCGACCCCGAAGCGCTGAAGCTGCTCTCGAAGCTGCAGTAACTCTCGTGCGAATAGTCCGGATGAGCAGCGCGCTCGCGGCCACCTGTTCGATCGTATGGACGAGCTCGTGCGCTGGCGACCCGCAACGGAGCAGCGATAGCCCACTTCGCGTACGAACGGACGCGGGTGTCGTCGAAGGGAGTTACGTCGGCGCCGATTCGTCGCTGACCGTCTTCAAGGGGATTCCATTCGCCACGCCACCCATTGGCGCGCTGCGATGGAAACCGCCCCAGCCCGTTGCGCCGTGGGCGGGAGTTCGCAAGGCGACGGCATTCGGTCCCGCGTGTGCGCAGAACCGCTATAAGGTCGACTGGTTCGATCGGATCACGAAGCGTGTGGGTGGGCATGCACCGCCGGAAGTGATTCCGCCTGTCAGCGAGGACTGTCTCTACCTCAGCGTGTGGACAGGAAAGCAGCGGGGCTCTCATGCGCTCCCGGTAATGGTCTGGATACACGGCGGCGGAGACGTCGATGGCTGGGCGACTCATGGATCGATGGATGGTGAGCAGCTCGCGCGGGGCGGCGCTGTCTTGGTCATGATCGAGTATCGACTCGGCGCGCTCGGCTTTCTCGCAGACTCCGCGCTGAGTGCGGAGTCGCCGCACCACACGTCCGGCAACTACGGCCTTCTCGATCAGATCGCCGCACTGCAATGGGTGCAGCGCAACATCGCGGTATTCGGAGGCGATCCGTCACGCGTCACGATCTTCGGCCAGTCCGCAGGCGCGGTGAATGCCACCTGTCTCATGATGTCTCCGCTCGCGAAGGGACTCTTCCATTGCGTGATCGCGCAGAGCGGCGCCTGCACGGGGCCAATGCCCGAGCTGAGGCGCCCCGTTGAGGGCTTCGTTTCGTTCGCACCCCAAGAGGCGAGCGGAAAGGTGCTCGCTCGGAAGCTTGGCGTGGATCACGCGCCAAATGTCATCGCGGCGATGCGTGCAGCGAGTGCGGACTCGATCGTCGCCGCGATGGCTGACGACCCCAATAACGGTGCATTGGCTGTCGACGGATGGGTAATTCCATCACAGCCCGATGTCGTTCTCAGCCGGGGGGAGCAGGCCGATGTCCCGCTGCTGATCGGGAGCAATGAGGATGAGATGCGCACCATGGCGAAGGAGATGCCGGTGAAGCGCATGCACGACTATCCGAACCTGCTGCTCGGCGCACTCGGTGGAAATTCGCTCTTTCGCACGCTGATACCGCAAATGCTCGCAGCGTATCCCGCGACGGATACCGCAACCGCGCAGCGCCGCCTGTTTGAAGCCAGCTCGGATTGGGCCGGCTCAGGTGCGCGCTACATGGCTCGCGCGATGCGCAATCATGTTCAGCGCAACGTCTACGTGTATCGCTTCACGCACGTCATTCCATCACCAGGCGGCCGCGTGATGGGTGCGTTCCACGGCGCCGAGACTCCGTTCGAGTTCGGGAATGACATGGGCTATCCGAAGGGCGGTCGGGACGACGAGCTCGGAAAAGCGATTCGCGGTTATTGGATGAACTTCGCGGCGACGGGTGATCCGAACGGAACAGGGCTCCCCAAGTGGCCGGCTTACGACACGTCGAGCGATTCGTATCTCGAGCTCGGAGACACCGTTCGCGCGCGCGAGCATCTCCATACGATGCACTTCGACCTGTATGACAGCGCGCAGGCTCGACTCGACGAGCGACTGCTGAAGACACACTGATCATCGAGCAGAGTCGCGCAGCGCTCGCGGGCACGGCGCACGATTGAACGCGCGAGGTCAGTCCGGCACTTGGCGAGCGCTCACTGGACACACGGCGCGTGAGGATCGCCGGGCTGGTGATCGAGAGTAAACCGCGCATCGCGATCCCCAATCGCCACGGCCGCGTCGCGCACGAAACGAGCAACGCGTGCGAGCGCGTCGTAATCGATGTATTGAGCTTCGTCGGTCACTTGGTGATAATCTGCGTGCTCCCCCCGTGACAGAGAAATGCTCGGAATGCCATACCTGGCATAGTTGTAATGATCGGCGCGGCAGTAGTAGCCCTGCGGATCACCCGGGGAATCGAAGGAATAGTCGAACACGAATGGCAACGGCTCGCTCGCGTTCACCTTTTCGAGTAGCTCGCCGAAGGCACGCGACAATCGCTTGGAGCCGACCGGCTCGAAGTACGTCGGCCCACCACCGCGAATGTCGAGTGAATCCCCGCGGCCAATCATGTCCATGTCGATCTCGCCGACGATGGAATGCAGAGGTATGGTCGGGTGGTCCGTGAACCACGCGGAGCCTGCAAGGCCCTCCTCCTCTCCGGTGTGGGAGATGAACAGGATCGACCGACGCGGGCGTACGGTGCGCGACGATAGCTCCTCCGCGATTTCCAGTAGCGCGGCGGTTCCGCTCCCATCGTCGTCGGCTCCGTTGAATATGGAATCCTGGCGGGGGCGCCTGAGCTGACGGAGGCTGTCGATCTGCTTGCGAATCGCTCCACTCTCTGACGGAGTTGCGGGCGAGTCAGGTGAATCCGCACCGAGCGGTCGCTTCGTACGTAGATAAGCGCGTAGCGAATCATGATCGAGCGGCTGGTGACTGAACCCCACGTGATCGTGGTGCGCCGAGATCGCGACGAATTCATTCGAAAGTGCCGAATCACTGCCTCGAAGGAACGCGATGACATTGCGTGCGGGAAATGACGATCGCCGCTTGATCGCGCGAATGCGAATCTGCGCGCCTGAGGGCGAAGTGCCTTCCTTGCGACGCTGCGGGCTCGCTGCGATGAGTGCAGCGACAAATGCTTGCCGGCCAATCAGAACTTCCGGGCCGGGCGTCCGTGACGTATCCGCTATCGGTCGCGGGCCATAGTAGGTCAACGTGTTTGCATCCGCGAGCTCGAGCTCGCCAACCACGATCGCAGTCGCACCGCGAAAGTTGGATCTCGTTGCGAGCCCGCGAGCTGGAACGTACGCTGGCGTTTTCCCTCCGTGCGCGACGACGGTCAGGACCACGATCCGATTCGCCGTGGTGGTCGCCGAGGGCCAACTAGTCGAATCCGCGACGTCGCCGGCGTATACGATCTGTACGCCATCGCCAGTAATTGTCTCGGGAGAAGTCGCGGACAGAAAATCAGCTCCAGCCGTGAAGTCGCGACCTGCTACCGTCACAACTGAACTCGGGTCGAGCGAGTCACGAAAAAACGGGACAGTCTGGGAGTACGACCCGTTTTCTCCAGCCGGCAAGAGATTGAACCGTGCGAATTCCCGCCGCACATACTCCGATGCGAGATCGTCGCCTTCCGACCCAGTTTCGCGACCCATCATACTGTCGTCCGCAAATGCATACAATCGCACCCGCAGATCGTTCGCCGAGATCGGGGCTGAAGTTCGTTGCCGTTGGTGGGGCGTGAGCTGCGCACTCTCACAGGCCAACGTCAGCAACAGGGCTGGAAACGCACAGGCGAGCGGAGCGCGCATGCAGTGAACGTGGCGCGCTGCGGGAGGCATCACAAGGCGCGCAGGTCGAGCTGCGCACCCAAGGCATGCTCTAGTCCGTCGCGAACAGCGCCGTCGTGAGATAGCGCGCGCCCGAGTCAGGTGAGATGCACGCGACGCGCTTTCCCGGCCCGAGCTCGCGCGCCACTTTCAGCGCCACCCACGCGATCGCGCCCGTCGACATGCCGACGAAGAGTCCTTCTTCGTGCGCGAGCCGCCGCGCGAGCGGGAACGCATCCTCCTCCCACGCGGTCTCCACGCGATCCACTACTGACCAGTCGAAGTTGTCGGGCACGAAGCCCGGACCCATTCCCTGGAACTGATGCGTGCCGCGCTCGCCGCCGCTCAGCACCGGCGAGCGCGCGGGCTCTACGGAGATCACGAGCGTCTTCGGCGAGCGCTCCTTGATGTAGCGCCCCACTCCGCTGATCGTACCACCTGTGCCGGAGCCGTACACGAACGCATCGATGCGCCCCTCCATCTGCTCCCAAAGCTCGGGCCCCGTGTACGTGTAGTGCGCGCGCGGGTTCGCCGGATTCGAGAACTGGTTCGGCATCCACGCACCCGTCTTGTCCCGGATTCGCTCGGCCTCCTCGATTGCCGCGAGCATGCGACGCTCCGGATCGGTGAGCACGAGCTGCGCGCCGTACGCGATCAACGTACGCTTGCGCTCCTCGCTCATCTGCGACGGGAGACAGAGGATCAGCTTGTAACCGCGCGACGCCGCGACCTGCGCGAGCCCGATCCCCGTGTTCCCCGACGTCGGCTCCACGATCGTGCCGCCGGGCTTGAGCACTCCGCGCTCTTCGGCGTCGGTGATCATCCCGAAGGCGGTGCGATCCTTGATCGACCCACCCGGGTTCACCCCCTCCACCTTCATCCATACTTCCGCCATCTCGGGCTCGATCACCTTCTCGAGCCGCACGAGCGGCGTGTGTCCAATCGCCGAATCGATCACTGCACTCCTTACGTCAGCTCCAACTCCCACTCGACCGGGATACTGGGATCAAGCGAATCGCGCACCGAGCAGTACTTGGTCACCGAGAGCTCGATCGCCTTGAGCGCCTGCTCGCGCTCGATCCCCGCTCCCGATATCCGAAAGCGAAGCAGCGCGTGCTTGAGCCGCCGGGGACTTCCGTCCTCACGCGTGCCGATCACCTCCACCTCGAGCGACGATGCTGGCGTGCGCTGCTTCTTCAGAATCCCCACCACATCCATTGCCGAGCACGTGCCCAGCGCGCTGAGCAGCGTATCCACCGGCCCTTGCCCGGCAACTCCATGTCCATTGATGATCGACACCGGGCCACCGGGCTTGCTCGTCGCGAACTCCTGATCTCCCTTCCACACCGCAATCACTCGCTGCGGCGGCTTCACTCCAACGGGTGCGACCTCGCTCATTTCTCGATGGGCAGTCGCACCGAATTCCCCCACTCCGTCCAGCTCCCGTCGTAATTCCGCACCTTGGGATAGCCGAGCAGGTAGGTGAGCACGAACCAGCTGTGCGACGAGCGCTCGCCGATTCGGCAGTACGCGATGATGTCGTCGTCCTTCTTCAGCCCGATTTCCTTCTCGTAGATCCCGCGAAGCTCGTCCGCGCTCTTGAAGGTGCCGTCGGTGTTCGCCGCGCGAGCCCACGGAACGCTCTTGGCGCCG
Source organism: uncultured Gemmatimonadaceae bacterium (assembly GCA_963792685.1). Lineage (GTDB taxonomy): Bacteria > Gemmatimonadota > Gemmatimonadetes > Gemmatimonadales > Gemmatimonadaceae > FEN-1250. Next base: position 466,792 of record CAWBWW010000001.1, on the reverse strand, counting down.
GGAATGTGTCCGCCGCGCAGCACGCCTTCCTGCGGATACTCGGGCATGTGCGTCTTCTTGCCCGAAAACTCGTCGGGGGAGCGCACGTCGACCAGCGGCCTTTTCGCGTTGGAGTGCGCTAGCGCCTCCTCGCGGAACGCTCGGATCTTCGCATCGTCGCGCTTTGGTGCCTTGTAGCTCGTGGGCGCAAAGCTCGGCACCTCCGTCACGAAGGTCCGCCCTTCTTGCTCCCATTTGATGCGCCCGCCATCGAGCACGCGCGCGTTCTCGAAGCCGAAGAGCTTGAACACCCAGAACGCGTACGTCGCCCACCAGTTGTTCTTGTCGCCGTAGAAGACGACCGTGGTCGACTCGTCGATCCCCTTCGAGCGCAGCAGCTTCTCGAACTGCTCGGGGCTCACGTAGTCGCGCATGACGTCGTCGTTCAGATCGAGATGCCAGTCGACCTTCTGCGCGTTCTTGATGTGGCCGAGGTCGTACAGCAGGACGTCCTCGTCGCTCTCGATGATGCGGATCTTCGGGTTGTCGAGGTTCTGCGCGAGCCACTCCGTCGACACCAACACCTCGGGATGCACGTAGCCCTTGCCGGCTATTGCCTTGTCGGTGTCCGCTGTGGTTGTACTGGCCATGACTTTCTCCCTGTTCTGTGTAGTACGAGATGCTTAACGCCCGAGCGCGCGCCGCGGTTCACGTGATCATTCGGCAGAAAATGAAGACGGCCGCCACTTGGCGGCCGTTAGCGTGTCATTCGCATGCTCATGGGCGGAGAACTAGGGCGCATCGGGAGCGATGTCAAGGCGACTTCCAGCCGACATGGCTCTGACCACCTTCGCCGTCGCGATGATCCCGCCCACGTGTCGCTGCGTGTGCTCGGCGATATGCACGAGGAGCCCGAACACGGTGCTCGGCAGTCGGCGGCGTCCCACTCCGCGCTCCTCGAGATAGGTGCCCGGCGGCGTGTCGCGCATCGCGTCGATCCCTCGCGCGATGGCCGCGAGCGCCTCGGCCACCAGGGCGTCGGCGTTTCGACCATCATCGTAAGGCTCGGCATCGAGCGCGGTCATTTGCGCGTCGCTGAGCATGCTGCCGCTTGCGTAGGTGAGCAGGCGGTCGATGCTTCCGCCCAAATGGCGAAGATGAAAGCCGATCGCGGCAGCGCCGCCGGGCAGAGCCCAGAGCTCCGTGTTGGATAGTCCCTTCGCGGCGAGTGGAATGTCCTCGGCGGCCTGCATCAGCGCATGCGCCGCAGGCATGACCATCGCGGGCATGCCGGGAATCGGCCCTCGCAGCCACGGCTCAGCCATGTCGCACCCGCGACGAGCACCGGACCGAAGTGTTCCAGCTCACGGAGATGTGTTCTGATTTCATCGAAACTCACTACGAATATGGTATGCCCCGGCATATAAATCTGTCGCGACCGCTAGATTTACGGCATGGGACAGTATAAGCATCACGTATTCGTGTGTACGTCGGGTGGAACGTGTCCGGGGCAGGGCAGCGATCTCGTTTTTTCCGCTTTAAAGAAAGGAGCCGCCGCAGCCGGAATTCAGAACAGCGTTCGAGTGAATCACGCGGGATGCATGGGGCAGTGCGGGAATGGGCCGATGGTCGCGGTGTATCCCGAAGCCGTATGGTACGCGCACGTCGATGTGAACGGAGCCGAACGGATCCTGGAGCAGCATCTCATCGGCGGGGAAGTCGTGGAACAGTATCGTTACGTCGCCCCACCGGGTGACAACAAGCTACCCAAATGAAGTAGAGCTGTGCAGCATGGTGAGAGAACACTGGCAGGATGATGGGGCGCGAGAAGACGAGCGCGCCGCGCAGTCGGAGGCGATGGTCCGCTCCCTCGAGGAGCAAGGCGTCGAGGTCACCGGCAGCGAGTCGAATACGGAGCTGACAATCATGAAGAACGCAGTCGACGGATTTCGTCGCGCTGCGGAGGTGCTCGCGGGCCCATTGCCGGCGGGCGGCAGGGCAGATGACGTAGTGCGGCAGGTAGTGCCGCCGCGCGCGGCTGACGAGACTGCGCGGCAGTACGCAGAGCGGGTCAATCGAATGTCCGAGCGCTTTCGTGCGCTCTGCGAGGGGAGCTCGCGGGACCGACCGCGCTAGCGGGCGCCCGACCGGCGCAGCTCGCGCTTCGCATCTCTGCGCGCGAGCTGCTCCTCCACCGCTCGCAAGTGCCGTGGCCACACGGCAGTCGCGAGGGTAAAAAAGTGTTTGCGCGCACCCGGTTCAGCGGAGAGAAAATCCGCGAGCTTGCGGTGGCCCTTGAGCGTGTTGCAGCCCCTGCACGCCGTCACTAAGTTCCCACCGGACCGGTCTCCTCCGCGCACGCGAGGCTGCACGTGATCGACCGTCAGCTCCTCCGCGGGAAAGATCTCCCCACAGTAGACGCAGCGATATTTGTCGCGTGCGAAGACCTGGTTTCGAGTCATGACTGATCCTGTAAACCCACGCCGTGCGCTCATGGGAGCGGCGAAGCGTTACCTGCTCGATCAGGGCGAGGCCGCGCTTCACGCCACTCCGAACGACGACCCGCCACGGCTCACCCTTCGAGCCCTCGAGAAAATTGCCATGTCGCGCAGCCGCGAGCGCATCCTCAACAATCTCGACGAGATGTACCGCGAAAGCTTCGAACGCGCCAAGGCCGGCAACGATGCCTCCCAATGGCCACGCTCGACTTCGCGTATCGCCGGGAACAGCTCTACTTCGAGATCCTGCTGGACATTCGCGACGCGATGGAGCGTCGCTAAGTGAAGAACGCGGCGCCTGACCTCCGGGTTCTCCGCTCGCTTCTCACCTGGCTCCTCATGATCTCCGCCTTCACTCTCGCGCCGGCCGCCGCGCAGAGCGCTCCCGTGTCGCTCGCCGTGGTGAACGCGCGCATCTGGACCGGCAATCCAAAGCGACCGTGGGCCGAGGCGATCGCCGTGCGCGGCGACCGGATCGCGGCCGTCGGCTCGAGCGCCGAGATCCGGAAGATGATCGGGCACGAGCGCGAAGGTCATCGACGCGCACGGCCAGATGCTCGTGCCCGGGTTCAACGACGCGCACGTGCACATCATCAGCGCGGGGCGCGGGCTCGCGAGCGTCAAGCTGCGCGATGCAGCCACGCAGGCCGAGTTCATCGCGCGCATCAAGGCGTACGTGCACACGATCCCAAAGGGCGCGTGGGTCACGGACGGCGACTGGGACCACACGCTCTGGGGCGGCGAGCTCCCCACGCGCCAGTGGATCGACTCCATCAGTCCTGACAACCCCGTGTGGGTTTCGCGTCTGGATGGGCATATGAGCGTCGCGAACAGCGCCGCTCTGGCGGCCGCGCACGTGACGAAGGCAACAAAGGAGGTCGACGGCGGCCTCATTGTACGCGACGCTTCCGGCGAGCCCACCGGGCTGTTCAAGGACAATGCCCAGGGGCTCATCGACGACTCGGTTCCCGATCCGCCGCAGGAAGTCGCTGATCGCTCCTTCGATGCCGCCATGCATTTCCTGGCCGAGCGTGGCGTCACGTCTGTGCAGAATATGGGCGCCTCGTGGTACGATCTCACCGTCTTCGAACGCGCGCACAAAGCGGGACGGATGATCACGCGCATGTACGCGGTGGTGCCGCTCGCGACGTGGGAGCAGCTGCGCGACACGGTCGCCGCGCGCGGCCACGGCGACGAGTGGGTGCGCATTGGCGGGCTCAAGGGCTTCGTCGACGGCTCGCTCGGCTCGCACACGGCAGCGATGCTGCAGCCGTTCAGCGATTCGCCCAAGGACACGGGACTGCTCGTGACGCCGCCCGAGAGCTTGTACGCGCGCACGCTGGGCGCCGACAAGGCGGGACTGCAGGTGATGGTGCACGCGATCGGCGATCGCGCGATCCGCATCCAGCTGGACAACTACGAGCGCGTCGAGAAGGAGAACGGGCCGAGGGATCGCCGCTTCCGCATCGAGCACGCGCAGCACATTGCCCCGTCCGACCTCCCGCGCTTCGGCACACTCGGCGTCATCGCGAGCATGCAGCCGTATCACGAGATGGATGACGGCCGCTGGGCCGAGCCGATCATTGGCCACGAGCGCTCGAAGACGACGTACGCGTTCAAGTCGATCCTGGACGTAGGCGCGCGTCTCGCGTTCGGCAGCGACTGGTCCGTAGCGCCGCCCACACCGCTGGAGGGCATCTACGGCGCGGTCACGCGCGAGACGCTCGACGGCAAGCATCCCGGCGGCTGGATCCCGGAGCAGAAGATCACGGTGGAGGATGCGCTGCGCGCCTACACGAGCGGCAGCGCCTACGCGAGCTTCGAGGAGAAGATCAAGGGCACCCTCGAGCCGAACAAGCTCGCCGACTTCGTCCTCATTGACCGCGACCTGACGCGCATTCCCGCCGACGCAGATCCGCGACGCCCACGTCATGATGACGGTGGTGGGTGGGCGTGTGGTGTACGAGCGAGCTGCCGGGGCGGGGAAGTAGGTGCGAACCGCGAAGGGCTGTACACGAATGACGCGAATTGAACTGCAATCGAACCCGGCTCGGCGAAAGGACGTCGCGGGTCTTGGGCTAACGGATTGAAGAGTGGGAGCTTGATCCGTGTGAATCCGTTCAATCCGTGAAATCCGTGTCGAAAAAAAATTATAGCCAGCCTGAGCGGTGTTTCACGGGTGGGCTGCGTACTCGCGGAATACGCAGATCAACTTCTTTTTGAACACGGATTTCACGGATTGAACGGATGACAATACGGATAAGACAAGAGCCGTAATTGTAAAAACCCGGCGATGACAGTCTTCGTCATCGCCGGAGTTCAATTCGTTCTGATTCGTGTCATTCGTGTACAGCAGTTAGCCGTTCACGACACCCTCCTAAAACCGCATTACCTCCGCATACGCCTTCTTGAAGTCGTCCACCTGCGGCAGGATCGCGTCTTCGAGCGCCGGCGCGTAGCCCACGAACGTATCCGTGCTCGCGACGCGCTTCACCGGCGCGTCGAGCCACGCGAAGCACTCGTCCGCGACCGCCGCAGCGATCTCCGCGCCGTAGCCCCAGGAGACCGAGTCTTCGTAGCCCACGATCACACGGTTCGTCTTTCGCACGCTCGCGAACACCGTCTCGCGATCCCACGGGCTCAGCGTGCGCAGGTCGATCACCTCCACATCCACACCCTGCTCGGCCACCTGGTTCGCGGCCACGAGCGCACGTTGCACCGTCGCGCCGTACGTGACCACCGTGATGTCCGCGCCTTCGCGCACGACCTTCGCCTTCCCGAACGGGATCATGAAGTTCGGGCCCGGATAGCACGCCTTGTTGTACGTCTGCCGGTAGAGATGCTTGTGCTCGAGGAAGATCACCGGATCGTCGCCGCGGATCGCCGTGCGGAGCAAGCCGTTCGCATCGAGCGCGCTCGACGGGCACACCACGCGCAGCCCCGGCGTGTGCGTGAACAGCGACGCGCCAGTCTGTGAGTGATAGATCGCACCGCGGATGTAGCCGCCGTACGTCGTGCGCACGACCACCGGTGCGCTGAACGCGTCGTTCGAGCGCCAGCGCATCGTCGCGAGCTCGTCGCGGAGCTGCATGTACGCGGGCCAGATGTAGTCGAAGAACTGGATCTCGACCACCGGCTTGAAACCACGTAGCGCAAGCCCGATGGCGCGGCCGATGATGTTCGCCTCGGCCAGCGGCGAGTTGTACACGCGCGAGCCGCCGAACTCCTTCTGCAGTCCCCACGTGACTTTGAACACGCCGCCCTTTCCCTTGAGCGAGCCGAGGTACTGCTCGCGCGAGACGTCGGCGACGTCCTCGCCGAAGACGAGGATCTTCTCGTCGCGCCGCATCTCGTCCTTCATGCACGCGTTGAGCAGATCCACCATCGTCGTGGGCTCGCCGGCGAACTGCGGATCGTCTTCCGTGTCGAAGTTCTCGCCGCATGGATCGACATGCGGCGAATACACGCCGTGATAGATCGTGTCCGGCGTGGGCTGCGGCTGCTCGAGCGCGTCGTCCGTCGCCGCGAGCACCAGCGCGTCGACCTCCTCGCGCAGCTTTGCAATTTCCTCTTCCGTCGCGTGCCCCTCGGCAACGAGCCACTTCGGGAAGTTCACGATCGGATCACGAGCCGCATCAGCCTCGCGCTCCGAGGCCGGACGGTACATCACCTCGTCATCCGAGAGCGAGTGCGAGTACGGACGGATCACGTGCGCATGCACGAGCGCCGGACCTTTCCGCTCCCGCGCATAATCGACCGCGCGCGACATCGCCGCATGCGACTCGACGAAGTCGCAGCCGTCGATCTCCTGCATGTACAGGCCGGGGAATGAGCCGAGCAGCTTCGAGATGTTGCCGCCGGGCGTGTTGACCTCGACGGGCACCGAGATCGCGTAGCCGTTGTCCTCGATCAGGTACACCACCGGCAGGCGCGAGATTGCACGCGCTGCTGAGGGATTCCCAGAACTCTCCCTCGCTCGTCGTGCCATCCCCTGCGGACACGTAGACGACTTCATCGTCCGCGAAGTCCATCTGTGATGCCGAGCAGCTTCGCGCGCAGCGACGCTTCGGCGCAGCCGACCGCCTGCAGAAACTGCGTTCCCGTGGGCGATGACGACGAGACGATGTTGTACTTCTTGTGCCCCCAATGGCTCGGCATCTGACGGCCGCCGGATGCCGGATCCGCCGCAGCTCCCACCGCCTCGTACAGCATCTCGGCCGGCGTCACGCCCTGCTGCAGGCAGAATGCGCGATCGCGATAGTACGGGAGCGACCAGTCCGAGCCGGGGCGAAGGAGCATCCCCGCAGCGGTAAGGATCGCTTCGTGCCCAGCTCCGGAGATCTGGAAGAAGATCCGGTTCTGGCGCTTGAGCTGGATCTCCTTGTCGTCCAGCCGCCGCGACAGATACATGTTCCGGAACGCGCCGAGCAGCTGCTCTGAGCTCAGTCCGGTAGCGGCGGAGTTGGAAGCGATGGTGGGCGTAGCCATGTCTCTCCAGAGTCCTGTGGAATCGACGCTGAAAGATACCTTCCAGCGGCTCGTCGCGATGCCACATGAAAGCTACCGGCGCTGAGCCGGACGCTTTATCATCCGTGCTCGCGTCTCCATCACCTGCAACGTCTTTTTCCTCGAGCGGTCTCGACCGCTCTCCTGGCGGCCGCCATGCCGCACTCCGAGTCCCAACACGCGCACTGCATTTTCTGCGATATCATGAAGGGCGCGGCCGAGGTGTCCGTGTGCTATGAGGACTCGAGTGCGGTGGCGTTCATGGACGTGCAGCCGGTGAACGCTGGACATACGCTCGTCGTGCCGCGCCAGCATTACGAATCGTTCCAGGATTTGCCGTCGGAGCTCGGGATGCACCTCTTCGAGGTCGCGATGCGCCTCAATCCGGTGATCCGGAAGGTCACGGGCGCGAGCGCGATGAACCTCATCGTGTCGAGTGGAGCGGCGGCGGGGCAGGATGTGTATCACTTCCACGTCCATCTCATTCCGCGTCGCGCCGGCGACGGCTTCGATGTGCCGCTCCCCTTCGCAGGCTCGGCGATGCCCGATCGCACCGTGCTGGACGCGCAGGCCGCGCAGATTCTCGCCGCGCTGCGCGATCCGATGCGGCCCACGCCTCGCGTGGCGCCGGCCGTCGCGAAGAAGTAGCTTAGCGCCCGGCGCGCACCGCGGCCACGGCGGCCGCGAGTGTCTGTGCCGTTTCGCTGAGCTCAGTCGCGGCATGGTTGAGCGAGTCGATGGCTCCTTCCTGCTGCGTGCTCGCTCCCGCGACCGCCCCCGTCTCCGACTGCGGCGCGCGTCGCCTCGTCCTTCGCATTCGTGAGCGCGCGCGACATCATCCCCGAGCGTCCCGCACTTTCGCGCGCTGTGTCGACGATGCGATGGCCGGCTGCCGCGACCTGCTCCGACGCGAGCACGATGCGATCGAGCTCGTCCACCCATGCAGCGCTCGCGTCGGCGACGGAGAGCACCTCGCCCCGCGTGCGCTGCATGAGCACGACGGCGCGATCGAGCGTCGCACGAATGTCGCGCACGGCCTTGTCCATCCCCTCGGCCTCGCTCGCGCTGCGATCCGCGAGCTCGCGGATCTCGCGCGCGACCACGGCGAATCCGCGCCCGTGCGTTCCTGCGCGCGCGGCCTCGACGGCGGCGTTGAGCGCGAGCAGTCCCGTCTGGTCGGCGAGCTCGGTGATCGTCTGCCCGAACTTCTGCACGGCCTCGGAGATTTCGCGCAGTCGCGACACCTGATCGGCTCCCTGCTGCACGACGGCGGCGGCCGCGGTGAGCTGCGCGCGCGCCTGCTCCGTCGCCCCGCGCACCACGCGCGCATCGGCGAGCATCTGGCTTCCGCTCTGCTGCGTGACCTGCCCTTCGGTAACAGTCGTGTCCGCGATGACCTGCGCGTTGCGCGCGCCCTCGGCGCCTCGCGATAGCGTGTCCGCGAGCTCACGCACCGTGGCCGCAAGGCGGCGCGCGGTTTCGGCTCCTTCCTGCGCCGATGCATGCAGCTGCTGTGTCGTTGCCGTGATCGACTCGACGTGCGACGTCATGTCCGCCGATGCGGCTACCACGGGCTGAATCAGCTTGTCGAGCGACAGCGACAGCGCGAGCTGTGGCGCGACGTACTCGAGGAGCGCCGCGTCGTGGATGCGATACATCTCCACGCGCGAGTGGCGCACGGTCCAGATGCCGACGAGCCGCTCGCCGTACTTAAGGGGGAGTACGATTTGCGACCGCTGCGAGCTCTCCTTCGGACGCTGCGCGAACGGCAGCGCGAGATCGGTAATCGCGTGGCCGGCGCTCACGGCGCTGCCGATCATTCCGCTCGTCGCCGACAAGCGCGTTCCCACCGGATAGTCCAGCGATGTGTCGACCACGACCACAAACTCGTTGCGCTCGGCGTCGAACGCGGCGATCCCCATGTGCTCCCACGGTACGAGCGACCGCGTGAGACGCTGAATGTCACCGAGCGCGAGATGCAGCTCCGGGCGCGCGCTGATTGCGCTCGTGAGTCGCTGCACGAGCAGCAGGCTTTCTCCGACGGCGGCCTGCCGCACGAGCCAGTGCATGAGCGCCGCAACGAGCGCGAGGACGAGCGCCCCCGCGACCATCGAGCGAGGAGCGGCCTGACTGTATGCGAGGCGCAGCGACCCAAGGGCGAGCAGCGTCGCGAGCACCGCGACGGTGCCTTCCCAACGCGCGGTGAGTCTCGCGTCCACCCACGCGATGGCGGGTGAGAGCTTGAGCTGCAGATAGAACGTGGAGTTGGCCGTGATCAGATACAGCGCGATCATGAAGCCGAGCCGCCACGCATTGCTCGCGGAGAAGGCGGCGAGGCCGAGCTGGCCGCTCATCAGCCCGTAGTAGCAGTAGCCGGCGATGCTCCCGGCGGTTAGGAAATGTCCCGCGTTGCTGACGGCGTTCCGAATCGGAAGTCGACGGAAGACTGCGTCGCCGAGGATGATGCCGAGCGCCGCGACGAGCGAGCCGCCGGCCCAGTCGAGGGCGACGATCGCCGCCACTCCGGGCCCGACGGCGAAGCTCGCGAATCCCTTCCCAGGCAGCGGAATCCCGAACACGCGCGTGGCCGCCGCGATGAGGCACAGCAGCCCGGCGCCGAGCCAAGGGAAGGGATGCGCGAAGTAGTCGAACGCGAGGCCGAGGGTGACGGCGAGCGTCCCGAACGCCACCACGCACATCCGCACGATCTCGTCGGTCATCCAGAACCGACGTGCGGGCAGCATACGCGTCCCGGTGATCTCGAACGGCGACGTGGTCATTGTAACTAGTGGACGCGCGGTGACTTAGGCGCGTCACGGGGGGCATGGTGCCGTTAGGGAGGAGAACTGCGAACGGCTGTACGCGAATGACACGAATGAAACGAATCGAACGCGACGCGGCGTGAGGCCATCACGGATTGCACGGATTGAACGGATTTACGCGGATCGAGCTCCCACGTTCACGCCGTTCGCCCGAGAACGTGAGATGTGCTCTCGCCGAGTCGGGTTCGATTCGTTCTTATTGGTTTGATTCGCGTACAGCCGTTGCAGTCCTCACCGCTGCATACCGGCTACACGCCGCCTTTCAGTAATCCACCGGCCTCAAATAACTATCGCCGATCGACGTCCCCGTGAGCATCGCCACGGTCGGCAAGCGGCGCTTCCAGTGAGTCGAGTCGAGACGCTTGCGCACCGTGTTCACCGCCTTCGCGTCGAAGCCGCGCGCTGTGATCTCGTCGGGTGAGAAGCCGCTGAGCAGCCAGTTCAAAATCTGGTCGGCGTCATCGTACGTGACGCCGAGATCCCCCTCGTCCGTTTGGCCGTGCACCAGATCCGCGCTCGGTGCCTTCTCGAGGATCGGCGCCGGCACACCCAGATGGCGCGCGAGCTCGCGCACCTGCGTCTTGTACAAGTCGCCGAGCGGATTCACCGGGGGCGCGTCGTCGCCGTGCCAGGTGAAGTAACCGAGCAGGCGTTCGGTCTTGTTGCCCGTGCCGAGCGGGAGCGCCTTGTAGCGCGCGCCCAAGTCGAAGGTCGCGAGCATGCGCACCCGGGCCATCACGTTGCCGCGTCGCGTCTCGTCGGCATCCGGCTCGCAGGCGAGATAGCCATCCACCGAGCCTGTGATGTCGAGCGTGCGAGCCTCGATGCCCAGCGCGTCGATCACCAGCTGCGCGTGCTCGAGGCTCTCGGGACTCGACGTGCGGTACGGTAAGCGGACGCCGACGATGTTCTTCGCGCCGATCGCGCGCACCGCGAGGAACGCAGTCACCGAGGAATCCAGGCCGCCTGAAAGCGCAACGATGCCCTTTTCATAGTTGCGCTGCGCGAGCTCATCGCGGATGAACGTCGCGAGCCATCCCTCCGTGAGCGCGCCGTCGATCGAGAGCGATGACGGCGCGCCGTTCTCGCGCGCGTTCACCTCGAGCACCTCGATCCCGCCCGAACGCGCAGCCTTCTTGTCCGCCGCTTTCTTCGCCGGCTTTTTCGCGACCGGCGCCGCGTCGTACTCGAGCTGCACCGGCTCTTCCGCGCGGATCTGCTCGAGATTGTCGAGCAGATGTGGCACCGCCGTCTGGAGATCGGCGAGCAGCGGCATTTCGGATCGCGCGCGGGCGAGATCGTTCAGGTCGATCGGCATCGAGACGAGCGCCTCGCGCCAGAGCGGGCCGCGCACGCGCACCTCGCCGCCCGGCCCCGCAATCGTGGCGCCGCCCGGGAACGACTTTCCTCCCTCGTTCGCCACCAGATTCACCAGCGACACGAACACCCCATGCTCCTCGGCGATGTCGCGCACGAGTCGCTCCCAACGCGCCACGCTCGCCGGACCGGGGATCGCGTCCTCGCGCGGATGCACGCCGCGTGCGGGCGCCGCCGCGGAGATGAAGATCATCGAAGCGCCGTCGAGCGCGAGCAACGTTCCCGGCAGCGAATGCCAAGCGTCCTCGCAGACGAGCATCGCGAAGCGCCCCCACGGCGTGTCGAACGCGCGGATCTCATGGCCGCGCTCGACGAACCGCTCCTCGTCGAACAGTCCGTACGTCGGCAAGAAGTTCTTGCGATGCACGTGGCGGATGACCGGCGCGTCACCACCGAGTCGCACCCACATCGCGCTGTTGTAGAGGATGCTGTTCCACGATTCGTAGAAGCCGACGGCGACCTCCAGCGGCCGCGCTCCTGCGCCGGCAGCGAGGTACACGCGCTGCAGATCGTCGGCGAAAGCGCCCGCAGTGCGCGCGTGCTCACGCACGCCGCCTTCCAGGAAGTAGCCTGTGAGCGCCGTTTCCGGCAGATGGAGCACGTCCGGGCGCGGATCGAGCGTGTCGAGCTGTGCGAATACGTCGCCCAGTTTCGACAGATTGGCTTCATATTCCCCCTTGCCCGGAGAGAACTGGAGCGCGGCAAGCTGGAGGATGTGAGGCATCATCGAAAGATGAGTGTATAAGAGGCCGAGGGGTAGTTGTGCACGACCTGCGCCCGGCTCGATGTCGCTCGAACCCTTACGATGCACATTTCAGGAATGCACCTGCGACACACACTCGTCCCACTCTCATTCGCGCTGGCGGCGTTCAGCGCGCCGCTTCGCGCGCAGGCCGGCGGCGAGGCGTGGCAGATCGTCCCCCAGCCGCAGTCCTCGTTCGTGCTCGCGCGCGACGGACAGCTGATTGGCGAGCTCGGTTTGCAGTTTCGCGTGAGCGTGCCAATCCGCACGCTGCCAGCGTACGTCGGGCAGGCGTTCATCGCCGTCGAGGATCAGCGCTTCTACAAGCACGATGGTGTCGACGTCGTCGGGCTCGCGGCGGCGCTCAAGGATGCGCTGCGCGGACACGCGCGCGGCGCGAGCACGATCACGCAGCAGCTCGTCGGCAACATGCATCCCGACATCATCAGCCGCTCCGATCGCTCGATCGCGCGCAAGATCCACGAGCAGAACGCCGCACGCGAAATGGAGCGGCATTACGACAAGCAGCAGATCCTCGAGGCGTATCTCAACCAGATCCACTTCGGGCACGGCTGGTACGGGATCGAGGAAGCATCCCGCCACTACTTCGGCATCCCGGCTGCGCGTCTGTCGCTCGCGCAAGCCGCGACGCTCGCTGCGATGCCGAAGGGTCCCGCCCTCTACGATCCGGTGCGGCATGCCGATCGCGCGCGCGAGCGGCGCGATCTGGTGCTCACGCTCATGGCGCAGCAGAAGTACATCACGAGCGAGGCGGCGGACGCAGCGAAAGCCGAGCCCGTACTCACCGCACCCTCGGCCGCGCTCGCCGTGGCACCGTACGTCGTGGATGTCGTTCGGCGCGAAGCCGAGGCGAACGGAATCCCGGTGATGAACGGGGGCTACCAGATCACGACCACCGTCGACGCGTCGCTCCAGTCGCTCGCGACCGACGCGCTCTCATCCGGCCTCGCACGCGCCGAGGCGCGCTCCGGCTTCAAGCATCCGCTCTTCGCTACGCGCACCGCGGGGAGCAGCGACTACCTGCAGGGCGCCGTCGTCGCGATGGATCCCGAGAACGGCGATGTGCTGGCGTTGGTTGGTGGGCGTAGCTACGCCGACTCGCACTTCGATCGCGCCGTCAACGCGCTACGTCAGCCCGGCTCGGCGTTCAAGCCGATCGTCTACGCCGAGGGGCTCACCGACACGCTCACCGCGGCCTCCATCGTGTACGATACCGCGCTCACCGTGCCGCTCGACCGCAACGGCGTGTATCGCCCGAAAAACGATGACGGAAAGTTTCTCGGCCCGATCACGCTGCGCGAAGCGCTCACCCGCTCGCGCAATCCGGTCGCCGTGCAGATCGGCATGGCCGAGGGAATGGACACGATCGCGACTCTCGCTCACGCACTCGGCATCTCGACGCCGATCGCGACGAATCCGTCGAGCGCGATCGGCGCGTCCGCCGTGCGGCCGCTCGATCTCGTCGCGGCCTACGCAGCCTTCGACAACGATGGCTCCGCAGTCACGCCGCGTTTCATCCGCCGGATCGAGGACGCGTCGGGGCGCTCGGTGTTCGGCGGACGCAGCGCCGCGCGCGATTCGGTGCTCGATCCGCGCGTCGCGTACATCGTGCGCGACATGATGCGCGACGTCGTGACGCGCGGGACCGCGACGGCGGTGCGACGCTACGTGCCTGATCACATCGAGGTCGCTGGAAAGACCGGCACGACGAACAACGACACCGACGCGTGGTTCGTCGGCATGACGCCCGAAGTCGTGGCTGGTGTGTGGGTCGGCTTCGACAAGCCCGTGCCGATCGCGCCGGGCGCAGCGGGCGGATCGCTCGCCGCGCCGATCTGGGGCGAGATGATCGGGCGCTATTACGCCGATCGAAACTCTGGCGAGTGGAATCTTCCCTCGGGGATCGTCGCGGTGGACTTCGATCGCGACAAGATGGCGCCGGCGGACAGCACCACGCTCCCAGACCGCCGCTACACCGAGTACTTCATCGACGGCACGCAGCCGGGCGACCCATGGCAGATCTTCGCCAAGGGGCCGATCACGTTTTAGGCGGGAGCGGCGGCGGGTCGTTGGCTTTGGTCTCGAGCGCAAGACGTGTGGAGATCGAATCCATTTGCTGACCGCGTAGCCGAGCCCAGCTCGGGAGCCGCAGCACGGAGCTGCCGACAATGGCGGCGCCCAGCGCCGAGAAGATCGCCGCGTCCGCGGCTGCGGCGCCAACGAGGTGACCGGCCACTGCGGTCGCGACTGCGGTGAAGACTCCCGCGAAGAGCATCATCCCTCCAGCCAGCATCGACGTAGGGAAATTGCCTTTCGTCGTCCTCAGCCGAAGGCGTTGCCCGTTCTGCGTAGGCTCGAGAAGCGCCTGCAGGTTGCCGTTCGTCCATTGGCGAAACGAGCCGCTCGCGCTCACGGCCCCTCGTGCACCGAACACTTCGCGTAGCTCGACGACGAGACGTTCCCACTCATCTTCGGTAAGCCGACGCTCGAGGTTGATGATTCGCTCGACGCCGAATGTCAGGCCGAGGAATTTTCGCTCGCCGGCGCGCGGGCGGACTTCGAGCGATTTGGCCGCGACGTCGATGGCCTCGGGCGAGAGCCCGACCTCGCGTCCGATCTGCTGCAGCTCGGCCAGCGTCATCCCATCGTCGCCCGTGCGCTGCACGGACGTGCCCTGCGGGCCTTCGGAAGCCTGCTGAAAGATCGCTGCGATCTCTTCGTCGTTGTATCTGCGGTCCGGCATACGTTAATAATTTGCCTGCTGCGAAGCGGGACGCAAATCGGACGACAATTCCACCTTCCGTGGCACAGCTCGGGTCGTGTAACCTGAGTTTCCTGCCGCGATGTAACCCGAAGACGAGAGCCAGGGTCTCCTGATCGACAATCTCGTCTTTGTGCTCGAGTTCCTCGGATCAGGCGGACGCCATGCTTACAGCTCGTTTTCTCGCCCTCGGCGCTTCGATCCTGCTTCTCGGCTGCAGCGATTCCTCCACCACGAGCGTCGCCCCATCCCTGAGTGGCTCATGGGTGCGTGTCGATCACATTCCAGGGAATCATCTCGGAGATGACGCTGGCCACGAACGGCGGCTCTGTTTCCGGAACGGGCGAATTCAACGGTGAAGCGGCACCTGGAGGCCCCCTGACGGTTGTGGGAACGGTGAGCGGGACGGATGTGAGTCTCGACCTCACATTCTTTACCGAGTTCACCGATCACACCGACACGAGCCAGGCGCACTTCGACGGAGCTCGGGTGCTCGGTCAGCTGCGCGGAACCTTCACCTACTTCAGGTCGGATACCACGGTCACACAGGCCGTTTTCATCCGGCCGTAGCGACAAAAAAGCGCCGCGGCATATCACCGCGGCGCTTTCTCTTCGTGCTATATCCTTCAGCGAGTTACACGCTGGCGTGCACTTCCGCGTGGTCCTCCGCCTCTTCCATCAGCGTCGGCCGCGTCGGCGCCGAAGACTTTCCGGTCTCCGGCTCGAGCGCGATCGCGAACACCTCATCCAGCGTTGCCACCGGATGGAAAGTGAGACTCTTGCGCACCTCTTCCGGAATGTCTTCCATGTCCGCCTCGTTGTCCTTCGGCAGGATGATGGTCGTGATTCCAGCACGGTGTGCGCCGAGCACCTTCTCCTTCAGCCCGCCGATAGGCAGCACTCTGCCGCGCAGCGTCGCCTCGCCCGTCATCGCCACGTCCTTGCGAACACGACGTCCGGACATCGCCGACACGAGCGCCGTCGAGATGGTGACACCGGCTGACGGACCGTCCTTCGGGATCGCTCCCGCCGGAACGTGGATGTGCACCTCGATCGATCCGAGCCTGTCGGTCGGAATGCTGAGCTGCGACGCATGCGTCGCCGCATACGTGAGCGCAGCGCGGGCCGATTCCTTCATCACGTCGCCGAGCTGGCCCGTGAGAATGAGCGACACGTTCCCCCATCCGCCGACCTGGATCTCGGAGTCCGGCGCCGTCGGCGGTCCGTAGAGCCGGCGGATCGCGGCTTCCACGAACATGATGTCGCCACCCATCGGGGTGTAGTACATCCCCGTCGCCACACCCACCTCGTTCATCTCGGCGGCATGCTCCGGGTGCACCTTCGGACGTCCGAGCAGCTCTCGCACATCGTCCGGCGTGATCGTGAGCGATGCAGATCTCGCCCGCCGCGATCTTGCGCGCGACCTTCCGCGCGACCGCACCGACCTGGCGCTCGAGCTGGCGTACACCGCTCTCGCGCGTGTACCGCGTGACCACCGTCATCACCGCTTCATCGGTGAAGGTGACGCCCTTCTCCTTGAGCCCCGCCTCTTCGAGCTGACGCGGCACCAGGTACGTCTTGGCGATCTCCGCCTTCTCGCGCTCGGTGTAACCCGAGAAGTCCACGACCTCCATTCGATCCAGCAGCGGTGCCGGAATGTTCTGAATGAAGTTTGCCGTCGCGATGAAGAGCACTTCGCTCAGATCGAACGGGACGTTCAGGTAGTGATCGGTGAAGCTGTCGTTCTGCGCGGGATCGAGCACCTCGAGCAGCGCGCTCGATGGATCCCCCTGATACGACACGCCGAGCTTGTCGACCTCATCGAGCAGGAAGACGGGGTTCTTCGTTCCCGCCTGCTTCATTCCCTGGATGATGCGCCCCGGCATCGCGCCCACGTACGTGCGGCGATGTCCGCGGATGTCCGCCTCATCGCGTGCACCGCCAAGCGCCGCGCGGATGTACTCGCGGCCGAGTGCGCGCGCGATCGACTTCGCGATCGACGTCTTGCCCACGCCCGGAGGTCCGACGAAGAGAAGGATCGGTCCCTTCGCCATGGCGCGGGACTTCACTTCCTTCGCGTCGGTGATCGCACGATCCTCCTCCTCCACCGGTACTTCTTTCGGAAGCACGGTATCGGGGATCTCGTTCAGCTCGGCCTTGAGCTTGGACGCGGGAACCTCTCCCGCGCGCTCAGCCTCGCTCGACAGCTCCTGCGCGCGCAGCTGCCTGACGGCCAGGAACTCGAGCACGCGGTCCTTCACATCGGGTAGGCCATAGTGATCCTCGTCGAGCACCTCGCTCGCGTGGCGCAGATCGAGATTGTCATCGGAGCGCGTGTTCCACGGCAGCTCGGCGACCCACTCGAGATACGTTCGGATCACCTGCGCTTCCATCGACTCGCGTCCCGAGCGCTCGAGGCGGCCGAGCTCGCGCTCGACTTCCTGGCGCGCGGACTTGGGCAAGTCGAGCTTCATCAGCTTCTCGCGAAGCTCCTCGATCTCGCGGCTCTGATCATCATCGCCGAGCTCCTTCTGAATCGCCTTCATCTGCTCGCGCAGATACATCTCACGCTGGCGAGTTCCGAGCTCTTCCTGCACCTGCGACTTGATCTCTTCCTGTGCCTCGAGCAATCCGATCTGGCGCTGCACGTGCACGAGCACGCGGCGCAGCCGCTCTTCGACGCTCAGCGTCTCGAGCAGCCCCTGCTTCTCGGCCACCGAGAGCTCGATGTAGCCCGCGACGAGATCCGCGAACTTCCCCGGATCGGTGACGGAGTCGAGCACCTGATGTACGACTTCCTCGGGAAGTCCGCGCTTCTCGCCCAGCTCGGCCGCGCGCTCCCGAATTTCCTTGTGCAATGCCTCGAAGGCGCTGTCGTGTTCGTCCAGCGCGTTCATGTCATCCACCTGCACCGCAACGGCGGCGAGGTAGTTGTCGATCGTCGAATATTGGAGTGCGGTTGCGCGCTGCTCGCCCTGAAGCAGAAGCTGCACGCCACCCAGCCCGCGCTGCACCTGACCGATGCGCGCGATCACTCCCATTGAATACAGATTGTCTGGAGTAGGCTCATCCGCGTTGTCGCGCTGCGCGACCGCGAATACGAGCCGGTCACCCTTGAGCGCCGCCTCGATCGCGCGGAGCGTCCCTGGACGCCCTGCCGCAATCGGAGCAGTGAGCCCCGGGAATATGACCGTTCCGCGAAGCGGAAGTACTGGCAGTGTTTGACGTTGCGCCATTGTGTCGACCTTGATGTAAGTCACGATCCGAAGCCGGAACTTGAGCCTCCGATCATCAGACCAAGATGCCGGCGCTGTAACTCGTTCCGCGAGAGCGGATGGAGCACCAAACAGGCCATCGAGGCAGGAGTTGCAACTTCTACCCGTCGGTTTGACGTAGGGCTCCTGCCAGCGAGGCCGATCGTCTTTTCAGATCGTGCAGCCAATGGTACACTAAGCAGACTCTATTCCTCCCGGAGGGCCGTGTCCCCGAGGGCTTCTTGTTCCCCCCAGGGGTTCTCGAGTGCCTGATCCCACCGCCGTGCCTGCGGATGCGGAGATTCGCGCGGTAGCAGAGCGCGCGCTTGCTGCCAGTTATGAGCTCGACAACGAGCTTGGGCGCGGCGGCATGGGCATCGTGTATCGTGCGAAGGATCGCCGACTGAAACGTCTGGTCGCGATCAAGCTGTTGCCCCCGGAGCTCGCGTTTCGCAGCGAGATCAAGACTCGCTTTCTGCGCGAGGCCGAGACGGCGGCGCAGCTGAGCCATCCGAACATCGTTCCGATCTACAGCGTCGATGAGCGCGATGGGCTCGTCTACTTCGTCATGGCGCTCGTCGAAGGGCCAACGCTCGCGCGCAAGATGTACGAGGATGGCCAGCTTCCAATCGACCAGGTGCGACGCGTGCTGCGCGAAGTCGCCGACGCGCTCGCATACGCGCATGGACGCGGCGTCATCCATCGCGACATTAAGCCGGACAACATTCTCCTCGATAAGGAGAGCGGGCGCGCGATGGTGACGGACTTCGGCATCGCGCGCGCGATCCAGGAAGGAGCGGACTCGCGTCTCACCGCCACCGGCGTCGCGATCGGCACGCCGGCCTACATGTCGCCGGAGCAGGCCGCGGGCGATCGCGAGATCGATGGCCGCACCGATCTGTACGCGCTTGGTGTCGTCGGGTACCAAATGTTGACCGGGCGACTGCCATTCCAGGCGGCGAGCACGGCGTCGATGCTCATGAAGCACATCACGGAGCGCCCGCAGCCGGTCGCGCAGATTCGCACCGATTGCCCCGCGGATCTCGCCGGCGTCCGTAATGTCGATGCTCGAAAAGGAGCCGGAGAATCGCGTACCGAATGCCGCAGCGCTCGCGCGCGCGCTGTCCGGCGACACGAGCGCGATCCCCGCGCCCACGGAGGCGGCGCCGGCGCAGCGCACGTCGTCGCAGGACTGGCAGCGGCCGTACGAAGTGGCGCCGACATCACCGCTGCCCGTCGCGCATGGAGCGGTGACGCACTATCAGGCGAGCAGCGAGGAGGTCGCGCGCTGGATGGCGCCCGAGGTGCGCAAGTTCCGCAGCAGCTTCGGCACGTTCGCATTCGTGAACGCGGTGATCGTCATCGCCTCGATCTTCGGCCACAGCGACTACTACGTGGTGACGGTATTCTGGTCGATGATCATGGCGTTCAAGTACTCGAAGCTCTGGAACGCGGGCTACGACTGGCGCGATGTCTTCCGTCAGCCGCGCGATCGCCGCCTCGTCGACGTTGCATGGGAAACCATCGACGAGGCGCGCGGTCTGTTCGACAAGGAGCGTCGCGCGATGCCGCGCCCGCCGCGCGCCGCGCTTCCGCCCATGCCGCCGATGCCCGGCAGCAGCGCCCAGCAGGGCGCCGGCTTCGATGCCTCACGCACGGACATGGGTCCGTATCGCGGAACCGTCCAGCGCGCGGAGCAGGATCGCAACGAGATCCTCCGCATGGTGGGCTCACTGCCCGCGAGTGATCAGTCGCTCGTCGAGGGTGTCGTGCCCGCAACCGAGGCACTCTTTCAGCGCATCCAACTGCTCGCGCAGGGCGCCGCGGCCGACGAGAAGTCGAGCGCGCCCGAGGCGCTCGCGCAGATCGAGGCGCAGATCTCCGAGCTCGAGGCGCAGGCGAACCCGCTCGAGGTGCGCGCGAGCGAAGATCGCGTGCGCCGCCTCGCACTGCTCAAGCGCCAGCGACGCGGCGCCGCGGATCTCGCGCGTCGTCACGCGGACACGCAAGCGCGAAGCTCGACAGCTGCGTGCTCGCGCTGCAGAACATGCGTCTCGACATTCTGCGCCTGCGCGCCGGATCCGTCGCGAATGCGGGCAATCACATCACGCAGCTCACCGAGCGCGCGCGCTCGCTTGCCGAAGAGGTTGATGCTGCGGTCTACGGCGCGGAGTCCGCGCGCGGCTCGAGCGGCGCCCGCGGCGCCCCATGACCGACGTGATGCACGACCGCGTCGTCAGCGCGGTCGGCGATCTCTACGATGTGCAGGGTGAGCTGGGACGCGGCGGCATGGCCCTCGTCTACCGCGCCGTCGATCGCCGCCTCAAGCGCCCCGTCGCGCTCAAGGTGCTCCCGCCGGAGCTCGCGTTCCGCGAAGAGGTCAAGCGCCGCTTCCTGCGCGAGGCGGAGACGTCGGCCCGTCTCAACTACCAGAACATCGTTCCCATCTACTCAGTAGACGAGAAGAACGGGATCGTCTACCTCGTCATGGCGCTCGTCGACGGCGAGACGCTCGCGGCGCGCCTTGCGCGTCCGCCGCGCATGACGAACGACGAGGTGCGACGGCTGCTCCGCGAAGTCGCCGGCGCACTCGCGTACGCGCACGCGCGAGGTGTCGTGCACCGCGACATTAAGCCGGAGAACATCCTCATCGATCGCGAGAGCGGTCGCGCGATGGTTACCGACTTCGGGATCGCGCGCGCGGCGGAGGGCGACGCGAAGCTCACGGTCACGGGCGTGGTGATCGGCACGCCGGCGTACATGTCTCCCGAGCAGGCGCTCGGAGAGCGCGAAGCCGACGGCCGCAGCGATGTTTACTCGCTCGGCGTCGTCGGGTACCTGATGCTCACTGGCGAGCTGCCGTTCAAGGCATTGAACACGCCCTCGATGATGATGAAGCATCTCACCGAGCGGCTCCGCCCCGTGCGCGAGGTGCGTTCCGATGCGCCGGCCGACATTGCGGCGGTCATCGAGCACGCGCTCGAGAAGAAGCCCGAGGACCGCTTCTCGAGCGCGGCCGAGATGGCCGCTGCGCTCGCGAGTCCCGGATGGCGCGCCCCTTCGCGCCCAGGCGCGGCAGCCGAAGCGGCGCCGCAGCCGGCCTCAGTCGCCGCGCCCGCGCCATATCCACCTCTGCCGCCCGTTGCCCCGCTGCCTCCCGCGTCGCGGCTCGATCCGATGCCGTGGGCTCATCCCGCGGCGTTCCCGATCGGCGCCGACGGCCAACCGATGCATCCGATGTCGCGCCGCGAGTGGAAGGAGTGGCGCCGCAACTACAAGGCGCAGTTCAAGCACGGCATCGACGGTCGCCCGGCGAAAACCATTGGCGAGCGCATCGTGCTCTTCCGCCGTCACGTGGTCAGCAATGGCTCCGTCATCGCCATGCTCGGCGGCATCAACATGCTCACCGATGCGCACTTTCCGTGGTTTCTCTTCCCCGCGATCTTCATGACCGTCGGAATCGTGAAGGAGTGGGGCGGATTGTGGTCCGAAGGCGTAACGCTCGGCCAGATCCTCTCGCGACCCAACGCTCCCGATCTCACTTCACTCGGCGCGTCGGGCGGCGAACAGCGTGCGCTTCCCGGGCCCGTGATCGAGGATGAGGCCGCGAAGCTCGTGCCGCGCGAAGTGCTTGCAGGGCCGTATGGCGCGAACGTGCGACGCGCAGTCGCCGATCGCACGGCGATTCTCGCGACGGTCGCCTCTCTCGGCAAAACCGATCGCGACATGCTCCCCGACGTCGTCCCGACGGTGACCGCGCTGGTCGACCGCGTCGCGTCGCTTGCGCAGACGGTTCATCATCTCGACACGGATTGCTCGCCATCGCTCGTCTCCGATCTCGAGCTCGCGGATAGCGGCCGTGGAGCGCGAGCCGGCCGAGGCAGCCGATCGCGAGCGACGCCTCTCACTCCTCAGACGCCAGCACATCTCGATCACCGAGCTTGCGTCACGGCGCGCCCGTCTCACGGGCCAACTCGACAGCGCCGGTCTCGCGCTGCAAAATTTGAAGTATGACCTCCTCAAGCTTCGCTCTTCCGGTGTGCAGTCGGCCATCGGCGACGTCAACAGCGCGACCGTCGAGGCACGCGCACTCTCCCGCGAGATCGGCCACGTGCTCGAAGCGGCCGACGAGCTCCGCAAGATCGACGCGTAGCCTGCCGCACATCAGAATGAGCGAACTGGTCGCGCGATCGCTGCGCCGAATCGCGATTGCGTTTGCACTCGGCGCGCCGACGCTGGTTGGCGCGCAGGCGCCGTCGCAGATCCCGACGCCAGCGTCCGTGATCGGCTTCGTGCCGGGAACCGACCGCAAGCTCCCAGCGTGGTCGCAGGTGGTCGCGTACTTCACCGCGCTGTCCAAGTCGAGCCCGCGTATCCAGCTCCACACGCTCGGCAAGACGACACTCGGCCGTCCCTTCATTGCAGCGATCATCTCGGACTCGGCGAACATCGCGAATCTGCCGAAGTACCGCGAGATCCAGCGCCGGCTCGCGGATCCGCGGGTGCGCCGCGCCGGCGAGCGTGACTCGCTGATCGCGAACGGGAAGCTGATCGTGCTCATCACGTCGAGCATCCACTCGGACGAAGTGGGCGGCATCCTCACGCCACTCGTCCTCGCGCACAAGCTCGTGAGCGGCGAGGACGCCGAGACGCGCGAGATACGTGCGAACACGATCGTGCTGATGGTGCCGTCGCTCAATCCTGACGGCGTCGACATCGTCGGCGACTGGTATCGCAGCACGATGGGCACGGCGGCGGAGGGCACAGATCCGCCGGTGCTCTACCATCACTACACGGGTCACGACAACAATCGCGACTGGTACGCGTTCACGCAGGTCGAGACGCAGATGACCGTGGATTCGCTCCACAATCTCTGGCATCCGCAGATCGTGAACGACATCCACCAGCAGGGCACGAACGAGGCACGGCTGTTCATCCCGCCGTACATGGATCCGATCGAGCCCAATGTCGATCCGATCATCATCTCGGGTGTCAACGCGCTCGGTCTCGAAATGACGTGGCGCCTTGCCGCGCAGGGGAAGTCGGGAATCACGAACAACTCCACCTACGATGCGTGGACGCCGAGTCGTGCCTATCAGCACTATCACGGCGGGGCGCGCGTGCTCACGGAGACGGCGAGTGCAGCGCTCGCCTCGCCGCTCACAACGTCATTCGACTCGCTGCGGCCGGGACGTGGCTATGACTCCAAGGTCTCGTCGTGGAACTTCCTCGTGCCGTGGAAGGGCGGTACGTGGACGATCGGCAACATCGTCGACTACCAGGTGAGCTGCGTCGTGGGCACTGCTGCAGGCGGCGGCGCCGATGCGAAAGACGTGGCTCGAGAATTTCTCGCGCGTGAGCGAGCGCGCGGTGCAGGGACAGAAGGCGGCTGGGCGCGAGCAGTGGCCGGCTGCGTACCTGATCCCGATGCAGCAGCCCGATCAGGCGCCGCTCCGCACGATGCTGCGCATCCTGCAGCGCGGACAGGTCGAGATTCGTCGGGCGACCTCGAACTTCGTGGCGAACCGCGTGCGCTTTTCGGCCGGCACATACGTCGTGCTGCTCGATCAGCCGTACGGCGCGTTCGCGAAGGCGCTGCTCGAGAACCAACACTATCCTGATCTGCACGAGTATCCCGGTGGACCGCCCAAGGCGCCGTATGACGTCACCGCGCAAACGCTGCCGCTGCTCATGGGTGTCGGCGCGCTCGCCGTCGATTCGTTCCCTGTGACGATGACGGAGCCGATTGCGCAGATCGCGCCTCCGCAAACTCGACGTCCCGGGGCTGAGCGGAAGCACGAAGCGGCGGATCGCGATCTATCGGAGCTGGGAGCCCTCGATGGATGAGGGATGGACGCGCTTCATATTCGACCAATACCACATTCCGTTCACCGTGATCGGTGATCGCGAGGTACACGCGGGCAATCTCGCGCCTCGCTTCGACGCGATCATCATTCCCGACGAATCTCCGCGCGCGCTGCAGAACGGCCCGCGCGAGAAGGAATACCCCGACTCGGTGAAGGGCGGGTTGGCAGCTGCGGGCGACGCCGCGTTGCACGACTTCGTGAATGCCGGCGGCACGCTCATCACCTTCAACGATGCGAGCCGCTGGGCGATCCAGTATCTGCAGCTCCCTGTGAAGGACGTGCTCGCAGGCGTAAGCAGCCGCGACTTCTATGCGCCGGGATCACTCTTCGCGCTCAATCTCGACCAGTCACACCCGCTCAACAGGCTGATGCTCGCGCACCCCGCGGCATGGTTCGAGGACGGACCGGCGTTCGAGATCACCGACAGCACGCGCGCGACAGCGGCCGCGGTGTATCCGCCGAACAGCTCCGCGCTACTCTCCGGATGGCTGCTCGGGGAAGAGAAGCTCCGAGGCCACGCGGCACTCGTCGACGTGCGCGAAGGAAAGGGACACGTCGTGCTGTTCGGCTATCGCCCGCAGTACCGCGCACAGAGCATGGCGATGTATCCGCAGCTCTGGGCGGCGCTGTTGGGGTATTGAGCGTCCCGCGTTCTGCCGTTACGCCTTCGTCTTCTGCTCCGCCACCCACGCGCGAATGCGCGCATCGAGAACGTCGAGCGGGATCGCACCCTGGCCGAGCACCTGATCGTGGAAGTCACGGATGTCGAACTTGTCGCCGAGCTGCTGCTCCGCGTACGCGCGTAGCTCCTTGATCTTGAGCTCCCCGGTCTTGTACGCGAGCGCCTGACCGGGAGTCGTGATGTAGCGATCGACCTCGACGACGATGTCGTTGTGCGTCTTCGCCGAGTTCGCGGCGAAGTAGTCGATCGCCTGCTGTCGCGTCATCCCCTGCGAGTGGATGCCGGTGTCGATCACGAGCCGGATCGCGCGCCACATCTCGTAGGTGAGCTGCCCGAATTTCGAGTACGGATCCGTGTAGAGCCCGATTCGCGGTCCGAGGCTCTCCGAGTAGAGCGCCCACCCTTCGACGAATGCGGTGTAGCTCCCGTACCGTCGGAAGTTTGGAAGATCGGTGAGCTCCTGCGCGATCGCGATCTGCAGATGATGACCCGGCACCGCCTCGTGTGACGAGAGCGCCTCCATCTCCCACTTGGGGCGCGTGTTGAGCGCGTACGTGTTGACGTAGTAGTAGCCCGGACGACCCGCCTCGTACGAGCCTGGCTGGTAGTACGCGGTAGTCGCGGACTTCGCGCTGTACGCCGGGATGGTGGTGACGCCGTATGGCAATCGTGGAAGATGGCCGAACAGCGTGATGAGCTGCGGATCGATCCGTTTCACGATGTCGCGATACGCGCGTACGAGCTCCGCGCTGTCCGTGAAGAAAAACTTCGGATCGGTGCGCAGGTAGTTCGTGAACTCCGCGAACGTTCCCTTGTAGCCGATCGACTTCATCACGCTGTCCATCTCGCCGCGAATGCGCTTCACCTCCGCGAGCCCGGTCGCGTGGATCTCTTCCGGCGTGCGATTCGTGGTCGTCTCGATGCGCACGTTGTACGCGTACCACGCCGCGCCGTCGGGCAGGGTGCTCATCCCGACTGTTTCCCGCGCACGCGGGATGTAGGTCTTCGTGAGAAACGAGTAAAGCCGTTCGTACGCAGGCTTCACCTTCTCCATGTACGATTTCACCGCCGCAGCGGTGAGCCGCTTCTGGTCTTCTGCAGGGATGGTGGTCGGAAAGCGCGTGAACATCACGAGCACGGGGCTCTTCATCGGATCCGCACTGAGCAGATCCCTCACCTGCGCCGGAACGTCGCGGAGCGTGATGCGCGGCGCGGTCACTCCCGCCTCGAGCCCCTTCTGCAGCAGCGCCGTCACCTGGTCGACCTCGGCGCCGAGCCCGTCCACGCGGGACGCGATGTCCTCGTAGTCCTTCACCGTGGCGTTCGGATTCAGCTCCATGGTTTGCGCCAGCAGCTGCGGGCCACTGCGCGCATTGATCGCGAGGTACTCGCTGGGAAACCGCTTGCCGGCGAGCGCATCCTCCGCATTTCTCCGGAAAAGATCGTAGTTGAGCTGATCACCTTTCGACAGCGCAGCGCGATCAATGGACACGATCACCGCGAGCGGCGAGTCGAGATTCTTCTTGCGCTGCGCGATCGCCTCGGGCGATTGGTTGGTCCACCGGCCGTTCTGCCCCTTGTAGCCAGAGTAGGTTGCCGCCTCGGGATACTGGATGTTGTTGTAATCCCAATCCAGCGCGAACAGCTCGCGCAGCCGCACGCTGTCAGCCTTCTGCCCTTTTTCCGCGACGATCGCCTGGTAGCGCGCCGGCCATGCCGCCGGATCGGGGCTTTGGGCGGAGAGATCGTGCGCGAGGAGCGCGAGGCACACCGGGATCGCGGCTACGAGGGCCACTTTGGCGGAGCGATGCATGAGGCGACGGGAAAGGGAATGCAAAAGCTGAGGACAGAGCGAACGTATCGCGAGGGCGAAGGCGGTCAAGGACGCGCCGCGATAGATTGCGTGATGCTTTTCGCTCAACGCGCCCTGCTCGGCGCTGCGCTGCTCGGTGCCGCGTGCTCCGCCGCCGCGCAGAAACCTGCCGCGCCGCCGACTCCTCCCGCCCCGGCGGCCGCCAACTTCTGCCCCGCACCTGCGCGCGCGACATCGCCCGACTCGCTCCCCGACCTTCGCCCGCCGCTCGTCCCCACGCCGAAGGTCGTGCGCGGGCTGTATCTCAATCGATGGGCCGCGCTCGGCGATCGCGGGTGGGAGCTGATCGGACTCGCCAGCCGCACCGAGATCAACGCGCTCGTCATCGACGTGAAGGATGATCGCGGCTTCGTACTGTACCGGTCACGCGTGCCGCTCGCGCGGGCGATCGGTGCGGACACCAATCGCCCGATGCGCCACGAACGGCTGCGCGCGATGCTCGACTCCATGCGAGCGCATCACATCTACCCGATCGCGCGGATCGTCGTCGTGAAGGATCCCCTGCTCGCGAACGCACGCCTCGAATGGGCGATTCGTCGCAAGGCCGATCCAACGGCACCGTGGCGAGACAAGAAGGGAAATCCGTGGCTCGATGCGCACCAGGACGGGCCATGGCACTACGCAGCCGATCTCGCGTGCGAAGCGGTGGACCTCGGCTTCAGCGAGGTCCAGTTCGACTACGTTCGCTTCCCCGACGACAAGCACCTCGTGCAGGAGGCGACCTTTCCGCTCGCGCGCGGCCGACTGCGCGCGCAGGTGATTCGCGAGCAGCTGCTTACCACCCACGAGCGGCTCAAGCCACTAGGCGTTCCCGTCACCGCTGATGTCTTCGGCCTCACCGCAACGGACACCACCGATATGGGAATCGGACAGAAGTGGGAGCAGTTCATCAACACGGTGGACGTGGTGCTGCCGATGATGTATCCGTCGCACTACAATCCCGGCTCGTACGGTATCAGCAATCCGAACGCGCATCCCTACGAGACGATTGCGCACGGACTCAAGGATGCGCACCGCCGGTCCGCGTCCATTCCCGGCGCCGCTACGCTTCGGCCGTGGTACCAGGATTTTACGCTCGGCCCGCCGCACTACACCGCGACCGAAGTTCGCGCGCAGATCGAGGCGGGCTACGCAAACGGTGTCGAAGGCTGGGTCCTCTGGAATCCGCGCAGCAGCTACAACGAGGGCGCGATCAAGAGCGCGCCCGACCGCACCCCAATGCAATTCGACAAACGGCGCGCGAGCGCCCCACGTGAAGGCTCCTCGATTCCCGAACCCAGGTCGTGATGATGCAGCGCACGCTTCCCGCACTCCTTCTCCTCGTTGCTGGCTCAATCGCAGCGCAAGCGCCGACCACTCCCGGCTACTCGCCCGCAGCCGCACGTGTCGAGCGCGATCTCGAGACGAGCGTCACTGCGCGCCCCGACACCGCGAGCGCGCGGCATCACTCGCACGAGCTCTCGAAGGAGACGCACATCGCCGGCACGCCGGCGCAGGAGCATACGCGCGACTACGTGATCAACGCGATGAAGTCATGGGGGCTGCAGACGGAAGTGCGCGCATATGACGTCTGGATGCCGCACACCACCGAGATCAAGCTCTGGCGCGTTGCACCCGACACGTTGTCGCTCGATCTGGCCGAGGGCTCGATGCCCGGTGATTCGACCTCTGGCTCGGCGTTCGAGAAGACCATTGCGAACGGCTACAGCGGCACGGGCGACGTGAGCGCGCCCGTCGTCTACGTGAACTATGGCCTGATCGAGGACTACAAGCAGCTCGACTCGATCGGTGTGTCGGTGAAGGGGAAGATTGCGATTGCACGGTATGGCCGCTCCTACCGCGGCATCAAGGCGCGCGAGGCCGAGAAGCGCGGCGCCGTCGCGCTGATCATCTACAGCGATCCCGCCGACGATGGCTATGTGCGTGGCGATGTATATCCCGAAGGACCGATGCGCATGGAGAAGGGTGTGCAGCGCGGCAGCGTCTACAACGACAACGGGGATCCGAGCACGCCGGGCTATCCGAGCCATCCAGGCGTGAAGCGTATCCCGCTGAGCGAGATGCAGGTGCCGCGCATTCCCGTGATGCCGATCTCGTACTCCAACGCAGCCGCGCTCCTCAAGGGCGTGCGCGGCGCGAAGATCCCGCAGACGTGGCAGGGCGGGCTTCCATTTCGCTATCACGTCGGACCCGGACCGGTCGCCGCGCACGTCATCGTGCACAGCGACAGCGCGACGAACGCAATCAAGCACATCTACGACACGTTTGGCGTCGTGCAGGGAAGCGAGTTCCCGAACGAGCTCGTGATCATCGGCGGACATCGCGACGCGTGGGGCCCGGGCGCCGGCGACAACGTCAGCGGCGTCGTCAGCATTCTCGAGGCCGCGCGCGCAGTCGCTGCCGAGGTGAAGAAAGGGTGGCGTCCGAAGCGCACGCTCCTCTTCGCCACCTGGGACGCGGAAGAGTGGGGGCTGCTCGGCTCCACCGAATACGTGGAAGACGACTCGCTCCGGCTCACGCGTGGCGCGGTCGCGTACTTCAATCAGGACGGCGCAGCATCCGGTCCGAACTTTGGCGGAGGCGGATCACCGTCGCTGCGCCCAACGCTGCGCGATGTCGCGCGCGAGATTTCCGATCCGAGCGGCACCGGCTCGATCTACGCGGCGTGGCGCAAGAAGTCGGCGGTCGCCGACAGCGCGGAGCCCGAGATGGAGGATCCGGGCGGCGGCTCCGACTTCGCAGGCTTCTACAACCACCTCGGCATCCCGATCCAGGAATGGGGCTTCGGCGGTCCAGGAGGCAGCTACCACTCGCAGTTCGACTCGTACCACTGGATGGCGACCTTCGGCGATCCGACGTACGCGTATCACGCGGCGTCGGGGCGCGTCGCTGCGGCGATGGTGCTTCGACTCGCGGACGCCGAGATCCTTCCGTACGACTACGTCGAGTTCGCTCGCGACATGCGCATCCACATGGGGACGACGCAGAAGACCGCCGATGCCAAGAAGTGGACGCTCGATGCATCTGCGCTGGGCACATCCATCGACGCGCTCGAGCACGCGGCTACGACGTTCGCGGCTGCGCGTGACTCGGTGCTCGCGAAGGGCTCGCCGACGAAGGCAGTGAGCACGCGGACCAACGCGGCGCTTCTGCTCGTCGAGCGCGCCCTCACACGTCCGCAGGGACTCAAGACGCGTCCGTGGTTTCGCAACCTCATCTACGCCGCGGATGAGGACAACGGCTATTCGAACATGGTCTTCCCGTCGATCAACGAGGCGACGCGCGCCGGCGACCAGGCGCTCGCGCAGGCGGAGATGAACGATCTCGCGATGCGCTTCACCAACGCGGCGGATGCGCTGACGAAGGCGACGGCGGCGCTGCGCTAGCGCTCAGACGTCGTCCAGCTCCTCGAGGCGGGCCTCGAACTCGGACGCCATTCCGGGATGACCGAAGCGACGCGCTGCCGCGATCCCCGCGTGCAGCGCGTCTTTCGCTTCATCGATGCGACCGAGCTTCTCGAGCGCGAGCGCGAGACGTCCGTAGCCGTTGCCCTCATCATCGTACGCGGCGAGATACGCGCGCAACTGCTCGACCGCCTCTGCGTGAAGCCCTTCCTTGAGCGCTTCGTTGGCCAGCCCGAAGCGTGCGAGCACGTTGTCGGGATGCTGCGCCACCATCGCGCGGAAGGTTTCCAGCCGCGAGGTCATCGCTTCACGAGATCGGCGATCATGTCGGCCACGCGCTGCGGCGCGACTTCGGGAACGAAGTGCCGTACATCGTTGATGACCTCCAGCGTCGAGTCCTTGATCGATCCATGCAACCGCTCGGCCACCGCAATCCCGAGAAACGGGTCGTGCGCGCCGGTGACGATCGCAGTGGGCGCAACGATGTCCTTGAGTCGTGGAGCGAGCGCTTCCGTTTCATCAGGGTCGAGTGCCGCGAGATGCTCAACGAGCGTGTCGCGCCCCTCGGCGCCCTCGAAAGGGAGGATGTACATGTCGACTGAATGCCCGCCGCGCTGCGCGTCGGAGTAGCCGCGCAGCAGGTCGGAGCGAAGCACGGACGCGACCCACATCGCCGGCAAATAGCGCGTGAGCGGAAGAGTCGCTTTTACCAGCCTCACCTCGCGCGTGGGCCAGTCGTCGAACGCCACCGAGCTCACGAGTCCAAGACGCGCAACGCGCGTCGGATGCCGTACCGCGAGATACTGCGCGATGCCGCCACCCAGGTCGTGCCCGACTACCGTCGCGTACGAGATGCGCAGCACATCCATTAACGCCAGCACACGCTCGGCGTGCGCCTTGATGCTGAGCTCGCGCCCCTCAGGACGATCGCTGCGACCGTAGCCGAGCAGATCGACGACGACTACGCGATGTCCCGCGGGCACGAGCGGAACTACATCACGCCAAATGTGCGAGGAGGTCGGGAATCCGTGCAGGAACACGATGGGCTCGCCCCCGCCGCCATTTCCCGCCGCGTAGTAGTAGAGGCGAGCGCCGCCGACATCGACGAATTCACCGCGCATGGGTGAATCGTGACACGTACAGCCACAGGCATGCCGGCCGGCAGCCCGTGGTCGAGCTATGCATGCGCAAGCTGCCGGGCATCGGCATCCCACGCGACGATGCGGCCGGCGATCGCGGACGCGGCCACGGTGTAGGGCGACGCGAGATACAACTGTCCCGGACCGGACCGCCCCGGGAAATTGCGGTTGATCGCGGAGATCGTAACCTCATCGCGCGTGCGCGAGACGCCGGGGCCCGCGTTGATACACGCGCCGCACGACGGCTCGATGAGCGTAGCGCCCACAGCCGAGAACACTTCGTCGTATCCCTGCGCGCGGCAGTAGGCGAACACTTCCTGCGATCCGCACTGGATGTAGCAGCGCACACCTTCGGCCACCTTCTCGCCGCGCTCGAGCGCCTCGCTGAACACCTTCGCGTACATGTCCATGTCGTCCTTCTTTCCGGCCGTGCACGATCCGGCATACGCGATGTCGATCTTCACGTCGCCCTGCATCTCGTCGATGTGGATACCGTTCCCCGGATCACCGGGAAGCGCAATCATCGGACGGATCGATTCCGCGTCGATCTCGATCTCCTGCACGTAGGTCGCGTCCGGATCCGAGTAGAGTCCCTCGCACAGCGCGCGCGCCGCTGCAGGCGTCATCCCGCGCTGGGCCACGAGGTACTCCACGGTCTTTTCGTCAGGCGCGATGATCCCCGTGAACGCGCCAACCTCCGCCGCCATGTTCGTCATGGTTGCGCGCTCGTCCACCGACAGCGATGACACGGCGTCTCCGGCGTACTCGATGATCTGTCCGATCGCGGAGCCGCCCTTGATGTACGGATGGCGCAGGATCTCGAGCATGAAATCCTTCGCGGTCACGTTGCGCGGCTTCTTCCCGCGAAGCGTAACGCGGAACGTTGGCGGCACTTCCACGCGCACGTCCTTCGTGATCCACGAGTTGAAGATCGCGGTCGTGCCGACGCCAAACGCAATACACCCCACCGCGCCCGCATGCGGCGTGTGCGAGTCGGAGCCGATGATGATTTGTCCGGGCTCCGCGTGCGCCTCGAGAATCTTCGAGTGGCAGATTGCCTCGGAGCCCTGTGCGGAGAGAGCGCCGTGCAGGTTCAGGCGGTCGAGCTCGCCGTACAGCTTGATTCCCTTCTCGCCCGCGAAGATCCGCTGCTTCGCCTCGAGCTGGTTCGCGACATCGAGCAGCCCCATCTCCACGTGCTCGGGGCGCATCACCTGCGACAGGAACGTGAGATGATCGCGGAAGAAGAAGACCGATCCCGGATCGTTCACCGGCTCGTTCTTGCCGACGAGCTCCTCGAAGAAGATCGCCGCCATCGGGGTCACGTATTCGTGGCTGAAGCGAATGTCCGTGCGCACGAAGCCCTGATCGCCTGGCTGCACCGCCGGGATGCCGACTTTTTCCGTGGCGGCGTCGAGCACCCAGTGTCTGGCGAAGATCTTCTCCGCGACGGTCATCGGACGCTGTGGCGTGGTGACGACCGGCACCTCCACCTGTCCCTGAAGCCGCGCGACGTTGTAGTTGAACAGACCGCCGTACTCGACGATGCCGCGCGAGATCCCGCCTTCGCCGCGCGTGAGCTCCTCGAGCGCGATCTCTTCGCCATCCCGAATGCGCTGGATCAGCGAGAAATCGGTGCTCGTGAACACCCCGAGATTCTGGCAGTTCTCCCGATAGATTCGCTCGAATGCTTTCGGCGATCACGATCCGAATGCCCGCGTGCATCTCCGCGTAAGGCGAATGCCTCGCGCGACGAGCCCTTCCCGCGGCGCGTTCCTGCGACGCTCGCTACGAAGCCGCCGGCCCGCACGGAGCCGCGCACGAGTGGAAACTCGTTCCCGGCCTTGAGCCCCAGATAGGGAAACTGGCCGAGGGTTTCGTCGAAGTAGTAGCAAATGTAGGCTGGCGTGATCTCGTCTGTCGAGATGTTGTCACGCAGCTTCGGATGCGTCGGCGATCCCAGGGGGGCGGACGGGTCGAAGGGGAGATCTTCCCCTGCGAGCTGTCGGTGCAGAAGGGATGGATCTTCCGTGAGAAGCAGCACGCGCCCAGTGAACCGGACGCGATCGGGCACCTTGTGAACGGCGCGCGTGCGGAGACTGTCGATCATGGGACGGAAGATGCGGCTCGTAGTTGGGGATCACAAGCGACGTGCAGCGCTGAACGCGACGAAGCCCGGCTAGAGTAGCCGGGCTTCGTCAGCGAACACAACGCAAGAAAGCTTAGTGGGAAAGATCGTGGCGGCGATCGCGCTTGTCGCGGTTCAGATCACGGCGGTCGCCGCGCCGATCGCTACGGTCACCGCGTAGCTCGCGCTTGTCACCACGCTCTTCTCGGCGATCCTTACGAAGATCATGACGATCCTTCTGCGCCTGGCCATAGCGGCCATTGGCCTGATCGCGCCGAAGCTCGCGGCGGTCCTGTCGACGGTCCCGGTTGTCGGAGCGAATGTCGCGTTTGTCGCTGCCAATGTCCCGACGATCGCCGCGGAGATCGCGACGGTCGGAGCGGATGTCGCGTGTGTCGCCGCGTACATCGCCGGCTTGTTCGTGATTCGCGGCCGCTTGCGCACCAGCGATGGTGGAGGCGCCGGCAGAAAGCGTGACTGCGAGGCCGAACGCCATCAGAGTGTTGCGTAACATGGGTGAATCCTCCAGAAATCGGTTGGCGCGCGACCGGTGCATCGCGCCGTTCATGGAGGTAGACGAAGCGTTCGGTCAGGTGTTAACGGCACGCGATACCTAGCGTTTCGCCAAAAAGAATGGTATCGTTCCGCGCCGGGCTGGACTGATGCGATCTGGCAGCCCAAGTGCGTTGCCGATCAAGGGCTTACGAATAATTCGAGGGCCGCAGTGACAGCTTTGCCGACTCCGAGTAGTCCGACGCCGAGCGCGCCTCCTCCGGCTCCAGCGACTCCTGCGGCCCCGATGGCCCCTCCAAGTCCGCTACAGTTTCCGCTGTCGTGGCTGCTCGACTACGCGCCAGCTCCAATACAGTATCGCGCCATTTTAGAGGTAGCGAGGCTTCCGATGGCGGGCTCTGCGAAGTTTGCGGCGCTCCCGTACGCGTATCAGCCTGCGATCGAGCTCGCGCTCTCGCAGCGCTCCGACGGCACCTGGAACCACACCATGCTCACGGTGCCTACCTCGCGAACCGAGCGCTACAAGGGCGTCGGCACCATCCCAGCCGTCCGCCGGCTTCTTGAATACGGCTGGGACAGGGAGTCGCCCCCGCTATTGCAGGCCCGCCGGGTCCTCTTTCGGTTGCTGGCCGAGGACGACGATCCGGCCTACTTGTACGAGCTGGGGAGCAAGTCGAAGATGGAGCTGGCGCTCGTGCGCCACGGCCGCGCCGTACTCCGCGAAGCTGCCGCCGCCGCACTCGCGCAGGCCGGCTACGAGAACGATCCCAGGCTCCGGGGCGCCGCGCGTCGGATTCTCGAGCGCGTGGATGCGTTCCTCAAGTCGCCGCTCGCGCAGAAACCGTTCATTCGCGTGGGAAATCATCACGTGCTGGCGCCGGGTGCATCACCCCCATCGGTGCATGCCCTGATCATGCTCGCGCACATGCCGCACTATCGCAGCGAGCACTACGACCTGCTCGACAGGCTCTACACCCAGCTGGCGCAGCCCCAGCCGCGGCAGGAAGCCGCCACGATGGTTGGCACCAAGATCGTCTCCGAGCCCCACCTCGTGCTCGGCGATCCCCTGCCGCATCGAAACGCCGCGGACGCGGACATGCCCTCGGCCCTCTTCTGGTTAGAGATCTTCGCACGGCTTGGTTTCCTCCGTCGCAACGACAATTGGACAAAATTGTACGAACGGCTCATCGACGACTGTGATTCGGGCGGCGTGTGGCATCCGCCCAAGCGAACGGCTACGATGCGCACAGATAACCCGGTGGCCTGGCCGACCTTTCCGCTCGAGCTACAGGCGACCGCCGAAGAGCGCTGGAGCGACGTGACCTTCCGGCTGGGCGTCATCGCCCGCCATTCGGGACGACCGATTAATCTCACGTAGCGCCTTGCGCCTCAAGAGGTTAACTTTCGCCTCGACAAGCTGAGACGAGATCACGTAGGTCTGCGTTTTCACGCGCTCGCGCAGTCTGTCCCCGGAGCGGGGCAGGGAAACTAGAGCGCCACAGGTCGCTGTACCGCATCCGAGCCCCGCTCGATTTCACCTGGGGCATGGAGCGGCGAGCGGGGCACGAACGTGCCTCGCGACATTTGCAGCGCGCCGGCCCCATCGCACGTGCGATGGCATGCGGCCCCGGCGCCGAGCTCGAGAGCACTTTGACGGACAACTTCGAAACGCCAGAGATCGACACGCCCGCGACCTTCGCCGAGCTGAGGCTCGCGCCGGAGCTGCTCCGCGCGATCACGGACGCCGGGTACACCACGCCCACGCCGATCCAGGCGCGCGCCATTCCGCTGATTCTTCGCGGACGCGACATCATGGGGCTCGCCCAGACCGGCACCGGCAAGACCGCCGCTTTCACACTCCCCATCGTGCAGCGCCTGCTCGGCGGCCCTCGCCGCACCAGGGCGCTGATCCTCACACCAACTCGCGAGCTTGCGGTTCAGGTGCGGGAGAGCTTCTCGCGATACGCTGAGCACAGTGGGCTCGCCGTCATCGACGTGTACGGCGGCGTTCCGCTCGGCCCCCAGGAGAACGCGCTCCGTGCCGGCGTCGACGTCATCGTCGCAACGCCTGGGCGGCTGCTCGATCACATGGAGCGGCAGAACGTTTCGTTCGACGATCTCGAGGTGCTCGTGCTCGACGAAGCCGATCGCATGCTCGACATGGGCTTCGCACCGCAGCTCAATCGGATCGTCGCCGAAATTCCGAAGTACCGGCAGACACTGCTCTTCAGCGCCACGATGCCGCCCGAAGTCGAGGCGCTCGCGCGCAAGTATCTCCGGAAGCCCGTGGTCGTGCAGGTGGGGATGCGCACGCAGGCGGCCAGCACCGTCACGCACGCCGTGTATCCCGTGCCGCGCGACAGGAAGAGCGCGCTGCTCGTGGAGCTCTTGCGCGAGTCCGCTCTCGACTCCGTGCTCGTGTTCACGCGCACGAAGCACGGCGCCGACAAGGTGGTGCGCAATCTCGAGCGCGAGGGGATCGCCGCGCTCGCGATGCATTCGGAGAAGTCGCAGGGGCAACGCACCGATGCGCTCGATCAGTTCAAGAAGGGGACGATCCGCGTGCTCGTCGCCACCGACATCGCGCAGCGCGGGCTCGACATTGCCGGGATCTCGCACGTGGTCAACTACGACGTGCCCGCGCAGGCCGAGGATTACGTGCATCGGATTGGCCGCACCGGGCGCGCGGCGGCGACCGGCGACGCATTCACCTTCATGTCGCCCGACGAGATCTCGATGGTCCGCCTCATCGAACGCACTCTTGGCCAGCCGATCCCGCGCATCTCCGTGCCCGGGTACGATTTCGGCACCGTGGCTGCAGAGGCGGAACCCGCAGCAGAGCCGGCGACTGCGTCGGTGGCATAACGCGCTACCATCGCGCGCGTCCGAGCCGGGCGACGTACACCGTTTCTGCGGCAGAGCCCCGACTGAGCACGATGGTCGAGTTGGATGCTCCATATCCACGGCCGCTCGCGCCGTACGTCACGGTGTCGCGCGATGACGCGAACACCACGCCCAGCTCTGCGCGCACAGGGCGCACGAGCAGCGTGTCCGCGCCGGCGAGGATGCGAAGCAATCCCGCAGTACTGTCCATCGCCACGGAGACGCGCTCCGCGCGTGACTGGGCCGTGACACGCGCCGCACCCAGTGCAGCCACGAGCTGTCGCCGAGCATTGCGCACGGCGGAGCGATCGAGCGCGGACAGCGTTCGCGGTGCGACGAGCGTAAAGAGAATCGTCATCACCGCGAGCACCACGAGTTGTTCGAGCAGTGTGTATCCGTTTCGCATAGATTCCCATCGCGAGTTGAGCGCGATATATAGAAGCCGGCAGCGACGCTGCTGCACCGGTTCATTTCTTCCCCGAGCATTCTCTTTCCTTCGCTGATGCGCATTGCAATCTCCACCGGCGGCGGCGACGCTCCGGGACTCAACGCAGTCATTCGCGCCGCCGTCCTCACCGCACTCGATCGCGGCTGGGATGTGGTCGGCATCAAGCGCGGCTACGCGGGACTTCTCGGCGACGATGAAGTGATCGCGCTCAATCGCGAGACTGTGAGCGGCATCGGGCATCTCGGCGGCACGATTCTGCGCACCACCAATCGCGGCAACCCGTTCCACTTCCCGCAGCGCCAGCCCGACGGCAGCATCATCGAGATCGATCGATCGGATGAGCTGGTGGATCGCGCGAACGAGCTCGGGATCGACGCCATCCTCACGATCGGCGGCGACGGCTCGCTCGCGATCGCGCAAAAGCTGTTCGAGAAGGGCGTCAAGATCGTCGCCGTGCCGAAGACGATCGACAACGATGTGAGCTGCACGATCACGACGTTCGGCTTCGATACCGCGGTGTCCACCGCCATCGAGGCGATCGACAAGCTGCACACCACGGCCGAGAGCCACGATCGTGTGATCGTGCTCGAGGTGATGGGGCGCGATTCCGGCTTCATCGCGCTGCACAGCGGAGTGGCAGGCACTGCCGACGTGATCCTCATTCCCGAGATCCCGTACAACATCGAGCGCGTGTGCGACAAGATCCGCAACCGCGATCGTGCGGGCAGACACTTCTCCATTGTCGTTGCGGCCGAGGGCGCGTTCCCGGTTGGTGGAACGCTGTCGACGCTGGGTGATTCCCTGCCGGGTGAGGCGCGCCGCGTGGGAGGCATCGCCGATGCCCTCGCGCGCGAAATTCAGAAGCGCACTGGAAAGGAGTGTCGCTCGCTCGTGCTCGGTCATCTCCAGCGGGGCGGAATGCCCACGGGCTACGATCGCCTGCTCGCAACGCGCTTCGGAGGCGCTGCAGTGCGCGCAATCGCGGAGGAGCGCTGGGGCCAGATGGTCGCACTGCAGTCCCCGCACATCGTGTGCGTTCCGATTGCTGATGTATTGAAGGAGCCCAAGCGAGTGGAGCTCGATCATGACGTGATGCTTACAGCGCGCGCGACAGGAATCTCATTCGGCGACTAAGCGTGTGACGGGAGTCACTCGTGCGCGCGCAAGCGCGATCACGTTGCATCTTCGATGAAAAATCCGGAACCTGACTTGCGTCAGGTGTACTCCCTAGCGCGACTCGTGCAACACGTCGCAAGCTCGCAAGGGAACTCCACGTTCACGCGCAGCGCGAGGATCGATGCAATTGATGGCCAATGAAGACACGAGCAGAGGCGCGGCGACGCGAGAGCGCACATTCAGGCGCGCGGTGGAGAGCGTTTCACTGTCGGATCAATCGGCGGGCACGCGCGTAACGGAGATCGTGCGCAATCGGCTGGATGATGGATCACAGCGCGTGGTCATCACGCACGCCGCGCACGATCTGCCGACGGAGCTCATTGAGCACGCATTCGATGCGCTTCGGTATTCCGCGATCGTGTGTGCGCCGGGTGACGATGGAGACATTGCGTTGATCGGGATGTCGGCTCCGCATGACGCGCTGCTCGGCGCGATTCGCTGGGGCTCGAGCGCCGCTCTCGATGAGCTGCTGAGCGCTGCGCGTGAGCGGCAGGTGCCGGTGACACTGCTTCCCCCGGCGAGCGCGGGACGGGACACCGACCGCTGATTCCCAATGGCGCCGGGCGCGCCAGGCTGACAACTTGTAGGCTGCTCATTCGTCCCGCCCGCGGGACGCAGGTGTCCCGCCCGGAGGACAGAGCCATTTCCACGCAATTGCTCGCGTCTAGTAACCCCATGTGGGACGGCGGCTTACGCGCTCCCCACATCTCGGCGTTCGTGGCACTCCCCCTGCCTTTGAACGGGGTGCAGCACGACACTGGGAGCACCATGAAGCATTTTGCAGTACTCGTCGCCGGCTTGGCATTCTCCTCGGCGACTCTTCACGCGCAGTCCGCACCTTCCAGCGTTCCGGAGAGCCATTGGCCCCCTCCGGGAATGTGCCGCATCTGGATCGATGGCGTGCCGCCTACGCACCAGCCGGCGCCAACGGACTGTGCGACTGCAATTCGCAAACGTCCGCTGAATGCGCGTGTCGTGTTCGGCAGCGATGCGCCGGGCGGCGATCGCAGCGCACCGCAGTCGCAGCCGCCGCGGCCGTCGAACTTCACCGCACCAGCGGTTCCATCGCACGATGAGCAGGAACGGGCAGCGCAATTGCAGCAACAACAGCAACAGCAGCAACAACAGCAACAGCAGCGAGAGTTGGAGGAGCGTCGGCGGGTGGACGCGCAGCGTCAGCACGAGGAGCAGGAGAAGCGCGCCGCTCCGCAACCGCCGCCGCAGGCACCACAGCGTTCGCCGGAGCGTGTTTCGCCTCCGCCGCGTCCGCGAAACGACAAGCCGCAGCGTCCACCGCAGTCGTCATTTTCCACGCGCCGCCCGAGATAGCTGAACGACATTGCGTCACGTTCGCGATCACTACCTTCCGCCCGACCGCGAAGCATTCGCGGCAGCGGAGCCGTCGACCGGACGCATCATCGTCATCGCTCCCACACGCGCCGCGTGTGAGACGATCGAGCTCGCCGTGCAGCTGCATCTCGACACGCTGCTCCAGCGCGAGCACGGCGGCGAGATCGTCGAGCTTGCAGCCGCGGGCAAGGGCTTCGGCATCGTCGCCGGCACCGGCACCGGGAAGACGCTCGCCATTCGCCCAATCGCCGAGACGATCCTGGGCACGTCGGAGCTGCGCGTAGGCGTCGTCAATCGCGAGCGCGAGGCCACGCCGGATACTCCGAGCTGGAACGTCGTGATCGTGACCACGGGGATCGCGCGTCGCTGGTTTCAGGATGGCGACATCTTCGCGCGCGACACACTCGTGGTCGATGAGATCCACCAGACGTCGGCGGAGCTCGAGCTATGCCTCGCACTTGGCAAGCGCGTCGGCTGTCGGTTCATCTGGCTCTCGGCCACCGTCGACCCGACGTTCTACGCTCGCTACCTCGAGTCCGCCGCGGTGCTGGAGACGACGGCGTTCGATCCCGCGAAAGCCGCGCAGGTGACGGTCGTCCATCGAAAGCCGATCGACTTCATGGACGAGACCTTCCTCCGCGATGTGCAGAAGGAGAAGCGGGGCGTTGGCGTCTTCCTGCCGACGCGCGCAGCAGTGGAGGACGTCGCCGGCTTCGTGCAGCGCCGGTGGCCGCGAATCAACGCGGCGTTCTACCACGGGGGCGAGCCGATCCGAATCATCCGCCCCTTCCTCGAAGGCGATGTGCGCAAGCCCTATCTGTTGAGCATGACCGCCGCCGGGCAGAGCGCGCTGAACGTGCACGGGCTCGATACGGTCGTGATCGAAGACATGCGCTTCACGAATCTCATCGAAGGCGGGAAGAACGTGCTCACCCGCGTACACCTGGGTGCGAACGAGATTCTGCAAATGGCGGGACGCGTGCACGGGCGTGTGGCTGGCGGGCGCGTGTTCATCCTCAGCGACCGCGACATCCGCTTCAAGACGCTGCGTCCGACGGAGCCAGAGTTTCAGCTCGCGGGCGATTCGGAGCGCGTCGCGCTCACCTGCGCGGGGCTCGGCGTTCGCGCGGACGAGCTCGAGCTGCCG
The DNA here is from genome assembly GCA_963792685.1 of uncultured Gemmatimonadaceae bacterium. Lineage (GTDB taxonomy): Bacteria > Gemmatimonadota > Gemmatimonadetes > Gemmatimonadales > Gemmatimonadaceae > FEN-1250. The sequence goes on along the minus strand of CAWBWW010000001.1, from coordinate 426,222 downwards.
GTGCCGCTCGATCGCACGGCGTACCGGCAGGCGGTGCAGCTACTCGAGTCGCGCGGCATCATCGAGAACGGGCGATTGTCGCAATACGGCGCCGCAGTCGAGGCGCTGCCGGTGGATCGCGCGTGGGCCGAGCTGCTCGTGCATGCGAGCGAGGAGCTCGTGCCATACGTCGCGATCATGGCGTCGATCGAGTCGCTGCATCGCATGACGCGCGAGGAGCGCGATCTGCGCGGGCTGCTCGTGCCGGGAAGCGACAACCTCACCGCCTACAATCTCTTTGCCGACGCGTACGCCGCGCATGGCTACAAGGGCGAGGTGTACGGCCTTCCGCGCTATCTCTTTGCTGAGGGGATCGAAGAGTGGGCAGAGGAGCGTGGCGCGCTGGTGAAGACCGTCGAGGATGCGGCGCTCGGGATGGCGAGCATCTATCGGAGCCTGGAGCTCGATCTGCCGGACAAGCTGCCGATCGCAGGCGAGGGCATTGCTCGGCAGTTCGCGGATCTGCTCGCGCGCATCATGCCCTTCGATCTCGTGATCGAGGAGCGCACGCCGAGCGGTGATGAGGCGCGCGTGTCGAAGACGAGCGTGTGCTCGAGCTACGGCGCGATCGCCGGGGAGCTGCGCTACTTCGCGGATCGCATGGGCATTCCGCGCGCAGCGATCGAGGGAACGCAGATTCCCTACGATCTCATCATGAAGTACGCGACGCATGCGCCGCCGGAGCTTGTGTTCGATCCGCACCGGAAGCGCTCGCCGCTCGTGCTGCGGCGGCAGATCACGTACTTCGGATTCGAGCTCGGGCGCGACGAGGAGGCGGTCGAGAGCTTTTCGCCGGAGCTCGCACCACTCGCGCGGCAGCGCATCGCGGAGTCGCTCGCGCGCTTCGAAGCGAGACATCCGGCGGTGAAGCGCAACCGTGCGGCGATCGACGAAATCCGCGAGGTCTACAGGCGCAGCGGGGGCGCGACGCCGCGGTTGTCGCTCGCGGAGCTGACGGCGGTATACGCAAAGATGCTCGAGAACGTGCACTCGCTGGACGAATTCCGCGCCGCGCCGCTCATCATCGATCCGAATGCGATCGTTCCGGAGGCACAGCGCAAACGCTGGCTGGCACTGCCGGGTACGACATCGGTCCGCGATCATGAGGTGCCGATCGACTACGATGTCGAAGATGGGATCGGCGGCGTCGCGCGACTGCGCCTCCCCGAGAAGATGGCGCGCACGCTCCACGAGAGTGAGCTGCCGACGTTGGATCGGCCGCTGCGGTTCTCCGTGCATCGTGGCGCGCGCGGATCGCTGCGCGGCGCGACACTGGACGAGCTGCAGGAGCTCCTCGCGCGCCCGTGGATGCCGGAAGAAGTAGAGCGTGAACGCGAGCCCGAGCGTGTGCGCGAGGGAGACGGCAGAGGTCCGCGCTCGGGCGGAGCGCGCAAGCATCGCGGTCCGCTCGCGCAGCGATGGAGGAAAGCGCGGCGGTGGTGGACCAGGACGACGCCGGCGCCGCTCGCGTTAGCGCGGAACTTCGAACTCCTCTTCCCGGAACTTCACGAAACCGCGCGCGAGATAATTCGGCAGCGCCGCGGGATAGTCGAGCGTGCACGTGTGCAGCCACACGCGCGTTGCACCGAGCGACCATGCGCGCTCGGCGGCCGCGGACAGCATTTGCTTGCCCAAGCCGCGTCCGATGAATTCGCGGATGAGCCCGAAGTACACGATCTCGACCGAGCCATCGTGCTGTTTGCTCAGCTCGAAATATCCGGCGGGCGCTCCGTCGCCATAGAGCACCCAGATCGACACGTTGGGATTCGCGAGATGTGCGGCGCACTGCTCGTCGCTCCACGTGAGCCGATCCGTCCACCGATATTCGCGACCGACTTCCGCGTACAGATATCTAAAAAACGATATGGGGCAGGGGTGGGCATGCTCAATGCGGAACCCCTGCTGCAGCGCAACGCTGCGGAGTGCGCTGCGGGTGGGAAGTTGGAGATAGCTGCGGGTGACGGTGATGGTTTCCATGGCGCGGGGAATCTAGCGTTATCGGCCGCACGAAACGATGCGGCGCACGTCTTTAGGACTGGCGAGTCAAGACTGACCGCCGTCCAATACCTACCCGAACAGTCAGGTAGTTACAAAAGCGACCCAAACCGTTGCGCGGCAGGTATTTACACTGTACTCAAGCGTTTACTTGACTTATAGACCGACCAGTCTTATCTTCTCCCACATGAAAGACCGCCGGACTCAAATAGTGGAAGCTGCAACCGCAGTAATGCGGCGGCAGGGCTTTGGCGACACCTCGATCGATGCGGTGATCCGCGAGGCTGGCCTCTGCGGCAAGGGGCATTTCTACCACTACTTCAAGTCGAAGGAAGAGCTGGGATATGCAGTGCTCAAGCTCCAGTTCGAGAGTTTTGCGGAGCGCGGGCTCGTTGCATTGCGCGATCCATCAGTCGAGCCGATCGAGCGACTCACGCGCTTCATCGACGCGGTGATCTCGGCGCAATCGCCCGATGGGTGCACCGCCGGTACGCCGTGCGGGGCGCTCGCAACGGAGATGGCGTCGCAGCATGAAGGATTTCGGCAGCTCGTCGATGCGCTGTTTCAGCGCTGGGCCGATCAGATCGAGGCGGTGTTGTGGGAGGCGCGCCCGCGGCTCAACGATGACGCGGACACCGCGCGACTCTCGCAGTTCGTCGTCGCAACGCTCGAGGGAGCATGGTTCATGTCGCGCGTGAAGGGCGGCAAGGCCGGCGCCGATGGCATCGCGACGGAGCTCAAGCGGTCGGTACGCTCGTACGCGCGCGAGCGCGCGCCAGCAGCAGCGGAAGTGGAAGTGGGGGCAATTCAATGAACACGGAGCCAGTGGGGGAAGGAATGCCGACGACAATGGCAGCGCCCGTAGCTGCGGAGCGTGCACGTGCGCTGCCGACCGATGACCGGTCGAAGCGTCGTGCGCAGTTCGAAGCCGAAGCGCTCACGCACCTGGATGCGCTCTACAGCTTTGCACTCAAGCTCACGCACGAGCGCGATGAAGCAGAAGATCTCGTCTCCGAGACGATGCTCCGCGCCTTCGATCGGTGGGAGCAGTACCAGCTCGGCACGAACGTTCGCGCGTGGCTCTTCACGATTCTCTATCACGCGTTCGTGAGCCGGAAGCGGCGCATCGACGCACGCGAAGTGCACATCCCCGAGGATGAGGATGGGCGCGGCGCGTACGAGATCGTGGGAGAGGCCGATCCGGAGGGGAAGTTCTACGACTCCTTCATGGACGATGAGATCACCCGCGCGATCGACGCGCTTCCCGAGGATTATCGCCTCGCGGTGGTGCTCAGCGACGTGCAGGGACTTCGCTACGCAGAGATCGCGAACATCCTCGGCATTCCCGAGGGAACGGTCAAGTCGCGCCTCTTCCGCGGCCGTCGCGTGCTGCAGAAGAAGCTGGCGAACTACGCGGTCGAGATGGGTTACATCAAGGCGAGGCCCGCGATCGCGAGCTGATCGCACCTGGCACGCGGAACAACGAGAGCGAGCGCATACACTGCGCTCGCTCTTTTTGCATCCCTGCATCGCGCGAGTGAGAAGAATCCGGGGTGGCGTCGTTTCTCCGTGTGAACGACGCCGGCGGTTGCGCCGAGCGGCACCGTTTACCCCTGCCCACGCGAATCCCCCATGTCCTCCGCACGCCTCGCCCCATCCTGCCGCGCTCTCGCCATCGCCGCGAGTGCCATCCTCGCCACGCTCGCACTCGCCGCATCGGATGCGCGAGCGCAGGGGCATCCGCCCATTCTCAGTATTGGCTTCGGCGGCGGCACCGTCGTGCCGGTCGGCCACACGAAAGACGATTTCAAGAGCGGTTACACGGGGCAAGCCTATCTTCTCGTGCGGCTCGGCCCACTTCCGGCGCTCCGGTTCAACCTCGCCTTCCAGCGACTCAACTACAAGGAAGTGCTCGGACTTCCGAGCTCACATGCCAACGTGCTTGCAGGCACGGGCGGATTCCAGATCAGCCTTCTCCCCGGTCCCGTGCGTCCCTACCTCACGGCGGGGCTCGGCGCATTCAGCGTGAGCCAGGTGGTCGACAGCACGAGTGGAACGTCGACGTCCAAGGTGCATTTCGGCGTCGATGGAGGCGCGGGTCTTCAGGTCTCGTTTGGACGCGTCAGCGTGTTCGGTGAAGGGCGCGTGCAGAACGTGTGGACGAACGACACGGGCGTGATCAAACGGAAGTCGATCACGCAGGTGCCCGTCACCTTCGGAATTCTGATCGGCCTCTAGGTCACGAGAGGCGCGACGAGATCGCGCTCTCGGTCACCCGCCTGCGGTGCCGCGCGGCCTTCGCGCGGTTGCCGCAAGTGGACATGTCGCACCAGCGACGACGACCATTCTTCGTGCTGTCGAAGAACACGTGCAGGCAGCGCGCGTCGGCGCAGCGCCGCACACGTACGAGCTCTCCCGTGACGAGCGCGTCGGCCGCGGATTCCACAACCGGGATCATCAGCCCTGCAAACGCGTCGCCAACGGGAACGAAGCTGCGCACGAAGCTTCCGTCGACGCGCTGCTCCACGCGCCGGGTACCTGCGCTGCGCCCCAGCACGCGATTGATCTCCCCCAGCGCATTCGCGCGCACCTCCGATGCCAGCGCGCCACGCTCGGCAAGCGCGCGCAGCGCTGCGCGAATGCGCCGGGCGTCCGCGAGCGATGCGGTGGCGCCCGCGGGCTGCTGCTGCGCGCGACGACGGATGCCGCCGGCGCGCTCGCCGTCGAGAATCAATGTTGCTTCGAGCCAGCGAATGAGCTGCTCGAAATCCCGCAGCACGTCTACGCGAGTGCCGCGACGCACATCATCGGTGTTGATGAAGTCGAGCCAGAGACGCTCACCCACGAAGACGAACGGAGGCGTGAGAGTCGATGCGAAAGGGGCGTGAATCATTCCCTGAATACGAAAAGGGAGACAATTCTATCCCCTGATTTCGCGAGCGGCAAGCGGGAGAAAATTGGTGCGTTAGTGCTTACAGGACAGCATCGCGACAGAGTCACTCTTCGTTGCAGCATCGCCCGTCGAATGCAACAATTCCTGCTCCATCTCCGCGTAAATGCGAACTGCATTCCGTCGCACTCGCGAGTTGCGCGACACGGGACGATCGCGGTCCGCCGGCGGAAGTGATGCCAACGCGCGGCTCATCGACACACCTTGTGCGACATCGTCGCGCATCTTCGCGCGAAGGGCGAGCGTCTCGCATCGCGTCTCGTGGATGAGCGCGAGCGGCTCCTCCGGGATGCGGCCGTGGCCAGGCATGGTCGCAACAGGGTTGAGCGCCTCGATGCGATCGAGGGCGGTGAGTAGCCCACTCGAGCTTCCGTCCACCACCATCGCGACACCATCCTCGATCAGCAAGTCGCCTGCATACAACACTCGCACATCTGGAAGCCAGATCACCAAGTCGCCCGGCGTGTGCGCCGTGCCAGGTACGAACAGCTGGAACGTGCGTCCGCTGAGCACGAGCGTGGTGTCATGGGCGATCGGAATGTCTGGCGTGTCCGCGAACGCGAACCCCTGCATCTCGCGCAGGCCGAGCACTCCGGTCCATGCGCTCACCATGGCGTCGTCGCCATCCTCGGACGCGAGCGTGCGGCGATCGGGGTGCGCGATCACCTTCGCGCCAAGACGCTTGAAGACGATCGCGCCGAACGTGTGATCCGGATGATGATGCGTGAGAATCAGCCAGCGGATGGGGAGCGGCGTGATCGTGCGAATAGTGCGAAGCAGCGTCTTCCCCTGTGCGGGGCTTGCCAGCGCGTCGATGACGATTACTCCGGTGCGCGTCACCACGAATCCTGCATTGGAGCGCCCTTCGGAGCCCTGGCCCGTGTCCCCAAGCACTGCGTACGCGCCCTGTCCGAGCTTGCGGGTGGCATATGCGCGAATCGTGTCGGGTCGCTGGCGAGGCTGGCGCCGCGCGAGCGCCGCAGCGGATGCGGAATCGACCGTCAGAGTGGGCGGAATCTTCTGCGCCCGGGCCGCGAAGGACGGTACCGCGACAAGTGCGGCGACGAGAACGCAGCGCGAGCGTACTGTGAGGCTCATGACGGCACACTCTCGGACTTCGCGCAATCGTTGTCGCCGCACGACATCATGGGCATCGAGGTCTACTCCCCCGCTACCGAGCCTTCGCGGTTTCAGGGAGCGTGCGGCGTGATCGTGGTCTGGACCAGAACTGGGGCGTAACTAGCGGGTCGCCTGCGCGGTGGTCGTCGTGAACTTGACGTCCGCCTGATGCGTGTAGACGCCGCCCTTGTTGTCCTTCCACGTGACCACGAGCGGGGCTTCCTTACTCGCGCGCAGCGAAAAGCCGACGAACGGATCGCGGCTGATCCCCGATGTCCATTCGAAGTGCGCGACGCGCTCCCCGCCGTACGTGACCTCGACGTCCTTCACGAAATACTCGGGGATCGGAATGCCGGCAGAATCGCGGCTCATTCCCGTGAGCATCGGGTGCGAGAGCAGCGCGCGGACATTGATGACCGCGTCGCGCGTGATCTTCTCGGGAAGGAGAATCTTCCCCTGGCCGACGTCGTCGCGCATTAGACGCACCCGTTGAGCGAGGTGTACACGAACCGAGAGGTCGACCAGAGCTCACCCTTGTTCGTCTCGGCGATGATCCGCACGTGCGAGCTGCGACGCATCTTGATGCGCGTGTCGAGCGTGGCGGCGCCGATCGCGGGTGTGAGCTCGAACCCGGCGAGATAGATGTCCGGATTGTGATCGACGATGACGTGAATCCCCTTCACGTAATTGTCGGCGGTCATCGGAAGGTCGCTCTCGATGAGGAGCGGCACTTCGCGGCTGTCCGGCGCGACGTCCGGTACGTCGAGCGTGATGTGTCCTTCGCGAATGGTGCGCGACCCGAACTTGTCGCGCAGCACCTTCTTGACGTCCTCATCCGGCTCGTTGTCGGGGCCGCGCAGCAGCGGCGCCGCGCTTGCCACCGTGGCGGTCGCAGCCATCGCGGCGATCGCGAGGGCGGAGGATTTGAGGAAGGTGCGTCTTGAAAGTGGATTGCGCACGATGCACCGGGGGCTACGAGTCACGATAAATATACCAATTCTCCCTGGAAGATCCTGCGTTCAACGAGCGTTCAGGTCGGCGGAGGAGTGTAGGGAACCGTAACTGAGGTATCTCTCGTCACCGAGCGGTTGCACACCTTGCCTGTCGTACTCACGGAGAATCTCGCAGAGTCTGCCGTTGGCGTGCCGCGCACTATCTCAAAGGTCAACGAGATGTCCAGTGGGCACGTGCCGGAGAGATTACCCGTGGAGTACTGAAGGGAGCCAACGTCCGTCTGTGTAAGTGTGCTGTGCGCAACGTCGATCGAGTCACCTTGAATGTTGGTGCGCTCATCGAGGGTGACCGCGACCGTCGGCTTGGAGTTGAATGTCCAGACGCTCGAGTGATTGTCCTTGATGGCGCAATCGACCAGCGTGTCAGTCAGCGCGTAGATTGCGTCTCCGACCGAGTCGATCGAGAAGGTACCACCGGTTCCGATATGGCCGCCTTGCGGACATGACGCTGAACCGGAGAGTGGAATCTCACTTGCCATTACTCGGCTCGCAGCGACACGCGAGGAAAGACTCGAGCCAGTTTGCGGCTGCCCGAACGAGACGCCGAAGAGAAACGAGAGCGCGCTGGTCATCGACTGCAGCTGCTCCGTCGTCAGCGCCCCACCGGCTTGCGTGGTCGAGTCGCCGCCGCACGCGACTGCCGCGAGGGCGAGCGTGCAAAGAGCGAATTTTCTGACAGTCATGACTGGCTCCGTCAAGAGAGAACGACGCTGGACTCCTTCACCAGTGGCATCACCTGTTCCGCGAAGCGCTCCATCTCTTCGCGCTGCGGGCTGCACTGCAGCAGCAGCAGATCCACGCCCACTGCCTCGAAGGCGCGCACTCGGTCGGCAACCTGCTCCGGCGTGCCGACGAGCCCCGCGCGCAAGCCCCGATTCGACACCGAGTAGTCCTCGAGTGATATCTGCTGCTCGAGCTTGGTGTTCGCAATCCAGTCGCGATAGTTGCCGTAGCCCGGCGACCCCTCCGACACGTTCGTGATGCGATCGAGCTCCTTCTTCACTTCCGCATCGCTATCGCGCACGATGGCGTACGCCGCCATGCCGTACTGCATGGCCGGCTTGCCGAATCCCTCGCGGCGTTTCATGAGATCGGCGACCTTGGGTGCTATCCGCTCCGGCGGATCGCCGTGCATCACGTAGGCATCGCAGTCGCGTGCTATCAGCGTCTTCGCCGCTTCTGACTCGCCGCCCGCCCACACCGTGGGCCGCGTTCGCGCACCGCGCGACACGGGCTTGGGCTCCACGATGGTCTCATCCACCGTGTAGTACTTCCCCTCGTGCGAGAGCTGATGATCACGCCACGCGCCGTCGACGATGCCGAGCCACTCCTCGGTGCGCGCGTAACGATCATCGTGCTCGTCGAAGCGGACGCCGAAGCGGCGCGCTTCATCCTTCCACCAGCTCGAGACGAGATTGAGCGAGAGCCGCCCGTTCGAGATCCGGTCGATGTTCGCGGCCTGCTTGGCGAAGATCGCGGGAAGATGAAACGTCGGACGCACGGCGACCATCAGCTCGAGCCGCTTCGTCACCGCGGCGAGCGCCGCCGCAGTCGACCACGCGTCGAGCGACGGCGCGTCGATTCCCTTGATGTCGTTGAGGAAGAGCTCCGCCACGAGCGTCAGATCGTAGCCGATCTCCTCGCTGCGGATGGCGAGCGCCTTCGTGTACTCCCAGCTCGCCTCCATGCGCTCATCGGCCACGTTGCGCAGCCAGCCTCCGAACACGGGCATCCAGTAGCCGTATCGCATCAGGCGGCGCCGACCAGCGAGCCGCGAAAGCCTGCGCGCTCCTCGAGGTAGTCCGCGAGCCGCGCGAACGGATCGAAGCCGATCACGTTCACCGCGTCGGCGACGAAGTTGGAGAGCGCGTTCACATCATAGAAGTAGTGCTTGCCGTCGCGCTCGTCCACGAGATACTCGATACCGCCAATGTCGAGCCCTGTGCGCGCGGCGATCCGCTCGACCTGCGCAATGATCTCCTTTGACGGCTGCGCAGCTTCCACGCGCATCCCGTTCTTCGCGAGATCCACTGCGCATGCGCCGCGCACGAGCTCGCGGCCGTCGGTCGTCTGACACACGTCCGCCGGGCAGAGATTGAACGACCCCACATTGGGATAGACATTGATCGCGTAGAGAAACTTGCCGCCGAGCACTTCGACGCGTGTGATGTGCGCATCCTGCATTGGCGCCTGCTCCTGTACGAGTGCGACGCCATCGATGCCGAGATCGATCGTCCCATCGGCAGCGGCTTTCGCGAGCGACTCCTCGTTAGCGAAGCCCGTGATCCCCGCGCCGCTGCCACCGATGTTCGCCTTCACCAGCACGGGAAAGCGAAGTCCCCGCGCAGCCCGCGGCGCCATGCTCGCGTGATTGATCACCCGCGCGCGCGGATAGGGAAGTCCGAGCTCGCGCAGGATCTCGAGCTGCATCGCCTTCGAGATTTCGACCGTGTACGGCTTGGCACCGTTCACCACTGGAACGCCGATGCGATCGAGGTGCCGGAGCCAGTCGAGTGTATAGAAGGTCGCCTGTCCGTGGCCGCGGAGGTACGCGGAGGGAGACGTACGGTTGAACACGAGCGACCAGGGCACCGACGTCTCGGCCGGATCGTACGTATGCGCGGCGGCGTCGAGCCGCTCGTACGGCACCGAGCGACGGTCGAGCTCAGCGAAGAGCGGGCGGAACCAGTCCGGGTGCTCGTGATAGATCGCGATCGGCTTCATCGCGCCATTGCTCTCGGACATACCACACGCTCCGCAAGAGTTGGGGGACGGGCACGACGAGCCCGGCGTTTCTCAAGTCCGTCGCGACAGCGAAAGTTCCGCCGACACCCCTGAATTCTCGCAGCCTGCGAGGGCGAGGGGTAGATTCCCCCCATGCCCGCCAAGACCCCGTTCGTCACGACAGAGTACGTCCGCTGGGAGGACATCGACCTCGCGGGCATCGCCCGCTACGGCTCGTACACGCGCTTCCTGGACGTCGCCGAGACAGACCTGTATCGCTCGCTCGGCAAGCCGCTGAGCGTGCTGCACGCCGAGTACAAGCTCTGGCTGCCCCGCAAGATCATGCACGTCGACTACTTCTCGCCTGCGCGGCTCGACGATCAGATCGTGCTTGCGGCCTACTTCTCGAGCATCGGGCGAACGTCAGTGACCCTGAACGTCGACCTCTTTCGCGACGACCGAAAAACACTCGTGGCCGCTGCGCACCTGATACTCGTGTGCGTGGATGTCGACCTGAAGAAGCTGGCGCTGCCGCCGGAGTTCAGGACGCTCGTCGATCCGTACGCGATGTCGACCGAGCAGGCGCGGGCGGCGCTGTAGGGTCGCGCGGAAGCCGGATGGTGAAGAAGGTCCCGTCTTCACCGGATGATGCAACGCCAATCGTGCCGCTGTGTGCCTGCACGATTCGATCGGCAATGAAGAGTCCAAGGCCAAGGTTGCTCGAGTCGCGCTCGACTGGAACACCTGCCTTGAGCCGTTTGAACGGACTGAAGATGCCGTAGATCTCCGACGGCGGAATCACGATGCCGAAGTTGTGCACGATGATCACTACGTCATCGCGCTCACCGGTAGTCCGCACGCTGATCGGTTTGTCCGCGCTGCCGTGCTGCGCGGCGTTGCCGAGCAGGTTCGCCAGCACCTGACCCATGCGAGCTTCGTCCCAGGCACCAAAGAGATCGCCGGACGTGCTCATCCTGAACACTCGATCGGGGCGTGCTGCCTCGATCTCATCAACCGCATGCCGGACCACTTTCGCCATGTCCATGCGCGCGCGCACGATGGGAACGCCGGATCCCAACTGGCTGCGAGTGAAGTCGAGAAGGTCGTCCACCATCTCGTTCATGCGCCGAGCGCTCCGCGCAATGCGCTCCGTGAGCGTGAGATTCGGCTCGATGAGGCCACCCGAGTCGAGCATGAACTGGGATGACATGAGCACGGCGCCGAGTGGCGACCGGAGATCGTGGCCCAGCACCGCGAGGAACATCTCCTTCGATCGATCGAGATCCTCGGTGTAGCGCGTGATCGATTCGGCAATCGCCTGATCGATGGCTTCGTTGAAGCGAACGAGGTCGTCGAGATCCTGTGCGGAGAGCGTGCCGCTCGCCTTTATCCAGAGTCGGATGACGGAAGCGCGCAGCGCCCGGTACTCCGACACCATCTCGCCAACTGTGAATCCGCTCCAGGCGCGGTCGGCACCATGAATTTCCGCGGCGGTGTCGGGGTCGGCGGAGGTGGAGTCGGAGTGTCCTTTGGATTTCTCGAACTGCTGCAGGTCGGATTGCTTCGTGCGCAAATCGACTGCGATCGTCCTCAGCATCGCGAGCGCGTGGTCGCGAAGTGCCGCCTCGTCCATCGTCATCGCGGCGGGAGCGCACGATCTGGCGAACGCCACCCACTCGACGAGAATGGCCTCGGCGCTCGTTCCAATGAATTCCGCGAGTCGCACGGTTTCTCCCGGTCCGGAGTGACGATCGATGAACTTCGGGCGGAGGCGCGCTTACGAGATTCGCAGCAGCGTCGTACGGAGTAACGTACGACAATGTACTCACGATCGCGCTACGCGGGCGGCATGGAGAGGAGTCGCCGGTATAGCTCCGCAGTCGCGTCGTCAAATGCGCACGCGATGATTCGGTCGAACGCGTGCTCGTGCGCTCGCATGACGCTCAGTGCGATCGCCGCTGCGGGTTCCCTGGGAAATGCGTACACGCCCGTCGAGATCGCGGGGAAGGCAATCGTGCGTACGTCCCCGGCCTCTCGCGCGCGCGCGAAGCTCGATTCGTAGGCGCGCTCGAGCAGCTCGTGCTCGCCCTGCGCGCCGCCGTCCCACACCGGACCAACCGCGTGAATCACGTATCGTGCGCGCAGCTTGAAGCCCGGAGTGATCACCGCCTCACCCGTGTCGATCGGACCGAGTGCGCGGCTGGCCTTCACGAGCTCGGGGCCGGCCGCGCCGTGGATGGCGCCGTCGACGCCGCCGCCTCCCGTCAGTCCCCGATGCGCAGCGTTCACGATCGCGTCGACATCGAGCCGCGTGATGTCTTCGGAAACGACCTCGATCAACGCAGCGCGCTCTCGGCCATGGACGGCGCCATCGGCAGCTCGCGCACCTCGCTCCCAGTGAGCGCATCCTCGCGGTATGTGATCCAGCCCGTCGTTTCTTCCGCGACGAGCTCTACTTCGGTGCCCATCGGGATCGTGAGATTCGGCATTTCGTGGCCCGCCGGGAAATCGGTGAGGACCGGTACGTCGAGATCGGAGAGCAGATCGAGCAGGAAGTTCTCGAACTCGTCCTCTTCACTGCGGTCGATCGACAGCTTCCCGATGATCACGCCGCGCACCGCACGCAGGAGCCCTGCGGCGCGCAGGTGGACGAGCCGCTCATCGAGCACGCTCATCGGATCGCGCGTCTCCTCGAGGAAGAGAATCGAGTCGCGTGTGTCCACCTCGTATGGGGTGCCGATGGTCTGCTGCACGAGGGAGAGATTGCCGCCGATGAGCCGCCCCGCTGCACGCCCCGGGCGCACGACACGCGCGATCCCGCGCCCGATGCGCGCGGCCGGACGCGGAGTGGTGAGCGCGGTGAGCAGCGAGGCCATTGTCGGGTCGCGCGTGCTCGGAATGAGATCGTCCACCGTGGGCCCGTGGAACGTGCGCAGCCCGGAGCGCCGCATCAGCCAGAGATGGAGCGCGGTGATGTCCGAGTAGCCGACGAAGATCTTGGGGTTGCGGCGAAAGACCTCTGGCTCGAGATACGGCAGCATGCGCACGGCGCCGTAGCCTCCAGTTCCCCCGATCACGGCTTTCACCTTGGGATCGAGCCACACGCCCATGAAGTTCTCCGCGCGGCGCTCATCCTCGACGCGCTTGAAGCGGCGACCAGTGGCGATCTCGGGGTCGAGCACCACGCTGAAACCGGCATGCTCGAGCGCCTTCACGCCGCGCAGCAACCATCCGGGGCGAGGCGCATACGACGGAGCGACGACGCCGATCGCGTCACCCTTCGCGATGGGCGCGGGACGAAGGAGGGGTGCGGTATCCGGCGGATCAGGCGTCATACTCCGTGAAAATTACACCGTTGCGCGCCGATCTCGGAGCGCCGATTAGCGCGGGCTGGATTCTGTACAGTCGCGTACTTAAGTAGGAGTTAGGCAGGGTTTCAAAGGCTTAAGTGCTCAGACCGGCCCCGCAAGCACCAATTAGTGCTGCGCACGCTATCTTCGGGCCCACTTACCTCACGATCATTACCGCCGCTCGAGGAGTCATGGCCGAACACGCGCGCCTCTCACCACTCCTTCGCGCGATCGCGCTGCTCGTGTTGGTGATTGCGCTCGTCGCGCACGCGAGCCGTCCGCCGTCCCCGGTGCCCGCTACCGCGCCGGCAATGGATTTCTCCGCCGAGCGCGCGATGATTCACGTGCGTGCGATCGCGCAGCGGCCACACCCGATCGGCAGCGAGGACGCCGCGCGGGCTCGCGCATACGTCATCGCACAGCTCACCGCGCTCGGCATCGCCTCTGAGGTCCAGGAAGCGACGGCGGTGGGGACGCGGTATCAGGAGGCGGGACGGGTTCACAACGTGATCGCGCGCATGCCCGGCACACATCCGGGCGGGCCCGCGGTGATGCTGATGGCGCATACCGACGGCGTTCCTGCCGGCCCGGCGGCGAGCGACGATGGATCCGGAGTCGCCGTGCTGCTCGAGACGCTGCGCGCGCTTCGCGCCGGCCCGCCCCTCGCGCACGATGTCATCGCCCTCTTCACCGACGGCGAGGAAGCCGGGCTGCTCGGCGCCGCCGCGTTCGTTCGCGAGCATCGCTGGGCAAAGGACGTCGCGGCAACGCTCAACTTCGAAGCGCGCGGCACGACCGGGCGTGCGTTCATGTTCGAGACCGGGCCGGGAAATTTGGACATCGTGCGTGTGCTCGCCGGCGCTCCCGATGTCGCCGGCACCTCGCTCATGGTCACGGTCTATCGCACGCTTCCCAACGACACCGATCTCTCCGAGCTCGCTCTGCTCGGGAAGCCCGCGCTCAACTTCGCCTTCGCCGACGGCGTCGAGCGCTATCACACCACGCGAATGACACCCTGCAGATCAACGCGGGCAGCATCCAGCAGGAGGGCGGGCAGGCGCTGTCCGTCACACGCGCGCTGGCGAACGGACCGCTGCCACGGCCGATCACCGGCGACGCTGTGTTCTTCGACTTCCCGGGGATCGGCATCGTGTACTATCCGGAGAGTGCGAGCCGCCCGCTCGCGATTCTCAGCGCGCTGCTCGTAGCGATCACGCTGTTCGTGGTTCTCCGTCGCGAGCGCCGGTGGCTGCGTGATCTCATCCTCGGCGTTCTCGCCACCGTCCTCTCGACGATCCTCGGTGGCGGCTCCGCATTTCTGGCGGGGAAGATGCTCACGCGCGTGCATTCGCAGCTTGGTGGCACGCCCAACTTCAGCGGCATCTACGCCCTGGCGCTCGTGCTGCTCGCGCTCGCAGTCACGTCCGCATGTTGGGCGCTCGCACGACGGTGGAGCAGTGCCGCGGGTGCGTACGCTGGTGCTTTGATCGTCTGGGCGGCACTCGCGTTGGTCGTCACCTGGAAGTTGCCCGGCGTGAGCTATTTGTTCGTATGGCCTGTGATCGCCGCGAGCATCGCGACGCTGCTTGCCTCTCGCAACGACTACATCGCTGCTGGCTCGCTCTGGGTCGCGACGAGCGTTGCCATGGCGTTGCTCCTCCCCATCACCTACAACGTCGGCGCCGTCCTCCTCGGCCTCACTACGGGAGGCGGCATTGTGATGTGCGTGCTCGTTCCGCTGCTCGCGTGGGTCATCGCTCCACAGGTCGAAGCCATCGCGGGCGCGCATCGCTGGCGCGTGACGTTGGCCGTGCTCGCCGCCGCCCTCGTGATGTTCGCGGTTGGGGCGGCCACTGTTCGCCCCAGCATCGCACATCCAACTCCGTCGATTCTCGTTTACGCGGCCGATGCGGACGCGAACGATGCCTGGCTCGTCGCGCCCTCCGAGCTGGCGAAGCCGGGATCCTGGAGCGCGAGCGCGCTCGGCCCGGCGCGCCAGATCCTCGCGCCCGGTCGCCCGACCGTTGCCGGCGGTCCACCGGAGTGGCTCGCGAGTATGTTCGGACATGAGTTGCCCGAGGAGGTCCGTCCCGTGCCGCGCATTGCTCTCACCGGACCCGTCGCCAAAGTGATCGCGGACTCGGCGACCGCAGCGGGACGCCGGCTGACGCTCCGCATCACCACTGCGCCCGGAACGCTCGAGCTCGACATGCGAAGCATCTCCGGCGCCGTACTGAGCGCTGCTGTAGACGGACGCGCCATCGACACTACTCGTTATCGCCGGCGGTTCCCTCACTGGCAGCTCTCGTACTCGGCGCCTCCCGACTCGGGCATCGTGCTCGAGCTCAAGGTCCCGCGCGATGCGAAGACGACACTCGAGCTCATTGCGGAGTCGGTCGGCATCCCGCCGCTTGCGGGAGTCGCTATTCCGCCACGGCCGAGTGCCGTCGTTCCTGTGCAGACGGGAGATATCACGGTCGTCCACCGGCTCGTCACGTTCTGAGCTCGGCGGCTGCCGCGTTTCCGCGGACCTTTCGCGCGGCTAGATTCCATCCATGGCTGCGAACGAGAGCGCGATGTACTTCCGGAAGGGATTTGGTCTCAAGGCGGACGTCCAGGGGACGCTCGCCACGGACTACTCAGGGAGACTCGTAGATCTTCTCCAGACAAGAGGTTACGAGCTCTCGGCCGAGGGGACGACGATTCGTCTCGCGCGCGAGTTCGGCTTCTGCTATGGAGTCGAGCGCGCGGTCGAATACGCCTACCAGACGCGCACGAAATTCCCCGATCGTCGCATCCTCCTGGTCGGCGAGATCATTCACAATCCGCACGTCAACGCGCGTCTGCGCGAGATGGGGATCGAGATTCTCACGCCGGCCGCGAGCGGATTCGACTACTCGGCGATCTCGCCGCAGGACGTCGTGATCCTCCCCGCGTTCGGCGTGCCGATGAAGGACTTCGAGACGCTCCGCCAGCTCGGCTGCGTGATGGTCGACACGACCTGCGGCTCCGTGCTCAACGTGTGGAAGCGCGTGGACGCGTACGCGCGCGACGGGCTGACCTCGCTCATTCACGGCAAGCACTATCACGAGGAGACGCGCGCGACCGCGTCGCAGGCTGAGAAATATCCGGGTGCGCACTGGATCGTCGTGCGCGACATGTCGGAAGCGAAGCTCGTGTGCGAGTACATCGAGGGGCGCGGCGATCGAGAGAGCTTTCTCGCGAAGTTTGCTCCGGCCGCCTCGCAGGGCTTCGATCCCGATTTGCACCTCCACCGCATCGGCGTCGCGAACCAGACCACGATGCTCGCGCGCGAATCGCTCGCGATCGGCGAAGAGGTGGGTGCGTCGATCGAGCGCGCGCGCGGCGCTGAGGCGCGTGCCACCGACTTCCGCTCCTTCGACACGATCTGCAGCGCCACGCAGGATCGGCAGGACGCGGTGAAGGAGCTCCTCGCAGAACCGCTCGACGTGATGGTGGTGGTGGGTGGCTACAACTCGAGCAACACGATCTCACTCGCGGCAATCTGCGCCGAGCACGTGACGACGTATCACATCGAGGATGCAGAGGCGATCGACCCCGAGCTCGGGACGATCCGCCACAAGCCGATCGGTCGCGCTGAAGAGGTGACGTCCAGCTGGCTGTCGCAGCCCGGAAGTGTGCGCGTTGGGCTCACTGCCGGCGCGAGCACGCCCAACAACAAGATCGGCGACACTGTGGCGCACGTCTTCGCGACGCGCGGCGTAGACCCGGCGTCCATCGCGTGACGGCAGCGGCCCGCCCGACGTTCGGCTCCGCGGAGCTCCGCGCCGGCACGACGCGCGTCGTCATCATCCCCGCGCTCGGCGGCAAGATCGCGAGCATGGAGATGGCGGGACGCGAGTGGCTCTGGACGAGCGATGTGACTCCGTATCAGACGCCGATCGATGGCGCATCGTACGTCGAGACTGCGGACTCGGGTGGCTATGACGAGTGCTTTCCAACAGTGGCCTCGTGCACGCTGCCGGCGATCTCGGGGCGCTACGCGGCGCTTTCGCTGCCGAATGCGTACAGCGGACTCGCGCTGCCGGATCACGGCGAGCTCTGGTCACAGTCGACGACGTTCGAGCTCAAGACGCGCGAGGAAGGGACGTACGCAGTGTGCGGCTGGGTGGGGAAGCGGATGCCGTACCGGTTTGCGCGCGCGATCTACGTGACTGCGGATCGCGTGGAGATGCATTACGCGGTCACCAACGATGGGCTCGACCGTCTGCCATTTCTCTGGTCGGCGCATCCGCTGCTGCCGCTCACGAAGAACACGAAGCTCGAGTTCCCGGAGGGCGCCCGCGTGCGCGTGTGGGCGCAGCACGGCATCGAGCTGGGCGGACCGGGCGCAGAGCATCGCTGGCCGCGCGCAGTGGCCGCGGGAAAGAATCACGACTTCCGCGTCCCGGATCAGATCGCGCGCAAGTACGCGTGCAAGCTGTTCCTCGACATGGGCACGGGTCGCGCGGCAGTAGAGGAGGCGAACGCGCGACTCGAGGTGTCGTTCGACACTGCGAGCGTCACCCACTTCGGACTGTGGCTCAACCGTGGCGGCTGGTCCCCCTTCGCGCGCGGCAAGCCGTACTACAACCTCGCCTTCGAGCCCTGCATGGGCGCCCCGGACTCACTCACCGAAGCGCTCGGCCAATGGCGCAGCGCAAACTGGCTGGAGCCGGGCCAGACGCGCGAATGGACGCTGACATGGCGAGGGATGCGGGTGTTGTAGCGCAGAGGCGGTGCAGACGACAACTGCTTCACACGAATGACGCGAATCAGAACGAATCCAACCCGGCGATGGCTAACTATGTCATCGCCGGTTTTAACAATTACGGCCTTGAACGACCAGCAACTGCCTCGGACTGGCACTAACAATTTGAAAACGGATTCAACGGATCGAACGGAAAAAAACGGATTACCGCATTTGCCGTATCCGTTTTCTCATCCGTTTCAATCCGTTCAAATCCGTATCAAGAGAAGTGGATGCATGTGTTCGGCGAGTACGCACTCGCCGCGCGAACTGCCGCTCGGGCCGGCTGTAACTTTTCTTGGATACAGACTGGAACGGATCTGAACGGACTGGAACGGATCAAGCTCTCACTCTCAAATCCGTTCGCGCGAGACGCGCGATGTCCTCTCGCCGCGTCGGGTTCGATTGCAGGTCAATTCGTGTCATTTGTGTGAAGCCGTTGCTGTTTCCAAACCCCTGTCCACAGTGACCATCAGCGTGCCGTACGAGTGATTCGGCACCTCTTCCGTTCGATACTCCTTTCCATCGTGCGTGCCGCCGAAGGAGATCGTGAGGGAGTGGCGTCGCATTGCCAGGCCGAACTGGTAGCTGTTCACCCAGGGAATTCGGCTCACCGAATAGGATAGATCGTTCTTCTCGTAGCTGCGATCGAGGAGCTGATCGTACGCGACCAGCGTCTCGCGCACGCCCGCGTAGAGCCATACGCCAAAGTCGCGCGCGCCGGCGCGGGTGCGGGCGGCTGGACTCCACGGGTGCGAGAGATGGTAGCCCACGCGCGCGACCACATTGCCGTAGGCACTCGTGCGCGCGTTGCCGAGCTGCGCACTCCATGTCGGGATGATGTCCGCCACGTCGTGTTCGTCGTGCGCGGAGAAGGCGGCGCGCAGGTGATCGGTGTAGACCAGATTTGCTGCCGGGCGAAAGCCGAGCTGATAGCGCCATCCCGGCGGATCAGGTTGGCCGATCCAGTGATGGAAGCCGCGCTGCACCGCTTCCGCTCCCGACTGCGCGCCCGTGATTCCCGCCATGAGCGCGAACGAGGTCAGTCGGTTCTCCGAGATGATGTTCGCCGTCGCATCCGCGTGCAGCCATCCCGCGAAAGGGCGATCGCCCGGAACCGGCCCGTGGATGATGATGTTGCTCGACGAATCCGTGCCGCGATGGCTGAGCGGCTCAGGCGTGTACATCTGCTGCGCGATGGCCAGCTCGGTGGTGAGGCAGCGTTGGTTCGTGCTCTCGTGGCCCGTGCAGGGCGTGGCCGAGTGAACGAACCGCCCCCAGAGCGGGGCCATGCTTCGCGAGAGCGAGACGCGAAGTCCATTCGTGTACTCGCCGTCGGGGCGCTCCTTCTGCGGGAGCCAGATGTCGAGCGCGTCGTTCTCGCCCGTCACCTGCGTACCGGGTACAGCCTGTGCGCGCAGTGGACGAGGTGAGCTCGCGACAGCCATCACCGCCGCGAGCACCAGCGCTCGGCACCAAGTCATTGCGCCGCGCGCCCTGTGCGGCGACAGTTCGATCGATCCATTCCCGCCCGATGAGGTTCGCCTGATCATGTGCCTTGTAATAAACCGGGTAGCGCACGGCTCTGCGCTGGCGCTCGCCTTCGCGGTGCTCGCGGGCTGTCATCACCGCGCGGAAAATCCCACGGAGCTCGCGCCCGATCTCGGCGAAACCGCAAACGGGCAGCCAGAGACACCGCTGCTTGCGCGCGGCGACAAGGTGCTCGTGTTGATCGACGGGGAAAAGAAGGGGACCGGCACCTACAACGGACAACGTGTAGTGCTCGATCCCCCGCTCGACACGCTCACGCCGTCGCGCATCGACTCGGTACGGGTCCGCGTGGGACCGTCGACGCGCGAGCTCTACGGCGTGGGCTACAAGATGGTCGGCGTCCTGCTCGTGTGGCTACATCCGATGTGACCGTTCAGCTCGTGCGCCCTTTCCGGCTGGCCCAGTCTCGGCCATATACGGAGGAGAGCGTGAGCGCGCCGGCGGCAGTCATCAGCACACCCGTGGCGCCAATGGCCGTCGCGTAAATCGGCCCGAGCTCCCACAGCAGATTCGCCGGAAGGAAGAGCACGACCGCCATCGCGATCCAGCACATTGAGGTTCCCACGAGCCACACCGCGACGAGCATCTGCGTGCGATCCGACTCGACGCTGCGGCTCTTGCGCCGCGCCATCGTGAAGACGAAGACCGCAGCGATTGCCAGCGCGATGAGCGCGACACCCTTCTGCGCGCTGGTATTCACGCCGAGGAAGAACAACGCGCCCACGAGGCACGCGAGGGCGGCGATGGTCAAACCCTGATACGCGCCGATCGTCACGCCGCGCTTCCGGCGCACGATGGTGCTCTCGTCCGCATATGGATCGGGGCGCTTACGCTCAGCTACCTGGCTCATGCCTTTGACTCCAGTCGTGGATGCACGTCGTGGATAGAGGTGTACCAGAGAAAGACGCGCAGCCCGTTCCGGCGGCAACCAAGGGCCCGCGTTGAGGGGCCGCTTTCCGCGCGCAGCCCCCGGAGCCACTTTTGAGGCCGGAACGTGCGCACTCCCGGTCTCGCCGCCGACCCATGGACAGGATCCCCGCAATGCCCACCGCCATCGCCCGTTACGCGTTCGTCCTGCTTGCCGCGCTTGCCGCGCCCCTGGCGGCGCAGGACAAGCCTCAGCAGCAGCCCCTCGACATCAACAGCTTCGAGGCGGTGAAGGTCGTCTCCGATCCGCAGATGGCGCCGAGCGGGGCGGCGGTGCTCTACGCGGTGCGGACTACGAGCCTGGGCACGAACAGTCGGTCGACCACTACCTACAAGGTCGCGACCGCAGGCGGCATCGCCACGGCCTTCCCCGATGCATCGACCAGTGCGTCGGAAGCCCGGTGGTCGCCCGACGGCAAGCGCGTCGCCTTCATCTCCGGCGGGCAGCTCTGGGTCTCCGATCAGATGGGTGGCGCGCGCAAGCAGCTCACCAAGCTCTCGGGCGGTGCAACGGGGCCCGTGTGGTCGCCGAGCGGCGACAGGATCGCGTTCACGTCACGCGTCTATCCG
Source organism: uncultured Gemmatimonadaceae bacterium (assembly GCA_963792685.1). Lineage (GTDB taxonomy): Bacteria > Gemmatimonadota > Gemmatimonadetes > Gemmatimonadales > Gemmatimonadaceae > FEN-1250. The sequence continues at coordinate 405,213 of CAWBWW010000001.1, read as the reverse complement.
TCGTGTGCAGATGACGCGTGCAACTCGGCTCGACAGAAGGCCGCGGATGCGAATCCCGTGAAGGCGCACATTGCGGACGAGCTGATGTACCGTCACTGGAACGCGTGGGACGATGCGACGCGCGCGCATCTATTCGTCGTCGCTGCAGACGGGGGCGACCCGTCCGATCTCACGCCCGGTGTGACGTACGATGTGCCACCCGGTCCCTTCGGAGGAAGCGAGGGCTACGCCTGGGCACCCGATGGGCGCGAGCTCGCGTACACCGCGAAGGACGCGGGGCGCGAGAGCGCGTGGAGCACGGACAACAATCTCTACACGGTGCCGTCCGCCGGCGGAAAGCCCGTCGTCATCACCGCCGCGAACAAGGGTGCCGACGAGAATCCGGTGTACTCGCCTGACGGCAAGCTGATTCTCTACCACTCGCAGCCGCGCGCGGGCTTCGAGTCGGATCGCTGGCGCCTCATGGCATACGATCGCTCGAGCCGCCAGTCGCGCGAGCTCCTGCCGCAGTGGGATCGCAACGCGGACAGCTACGCGTTCGCCGCGGATGGCCACTCGATTCTGATCCAGACGGTGGACAAATCGCGCGAGAAGTTCTTCCGCTCCACGTTGTCGAATGGCGTCGCGAGTGCGCCCCAGATCGTGCTCTCGGAGCGCAACAACTCTTCGCTCTCCCTCGATCACGCGGGTCGCACGATGGCGTGGCTGCAGGATGCCGCCGACAGGCCGGGCGAGGTATACGTGGCCACGTTGGGAGCTGGCGTGTCCGGGCTGCATCAGCTCACGCACGAGAACGACGCGCTGCTCGCAACGCTCAAGGTCTATCCGGTGGAGGATTACTGGTTCAAGAGCGCGAACGGCGACAGCGTGCAGGGGATGATTCTCCGTCCGCCGCAGTGGTCGCCGGGGAAGAAATTTCCCGTCGTGCTCCTGATCCACGGTGGACCGCAGGTGCCCTGGCTCGACCAGTGGCACGGCCGCTGGAACTACCAGATGTTCGCGGCGCCGGGCTACGGGCTCGTCATCATCAATCCGCGCGGCTCACCGGGTTACGGACAGAAGTTCGTCGACCAGATCTCGAGAGACTGGGGCGGCGCAGTGTACTCCGACCTGATGCTCGGTCTCGACGCCGCGCTCGCGAAGGATACGTGGCTCGACAGCACGCGTATGAGCGCCGCGGGTGGATCGTTCGGCGGCTACATGGTCGACTGGATCGCAGGACACAGCGATCGCTTCAAGGCGCTCGTGAGCCACGCCGGTCCCTTCAATCTCGAGAACATGTACGGCGCGACCGAGGAGCTCTGGTTCCCGACGTGGGAGTACGGCGGTCCGTACTGGGACTCGACCGCAATGGCGCAGAACTATCGGAAGTGGTCGCCGCATCTCTACGCGAAGAACTTCAAGACACCGACACTCGTCACGGCGGGTGAGCTCGACTATCGAGTGCCCTACACGGAAGATCTTTCGTTCTTCAGCGCACTGCAGCGCCAGAACGTGCCGTCTCGGCTCGTGGTCTTTCCCGACGAGGGGCACTGGATTCAGAAGCCGCAGAACCAGAAGCTCTGGTGGAGCGAAGTGCAGGGGTGGCTGGGCAAGTACCTGCAGCCAGCGGCAATGTAATCGCTCTCGATGGTCATGGTGCACTCGCAGCGAGCGGACCTGTTGGCGGAGTCGGGGGCGCGCTAGCTATGCGCCTCCGCTGTACGAGTCCACGCCAGGCGAGAGAGGGTGCATGACCATCGAGATCGCGCGAGCAGCGTCCGAGGACCTCGACGACGTTTGCGAGTTGTTCGCCGGATACCGGGCGTTCTACGGAGTTGCTGGCAGAGACGAGCAGTCCGCGCAATTCCTCGCGCAGCGACTCACGGGCGGCGACGCGGCCATCTATCTCGCGCGAGAGGTCACCTCGCCGGCAGCGAGACTGCCGGTGGGCTTCGTACAACTCTACGCCGGCTACTCGTCGCTGCAGCTCGGCGCCATCTGGACGCTGAACGATCTGTACGTGGCCAAATCGCATCGCGGACTCGGAGTGGGGCGCATGTTGATGATCGCGGCCCGCCGCCACGCGGTGGAGACGGGAGCGTGTCAGATCGCCCTGTCCACCGCCAATGACAATCGAACGGCGCAATCGCTGTACGAGTCGCTCGGCTATGTCCCGGACGTCGCGTTCCGTCACTACGTGCTGTCGCTCGCCAGTCCCATGTGAGAGGATTCGCACAAAGCCGCTCTTGCGTGTGTTTGTGCCTGGTTTAACTATGATGCTGCACCGTGCAAGTCGCCCGGTCATTCGTCGCAGCTTCATGGGAGGTCGTGATGCGAGTTCCGATGTTTGCCGTGGTGTTCGTGCTCTGCGCGTGTTCGACTGGCCGAGGCTCCCAGGGGCAAAACACCGACTCGCCGCTCCGGACGGACGAGGCGCAGATGACGCGCGTCGAGACGCCGGGTGGAGTCATCCGGATCGATTGGCATCGCGAGCGCACCTACGACGAGACGAAGCTGCTCGTCAGTGTCGACAAGGCGTGGGCTGCGGTGCCCGCAGTGTTCGGCGAGCTCGGGATCGATCCGAACGTCGTCGACAGCAAGCAGCACGTCTACGGCAATGCCGGCACGAACTACCGGCGCCGACTCGGCACGCAGCGCATGTCGAAGTACTTCGATTGCGGCGTGACCGCCGGAATTGCGAATGCCGATGAGTACGACATTCTGATTCGCGTGATCACGCAGATCATCCCGGCGGACGCGGGATTGTCGGCGCTCCGCACGCAGATCGAGGGGACCGCGCACGCGACCGCGACGTCGGGGCAAGTGGTGCGCTGCGCGAGCACGGGAGCGCTCGAGGAGCGCATCGCGCACATGCTGTCGGACCATGCCGCCCGTCTCGGGAAATAGCACTGGGCGCATGATGGCGGGATCGCTCACCGCGATCCTCGTTCGCCTGGCCGCCTCGATGCTCCTGGTGAGCGCGGCCAGCATGCCGGCCGCGGGGCAGAGCTCCTCCCTGCCGCCGAAGACGTCGGAGGATCCCGAGGTCACGCACATCAATCTCGAGAGCGCGACGCTCGACATTCCGTGGACGCGCGACCGGCACGTGTCCGAGAAAACCATTGAGCTGACCGCGAATCGCGCGTGGTCCGCCTTTCCTGCGACGTTCTCGGAGCTGGGCCTCGACCCGAACATCGTCGACTCCGATCAGCTGATCTTCGGCAGCGCGCAGGGACATTGACACGTGCTCGCGACGAAGCGGCTTTCGCACTACTTCGACTGCGGCAACATGCTTGGTGTCTCCACCGCCGACACGTACGAGGTGTGGGTGCGCGTGGTCTCGCAGATCCTTCCGCTCGACGGGAATCTGTCGACGGTCAGAACGCAGGTGGAGGCGACGGCGCGCGCCAGCGACCTTCCCGGCGGGAGCGTGCAATGCTCGGGCAACGGGCTGCTCGAGCATCGCATTGAGGAGCTGCTTGTGAAAGAGGCGGCGAAGCTGCCGAAGTAGGAGCGAGGCGCGCGGCACGGTGCCGCGCGGGGATCAGTCCGCGCGAAAGCGCAGCAGCATCTCTCCGATCTGAATCATGTCGCCGTCGTCGAGCAACCGCGTGCGCGCGCTGCCGTCGAGCTCCTGGCCGTTCACGAGCGTCGGGTTGTTCGCCGACAGATTCGTAATGCGCCAGCGCCCATCATTGTACTGCATGCGGGCGTGCGTGCGGCTGACCGTCTCCGCCGGAAGCTTGATGTGCCGGTGACGCGGCCCTTCGGCGGCACCGATCGTGATGTCCGCGGGCTCCCCCTTCACGCGCATGAAGCGAATGGCCTCGCCCACGTTGCTCCCCACCTCGACCTCGAGGTGACCCGGGAGCACCTGCACGGAATCCTTGCCGGAAGGCGCCACTACCTGGCGATCGCGTCGGTCGCGCCCCGCGGTGACCATCATCGGCGGAAGTGCGCCGTGACGATGCCGCCGCGCGGCGCGTTTGCGCGCGAGAAATACTCCACTTGCGCCGATCGACACCGTGGCGATGAGGAGTACGATGCTCACGGCGATCACCATGAACGGATTGGCTTGCAACAGACTCGACATGACGCCTGACATTGCTCGAAGTGGTTCACTGACACGATCCGATTCCTAGGTGCCTGCACATGATACACTTTCACGCCGTTTCGGTAAGAACAAAGAACAATTCATTCCGATCGGTGCATCAGTTCGTTCCAGAAGCATGTGAGTAACTGCAACCCACGCGCCTACTTACAATCACCTCTCGGTTTTGGTACAACCGTATCCACGCGATCGGTGCCGCACCGCCGATTGGCGCTGGCACGCCCCGGCTGCCCGCTGTTGACGCTGCCAACGCCTGCGATCGCCGCACTGCGACTGAGGTCGAGGCGGCGCGTCGCTCGTTGCAGGCGCTTCGTACGGGTGCATCCGCGGGCGCCGGTGGTGCGCCCGAGAGCAGCCGCGAGGCGCGCGCGCAACGACCGGCCATCTACACCGGGCGAACAGGCACCATATCTGGGCGCGCTGCGTTCATCTCAGTCGGGCAACTATCTTTGGTTCGTCTCAAAGCGCAGGCGGTCGAGTGGCGGAGGAAAAGCGAAAAACCGATTATCACAACGCGTGGGCAGAAGCACGTGAGCTGATCTGGGCGCATCGGAAGCAGCTCGCGATCGGCTTCCCGCTGATGATCATCAATCAGCTCGCCGGCTTCGTCCTTCCGGCGAGCTCGAAATACCTGATCGACGACGTCATCGGAAAGCACGAGGTATCGCTGCTGTATCCGCTCGCGGCCGCCGCGGGCATTGCGACGCTGATCCAGGCGGCGACGTCCTTCGGGCTGGCGCAGGTGATGAGCATCGCGGCCCAGCGCGCCATCGCCGACATGCGCAAGAAGCTCCAGGCGCACATCCTCCGGCTCCCCGTCAGCTACTTCGACTCCACGCAGAGCGGGATCCTGATCTCGCGCATGATGACCGACGCCGAAGGGATTCGGAACCTCGTCGGCACCGGGCTGGTGCAGCTCGTCGGCAGGGCTCATCACCGCGATCGTCGCGCTCGGCGTGCTGTTCTATCTGAACTGGCAGATGACGGCGATCACGCTCGTCATCCTGCTCTCGTTCGGCGGCGTCATGGCGGTCGCGTTCAAGCGCCTCCGGCCGATCTTCCGCGAGCGCAACGCGATCAACGCCGAGGTGACCGGACGGCTCGCGCAGGCGATGGGCGGCGTGCGCATCGTGAAGACGTACGTCGCCGAGCGCCGCGAGCAGAAGACGTTCGCGATGGGCATTCACAGGCTCTTCCGCAACATCGCGTAGACGCTCACCGGCATCTCGCTCGTCACGGCGTTCTCGACGCTGATCATCGGGATCGTCGGCATCGTCATGTTCATCATCGGCGGCCACGCCGTGCTGAACGGCACGCATGACGCTCGGCGATCTACTCGCGTATGCCGTGTTCGTCGGGCTGCTCGCGGCGCCGCTCATCCAGATCGCGTCGATCGGCACGCAGATCAGCGAAGCGTTCGCCGGGCTCGACCGCATCCGCGAGATCCGTCGCATGGCGACCGAGGATGCAGACGACGCTCACGCGCATCGAGGTCCCGACGCTCGTGGGCGACGTGCGCTTCGACCACGTCTGGTTCGAGTACAAGCCCGACACGCCGGTGCTGAAGCGACGTGACCTTCCATGCGCCGGCCGGCTCGACGACGGCGCTCGTCGGCTCGAGCGGCTCCGGCAAGAGCACGCTGATCAGCCTGATCATGGCGTTCAACCATCCGCAGCAGGGGACGATCCTGATCGATGGGCACCGCTCGAGACGCTCAAGCTGCGCCAGTACCGCTCGCACCTGGGCGTCGTGCTGCAGGACAACTTCCTGTTCGACGGCACCGTCGGCGAGAACATCGCGTTCTCGAAGCCCGGCGCCACGATGGAGGAGATCCGCGAAGCGAGCCGCATCGCGCACTGCGACGAGTTCATCTCGGAGTTCGAGAACGGCTACGACACGATCGTCGGCGAGCGCGGCGTGCGGCTCTCGGGCGGGCAGCGGCAGCGCGTCGCGATCGCGCGCGCGATCCTCGCCGATCCGCGGATCCTCATTCTCGACGAGGCGACGTCGAGCCTCGACAGCGAGAGCGAGGCGCTGATCCGCGATGGGCTCCGCTCGCTGCGCACGCGGGCGCACGACGTTCGTCATCGCGCACCGCCTCTCGACGATCGCGAGCGCCAATCAGATCCTCGTGCTCGAGAACGGGCGAGATCGTCGAGCGCGGCACCCAGCCGGAGCTGCTGCGACTCGGCGGTCGGTACAAGCAGCTCTACGACACGCAGTACCGCGCCGAGCAGGACCAGTTCATCAACCCGGGCGAGGACTTCACCCTCACGGAAGCCAAGGACGCCGTGAAGGTTGCCGCGCGCTCCGACCGATCACTCTGAACCGAAGCGCGTCGCGCGCGGCGCGCGATCTTCGTATTTTTCCGGCAGCATGCAAAACAAATACTTCGTCGTAAGACGCTCCGGTGTTCACGGGAAAGGCGCGTTCGCGCTCAAGGACATTCGCAAGGGCACGCGCCTCGTCGAGTACGTGGGCGAGAACATCACGCCCTGCCGAATCCGACCTTCGCTATGACGACACGAATGTGAAGGACCACCACACTTTCCTCTTCTCGGTGGACAGCCGGAAGGTGATCGACGCGACGTACGGCGGAAACGAGTCGCGATTCATCAATCACTCGTGCGATCCGAATTGCGACGCGGTGATCGAGAAGCGCCGCGTGTACATTGAGGCGAATCGCACGATCCGGAAGGGCGAGGAGCTCGCGTACGACTACAACTACGAGCGCACGCCGAAAACCACCAAGGCGGACGAGAAGCTGTACAAGTGTCTCTGCGGCGCGGAAAAGTGCCGCGGCACCATACTCTCGGCCACGCTGACGGTGCCGCGAAAGAAGGCGAAGAAGAACGCGGCGAAGAAGAAGAGCGCGGCGAAAAAGAAAACGCGCGCCTCGAAGAAGAAGCGCGCGTAGCAGGGAGCCGCAGGCGCTCGCCCGCGATCAGCTCCGCGATCGCAGGTCACCTACCAGCCGTGCCCACACCGGTTTGCGCGTGCGCCCATCCTTGAGCGTGTAGTCGTAGTCGTTCTGCATCACCGACGCCTCGCGCACGATGAGCAGATCGCCCGGCCTCCAGCTGTCCACCGCGGGGCGATCGGGGAGATAGACCTCCCACACCGTTCCATCGTTGAGCACGACGTGTGTGCCGTTGTCGATGATGCGACGAATCCGCTGGGCATCCCGCGCGTTGAGGGGCGATGCGGAGCCGCGCGTGCTGTCTACCGTGTTCTCAGACGGCTGCGCCGGCGCACCTTCCTGCGCGATCGCACGCTGCGCGAGCGCGGCGCTCGATAGAAGAATCGCAGCGAGCATCGTCACGCGTCGCGCGCCCGTGATGCTGAAGCTCATGCCTTCGTGGTCGCGCATTGAACGTCCCTCCAGGATTAGAACGTGTTCCAGCGCACAATTAAGCGGATGCTAAGAAAGTGACAGTTTTGGCGCGCGCGAAAATAATGCTTGACATGAAACGTCTCATTCCCATGTTCAACTCACGACGTAGTACCGCCGTGATTGGAACACCCTGTTGCAGCCACGAAGGTGTTGATGCAAATCGTTGCACGAGCTGCGGCCCTTACTGCCGTGGCGGTTGCCGCTCTCACGGTGTCCGCTACCAAGCTGCACGCGCAGGACGAATGCCAGTGCGCGGCGCCCGGCGCGGAAAGCAGCCGCATTGCCAACGCGATTGGCGGCGGGCTGTTCGCGGGGCTTCTCGCGGCGGCGATCCCGTTTCATCACGCGGGTGCGTTGGCCGCTGCGGCACCGCCGGCTGGTGACGCGCCCTCCGCGCTCACCATGATGTCCGACTCAACCGACGTCGCGCCAGGCGACTCGGCGAAGCGTCGGCCCGCGGCGATGTACGCCGCCGCACCGCCGCGCGCCGATGCGCCCGCAGGTGCCGTGGCTCCGCGCGCGCGCACGTCGAATGGCGAAACCGCAGCTCCGCTTCCCTCCATCACGCCGGATGAGGCGGTCGCCGATGGAATGATCGCACCGAAAACGGCGACGCTGCTCCCCGCGCTCATGATGATTGGAGTCGGCGCAATCTTCGCGGGCATTCTCTTTCTCCGCGTTCGCAAACCGCGCCAGCACGGGCACTAACAAGCGGTATGCGTGAGATGAAAAACGGGACCCGATTGCCGGGTCCCGTTTCCTCATCCACTACGGACGGCGACCGCCGCCACCACCACCGCCACCGCGGCGTTCACTCGCACCGCCGCCGCCACCACCACCCGTGCGCTCGGGGGCGCGGCCACGCGGCTCAGAGCGTGGTTCGGCGCGCGGCTGCGCGCGCGGCTCTGCGCGAGGCTCGGCCCGCGGCTCTGCGCGAGGCTCGGCCCGCGGAGCCGAGGACACGCCATCATTGCGGGGTGCCGGACGCATTCCCGTGTCGATCGGGCGATTCACGATGCGCTGGCGGAACCCGTCCTCCTGACCTACCAATGCCGCACGACGGTTCACGTAGTAGCGGTTAGGCGACTCGACGCCACGCGATGGTCCGCGCTGCACGTTGAAGCGCGACACACCGTAGAGCGGCGAGACACCGGGGCGCGTGCTCACGAACGAGCCACGATTCCGATAGCCGATCGAGTTCGTCCTCGATCCGAGCCCCCACACCGGCGTACCCGTGTAGGCGCCGCCGGGGCCAAGGACGACCGGCCGGTGGTTGTAGCTCCAGCCGTGGCCGAGCGAGTAGCCGTAGCCCGCTGCGCCGTAGCTGTAACCCGAGCGATAGTAGCCGCCGCGATAGATCGGGTAGCCATACCCGTAGCCGTACCCATACGGGTAGCCGTATCCGTAGCCATAGCCGTACCCATCTCCGTACCCATAGGGATAGCCGAAGCCACGATAGCCCCAGAAGTTGCCGAAGCCGATGCTCAAGCCGAATGTACGACGGCGACGGATAGTAGCCATCACACCACGGATCCCAGCTTCCGTAGAAGCAGCCGGAGTACGAGGAGCCGGGAATGATGTAGGCGTGGCCGCCGTTGTTCGAGGCGTACGGCGCTTCCACCGTGTACGTCGTAACGTCGTAGCTGAAGTGATTGCCGTTCGCCATCTGCTCGACGATGTTCGTCATTGCCGCTTCGGGATCGTTCCTCGCGGTGGAGTCATCGTCGAGCCGCGCGTAATCCCAATGGTTGTTGCGGACATAATCATCGATGTGGTACGGATCCATGGAGACGGCAGCGAACACCGTTCCGCTCCCGGATTCCGTGACCTGAAACGCATCGCGATCGCCGCGGGCCCGGATCTCGTAGTCCTGGCCGCCCTTCATGAAGTTGTCGTCCCCAGGATCGACGGGGAACAAGACGCGGATATGCCCGTCCGCGTCCGCGTGTAGAACGACGACGTAGCCGTCGTCGCGAACGCGAACGTTCACGCGAGCACGATCGCCGCGATTGTAGGTCTGGTGGTTGACGGAGACGCGGATTACCGGCTCAGCGCCGGCTGACGCGCGCGCCGGCGCCTTCGCAGGCGTCGCCGCAGTTACGACTGAAAGAATGACTGGCAGTATGGCGGAAATCATGGATCCTCCTCTGGCATCCCGAATCCCTGGCCCGCTGTGTCAGCGGAAAGCCCGACTCGCTGGCAACGTATGTAGGCGATCTTTGTGCCTAGGCGCAAGTCCTTATCCTATATACGTTTTGGTTCTGAAAGCGTTGAAAATTGTCACCCGGCGCGGACAATCAGTGTAACTAGCGTGGGACACTGATCCGACCGCTCTCGCCTTCCCGGACGCCCCCACCTGCCATCCCAGCGCACTGGCGGCTGACTTGCACCATCGCCCCCCATGACCGCGTCTCGCATTTTCCTGCTCTCCCCGGCCTTCTGCGGAGGCGAGCGCGCCAAGCTCCTGTTCAATCCCGGCGCCGCCTTTCCGCTCGCCGTGCGTCTCCGAAGCGAAGGCGCGCCGATCGGTGAGCTCTTCGCTTCCTGAGTGGATTGTACTTCCGGGGAAAGATCGCCTACGCGCGCGCGTTCGCCCGTCCACCGCGCCGAACGCCCGGTATCACCGTGATCACGCCCACGCGCGGGCTGCTCGACCCGGATACAGTACTGACACTCGCCGACCTGCGCGAGTTCGCCGAAGTGAACATCGCGGAAAAGTCGGCGCGTTTCCTCGAGCCGCTCGCGCGGGACGCACGCGCGCTCGCGGCCGCGAGCCGCTCCGCGCTGGCGATTCTGCTCGGCAGCATCGCGACGGACAAGTATGTGAGCACGCTCGTCGAGGTGTTCGGAGAGCGGCTGCATTTCCCCGCGGAGTTCGTGGGGCGCGGGGACATGAGCCGCGGCGGGCTGCTGCTCCGCAGCGTGCGCGAAGCAACGGAGCTCACGTACATCCCGGTGTCCGGCGCAACGCGACGCGGCGCGCGTCCACCCAAGCTCGTACCGATCCGCTAATGGCCGCCGCGACCAAGTCTCGCGTCGCCGACACGGCGCGCCGCGTCGATCATTCCGCAGGGAGTGCGGGACGCCGAGGTGAGCAGCGACGGGCACTCGGTATCGCTCACGAATCTCGAGAAGCTGTTCTGGCCCAAGCTCGGGATCACGAAAGGCGATCTGCTCCGGTACTACGCGGCGGTCGTCGCCCGTGCTGCTGCCGCATCTGCACGATCGCGCCATGGTGATGAAGCGCTATCCGAACGGCGCCACGGGAAAGTGCTTCTTCATGAAGCGCGCGCCGTCGCCGCGCCCCGAGTGGATCGAGACCTGTGCGATCGAGCATGGCTCCGGAAGCATCATCGACTTTCCCATGGTGCAGGATCTCGCGTCGCTGCTCTGGGTGGTCAACCTCGGCTGCATCGATCTCAATCAGTGGTACGCGCGCTGCGACGACGTGAATCGCCCCGACTATCTGCACTTCGATCTCGATCCCGTGGTCGGTGCCACCTTCGCGCGCGTGCGCGAGACGGCGCTGCTCGTGCGCGAGGCACTCGAGGCGCTCGGGATGACGCCGCTCGCCAAGACGACCGGCTCGAGCGGCATCCACATCTACGTGCCGATCGTGCGCGGGCCGCTGCAGAAGCAGGTGTGGACGTTCGCGAAGGAGTTCGCGCGCGTGATGGAGGCGCGCGCGCCCAAGCTCATCACGGCCGAGTACCGCATCGCGCAGCGTCCGCGCGGGCACGTGCTCGTGGACTACAACCAGAACGCGTGGGGGCGCACGCTCGCGTCGATCTACTCGCCGCGCCCCACGCCGAAAGCCGCCGTGTCGACGCCGGTGACGTGGGCGGAGATCGAGAAGGGCATCGAGATCGAGGACTTCCGCATCGACAACGTGCCCGCACGCGTGAAGCAGCTCGGCGATCTCTGGAAGCCGCTGCTTGCTTCGCGCGGGCGCTTCAAGCTGGAGAGTGTACTGTGAGCCTTCCGATACCGCGCACGTACGCGCCCATGGAGGCGCTGCAGGTGGGGGAGCTGCCGCTGGGAAGTGAGTGGCAGTACGAGCCCAAGTGGGATGGCTTCCGATGCCTCGCCTTCCGCGACGGCGACCGCGTCGATCTCATGTCGAAAGCCGGGCAAGCCGCTCGGCCGCTATTTCCCGGACGTCGTCGAGGCGCTCGAGGCGCTCGAGCGCGTCGCGCTTCGTGCTCGACGGCGAGATCGTGATCCCGGTTGGGCGCATGCTGTCGTTCGACGAGCTGCTGCTGCGCATCCATCCGGCGGCGAGCCGCGTGCGAACGCTGGCCGCGGAGCATCCCGCGATGCTGATCGTGTTCGATTTGCTCGTGGACGATGAAGGCCGATCGCTCGTGAAGGAGCCGCTGTCGGCGCGGCGCGCGGCGCTCGAGGCGTTCGCAACGAAGCATCTCGCGGGCGCGGGCGCTGTGCGGCTCTCGCCGGCGACGACATCCGAGCGAACGGTGAAGCGATGGTACGCGTCTGTGGGATCGGCGCTCGACGGCGTCATCGCGAAGCGCCTCGACCTTCCGTACCAGACGGGCGAGCGCACGGGAATGCAGAAGCTCAAGCAGAAGCGCACGGCGGATTGCGTCGTGGGCGGTTTCAGGTATGCGTCGAAGGGGCGCGTCGTCGGCTCCCTGCTACTCGGCCTGTATGACGAGGAGGGGCTGCTGAACCACGTCGGGTTCTGCTCCGCGATGTCCGCGAAGGAGCGTGCGGCGCTCACGCCGGAGCTCGAGGCGTTGCGACGGAAGCCGGGATTCACGGGACAGGCGCCAGGTGGGCCGAGCCGGTGGAGCACGGCGCGAACGGGCGAATGGGAGCCGCTCGCGACGAAGCTCGTCGTGGAGGTGGAGTACGATCACTTCACGGGTGGGCGCTTCCGGCACGGCACCGGTTTCCTGCGGTGGCGGCCGGACAAGGCGCCCGCGCCAGTGCACGATGAAGCAGGTGGAACGGGAGGCGGCGTCGTCGCTCCTGCTCCTGGGGGCCGCGACGCGCTCGGCAACGCGGAAGACTGCGGCCGCGGGGGAGAAGGTAGCAGCGCCTGCCAAGCGGACTGGTGCGGTCACGAAGCGCAGGAAACGGATAGTGTAAAGGAAACCATAGCGGGCCGGACGGTACGTGTCTTGCCCGAGGGGAGACCGTCACGACCAGAGGATTCCATGAAGCGAGTGTACGTATTGTTCGGGCTGTGCGCGGCGGTCGCAGGGTGCGCCGTCTCGACGCAGCAGGAAGTGCAGATGGGACAGCAGTATTCGTCGCAGCTCAATACGACGCTGCCGGTCATTCACGACGCCGAAGTCGATCGGTACGTCAATCAGCTTGGTGACTCGATCGCCCATCTCACCGGGCGGGGTGATCTCGACTGGCACTTTTTCGTGGTGAACACCGACGTCGTGAACGCGTTCGCGCTCCCCGGCGGCTACATCTACGTGAATCGCGGCGTGATCGAGCGCGCGGACAAGATGGATGAGCTGGCGGGCGTGATCGGGCACGAGATCGGGCACGTCGTGAAGCGGCACTCGGTGAAGCAGATGCAGCAGCAGCAGGGCGCGAAGGTCGGCGTGGCGCTCACGTGCGTGCTCACGAACGTCTGCGAGAGCCAGCATCACAGGCGGCGATTCAGGTGGGTGGTGCGGCGGTGTTCGCGAAATTCAGCCGCGAAGACGAGAAACAGGCCGATGAGGAGGGCTTCAAGAACGTCATCCGCGCCGGCATTAGCCCCAGGGGGCTCGTGTCGTTCTTTCAGAAGCTGATGGCGGAGGAGAAGGGCGGCGGTTCACCCGTGGATGCGTGGTTCAGCGACCACCCGCTCACGCAGGACCGCATCGCGGACATCCAGAGTTTGATCGATCACAAGGATCCCGCGATCCTCCGGACGCTCACGGAGGATTCGAAGGCGTTCCATGCGTTCAAGGATCGGGTGCACGCGTTGCCGCCGGGGCCCAAGCCCACGACGCCGGCGCCCTGACGCGACTACCGCGCGGGGATGGCGGTGTAAACGACGCGCATCGCGCAGCTATCGGCGGTGGTGTGCGCGCGGTAGCGGAGGGTGAGTGCGCCCGGGTGCGCGCCGGCGCGCTCTACCGGCGAGGCGGCCTCGGGAACGTTCGTGAGATTCTGCCAGTTCGCGCCGCCGTCGTTGGACCACTGCACCTGGGTGCGGGCGGCGCTGTCATCCGACGGAAGCGCGCGAGCGACGCACGGCGTGATCTCGGCTATCGTGATCACGTAGGAGAGGTCGCCTTCGGAAGAAATCGCTGCGGGGGCGTCGGCTTCGGTCCAGCCGTTTGCGCCGGAGGAGGCGGGGAAATGAACGCTCGCGATCACCGGCTCGGTGGTGGCGAAAATTCCCCAGCGGACGTGCGTTCTGCATGACGGGGCCCGTGTCGGCGCTCGCGTTGCTCGGCACTGGATCCGCAGTGGAGATGACCGCGAGTGCGGCGATCGCGGCTACGGCGTAGGGCAGAAAGGGCGGCATCATTTGTTGCAACGTGCGGATGAGTGACCATCGGTAGCGTCAACAGACGCAGCATGATCGAAAAGGAAACTGTCTTGCGAGGAAGTGCGCACGAACGCATCAATCTGCGGGCACTCGTGCTCGCTTCGAGGGTAAGATGGAAGCTGGCTCGGGCCATGCATTGAGTTGAACCAACTCTCACAGGGCGGGATGATGCGACGCATTGGCGGCGAAGGCGTGCAGAGATTTTCGAAGATCGGCACGCGCGTGGCATGCGTCGGGCGCGACGATGGTCGCGCTTTCTTCGTGCGCTCTAATGCACGGCGCTCGCGCCGGACGCCCTGGGCTCGAGGTTGTGGTGGGGAATGACGTCCGACCGGCACGGGATGTCGTGGTCTTCCTTCAACGTCCGAACGGAACGAAGCATGAAGCTGGGCACCGTCGAGTCCGATTCGACGCGCACGCTCATCTATCCGTCGCATCTGGATCAAGGCGAATATCAGCTCGTCGCGCAGGATGAGGCCGGTGTGGTCGTGGTCTCGCAGCGCGTGGCGCTCTCGTCGAACGAGCAACGGGTGGTCTGGCAGCCGGGATCTCGAAACGCATCGACGACGAGTCTTCGATAACGACAGCTCCGGGGTAATCCCGGAGTTTTTTTCGCTCTTGATCTTCGGGTTTTATTCGGGTATCCTATATGCCCGTTCTCACCCGGAGCTCACGATGATGAAGACGCCGAATCTCGAAGCGAAGCTCGAGCTCCTCATGTCGCTCGCAGGCGACGATCGCGAAGGGCTTCCAACGAAAACGCTGCCGCCCAGGCTCCGGCACGCGAACGATGTGGGCGCGCTGCGCCCGCTCAACCTTCGGCCTGTTCGCATTGGGAGCGGCGGGCCCCGCGTGACACTCATGCGCATCCTCATGACGAACGCATGCAGCTTCAACTGTCACTACTGTCCAATGCGTCGCGACCGTGACATGCCGCGCACGCTGCTCAAGCCGGCCGAGCTGGTGCGGATTTTCTTGGCAGCAGTGGAGCGCGAGTGGTGCACGGGGCTCTTTCTCACCACCGGCATTCCGGGCCGGCCCGTGAAAGTGATGGACGACCTCATCGAGGTGCTCGCGCTGCTCCGTGAGAAGCACCGATTTGGCGGATACATCCACGTGAAGATGGTGCCCGGCGCCGAGACAGCGCAGATCGAGCGACTCACCTCGCTGGCTACGCGCGTCTCACTCAACCTCGAGGCGCCGTGTGGCGACACCCTCAAGAGCATCGCGCCCGAGAAAAATCTCGCCACGGCGCTCGCGTCGCTCGAGCGCGTGCGCACGCAGGTGATCGACCGGCGCAACGAGGAGCGCGAGGGACGCCCGCGCGACGTGCTGCATCCCGGCGGCGTGGCCGGAATGACCATGCAATTCGTCGTCGGCGCAACTCCCGACACCGACCGCACCATACTGGGCAAAGTCACCGAACTGTACGCGTCGAGTGGCATCCATCATACGCACTTCGCAGCGTTCCGTCCCATCCGCAACACTCCGCTGGAGAATCTTCGCGCCGCGCCGGCGGTGCGCGAGCAGCGGTTGTACCAGGCGGACTATCTGCTGCGCGACTACGGCTTCGCGCCTCGCGAGGTGGTGTACGATGCGGATGGAAATCTCCCGCTCGCGAACGATCCGAAAACATCGTGGGCGCTGGCGCATCCTGAGCACTTTCCAATGGAGGTGCGAACGGCGTCGCGCGAGCAGCTGTTGCGTGTGCCGGGCATCGGGCCCGCGAGTGCGCGGCGGATCGTGACGGAGCGCAGAACGACACAGCTCCGTGGACTGGCGGACTTGCGCGCGTTGGGCGTGGTCACCACCCGCGCGGCAGGCTTTCTCACGCTCGGCGGACGCAGGCTGCAGAGCGTGCGGTGGTCGGAGCAGCTCGGTTTCTGGCGGCCCGAAGAGGAAGCGGGAGCGTATCACATCCAGTACGAGGTGAGTCCCGGCACGTTCAGGTAACAAGGCTCGCACGCGCCAATTGCAGTTGCGCGAGCGACGCGAACGCGATAGCCTCGCGGAATGATTACCAACTCCTCGTTCTCCCGGCGCTGCCGGGGCGTCGCTCTCGCTGCGCTCGCGTGCGCATCGCTCGCTTCTCGGCTCATGGCGCAGACCGCCACGGCGTCGGCACCGCCGCAGCTCTCCGCCCTGAGCAGCGACACGTCGCGCCTCACCCTCCAGCGGATCTTCGGCGCTCACGAATTCCAGGCGCAGGGTGTGCCAACGCTGCGCTGGACGAGCGATGGGAAAGCGTACACGACGTTGGAGCCATCTGCCGGCGCAGGCGGCGGGCGCGATCTCGTGCGCTATGACGCCGCGAGCGGCCGCCGGTCCGTGGTCGTGAGCGCCGAACGGCTCTCGCCGAGTGGGGGTGGCGCACCGGTGGAGATCGAGGACTATCAGCTGTCGACTGATGGACGACGCGCGCTGATCTTCACGAACGCGCGTCGCGTGTGGCGCCAGTACACGCGCGGTGACTACTGGACCTTCGATATCGCGAGCGGCGCACTGCGCAAGCTCGGCGGGCGCGGCATCCCCAGCTCGACGTTGATGTTCGCGAAATTCTCGCCGGACGGCGGTCGAGTCGCGTACGTGCGCGCGAACAATCTGTACGTGGAAGATCTCGCGAGCGGCGCAATCACCGCGCTCACGAACGATGGGTCGCGCACCGTCATCAATGGCACCTTCGACTGGGTGTACGAAGAGGAGCTCAATCTGCGGGACGGTTTCCGGTGGAGTCCGGACGGAAAGCGCATCGCGTACTGGCAGCTCAACGACGCCGGCGTGCGCGACTATCTGCTGCTCGACACGACGGACTCGCTCTACTCGTTCACGGTTCCGGTTCAGTATCCGAAGGCGGGCACCACGAACTCCGCCGCCCGCGTGGGAGTCGTGAGCACCACCGGCGGTGCGACACAGTGGATCGCGGTACCTGGTGATCCGCGCGAGCACTACATCGCGCGGCTCGAGTGGGCAGCGAGCTCGGATGAAGTGGTGCTGCAGCAGCTCGATCGGCGGCAACATACGCTCAACGTCATGCTCGCGAACGCGCGCACGGGCGCGGCGCGCACGGTGCTCACGGAGAGGGACAGCACCTGGACGGAGGTGGTGGACGATGTGCGCTGGCTCGACTCCGGTCGAAGCTTCACCTGGGTGAGCGAGCGCGATGGGTGGCGGCGGCTCTACTCGGTGTCGCGCGATGGCTCTACGATCCATCCCATCACGAACGGCGGGTTCGACCTGCAGAACCCCGATGCAGCGTTCGGTGAGCCGTACGTCGTTGGCGTGGACAGTGCGGCGGGATTCATCTACTTCACCGCATCGCCCGAGGCACCGACACAGCTCTACCTCTATCGGTCGCGGCTCGATGGGAAGGGACAGGCGGAGCGCGTAACGCCGGCGGGAGAATCGGGAACGAATCTGTACACGATCGCGCCCGGGGCGCAGTTCGCGCTTCACGTGCACTCGAGCTTCACGACGCCGCCGGTGTACGAGATCGTGCGGCTGCCGAGCCATGCGGTGGTGCGCGTGCTCGCGGACAACGCGGATTTGCGTGCGCGCCTGGCGCAGCTGCAGCGCGGACAAGTGCAGTTCGTTCGCGTGCCAGCGCGCGACGGCGTTCCGCTCGACGCGTGGGTGATGACGCCGCCGGGACTCGACGCGCATCGAAAGTATCCCGTGCTCTTCAACGTCTACGGTGAGCCGGCCGCGCAGACGGTACTCGATCAGTGGTCGGGCGACTACCTGTGGCATCTGATGCTGACGCAGCATGGGTACATCGTCGCCAGCATCGACAATCGCGGCACGCCGGCGCCTCGAGGACGTGCGTGGCGGCGGAGCATCTATGGGGCGATCGGCGTGCTGTCGAGCCAGGACCAGGCGGACGGCGCGCGCGGGCTCGCGAAGCAGCTCCCGTACGTGGACTCCACGCGCTACGGCGTGTGGGGCTGGAGCGGCGGCGGGTCGATGACGCTCAACCTCATGTTCCGGTCGCCGGAGCTGTACAAGATGGGAATGTCAGTTGCGCCCGTGTCCGACGAGCGATTGTACGACACGATCTATCAGGAGCGCTACATGGGATTGCCGAGCGAGAACGTGGAGGGCTACAAGCGCGGCTCACCCATCACGTACGCGGCGAATCTGCGCGGCGATCTGCTCGTCGTGCACGGCACCGGCGACGACAACGTGCACTACCAGGGAACGGAGCGGCTGGTGAACGCGCTCGTCGCCGCCAATCGGCCATTCACGATGATGGCGTATCCGAATCGGTCGCACTGCATCTGCGAGGGGGACGGGACGACGCTGCATCTCTACGGACTGCTCACGCAGTACCTCGAGTCGCATCTCTTCGCGGGAAACGCTGCTCCACCGAGGGCCGGCACGCACTGAGCGTGCGGCCCTCGGTGGCTTGCGCGTGACCAGCGCGTGACTACCAGCGCGTGACTACCAGCGCGTGACTACTTGGCGGACGCCGGGTACGTGACGCGCCAGATGCGGCCGTGCACGTCGTCCCCGATGTAGAGCGAGCCATCGGGTGCAACGGCCAGACCGGCGGGACGATACTTCGCGGTGGTCGGCTGCGGCTGCGGCACGCCAGCGAAGCCGTTGGCGAACGTCAGGTAGCCGTCCTTTGCCGAGTCCCCGGTGAACGGGATGAAGACCACGCGATAGCCCGACTGCGGCTCAGGCGCGCGATTCCACGAGCCATGGAATGCGATGAAAGCGCCGCCCTTGTAGTCCGCGGGAAACTGCGAGCCGTTGTAGAACACGAGCGCGTCCGGTGCCCAGTGCGCCGGGAAATACGCGACCGGCTCGAGCTTCTTGTCGCAGTCGCCGACCTTCTTGCCGCCATCACCGCCGTACTCCGGCGCGAGCACCAGCTTCTTCTGCGTCGAGTCGAAGTAGCACATCGGCCACCCGTAGTCGCCGCCCTTCACGATCTTGAGCATCTCCTCCGCTGGGAGATCGGCGCCCTGCTGCGGTGTGTAGAGCTTGGACCAGTTGTCGCCGAGCTGATCGCGGCCGTGCTGAGTGGAGTAGAGCTGCCCCGACGGGTCGAACGCGAGCCCTACCGCATTGCGAATGCCGGTCGCGTAGCGCCCGGATGCCGAGTATTGCTGTCCGGACTTGTTCGCATCGTAGCTCCAAATGCCGGCGCGGGTCTCGAGCTCCGTGCACGGATTGTGTCCCGGCGAATTCGCCGTGCGATTCTTCAGCTGACACGAGTTCGTGGCCGATCCGACATCCATGAAGAGCTGCCCGGCGCTGTCGATCACGAACGGATGCATCGGATGATCGCCCGTGAGCGGGAGCCCACTCAGAATCGTCGACGCCGCACCGTGGGGCGTGAAGCCCGAGTCCATCGCGTAGCGCACGATCCTGTCCTTCGACTCCGCGAACAGCCCGCCCTTGTACAGCGCGATGCCCGTGCCGCCCGCGCCGCCGTTGCCGAGCGAGTCGCCGAAGCGGCGGATCACATCCGCGCGACCATCGTGGTTGGTGTCGCGGAGCGCGATGAGGAACGGATGCGAAGGCGTCGTGCCCTCGCCGTAGTACTTCCCGCTCCAGCTGTTGGCGTACACATCGCCGTTCGGTGCCACGACGAGATGACGCACGTGGCCCAGCGAGTCGGCGAAGATGGTCGCGCAGAAGCCCGGCGGGAGCGTGAGTCCTCCGTTGTCACCGGTGCAGTTGTTCTGTGCGGCGACGGCGCCTTTCGCGGTGGTGTCTGCAGCGCGAGGCGTGTCGCCGCCGCCGCGTGAGCATGCGGCAACAGCGATTGCCGCGCTGAAGAGCGCGAGGCGTGCGACTTTCAGGTCGTATCGGTACATTGGATTGCCACTCCTGGAGAAAAGTCGTGCGTAGTGTCGTTCACTTCGTCGATGGCCACTCCCAGAGCTCGAACCGGTTCGCCACGAGCGAGACGATCCCGACGCGTGAATGCGCTGCATCCATGCTGACGTCTGCCGGGGGCATCGAAAGCTTGGTGATGTGCGGAATGAGCTTCGGGCCTTCGAGCGTCGATACGCTTGAATCGTTCCAGCTCGTGATCAGGATGCTTCCATCGCTCTCGACTTCCACACCATCGAACTTTCCTTTTCCCTGTGCGATGTCCTTCGGACCCGGGTCGCCGATGCGCCACTCCTGCACCGATGGGCCCGCGAACGGCGCGAGCACGAAGCGCTTGCCGCGCAGGTCCCAGCCAATGCCGTCGGGCGAGGAGAGAAGCGGAGTGGAAACGGCGACGGTCACGCTACGATCGTGTGCGACATGCAGGATCCGGTCGGGGCCCGTGTGATCGCTGGTGCCATCCGCATTCGTCTTGACGCCCGTGTCCGTGATGTAGAACTCACCCGTCGAATCGATGGCGAGATCGTTCAGGAAGAGCGCCTTGAGGGGCGCGAGATCCACTGTGACGGTCGGCGCGCCGGTGTGCGTGTTGAAGCCGCGCAGCTTGTCGACATCGAGCACCCAGAGCGTATCGCCCTGCACACGCGAGCCCATCGGCGCATCGAGCTGCACGCCGTCACGCCCACCCTGGATGAAGTGGAGGCTGTCCATCACGCCATCCACGGTGATGCGCGAGATGAAGCCGTTGCCGTCCTTCACGCCGGGATTGCCGTTGACGTTGCTGACGAAATAGAAGTTCGTGCCCGGATCGAAGGAGAGCGCCTCGGGAGCGGCGAGTCCCTCCACCGCTGCGAGGCGCTTCGGCTGTTGTGCGCTACTCGTCTTGGCTGCATTCGACGAACAGGCAGTCGCGAGCGCAGAAAGGGTGATCGTCGCGCAGGCGGCGAGCAGTCTGATCGAGCGGTTCATACGACGTTCTCCGTGCGGGTAGTCGTGCTGGCGAAAAGCATTCATTTGCCGACGAGCTGCATCGCTGCAGGATGGTAGCGATCACCGGCCGCTGCGCCCAACGGCGCAATCTCGTCTATGTGAGCAAGATCGGCGGGAGTTAGCGAAACGTCGAGGGCGCGGACGTTCTCCTCGAGATACTTGCGACGCTTCGTGCCCGGGATCGGCACCATATCGTCACCGCGCGCCAGCACCCATGCGAGCGCGAGTTGCGACGGCGTGCATCCCTTTTCGGTCGCGAGTCGCTCGATGTGGCCAACCAGCTCGAGATTCTTCCCGAAGTTGTCACCCTGAAAACGCGGCGAGTTGCGACGGAAGTCATCTGCGGGGAAGTCGTCGATGCTCTTGTAGGCACCGGTGAGAAAGCCGCGGCCGAGCGGTGAGTAGGGAACGAATCCGATGCCGAGCTCGCGGCACGCCGGGATGATCGCATCCTCGGCATCACGGCTCCACAGCGAGTACTCGGTTTGCAGCGCGGAGATCGGGTGCACGGCGTGCGCTCGGCGCAACGTATCGGCGCCGGCTTCCGAAAGGCCGATGTACCTGATCTTCCCCTCGCGCACGAGCTCCGCCATGGCACCAACAGTGTCCTCGATCGGCGTGTTCGGATCGACGCGATGCTGGTAGTAGAGATCGATGGTCTCGATGCGGAGTCGCTGCAGTGAGCCTTCCACCGAGGCGCGAACGTACTCGGGGCGACCATTGATGCCCCGCTTGTATGGATCGTTGGGATCGCGGACGATGCCGAACTTCGTCGCGATCACGAACTGATCGCGCTTTCCCTCGATCGCCTTGCCGACGAGCTGCTCGTTCGTGAAGGGGCCGTACATGTCGGCGGTGTCGAGGAACGTCACGCCCAGCTCGAGCGCGCGATGAATGGTCGCGATCGATTCATCCTGATCGCTGCGATCGCCATAGAAATCGGACATCCCCATGCAGCCCAGCCCCATGGCGGATGTCTCGAGACCCTGTGTGCCGAGTTTGCGAAGCTGCATGCGTTCCCGTGCCGAGCGTGAGTGAGCGAACGAGTGTGCGCCCTGGGTCAGCGAGGACCCGGGGCGCACGCTGTCAGCGTGTGTGTCGAGTGTCAGTGCGCGGCGCCTGCATGGACGGAGGCGCGCTGTTCCTCGTGCACGCCTTCCGCGAACTCCTCGATGATCTTCTTGTTGAACGCGGGGATGTCGTCCGGCTTGCGGCTGGTGACGAGACCGTGATCGGTGACGACCTGTTCATCGGACCAATTGGCACCAGCGTTTCTGAGATCCGTCTGCAGCGAGGGCCACGAGGTCATCTTGCGTCCGCGGACTACGTCGGCCTCGACGAGCATCCACGGTCCATGGCAGATCGCGCCCACCGGCTTGCCTGCCTCGAAGAACGCGCGTACGAAGCTTACCGCCTCGGGCATGGTGCGCAGCTTGTCGGGATTGATCACGCCGCCGGGGAGCATGAGCGCGTCGAAGTCGTCCGCGTTCGCCTGGCCGAGCTCGATGTCGACGGGGATCTCCTGCCCCCACTCCGTGTGATTCCAGCCCTTGATCGATCCGGACTTTGGCGAGACGACCGACGTTTGTGCACCAGCAGCATCGAGCGCCTTGCGAGGCTCGAGGAGCTCCACCTGTTCAACACCATCAGTCGCGAGGATCGCGACGCGCTTGCCGGAAAGAGAATTTGAAGCCATGTGCGACAACTCCTGAACAATGAGTCTTGCCTGCGCGGCTTTCGCGCCGGCACATGCTCATCGTTGCAAGGCACGAGCCCTCGGTGACAATGCGCGCGATGGCGAGCTGGACGCGCAACGGTACGCCGCGCGCAGCGGCTGCGAGCGGGCTCGTGCTTCGCGAGCTCAGTGTGTCGTGGTGGGAGCAGGTGCGGAGTTGCCACCGTCAGCGACGAAGCGCCATTGGCCATTGGCGAGCCGCTTCCACACCGTGAGATAGTTGCTGTAGCTGGTGTCCTTGCCGATGTGGATGACGGCGTCGCCGGAGGTGAAGGCGAGATCGCCGGAGGGTGCGGCGTCGGCGACTCGCGGCGCCCAGGTGAGCGCGCCGGGGCCGAGGGGCGCGAGCGATTTGGCGACGGCCTGACGACCGCAGGTGACTTCGGGTGCCCCCGTGCCGACGGAGGCGCCATCGGGAGCGACGAACTCCTCGAATGCGGCGCCCGCGCCGGCGCGCTGCGCGCGCGCAGAGAAGTCGAGGTCGGCCGCGCGGACGGTCGCGATCGCAGTGGAGTCGTGCGTCGCGACGTAGGTGGGCGGCCCGGGATGCGCGCACGCCTCGGGCGCGGTGGCAGGCGCGTCTGCACCGCCCGCGGAGATGAGCCACGCGGCGAGCTTCCATTGGTCGCCCTCGCGGCGCCAGAACGCGAGGTACTGGATCGGCACGACGGAGGTGAGCGTGTCGCTGCGCGCGACGCGGCGGCCGTAGCCGTACGTGTACCCGCGCGAGCCATCGGCGGAGACTTCGGCGCGGATCGGGCGCCAGCTGAGCGTGCGATTCGTGACCGCGTTGAGCGAGTCGATCGCGTCGAGCACGCTGTCGCGCGTCCCGATGCGCGGCAGTGAGGGCATCAGCATCATGACGTCGCTCGCGGCCCCGTTCGCGATCGCGTCGTGCAGCGAGCGTGAAGCGATGAGCGAGAGCGCTGAGTCGGCGGAGAGCAGCGTCTGCGTGGCGGCGCGTTGCGCGGCGGTGAGCGCGGCGGGCGGCGCGTTGGGCGGGGGTGCGGGGGAGGGTGTGGCGGCTTGCGGGCCTGGCGTGTTGTGCGTGCAAGCGGCGAGCGTGGCGGCGAGTGCAAGAGCAGGGAGTAGTGTGCGCATGGGATGAAAGTGCGCGCACGCAGAGCGGTTCGGCAACGAGAGACGGATGACTTTGCCAGCTCCTGACGTTAGGCATGCTTCGATATCGAGGCTCTGTTTGAGCTCATGGAGCGCAAACCACGTGCATCGCCAATTGCACTCTGGTGCCGTGGCGCGTGTCGACCGTCACCGTATCTGAATGCCATCCAATCTGTCGAGCTTCCAACTTTATTAATCCTGGCGGCAAATGCAGCCGAAATTCTCCAGCCGCGTTCACGTGGGTGACCGTGCGATCGCTCTGCGGTAGATCGAGAGCGCTGACTTGAGCTAGCGTCATGGGGAAACTATCCGAGGCTGAAGAAACCACTCGCCCGATGATCTCTCCGGGCACCATAGTGGTATCGATGACTACGGACGTTCTCGCGCCCACTGGTGTCACCGCTTCATTGAATTCGTCCGCGCATGTCTTCGGGTGCCATCCCTCGGCGTTGTAAGGGCCAGGCGGAGTTGCCGGATACGCCCTGCATCCAACGACGAGGATCGCCACGAACGCGTGAGTGGTCAGCCACGATTGTCGTCGATGCATGCCCGATGTCTACCACACCCTTGCAACGTCGGCAATCCGCACCGTACTCGCTCAATGAAAGTCGTGCCCTTTCCACCCCTTGAGCTCCTCGCCCGCCTTGAGCTCGCGGAACACCTCGCCCCTCAAATTCACTACTGTCTTTTCCACCTGCAGCGTGCCGCGCACGAGGATGAGCGGCGCAGTCGAGATCATGAGCGCCTGCTTCTCGAACAGCTTGGGAAGCACGACAATGTTCACGAGCCCCGTCTCATCCTCGAGCGTGAGAAAGACGAATCCCTTTGCGGTGCCCGGGCGCTGCCGGCAGATCACGAGCCCCGCGGCCGCGACGTTGCGCGTGCCGTCCGGCAGCGCGAGGATCTCGCGCGCGGTGCGGATGCCGTTCTCGCTGAGCATCGCGCGGAGATGGCGCAGCGGATGCCCGTTGAGTGAGAGCCCGGTCATCCGATAATCCGACGCGGTGATCTCGCGCGGCGACATTGCCGCCACGGGTGTCGGCACGTCGAGCTTGATGCGCGAGGGCGCGAGCGGCCCCGCGTCGCCGCGCTCGATCTCGAGCATCCGCCACACCGCCGCACGGCGCCGCCGCGCGCTCGGCTCATCCGGCACGAAGCAGTCGAGCGCCCCCGCCTCCGCGAGCGCGCGCAGGGCACGCCGGTCGAGCCCCGAGCGCGCGACCACGTCCGCGATCGATGCGAAGGTGCCGCCGCTCTCGACGGCGCGCTGCAGCAGCGCGCGCGCCTTTCCGCCAATGCCGCGCACGAGCCGGAGGCCGAGCCGCACCGCCAGGCTGTTTCCCTCGGGCTCGAGTGTGGAGTCGTAGCGCGAGCGCGAGGCATCCACCGGGAGCACGACTACGCCGTGGCGCTTCGCATCCTCGATGAGCGTGCCGGGCGAGTAGAAGCCCATCGGCTGCGCGTTCAGAATCGCCGCGAGAAACTCCGGCGCGTAATAGTGCTTGAGATACGCGCTCGCGTACACGAGCAGCGCGAAGCTCGCCGCGTGCGACTCGGGAAAGCCGTAGTCGGCGAAGGCATTGATCTGGTTGTAGATCCGCTGCGCGACATCCTGCGAGAAGCCATTGCGGATCATCCCGTCGATCATCTTCTGGCAGATGTCCGCCATGCGCTCGCGGCTTCGCTTGTGCCCCATCGCGCGGCGAAGATTGTCCGCTTCCCCCGCCGTGAATCCTGCCGCCGCGATCGCGACCTGCATCCCCTGCTCCTGAAAGAGCGGCACGCCGAGCGTGCGCTTGAGAATGGGCTCGAGTGACGGATGCGGGTACGTCACTTCCTCCTCGCCCGCCTTGCGACGCAGATACGGGTGGACCATCTCGCCCTGGATCGGCCCAGGTCGAATGAGCGCGACCTCGACGACGAGATCGTAGAAGCAGCGCGGCTTCAGTCGCGGCAGCGTGTTCATCTGCGCGCGGCTCTCCACCTGGAACACGCCGATCGTATCTGCCGCGCAGAGGTCATCGAACACGGCCTGATCATCGAAGTCGAGCGTCCACAAATCGATCGTGTGGCCGCGCATCGTGCGGATGTACTTGAGGCAGTCCTGGATGCAGCGTGAGCATGCCGAGTCCGAGAAGGTCGATCTTCACGAGCCCCATCGCCTCGACATCGTCTTTCTCCCACTGAATCACCGTGCGATTCTCCATCGACGCCGGCTCGATCGGCACGATCGTGGACAGCGGCTCGGCCGTGAGCACGAAGCCGCCGACGTGAATCGAGCGATGTCGCGGGATGTTGTGCATCCCCTTCACGATGAGCGGGAGCGCGCGTACGCGTGCATCGCCGGGGTCCAGTCCCGCGCGGCGGAGCAGCGTGCCGGGATCCGTCGGGCGAATCGCGGTGCTCGGATTGCGCCGCTCGTTGTGCGACTCCGCGGCGTGCGCATCCATCCACGCCGGCAGCTCGCGATTCGTGGACTGCGCGTTCGGGCTGCCGTACGGCTCGTACGCGGCGTTCGGCTTGGGACGATCGGACTTCGATGTCGGATGCGCCTTGCGCCGCTCCTCCCGCTCGCTCTCGCGCACCTTGCGCTCCTTCTCCTCGAGCGCGCGCGTGCGGTTCACGACCTCGGTGCCGTGCACGAGGTGGCTCCCGATGCGCTCGGCCTCCGCGCTGTCGCCGGTGCTGTCGCCGCGATCGACGGTGTCGTAGCCGCCATCCGCATCCGTCTGCATCGCCTCCGCCGTCGCGCGCGCGGAGAAGCGATCGCTCATCGCGGCGAGCGTGTCTGCCTGCTCCACGGAGAAGCCGAGCACGCGACAGGCATCGCGCACGGCAGAGCGGCCCCGATAGGTGATCTGCTCGCAGACCATCGCCGCGTGCTCGCGTCCATAGCGCTCGTACACGTACTGGAGCACCTGCTCGCGATCGCGGTGCGCAAAGTCGATGTCGATGTCGGGCGCCTCGCGGCGATCGTCGCTCAGAAATCTCTCGAAGAGGAGATTGAGCTTGATCGGATCGACGGCGGTGATGCCGAGGCAGAAGCAGACGGCGGAGTTGGCGGCGGAGCCGCGTCCCTGGCAGAGAACGCCGATGCGATTCGAGTAGCGAACGATGTCCCAGACGATGAGGAAGTAGCCCGCGAGGCCGAGCCGTTTGATGAGCGCGAGCTCGTGCGTGAGCTGCGTGCGCTGCGCCTGGTTGATCTTCCCCCAGCGCTCGCGTGCGCCCTGTGCGACGAGGCGCGCGAGATATTCGTCGGCGCTCACGCCGGGCGGCAGCGGAAAGCCGGGGAGCGTGGGATGCAGATCGTGCAGGCGGAAAGCGCAGCGCTCGGCGATCGCGAGCGTCGCGCGAACGCCTTCGGGATGATGGCTCCAGCGCTTCACCATCCGCGCGGGACTCTGCAGCCGCCACTCGGCGTTGGGGCGGAGGCGCGTGCCCATCTCGTCGAGCGTGCGCTGGTGGCGCAGCGAGGAGAGCACGTCGTGCACGATGCGTCCCGATGCGCGCGCGTAGTGCACATTGTTGGTGACGACCCACGGCACGTCGATCGTGCGCGCGATCGCCATGAGCGGCTCGAGCAGCGCGCGCTCCTCCTCGAGCCCGTGGTCCCAGCACTCGATCGCGAGCCGGCCACCGAAGATGTCGTGCAGCCGCGCGGCCGCTTCGCGCGCGCCGGCCTCGTCGCCGGCGATCAGTCTGCGCGGGACGAGCCCGCGCGGGCAGCCGGTCAATGCGAACAGTCCCTTCGCGTGCGCGGCAACGGTATCGAGCGACAGTGATGGGCGCCCACGATCGCACTCCATGCGCGCACGTGTGATGAGCGTGGAGAGATTGCCGTAGCCCTCGCGATCCTCGGCGAGGAGCACGAGATGATGCGGCACGTTCCCGTCGCCGCGCACCGTGATCTCGGAGCCGATGAGGCACTCGAGCGCGTCGCCGTCGCCGGCCTGTGCGAAGGCGACGATCCCGCCCAGCTCATCGTGATCGGTGAGCGCGAGCGCGTGGTAGCCCAGCTCGACGGCGCGATCGACGAGCTCCGCGGGATGCGACGCGCCGTCGAGGAGCGAGAAGGCGGAGTGGCAGTGGAGCTCGACATATGGAGCTCGTGCCCTGGGCTCAGTCATACCAGCCTTGCACGTACCAGCGGTCGCGCTCGCGGAAAGCGAGGAGCTCGCCGCTGTCTGATTCGCAGCGCCAGTAGTCGCGCGCGTAGCCGTCCTTCCACCAGTCGCCGGAGAGCCGCTCGGGGCCGGCGGCGCGGCCGATCGCGACGCGACGCTCGCGCCACCAGAGCGCGCACGGGCGGTCGCCGTCCCACTCGACTTCAGCCGTCTCGGGCGTCTCGAGCAGGCGCAGTGCGGGCGCGCGCGGCGGCTCGGCGACCTTCTCGGTGCTCGCCGCGCGCGCGGGGGTGCGTGCATCGGCTTTCACAATGCGATCGGCTTTGCGCGCGTCGTCGCTCTCGCACCACGCGCCCGCGCGCTCGGGGCGATGCTCGTCGCGCAGCGCCGGGCGCACGACGGCGCGCGCGCCGAGCTCCGCGCGCAGGCGCGCGAACGCCGCGTCGGCAGCGGCCGGGTCGTGCCAGCCGAGCGCGAGGAGATCGCCCTGCTCGCTCGTGGCCGGTGCGGTGGAGGTGATCGCGACGGCGAGCCCGCACACGGGCGCCGTGAGCGTCCACGTGTCGAGCAAGGCGCGGCAGTGCTCCACCAGCGGCGCCGCGCGCGCGACGGGACGTGGAAGATGCACCTGCCGCGTGACCGTGTGCGGTGGCGCGCCGTTCGGAAGCGCGCTGCGGCGATCGTCGAGGGTGAGCGTGATCGCGACCGTCGCGGCCGCGCGCCCATCGGAGGCGAGCGCCGATGCGAGACGATCGATGATGGGGCGCAGAAGAAAGAGCACCGGCTCCATCGTCGTTGCCGGCGACGAGAGCTCGACGTCGGCCGCGTGCCGTGCGGCGACGCTCGCGAGCACGGGGCGCCGCACATCTTCGCCGCGCGCGAGCCGCCATGCGCCGAGCCCTTCGGCGCCCCAGCGCCGCTCGACGTCTTCGCTGTCGAGCGCGGCGAAGGCGCCCGCGGTGGCGATGCCGAGCGAGGCGAGTGTCGCGCGAAGCTCGCCGTCCATGGGGATGAGCTCGAGCGGCGCCGGCGCGAGATACGCCGCGTCGCCGCCGGGAGGGACGATGAACGCGGCGTCGAGACTCGTGCGACGGCCCGGCGCGGCCCACGTTGCGGCGCGCGCGGCCACGCACGAGCTGGCGATCGCGACGCGCGCACGCGGATGCCACGCACCCGCGAGCTCGGCGAGCGCGCGCACGAGCATTCGCTCGCCACCCATCGCCTCGAGCCCGTGCGCGCCCACCCACCAGAGCCCGGGCTCGTGCGCCGCTGGCGTCACCTGCGGACTCGCGACGAGAAAGTTCGCGGAGAGCTCGGCGATCGCGCCCGCGATCGCGATGTCGTCCCAATCGTAGATCGTGAGCGTGGCGGAGCGGGCGCGCGCCTCGAGCGCCGTCATCCCGCTGCGCACGCCCGCGCGCGCGGCGGCACCCGACACTGCGCGCAGCTTGCCGTCGCTCAGGAGCGCGACGAGTGCATCATCCCACGAAGGCGGTGCGTCGCTTACGGCGTGGAGGTGTGGATGCGACGGAGTCCTGCGCAGCTGATTGTGCGCGAGCTGATTGCGCTCGAGCTGGTTGTGCGCGAGCTGATTGTCCCGCGTCGGATCCGTCTGGGTACGAGGTGATGACGGGAGTGGATGGAGCTGGAGTGTATGGGCGTTCCGGGTGCGCCACACCGCGGCGATCGGGAACCTCGGGATGCGAACACAAGCGACGCGCCACTGCTCTGCCATACCTCACCTCTATCGTCCGACGTTTGCCACCCTTCTCCAGCGTGATCGTGGTCGTGCGTTCGGAGCGGCTGCCGCTCCCGTGCGCCGCGCGCGCGAGATCGCGCGCGGCAAGTCGTATTCGAACGGAGCTTCCCGTTGCGTCGCCCCCGTGCTCGCCGGTGACCACGAACGCGGCGCCGACATCGCGTGCGAGCCGCGTGAGCCGCACCGCGAGCACGCGCGAGAGCTGCGGCGCGCCATCCATCACCACGAGCGCGAACGCGCCGGAGCGGAGGAGGAGATCGGCGCACCATGCTGCTTTCGTTGCGTTGGCAGGACGGATGATCCAGAGCGGC
This sequence comes from uncultured Gemmatimonadaceae bacterium, assembly GCA_963792685.1. GTDB lineage: Bacteria > Gemmatimonadota > Gemmatimonadetes > Gemmatimonadales > Gemmatimonadaceae > FEN-1250. Next base: position 375,317 of record CAWBWW010000001.1, on the reverse strand, counting down.
GCGCGCTCGCTCCCGACGTGCGCCCAGTCGCGCGGCGCGAGCGTGCGCGTCGCATCGATGTAGGCGACCCAGCGTCCGCCGGTCGCGACCGCGGTGACGAGCGTGCGGAGCATCGACGTGCGCCCGCTGCCGCTCGCGCCCGTGATCTCGGTGAGCCGCCCACGCGGAAGGCCGCGCCCAACCAGCAGCGCGTCGAGCTCGGCGATCCCGGTGGGAAGCGGCGCACGATCGGGGCGCGCGACCTCCTCGAGAGCGCCGAGCTGCAGCTTCAACTCCCGAACAAAAGCCGAAACCTCAGAAGACGCGAGGACGCGCGCGGGTGCAGTCATTGAGCTCGTCAGCGCTCTGTTACGAGATCGCTCGCGCTCGCGAACGGAAGCGCGTCGTCTGCGAACGTGAAGGTGCCGCGCTCCTGAATCTCCGTCGCTGCACGCACGACGATGCCGAGTGCGGCGCGGCTGAGCGCGGAGCCGATGCTGATGCGGCGAACGCCGAGATCGGCGAGCTCCTGCACGGAAAACGGGGCGCCCGCGATTCCCATGAGGACGTCCACCGGTTTGCTCACTGCTGCGCACACTGCGCGGATGTCATCCGCCTTCGTGAGCCCGGGTGCGTAGAGCACATTGGCGCCCGCGCGCTCGAACGCCTGCAGGCGGCGGATGGTGTCGTCGAGATCCGGACGTCCCTGCAGATAGTTCTCGGCGCGCGCGACGAACATGAATGGGAAGGGGAGTGCATGCGCGGCTTCGGCGGCGGCCGCGACGCGCTCGAGTGCGTGCGCGAAATCATAGATCGGATGCGCGGGATCGCCCGTCGCATCCTCGATGGATCCGCCCACGAGCCCGACGGCTGCCGCGAGACGGATGGTCTCCGCCGCATCCTCGGGTGCATGCCCGTAGCCGTTCTCGAGATCTGCAGCGACGGGGAGATGCGTCGCGTCGACGATCGCTTTCCCGTTCGCGAGCGCATCGTCGCGGGTGACGGAGCCATCGCCGTCGCGGCGGCCGAGCGAGAAGGCGAGGCCGGCGCTGGTGGTGGTGAGCGCGGGGAAGCCGAGTCGCGTGAGGATGCGCGCGGTGCCCACGTCCCACGGATTGGGGATGACGAATACGTCGGAGCGCTCGTGCAGCGCCTGGAACGTCTTCGCCTTCTCGGCCTGCGTTGCGCTCATGGTCATCATGTGGTGAGAGAGAGGTCGAGCTGCTCGCACGTGGCGTGCGCAGACTCGTTCATCGCTGGATCATCGTCCACATCGTCCTGGATCGTGCGGCTGTCGGAGCGAACGCCGTAGCGTTTGCAGAGCGTCTCGAAGAAGCGCGCGAGTCCTTCACGATAGCGGTCGCCTGCATGATGGCCCCGCGCATAGGTCGCGCGATAGCGGCCGGCGAGATGCGGAAACTCCTGCTCGATGAACGGAAGGTATCGCTTGCGCGCCTCGTGCTGCAGGCGGAGCGCGCACGCGCCGACGTACGTCGCGCCGGCTTCGGCCGCGCGCTTCACGAGCGCCTCGAGATCCGACGGATTGTCGGTGATGCCGGGGAGCACGGGCATGCAGTTGATCCCCGCGTCGATGCCGGCTTCGCGCAGACGCGCGAGGGCGCGGATGCGCGCCTCGGGGGTAGGCGCGCGCGGCTCGAGGCGTCGCGCGAGTGTGCGATCGAGCGTGATGAGCGAGAGGTGCACGGAGAGCTTCGAGATCGCAGAGATGCGCGCGAGGAGCGAGACGTCGCGCGTGATGAGCGCGCTCTTCGTGATGATGACGACGCGCAGCCCCGGATGCTCGGCGAGCACCTCGAGAATGCCGCGCGTCACCTTGAAGTGGCGCTCGGCGGGCTGATACGGATCGGTGGCGGTGCCGATCACGATCGCTTCGCCATTGAGCAGCGCGAGATGCTTGTCGCTGCCGTGGCGCAGCGTGCGCGCGAGGATCTCACCGGCGTTGCGCTTGACGAAGATGTGCCGCTCGAAGGCGAGCCATGGCGGAATGCGCTCGACCTGCTCGGCGGTGCTGTCGACGAGACGATCGGCGGCGGATGCGCGCTCCATGACGTAGCGATGTGCGTAGCGTGCGTAGCAGTACGCGCATCCGAAGGCGCAGCCGATGTAGGGATTGATGGACCAGTAGCCCATCCCCGTGACCTTGGTGTCGTTGAGGATGGAGCGCGCGTGGGTGGAGTAGTACGTGATGTCGCTCTGCGCGCCGATCACCGGGAGCTGACGCAGTGAGCGCTGGACGGCTTCGGGGAAGAGTGGGAGGGTGGCGGCTGCGGTGAGCGATCGAGGCATTGAATCGGGTGCGGGGGCGGGAAAAGGGTGGGGGGATGAGGATACCGAATGAATACCGAAGACACAAGACGACAGAATGGCCGAGTGGGGGTGTGGCGGATTTGGGAGATTGAGTAGTAGACTATTTAGTAGACTATATCGTCTACTAAAGAAGAATTGAGGCTCAATTGGCAGCCACAACGACCATTCGTGTCGCAATCAGCGATCGCGACCTCGCCCAGGAGCTCGCGACGCGGGCGAATCGCTCGCAAATGGAGATCGTGCACGAGGCGCTCGAGCTCTATCGCCGGCACCGGTTGCTCGCGGAGATGAATCAGGGATTCGCCGAGTTGCGTCGCGATGCCGATGCGTGGAGCGAAGAGATGGTGGAGCGCGACGTCTGGGACATCACGCTGGGCGACGCGACGGGCGGCGATTGAGCGCGCTCGAGTGCTGACGCCGAGATGAAGCAGAACACGCCTCCGCAGCGCGGAGAGATCTGGACCGTCGATCTGCATCCGGTGCGCGGAGCGGAGAAACGGAAGCAGTGGCGCGCGCTCGTGATCTCGGTGAACGAGCTCAATCACGGGCCGGCGGGGATCGCGACGGTGCTGCCGTTGAGCGCGGTGGATCAGAAGATCGCGACGCACGTGAAGGTGCCGGCGGGCGAGGCGGGACAGGGCGCGGATGGATTCGTGAAGTGCGAGGAGATGCGCTCGGTGAGTATCGAGCGGCTCACGACTCGTGTCGGCGCGGTGAAGGCGACGACGCTCGCGCAGGCGATCTTGAACGTGGGGGTGTTGCTGGGGATGTAGAGCGGCGCTGAAATCTCGCAGTCCACGATTGCCTAGCTGTCGCCTGCGATCTCCGCCGCCTCGGCACTCCCCAGCACCAGCCGGTACCCCTGCTTCGGCAACGTCAGGATGTGCTTCGGATGGTGCGGATCCTTCTCGAGCTTGCGGCGCAGCTCCGCGAGATGCGTGTCGAGCGTGCGACTCACCACATCGGGATCGTAGCCCCACACCTCGCGGAGCAGCTCCTCGCGCGGCACCACAGCGCTGTTGCGTGCGATGAGCGCGGCGAGGAGTGCGTACTCCTTTGGCGTGAGCGGCACGACGGTTCCGTTGCGCGTGACCTTGCGATGATCGCGATCCACCTGGACATCGCCGAAGCGCACGGGCGGCAGTCGCACGACCGCGAAGCTGCCGCTGGCCGAGCGGCGGAGCAGCGTCTCGATGCGCGCGAGCAGCTCGAGGAGGCCGAACGGCTTGGTGACGTAGTCGTCGGCGCCCAGGCGGAAGCCGCGCACCTTGTGCGCCTCCTCGGAGAGCGCGGTGAGGAGGAGCACGGGCGTCACGGAGTCGCGCTCGCGAATGGTGCGGAGCACATCGTAGCCGTTCCCGTCCGGGAGCATGAGGTCGAGGATGATGAGATTCGGCGGATCTGCCGCGAGCGCGCGCGATGATGCCGCAACGTCGGCCGCGACGGTCACGCGATAGCCATCGAACTCGAGATTCTGACGAAGCCCGTCGGCGAATCCCGGATTGTCCTCGATCAACAGAATGTGCGTCACGATGCGTCCGCCGCGGGAAGATCGATCACGATGCGCGCGCCGCCGCCAGCTGCATCGCCGGCGTGCACGCGGCCGCCGGCGCGCACCACGATGTCGTGCACCACCGAGAGTCCGATCCCCGCGCCGTTCGGATTCGCGTCGCCGTTGCCGCGGAAATATCGCGTCCAGATGCGGTCGCGATGCGCGGGCGCAATGCCCGGCCCCTCGTCCTCCACCGCGATCCGCACCATCTCGCCCTCGCGCGCTGCGGAGACGCGCACGGTCTGCGCGGCCGAGCCGAACTTGAGCGCGTTGTCGAGCAGGTTGGTGAGCGCCTGAAGGAGTGCCGCATCCGCTATCCGTGCGCGCGGCGTGCCCGTCACGCTCACAGCGATTTTGGTGCTCGCATCGCTCAGCGCGCGCACGCGCGTGATCGCGCTCTCGATCACCGGCGCCACCGGCGTCGACGCGCGCGCAAGTGGCGCGCGATCGGGGCGCGTGAGCCCCACCACGGTGCTCACCGTTTCGATGAGCCGGTTGGCCTCATCGACGATGCGCTGCGCCGCCGCCCGTCGCGCATCGTCACCGCGCACGCGATCGAGCGCGAGCGTCTCGGAGTAGAGCAGGATCTGCGCGAGCGGCGTGCGCAGCTCGTGCGAGATCGTCGTGAGCAGCTCGGCCTGGCGTCGCACCGTGCGCCGATCGCGCACCAGCTGCAGCACGGCCACCGACCCGAGCGCTATCGTGCCGAGGAGCATGAGCGTGAGCGCAATCGACGGCACGCTCTCGCGGGCGATGACGACGCCGGAGAGCGGACGCGCGAACGCCGGATGCGCGGTGAAGCGGATGCCGGCGTCCTCCGTCTGCGCGAGCACGCGCGATCCACGAGCGTCGTGACCGAGCAGCGTGTCGCTCCCGACGGTGGCGACGAGCGACACGACGGAGTCCGCGCCGCCGCGTGTGTGCGCGCCGGCGAGCAGCGCCGAGAGCGCGCTCGGGCACGTCACGAGCCCATACACGGCAACGGGCGCGCTGAACTGCGCGCGCTTCACGCCGTACAGCACGGCGCGCCCGTGCGAGAGGAGCGTCACGAACTCGTCGTTGGAGAGCGGGCTCGCACGCAGCGATGGCGAGATGACAGCCGGCACCCACGTCAGGCTCGCCGCGCGCGAGGGTGGCGATACCAGAAACCCCTGATTGCGAAGATCGACGCGGAAGAAAATCGGCAGTGAGTCGCCTCCCTCGATACAGCGCAGCGCGCCGCCCGAGGGGTCGCGCGGCGCTGGTGGAGGGAGCTCCTCGAACACGGAGCCCATCGTCCCGCTCACCTGCGCGCCGATCGCGGCGGCCGTCGCGGCGCGGAGCGCGGCCGCCGCACCGTCCACACGCTCGCGCGCCACGAGTGCGAGATAATCCTCCGTCACGCGCTCCGCCGTACGCCGCTGAAAGCGAAGCTCCGTCACCACCGCCCACGCGAGCGCGCCACCCAGCACGAGCGCGAGCGCGATCGTGATGCGCGACAGCGCCGACGGTCGGCGCGTGACGAGAAGCGGGAGGGGCTGCATCCTCTGGATATAATGCACGCCGTGCAAGCGCGCGCGCACCGCCCTGTCAGGAAAGACTGACGTTCTCCTTGCGGCCTCCGGAGCGCGCCCGCAGCCGGTTCGAGCGTATCCTCGGCCCATGAACCTCTTCACGAAGAAATCACTCGCGCAGCTGGATGCGGAGGCCGAGCGGAACCCACTGCGACGCTCGCTCGGACGCGTGCAGCTCGTCGCACTCGGCGTGGGCTCGATCATCGGCACCGGCATCTTCGTGCTCACGGGAACGGCCGCGTCGCAGAACGCCGGGCCGGCGCTCGTGCTGTCGATGATCCTTACCACCGTCGGATGCGCATTCTCCGGGCCTGTGCTACGCCGAGTTCGCGGCAATGGTGCCGATCGCGGGGAGTGCGTACACGTACGCGTATGCGACGATCGGCGAGTTCGTCGCGTGGATCATTGGCTGGGACCTGATTCTCGAGTACGCGTTGAGCGTGTCCACGGTGGCCGTCGGATGGAGCGGATACTTCGCGAGCCTCGCGCGCGACATCGGGCTCCACATTCCGATCGCGCTCACGACGCCACTCGGCAAGGTCGTGACGGATCAGAGCGGCGCGTCGGTGACGGGGATCGTGAATCTCCCCGCGATGTTCATCGTGCTCCTCGTGTCGATGCTGCTGGTGAGCGGGATCAGGCAGTCGGCGAACGCGAACACCGTCATGGTGATGATCAAGTCCGCGGTGCTCGTGGTGTTCGTCGTCGCCGGCGCCGCATACGTGAAGCGGGAGAATCTCACACCGTTCATTCCGCCGAACACCGGCGCATTCGGGCACTTCGGATGGAGCGGCATCCTGCGCGGCGCCGGGGTGATGTTCTTCGCGTACATCGGATTCGATGCCGTCACCACGGCTGCACAGGAATCGAAGAATCCGCAGCGCGACATGCCCGTGGGAATTCTGGGATCACTCGCCCTGTGCACGGTGCTCTACATTGCGGTGGCCATCGTGCTCACCGGGATCGTGCACTACTCGAAGCTCAATGTCGCCGATCCGCTCGCGGTTGGAATCGATGCGACAGGGCTCACCTGGTTGAGTCCCGTGATCAAGGTGAGCGCGCTGTTCGGCCTGTTCAGCACGATGCTCGTGCAGCTGCTCGGCCAGACGCGCATCTTCTTCTCGATGGCGCGAGACGGACTTCTACCGCGCGTGTTCGGGCGCGTGCACTCGCGCTTTCGGACGCCGCACGTGAGCACGGCGCTCACGGGCACCGTATGCGCACTCGTTGCAGGCTTTACGCCGATCGAAGTGCTCGGTCAGCTCGTGAGCATCGGGACGCTGCTCGCGTTCGTGCTCGTGTGCATCGGCGTGGTGATCCTGCGCAAGACCGCGCCGCACAATCGACGCCCGTTCCGCACGCCGGGCGTGCCGTGGGTGCCCGCGCTCGGCGCGATCGTCTGTCTCGCGCAGATGCTCGGCCTTCCCGGCGAGACGTGGGTGCGGCTGTTCATCTGGCTCGTGATCGGCCTCGTGATCTACTTCCTCTACGGGCACTCGCACGCGCGCGCCGCCCGAGTCGCGAGCGGCGCGCAGGCGCCCGCGCTACATCTTGCCGAGGATGTTGCCGAGGATCCCGCCCATTCGGGGATGATCCACCGCCGGCTTCGGTCGCGGCCTTCTGCAGAATGGAGCCGATGCCGCCGGATGATCCCGAGGGTTGCGACTGCTGATGTTTCACGAGGGCGGCCATGACTATCGGCGCCAGCATCATGAGCAGCGACTTGACCTTCGATGCGTCGAGCCCCGTTGCGGTCTGCACGCCATTCTGCACTGTCCCGGTGTGCTGTCCGAGGATGCTGCCGAGCAGTCCACCGCCTGCGCCGCCGGAAGCGCCACCGAGCATCCCGGCGAGATTGCCGAAGCCGCCGAGTGTGTCGGCGGTCGTGTGATTTTCGACGGCGGCCTGGATCGCGCTCTCGCCGCCGGGCTGCTGCGCGGTGTGCGCCATCCCTCCGACCATCATGGGAAGCGCGGCCTGGATCGCGTTGGTCGTGGTCGTGGGATCGGTGCCCAACTGCTGGCTGATCTGCTGGATCTCATTTGGTCCGAGATGCTGCTGTACGATATCGAGAAGCGACATGGATTCCTTAAAGAAAAAAGTTTGCGTAGAGTGAACGTACCGGTAGCTACTTGATGCCTCGCATCTGGCAGCACTTTCCGCCGCAGTACGTCCAGATGATCTCATCGTCCTTCTGCCACACAAAACGCGCGCCAATGACAGGCTCGACAGTATCCATGTCGGCAATCGTCACGTCGAGCGGAGTTGGAACGTACCTGGCATTGAGAGGGACGATGTTTCCAAACCAGTGCGCGCTCGAATCCTCGCGGACGAGAATCAAGCTTGAATCCGAGTTCGTGAGCCCGATCTTCGGATAGGGGTCCGTAGACAGATAGCTGTCATGCCTCCGGTAAATAATGGCCACGGGAATCCAGCCGCTGCGAAAATCCTTCTCGGCTTTGTACTCGCTGCCTTTCACGAGCACGATCTTGGCCAGGATGTTCGCCGAGCGGAAGCCATTCGAGGCCGGCAACGAAAGCAGTCGTTCGTCATCGGCGCCGTGTCGGGCGCTCGGTTTGACCTTGGTCAGGAGCGCCGTCAGCTTGTCGATTGGCACCCTGCCGGGTGCATCGCGGTCGACGGGGATTGGTGTGAGCTCCTTGCCCGCCGCCTCGGCATCCTTCTCGCCAGCGTCCCAACGCTTCTTGGTCTCGCTATCCACGGGGATGCGGCCGTGCGAATAGCGTCCATTGCACGCGAGTGACACGGCGAGGATGGTGAGGCACGCCAGCAGCTTCGCACGTTTGCGCGCTGCGTTTGCTCCAATTGCCACGTTCATTCAGTCCTCCATGAATTGATGCGTGCGTCGATCGGCGCCTCCGCTAGTGATTTCCCGTTTGCGCTCTCTCACGCATTCGCGTCACGACATCCTGTAGCGGACCATCCGCGTTCGACCACAGCTCGGCGACCGCGGCACCCCAGCGTTGCGCGGTGCGCGCATCAGCCGCGCGCGCTGCGAGATCGCTGCGCAACGCCATCGCGCGCACCAGGAATGCGGCATCTTCCACGTGATCCAGCAGAAAGGGGCCAAGCGCCGGGAGTGCGGAGAGTGAGCCGTCCAGCTCTCGGGTCGCGGCTGCGGTGTCGCCGGTCGCCAGAAGCAGCCACGCTTCCTGATAGGTGAGATAGATCGACAGCTCGCCCGGTCGCTCGAGCGCGCGTGTGCGCGTGATCGTGCGCAGCATTCTGGTGCACCGACGCTCCGTCGTGACGGCTTGCCGCGCGCTGGATCTCGAGCAGGTAGTCGCCGCCCCCGCCCTGTCGCTCGAGTGAGAGCGCCGGGCTCTCGGGGTACGCGAGTGTCAGCGCGCGGCTAAGCACCGCTTCGCGCACGGCGGGGCGCTCGCCGGCGGGAACGTAGCTCTCGAGGGCGCGCTGGACGCGCTCGTGCGCGATGGCGAGGCTGTCGACCGGAGCACCGAAGGAGACGTAGCCCACGAGCGAGCGCGCTGCTTCCGAGACGGGGAGTGCCGGTTGGACGATGCGGCCATCCGACGTGAGGAAGCGATAGCCTGCGGCGGAGGCGCGCATTATCGCGATCGTACGCTGCTCCCGGCCGGTGAGTGCAGCGAGTGGCTTGAGCTCGTCCGCCGCTACGGGATCCGTTGTGGAAGCCGACGCGAGCATCGAATCGGCGAGCGCGCGTGCGGAGGAGAAGTCACCCGACACGAGCAGCAGGCGAGTGCGCATGAGCATCAGACGGCGCTTTTCTTCGTCGGTCGCAGCGAGTGCACGAGCGCTGTCGAGCGCAGACAGCGCAGTCACACCAGGCGCGCCGCTCGTTATTCTCCCTTCGATCTCGAGCGTGCGCGCGAGGGCCTCGTGCGCGGCGGCGCTCTTCGGAAACTCCCGTGTCCATTGCTTCGCGAGCTGCTCGAGGCGATCGCGATTGCGCGCGATCGCAGCCGTCGTGCTGGGCGGCCGTGCGGCACGACCGGACGCGATGTCCGCGTACGGGTACGGAATGAAGGCGACCGTGTCGTTCGCCAGCGACGGAAATGCCGCGAAGGTCGCGCTGTCGGGAGTCGATTGGCCGCGCCGGAGCTGATCGCTCTCCGTGAAGAGCAGCTCCGCAAGTCGATTGAAGCCCGGACCGGCGAATGCCTGATGCGCCGATGGCACGAGCTCGAGTGCGCGCACGTACGCGGATATCGCGCTCGCGTAGCCGCTGCGAAAGCGAAATCCCGACGGACTCGCCGGCGACCGGAGCACGTCGGTGTCGCGCGCGCGGCAGTCGCCGAGTCCGTACCACACGGCGAAGTCGAGTGAGTCCTTGCCGGCACGGAGCCGCTCGTAGCCCGTGCATGCATCCGGATAGCGCCCCTGTGCCAGTGCGAGCAGCGCGCCTGCGAGCGTGCTGTCGCGCGGTGACAGCCGCGCGGAGAGCGCCACCGCGCGCTGCGCGCTCGCGAGCCACTCGACCGGATCGGACTCGCCGCTCCACGACATCGTCTGGGCAAGCCAGTAGTTCGCGTGTGGGTAGTCCGGGTCGAGCTCGAGCGCCGCGCGGAAGAGCGACTGCGCGCTGTCGAGCTGCCACGCGGCGAGCGCCTCCTGCGCGCGGAAGTACGCGGTGAGCGCCGGAATCGAGCGTGTGCCACGCACCCCTTCCGCACTCGCGGGGAGCGTTGCGCGCCCGGCTCTGGCGACGGGTACGAGCAAGGTGTCCGCGAGCTCGTCAAAGCGACGCTCGGCGTCACCGAGATCTCCGCGAAGCGTCACCGTGTACTGCTTGATGGGACTTCCGGTGGCCACATCGTAGATCAGCCCGCGCACATTGATGTTCTCGTTGGACGCCCAGACTTCGCCCCACGCCATGCGTCCCGCGCGGAGCGAGCGCGCGGTGCGCAGCGCGTTGTCGAGCGTGAGTGGTGCGGCGCCCATGCGAGCACGCGCATCGTGCGCGCGCATGTCGTCCACGAGTGTGACGCCGTTCCATCTGCCGAACGCCTCGTAGAGCAGCTGCTGGCAGTTGTCGCCATCGAGAAGCTGCGGAGCGGCATTCGCGCGATGCACGAATGGGAGCACCACGTAGAGCTCCGGATCGAGTGGCGCGGGACGAAAGGCGAAGAAAAGTGCGGCAAGCGCCGCGAGTCCGACGACGGCCGCGACCCACTTCCACCGCGCAGGCGTGGTGCGCTCCGTGGTCGTGTCTCCGGCGCGCAGTGCGCCGGCGCCTCGGAGTGCGCTGGAGAATGCCGACATGGTTGGAAACCGGTTCGCGGGAACCGGGTCGAGCGACTTGAGCACCGCTGTGTCGACGGATGGCGGCACTTCCGGGCGCTGCACGCGCAGGGATGCCGCGGGCTCTCCGAATCGCCGTGCGATGATCGCAACGGCGCTCGGTCCGCTGAACGGCACGTGCCCCGCGAGCATTTCGTACGCGACGCAGCCGAGGCTGTAGAGATCGCTGCGGCCGTCGACTGGATCGCCCGCGCCCTGCTCGGGGCTCATGTACGAGAGCGTGCCCACTGCGAAGCCAGCATCCGTGAGGCGGCGTGCGCCCGCGCGCGTGACCGCTCGTGCGATGCCGAAGTCGCCGACGAGCGCATGCCCTTCGGAGAGCAGAATGTTTTCCGGCTTGATGTCGCGGTGGATGACATCGTGCGCGTGCGCGTAGGCGAGTGCGTCCGCGATCTCGCAGGTGAGTCCCAGCGCCTCATCCACCGGCAGTTGCTTCTCGCGCATGATGCGAGTGCGGAGCGACTCGCCCGCGATGTACGGCATCACGTAGAAGAGCGCACCATCGCTTTCGCCGGAGTCGTACAGCGGGAGGATGTGCGGGTGCTGCAGGCTCGCGAGCAGGGCGATCTCGCGCCGGAAGCGCTCGATCGCGAGCCCGTCGGCGACTTCCGCATGGATGAACTTGAGCGCGACCTGACGATCGTGCCGGATGTCGTGGGCGAGGAAGACCGTCGCCATGCCGCCGCGACCAATCTCGCGCTCGATTCGGTAGCGTCCGGCGATGACTGCTCCGCGCGATCGCGAGGAGAACTGGTCTGCCGGCTCCGCGTCGTCGGACAATGTGGGCCGGCCTGGCGAGAGACGGAGTGCGTGTACGGCTATCATAGATGTACCGCGGAGGCGCGGCAAGCAGCGCGCGCGGCCAGCGGGCGGGATGCCGGCGCGGAACGTCCATCGTAACATTAGCCATGCGCCTTCCGCGACTCGCCGCGTCGCTCGCTCTCGGTGCCCTCGCGTTCGCGGGGGCCATCAGCATTACGTCCGGGGCGGGCCCCGGACTGGATCCCGACAGCATGTCGTACATGCACGCGGCGACGACGCTGACGCACGGCGGCGGGCTGCGCGATGTGAACCGCGATTGGGCGAGCCCGGACAGCACGATGCCGCTCGCGCACTGGCCGCCCGGATACTCGATCGCGATCGCCGCGACAGAGTTGCTCGGCGCGGGAGCGAAGCAGGGCGCGCGCATCCTCGGTGCCATCGCGGCGTTCGTGACGATTGCGACAATCGTGTGGCTCGTGGGTGGCGTCGCGGGAGTGGGAGCCGGAATCGTAGCCGGGCTGCTCGTGCTGGTGACGCCCGCGGTGGTGCAGGTACATGAGAGCGTGTTGAGCGAGCCGTTGTTCATCGCGCTGCTCGTGCTGACGGTGGCGGCGATGGTGCGCGCGCCACACCGGCCGCTGATCTCCGGCGCGCTCGCGGGAGTCGCGAGCATCGTGCGCTACGCGGGGATCTCGCTGGTAGGCGGCGTGGTGCTCTGGCAGCTCGCGCGTAGGGCACCACTGCGTGTGCGAATCGGCCGAGCCGCGCTCGCAGCGCTTCCCGCCATCGTGCTTCAGGGACTATGGGTGCTCCGCACCGTGCACGGCGCGGGGCCGAGCGCGATTCGACGGTTGAGCATTTACGGCGAGATCACATCCACGTTGCGCGAGGGATGGCGCACGACGTCCGCCTGGCTGGTGCCCGGAATGAGCGAGGTGTGGGGGATCTTCGTCGGCGTGGGCGTGGCGATTCTCATTGCCGTTGCGATCTGGGAATCGCGGCCGCTCCGCGAGCGACTCGCGCCGGCGATGGCCGCGCTCCTCCTTGCTGTGTGCTACCTCGGCCTCGTGCTCGCGTCGCGGCTGATCGCGGATCCGGGCATTCCGCTGGATGATCGGTTGATGTCACCGCTGCTCGTGCTGCTCGAGATCGCGATGGTGCTGATCGTCGCGCCCGCATGGCAGGGATGGCCCAGAGTTGCGCGAGCGATGGTGGCGGTGCTCGTGGCGCTGTGGTGGGGTGCTGCGCTGCGCGTGAGCGCCGGAAGCGCGCGCTACGCGGTGCAGACAGGAAATGATTTCGCGGAGGATTGCTGGCGGGACTCTCCGCTGGTGGCCTGGGTGCGAGCGAACGGTGCCGGGCACGCCTTGTACACGAACGTGCCCGAAGCGCTCTACTTTCACGCCGGGCGGATGTCACACGAGCTTCCCGACGAGCGCGATGCGAAGACCGTGGCAGCGTTCGCGGACACGCTCACCCGCAGACACGCGCTTGCCGTCGTGTTCGACGAGACGTGCGGGGTGGTGGACAAGCCGGACTCGCTGCTCGATCGTCTTCCGCTGCGCGACCTGGTGCGCGTCTCGACGGGGCGCGTGCTCGCGCCGTGACCCGAGAAGGCGACACCTTCCGGCATAGCTGAACGTAGGAGAGCTTAGTTCGTCACCCGCGTAGACTCGTCACTCAACACTGGTACCGCACGCATGTACGTTCCGATCGAAGAAATCATTGTGCCTATCGTGTTCGGAATACCGGGCGTCGTGATAGTGACGAAGATGTGGTTCAGCCATAAAGAGAAGATGGCCGGGCTCAGCGGGCCCAGGCAGGGCTCAGCGATCACCGACGCGCGATTCGAGCGGCTCGAGCAGGCGGTGGAATCGATCGCGATCGAGATGGAGCGCGTGAGCGAGGGCCAGCGGTTCGTGACGAAGCTGCTCAGCGAGCGCGCACCGAGCGCGCCGGAACAGCTCGCGCCGGGCCAATCGCGCCACTCACCTGGCTGAGGTAGGGCACGCGATGCACGTCGTGCGAGTGACGTCGGCGGATCTCCACCGATATCGAGAGGTGCGACTCGAAGGCGCGCGGTCCGATCCACTCGGCTTTCGGTTCACCGAGGCGGACGATGCGGCCATCGACGAGCGCCTCTGGGCTGCGCGACTCGATCGCGATTTCGTCGTCGCCGCCGAGGATGACGGCTCCATCCTTGGCGTCGGAGGCTTCAGTCAGCTGGTAGGCGAGAAGGTCGCGCACAAGGGGCTGATCTGGGGGATGTACGTGCGCCGCGCGTCGCGCGGAACCGGCGCCGCAGACATGATCATGCGCGCGCTGATCGCGCATGCGCGGGGCCACGTGCGTCAGCTGCAGCTCACGGTGATGGCGGACAACGCCCGGGCACGTGCCTTCTACGAGCGACACGGCTTCGTTCACTACGCGACGGAGCCGGAGTCGGTGAGGCAGGGGAGCGTGCTGTGCGATGAGGCGTTGATGTGGCTGTCGTTCGCCGAGCGATAGTCTCAGTTCGGCTCGAGGGAGACGCCAAAGCGAAAGCGGCCCGACACGTCCGGTACGGAAAAGAAGTGCGCGTAGCGATCCTTATAGTGGATGCGAACGGCCTGGAGCAGTCCGATGCCGCCGAAGATCAGCGAGATCTGATTTTTCGACAGTGAGGAGGTGCGCGACATGAAGCTCACGTCGCTCACGCTGCCGTTGCGCCCCAGCGTGATGTAGAAGAGCACCGTGCCGAGTCCTCCGGCGAGCAGCCCGCGCTCGAACGGGCCGGCAATACTTCCCCTGGCGTGCGGCACGTCGAGGATTGTCTCGTCGAGGAGCGTCTGCACCGTGAGCCCCGCGCTCGAGAAGACGAACTGCTTGTGCGGCTCGAGCTGTGCGTCGATGCCGGAGTAGATCGTCGGCCGCCACTTGTTGAAGCCGAACGACGGATGCCCGCCCACCGCGTAGGACGCAATGACGTGTCCGCTCTCGTGAGCGAGGATGCTGGACACGAAACCCAGTGCGAAGCGGAGCTTGTAGTGCTTCTGCGGAACCGGGGCGACCGTTTTGGCGGAGCTGTCGGCGGGAGCCGCCTGCGCCTCGAGGCTGGTGCCGAGCGCCATGGCGCAGGCGAGGTGCGAGATGACCCTCGCGATTCGGGAGTGACGCATTGCATGAGAAATAATCGGTGGTCAGCGCGGTCGTAACCCAGATTGGCTCTCTTTGTACGCCAGCGAACCCTCGCGGGGTGAGAAGCGATGCGGTTCGATACAGTTCGGCACATGGAGCCGCGCATGCGCACGAATCGACTGGCGAACCGCTCGCGCGTCACGCATTTTGCGCACGTACAGCGTGCACTCCATGAGGATCGAATGACGCGAGCCATCGTTCTGCAGGCCCTGGAAGAGCGACGCATTCTCCGCATCGTGTACACGGCCGGAGGAACACGTATGATTCAGCCGCATGCGATCCTGCGCAAGCCGGATGGCACTGAGTTTCTCGAAGCCTTTCAGGTGCAGGGATTCACCGAAGGCGGCGCGGAGCATGGCTGGAAGAACTTCGAGCTCACGCGCCTGAACCAGGTGGAGCTCGGCGACGAGCGCTTCGAGCCTCGTCGCGATTTCAAGCCCGTGAGCAGCGCCCACGGCGTCGTCGTCGCGGGCGTGCGATCATTGGATCAGGCGGGCGACCGCTAGTTCACGAGCGTGATCAGCGCCGTCTTCACGTAGCGGCTGAGGCTCACCGAGCCGTTCACCGTCTCGAGCTTCACGCGCCGGGCGCCGTCATTGAGCTTGATGCGCATGTGATGCTTGTCCCCGCTGTCCGGCACGGCGTTCGGATAGTTCGCGGTGATCGACCCGTTGCTGTTGTCGAGATCGATCGAGCCGCCAATTCCCTCGGGAATGACCGAGGTGACCGAGCCGTTCACCGACTCGAGATGCACGTCTCCGGAATCCGGAAGTGACTCCATGCTCGCGATGACCGAGCCGTTCACGGTCTCCGCGTTGACGGTGCCTTTGGTGGTCGACACGGCGATGTCACCGTTGACGGTGCTCGCCTTCACGTTCCCGGCGATGTTCTGCGCCGCGATCCTTCCGTTCACGGTCTCGACATCGAGCATGACGCCCTGGGGTACGTGCAGCGTGTACCGAACGAGCGTCGAGCGCTTCTGACTGAAGAAGGAGAACGGAGAGATCGCCACGTCGTGCTTGTGTCCTTCCTTTCCGCACGTATCGTCGGCGCCGGGCTTGAAGAGTGTGCAGAAGTAGACGACGCTGTCCTTCGCCAATTCTCTCACCTCGACCGCGCCCGGAGGGGCGTTCGCGATCACCGCGTCAACGGTGAGCTTTCCATTCGTGGACGGAACGATCGCGATCGAGCCGTCAATGTTGCGAACGTTCACTACCTGCCCCGGCTTGGCGTCACCGCTCCAGGTGAAGTTGCGCGGGGTGTAGGTACGGCCGTGAGAGCACGAGGCGACAACGGTCGCAACGGCGAGGACGCAGAATAGCTGGCGCATGATGGGCTCCGGGACGGGCAAGTCAGGGTGACCTTTCCCGTCCCTACGCGAGAAGCGCTCAGCCAAGTTTCCTGAGCGACACCGAGCCGTTAGTGGTGTGGAGCTCCACGCGGCGCCCGCCCTTGCCAACGGTGCCGTGGATGTGCTTCCCGACCATCCCCGAGTGGATCGTGAGCGGGAAGTCGCTCTGAATGCCGCCGTTGGTCGTTTCGGCGTCCACTTCGGCGTCGAGATCGTCGGGCGCCTCGAGCTGCACTGAGCCGTTCACCGTCTCGAGCTCGAGCGGCTGGTCCGACTTCTCCAGATGCTGAATGGTCGCGCGCACGGCGCCATTCACCGTATGCGCGGTGACCGGTCCACCCTCAGTCGCGACCTCCACACGCCCGTTCACCGTCTCCGCGTCCACCGATGCCGTGGCACCCGCGACCGACACCGAGCCGTTGACGGTGTTGAGATCGACCTTCACGCCCTTCGCGACGTGTACGGTGAACTGCACGGACACATTGTTGTGCCGGTTGCGCTGATTTTCGTGCTTGTTCCCGTGATCCTCGCAGTTCTGCTCCTCGTCCCAAAGCGCACACACGGTGGCGCCGTTATTCCCCGGCTCGACAAGGATACGGACCATTGAAGGATCACCGCGCCTCCACCTCTTTACCGCTGTCACCGTCGTCGTCCCGTTATCGGATGCGACCACGTCGATGCCGCCGTTGAGATTCTCCACGTGAATGGTGCCGCCCGGCGCGATCGACTGCTTCGTGGAGAAGGTGCTGTCGGACTGCGACTGGCTGTCGTAGTCGCGCTGGGCGTACGCGGGCGCCGCGAAGGTGATGAGCACCATGGCAGCGAAGGCGAGATGAGTGCGACGCATGTTATCTGTCTCCATGTGAGCGGCAGCCCCTGAGGTGCACATTGCCGCTGAAGGTCTTGAGTACGAAGTGAGCACCGCCGCCATGACCGATCGTGAACGTTCCGTGCTTGCCCATTCCGGCATTGCGGCCGCTGGGCTGCAGCGTCATCGAGCATCCCGTGTCGAGATCTCCGCTGTACGTCTCGACGTCGAGCGTCGCATCTTCCCCGCCTCCGGTGAGATCGAGCTCGATGTCGCCGGAGTGCGAGTGGAACTCGTAGCGCCCCTTTGCATTGACGGGCCCACTGAAGTGCACCTCGCCCGACACCGTCTCCGTGCGCACGTAGGACGAGGTCACGCCGTCGAGCACCACGTCGCCGCTCACACTCTGCGCCGAGACCTCTCCGGTGATCTGGGTCGCCTTGATGTCTCCGCTCACGCTGTTCGCGCGCAGCCCGGCCGACGCCTTGGTGACGGAGAGATTGCCCGATACGGTTTCCAGCGAGGCGTGGTTGGCGATGTTCGTGGCGGTGAGGTCACCGCTTACCGTGTGCGCCTCCACGTCCGCAACATTGTGGATCTGGAGATCTCCGGAGATCGTGCGAATCACGAGCCGCGCCGAGCGAGGCACGCTGAGCTCGAAGCCGTAGTGTCCGTTCTCGTCGTCACTATCGCGGTCGTCCGGATTCTCCTGGAGCGACACTCTGGACGGCGACGAATCGAAATGGATCTCACTGTGCGACGTCGCGTGGATCTTCACCTCATTGCGGTCCCAGGCGGTGACCTTGATGTCGCCCGAGAAGCTCTGAAGGTCGACGGAGCCCGACCGGCTCATCGCGATCGTGGTGTCGAGCCGAAAATCGGCCTGGTCGCGATCTTCGTCGTGCGACTTCCTGTTGCGATGCTGCGCCTGCAGCGGAATCGCTACGAGGAATGCGAGGGCGGCGAGGCGCCAGGGAACGAACATATTCGGCTCCATCAGCTTGAAGTGGGTAGAAACGCGATCGTCCGGAGCAGCTCGACCTTGCTGCCGAGGACGTTGTCGAGTCGGTTCGTGAGCAGTGGACTATTCGGATCCTTCGCGAGCGCCGCACGACTCTCGGCTATCGCGCTGTCGATTATCGTCAGGTTGTGCTCGATGATCTGCACGGTCTTGGGGTCGAGCGACGAGCTGCGTGTGCGCACCAGGCTATCGAGCATCGCGATCTCGCGATCGTAGACCCGCGTGGCGTTCACGTTTTTCTTTCGGTCGATCAGCAGGCCCGTCGTTGCTGCGCGCGGCGAGCGAGCCTGAGGCGAGACCGTTGGCAGAGACGCGGCATCCGTCGTGGGAGTTGGCACGGCGAGCTGCTGCGAGTCAGTGCGTGGCGCCGTCGTGGTAGTGGCGACTCGCGTCACCGGAGCGCCCGTCGCTCCCGAGCGTGCGGTGATGACGTAGGTGGTGCCCGCGGTGACCGCTATCAGGGCGGCCGCGGCAGCCGCGAACTGCCACTGACGTCGCGGCACGCGCTGCACGACCGTGCGTGCGACCTCGAGCGGCGTGACGGGTGTCGCGATCCGCGACTCGATCCCCGCCCAGAGATCGCGTGGAGGGGTGAGCAGCGGAAGCTGTGCCGCCTCACTCGCAATCGCGCGCAGCTCGGCGAGCGAACCGGAGCACGTCGCGCACTCCGTGAGATGCCGCTCCGCCACCTCCCGCTCGGCCTCCGGCAGATCGCCCTCGATGTAGGCGGCGAGCCGCTCGCACATCAGATCGCACTCGTGCTTGTCGTATGTCATTGCGTCAACGCCTCCCGTAAGAGCAGCCGCGCCCGATGCAGCTGCGCCTTGCATCCCCCTGCCGTGACCCCGAGCATTGTTCCGATCTCCTCGTGCGTGAAGCCTTCCACGTCGTGCAACACGAACACTCGTCGTGCGCCCCGGGGCAGCTTCGCGATCGCCCGCTCGAGGTCCAGCTTCTCTGCGTGCAGCGGCTGCGATGTCGAGCCCGCAGGCGGTGCCGCATCCTCCTCATCCTCGTTCGACGAGACCGTGCGGCTGCGCTCCCTCCCATCCACACGCCGCTCATTGAGCACGACGTTTACGGTGAGCCGGTGCAGCCAGGTCGAGAAGGCACTTTCGCCTCTGAACGTCGGCAACTTCTCCCACGCGCGGACGAACACGTCCTGCGTGAGCTCCTCGGCGCGTGTGCGGTCGCCCGTCATCCGCACGCAGAGCGAATACACGTGTCGCAGATGCGTGCGGTAGACATGCTCGAACGCATGCCGGTCCCCGCTCGCGGCGCGGGCGATCGCGTTGCCGCTGTCGTCGGTGAGCTGAATCGGAAACACCTCGGTCGCCATCGCCGTCATCCAGATCGACCCTCTGGTCTCGTTGGGAGATCAGAATGACGCGAGCAGCGGAAGGGTTTGAACGCTAAGAGCTGCGGGCGGCGTCCAACCGGCCTACCAGCGCCGGGAGCTCACGAATGTGCTCGAGGAAGTAGGCCGGAGACGCCCTTTCCAGCACCGTACGGGAGAATGGGCCCCAAAGTGCCGCCACGCTGGTAACGCCGGCGGCGTTCCCCGCCTCGATGTCGTGGGGAGAGTCGCCGAGGAAGAGGGCGTCGGCGGGGGCGGAGCCGAGCGCGGCGAGGGCGTGGTGCACGGGCTCGGGATCCGGCTTGTGGCGCTCGGTCGAGTCCATGCCCACCACCACATTGATGTCATTGGTGAGATGCAGCCACGTGAGCGCCCGGTGCGCGAGATCGTTCGACTTGCTGGTGACGAGCGCCGTCGGGTGTCCGCGCGACTTGAGCAGCGCGAGCGTCTCGCCCACCCCCTCGAACTCGCGCAGCATCTCGTCGTGATGCGTGCGCTGGAATTCGCGGTAGGTGAGGATCATGCGCTGCGCATCATCCTCGGAGGGAACGAAGTGCCGCATCTGGGTGACGAGCGGCGTGCCGATCCCTGCGATCCACTCTTCGTCGGGGGGCGTCGCGTTGGGGAGATGCGTCGCGAAAGTGTGATGGAATGCGGCGAGCAGCAGCGCGATCGAGTCGGCGAGCGTGCCGTCGAGATCGAAGAGCAGCGCGAGCGGGCGTACAGGCATGATGGCTGGGAGTCGCGCTACATCACCACCTTCATGCTCCTGACGCTCACCGCCGGCACGTCGAGCTCCTTCATGAGCCGGTTGAATGCGCCCACGTCGCCGTTCTCCAACGCGCGCAGCTTCTGCAGCTGCACGTCGAGCTCGCCCGAAAGCTCCTTGAGCGACTCGAGCTGTGACTGCGTGGGTGCATTGTCGCCCGTGAGCAGCTGCACGTTCACCGTTAGCAGCTTGTTGTAGATCTTCACGGGGAAGTGCAGCGTGATCTCGTCGGCGTGCGAGTGCACCTCGACGAGCTCCGCGCGAATCGCTTCGAGCTTCTCGCGCAGTGGCTTCGCCGAGCTCGACACGCGTGACGCGTACGGCTGCTTCTTCGCCTGCTCGACGCGCGCATCAAGCTGCTTCTCCATCGTCTCGATGTTGTTCGCCGAGGTGACGGTGGAATCGAGCTTGTCGCGCAGCGTGAACCAAGCATTCGCCTGCGCCTGGATATCCGCCACCGACACGTGCGTACGCGGATCGTTGACGACGACGAACGACTGCGTGTACGACTTTCCGTCCACCGTGAGCTTCGCGGTGTACGTGCCCGGCTGCACCATTGGACCGCTGATCGTGCCGTAGTCGATGAGGATGTCCGTGATGTGCTTCACGTCCTCATAGCGGAGATTCCAGACAAAGCGGTTCATGCCTGCGCGCGTGCTCACCACCGAATCGCTCGGCGCGTACGACACGCTGTCGGCGCTCTCGATCTTCTTCTTGCGTCCGCGCGTGGCGGTCGTGTCGTGCTGGGCCTTCTCCGTGGAATCCTTCTTGGACGAGTCGGCGGTGCTGCTGTCGCCGGACGCGGCGCCCTTTGACGAGAAGGTGCGAATCACCTTGCCGGATTGATCGAGAAACGCGAGCGTCACGGGGCCTTTCGGCTTGTCGTGCAGCAGGAAGTCGACGGACACGCCGGAGTGCGGATTCTGTCCGGCGGCGACGCTGCGGCGCGCGCGACCGCCGTCCCAGCGAATCGCGGTATCCGGCGCGAAAAGGTGGACGGGCTCGCGCCGAACGGCCTCGGTGAGCTGGCGGAGCGGAGTGACGTTGTCGAGGATCCAGAACGAGCGACCATGCGTCGCGACGGCGAGGTCGTTGCCGTGCACGATGAGGTCGCGCGCGGAGCTGCGCGGCAGATTCAGCTGCAGCGACTGCCAATGCGCGCCATCATCGAAGGAGACGAACACGCCAATCTCCGTGCCCGCGTAGAGCAGCCCGCGCTTGACGGGATCTTCACGAATTGCGCGCGTGTACGCGATGTCCGGGATTCCCGTGTTGATCTGCGTCCATGTCTTCCCAAAGTCCGTCGTGCGGTAGAGATACGGACGGAAGTCATCCTGCTGGTAGCGATTCGCAGCGATGTATGCCGTGCCCGCATCGTAGTGGCCGGGCTCGATGATGCTCACGCGAGTGAACTTTCCGGGAAAGTGCGGCGTGACGTTCTGCCAGGTCGCGCCGTTGTCCTGCGAGACGTGCACCAGGCCGTCGTCCGAGCCCGCCCAGAAGACACCTGCCTTGAGCGGCGACTCCGCAAACGCGAAGATCGTGGCATAGACCTCGGTACCCGTCTCGTCGCGCGTGATCGGGCCGCCCACGTGACCGAGCGTCGCCGGGTCATGGAGCGTGAGGTCGGGGGAGAAGGGCTGCCAGGTGAGTCCTTCGTTCGTCGTGCGAAACGCGCGCTGCGCGGTGGCGTACAGCGTGCCGCGCGCATTCGGAGAGGTGAGCAGCGGGAACGTCCACTGGAATCGGAGCGGCATATCCTTCGCCGCGTAGCCGTCGTAGTTCGGCATCCCGACGCTGATGTCGCGGAGCTCGTTCGTCTTCGCGTTCAGTCGCTGAATCTGTCCGAAGTAGGATGAGCCGTACGAGACTTCTGCGTCCGCGGCGTTCACGGCGAGGTAGCCGGACTCGCCGAACGGAAGCGCGTCCCAGTTCTGCCGCGAGATCGCCCCTTCGTCCGAGCGACTCTGGATGCGCACGCTCGAGTTGTCCTGCTGCGCGCCGTAAAGCCGGTACGGGAACTCATTGTCGGCGTACACATGATAAAACTGCGCCGTGGGCTGCGTCTCCTGCGACGACCACGTCTCACCGCCATCGAGCGAGATGGTGGCGCCTCCATTGTTCCCCTCGATCATGCGATTCGAATCGTGCGGATCGATCCAAAGGAGATGGTCATCGCCGTGCGGCACGTTGAGGCGCTTGAAGGTGTGCCCGCCGTCGATCGATTTGTACGTGCTGAGATTCAGATTGTAGACGACGTTCGGATCCTGCGGATCGGCCGTGGGAATCGAGTAGTACCACGGGCGAACCATGAACTCCTGATCGCCGTTCACTCGTGCCCAGCTCGCACCGGCGTTCTCGGACCGATAGATGCCGCCGAGCGAGTCGTCCGGGGATGTCTCGACGTACGCGTAGACGCGATTCGGCATCGATCCGCTCACGGATACGCCGATGCGCCCGATCGGAACCTCGGGCATGCCGGGATTGTCCGTGATCTCCGTCCACGTGTCGCCGCCGTCAGTGCTCTTCCAGAGCCCGCTCTTTCCGCCGCCCGCGCTGAAGCCCCACGGGTAACGTTGGAAGCGCCACATTGACGCGTAGAGAATGCGCGCGTTGGTCGGATCCATCGCCAGGTTGATGGCGCCGGTGCTGTCGTCCACGAAGAGGACGCGCTTCCACGTCGTGCCGCCGTCGCGCGAGTGGTACACGCCACGCTCGGGGTTCGGACCGAATGCGTGACCGTACGCTGCGACGTAGACGTTGTCGGGATCCTTCGGGTCCACCTGGATCATCGCGATCTGGCGCGTGGGCTCGAGCCCGATGTGCTTCCACGATTTTCCACCGTCGGTCGAGCGATACATGCCATCGCCGAAGGTCAGATCTTCGCGGAAGTCGGCCTCGCCGGTGCCTACGTAGATGACGTTCCGGTCCGATGGCGCGACTGCAATTGCTCCGACCGACGCGATTGTCGAGATGCCATCGGTGAGGTTGTGCCACGTTCCCCCCGCATCCATCGTCTTCCACACACCGCCATCGACCGCGCCCATGTAAAAGGTGCGCGGCTCGACGGGATCGCCCGTCACCGCTACCGCGCGTCCGCCGCGAAAGGGCCCGACGAGCCGCCACTGCATGCCGCGCAACAGCGGATCGGACGAGGAGCGCATCGTCGAGTCCGTGGGCTGAGCGGTCACGGGCCTCGCGGCTGCTTTCCCCGATTTCGTTTTATTCTGCGCGAGCGCGGAATGCGAGATGACGAGGGCGAGTGCGGATACGAGAACGAATCGCATTACGAATGCTCCATCTACGGATGTGCGGGCGCGTGATGCGCGGCGAAAGCGAACGGCGGTGAAAAACAAACTACAGCGAGGACCCGTGCGGCGCAGGAGCGAGCGGGCGCGAGTGCCCGCTGGCCCACCATGATCAGTGTGCTCGCACGCCTCGCGTGCCGATCCAAAGCTGGTTGCTCCGGTCCATGTCCGGGAACAACCCATCGGGATCGATCTCCACGCGCATCACTTCCGGTGTGCGAGGGACTCGCGCGACATACGTGCGCGCGCCCTGAAGCCACACGCTGGCGGGAATGTGCAGGCGCTCCGTGCTCCCGCCCGCACGCGTGATCGCAAGCTCCACGGGCATGGGCGCGAGCCCACGGTCTTCGATCGTGATCGCTGTGGAGGGACCATCCTTCGACACGCTCGCGATCGCCTGATCGAGCGGCCAAGGCTCGAAGAACCACGTCGTCCAGAACCAGCCAAGGTCCTGCTTCGTCATGTCTTCGATCGTGTTGAAGAAATCATAGGGATATGGATGACGGCCGGTCCATCGACGCCCGTACTCGCGAAACGCGCGATGAAACTGCGGCTCGCCGAGCACGCCGCGGAGTGCGGCGAGTATCTGCGCGGTCTTGTCGTAGTACATCACGTTGTAAAGATCAGAGGGAAAGAGATCCCCGTGCGTCATCAGGATCTGATCCTCTCCCGCGATTGCGCGCTTGAGGTAGAGCGTGCGCTGCCCCGGCTCCTGATCCGCGATCCGTCCGCCTGGGCGCGGCTCTCCGTAGAGCTGACGCATTCCCTGCGCGGCGTCGAACTGCGTGAACCCCTCATCCATCCACGGAAAACGCGTCTCGCTCGAGCCGACCTGCATCGGAAACCACATGTGGCCGGTCTCGTGCATCAAATCGCCCGCGAGCGAGAGGGTGTCGGCCCACGGCTGCATGAACGTGAGTCGCGGATACTCCATCCCTCCGCTCGTGAGCACGCCTTCCATCGACGTCATGGTCGGCCACGGATACTCCCACAGGTAGGCCGAGAGCTGCTCGATCGCGTCGCGCGTGTAGCGGGCGCCGCCCGAGGCCCACGCTCCCGCCCGCGCATTGAGGCGATAGAAGGAGTGAATGTCGACGGTGTCCATCGTGCCGCGGTCGCTTCTGACCAGCGCCCGCGTTGCGTCCCAGGCGTAGTGATCGCTCGTGCCCCACGCAAAGTCACGAACGTTGTCCGCGGTGAAGTGCCAGGTGAACGTCGGCGCCATCGACGCGAATGCCGCGTCGCGCATTCCGGGACGACTGATCGCGACCACGCGCCCGGTCGCACGCGCCTGGGCGAGCCGCATCCGCGTGCCGGCGTTGAGAATCTCCGCTGCGTTGAGCAGTGTGCCGGTCGCGCCGACCACCCATCCGCGCGGCATCGTGACGCGAACATCGTAGTCCGCCGGATCCATGTAGAACTCGGCCTCGAGCATGTACGGATCCGCGACCCACCCGTTCACATCATCGTACACTGCGATCTGCGGATACCAGTAGCCATTGAGATAGAGGTGCTCGTCTCGGCCTTCGCGTCCGTCGGACGGCGTGAACGACGGCACGTACGACCACGCGAGCTCAAATTGCGCGCTCTCGTGCGGCTGGAGCGGTGCCGGAAGTGTGATCCACATGACCGTGCCGTCGACGATGTAGCCGGGACGACCCCGCGCGATCGACAGCGAGCGATCCAGCCCGGCGATCTCGGTCATTCTCGACCCGTTCACGAGCACGCGGCTCAGCGTCATGCCATTGGTGAGCGGGGCGACGTCGCGACGCGGGCTCTCCGGGCGAAAGACGTTCTGACGGAGATAGATCGCGATCTTGTCGAGCGCGTCGGGGGAGTTGTTGATGTACGTGACGCGCTCGGATCCCGTGAGCGTGTTGGTCGCGGGATCGATGGACGCATTGATCGCGTAGCGTGCGTGCTGGACCCAGTTGCGGGGGCCCGGCGCACCGGACCGTGTGCGCGTGCCGTTCGCGATCGCTCGCTCGAAGTTCGGGGGAAGCACCACCGATCCCGGGACGGAGCGGCGCTCCGGGCCAGCGACGGGTGTCGGGTTGGAGGGCTGACGCCTCTGCGCGGAGGCGACGAGCGGTGCGACGAGCGTGATCGCCAGCGCGATCACAACGACACGGATGGATCTTTGGCGAGAGGCGTCGGGCACGAACACTCCGGTTGAGGAACGCCGTAATGTTGGCCCGGGTCCGCTATCGGACAATGCGTCTAGCGCACCCGCGTACTCATTCCTCGGCAGTCTCGCCTCCGCCTCCCGCCCCGCAAGAACCTTCGCGCTGAACCGCTGCGCCTCGGCGATGCGCTCCACCTCGATCGCGATCGCGTCGACGGACTGCTGCAGCTGCTCCAGCCGCGCGTCGTTCAGCGGTGGCGGCAGCTGGGCGTGGCGACGGGCCGCGGCGATCCCCCACCGCCACCCCACCCAAATGGCGCCAAACGAGGCGACCGACGCGGTGATGACGGCCATCACGCCGGCGAAGTTGATGACATCTCGGATCCATCGCGTCTGCTCCCCCAACAAGTGGCAACCCTCGTTCGCTCCTCATCATACGGAACTCGGGAGACGGGGTTTCGCTCGCCAGGCCGTCGAGTCGGTCGCCTATTGTGGCACCTGAAGGGCGACTTCCGTGGAGTATGCGAGATACGGATCGCCGCGCTCGGCCAGGGTGCGCGCGAACAGCGAGCAATCGGTCTGCAGGGGACCTTCCGAAATCGTCTTTCCGTTGAGCACGATCTTCACCGGTCCGTCGCGGGTGAAGAGGTCGGGGCGGAGCAACAAGCGGAGGCGACGCACATGCTGCGTCTCGAGCTTGATCGTGTTGTGATCGTCGATCGACGCTCGTACTTGCGCACGTACGAGAGAGCCGAGTCGCGCGCGGACTGCCTGGGCGATAGAGGAGTCGGCTTCAGGAACGTGGCTGCTGACAGCATCCTCTTTTTCGAGGATCTCGACCCAGTAGTGCCGCGCATGCACCGTCGTCGCCGCGCTGAAGTCGAGCTTCTTCGGCATTGCACGACCGACGTGGTGCTCGAACCACTCGACCGTGAGTCCGTCGTCCCCTGACCCGGGAACGATCTCGTGCTCGCGGTCGGGGAAGAGCTTCATCTCGACGAGCGCGTGCTGCGCGCGCAGCGAGTCGACGGTTTTTGTCGTGGCGCTCACATTGATTACCGGATCGCGCTTGCCGTGCAGGAAGAGCATCGGCGTGTGCGTTGCGTTCGAGACGAACGGTCGATCGCCGCCAGCTTCGAGAAATCCGAATAGCCCGGCACCCATTGCGACCACGGCCGAGCTCCAGCGCTGCGGCCACAGCGACACGTAGTCGAAGGTGCCGGTGCCTCCGTTGCTGAGCCCCGACAAGTACACGCGCTCGGGGTCGACGTTGTAGGTGCGCATCACTTCACCCATGAGCGAGTCGACCATCGTCTCGGTGGCCGTGCGCCACCAGCCGCCCCACGCGTTCGGATAGAGCACGAGATACCCGGTGCGCTCGAAGGCCGCACTGCCGAGCTGCACGCCTTCGATCGCGGGTCCCGAGTTGCCGGCCAGGTAGACGATCAGCGGAAAGGGCTCGTCTCCGCGGTAGTCGTCCGGGACGTACATGGCATACGGCCATCCGCGGAACGTGTTGCTCGACATGCCGCGGAAGCTCGTGCCCGGCGGCAGGGAGGGGCGGGGGCGCGCGAGCCGCGCGCGCATCGAGTCCGGGAGCGGGCAGACAATCGCGCTCGCGCGGCTGGTTAGCGAGTCGGGATGCAACGCCCGCGCGGCCGCTTCGCGCACGAAGTAATCGGAGTCCGCGGCTGCGCGCTCGATGAGTGGGCGCGCGGCTCACCGCGTCGCGCTCGCGGGCGAGCATCCGCGCGGCCAACGCGCGCACACGCGGGTTCGCGCTGCCGAGCAGCGACGCCAACATGGCGATGGGTGGCGGCGAGCGCCCGCGCGGAACGCGATGCCGAGCAGCATGCGCACGGAGGCGGAGTCTGCGCCGGTGTAGATCGAGTCGAGCCCTGGCGTCGCGAGCGCCGTGGATATCGCGCTGCTGTCTCCGATCGCGAGCGCGGCGAGCGCGCCCTGTCTGAGCTCCGCGCTTTGCAGCCATCCAGATATGGGCTCGCCGCGCGTATGCTGTTGCAGCTCCAGGGAAAGCGTCTCGTGGATCTTGTAGTAGTTCACATTGGGATACGTCCCTTCGAGCTCGACGCGCCGCACGATCTGCGTTGCGGGGCAGTACCAGATGCGCACGTGTACCGCGTTGGAATCCACGGTCTGGCGCGGGATGAGTGCGGCCGCACTCGCCGCGCCCTCGGCGCGGTAGCAGCGCTCGGTGCCGAGCGTGTCGACAGCGGCGATGTGCATGACGAAAGCAAAGGGATCCGTGGACTGCCAGTGATCACCGAGTTGCACTGGCTTCGTGGGGAGCGATGGCAGCTCGAATGCATCCCACAGGATCTTGCTGCGCATCTCGCGACGGGCGGCCCACGGCTCGTGTGCGTCGCCATTCGGAGAGAGGATGTTCGCCTGTGCAAAGCGGGCACGTCCGAGCAGCCGGGTGCGGAGCCGCTCTCGCTCGTACGCCGAGAGAGCGGTCGACGTGTCGAGGGACGTGACGATGCTGTCGTCGCGCGTGCGGTTGCGCTGCACGCCCACGAGCACGCGCTCGCCGATCACGCTCGCCACCAGCACGTGCGACGTCCACTCATAGCTCGACGCGCTTACGAACGGCGCGCCGAACGGCTTGTCTCGTCCCGTCGCGAGCCCGAAGACCTCGCGGCCGTCGATCTCCTGGCGAAAGCGCTCGCGATAGATGAGATGATCGCCAGCGCGGAGATCGTAGTGCCACACGATGGCGCTGTCTGCGGGCGGTGTCGTGCACCGCGCGCCGCACAGGATCGTCAGCAGCATCAAGCCGTACATTCGCTCACTCGGTCACGGTGGAACCGCGCGCCGCAAAAGGTCGAGCTGTGTTCGGAGCTTGCGACGTGCACCGTGAGCGATCAATGCACGCGGTGTGAGCGTCTTGTGAGACGATCGGATCACCGCAGGTGGGTGCCTCGCATGTAGACCGCGAAGAAATCCGTATGGCCGTCCAGAAATTGTCGAAGGCGATGACGGCTCGTTGAGGACTGCAGTGGGCTCTGTTGGGCATGCTGTCTGCAGAACCAACGCGACGATTGAACCATCCGCGGCGGGCCTCTGCGCGCCGACTCGCCTCCGCTGAACCGGGCCCATCCGCATGACATCTCCCCGCACGTCCTCGGATTCGGAGCACGACGCGCGTGCCGTTTCGCTGCGCGCCCCTCGCGTGGGCGATCCCGCACCGGCGCTCGATGAGATCGATCGCGGCGGACGACACCTCTCTCTGCGAGAGTACCGCGGCTCGCCGCTCATCATTGTCTTCTCGCCCACTCGATGGGATCCCGCGGCGCGCGAGCACATTGACAATTACAATCGACTCATCTCGAGGCTTTCGGGCCTCGCCGGCGCGCGACTGCTGCGCGTGGAGCAGGACGGCCCTTGGCGCGCGCTCGCGTTCGCCGACGCGAAGCTGACGATACCTGTGATCACCGACGGAGGCGCCGATCTCGCGAAGCGCTATGGCGTTGGCGACGGTCCCGCGGTGTTCGTAATCGACGGCGAAGGTGTCGTCCGCTGGCGCCATCTCGCGGGTGAGCCGCTCTCGTTTCCTGACGATCTCAGTCAAGTGAGACCAGCACCATCCGAACGCTCTGGCACGACCAGCGCGTGGACGCGGCGCGAGTTCGTCGCCACCGCGATGGCCGCGAGCTTCGCAACAGCCTTTTTTCCTTTCACGCGGCGCAGTGACATGCAGGCACAGACTCTGGCCGAGGCTCCTTCGGCACCCGGGGATGCGATTCCGGTGCGATTGCTGGTGAACGGACGCGATCTCACACTTCAACTCGAGCCGCGCGTGACGCTGCTCGATGCGCTGCGCGAGTACGCGGGCATGACCGGCACAAAGAAGGGATGCGATCACGGGCAATGCGCCGCGTGCACCGTGCACGTGGACGGCAAGCGCGTGCTTTCGTGTCTCACCTTCGCGGTGATGCAGCAGGGGCGCTCGATCACGACGATCGAAGGGCTCGCGCAGAGCTCGGGCGCCACCGGTGACGCGCTCCATCCGATGCAGCAGGCCTTTCTGGAGCACGACGGATTCCAGTGCGGCTACTGCACGCCGGGGCAGATCATGTCCGCGTCCGCGATGGTCAAGGAGCCCTGGGGGAACGAAGACGCGGACGTGCGCGAGGCGATGAGCGGCAACCTCTGCAGGTGCGGCGCGTACACCAACATTGTTGCCGCCATCCAGGAAGTGCGTAACAAGTCCGTGAGCATCAACAGCGGCCGGTCGAACGGAGGCGAGCGATGATCCCGTTCGACTACGTGCACGCACAATCGATGGACGAGGCGATCGGCGCAGGGATCGCACCGGCCACGCACTACGTCGCCGGCGGCACCAATCTGATCGATCTGATGAAGCTCGACGTGGAGACGCCGCGTCATCTCGTCGACATCAATGGGCTCGATCGTGAGAACGGTCCGCTCTCGCAGGTCACCGATCTCCCCGGCGGCGGCATCCGACTCGGCGCACTCGCACGGATGAGCGACGTCGCATGGAATTCGCGCGTGCGCGAGCGCTTTCCCGTCGTGAGTCAGTCGCTGCTGCAGGCGGCGTCAGGACAACTCCGGAACATGGCGACCATGGGCGGCAACATCCTGCAACGCACGCGGTGCCAGTATTTCCGCGACACCGCCATGCCGTGCAACAAGCGCGAGCCCGGCACCGGCTGCTCGGCCATGCACGGCTTCAATCGCACGAACGCCATCCTCGGCACGAGCGAGCACTGCATCGCGACACATCCATCCGATCTATCGGTCGCTCTCATCGCGCTGGATGCCACTGTGCGCGCGCGCGGCCCCAGAGGCGCCGAGCGTGGAATCCCGTTCGCGGAATTTCATCTGCTCCCTGGCTCGCATCCCGAGCGC
Source organism: uncultured Gemmatimonadaceae bacterium (assembly GCA_963792685.1). GTDB lineage: Bacteria > Gemmatimonadota > Gemmatimonadetes > Gemmatimonadales > Gemmatimonadaceae > FEN-1250. The sequence continues at coordinate 345,030 of CAWBWW010000001.1, read as the reverse complement.
GAGACGGTGCTGCAGCACGGCGAGCTCATCACCGCCATCGACATTCCCGCGCTTACGTTCGCGACGCGATCGCTCTACCTCAAGGTGCGTGATCGCGCGAGCTACGCGTTCGCGCTCGCATCCGCCGCGGTCGCGCTCGATCTCGACGGATCGCGCATCCGCAACGTACGTCTCGCGCTCGGCGGTGTGGGCACGAAGCCTTGGCGCTCACACGAGGCCGAGCAGTCACTCATCGGCAAGACCGCGGGGCCGGAGGCATTCGCGGCCGCCGCGGACATCGCGCTTCGCGGCGCGGTGGCGCACAAGAACAACACGTTCAAGGCGCGACTCGCGAAGAAAACAATTGTCCGCGCGCTGACGCAGGTGATGGCATGAGCACCGAAACAGAGATGGTGCCGAGCGTGGGTGCGCCGATGAATCGCGTCGACGGACGACTCAAGGTCACCGGCGGCGCACGCTACTCGGCTGAAATGCCCGTGGCGAACGTCGCACACGCGGTGATGATCACGAGCACGATCGCGCGCGGAAAAGTGGCGCACATGGACACCGCGCGCGCCGAGAAGGCGCCGGGAGTCTTCGTCGTATACACGCCGGAGAACGCGCCGAGGCTGCCGCACGGGCCCAAGCCGGCACTCGATCCTCCGGCGGGGCGCTGGGTCTCGCTCATGCAGGACGATCTCGTGCACTACAACGGCCAGCCCATTGGGCTCGTCGTCGCGGACACGCTCGAGCACGCGAAGGCGGCGGCTGCGCTCGTGCACACGACGTACACGGAGCAGAAGCCCGAGCTCGACATGGCGACCGCCCCACCCGCGCCGACGACTGGGAGTGGACGTCCCGCGGGCGGGAAGGAGCCCGTCGCGACGACGCGCGGCGACTTCGACGCGGGGCTCGCGCAGGCCGACGTGCACGCGGAGTACACGTACACGACTCCGTTCGAACAGCACAATCCGATGGAGCTGCACGCCACAATCGCGCAGTGGGAAGGCGATCATCTCCACGCTCTACGACTCATCACAGGGGATATTTCCCGCGCGCAACGTCGTAGCGAAGACCTTCGGCGTGCCCACCGAGAACGTGCGACTCGTCTCGCACTTCGTGGGCGGCGGCTTCGGGTCAAAGGGATCGGTGTGGTCGCACGTGATGCTCGCGACGATGGCCGCGCGCGAGCTCAAGCGGCCGGTAAAGATCGAGCTGACGCGTCGCCAAATGTTCGGCCCTGTCGGCGGCCGCCCTCGCACCGTGCAGCGCATCACGCTGGGCGCGAAGAAGGACGGCACGCTCACCGCGCTTCGTCACGTGAGCACCTCTGCCACCTCGGAGCTCGAGGAGTGGATGGAGCCATGCGCGGTGGTGACGCGCATGCTCTACGCGTGCCCGAACGCGGTGACCGATCACAAGCTCGTGCGCCTCAACATGGGAACCCCCACCTTCATGCGCGCGCCTGGCGAAGCGTCGGGGACGTTTGCGATCGAGAGCGCCATGGATGAGATGGCGTACGCGCTCAAGATGGATCCGATCGAGTTCCGCCTGAAGAATTACGCCGATAAGGATGCGCAGACGGGAAAGCCGTTCTCGAGCAAATCGCTCACGCAGTGCTACGCAATCGGTGCCGAGAAGTTCGGCTGGGCGAAGCGCACAATGGAGCCGCGCTCGATGCGCGACGGCGATGCGCTCATCGGATGGGGGATGGCGACGGCGACATACCCCACGCGGCGATCACAGGCCAAGGCGGCTGCGCGCATTCTCCCCGATGGCCGCGCGTGGGTGCGCGCGGGATCGCAGGATCTCGGCACCGGCACCTATACCGTGATGACGCAGGTCGCGGCGGATGCACTGGGCATTTCACCGGAGCACGTGCGCTTCGAGCTCGGCGACACCGACATGCCGGAGACGCCGGTGTCGGGGGGATCGCAGACGGCGGCATCCGTGGGCTCCGCAGTGCATGCGGCGGCACTCGCGGTGCGGAGCAAGGTCGTGCAGATGGCGATCGGCGATGCGCAATCGCCGCTGCACGGTGCGGCCGAGGACGATGTCCGCGTCGCGAACGGCACGATGTCGCTCGGCACCAATCCATCAAAGTCGGAGTCGTACGCGGCGCTCATCGCGCGGCACGGCGGCCAGCCTGTGGACGCGGAGGCGACGCAGAAGCCGGGGAAGGAGGCGGAGGAGCTGTCGATGCACGCCTTCGGCGCAGTGTTCGCCGAGGTGCGTGTGGATCGCGACCTCGGACAGATCCGTGTGCCGCGCGTGGTGGGCGTGTATGGCGTGGGGAACGTGCTCAACGCAAAGACGGCGCGCAGTCAGCTCATGGGCGGGATCGTCTACGGCATGGGGATGGGGCTGATGGAAGAGACGTACATCGATCCGCGCTACGGCAGGTACGTGAACGCGAATCTCGAGGAGTATCACGTGCCGGTGAATGCGGATGTGCCGTTCATCGACGTGAGCACTGTCGAGGAGCACGATACGCAGGTGAATCCGATTGGTGTGAAAGGGATCGGCGAAATCGGAACCACGGGGATCACCGCGGCGCTCGCGAACGCGGTGTTTCATGCGACGGGGAAGCGCGTGCGGGATCTGCCGGTGACGCTCGACAAGGTCGTGTGATGCGCGGGAGATGCGCGCATGAGTGAGCAGCGCGCGATCGCGCGCGAGCTGCTTCGCGCGTCCGACCGCGGCGAGAGTGTCGTTCTCGCGAGCGTCGTGCGCTCCGAAGGCACGACGTACCGCGCGGTCGGCGCGCGCATGCTCGTCCGCGAGGACGGATCGACTGTCGGACTGCTGAGCAGCGGCTGTCTCGAGGGTGAGATTATCGAACGCGCGTGCCGCGTGCGCGAGAGCGGCACGGCGGAGGTGATGACGTACGACGGTCGCTCGGACGACGAGCTCGTGTGGGGGCTCGGCACCGGCTGCAACGGTCTCGTGGAGATTCTGCTCGAGCGGCGCACGCCGCAGAGCGCGGGCATGCTCGGCGCGATGCTCACGCGCGCGCTCGATGCGCCGGCGCCGAGCGTGATGGCGACGGTGGTGCGCGGGTCGGGCGCCGGCGCGCCGGAAGTTGGCGCGCGCGTGCTCGTGCGCGCACCCATGGACGTGAATCGCGACGGCGACTGGGGGAAGAGCGCGCTGATCGATGCGGCGATTGCCGACGCGTGGAGCGGTCAGGTGAGCGGCCGCCGCGGGATGACGCTCGAGTACGCGCTTCCGCAGAGCGAAGAACGCCCGCTCGATGAAGCCGTGACGGCACAGCTGTCGTTCGAGCTCGTGATCCCAGGCATCGAGCTCATCGTCTGTGGCAGCGGTCCCGACGCCGTTCCCGTCGCACGGCTCGCGATATCGCTCGGCTGGGGAGTGGCGGTAGTAGATCCGCGCCCTGCATCGCTGATTCCGCCGGAGCGATTCGGCGGTGCGCAGGTGGTCGAGTGCGCGCGCAGCGAGGAGCTGAGTGAGATCGTCGCGCTCGGGGCTCGATCCGCGGCCATCATCATGTCTCACAACTACGAGCGCGATCTCGACTATCTCGACGCGCTCGCGCACAGCAGCGCCGCATATATCGGAGTGCTCGGCCCTCGCGACCGAACGACACGGCTGCTGCGCGACCTGGACTCGCGTGGACGCGCGCTGTCGGACGAGATGCGCGCGCGACTGTTCGCTCCGATCGGGCTCGACATCGGCGGCGACGGCCCAGAATCGATCGCGTTGTCTATCGTGGCGGAGGTGAGCGCTGTGATGCACGCCCGCACGGGGGCGCATCTACGCGAGGGGGCCGCGTCGATCCACGAGTCGGCGACGCTTGTCTGACGCGCCGCGTCGGATCGCGGCGGTGGTGCTGGCCGCGGGCGGTTCTACGCGGCTGGGTGAGCCGAAGCAGCTGATAGAATTTCGGGGCGAGCCGCTCGTGCGCCGTGCCGCGCGTGCGGCGAGTGAGGCGGGCGCGGATCCGGTGTTCGTCGTGCTCGGCTGCGAGGAAGCACGCATCGCCTGCGCGCTCGAGGGCGTGGCGTCCGTGGCGATCGTGCAGAACGAGCGCTGGCGCGACGGGCTTGCGTCGTCGCTCGTGGCGGGCATGCGCGAGGTGCTGCGCCTCGACCGGCGCGCGGATGCAGTGCTGATCATGGCTGCGGATCAGCCGCTCGTCGGCGCGATCGAGCTATGCCGGCTTCTCGATGGCCTGAAGGAGGGACATCGAATCGTGGCGGCCGAGTACGATGAGACAGTTGGCGTACCGGCGGTGATCGGGTGCGAGCATCTCGCGGCGCTGCTCGCGCTCGAGGGCGACGCGGGAGCCGGGCGATGGCTGCGCGCCCAGGGAGGGGCGGTGCGCCGAATTCACATGGAAGAAGCGGCCGTCGACATCGATACTGCGAGCGACAGGGTACTCCTCGCGCTGCGCTAATGAACCGGCGTCAGCCCCTTGAGCATTCCCTGAGCGGCGTTCGTGGTCGCCGAATCGAGATGCTCCACGCTCGCACAGCGCCAGCTCACCGAGCCTGAGAACGACTTGTGCTTCGCATGGAGCGGCGCCTTGATGTCGACGTCCTCCATTGCGACGGGCGACGTGAGATCGGTGAACTCCGCGGTACCACGCGAGCCGCTGTCCGAGATCGTGATGGTGAGCTTCGAGTCCGGCTTCGCGAGCACCGGAATCGGCACGGTGGAATTCTCGCGGCCGATGGACATCGTAAGGGGACCGCCAACGCCCCGCTTCCCCATGATCGGACTCTTCGCAGTGTCCGCGGGGGGAGAGAAAGATCCATCGCGCTCATAGCTCTGCAGGGCCACGGTCAGCATTTGCACCGTTCCGTGCGACGGGCGCGCGCTCATGTGATAGCCGTTCAGCATCCCTTCGCCGGCAGGGCCGATCGAGCACTGCTCGACCGCGAAGTCCGTGTCGACCGTCGCATCACCGGTGAGCTGCAAGTGCCCGCGCCCCGTGGCGGATTGTGCATTCGGTCCGGCGACTGTCGCGGCGCTCTCTCCAGAGGATGCGGACTCGCGCGAAGTGCAGGCGACCACGAATGCGATCGCGGCGAGCGCGAAGAGGCGAGTCGCCGGGACTGCCGTGAGTCGCCACGCGGTGACGTCGCGCGCGAGTGTCGAGTTCATGTCAATCGCCTCCAAACCTCATGCGAACAGAGCGGCCTGTGCAGCTATCAAGCAAATAGCTTCTCAACGGTCGCGACGCAAGGCAAGAGTGGGCGAGGCGAAGTCAGCCCGCCACGATAATGGCCACGAGTCGCGAGTTGACGCGCTCGCCTTCGCCGGCGCCATGCATCGCGCCGAACGACGCGAGCGCTCGCAACCACGCCTCGTCCGGAAGAGGCGCGCTCGCCAGCTCGTCCAGCACCCGCTCGACCCCCAGCGCGTAGGGCGCGGTCACCACGCGGCGCGCGACCATCGTTAGCGGAGCGATGAGCGCCCGCCTGTGCTGCGGCGTGCGGGACGACAGCCCGGCGATGCGCCGCAGCGCGATTCTGCGCGACGTGCCGCGCCATGCGAGCGCCCCGCTCGCCTGCGCGCCCATCCGATGCGCGAGCCACCGCTCCGCACGCGCGATTGCGTCTCCACGTACGTGATCGCTCAGCGCGGCATCCGGGCCGGTTACGAGCCTGATCGCATCGAGTACGACGCCCGCATCCTCGGCCAGAACGGCATGGCCATCGTCATCCATGCCGTCGCCCTGCCATGCGCTTGCCGCGAGCACCGGCCGGTAGCCGTCCACTGCCAGCGCGAGCACTGCGCGACGTGGCGCCGCCACGCAAGCGATGATGAGTCGCGACGCATCCTCGCTCTCAACAGCTCCGGTATCCGTGCCCCTCCAGGCGCGAACGGCACGATCGACATCCTCGCGCAGACGCGCGCTGCTCGGTCTCCGGGGAAGGGCTCGCGCATCGGTTGGGGCCAAATCAGGCAGCACGGCACCCGTGGTGCCGATCACCTCTTCCATCGTGCGCAGCTTCTGCCTCAACCGTCGCTCTATTGCGAGCACCATCTCGGCGTTGGCGGGTGGCGCGAGCGTGTAGCTGTGCGTGTGCGTGTGCTGCGCGCCCAGTCGCCGCGAGCGCGCGACGCGCTGCTCCAGGCGCGCCGGAGTCCATGGAAGGTCCAGGTGAACGACCACGGATGCGTCGTGCAGGTTGAGTCCCTCGCTCGCGAGATCGGTGGTGAGGAGCAGGTCGATGCGCTCGGCTTCCGGTGCGGCCCGCGCTCCAGTCGCACGCGGAGCGAAACGCTCGAGCGTTTCCTGACGCGAGAGGCGACCGCTGGAGATCCGTCCGCCGCGCGCGGTGAGCGCCGCCACCCCGCGCTCGGCGCGCAGCTCGGCGAAGAGCGCATGCACCGTGTCTGCAAACTGGGAAAACGCAATCACCTTTGCGTCGCGATGACGCGCGCGGATGTCGCGAACGGCCTGGGCGCGAGATGCGTCGACGCCGTCGTCGGTGCGCACGAGGGCGAGCAGCGCGCGCGACGCAGACACATGCGCGCGCACCCGATCGAGGAGCTCCGCCGGCGCAGCGACCGGCCCAGCAACCAACTGCGGAAAGGCGAGCTGGATCGCGTCGTCGACCGAGGTCCACGCCTTGAGCTCGCGCCGATCCGGGTACCGCCCTTCCTCGAGTGCGCTCTCGAGCGCGAGCCCGCGCGCGATCCGGCGGCGCAGCGCACCTGACAGCGCGGCGCGACTCGATGCCCACTGTCGCAGCAAGCTCCAGGTGAGAAGCGCGCCGCCCGCGCCGCCATCGGAGGGAGGGAGCGGCGGCGGCAGTGCGAGCAGCGGTTCGAGCAAGGATCGGTCGTCGTGCACGATGATGCGCTCCGGTGCCGGCGAGTCCGGAATCGCAACGGCGTTCGCGACGTCCACCCGCTCGCGACGGACGATCAATGCCGCAAGGGCCTCGTCCGACATCGCGTATGCGCGAGTGCCGAGAAAGAGCGCGAAGAGCGCGGCCAGCTCGGCGCGACGATTGTGCACTGGCGTTGCCGTGAGCAACAGCACGCGCGCGCCGGCGGCGAGGGACGCGATCGCCGCATAGCGCCGCGTGGTCGCGGTGCGCGCGTGATGCGCCTCGTCGAGCACGAGGAGGTCGAATTCTCCCGTGGGCACGGAGCCGCGCGAGAGCGCGCTGTACGACACGATCGTCGCGCGCACGCCGGATGCCGCGAGCGCGTCGCGCCACATTGGGCGGAGCGCCGCGGGCACTACGAGTAGCGGCCGGGCGGAGTCACGCATCAGCGCCGCCGCGACGTACGTCTTGCCCAGGCCAGCCTCGTCAGCCAGCAGCGCACCGCGGTGCTCGGCCAGAAGAGCGCGCAGTCGATCCACGGCGCTCCGCTGATGCTCGTGCAGCGTCACTGATCCGAGCGCGCCGGGCGCGCCCCCCTCGGGGAGCCAATGCGCCGCGATGAGCGCGCGGACCGTTGACGCGCGTACGATCCTCGCGACCGTCATCGCGAGGCCCACGCGATCAGCGGCGCGATCTCCGCTGCGCGCAAGCCGTACGCGCGCGCCGCGGCCTCGAGCAGCTCGCAGTTGCTCGGCACCTGCCCCCTCAGCGCACGCTCGGTGAGGGGCGCGAGCGTGTCGCGCGCACAGCGCCAATCGCGCGGCAGCGGGAGCAGCGCGACCGTCCACCCGAGGTAGCGGTGGTAGCCGCCGCGCGCCGGCTCGGCCAGCACGTTGAGCCACGACGCCGCAAGCGGAGAGTTGAGCAGCGCGGTGAGCGCGAGCGCGTCGTCGTGGTCATCGCACGGAACCACGTAGCAGCTGTTGAGCGGCACGGTTGGATCTCCCGCGCCGAGTAGCAGTGCACGTGGCGTACGCCCCATATCTGCCCAGACGACCCGCGCGCGAGTGCTCGAGGCGGCGGGTGTGCGGAAGAGCGTCCACCACGCGCGCCCGGCACGCGCATCGCTGCGCGCGGCGAGCCTTCGGCGCCAGGGCGCGAGCCACTTCGCCGCCAGCGGCGGAAGCGCGACCAGCGGCGCGCCGCTCGACTCATCGTGCGTCCAGATGATCGACTCACTCCCGTGCGTCGCGCGCCAGGGAGTGGCACCCTCGCCGCGCAACAGCGGGCGGAGCATGCATCGCTCGATCGCGGCGCGCCGTTCTCCGGCATGCACTGCGACGGTCGCGGAGTCGCTCGCGATACCGCGCTCCTCGCGCGCGACGATGAACGCCTCGTTGCATCCGCACTTGACGCCGAGCAGCGGCGCGCCGAATGGGGAATCGCCGATCGGGATGCCAGCTGCGCCCACACGATCGAAAGCATCGCGGACCGCGGGCGGAATCGCGATCCACGGGCTCGCGGGATCGTCGTCGAACGACAGGCGCGACGTCTGCACGCTCCAGCGCAACACGTCACGCTTCCGATGCATGGACGCGAGGATGGGCGGAAGCGTATGCTCCGTTCCCTTGCGAGCGACCACGAGCGACGGATAGACCACCGCATCGAACGCGGCGGGCGATTCCGACCAGTCGTCGAACGCGAGCACGCGGGCTTCTGTGCGCAGGAGCCGGCGCGCGCCGCCGCCCGCGAGCGAGCGCCACATCTTGGCGGGGAGGAGCAGCGCGAGCGCGCCCTCTTCACGCGTGAGCGCGAGTGAACGCTCGAGAAAGAGCGCGCCGAGATCCACCTGCGCAGAGAAGCCCGCGCCGGCGTTGGCGCCGCGCGCGCCGCGCTCCCACGCAGCGCCGCCGAACACCGCGAATCGCGCGCGCAGTGCGGCGCGCGCCTCTGCGGGGATGCGATGGAGCCGCACCCACGGCGGATTGCCGATGACCAGGTCGAAGCCGCCACGCTGTGCGATGTCGGGGAAGTGCGTGGCCCACGCGAACGGCAGCGCGCCTCCCGAGCGAAGCGCGCGGCGCCGCGCCGCGAGCTCCCGCGCGCGTGTGCGCTCGCGGCCGAGACGCGCTGTCTCCTGCGGCGTAGGGCGCACCCGATCGCCGAAGAGGTCGCGCCCGCGGATCGCGGCGAGCAGGTCGCGACGCCGCGCCGAGCAACGCTCCATCTGCTCTGCCACGTGGGCGAGGGCAAAGGCGCGCTCGCTGCGGTGCAGTGCGCGCTCGAGCGTTCGCTTCCGTGCGCCCGTCGCCCGCGCGTAGCGTTGGCGCATGCGTGCGATGACGCCGCCGCCCACGCCGCGCACGTCCTCGAATGCATCGCCCGCGAGCGAGTCGCCGACGCGAATGTGGCGGTCGAGATTGGGAAGTGGCGCAACGCGCATGCCATCCGACTCGGCGCTCTCGATCACGACGGAAAGCCAGAGCCGGAGCTCGCACAGCCACACTGCGGTCGCATTCACGTCCACGCCGAAGATCGAGCGCGTGAGCAGCTCCCGGCGAATGGTCGAGAGTGCCCGTGCATCGCCGGTGCGCTGGAGCAGGGAGGCCATGGTCTCGAGCGTGTGCACGAGGAAAGCGCCCGACCCGCACGCCGGATCGAGCACGCGCATGCTCGCGACGCGCTCGCGCAGCTGCGCCGCAGCCTCTGGCGGAATCGACTCGTTCGCGAGCGCGCGGTCCAGCATCTCCTGCGATAGCGCACCATGGACGAGCGCGCTGCCGAGCGCGGTGCGAGTCACATCGTGCACCAACGCCTGCGGCGTGTAGAATGCGCCGCTCGTGCGCCGCTCCTGCGAGCACATGAGAGATTCGAAAGCCTTGCCTAGCATCTCCGGATCTACTGCAGCCTCGGACCACGCGTCGCTGTCCTCGCGCGCAGTGAACCGGTAGCGTGCGAACAGCTCCCCGAACGCTCGGCCGAGCGACGAGTCAGTGAGCTCGAGCTTCGGCCATCTCCGTTCGAGTGGCGACGGCGCGAAGAGACCGCCGTTCAGAAACGGGATTGCACCGAAGGCACGTGCCGCTGGTGCGCGCGACGCGACCGGCGTGTTGAGCGTTCCGAAGAAGAGCGGCCGCAGCACGCGACGGTGATAGTGGCCTCCGCGCTCCATACAGCGGGAGAAGCCGTTCGCGAGAAAGCGCCCGTCGCCATTGAGCCACCCCTTTGTCTCGAGAAAGGACAGAAAGAGGAGGCGTGACACGTGCAGCAGCGCGATCTCGTGGCGATCCTCGCGTGGCGCGTCACCGCGCGCGTCGGCCGCGACCTCGCCCACAACGGATTCGAGCGTGCGATAGAAGCGACGCGTGAGCGCCTCGCGTCCCAGAATCTCGAGCCACGACGCGTGCGTCAGCACGTCGGCTGCGTCGCTGACGGATGCGAGCGATGCCACCGCCTGTGCATTGCTCGGGAGCACGTGCTCGCGGTCGACCGCAAGCGCAGACACTCGGGGCGCGCCCGAGCGCTCCGCCGACCACGCGACGAGCGCCATCTCCGAGCTCTCGCGTCTCGCAGCGAGCACCAGCCAGAGCAGGTGCGGCGCGCGAACGGACAGACGCGCGGCGAGCGTCGAGATGCAGTCGCGGAGCGAGAGTCGCGCGGGGCTCTCGATGAGCAGCGCGCGGAGTGTCCCGGCACCCGCGATGACGCGGAGGTCGCATGCGAGATCGTGCACGCCGAGTGCCGTGCGCGCGGCAGTGTCGAGCGGGAGCGCGGAAGCGGTGAAGCCGGCGACGGATGCGATCGCGGCCAACGAATCGATGTCGCGTGCGGCGGAGAGGAGCTGGGCGGCGGGACGGAGGGCGAGCACGCGGCACCTTAAGCGTGCGGGGTGCGGGCTTCGTCATCGTCACACCGCGCGCGGCGCTAAACCGACTCGCGCTCCTGCATCGTCAGCCGGCCTGGTAGCGTCGTCCCTTCCATTCGACGTTGCGCCCGCGCGAGGTCGCGCGCGTGATGATGAAGATCACGACCGCCGCGCCGATCGGGAGCGCGAGCGCGTAGAGCGGCGATAGGCGGAAGGCGCGGACGTAAATGAGCGCCCACCAGACGAGCAGCGCCGAGCTGCACACCTCTGCCCACAGCACTGCACCAGGCGACATTGGGATCACGTGCGATGCCGCGAGCGTGAGCACCGGCGCGAGATGCATCAGAGGTACGACCAGCAGCAGCAGCGGAAGCAGCAGTCGGGTGCCGGGTACGCGTGGCAGCGTGTCTGCGCCGGCCGTCACCATGTTCTTCGTCCAGCCGTTGACCACCTCGCTGAGCGACGTGTACATGCGCGTGGAGAGCTCGCGCTCGCCGACCACGAGCTCGCCGCGGAAGCCCCGCGTATTCACGAGCTGCGCGAGCGCGAGGTCTTCCGCAGCCTTTCCGCGCACCGCCTCGTGTCCTCCAATCGCGTCATAGCACGTGCGCGTGAAGCACAGGTACTGACCGTTCGCGATCTTGTCACGCGAGTGGCGAGAGCGATTCACCGCGCCAGCGCCGCCGTAGCGCGTCGCGATCATGTACAGCACCTGCGGCATGACCACACGCTCCCAGAACGAGCCGAGCTCCTGGAAGCCGGCCACCGTGAGGAAATCAAGTGAGCGGCTGCGCATCGCCTGCATCGTACGCGGGATGAGCGTAGGCGAATGTGTGGTGTCAGCGTCGGTGAAGATGAGTGTGGAGCCACGCGCGCCGTTCGCGCCCTGCGCGCACGCCCACTGCTTGCCGAACCAGCCATCGGGTACGGGCGTGCCACTCACGACGCGCACGCGTGTGTCTGTCGCAGCGATCGCGCGCACGATGACCCCGGTGTCGTCTTCGGAGCGATCGTCGATGACGATCACCTCGAGCTGCGGCCAGCGCGAGGTGAGAATCGAGCGAACGCACGCCTCAATGTTGTGCGCCTCGTTGCGCGCCGGTACGATCACGGACACGAGTGGCGGCTGTGGCGGGATCTCACTCGTCAGCGCTGCGAGCGACGGAGAGCCGCGCGCGCGCCAGATCATGATGAGGGGGCCGAGCACCCAGGGCAGGCACGCGAAGATCCATGCGGAATGCACGCGCGCAAGCTATCGCGCGCGTGAGTGGGCCGCAAAACAAAACGGGCGCTCCGAGGAGCGCCCGTTTTGTTTGCGATGCGTGTCGTCAGCGATTTCCCGAGCCACCCGATCCCGTGCCACCATCGATGATCTCGTCATCGCCTTCGTCACCGGCGGTGAGATCCTCATCTGAATCCGTCTGATCGGCGCCGCCCGAGCCGTAGCCGCGCGAGCCGCTTCCGGCGCTGCGACTGCCACCCGAGCCGCCGCTGCTCCCGCTCATGCCGCCCGATCCGCCGGAGCTCCCACCCATGCCGCCAGAACCGCCACTGCTACCACCGCTCCCGCCACTTCCGCCCGAGCCACCGCTTCTGCCACCGCTGCTGCCACCGCTGCTGCCGCCACTTCCACCGCTGCTGCCGCCGCCTCCACTACCACTCCGCCCCGAGCCGCTCGCGCCCATCCCTTCCGTTCCCCGTGGTGTCGACCTGACATTGCCGTCGTCCAGGGGCCCGTCTTCCGAGCCTTGATTTCGATTCTGATCCGCCACGTGAGTATCCTCCATCCATGAAGCGTCCATCGAACTCTTGGCAATCACGTCGGGCTGCTCGCCCGATCGCTCAGAAAAAAGCATGGCGTATGCCATTTGATCGCTTCCACGGATGATCGGATACAGACAATCATGAGCGCGTTGCCAATCGCGCCGCCGCCACTCTCCCCCGGCGCACGCGTTGCGCTGCTCGCGCCCGCGGGCCCGCTCGCCAGCGAAGTGGAGCTCGAGCGTGCAATGCACAACGTGCGCGATCTCGGATGGGAGCCGCACGTTTCGCCGCACGCGCTCGCGCGCGAGGGATATCTCGCCGGCAGCGACGCCTCGCGACTCGCTGATCTGAACGCTGTCATCCGCAATCCGCGAATCAGATGCCATCTGGTGCCTGCGCGGTGGATACGGCGCGATGCGCCTGCTCGACGCGATCGACTACGACGCGCTCCGCCGCACGCCGAAAGCGATCATCGGCTTCTCGGACATCACGGCACTCCATCTCGCTGTGCGCGCGCGCGCCGCGCTCGTGAGCTATCACGGCCCCACCGCGCGCGCGGAGCTCACACCCTTCTCGCGCGAGTCTCTCGTGAGCGCCACTACCCGCGCCCGCGATCCATTCACTGGCGGCGCTCCACTAACCTGGTTGCAGGAGGGCGCCACGCGCGGTCCACTCGAAGGCGGGAATCTCGCCCTCATCTGTGCGCTTCTCGGCACTCCCTACGCTCCACGCTTCGACGGAGCGATCCTCGTGCTCGAGGACGTGAACGAGCCGCTCTATCGCATTGATCGCATGCTCCGGCAGCTCATCCTCTCGGGCGCGCTCGCGCGTGTCGCCGGACTCTGCTTCGGCGCCTTCACCGACCGCGGCGATGAAAGCGGAGCGGCGCCCCTCTCACTCGATGTACTTTTCCGGGAAGCGGCAACGCACGTGCGCGGTCCGGTCGTGAGCGGCATCCCGATCGGACACATCCCCGATCAGTGGACGTTCCCACTCGGGGCCCCCGCCGAGCTGTCCCGGCAGAGTGGACTCGTGTTTGCAGCGTCATGAGCACGCCATTCACATCCCTGCACTCGATCCTGCACTCGATCACGATGTCAGACGCACCCACCAACGAGATTTCCCCCGCCGCGCTTCGCGAGCGTCGCGAGCGCGGTGAGCAGAACGTCCTCCTCGACGTCCGCGAGCAGAACGAGTGGAATCTGTTTCGGATCCCGAGCGCGATTCACATTCCGCTCGCCCGCGTGAGCACCGTAGCGAACGAGGCGCTCGCGCAGTTCCCGGACAGCGAAGTCGTCGTCTACTGCGGTCGCGGCGCACGGTCCGCGCAAGCTGTGGAAACCTTGCGCGCGCAGGGCATCAAGGCGACGTCGCTCGCTGGCGGAATCGCCGCCTGGGTTGATGCGGGCGGCGACGTCGAGGAGTAGCGGCGCCGAGCGCGTGACCGCGACCGACACGCTCGCGCGACTCGAGGGGGCGCTGGCGCCCGCCGCCGCCGTTGCGCCCGCGCCCGTGCCGAACGTGCGCGACGCAGCGGTGGCCGTGATCTTCCGCGTCGCGGAAAACGGCACGCTCGAGCTCCTCATGATCGAGCGCGCGAGCTACGAGGGCGATCCATGGAGCGGGCACATCGCCTTTCCCGGCGGGCGTCGCGAGCCCCATGATGCGACGCTCCTCGACACCGCGCTGCGCGAGACGCGCGAGGAGACCGGCGTCGACATCCACACGGCCGGTCGCGTGCTCGGTGCGCTCGAGCGCGTGAACCCGATGTCGACCGCGCTTCCGCCGCTCTCGATTGCGCCGTTTGTCGTGCATCTCACGCAGGACGTCACGCTCTCGCTGAGCAACGAGGTCGCAGACGCATTCTGGGTGCCGCTCGCCGCATTTCAGGGCGAGGACGTCTCGCGCCAGGTGGAGGTGACTCTGTCGAACGGCACCGTGCGCATCGTACGCGCCTTCGTGCACGAGCGCTATACGATCTGGGGACTCACCGAACGCATTCTCCGCGATCTGCTGTCGCGCCTCTCCTGATCTGACCTGCCGAAAGGGGCACCACCACATGCTTGACTCTGGTTAACCGCGCTTCTAATATGAGTTAACCATAGTTAATCGGTGCGTGCGTGCCCTCTCCCTCCGTCGAAGACTACATCAAGGCCATCTATAAAGCCCACGCGCAGACCGGCAGCGTGGCGACGCAAGAGCTGGCCGATCGACTGCATGTGAGCGCGCCCGCGGTGAGCAAGATGATGCGCAAGCTCTCCGCGCTGAAGCTCATTACGCACGCACCATATCAAGGCGTCAAGCTCACGCGTGCAGGGGAGAAGCTCGCGCTCGAGATTATCCGGCATCACCGGCTGATCGAGCTCTATCTCGTGCAGGCCATGGGTTTTTCGTGGGACAGCGTGCACGAGGAGGCCGAGCGGCTCGAGCACCACATCAGCGAGGAGTTCGAGGACAAGATCGACGAGCTGCTCGGCCATCCCACCGCGTGCCCGCACGGCGACCCGATTCCGACGCGCGCTGGCACCATCGCACCCACCTCGAACCTCCCGCTCACGGAGCAGCGCTCACCGGCGCGACTGATCGTGCGTCGCGTGAGCGACGAGGACGCCGAGCTGCTGCGCCACTTCGAGGCGCTGGGCGTCACGCCCGGCACCGCGATCGAGCTGGTGTCGCAGGAGCCGTTCGAAGGGCCACTCGTGCTCAAAGTCGGCGGCAAGCGCGTGCGTCTCACGCCGCAGGCGGCGAAGGGAGTGTTCGTCGACGCGCTCGGCGAGGAGCGCTGAGTGGCGCTCCCCGAAGTTCCCGCGCACGAGGCGCCGCAGCCCGAGCCGGGGTGGAGACACGCGCGCGCTACGCCGAGCTTGGCGGAGGCGTATCGATCGGTGCCGGTGGAGGGCACATCGATCGTGGCGGAAGCTGCTGGCGTTCGCGGGGCCCGGGTATCTCATCGCGGTCGGCTACATGGACCCGGGCAACTGGGCGACGGATCTCGCGGGCGGGTCGGCGTTTGGATATCGGCTGCTGTGTGTGATCCTGCTGTCGAATCTTATGGCGGTGCTGCTGCAGGGGCTCTCGTCGAAGCTCGGCATCGTCACCGGCCGCGATCTCGCGCAGGCGTGCCGCGATCACTATTCGCGTCCGGTCGTGATCTTCCAGTGGATCATTTGCGAGACCGCGATCGCGGCGTGCGATCTGGCCGAGGTGATCGGCTCGGCGATCGCGCTCAATCTGCTCTTCCACATTCCGATCGCGCTCGGAGTCGTCATCACCGGCGTTCGATGTGCTCGTCGTGCTCTTTCTGCAGACGAAGGGGTTCCGGTGGCTCGAAGCGCTCGTGATCGTGCTGATCGCGACCATCGGGTTGTGCTTCCTCTTCGAGGTCGTGATCTCCAAGCCGTCGCTGGCGGGGGTGATCGGTGGCTTCGTGCCGAGCGTGGACATCGTGCGCGATCCGAAGAATGCTCTACATCGCGATGGGCATTCTCGGCGCGACGGTGATGCCGCACAATCTCTATCTGCATTCGTCGATCGTGCAGACGCGGCGATACGAGGAGACCGCGGCAGGCAAGCGCGAGGCGGTGCGCTTTGCGTTTCTCGATTCGACGATCGCGCTGACGTTCGCGCTCTTCATCAACGCGGCGATTCTGATCGTCGCCGCGGCGAGCTTTCATCGCTCGGGGCACACGGATGTCGCCGAGATTCAGCAGGCGTATACGCTGCTCACGCCCTTGCTCGGTGTCGGCGGCGCGAGCGCGGTGTTCGCGCTGGCGCTGCTCGCGTCGGGGCAGAACTCGACGCTGACCGGGACGCTCGCCGGGCAGATCGTAATGGAGGGGTTTCTCCAACTTCGGCTGCGCGCCTGGGTGCGCCGGCTCATAACGCGAGGGCTGGCCATTGTGCCCGCGGTTGTGGTCGCCATTCTATATGGTGAGTCGGGGACGGCGAAGCTGCTCGTGATGAGTCAGGTGGTGCTCAGCGTTCAGCTCTCGTTCGCCGTATTTCCTTTGGTGCGCTTCACGTCGGACCGGCTGAAGATGGGCGAGTTCGTGAATCCGGGATGGCTGCGCGCGCTCTCGTATTTCGTGGCGTTCTTCATCGCCGCGCTGAACGTGTGGCTGATCGTCCAGCTTCTCTCGGGGAGACAGTGACGGTGTACAAGCGCATCCTCGTTCCCCTCGAGCACTCTGCGTACGACGAGGCGATCCTGATCCATGTGCGCACGCTCGCACGCTTCTGCGACGCGGCGGTGATCCTCATCCATGTCGCCGACGGATGGGCCGCGCGCAATATCCATAGCCTGGATTTGCGCGAGAGCGAGGAGATCCAGGCGGATCGTGCATATCTGGAGGGAGTCGCGGCAGGGCTGGAGCGTGACGGCTTCGAGACGGACGCCATTCTTGCGAGCGGCGATCCGGTGCGCGAGATCGCGGCTGCGGCGAAGCGCGAGCAGTGCGACCTCATCGCGATGTCGACGCACGGCCACCGCTTCTTCTCCGATTTATTTTACGGAAGCGTCGCAGAGTCGCTCAGACACCGGTGCACGGTGCCGATCCTGCTGGTGCGCGGATCGAAGACGGGGAAGACGGGCGAACATGGAGTTGTGAGCTAGGATTCTGACACACGATTGACCTGATCGGAGACTGAACGTGAGCGAACTACACAAGGAAAACACCACCGCCGTTGCCGATGCACGCCAGACGGACGTCGCGGTGCTCGCAGGCGGATGCTTTTGGGGAGTCGAGGACATTCTGCGGAAAGTGCCCGGCGTGATCGACACCGACGTCGGCTACACGGGTGGCTGGCTCGAGAACCCGACGTATCACGACACGCACGACAGCAAATCGGGACACGCGGAAGCGATTCGCGTGACGTTCGATCCATCGGTGCTCAGCTACGAAGACTTGCTCGAGAAGTGGTTCTTCAAGCTGCACGATCCGACCACGCTGAACCGCCAGGGCAATGACATGGGAACGCAGTATCGTTCCGCCATTTTTCCGCAATCACCGGAGCAGCAGGCGGCCGCGGAGCGGGTGATCGCGCGCGTGAACGCGTCCGGAAAGTGGAAGCGTCCGGTGAGCACGAGCATCGAGCCGGCTTCCACGTGGTACAGCGCCGAGAGCTATCATCAGGATTATCTGCGCAAGAATCCCGGCGGTTATACCTGTCATTTCATGCGCGACTAGTTATGTGAGGGCGCGCGCACGGAGCCGTGCGCGCGCTGCATCGATTCGTAGCATCTCCGCCGCTGGCAGCGTCATTTCGTTACGCATCGTGACTCGCCTCGCCTGAGCGTCGTCGTTCCCGAAGCTGCATTGTGTCGCAGCATCCACTCGGAGACGACGACATGTCACATCACTCATCGCTCCGCGCGCGTGCGATCCTCACGCTTTTCGTGCTCGGCTGCTCCAGCTCTGGCGACGGCGGGAGCACGACGCCGCCGGCGACCGTCGCAACGGTAGCTGTCACGCCGGCGAATGCGAGTCTCGAGGTGGGCACGCATCTCACCGCGATCGCGACGCCGAAGGATGCGAGCGGGAATCCGCTCACCTCGCCGGTCAGCTGGCTCACCTCGGATACCGCCGTCGCGAGCGTATCGTCCGCGGGCGTCGTGCTCGCACGCCACATCGGAAGCGCCACCATTTTTGCCACGAGCGGCGCGGTGCAGGGGAGCGTTTCGCTCACCGTGACGGACTCGATCGCCGCGACGGTGGTGATCGTCGCGCCGCGCGACACGCTCGACATTGGCACCACGATGCAATTGACGGACACCGTGAAGACCGCGAGCGGACGCGTGCTCACCGGCCATTCCGTCACGTGGAGCGCGAGTGGCGGCGCCACCATCTCCAGTGCCGGACTCGTGAGCGGCGCGACCGCGGGCAACGCGGTGATCTCTGCGTCCGCCACGGGCAACGGTGTCGCGCACGGCGCGAGCGACACGCTACTCGTCTATCCGACTCCAATCGCGACCGATCCCAATGCGCCCGCACTCGCGATCGATGCGACGGCGGACCACCACGCGATCAGCCCGTACATCTACGGCGTGAGTACCTTCGGTCTGGACGCAGCCTATCTCCGCGATCTCGGAATCGCGGTCACGCGCTGGGGCGGCGACGGCATTACGCGCTACAACTGGCAGGTCGATCAGAGCAACGCCGGCTTCGACTGGTACTTCATGGCGGGCGGGGGAGTCACGACTCCGACGCCCGGCGCGCAGGTGGACGCGATCCTCACGCGCGACCTGAGCGCTGGCGCAAAGACGTTCGTGTCCGTGCCGATCATTCCGTGGATCGACAAGGTGAGCGTCTGGGACTGCAGCTATCCGGTGTCGGAGTTCGGGCCGCAGCAGTCGGTGAATCCGTACGTGCATCCCACGGTGCGCGGCGTGACAACCGATTGCGGCAACGGGCTGCACACGGACGGCAGCCAGATCTATCTCGCCGACAGCGACATTGCGCGCATCCACGTGGCGAACAGCGTCGCCACGCAGAAGAGCTGGGTGTCGCATCTCTCGGGGAAATTTGGCAACTCGGGCGCGGGCGGCGTGCGCTTCTACGCGCTCGACAACGAGCCCGGCGGTTGGGCGAACACCCATCGCAATGTGCATCCCACCGCTCCGACATACCAGGAGATCACGTCACTCTCGCTTCAGTATGCGCGCGGCATCAAGGACGCAGATCCCACGGCACTCGTCGCGGGACCCGAGGACTTCGGCTGGGCGATCTACGTTGGCAACACGGCGGCGAACGGCGGATTGTACAACGCGGTCTGGTATCTCCAGCAAATGCGCAACTACGAGCAGACGAATCACGTGCGCATTCTCGACTATTTCACGGAGCATTGGTATCCGTCGCCGGCCGGCGTAATCGACTGGAGTCAGAATCCCGGCACTGCCGACGTGCAGGCCGCGCGCCTGCGGTCGACGCGCACCTTCTGGGATCCCACATATCGCGAGGAGAACTGGATTGGCCAGTATTATCCGCCCGTGCAGCTCATCCCGACGTTCCACAAATGGGTGAATGAGAATTATCCGGGGACGAAGATCGGCATCACCGAGTACAACTGGGGTGGCCAGAAATCGGTGAACGGCGCTCTCGCGCAGGCGGATCTCTTCGGAATCTTCGGTCGCGAAGGGCTCGATATCGCGACGCTCTGGGGCCCACCCGATCGCACGTGGCCTGCGGCGAACGCCTTTCGCATCTATCGCAACTACGATGGTGCGGGCGGCAAATACGGTGACACTTGGGTGCGCTCGACGAGCGCCGATCAGTCGACTGTCGCGATGTTCACGTCCCTGCGCTCGAGCGACGGCGCACTCACGATCATGGTCATCAACAAGAGCGCGACCGCACAGGCCGCGCACATTACGCTCGCGAACTTCGCACCGGCGGGAAAGTCGAGCGTCTACACCTTCAGCGGCGCGAACACATCCGCGGTCGTGCACGGCACGGACGTCTGGATGCGGCCGAACGGCATGACGATGAGCTTCCCGGCGAGCTCGATCACGCTGATCGTGGTGCCAAAGAAGAGCTAGGGAGCGCCGCGGGACCGTCTGCAGGCCGGAGCGCATCATATTTGAGGTGGACGGCTCCCCGGCTCCACGCACCCGTTGTCGATCCCCTCGATGCCACGCACATCCGATTCGTTCCGAAGTCGCACCGAACGCTTCTGCGAGCGCTTTCGCATTCGCGTTCCAATACTGCTCGCGCCCATGGCAGGCGCGAGTGCGCCCGAGCTGTCGATCGCCGTCGCCAATGCGGGCGGGCTGGGTGCATGCGGCGCGCTGCTCATGCAGCCCGCGGAGATCCTCGAGTGGGCCGCCAGCGTTCGCGCTGCGTCGACGGGGCAGTTTCAGCTCAACCTCTGGGTCCCCGATCCGCCGCCCACGCGAGATCCCGCACACGAGGCGCGCGTGCGCGACTTTCTCGCGCACTGGGGGCCGCCCGTACCGCCCGAGGCGGGCGACGCCACGCCGCCCGACTTCGCAGCGCAATGCGACGCGCTGCTCGAGTCGGGAGCGCCCATCGTATCCTCCGTGATGGGAATGTTCGATCCGCAGTTCGTATCGCGCGTCAAGGCGCGCGGCGTCGACTGGATCGCGATCGTCTCTACAGTCGAAGAAGCCCGCCGCGCAGCTTCCGCTGGGGCCGACGCCATCGTCGTGCAGGGTGCGGAGGCCGGCGGACATCGCGCGGCATTCTCGGCGGAGCTCGCCGAGCGGGAGCTCGTGGGGCTTTTTGCGCTGTTGCCGGCGGTGGTCGATGCGGTGCGCGTGCCCGTGATCGCTACCGGTGGCATCGCCGATGCTCGCGGCGTCGCTGCTGCGGTCGCACTCGGCGCGAGCGCGGTGCAGATCGGCACCGGATTACTGCGCTGTCCGGAGGCGAAGATCTCGCCGGCGTGGGCCGATGCGCTTGCCACCACGTCGCCCGAGAACACGATCGTGAGCCGCGTGTTCAGCGGGCGCGCCGGGCGCAGCATCTCGACCGCGTATGTGCGCGCCTCCACGGCGCCGGATGCGCCCGCTCCCGCGCCGTATCCCGTGCAGCGCGCACTCACCGCACCGATGCGCGCGGCCGCCGCCGCGACCGGCGACATCGAGCGCATGCAGGCGTGGGCCGGACAGTCGGCCGCGCTCGCGCAGAGCCGGCCCGCCGGTGATCTCGTTCGCGAATTCTGGGAGGAGGCGCAGTCGATTCTCGCGTGAGGTGATGCGTCCACCACTTGTCCGCCACGCAACCCGCACGCGCCGCGTGGACACATCCCACGGTCGTTAGCTTGAGATCATGATCGCCCTGCTCCTCGCACTTCAGCTCCGCACGATCACGATCGATCAGCGCCTCGCCGCGGACGCGCATCTTCACATCGGCGACACCGTCGTCGTCTCCGCCACCACCGGCAGCGGTGGGGACTCCGTCGTCATCGCCGCGATCGTCGGCCGGCGCGCCGATCCGAGCGAGATCGCCCGCAGCGACTATCGCGTGCACCTCCATCTCGACCAGCTCCAGCATCTCATCGGCTACGGCGATCGCGTCGATCGCTTCGCCGTGTCCACGCGCGGCGATGCTGCCGCGGACTCCGCCGTGCGCGCGATCAACGCCGCCGCGTTCGGCTTTCGTGCGTACCGCTCGCGTGAGATCGCTGTCGAGACGTCGGAGACCTTTGCCGTCGTCAGCCGCTTTCATCGCGCGATCGGCGTGATCACGATCGTCGCGAGCGCGGTGTTCCTGCTCTGCATCCTCCTCCTCAAGGTGGACGAGCGCCGGCGCGACGTCGCCGCCCTCCGGCTGCTCGGCATCTCGCGACGCTCCGTGATGCTCACGGTCGTGCTCGAGGCGGCATTCGTTTCAGTGATCGGCAGCGGAGTGGGCGTGGTGATCGGATGGGTCACATCGATACTCGTGAACCTGCACTATCAGGCGCGCTATCAGACGCCGCTTCGCTTCGCACTCGTCACAGGCGACATTGTCCTCTTCGCCGTCTCCCTCTCACTCGTGCTCGGCGTCGTTGCCGGCGCACTCGCTGCGCGCAGGCTCGTCCGCACCCACCCGCTCGCACTGCTCGGCCGCTGATGCGACTCGTGCTCGCGCTCGCGTCCCTGCGGCGAAATCGCGCGCGCACGATCCTCGCCGTGCTCGGCGTTGCGATCGCCGCCGCAATGCTGCTCGACATGGTGATGCTCGCCACCGGCATGCGCGAGTCGTTTCGCGAGCTGCTGCTGAGCCGCGGCTTCCAGATGCGACTCACACCGCGCGGAACGCTCCCCTTCGACACCGAAGCCTCGATCGCCGGCGCGGGCCGGATCACCGACACGCTGCGCGCACGGCCGGAGATTGATCTCGTGAGCCCCGTGCTCGGCGCGTCGGTTCACGTGCTGCGCGGCGACTCATCGATCACGACGTTCGCGCTCGGCGTCGACCCCACATCGCAGGGCGACTACCAGCTGGCCCACGGGCAAGACGCGAATACGCCGAACAGCTTCGTCGCGAACGATGATTTCCTGCGCGCGACGCACGCGAAGATCGGCGACACGCTTCGGATCGCTGCGGGCTTCGATCCGCAGCTCCGTACGCATTCCGGCGAGCGCGCGCTCGTCGTCGCGGGGCGCGCGCGCTTCCTCTATCTCGCCGCGGGACAGCTCGCCGTGGGCATCCCGCTCCGCACGCTCCAGGAGATGACCGGCGTCGCGCGCGAAGACCGCGTCTCGCTCTTCATGGTCAGGCTGCGCGATCCGGGCAGGATAAACCAGGTGAAGGCGTGGATGCGCACCGCGCTTCCAACGATCGATGTGATCTCCACCGCGGATGCCATGGCGCGCGTGGACGAGCGCCTCAGCTATTTCCGCCAGCTCAGCGCCATCCTCGGTGCCGTCAGCCTCATAGTCGGTTTTCTTCTCGTCACCACACTGGTGACGGTGTCTGTGAACGAGCGCGTGGGCGAGATCGTCGTGATGCGCGCGATCGGCATCTCGCGCGCACACGTCGTCGAGCAGATCGTGCTCGAGGGCACCGCAATGAGTGTCACGGGAGCGATCCTCGGCACCGGGCTCGGGCTCGTGACCGCGCGCTACCTCAATGCGATCCTGTCGCGCTTTCCGGGGCTGCCGGCCGCGATCGACTTCTTCCTCTTCCAGCCGCGCGCCGCATGGACCGCGATCGGGCTCCTCACCGCCTGCGGCGTGCTGGCCGGCCTTTACCCGGCGTGGCGGGCGGCCTCGCTTCCGCTGGCCAGTACGCTTCGCGAGGAGGCCGTCGCATGACCGCGCTCGTCCGGGCCCGCGATGTGCGTCGGGATTACCCGCTCGAGCGGGATGCCGTGCACGCCTTACGCGGCGTGTCGCTCGAGATCGAGAAAGGAGAGTACCTGGCGATCGTGGGTCCGTCCGGATGTGGGAAATCCTCGCTCCTGAACCTTCTGGGCGCGATCGATGCACCGACCTCCGGCACGGTGGAGATCGATGGGCGCAACGTCGGAACGCTCGGCGACCGCGAGGTCACCGACTTCCGTCTGCGGCACATAGGCTTCGTGTTCCAGCGGTTCTACCTCTTGCCTATTCTCACGGCGCGCGAGAACGTCGAGCTGCCGATGGCGGAGGCGGGCGTGTCGTCCGCGGAGCGACGTCGGAGAAGTACTGAGCTCTTGCAATACGTGGATCTGGGGGAACGTGTACGGCATCGACCGTCGCAGCTGTCCGGCGGCGAACAGCAGCGCGTCGCGATCGCCCGAGCACTCGCGAATCGCCCGTCGCTGCTGCTCGCAGACGAGCCGACGGGCGAGCTCGATGCACGCACGGGCCAGGAGATCATCTCGCTCTTCGGCCGGCTGAATGCGGATGGGACGACGGTGGTGGTGGTGACGCACGACGAGAGTCTCGCACGCGCGGCGCGCCGCGTCGTGCACATGCGCGACGGCGAGATCGTTCAGGACGAGGTGCCTCGTGGATGATCGAGTGATGAAGGTGCGGATCACGCCGGCGGACGACGTTCCCGGTGTTGCGACCACTCGCCAGTGGCCGCTGTCCACGCTCGTCGCGTATCTCTTTGACGGACGCTCCGGCGACGAGGTGCGCGAGCTCCTCGCAGTAGGCGAGGGCACCGCGCACGGAAACGACGTCTCCTGGCAGCCCTTCACGCTCAGTGCACAGGACTTTGCGCGGATCGAGTCGCAATTCCCGAAGCCGCATCCGGCACCCGCGCTGTCGTACGATCGCGCGGCGTTCGTGGAGCTCGACATGCCCGCGCTGCAGCCCACGCTCAGCGTTCCGATCCGCGGCGACCAGCCGCTCGTGGAAGGGATCGCGCAGCGCGCTGCCTATCTCTCCTTCGATTACGGACCGTGGGCCGACGTGTACGTGAGCACGCTCACGCGCGAGGAGGCGGCCGAGCTGCTCGCGGATCCCGCGCGGCGCGTGCACGATGCGGGGGAGGCGGAGCTCGCGAAGCGCATCATCGGCGAGGATGACGCCGCGCTCCGCTTTGCGGTGCCACGCCCCGACAGTCCTCCACCCTGGCGAGAGCCGCGCGCGTGATCACGCTGCTCGCACTCCGCAATCTCGCTCACCGCCCTCTCCGCTCACTCTTTCTCCTCTTCGGCTACTCGCTCGGCGTTGGTGTCATGATCGTGCTGCTCGCGATCGGGCAGGCGATGCTCGCGCAGGCGCGCGACGAAAAGCTCGTGGGCGGTGGACAGGTGACCGTGCTCCCCGAGGGAATGGACATTGAGGTGATGAAGACGGGCGGCGTTGGCGGCCTCTTCTTTTCGATCGCCAACGCCCGGTTCATCTACCGGGAGCTGCTCGCCTCGCCGCGTCTCGCGCGCGACGTCGCGACCGTCGCTCCGCAGATCGACGGCAAGCTCCTGTATCTCCGCGCGCACGGCATCGAGCACACGGTGCGCGCGGCGGGGGAGATCCCGTCGCACAGCGCTTCGGTGGACGCGCTGCCGCCGCTCATCGCGGGCGCGTGGCGCGACGACGATGGCGATCGTCGCTGGGCCACGCCAACGCCGCAGGAGCTCTACGCGAGCATCGATCACTTTCACATGCCTCCCGCGCACGTCGCGCATCCGGAGAGCTGGGCGGAATGGCACTACTTCAACGTGCTGTCGCCGAGCGGGAGGCAGTGGGCATTCATCTCGTTCATCGTCGGCGGTGATGTGCGGGGCGAAAAGTGGGGAGGGCAGGTGGCGGTGAGCGTGCGCGAGCAGGGCGGCCGCACGCGCCGCTTCACTTCGAATGTGCGCAGGGAGCAGGTGCATTTCTCCACGGACAGCGCCGATCTAGAGATCGGCACGTCGAGCGTGCACCTGCTCCCGGATGGACGCTACGCGCTTCGCGCATCCGCGCGCGAGAACGGCGCCGGCGCACCGCTCACGCTCGACCTCACGGTCACGCCCGCGCCGAACATTCTCTTTCCTGGCGCGTCGATCGCCGAGTGCGCGGACACGGACGAGAGTTGCCCCTTTGCATCCGGGTACGCGGTGCCCGCGCTCCGCGCGAACGCGACGGGATCGATGTGTGTTGCGGCGCGATGTGAGCACTATGACGGCGCGCAGTCGTATCACGATCACAACTGGGGCGTGTGGCACGGCGTGAGCTGGGACTGGGGCGCGACGCGCGCGGGCTCGTACACTCTCCTCTACGGCCGCGTCGCACCGCCCGACAGCGTCGGCACCACGCAGCCCTTCTTCGTCTACCTCACCGACTCGCTCGGCTTTCGCGCGCTCTTCCGTCCACACGCGATCTCATACGAGGACGGCCGCACGATCCAGGTAAACGGCCACGATGTTCGCGTGCCGACGCACGCGGTGATGCAGGACGCACGCGGCGCCGACACGCTCCGCGTCGATCTCGACATCGAGGATGCGATCGGCAGCGACACGCGCTCGTCGCTCATCGAGCGTGGCGATGCGGCGGACGCGCGGCGGATCCTCAAGCCGTACTTCATTCAGATGAAGGGGCGCGCGACGATCAGCGGTCGCGTGGGTGGAGCGCCGGTGTCCGGGAGCGGCACTGGCTTCTTCGAGACGTACCGGTAGCGCACGCTTGCACCTCGAAACATCTCCGATCATCCTGCCTTCATGAGCACCCAAACCTCAGACCTCGAGCTCGTCCATCGCTTCGCCACCGGCGGGGGCCGTAACGCGCAGACGACGCTTCTCCTGCTTCACGGCACTGGCGGCGATGAGAACGACCTGCTGCCCCTCGGACAGGCGCTGCTTCCCGGCGCCGCCATCCTCAGCCCGCGCGGCGCCGTCCGCGAGCGCGGAATGCCGCGCTTCTTCGCACGGCTCGCCGAGGGGGTATTCGATCTCGAGGACCTCGCGCTGCGCACGCAGCAGCTCATTCGCTTCGTGAACGGCGCTGTTACGAAGTACGAGCTCGATCCCTCGCGGATCATCGCCGTCGGATTCTCGAACGGCGCGAACATCGCCGCGAGCGTGTTGCTCAGCGGCCCGACCGTGTTTTCGCACGCGATCCTCTTTCGCGCGATGGTGCCTTTCGAGCCGACGCATCCAGCGAAGCTCGGCGGCACGCCCGTGCTTCTGAGCTCGGGCGAATGGGATCCGATTGCCACCCCGGAACAAGCGCGCCGGCTGCAGTCACTTCTCTCTGCAGCCGGCGCCAAACCAACGCTCAACTTCTTCGATGCGGGTCACGAGCTCACGCGCGGCGATGTCTCCGCCGCCGCAAGCTGGATCTCCGCGCTCGTCACACCGACACCGGCCGCCGCTCCGCAGGGTTAGTCAGCACAGGAAGCTCGCGCGCGATCTCCGCGCGCTGCGGCTCGAGCCAGGGTGGAAGGATCAGCTCCTTCCCCAGAGTCTCCATGTTCTCGTCGATCCCGAAGCCCGGGCCATCCGTCGCGAGCTCGAACAGCGCGCCGCCCGGCTCGTTGAAGTACACGGACTTGAACCAGAATCGATCGATCACTTCGGTCGTGCGCGTTCCCACCTCGTGCAGCCGCTTGCGCGCCGCCAGCTCGGCCGCGTCATCAGCCACGCGCCACGCCACGTGATGCACGCGTCCCGTGCCCCACGCGCCGCGCGCGACATTCGGAAGCTCCTCGATGTCCACCACGCGGCCTGATCCGCCCTCGCCGAGTGCGTAGCGCTTCCAGCCATCCTCCTCCGCCACGAGCGTGAAGCCCATGCCGCTCATGAGCATCTGCTCCGTGCGCTCGAGCGCGCGCTCGGAGATGCGCACCGAGTGCAGCCCGCGAATCTGATGCTCCACCGGCACCGGGCTGCCGGTCCAGGGCGTGAACTCGCGCGCATCGCTCGTTTCCACCAGCGCGAGCGCGAGCCCGTGCACGTCGGTGAAAGGGAGCGTACGCTCGCCGAAACGCGTGACCTGCGCGCCGATCGTTACTCCGTGCGCGGTGAGTCGCTCTAGCCAGTAGCCGAGCGAGCCCGTCGGAACCGCGAGCGATGTCTCGTTCGTGAGCCCCGTGCCGTCGCGGCCACGCGGCATGTGCGCCCATGGGAAGAACGTCAGGTCGGAGCCGGCGTGTCCCACACCGTCCGCGTAGAACAGGTGGTAGGTAGTGGGATCGTCCTGGTTGACTGACTTCTTGACCAGCCGCATCCCGAGGATGCCGGCGTAGAAATCGAGATTCTCCTGCGCAGGTCCCGCGATGGCGGTGACGTGGTGGAGACCGGTGATGTGCGACATGTGCGGTTCTCTGAGCGAGGGACAGGAGCAAAGTATCTTACTACTGAGATAAACGCGCCCCTGCCGGAACGGTTCCCGACGGCTGAGTTACGGCTGACGCCGCTCCACTTTCGCGAGAAAACCACGAATGGCCGCGCGCAGGGCGTCCGGATTGTCCTTCACGGTGACATGACCGCTTCCCGGGATGATCACGAATTCGGCGCCGGGAACGAGTCGCGAGAAGCTGCGCGTGGAGCTCGGTGTCGCCTCGTCGAACTCGCCGGCGATGAACAACGTCGGCACTTTCACATCGCGGAGCCACGGGGTCGCGTCGAATGTCTTTAGCGTGCCCGTCGAGCTGAATTCGCTCGGCCCCCACATGTACTCGTAGACCTGCCTCCCAAAGCCCGCTCTGCTGCTGTCTGCGTCGGCCGTAGGCGTGGACTTCGTGCGCGACAGATACAACGCGTAGTACGCATTCGTTGCGCTCACGTATTCCGGCGACGATGTCGTGTGATCGGCCTCGTGCTTCGCGATCGCAGCCTGCGTGCTGTCGGGCAACGCACGGAGCAGCGAGTCGGCGTCGTGCTGCCATTGCGCCGTGGTGACGAGCGGGCTCGATAGGATCAGGCTGCGCACTCCCTTCGGATGCGTGCCCATGTAGGCCTCCTCGAGCATCGCGCCCCAGGAGTGGCCGAGCAGGTGGATCTCGCTGAGGCCGAGGGAGTCGCGCAGGGTTTGGAGCTCGCGCACGTAGCGGTCGACCGTGAAGAGCGTGGTATCCGTTGGCCTGTCGGACTTTCCGCTTCCGAGTTGGTCGTAGATGATCACCGGCCGATCGTTCGCCAGCGCGAGCAGAGGCTTCAGATAGTAGCTCGAGCTTCCGGGCCCGCCGTGGAGCAACACGAGCGGCGTCCCTGTGCCCGAGCCCACGCGATGGTACCAGATGCGTCCGCCCTCGACCGGAATGAATCCCTCGTCGCTCCGTGTGTGCGACGTGCGCTGCGAACACGCTGCGAGCATGCCGAGCAGCATGAGAAATCGGATGCCTCGCCTGTCAGCTGAGAGTCGAGTCGGCCGCATGTCGTGTCGAAGCTCCGCTGGAGGGTAGACGCATGGTGATCCGCTTTGCCGGAGAGTGCATTGCTGTGCGCGTCCGCGCAATCGTCGCGCCCGTTCGCGCGCTCGCACGAAGGTACCATGTACCTTTCCATTGACCGCCCTCTGTCATCCGCCCTTCGATTTTCACATGACGCTCTGGCTCGATGCGGATGCCACTCCGCGCGACGTGAAAGAGATTTGTCTGCGCGCGTCCGAGCGTCTGCAGCTCGCGACGGTGCTCGTGGCGAACCAGCGTGTGCCGGTACCTCCCGGCTACAAGCACGTGACGACGGTTCGCGTGGAGGGCGGCCCTGACGCCGCCGATCAGTACATTGTGGAGCACGCGGAGGCGGGCGATGTGGCGATCACCGCGGACATTCCGCTCGCGGCGCTCCTCGTGCCCAAGCGCGTGGCCGTCATTGATCCTCGCGGCGAGGAGTACACGGCCAGCAGCATCGGCGAGCGCTTGTCCGTGCGCGATTTCATGGACGGACTGCGTGGCACGGGCGTCGAGACGGGCGGGCACGCGCCTTATGGTCCGCGCGAAAAGCAGGCGTTCGCCAACAGTCTCGATCGCGTGCTCACGCGCGCGCTCCGGGGTCGCTGAAGCAACCCCGCCTCACTCGTCCGCGATTCCTTTGCCGAGCGTGCGGAGCATGCCGGTGAGCTTCTTCTGCTCCTTGGGCGAGAGCGTTCCCATGAGCTTTGCGAGCTTCTTCGCGTGCGTCGGGAAGATCTGCTTGATCAGCGCACTGCCGGTGGGCGTGAGCACGGCGAATCGCGCGCGCTTGTCGCCCGGAAAGCTCTCGCGCGTGACGAGTCCCTTTGCCTCGAGGCGGTTGACGAGGTAGGTGATCCCGCCGCTCGTCACGAGAATCTTCCGCTGCAGGTCGCCGAGCAGGAGCGGCCCCTTGTGGTAGAGCGCCTCGAGAATGCCGAACTCGGATGCGGTGAGATCGTGACGTGCGACATCCGCAGCAACGTGCCGCTCGATCGCGAGATACGCGCGCGCGAGCACCACCCAGGTCTTGAGGGCGATCGCGGATTCCTTTTCGTTCTTGTTGCGTTTCGGCTGCGCGCCGGGTTCCGGGGCGTCGGTCTCTGCCGAGTCAGGGGGTGCAGTCATCTCAGTGCTAAGATAACTGCACTTCACTGCGCACGCGAGCTAGCTTCTCGCCGAGCCGTTCCCGAAGTCTGCGGGGCGATCCTTCACGATGGTGCGATGCTCGCCGCTGACGCGCACCGCGCGCTGCCGCTGGCGCGCGAATGCCTCTTTCGCATAGTGCCGCACCGAGTCCCACTCGCCGTGCTTCGACTTCACCTCGTCCGTCCATCCAAGACGGAGATCGTTCTCGATGCTCTCGAAGTCACGTGCCTCGTACTCGGGATTCGCGCCCGCGATGTGCCCGATCAGGTACGCGGGGCGCACCTTCTCGTAGCCGCGGTCCGCGAGACGCGTGGGCGAGAAGTCGTAGTGCGCGCGGTAGACGACGTCGTCATCGAACGTCACCTGGCGAACCGTGGCCGCCACATCGCGCTCGGACCACCATCCACCCAGCGACTGGCCGATGCCATACACGATGAGATCCACCGAACGGCCGAGCGCCGTGACCTCGCGCTCACCTTCGAAGCGCGCGCCCTGCTCGCCCGTTCTGCGGTCATCGTGATTCCGACGCTCTTCTCGTCTGCGCTCCATCAGCATCCTTTGGGTGCGTCCCCTGCTATAACAGCACGGATGGGACCCATTGTCGACAGCGTTTACAGAAAGGCCGACGGACCACTTTAAGTAGCCGTCGGAGCGCGCGACGCGCTCTCACGTGCCTGCAACTTAGCCGTCTGCCGACGATCCGCGCCATTGCAACCTTCGCGCATATCCGCCACGATTTGTTGCATGTCTCCCATTCGCCTGGGTACGCAGGGGTGGAACTACGACGCGTGGGTTGGTCCGTTTTATCCGGACGGCACACGCTCCGCGGATTACCTCTCCATGTACGCGCGCGCCTTCGACACCGTCGAAGTGGACTCCACCTTCTACGCGATCCCTGCATCGAAAGTCGTTCGCGGATGGGCGGCGCGCGTGCCGGACAACTTCGTGTTCGCGCTCAAGCTCCCGCAGGAGATCACGCACGAGAAGCGGCTGCGCGGTGCCGAAGACACGACCGCGCTGTTCTTCGATCGCGCGCGCGAGCTCGGGAACAAGCTCGGCCCCGTGCTCATCCAGCTCGGCCCCGACTTCGGCCCGAACGAGCTTCCCGCGCTCGCCGCGTTTCTTCCCACGCTGCCGCACGATCTCAAGATCGCCATCGAGTTCCGCGACAAGCGCTGGCTCAACGATGGCGTGATCGCGCTGCTGGCCGAATACCACATCGCGCTCACGCTCGTGGACGCGCGGTGGATTCCACGCAAGACGATGCTCTCGCTGGCCGAGCGCCCCACCGCGGAATTCGCGTACATCCGGTGGATGGGACCGGACCGCGACATCGTCGACTACTCACGACTGCAGTTCGATCGCACCCGTGAGCTCGAGCAGTGGTCCGAGTCGCTGCTCATGCTCATCCAGCGCGTCACCGCGGTGTACGGCTACGTGAACAACCACTTCGCCGGCCACTCGCCCGCGTCCGTGCGGCAGCTCCAGCGGCTGTTCGGTCAGACGCCCGTGGATCCGAACGACCTGGGTGAGCAGATCAGCCTCTTCTGAGCGGTACGCTCCGCCGGCCGTGATCCGCTGAAGGCGATCCGCGGGCCGTTATCTTTTTCGCATGAAGAGACGCAACGTGCTCGCCGCCATCTTCGCCATTGTCACGGCGGCGATCTTTTCGCGGCTCGGCATCTGGCAGCTCCAGCGACTCGGCGAGCGCCGCACGCACAACGCGGCGCTCGCAGCCAGGCTCCACACGCCGGCCCTTCCGCTTGCCCAGCTCCCGGCGGACAGCGCCGGCGCGCACTGGCGGCGTGCGACGGCACGCGGCACGTACGATTTCGATCATCAGATCGTGCTCGCCGGCCGCACGAACGACGGCTCGCCGGGCGTGCAGCTCCTCACGCCGCTGCGTCCCGATAGCGGCGGAGCTCCGATCCTCGTGAATCGCGGCTGGGTGTACTCCCCCGACGCCGCCTCCGTGGACCTCGGCAAGTGGGATGAGCCGCCCCACGCCACGGTCTCTGGGTACATCGAGGACTTCGTGCAGGGCGGGCGCGGGCCGGCACAGCTTCCATCGCATCCGAACACCTTCACGCGCCTCGATGCGAACGAGCTTCGAACCGCGTTCCCGTTCGCGATCGCGCCTTATTATCTCGTGCAGCTCGATACCCTGGTCGAAGCCCGGCGCATACAGGGGGTGCACTCGACCACGCCCGTGCGATTGGCTCTCCCCGCGATGGACGATGGCCCCCATCTGAGCTATGCCATCCAGTGGTTCACCTTCGCGGTCGTGGCGCTCGTTGGCGTGGGCACGCTCATCGCACAGGACTTGAAGCGAGGCTGACGCGCTCGCCATCCCCGACAGGCAAGCTTTTCCCTGTCTGGGCGCAGGCGCTGGATGGTATCTTGAACGCTGAACCCACTCATCTCGAGACGCACATGGGAAAGGTCACTGAGGAGCTGGCGACCGAGCAGGAAGCACGCGATGTCGCCGAGGCGGCGCGGGAGAGCGACTGGACTGAGCCCAGCTTCCTTCGCGAGCTCTTTCTCGGTCGCTTCCGCCTCGATCTGATCCATCCGTTTCCTCCGGAGAACGAAGCGGAGGCGGAGAACGCGCGGCCGTTCATGGAGAAGCTGCGCGCGGTGCTCGAGACCGTCGACTCGGATGCGATCGATCGCGACGGCCACATTCCCGAAGAAGTCGTCCAGAAGCTCCGCGACATCGGCGCGTTCGGGATCAAGATCCCGCGCGAGTACGGCGGTCTCGGTCTCTCGCAGGTGAGCTACATCCGCGCGATGGGGATGGTCACCTCGAAGGACGGCTCGCTCACCGCGCTCCTCTCCGCGCACCAGTCGATCGGGCTGCCGCAGCCGCTCAAGCTGTTCGGCACCGACGCGCAGAAGAAGAAATACTTCCCGCGCCTCGCGAAGGGCGCGATCTCCGCGTTCGCGCTCACCGAGACGGATGCCGGCAGCGATCCCGCGAACATGCGCACGAGCGCCACGCTCAGCGAGGATGGCACGCACTACGTGTCTCAACGGCACGAAGCTGTGGTGCACGAACGGCACGCGCGCCGAGCTCATCGTCGTGATGGCGCGCACGCCGGATGCGATGGTGAACGGCAAGCCGAAGAAGCAGATCACGCGCGTTCATCGTCGAGACCAACTGGCCGGGCGTCGAGATCGTGCATCGCTCGCGCTTCATGGGGCTCAAGGCGATCGAGAACGGCGTGATCCGCTTCAACAACGTGCGCGTGCCCAAGGAGAACATCCTGTGGGGCGAAGGGAAGGGGCTCAAGCTCGCGCTCGTGACGCTCAACACGGGGCGCCTCACGCTCCCCGCGAGCGCCGCGTACGGCGCGAAGTCGATGCTCCAGGTCGTGCGCGAATGGGGGAACGAGCGCGTGCAGTGGGGGCAGCCGATTGGCAAGCACGAGGCGATCGCGCAGAAGATCGCGCACATGGCCGCGAACACGTTCGCCATGGAGTCGATCGCGGAGCTCGCGAGCGCGATGGCGGATCGTGGCGGCTACGACATTCGCCTCGAGGCGGCGATCGCGAAGCTGTACAACACGGAAGCCGGGTGGAGGATCGTCGACGATGCGCTCCAGATTCGCGGCGGTCGCGGCTACGAGACGGCGGACTCGCTGCGAGGCGCGCGGCGAGGCGCCGATCCCGGTGGAGCGCGCAATGCGCGACTTCCGGATCAATCTGATCTTCGAGGGCTCATCGGAGATCATGCGCCTCTTCATCGCGCGCGAAGCGGTCGACCACCACTTCAAGACTGCGTTCGACGTCGTCAATCCGAAGGCGACGGGCAAGCAGAAATGGGACGCGTTCCTCCGGTCGGCGAAGTTTTATCCGACGTGGTACACGACGCGCTGGGTGGGAAGCATCAAGGGATACGGCGAGTTCGGCTCGCTCGCGACGCACCTGCGCTTCGTGGAGTCGACCACGCGCCGGCTCGGGCGCTCGATCTTCCACGCAATGGTGCGGCTCGGTCCCAAGCTCGAGCGGCGGCAGATGGTGCTGTTCCGCGCGGTGGATATCGGCGCCGAGCTCTTCGCGATGAGCGCGACGTGCACGCGCGCGCAGATGCTCAGCAAGGCCGGCGATCCGAATGCTCTCGACCTCGCAGATCTGTTCTGCCGTGAGGCGCGGCTTCGCATCGCGGCGCACTTCGACAATCTGTTCGGCGTGAACGACGCCGCACTCTACCGTGTGGCGCAGCAGGTGCTCAAGGGAGAGTTCGAGTGGCTGGAGCGCGGCATCATCGATGCGCCGGAACCGGAGCCGAGCGGAACGGCGTCGGAGCAGCGGCAGTCGTCGCGCCCCGAGCCGGCGATCGTTGGGTGATCAACGGCGTGGCGGATTGAAAGCTGGACAGGTATAGTAGCTGGCCCAAAACATTGGAACACGCTTGGCGCTCGCGTCGCTGCATCGCTCTCTCTTCGTAGTCCTCGCGCCACTCGCGCTGCACGCCCAGACCCTCGCACCCGCGGATCCACCCTCGCGAGGTGCGCAGGCGCCTCTGGTTGCTGGCGCAGTGGCCGTGCGCGCATCGGCTGCGCCCATCCTCGATGGCAAGGATGACGATGCCATCTGGCGCACCGCGCCGGAGATCACGGCGTTCCAGCAGTTCTCACCCGCGAGCGGTGGTCCTGCCTCCTTCCGGACGTCAGTGCGGGTCGCCTATGACGACCGCAATCTCTACGTGCTCGTCCGGATGTTCGATCCGCACCCGGACAGCATTCGCGCGTTTCTGAGCCGTCGCGACGTGACCACGCCGTCGGATCGCGTGAAGATCATGATCGACTCGTACCACGATCGTCGCACCGGATACGAGCTCGCGGTGAATCCGAAAGGCGTGAAGAGCGACTTCTACACCTTCAACGACTCGCAGGAGGATCCGTCGTGGGACGGCGTGTGGGATGTCGCGACCGCGATCGATTCGCTCGGCTGGATCGCCGAGTATCGTATTCCGTTCAGCCAAATGCGCTTTCCGCGCGGCAAGAGCCACGTGTTCGGATTCGCCGTCGTGCGCGACATCGCACGACTCAATGAGCGCGACAGCTGGCCGCTCATCCGCCGCGATCGCGCCGGCATCGCATCGCAGATCGGAGAGCTCGATCGGCATCGAGGGACTCGGCACGCCACGCCACCTCGAGGTGATGCCGTACGTGGTGACGAAGAACGTGACCACCACCACGCCCTCGCTCGTGTACGGACACCAGCAGCAGCTCACAGGCGGCGCGGACGTCAAGTACGGCGTCACGTCGAATCTCACGCTCGACGCGACGGTCAATCCCGACTTCGGACAGGTCGAGTCCGATCCGGCCGTGCTCAATCTCTCGGCGTTCGAGACGTTCTATCCGGAGAAGCGGCCGTTCTTCATCGAGGGCACGGGCATTTTCCGCTTCGATCTCCAGTGCCACATGAATTCGTGCAGTAGTCTGTTCTACTCGCGCCGCATTGGGCGCGCGCCGGAGATCACGGACACTTCGAGTACCGCGCTGCTGCCGGCGTATACGTCGATCATCGGCGCCGCCAAGCTCACCGGGCGCACGCAGCACGGATTGTCGGTGGGACTCATGGAGGCCGCGACGCAGCGTGAGATCGGATCGCTGGGGCAGACGCTCGAGCCGCGATCGAACTATCTCGTGGGGCGGCTCGCGCAGGAGATGAGCAACGGCAACGCGAGCATCGGGCTGATGCTCACCGCGGTCAATCGGCAGAACAACGCGTTCTCCGGCGACTCGCTGCGCGACAACGCGTACACCGGCGGGCTCGATTTCCGTCGCGAGTTTCACAATCACGACTATCGCATCTCGGGCTACGGCGCGATGAGCAAGGTGAGTGGAACGCCGCGCGCGATTGCGCTCACGCAGGCGAACAGCACGCACTATTACCAGAAGCCCGACGACGGCCAGAGCTACGACACCACGCGCACCTCGCTCGGCGGCGACGCGGAGCGGCTCGCGTTCGAGAAGATCAACGGACGCTTCCAGTTCTTCGAGGGATACACCCGGTACTCGCCGGGCTTCGAGGTGAACGATCTCGGCTTTCTCTCCGAGGCTGGCGAGCAGCGGCAGAGCACGTGGGCAGGGCTCAACCTGGTGAAGCCGACGAGCTTGTACCGGCAGCTCTTCGTGAACTTCTCCCAGCATCTCCAGTGGAATACGGTGCGGATCAGCGCCTCGGATCTCACGGACGATGATGCCGGGGTGAGTGCGGATGCCGAGCTGACGAACAGCTGGTGGCTGCACGGCAATGTGACGGCGCACCGCTTCATTCCGATCTACGACGATCGCGCCTCGCGCGGTGGTCCGGCGCTCCGCCGACTCCCCTACACGGATGCGTCGCTCGAGATCGATGGCGACCCGCGTATGCGCCTGCTCCCCGCGCTGGGCGCGTATGCGTTCGCTGCGCACGGCAACTACTCGTGGGGCTACGGAGTCGATCCGTCGGTCACGTTCCGGTTCTCGAGCAGCTTCACGGCGTCCGTAGCGCCGCACTTCGATCACAACTCGGACAACAACCAGTGGATGGACAATCTGATCTCGAATGGGGGCGCGGACACCGCGTACACGTTCGGCCACATCGATCAGAACACCGTGTCGCTCACCGCGCGCGTGGACTACACGCTCACTCCAACGCTGTCGCTGCAGGTCTATGCCCAGCCGTTCGCGAGCAGCGGACGCTACACCGACTGGCGCGAGCTCTCGTCGGATCCACGCAACGACAACTACAACCTGCGGTTCAAGCCCTACGGCACGCAGGCCGGCGCCTCGGAATACAACTTCGATGTCGCCGAGCTCAACTCGAACGTCGTGCTGCGCTGGGAGTATCGTGCGGGCTCTGCGATCTACGCGGTCTGGACACAGGGTCGACACTTCGAGAACGACGGCTCGCCGTTCGGCAACTTCAACGTGCACGGAAGCGTGCGCGACCTGTACGCGACTGCATCCGGACAACACCTTCCTCATCAAGGCGTCGTACTGGTTCAGCCTGTGATGGGCGCCCTTTCCTGATCATATTGCGCTCATGACACGAGTCGCCTTTCTCGGTCTCGGTGCGATTGGCGCGCCAATGGCCAAACATCTCGCGCAGCCTCCGTTCGAGCTCGCCGTGTGGAATCGCACGGCGGCGAAGGCGCGCACGTTCGCATTCTCTGCGGGCACCGGCGTGCGAGTCGCGAAATCGCCGGCGGATGCCGCACGTGCTGCGGAATTCGTCGTCCTCTGCCTTCCGACATCGCAGGATGTGGACACGCTGCTCGACGGCGCCGAGGGATTGCTCGCGGGTGTCGCTCCCGGCTCGATGGTGATCGACTGCACCTCGGGCGATCCCGCGACCTCTCGCACGATCGCAGCGCGCCTCGCAGCGATCGGCGTCGGCTACATTGACGCCCCCGTGAGTGGCGGCACCATCGGCGCGGAGAAGGGAACGCTGACCGTGATGTGCGGCGGCGACCAGGCGCTGTTCGAGCGCGCGATGCCGGTGCTCAAGACCTTCGGCGAAAAGATCGTGCTGTGCGGCCCCCTGGGCTCGGGCGATGCGGTGAAGGCGGTGAACAACGCGCTGCTGGCCGTGCACGTGTGGGCCGCGGGCGAGGGACTCGCCGCGCTCACCAAGGCGGGAGTGTCGCCAGCGGTCGCGCTGGATGTGATCAACTCGTCCAGCGGAAGCAGTCGCACGACGGAGCGGCTCTTTCCCGAGCGCGTGCTGTCGCGCGCGTTCCCGCGCACCTTCCGACTCGCGCTGCTCGACAAGGATGTCGGCATCGCGGCGGGCGTCGCACGCGAGAACAAGGTGCCGTCGCCGCTCCTGCAGCTCACGAGCGAGCTCTTTCGCGCGGCGCACACGATGCTCGGCGAGGAGGCAGACCACGTGGAAGCGGTGCGCGTGATCGAGCAGTGGGCGGGAGTGGACATCAAGTGACGCTCGCCGCGATGCGCCCGAGCGTGTCGCAAACGCCCGACATCGATGAGATTCGCGCGCAGTTCCCGGCGCTCGATCGCGAGCACGGCGGCAATCGCGCAGCCTACTTCGACGGTCCGGGCGGCACGCAGGTGCCGCTGAGCGTGGTCGAGGCGATCTCGAATTATCTACTGCATCACAACGCCAATTCGCACTGGAACTACCCGTCGAGCTTCGAGACGGACCGAATCATCGACGAGGCACGCGCTGCGGGTGCAGCCCTGCTCGGCGCCAGCCCGAACGAGATCGCGTTCGGCTCGAACATGACGACGCTCACCTTCACGCTCTCGCGCGCGCTCGCCCCAACGATCTCGCCAGGGGATGAGATCGTGATCACCGAGCTCGATCATCACGGCAACGTCGCGCCATGGACGCGGCTCGCGGCGGAGCGCGGTGCAGTGATCCGCATGGTGCGGATGAACACCGAGACGTATGCGCTCGACTGGCAGGATCTCGAGCAGAAGATCGGCCCGCGCACGAAGCTGCTCGCGATCGGCGCGTCGTCGAACGCGCTCGGTACGATGACGGATGTCGCACGCGCGGCCGCGCTTGCGCACGCGCATGGCGCTAAGGTATTCGTCGATGCGGTGGCGTATGTACCGCATGCCTTCGCCGATGTGCGCACGCTCGATTGCGACTTTCTCGCGTGCTCGACGTACAAGTACTACGGTCCGCACCTGGGCATGCTGTACGGCAAGCACGAGCTGCTCGCATCGCTCGACGTCGCGAAGCTCGCGCCCGCACCGTCGCGCGCCCCTGATCGCTGGGAGACGGGCACGCTCAACTTCGAAGCGCTCGCCGGCTCGACGGCGGCCATCGATTTCCTGGCTTCACTCGGCGGCACCACGGGCATGGGCACGGGCGACACGCGTCGCGCGAAGCTCGCTCGCGCATACGAAGCGATCCACGCGCGCAGCGAGCCGCTCTTCGCATCGCTATGGAGCGGCCTCTCCTCGATCCCGGCGGTGGTACTCCACGGCGCTCCGCCCAGCGATTCGCCGCGCGCGCCAACGGTGTCATTCATCATCCGAGGCGTCGACTCGACCGAAGCCGCCCTGCGACTCGCCGACGAATTCGGCGTCTTCGCATCGAACGGGACGTTCTACGCCGCCACGATCGCCGAGCGCCTGGGCATCAGCGGCTCGGGCTGGGTCCGCGCCGGCATAGCCGCCTACACGACCGCCGAGGAAGTGGAGCGGCTGATAACGGGCGTGCGCGCGATCTCGAAATCGTCACACGAGTCCTGAGCGCGAGCTATCCCCTCGCTGCTCTGGTCCCATCCGTTCCAATCCGTTCCAGTCCGTATCCAAGAGAAGTTATAGCCGGGCTTGGGGCAGTTCGCGTGGCGAGTGCGTACTCGCCAAACACATACATCCACTTCTTCTTGAACACGGATTGAACGGATTGAAACGGATGAAAAAACGGATACGTCAACTGCCGTTAATCCGTTTTTTTCCGTTCAATCCGTTAAATCCGTTTTCAAATTGTTAGTGCCAGCCTGAGCGTCAGTTTCCCTGTCAGCTCTGTCCTCGCTGAACACATGCACTAACAATCGGATACGGATTTAACGGATTGAACGGATTTGACGGATCGAGCTCCCGCGCCTGCAGCCGTTCGCGGGAGTGTGCGATGGCCACTCGCCGCGTCGGGATTGATTGCTTTCGATTCCTGTCATTCGTGTGAAGCCGTTGCATTTCCGACACCCTATTTCTTCGCCCCACTAACGAACGCCTTCTTCCGCGACACTTCCTTCTTCTCGAGCGCGCTGAGGAAGGGCTCGTACACTGAGCCGGGGCTCCAGAGCACCCAGCCGTCGTAGCCCGCGTCGTACACGGCGCGCTTCTGTTCCTGCAGCTCCGCAGCGCCGTACTTCGGCATCATTCCCTTCAGTGAGAACGCCTGCAGCCACGGGCGCACGTGGTTCGCCGCATCGACGCCGATCTTGAGGTCGCGCTCGTGGGCGCGGTGGATCGCGGCGTAGATCACCTTGTACGGCTCCGCGTTCGGCCGGTCGATGCCGAACGAGCCGTGCGGATAGTGCGACGGATACACCATCGGCAGGAGCACATCGCTGTGCGGCGCGAGCTCCTCCCACTGCTGCCCGATCTCCAGGGCGCCCGGAACCGTCGTGACCAGTCCGAAGATGTCGGCCGTGCATCGTGCGCCTGCCGCGTGCACGCGAGGGCACGCCGTCTTGAAGAACTCACCCAGCGCGTGCGGCTTCGTTACTCCATTCGCGTCCTTGAACACCTGCTGCGGAAGGCTCTTGTAGGGCTCCGGGAAGCGGATATAGTCGAACTGCACCTCGCTGAAACCGATGCGCGCCATCTCCTCCGCCACGCGGATGTCGTACTCCCAGATCGCGTGGTCGTACGGATCCACCCACGTGAGTCCCTTCTTGTCATGCCACGGCGTGCCATCCGGCTTCCGGATCACGTGCTGCGGATTGTTGCGCGCAGCCACCGAGTCCTTGAAGGTGACGAGCCGCGCGATCGGCACGATGTGATGCGCGTGCAGCGTGTCGAGCAGTTCCTTGAGATGCGGCACCTTCCCCGAGTTGCCCGCGTTGCGCTTCACCAGCGTGTCGGTGCTCTCGAAGTTCAACCCGAACTCGTCCTTCATGTCGATCACGAGCGCGTTGATCTCCGTCGAGTCGGCGATCGCGATCAGCTCGTGCATTCGCTTCGAGCTCTGTGACGCCCATCGATTGACGTAGAGCGCTCGCACGATCTGCGAGTCGTCCGCAAAGGATCTGGCGAGCGTGTCCGACTTCGCAGGCGCTTGCTTCGCCGTCGTGTCAGTGGAGTTGGTGGCGGCAGCGGCAGTCTTGGCCGGCTGCTGCGCGACGAGCGTGGATTTTCCTTCACCAGCGCCGCAGGCCGCGAGCGTCAGGAAAAGGAGGGGAATGCTGCGCATGTTGGGTGGGGAGTACTGAGCTGAGGATGGTGCCGCGACGGTGCGACGCGGCGACGGTAAACTACGACAATCCACTCGATTCGTCACAGGCTATATTCCTCACCGCATGCAACGCCCCATCGTCCGCGCCGCCCTGGTCATCCTCATTGCCGCTGCCGCGTGCCGCCATTCGCATGCGGCCCCGCCGGCGGGAGAGTTCCTCGTGCTCGCGGGCGACTCCACGTTCTGGGTTCACTCCGGCGTGGAAGGCATTCGCGCCCGCGGCTCGCCGCTCCAGCTCGCGCGCTATCACGGCCGCTACTACGAGGTCTACATCACCGATGACGATCGCTCTTATACGGATGCGCTCATCGTCGGCCAGCAGATGTACCGCCGCGATCTCCTCAGCGACGACTCGGCGCTCGTCTTCGAGGACACCACGATCAGCCACATCGGCCGCTGGTACGGTCGCTCGCATCCGAACGACCACCCACTCGATACGGATGACGAGCCCGAGGCCGAGCCGCACGTCACAGCGCAGAGCGAGCTCACGACCGTCGCGCAGCACGCGCAGTACCTCTCCTACGAGTACAAGGCGGATCTCACCGTGACCGGCAGCGAGGAGTGGCACACGGCACGTCGCGGCGTCGTCGATCTGCGCGACTCGGGGGCGCCGACCGTCGCAGACATCTTCGGGGCGAGCAACGGCCAGTACATCCTCCGCCGCGGTCGCACGCTCTTCGCCCACGCGCGCGACTCCCTGCGCGCGTCGCGCGACTCCACCGCGCGTGACGCCGCTCGCGCCATCGGCGACTTCCGCTTCGATGACGCGAGCTTCAACATCGCCGAGGTGAATGGGGAGCCCGCGGTGAAGTTCTACGCCCCTGGACATGGCGCGCGCGCCGGCGGATACGCGCTCCCGCTCCCGCCCATTCCCGTGTCCGCGCCCGGGTGGTGGCAGGATGCGCGGGACGGCCTTCCGGCGAGCGGCGACGCCTCCGGCATCAAGTGGGCGCACGCGAGCTATCGCGTCATCGCGCGCCCGACGCGCGAGGACAGCGCGCTCCTCTCGCTCGTCGACAGCACGGGGCACGAGTGGCGGATCGCCGAGCTCCCCGCGCTCCCGCGCCGCATCTTCTGGGTGGACAGCGCCAGCGCCGACAGCGCGACCCGTCATGCACTCGCCCGCGCATTCGACGAGGCGGCGCTCTATTCCGACGACGTCCGCGCCGCTTCTGCGCACACGCACCGCGCGCCGGTGGCGAAGCTGCGGCTCGCGTCGATCTCGCACGCGCCGGACCGCATGGCCCCGCGACGCGGTCGCGCGATCCCGCTTCGCAAGAGAATCCTTCCGTGACGCCGAGCGCAAAGACCCCCCGTCAATCCGAGGCGGTGATAGCCGACCTCATGATGCCCCAGCACGCGAACGGACTTCGCGTCCCGTCGGTGTTCGGCGGAGTCATCATGAGCATGGTCGATCGCTGCGCCGCGCTCAGCGCCATGCGGCACGCGGGCGGTCAGGCTACCACCCTCTCGATCGACAAGATTCTCTTCAAGGAGCCGATCTGGGTGGGCGAGCTCGTGGAGATTCGCTCACGAGTTGTGTTCGTCGGCAAGACCTCGATGGCGGTGCTCGCCAACGTGTACGCCGAGAACATCGCGCAGGGGAGCCGCCGTCATGCCAACGAGTGCTGGCTGACCTTCGTGCACCTCGGACTCGACGGCAAACCCGCTGCGGTGCCTCAACTTACGCTCGAAACAGCCGAAGACCGTCTGCTCCACGAGGTGGCCGAGCGGCGGCGTGCGCAGTCCCTCGCCGAGCGCCGCTGAGCGGGTGTTCCGCTAGCGGTTCTCGATCTCCCGCTCCCCAGGCACGTTCCGCGTCGCCCGCCCTTCGCCTGGGTGGGATTTTGCTTCGTTGAAGCGATTCCCCTTAAGACGAATCTCATCCACGAAAGCCGCAAACTGTTCCGGGGTTTGCTCGTCAGCTATGGAAGGGATCAGTCCCTTGACCAGAGTGACGCGCTCGGCAAGGGTGAGGCGGTTCGCGTCGTCGACCAGCCGACGGAGCTCGGGATGGTTCATCCAATCGGTACTG
This sequence comes from uncultured Gemmatimonadaceae bacterium, assembly GCA_963792685.1. Lineage (GTDB taxonomy): Bacteria > Gemmatimonadota > Gemmatimonadetes > Gemmatimonadales > Gemmatimonadaceae > FEN-1250. The sequence continues at coordinate 302,247 of CAWBWW010000001.1, read as the reverse complement.
CTGCTCGTGGTCATCGCGTACTCCGGAGTGCGGATTGAAGGCCCTTGGTCGATGGCCGGCACGGTCGAGCATTCATGCTCCGTGCCCGCTCAAGTCACTCTCGGCGCGCACCGATACTCCCTAGGTGGCCGATCCAACGCTCGCCCCACTCGGGCACCGTACTTCGCGCAGACCTGCGTCCTGGCCCTCGCTCCTCGGCGCGCCGGCCATCGCCCTCGTCGCTCTCGCAAGCTACGCGATGTTCCGCGCAGCGGCGAACGCGAAGATCATGGCCCCGGGACCTGCAGACATTGTCGACGCCATTTGCTTTGCGATCGGTGACTTCAGCGTAGTCATCATGGCGGCGCTCGCCGTACGCTCTGCGAGCGACGAGCCCGCTACGCGGCGCGCGTGGCTGTTGATCACGATCGCGTCCGCGTTCACGGCGGCCGGCTCCAGCGCGTCGACGCTCACGCAGATTCTGCATCCCGGCACGGTGATGCCACTGTGGACGAACGGCATCTTCGGTATCGCGTACGTGCTGACCATGGCAGGACTGCTCCAGTTCCCTATTGCGCCGCGTCGCCGCGCGGACCGTCTCACGATGTCCTTCGACATTGCGACGGTTACGCTCAGCGGCGCGATGGTTCTCTGGTACTGGTGCATCCGAACGGGCGCATTCGAGGCCAATACGACAGTCGCAGCGAAGGCCACGGTCGTCGGCTATCCCGTTGCGGACATTGTCACCCTCGTCACCGCCGCGATTCTCCTTCTGCGCTCGGACGACGATCGAAACCGCACGATCTTCGGGTTGATCGCGCTCGCATCCTTCCTCTCGTCGATCGCCGACTTCTGGTACGGCTATCTGTCCATTGAAGCGGTGGTCTATCGCCGGAATACCGTCATCGACGTCTGCTGGATCGGTGGCGTGCTGCTCCTGAGCCTCGCAGCGGCATCGCAGCTGAAGCGGTCGTCGCAATCCGACAGCCACGTGCCGGTGACGAGACGATGGATCGGAGAGATTCCGCTCATCGCGGTCGCGCTCGCGTTCGGGATGCTCTTTCTCGCCGTCTACGAGCACATGCAGACGCTCGAGCTGCAGCTCGGCGCCGGGGCCTTCGTGATGACCGTCCTCGCGTTCGCGCGCCAGCGCATGTCTGCGCGCGACACCGAGCAGCTGATGGCGGAGCGCGCGATTCGGGACGCACGTTTTCGGGCGCTGGTCCAGAACTCGAGCGACGTGGTGCTCGTGCTCGACGAACAGCTCCGCGTCACGTACATAAGCCCGGCGATCGAAGGCGTGCTCGGGCTCTTGCCGGAGCACGGGATCGATCTCCCGTTCGTCGATCTCGTCACCGCCGATGATCGCGAAGAGGCGGGCGACGTGCTCGATCGCGTAGCCTCGAAGCCGTTCACCACGGAGTCGCTGCGCTGCCGCATGATGCACGCGGATGGCACACCGCGCACGATGGAAACGCTCGCGAGCAATTTGCTCGACGATTCCGCGGTCGCTGGCATCGTTCTCAACTCGCGCGACATCACGCAGCGCGCCGCACTCGAGGAGCAGCTGCAGCACACGCAGAAGCTCGAGATCGTCGGACGCCTCGCGGGTGGTATCGCGCACGACTTCAACAATCTGCTGATGGTCATTGGCGCGAACGCGGAATTCGTGCTCAACGAGGTCGGAGACGCGAATGCGCGTCGTGAGGCGGCGGAGGAGATCAAGGACACCACCAAGCGCGCCGCGGCACTCACGAAACAGCTTCTGGCATTCAGCCGGCGGCAGGAATCCCGGCCAGTGCTGGTCGATCCAAGCGACATTGTGCGCCACGTCGAGCGAATGCTCCTCCGCCTGATGCAGCACTCGACGCGATTCCAGACGGAGCTCTGCCCCGAGCCACTCGCCATCGATGTGGATCCCGGGCAGCTCGAGCAGGCGCTGCTCAATCTCGCCGTGAACTCCCGCGACGCCATGCCTTCGGGAGGAGTGCTCAAGATGAGCACGAGCGCCGTGACCATCGTCGAGCGCATCTCCGCTGAGCGCGGCGTGCTCTCGCCAGGCGACTACGTGGCGATCAGCGTCGAGGACTCGGGCGGAGGCATGAGTGCCGAGGTGCGGAGCCGCATCTTCGAGCCGTTCTTCACGACGAAACCGATCGGGTCCGGAACCGGTCTCGGGCTCGCGATGGTGCTGAGCGTCGTGCATCAGGCAGGCGGACAGATTCAGGTGGACAGCACCCCGAACGTCGGCACGACGATTACGCTGTACTTCCCCGCGCACGCGGTGTCGGATAGGCGTTCGAGCGAGCCCACCACCGCGCTGATGCGCGGCACGGGGCGCATTCTCGTGGTGGACGACGAGGATGGCGTGCGCACGGTGCTGCAGCGGCTGCTGAGCCGCATGGGCTACGAGGTCGAAGCGGTCGGGAACGCGAACACCGCGCTCGCCATGCTCTCGGTGCGCCCGATGCGTTTCGACCTCGTGCTCTCCGACATCCTGATGCCCGAGATGAACGGGCTCGAGCTGGCGACGGAGCTCATTGAGTCGAAGATCCCGGTGGCGATCGTGCTCATGACTGGATTCGCGGAGGGCGCGACGGTCCGGGAGGCCACGGAGACGTTCAAGCTTCCCGTTCTCAAAAAGCCCTTCGAGGTGGACCAGCTCGCGACGGCACTGGAGGATGCGCTCGCCCGCACCTTCGCGTTGCGCGAGGACGCGTAGCGTGCCGCGTGTCATGCCCCTTGCCGTGCGCCGGTCGCGTGGCGCAACATTCCGGCGATGAAGAAGCGCTTCACACTCGCCGATGCGAATCGGACACTCCCCCTGGTCAGCCGGATCGTTCGCGATCTCGTCACTCGGTATCCCGTGTGGCGCGATCTCGTGGATCAATACGAGCTGATGACCTCGAGCCAGCGCGTGGACGAGCCGGATCCGCGCGTGTCGCAGCTCGAGAAGCAGGTGGCCGCATGCGCCCGGGAGATCGATGGCTACATCCGAGAGCTCACCGAGCTCGGCGCCGAGGTTCGTGAGCCCTACGACTCCGGGCTCGTGGACTTCCCCGGAATCCACGAGGGGCGCACGATCTTCTACTGCTGGCGGCTCGGCGAGGAAACGATCGACCACTGGCACGAGCGCGACGGCGGATTCGCCGGCCGCCAATCGATAGACGCTCTGGAGTTCGCCGACCGATGACACGCAGCTACGTTGGCCCCGATGGCACGAATTGGATCGTGGAGGTGCTCCTGCCGGGCGCCACGAACGCGATGATCATGTTCGAGCATCCCGAAGGCGCGACTTCTCGCCGCGACCGCTACAACTGGGTGAACATCGCGGGGCCGGGCGCGCGCAACGTGACGTCGCGTGCCGATGCGGCCGAGGTGCTGCGCGCGTTGACCGATGAGCAGATCGCACTGCTCTTTCGCCGCTCGATGCCGATCAGCTCCGCGGCGAACTAGCCGGATTTTCCGCGGCGCTCCCGGCGCCGGCGTTCAGCCGCTCGTCGGGAAAGGGAATGTCGATCTCCATCCCGTCGCGCGCGAGCACTACCTCATTGAACAACTCGCGCGCCTCGCGCAGCAGCTCCCCGGGATCGCGCGAATAGCGCGCGGAGAAGTGCGTGAGTGCGAGCCGGCGCACGCCGGCGGCGGCAGCCACGCGCGCCGCATCGCGCGCCGTGGAGTGCCCGGTCTCCGCTGCGCGCGCCGCCTCTTCGTCAGCGAAGGTGGCCTCGTGGATGAGCAGGTCTGCGCCGCGCGCGGCATTGATGGTCGCGTCGGTCGGGCGCGTGTCGCCGGTGATCGCGAGCGTGCGACCGGCGCGTCGCGGTCCCACGAGCACGTGCGGCTCGATCACGCGGCCATCATCGAGCGTCACGCTCTCGCCGCGATGGATCTTCCCCCACAGCGGACCTTCGGGAATGCCGAGCGCGCGCGCGATCTCGGGATCGAAGCGTCCCTTCCGATCTTCCTCTACGAGCGCATATCCCACGGAGACTTCGCCGGAGTGCACGGTGGGGAAGGGAACGATCGCATAGCCATCGCGCGCGATCGGCTCGCCCGGCACGATCTCCGTGATCTCGAGAGGAAAGCCGACGCGATCCACGCCGAAGTTGGCCGCGCTCCGGAGCACGCGCGATGCACCGCGCGGGCCGAACATCCGCATTGGCTCCGTGCGCCCCTGCAGCGCGAGCGTGCGAAAGAGTCCAATCACGCCGATGATGTGATCGCCGTGGAAGTGCGTGATGAACATGTCGCTCAGCGCGAACGAGATGCCGTAGCGCATCATTTGTCGCTGCGTGCCCTCGCCGCAATCGAACAGCAGCGTCTCGCCCTCGCGAATCACCGCGATGGAGGACACATTCCGCTCCACCGTTGGGCGCGCGGCACTCGTGCCGAGAAAGCGTACGCTGAGCGACATGTCACGGAATATACCGCGTTCCGTGCGCTCCGCGTCTCGCGAAATCCGCGCATGCCGTGCTCCGTGGCACCTGCTCTGCAACCGTCGCATCACCTCGTGAGTCTGCACGAGGCGCCGCGGTCTCTCGCGTCTTCAGCTCACCACTGCACGCCGGCGGTCAACGCATGCTGTCGTCTCACTCCAGCGGCACGAGCACGGTAGCGCGCACCGGCGAACACGACGCACGCGCGCTGACGCCGCAGGCATTCGTGCTGCTCGTGATTCTCGCGGGGGTCGCCGGCCATTCTCGTGCTCGCCTCCACTATCGGGCTCGGCGTGGATGAATCGTATCAGGCGGCGGTGTCGAGGCCGCTCTCGCTCAGCTACTTCGACCACCCGCCGCTGTCGTTCTGGATGCCCGGGATTGTCGAGTCGTTGACTGGCGGCATGCACGGCGTGCTGCTGCGCCTGCCGTTCATTCTGCTATTCGCCGGCACGACGTGGATGATGTACCGGCTCACATCGCGGCTGTTCGGCGAGCGCGCCGGTGCGATCGCCGCGCTCATTCTCAACATCACACCGGTGCTGAGCGTGAGCGCGGGCGGATGGGTGCTTCCCGATGGGCCGCTCCTCTTCTGGATGCTCGCCTCCGCGCTCTGTCTCGAGCGCGTGGTCCTCCCGCCGCGAACGGCAGAGGATGAGACGCGCTCGCCCACGCTCTGGTGGATCGCTGCGGGCGCGTGCGCGGGTCTCGCGATGATCTCGAAGTATCACGGCGTGTTCCTCCTCGCCGGCACAGGGCTGTTCGCCCTCACCAATCCGTTCGCGCGACGATGGCTCCGCACGCCCGCGCCGTACGTGGCCGGTGTCATTGCCTTTGCGATCTTCTCCGTCGTGCTGTTCTGGAACGCGCAGCACGGCTGGATCTCGTTCCGCTTTCAGGGCGGGCGCAGTCCGGCGCATGGACTGCACCTGGTGCCGTTCCTCCAGAACATTGGTGGACAGCTCGGCTATCTCCTTCCATGGATCGGCATCCCGCTCGCGTGGGTGCTCGTTGCCATCGTCATTGCGAGCGTGCGCGGCGCGCGGCGTGGTGCGAGCGACGAGGCGCGCGTGAGCGCGGCGCGCTGGTGGCTCGCATGCCTCGCGATCGGACCGATCGCTACCTTCACGCTCATCGCACTCGGTGGGCATCGCGGGCTCCCGCACTGGCAGGCGCCGGGCTGGATGATGGCAATTCCGCTGCTTGCCGAGCGAGTGGATTCGCGGCTGCGCGGATTGGACACGCGTAGGGTGCGCAGCACGCGCGCATGGCTGGTAAGCTCGACGGTCGCCTTCGTGCTGGTGATCGCGGCACTCGCCACAGAGATCCGGCTCGGCTGGATGCACCGCATCGCGCCGTCGCTCTTCGCAAGTGGCGACCCGTCGCTCGAACTGCTCGACTGGCGCGAGCTCCCCGCTGCGGTTGCGCCGATGTTGCGGTCGTCAGGCAATGGCGCGGACGCGGGGGTACGCGCGCGTCCATTCCTCGCGGCGACGAACTGGATGGACGCGTCCAAGATCACCTACGCGATGAACGGAAGTGCGGACGTGGTGTGCCTCTGCGCGGAGCCGCATCACTTTGCCTTCGTGCGCCGCGGCTCGGACTATCTCTCGCGCGACGCGATCATTGTCGAGCGCGACGGAGTGCGCCGCGATGGCTCGGTGCCCCTGACGCAGAATTTTCGCTCGGTGACGCCAATCGGCTCCGTCACGATCCGGCGCGATGGCGCGCCGGCGACGTCGCTCAAGCTCTATCGCGGAGAGACGCTCGTCTCCGACGTGCCCACGCGCGCACCCTGAGCCGCGTAACGCGCCACGATCTCCGCATGGCGCGCCGAGTCGATGTTGCCGCCGCTCACCACGACGGCGACGGGGCCCGAAGGCTTGTAGATCTTTCGCTGCAACAGCGCCGCGACGCCGACCGCGCCTGATCCCTCCACCACGAGTCCTTCCTCGCGCGAGAGCCACGCGATCCCTCTCGCGATCTCGTCCTCGGTGACGATTGCGAGCGTGTCGAGCGAGTGCTTCCCCACGTCGAGCGCCAGATCGTCGATGTCGCCGGAGAGGCCGTCGGCGAGTGTGCCCTCGTGCTCCACGTGCACGAGCTTCCCGGCCTCGAGCGCCCGTGCCATTGCGTCGCTGCGCGTGCCCTGTACGCCGACGATGCGAACCGTGGGCGCCTCCCTTCGGATGAGCGAGCCAAATCCGGCGAGCAGCCCTGCGCCGCCCACAGGGACGATGATCGTGCGCACGGTCCCCATCTCCTCGAGTATCTCGAGCGCCGCGGTACCCTGACCTGCGATCACGTTCGCATCGCCCGTCGCGCTCACGAACGGGAGCCCTTCGCGCTCGGCGTGCTCCAGCGCGCGCGCGAGTGCGTGATCGTAGTCGGGAGACGATGCGTCGACGGTGGCGCCGAGCGCCACGATGCCATTGCGTTTGACGTTGGGTGCGGTGGATGGGATGAAGAGCATCGCGGGAATGCCGAGCTGCCGCGCGGCGAAGGCGATCCCCAGTCCGTGATTGCCCGCCGAGGCCGCTACTACTCCCCGCACGCGCAGCGCGGGCGTGAGGGAGGAGAGCGCATTGTATGCGCCGCGCAGCTTGAATGAGCCCGTGACCTGCTCGCACTCGAGCTTGAGAAACACGTCCGTGCCGGCGATCTCGGAGAGAATCGCCGAACGGCGGAGGTCGGTGCGTCTCGCCACGCCGCGAATGCGCTCGGCTGCGGCGTGAACGTCGTGCGATTGGAGGTCGGAGAACATGCGCGGGATCGTATTGCATTGGCGCGTGCATTGCAATGTGACCTGTCGACTGACCGAGCGTCTTTATGACGGATTGTAGTGCGCTTGCCTGCTCCACCCTCTCGAATTAGCTTTAACCTCGTGAGGGGAGCCCCGAGCGATCGGGGCTTTTGTGATAGCGCGATGGGAGCAACATTCGTCCCGATGCGCTCTTCACGGGGGGCTGTAGCTCAGCTGGGAGAGCGCTGCATTCGCATTGCAGAGGTCAGGGGTTCGAGCCCCCTCAGCTCCATATAGGGCCGGTAGGGTCGGCTCAAAGGTGTCGCGAGTGGTTTGCGCCCTGGTTCGGTAGGACGGATAGTTCCAATGACCAGGTGTCGCACCCACCGCGATTCGGTGATTGCCCGCCGCTGTTCGGTAGGACGCAGAGTTCCAATGACGGCGCGCGTGGCACAGCGTACGAAGCAGGTGCCAGTCGCAATTACGAAAGACAAACGCCCGGCGAGTTAACTCGCTGGGCGTTCTTGCATCCGGGAGCTTCGGTCGGCCGCTCGCCGATCAGGGAGCTACGTGCGAGGTGAGCACGTGGCTCTGCACGCCGTCCGACAGCGTGAGCTCGAGGTCGCTCGCGGTCGTCTCCACCTGCGCGGCACCTGAACGCGAGAGCGAGAGGATCTCGCCCGTTCGTGCATCGCGCACCACCGCGAGCGGATATCGCTGCGCATTCCACGTGATCGATGCTGCGGCCCCGGAGCGCCGCGCCACGGCAAGCTGCGGCTCGGCAAACGGGCCCTGTCCCGCAGTCGCGCTCGACGCACCGATCGTCTCGCGGCGTGCGGAGCCGCGCGGGCCCGCGAGCTCGAGCGAGGCGATCGCGCGCCGTGTGCTCGCGAGCGGCACCGCGTACGCGAAGCTGCGCCCGGCGCCCTCCGCATTGGCGACTACGTCGCCATCGAACGAAAGCGCGAACACGGGCGCACCGCTCGCGTCGAGCGCGCGAAGGGCGTATGCGCCATCGTGCTCGGGGAGCGAGGGATGCGTGATCGCCTGGAACGAAGGCTCGAGCACCACGCGACCATCTTCGATGTGGCCCCAGACGATGATGCAGGGCTGGAGATCCGCCTGCACTACGCTCGCGGAGCTCGGATGCGCCGTGCGCCAGTTGTAGACGCTCGTGTATGTGTAGTCGCTCACCCACTGCGGGCGACAGTAGCTCATCACCTCGGCCGTCGACGGTGGATAGAGCGATGCGGTCGCGACATCGAGTCCGTATGCGCCGATGTTGCCAGCGGGATACGGGTAGTTGGGATCCGTCGAGCCCGTGATGCCGCAGGGCGCGTGCTGCCGGCCGAACGCGTGTCCGAGCTCGTGCGAGATGATGTCGACGGCGAGCGCACCGTCATAACCCAGGCTCGAAGCGGCGCCGATGTAGGAGATGCCAACGATGCCGCTCGTGTACGACGTCTTCACGATGCCGTAGTAGTTGCGCGGACTTCCCTCCGCCACGCGCAGTGCCTGAATCTCGCCGAGGATCGACTGCCACGCACCGTTGGAGTTGCTGCCTGTGAGGAGCGGCGCGTCGGTGGTGTACGTCGCATGCACGTCGCTGGTGTACGCGGAGATCGGGTGGATCTTGAGCGTCTTGGCGAGCAGTGCGTCCTTGTTCGACGTGGTCACGTTGCCAACGAGACTGTTGACGCTCTGCTTCACGGGAACGAAGCGGACGTACAGCGTCGACATGTTCTTTACGGTGAGCGCGAGCGGCGAACCCGACACGGGGAAGCTGTTGTTCGAGCGCGTGACTTCGGCCACCGCGTGCGTCGGATCGACGTCGGCGAGAATCGAGAGCCCGGGTTTGATCATGGATCCCGGCACAACGACGTTCCACGAGCTCGCGAGCGCGCTCTCGTTCATTGCGGTCGGCACCGAGTGCGACGGCGCGGCGAGGACCATCGGCGATCCCTGCAGCGTGCCGTTCAGGTAGAAGCGCACGCGCACCTGCGGCGCGACGGTGTTCGATTGGTTCGCGACGACGAAGACGCGCAGATAGCCGTCGCGGTTCTGCACGAGCGGCACCGTATTGGCGAGCGTCTGCGTGGCCTGCGTGAGGTACATCCCGGCGATCGTGAGATCGAGCGTCGTGGTCCGCGAGTAGACGACGGCAGCGGGCGCCGGCGCGTTGCTCGCGGCTACGGCGACCGTGGCCGTTGCGGGGGAGGGGATGTAGTTGGTGTCGTGCGCTGCGACGGATCCGGCGGTCAGCTCGTAGCTCCCCGGCGTGAGGTTCGTGAGCGTCGCCGAGTGCGTGACGGTGTTCGAGTAGTTGCCTGGCCCCGTGACGGTGACGGCGGCAGAGGCGCCGGAGGGGAGCCCGGAGACGGTGACCGCGAGCTCGCCGGTGCCCGGCTGTGTGGGCGTGCCCGAGTCCCCGGAGCAGGAGGCCGAGAGGAAAGCGGCGACGGCGATCGAGATGAGGGCACGACTGCGGGCGAGCGCGGGCAGGTGCATGGCGTGAGTGATTGGCGTTCGAGCGACCGTCTGGGCACTGGAGGCACTACAGGAGGGACGGTTCGTTCGTGCGCCATGTCACAGCAGGGCTCGCTTAATGAGGAGCCCTTCACGGCAGTCGGCAGACTGGGTTGGGGTTGCCCGGGGGTCAGGGGGCGAATAAAATTCGCCACTCTCCCGGGCATCCGGACATTTGGACGGGGGAGATCGTAATGCCCCTTGGTGTAACTGGCAACACGCCTGCCTCTGGAGCAGGAGAGTCCTGGTTCGATCCCAGGAGGGGCAACTGAAACGCGCGCTTGGGCTTACGCCTTAGCGCGCGTGGCGCATTTGCCGGCTGCGAGGGGAGGAGCTGAGCGAGGGGAGAGCGGCCGCGGCACGAGCGTGCGCACGCCGCGTCGAGAAGAGGGCACATTCTTTCCTCGCGAAAAGTAAATGCGAATGCGCCGCTCCCTTCTCCCATAGTCCGAGCACGCCATGCGTGACAATTTCAACGACGGCCTGAGTCGGAGCGACATCAATGATCTCGAAGCCGCCGGAATGACACCGCAGGCGATCGAGGATGCGATTGCGACTCTGCGTACGCGGGGAGCAGACAGCTTCACAGCGCAAGACGTGCTTGCGATCGGACCGTTGCGAAAAGACGCGCTGCGCACGGACAGGCGAACGCCCTAGAATGGCGTGCAGATCGTTTGGCGCTGGCCTTCGTTGCGAGTCGAACACCAACGCTGGTCCCACCAGGTGCGCTCTTCCTGCAGCACACCTGTGCAGCACGCCTGCTCGCCTTCGTTTCGTCGCGCGTCAGTATCGTCAGTCCTCTCAAGTCACCGGGGACGAGCTCCACGTCCCCGTCACCGGATCTCCGCCTTGGCTCGCTCGGCGATACGCGCGCACACTTTCGACGCGCGCGTGCTCGATGAGGTGCGCCATGACTGCAACCGCCGCGGTGACGTCTCCCACTCCGTCAGGGACGTGTCGGTGAATGAGTGCTTCAAGCTCCTCGCGTATGATCGTTGATTCACGGTCGAGATGCTGCAGCGTCCACCCTTGCCGATGCCGCATTTTGCCGTGCAGCGACGAGACAACGAGCTGAATCTCACTACCAGCGCGATAGAGCTCCGAATCGATGCCGCCCGTTTCGTCGATCACGATGAGCGACTGGACCACGTCAGTGAGAAGAGCCAGTTGATGATCTTCCACCTCCGACGGCGAGAGCGCGTCGGCTGAGGGAAAAGCGGCGTCATTACGAAGGCGCACCGCTACTAATCTCAGCACCTCCTCTACGTGGCCTCGCAGGTGACGTCCAATCTCCGCGAGACCATACACCCGATAGTCCGCCGGACTCTCCAGGGCACGCGCGATCCGCGCATCGGGCAACTCCGGCAGATCCGTACTCCGTCGGAATGTCCTGTCACTCATTCGTGGCAGCCACAGCGTGAAGATGGCGCCCGGCGCCGCATCGAACGAATCAGATTCGAGAACCAGATCACCACCCATGAGTCGCGCGAGGCGTCGGCTGATCGTCAGTCCCAATCCTGTACCACCCTTGCCGCGCGTGTATCCTCCTTCGGCCTGAACGAAGGGTTCGAAGACCGCGGAGTGCTGGTCGAAAGGAACTCCGGTGCCGGTGTCCGTCACCCGTATGAACGCCCACGGCCCCGCTCCTACCAAGTGCGTACCTGTTGGACTCTCGTCTTCCGCGCCGCACGTTAGTGTCACCCGGCCGCCCGGAGGCGTGAACTTGATGGCGTTCGCCACGAGATTTATGAGAATCTGCCGGACGCGGCGCTCGTCGCCGACGTAGGATACGCCGCGAATTTTCTGCTGACTCGACGATGCGTCTATGAGGCGCACGTTGGCGGTATCCGCTTCCTGCTGGGTCGTGGCGACCGCGGTCTCGATTGCGGAAACCGCGCTCGCCTTTTCGGCGACCATCGACAGCCGTCCCGCGTCCGCCTTTGCGAGATCGAGCACGTCGTTCACGAGTCCGACGAGATGGGAGCCGCTCAAACGCAGCCTGGACACGTACTCGCGTTGCTTCAGCGTCAGCGGGCCTGCCAGTCCGAGCTCCAGCAGCTCGGCGTATCCGACGATCGCATTCAGCGGCGTTCGAATCTCGTGGCTCATTGTGGTCAGCACTTCCGTTCTTACCTGATTCGCTGATTCAGCCTTCGCACGTCCGATCGCGCCTCGATAAAAGCGCGCATTGTCGAGTGCGAGCGCAGCTATGCCTGCGAGATCCTCCGCGAGCGACACATCGCTGGCATCGTAGCGGTGTCCCTTGGCATCGCTCACAAACGTGATCGCGCCGAGCACCTGATCCTTTGCCATGAGCGGTACCGTAATGACGGACCCGATACCGAGCGCTAGAAGCGCCGTGAGATTCTCTGGTGTTCGCGCCATGCGGCGAATGAGCGCATCCGTCACCTCGGGGATCGCTACGGTGCGGCGAGTGCGCATCACAGCCGGGGCACCCACGACATCGTCGACCTCGGGGGGCCAGCCCCTCTCGAGCGCGCGAACCAGAGGCAGCTTTGCAGGATCGGGATGAATCACCGCAACCCTGCGCATCGTCCCGTCCTCCTCGCAGACGTCGACTGCGCACCAGCTTCCCAGGTACGGTAGCACGAGCTGCGCGATGGCCGCGAGAGTGGACTCGTATTCCTGACTTTCCGCGAAGACGCGGCGTACGCCCGACAACAGCGCAAGAAAGTCGTTCTTGTCTCGATTGCTCACGGCGGCTCCTGCTCCCGCACCAATGCATTGCATTGACGCCCAGGCCGGGCGCGACTCACCGGGGGGCATTACCATGCCCGCTCAGCGCAAGGATGCGCGTCGGGCGTACAGTGTGATACCGAGGTGGCCGTACATTGTAATACTTAGCGCTTCGCGCTGTCCGTAACCAGAGCGGCTGCGTACAAAAGCTCTTGTACGCCGATGGGGCCCAGCTACGACCTCTTAACTACCGGCTCCACCACGGCGCACGACACGTCGAGATCGCTACGGGGCTCATTTCATCCAATCCTCCATAGCGAATCTCTCCTTGGCGGGCGTGGTGCCGCCGAAGCCGGACACGCGCGAAAATCAGAAGTTCGGCCCATTGAAAATGTGGAAGTTCTCCGAGAACGATATTGCCGCGATCGCGACGGCCACTGCAGCCAAACCTGCCATGAGCCCTACGGTTCGCAGCGGGGAGACTTTCCTGTTCCATACTTCCGCGACGCTCTCGGTTGGCAAGAGCACTTGACCCTGGCGACCCACTGCGTGGACCGTGTCGTTGCTGATGGACACTCCGGGTCGCGAGAATGGCACCTCCTGACCAGATCGCAATGTCACCCCTGTCACTCGGCCCAGATCTGCGCTGTTGGGCTCGAACAATGTTCGATGAGTGGTCACGCAGCCGGACAAGGTTGGGGCGAGGAGTAGCAACAGTGCGCAACAGCTGATTTGACGGCGTGCAGTGCGATACATGGTCTGCCTCCTTGGGCGATCGGTGAGCTTCACGATCGCCCGCGGCGGGCATAGCGGACATACGGCACTTGACGTAGTACTCGAGCTCTCGCGACGCATGTGATCGACGATGGCTACAACGACTCCGAGAACGCCATAAGCGCCGCCCTCTCCGCCGCAGTTGCGCGACGCACTCGCTCGCGAGCGGTCGCGGTCTCTCCACCATGCCACATCACAGCCTCGAGCAGCGATCGCGCGCGGCCATCATGCATGAAAGCGCAAATAGAATCCGCTAATGCCCCAGCCGAGACGGCTCGAACCACGCATTGGGGAGCTCGACGTTCGCGCGCATGTCCGAGTAGATCTCGCGGAGGTGCACGATGCCGTTGCCGCTCACGTGCACGTCCGCGGCGATCCATCCGTTACCCAGCTGGCGATAGTCATCGAACAGCGCCTCTGTGCTCGGGCCGAGCAGGGTATGCGATGAGTCGAGCAGCCGCACGAACAGCATGCGCTGCTTGTCCACCCAGAACTGCCTGGACGTCGTGTCGCCCGCGTTCGCGCCGATCACGACTACGGGGCGCCCGTGCCATGCGTCCTCGTGCACGCGACTCAGATCGAAACCCTCGTCGGTGAGCGCCGCGACCGAGCGCTCGACCGGCTGCATGTACACGTCGAAGCCGAGCACGAGGAGCAGGTTGCGTCCGGCGCGCGACACGAGCGGCTTCCCGGGGACCTTGATGTAGAAGCTGTCGTTCGCGCAGATGATGACGCGGTGCGGCGTCAGGGTATCCGTGGCCGGCACACCGACATTGATGCGTAATCTGCCGGGGAGCTTGCCCTCCTCGTACCACTTTTCGGATGTCGCGGCACCCGTGTCGCCGCGCTGCTCCGCGATCTCGGTGAACGACATTGTGTTGTACCACGAGGATGCATAGCGGTCGTGCATGGCGCGGAGCACCGCTGCGCCGGCATCCGCATGCGAGCTCGATGCGCCGCTCGTGGCGCCGAGCTTCTTCACGAGCCAGTCGACGACCTCTCCCACCACGCTCGGCTCCACCCGCGCAGGCTGCGGCAGCTTCATGTAGTTGCCGGGATAGCCATCCGTGTCGTGCACGAAGAGGTGATCGACATTCGGTACCACGTGGCCGCTCACGTCCGGATTCCCCGACTCCTTGAACGCCGCGATCCATTCGGGCACCTGCGTCGGGTCCGCCTGCTTGTCGTATTGGCCGGTGAGAATCAGAACTGCGGGGTTCTTCACCTTGCGCGCAGTGACGGATGGATCATACGCCATCATCCCCGCCATGTACCGATCGACGCGAGCAATGGAATCGAGCATTCGTGGAACGGCAGCGACGGCCGAGTCGCGCTGCGCGGCTGTGCGACTGGTGTCGTGCCTGGCCATGTTCTCGAGCTGCGACTGCGCGGCGCCCCGAAGCGGACGCGCGTTGCCGGCGAGCAGCACCAGCGCGCGAACCGACGGCTCCTCGAGCGCCACGATTGGCGCGTCGATCGCACCTTCGCTGTGGCCGAGGAGGCCGAGTCGGCTCGCGTCGATCTCGGTGCGCGTGCGCAGATACGCCAACCCCGCGCGCGCGTCTTCCGCGAGCTCCGTGTGCGTCGTGCCCTTGAAGGTCCCTCCCGACTTCCCGACTCCGCGATCATCCATGCGCAGCACGGCGATGCCGCGACGCCCGAGCGAATCGGCGATCTGGCGGAACGGGCGATAGCCCACGAGACCGAGATACTCATCGCGATCCTGCGGACCAGTCCCCGAGATGGTGACGATCGCCGGCACGGGGTGCGATCGGCTGGCGCCGCGCGGCAGCGTAAGTGTCCCGGCGAGCGTGTAGCCGCGCGGCGTCTGCACCGTGACGTTCTCCGCGCTGTATGGCGCGCCCGGTGGTGCGGAGTAGTCTGTTGGGGGCGTCGAGTCGTGCACCGCGCCCTGCGCGCGCGCTCGATGGGCGAGTGGGAGTGCGAGCGCGACGAGCGCGATCACGAGCGAGCGCGTGTGCTGACTACGAAAAACCATGTCGTCCTCCAGGATGTATTCGCAAGATCGTCTCTCGCTACTTCACGCGCGAGATGCTCTCCACGATCGCGCGCCGCTTCGCCATTGACGACTCCGCCGCACGCATCACGTTCGCTCGCACCTCGTCCGGCGCACGCTCAGGCGAGCCGCCGTCGAACGGTGGGTGCGGATCGTACTCCATTGCCAGCTGAATCTCCTGCGCCACGTGCACGCCAAACAGCTCGGCCGCGATCACCAGCGCAGTATCGATCCCCGCCGTGACGCCACCTCCGGTGATACGATTTCTGTCGTGCACCACGCGCTCGCGCACCGGAGTGGCGCCGAAGTGCGGCAGCAGGTCGAGCGACATCCAGTGCGTGGTCGCCCGATAGCCCTCGAGCAGCCCCGCTGCACCGAGGAGAAGGGCGCCGGTGCACACCGAAGTCACGTACCGCGCGTGCGCACCCTCAGCGCGCAGGAAGCCTAGGTGCGCCTCGCTCGTGAGCAGTGCATTCACCCCCCATTCCGCCGGGGACACAGAGCACGTCGAACGATCCGCGGTCCGCCATTGTGGCTGTGGGCGTGATGGTGAGCCCCCACTCGGTGCGCACGGGCTCACGCGTAGCGGCAACC
Source organism: uncultured Gemmatimonadaceae bacterium (assembly GCA_963792685.1). Classification (GTDB taxonomy): domain Bacteria; phylum Gemmatimonadota; class Gemmatimonadetes; order Gemmatimonadales; family Gemmatimonadaceae; genus FEN-1250. The sequence continues at coordinate 286,478 of CAWBWW010000001.1, read as the reverse complement.
AGCGACACGCGCGTGCGCGGCATGCGTGCGAGCACCTCGTACGGCCCGGTGAGGTCGAGCTGCGTCACGCCGTCGAACAGCAGCATTCCGACGGAGAGCTCTGACTCGCTCATCTCCACGATCACGCCGATGCGCGACGCGGTCGCACGAAGTAGAGCACCGTCGCGAGGACTATCACCCCCGCTGTCGCGGCGAACTCCACGCCCCGCGCGCTCGTGAAGAGCCAGATCACTACCGCGCACGCCATGACGGGAACGAGTGGCCCTCCGGCCACGACGAACGGCGTGCCCTCGGTGCGGACGTCGCGTCGGCGCAGCTCGAGCACCGATGCGCAGCACGCGAAATCCACGAGGAGGATGCCGACCGCCGAGATCACGGCGAGCACGCGAAAGGATCCACTGAGCGCGACGATGCACGACGCCGCAGCGTACACGATGATCGCCACGTGCGGGGTGCGAAACCGTTCGCTCACCGCCGCGAAGCGCCGCGGCAGAAGGCCATCGCGGCCAAACGCGTAGAGAAGCCGCGGGCTCGCGAGCATGTCGCCGCTCACGTACCCGAGCGTCGAGAGGATCGCCGCGATGAGAATCATTGTTCGACCGGGGTTGCCGAGTGCCACCTGTGCCACCGCACCGAGCGGCGCGTCGGTGATGGTGGAAAGCGCAGGGCCGAGCACCCCCTGACTCACGACCTGCAGTCCGGAATACAGAAGCGCGACCGTGCTCAATCCGAGCAGCACCGCGCGCGGAACCGTGCGCGCGGGATCCCTGAACTCGCCACTCGACGTGAGTGGACCCTCTACGCCGGTGAATGCGAACATCAGCACCAGCGAGGCGCGCCCAAGCGCAGCGAGAGGTGGTGCGCCGTTCCACTTCAGGTTGGCGGGGTGCATCACGACGAGCCCCGCGATCACGAGTAGCGCAAGCGGAACCAGCTTGGCCGCCGTGAGCAGCTCCATCAGTCGAGCGCCCGTGCGCACGCCGCGCACGTTCACGATTGCGAGACCGGCATACAGCGCGATCAGCAGCAGTGCGCGCACGATCGCCACGCTTGGGCCCAGCGGAAGGAACGCGGTGACCGAGGCCACGAAGATCGTGGCGACCGCGGCGCTCGCGACCATCTCCGCGCATCCCAGCAGCATGCCGGTGGTGAAGCCGACGTACGGGCCGAACGCGGCCTCCACATATGCGTATGCACCACCGCTCGTGTGCACGCGGCTGCCAATCTCGGCGAAGCACAAACCAAACAGGGCGACGAGCGCAGTGCAGAGGATGTACGCGAGCACCGCGGCAGGGCCGAGTATCGCCGCGACGATCGCGGGGAGCACGAAAATCCCCGAGCCGACGATGGTGTTGACGATGTTCGCCGCGAGCGCGCGCACACCGAGCGCGCGCACGAGCGTGGGCTCGTCCGCGGGAGGGATCGGTGATGCGATTGGAGGCTCGTCCACGTGCATCAGCTTCCCTCTCAGTGAAGGCGCTTGGTATAATTTGATACACCACGATCGTGTAATCGTTTGCAGTCAATCACGTTACAGACATCACACAACCCACTCATCTCTTGCGCATCCGGCCCTCGAACGATACGAATAGATGTCGTCGTTTTGTCGTCACGCACCAGGACGATACTCGATTCCCCCACGGCGATTCGACATTCTGTAAGCAGAGGCTCGTATGCACTCCGAACATCCGAACAGGCCGCGCTCCGAGCTCCGCAACATTGACAGCTCGAGCTCGGGTACCACGCACCGTCTGCGCTCGACTCTCGAAGTGGTCTTCCAGGACGAAAGCCTGCAACACGCAGACGCGCCACCCAGTGCACATCGCGAGCTTCGCGCTGCGTTGCGCAAGGTCTGCATTGACGCCCGCCACTCGGGACTTCGCGCCGAGCAGCTGCTCGTTCTCATCAAGGAAGTCTGGGCGGGCATCCCCGCCGGCCTTTCGCGCGTCACGTCGACGCACGGAGACGAGCGGCTCAGCTTCGTGATCTCGACGTGCGTGGACGAATACTACGGCACCGTGGACGAGGAGCGCAGCGGGCGCGAGGTCTCACCATAGCGCGAATGGTGCGCGGTTGAGCGGCGTCGTCCCGGTGATCATCAACGCCGGCGCCGGCAATCCGCACGTCGAACATCGCTCGCAGGAACTCACCGCGCTGTTCCGCGCGGGCGGAGTTCAGGTAGACATTCGGCAAGCGCACGCAGGCCCGGACATCGAGAGGCTCGTGCGAGAGGCGGTGGCCGAGCATCCGTCCATGATCGTCGCGGCCGGTGGCGATGGAACCATCAGCACAGTCGCCGCCGCTCTCGCGGGAACGGACATCACGCTCGGTGTCCTGCCCTTCGGCACCCTCAATCACTTCGCCAAGGATCTCGGCGTTCCGCTCGAGCTCGAAGCGAGCGTGCAGAATCTCGTCGACAACAACGTCATCGAGGTGGACGTCGGCGAAGTGAATGGCCACATCTTCATCAACAATTCCAGCCTCGGTCTCTACCCCGACATCGTGCGCGATCGCGAGCGCCAGCAGTCGCGACTCGGCCGCGGCAAGTGGCGATCGCTGGCGTGGGCGTCACTCGCTGCGCTCAAGCGGTTTCCCTTTCTCACCGTTCGCATCGAGGTGGAAGGGAAGAAGCAGCTGTTCGTCACCGCGGTCGTGTTCGTCGGAAACAACGAGTATCAGATGTCGGGCTTCGACATTGGGGCGCGAGCGGCGCTCGATCGAGGAGCGCTCTGCATCTACATCGTGAAGAAGCGGAATCGTGCGTCGCTCGTGAAGCTCTCGCTTGCCGCGCTCGTTGGCCGCCTGAAGCAGGCGCGCGACTTCGAGTCGTTCACCGCACCCGAGCTCGTGATCGAGACGCGGCGTTCGAGCTTGCTGGTGGCGACCGACGGGGAGGTGAGGCGCATGTCGTCACCGCTGCACTACCGCATCCGCCCGCGATGCCTGCGCGTGGTGGTGCCGCGCAAAACGGAGTGAAAAACAAGAAGGGCAATCAGCGATTGCTGACTGCCCTCAAGTTCTAAAGCTCACCAGCTGGGATCAGGTCCCAGTGGATCCGCGGCACGGCGGGCTATTCGGCCCTCCGCACAGCTCATTTCCGGTTCCACCGCCGATACCGCAGATGGTAAAGCCATCCGTGGTCCCGTTGAAACCGACCTGGGTCAATTCGCGGAACGTGCCGAACCGTTCCACCTTCGGCTTTTGATACACCGCGCCTCCACGTCGAAGGTTCTGCCGGGCCGCCTGCCCGGTCGTAGTCGGGGCCATCGTGGCCTCCATGCCTTGCTGATAGCGAGGATAATGCCATCGCAGCGCGAGAAAATCAAGCGAGCTCGGCAGGATCTGTTCAGCCTGGCAGCCCTTAAGTGCGCTACGTCACGCCCACGGCAACAGCGATCACTACCGCCACGGCGCCAACGGCAGTTACTAGCGCAAGCATGACGCCAGCGCCTCGAATCCATTCGTCGTACCTCACTCCGGCTGCAGCGAGCACAGCCATGAATGCCCCATTTGTGGGGGTGACGAGCTCACACATCCCGGCTCCATACTCGTACGCGAGAACGGCGACCTGACGCGACATGTGCAGCAGGTCTGCAACGGGCGCGAATACTGGCAGGGTCAGCACTGCCTGCCCGCTCACGCTCGGAACGGGGACATGAATCGCCGCCTGCGCACCCATCATCCCGAGCGCGGCAAGCGGAGTCGACAGTCCGCCAAGGGAGGACGCGAGCGCATTCACCACGGTGTCGATGATCAGCCCCTGCTCCATGACGGCCGAGATCGAGCGTGCGAAGCCTATGAGGAGCGCCGCGTACGCCATCGATTGAAAGCCCTCGATGAACGCCTCGGCCGTTCCCGTAACTCCCAACCCGCCCACGAGCCCCACCACGACGCCCATTACGAAGAAGATCGCCGCCTCCTGGTCGAAGTCCCAGTGGAGTTTCGCGACGCCCCAGACGAAGACGCCGAACGTCACCAGCACGACGCCGAGGATCACGCGGCCGCGCAAGCCGAATGAGTGCGAGTCGGAGCCTTCCGACGCGACCTGCGGAGCGACGCGAATACGGCGCGCGTGTCGAACGATCCCGCCGATCCAGAGTAGCAAGGCAACGGCGAGGAAGGCTGCTCGAAATCCGCCCGCGGAGAACTGCGGAATGCCGGCGACTTTCTGGCCGATGAGCACCTGAAATGGATTAATGGGGCTGAACGCCGAGCCGATGCCGGCCGAACCGACGCTCATCATCGCGACGGTGAGGTTGTCGAAGCCGAGCCGCTGGGAGAGCAGGAGGAGCGCCGGGACGATGGCGATGATCTCCTCCTGCATGTTCTCGAACGCGCCTCCGGCGGCGAACGCGAGGCAGACGATCGGGATCGCCACGATGCCGTTGGATCCGAGTCCGCGAACGAGCGAATCGATGCCTTCGCGGAGTGCGCCCGTCTTGTCGACCACGCCGAACGCGCCGCCCACGAGGAAGACGAAGGCGATGACGGATGCGGCCTCGATGATGCCGTCCGGGATTGCGACGAGGGCTTCGAATGGCGTGACCGGGCGCGCGGGCACGCGGTGGTAGGAGCCCGCGACCGCGACCTTTTTTCCGGTCACCGGATCATCGCGCACGTCGAACTTTCCCGCGGGGAGCACGTGTGTGAGCGCAGCCGCGATGATCGTGCAGCCAACGAGGAGCGTGAGCGGGTGGGGAAGTCTCACCTCGCGGACCGCACCATGCCCGCCGTCTCGAGCGCGCGCAGGTACTCGGACACGAGCTCCATGCTCACCGGTCCGAACTCCGCGCTCACCTCGTCGCGGATCTGGCGCGTGCTGCGCTTGCCGTTGACGAAGTTGAGCACCTCGTACGCGTAGTCCGCACCGGTGCCACGCATGCCGGTGAATTCCAGGAGCTTGGGCGGCGGCGCGCCGTGCAGATGGTCGATCAGATAGTCGTAGCCGAAGACGATCGTGGGCCCGGAGACCGCCGGATTGCGCGCGTAGATCGGGGACGCGTCACGCGTCGCTGGTTCGGGCGCCGAGCTCGCGCCGATCGTTTGTGCGAGGCGAGCGCAGAAGGTGTTCGCGCTCGCGCGTACGCTGTCGGGGATGGGCGCGAACTCGGCGATCGACTCGAATGCTGCGCGCTCGGAGCGGAGATACTCGCGCGTGTAGATGCGCGCCTCATCGCTCGAGAGGCGCGTGCGCCGCTCCAGCATCTGCGCTGCGCGGCGGAGGGTTTCGCTTTGCATTGTTGCCCAGAGTGCCGGCACGTCCGCGGACTTCATGTTGGCGAGGAAGAGCGCGCTCGCGGCGCCGATGAACGCGGCACGCTGCAGCTTGGTCGGGTCGATGTTCGCGGGAACGTCGAAGTTGGTGTGGATGTAGCGGTCCGGCCAATCGCTCAGGTAAATGGAGGGGATGCGATACGAGCCCTCCGTGTAGAGCTCATTGTCGCTCCCCATGCTGAACTCGGCGAGCAGCGCCGCAGCGGGCTCCTTCCCCCCCTCGCCGGAGACGAGCGGATACTTCCCGCCATTCCCCTCGGCGTACGCCTCCGACTCCGCATTCACGAACGCGCCGAACGTGTGGCCGACGTCGTTGATGAATGTGGGAAGGCTGAGCGGGCTCACGTTCACATGGGACACTGCCTTCGTCACCTGGGAGCCGCCCACCATGTCCATGTGGACCACGGCCTTGAAGTGCGAGCGGAGCTCCGGCTCGGAGTTGAAGATCGCCATGGTGCACTCGACTTCGCACGGCCACACGAAGCGGATGCTGCGCGACGGCCTGGGGATCCGGCGATCCGCGATCAGCTTCGCGATCGTGCGACCGACCTCGAGGATCGTCGCGCAGCCGCTCGCGTTGTCGTTCGCGCCGGGGCGCTGGTGATCGAGATGGCAGCTCAGCACGATCTCCTCGCCGCGGCGATCGGTGCCGGGGATGAGCGCGGTGACCGGGTTGTACATCGCGGGCTGGCGCGCCGCGCGCACGATCGCGTGCAGCGTGATGTGCTCACCGCTCGCCAGGCGCTTTCGCAGCGCGCTCGCCTGCTTCTGCGACAGCATGAACGCGAAAGTATGCCGCGCCTCGAAGGCGTCGAGGTGACCCCACCGAATGAGGTTGCCGTCCTCCTTCCACCATGCGGTGACCTGGTTCGGCATGTCGCTGAGCATCCCCTTCGCGCCGTACTTGTCGATCGCGAAGGCGGCCGCGTCGGTGAGTGGGCCGGAGACGAGCACGAGCTTTCCGTTCACGTCCTTCCCCGCGTAATCGCGCTCGGATCCACCGGTGCCCACGTCCACGAGTTCCGCGGTCACGTCGCCACTGTCGCTGTCCTCGGCGAGGATCACCGGCTCATCCTCGAAGCTCGCGATGCGCGCAACGGGAGTCGCACGGCCACTATCCGTGCGCATCTCCCACAGTTCGGCGAACTGCGCCTCCCACCCCGGACGCGCCTTCTGCGTCCCATACATGGTGTGCCCGTCCGCGGGGATCTCGTGGACCTTCACGTCGCTCAGGCCGTACGCCCGGGCCTGCCCGGCGACGAATTCCGCGGCAGTGCGAAAATCCTTCGACGCGCGCATCCGGTGGAGGCGCGTGATGTACTCGAGGTTGCGCTTCGCCGTCGCGCCGGAAAGCTCGCTCGCGAGCGCTTCGCCCTCGGACTCGGGAATGAGCGGCACCGTGGCAGTGCTCTTCACTCCGAACGAGAGCGGCGCCACGACCTGCGCGCGCGCGACGGCGCTCGCCGAACACAGTGCGACGAGCGCGAACGTTGTCCGCGCGTACACGCCGCTCACTTTGCTGCCGAGATGACGCCGGCAGATTCGAGGGCGTGCAGATATTCGGAGACGAGCGTGACATTGACGGGGCCGTACTCCGAGCTCACCGCGTCGCGGATGTCGCGCACCGTGCGCTTGCCGTCGACGAAGTTGAGCACCTCGTAGCCGTACTCATCTCCACCCGCGCGCAGCCCCTGGTAGTCGAGCAGCTTGGGTGGCGCGTGGTTCTTGTTGTGATCGGCGAGATAGTCGTAGCCGAAGACCACCATGGGCCCGGTGACTGCCGCGTTGCGCGTGAAGACGAGAGCGGCATTGCCCGTGGGAGCCGGAAGCTGCTGGGGAGCGCCGGTGATCGTCTGGAGCCGCTGGAAGAACGCGTTGGCTGTAGTGCGCACGCTGTCCGGGATCGCCGCAAACGTCGCAATCGACTCGAAGCCTTCGCGCTGCTGCGAGAGGAAGGAGCGCGTGAGCGCCGCCGCATTGGTGGGCGAGAGCGTCGCGCGTCGGTCGAGCATGACGCCCGTGCGCCGCAGCGTCGCGGATTCCATTGATGCCCACAGCGCGGCGACATCCGATGACTTGAAGTTGGCGAGATAGAGCGCGCTCGCCGCACCGATGAACGCGGCGCGCTGCAGCTTCGTGGGGTCGATGTTGCCGGGGACGTCGAAGTTGGTGTGGATGTAGCGGTCGGGCCAATCATTCATGTAGATGCCCGGGATCTTCCACGAGGCTTCCTCATAGAGCTCGTGATCGCTCCCCATTGAGAAGTCGGCGAGATCAGCGAGCAGCGGCTCCTTGCCACCCTCGCCCGAGACCATGCGGATACTTGCCGCCCGTTCCCTCGCGCATACAGCTCTGCGACTCCGAGATTGAGGAAGGTGCCGAAGCGCTGCCCGACGTCGTACACGAACGAAGGGAGGCTCGCGGGACCACGCGTGACGTGAAAGATCGCCTTCGTCACGGGCCCGCCGCCCACCATATCCATGTGGATCACGGCCTTGAAGCGCGCGCGCATCTCGGGCTTCGAGTGAAAGAGCGCGAGCGTGCACTCCACCTCGCACGGCCATACGAAGCGAATGCTGCGCGAAGGACGCGCGATCTTCCCGTCGGCGATCAGCTTCGAGAGCGTGCGCGCGACTTCGAGGATCGTTGCGCAGCCGCTCGCATTGTCGTTCGCGCCCGGTCGCTGGTGATCGAGGTGACAGCTCAGGACGATCTCCTCGGCGCGGCGATCGCTTCCGGGAATGAGCGCCGTCACCGGATTGTACGTCGCGGGGTGGCGCGACGCGCGCACGACCGCGTGGAGCGTGACGTGCTCGCCAGCGGCGAGCCGGCTTTGCAGCGCGCGATACTGCTTGAGCGAGACCATGAACGCGAACGTGTGCGAGCTCTCGAACGAGTCGAGATGCCCCCAGCGAATGGCGTTCACGTCCTCGCGCGACCACGCGGTCGGCTGGTTCTGCGCGGCACTCACGATCCCCTTCGCGCCGAATTTGTCGACGGCGAGCGCCACCACGCGCTCCAGCGCCTCGGAAGTGAGCACGATCTTTCCGCGCACGTCCTTTCCTGCGTAATCCTTCTCGGTCGTTCCAGCGCCGACGTCCACCAGCTCGGTCGTCACGTCGCCGCTGTCGCTATCCTCCGCGAGTACCACGGGCTCGTCCTCGAAGCTCGCAATGCGCGTGACGGGCGTGGTGTGCCCGTTCTCGGTGCGCACCTCCCAGAGCTCGGCGAACTCCGGATCCCACGCGAGACGCGCCTTCTGCGTGCCGTACATGGTGTGGCCGTCAGCCGGAAACTCGTTGACCGTAACCTCTTCCAATCCATAGAGCTTCGCCTGGGCCGCGACGAACTCCGCAGCCGCGCGGAAGCCGCGCGATGCGCGCATGCGGTGTTGGCGCGTGATGAACTCCAGGTTGCGCTTGGCCGAGGCGCCGGACAGCTCGCCGGCGAGCGCCTGCACGGTGGGCTCGGGGAGAAGGGGCACCGAGGAAGGCCGCTGGGCGGCTGCCATAACGGGCGCGATGAACGCGAAGATCGCTGCGAAGGAAAGGCGAAGGCGCATGAGGCGGAGTGGGGGAGGATGCGTCGGGCGGGACTGGTGTGCGAGTCTGCTCTCCCGCGCAGACCGCTGTCAAGGACGAGGGATGCAAACCATCTGACGCGAATCGGGCATCCAATCGGTTGAACGATGGAGAGCTGCGAGCTGCCACCTCATTTTCCGCACGCGGGCAGGATGTGATGCACCATTTTCTTTACCACCCGGCACCGCCGCACGCAGCGCGAAAGCGCAATCCGGCCTTCACGCTTCTCGCGATGCTCGTGCTCTCGCTTGGCGTGGGCATAGCGACGTCGGCCTTCGCGCTGGTCGATGACACGGCCCTGAGCGAAATGGCGATGCACCCGTGCACCCCGATGCTCGGGGCGCCGAGCGAAGCGGCGATGTTCGTGGGAGAGGGCGTACCGAGGACGTTCGTGCTGCGCCAGCACCTGTCCGGCGCGTACGAGATGGCGTACGAAACGGTGAGCGATGTGGACTCGTCGTTTTCGGAGGCGCTGGGCGACGTCGACGAGCGCACACTTGCGCCATTTCTCGGGGCGGCGGCGATCATGGTGTTGGTGGCGTGCGCCCGCTCGACCGCGCGGTTACTCGACCCTTCGCGCTCACTCATGATCGCAGCCGGCGCGTCGATCGGCGCCCTCATCGCTGCGGCGTGCATCGTCGAGGCGTTCGGACTTCCCGCCCTCGGCCCACGCGCGATCGCGTTCGCGATCAGCGTCTCGGCGCTCACCGTGAAGTTCGCGTGGAGCGCGCGGAAGGAGCTCCTGCCCGCCATCGATTGACGAGCTGCCGGCGCTGACGGAGTCGCGCGCGGCGCGACACGCGATATCTTCTGGGCATCCCGCATCGCCAGGAGCTCCATGCGTTCGCTCGTCGCCCTGCTACTGCTCGTCGCCGCCTCCACTCGCGCGCAATCGCCGGTGTTCACGTATAAGCAGGTGATGATCCCGGTGCGCGATGGCGTGCACCTGCAGACTGTGATCCTCACGCCGGTCGGCAAGACGGGGCCGCTCCCGATCCTCTTCCGTCGCACACCCTACGGCGTGCCGGATTCGGCGCCGGCCTCGGTCCCGACGAATCTCAAGGAGCTCTACGGCGACGGCTACATCTTCGTCATCCAGAATCTCCGCGGGCGCTTCAAGTCCGAAGGCACGTTCAAGCTCACGTCGCAGGTGAATCTCGCGGACTCGACGTCCACCAACGAGACCACCGATGCGTACGACAGTATCGACTGGCTGATCAAGAACGTGCCGAACAACAGCGGCAAGGTCGGGATCTACGGCGTGTCGTACGATGGACTCACCGCTGCGCTCACGCTCCTGCATCCGCATCCCGCGCTCAAGGCGGTGAGCGAGCAGGCGTCGCCCGTGGACCAGTGGATGAACGACGACGATCATCGCTTCGGCGCGCTTCGACTCAGCTACTCCTTCGAATACGCCGTGCTGGAGCAGGCGGACAAGAACAAGAACACACATTTCGACTTCGACACGTACGATTCGTATTCGTGGTACCTCGCACTCGGTCCCGTGTCAAATGCGAACAGCAAGTATCTGCACGGCTCCATTCCGTACTGGAACGACGAAGTCGCGCACGCCGACTACGACGACTTCTGGAAGCGCGAGGCGTGGGTGCGGCAGCTGCACGCGTCGACGGTTCCGAATCTCAATGTCGCCGGCTTCTGGGATCAGGAGGATCCGTGGGGGCCCTGGCAGATCTTCCGACATGCCGCGGAGCACGATCCCGAACACACGAACTTCATGGTGGCGGGGCCGTGGTATCACGGCGGATGGCACGCGGCAAAAGGCGACAGCCTCGGTCTCATGTCGAACGGTGGACACGAGACCTCGCGCGAATTCCGCGCGAACATCGAGGCGCCGTTCTTCCGCTACTATCTGCACGGCGATGGCGAAAAGCCCGCGTGGCGCGCATCGATCTTCCAGTCCGGCTCGAACACGTGGCGTCAGTACCCGGAGTGGCCGCCGAAGGAATCAAAGCCCACCAATCTGTATCTTCACGCCGACGGCACGCTGTCGTTCTCGAAGCCTGCATCCGTCGGGAGCGCGGGCTTTCGCGAGTACGTCTCCGATCCGGCCAACCCGGTGCCGTACCGCCAGCGCCCGATCTCGCCCACCTATCCCGCCGGCGACTGGCGGACGTGGGAGATCGCAGATCAGCGCTTCGTCGACAATCGCCCGGATGTGCTGAGCTACGTGAGCGCGCCGCTCGATCACGATCTCACCATCACGGGCGAAGTCGCCGCGGATCTGTTCGCGGCGACGTCGGGGACGGATGCGGATTTCATCGTCAAGCTGATCGATGTGTATCCGGAGAACGCGACTCCGAATGCGTGGGATGAGGAGGCCGGTCCCGCACCGGGACAGTACGCGCGTTCGGTGAACGGCTACGAGCTCCCTGTGGCGATGGAGGTGCGCCGTGGTCGTTACAACGCGAGCTACGAGCATCCGACGGCGCTCGCCGCGAACGCGCCGGTAGAGTGGAAGATCCCGCTGCGCGACCGCGACTACGTGTTCCTCAAGGGACATCGGCTCATGGTGCAGGTGCAGTCGACGTGGTTCCCGCTCATCGACCGCAACCCGCAGAAGTTCGTGCCGAGCATTTACAAGGCGACCGCGGCGGATTTCGTGAAGGCCACACAGCGCGTGTACTCCACCGCGGACCGCGCGTCGCACATCGTGCTTCCAGTGATGCCGTGATGTGCGACGGGGTTCGCGTTCCTCCGGTGTAACGGCTACTCGTTGGTCATGGTCAGCACGACGCGGAAGCGTGCCTTGTTGTCCATCATGAGCTTGTAACCCTCGGTCGCGCGCTCGAGCGGCATCACCTCGACCATGGGTCGCACCCCGGTGAGCGCGCTGAAGCGCATCGTGTCCTGCGAGTCGATGGATGATCCCGACGGCCATCCCGCCACCGATTTGCGGCCGCCGATGAGCTGCATCGGCGTCACAGCGATGGGCTCCATCGATGCGCCGACCGCGAGGAGCTTTCCGTCGACGCCGAGTCCGCCGAGCACTTCGTTCATCGCCTTGCCGCTCGTGACGGTGGTGAGGATGATCCTGCCACCGCCAAGTTTCGCGAGCGCGCGACCAGGATTTTCGGCGGTGCTGTCGATGTACGCGTGCGCGCCGAGCTTCTTCGCGAGCTCCGCCTTGTCCTGGCCACGCGCGATCGCCACGGTGTGAAAGCCCATCTTCGCCGCGTACTGCACGCCGAGATGTCCGAGCCCGCCGATGCCATGCACAGCCACGAGATCGCCTGGGCGCGCGCCGCTGTTTCGCAGCGAGTTGAACGTCGTGACACCGGCGCACATGAGCGGCCCCGCATCGACGAACGAAAGCTCGTCGGGGATGAGCGCGAGCGCCTCCTTCGGCACGATCATGTAGTCGGCGTAGCCACCGTCGAACGAGATGCCGGAGACCTGCGGATTCACCTGACACGCGACGAAGTCTCCGCGACGGCAGCGATCGCAATAGCCGCAGCTTCCGCCGTACCAGCCAATGCCAACGCGGTCACCGGCCTTCCAGCCGAGCACGCCAGCGCCGAGTGCGTCGACCACTCCAGCGGCCTCGTGTCCCGGGACGCGCGGATACTTGATGCCGGGCCAATGGCCCTCGATCGTGAGCGAGTCGCTATGGCAGATGCCGCAGGCGTGCACCTTCACGCGCACATGGCCGGCCGGCGGCTCGAGAATGTCCTTCTCCACCAGCTCGAGCGGCCCGCCCGCCTGTGCGACCTGTACTGCGCGCATCTTTGCCATACACGTAACTCCGGAGTGTTCGGTCATCGCAGGGCGAGCGGGAACTCCGCCGCCCGTGAACCCGCTGAACGCGTTGCTCTGCTGGAATGATCCCGAGGCGGCGGCATCGACTCGGCGCACTCGAGTGTCGATCCATTGTCCATCCAAACGGAGGCGAGGCTGCAGGACCTGGAGCGTGCACGCGCACTCGTGCTCACACATGGGTGGAACGCGACTGCGTATCAGATCTTGAATCCTGGGATCGCGCACTGGTTCGCAGCGGCTGGCGACGCGGTCGTCGGCTTCGTGCGGCGCAGTGGCGTGCGCGTGGTCGCTGGCGCACCCGTGTGCGCGCCGGACCGGTTGAACGACGTGGCCAGCGAGTTCGAGGCGGACGCATATGCGCGCGGCGACCGCGTGTGCTACTTCGGCGCCGGCGAACGACTCGAGCAAACGCTACGGCACGGCGGTGCGCGCGGCACGGTGGGGCTGGGTGCGCAGCCGAGCTGGGATCCGCGCCGGTGGGATGCGATCGTCGCGCGGCGCGCGTCACTTCGCGCGCAGCTCAATCGCGCGCGCAACAAGGGTGTGGCCGTCGCACGCTGGAGCTCGGAGCGCGCGCAGCGAAGTCCGGAGCTCGGGAAGCTCCTCGGCGAGTGGCTGCGGGGGCTCGGCTTGCCACCGCTCCATTTCCTCATCGAGACGGACACGATCGCGCTCACGATCGATCGACGCATCTTCGTCGCCGAGCGAGCGGAGATGCCGATGGCGTATCTCGTGGCGTCGCCGGTTCCGGCGCGCAGGGGATGGCTGATCGAGCAAATCGTGCGCGGGCGCGGTGCACCGAACGGCACATCGGAGCTGCTGGTGGACGCCGCGATGCACGCGCTCGCGGGGGAAGGAGCCGAGTACGTGACGCTCGGTCTGGCGCCGCTCTCGCGGCAGTCGCGATGGTCGGACCCGAGCGTACCCGCATGGCTGCGCCTGGTGCTCCGCTGGGTTCGCGCGCACGGCCGCCGCTTCTACGACTTCGACGGCCTCGATCGATTCAAGACGAAGTTCGCGCCCGAGGAGTGGGAGGAGATCATCGCCATTGACGACCATCCGCGATTCTCGGCCCGCGCACTCTGGGCCATTGCCGCCGCATTTGGCGGTGGCTCGCCAGTGGTGCTCTTCGCGCGCGCGGGTGCGCGAGCCCTCGCCCAGGAGCTGCGGTGGCTCGCGCGGCGCCGCGCCGGCGATCAGCCGTGATCGCGCTTCTGCGGAGCGTGCGGCTTTCCCGTGGTGGGCTCCTGCAGCCCTTCTGTCTTCCTCGAGAGCTCGTGCTCCTTCAGGTTCTTCTTTGCGAGCGCCTCTTCGGCCTTCGCGAGATGCTGCTCGTCCACGTGTTCGTGCGATTCGCCCCGATCACCTAGATCATGTCGTTGATTCGGCATTTTTTCACCTTCGCTTCGAGTGGGTTATCTCTTTGATTGCTTTGCAAGATCGAGCCCGCCGCGATTGCCGACGGGTCAGGCAGTTCACCAGCACGAACGAGCGTGAGCCATGAGCGGCGAACAACAACTACAGGGCCCCGATCTCTCGGCCGGAGTTCCCATCTCCACCATTCCCGATGGCGGAATGCTCGTGGGGCATGCGCAGGGGCAGGCGGTGCTCCTGTCGCGCCAGGGCGACGAGATCTTCGCGATCGGCGCCAGCTGCACGCACTACAGCGGCCCTCTTGGTGAAGGGCTCCTCGTCGGCGACACTGTGCGATGCCCGTGGCATCACGCCTGCTTCAGCCTGCGCACTGGGGAGGCGCTCCGTGCGCCCGCGCTGAGCCCAGTGTCGCGGTGGGAGATCGAGCGAAGCGGCGATATCGTGACCATCACGAAAGAGATCAAGGCGCCGGATGGCGCGACTCCGCTTCCGGATGTCGCGATGGCGCCGCCCTCCGGCGACGTGAATCGTGTGATCATTGTCGGCGCGGGCGTTGCGGGGAATGCGGCGGCCGAGATGCTGAGGCGCCGCGGCTACTCCGCCGCGATTACGATGGTGGGCGCAGATCCGGCGGGGCCGTACGATCGGCCAAATCTCTCGAAGGACTACCTCGCGGGCACCGCCGAAGAAAGCTGGCTGCCGCTTCACTCCGCGTCCTTCTACAAGCGGCACGACATTGAGCTGCTCACTGGCACACGTGTGAAATCGGTGGACGTGGCGAACAGGAAAGTGTCGTTTGAGAATGGCGAGACGCGTGACTTCGACCGACTACTGCTCGCGACGGGTGCTGATCCGATCGTGCTCCGCGCTCCCGGCGCGGATCAGAAGCACGTGTTCTATCTGCGCACGCTCGGCGACTGCGACGCGATCATCGCGTCGGCGGAGAAGGGGAAGCGCGTCGTGGTGATCGGCGCGTCGTTCATCGGGCTCGAGGTCGCGGCGTCGCTCCGCACGCGCGAGCTCGACGTGCACGTCGTCGCGCCCGAAGCGATCCCGCTCGTGAAAGTGTTCGGCGCGGCGCTCGGTTCGCATGTGAAGGAGGTCCACGAGCAGCACGGGGTGAAGTTCTCGCTGCAGCGCTCAGTCACTTCGATCGGCGCCTCGGACGTCACTCTCGATGACGGCACCAGAATCCCCGCGGATCTCGTTGTGGTCGGCATTGGTGTACGTCCGAGCCTCGATCTGGCGAAGCAGATGGGACTCACGGTGGACAATGGCGTGATCGTCGACGAGTACCTGCAGTCGAGCGCGCCCGGTGTCTATGCCGCAGGAGACATTGCGTCGTTCCCGTATCGCACGGGCGAGCGCGTGCGCGTCGAACATTTCGTGGTGGCGGAGCGGCAG
This sequence comes from uncultured Gemmatimonadaceae bacterium, assembly GCA_963792685.1. Lineage (GTDB taxonomy): Bacteria > Gemmatimonadota > Gemmatimonadetes > Gemmatimonadales > Gemmatimonadaceae > FEN-1250. The sequence goes on along the minus strand of CAWBWW010000001.1, from coordinate 271,068 downwards.
GGGCAGTGCGCGGCGGAGAACATGCTCGGAATGCGAAGGAAGTACGAGGATATCCCGTTCTTCTGGAGTGCGCACTTCGGAAAGGAGATTCGATACGTGGGGCACGCGTCGAAGGCCGACGATTCCACGGTGGCTGGCGATCTCGTGAAGGACGATGTGCTCGTGGCCTACAGGGAGAACGGTCGCGCGGTCGCCTTCGCGACGCTGGGGCGCGACTTCGCCTGCCTCGAGGCGGAGCGGGCGCTCGAGGTGAACGACACGAAGAAGATGGACGAGCTCACGGCGCGCTGACGGTCAGCGCGCCGCGCTCGGCATCTCCGCGCTGGGGAGCCGAGCGGCGGCGGGAGCGCGCCAGAGCGCGCGAAGCCAGAAGGCCGCGCACGCGGTGCCCGCGAGCTCGCCGCCGATCACGTCGGTGGGCCAGTGCGCGCCGAGATAGACGCGCGCGATTGCTGCGGCAATGACGAAGAGCGCTGCCGCGAGGATCGCGAATGCACGCAATGCCGCGGAGCGGATCGGCCAGGTGAGCAGCAGCACGCCCAGCCCGAAGATCACGACGGCGAGCATCGCGTCCGCGGAGGGATAGGAATATCCACCCGCCCTGGTGAGCAGTGGACTCACGCCGTGCGGGCGCACGCGGTGCGTCGCGTACTTGAGGATCGCGTCGATGAGCTCTGCGCTCGCGCACGCGCCCACGTAGAACGCAGCAGCGCGTGCGCCGCCCTGTCGATACAGAAGAGCGGCGAAGAGAATCACGAACGGGATGCCGAGCTTTCCGGACGTGAACGTGACCGCGAGCAGGAAGGTGGTGAGGAACGGGGTCGCGTCCTGGCGAAGCGAGACAATCAGCTCGCGATCGAGCGCATCCGTGCGATGGGCGAGCACGAGCACCGTGAGCGCCGCGAACAACACGGTTCCGATGGCGCCGATGGTCAGCGCTATCGCGTTACTGCGATGTGACTCGAGTGCACGGGCCGGCATGCGAGCAAAGCTAGCACCGAGCGACCCACCGTTTGGTGGTCAGTGCGTGCCGCCGCCGAGCAGATATTCCGCGACCGGAAACACGACCGCGCGCGGGAAGAGACGTCCCGAGAAAGCGGCCGCCTTGTTCATGATGCCGGTGACGAGCACCGCCTTGCCGCGCATCATCGCCTCGTAGCCGGCGCGCGCCACGCTGGCGGAGGTCGCCTTTGCCACGAGCCTGCTCCTGAACAGGCGCAGTGATTCCGCACCGGCCTCGCTCGCGAATCCGGTGATCGTAGCCCCGGGGCAGAGCGTCGTGACCGTCACACCGCTGCCGCGAAGCTCGCGGGCAAGCGCCTCGCCGAGGCTGAGCACGTACGCTTTCGATGCGCAGTACGCCGCCATGTTGGGTCCAGGCTGGAACGCCGCCGCGGACGACAGGAGCATCACGCGTCCCCGTTTGCGCTCGACCATCCCCGGCAGGAATGCGCGCGTGAGCGCAGTAAGCGCGGAGATGTTCAGCGCGAGCATCGCGTCGATGCGATCGGGGTCTTCGGTGACGAACGGGCCCACCTCACCGAATCCCGCATTGTTGATGAGCACGTCGATCCGCAGCCCCTGCGCGTCGACCTCGCCGGCGAGCTCGCGCGCGGCTCCGGGCTTGCTCAGATCCTTCGGCATGACCGTCGCGCGTGCTCCGAGCGAACGAAGCTCGCTTGCCAGTGACTCGAGCTCGGGTGCGCGCCGGGCCGTGAGCACGACATCATGGCCGTGTCGCGCGAGCTCGCGTGCTATGTCTGCGCCGATTCCGCTCGAAGCGCCCGTTACGAGGGCGAGTTGCCGCGCTCCATTGTCCTGCATTCGTGCTCCCTCGAAGATTGTCGCAAGCTCGCACGCGCGTCCTTCACACTGAAGATCAATATGCGAACCCATCCACTTGGTTCCACCGGTCCCGTCGTTTCCGAGCTCGGGCTCGGATGCATGGGCATGTCCGATCTCTACGGACCAGCCGATCGGCACGAGGGCATCGCGACGATCCATGCGGCGCTCGACGCGGGGATCACACTGCTGGACACGGGCGATTTCTATGGCATGGGCGCGAACGAGATGCTCGTGCGTGACGCGCTCGTGGACCGTGATCGGAGCAAGGTGGTGCTGAGCGTGAAGTTCGGCGCGCTGCGCGATCCCGAAGGCGCCTTCCTCGGCTACGACGGCCGCCCGGCCGCCGTAAAGAATTTCCTCTCCTATTCGCTCAAGCGTCTCGGAACCGATTACATTGACGTCTATCGCCTGTCGCGCGTCGATCCGAATGTGCCGATCGAGGACACCGTCGGCGCAATCGCGGAGCTGATCTCGCGGGGGTATGTGCGCTACGTCGGGCTCTCGGAAGCGGGAGCCGAGACGGTGCGGCGCGCGCACGCAACGCATCCGGTGTGCGATCTGCAGATCGAGTATTCCATCTTTTCTCGCGGCATCGAGGCGGCGATCCTTCTCACGACGCGCGAGCTCGGGATCGCGATCACCGCATATGGTGTGCTCGCGCGCGGGCTCCTCAGCGATCGCGCGGCGGCACAGCGGGCCGGCGCGCGCGACATTCGCGCAAATCATCCGCGTTTCTCCGGCGACAACCTCGCGCACAATCTCGAGCTCGTGAATGCGCTGCGAGCGATCGCGGTGGAGAAGCGCGCCACGGTCGCGCAGCTGGCGATTGCGTGGGTCGCAGCGCAAGGGAGCGACATCGTCCCGCTCCTCGGCTCACGACGGCGCCACCAGCTCGAAGAAGCCCTGGGCGCGCAAAACGTCGTGCTATCGAGCGAGGACCTCGCGCGCATCGAGCGCGCAGTGCCGCCGCGCGCGGCCGCTGGCGAGCGCTATCCAGTGCCGCTCATGAAGCACCTGGACAGCGAGAAAGGCTCGGCTCCCGCTGGGTGAGCCCTATCGCGGCGCGGCGACGCTCCAGCCCAGTCGCACGCCACCGTGGAAGTCGGGGGACGGGGTGGGCACCGCGGTGAGCAGCCATTGGTTGACGCGGTTGTGCCGATTGGTGATGTGATTGAAGCGGTAGACCTTGAGCGCCGTGAACGTGCCGACACCGGCGCCCATGATCACATCGCTGGCCCAGTGCGCGTTTGTGTAGAGCCGCGCGACACCAACCAACGTCGCGCCGCCGAACATCACGGGCGCGACGTACCAGGTGGAGCGCGGCCACCAGCGATGCATCTCGAGTGTCACGAGAGTCGCCGTCGCGAATGCCGCGGTCGCGTGCCCGGACGGGAACGACGTGCTGGCGTGACGTCCAAAGCCGCCGCCGAGCGTGAAGTCGTCGGGATCGTGCACGCCGGCGACACCCGGGCGCTGCCGCCCCGCGATGCCCTTGAGGATCGAAGTGACACCGGCGCTCACGAAGATCGCCTCGGTGGTGTGCAGCCCCAAATCCGCAACGCGCGTGAAGTGCCCCACGCGGCCAATGGCGTACGTCGCAACGCTTGCGTAGAGCACGCCGGGGCTGCCGATGAAGTTGAACGCGTTCGCGAGATTCGACGCGGTCTTGCTGCTCTGCACGCTCGGCTTTCGAATATTCGACGCGATTCGCGAATCAAGTGGACTGATCGCTGCAGCGCCGGCGATGAATGCGCCGATGATGAATGGATCCGCGCGCGTGAAGAGCGGAAGCCGGTGATGCTGCGCGCTGTCCGTGGCGGCTGTTTCAGTCGGCGCGATCGCCTGCGCCACGCCGCGTGCGGGTGCAATCGCGATGATCGCGGCGATGAGCAGCGCGCGGGCGCGCGATACGCTGCGCATCATGCGGCCAACGGCGCCTCTGCAACGCGCCGGAAGTCGCGACCGCGAATCGCGACGAGCAGAGTCGGCACGAGGTACAGCGTGATTGGTGTCGAGAGCGTAAGTCCGCCGATCACGGCGATGGCGAGCGGCTTCTGGAGCTCGCTGCCCGCGCCAAGCCCGAGCGCGAGCGGAATGAGTCCCGCGAGGGTGCAGAGCGTGGTCATCAGAATAGGCCGCAGGCGCACGCGGGCGGCGTGCCGGATCGCATCCTCCAAGCGCTCACCGTTGTCGCGCATGCGCAGCTCGGTGAAGTCGAGCAGGATGATCCCGTTCTTCACGATCAGTCCGATCAACAAGATCAGGCCCATGAGGCTCGAGACGTTGAGCTGTGTTCCCGTTACCCACAGCAGCCCAACGGCACCCACGAACGACACCGGTGCGGCCAGCACGATCAGCAGCGGCTCGATGAACGAGCGGAACTGGATGAGCATGATCGCGACCACGCTGACCGCGGCGAGCGTGAGCACGATCAGGAGTGCGCGGAACGAGCTCCGTTGATTCGCGTACTGTCCGGCTATCTCGATTCGCACACCTGGCGGCGGCGGATTCTCCGCGAGCACGCGCTTGACGTCGCCCATGACGGCGCCGAGCGAGCGCGTGCTCACGTCTGCGGTCATGTCGAGCATCTGCTGTTGATTTTCGCGCCGATACTCCGCGCGCGAGACCACCGGCGTTGCCGTCGCGATCGACGCGAGCGGAGTGGTGCCGTGCGTCGCCGGATTGTGAATCGGGAGCACGTCGAGGCTCGTAGGCGCATACCTGAATGCATCAGGCGCGCGCACGCGCACACCGATCGTGTGGTCCTCGAGGCGGAGATCGCCGGCGTTCACGCCGAGAAGCGCGCCGCTCACTTCGCTTCCGACTTCCTGCGGATCGAGCCCGATGCGGCTCGCCTCAGCGAAGCTCACGGTCAGTCGCATCTCCGAGGCCGGCTGACTCACGCCGCTGTTCAGATCCTCGACACCATCCACGGCCTGCAGTTTGGGCGCGAGCGCCGTCCCATAGCGCTCGAGTGTATCGAGCTGCGAGCCGAAGATCTTGATCTCCACGGGACGAGCGGCGCCCGCGAGATCGTTGATCACATCCGAGAGGATTTGCACGAACTCGATGTGCAATCGCGGCGCCGCGTGATTGATCTTCGCGCGCACGTCGTCGATCACCTCCTGGCTGGAGCGCGAGCGCTCGCCGGAGCTCTTGAGCCGCACGACGATGTCCCCAGCGTTCTGCTCCGTTGCGAACAACCCGAGCTCCGCGCCGAGTCGCCGCGATGTCCCGGCGACCTCGGGCTCGCTCGCGAGAATTCGCTCGGCGATGTTCACCTGCCGGTCGGATTCATCCAGAGGAGTGCCGCCGGGCGTGAAGTAGTCGATGACGAAAGCGCCCTCATCCATCTCCGGAAGAAATCCGCTTCCCACGACCCGCTCGATGAGGAAGCCGACCACGAGCAGCGCCACGGCGATCGAAGCGAGCGTGCGCGGGTGATGAAGCGTTCCACCGAGCGAGCGCTCGTAGCGATCAGCGAGCCCGTCGAGCGCGTTCGAGATCGATGCCCCGGCACGACCGATGAGTGAGCGCGGTGCGCCGTCCGCGTCCGCTTCCGCGGTATGATCAGCGAGCAGCCCCTCGGCCAGCAACGGGATGATCGTGACCGCCAGCACGAGCGAGACAATGACCGCAATGCTCAGTGTGATGGACAGCGCCGAGAAGAACTGGCCCACCACCCCGGTGAGCAGCGAGAGCGGAGCGAACACGACGACTGTCGTGAGCGTGGACGTCGTTACCGGCCAGATGAGCTCCTGCATCGCCTCTCGCACCGCGCGCTGCCGGTTCGGCGTGAGACGCATGTGCCGCACGATGTTCTCGGTGATGACGATCGCGTCATCGATTACGAGTCCGATCGCGATGGCCATGGCGCCGAGCGTCATCAGGTTGAAGGTCTGCCCGAGCCTGGCCATGATGCCGACGGTGATCGCGAGCGTGAGCGGGATCGACGACGCGGCGATCGCCGTCACGCGGCCGTTGCGCAGGAACACGAGCAGCACGAGCACCGCCAGTACGGCGCCGATCAGCATCGCGTCGCGCACGGACGCGATCGCGTCGCGCACGAGCGCCGCCTGATCGTACACGGGCACGAGCCGCACTCCCGGCGGGAGCGTCTTCGCGAGCCCCGCGGCGATCGTCGCGATGCTGTCCGCGATGGCGACCGTGTTCCCGCCGATCTGGCGCGTGACGTTGAGCAGCACCGCGGGGCGCCCATCGCCGGCGATGACGCTCACGCGATCGCTCGTGCCCACTGACACGTTCGCGACATCCCGCACCCGAAGTCCGTTGCCGAGCACGATTCCGCCGACGCTGTCCGCCGACCGAATCGCCTGATCCTCGACCACCAGAAACTGCGAGTAGCTGCGGGTCACGCGGCCGACCGCGTCCACAGTGAGCGAGTGGTTGATCTCCTGCGCCACGTCCGAGTAGCTCATCCCAAGCGCGTCGAGACGCGTCGGGTCCGCGATCACCTCGATCTCGCGCACCGCCGAGCCCTGCACGTCCACGCGACCCACGCCAGGCACGCGCGACAGCGAGGGGCGGAGTTGGTAGAGCGCCAGATCGTACAGCGTCGCCGGATCGCCGCCCTCCAGGTTATAGGAGAGGATCGGGAATACCGAGGGACTCAGCCGCTCCACATCCACGCGCACATTGGCAGGGAGCTGGTCGCGCGCCTGTGTGATGCGCTGCTGCGTTTGCTGCAGCGCGATCTGCATGTCGGTGCTCTCGTCGAAGTAGAGCTGGATCTCGCTGCTCCCTCGAATCGATCGAGACGTGACGCGCCGCACGCCCTGTACGCTGGTCACTGCCTCCTCGATCGGCCTCGTCACCGCGAAGACCACTTCCCGCGCGCCCAATGCGGTGCCCTCGGCCACGACCGTGATGCGCGGGAAGAGGAGCTCCGGATAGATCGCGGACGGCAGTGAGAGCGCGGTCGAGATCCCCAGCGCGCTGAGGATCGCCACCGCGAGATAGACGAAGCGCCGCTGTGCCGAGAGTAGATCGAAGAGCTTCACGGTTTCGCTGAGTCGACGGGGATCGGCGTCGCTGCCGGAGCTTCTGCGGTCGAGGTCACCTTCGCGCTGTCTTCCACGCCATAGGCCCCGTACGTCACCACCGTCTCTCCGCCGGAGAGTCCCTGCGTGATCTCGGTGAAGCCCGCGTCGCGTACGCCCGCGGTAACGGGCGTAGCATGCGCAACGTGCTGCGCGTCGACGACGAAGACCTTCAATCCTTCGCCTTCGGGAACGAGCGCCTCCGTCGGCACCGTGACTGCGTTCGCGTGCGCACTGAGGATGATGCGCGCGAACACAGTCTCGCCAATCCGGAGCTGACGTGCGGGATGCGTGATGGGCGCGCGCACGACCACCGCTCGCGATGTGCTATCGATCGTCCCGCCAATGTCCGCCACGGTGGCCGACCCGAGTGCCTCGGCGTCGGTGCTCGAGCGGGCTGTCATGTCGACGGCGGCGCCGCGATGGACGCGCGCGGCGGCATCGGGAGGGATGGGCATGAGCAGATCGAGCGCGGACAGATCCGCCACGGCGATGAGGGTTTGCGCGGGATCGACGGTGGCCCCGAGCACTGCGGCCATCGTGGTGACCACACCGGAGATCGGCGCGCGCAGCGTCGCGCGCGACTGCATCCGCTGCGCCGTGATCGCGTCGGCGTTCGCGCGGGCGAGATCGTTCGCTGCCTGGTCGAGATCCTTTCGCGGGGCAATGCCCGCGTCGACCAACCGCTTCTCGCGATCGAGCGTGCGCTGCGCCGCCTCCAGCGCCGTCGCCGCGGCGGCCGCCTGCGCATCGAGTGGAGCGCGGTCGAAGGAGACGAGCGGCGCGCCCGCGTTCACCTGCTGCCCCACCGTCACGTACACCTTGATGACGCGCGTGATCGCGGGCGCGCTCATTTGCGCCATGTGATCAGGCCTCGTGGTGATGGTGCCAATGCCGTCTATGGTCTCGCGCACGTTGCGCCGCGTCGCGACCGCCGTTCGTGCCCCGACCACAGGGGGCACGTCCGTCGCCGACCCCGTCGCATCCTTTTTCTTGCACGCGATGGGCGCGAGCGAGAGCGCCACGAGCGCAAGGGTGAGGCGACGGATACGAGTAGTGCTGGCGATCATTTCGAGGTTACCCCGGTGTAGAGTCGCAGCGCGGCCGCCGCGTTGTTCGCGGCCACGAGATCATCGATGAGATCGGCGAGTGTGTCGCGCGCGTTGCGCTGCGCCTCGAGCACTGTCGTGAGCGGATACGCGCCCTCGACGTAGGCCTGCAGCGATAGTCGCGCCACCCGATTCGCGGTCTCGACGAGCTGCCGGTCGCGCGCCACGCGTTGCGACGCGGCAGCGAGCTCCGTTCGAGCGCGCGCGAGCAGCGCCGCGCTCTCGAGCTCCGCCGCCGTCAGTTCCGCCTGTGCGCGGTCGCGCTCGGCCTGCGCCACGGCAATCGCGCCCTGTCCCTGATTGAACAGCGGCAAGGGAACCGAGACGCCGAACGTGGGCAGCAGCCCCGGCTCCGCGCCGGTCGGATCGTGATTCTCGACGCCAGCCTGCAGCGCGAGCCCGCTCCAGATGTTGCGCCGCTCGAGCGCGAGTGTCTGATTCGCCGCCGCGAGATCGCGCTGCGCCGCGGCCACAGCGAGCGGCGTCATGCCAGCGGACGAGGAGTCTCGTGTGACCGCTGTATCGAGTCGCGGAAGCTCGAGGCTGTCTCCGATGACAATCATTTGTCGCGCCGCGGGGAGACCGAGCGCCTGCTGCAGCTCGAGCGCTGCCGCAACCGACGCCTGCGAATCCGCCACTGCGAGATTCCGCGCGCGTCCGGCGCTGATGCGCGCGACGTCGACGTCGAGATCGCTCGCGTCGCCTGCGCTACGCCGTACGGAGGCAATGGTGAGCAGGCTCTCAGCATCCAGGGCATTACGCAGCGACAGGCGCGCCCGCGCGGTGCGTGCCGACGCGATCGTATATGACGTGTCCGCATCGAGACGGATCGCCGCACGCTCGAACGCGAGTCGGAGCTGCGCAGCCTCACTCGACGATCGTGCAGCGGCCACGCGCAGCCCGCGCAGCGTGAGGAAGTCGAGCGGGAAGTCGATTGACGCGTGATACTGCGGCAAGGACTTGCTGTACGACGCCGTGAGTAGCGGATTCCCTATCGCACCGGCCTCCCGAACGCGAGCGACGGCGGAGCGCGCGGTGGCGTTCGAGATGGCAGCGCGCGAGCCGTGCGCGAGGGCGAGCGCGACCGCGCTATCGCGAGAGATGGATGCCAGCGGCAGCGCCTGCTGCGCACGCAGCGGCGCGGCTGACGCGCTCAGCGCCAGCACGAGAGCAAGCGGGCGCACCACCATCGTTGCGGCAGTGCGCAACGACCATGGGCGGCTCGGTTGCATCGCATCAACGATGCGGTGAAAAGCTGTCATGTCCATGACACTGCCAAATGTTTTTCGGTGCAAACGAAATGCATGCATTGTTGTTACAATCTGTTCATGCCGCAGCTGGCGTCGCGATGGGAAATCGTACAGTCACGAGTGTGCCGCGCCCCTGCGCCGGCGCGATGGCGATCTGGGCCCCGTGCACGTCGGCGATCCACTTGGCGATCGCAAGGCCGAGCCCTGCGCCAGCCGTGACGCCGCGTGCACTTTCCGCGCGATAAAAGCGGTCGAATGCGCGCGGAACATCCTCTGGCGCGATCCCGACACCTGCATCGCGCACCGACAACATCGCCACGGCCGGCTCGGCATGCACGCCGATGGTGATCGCTCCTCCGGCATGGCTGAACTTGATCGCATTGTCGAGCACGATGAGCACGAGCTGCCGCAGAAGCGCGGCATCTCCGGTGATGACAGCCTCGTCGGCCTCGGCCACATCGAGCGTGATGTTCCGACGCGAAGCGATCCACCCTGCAGTCGTCACCGCTTCCAGCACGACCTCGTCGAGCTGCACGCGTACGGGTGTGAAGGCCCGCTCATCCGCGTCCGCGCGCGCAAGGGTGAAGAGATCGTTCACTAACATCGCGAGCCGCTCCGCTTCTCCGCGCAGCTCCGCGAGCGCCGTTTCGTATGCAGCTGCGTCGCGCGGGCGCTCGAGCGTGACATCCACCCGGCTGCGGATCACCGCCACAGGCGTGCGCAGCTCGTGCGCGGCATCAGCCATGAAGCGGCGCATCTGCTGCATCGTGTGCTCCACGGGCGCGACGGACTTGCGCGCGAGCAACCAGCCGCCAGTCGCCACGAGCAGGAGGCCGAACGCGCCGAGTCCGCCACCGTATGCCAGGAGCATCGCGTATCGATCGTCGATGGTGTCGCGGTTGGCGACGGCGACCGCAACGTAGTGTCCACCCTGGCTCGTCGAGAAGCGCTCCGCGTACGCCTGCAGCGTGAGATCATCCGGTGCGTCCCACGTCTTCGATCTCGAGCCCTTCGCAGCCGCCTCGTGTGCGAGCGACATCGAGCTGCGTGTCCGCAGTGGCGGGGTGCAGCGGATTGCCCTTCGCATCGAAGAGATAAAGCTGTTGATCCGGAATTCTAATCTCGTCGAGCTCTTCGTTCGGTACGCCACCCGCGCTTCCGGCCTGGTGATCCCGTTCCTCGGTCGCGTGCGCGATCTCCCTCGTCGAGGAGCGCAGCGACGCGTTCAGGCTCATGGACACGTCGCGCGCGAGTGCCGCAAAGAGGAGCACGCCGAGCATTACCAGCACGAGCGCGAAGGTGCCGACGTACCAGGCCGTCACGCGCAGGCGGAGACGGCGGAGCGCGCGCGCGGCTGCTGCGGACGGTCTGTTTCGCTCGTCCGGAACGCCCGCCGGGATCAAGGCCCGAAGCGGTAGCCGGAGCCGCGCAGCGTGTGGATGAGCTTCGGCTCGAAGTCGTCGTCGATCTTGCGACGCAACCTGCGCACGAGCACCTCGAGCACGTTGGTGAAGGGATCGTGATTCTCATCCCACACGTGCGCAGTGATCGAGGCCCGGTCGACGACGACGCCGGCGTGCGTCACGAAGAACTCCAGCAGAGCGAACTCCTTCGCCGTGAGCCGGATCTGCGTCCCTTTGCGCGACACGGCATGCGACGAGAGATCGACGTGCAAATCCGCGATCTGGTGCTCGGCCGGTGCGATCGCGGGGCGACGGCGGCCCAGCGCGCGGATGCGCGCGACGAGCTCGCGAAAAGCGAATGGCTTGATCAGATAGTCGTCAGCCCCCGCCTCGAGGCCGAGCACCCGGTCATCGATCGCGTCGCGCGCGGTGAGCATGAGGATGGGCGTGGCGACCCCGCGCGCGCGAATCCATGCGCACAGCTCGAAGCCGGAGCCGTCCGGGAGCATCACATCGAGCACGATCACATCGTATTCGCCGAGCTCCGCGCGCTCCCGCGCCTCGGCCGCGTTCGTCGCGACTACGACCGAGAGATGCTGCTCCCGCATCCCGCCGACGATGATGTCGGCGAGCGAGCGGTCGTCTTCGACGAGAAGAACTCGCATGCCGGTAAGGTATGCGCTGCGTTCAGGTTCAGTTACTGCCCGAAGACGAGCAGCACGAAGCTGTTCGGAAGGATCGGTGGGTAACGACGCGGATTCTCGCGCGTTGCGGTAGCCGGCGCGGGGCCGAAGCGCGCCGTGACCGTGAACAGTTTGTGCGCCAAGGGATCGATCTCCATGGTGCGCGCTCCCTTCATCGTGGTCACCGTCTGCACCACCGAGTAGTGGTCCGGGCTGTCCTCGTGCACCACCGTGATGGAGCCCTCGCCGTTCGATGAGAAGGCGAGCCCGAGCCCGGCGTCGAAGCGGTTCGCATCCACTCCGTTTCCAATGGGCGCCGTGGCGACGACCTTCCCCGCAACGTAGTCCGAGACGGCCATCACCTTCTTCTCGCAACCGCTGAAGAGTCTGTGGTGGGCCACATCGATCGCGAGTCCGGACGGCGACTCGCATGGCGCGAGGGGCCAGCGTCGCGTGACACGATTTGCCTTCGAGTCGATCTCCACGATCGCGCTCGAGTCCTCGAGATTTACGAACACTTTCCCCATTCCATCGGACGCGGCGAACTCGGGGCGTCCGCCGAGCGGGATCGTGGCGAGTGCCGCCCCCGTGCTGCCGTCGATCACCGTCGCGCTGTTGGCGCCGCCGTTGAACGAGAATGCATGCCCGGACGCTTCGTCGAAGATGAGCGCATCGGCGCCCGCTCCCGCTTTCGCCGATCCGAGTGGCGCGAGCGTCTTGAGATCGAACATCGTCACGGCGCTGTCACCACTGCCGGTGACGAAGCCGCGCCCAGATCGATAGTCGAACGCAATGCCGTGCGTCCGATGCAGTCCGGTGATCTCGTGCAGAAGTTTCCCCGAGCTCTCATCCACGACCATCACGCGATCGTTGCGCGCGATGAACAGGCGATGCGACGCGGTGTCGAGAGTGAGATAGTCCCAGAAGCCGTCGCCGCCGAGCGTGTACGACGCGATCTGATGGAAGCGCGGTGCGCTCTGCGCGCTGATGGCGGCAGGTACGGTGGCGCTCAGCGCAGTCGCAACAACGGCGACGCGACCGAGCGCGGAAAGGGACAGGCGTGTCGGCATAATGAGGAGTGCGAGGGGGATGCTGTGCAGCTCGCCACAGAAGTTACTCGATAAATCTGACGAGCGGCTTACATGGGCTGCGAGACAAGGAGGCGGCAGCATCGAGTCGTGAGCGCTGCCGGCGGTACCGCGTATGGCTACGCTCAAAGTGGGCGAACCGCTTACGCGCGCGCGAGCAAACGTGCTAAATCACGTGGAGGCGGCTGGTTACTTACGGTTCGCGTGCGGCTTTCCTTTCAGCTTTCCGGAACGCCACTTGCCCTGACAGCAGGACACGCTCAGCGACCCCATCACTTTTGAACGGATGTCACGATGGCACTCTCCGCGGCACAGCTCAAACATTTCGAGAAGCGTCTTCTGGAAGAGCGCGCAGCGCTGCAGCGCGAGCTTCAGCGCTACACGGGCGCCGAGGCGGCAGATGATGATCAGGAGCAGTCCGGCGATCTGACCAAGGTGCCGTACCATCCCGCGGATCTCGGGACGGACACGATGGACGCCGAGCTCGATGCATCGAATGCGACGCGGGAATCCGCCGAGCTCGCGGAGATCGATGCGGCGCTCCAGCGCCTGTATCAGACGCCGGAGAAGTTCGGAATCGATGAGAACACGAACAAGCCGATCTCTCTCGAGCGCCTGGAAGTTATTCCCTGGGCGCGAACGGATCTCAAGAAGCGCTAGTAGCTACTCGTCCTAGCTACTGCTTCGCGGCGGGAGCGGCGCCCCACTTGATGACCGCTCCCTTCTGTCCCGGCTTCACATCCACCGTTGCCCCGAGCATCGCGCCGAGCGTGCTGCGCGCGGCAACGGTCACAGGGCCGGCGCTCGACAGCGTGAGCTTCGGATTGCCGAGAAACATCGTGGTGCCGCCGATGTAGATCCGGCGCGCGCGACCGCCGCACATGGCGTGTGCGTCGCGCCCCGCCACCAGCTCTGCCTTGAGATCGCCGGCGGCGGCCGGCACGACGTTGATCATCACCTGCGATGCGTGCTGCGCAGCATCGCCATTCACGATGAGATCGACGCGTGCGCTCCCCGCCGAATCACCCGCTTCGGCGCCGCAGAATCCATTGAGCATGATCATGGCGGAGTCGCCCATCATCATCCCCATCTGCGCGCGCGGCGCGGCAGTGGCAGGTGTGGCGGCGGGAGGCGCGGCGGTTGCGGCGCTATCGGTGGCACCGCCGTTCGTGCGCGCGCAGGCCGCGGTGGAGAGAAGCGCGATCGCGATCGCGAGTGAGGGGCGGCGGATGACAGCTCGTGCGCGCATTGGTGCTCCGGAGAGGAAGAGAGTCGCGAACAAGGTACGCGAGACGAGGGGAGGATGGCCAGCGTCGCGGACGACGAATATTGATCAGGCGTGCGGAGTTATGGCTGCGGATCGCGGACGAGAGTGGTGAATCGTTGCTTTTCCGCGTCCGAAGCGTAGGGTGAGGGCGCGCTGGGCTGGCGATCTCATCCTTTATCCGAGGCGATGCATGCGATCGTTCGTTAGTGGTTGGTTGGTTGCGATGGGTGCGCTGGCAGTGGTGGCGTCGCGAGCAGAAGCGACGGCGGGGCGGCGGGATGACATGTGCACGCAGCCCAAGATGAAGACGGAGAAGTGGAAGTCGCAGGATGAAGTAGGGGGAATGCAGGTGCTAATTCCACCCGGTTTCACCAAAGGAGGACACAGCTATTACCTCGAAACTGCGGACAGCCACTTTTATCAGAGTGGTGAGCACCGCTCCATCACCATTGGAAGCGGGCGAGGACCGGAATTCCTTCGTCGCAACGGCGCAGTATCTGAGGAGGCCGAATGCGAGACGGTCATCGCTGGTCGTCGCGTGAATATCACGAAGTATCGATGGACGGTCGAGGATGCGACGCTCTCCGCTTCGGGGAACGCGGGTTCGCGGTTCGTGGCCGTAGAACGTTTCTACGCCTTGGGAAATCTTCGAGAAGTTTTTGTCGCGCTCGAATCAAACTCACCATCGGACTTTAGCTACTATCGCGGCCTTTTCTGGACCGTCACCTTCCCCGGTAACGCGATCGCCGAATGCATCTCCCGCCACTCCCGCGCAGCTCGTCGCCGATGCGCCAGCTCCAACGGCGGTCGCCGCCGCCGCATCGCCCTCCCCCGCACCATGCGCTCCCACGCCTTCACTCCCAACCACCGACGCCCTCCTCGACAGCTCCGTCGTTCGGATGCTTCTCGCCAGCGCGGCGCCGATTCCGCACGGCTACGAGGTCATCGCGCTGCAGTTCGCCAGTACCGGAGATCTCTCGGGCATGTCGATCGCGAAGAGTGATCTGCCCGATGCCGCGCAGCATCAGCTCGCGTCCGTGGTTGCGACCAACCTCAAGCCGCACGATGCGCACGCGCCGTCCACCTTTCTCCTGCGCGTCGACGCGGCCGATGCGGGGCTCAGCTACACCGTGCTTCCGATTTCGGGCTGCGCTCCCTGATGCGCGCGATTCGAACCGCTGCGAAAAGGCCGGCCCGTTTCGGGGCCGGCCTTTTTGCATCGCTTGGCGATTCAGTTACCGAGCGTAGAACTCGACGATCGCGGCCTCGTTCACCACGAACGGAATGTCCGCGCGCGAAGGCGAACCGATGACACGACCCGTGAACTTGTCGTCCGGATCGAGCGCGAGGTAGCCGGGGATGCGAACCTGCGGGCCACGCGTGACCGACTCGACGACTCCGGCACGCTCGCGAATCTTCCCCTCGGGGAGCGACACCGTCTCGCCAACCTCGACCAGGAAGCTGGCGCGATCGACCTTCTTGCCGTTCACGCGAACGTGCCCGTGCGACACGAGCTGGCGTGCTGCGGGAATCGTGGGCGCGAAGCCGAGCCGGAAGACCGTGTTGTCGAGACGACGCTCGAGCAGTGCGAGCAGATTGTCACCGGTCTTTCCGGGAAGGCGCTGCGCTTCCGCGAAGTAGCGGCGAAGCTGCGTCTCCGTCACTCCGTAGTTGAAGCGAACCTTCTGCTTCTCCTCGAGGAGTCGGCGGAACATGCTGGTCTTGCGGCGCTTGGAGCCGGTGGGACCATGCTGGCCGGGAGCGTACGGACGGCGTTCGCCATCCTTGCGGGTGAGACCGGGGAGTTGAACGCCCAGGCGTCGAATGACCCTGAGACGGGGACCGCGAATCGGCATGAAGGAGCGTATGGTGTGGTGAAAGGCAAACGCGTACAGCTTCTTATGATAACTCCATAGCTGCGCTCGGGCAACTCACGAGCTGCTACGAAGCGCTGTCCGCCACCGCGACGCTGGAGCCATCGTCCGACAGCACTCGGCGCGTCCCCTTCCAGCGCTTGGGACCCGCAACCTTGGGCCTGAGAAGATCAGTCTCGATCACCTCGCCCGCCTTGGTGCTCGCGTGCACGATTCGGCCGTTGCCTACGTAGATCCCAATGTGCGAGACGCCGCCCTTTCCGCGACCGAACGTCACGAGGTCTCCGGGGAGCATCTGCGCCGTATCCTTCGGAACCGAGACGCCCGCCAGTGCCTGCTGGGCGGCGGTGCGGGGAACCGCAATGTGAAGCGCGGCAACGATATAGCGAACGAGACCGCTGCAGTCGAAGCCGCGGGACGGGGTTTCGCCGCCGTGCACGTACGGGGTGCCCACTTGGGCGCGGGCGAGCGCGACGAGGCTGTCGCGCAGCGTCATCGCCGACTTGCTGAACGCGGCGAACGGCTTCGGCGCATCGAGCGCCTTGAAGTCATACGCGGGAGCCTCGCGAACGCCCTCCTGCGCACTGGCCATCGTCGGAACGACGCACAGCCCACAGCCCACGGCAAGCAGCCGGAGTGTGCGCTTCCTCGAGCGATCGCCAGTGGAATGGAAGAGCACGCTTCGGTCATTCATGCGAGATACGACGAGTCGCTCCGTACCACAGCAACGCTGTGTTCGGGCGAATGGACCAGCCTCTATGGCAAAAGGCTAACCATGACGGCGGGAGCGGTCAACTTCGCGTCCCCGATACCTGCCCGTGATTCAGCATGGCTACAAAGATGACGCCGCCCACAATGTTGCCGAGTACGGTGGGGACGGTGAATCCACCTACGGCGGTCGACCAGCTCGCCAAACCACTCGAGGCCGCGAAGAAGGCCTCCACGGAGCCGGCAATCGAGTGCCGAAAGTCCAGTGCGGCGATCGGGGCGGTCGTGAGCCAGATGAGCGCGATCTGCGCTCCCGTAAACGCGGTCGCCGACACGAGCCACGCGGTGAGCGCGATCAGCCACCCGGCGAAGATCGCGTGATAGAACTGCGTCCCGAACGCACCTTCCAGCGCCTTCGAGCTGATCTCCCGCATCTGCGCACTCACCGGCTCCGGTACGACACTCGTGTGCGCGAAAAGCAGCGCGAACGCCACCGCGCCCACCATGTTCCCCAGGAAAACGAGCCCCCAAAGCCGCAGCATCTTCCCGAGCTTCTCGCCCGTCGGGTGGTCGAGCACCGGGATCACAGGCTCGAGCGTGTTCTCCGTGAAGAGCTGGTTTCGACCAATGATCACGAGGATGAACCCCAGCGGGTAGAACGCCGCCTGCGCCGCCCGCCGGTACTCCTCCGGCACGAGCGTCGAGACGTACGCGCCGCCCACGAAGCTCCACCCGATGGTCAGTCCCGCCGTCACCGCGGACCAAAAGAGGTCGAATGCCGGCCGCTTCATCTCCTCCTCGGCCTGCACCAGCACGTTCTCGTGGATCTCTTCGGCGGAGAGTCTCGTTCCGGCGTCCGGGGAGGACGCGTGCGAGCCGTCGATTTTCGTGGGCACTGAGTACCGAGGAAAAGGAGAAAGTCGTTTGGCGCCTGCAGTCGGAAGACTCATGCCCCGGTGCACGAGTGCTGACGGAAGCGGCTTGCGAGCGCAGCCGTAGAGTCATACTGTAGAGCCACAATGCTGCCGATTCTGCTCGAGGGCCTCCTCTTCGTCGCCTCCATCGCGACGATTGGCGCCCTCGTCTTTTTTGTGGCGCGATCCAGCACGCCCCTTGGCCTCCGCTCACGCCAGAACCAGAACCGCGAGCGCATTGTGCGCGAGGCGGAGCTCGTGTGCTCGGTGCACGGCCCACATACCGAGGAGCAACTCGTTCGTCTGGAGAGCGGAGAGCGCATCTGCCCCGATTGCTTCCGCGAGGCCATGAAGGGGATCGTCGACTAACGCATTTCCCGGAGAGTTTGTCCATGGAGACTGATCGTACGAGCCCATCATCGCTGCTCCGACTCGTCGGCGTCGGTTTCGGCGTCATCGCCGTCCTGATCTTTGCGCTCACGAGCACGACGTACGTCAATCCCGGACACGTCGGCATCATCATCCATCGCACGGGGGGCGGCGTCGACCAGACGACCTTCAGCCCCGGCCTCCACATGCGCAATCCGCTGACGACGGGAATCCAGGAATACCCGACGTTCATGCAGACGCTGGTGCTCACGAAAGGGAGCAACGAGGGCTCCGAGCACAACGACGAGATCAACGTCAACAGCGTCGAGGGGCAGCCGCTCTCGCTGGACGTGTCGATGTCATTCGAGCTCGACCCCCGTCTGGTTCCGTCGCTCTACACCACGTTCCGCTCTGACGTCTCGACGATCGAGCACACCTACGTGAAGCAGGCGATCCGGCAGGCGTTGCAGGAGATCGTAGGCAACGAGGCGATCGCCGACATCATCGGCCCCAAGAAGGCCGAGGTCACGCAGCGGGTGCAGGATCTCATCTCGAAAAGGCTGAGTCAGTACGGCATCATCGTGAAGCAGTTCACGATCAACGAGCTGCGTGCGCCGCCGGCGGTCATTGAGGCAATCAACCAAAAGAACGTGATGCAGCAGCAGTCGCTCACAGCCGAAAACGAGCTCCAGAAGAACAAGTTCCAGGCGCAGGGCGATTCGATCAAAGGCGCCGGGCGTGCGAAGGCTATTCTTGCGGAAGCCGAGGCTCAGGCGAAGGCGAACATCCTGCTCTCGCAGAGTGTCACGCCGAACCTCGTCTCATACGAGATGGCGAAGCGGTGGGACGGCAAGATGCCGCAGGTCACGGGGACGACGGGAATGCCCATGATCCAGCTCCCGAAGCCATAGCGCCACGGAACGGATCATGCGAACGATGCGCCTATGGCTTCGAGGCATCGTTCGCGCGACGCCGCCCGACGAGTTTTGGTCGAGCGGTTCGGGCATGAAGATTTTCAGGAAGGGCAGTGGGAGTCGATCGAGGCGTTGCTCGCTGGTCGCGACGCACTCGTCGTCATGCCCACCGGCAGCGGAAAATCGATCGTCTACCAGCTGACGGCGCTCATGCTCCCAGGGCTGACGGTCGTCGTCAGCCCGCTCATCGCGCTGATGAAGGATCAGCAGGACAAGCTGGCCTCGCACGGCGTGGACGCGCTCGCGATGCACTCGCATCTCTCGACGGCCGAGTCACGCGACACGCAGCAGCGCATGGAAGACGGCTCGGGCGAGATCCTCTATCTCACCCCCGAGCGCTTCAAGGATCGCGACTTTTTCGAGCGGCTGCTCACGCGCAAGGTGAGCCTGTTCGTCGTGGACGAGGCGCACTGCGTGAGCCAGTGGGGGCACGATTTCCGCCCCGACTATCTCGTGCTCGGCTCAATCGCCAAGCGGCTGGGAAGTCCGCCGATTCTCGCGCTCACCGCAACCGCCACCGACGTCGTGCGCGCGGATATCTCGCGCCAGCTCGGCATGCGCGACCCGCACATCACGATCACCGGTTTCGCCCGGCCGAATCTGCGATTCGAGGTACGGCGCACAGTCAACCAGCAGGTGAAGGACGCGGAGCTCGGGCGCATTCTCGATAACACGCCGGGCAGCAGCATCATCTACGTCGCCACGATCAAGGAAGCCGAGCGGTTGTACGAGAAGTTCAAGGACAGCTACCCGATTGGGCTCTATCACGGGAAGATGCCCGCCGCCGATCGCAAGGCGATGCAGGACGCGTTCATGGCGGACGAGATCATCGCGATGATCGCCACGAATGCATTCGGGCTCGGCATCGACAAGCACGACCTGCGCTTCATCGTCCACTACCATTTCCCGGGCTCGATCGAGGCGTACTACCAGGAGGCTGGCCGCGCGGGGCGCGATGGCGAGCCCGCCACGTGCACGCTGCTCTACAGAGTGGAGGACCGACGCATTCAGTCGTACTTCCTCGGCGGCAAGTATCCAGAGGTGCAGGAGGCGGCTCGCGTCGCCCTCGTGCTCGAGCAGTATCCGAAGCTCGAGCCGGTGCCGCTCAACGAGCTCGCCAATCGCGCGGACGTCCCGTCACGCAAGGCGCGCATCTCGCTCATCCTGCTCAAGCGGCACGGACTCGTGCGCGAGCATCGCGGCGGGAGCTGGGAGCGTCTCGCCGATCATCTCACCGAAGTCGATCTGAGCGCGGACCTGCATTCGTACGAGGAGCGGCGCGAGCGCGACCGTCGGGCGCTCGAGACGATGATCGAGTACGCGCAGACTGCGCGCTGCCGCACACGCTACATCCTCGAGTACTTCGGCGAGCAGGTGGAGGCGGACTGGCGCTGCCATCACTGCGACGCGTGCGATGCGATCGATGCGTGGTCCAGCGTTGCGTCCACGAACGAACGACAGCGCGTGGCTGCACGCTCGGCGTGACCGGCACCCGCCGGATTCCCAGTCCACGTGACTAGCGTCAGCAGTATGCTTGGTGTGCGGCACAGCGCTCCTCCGTACATTCAAGACATCGTGCAAGAGATCTACTCGAATTCCCTCACCGAATGGATCACCGCGCTCAGCATTGCCGCGGCGATCTTCGGATTTCTCTACCTGATCAAGACGGTCGTGCGGCGCAACGCGGAACGCAGCGTGGTGCCGCCGACGCACGTGCAGGAGCTGTTCAGGGATCTCGTCAAGCGGACGCGCCTCTACTTCATCCTGTTCGTCTCGCTGTGGGCCGGCTCGCTCGCGCTCACGCTGACCCCGCACCACGAGCACGTCTGGCAGCTCATCGTCATGACCGCCGCGCTGCTTCAGGCAGGCGTGTGGGCGGGCGGACTCGTGCTCTTCTGGTCGCAGCGCATCGCCGAGCGGCGCGCGGCGGATGCCGGCACGCGCATGACCATCAACGTCGTCGCGATTGCCGCGCGCGTCGTGCTCTGGACCATCGTGCTGCTCCTGGTGCTCGACAATCTCGGCATCAACGTCACGGCGCTCGTGACGGGACTCGGCATTGGCGGCATCGCGATCGCGCTCGCCGTCCAGAACATCCTCGGCGATCTCTTCGCGGCGCTTTCGATCGTGCTCGACAAGCCGTTCGTCGTCGGCGACTCGATTGCCGTGTCCGAGGCGGCGGGCACCGTGGAGCATATTGGGCTCAAGTCGACGCGCATTCGCAGCAACACGGGCGAGATGATCATCACCTCCAACGGCGATCTGCTGAAGAGCCGGATCAGGAACTACCGCGCGCAGCAGCGGCGGCAGGTGACGCTCCAGGTCGCGATCGCGTACGGCACTCCGGCGGACAAGGTCGCGAAGGTGCCGGAGATCATCCGTTCGGCAGCGGAGCGCGAGCCGAGTCTCAAGCTGGATCAGCCGACGCTCACCACCTTCGGACTGTTCGGTCTCCTGACGACGGCAGTGTACTCCGTCTACAAATTGAGCTATGCTGACTTCGTGAGCGCGCAGCAGCGCATCAATCTGGAGATCTACCGACGGCTCGCGGAGGAGGGGATCGAGTTCGTGAACCCTCCGGCGCTGCCGACCGCGGCCCCGCGAGACCCACCGAAGTGAAGGAGGCGCACAGGTGAGATTGAGGAGCGTCGCATGCGCAGCAGTGGCCACTATCCTTCTCGCCGCGCCGCATGCAGCTGCGCAGGAGCAGGAGCGTGCGCACCTGGGCATCGACCGATTCGGAAGCTTTCTGAGCTGGGCGTGGACGGATCACGGGAGGCACGGCCACGAGCTCGGCGCCGATCTCGACATTGGATCGATCATCTCGCCGCGCTTGCGGCTCGCCGTCGGGCTCAACTATTTCCACGCGGACATTGATCGTCAGAATCATCTTGGGTGAGCCTGTCGACGGCACCTTCCACGACTTCAGTGTGCACGCCGAGGCGAGCTATGAGATCGTCCGGATCGGACGGCTGGGGCCATACGTGGGCGCCGGGCTGGGAATCCATTGGCGGGGAAGCAGCATCAACAACGACATTGACAACACGGCGCAGCTCTACAAGGGCTCGGTAGTGGGTGGCGATTTCTTTGGCGGCACGACGTTCGCGCTAACGCCATCCCGCAGGTATTCGCTGTACGCGGAGGCGCGGCGTGTCGAGGCGGAAAACGTCGGTCGGTCTCTCGCTCGACTGGGTGTGATCATCAGGTTTCGCTAACCGGAGCGGCGCCCATGGACGAGCAGGACGTTTCGTTTCTCTCGAATGAGGAGACGCTGCACGGGGTGCTCGCGATCCCGCCTGGCGCGAAGGCGATCGTCGTGTTCGCGCACGGCAGTGGAAGCAGCCATCGCAGCAAGCGCAACGCGGATACGGCGAGCACGCTCTACGAGGCGGGATTTGCGTCGCTGCGAGCGGATCTGCTTACGGAGGACGAGGCCACGCTCAACGAGCGCACGGGCCAGTACCGCTTCGATTTCGCACTCATGTCGGAGCGCGTTCTCGACGCGACGTCGTTCATCGGCACGTTGACGGACGCGCAGATGCTGCCGATCGCGTACTACGGAGCGAGTACGGGTGCAGCAGCGGCGCTAACCGCGGCCGCAAAGCGGCGCGATGTGTATGCGGTGGTGTCGCGCGGCGGGCGACCGGATCTGGCGAAGAGCTCGCTGCCCGACGTGCATGCTGCGACGCTCCTCATCGTGGGCGGCGCCGACGTGCCGATCATCCCGCTCAACGAGGAAGCCCTCGCGCTGCTGGGCGGAGAGAAGGATCTCGCGATCGTGCCCGCGGCGACG
This sequence comes from uncultured Gemmatimonadaceae bacterium, assembly GCA_963792685.1. GTDB lineage: Bacteria > Gemmatimonadota > Gemmatimonadetes > Gemmatimonadales > Gemmatimonadaceae > FEN-1250. Next base: position 248,731 of record CAWBWW010000001.1, on the reverse strand, counting down.
CATCTGTTCGAGGAACCGGGCGCTCTCGAGGCGGTGGGGCGCCTGACGGTGGATTGGCTGACGCGCCATCTGCCCCAGCCATCCGGCTAGAGATGCTCTTCCGCGATCGTGCCGAGGCGGGACGCTTCCTTGCCCGCGAGCTGCTCGATGCGGTTCCGCAGCTTCGCACCGAGCCTGTGACGGTGCTCGCGATCCCGCGCGGTGGTGTCGTGGTCGCGGTTCCGATTGCGACGGAGCTGCACGCTCCGCTGGACGTGTTCATCGCGCGCAAGCTCGGTGCGCCGGGACACGAGGAGCTCGCGATTGGTGCGGTTGCAGCGGACGGAACGCGGGTGCTGGATCCGGAGCTCGTGCGCGCGCTGAAGGTGAGTGACGCGTACATTGAGAAGATCACCGCGCGTGAGATTGCGGAGGCGAAGCGCCGCGTTGCGCTTTTTCGTGGCACGCGCCCGCCGCCCGCGATTCGCGATCGCGCGGTGATCCTCGTGGATGATGGACTCGCCACCGGCGCGACGGCGCGCGCGGCGCTCGCGGTGCTGCGCGCGGAGCATCCGCTGCAGCTGATCTTCGCAGCGCCGGTGGCAAGCGCCGACGGCGCTGCGGCCATCGCGGCGCTCGGCGTCATCACGGTGTTCTCGGCGATCCCGAAACACTTTCAGGGAGTGGGCGAGTGGTACGAGGAGTTCGATCAAACGAGTGACCAGGAGGTGCTCAGTCTCCTCTCTGCCGCGAGCGAACGATGATACTCTGGAAACGGCTCGATCTCCCGGGGCACGAGACGGCCGAGATCACGCAGCACCGCAACCGCTGGAATCTCGCGGGCACGGCGATGTTCGTGTATCGGAAGCAGCCGTGCCGCCTGGACTACGAGATCGAGTGCGACATGACCTGGGGCACGCGCGACGTCACGGTGCGCGGCCAGATCGGCGAATCGCCGGTGATGCTGGCGCTCTCGCGCGAAGCCAGTGGCGTGTGGTGCGCAAACGGAACGCCGCAGCTCACCGTGCAGGGCTGCACGGATGTTGACTTGGGTTTCAGCCCCGCGACGAACCTCCTCCCGATCCGCCGCCTCAAGCTCGCTATCGGCGAGCACGCCTCCGTGCGCGCCGCGTGGGTGCGCTTCCCGGAGCTCACGCTCGAGGTGCTGGAGCAGACGTACACGCGAACCGCGGAGCACATCTACGTATACGAGAGCGCAAACGGCGAATTCCGCCGCGAGCTCACGGTAAATGGCGACGGGTTCGTGATCGACTATCCGGGGCTGTGGAGGGATGAATCGTCAGACGCGAGCGAGTAGGCCCGTGCCGGCCATCGTCGAACGGCGAGGGAACTGCGTACGGCTTCACACGAATGACGCGAATGGAAAACAATCCAACCCGACTCGGCGATAGCACATTGCACCCGCGCGAACAGCTCCGGCCGCGGGAGCTTGCTCCGTTAAACCCGTTCAATCTGTTAAATCCGTATCTGATTATTGATGTGTGTGTTCAGCCAGTACGGAGCCGCCACGTGAACTGCCGCTTGGGCTGGCACTAACAATTTGAAAACCGATCGAACGGATTGAACGGAAAAAACGGATTGCTGCTGTTGCCGTATCCGTTTTCTCATCCGTTTCAATCCGTTCAAGTCCGTGTCAAAGAGAAGTTGATGTTTGTTTTTGGCGTGTACGTGCTCGCCACGCGAACTGTCCCAGTCCGGCTATAACTTTTCTTGGACACGGATTGGAACGGATCGAACGGACTTACACGGATCAAAGCTCCCGCATTTTCAGCAATTCGACCGAGAACGTGGAATGTCCTCTCGCTCGGTCGGGTTCGATTGCATTCAATTGGTGTCATTCGTGTGAAGCCGCACGCAGTTCCCAGCGCTAGCCCTACTTCGATGCCGGCTGTTGCTGCGTCAGACAGTGCAGCGTTCCCAATCCCCACACGAGATCCACGGCGTGGATACCCACGACCTCTCGTCCCGGGAACAGCTCGGCAATCGTGTTGAGCGCCGCGCGATCGCTGCGGTCGTTGAAGGTCGGCACCATCACCACGCCGTTCGCGATGTAGAAGTTCGCGTAGCTCGCCGGCAGTCGTTCGCCCTGCATGATCACCGGGCGCGGGTAGGGGAGGCGCACGATGCGCAGTCCTCCCGGATAGGCCGCAGCGGCCGAGCTCTAGGCGGCGGACGTTGTCCATCGAGCGCTCGTGATTGTCATCCGTCGAATCGTCTTCGACCGCGAGCACGATCGTGCGCTCGTCCGTGAAGCGCGCGATGTCGTCCACGTGGCCGTGCGTGTCGTCTCCCACACATCCTTGGCCCAGCCAGATCGGGTGCGTGATGCCCAGGTAGTGATCGAAGGCGCGCTCGTAGTCCGCGCGACTCATTCCCGGGTTTCGCACCTGAACGTCGCTGAGCAGCCACTCCTCCGTCACGAGCAGCGCGCCCGCGCCGTTCGTCTCGATCCCTCCGCCCTCCAGCACGAGGCGTCCCTTGCCGTCCGGGCGCATCGCTTCCTCGCGATCCATTCCCGACAGCGCGGCCACCGAGATGCCGATCAGCTCATCGCGCCCGTAGTTCTCGTACTTCGCCCACGCGTTGAAGCTCCAGTGCACCCAGTGCACCGTGCCGTTGGGCGCCATCACCGCTGTCGGCGCGGAGTCGCGAAGCCACACGCGATCCGTGCCCACCACATGCAGGCGCACGCGATCCAGATTCGCATCGTGCGCGACGAGTGCCGCGCGCGCCTCGTCGCGCACCGACTCATCGTTGCACAACACTTCCACGGGCTCGTGCTGGTGCAGCACGCGCACGATCTCGGCGTACACCCAGGGGATCGGCTCGAACTTGCCCGGCCAGTCCGGTCGATGATGTGGCCAGCCGATCCACGTCGCCGCGTGCGTTTCCCACTCGGCAGGCATGCGTTGCCCAGGGAAGTGCACGCCGTCATCGCGACGGGCATACACCGAAAGCGGATCCGTCACCCGATGTAGCGATTGAGGATCGGGCCGTACGCGTCGATGCGGCGGTCGCGCAGGAAAGGCCAGTTGCGGCGCGTGTACTCGATCGCCCCCGGATCGCACACCGCAGTAAGAATCGCGGGCTCGGTGCCTGCCTCGGCGATCATTCGCCCGTATGGGTCGCACACGAACGAGTGGCCGAAGAACTCGAGGCCGTCGGTGCCCGGCTCCGGCTCGAAGCCCACGCGATTCACGGCCGCGACGTAGACGCCGTTCGCGATCGCGTGCGCGCGCTGCGCGGTGCGCCATGCATCCGCCTGCGCGGCGCCCCACTCCTCCTTCTCCTTCGGATGCCAGCCGATCGCCGTCGGAAAGAAGAGCACCTGCGCGCCCATCAGCGCGGTGATGCGCGCGGCTTCCGGGTACCACTGGTCCCAGCAGATCAGAACGCCGATCGTCGCGATCTTCGTCTTGAACACTCGGAAGCCGCTCGGCGGCCGCGACTCATCGTGCTGGTACATCTCGCCCGGCGTGAAGTAGTACTTCTCGTGATAGAGCGGATCGTCCGGGATGTGCATCTTGCGATAGACGCCGAGCAGCTCGCCGTCGGTGTCGATGACGGCGGCCGAGTTGTGGTATACGCCCGGACCGCGCTTCTCGAAGATCGGCACGATGATCACGATGCCGAGCTCGCGTGCGAGCCGCTGCATGCGCCCCGTGATCGGCCCCGGGATCGGCTCGGCGAGATCGAAGCGCTCCGCGTCCGTCACCTTGCAGAAGTACGGCGCGTCGAAGAGCTCCTGCAGACAGACGATCTGCGCGCCGCGCGACGCGGCCTCGCGAATGCCCCGCTCCGCGTTGTCGACGGCGGCGGCCGCGTCCGCGGGTACCGCCTGCTGGACGAGTCCGATCGTGAATGGTTTATCGGCCACGAGTTCCGTGTGTTATTCGATGATCTTGCGGAAGGAACCGGAGAGTCGCGCGAGCGATCCGGCGGGAGTGCGCGGCGGCCATGCGCTGTTCGCCGGTGGCGCGCAGACGCCGATCACGATGTCCATCACGTTCGTCGCGGTGAGATCGGTGCGCAGCAGCGCGCCGGCCGCGTCGAGCGATGGATGCGATTCGTGCGCCAGCAGATCTGCTTCGGGATTGCGTCCCGATTTCTCAATCGCGCCCCACGTCTCCTTGTCGACGATGGCTCCTGCGGCATCGGTGGGCCCGTCGCGTCCATCGGTGCCGCACGCAAGCAGCGTCGCGCCGCGCGCGCTCTTCGCTCGCGCGAGCTCCTGCGCCGCTGCGAGCGCGAGCTCCTGACAACGTCCACCAGAGCCCGTTGCATCTCCCATCGTCACCGTCGTCTCTCCCCCCCAAAGGAGGCAGCTTTGCACTGGACGATTGGTTAGTGGCGACGAACCCGAGCCACAATAGCTTATTAGCGTCGTCGCGAGCTTCCTCCCCACCGGCGCGGCTTCACCCGCGAGTGCAGTGCCCAGTATTCGAGGCTCGTAGCCCAGTTCACGGGCGCGGGCAGCCGCTGCTTCGAGTGCGACGCGGTTGCTGGCGATGATTTTGCGCTCGACGTTCGCAAAGATGTTGTCTCCGGGCTTGGGCGTTTCCCGGGAAGGATCGTGCTCGACGGACGCGACGTGCTTGCGCAGCGAGCCGGGAATGCGATCCCACAGCTTGGCCGATTGGAGAAGCATGCGGATCTCGGTTGCCGTACTGGGATCCGGTGAGCAAGGGCCCGACCCGATCGCGGCGAGATCGTCGCCGATGACATCGGACACAATGAAGTTCCGTGTGCGCGCAGAGCTCAGTGCAGATGACAGCCGGCCCGCACCCCAGCGTGTGAACCGTTTGCGGATGAGATTCATGGTGGCAATGTCCAAACCGGAGCCGAGCAGGAGCTCGAAGAGCTGCATCATCTCTTCGGGCTTGAGCGTGCCATCCGGTGCGGCCATGAGACTCGATGCGCCGCCCGAGAGCAGCACCCACACTTCATCGTCGGGCTTCACCTGCCTGGCAATCTTCCCCACGGCTTCCGACGCCACGAGCGAGCGCGGTCCCGGCAGAGGATGGTCGCCCGCGACGAAGTCGAGACGCGCGTGGGGCGCAGGGAGCACGCGCGGTGCGACGATGACGCCGCCCGCGGGCTCGAGCTTGTGCGTCGCGAGAAAATCCACGGCCGCGATGGCCATCGGATTCGCGGCCTTCCCGATCGCGATGATCCACACGCGCCGGTGGCCGATCTCCTTCGAGATGCGCTCGAGCGCCGTCGTGAGCGCCGGGCCCGGTGCAACGGCTCGCACGGCAGCCCAGTACAGCTGCACGAGCGCCATTCGCGCGTCGATCGGACGACCCGCGGGCATCACGGCCCACTGGGGTTGGCTCGGTGTTTTCATCGATCGTAAGATCGCGACTCAGGACGCGTCGCGCGAGTGCGAAAATTCGTTCACCAATTCGAACTGACCGAACTTTTTCTTTGGAGCGTTGCGCATGCCCGGTCGAAATTTTCTGTTTGTCCCAGGTCCCACCAACGTTCCCGACCGTGTGCTCAACGCGATGCATCGGGCCATGGAAGACCATCGGTCCCCGGTCTTCCCGAAGCTGCCACTCAGCATCTTCCCCGACCTGAAGAAGGTTTTCCGCACCACGGAAGGGCAGCCGTTTGTCTTCGCCGCAACCGGGACTGGCATGTGGGAGGCCGCTCTCGCCAACACGTGTAGCCCGGGCGACAAGCTCCTCGCGACTCGCTACGGCCAGTTCAGTCATCTCTTCATCGATTGCGCGCAGCGCCTCGGCCTTCAGGTCGACATCATCGACCTGCCGTGGGGCGAAGGCGCCTCGCCCGAGAAGATCGAAGAGAAGCTTCGCGCAGACACGACGCACGAGTACAAGGGCGTGCTCGTCGTCCACAACGAGACGGCGACCGGTGTCACCAGCAACATCCCCGCGGTGCGCAAGGCGATCGACAACGCGAATCACCCGGCGCTCCTCTACGTAGATGGAGTGAGCTCGATCGGCAGCCTCGAGTTCCGCATGGACGACTGGGGCGTCGACCTCGCGATCACCGGATCGCAGAAGGGCTTCATGCTCCCCGCAGGACTCGGCCTGATCGCCGTCAGCCAGAAGGCGCTCGCGAAGCGTGAGAGCGCGAAGCTCCCGCGCGTCTTCTTCGACTTCGGCGATCAGATCAAGGCGAACGCCACCGGCTACTTCCCGTATACGCCCGCGCTCACCTTGCTCTACGGCTTGCGCGAGTCGCTCGACATGCTGCTCGAGGAAGGACTCGACAACGTGTATGCGCGTCATCACCGGCTGGCCGAGGGGACGCGCGCAGCGGTGAAGGCGTGGGGACTCTCGCTGTGCGCGAAGGATCCCAAGTGGAACTCGGACACCGTCTCCGCGATCATGACGCCCGCGGGCGTCGATGGCGCGCAGGTGATCGCGACGGCGTTCAAGAAGTACAACCTCGCGCTCGGTGCCGGCCTCGGTCAGATGGCGGGCAAGCTCTTCCGCATTGGCCACCTCGGCGATCTGAACGAGCTGATGCTCCTTGGCGCGATCGCGGGCGCGGAGATGTCGATGCGCGATGTCGGCATGACGCAGATCGTCCCGGGCAGCGGCGTCGGTGCGGCGTCTGAGTTCTGGCGCACGGGTGCGCCGCAGTCGGCGCCCGCTGCGAAGAGCGCGGAAAAGCGTCAGGCACCGGCAGTCGCCGCGCGATGAGCTTCACGCGATATGAGCCGGCTCGCGTCCGCCTTCAACGGAGCGAGCTGGCGGTTCCCGGCTCGCGCACGGAGATGTTTTCCAAGGCGGCCGAAGGACCTGCCGACTATGTGTTCCTCGATCTCGAGGATGCCGTCGCGCCGAACGACAAGGAGCAGGCGCGTCTCAATACGATCAGCGCGCTGCACACCATCGACTGGCGCGCGCGCGGCAAGACGATCAGCGTGCGCATCAACGGCATCGATACGCACTACATGTATCGCGATGTCGTCGACGTCATCGAGCAGGCGGGGCAGTTCGTCGACACCGTGCTCATTCCGAAGGTCGGCGTGCCATTGGATGTGTACATGGTGGACGCAATGCTCACGCAGATCGAGGACTCGAAGAAGCTCCCGAAGAAAATCGGCATTGAGGTTCTGATCGAGACGGCGCTCGGCATGGCAAACGTCGAGGCGATTGCGCAGTCGAGCAAGCGGCTCGAGGCGATGCACTTCGGCGTCGCGGACTACGCAGCGAGCGTGCGTGCGCGCACGACGAACATTGGCGGGCTGAATCCGGATTATCCCGGCGACCAGTGGCACTTCGGGATCTCGCGCATGGTGGTCGCCTGTCGTGCGTACGGACTCCGCGCCATTGATGGGCCGTTCGGCGACTTCAAGGATCCGGACGGCTTCAAGCTCGCCGCGCGGCGCGCAGCGGCGCTCGGCTGCGAAGGGAAGTGGGCGATTCACCCCACGCAGATCGAGCTCGCGAACGAGATCTTCACTCCGTCGCCGGAAGAAGTGCTCAAGGCGAAGCGGATTCTCGAGGCGCTCACCGAAGCGGAGAGCCAGGGGAAGGGAGCGGCGTCACTCGACGGGCGGCTGATCGATGCCGCGTCGGCGAGGATGGCGCAGAACATTGTCGTGATGGCGGGCGAGATCACGGCGAAAGTTGGAGCATGAGTACCGCGTTGAGCACCGCGTGAAGCGTTGCGCCAGGCACGCACGCAGATTCGATTTTCTCGCAGCATTGGGCTGACACCCACACCGAGCAGTCAATGGACATCCACGAGTATCAGGCGAAAGAGTTGCTTGCAGGTTTCGGCGTCGCGGTGCCCAAGGGTGGCGTCGTGTACACGCCTGATCAGGCAGTGTACCGCGCGGAGGAGATCGGCGGCGCGAAATGGGTCGTGAAGGCCCAGATCCATTCTGGTGCGCGCGGAAAGGCGGGCGGCATCAAGGTGTGCTCGACGCTCGAAGAAGTACGAGCCGCCGCGACCGAGCTGCTCGGCAAGAAGCTCGTCACGCACCAGACCGGGCCTGCCGGCAAGATCGTGCATCGCCTGTACATTGAAGCCGCGGTGCCGATCAAGCGCGAGCTGTACATCGGCCTCGTGCTCGATCGGCGCACGGAGCGCGTGTGCGTCGTGGCCGCGCCCGAAGGTGGAATGGAGATCGAGGAGATCGCGCTGCGGTCGCCGGAGACGATTCTGCGCGAGGTGATCGAGCCTGCTGTCGGCATGCAGCCGTTCCAGGCGCGCGAGCTCTCCTTCGGCCTCGGCCTCAGCGCCGCCGAGATGAATCAGGCGGTGAAGGCGATCCTCGGCGCGTATCGCGCCTTCCGCGATCTCGATGCGACGATGGTGGAGATCAACCCGCTCGCGATCACGGAAAGCGGGCAGGTGCTCGCGCTCGACGCGAAGATGCAATTCGACGACAACGCACTCTTCCGTCGCGCATTGGTCGCCGAGCTGCGTGACTACGCCGAAGAGGATCCGCGCGATGCGGAGGCAGCGAAGCACGGCCTCAATTACATCGCGCTCGAGGGCTCGATCGGATGCATTGTGAATGGCGCCGGACTGGCCATGGCGACGATGGACATGATCACCCATGCGGGCGGCGAGCCTGCGAACTTCCTCGACATTGGGGGTGGCGCCTCTCCGGAGCGTGTTGCTGCCGCGTTTCGTCTCGTGCTCTCGGATCCGCGCGTGCGATGCGTGCTCGTGAACATCTTCGCGGGGATCAATCGCTGCGACTGGGTGGCACAGGGAATCATCCAGGCGGCGAAGGATGTGAACGTTCCCGTGCCTATCGTCGCCCGACTTGCGGGGACGAACGTGGAGCAGGGGCGCGCGATCCTGCGCGACAGCGGACTCTCGATCATCACGGCTGACACGCTCGCCGATGCCGCCGACAAGGCGGTCGCGGCGCTCACCCACACACCGGTGGGTCGCACCACCGTAAGGGAGAAGGTCTCGTGAGCATTCTCGTCGACGAAAAGACACGCATCGTCTTCCAGGGATTCACGGGCGACAAGGCGAGCTTCCACGCGAAGGAAGCGATCGAGTACGGCACGAACATTGTCGCCGGCGTCACTCCGGGTAAAGGCGGCACGAGACACCTCAACCTTCCCGTCTTCGACACCGTGAAGGCGGCGGTGAAAGCCACGGGTGCAACGGCGAGCGGCATCTTCGTTCCCGCGCCCTTCTGCGCAGACGCGATCATGGAAGCCGCAGATGCGGGTGTGCAGCTCATCGTCTGCATCACCGACGGCATTCCCGCGCAGGACATGATGCGCGTGAAGCGGTACATGCTGCGCTACCCGCGCGAGACGCGGCCCACGCTGATCGGTCCGAACTGCGCGGGCGTCATCTCGCCCGGAAAGGCGATGATCGGGATCATGCCCGGCAGCATTTATCGACAGGGACGCGTGGGCATTGTCTCGCGCTCCGGCACGCTCGGCTACGAGGCCGCCTCGCAGATGCAGGCGCTCGGCATTGGCGTGAGCACGAGTGTGGGCATTGGCGGCGATCCGATCAACGGAAGCTCCTTCGTCGACATGCTGCAGCGGTTCGAGGAGGATGACGAGACGGATGCGGTGATGATGATCGGCGAGATCGGCGGCCCGCAGGAGGCCGAAGCGTCGCTGTGGGCGCGCGACAACATGTCGAAGCCGATCGTGGGGTACGTCGCCGGACTATCCGCGCCGCGCGGCCGCCGCATGGGGCACGCGGGCGCAATCATTCTCGGCGTTCGGCGACAGCGCGCTCGAGAAGGCGGAGATCATGCGCAACTCAGGGCTCACCGTCGCGGCGAGCCCTGCGGAGCTCGGCCGCGCGATGCAGCAGGCGCTCACGAAGGCGCGGCGCCCGGTGCTTGCCTGAGATGGCGAAGCCGAAGGTGGTCATCACGCGCAAGCTGCCGGCGGCGGCCGAGGAGCGTGCGCGGAGCTTGTTCGACGTCGAGCTGAACGAGTCGGACACCCCGCTGACCGCGGACGCGCTTGCGCGCGCAATGCGCGAGGCGGACGGGCTGCTGCCGTGCGTGGCGGACAAGATCACCGCGGAGATTCTCGCGACGCCCAGTCGCAGAGCGAAGATCGTCGCGAATTATGGAGTCGGCTACAACAACATTGATGTCGCGGCGGCCAAGGCGAACGGCGTAATCGTCACGAACACTCCCGATGTGCTCACGGAAGACACCGCCGATCTCGCGCTTACGCTGATGCTCGCCGCAGCGCGGCGCGCGGGCGAAGGGGAGCGCGAGTTGCGCGGCGGGAAGTGGACGGGGTGGCGCCCTACGCACATGCTCGCCACGCAGGTGCATGGCAAGACGCTCGGCCTCATTGGCATCGGGCGCATTGGACGAGCAGTGGCGCGCCGAGCGCATTCTCGGTTTCGGGATGAAGATCATTTATCACGATCCCTATCCGCTGAGCAATGCGGACGCGGCGGCGCTGGGCGCCGAGCGAAAGGAGAGCATTGAGGCGGTGTTGCGCGAGAGCGACTTCGTGTCGCTCCACTGTCCCGCGACTCCGGAGACTCGGCACCTGATGAACGCATTGCGTTTCGCGCAGATGAAGAAGGGCGCGATCCTCATCAACACGGCGCGTGGTGACGTCGTGGACGAGAACGATCTGATCGCAGCGCTGGAAGCGGGAACAATCGCAGGTGCCGGGCTCGATGTGTTCGAGAAGGAGCCCAACGTGCCGGCCGCTCTCGCGCGCATGGAGAACGTCGTGTTGCTGCCGCATTCGGGAGCGCGACCACTGAGACGCGCGTCGCGATGGGAATGCGGGCGATCGACAATCTCGTGGCCTTTTTCGGAGGCACGGCGCCGCGCGATCGCGTCGCCTGACCATTGTGGCAACCCGCGCGCATTTCCGCGCACCGCCGGCGGTCCCGTTCGGGCCCACGGCGATGGAGCTGCCGACGCCGGAGTCCGTGGCGGAGCGGCTGCTCGTCGATTCGCTGCGCCAGGTGATCATGCTCCGCGCCCCCGATTCCGTAGAGGCGCTCGAGGGCGGGCAGCTCGGCGACGAGAGCTCGGGCGAGTCGATTGCGCGCGCACTCCAGACGATCGGCTTGCTCTCGCAGATCCTGCCGATCGCCGAGCTGCACGATGCGATGGAGGCGCGGCAGCGCGCGGAGCGCGAGCGTGGCTTCGAATCGCTCACCGGAACTTTCGCGAAGGTGATCGCGGAGTGGAAGCAGCTCGGCGTTCCGGCGGACACGGTGCGGGAGCTGCTCCGCACCTTCCGCGTGGTGCCAACGATCACGGCGCACCCGACCGAAGCGAAGCGCGTGACCGTGCTCGAGAAGCTGCGCGGGATCTACACGTTGCTCGTGCGGCTCGATGCGCCGAACATCACGCCGCGCGAGCACGCGCTCCTCGCTGAGGAGCTTCGAACCGAAATCGACCTGCTGTGGATGACCGGCGAGCTCAAGCTCGAGAAGCCGACGGTCGCGCAGGAGGTTGCGTGGGCGCTCCACTTCTTCGACACGACGCTCTTCGGTCTCGTGTGGCAGCTGCACGACTCGCTCACGCTCGCACTCGCGGAGCAGTATCCCGGCGAGCACTTCGACCTGCCGAACTTCCTCGAGTTCGGCTCGTGGGTGGGTGGCGATCGCGATGGCAACCCGAACGTCACGAACGAGGTCACGCGTGCGGCTCTGCACGAGTATCGCGCGAAGTGCCTCCATTGCTATCAGCGACGGATCGCCGAGCTCTCGCGCGCGCTCAGCATCTCCGAGCGCTCGGCGAGCTTCACACCGTCCTTTCGGAAGGCGCTCGAGCAGGCACTGCACGCGAGCAACGACGGTGAGCGGCTCGCGGCGCGCAATCCGGGTGAGCTGTGCCGGCAGTGGCTGAGCATCGTGCAGCGCCGGCTCGCGGCGACGGTGAGTGAGAAGGATCGGAAACGCGGTGGCGATGGACTCACGTCGCCACCGTATGCGACCGCGGATGATCTCATTGCGGATCTCAAGACGCTCGAGAAGGCGCTGATCGATGCGGACTGCGGCGCGATCGCCCGCGCGACGGTGGTGCCGGTGCGTCGCGAGGTGGAGGCGTTCCGCTTCTCGTCCGTGCGACTCGATCTGCGTCAGGGGTCGGGGTCGTACAACGAGGCGGTGGATGAGTTGCGCAAGGCGCGCGGCGGCGAGGATGGTACGGGCTGGGTGCGCGAGGCGCTCACGAAGCCGCGTCTCCCTGATGCGCCGGGCGTGACCTCGCCCGCATTGGTGGAGACCGCGGGGATGTTCACCCTCGTGCGCGAGCTGCGTGCGAGTGTAGACCGGAAGGCCTTCGGAAGTCTGATCATCAGCAACACGCGCTCGGCATCGGACATTCTGAATGTCTATCTGCTGGCGAAGGAAGGCGGACTCTTTCACGATGCGGCCGGCATCGAGAGCTGCACGCTGCCCATCGTGCCGCTGTTCGAGACCATTGAGGATCTCCGTCGCGCGCCGGCGATCATGCGCGAGCTGCTGTCCGTGCCCGTGGTGAAGCGCAGCGTGCGAGCGCAGGGCGGGGTGCAGGAGGTGATGATCGGCTATTCCGACTCGAACAAGGATGGCGGGTTCCTCACCTCGAACTGGGAGCTGTATCAGGCGCAGAAGAAGCTCGCGCGCACGGCGGTGGAAAGCGGCGTGGAGCTCTCGTTCTTCCACGGCCGCGGCGGCTCTGTGAGTCGCGGTGGTGCGCCGACGCATTGCGCGATCGCCGCGCAGCCTCCGGGCACGATTCGCGGGCGCATGCGTACGACCGAGCAAGGAGAAGTCGTCTCCTTCAAGTTCGGCTATCCGAATGCGGCGCTCTACCAGCTCGAGCTGCTCGCGTCGAGCGTGCTGGAATACTCGCTGCCGAGCGATGAGGCGGTGCCCGTGCCCGGATTGGAGGAGGCGATGGAAGCGCTGAGTGGCGCGGCCTTCGCGGCCTATCGTGGACTCATCCAGCATCCCGGGTTGATCGAGTATTACACGGCGGCCACTCCACTGGAGGAGCTGCAACTCCTCAACATCGGCTCGCGCCCCGCGCGGCGTGGCGGCACGCGCTCGCTCGCGGATCTGCGCGCGATCCCGTGGGTGTTCGCGTGGACGCAGAACCGGCATCTCGTGCCCGGATGGTACGGAGTGGGGAGCGCGTTGAGCTCCTTCCTGAGTGTGCGGGGCGAGCGCGGTGAGGCCATGCTGCGGCGCATGTTCAAGGAGACGCCGATCTTCCGCCTCATCATCGACGAAGTGGAGAAGACGCTCGCGCAGGTCGATCTCTCGCTGGTGCGCGCCTACGCGGAGCTGGTGCCCAACGAGCAGGCGCGCGCCGGAGTGCTCGCGCTGATCGAGGCGGAGTACGAGCGCACGGCGAAGTCGGTGCTGTATCTCACGGGCGAGCGCGCGCTGGCCGAGCGCTTCCCGCAGTTCACGCGTCGCATGTCGCGCCGACTGGGGATGCTGGAGCGCGCGCACTACGAGCAGATCGAGCTGCTGCGCCGCGTGCGAGGGAAGGGTGTCCAGAGCCCGCAGCGCGACGACGATCTCGCCGCGCTGCTCCTCTCGATCAACTGCATCGCGGCGGGGTTCGGAACGACGGGTTGACCGTGGTGCCTCGCGCTTCGAGGTGCCGCGCCGTGGTTGACAGGGAGAGAGCCCAGGCGCATCTCCCACCACGGCAAAGTCCCTCACCCGCGACTAGCACCCATGGCGAACGGTCCCGCATCCACTGCACCGCGCACGCTCACCGCCAGCGAGATCCGTCGCGTGATCTTCGCGTCGTCACTCGGCACGATGTTCGAGTGGTACGACTTCTATCTCTACGGATCACTCGCGGCCATCATCAGCCGGCAATTCTTTTCCGGCGTGAATCCCACCGCGGCGTTCATCTTCGCGCTGCTCGCCTTCGCCGCGGGCTTCGCGGTGCGCCCGTTCGGTGCGCTCGTGTTCGGCCGGCTCGGCGACCTGGTTGGTCGGAAATACACCTTCCTGATCACGATCGTGATCATGGGAATCTCCACCTCCGCGGTGGGCTTTCTCCCTACGTACGCGCGCATTGGAATCGCGGCGCCGCTGATTCTCGTCGTGTTGCGGATGCTGCAGGGGCTCGCGCTCGGAGGCGAGTACGGTGGGGCCGCGACATACGTGGCCGAGCACGCACCCGCGGGGAAGCGCGGCGCGTACACGTCGTGGATCCAGACCACCGCCACCCTCGGGCTTCTCCTCTCGCTCCTCGTGATCCTGGCCACGCGCGTCGCGCTTGGCAGCGAGCGATTCGACGCCTGGGGATGGCGAATTCCGTTTCTGCTGTCCGTCGTTCTCCTCGCCGTCTCCGTGTGGATCAGGCTTCAGCTCCAGGAGTCGCCGCTGTTCCGCGCGATGCGCGAGGAAGGGCGGTTATCGAAGGCGCCGCTCACCGAATCGTTCGCGCGGTGGGACAACGCGCGGCTCGTGCTGCTGGCGCTGTTCGGTCTAACGGCGGGGCAGGCAGTCGTGTGGTACACGGGACAATTCTACACACTTTTCTTTCTCACACAGACGCTGAAAGTAGATGCCCAGACGGCCAACATCCTCCTCGCTATTGCGCTGGTGCTCGGCGCACCATTTTTCGTGGTGGTGGGCACGCTCTCCGATCGCGTGGGACGCAAGCCGTTGATCATGCTCGGCTGTCTCTTGGCGGCGCTCACCTACTTTCCCGTGTTCCGGCTGATCACGCACTTTGCGAACCCTGCGCTCGAGGCGGCGCAGCGCACAGCGCCTGTGGTCGTGGCCGCACCGCCGGCGGGGTGCTCGGTCCAGTTCAATCCGGTTGGGACGAGCAAGTTCACCTCACCGTGCGATGTGGCGAAAGCGGCGCTGGTGAAGCGCGGCGTCCCATACGCCAACGAGGCCGTCGCGAGCGACAGCAGTGTGGTGGTGCGCGTTGGTGCGACGGCGATCCAGAGCTATGACGCCACCGCACCCGATGCGAAGACACGTGGGAGCAAGTTCGACGCCGCGCTCGGATCGGCACTCGGAGCGGCCGGCTATCCTGCGAGCGCCGATCCCGCGCGCATCAACAAACCGCTCGTGGTGCTGCTCCTTTGGCTGCTCGTCTTCTATGTGACGCTGGTGTACGGCCCGATTGCCGCGATGCTCGTGGAGATGTTTCCCACGCGCATCCGCTACACCTCGATGTCGCTCCCCTATCACATCGGCAATGGGTGGTTCGGCGGCTTCCTCCCGACCACTGCATTCGCGATCGTCGCCGCCACCGGCGACATCTACGCGGGACTTCGCTATCCAGTGGCGATCGCGGTGATCACGCTGGTGATCGGCATGCTGTTCGTGCGCGAGACGAAAGACAACGATATCGCGTCGGGTGCGTAGCGCACGTTAGGTCAGTCTGCCGAGGTGTCGACTACCGGCTGCGGTGCGCGCCCGCGCGGCGCTGGCGCAGTCGCCAGCGCGCCCATGGTGATGAGAACGTCGTGGCGCCTCCCATCTTCCACGAGTTGCACGACGCGATCCGCCATCTCGCGGCCATCGACCTCCACGCGCACGACGCCCGTCGTGACAGCATCCGGATTGCGAATCGCGATCACGTAGGTGCTCGAGCCGTGCCTGTACTCCATCGAGAAGTCGCGCCACGATGATGGCACGCACGGCTCGATGCGAAGAGCGCTCCCGCGCTTCATGAACCCCAGCACGCCTTCGAGCGCCGCGCGATACATCCAGCTCGCGGACCCGGTGTACCACGTCCACCCGCCGCGGCCCACGTGGCCCTCTGCGGTGTAGACGTCTGCCGCACACCACGTACGGCTCGACCTTGTAGCGTGGCCACCGCTGCCGCAGTCGACGCGTGCGTGAACGGATTGAGCATGTCGAGCAATTGCACGGCCCGGTCGCCGTCGCCGAGGCGCGCTGTCGCGAGCACCGCCCAGAGTCGCGGCGTGCGTGTACTGCGCGCCGTTCTCGCGAACGCCGGGCAGGTATCCCTTGATGTAGCCCGGATCGTGCTGCGGTGTGTCGAACGGCGGCGTGAGCAGCATGATCAGTCGCGCGTCTTCGCGCACGAGCTGCTCGTGCAGCGATCGCATCGCCGCTGCGCGCGCTCGCGGGTCGCCGGCGCCGGAGAGCACCGACCAGCTCTGCGCGATCGAGTCGATCTGGCACTCGTCGCTCTGCGTGCCGAGCCGAGCGGCGCGCCGTCGTCGAAGTAGGCGCGACGGTACCAGGCGCCGTCCCACGCGGACTGCTCGACGGCGGCGGCATACGCATCGGCGCGCTGCCGGCAACGATCGCGCCGTTGCCGCGTCCCGACGCAGCGGCGGCGTGCTCGGCGAAGCGCCGAGCGTCGCAATGAGAAACCAGGCGAGCCACACGCTCTCGCCCTTTCCCTCGATCCCGACGCGATTCATGCCGTCGTTCCAGTCGCCCGCACCCGATGAGCGGCAAGCCGTGCGCGCCCGTCGTGCACGCGCGGTCGAGGGCGCGCACGCAGTGCTCGTAGAGCGTGGCCATGTCGCGCTCACGTGCGGCTGGTCGTACGACCTCCTGCTCGTTGGGCGCGAGCGGCGCGCATGCTCGAGGTACGGCGCATGTTCGTCCCACACGCCGGTATCGCCGGTGACGTTGACGTAGTGATCGGCGACGAACGGCAGCCACGCGAGGTCGTCCGAGAATCGCGTGCGCACGCCGCGCCCTCCTGGCTCGTGCCACCAGTGCTGCACGTCGCCCTCCACGAACTGCCGCCCTGCGCAGCGCAGGAGATGCGCGCGCGCGATCGCGGGCTCCGCGTACACGAACGCCATGCAGTCCTGGAGCTGGTCGCGGAAGCCGTACGCTCCGCTCGACTGATAGAGCGCCGAGCGCGCCCACATGCGGCAGGAGAGCGCCTGGTAGAGCGACCATCGATTCAGCATCGCGTCGAACTCCGGCGACGGCGTGTGCGCGGAGATGGTCGCCAGCCGCGCGTCCCAGGCGCTCGTCGCCGCGTCTACGGCGGCTCGCGCGTCCGCGACCGTGCGCATGCCGCGCGATGATCGCGCGCGCCTCGTCCTCGCCCGTTCGCCGCGCCGAGCAGGATCGACGACCTCCCGCGTCTCGCCGGGCTCGATCGTCAGCGTCGAGCGCAGCGCCGCGCACGGATCGAAGCCGGCTCCGCACGTGCCCTGCAGCTTTGCGGTCGAGCCCTGCCGGAGACACGAGATCACCGTTGCGTCCGATGAACTCCTCGCGATCGGCAGTGAATTCTTCTACCGGTCCGCTTACCCACGAAAACGCGACTCGTGATGCGAAATCGTCCGTGAAATAATTCTGCGCGAAGATCGCGCCTAGTCGTTCCTCTCTCCACGTGTGCAGCTGATGCCGAGTGTGCTCGCGCTGCTCGCCCAACGTGAGCTCCACATAGCTCGTGAGTGAGATCCTCCGGCGCGTGCGCCCGCGATTCGTGAGCTTCAGGATCGCGATCTTGACTGGATCGGCAATGGGCACGCCGAGAGACAGCTCGCTCGCGATGTCGTATCGCTCGTGCACGAAGGTGGTGCGTCCTGCGGCGTGCCGCACCGTGTACGGAGGCGACTGAGCACCACCCGCGATCGGGGTCTCGACGGCGGGCATCGGAGCTGGTGTCGGCGTCCAGACGAATCCACTCTCCTCGTCGCGAAGATACTGCACGTCTCCCGGAGGATCGCTCACCGGATCATTGTGCCACGGCGTGAGCCGGAAGAAGAAGCTGTTCTCCGCCCATGTGAAGCCACCGCCGCGTTCCGTGATGCAAAAACCGGCGTTCGGGTTCGCGATGATGTTTGCCCACGGTGCGGGCGGCACGCGCCCGCCGCCGACCACCATCTCGTAAGCACCATCGTCGGTCATGCGTCCCAAGCCGTTGGGAAAGCCGGCAGGCGCCGAGCGGAGCAGTGGCTTCGGAACGACCACGGGAACGTCGCTCTTCACCGGCGTCACATCCTCTGTCCATGCGCGCACGTCGCGCCGAACCCGATCCAGCAGCCCTCCTTCTTCCACAGGCGCGAGGGATGCACCGAATGCCGCACGGTCGACGATGTTGCCGAGCCCCACGCCGTCGCAGATGACCGTCACGCGCGCGATCGCCTGCAGAAGCGCCATGTTTTCGGGAGCCGTCGTGTCTGCGCGGCGGACAAACACGCCGCCCGGGCGATCGATCAAGCCGCTCTCGCTCGAGGCGCGCACCATCGACAGAATCTGATCGTGCAGGTCCTGCACATACGAGGGATCCTTGTCGTTGACGATCACCAGATCGGCCGTCACGCCTTTCGTTCGCCAATACTTGTGCGCGATGAGCAGCTGTCGCACGCTCGGCAATCCGACGGTGTCCGAGATCGTTGCCAGCACTACCGGCCAATCGCCCGAAATGCCCTGGCCCCAGAGTGTACGTTGACCGCGCCGATTCTCAGCGCGCGCCTGCGCGGATGCGCGCGCCTGCTCGTTCGGGTAGAGCAGCGCGCCGGCGAGCACCTGATACAAAGCCGCGTCAGCTGCGGGCACGTCGAGGCCGCGTAGCTCCACCTGCGCAGACGTCCAGGAGAGCGAGAGCGCGCGATCGGTCGCACGGAGATCGCGATATCTGTCGGCGACGTCGCGAGCTTCGTCGCGAGTGTCGGCGACGAGCGTCGTGAAAGCGACACGGCCCGTTTGGCCGGGCCCGAGCCGGAGGCGCACGCGGAGCGACATGATAGGGTCGAGCACCGCTCCCACTGACCCTGAGAGCGACGCACCATCATCGAGCGCGCGCGGTGCGCGCACGGTCCGCCCGCGGCCAATGAACTGCGCGCGGTCGGTCTCGCACGTAGCGACTCCCGTGCACTCGGGGCCCGTCGCGACCACGTGGGCGCACGAGAGCGGGCGCTCGCTCGATGAGCGCGGCCGCCGCGTGGCAAGCACGATTCCCTCTGGCAGATATTCGGTGCTCACGAAGAGATTTTGAAAGGCCGGGTGTGCACGGTCGGCATCGGGATCCGCGAGCACCACCTCACCGTAGCTGGTGAGCTCGATTTCCCGCGTCTGGCGCGAGCGATTCGTCACCGAGACCACCCGTACCTCGGCCCGGTCACGCGGAACGACGATGATGTCCGTTCGCGTCTCGATCTGACCATCGCGTCGCCTGAAGACGACGCGGTCAGTCGCGAACGTCACGCGATAGCTGTCGGGCGCGACGCCGGTGGGCTGATGCGCGGCGGACCACGCGCGTCGTGTGCCGAGGTCCTTCACGTAGATCCATTGCCCCGTGTCGTCTCGTGTCGCGTCTGCGCGCCACCGCGTTACCGCGATGCCGTTCGAGCGACTGTAGCCGCTCCCCGCGTTCGTGACGAGCACGCAATAGGGAAGATCGCCGAGCAGACCGACGCGCGGCTCTGCGGTATGGGCGGAATCGAACTCGCGTACCACGGGCTGCTCACGCGGCACATTCGCGCTTGGCGTCTCCGGAGCATCGGGCTGCGACTCGCGGACGATGTAGCGTCGGGGCACGCGCTCATCGAGCAGGAGCCGGGCGGCCCGACACAGCGGGTCGGCGATAAAGCGCCGCTGCCAGATCCCTTCGCCGTGCACCACGTGCAGTGCGTTGTCCATGGCGACGAGGCTCATGCCCACATGGTGCGCCATCAATGCGCGAACGATCGAGCGATTCGCGCCCGGATCCGGCCGCGTGTAGTCGATCGCATCGTGGAAGCCGTAGTCGCCGAGCGCGCCCTCACGCTCGAGGCGTGTGAGGTTGAGCAGGGCTTCGCGCGGGTCGATGCAGAGTGCGAGTGCCGTTGCATACGGCGCGACCACGAGCTCGGTCGCGAGCCCGCGCTTGAGCGCAAGATCCGGAACGCCGAAGCCTCGATACTGATAGGTATCGTGCCGGTCGCGCACATTGTAAGCGGATTCCGAGATCCCCCACGGCACGTGCTGCGCGCGGCCGTATGCGATCTGCCGCGTCACTGCGGCGCGATGCGTCTGATCAAGCAGCGAGTTTGGCGTCGAAGGCATGACGAGCACGGGCATCAGATACTCGAACATGCTTCCGCTCCACGAAACGAGCGCCGTCGCGCCCGCATGGGATGTGAGCGAGCGCCCAAGGCGAAACCAGTGATCGCGCGGAGCGTCGCCCTTCGCGATGGCGAGGAAGCTCGTGAGCCGCGCCTCCGAGGCCATAAGGTCGTAGGCGGACGCGTCGAGGCGGTTTGCCCGCTCATCGAAGCCGATCGAGAACAGACCACGCGTCTCGTCGAAGAGAAGGGTGAAGTCCATCTCCAGTGCCATCGCGCGCGCACGCTCGGCGATGGCTTCGAGTCGCGCCGCGTCGCCCGGCTGATCGTGCGCACCTTCCACGATCTCGCAGCAGGCGGCTCCCATCGCAATGAGGTGCCCCGCGAGATTACCCGAGTCCACCGTCGAGATGTAGGGTGGATCGAGAACGCCGAGATCCGACAGCCGATACCAGTTGTAGAAGTGCCCGCGGAAGCGCCGCATTGACGCCATGGTATCGAGCGCGCGCTCGAGTCTCTCGATCATGTCCGGCCGCTTCAGAAAGCCCAGATCGAATGCCGAGACGATGGAGAGCAGCTGCAGCCCGATGTTGGTCGGCGACGTTCGATCCGCTACTTCGGGAGACGGACTATCCTGGAAGTTGTCCGGCACGAGCCAGCGTGTGGACTCGCTGACGAAGTGATCGAAGTAGTGCCAGTGGCGCTCACCGTAGCGGAGCACGGTCGCACGCTGCGCATCATTGAGCGCGAGCTTCGAGCTCACGGTCGGCGTACTGATGCGAAGCGCGAGAAAGGGTGCAACCGCCCAACATATTGCGAACGGCAGCACGAGATAGACCGACGACTCAGTCGCGCCCAGCGCGGCGATTGCGAGTCCGATCACGACCGCGGGCGCCATGCTCCGCCACGTCGATGGCCCGAGGGAGCGCGCCTGACGCTCTGCATCTGACGAGGTGGTCCACTCGAGCATGCGTCGGTGCGTGAAGAACGTGCGCACCAACGCGCGCACGATCGCATCTGCGGCGATCACAGCCTGATGCGGCAGGAACATGGCGAGCAGTCCCGCCTGCTCCGCGGCGGCGTCAGCGTCGCGGCCCAGCGCCGCGTAGTAGGGGCCCCACGATTGCCGTCGCGGGGGTCGGAATAAGGCGAGCAGCGGTCCGAGCATCCAACGCAGCGCGAATACCATGAGTGCGACCATCGTCCATGTCGCCGGGGAGCCGGGTAACACGGTCCATCCCGCAAGCAGCCAGGCGAGCATCGCGAGCGGCACGAGGCTCCGCCGGAGATTGTCGAGCATCTTCCAGCGTGAGAGCGCGGAGTACGCGTCGCCCTTCGTCTCTCGCGAGAAGATGAACGGCAGGAGCTGCCAGTCGCCGCGCGTCCATCGCTGCTGGCGAGCGACGGCCGTCAGATAGCGAGAGGGATACTCGTCGAAGATCTCGACGTCGGTGACGAGCCCGGCGCGGGCGCAGGATCCCTCGATGAGGTCATGGCTGAGCAGCGAATTCTCGGGGAAGCGGCCGCTCGTGGCGCGCTCGAACGCCGCGATGTCATAGATGCCCTTTCCGGTGTACGATCCTTCGCCGAAGAGGTCCTGATAGACATCGGAGACGGCCGTCGTGTAGGGATCCACGCCGGGATGATCCGCGAAGATGGATGCAAAGCGCGACCGATTTGCACTCTCGAGCGTGACGCTCACTCGCGGCTGCAGGATCCCGTAACCGTCAACCACCCGTGTGCCGCTTTCACGAAAGACCGCGCGATTGAGTGGATGCGCGATCGTGCCGATGAGCGACGCAGCTGCGCCGCGCGGAAGGAGCGTGTCTGCATCGAGCGTGATCACGTAACGCGCTTCGGCGAGCCACTTGGTATCGCCCTCCACGTGCGAGAACGCGTTGCGCTCCCGGCCCGCGATGTAGGCGTTGAACTCTTCCAGCTTTCCGCGCTTCCGCTCCCATCCCATCCACACGCCTTCGCGATCATTCCTGCGTCGCGGGCGCTGAAAGAGGTAGAATGGCGACGCGTCGGCATACTCGCCGTTGAGCGCGCGCACGCCGGCGATGGCCGCATCCACGATGGCTGCGTCGGTGGGCATCGACTCCGACGGTGCATCGGGAAAGTCCGAGAGGAGCGCAAAGCGAATCTCGTCGTCGCGGTTCGCGAGGAACTGCGTCTCCAGGCGGCCGAGCGCATCTTGCGCCGCGTCCGGGGAGTCGAGCAGAAGCGGGACGACCACGATGGTCCGGCACGTCGCCGCCACGCCGTTTTTCGCAAAGTCCATTCGCGGCAGGCGGCTCGGCGGCACGAGCATCGTCGTGAGCTGATTGACGAGCGCAATGCCGATCTCGCTCGCGGGCACGAGCGCTAGGAGAATGGCGAGCGCGCGCATCGCCCACGATGCGGTATGCGGAAGCGGCGCAAGCACTGCCGCAAGCACCGCGATCGTCGCCGCCGCGAGCGTGCCGAAGTACAGTTGTGCGGCGTACCGTTTGGCGACTCGAGCAATGCGCCGGCCAAGCGACGGCGGGAGACCGAGCGCGTGCTCGAGTGCATCCCTGCCACGGCCCACGAGATAGTATCCGACGTGCGTGGACCGTTCGCGACGCTCCGCCCCTTCCGGCGAGTCCCCGGCCTGTGCGAGCACGATCGCCGCGCGTGCAACCGAGGGCTCGGGCATCTTCACCTGCTTGGCGAGCTTCTCGACCTCGTGCCGGTAGTGATCGCGGGACTCAAAGGTCATAGCCGAGTAGCAGCCGGACGGATCCTCGCGGAGCACCGCGTCCGTGAAGCTCATCGCCTCTACGAAGTCCGGCCAGTCGAAGCCCGCGACCGTACGAAGGCTCGTGATCCCATTGGACATTACGAGCTGCGAGAGCGACTGCCGGCGCGTCGAGCGGTGCACCGCCTCGTCGACGCTCATCGCATCTTCCGCGATCCACTGCTCAACCCAGAGCAGCGGCGTGAAGTCGGCGCTCGCGGAGCGAAGCTGCTGGAAGAAGCGTGTGAGAAACGCCGCAGTCAGCTCCGGCGGGTGCTCGACGAAGGCCGCGAGCTCACGCCGTAGCGCTACGTCATCGGCGGCCAACGCCCGAAAGCGCTGCACCTGCTCGTCGGCGCGCATCGCGTCCATGACGTCGCGCTTCGTACGAAGTGCGACGCGTCGCACGCTCTCGAGCAGCGCGATCCGCAGCATCACAGGCCACGCCCACAGCTCGCCGAGCGTCAACGGCTCGACGCTCTGGTACTCGCGGATCATCGACTCGATGTTCTCGCCGTCGAGCTGCGCCTCCGTGTGCGCGATCAGCTCGAGCGCGATTTCGTAAATGCGCGGAAAGCCGCGGTACGATCCAGCGGCGAGCTTCGGGAGGCGCTGGTAGTAGCCTTGCGGCATGTTCGCGCGGATCTCTCGTCCGTGCTCGACGATGAGGAAGTACGCGTCGAGCAGCCACGCGCCGGCGGGAGGCACGTCGATGCCGCGCGCGCTCGCCTCGAGCAGAACCTCGCGCACATCTGCCAACTCGTTCTCCAGCTCCGCGACTTTCGCGAGTAGCGGGGCATGTCCTCCACCACGCGCAGTGCGCTTGGCAGATGCGACCAACTCCTGGCGTTGAGCGAGCTCTCGAGCGTGCTGCGCGAGTCTTGCCGCACCATACAGCTCGCGCGCTTCCCCAGGGGCCGCTTCTTCCACCTATTCGGGTCGCTCGGTGTCGCGCATCTCTCCGGCGCGCCCTGCCGCAAGCTTTCGGTCGAAGATCGCTCGCTGATCGTGATGGAGCATGTCGTGCACGCGGGTGAAAACGAGATCATCGAGCGACGCCGTCGAGCCGCTGGCGCGCCCGGACTGGTACATCGAATCGATGGCCCGAAGCTCGGCCAGCTGCCCCGGTGTGAGCTCCAATCCCTGCAACAGCGGCTCGACGAGCCGCATCACACTCATCGCGCCGTCACGCGAGCGTTGTCCAGAACGCTGCGCGCCGTCGCGATCACGTTCTCGACGGTGAAGCCGAAGCGCTTCATCACCTCGGGACCGGGCGCGGACGCACCGAAGTGATTCACGCCGATGATCGCGCCTCCAGGACCCACGTAGCGCTCCCAGCCGAATGGCGACGCAGCCTCCACGCTGACGCGCGCCGTGACATCCGCGGGCAGCACGGATTCGCGGTACTCGTCCGGTTGGGACTCGAAGAGCTCCCACGAAGGCATCGACACGACGCGCGTGCGAATGCCCTCGCCGCTGAGCTGCTTGTGCGCTGCGAGTGCGAGTGAGACCTCGGAGCCTGTCGCGATGAGGATGAGCTCCGGCTCGGCGCCCGGCACTGCGTCCGTGAGCACATAGGCGCCGCGCACCGTCTCGCTCGCGGGTGCGAGCTGCGTGCGATCGAGCACGGGCACCTTCTGACGCGTGAGCACGAGGCCAATCGGTCCCTTGTCGTGCTGCATCGCGATCCGCCACGCCTCGATGGTCTCGGTCGCATCCGCAGGGCGAAGCAGCGTCATGTTCGGCATCGCGCGCAGCCCCGCGATCTGCTCCACGGGTTGATGCGTTGGGCCGTCTTCGCCGAGCGCGATGCTGTCGTGTGTCCACACGTAGATCACGCGTGCGTCGCTCAGCGCCGCAAGGCGAATGCTCGGGCGCATGTAATCGGAGAACGTGAGGAACGTCGCGCCGAACGGAATCACACCGCCGTGACGCGCCATCCCGGTGAGAATCGCAGTCATCGCGTGCTCACGAATCCCGAAATGGATGTTGCGTCCTGCATAGCTCCAGTCGCCGCCCGCCGCACCCTGCGTTGGAGGCGTTTGCCCTGCCTCCGGCGAGAGGGGGCTCTGAAAGTCTCCCTTGTCTTTCATCGCGGTGCGCGTCGATGGATCGAGATCGGCAGATCCACCAATCAAATTCGGCACTGATTCAGCAAACACCGCGATCGCCTTCGCTCCAGCATCGCGCGTCGCCATGTCGCCGTCTTTCGGCGTGAGTGCCGGCAGCTTGGCATCCCACTGCGCCGGGAGCTCGCCCGCGATCGCGCGATCGAACTCCGCCGCGAGCTTCGGGTGCGCGGCGCGATAGTCAGTCATCGCCTCTTGCCACCGCCCATACTCGGCCTCGCCCTCCTCCCGCACCTTGGCGAACTGCTGCTTCGCCACATCAGGAATAAGGAACGCCGCGTCCTCCGGCCATCTGTAGGCGCGCTTCGTGAGGCGCGTCTCTTCCTTGCCGAGCGGCTCGCCGTGCGCCTGAAACGTATCCGCCTTGTTCGGGCTGCCGAAGCCGATGTGCGTGCGCGCGACAATGAGCGTCGGCTGCTCGGTATGGTCGCGCGCCGTCGTGAGCGCTGCATCGACTTGGGCGGTGTCCATCCCGTCGATGTGCAGCACCTGCCAGCCGTATGCCGCGAAGCGCGCGCCCACGTCTTCCGTGAAGGTGACGTTCGTCGTCGCGGAGAGCGTGATCTCGTTCGCGTCGTACAACACGATGAGCCGTCCCAGGCGAAGCTCGCCCGCGAGTGATGCCGCTTCGGCCGAGATGCCCTCCATTAGATCGCCGTCGCTTGCGAGCACGTACGTGTAGTGATCGATGATCTCGTGATCCGGCCGATTGAACGTTGCGGCGAGCCATCGCTCAGCCATCGCGAAGCCCACGGCATTGCCGAATCCCTGGCCGAGCGGGCCGGACGTGACCTCGACGCCCTCGGTGACGCCGACCTCGGGATGCCCCGGCGTCTTGCTCCCCCACTGCCGGAAGTTCTTCATGTCATTGAGCGACACGTCGAAGCCCGTGAGATGCAGAAGGCTGTAGAGCAGCGCACTCCCGTGCCCCGCGGAGAGGATGAAGCGATCGCGATCGGGCCACACCGGGTGCGACGGGTCGTAGCGCATGTGGCGCGTCCAGAGGACGTACGACATCGGCGCCGCGCCCATTGGCAATCCCGGATGCCCCGAGTTCGCCTTCTCGACCGCATCGATGCTGAGCGTGCGGATGGTGTTGATGCAGATCTCGTCGAGTGTTCCGCGTGGCTCTGTCGTCTTCGTCTCGTTCACAGCCGCTCCTCCTGCGATGCCGCTACCGCCGTATCGTCGAACGCTGCGCGCTCGTACGTCATCAGATCTCCGATGCGATCCACCGTGATGTCGGCGGCCGGATACTGCGCGAGAATCTTCTCGTCGAAAGCGTAGTGCCCCTGGCGCGGGAACACCGTGGTGAGGCGATCGCCCCACTCCTGCTTCATTGCTGTGAGCACTCGCAGCTTGTCGTCGATCATCACGTACTTTCGTGCGGGATACGCATCGGCGACGGCATCGAGCATCCGTTCCTTGTGAATATAAATCAGGACACGCCCCTCCACGGCGTCGCGAATCCCCGATCGTTCGATCTTGCGCGGTTGAAAGACCACATTGCCGTCGGAGAGTATCACCGTCGTTCCGATCGTGCTCAAATGGCGAACCACATTGAGTGCCTGCGGATACAGCTGGTCGGCAAACGGATAGTCGATCAGGTACGATGACATGCAGAGCAGTCGCGTGTCCCGCTCGTGATGGAGGCGGTACAATTGGAGCGCGCCGAGGTAGTCCGCGTAGCCGAGCTCGCTGCGGAGCTGCTCGAAGATCCTCCAGTAGCGATCGCGACAGTCCGCGCCATACTCGCTCGCCAAATGCGTGCTGAGCTCCTGCTGCACGCGATCGTTGTCGAGCAGCGTGTTGTCGCAGTCGATCAGGAACACGAGATCGCTCTGCTGCGTCATTCGCTGGTCCCCGCCTCAGTGGGATTGTGCCACACCTGCTCGTGTCCGAGCAGCTCATTGGCGTCCTTGGGTCCCCACGTGCCGCACTGATATCGCTTCACCTCGTGATGATTCTTGAGCACGGGATCGAGCACCGTCCACGACGCCTCGATCGCATCCTCGCGCGTGAACAGTGCGCCATCGCCGTTCATCGCATCGCTCAAAAGCCGCTCGTACGGCTTCTCGGCGCCGAGCGTCTCTTCGCACATGTAGAGCTCCTCCTGATCGCCCACGAACTCCTTGCCGGGGCGCTTCACGCGCGCCGCGAGCGCGACGGCCGCGTGCGGGGACAGATGAAAGCGGAAGTAGTTCGCCGGACCTGTCAGTGGCGCGGAATCCGCGAAGAGCTGCGCCGGCGGTGCCTTGAGCTCGACCATCACCTCGGCCGCCGTCACCGGAAGACACTTGCCGGCGCGCAGATACCACGGCACGCCGTTCCACCGCCAGGAATCGATGTGCAGCCGCACGGCGCAGTACGTCTCGACATCCGAGTTGCGCGCGACGTTCGGCTCGCGACGGTAACCCGCGTACTGGCCGCGGATCAGATCGCGTCGCGTGAGCGGCCGCATCGCCTGCAGCACCTTTGCCTTCTCCGCGTGTACGGCGTTGTAGCCGCGATACGCCGGCGGCTCCATGGCGAGAAGCGCGACGACCTGGAAGAGATGGTTCTGCACCACGTCACGCAGACATCCCGCGCTC
This sequence comes from uncultured Gemmatimonadaceae bacterium, assembly GCA_963792685.1. Classification (GTDB taxonomy): domain Bacteria; phylum Gemmatimonadota; class Gemmatimonadetes; order Gemmatimonadales; family Gemmatimonadaceae; genus FEN-1250. Next base: position 221,331 of record CAWBWW010000001.1, on the reverse strand, counting down.
TCATAGAACGCGCCGCGTCCGTTCACACCGAAGTCTTCGGCGAGCGTGATCTGCACGCTCGAGATGTAGTTCCGATTCCAGATCGGCTCGAGGAACGAGTTCGCGAAGCGGAAGTACAGAATGTTCATGATCGCTTCTTTCCCGAGATAGTGATCGATCCGGAAGATCGAGTCTTCGGGGAAAACCGAGCGTGCGACCGAGTTGAGCTCGAGCGCGGATGCGAGATCGCGCCCGAACGGCTTCTCGACGATCACGCGCGCGTTCTTCGCGAGCCCTGCGGCGCCGAGCCCCTGAATCACCGTCTCGAACAGCGCTGGCGGAATCGCGAGGTAGTGCGCGGGTCGTTGCGCTCCGTCCAGCGCGAAGGAGAGCGCGCGAAACGTCTGCGGATCGTTGTAGTCGCCGGGTACGTATTTCAGCAGCGAGAGCAGCACTCGCAACGGACGCCGGTTGATCGTCATGCCGGAGTGGCGGAGACTGTTTGTCACGCGTTTGCGCAATTGCGTCAGCGTCATGGGCGAAGACGCCACACCGATCACGGGCACCGTGAGTGCTCCTCGCTTCACCAGCGAGTACAGCGCCGGAAAGATCTGCTTGTACGCGAGATCGCCCGTGACGCCAAAGAGCACCAGCGCATCAGAGGGTACGGGCCGGTGGTGCGTATGGTTCATCTCGCGCTCCAATCGTAAAGATTCATTTGACCCCCGCCGTCACGTTCGCGCTCGCGAGGGCCGCATTGACGATCGCCTGCGCCTCGGTCAGGATCTGCGCGAGCTGCGCAGTGCCGCGAAAGCTCTCCCCGTAAATCTTGTAAATGTCTTCAGTTCCCGACGGCCGCGCCGCGAACCAGCCGCTCTCCGTCGAGACCTTCACCCCGCCGATCGGCGCGTTGTTGCCCGGTGCCGTCGTGATGATCTGCTGGATCTTCTCCCCGGCGAGCGTGTCACCGCGCACCTGCGACGGCGACAGGGCCAGGAGCACGCGCTTCTGCGCGATGGTCGCGTGCGCCTCCACGCGGTCGTACGCGGGAGCACCGAACTCCTGAGTGAGATCGGCGTAGAGCTCTCCCGGATCTCGTTTCGCGACGGCGGTGATCTCCGCCGCGAGCAGCGCCGCGATGATCCCGTCCTTGTCCGTCGACCACGCGGTGCCATCGCGCCGGAGGAACGAGGCGCCGGCGCTCTCCTCGCCGCAGAAGCCAAGCGAGCCGTTGCTCAGTCCACCGACGAACCACTTGAAGCCGACGGGCACCTCGCAGAGCGATCGGCCGAGCTTCGTGCTCACGCGATCGATCATCGCGCTGCTCACGACCGTCTTGCCGATACCGGTGTCGGCGCGCCACTGCGGCCGATTCCGGAAGAGATGCTCCGCGCAGACCGACAGATAGTGATTGGGCGGCAGCAGCCCGGCCGTGCGGCACACGATGCCATGACGGTCGTGGTCCGTGTCGCACGCGAACGCGATGTCGTATTTGTCCTTGAGCGCGAGCAGCCGCTGCATGGCATACGGCGAGGATGGATCCATGCGAATGCGCCCGTCCCAGTCCACCGTCATGAACCGGAACGTCTGATCGACGACGTCGCTGACGACCGTGAGATCCAACCCGTAGCGCTCGATGATCGCCGGCCAGTAGTGCACGCCGGCGCCGCCGAGGGGATCGACGGCCATGCGAATTCCCGAGCCGCGAATGGCGTCCATGTCGAGCACGTTCGCGAGATCGGCGACGTAGCTCTCCCGGTAGTCGTGACGATGGGTGGTCGGCGCGCGGAGCGCACGCGCGAGCGGGATGCGCTTCACCTCGCCCATACCGCGCTCGAGGATCTCGTTCGCGCGCGCCTCGATCCACTTCGTGACGACGGTGTCGGCAGGACCCCCATCCGGAGTGTTGTACTTGATCCCTCCGTCCTCCGGCGGGTTGTGCGACGGCGTGATCACGATGCCATCGGCGAGTCCCGTCGTGCGTCCGACGTTGTAGCGGAGGATGGCGTGCGACACCGCGGGCGTTGGCGTGTACTCGTCGTCGCGCGCGAGCATCACGTTCACCTCGTGCGCGGCCAGCACCTCGATCGTCGTCGCACTCGCCGGCTGCGAGAGCGCGTGCGTATCGATTCCCAGGTACAGCGGTCCGCTGATGTCGTGCTCGCGACGGTATTGGCAGATCGCCTCCGCGATCGCAAGGATGTGCGACTCGTTGAACGATGTGTTGAACGCCGATCCGCGATGTCCCGACGTTCCGAAGGACACGCGCTGCACGGCGATGGACGGATCCGGAATGTCCGTGTAGTAGGCCGTCACGAGCTTCGACACGTCGAGCAGCATCGAGGCGGGCGCCGGCTTTCCGGCGAGTGGGCTGATGTTCACGGAGACGTCGCGGGCTCCGCCGCTGCCGCGCTGTCGACGAGCCAGATCACTTCGCCCTCGCTCGGCGCGATGAGCTGTGCGGGCAGCTCGAGCGGCCGTCGCGGGCCATTGAGCACGCGCGCGAGCATGGGTGCCTTCTCCGCGCCAGCCACCAGAAACACCAACTCCGCTGCGGCGTTCAGCACGGGCGCCGTGAGCGTGACACGCATACTCGGCGCAGCATCCACTTCGTCCGCCGCCACCCATTGCTCGCTTTCGTTCAGCACCGTGCTCCCGGGGAAAAGCGAAGCCGTATGCCCGTTGTCGCCGAGACCGAGCAGGACGAGATCGATGCGAAGGCCCGGCTCGGTGCGCGGTGCGCCCGTGGGCGTGCGCAGCAATGCGCGCAGCTCGGCCTCGTACGACGCAGCGGCCCCGCGCGGATCATTCTCGCCGCGAATACGATGGATGTTCGCCTCGGGGATCGGCACGTACTCGAGCAGTGCCTCACGTGCCATGCGGAAATTTGAGTTCGCATCGCTCGGCGGCACGCACCGCTCGTCTCCCCAGATCACGTGCACACGCGACCACTCGATGCGCGATGCGAACGGCTCGCGCGCGAGTCGCTCGTAGGTGCGTCGCGGCGTCGATCCCCCAGAGAACGCGACGACGAATCGCCCACTCGCTGCGATCGCTCGCTCCGCCGAAGTGGCGAATCGCTCGGCGGCCGCATTGGCCAACGACGCTGCATCGGGGCGCACGTCGATCTGCGTTCGTGCCGATCGTTCCACTCTCGTCACGATGCCGCGGGCTTCTCCGAATGGCCCCCGAACTCGGCGCGCATTGCGGACAGCACACGATTCTGGAAGTCCGCGGCGCCGCGCGAGGTGAATCGCGAGAAGAGCGCGGCTGAGAGGACGTTGGCGGGAACGCCCTCGTCGATTGCCGCCTCGAGCGTCCAGCGCCCCTCACCCGAATCCGACACGCGCCCGGCGAAATGGTCGAGCTCCGGGTTCGCCGCCAGCGCGGCAGAGGTGAGGTCGAGCAGCCATGATGCGATCACGCTGCCTCTTCGCCAGACCTCAGCGATGTCCGGCAGGTCGAAGTCGTACTGGTACGCCTCGGGATTGCGCAGCGGTGTCGTCTCCGCATCCGCAACCTGCGTCCCCTTTCCGACGCCGGCATGCTTGAGGATGTTCAACCCCTCGGCAAACGCAGCCATCATTCCGTACTCGATTCCGTTGTGCACCATCTTTACGAAGTGCCCGGCTCCGTGCGGACCGCAGTGGAGGTATCCGCGGTCAGCGGTGCTCTGCCGTTTCTCGCGCCCGGGTGTTTTCGCGACTGTGTCCGACGGAGGCGCGAGTGTGGCGAAGATTGGCTCGAGGCGCTTTACGGTCTCTGCCTCGCCGCCAACCATGAGGCAGTAGCCACGCTCCAATCCGAGAATGCCGCCGCTCGTGCCGCAGTCGATGTAGTGCACGCCGCGCTCGCGGAGCCGGGTCGCACGCGCGATGTCGTCGCGATAGTAAGAGTTGCCGCCGTCGATCACGATGTCGCCGGCATCGAGCTTGGGAACGAGCTCCTCGAGCGTGGCGTCGACGACCGCGGCGGGGACCATGAGCCAAACGACGCGCGGTTTTGCGAGCTTGGCGATGAACTCATCGAGCTGCTCCGCGCCAGTTGCGCCCTCGCCGGCGAGTCCGCGAACCGCGGCGACGGCTCTGTCGTACACGACGCAGCTGTGCCCGCCCCGCATGAGACGCCGCACCATGTTGGCGCCCATGCGGCCCAACCCGATCATTCCCAGTTGCATTCTCGACCCCATGTGATTGCTTGTCGCGCGCCGTGTGGCGTAGCAGGAATACTGCCACGCATTTCCTGCTTCCATGCGAAGCATACCGCTTGATAACGGAGCCCGCGCACCATCTTCCGGCAATGCCAGCTTCCCCGCACCCGTGGCTACATTGCGTAGCTGGAGGCTGGGCGAACGCATGACCGGCTGTTCCGGAGCGATCGCAACTTCTGGACGAGATGGCGGTTATGGCACTGGCTGGTATTACGACCCGCGTGAGAGTAAGGTCAGCATTGATGAACTGCTCCGAATGCAGCGAGACACGCGCCGATGACTGACGTCGCCGCGCCCACTCCGCGCGTAGCGGCTGAGGACACGCAGCCGCGCACCGGGGCGCCGATCGCGCGCAAGCCATTCGACCGCTCGCTCATCGAGGGTCCGCTCGCGCCCGCCGTGTGGAAGCTCGCGTGGCCGACGATGCTCACCAACATCATCGGTGGCCTGCAGGGGATTGTCGATCATATCCTGGTTGGACATATGATCGGGTTCAAGGCGAACGCCGCTATCGGTGTTTCCTATCAGATCTTCATCATGGTGATCGTCTTCATCTCTTCGCTCTTTACCGGAATGAGCGTGCTCGTCTCGCGCTTTGCAGGCGCCGGCGAGGAGGAGAAGGTGAATCGCACCGTGTATCAGGCGTTCCTCACGGCGATCGGCCTGTCCGTGTTCGTGATGGCTCCGGTTGGCCTTTTCCTCGCGCCGACGCTGCTCGACCTCGTGAACGCCGCGCCCGAGGTGAAGGTGCTCGCGCTCCCGTTCCTGCGCATCATGTTCACGTTCAGCACCGGCATGCTGCTCTTCTTCATGCTGAGTGGCGCGCTTCGCTCCGCCGGCGATGCGCGCACGCCGATGATCATCGGCGTCACGATGACGGTGCTCAACATCATCTTCAACGTCATCCTGATCCGCGGACTCGGACCCATCCCTGCGTTCGGCACCGCGGGCGCTGCGATGGGAACCGTGAGCGCGACGGGAATCATTGGGATCTACGCGCTCATCAAGCTGTGGAAGGGAGGATGGGTCGTCTCATTCCCGCGCGGTATGGGCTGGGGTCCGGACTGGACGATCATCAAGTCGCTCTTCCGCTTCGGACTACCGACTGGCATTCAGGGGATCGCGATGAACGTCGGGGGCGTGCTCATGCTCTCGTTCATCGGTTCGCTCGCGCAGAGCGCAGTGGCGCAGGCGGTATTCACCGTATCCTACTCAGAGCTGTTCTCGCTCATCACGTGGACATCGATGGGACTCATGGGCGCTGCCGCTGCGATGACGGGGCAGAATCTGGGCGCCGGAAATTCACAGCGTGCGATCGACTCAGTGCACATCGCAGGGCGCGTGGGTGTCACATCGGCGGCATTCATCGGCCTGATCTTTTTCTTCTTCCCGCGCCAGCTCCTCGCGATCTTCGGCATGCACGAGCCGGCAGTGATCGCCCTGGGCACGCAGCTTCTGCGTGTGCTCAGCGTCTCGGGATTGTTCATCTCGGTAGCGCTCACCTACACCGGCGCGCTCCAGGGCACGGGCGACACAAAGAGCCCGCTCTACATTCTCGATCATCTCACAGGTGATCATCCCGCTGGGCATCTGCTTCACGATCCGCCACACGGGCACCCTCCAGCCGATCCACATCTGGCTCGCAATCCTGCTCGGCCACGCGTCCCGCTGCGCCCTCAGCGTGCTCCGCTTCAATCAGCAGAAGTGGCGCGGGATAGCCGTCGACATCGCGCCGGCAAAAGGGTAGGGCGCACGAAGGGCAACGGCTTCACACGAATGACGCGAACGAACGGCCATCGAACCCGACGCGGCGAGAGGTCATCGCGCGTCTCTCGGGCGAACGGACTTAAAAGTGAGAGCTTGATCCGCGTTAATCCGTTCTATCCGTGTAATCCGTGTCCAAGAGGAGTTATAGCCAGCCCGAGCGTCGGTTCGGGTGGTGAGTGATGCGCGCAGGAACGCATACATTAACTTTTTCTTGAACGCGGATTACACGGATTGAACGGATGAAAAAACGGATAAGGACAAAGCCGTAACGGTTAAAACCCGGCAATGACTGTCTTCGTCATCGCCGGGTTCGATTCGTCCGTTTTGCATTTCAAATTCGAAGCAGTTGTAGTACCCGCCCTACACCAACTTCTCCCTCACTCGCGCCGCCGCCGGGATCTGTTTCTCGTATTCCACCGCGGCAGCCGTGCGGTTGTTCACGCCGAGCTTCTGGAAGAGGTTCTGGGTGTGGAATTTGACCGTGCTCGCGCTCACTCCGAGCTGCGTCGCGATCACGCCGTTCGACAGCCCCGCTGCGAGCAGCGCCCATACCTCGCGCTCGCGGTCACTCAGCGATCCCGGACCGGCGATCGCGCGCTCGTTCGTCTTGCGCATCCACCGCTTCGCGGCCTGCGGGAACACGAGCACGCCCGAGTGCACCGCGCGCAGCGCGTCGACCGTGCGCGCCGGTGCGTCCGTCTTGAGGGCGATGCCGTCGGCCTGATGCTCGAGCGCCGCGCGCATTGATTCGCCATCACCGTACGCCGTGAGCACGAGCACGCGAATTTGTAGCTGGTCCGCGCGGAGTCGCTTCAGCACCTCGTAGCCGTTCGTCGTGCCCAGCTCGAGATCGAGCACCACGACGTCCGGACGATGCAGCCGCACCAGCTCCGGGACACGCTCGCCCTCCGTCGTCGTCACCACCACCTGGATGTCGCGCTCGGCGTCCATCATCGCGCGAAGCCCCTCGAGCACGAGTGGATGATCGTCGACCAGCATCACACGAATCATTGTGTCACCGAAAGCGTCAGCACAGAGCGATTCTCTTCATTGGATGGGAAAGCGAACTTCGACACAGGTGCCGTCCTCGCTCGAATCGATCGCGAGCGTTCCGTTCATGATCGCTACGCGGTCTCGCATACCTCGCAGACCGAAATGCCCGCCCGTGACACCGACGTCGTTCTCGCTCTCGAGGATTCCGACGACGTCGAAGCCGCGCCCATTGTCGCGCACCTCGAGCACCAGCTCACCATCTTCTACCGCCATGCGCACGGTTTGTTCGGTCGCCTGCGCGTGACGCGTCGCGTTCGCGAGCGCCTCCTGCACGATGCGATAGATCGCGATCTTGAGCGACACGGATACGTCGGGAATGTTCTCGGCAACGTCGAGGTTGACCGTGTTCCCCGTGATCGATTCGTGCTGCACGATGAGCCCCTCGATGATCGCGCCTACAGGGCGTCGCTCGAACTCCGGCGGACGGAACGCGCCGATGAAGCTGCGGATCTCGCCGAGCGCTCGCTCGAGCGCCGCGGCCACCCGCCGGAGTCCGATCGATGCTTCGCCGGCCTGCAACTCCGGGCGGATGCGCAGCGAGATGCACCTGCGACAGCGCGCTGAAGATGTCCTGCACCGGCCCATCGTGAATGTCGAGCACCACCTGCTGCAAATCGCGCTCGGCCGCCTGTAACAGGCCATGCGCCGCCGCCCGGTCCGACTGTTCGGCGGCTGGGGAAGCGCGCTTGGAGCTCGTGCGCGAGTGCAGGCCAGTGGCGCGATCGCTCAATGCGTGCCCGCGCTCTTGCCGTGCGACGCGCTCGCAACCGCCGTTGCGAGCTCAGCGTACGCGCCGTCGACCATCTCCCTGAACGGCATCGCGCGATAGGTGATCTTGCCTTCGGGCGAGAGTACGAAGGCGACGCGATTGTCCATGTGGTACTTCGGGAGGAAAACGCCATACGTCTTGCCAATCGCCCCGCTCGAGTCGCTCACGAACACCATCGGGAAGTTCGCGTCGCGCGCCCACGACTGCTGCGTCGTGTCTGCGTCCGCGCTGATGGAGACGACCACCACTCCTTTGCCGCCGTCGAAGAGCTTCTCGTAACGGTCGCGATATGCCTCCATTTGCACCGTGCATCCCGAAGTCCGCGACTTCGGGAAGAAGGCGAGCACGACGGTCTTGCCGCGAAGGTCGGAGAGGTGGAGCGGGTTCTTGAGGAGTCCGTAGCGCGTGGACGCGGGCGCAGAGAACTCGGGGGCCTGAGCTCCCACCTTCGGAACGCCAGAAGTGTCGGGCGCCTGCGCCGCGGACATTGCGGGAACGACTGCCAACGCGGCGGCAGCGGCGAGCACTCGCCGCAGGATGACGAAGTTGTACATGGTGTCTCCAGAGGCGGGTTTTCTCGGAAGATGAGAGCAAAGCGGGGGGGTACGCAACAGGCCTTTTGGGTAGCTGCGTCCACGCAGGACGGACGGGCTGTCGCGCAGCGCTCCAATGGGCGCGCCTTGCTTCCCGCCGAGCAATCAGTGACCGTTTTCACGTGCGAAACGCCACCGTTTTTCTCGCCGCCGTAGTCGCGATCGCCGCGTCGGCCTGCGGCTCTGCGCGACATACTCAGTCGGCACGCGATCTTCCAGCTGCGTCTTCCGACGCGCGCGAATCCCGCTTCGTCGACTCGCTCCTGGCGACGTTGTCGCTCGAAGACAAAGTCGGACAGCTCACGATGTCGCCTGCGGAGGGGCTGCAGACCGGGCCGCGCCGGCCTGCGGGCAACGAAGCACAGCTGCGTGCGGGGCAGGCGGGCTCCGTCATCAACATCACAGGCATCGATCAGATTCGTGCGCTTCAGAAGACTGTGGTCGAGCAATCACCACATTGCATTCCGGTGCTCTTCTCGCTGGACGTGATTCACGGATATCGCACCGTCTTTCCCATACCGCTCGCGGAAGCAGCGAGCTTCGATCCGAAACTCGCCGAGTCCGATGCGCGCATTTCGGCGACGGAGGCGACCGCGAATGGAATAACGTGGACGTTCGCACCAATGGTGGACATCGCGCGCGACCCACGCTGGGGGCGGATCATGGAGGGGGCCGGGGAAGAGCCATATCTCGGCGCAGTGATGGCCGCGGCACGCGTGCGCGGCTTTCAGGGCACGCACCTCAGCGATCCCACATCGATTCTCGCGACGGCGAAGCACTACGTGGGGTACGGACTTTCCGAAGGAGGGCGAGATTACGCGACGGTGGAGCTGAGCGAGCGCACCATGTGGAACACGTATTTGACGCCGTTCCGCGCGGCAATCGATGCGGGTGTCGGGTCGATCATGCCCGCGTTCAGCGCCGTGAACGGATCGCCGCCTCACTCGAGTGCGTGGCTGCTGCGTGATGTGCTGCGGGATCGGCTCGGCTTCAAGGGATTGGTCGTGAGCGACTGGACTGCCATCGAGGAGCTCGCGAAGCACGGTGTAGCAGCCACCGGTGGCGAGGCGACACAGATCGCAATGCACGCCGGCGTAGACATTGACATGTCCGACGGTCTCTACGCCGATAGCCTTCCCATGCGCGCAAGGGAGAATCAGCTACTGCGCGAGCAGATCGATGCGGCCACGCGGCACCTGCTGCGAGTGAAATACGAGCTCGGTTTGTTCACGGATCCGTACCACGGTGCGAGTCAAGAGAGGGCGGCGCGCCTCACGCGCACCAGTGCAAGCATTGAGGCGGCGCGCGCGAGTGCGCGCGAGTCGATCGTGCTGCTCAAGAACGATGGTGCGACGCTGCCGCTGTCGCCTGCGATCCGCTCGCTCGCGGTGATCGGCGCGCTCGCTGACGATGCGAGGAGCGCCATGGGTGGATCTCCCGCCCTCGGTAAGGCGAATGAAACGATTTCCGTGCTCGAGGGACTTCGGCGCGCGAATCCAGCAATGCGTATTCGCTATGCCGCGGGTGCGTTGCCCGAAAGCGCAGACACGAGCGGCATCGCCGACGCGGAGGGGCTCGCGCGCAATGCCGATGCAGTGGTGCTCGTGCTCGGCGAAAGCTCCGATCGCACCGGCGAAGCGGAGAGTCGCGCGTATCTCGAGCTCACCCCTCCGCAGCTGCAGCTCGCGCAGCGCGTGCGCCGAGCGGCGGGAAGCAAGCCGCTGGTCGTGGTGCTCATGAACGGGCGGCCGCTCGCGATACCGTGGATCGCGGACAGCGTGCCCGCGATCGTCGAGAGCTGGTATCTCGGGAGCGAGCACGGAAATGCGGTGGCCAATGTGCTGTTCGGTGCCTACTCGCCGTCCGGGAAGCTACCCGTGTCGTTCCCGCGCGCGACCGGGCAGGTGCCGATTTATCTCGCGCACACAAATACGGGACGTCCCACGAATCCGAGCGACAAGTTCACCACGGGATACAACGATCTGCAGAGTGGGCCGCTCTTCCCGTACGGCTTTGGCCTGAGCTACACGACCTTTCGCTACGGCAGCGTCACGCTCGCGCGCGCGAGCATGCGCGCGAGCGACTCGCTCGGTGTCTCCGTGAGCGTCACCAACACCGGCGCTCGCGACGCGGATGAGGTGGTCCAGCTCTATATGCGCGACAATGTTGCGAGCGTCGCGCGTCCCGTGAAACAGCTCGTGCGCTTTCAGCGCGTGCACATCCGTGCGGGTGCCGCCGAGACGGTCACGTTCAGGCTGGGCGCGCGCGATCTCTCGTTCTACGATCGACAAATGCGGCGCGTCGTGGAGCCGGGCACGTTCACGCTATTTGTCGGCACGAGCTCGGCGGATACGAGGGAAGCGCACTTCGCGGTCACCGGCGACACGCTGGTGCTCGAGCCCGCGACACCGCGCATGCAATGAGAGCACTGCTCGCAACGCTCGCCGTCTCATCGTTTGCATTGTGCGCGCAGGCGCAGAGCTCCGGTATCCGCACGTACTGCAATCCCGTCGACATCGACTACCGCTACAACTTCGAGCAGCTCAACGAGGGGATTTCGTATCGCTCGGGCGCGGATCCGGTAATCCTGCTGCAGGGCGGGCAATACTATCTGTTCGAGACGATCGCCGGCGGCTATTGGCACTCGCGCGATCTCGTGCACTGGACGTTCGTCACTCCATCGCGCTGGCCGGTGGAGGACATCGTCGCACCGGCTGCGCTCTCGGTGCGCGACACAATGTATCTCATGCAGGCGGCGTTCGAGTCGCGACCGATCCTGTTCTCCACTGCGCCCGAGTCGGGGCGCTGGGAGTTCTACAATCGGTGGCTCCCCGCGCTGCCGCACGCGATGCCGAACGGCACGCCGCCGCCGTGGCCCAAGGATTCGATCCCGCCTGGACCGTGGGATCCCGCGCTCTTCCACGATCCCGCGACAGATCGCTGGTACTTGTATTGGGGATCGTCGAACGAGTATCCGCTCTACGGGCTCGAGCTCGACAAGAAGCGCCATCTCGCGTACGAGGGCGCGCCGAAGCCGCTGCTGTCACTGCATCCCGACGTGCATGGATGGGAGCGATTCGGCCGCGATCATCGCGACACGACCATCCATCCGTACATCGAAGGCGCGTGGATGACGAAGCACGATGGTCGCTACTATCTGCAGTACGGCGCGCCCGGCACGGAGTACAATGTCTACGCGAACGGCACATACGTCGGCGATGGTCCGCTCGGGCCATTCACGTACGCCGCGAACAATCCGGTGTCGTACAGGCCCGGCGGCTTTGCCACGGGCGCGGGACACGGCAACACGTTCGAGGACAAGTTCGGGAATTTCTGGAACACGGGCACGACGTGGATCGGGTTGAACTGGAACTTCGAGCGACGCATCGTGATGTATCCCGCCGGCTTCGATCGCGACGGCGCAATGTACGCGGACACGCGCTTTGGTGACTTCCCGCATCGCGCACCCACGAGGCGCTGGCGGCGCCCGGACGAGCTGTTCACGGGATGGATGCTTCTCTCGTACAGAAAGACCGCGATCGCATCGTCGGCGCTCGACAGCTTCCCCGCATCAAACGTCACCGACGAAAATCCGCGTACGATCTGGGTCGCGCGCTCGAACACCGAGCGCGAGTCTCTCACGATCGACCTCGGACATTCGGCCATGGTGCGTGCCATCCAGGTGAACTTCGCCGACTACAACTCGCATCTCTTTGCGAGCGACTCATCGGTGTACACGCGCTTCCGCATTTCGACGTCGCTCGACGGGCGCGAGTGGAGCCGCGCGGCTGATCTCTCGCGCGAGACGCACGATCGCCCCAACGCATACGTCGAGCTTCCCACTCCGCAGCGCGCGCGCTATGTGCGCTACGAGCATCTCCACGTGGGCGCACCCACGCTCGCGATCAGCGACATCCGCGTCTTCGGCACCGCGGGCGGCACTGCGCCCGCTACGCCCACGCATCTCACCGTTGCGCGCGACACTGACCCGCGCAACGCGCACATCGAGTGGATGCCCGTGGGTGGCGTGGTGGGCTACAACGTTCGGTGGGGGCTGGCGAAGAGCAAGCTGTATCAGACCTACCAGCGCTTCGCGGACGAGGGTTCGACGCTCGAGCTGCGCGCGCTCACCGTGGGCGAGCACTACTGGTTCGCCATCGAGAGCTTCAATGAGAATGGAGTCTCGAAGCTGAGCGAGGCAGTGCGGATCGAGTAGGTCGCGGTTGCGCCGCGAATCCCCGCGAAATAGCAACGTTCTGTGCCATCTCGTACCGAATTGCTGAGGCGCGCGTCATCCTTGTGGGTGATAGATGTATCGACGCGCCCGACTCGGTCAGTATTTGCGCCCTGACGCGCAGTGTCATCTCCGACTACCACATGTGGAGATCGCTGCCAAGCGGAGCACCTCGCGTGCTCTCAGCCCCTTTCAACGTCAGGACAATCCATGAAAATCAATCGACTCACATCCATGTGGTCCTCGTCGTCGCGCATTTGCGTACGAGTGGCCTCGTTCGGAGCGATTTGCGTTCTCGCGACCTTCAGCGCTGCGTGCGGAAGCCGGGATGTGAACGGGCCTAACACGCTCGCGAGCATCGTGGTTTCGCCGAATCCACAGACGCTGCGGCCCGGCGAAACGGTGCAGTTTACGGCTGCAGGCACCGATGGATCCGGTAATTCAATGCCGATCACGCCCACCTGGAGCGTCGTGAACAGCGGCGGTACCGTGGATGCCGCTTCGGGATTGTTCACGGCCGGCACGTCGACCGGGACATTCACGGGAAGTGTGAAAGCGAGCAGCGGCGTACGATCGGGCGTTGCAACGGTCATCGTCTCTTCCAACGCAGCTGCGCCGGTCGCCAATCTCGGCACGGCCGCACCGAACGGTATCATGGCGGGAACTGCCGTAACGTGCGTGACTGGCGGAACTATCAGCGCCAACGTCTCCGTCAGCCCGGGAAATACCGTCACGGGTTTCGGTCCGTGCGTGATCACAGGAGTGAAGCACCTGGGCGATGCGATAGCGCTGCACGCGCAGAGTGATTTGACGATCGCGTACAACACGCTGGCCGGTCTCCCGTGCGGTGCGGCAATCGTCGGCGATCTAGGCGGTACCACCAAGCTGCCAGGCGTCTACTGCACCGCCAGCACCATTGGCGTCACCGGCACGGTGACCCTCGATGGAAATGGTGATCCGAATTCCAGCTTCGTGTTTCAGGCGGGTACCGGTCTCACGACGGCAGGAAACGTCGTGCTCATCAACGGTGCTCAGGCGAAGAATGTCTGGTGGCAGGTCGGATCGTCTGCGACGCTCGGGACGTCCTCGCAGTGGCAGGGAAACATCGTCGCGCTGACGAGCATCACACTCGTCGACAACGCGACGCTGCTTGGACGCGCACTGGCTCGCAATGGTGCCGTCTCACTGGGAAGCAACAACAGCATCACATTGCCGTAGTGCTTTGATCGAGGTGGCGTTCGCTAAAAGCGGAACGCCACCTTGATGCTTTCCCCCCCAGCCTTGTTCGACGCGGTCTCGAGCGCCGTGCGATAGTCGCCGAGCGGAAACGTGTGCGTGAGCAGCTCCGTTATCGGCGCCGCGCCACTCGTGACCAGCGCCGCCGCCTCAGCAAATGCGCCCTCGCTGGCACCGCCGTGCACCGGACCGCCGTAGCACAGCGAGCCGCGCACCGTGAGCTCCTTGAGCCACAATGGCGTCCAATCCAGCCCGTTCATCGTGCTCGAGTTGCCGAGCAGCACGATAGTGCCGCCCGCACGCGTGACTCGCATCGCGTCGTCCATCCCGCGTGTGCCGCCGATGCACACGAACGTGCGATCGAAGCCACCGACGCCCACCGGCTTCCCAATGATCGGCTTCAGCAGCCGCGTGCCGCCCGCATCCGCGAGCGTCTTCGTGTAGTCGCCGCGCGCGGGCACCACGTCCGCGGCGCCCAATCGAGTTGCGTGGGCGCGCTGGACATCGTAGCGCGCTAGCGCCGTGATGCGTGCCCGGGGCGCCAGCGCGCGAATCGCCGCGATGGTCAAGAGCCCGATCGATCCCGCGCCGATCACGAGCACGCGCTCGCCCGCCTCCGGCAGATTCGCGCGCACCGCGTGCACGGAGCACGCGAATGGCTCGATGAGCACCGCCGCCTCGTCGCTCATCCCCTCACTCACGGGAACCAGCTGATCCTCGTGCGCCACGAACTCCTCCCCCCAGCTCCCGCCCAGCCCGCGCGTCGTGCCGATCAGCATTCCCGGGGCGATGTCGCCGTCGGTGAAGTGCGCGCATCGCGAGTGATGCCCGCTCTCGCACGCTCCGCAGCGCGCAGCGATCCCGCGGGGCTCGCAGCAGAGCAGGGGATTGGCCGTGACGCGCTGCCCCACACGCGTCTTCGCTACGCCATCTCCTGTCGCGATCACCTCGCCCACGTTCTCGTGGCCGAGTACGAAGGGGAAGCTGGAGAACGGCGACGTCGACGGACTGGCGCCGAGTGAGACGACGTTCAGATCGCTGCCACAGATGCCGCCAAGCCGCGTGCGAATGCGCACCCACCGCTCGCTCGGCAGCGCGGGTTGCTCGACGTCCGTGTAGGTCGTGCAGGCGAGTGGGCCGGTGTAGAAACGCCGCGAGAGCTTTCCGGCAGCGAGCGTTGCGATGTACGTCGGGATCGGCGCCGCGAAGCGGATCGCCTTCACACGCGCACGCTCATCGGCGCGACGACGCGAAGCGCCCCGGGAACGCACGACACCTCGAGCGTCGAGGACTTTGCGGTGTTGTACTCGCCATCGGTCTCGTACGCCGGCGGCGCGTTGAACTTGAGTGTGAACGATGCCGCCTGCTCACTCAGCACCAGCGGATTCCGCACGTGCTTCCCACTCGGCGCCGCCGCCAGCATCGAGATGCGCGTGAGCGGCGGCGCATCGAGGATGGAGATCGCGTCGAGCTTGCCATCGTTGAGGCGCGCGTCGGGAGCGATCTGGAACATGCCGCCGAAGTTGCGCCCGTTGGCGATGATCAGCATGAGGTGCGCGCGCGGGCCACGCGCCACCGCGCTGCTCGTGATGTCGATCGGCATCCCGTCGAACTTGAACAGTTGCCGCAGTGCGGCGCCCAGATAGAGCAGATCGCCGGTGAGCATCGGGATGTTCTCGAGATCGTCGAGCACCGCGATGTCGAAGCCGAAACCGGTCACGTTGAGGAAGTAGCGATCCTCGATGCGCCCAACGTCGACCATCGTTTCGGAGCCATCGGCCACGAGCTTTGCGGTGGCGTCGATGTCACCGGCAGGTACGCCCACGGATTTCGCGAAATCGTTTCCCGTGCCTGCGGCGAGCACCGCGAGCCTGCAATCCGCCCCCGAGGAAAGAATCGCGTTCGCGGCGTTGCTCCACGTGCCGTCGCCACCGCACGCGACGATCGTCGTCGCGCCGTTGTGCAATGCGAGCGCCGCGAGGCGCGTCTCGTCGCCCGGGCGCTCGGTGAGCTGCACATCGGTGACGCCGACCGCAGCGAAAGCCTTGCGAATGTCAGGGAGTAAACGCGAACCCCGCCCCCTTCCGGAGGCGGGGTTCACGATCACCGTGATGCGATCGTTCATCGACGCGCGTAGGAGGCCAGCGTCTGCAGCGGGTGGAAAGTCTGGAGGCCGTTCTTCATCCACAGCTCGCGGAAAGGCGTGAAGTCCACGTCCCAATCTTCGACGAGGCCGGTCATGGCCTGCGAGTGGATCGTGATGCCACCGCGCTCCTCTTCGTTCTCGGAGAACTGGCCCGCCATCATGATCGTGGAGGTGTAGGCACCCTCGTCATCATTCATGAACGCCTGGTAGCGGTGATCCACGTTCGACCACTCGTGCTCCGTCACGCGCATGTCGACGATCGGCTGGCCGCGGTCCGTCGCGTGAATCGTGATGTGGCCATCGCCACGCTCCCACGTGAGCGAGATGTCCTGCATGTAGTGCGGGAGGTGCCAGCGCTCGATCGCATGCTCGCGCGACTCGCGCGTGGTCGTCGCAAGGCGGAACGGGAAGAACGCAGAACGCGGCATTGGCATCCCGGGCTCGACGCGCGGTGACACGAGGATCGAGAGAATCAGCTCGCCGTAGTCGCCCACCGGACTGTCGTGAAAGTCGAACGCCATCACCGACAGCACGCTCGAGCCATGGTGCGGCTCGATCGGCTGCAGCTCCGGCGGAAGGATCGCGCGCGCATTCTCCGTCGGAAACTCGAAGAAGCCGCCGATCGCATCACGAAAGTGGTACTGCACCATCCCGTCAGAAGTGCTCATACAAGTATTCCCTCATCACGAAGTACGCGGGCCAGAATGCTGACGCCCTCGTCGAGCTGTTCGATGGTATGCGAAGATGATACTGAAACCCTGAAGCGCGACCGGTGCTTGGCAACAGCGGGATAGATGATCGGCTGCAGGTACAGCCCCGCCTTGAGCAGCTTGTGGCCAAGCTCGAAAATCCGGCGGTCGTTGCGGACCATGATCGGGAAGATCTGCGACGTCGCGTCACCGACGTCCACGCCTTCGTCCTCGAGCCGCCCACGCATGTAGGCGACATTCGACCAGAGCTTGTCGCGCAGCTCGGGCTCCGCGATCTGGAGCTCCAGTGCTCTGAGCACGCCCGCCGCGACCACCGGCGACAGCGCGCAGGAGAATACGCGCGAGCGCGCGAATCCCTTGAGATAGTTGTACAGGTTCTGCGAGCCGGCCACGTAGCCGCCCTGCCCGCCGAGCGCCTTCGAAAACGTGCCGATGTGAATGTCGACCTCGTCCTCGAGCCCGAACTTCTCGGCCACGCCTCGTCCGTTCGCGCCGTACACGAACGCCGAGTGCGCCTCGTCGAGTAGAATGCGCGCGCCATACTTCTTCGCGACGGCCACGAGCTCCGGCAGCGGACACTCATCGCCGTCCATCGAGTACACGCCCTCGATCGCGACGAGCTTCTTCCCCGTCGTCTGCTTCAGCTTCTTCTCGAGGTCCGCCGGATTGTTGTGGCGGAAGAAACGCACGTTCGCTTTCGACAGGATCGCGCCGTCGACGATGCTCGCGTGCGCGTTCTGGTCGCGAATGACCCAGTCGCCCGGCCGCATGAGCGCGGAGATCATCCCGACGTTGGTGCTGTAGCCCGTCGGGAAGACCATCACTGCTTCCTTCTTCTTGAACTTCGCGAGCGCAGTCTCGAGCTCCTGGTGCACGTTCATCGTGCCGCTCAGGATCGGGGATCCGGCGGCGCCGAGCCCGTACTTGTCCAGCGCTGCCTTCCCAGCCTCGATGACTTCAGGGCGATAGGAGAGGCCGAGGTAGTTGTACGAGGATAGATTGACGAGCTTGACGTGCTTGTGATGCAGCCCTTCCGTCAGGTCGACCGTGCCGCTCGGCGGCGTCGACATGGCCTGCGCGAAGAGGTAGTAGCCCTCAGGCACGGCCGCATTGAACCACTCGTTGTATGGCTCGAGAATCGAAAACGGGTCGTCGCTAGACGAGTAGAAAAAGCTGCTGTAATCGTAGTCCAGTGGATTCATGCTCGTCCGGGCTTCGACTCGTGTTGCCATTGGTGACCTCCACATGAATGCCGACAGCTCTTCGCCGTCAACCTCTCGCCGTCAGGATCGGGCTCGCGGCTTCGGACTCGCGCGCACGCTACGCAGCGGCATGTTTTTCTTCGTCTATTCTATTTTCACGCTTACGATATTCGATCTTGGGCAACGCCTGATCATCTGGCCAGCGGTTTGGCTCTTTCCAGTCAAACGCCGGGCCATAGTTCGCCGCTGGCTTCGCTTCCTGGCGAAGATGTCACTGTGGATCTCCCGCGTATTCGGCGGCGTTCGCGTTACCACTACCGGTACGGCACCAACCGAGAGCTGCCTTCTGGTGATGAACCACCAGTCGCTGCTCGACATTACGATCTCCGTGAATGCCGCCGAGGGACCGCAGGCGGTCATCCCGACGCGCGAAAGATACGGCCACGGGATTCCGGGCATATCCTCGCTGACAAAACTCGGCCGCTTCCCCCTCGTAACGCAACAGCCGAGGCCGTCAAAAAGCGAAGTCGCCAGTCTGCTTCAGGCGGCGAAGGATCTCGCAAATGGGGAAACGACGCTCATCATCTACCCCGAAGGCCACCGAACGACCGACGGGAACATACTCCCCTTCATGCGTAGCGGTCTCAAGCTCCTTCTGCAACGGGCAAAACGACCTGTTTATTACGTCGTGAGCGATGGTCTCTGGCACGCACGAACGGTCAACGAAGCTATTCACTCCTTCGCGAACAGCAGAGTCGACGTGGTCATTCGCGGTCCATTTCCGGCGCCCGACAAGGAGCACCTCGACGAATTCATTGACGACCTCCACGCGCGCATGACCGCGACGCTCGCAGAGATCCGCCATCAACTGCCCCAGCAGGCCATCGGTGAGCTCGAAGCAACCGCAGCGCACTGACGCCGCGCTGCGGGCCGAGCTCGCCGCCGGGCTCGACAACCCGCCCGGCCAAGACGCCACCACCCTTGCCGCAATGCTCGCGCGATCATTCGGCGCGGGCACCGTCGCCATCATCCACTACGGCTCGCATGCCCAGCACTCCGATGCGCGCCGTGAAAGTGCGTTCGACTTCTTCGTCATCGTCGATCGATACGGCGACGCGTACGACTCGCTGGCCCGCACCGCGGGCACGCGCTTCACACCTCGCACCGCATCACTGCTCAACCACGTTCTCCCGCCAAACGTCGTCGCGGTGACCGACACCTCTCACGTACCGCCGCTCGCCGCCAAGTGCGCCGTGCTCTCGCTCGCCGACCTGCGGCGCGAATGCTCGCTGCATGCTCGCGACCATTTCGTTCGCGGACGTCTGTTTCAATACGTGCAGCTCGCCTGGACTCGTGATGCCGATGCTCGTACGATGGTCACGGATGCCATCATCGATGCGCGCGTCGGCTCGTTTACATGGGGACTCGCCTCGCTTCCACCCACGTTCGATGCGGAGCAATACTTCCGCGCGTTGCTCGAACGGTCGTTCTCGGGGGAGATTCGCCCCGAGGCCGGAGGCCGGATCGACGCGCTGCTCGGTGCGCAACGCGACGTCGTGCTTCGCGTGTATGATGCCTTGCTCCAACAACTTGCACGAGAAAGAATACTCGTGAAGAGCGGAAATGTCTACCAGTTGACGCAGCCCATTCGCGCGCTGCAGAAGCTGCGCACGAACTGGTATTTCCGCGTGAGCAAGGTGCGCGCAACTGCGCGATGGGCGAAGTACATCGTGACGTACGACAACTGGCTGGATTACGTTCTGCGTAAGATCGCGCGGCGCAGCGGAGTGACGATCGAGCTGACCGCGCGCGAGCGGCGATGGCCGCTCATCTTTCTCTGGCCGAAAGCGATCCAGTATCTTCGTTCCAGACCTCAACGCCGCTCCGATCAATAATGTCGACGACAACCTGGGTCGCACTCAGCCTGATGGCGCTCGCGATCCTCACGATGCCGATCTACGCGATCGTCGCACGGAGGCGGCCGGTGGACGCCGACGTCGCCCGCCGCCCGACGACGATCATTCTGGGCACCTGGGTGCGCGACTGGCTCATGTGGATCATCGGTCCGATCGAGCGCAAGTTCGTGGAGTGGAAGCTGTCGCCGGATCTGTTCAACTACATCGGCGGCGCGTTCGGCTTCTTCGCAGGCTTTGCCTACGCGAACAACGAGCTCGCGCTCGGCGGGTGGCTCATCCTGCTGGGCGGACTCGCCGACATCTTCGACGGCCGCATCGCGCGCGCGCGCGGGATCGGCTCGAACTACGGCGAGTTCCTCGACTCGATGCTCGATCGCTTCGCGGAGATGTTCGCGTTCCTGGGCATCGCGCTGTACTTCGAGCCCACGTGGTGGGCCATGTCGGCGACGGTGCTCGCGAGCGGCGGCTCGATGATGGTGAGCTACGCGCGCGCAAAGGGTGAGGCGGTGGGCGTCGACTGTCGCGGCGGAATCATGCAGCGCGCCGAGCGGCTCGTGGTGCTCGCGGTGGCATCGCTCATCGATTCTCCGGTGACGCGGGCGCTCGGCTGGATCCCGGGCGTGATCCTCCTCAGCGCAGTCACGCTGATCGGTCTCGGCTCGCTCGGCACGGCGGTGTATCGCACGGCGTACATCTGCAAGGCGCTGCGGAAGCTCGAGATCGAGGCGGCGGCGAAGGCTGCAGCCACCACGAGTACGGCGCCTCTGGCGGTGTAGGGGCGACTCTCTCACGCGAGTCTGCCGTGCAGATTGAGTCGCGCGCTCATCTGCCTGGCGCTGGCCCTACCGCTGTGAACCGTGTTGGTTGCGCCGGACGTCGCCTGAGGTAAGTCCGCTCGACATTGCTCGCGCAGTTGCAGTAGTGATGTAAACCATCACCGGGAGCGCAGCATGGCCACTCGCAAAAGAGTGAAGAGAGCATCGAAGCGCGTCTCACAATCGCTGCCACGCAGACATCACGTCTCGGCGACCCTCGGCATCCAGGAGCTCTCGAAGGCGGGAACGAGCATCAAGCTCTTCGTCCATCGCGACGACACGAAAATCGGCGAGATGGACATCGGCCGCGGCGCGATCTACTGGCGCGGCGGCAACAAGCAGAAATGGGAGCGGATCGACTGGACTCGCTTCGCCGAGATGATGGATGCTCTCGTGTATCAGAAGCGGTAGGTACAGCGGGGAGCGACTGCGAACGGTTGTACGCGAATCAGACCAATAAAAACGAATCGAACCCGACGGCCAGCAAGGACCTCGCGCGAGCTCAACCGGCGCTGGGGCTGGCTATTACTTCTTTTTGGACACGGATTGCACGGATCGAACGGATGAAAAAACGGATAACAGCTGAACGCGTTATCCGTTCCTTCGCTATCTCATGTCAGTGCCAACCGGCGACCGTTGCTATTTCCGCTTCACCAAACTTCGCAGCACGTACTGCAGAATTCCGCCGTTGCGGTAGTAGGTCGCCTCTTCCGGCGTGTCGATGCGTGAGCGCACCTGGAAGCGCTTCACACCTCCGTCGCTCGCCGTCGCCTTAACCGTCAGCATCGCGCGCGGCTTCGTCGTGTCGTCGAAGCCTTCGAGGTCGTAGCTCTCGAAACCCGTGAGTCCCAACGTCTGCCGCGAGTCGCCGTCCGCGAATTCCAGCGGGACGATCCCCATGCCCACCAGGTTCGAGCGATGGATGCGCTCGAACGACTCGGCGATCACCGCGCGCACACCGAGGAGCAACGTGCCCTTGGCCGCCCAATCGCGCGAGGAGCCCGTGCCGTATTCCTTGCCCGCGATGATGATCAGCTGCGTGCCGTTCTTCTGGTACTCCATCGACACATCGTAGATCGTCGCCGGCTTGGCTCCCGGCGCCGTCGCCGTCCAACCGCCCTCCGTGCCCGGCGCGAGCTCGTTACGCAGGCGGATGTTTGCAAACGTGCCGCGCATCATCACGTCGTGATGGCCGCGGCGTGCCCCGTACGAGTTGAACTCGCTCGTCGGAACGCCGTGTGCGATCAGCCACTTCCCCGCGGGGCTCGCGGCCGGGATCGAGCCCGCGGGCGAGATGTGATCTGTGGTGATCGAGTCGCCGAGCATCGCGAGCACGCGCGCGCCGCGCACCGGCGCGACCGGCTTCACGTCGATCGTCATTCCCTCGAAGAACGGAGGGTTCGCGACGTACGTCGAATCCTTGCTCCACGTGTAGCGGCTTCCCGTAGGCACCGGGAGCGAGCGCCAGTGCTCGTCACCCTCGAACACGTTTGCGTACTGCTTGTTGAACATCGTGCTCGTGATCGACGACAGCACGGTGTCCTCCACCTCCTTCGGGCTCGGCCACACATCGCGCAGGAACACCGGCCCCTTCGAGCCGATGCCGAGCGGCTCCGTCGCGAAGTCGATGTCCATCCGACCCGCGAGCGCGTACGCCACGACGAGCGGCGGCGACGCGAGATAGTTGAAGCGCGTGTGCGGATTCACACGCCCCTCGAAGTTGCGATTCCCCGAGAGCACCGCGCACACGATCAGCTTCTCCGCCTCGATCGCGTCGACGATCGGCTGCGGTAGCGGCCCCGAGTTCCCGATGCAGGTCGTGCAGCCATAGCCCGCGAGATAGAAGCCGAGCGCCTCGAGCGACTTCATCACGCCGGCCTTCTCGTAGTAGTCCGTCACCACCTTCGAGCCCGGCGCGAGACTCGTCTTCACCCACGGCTTCGACTTGAGCCCGAGCGCAACCGCCTTCTGCGCGAGCAGTCCCGCGCCGAGCATCACGCTCGGATTCGACGTGTTCGTGCAGCTCGTGATCGCCGCGATCACCACCGCACCATGCTTCAACGCGAACTGCTGTCCATTGTACGTCACGCTCGCGCTTCCGCTCTTCGCCATCACCTCCGACGGATCCGTCGCGACGGCCGCCGGCGAGAGCTGCGTCTGCGCACTTACCGCAGTTGCCTTCTCCACCGCGATCGCGCCCGCGAGCGTGCCGATGCGCTCCATCTCCGCGCTCCACGCATCGTTGAACGCCTTTTTCGATGTCGAGAGCGGCACACGATCCTGCGGACGCTTCGGTCCCGCGATGCTCGGCTCCACCGTGCCGAGATCGAGCGACACCGTATCCGAGAACTCCGGGTCTGCGGTGTTGTCGTCTCTGAACATCCCCTGCGCGCGGCTGTACTCCTCCACGAGCTTCACCTGATGCTCGCTCCGCCCGCTCAGGCGCAGATACTTGAGCGTCTCCGCATCCACGGGGAAGAAGCCCACAGTCGCGCCGTACTCCGGCGCCATGTTCGCGATGGTCGCACGATCCGCGAGCGAGAGGCTCGACAGCCCCGATCCGTAGAACTCGACGAACTTTCCGACGACCTTCTTCTTGCGCAGTATCTGCGTGACGGTGAGCACGAGATCCGTGGCCGTCGCGCCCGCGGGCAGCTTGCCGTGCAGACGGAAGCCCACGACCTCGGGGATCAGCATCGAGAGCGGCTGCCCCAGCATCGCCGCTTCGGCCTCGATGCCTCCCACGCCCCAGCCGAGCACTCCGAGTCCGTTGATCATCGTCGTATGCGAGTCCGTGCCCACGAGCGAATCCGGATATGCGACGTTCGTGTCGTTCTTGGTGGACGTGAACACGACCTGTCCCAGATACTCGAGATTGATCTGGTGCACGATGCCGGTGTCCGGCGGAACGACGCGGAAATTCTGGAATGCGTTCTGGCCCCAGCGCAGAAATGCGTAGCGCTCCTTGTTGCGATCGAACTCGAGATTCGAGTTGATGAGGAACGCGGCATCGCTGCCATACTCGTCCACCTGCACCGAGTGATCGATCACGAGATCGACCGGCTGCAGCGGGTTGATCGAGCGCGGGATCGCCGCCGAGCGATGCGATCGCGTCGCGCATGGCCGCGAGGTCGACGACAGCCGGAACGCCCGTGAAGTCCTGCAGGAGCACGCGGCTCGTGCGGAATGCGATTTCGCGTTCGACGCCGGCCTTCGGGTCCCACTTCGCCAGCGTCTCAATGTCGGCGCGCTTCACGAACGCGTCGTCCTCGTTTCGAAGCAGATTCTCCAGCAGCACCTTGAGCGTCACCGGCAGCTTCGCGGAGGTGGATCCCGCGATCGTGTTCAGCGCGTCGAGCCGGTAAATGGTGTAGGTGCGGCCATCGACGGTGATGGTCGCGCGGCTGCCGAAAGAGTCGAGTGACATGCGAGCCTGGGCTGGTTCGAGAACGGTTGTGAGGGGAAATCTAGCACGCGAGTCCGTACATTGTGAGCGATACGGAGGGTACAACGACGATGACGAACGACGTGCTGCGGCTCACAGCCGAGCTGATGGCGATCGACTCGACCAGCGGGCAGGAGGGCGAGCTGATGGCGCACGTGAGCCTCATGCTCGAGAGCCGCGGATGGCGCGTGACGCGCATTCCCGTAACGCCGGGACGCATGAACGTGCTCGCAACCTGCGTGCACGAGCCACACGTCACGCTGTCGACGCATTCGACACCGTGCCGCCGTACATCCCGCCGCGCTTCGATGGCGACACACTGTGGGGACGCGGCGCGTGCGACGCGAAAGGGATCGCCGCCTCGATGATTCTCGCCGCCGAGCAGCTCCGGGAGCGTGGGTGCCCCGTCGCGCTCCTCTTCGTGGTGGGCGAGGAGGTCTCGCACGATGGCGCGCATGCCGCAAACGAGCAGGCGGGAACCAGCCGCGTGATCATCGACGGCGAGCCCACCGAATTAAAGCTCGGACTCGGAACCAAGGGCGCGATGCGTGCCGTCATCCGCACAACAGGCGTCGCCGCGCACTCGGCCTACCCGCACCTCGGCGACTCCGCGATCGCGAAGCTCGTCACGCTGCTGAATGAGCTCCCGTCGCTCGCACTCCCGCACGACGACCTGCTCGGCGCGACGACGATCAACGTCGGACAGATCGCGGGCGGAGTCGCGGACAACGTCATTGCGCCCAGCGCCGAAGCGAGGATCATGGTGCGACTGGTGTCGGATGCGGAGGAGGTGTGGCGCCTGCTCGAGACGTGGGCGGCGGGACGTGCGACGCTGGAGCGCGGATCGCTCGTGCCCGCGATGCGTCTGAACGCGGTGCCCGGCTTCGAGACGACCATCGTCGCCTTCGCGACGGACGTGCCCGAGCTCACGCGCTGGGGGAAGCCGTATCTCTATGGTCCGGGCTCCATTCATGTCGCGCACACGAAGGATGAGCGCATCACGCGCGCGGAGCTGCACGCCGCGGTAGACGGGTACGTGCGCCTGGCCGAAGCAGCGCTCGCCAACGCGCGCGGCTAGTTGTCGACCGTTGCCTGCTCTACTGGGCGCGTCGTGCGTCGCCGACTAGCGAGCGATTCGATCGTGATGGCCTGTGTGGGGCAGTGTCCAACGAACTCGCCATCCGCCGGCGACCACTCGTGCTCGGCGGGCGCCGCGTACGCCTTGCGGTGCGAGTCGAGTTTCATGATGCGGGGAGCAAGCGCCGTGCACACACCACAGCCGACGCACTTCTCCTTGTTCACGGCTATCCGGATGCGCCGGCGCGGGTAGATCACGTTCCGCGACAGTGGACCGTCCACGAGCTCGTCGAGCGCGGTCATCGTGCCGTCGTAGCCGGCCTGGACCATTTCCTCCGCGTGCGAGAACTCGAACCAGTCGCGGTGCCCCACGCGCGGGCGGATGAGCAGCATCGGCGGCCCGATCCAGGTGGCGAGCGGATTGATCTGCAAGGCGTGCATCATCACTGACGCGGCGCGCATGTAGATCGCCGCGAAACCACGCGTCGTCACATCCTGCGCGCGCCCGAGATCCGTGTTGCCGACGTCGACTGCGATCACCAGGTCGATGCCGAGCGAGGCGATCGCCGTTGGCAGATTGTCGATCGTGCCGCCGTCCACGCAGACGCGGTTGCCGACCAGTGCGGGCGGGAAGAACCCCGGAAGCGCGCACGAGGCGTAGACCGCATCGCGCGCGTTGACATCCTGGAGGCCGGGAAGTCCCCAGGCGAGAATCGATCCCCGATCGAGGTCCACCGTGTTGACGAGCAACCGGCCGCCAAGCTCGCGCAGCGTGAGGTCGGGCGTCACGGAGTTCACGAGCTCGCGAAGGGGCTGCTCGAGGTAGAGCGATGGAGCCCGCGAGCGCTCCATGAGCATCCCGACTCGGTTGAGGCGGAAGAGGTCGCGCTTGGAGCAGGCGCAGGCGCGCCGCGTCATCTCGTCGAGCGACACACCGCCCACGCGAGCGGCCGCAATCAGCGCACCGATGCTGGTGCCTGCGTATCGCTCCGGGACGATGCCACGCTCCTCGAGCGCACGCATGACGCCAATGTGCGCAAAGCCCTTCAATCCCCCGCCACCGAGCACGAGGGCCGTTCGCTGGGGCACCAGCCACGACACGGCCATTAGTCTCCCTCCACGTCCGGATGCATCTCAGCCCATGCGCCACCAGGACGCACGGGCTGAGCAGGCAATGGAGCCAGCCGCGCGTACGGCAGGGCTAGTGGGTATTCAGCTTATACCCGAGTCCGATCCGGTTGTTGTGGTCCATAGCAGAGGGACGACCCAGGTACACATAAAGTCCATACAGCCCTACAATGGCGCCTCCGACGGCGATGATCGTTCCCGCCTTGTCCCCGATTATCACGCCGGTGATCAGGGCGGCTCCGCCCAGGATCATGAGGGGCACGCCGGTGCCCTTCGCCGGGCGGCGCCGCATCGCGTACGTGTCGAAGTTGGTTTCGGTGGAATAGCGGGGCGAAAGCTCGGTCGACTGGAGGCTGGGACCCGACGGCACCGTGGCGTCGACAGTCGCGGGAGCCTGCGCATCCTGCACCATCACCGTCTGGTCGACGCTCTGATCGACCGACGCGAGCTGCTCGCTCTGGGCCTGGACGCGTGATCCGGCGACGGAGAGCGCAATGAGTGCTGCGACTGCAAAGGTGTGCTTGGCCATAGGGTCCTTGAGAGAAGTGCGAGAGAGAACGGTCATGACTTTCGCACTTTGCAAGTGCAAGGACGATGCCCCATCGGGCACAGGCGTGCCGGACTTCTCTTGAGGGCGAGTACGATAAGCGGTATGTTCAGCGGGCCGAGCGCCCTCCCTCCAACACTCCTGGTTGATGCCCACGCCTCCGAAAAAGCTCAGAAAGCAGTACGCCAATAAGGACTATCCGAACGTCGTGCTCCGGTTCGAAGACGGTCACGAGATCGAGATTCTCAAAGGGGCGGGGAAGACCTTCGACTGCTATGCGGGGGAGACCATCAAGATCCTCGCAATGTACGACAAGACGTCGAAAGAGCGCGAGCTGGTAGAGAGCCGTAAGGCGGACGCCTTTCCGGACGCGTGAGCCGGTAGGGAGCTTCCCCGGGCACGGCACCATTCCTGCCTCTCGGGTAGTATCCCCAATCCGCTGCACCGGAGGTACGTCGTGAAGCTGAAGCACATTCCCTTGCTCGCCTGCGCGCTGGTCGTTTCGACGGCGAGCGCTCGCGCGCAATTCACCGCCGCCGTCGTTCCCCCCAAGGTGACGCCCAAGGCGGATACGACGGTCGTGAGGGATTCCGTTCGCCGCGCCACCGTGGCCTTGGCCGCTCGCGTAACCGACATGCGCAAGTGGGTCGATTCCGCCGCAGGCGTTCCGATCGCGGGCGACAGCAACACCGCGCTCGCGTCCAACGACACGGCCGGTGCCGGTCGGAACCCGCAGCAGGTGCGTGACTCCACCTCGTCGCAGAAAGACTCCGTCGTAATCTCGCGCAACAAGCGACTCCGCGCGGATTCGGCTGCGTCGATCGCAACGGTCGAGGTGCACGACAGCACGGGAGTCCGTGGGCAGGACTCCTCAGTAGCAACGACGCAGACGAGTGGATCATCGCGCACGCGCGGTGAAACGAGATCGTTCCGCTCGGGCGCCACGGCACCCGCTACGGCAACGGCGCTTCCGCTCCTCGCCCTCGCCGGCGTCGCGACACTCATCACCGGCCTGGCGCTTCGCCGCCCCTAGCGTGAGACGCGCCCTTGGCACCGCGCTCGTAGCGGTCGGGGCGCTGCTCGTGCTGTACACAGGATATCGGTACGTGAGCGGCGCCCTCGAGCGCGACTCCGCGCGCAGCGCGTGGGCCGCGCTCGAGGCGAAGAACGCCGTCGCCTCGGCCTCTACATCACTCGCTGCCGCGCCAACGCACACGACGTATGCGACCGGCGCACTCGTCGGTCGGCTGCTCATTCCCGCGGTGCAGCTCGACGAGGTGATCGCCGAGGGAGTGGACGATGATGAGCTCGACGCGGGACCGGGACATCTCCCGGGAAGCGCGTCGCCCGGAGAGCCCGGCAACGCGGTGATCTCCGCGCATCGCGACCGGCACTTCCACTCGCTTGGCCGCGTGACCATCGGCGACACCGTGATCACGCAGACACGCACGCGGCGCACAGTGTGGGTGATCACCGCACGGAAGATCGTCGGTCGCTACGAGCCGTCGCTTTTCTCGTCAATCGAGCCGGAGCTTACACTCACCACGTGCTGGCCGATCCGCTACATCGGCCCCGCGCCGGACCGGCTGATCCTTACTGCGAAGCCTGTCTTGGCCCCGCCGCGCGCCTAGCGAACCGCGCTCGCGCCCGGGCGCTCGTTTGCGCCCGCGACCCCGTAGTGGTGCCACACGAAGAAGAGCGACAGACAGAGCAGCGCCACGATGAGGATGCCGATGGTGATGCCGCGCTTTGCTTCGTCGCTGCGTGTGCTCGGGGCCAGTTCGTCGCTCACGTTCACTCCGGTGGGATTGCGTACAGCAAAAGCAAAAGCCTCGCCAGTCGCGCTGGAGGCTACACCCTTCGGATTGGTATGCAAGGGGTGACTCGGTCCAACCGTGACGGCTAACTTTCGCGCAGATGCGGCAAGAGTGATGCAGCCGCGCCATCACACTTCATTCCGACTCATTGCCCATGCGCCTATCCACTTTCGCGCTCATCGCCGCGCTTGCCCCTGCCATTGCCGGAGCGCAGGCGAAGTCCACGGCGCCCGCCGGACCGATCACCGCGACCGAGATCGACGGCGACCTCCGCTTCATCTCCTCCGATCTGCTCGAGGGACGCGCTCCGGCTACCCGTGCCGACAAGCTCACCACCGAGTACATCGCGGACCAGCTGCGCAGCGCGGGTGTCGAGCCCGGCGTGAACGGCTCGTACTTCCAGCCGGTGCCCATCGATGTGGTGAAGGCCGATCCGGCCACGATCAAGGTGACCGCGAGCGGCAAGTCGAACATGACGCTCCGCTCGCCGGACGATGTGGTGGTGTTCGCGGGATCGGCGATCGAACAGAGTAGCGCCCGCGGTGAGCTCGTGTACGTGGGCTACGGTGCGGCCGCTCCCGAGTACAAGTGGGACGACTACAAGGGAATGGATCTCAAGGGAAAGATTCTCCTCGTGCTGGTGAACGATCCACCGGCGACGGATGCTGAGCCGAAGCTGTTCGGTGGAAAGGCGATGACGTACTACGGTCGCTGGACCTACAAGTACGAGGAGGCGGAGCGCCGCGGCGCAGCAGGCGTGTTGATCGTGCACACCACGGAGTCTGCGAGCTACCCGTGGCACACGGTGGTGGGCTCGTGGAGCGGCGAGCAGCGCATGCTTCCGCGCGACTCATCCTCGCCCCCACCGCTCGGCATGCGCGGCTGGATCACCGACAGCGCGGCGACGGCGCTTCTCAAAGGCGCCGGGCTCGACATGGCGCAGCTCCGCAAGGATGCCGAGTCGCGCGACTTCAAGCCGGTGAGCACGGGTATCACCATCGACTTCTCCGCGCGCAACTCGGTGAAGCACCTCTCGAGCGCAAACGTCGTCGGTGTCGTTCGTGGTCACGACTCGAAGCTCAAGGACCAGTACGTGGCGCTCAGTGCGCACTGGGACCACCTGGGCATCGGCGTCCCGGTAAACGGTGACTCGATCTACAACGGCTCGGTCGACAACGGCACTGGTGTCGCCTCGCTGCTCGCAGTGGCACGCGCTGCGGCAAAGCTGCCGT
Source organism: uncultured Gemmatimonadaceae bacterium (assembly GCA_963792685.1). GTDB lineage: Bacteria > Gemmatimonadota > Gemmatimonadetes > Gemmatimonadales > Gemmatimonadaceae > FEN-1250. The sequence goes on along the minus strand of CAWBWW010000001.1, from coordinate 191,455 downwards.
CGTCGCGCCGCTCGCTGATCTTCCTCTTCGTCACAGCGGAGGAATCGGGGCTGCTCGGCTCCGAGTACTACGGCGAGCATCCGACCGTGCCGGTGTCGAGCATCGTCGCGGATCTCAACATGGACGTGGTCACGGTGAGCGGCCGCGTGCGCGACCTCGATGTGATGGGCGACAACAAGTCGACGCTCGGCCCAATGCTCGCGAGCCTCGTCCGGCCGCAGGGGCTCACGCTCTCGCCGGATGCGCATCCGGAAGCGGGACACTTCTATCGCTCCGACCACTTCTCCTTCGCCAAGGTGGGCATCCCCTCGGTGTCGATCGGCGCGGGCGAAGACTACGTGGGCAAGCCGAAGGGCTACGGCGCACAGATCGACGAGGACTACACCGCCCACCGCTACCACCAGCCGAGCGACGCATACAGCCCGAACTTCGACCTGAGCGGCGCCGCCCAGATCTCGAACATAGTCCTCCGCTTCGCGCGCACGTTGGCGAACTCGCCGGTGGCGCCAACGTGGAACGCGGACGCCGAGTTCAAGGCGGCACGGGAGAAGTCGCAGAAGCCGTTGTCTGAGTAGGGAGGAGGAAGGGCAACGGCTTCACACGAATGACACGAATTGAATGCAATCGAACCCGACGCGCCGAGAGGGCATCCGCGTTCTCGCGCGAACGGCTTTCGGCGCGGGCGCTTCATCCGTTCAATCCGTTTTTGTCCGTTAAATCCGTATTTGATTGTTAGTGCGTGTGTTCAGCGAGTACGCAGCCGCCACGTGAACTGCCGCTCGGGCTGGCACTAACAATTTGAAAACCGCTTTAACGGATTGAACGGAAGAAAACGGATTAACTGCAGTCGCCGTATCCGTTTTCTCATCCGTTTCAATCCGTTCAAGTCCGTGTCAATAAGAAGTGGATGTATGTGTTCGGCGAGTACGCAGTCGCCACGCGAACTGCCCCAAGCTGACTATAATTTTTTTTTGGACACGGATTGAACGGATTGAACGGATTTACGCGGATCAAGCTCCACTCTTAGAGCCGTTCGCCCGAGAACGTGAGACGTCCTCACGCCGAGTCGGGTTCGATTGCATTCAATCCGTGTCATTCGTGTGAAGCCGTTGCAGTTCACTCCCGTACTCTCCCCTCCCTGGTTCAAACGCGATCGTGACCGCACCCGCAGTTCGCCTGCTCCCCGAAATCGCCTCAGCGCTCGCCGCGCACCAGCCCGTGGTCGCGCTCGAGAGCTCCGTCTTTGCGCAGGGGCTTCCCATTCCCGCCAACGGCTCCGCCGCCCGGGCGATGGTGCGCGCCGTAGAGTCGCGCGGGGCGTTGCCGGCTATCACGGGAGTCGTACGCGGCGTTCCCGCCGCCGGGCTCACAAGCGAGGAGCTCGAGCGCTTCCTCGCGCGTGATGGGATCGCGAAAGTCTCCGCGCGCGATCTGCCGATCGCGATGGCGCGTGGCGCCGACGGTGCGACCACCGTCGCCGCCGCCATCGCGCTCGCGCGTCTCGCCGGGATCGAGGTGCTCGCGACCGGCGGGATCGGCGGCGTGCATCGCGCTCCGCCCTTCGATGAGTCCGCGGATTTGCTCGAGCTCGCGCGCACGCCGGTGATTGTCGTCTGCTCCGGTGCCAAGGCCATCCTCGACCTCCGCGCTACCGCCGAGCGGCTCGACACGCTCGGCATTCCCGTGCTCGGTTTTCGCACCGCGGAGCTTCCCGCGTTCTACGGTTCCGAGAGCGGAATTCCGATTCAGCGGGTAGAAGATGAACAGACCATTGTGCGCGCATTCCGCGCGCAGCTTGCGCTCGGTCGGCGCTCCGCACTGCTCGTCGTGCAGCCGCCGCCCGCACCCTTCTCGTTGCCCGGCTCGGTGGTCGAGCGTGCTGTAGTAGAAGGGGTGCGCGAAGCAACGCGCGCCGGCGTGCAAGGTTCGGCCATGACGCCGTTCCTGCTCGCGCACATGGACAAGAGCACAGGAGGGAGAGCGCGGGAAGTCAACCTCGCGCTCCTGGAACAGAACGCTGCGCTCGCGGCGTCGATCGCGGTCGCACTCGCGGCGCGAGACGCGCACTGATGCGTCGCGAGATCGGCCCACGGTATGCCATTGAACTATTTGGTCACGAGCGACTAAAATAGGAAAGACATTTCGACGTAGGAGGAAGCTCGCCCCATGGCCACGCCCTTCTTGAGTTCCGAGGAGTACGACGAGCGGGCGCACGAGCTCTATAACGAGGGTCAGTACGACGCGGCCCTGGAGGTGCTGCGGGAGGGATTGAATCTCTATCCGGAGTCCGTCGAGCTGCACATTGGAGCCGGATTCGCGCGCCTCGCACGCGAGGAGTACGCATGGGCGCGCCGCAGCTTCGAGGTCGCGCTGGTGCTCGACGCGCTGCACGAAGAGGCGCTCGCCGGTCTGGGCGAGACTCTCCTCAAGTTCGGCATGCGCGACGAAGCCCTCATCAATTTCCGCAAGATTCTCGAGCTGGGATACGAGGATGATTTGGACCTCGTGCTCCAGGTCGGTCGTGCGCTCTTCCGCGAAGAGATGATGGAGGAGGCGCGCGAATTCTTCGAGGTCGCCGCGCGCGAGCAGAAGGATCTTCCTGAAGCCGCCGCGTGCCTCGGCTATGTGCATCACCGCCTCGGCAACGACGATGCGGCGCTCATGCACCTGCGGCGTGCGCTTCAGCTCGATGAGGATCACACCGAGGCGCGCATCTACCTCGCGAACATTCTGTACGATCGCGGTGAGTACGAGCCCGCGCTCAACCAGCTCGATCTGACCACGCCCGATGACCACTGGGACGAGCTCGGGATCTGGCGCTTCATCGAGCTCAAGAAGTCTATCTACAAGCTCAAGGACGGCGACGGCGAGCTGCGCCCATGGGAAGCTCGGCTCGGCGAGCTTGCCGGTGATCCTGACGACATCGACGAGATGCTCGCGGACATCGAGCAGCGAGTGCTCGAGCAGGAAGAGGCGCGCGACAAGGGGCAGCTCGAGCTGTTTGGCGCCCTGCTCACCGATCTCATCGAGCGCAAGAAGGAAGACGCGGTCGAGCACAGCATTCTGCTGTCTGACGGCAGCGAATATGTGGGCAGCTGGGAGAAGATCGTGCGTGAGATGCGCGACGCGAGCCGGCAGCTCGCGGGGCGATCACTGCAGGAGTTCATGTCGAGTGAGGCGCGCCGCGGCTATTCGCTCACGGGTGTGAAGATTCCGACGAGCGACGCCGAGAGCTTCATTCGTGGGAGTGCGAGCGCCGGGCTGCTGCGCATCGTTCGGTGAGCGCACCGGTAACACGCGCGGCGCTGCCTCCCGGGGGCGCCGCGCGCACATCCAGCCCTGTCATCGATCCGGATACCGTTCGGCGCCTGGTGCTTCCGAACGGGCTCACGGTGCTGCTCCATCGCGACGACACGGCGCCCGTCGTCGCGATCGTGACCTACGTGAAGGCAGGCTACTTCGACGAGACCGATGACGTCGTCGGGATCGCGCACGTGCTCGAGCACATGTTCTTCAAGGGCACGGAGGCGCGCCCGGTCGGCGCCATCTCGAAGGAGACGAAGGCCGCAGGCGGCTACCTCAACGCCGGCACGATCTACGATCACACCAGCTACTACACGGTGCTTCCCGCCGCGAGCTTCGCGCGCGGTCTCGAGATCCAGCGCGACGCGTACGCGAACTCCGTGATCGATGCCGAAGAGCTCGCGAAGGAGCTCGAGGTGATCATTCAGGAGGCGAAGCGAAAGGCCGACAATCCGTCCGCCGTTGCCACCGAGACGCTCTTCGAGCTGTTGCACGACCAGCATCGCATGCGCCGCTGGCGCATCGGTCGCGAGGATGGGCTGCGCCGTCTCGGGCGCGATCACCTCATGCGCTTCTACCGCAACTTCTATCGCCCGAGCTCGACCATTCTGAGCATTGTCGGCGCGATCGATCTCGACGAAGCCGCGGCGCTCGTCGAGCGCGAGTACGGCGCGCTCCCCGATGCACCGATCGAGAGGCATCCCGGTCCGCGCGAGCCCGAGCGCAGCGAATTCCGCTACCGCGAGCTCGACGGCGACATCACGCAGACGCAGCTCGCGATCGGATGGCGCACGCCCGGCTCTCTGCACGCCGACACGCCGTTGCTCGAGCTCGCAGGGACAATGCTCGGCAGCGGCCGCGGCTCACGTCTCTATCGCGCCGTGCGTGAGCGCAAGCTCGCCACCTCGATCTCTGCGTCCGACTACACGCCCACGGAAGTCGGCGTGTTCATCGTGCACGCCGAAGGACCGCCCGAAAAGACCGCCGATGCGGCGCGCAACATCGGGGCGCAGCTCGCCGACGTGCGCGCGAACGGCTTCAGCGATGACGAGCTGAATCGCGCACGGCAGCTGACAGAGGCGCGCTTCGTTCGGCGGCTCGAGACGATGGAAGGGCAGGCGAACTACTTGGCCGAGTGGGAAGCGCTGGGCGATTGGCGGCTGGGTGAGCGTGAGCTCGAGCGGCTGTTGACCGCGACCGCTGGAGAGGTGACGGACGCCGTGCGCCGCCATCTCGGCGAGAGCTCTGCGAGCGTGATCGTGTATCGCCCGCGCACATCGCAGCCGATCGCGCACGATGCGAGCGCGATGCGCGCGCTGCTGGAGGGCGAGGCTACGCCGCTCGCGCGCATTCCAGCGCCGGCGCCGGTGCTGGCGGCGCCCGCAGCGCGCGCGCGCCTCGAGCGCGAGGAAGGTCGTGTGCGCGTGTACCGCACTGCCAGCGAAGTGCCGATCCTGATCATGCGGCGGCCGGGCGCGCCGCTCGTGCAGCTCGGCGTACATGTCGCGGGCGGCGCGACGGAGGAGCCTGCGGCGCGCGCGGGGCTCACGTCAATGCTCACGCGCACGTCCGTGAAGGGAACCCGCACCCGCACCGCCGCACAGATCGCGGAGGACGGCGAGCTGCTTGGCGGCTCCGTGAGCGGCGGCACGAGCTCGGAGAGCTTCAGCTGGGGAATCTCCGTTCCTGCTCGGCACGCGGATTCGGCGCTCGAGCTCCTGAGCGATGTCGTGCAACACCCGACCTTCGATGAGCCTGCGCTCGACACGGAGCGCGCGCTCGCGATCGCGGATCTCGAGATGCTCCGCGACGACATGTATCGCTATCCGTTGCGGCTGCTCACATCAGAGGCATTCTCGGGACATCCGTACGGCATGCCATCATCGGGAACGGTGGAGTCGCTCACCGCAATCGATGCCAACGACGTGCGCGACTGGCATCGCGCGCGCGTGCTCGAGGGCGCGAGCGTGATCGCGGTGGTGGGCGACGTGGATCCGGATGCGATCGCGGCGACTGTCGCGGCGCGCTTCGCGGCGCTGCGCTGGCGCGACGAGTCGCCGCTCCCGGAACCCACGTGGCCGTCAGCGCCGCTCACAGTGGCAGAGTCGCGGGACAAGGCGCAGAGCGCGCTGGCGCTCGCGTTTCCGGCACCGTCGCGCTCCGACGACTCGCGCTTCGCCGCCGATCTGCTCGCGGGCGTTGCGAGCGGATTGGGTGGACGCTTCTTCGATCAGCTCCGCGACAAACAGTCGCTCGCGTACACGGTCAGCGCGTTCACGGCGGAGTGGCGGCGTGCGGGGATGTTCATCTCGTACATCGCGACCTCGCCGGAGAAGGAGGAGATCGCGCGCGCGGGGCTCCTCGCCGAATTCGCAAAGCTGCGCGAGGCGCCGGTGACCGAGGCCGAGCTCGCGCAGGCGAAGGAGTACGCGATCGGCACGCATGCGATTCGCTCTCAGAGCGGTGGCGCGCTGCTCGGTGAGCTCATTGATGCATGGATTTTTGGCCGGGGCCTGCACGAGATCGACGAGCACGACGCGCGCATTCGCGCGGTGACCGCGCAGGAGATGCAGGAGCTCGCGCGCCGGTACCTGGTGGAGAGCGCGCTGGTGCAGTCGGTCATCCGCGGCACGGGCAGGCGCGTTTAGAGCGCGCGAACACGCGCGCTTCTATCACGGCGACGCGTTCTCCGACAGCACGCGAATCGCCCGCGCCACCGTTGCCGCAGCGGGACGCACGCGCCCACCCGGCGCACGCAGCCCAATCGGCGCTCCGTAGTCGCTCGCCTCGTAGACGATGACGCCCTTCACCGCGCGGCGGCTCGTCGCCCACGCAATCGTTCCCCAGATCGCGCGCGCTTGATTCTGCTCACCGTGCGCCATCGGCAGCCCGCTCGCCTCGAGCACCCAGTGCTCCTTCGGCTCGGGATAGCTCGCGAGCCAGCTGTCGGCGGTGCGCATGCGCGCGTCCAGCGTGGTGGCGCCGCCGAGCCACGGGATGAGCGTGAGGCCGATCGCGTCGATCGGAGATGCGGGCGCCGCGGCCCAGGCGTAGAGGGCGCTGTCGCGCGCGCCGAAGCCGCCGAGGTGCACGAGCACGCGCGACTTGGGAGTGGCCGAATGCGCGACCGCGGCTGCCTTGCGGTAGTACGTGACCCAGAGAGCGATCGGCACGCGGCCGAGCGCGCGTGTCGCAGCGCCGTTTGGGTCGATCGCCGGTACGATGAAGTCGGGATGTAGCGTGTGCACGATCCGGTTGAGATCCGCAACTCGCGCATTGAAGTACGCGCCCTGCTGCGCCGCGGCCGGCTTCGACTCGTGCGAGAGATCGAGCGCGATGAGGAGCTGGCGGTCGCCGCGCTCGTCGGCGAGCGTGTGCGCGAGCGAGTCGAGCGATGCGTTCCCCATTCCTTCCGGGGAGAGATAGACGCTCAGCGCCTGCGCGCCGACCGTGTCCGCGAGGTCGAGATCGCCCTCGATCGCGAGCGGCGGCGCGCCGCCGTTGAGGGTGGGGAAGATCTTGAGGCCGATCGCGAAGTCGCTGTCGGCGCGTTCGGTGAGCCGCTCGTTCGTGTACGCGGCGTAGCTGCGTACAGCGCCGGTGGCCGTGGGCACATCGAGGATGATGATCGTAACCCACGCGCCCGCGAGCACCGCGACGGCGGTGCGCAGCACGGTGCCGGCGCCGCGTCTTCCCTTGGTGGGCGGCGCGACGACGGGAACGTGAAGGAAATACGGGATGAGGAGCGCAAACGGGCTCGCGCTGTAGGCGAGCGAGCTCTCATCGGCGGCGCCGAGTACCAGGAGCGGCGCTGGAACGTCGTAGCCGCGGTACACGGCGTAGTGCGTGAGCGCGACGAGGGCGAGCACAATGTCGAGGGCCACGATCGGCACGCCGATCGGCGGAGCGACCGCGCGCGACGAGAGCGCGTAGGCGGCCTGCACGGCGACGATGATCGTCGTTGCGGGCCACACCCACGCCAGCGTGTAGAGCGCGCGCCCGGTGAGCACCAATGTCGCGACGAGGAGCACCGTCAGTGCGGGGAGCAGGAGCAGTCCGCACAGCGCGCAGAGAAAGGCCATCGCGCGCGGCGTCGATTGCAGCCGCGCGGCGCGCCCGGAGATCGTGAGATTCCAGATGAGCACGAGCGCGGTGAGCACGAGATGCGCCGTCGCGAGCTGCGCGGGCGCGAGGAGGGTGCTCATCCGCGCGTTCGAGTCTCGCTGCGAATGTTTTTGGGTGTGAGCCGGCGCGTGAACACATCGAGCGCCTTCTGCGCGTCACGCGTGACGGGCGCGAGGATGTCCAGCAGCAGGATCTCGCGATCGGGGAGCGTGCGCAGCGTGATGTGGCACGCGTCGAGAAAGAGCACGGCGGCCACTTCGCCGTCCGGAAGCTGACGCACCACGGGCGCACCGATGCTCGAGAAGCCCGCCGCGCCCGCGGCAGCGATGAGAAGTCCCATCAGCGATGTCGCATCGCGCAGCGCGGGCGCGGCCACTCCAGTGAGATCGGCCGTGATGTGCGTGAATGCGCCGTTGCCGGCCGTGCTCGTGCCGACCACTGTCAGAACATCGACAGCGCGAGGAACGACTTGAGCGACTCGTTCGTCGACCGCAACCGCCCACTCAGCATCCGCACCACCGCCCAGAGCACCTTGTACGCGAGGTCGCGATTGAACTCGAGCAGCATCTCGAACTCGCTGCGCGAGATCGTCAACGCCGTCGTGCCGCCGTGCGAGATCGCATCCGTCGACCGCTCGCTCTTGTCGAACACCGCCATCTCGCCGAACAGCGCGCCGCGCTTGAGCACCGCGAGCGCCTCTTCCCCGGCGCCGGGAATCTGCCGGCTGATGCGCACCCCACCCTCCACGATGATGAATAGCCGGTTCCCCGGCTCCCCCTCGCGAAAGATGTACTCTCCCGACTCGTAGCTCTTGGTCTCGCACAGCTCGGCGATCTTCCCGAGCTCGTCGGGAGCGAGCGCGGCGAACAATGGAATAGAGCCCAGCAGCTCTGGCGTGGACGACATTTCGGGAATGTTGGTGTGCTCGGATGAACGTGTCTATGGTACTACGAGGTACTACGAAGGCAGCAAAGTGCTGGCAAGCACTCCGGGCCCAGGCTTAACTTGCGTGGTGCGCCGCGTTCCCGTATTCACCGTGCCGAATATCCTCTCGGCGTCGCGCTTCCCGCTCGCGGCCGCATTTCTGGTCAGCGAGCAGACGCCGGTGCGCGTCGCCCTCATTGGCGCCGCATCGCTCACCGATGTACTCGACGGTTGGCTCGCCCGTCGGCAACAGACCACCCGCCTCGGCGCGCTCCTCGACCCGATCGCCGACAAGACCTTCGTGCTCGTCGCGATTTCGGCCTTTCTCGTCGCCGGGGAAATCTCGACGCTCGAGTACTTCGTCATCCTCCTTCGGGATTTTGCGACCGCGATCGGCTTCATCGTCGCGTATTACCTCTCCGGCCTCGACCCGAAGAACTTCAAGGCGCGGCTGTCCGGCAAGGTGGTGACGGTACTGCAGCTTGCGACGGTTCTCGCGCTCGTGCTGCACGCCTCCGTGCTGCGGCCGTTGATCTGGCTTGTGGGCGCGGCGTCCGTGTGGGCGGTGATCGACTACACCCTGCTGCTCAAGCGCCAGCGCGCAGAGGCGTGATGCGCACGCTGCGCTACGCGCTCGCGGCGGTGCTCGCAGTGGGCGCCACGGCGGCCATAGGCCGCGCACAGGCCATTGCGCCCGAAGCCCGTGTCGACGCCATCATCGCGCACCGGAGCACGCTCCAGGGCGCACTGGGCGCCGATGTCCGCGTCTCCCCGGAGCTGCATCTCGAGCTCGCCGCGGGAGCGGGCCCGGCGTTTGGCGGGGGCGGTGGAACCAGCTTCAGCGCGCGCGGTGACGCGATCTTCCGCTTCCTCATCGACCCGCGCCACGCAATGCGGTGGTCGCCCTACGCGGGCGGCGGCATCGGTGCACGCTACGACGCGTCCGGCTCGCAGGAATGGCGGGCCGTCGCGATTCTCGTGGTCGGCGCGAACGGTCCGCGCTGGAAACACATGATCCCATTTCTCGAGGCAGGGCTCGGCGGTGGTCTACGCATTGGTGCCGGCGTGCGCCGCAGTCGCTGAGCTGCGCGAGCCCGGATGAACAAAACCCCCGCGCGTACAGCGCAGGGGCGATCATGCAAATGTGCAGCGTTCTCGAGACTTACGCGGCTGTTGCTGCGTCGACCGTCTCGCTTTCCATGCGCGACTTGGGCGGCTGCGAAAAGCGAAGACCCAGCGTGCGGAGCTCTGCCAGCTGCTCCTTGGTCAGCTCGTGATACCGATCCTCGAGGTACGCCATCGTGTCGTTGAACCACTCTTCCTGGTGCTCGGGAGTCGCCTGAGGCACTCCGCAACGAATCACCTGCTGGAACATCTCATCTCGTGCTTGCTCGAACGGCGTTGGAACGCTCACTTCCTTGCGTCTATTTCTGCTGTTGTTGGCCATGCATCCTGTGGGTGTGGAAGTCCTACCAATATAAGCGTTTTCACTCTGTCTTTCCACTAAACGAACGAGCCGTTCCAGTAGTTGCAAGCACGATTTCCGGACCATTTCCGTACTACCGCTGGCCGGCCTTAGATCCAGCTCAGACTCCGCGACGAACGAGCTCATCGATCAGCTGCGTCAACGTGTCGGGCGACTCTTCGGGGACGAGCCGCCCCACCCCCGGCAACTTGACGAGCACGCTTCCGGGGATCGCACCCTGCAGCCGTTCTCCCATACCGCTGTCCAGCCACTGATCCGCTTCCCCCCACACCACCGTGGTCGGCACCGCTATCGACTTGAGTGCCAGATCGGCGACGTCCTCCGCCCTGAGCGCGCGCGCCACCGCGAGCAGGTGCGTCACTCCCTCTGAGCCCACGTACGGCGCCAGGTATCGCGCGACGAGCCGCGCGGGCATGCGCTCGCGGTCGGCGACGCTTCCCTCGAGCACGCGCCGCAAGAGCTGCGCTGCGCCGAGCATCCCTTGTGTCAGCCGAAAGGCAAAGCGCGCGGTCTCGCGCTGCACCACCTTCACGTCGCGCGCAGGGCACTCGTCGAATCCGACGCTGTTGATGAGCATCAACGCCGCGACGCGTGTGGGCCGCGTCACCGCGAGCCGCTGCGCTACGCCGCCACCTGCGTCGATCCCGACTACGGCCGCGCGCGGAATGCGCAGCGCCGTCATCACACGATCAATGTGCTCGGCCTGCGCGGCGATCGAGTAGTCGCCGTCGAACGGACGATCCGACTCGCCGTAGCCGAGCATGTCGATCGCGAGTGCGGTGTGCCCGGACTCGGCGAGTCGCGGCGCGATCGCGCGCCAGAGAAAGCTCGATGTCGGGAATCCGTGGATGAGCAGCACCGGCTGCCCGCCGTGTCCGAAACGCTCGACGTGCAGGGCGCCGCCGCCGGCCGGAATTCGGAGAATGTCGGCTTGGATGTGTGGCTCCGCAGGGGGCGTGAATCGTCAAAGCTACAGCGGGCAATGGTTGCTTGCGCAACATCATCCTCCCGGTAGCTTTCGGAGAATTCGAGAGCGACACGCGGAACGGCCGTGTGTGCGGGCCGTGCTCCACCCGAGGCAGCAGCATGTCGGAACCCGAGGAAACGTACGACGATAAGCGAGCGCGGGAGCTCGAGGCATTGCTCCGCGAGCTGGCGGCGCGCATCACCGAGCTCGATTCACGTGGTGAGCTTCTGCGCTACGCGGGCGAGCTCACGAAGCGCATCGGTGACATCCGCAGCGAGCTTTTCCATTACGAAGTTCGAGCGACCTACGACACGCCCGATGTCGCCGAAAACCGGCGCATCGTGGACGATGCCCAAAAACGAAGCGAGAGCCAATGGCAGACAAAGGAGTGGACGGCGGACGAGGACGACGACCCGGCGTGGTGAGCAAGTCGCGGGGGAACTCGCCGCGAAACTTCTACATCGCCATTGCACTGGTCGCGGTGGTCGGCCTGATCTTCATCGCGAAGGCCGCTCGCGCGCCACGCGCCATCGCCAACGTCACGACCGCGCCCATCACCCCCGCGCAGGCCGAGGGCTATCTGCTTGGCAACGCGAACGCTCCGGTGCAGATCCTGGAGTTTGCGGACTTCGAGTGCCCGGCATGCGGCAACTTCGCCGTCATCACGGAGCCCGATGTGCGCAATCGCATCGTGAATGCCGGTCTCGCGAGCTATCGCTACTTCGATTTCCCGCTCCCGGTTCACAAGAACACGATGCAGGCGTCCAACGCCGCGGCGTGCGCAGCGGATCAGGGAAAGTTCTGGGAGATGCACGACATGCTCTTCCACAACCAGCCCGACTGGAACGGCGAAGCCACCGACAATCCGAAGAAGATCTTCCTCGGCTACGTCAAGCAGCTTGGGTTGAACACGGATACCTGGGAGACGTGCTACGACTCGCAGGCGCATCGCGCGCGCATCCTCGCGAATCAGGCCGAGGGAAATCGTCGCAAGGTGCAGTCGACGCCGACGTTCGTCATCGGCACCCGCATGATTCCCGGCGCGATGAGCTACGACATGTTCAAGGCGTACGTCGACAGCGCGTCGAAGGAAGCGCCGCCGGTGGCAGCGAAGACTGACACGGCCGCAGCGAAGCCCGCGAAGAAGTGAGTCGACGACAAACGATCGCGCTGCTCGCGGTCGTCGGAATCTGCATCGCGCTCTACCTCACGCTGTACAAGGTGGGCGTGATCGGCGTATTGAGCTGCTCGATCGGCTCATGCGAAACGGTGAACACGAGCAAGTGGTCGACGCTGCTGGGGCTCCCGATCGCCGCGTGGGGGCTGGCCGCGTATGCCGCACTGCTCGTGCTCGCGATGGTGGGCAGCGGCGAAACTCGCGAAGACAGCGTGCCGATCTCGCAGCTGCTCGTGGCGCTGTCGGGATGGAGCGTGCTCTTCTCCGCGTGGCTCACCTATCTCGAGCTGTTCGTGATCCACGCGATCTGCATCTGGTGCGTGTCGTCCGCGCTGCTCTGGGTCGTGATCTTTGCCGTGTGCGTCGCCGATCTGCACGCGGTGAGCCGGGCACGATCGTGACTCAGGGCATCACGAATACGAACTTCTCCGAGCTCCCGCCGTCCACCTCGCGGTACACCGCGGGCCCGTCGTCGAGTCGCACCTCGGTCACGGCCTTTGGCGGCGGAATCTGCCCGCTGTCGAACGCGTCGCCGATCGGCTCGAGCATCTCCGCACACGCGTCCACGTCGTAGAGAAGCGAGTTCACGCCAACGAGCACGCCGCCTGCGCGGTAGAGATCGAGCAGCGGCAGATCGACGTGCCCGCCTTTTGGCGCCGCGATCGTGGCTATCCGCCCGAACTCCGCGATCCCACCCACGGCTGCATCCACCCAGTGACCGGTCGTGTCGAAAATGAGATCGGCGCCGCCGCTGGCGAAGATCGCGTGCACGTCGCGCGCGAACGCCTTCGCATTGGTGAGCAGCACGATCGGCACGCCGGACGCGCGCAGCTCTGGCGTGAGATCGGATTCGCGTACGGCGGCCACGACGCGCGTGGTGCCGAGCACACCGGCGAGTGCGAGCGCCGCGCTGCCGACGGCGCCGATGCCTATAATCACGAGCCGCCGATCACCCACCACCAACCCACCGCGTCTGAGCGCGTTCCACGCGGTGGTGTACGGCACGCCGCAGCTCGCCGCGAGAGGAAATGAGAGTGACGATGGCTTCGCCGCAAGCGCGCTCACCGGCAGCAGCATGTACTCGGCGTGCGTCCCGTCGTGCGTGAAGCCGAGCTCCGCGCCGGTGCCCCACACTTCGGCGCCGACCCACTCGTCGGGCCCGTTCTCGACCACACCAGCGAAGTCGCGGCCCGGTGTGCGCGGAAGCGTGGTGTAGCGGAAGCTGCCGAGCACGTTCTTCACGTCGCTCGGATTCAGCCCGGCGGCGCGCACGCGGATGAGCGCCTCGTTTTCACCCGGCGAGGGCGTGGGGATGTCCGAGAGCTGAAGTGCGTCGAGGGTTCCGACCCGGTCGAATCGTAGCGCTATCACCGTAACCTGTGTCTTTGGTGTGAATCCTCCTAAGCGCCTCCGAAAACAAAAAGTTGCACTCGCGCGTTGATCGGCTGGGTGACACCTGCTGGCGTGCGCAACCGTATGGACGGTACCGACGGCGAGTGATAGAATTGGTGCCGGTTGCAGGGCTTCCGTCGTTTATTCACAGGGGCAGCGCAGTGGTACGCACTATGCCTCCTCAGTCCGCATTGGGCAGGGCAGCGCCGGTGGGACGATCTCTCGAATCGGAGCACGCATGCTGGGTCAGCTGTTCCCTGAACGCATATTTTCAAGAAAGCTCAACCCCTCTGCTGACAAGCGTTTACGCCTCGCACAGGCACGCGCGGAGGAGTCGATCGTGCAGGCGCACGTCGAGAACGCCCTGATGTTTGTCGACAATCTGGCCGAGGATCTTCCGTTCGACCGCGCGATCGAGACGTACGTGCGCGTGATGGGAATCCCGGAGCCTCTGGCAAGCACGGTCGTCACCCGCACGCTGGTGGTGCTCGGCGAGGACCTGGTGCCCTATCACCGGCGCACCACGGAGAGCGCGAGGCCGGACGAGACGGGTCGCCCGCCGCTCCGCCTGGACGACGCCTCGGATGCCCGGGTGCGCACGATCCGTCGCGCCTGAGCCGGCGGACGAACGTGTCCGGGATCAGGATCCAACCTCTGAGCGCCTCGCCGAAGATCAGCGAGGCGCTCAGCGCATTGATGATCGATGTCGTGGCGAACAATGGCTCGGTGAGCTTCATGCACCCGCTCGAGCCTGAGCGCGCCCGCGCTTTCTGGGACACCGCCTTCGCTGCCGCCGCGCGAGGGCAGCGGATCATCCTCGGCGCCTTCGACGACGAAAGCGGCAGTCTGGCGGGCACGGTGACGGTGCTGCTCGACTGCCCGCCAAACCAGCCCCACCGCGCCGAGATCGCGAAGATGATGACCGCCCCATCCCATCGCCGCCGCGGAATAGCCTCAGCCCTCCTGACGGAAGCCGAGCGCCTGGCTGTATCTCACCGCCGCACCCTTCTGGTGCTCGACACGGCCACGGTCGACGGCGCCTCCCCCCTCTACGAGCGCCACGGCTACACCTTCGCGGGCGAAATCCCGGGCTACGCCCTCACCCCTTACGGTCAGCTCACGGGCACGCGCTTGTACTGGAAGCGGATTGGGAGCGGTGCTTCTTGAACCGGTTCTCGCAGATGACGCGGCGAAAGGTGGCTTCACGTCCGAAGTGAAGCACGAGCCCGATTTCCATTGTCGTTGCGCTCAGGTAGCTGAAGAGTTGCTTCACTGCAGAAGGTGAAAGCTGCTCAGTTGCTTTGCATTCAATCACGAGCCTTTCGTCCACCACCATGTCGAGCGTCTGCCGTGCCAGCGGCTCTCCTCGATAGTAGACGGGAACACCCATCTCCCGCTCGACTTGATGACCTCGAGCAATCAGTTCCCTCTGTAGCGCGAGTGCATAGATGTACTCTCGAAATCCGAATCCGAGCTCGTTGTGCACCTCATAGAAAGCTCCGATTACGGAACGTGAGAGTGCCTCCTCCAGAAGCTCGTTTGCGGGCATCCGTCACAGTCCGTTCGATCCGTTCAATCCGTATCATCGAAAAAGTTGATGCATGTGTTTCATCACGCGGAGCTTGCACTCGAAACTGCCCCGGGCCGGCTATAACATCTTCGGATACGGATTGAACGGATCGAAACGGACTTAAACGGATTGATCGGGGCCGAGACTATCTCCTTGTCAGCTCTCCATCGACTCGTACTGATCCTTCAGCGCCGCTACTACCGCGGGATCGGCCAGGGTTGTGGTGTCGCCCAAGGCGCGGCCCTCGGCTATGTCGCGGAGGAGGCGGCGCATGATCTTGCCCGAGCGGGTTTTGGGGAGGTCGGCGCTGAAGATGATGTCGTCGGGCTTCGCAATTGCGCCGATTTTCTCGGCCACGTGGTCGCGGAGCTCGGCGTTCAGTTCCGCTGAGGGCTTTCTTCCCTCGCGGAGAGTCACGAACGCCGCGAGCGCCTGGCCTTTTAGCTCGTGGACCTTGCCCACCACCGCTGCCTCGGCCACCGCCGGATGGGCGACGAGGGCGGATTCTACCTCCATCGTGCCGATGCGATGGCCTGCGACGTTAAGCACATCGTCGACGCGGCCCAGGATCCAGAAGTTGCCGTTCGCATCGCGCTTCGCGCCGTCGCCCGGGAAGTAGAGATCCGGTCGGCCTGGCCATTTCGAGAAGTACGTGTTCACGTAGCGCTCGTCATCGCCCCAGATCGTGCGCAGCATGCCCGGCCACGGCTTCGTGATCGCGAGCAACCCACCGCCCACCGGGATCGGCTTCGCGTCGTTGTCCAGCAGCTCGGCGAAGATGCCTGGGAAAGGGACCGTCGCGCTGCCCGGTGTCGTCTCCGTCACGCTCGGGATCGGCGAGATCATGATCCCGCCCGTCTCCGTCTGCCACCACGTGTCGACGATCGGGCAGCGGTCGTGGCCGATGTGCTCGCGATACCACATCCACGCTTCCGGATTAATCGGCTCGCCCACCGATCCGAGCAGCCGCAGCTTCGAGAGATCGTGCTTGTCCGCGTGCTGCGCGCCCCACTTCATGAAGGCGCGAATCGCCGTCGGCGCCGTGTAGAAGATCGTGACGCCGTACTTCGCGCACAGCTCCCAGAAGCGGTCCTTCTTAGGCCAGTCCGGCGCGCCCTCGTACATCATGCACGTCGCGCCGTTGGCGAGCGGGCCGTACACGATGTACGAGTGTCCCGTCACCCAACCCACGTCGGCGGTGCACCAGTAGACGTCGCTCTCCTTCAGATCGAAGATAGCCTTCGTCGTGAACGCGCACTGCGTGAGATAGCCGCCCGTCGTGTGCACGATGCCCTTCGGCTTTCCCGTCGTGCCCGACGTGTAGAGCGTGAACAGAATGTCCTCAGCGTTCATCGCCGTTGCGGGGCGATGCGCGCGCGCGTTCGCCATGAGCTCGTGCCACCACACATCGCGCCCACTCTTCATTGACGCGGGCGTGCCACCAATCGGCTGCTCCGAACGACGAACCACGATCACGTGCTCGATCGTCGGGGTCTGGGCGATCGCCTCGTCCGCGTTCTTCTTGAGCGGCACCACCTGACCGCGACGATATCCGCCGTCAGCCGTGATGAGCAGCTTGGCCTGCGCGTCGACAATGCGGTCGCGCAGCGATTCCGCCGAGAATCCACCGAACACCACCGAATGAATGGCGCCAATGCGCGCGCAGCCGAGCATCGCGATCGCCGCTTCGGGGATCATCGGCAGGTAGATCGCGACGCGATCACCCTTCCTTACGCCGAGTGAGTCGAGCACGGACGCGAATCGACTCACCTCATTGAGCAGCTGCGCGTAGGTGAGCGTGCGCGCGTCGCCCGGCTCGCCCTCCCACACGATCGCCGGCTTGTCGCGCCGGTCGCCGCGCGCGTGCCGGTCGACGCAGTTCACCGAGGCATTGAGCTCACCATCCGTGAACCACTTGGCGCGCGGCGGCTGCCAGTCGAGCACCTCGGTGAACGGCTTCGACCACTCGAGCTCACGCGCACACTCGGCCCAGAAAGCCTCGTAGTCGCGCGCGGCGCGCGCGTAGATCTCGGGCGATCTGATGTTCGCGCTTCGCCGGAATTCCTCCGGCGGCGGGAACTTGCGGTGCTCCTGCAGCAGCACGTCGATGTCGGTCATGCTCCGTCTGGGCTAGAGGCGAGAGAATATCTTAGCGGGCGGACGCATGGATGCCAGCGGGTGCGCGCGCCACTGCGGCTGTGGTCGTTGGCCGGTGTGCGATGCGAGTGCTACACTTTCACGCGTGATTGATTCCGCCGATGCGCTCCCCGACCCGGAATTCCAGCCCGACTACGATCCTGTCCACCGTTTTTCCGCGTGGCTCGAGCGTGAGGGAAAGGCGGATGCCACCGTCGAGGCGTATCACGCCGACGTCGCCGATCTGGTGCGCGCGTTCGTCCCGCGTCCGGTGCTCGAGCTTCTTCCCGCGGACCTGACCGACTATCTCCAGGCGCGCGCGAGCTTCGAGGGGTGGTCCGTACCCACCGTGCGCCGGCATCTCCAGGCGATCAAGGCGTTCTACCGCTATCTCGTAATCGCAGAAGAGCTCCGCGCGCCCGGGCCCGCCGAGCTGCTCGCGGAGCCGGTGCCCGAGCCGCGCGCGCCGCACATCATCAATCAATCGGACGTCGCCGCAATCTTCTCCTATCTCGAGAAGCGCTCGGTCACCGATGCGGCGGCGGCGATGGATCTCGCGCTGTACGGCATCGCGTATCACGGCGCGCTGCTCATCTCCGAGGCGATCGGCCTCACGCTCGACGCCGTGCGCGGCGGCCCCTCCGTGATCAAGCTCGACGTCATCGGGCGGCGCGGCGAGGAGAGCCAGCTCACGATCGAGGGCGATGCCGCTGCGTGGATGGGCGCATGGCTCGCCATGCGTCCCGAGCCGATTCGGAAGGAGCACAAGCCGTTCGTGTTCATCCATCCGCGCACGCGGCTGCACACGTCGCGGCAGCGCGCGTGGGATCGGCTCAAGCGGCTCGCGAAAGCCGCCGGTCTCGACGATGACGTGGCCGAGCGGATCACGCCGCACACGCTGCGTCACTCGTACGCCGCGCATCTCGCGGCGCGCGCTCTCGACGTTGCGGCGTTGCGCGCCGCGCTCCGTCAGCGCTCGCCGCGCCACGCGAGCAAATACATTCCGCGCCCGCCACGCACCGAGACGCAGAGCACAGTGACCGACCAGAGCCCCGGCGCGTGACCACCGGCACGCTCGCGGCGAGTGGCGCCGTGATCACGACGAATGGTCTCGAGCGCCGCTTCGGCGGCCGCGTTGCCGTGACCGATGTGACGCTCTCGCTCGAGGCGGGCGACTGTCTCGCGCTCTTCGGCCCGAACGGCGCTGGCAAAACCACGCTGCTCCGCATGCTGGCCGGGCTGCTGCGACCCACCAGCGGCAGCGGCACTGTCGCAGGCGTCGCGCTCCCGGGCGGCGCGGAGCTGCGGGGCGTCGTCGGCTACATCTCGCACGCGAGCATGCTCTACGCCGCGCTCAGCGCGCGGGAAAACGTAGAGCTCACTGCGCGCCTGTTTGGTGTGCGCGACCCCCGCGCCGCAGCATCGCGCGCCCTCGAGCGCATGGCGATGTCGGAGCGCGCGGAGACGCCGGTGCGCCAGCTCAGCCGCGGGATGCAGCAGCGCGTGTCGATCGCGCGCGCGACCGTGCACGAGCCCCGCATCGTGCTGCTCGACGAGCCCTTCACGGGCCTCGACGACTCCGGCAGCGCGGCACTCGCCGCGCAGCTGGCCGAGCTCCGCGCCGCCGGCACCACGATGGTGCTCGTGACGCACCAGATCGCGGAAGGACTCGCGCTCGCCACGCACGCAGCCATCATGCGATCCGGCGCGCTCGTGCGCCTCGAACCCGGCGAGAGCATCGATCCCGCGACGTACCTCACCGTCTATCGCGAGCACATGGGACGTGGCGTCTAGAATTGCGCCTGGCACGCTCTCGGCGGCGCTCCTCATCGCGCGCAAGGATCTCGCAATCGAGTTTCGCACGCGGACGGCGTTCTTCTCCGCCGCGACGTTCGCGCTGCTCGGCATCGTGATCTTCTACTTCGCGTGGGACTCCAGCGCGGTGTCGTCGCTCGACATTGCCCCCGGCGTGCTCTGGGGGATCTTCACCTTTTCGGGGCTGCTCGGACTGCAGCGCTCCTTCGGCATCGAGCAGGCCGACCGCGCCATCGACGCCCTGCTCGGCGCTCCGATCTCGCGCGAGTCGATCTACCTCGGCAAAGCGCTCGCGAATCTCGTGTTCGTCGTCGCCGTACAAGTCATCGCGATTCCGGCGGTCGAGCTGTTCTATAACGTGCCACTGCTCGAGAACGGCGCGCTGCTCGTGCTCGTCGCACTCCTGTCCGCGATCGGCCTGGTGGCTGTCGGCACCTTGTTCAGCGCTATGGCCGTGAACACGAAGCTGGCCGAGATGCTCCTGCCAGTGCTGTCGCTCCCCTTTTTCGTGCCGATCGTGATCCCTGCGGCACAGGTGACCGCGCGACTCCTCTCGGGGAGACCCGGGAGCGAGAGCGTCGGATGGCTTAAATTGCTCCTGGCTTTCGATATAGTGTTCGTGGTGGCGTGCATGCTCGCCTTTCCGTATACCATCGAGGAATGACGACAGCGTCCGTTTCAGCGACCGACGGCGCAACACCGGCGCGGCAGTCGAGCATCGACTGGCTCTTCACGATCGCGGTGCTCGCGATCGGGGGAGCGCTCGTGCGCGTGATCTACTACACGCCATTCGAGGCGGTGCAGGGGCCGGCGCAGAAGATCTTCTATCTGCATCTCCCTGCAGCGCTCGCGGCGTTTCTCGCGTTCGGTGTCGTCGCGCTGTCGGGCGTCGGCTATCTCTGGCTTCACGATCTGCGCCTCGATCGCGCGGCCGAGAGCTCGGCCGAGGTCGGCGTAGTGTTCACGACGGTCGTGCTGATAACTGGACCACTCTGGGCGCGCCCGGTGTGGGGCACGTGGTGGACGTGGGACGCGCGGCTCACGCTCACGCTCTTCCTCTGGTTCATCTACGTCGGCTATCTCGTACTGCGCGGCGCGATCGAAGACCGCGCACTGCGCGCGCGCTACTCCGCGGTGCTTGGCATCCTCGGCTCGCTGCTCATCCCCTTCATCCATCTGAGCGTCTATCTCTTTCGCACGCTGCACCCTCGGCCGATCGTGATCAAGCCAAGCGCGCCGTCGCTACCGCCGGAGATGCTCACCACGCTCGTGCTCTCGTTCGTCGCGTTCATGCTCTTCTATCTCGCGCTCGTGCGACAGCGCTACCGCCTCGCGAGCGAGCGCGACGAGCTCGAGCTCGAGGAGGGGCGTTGATGCCACACAACGAAAATTTCTACTACGCGGCGTATTTCGCCGCGATGGGCATCTACACGCTGTACACGATCACCATCTGGCGCCGCCGCCAGCGCGTGGCCGCGCGCCGGATAGCGCTGAGGCGCGGACGCTGAGCGCTCGTGGCGCCGCGCGCGTGTGCTCGACGCCAACTCAACGCGCGTGAGCACAGGCGTGGTGTATCTGGTGGGCGCTGGCCCCGGGGATCCGGGGCTGCTCACGGTGCGCGGCCGCGAGCTGCTCGTCTCGTGCGACGCGATCGTCTACGACGCGCTCGTGAATCCGGTGCTCGTGGACGACGCCTGGATCGGGCGAACCACGACGGCCGAGAAGATTTTCGTAGGGAAGCGCGGCGGTGCGCCTTCCATGGAGCAGGACGCGATCACCTCGCTGCTCGTGCGACTCGCGCGCGACGGGAAGCGTGTGGTGCGGCTCAAGGGCGGCGATCCAATGGTGTTCGGTCGCGGTGGCGAGGAGGCGATCACGCTCGCCGCCGAGGGGCTCGCGTTCGAAGTCGTGCCGGGCATCACCGCGGGGGTAGCCGCACCGGCATATGCGGGAATCCCGGTGACGCATCGCGGCCTGTCGACGTCGGTCACGTTCATCACGGGGCACGAAGATCCCGGAAAGGACAAGGACCAGACCGACTGGGCGGCGCTCGCCCGCGCCGGCGGAACGCTCGTGCTCTACATGGGCGTGAGTCGGCTCGCGAAGATCGCGACGGCGCTCATCGAGGGAGGGCGCGCGCCGAGCACGCCGGCGGCGGTGATCGAATGGGGCACGTATCCGCGCCAGCGCACCGTCACCGCGACACTCGCCACGCTCGCCGAGACTGCCGCGCGCGAGAAGATCATCGCGCCGTCGATCGCGATCGTCGGAAACGTCGTCGCACTTCGCGAGCAGATGAGCTGGTTCGACCGCCGCCCGCTCTTCGGCCGCACGCTCGTCGTCACCCGGGCACGCGAGCAGGCGTCGCAGCTGCGCACGATGCTCGAGATCGCGGGAGCGAACGTCATCGAAGCGCCGTCCATTCGCATCGAGCCGCTCGATCGCGCACCGCTGCGCACCGCACTCGGCGATCTCGCGGAGCATCAGTGGCTCCTCGTCACGAGCCGCAACGCCGTCGAGATGCTTTGGACGACGCTTCGCGAGCTCGGCCTCGATGCGCGCGCCCTCGCGCGCACGAAGCTCTGCGCGGTTGGCCCGGCCACTGCGGACGCGCTGCTCGCGCACGGGCTCGCGGTCGATGTGATTCCCGATCGCTACGTGGCCGAAGGTGTGATCGAGAAGCTGCGCACGCGCGACGACGTGCGCGGCGCGCGCGTGCTCTTTGCACGAGCGGCCGGCGCGCGCGAGCTCCTCCCTAACGCGTTGCGCGAGATGGGCGCGACGGTGGACGAGATCGAGATCTATCGCTCGGTGCCGGATCTCTCGGGTCTCGACACGCTGCGCGATGCAGTCGACGCCGGCACGGTCGATCTCGTGACCTTCACCTCCGCATCCACCGTTCGCCACTTCGTCACCGCACTCGGCGCCGAGCGCGCGAGCGCAGTGCGTGGCGCGTCGATTGGGCCGGTCACCAGCGATGCGGCGCGCGAGCTCGGTGTGCCAGTCGCCATTGAAGCATCCGAGTCGACGATTCCATCACTAGTGCAGGCGATCACGGAGCACCTCGCGCGCTAGCGAGCACCGCTATCGGGGGTCAGCTTTCAGCCATGACAGCCACGGTCCGGATCGCGACGCGCGCCTCCGAGCTCGCGCTTCGGCAGGCGCGCATAGTCCAGGCTTCGCTCGAAGCACGCGGGACGACCGCGGAGCTCGTCACCTTCAAGACTGTTGGTGACAAGAAGCTCGACGAATCGCTGAGTGCGATCGGCGCCAAGGGACTGTTCACGAAAGAGCTCGAGGACGCGCTCGTGGCTGGCAAGGTCGACTGCTGCGTGCACTCGCTCAAGGATCTTCCGACAGATCTGCCGAGCGGGCTCGCACTCGTCGCCATGCTCGAGCGGGAGGATCCACGCGACGTGCTCGTGGTCAACGATCGCGTTGGGGCGGAGTCGCTCGAGGAGCTGCCGCGTGGCAGCCGCGTGGGCACGTCGAGCCTCCGACGTCGCGCGCAGCTGCTGCACCGGCGCGCGGATCTCGAGGTCGTGGAGCTGCGCGGCAACGTGCCCACACGCCTGCGCAAGGTGGACGAGGGACAGGTGCACGCGGCCATCCTCGCGGCTGCGGGAATCAAGCGTCTCGGCAGCGAACAGCAGATCGACGCTTGGCTCGACGCGCCGGACTGGCTCCCTGCAGCGGGGCAGGGTGTGATCGCCGTCGAGGCGCGGGAGGACGATCCGCGAATGGCGGAGCTGCTCGCGCCGTTGCATCACGCGGCGAGCGCGTTCGCCGCGCAGGCCGAGCGCTCGCTGCTCGCGGCACTGGAGGGTGGATGCCAGGTGCCAATTGGTGCGCTCCTCATAGGCGAAGGAGCGGACGCGGTACTGCACGCGCTCGTGAGCGATCTGCATGGCAAGCGCATGGTGCGTGGCTCGCTCGTGATGGGCACGCAGTCCGCGAGTGAAGCCGGGAAAGCGCTCGCCGCGACAATGCGTCGCGATGGTGCGACCGAGATTCTCGCGGCACTTCGCGAGAGCAACGCGAAGATTCCGTCGCCGCAGCCTGAATGAGCGACGTGCACGCAATACTTGACTGAGTCAACTAACCACACATGCCGTCTTTTCCAGAATATCGTCCGCGCAGGCTTCGTCGAACCGAGTCGCTCCGCCGTCTCGTGCAGGAGACTCGCCTCTCCGCATCGCAGCTCGTGCTTCCGCTCTTCGTGCGCTCGGGCTCCAAGATCAGGAACGCCGTCGGCTCGATGCCCGGCGTCTTTCAGCTTTCCGTAGATGAGATGCTGCGTGAAGTCGACGCCGCCACGGAAGAAGGCGTTGGCGGCGTGATCCTCTTCGGTCTTCCCGACAGCAAGGATGCGACGGGCTCGTCCGCATGGGACGACAAAGGACCCGTTCCCAACGCGGTGCGCGCGTTGAAGAAGCAGTTCCCACAGCTGGTCGTGATGACCGACGTGTGCATGTGCGAGTACACCGATCACGGACACTGCGGCATTCTGCGCGACGGCGAAGTGGACAACGACGCCTCGCTCGAGCTGCTCTCGCGCGCGGCACTCGCGTACGCCGCTGCCGGAGCCGACATCGTGGCGCCGAGCGACATGATGGATGGGCGTGTGGGCGCGATTCGGCGCGCGCTCGATGCGCAGCAGCTCACGAGCACGGCGATTCTGGCGTACGCAGCAAAGTACGCTTCCGCGTTCTACGGTCCGTTTCGCGAGGCCGCGGAGTCCACGCCCAAGTCGGGCGATCGTCGCGGCTACCAGATGGATGCGGCGAACTCCGATGAAGCGATGCGCGAAGTGTGGCTCGACATCGAGGAAGGCGCAGACGCCGTAATGGTGAAGCCCGCTGGTCCATATCTCGACATTGTTGCGCGCGTGAAACAGGAGACCGGCTACCCTGTTGCTGCCTATCAGGTGAGTGGCGAGTACGCTATGCTTCTTGCAGCAGCCGAGCGTGGCTGGATAGATCGCGAGCGCGCGATGCTCGAGTCGCTGATGGGTATTCGGCGCGCAGGCGCGGACTTCATTCTCACTTACTTCGCGACCGAGGCCGCCCGACTTCTCCAATGAGATACCGCACCTTTCCCGGCACCGGCGTTCGCGTGAGCGAAGTCGGGTTTGGCCTGTGGACACTCTCCACGGGCTGGTGGGGCGACGTCACCGACGAGCAGGCGGTCGCGATGATGCGCCGCGCGCTCGACGAGCACGGCGTCACCTTCTTCGATGCGGCCGACGCGTACGGGAACGGCCGCAGTGAGCGTCAGCTCGCCAAAGCATTTGCGGGGCGCCGCGCGGACGTCGTGTACGGCACCAAGATCGGCTACGACATCTACGACGAGGAAGCCGCGAAGGCGCGTCGTGGACAGAGCGAGCTTCCGCAGCGCTTCGAGCCGAAGTTCATGCGCTTCGCCGTGGACAAGTGTCTCGAGCGACTCGACACCGACTACATCGATGTGCTCCAGCTCCACAACATCAAGATGGACCACGTGCGCGACGCCCGAGATCTGGGAGACGATGCGCGAGCTCGTGCGCGAAGGAAAAGTTCGCGCGTGGGGCGCCGCGTTCGGTCCCGCGATCGGGTGGCTCTACGAGGCGGTCGAGCTGGTGCGAGCGCGAGCCGGACATCAACACGATCCAGATGATCTGGAACATCCTCGAGCAGCATCCCGGCACCGCGATGCTCGACGCCGCACGAACGCACGCGCCGGACTGCGTGCTTCAACGTTCGCGTAACGCACGCGTCCGGGATGCTCGAGGGGAAGTACACGGAAGACACGGTCTTCGCGGAGAACGATCATCGCCGCCACCGGCCGCGCTCGTGGCTCATCAACGGCATTCAGAAAGTGCGCACGCTCGACTTCCTCACGAAGCGCATGACACTCGGCCAGGCCGCGCTCAAGTGGCTGCTCGCCGAGCCGCGCATCGTGTCGACGCTGCCGAACATCTACGACGACGAGCAGCTCGCCGAGTTCGCCGCTGCGAGCGAACTCGAGGATCTCACGAGTGAGGAGATGGCGCGCATCGCGAAGCTCAACGAGACGAATTTCGGCGTTGACGAAGCGCCCATGAACTACAAGGGAACGATGACACGCGAGGATGCGCCGCAGCCCGCGGAGGCTGCGCGTTGATCCATCCCTGGCACGGGCTTTCCGCTGGTCCGCATCCACCGGAGAAAGTCACGGCAGTCATCGAGATCCCGAGCGGCAGCCGGAACAAGTACGAGCTCGACAAGGAGTCCGGACTCTTCAAGCTCGATCGTGTGCTCTATTCGGCGGTGCACTATCCGGCGGACTACGGATTCATTCCGCGTACGCTCGCCGAGGACCATGATCCGGCGGACATTCTCGTGCTGCTCAACGAGCCGACGTTTCCGGGGTGCCAGATCGATGCGCGACCAATCGGCTGCCTGCGCATGTCGGATCGCGGCGAGCCGGACGACAAGATTCTCGCGGTGCCGAGCAACGATCCGTTCTACGAGGAATACTTCGACATCGCGGACATCCCGCAGCATTACCTGCGCGAGGTCGAGCACTTCTTCCATATCTACAAGGATCTGGAAGGGAAGCGCGTGCAGACGATCGGGTGGGAGCAGGCGCCGTACGCGATGCAGGTGATCCGCGATTCGATGGACCGCTATGATGCGAAATTTGTCGATCGCAGCGGGCCGTAACGGACGACGGGTGCGTCGAACGGGGCAGGGCGAATGACGCAACGTCGTCAACGCGGCCACATCATTCACAGCAGGCTCGCCGCGCTCGTGAGCGCGGACCCGGCCGCGCGCAAGCGAGTGCGCGCGCTGCGCCGCGCGCTCGCCGGAGCGACACGCTGCACCTTCCTCGTGCAGAACGATCCCGATCCCGACGCGATCGCGTCAGCGCTCGCCCTGCGCCGCACGCTCGGCTTCTCCGCTGCGCGCTCGCCGATCGTGACCGCGGGACAGATCACGCGCCCGGAAAATCAGCGGCTGATTGCGGAGCTAAAGGAGCACGTGCGCCACGTGTCCAAGGAGCGGCTGCCCCTGCTCGCGCCGCTCGTGCTCGTTGACGTGCAGCCGCCGTACTTCGGCGACGCGCTCTCGGCCGGCGTTGCCGCGGTGATCGATCATCACCCCAGCACGGGATCGTATCGCGCGCGCTTCCGCGACGTGCGCACGAACTACGGCGCGAGCGCGACGATGGCGGCGGAATACCTGCTCGCCGCGAATGCGGATGGCGTGAACACGAAGCTGGCGACAGCGCTGCTGTACGGGATCGTCACCGACACCAAGTCGCTGTCGCGCGCCGCGAGCGACGAGGATCTGCAGATGTTCGCGCTCCTGTTCCCGCGCGCAGATCACGTGGCGCTGCGACGCATCCAGCATCCGTCGTACCGCCCGCTCGCGCTGCGGCGCTTCGGCGTTGCGCTCGAGCACGCGCGTGTGCGCAACGGGCTCGCCTACCTCCACCTCGGCCTGCTCCCCGCGGATCAGGAGCACATCGTCGCGCAGCTCGCGGAGTTCTGTCTCGGGATGGCGGGCGCAGAGATCTCCGCGGTGTCTGGCGTGTTCGGCGGCAACTTCGCAATGAGTCTGCGCTCGCTCTCCCCGAACGCGAAGCTCGGCGAGCGAATTCGCAGGCGTTTCAGCGACTTCGGCAGCGCGGGCGGACACCCGATGATGGCGAAGACCGTCGTGGCGCTGCCCAGATGGAAGAAGGTGCACCACTTCACAGGCCAGGAATCTCTCGGTCGCACAATCCGGCGAGAGCTGGTCAAGGCGCTGACCGAAAGCAAATGACCGGAGGCGATCGCGGCGTTCCCACGCTGCAGATCACACCGCCTCCACGCGGCGGACTCACGGCGCCCGCGCAGCTGCGCCAGAATCTTCCCTCCGATGCCGTTCGCCAGACGCACAAGCGCATAATCATTTGCGCGGACGGAACGTGGAACAGCACGAGGGACACCGACGCGGTGGGGAGCTCCGCGACGACGAACGTGTGGCTCACGTATCAACTCGTGAAGGCACACGCCACTGACGGTACGCCGCAGCTCGCGTACTACCATCCGGGTGTGGGCACCGGCGGCTTCATCGATCGCGTGATCGGCGGCGCCACCGGCTACGGACTCAATCGCAATATCCAGGAGTGCTACCGCTTTCTCGTCGATCACTACCATCCGGGCGACTACGTCTATCTCTTCGGCTTCAGCCGAGGCGCATACACGGTGCGCAGTCTCGCGGGGCTCGTGCGCAACTGCGGCGTCATCAATCCGGAGAAGCTGCCTGCGGGAATGAGCGTCGACGACGCGGTGCGCGAGGCGTTCAAGCTGTATCGCAAGCGCGGTGACGCAAGCGCGCCGAACGCGCAACTCGCGGTGGACTTTCGCGAGCAGCACTCGCACCCTGACTTCCGCATCACGTGCATCGGCGTGTGGGACACCGTCGGCTCGCTCGGCATCCCCGTCGGACTGCTCGGCCATTCCACATCGCATCTCGTCGGCTTCCACGACGTGACGCTGAGCAGCTGGGTGGACTGCGCCTTTCACGCAGTCGCGGTGGATGAGCGCCGCCGCCCGTTCGTGCCGACACTCTGGCTGCAGCAGGCGAGTGCGCGTGAGCACGGGCAGCGCATCGAGCAGCGGTGGTTCACTGGTGTGCACTCGGACGTGGGCGGCGGCTACGCGTGGCCACAGCGCGGACTCGCGACGCTCGCACTGCGCTGGATGATTGAGCGCGTGACGACGACGTGCCGGCTCGAGCTCGACGCGTCGCCATTGGATGGCGCGCCGCCGAGCGAGAGCGGTCTCCATGATTCGCTCACGCTCTGGTATCGCATCTGGGCGCCGGCGCGCCGCACCATCGACGGCGGCCTCGGACACTATGGTACGCGCGACGATGCGCGGATCACGGATGAGGTTGTGGATGAGTCGGTGGGGCAGTGGCGTGCGAAATACGCGACCGCGTCGATGCCGGTGGTGAACAAGCCGTACGTGCCGCCGAACGTTCTGGACTACGAGGAGCGGATCGCGGAGCAGGGGAGAATGCCCCCGGCGCAGCCACCGGACTACCCGCCGGACCTGCGGGAGACGGGGCTGCCGCGGCAACGCGATTGAGGCTGCTGCGGGGCCGGCTCTTGACATATCAAAAATCGTTGATATATTCATCCTCATGAGTACAGCAGTCGAATCCAGCCTTGCTCGTGCCGCCGAGCTGTTTCATGCGCTCTCGGATGAGACGCGCCTCGAGATCATGGAGATGCTCCGCGGCGGTGAGCGGTGCGTGTGCGAGCTCACGGATGAGCTGGACGCGGCGCAGTCGCGCTTGTCCTTCCATCTGCGCGTGCTGAAGGAGGCGGGGCTCGTGACGGATCGCAAGGAGGGCCGCTGGTCCTACTACGCGATCGTTCCGGAGGCTTTGGCCGAGCTGCACGACGTGAGCGTCGCGCTCCAGCCGTCGGCGCATTGGCGCGAGCTGAAGAAAGTCGGTCGCTGCTGCTAATCACGTTTCGTTCGCGATCCGGATTCGTACCCGATTCATCAACATTTTTTGATTGAAGGTGATGCGATGACACAGACACCAGAGCTGACTCAGGTCGTGCAGGACAAGTACGGCGATGCCGCGCGACGCGTGCTCGCGGTGGCCGAGCTTCCGCAGGCGGCGGGCGCGTGCTGCGCGCCGCAGCCGGGCGCGATCAACTCCTGCTGCGGCGGTGCCGCCTTCGACGGCCAGACCGATCCGATCACCACGAACCTGTATGTGAACGGCGAGCTCGAGGAGCTCCCCGAAGCCGCCGTCCTCGCGTCCCTTGGCTGCGGCAATCCGACCGCGCTGGCCGAGCTCGCGCCCGGCGAGATCGTGCTCGATCTGGGCTCCGGCGGCGGCATTGACGTGCTGCTCTCGGCGCGCCGAGTGGGGCCGACGGGGAAGGCGTACGGGCTGGACATGACGGACTCGATGCTCGAGCTCGCGCGCCGCAATCAGGCGGAGGCGGGCGTCACGAACGTCGAGTTCCTCAAAGGCGCGATCGAGGCGATCCCGCTCCCCGATGCGTCCGTGGACGTGATCATCTCCGAACTGCGTGATCAATCTCTCGGGCGACAAGCGGCAGGTGCTGTCCGAGGCGTTCCGCGTGCTCAAGCCGGGTGGGCGGTTCGCGGTGAGCGATGTCGTGGTGCGCGGCGAAGTGCCGGCCGCCGTGCGGCAGAGCATGGAGCTGTGGGTTGGCTGCATTGCGGGCGCGCTGGAGGAGTCGGAGTTCGCGCGGCTGCTCGAGGAGGTCGGCTTCGAGCACCCGACATTCGAGCCGACGCGCTTCTACGAGGCGAAGGATGCGGCCGCGTTCCTTGCCCAGTCCGGGCTCGATGTGGCGGCGGTATCGCAGGAAATCGACGGGAAATTTCTGAGTGCGTTCGTGCGCGCGACGAAGCCGGCGAAGAGCACGGCGGCGTGCTGCGCACCCGGATGCTGCGCGTAGTCCATTCGCATGAGGTTCGACATGACACAGGCAACTGGAACTTCGAACGTCACTCTCCGTCCGGCTCACGAGCGAGACCTCGGCGCGGTCGAGCAGCTGCTCACCTCGAGTGGCTTGCCGGTGGATGGAGTGGCGGACGCGCTCTGCACGTTCATCGTGGCAGAAAGCGGTGAGCGCATTGTGGGCGTGGTGGGACTCGAGATCTGCTGCGAGCACGCACTGCTGCGCTCGACCGCCGTCGCCCCCGAGTGGCGCGATCGCGGGCTCGGACGTCAGCTCGTCGAGCGCATCATCGCGGAGGCGGAGGCGCGCAACATTCGCGCGCTGTATCTGCTGACGACGACGGCCGAGCGGTACTTCCCGACGTTCGGCTTCGTGAAGACGACGCGCGATGCGGTACCGGAGCCGGTGCGACAAACAGAAGAATTCGTGAGCGCGTGTCCCGCGAGCGCGACGGTCATGTGCCTCACGCTGGCCGAAAAGGCGTGATGCGGTACGCGCTGATCTCGGACGTGCACGCGAATCTTCCGGCGCTGAATGCGGTGCTCGCGGACATCGCGGCTCACACCGACATTGACGCGACGTACCACCTGGGCGATCTCGTGGGCTACGCGCCGTGGCCGAACGAGACGGTGCAGCGGATCATCGACGCAGCGATACCGGGGATCGCGGGGAATTACGACTCGACAGTCGGTCTCGACTATAAGCATTGCGGTTGCAAGTACGAGGATCCGAAGCAGGCCGAGCTCGCGCATCTCTCGTTCGAGTGGACGAAGGCGCACGTGTCCCCCGAGGTGAAGCGCGCGCTCGCGACGCTTCCGTTCCGCATCGATCTCCGCCCGCTCGGCGGGCACGTTTCGGGACCAAGAGTGATCCTCGTGCACGGCTCCCCGACGCTCAACACGCTGTACCTCACTGAGGATCGCTCCGATTCGTTCATGTCGCGTATGGGCGAGATCGCCGGCGCCAACTCGGGCGACGTTGTGTGCTTCGGCCACACGCATTTGCCGTGGCATTGCACGATCGAGGGGATCCACTTCGTCAACACGGGAAGTGTTGGACGGCCGAAGGATGGCGACTGGCGCGCGGGCTACGTGATTCTCGAGGTATCGAAAGACGCGGTTAGCGTCGAGGTGATCCGTGTCGAGTACGATGTGGATGCCGTGGTGCGCGCGATTCGGGCGAGCGAGCTGCCGGACGAGTTCGCGGACTATCTGCTCGCGGGTGGTAAGCTGGCGCCCGCTGCGAGCGCGGACGACGGAGAGGCGGGTTGACGGACGCGCGCCGACTGGCGGCCGAGTCGATTGGGACCTTCTTTCTGGTGCTGATCGGCCCCGGCGCGGCCATGGTGAACACCGCGTCGAGCGGCGCCGTGTCACATGCGGGAGTCTCGCTGGCGTTCGCGTTCGTCGTAACCGCGATGATCTTCGCCACGGGTCACATCTCGGGCGCGCACATCAATCCGGCAGTGACGATCGGCTTCTGGTCCGTGCGGAGATTTCCATTGCGCGACGTAATCCCCTACATTGCTGCGCAGTGCCTTGGCGCGATCGCGGCGTCGGCTGTGCTGCGCGCCGTGCTCGGTGCCGTGGGGGAGATGGGCGCGACGCTGCCGGCCCGCGCGTTGGGGATCGGCACGGGAGGAGCGCTCGCCATCGAGTGGCTGCTGTCGTTCGCGCTGATGCTCGTCATCATGGCGGTCGCGACGGATGAGCGCGTGCCCGGAGGGTTCGGCGCGATCGGAGTGGGAATGACGGTCGGCTTCTGCGCGATGATGGGCGGGCCGCTCACCGGTGCATCGATGAATCCGGCCCGATCGCTCGGCCCTGCGATCCTGGGCGGCTTGTGGGACGCGCATTGGGTGTACTGGGTTGCCCCGATCACGGGGATGATGATGGCAGCGCGAGTGTACGAGATACTGCGTCGCGCGACGCCTGTGCGCGATGAGCTGCCCGCCGTCGCCCTCGAGCCGCTTGGTGTAGAAGGGCCGATCGATCTTGTCGAGGCGCGATGACGACCCCGCTGCCGATCGCGTGCTCGCTTTCCGCCGATGCACTGGCCGACCGCGTTCACGGGATCACCGAGCTCAATCGAGCGTTCTTGCGCGAGTCTCGCTCGGAGCGCGCTTCACTGCGCCTCGTGTATGACCCGAAGGCTGCGCAGAAAGTTCGTGAGCTCGTGGAAAAGGAGCGCGAGTGCTGCGGATTCCTGCGATTCTCGATTCACGAGTCGGGCGACGATCTCGTGCTTCGCATTGATGCGCCCGATCTCGCCGATATGGATGCTGCACCGCTCTTCGCACCATTCCTGAGCGGAACGTAGGTGCGTCGCGCTACAGCGGCGCGACCTCGTGGAACGTGAGCGTCGTCTCGTGTTGCTGCGTGCTGCGCAGCGTCCACTGCTCATCGAACACGAGCAGCGATAGCCCCTTCGAGTCGTAGAGTCGCATGCGCCCGCTGCCTCGCGACGCGCGCTCGATCGCCGCCTCCGGACCCGTGACCCAGCGCGGATAGCGATAGGGCAGGCGCTCGAGTCTGCACGGCGCGCCGTACTCGTGCTCGAGGCGAAAGAGCATCACGTCGAATTGCAGCATGCCCACCGCGCCGATCACGGGATTCGGGCCGCCGTCCGGCTCCGTGAAGAACACCTGCGCGGCGCCCTCTTCAGTGAGCTGACGCAGCCCCGCGTCGAGCTGCTTGCGACGCATGGGATCCGTGCCGATGATGCGCGCGAAGTGCTCCGGCGCGAAGCGCGGGATTCCGCGATACTCGACGTCGCCGTTCGGCGAGAGTGTATCGCCGATCCGCAGCGTCCCCTTGTCGACGACGCCGATCACGTCGCCTGGCCACGCCTCTTCGACAGCACTGCGCTCGCGCGCGAGAAACTGCTGCGGCGCTGGGAGTCGCACGAGCTTTCCGGTGCGACCGAGCTTGACCTGCATGCCGGCTTCGAAGTGCCCGGAGCAGACGCGCACGAAGGCGATCCGATCGCGATGCCGCGGATCCATGTTCGCCTGAATCTTGAAGACGAATCCCGAGAACTCCGGGTTCGTCGGTTCGACGGTGCCTGCGGTCGACTCGTGTGGCGACGGCGGCGGCGCGAGATCGAGGAACTCTTCGAGGAACGGCTCGACGCCGAAGTTCGTAAGCGCGCTCCCGAAGAACACCGGGGAGAGATCGCCCGTGAGCAGCGCCGCGTGATCGAACTCGTGTCCCGCCGCGTCGAGCAGCCCGATCTCCTGCACGAGCCGATGATGCGCGTCGTCGCCGAGCAGCGCGATGAGGGCGGGATCGTCGAGCGATGAGCTCTGCGCGGCGGCCATGCGCGACCCGTGATCGGTGCCGCGCTCGAACATCTCGACGCGCTTGCGACGACGATCATACACCCCGGCGAAGGCACTGTCGCGGTAGATGGGCCAGGTCACCGGATAACAGTTGATCTCGAGGTCGGCCTCGACGTCGCTGATGAGCTTGAGCGGATCCTCACCGGCACGATCGCACTTGTTGACGAACGTGAAGATCGGCATCCGCCGCCGCTTGCACACCGCGAACAGCTGTCGCGTGCGATCCTCGACGCCGCGACGATTGTCGAGGAGCATGACCGCGCTGTCCGCCGCCATGAGCGTGCGATACGTGTCCTCGGAGAAGTCCTCGTGCCCAGGCGTGTCGAGGAGATTGATCCGGAACCCCTCGTAGTCGAACTGCAGCACGCTCGACGTCACCGAGATACCGCGCTGCCGCTCGAGCTCCATCCAGTCAGACGTCGCATGCCGCTCGGCGCGGCGCGACTTTACGGAGCCGGCGAGGTGGATCGCGCCGCCGTAGAGGAGGAGCTTCTCGGTGAGCGTGGTCTTGCCGGCGTCCGGGTGCGAGATGATCGCGAATGTGCGCCGGCGCTCGGTCTCGCGGGCGAGGGCGGAGGAGGGGGGCGCGGACGTGAGCGAGGAGTTGGGGAGGTCGGTGCTAGGCATCCATGGGGAATTTACCATTTCTCGCGGCCGAATTCTCGAAATTGAACGGACGGAATGCTCCTCGACCGCTGAAAAGAAGTCAGAAATCGAAGCCGGGTTGCTGAGAGGGACACGCGTCGACCGAACGCCAGACCTCGTTGCCGCCCAGATGGGTGATGAGCAGCCAACTGTCGCCGAACACGGACGAGTAACACATGGTGACGCCCACCCGCTGCACTGTTGGCCAGAAGTCCTTCGGCAGGTCCTTGGCTGCGAGAGCGACGATCGTCACCTGCTCCCCTGCCCGCAGCGCGTGATCGACGACCGTTTGATTGCTATAGTCCGCGGGCACCGCGCCGATCAGCGCGTGCAACGCATCGGGCCAGTCGTGGCGCGGTTTCCCGTCGACCGTCACCACGACACTCTTGATGATCGCGGGACCCAGGCCACCATTCTCGAGCGTGACCGCCGCGCCCTTCGGAGTGGTGAAGGTGCCCACCTCGACGTGCGGCCAGACCTCTGCGCGATCATGCGCGCGCTGCAGCGCGGCTTCGTATATGCCGACCACCATCGCGGACAGGCTCACGATGAGTGCGGCCAGCGCGATGAAGGTCTCGGGCTCCCGGTACCAAGGCCGATCATCAGTCATGCACGCGAAATTGGCTGGCGGTCACCTGTCAGTCAACGCAGCCGGTGCGGGTAGTTGACTCGAATTTCCTGCACACCTGTAACAATCCGGCGTTTCATGCCATCTATCGAGCGATGTCGCTTCAGGGCGAATTCGCCCGCCGTGAGTGCGCACTAACATCCAACTGACTGCGAATCGTGAAGCACGAACGTGTGGCACGAGCAGTGTTCGCGACGGGCATCATCGCGCTCGGCATTGTCGGCGTGGTCTACGGCGACTTCGCCGGAATCTGGCAAGCGTTCCCCGCGTCGGTGCCGGTCCGTCACGCACTCGGACACGCATTGGCGGCGCTCATGCTGATTTGCGGCGCCGCCCTGATGGTGAAGCGCACCGAGGCACTCGCGGCGCGAGCGCTTCTGATTTTCTTCGCGCTGCTGCTGATCGTGATCAAGCTCCCGCCGGTTCTGAAAACACCGCTCGTCGTAGGAAGTTGGCAGTCGATGTCGGAGATGCTCGCGCTACTGACGGGCGCGTGGGTGTTGTGCGCCTTTAGCGCGCGTGCGACTCGTCTTGCGCAACTCGTGTTCGGATTCGCGCTGATTCCGTTCGGGCTCTCGCACTTCGCGTATCTGAACCTGACCGCGCCGCTCATCCCCGCGTGGCTGCCGTTCCACACGGCCTTGGCCTACTTCACTGGGGCAGCGCAGGTCGTCGCGGGGCTGGCGATATTGTTCAACATACTCGCGCGGCTTGCGGCGACGCTCGAAGCGGTAATGCTGAGCGCATTCACCGTTCTCGTGTGGGTTCCGATGCTTCTTGCAACGCCGACCTCGCCGGGGACGTGGTCCGAGTTCGCGACGTCGTGGGCGATCAGCGGGGCCGCATGGCTGGTGGCAACGAGCATTCTGCGCGTGATGCGGGAATCGCATCAGAAGTGGTAGCCGTCGCCTTGCAAGATCGATGCACTCTGCGGCATTTAGCGGCTGATGCCAGCCCTACCATCCGGCACTCCCGCTGGCATTCATCAGCCCAAGCTGCTGCGCCACCGCGATGCGGTCGACGACCTGCCGGTGTCCAGTGATGCGACCGTCGCGAAAGTAGTAGATGGTCATCCCAGGCACATTGATGCTGCGACCCGTGGGAGGGTAGGGCCCCATCGGGCCGGTCTGCGTCCCGAGCATTCGCCACGCGATCGCTACACGATCTCCGTCGGCGACGGTGTCCGTGATCTCGAATCGAACATCCGGGAAAGGCGCGCGCGAGACGGCGAGTCGTGCCTTGAATTACTCACGAGTCAGCGTCGCACCGTCCCACGGGTCGCCGGGGTCGCTGTGAATCGTGTACGGTCCGGCAACAAACCGGTCGACAGCTTCCGCGTCACCGCGATTCCACACGGCCTCCATGAAGTCCGCAAGCGTGCGTGAGTTATCCGTCATGAGAGAACAGTAAGCTGTAAGTGAGACAGCCGAAGCCGGAGTGCGCCTTGTAAGATCGTCCAACTCTGCGGCATTTATAGGGTGATGCCAGTCCAGCCAGAAATCGCGTCGACCAACGAGCGAACCTTGATCGCACAGGCTGCGTCGGGATCGCAAGATGCCCTGGCTGCGCTATTCGAGCTTCATAGTGTGCACGTCCACGGTGTCGCCTATCAATTGACGATGTCCGCTGACGACGCGGACGATGTCGTGCAGGATGTGTTCATTGGGCTGCCCGAGGCCCTCCGTGCCTTCTCCGGCACCGGCGATTTCTCAGCCTGGATTCGCAAGGTCGCAGTTCGAACGACGCTGATGCGCATGCGCGCATCGAAGCGTCGCGCCGCGACTGCGCTTCGGGCGGACAGTGAACGGGAAACGGCGATGTCGAACTTCCTCCTCGATCGCTTGGCGATCGCGACCGCCCTTGCGGCGCTGCCCAGCGATCTGCGCGTCGTCTTCATGCTCCGCGACGTCGAGGGGTACTCGCACGCGGAGATCGCAAGTCTGCTTGGTATTCGAACGGGAACTGCAGAGGTCAGACTCCACCGTGCGCGGCGAAAGCTGCGTGCACTTCTGGGAGACGCATGACGGCTCCGATTGACGACGAAGCGAGCGCGCGTGTGTTGCGAGATGCTGTTAGTGCGCTCGACGTGCCTCCACTTCGCGATGATGCACTGCCGAGGATCATTGCCCAACGTGCGAAGGGAGAGCGGGTCGCGCTTCAAACGGACGACGCAATGAATGCGCGTCCTCGCCTCAACACTCGCCACATTGCAGCGGTGCTCGCGATAGCCGCCGCAGTCGTGACTGTAGCGGTGATGACAGGGCCTCCGCACCTCCTCGCCGATTCCGGTCACAACGGTGTTGCGTTGAACTCCATGGACTCTGCGTGTGCGAACGCGTCGGCGACAGGTGATTCACCGGAGTTGCGGCATTCTCATGGTCTCTGCGTTCGGCATTTCCGCAGCGTGTGGGGCCGAGCCTGCTCGAGACGTTCCGATCGCATACGATCCTTCGCAGATCAGGAGCGGCACCTTCACCTACTCGAGTGTCTCGATCACAGACGGCTTGGCCACCAGCACGCATCCATCATCGTCCATCACGGTTCTGCGCGTATCGTGGAACGGAGAGCCCGCGATTCTTGCCCATGGCGAAAGTCCCCCTTTACTTGGAATTCACCACGATACGCTGGTCGTCTCGGCGAAGGGATTCACGCCACTCTATTTCGCCAGCGGTTACCACACCCAGCATCCGCCAGGCAGCATCCAGGCTATGTTCGATTCGACGAAGATCAAAATCTGGATGAAGGGCCATCTCGACACGACTGCAGTCTTTCCCTTTCGCATGAAGGAAGGCCAGCTCCCGTTCGGTTTCGCACTGCCGCTCGCCGTACCCGCGCTGCCACTCAGACCCGATTGGCATGGCGTGATCGACATCGCTCCGCCGATTCACCCGAGGGCGTACAAGTATTTTCTGCGACCGTGGGAGACGATCTCGCTACGCGTCGTGGGTCGCGAGACGATTCGAGTTGCTGGCGGTGAGTTCGACTGTTGGAAGGTGCAGGTTGGCGAGCCCGGGGATGAGTCGTACATCTGGGTGGGCGCCTCGAATCATTCTGGTGATCCGATCGGTGTCGGTCACGCGGAATGGTGATGGGTCGGTCGAGGAGCGGCACGAGCTCGAGAGGGCGTGGTTCCGATAACAAACGCGCACAGTTGACGCGTTGACTGGGTGCAGCCGAGTCCAACAGGAGCTCGGGTGCGCGCGCGCTCAAGAGATTATCGCCGCAGGATCGACTCTCCTGTTCGCGGGTTTGCCAGAGTGACGTTTTCGAGCGCCTGGATTCGCCACAGGCCTTCACGCCGCGTCACCACCGCCAGGATCAGCGTGTCCACTTCATGCGCGCCATTTGGGTGAGCTGGACCAGCGCGAAGGCGGACCCAGAAATGGACGATCGCAACGTCATCCCCGATTGGGGTGACGTCGATCAGTTCGTTCTCCAGTGTGGAATCACGATAGATCGTTTCGTGAATGGGTTGATGCAGGGCAACGATCTCATCCACCCCGCGCACGTAACGCGCGTATCGATTTACGAACGTCGCGTCCGTGTGAAAAAGCGCCGCGAAGGCCGCCATATCGTGCGCATTCCAGGCGAGTTGAAATGCCTGCGGTGCATCCTCGGGGCGATCGATCGGGGTCATTGGCTCACCCATTTGTGGAGTTTGTCATTTCTCGCGAGAGTCGCAGCCGCTTGGGATGACCCTGTTAGTAACCCAGCCGTCCTGCCGGCTAGGCAGCTCTACGGGGTGACGTAGAAGTACACTCCCGGCTCCACGACCTCCACATCTACATGCGAGCGCCCGTCGAGCAGGCGCGTCGTTGCAGGTACAGGAGCATTGTCGTTGGGCGCGATAGGGCAGCGCTCCTCACGCGGGCGCCGGTGCGCGCGTGGGGCGGGTCGTGCTCCCATGCGGAGCGCGCGATTCAGCAGAGGACCTTGATGGGGTGCGTGCTGGCCGCGACCAACTCCTGCCCCTTGTCGTCGATCAAGAGCGCCAAGTGCACACCCCGCTCCCGTGCCACTGCTACGACCGCATCCAGGCCGCCCCCACGCGCCTCGATCGAGGAAAGCTTGCGTTGGCTCATGG
Source organism: uncultured Gemmatimonadaceae bacterium (assembly GCA_963792685.1). GTDB lineage: Bacteria > Gemmatimonadota > Gemmatimonadetes > Gemmatimonadales > Gemmatimonadaceae > FEN-1250. The sequence goes on along the minus strand of CAWBWW010000001.1, from coordinate 153,399 downwards.
TCAGGGTGCCGTCCGCGACTGCGGAGAGCCACTGCGTCGCCCAGCTGTCAGGAGGAGTGCTACGCTCTTCGTCCATACCGAACTCCGGTCAGCGATTGGTTTACCGACGGCGCTTGCCGCCCAAGGACCTGGCGTTCAACTGGAGCAACTGCGCGTCACGCGTGCCTGACACGCTTTGCCGAGTTAATGCTCGCGCTGAGGGCCTATCTATCACCCCTCCCGCTTGAACACCAGCGCCGCATTAATCCCCCCAAACCCGAACGAGTTCGACAACACCATCTCCGGGCAGCCGGCCCTCCCCGCTCGCTTGATGTAGTCCAGATCGCACGCATCATCCGCATTCGCGAGATTCACCGTTGGCGGCAGCCAATCCCGCTTCATCGCCAGCGCGCAGATTGCCGCCTCGATCGCGCCGCTCGCCCCTAACGCATGCCCGTAGTAGCCCTTCGTCCCACTCACCGGGATGTCGTACGCCCGCTCCCCAAACACCTGCTTGATCGCGAGCGTCTCCGTGCTGTCGTTGAGCGGCGTCGAGCTCCCGTGCGCATTCACATATCCGATCTCGCCCGCGCTCACCCCTGCATCATCCAACGCCCGCTTCATCGACCGCGCCGCCTGCGTCCCATCCGGCCGCGGCGCCGTCATATGATACGCATCATTCGACATCCCGAATCCCGCGACCTCGCCGTAGATCTTCGCGCCACGCGCAATCGCCCGAGAGCGCTCCTCCAGTACGAGCACACTCGCCCCTTCTCCCATCACGAACCCATCACGGTCGCGATCAAAGGGCCGAGATGCCGTACAGGGGTCGTCGTTCCGAGTCGACATCGCGCGAATCAAAGCGAACGCCCCGTAGCACAGCGGATATAACGGCGCCTCCGCGCCACCGCCGAGCATGACGTCCGCGTAGCCATCGCGCACCTGACGGAATGCTTCGCCGATCGCAATCGTGCCGCTCGCGCAGCTCATCGCATTCGTCGAGTTCGGGCCCATCACACCGAACTCGATCGCGATGTTGCAGCTCGACGCGCCGCCGAACACCATCAGCGCGAGCGCCGGATCCACATCCTTCACGCTTCCCGTGTAGAACGCGCTGCACTGTTCTTCTGCGTAGCCAACGCCGCCGAGTGCGGTGCCCATCATTGCGCCGATGCGCTCGCGGTCCTCCGCAGCGAGATCGATCTCCGAATCTTCGAGCGCCATGCGCGCAGCTGCTACTGAGAGCTGACCGAAGCGGTCGAGTCTCTTCGTGCGCTTTGCCTCGAGGAAGTCGAGTGGGTCGAAGTCATCCACCTGCGCGGCGAGGTGGCTGCGGAAAAGCGACGAGTCGAATCGCGTGATCTCGCGAACCTTGCTCCGCTGCGCGCGCAGACCATCCCACAGTCCGTCCGACGTGAGACCAATGGGCGTGATCGCGCCGATTCCCGAGATCACCACTCTGCGACGTTCCGTCATGCGACTACCCTCTCAAAAGTCCTGGACCGCGCTCGGCCACCGCGGCGAGTCCCGCCAGCGTGCGCGACGCGATTCCATGTACGAACACCGGTCCGATCAACGCTTGTGCAGCCAATGAGCCGAAGAGCGGTACCGGTGGTCCGTTCCACACGTGCACGATACGTACGCGCGTCGCATCGCCTTCGGATCTAAAGCTCCACTCGACATCCATTTCCTTCGTGATACCCGCGATATGCCTAAAGCGCACGTTTGGCGCGCTCTCACTCACGGACATCTCCGACTTCCACCACGTCGGCCAGCGGAGCGCGCCGAACGGACGCCACGCAGCCATTTCGACGATTCCGCCACCGTCGCTCGCGCGCTTGTGGAAGCGCACCCACCGATAGTGCGGCAGATGCTCGGGCCAGCGGTCCACCTCGCGCGCGAACTCGAAGATGCGGCGCACCGGCGCACGCGACGAGCAGCTCATCCACTGTACACATCCGCCTGCCCGTGGGCATCGCGCCGAGGTCAATCGGTGCAATCGTGGGGCGAGTGCTGCTCGTCACGTGGTGAGCGGCCGCGGAATCCACGATGCCGTCGTGCGAAATCCGAGCCGTCGTCGCGTATCAGGAGTCTGGTGAACGGCCTTGTCCACGAGCTGTCGAAGCTCCGCGGGCGTGAAGCCTCGCAGCACGGACACAACACCGTCGTGTCGGCTGATCGGATGGAAGTGAAGCGGGAACGACGCGAGCCAGATGCCCGCGGCGGCGAGCCAGCTGCGTCGAATGTCGCTCACGATCACGCGCACACGCGCCACGCGGTCGAGCTCACGGATCAGCTGGATCGCATCGTTCGTCTCGAAGTGATGAAGCGTCTGTGAGCAGAACACGATGTCGACGCTCTTTGTCGCGAGCGGAAGCGCGAGCGCGTCCGCGCAGATCGGGATGAGCCCGCCCGAGCGAGCCGCGCGCAGCAGCGACGCGCTCAGGTCCACGCCGAACGTCGTGATCGTCAGCCCCTTCTCGCGCCACGAGCGCGTCGCCAGCGTCGGGATGTCGCCGATGCCGGTGCCCACGTCGAGCAGCGTCACACGCTGCGCGTCGATCGCGTTCAGCACGATGGCGAGCTCGTCGCGCACCGCGCGCCACCCGCCGAACATCGCGTTCGACCGTGCCACATCCTCGAGCGAGCGCGTGCGAACCGCATCGTCGACGTGCGGATCATCGAGAATCTCGTAGCCGCGCCGGCGCGCCGGCGTGAGAGGGGAGCTCATGCGCTGTTCAGCGTTCCAGCGAGGCGTAGCCGCCGCGATAGTAGAGCAGAGGACTCCCCTCGCTCGTCGCCGACGCGATGACGGTGCCGATGACGATCGTGTGATCGCCCTCGGGATGTCGGCTTTGCACCTGGCACTCGACCACCGCAAGCGCGTCGTCGAGAATCGGCGCTCCGGTAGTGCCCCGCGAAAACCCCACGCCCTCGAATCGATTCGGATGCTCCTCGGCGAATCGCCGTCCGATGTGCTCCTGCTTCCGCTCCAGAATGTTGACCGCGAATTGCGTCGCGGTATTCCCCGTTGCGAGCACGCTGTGGAGCGACGCGCTCTTCTCGATGCAGATGAGCACGAGCGGCGGATCCAGACTGAGCGAGCAGAACGCGCTGACCGTCATCCCGTGATCGTAGAGCTGCACATCGCGCACGGTGACGACGGTGACGCCGCTGGCGAAGCGGCCGAGCACGCTGCGGAAGGTGGCGGGATCTATGGTCGAGAGGGGCATGACTACGGTGAAAGTGGGATCGGCGAGTTCCTTGACCGGGAAACATTGCCGAAGACGAGCCGCGCCAGATAGCCTGGACGAAGCACTTCGCGGGCCGGGACGAAATCGCCCGCGACGCCAACGAATAGATCCGCCATCGCGGGGCTCGCCTCGAGCGTCGCCGCCACGCGGTTGAGCAGCGCCGGCGCCGCCACCGCGAGCGCGACGAGCCGCTCGATCGCCCACTTGCCGCGGAACTCGCGGTGCCGCGCGCGATCGTATGCCTTGAGCGCCGCATCGGCGTCGCGCGGGCGCGTGGCCGCCAGCGACTCGAGCGCGTACGGCGCGAGCAGTTCGCCGCCGCGGAGAGCCGCGTAGATCCCCTCACCCGTAAAGGGGTCGAAGAAGTCCGCGGCGTCGCCCACGAGCGCCACGCCGCGGGACCACGCGCGCGATGCGTGCACCGCGAATGGTCCGGTCACGCGCACCGTCGTCGCACGCGCGGCGTTCGCCATGCGTGGCGCGATCTCCGGATGCAGCCGCGATCCACCGCTCGAGAAACGCTGCCGGATCCCCCGCGACGTTCCCCTTCACGCTCGCGCGCGGCACCACCACCGCCACATTCGTGAGCCCGTGTCCCACATCCGCGAACCCCGCGTACCCATCGCGCGACACGTGCATCTCCCCGAAGTCCGTCATCCCCTGCACGTCGCGATAGTGCCCGATGAAGGCGAGGCGGCGCGGACCGATCGCGTGTCGCGCCACGCCGATGCGCCGAGCGACAATGGAGCGCAGACCGTCCGCACCGATCACGAGTCGTGCGGTGATCTCCTGCTCGCCACCTCCGAACTTGCGCACGCGCACACCACACACCGCTCCTCGGCGATCCTTCAGCACTGCGACGACCTGCTCACCCTCGCGCACCTCTACGCCTTCGTCGCGTGCGCGATCGAGCAGTATGGTGTCGAGCACCGGGCGCCTGAGCGCGAGCCCACGATCGCGGAACGCGCGAAAGCCGTGCGCGGCAGCGAACTCGCCGCGGATGTGCGCTCCATTCGGCGCGCGGATCACCATCCCCGCCAGATGCGCGGCACCCGCCGCCTCACACGCGTCGAGCGCGCCCATCGCCGCGAGAATTCGCGATGCCTCAGGGCTGAGATATTCCGCGCACGGCTTCTCGCGCGGGAAGCGCGCGCGGTCGAGCAGCATCACGTGCGCGCCCTCTCGCGCGAGGTGCCACGCCGTCGAGCTGCCAGCGGGGCCGGCGCCGACGACCAATACGTCCACTTCGCTCACGAGAAGGAGCGGCTGAGCCGCTGGAAGATCCCCATGTAGCGCCAGTGCGGGCGCGGCAGGCGGAGCGTCGACGCGAGTCGCGTGAGATGCGGCAGCAGCGGCGAGCGCGAGTCCGCGGAAAACATGAATTTCGGGTGACGCGACGCGAACTCGCGCAGCGTCGCGAGAGTCGGCTCCATCTTCAGCTGGCTCGAGAAGTAGAACTTGGGCACGAGCAGCGGATCGCCGCGCGGGACCACGCCCTCGTCCATCGCGATGTTGTGCAGCGTCGTGCCGGGATACACGCGCAGCCCCACGGTGAGATACACCGCGTCGCCGCGCTCCAGCCGCCACTCCGCAAAGCGCAGCGTCTCCGCTAGTGTCGCCGGCGTCTCGCCAGGTCCGCCGATGAGAAAAATCCAGAGCACGCCCATCCCCGCGCGCTCCACATTCTCCGCCACCTTCCGCAGCTGCTCCACGTCAAATCCCTTCTGCAGCTTTTCCAGCACCGGATCACTCGCACTCTCGGCCGTGATCCCAAGCCACTTGAAGCCCGCGTGGCGCATGGCCGAAAGGAGCTCGGGCTGCGCGGTGGCGGGGGTGAAGTTCGTGGTGTCGAGATGCACGCGGAGATTGCGACGGGCGATCGCCTCGCAGACTGCCAATGCGTGTCGCGGCGGCGCGTTGAACGTCGAGTCGACGAACTCGAAGTGGCGGATGTGCGCGTCGGTCGCGAGCTCCGCGATCTCGTCCGCTACGAGCTCCGGCTCGCGCAGGCGATAGCCCCAGCCTTCCACGTTGAGGTACGTGCAGTAGATGCACTTGAAGACGCATCCGCGCTTCGTCTGAATCGGCACCGTGCCGCCGCGTCGCTCGTAGCGCTTGAGGTCGAGCCAACGATGCATGTGCACCGGCGGCAGCGAGTCGAGCGAGCCATCGCCACCGGGAGGGGTGAGCACGCGCCGGCCATCCACGCGCCGCACCACACCGGGAATCGCGCCAGGCGTGCGCCCAGCGGCGAGCTCCGCGATGAGCGCCGGCGTCGCGCGCTCTCCGTCGCCAGCCACCGCGTGCTCCACGCCCAGCTCGTCCGAGAGCGCCTCAGGCGCCACACCGAATGCCGCGCCGCCCGCGATCACCTGCGCCCTCGGCGCGCTCGCACGCAGCGTATCGAGCAGCGCCGCCGCCGCCGGCGTGTAGTGCTCGAGCGCAATGAGATCGCTGTTGTCGATGTTGCGCACAGAGAGACCGATCACGTCGGGCGCGAACGCCTTCGCGCGTCTCGCGCGCCGCGCGATGCGGATCGCGCGCGAAGCAGAGGTCGAGCACGCGCACGTCGTGCCCCGCGTGCTCGAGCGCCGACGGCCACGCACGCGACGCCGTTCGGCACCACCGGCATTGGCTGGCGCTCGCGATTCGCGCTCACGAGCAGCACGCGCGGGCGCGTGCTCACGCGCGCCACGAAACTATGCGAACAGGCCGAGCGCCCAGACCAGCGCTCCGATCAACGTACACGCGGCGTTCACGCCGTCGTTGTCCAGCCATCCAAATCCCCCCGCGCGCTCGGTTCGCGTGCCGCAGTCGTGTACGAGCCGCTCCGTCGCGCTGTCGCACTGCCTGCAGAATCGTCGTGATTGCCAGAGCGCGCCGCACATCGAATCGACGAATGCGCCGGACGAGTCCGCCGAGTGATACTGCGACGGCGAGGCATCACGTTCCGATGCACCAACCACGCCGCGAGCGGCCATAAACAGCGCACCAATGACACTCGCAACGAGACCAGTGGCGCTCACCCCGCCGGATGTACCAGTGGGCACGACTTGCCACGTCGTGATCATGCGCGGAGCAGAGCGCGACAACATGCCGATCTCCGTGCCCCAAGTATCAGCAGCAGACGACGCGAGCGCACCCGCACCTGCGGCGAGCCACAGCGTGGAGGGGTCAATGAGCTGGACAACGGCTGACAATGCGAACACGCCACCATTCGCGAGCACCTGCAGTGCATCGCGCGCGCCGGCCTTTTCGACGATCGCGCCGCTGCGCTGCGCCTTGATCGACGCGCCCACTCGACTCAGCAGCGAGGAGGAAACGAAATAGACAATGAGCAGCGCGCCCCATCCCCAGCCGGCGGCGATCGCTATGGCGCCAATGAAAAAGGCCGCTGCAGCGCCGGAGCGGCTCAGCGACCTTGCACGCCACGCACCCACGGCGATCGCGGCTGCGACCACCGCGCCTGCCGCGGCTCGCTCGATCATTCCTGCGAGCGAGCGACCTCTTCGTTCATGAGCGCGGAGAGAATCTTGCGCCGCAGGGCAGGCGGCGCACGCTCGATGATCACGCGCTTTTCCATGAACCGCAGAAACACCCGCTCGTACTGGAAATGCGGAAAGCACCCACGGCACTCTTCCAGGTGCGTGCGGATTTGCTCATCCACGTCAGGGGTGAGCTCACCATTGAGAAACTCGTAGAGCTTCTCCATTGTGCGTTGGCAGGGCGATTGGTCGCCTGAAGGACAATTAGTCATGGACGGCCCGTGCAGAATACTGGAGCGCGCGTGGCGCGGATCAAGTCGCGGAGCAAATCCCGGTTGCGGAAACGCCTCCGGCTGCTATGAAATGAAGCCCCGGCCGGCCATCCAGGTTCCCATTTCGCTGCTTGAAGGGACTCTGCCCGGACATTAGCTTCTTGCCAGCCCACCGTCGCCCCTTCCCAACACATGTCCACGACCGTCGACGCGCTCCTCCCGCTAAGCTTTCTCGAGGCGGTGCGCAATGTCGATAGCCCTGATGGCGATCTAGATGCGGAGTTCGTCCCGGAGCTTCGCAACAAGCGGCTGGGGCTGAGCGATACCGTGTATGCGCAGATCAAGCGCTACACGGACGCTGCGCGTCGCAAAGAGCGCCCTGTTTTCGACGAGGCGGTGGGGCTCGCCCGCCTGATCGGCCGCCGTCCGGACGCCGAGGCGGTGTTCCGCGCGGCTGGGCGCTACCTGGCGATGCAGACGTATCTGAGCATCCCCGCGGCGACGCGGCAGATGATCACCGTCCTGCCCTCCATCCTGTCCCGTCCGATAGCCCTCCGGCATGTACAGCGCATCGCGTCGCGCTTCTTGAACGGAAAGGTGCGTCGCAGTGGGTCGTACCTCACCTTGGAGGTCACGCGGTCGGCGACGCTGGACAGCGCGCCGCGGGGCGCGGGGTGCGCGTACTACGAGGCGGTGCTGCAGGAGCTCCTGCGGCTTCTGGGGGCAAGCGGCGGCGCGGTCGACCACGTGCGCTGCGCGGGGAAGGGCGAAGGGATGTGCGAGTGGCGCGCCGAATGGCGTTCCATCGGGCACTGAGCAGCGCCCGAAACGCGATGCTGACACCGGAAACACTTCCCGAGCTGCAGCGCGCGCTGGCGGACGCCAATCTCGACGGCTGGCTGCTCTACGACTTCCAGGGCGCCAATCCGATCGCCTCCGGCGCGCTGGCGCTCGAGGGCTTCGTGACGCGCCGAGTGTTCGCTTTTGTACCCCGGGAGGGCGTCCCCGTGGCGGTGACGCACGACATCGAGCAGGGCCCCTGGCACCGCTGGCCCAAGGATTGGAAACGGAGCGCTACAGCAGCTGGAAGGTGCTCGAGCAGACGCTCGAGTCGCTCGTGAAGGGGAAGCGCGTGGCGATGGAGTATTCGCCGGGCGACGCGGTGCCGTACCTCGATCGCGTGCCGGGCGGGGTGCTCGAAATGGTGCGCGCGGCGGGCGCGGAGATCGTCTCGTCGGGAGCGCTCGTATCGCGCTTCTATGCGATGTGGACGGATGTGCAGCTCGCATCGCACAAGCGCGCCGCGCGCTTCGTCGCCGCCACCGCTCGCGCGGCGTTCGATGAGGCGGGAAAGCGAAGCCGCACGGACGATCCGATCACCGAATACGATCTGCAGCAGTGGATCGCGAAGCGTTTCCGCGACGAGAAGCTGGAATTCGACCACGAGCCGATCGTCGCCGTGAACGAGAACGCCGCGAACCCGCACTATTCGCCGTCGAAGGAAGAGCCGCGCCCGATTCGTCGCGGCGATCTGCTGCTGATCGACCTCTGGGCGCGCGAGCACGAGGGGATCTACGCGGACCAGACGTGGATGGCGTCGATCGGCGAGCCCACGCCGCGCATGCTCGAGGTGTGGACGGCCGTGCGCGATGCGCGCGACGCGGCGATCGCGCTCCTGCGCGAGCGTATCCCAAGTGGGAACTCGCTGCGCGGCGCGGAGGTAGATGATGCGGCGCGCAACGTGCTCGCCGCGCGAGGCTTCGGCAAGGAGTTCCTGCACCGCACGGGACATTCGATCGACTCGCGCCAGCTCCATGGTGCCGGGCCGCACATTGACAACTTCGAGTCGCGCGAGGTGCGCGAGCTGGTGCCGGGGCTTGGGTTCTCGATCGAGCCGGGGGCGTATCTGGCCGGCGAGATCGGCGTGCGCGCCGAGGTCAACGCGTTCATTGCCCCGGGTGAGGTGATCATTACGCCCGAGGATTATCAGCACGATCTGATCGTGGTGTGATGCTGCTCAATACGTGGAAACAGATCGCGCGACTCTCTCTCGCGATCGTGCTCGCAATGCCAACGCTGGCGCACGCGCAGGCGAAGGGTGGCGCGACGAAGCCGGACGCGCAGTCGCCGGCGTCGATCGTTCAGCACTTCTTCACCGACGCGATACTCGCCGATCGCGCCAACGTGCTCACCGCACGCTTCGACAAGCTGCTCGACACCACGCCGATTCCCGGCGCGATCCTTCCGAAGGGGGGACGTGTCGTGGTTCGCGAGGTGTCGCGCGACACCGCGCGCGCCATTGTTGAAACCGAGACGGGGCCGGAGAATCGCTTCGCCGACTGGTACACGTTCCTCGTGCGCGACGCGGGGAAGTGGAAGATCGACAACATGCGCGTGTACGAGCTGCCGCCAGCCCACTATCTCATTCTCGACTCGCTGGAGACAAAGAAGAATCTCCCGGACTCCGTCGCGTTCGTGCGCGACCGGATGCGCCTGTCGGCGTCGAGCAATGCAGCGCTCAAGACGTTCTTCACGACCCACAAGGCGGCGATCCTCAAGCTCGCGTCGGATTTCGAGTCACACTCCGCAGTATCCGGACTCGATGAAGCAGGCGAGATGGCGCCCGCGGGCTCGCTCACGGCGCAGGAGAAGGCAGCGCTCACGCGCGAGATGCACGCCATTGACATTGGCGCCGCCCTGCGCAAGCACGATGCTCGGCAGTGCGTGCGGTATCAGATCGGCGGCGTACAGCAGACCACCGTCGGCTTCATGCACTTTGGCGCCACGTGCGCCAAGCCGGTGGTCGGCGCAGAGGATGTGATGTACATGGAGCGCGTCGCGCCAGACTGGTACCTGTACCGCACGGGGTGACGGCTGGCGAGCGGACGGGGTCTCTGGCAATCTGGGACACCATTACAGGAGGGCACGTGCATCTCCGACTCCGATTCGCCTTTCTTGCCGCTTGTGCAGCACTGCTCGCGTGCTCCGATGCGCTGCGATTTCCAGGAACGACAGCCCGAACGCAGCGCGTGTACGTGCTGGAGAGCGTCGACGGACACCCCGTTCCGACGGTGGTCTATTCCGGCCCGATCGAGACGTACACGGCCATTGATGGCGAGCTGCTGCTGCAGACGCTCGATAGCGCGAAGGAGATCAGGCACGCGCGCGACTCGTTGCCACAGTACGGAACGACCGTGTACCTGGATACGCTGCAGCGCAGCTACATCATCTACGGCGACAGCATTGCGGTGGGCTTTTTCGGAGAATGCAGGGATATCTGCGCCCCGAACCGAATCGGCCGCTACGACGATTCCACGCTCACGCTCACCGATCAGATCTATCCGCCAACCAACGCGGTATATCAGTACCGGCTGGTCGCGAACTCGTCCCGATAAAGCGACAGCGTACGCGCAGTGTAACGAGCAACAACTCACGCGATCATTGCGGCTGCGGAACGAGAGATCGACATTCAACGCACGACTTACCGGGAGCACACGTGCGTATTCTCTCTGCTGTCGCCCTGCCGCTGGCGATGCTGGTGTTGTCCGGATGCGGTGACAGCTCCGGCCCAAAGCACGTCATGGGGGTCTATGTGCTCGAGTCGATCGCGGGCGAGCCATTACCTATAGTTCTCGACAGCACAGCGACGGAGTGGGACAAGCTCGAGTGGGACTCGCTCAAGATCGACTTTACAGCGGATACCACGTTCGAGATGCGAGCGAAGACTGAGCACTTTCCGTCACTCGACGAGCTCGATGAGACTTGGAATGCGGATGCGCTGGACGCGCACGGCGACAGCGTGCTCCTCACTCCCAGACACTGCTTCACAACTTGCCCAAGCCGCCATGGGCTATTTGGCGACTCCACTATGAGCCTGAAGTGGCAGCCCGAGATCGCAAATAGCCCGGAGTACGTGTATCGGCGCCTTCCGAGCTCGCCCTAGCGGTTGCGATGCGGAATACTGGACGCCGCGGACATTCTGACTCTGCCTCGTTTGCTCGCAATCTGCCTCGCACTCGCGTTAGCGTCGCTCACCGCATGCGGCGGCGACGCGGTTGAGCCGGTTGTCACCCCGACCCACGTCTGGGTACTGCGGAGCGTGAACGGCGACAGCCTTCCCATCGTCTTCGACAGCACCTCCGGAGCGCCGATTCAGCTGTTCGACTCGCTCACCATCGATACGTTCACCGATACCGCTCGAGATCTTCAGCTCGCGGCCAAGAGTTCTGACGGTGTAGGTCCCACTGCGCTGGTCATTGGACTGAAAGGCACCTACTCGCTGGCTGGTGACAGCATCAGGATACGGTGGATCACCGAATGCCCGCCGCTGTGCTTTCAGAACCGGAAGGGTCGCATCGACGGCGCAGTGATGACACTCACGCCCGACGCTGACATCTCTGCCGGTGGGCTGTATCGCTATCAGCGGGTTCGGTAGGCGGTAACGCGAACACGGCGCATCTACGCCGTAAGGCTCAACCCCGCCGCGCGGTGTAGTCGCGAGTACAAGCCTCCATTCGCGATCAGCGTCTCGTGGTTCCCCTCCTCCACGATCGCTCCACCCTCCAGCACGATCACCCGATCCGCTCGGCGCACAGTGCTGAGCCGGTGCGCGATGATCAGCGTCGAGCGGCCGCGCAGCAGCTCCTCCATTGCCTCTTCCACCAGCTTCTCGCTCTCTGTGTCGAGACTCGATGTCGCCTCGTCGAGGATCACGACCGCCGGATTCTTGAGGAACACGCGCGCGAGCGCAATGCGCTGGCGCTGTCCGCCCGAGAGCTTCACTCCGCGCTCGCCCACGCGCGTGTTCATGCGGTCCGGGAGCCGCTCGATGAACTCGGTCGCGTGCGCCGCTCGCGCCGCAGCATCGATCTCCGCGTCCGTCGCCTCCGCGCGCGCGTAGGCAATGTTGTCGCGCACCGTGCCGCTGAAGAGCGCGGGCTCTTGCGGCACGATGCCAATCGCGCCTCGCAGGTCGCCGAGGGCGAGGGCGCGCACATCGATGCCATCGAGGGTGATCTCGCCCTGCTGCACGTCCCAGAATCGCGGAAGAAGCGACGCAATCGTCGTCTTCCCCGCGCCTGACGGACCAACGAGCGCGACGATCTCTCCGGGTGCGATGCCGAACGTCACGTCGTGCAACACGTCCGGCAGATCGTTGCCGTAGCGGAAGGTGACGTGCGTGAGCCGCACGTCCCCGCGCACGGGCTTGGGAAGCGGCGCGACGACTGCGGGATCCGCGATCGTCGGCTTCGTCTCGAGCAGGTCGAACACTCGGCGCGCGGCGCCGATCGCCTCCTGGTACGCGCCGAAGAGCTGGCCGAGCGCGCCCACGGCCGCTGCGACGAAGAACGCATAGAACAGAAACTCGACGAGCGATCCGCCTGTGAGCGCGTGCGCGAGCACGAGCCGGCCGCCCTGCCAGAGTACCGCCGCAACGCCCGCGAACCCGACGAAGGTGATCACGCCGAAGAACACACCGCGCACGAGCGCGCGGTGGATCGCCGCGTCCACCACGCTTCCCAGCTGCTCATCGTAGCGCGCGCTCTCGGCCCGCTCGCGCGTGAAGCTCTGCACCGTGCGGATCTGCGAGAACGCCTCGTCCGCCGTGCCCATCGCCTCTGCGACGCGGTCCTGCACGACGCTGCTCGCCTTGCGCATGGCGCGGCCGAAGATGAACGCGGCGCCCACCACAATTGGGACCACTGCGAGCGTGGTCACCGTGAGTCGCGGGTGCGTGATCGTCAGCATCACGAGTCCGCCGATCAGATACACGAGCTGCCGGAGCAGCTCCGTCGATTGATAGGTCATCACGCTCTGGAGGAGCGTGAGGTCGGTGCTCAGGCGGCTCGTCAGCTCACCCGTGCGCTGCTCCGCGAAGAATCCGGGAGAGAGCCGCACGAGGTGCGCGAACAGCTCGCTCCTCAGTCGCGCGATCACGCGCTCTGCGACAGAGGTGATGAGCCACACCTGGACGAAGCTGAGCACCCCCTGAACGGCGAAGATCGCGACCAGGAGCAGCGCGAGCCTGTTGAGGAGCCCGCCGTCGTTGTTCACGAAGGCGGCGTCGAGCAGCTTGCGAACGATCAGCGGGAACGCCAGCCCGATCGCGGAGCTCACGAGCAGCGCTATCGCGCCTAAGATGAGCTTCGTGGTGTACGGCCGGAGCCGCGCGACCAGTGGCCGCAGCGGAGTCGGGGACGGAAGCGAGCGGCGCGCGAGCTCCGGCGCCGCGGCCGCCTTCAGCGCGGCGTCGCTGTCAGCCAACTGCGCACCACGCGCACATCGGGCTCGATCCGCTGACGACGGCGGACCACCTCTTCCAGTCGCGTGATCAGCGCGCTCGCACTCACGACGCTTTCATCGGGACCCGTCGACCAGTTGCCGGAGTGCCACTCGCGTACGCGCACGCCGGCGGGATGGCGCGCGAGCAGCATCACATGGTCCTTCGCGCCATTCTCGCTCACGATGTGTACCGCGAGCTCACCGGTCTCCATCTCGTCCGGCACCGAGCATTGCCGATCAACGCGCGAGCACCCGGTCGACAACCATCGCCGCGAAGAGCAGCGCGAGATACAGCAGCGAAAACTTGTAGAGCCACCACGCCGGCGCATTCCACACCGGCTTGCGCAGCACCTGGATCACGCCGCCCACGAGCACCGCATCGAGCGCGACTGCTGCGACGAGATAGAACGCGCCGAACGCGCCGAACATCGCCGGCAGCAGCGTGAGCGCGATGAGAATGAACGTGTACCAGAGCATGTTCCACATCGTCTCGCGCTCGCCCCAGACGAGCGGCGCCATCGGCACGCCTGCGCGCTTGTAGTCCACCTGCTTGTTGAGCGCGAGCGCCCAGAAGTGCGGCGGCGTCCAGTAGAATACGATGAGAAACAGATAGATGGCCGCGAGATCGACGTGTCCCGTCGCCGCCGCCCAACCCACGAGTGGCGGGAACGCGCCCGCGGCGCCGCCGATCACAATGTTCTGCGGCGTGCGCCGCTTGAGCCATCGCGTGTAGATGAACACGTAGAAGTAAAATCCGGCGAGCGCGAGCGCCGCGCGTCAGGATATTCACCTCGAACGCGAAGATCGCCGTCGCGGACGTCGCGAGGAGAATGCCGAACGCGAGCACCGCACGCCGGTCCATGCGCCCGCTCGGAATCGGACGCAGGCGCGTGCGCGCCATGCTGCTCGTCGATGTCGCTGTCGATGAACATGTTCACCGCGTTCGCGCCACCGGCCATGAGATAGCCGGCGAGCAGCACCCAGAGCACGAGCGCCAAGCTCGGGCTCGCGGCGATGTACATCGGCGCGACGGTGGTGACGAGCAGGAGCGAGATGATGCGCGGCTTGGTGAGCATCACCAGATCGCGCACGAACGAGTGCTGCGCTCCGTGACGGCGGCCGTAGCCACGACGCCGCTCCGCCGGCCGCGTGCGACGCGAGACGCGCCGCAGTCGCCGGATCCACCTCGCGCACCACCGCGGCCGTGCGGCCGGCGCTCGGAAAGCGCGCGAGCCATGCGAGCGCGAAGAGCGTGAGCCAGATGGCGATCCCGTCCGCCTCGTGCAGCGAGCGCATCACCGGCGGCAGATGCATCTCGACCATCCCGGCGGCGATCACGAGCTGCAGGCACAGTGAGCGCGAACGCGACGCGAACCGTCCGAATGACTGCCGGGGCTTCACCCCGCGCGGTAAATGCCGTCATGAGGCCGAGCACGTGGAGGAAGAGCAGGAAAGCGAGAAGGCGATGTCGTAAACTGCACGTGCTGCGCCGGAATCTTCGGCAGAAGCGCGCCGCTGCACAGCGGGAATCCGGTGCACGCACTGTTGGCTCCCGGGATTTTCGCGGTAAGCCCGCCGAAGAGCACGGTGATGAGCGCGATCGCTGCGCCCGCGAATGCTCCGCGTGCCGCGCTTGCGTGCTCGAGGGAGCGGCACCAGACGCGAGCGCGCCGCCGAGCCCGCCCGCGCGGAGCACGGTGGCCGCGAGGGCCGCGAGCACGAGTGTGCTGTTGAGCAGTGCGCGGCTGTAGCCCAGGGCGCGTTGCCCGACGCGCACCGTCACCATCCCGAGAAGTGCCTGCAGAACGACCAGCCCGGCCGAGGCCAGAGCACCGCGGAGTACGCCGCCCTTGCCCGACACCCCGGGCTCTGCACGCTTGACGAGCGCGACCAGCACCAGCACCCCCACCGCGACGCAGAGATCGCCGCGAACGCCGATGCGTCGAACTCGATGACGACGGTCGGATTCTGGAGCGCAGGGAGCCACGCGCCAAAGCATCGCGGCCAATTGTCGCCGCAGCCCATCCCCGACCCGGAGATGCGGACGATCGCGCCGAATACGATCTGCGCGTACGCGAGGACCACCGTCGGTGAACGCCAAGCGGCGTAACGCCTTCACTTACAACTCCTTACGGAATGATTGCGACCGCGTGCGCTGGATGCAGCGCGCGCCACGTGAGTACCAGCACGAGTGCGAGAACCACCGCGGGGACCACCGTCCACGCGACTTCGATCGGCTTGGATGGGGCTTCGCTGCCGTCGGGGCGCTGCGCACGCGCACGCAACGCTGACCGGATGATCGCGGCCTGCGCGAGCGCGCAGCATGTCGCTGCGAGCCAGAAAATCGTGTCGGAAAAAGAAGATGGAAGTAATGGGCGAAAGTTGGCGCTGCATACAATGAGCGGCAAGACGGCTGCCAGCCGTGCAGCGCGCGCGTCGCGGCACTATTATGCGCCATGGAAGCGCCCCACACCACCGATGCGCCGCCCTCCCGCCTGCCGCGCGAGCTCGGCCTGTTCAGCGCCGTGGCTGTGCTCATCGGCTCGACGATCGGCTCCGGAATCTTCCGCTCGCCGGCCGGCATCGCGGACAAGCTCCCGGGGCCGCTGCCGCTCCTCTCGGTATGGCTCTTCGGCGGAATCTTCGTTTTGTGCGGCGCGCTCACGCTGGCCGAGGTGGCGAGCGCATTTCCGGCTACGGGCGGACTCTACGTTTTCATTCGCGAAGCGTGGGGACGGCGCGCCGCCTTTCTCTTCGGCTGGTCCGAGCTCCTCCTCATTCGCGCCGCATCGCTCGGCGCCATCTCGACGACGTTCGCGGAGTATCTCTTTCGCGTGCTGGGGCACGAGCCGAGTGCGGAGCCGTACGCGACGTACGTGCACTGGGTGGCGGCGCTCGCGATCGCGCTGACGGCGACGTTCAACTACGTCGGGCTCAAGTGGGGCTCGCTGGTGCAAAATCTCACGACGGTGGCCAAGTACGGTGGGCTGCTGTTCATCGTGCTCGTCGCGATCGCACTCGGCCTTCCGCACACGGGCGGGCACTTCACGCCGGCGGTGCCGCCGGGGAGCTTCTCGCTCGCGCCGTTCGGACTCGCGCTCATCTCAGTGTTGTGGGCGTACGATGGATGGGAGGACGTGAGCCTCGTTGGTGGCGAGGTGAAGGACGGCCGGCGCACGCTGCCGCGCGCGATCATCATCGGCACGGTCGCGGTGATCGCGATCTACGCGCTCGCGAATCTCGCGTATCTCTCGGTGCTCGACGTGGAGACGATTCGCCACTCGCGCCTCGTCGCTGCGGACGTGGCGTTCAAGGTCATCGGCTCGCCGGGGGTGGTGTTCGTCGCCGTGACGGTGATGCTGTCGACGTTCGGCACGCTCAACGGCTCGATCATGACGGCGCCGCGCATCTTCTTCGCGATGGCCGACGACCGGCTGCTCTTCAAGCAGATCGCGAAGGTGCATCCGCGCTATACAGACGCCGTACGTCGCGATCATTCTCAACGCCGCGATCGGCGTGGCGTTCGTGCTCACGCGCGGCTTCGAGCAGCTCGCCGACCAGTTCGTGATCGCGATCGTGCCATTTCTGGCGCTCGCAGTGGCCGCGGTGTTCGTGCTCCGCCGCCGAGCGGGCTACGACACGTCGTTCCGCGTGCCTGGATATCCGGTGGTGCCGCTCATCTTCATCGCCTCGACCATCGCGCTCCTGCTGAACGCGCTGATCGACAAGTCGAGCCGCATGGCGACGCTCGGTGTGTTCCTCGGAATTGCGCTCGGGCTTCCGATCTACGCGTACATCACGCGGCGCATGGGGTCGAGTGGTGGGGCGACTCGGGAAGAACCGGTAGCGGCGAATCCGTGAAGGCTAGAACACCTTCACGTTGATGTACCGCTTCGGATTCGCCTTGATGTCCGTGACGAGCGAGTCCATGCGCCCCAGCAGCTCGCGCATGTTGTTGTAGACGCCAGGGTCGTTCAGGAACTTGGCCGCCGTTCCGTTCCCCGTCTGCAGCTGCGCCATCACCTGATCGAGCTTCTTCGTCGTCGAGTCGAGATTGCTCGTGAGCGTCGAGAGATTGTGCGTCGTCGACTGCATGTTGCGCACGGTCGAGTCGAGTGCCATCGAGTCGATCGCGGTCACGCGGCTCCGCACCGCATTCATCGTGAGCGTGAGCCCGCGCGACTGCTCCGCCGCAACGGTGTTGAGCTGCTGCACGAGCTGGTTCGTCGACGCGATCGTCTTGCGCAGATCCTGAATGCCGCCCTGCTGCACGAACTCGATCTTCACTGTCTTCGCGACATCGGAGAGCGCGCCGCTCACGCTGTCCACGCGCAGCAGCAGCGCATCCATCGAGGGCGCGGCACGCCCGGCGGGGATCGAGTCGTTCGGCGCGAGGAAGCCGTTGAAGCGGCACGTGGTCGTGAGCTGGTGCGTGGTCGTGGGGGCCGAGGTGTCGGCCGTCATCGGCGCGGGCGTGGCGGTGCAGGGGGTGAGCGCGATCGACTTGTCGCCGAAGAAGCCCTCGTTCGCCACGGTCGCCGTGGTCCCCTGAGGGATCCGACGATTCTTGTCGATGCTGAGCGTGACGTTGAGGTACCCCGATTCATCGAGATCCACCGCGTCCACGTAGCCCACCTGCACGCCCGCGAGATTCACCGGCTGCCCGGGCTTCACGTTCTGCCCCCAGCTGAACCGCGTATGCTCGAGATACGACTTCGTGAAGCCGCGCCGCGCGAGCCAGAGCGTCCCTATGATCGCCACCACCACGCAGATCAAGGTGAAGATGCCGACGACGACTTCGTCACGTTGTTTGGTCATTGAATCTCTTTCGCGAGGTAGAGGGCGGTGAGCGCATCGAGGAGCAGGATCACGACGGACGAGATGACGACCGCGCGCGCGGTCGAGCGGCCGACGCCTTCTGCGCCCGAGCCGGTGATGAAGCCCTCGTACGAGCAGGTCATCGCGATGGCGCCGCCGAAGAGCGTCGCCTTGATCAACGCGTACCAGACCTGAAAGGTGTTGAACGTGAGGTGCAGTCCAGCGGTATAGTCGGCGAAGCGCACATCGGTCGCGCCGATCACGGCGAGCCCGCCGGCGGAGATGCCAATGGCGATCGCAACGATCGTGAGCATCGGCACCATTGTCACGCCGGCGATCACCCGCGGCACCATCAAATACGCCACGGGATCATACGCGAGCGTCTCAAGCGCATCGATCTGCTCCGTCACGCGCATCGTTCCGATCTCGGCCGTCATCTTCGCGCCGATGCGCCCGGCCAGCACAAGCGCCGTGAGCAGGGGGCCGAGCTCGAGCACGATGCTCTGGCGCGTGATCCATCCGACGACGGAGAACTGCACGCCGGGAAAGAGCTGATACGTCGTCTGATACGCGGTCACCGCGCCGATGAAGGCCGAAACGGTGGCGACGAGCGGCACGGAGTCGACGCCGATCTGCCGCATTTGCGAGATCGTGAGCGGCAGGTACGTCTTGGGCTCACCCAGCGCTCGGAAGAAATCGCGATGGAAGAGCACGCGCTCCCCGAGCTGCCCGAAGATCGACATGGTGCCGCGGCCAATCGCGCGGAACAGGCGGCCGAAGATCCAGTAGCCCGCCGGCGCGTCGGAGCTCTGATCGACGAGCGCGGTGCTCACGTACGCACTCGCGCCATGAGTACGAGGCCTATGGCCCCGAAGATCATGTTGGGAATCCACGCCGCGAGATACGGCGGGATCGCGCCGCCCTCGCCGACCGCCTTGGTGAGCTGAATGAGCATGAGGTAGATGATGGTGGTCGCGAGGCTGACGCCGATACCGAACGCGGTTCCCCCGCGCTGGGTGCTCGTGGCAAGGGGCGCGCCGAAGAACACGATGATCACGCAGGCGACCGGAATCGCGATCTTGAGCGAGAGCTCCACCTTGATCTCGTTGTCGTCCGCCCCGGAGCGCTCGAGCGACCTGATGAATCGACGAAGCTCGCGAAAGCCCATTCTGCTCAGGGCTCTTTGGCGCGGACGTGAGATCGATCGGCGCCTCCTGGAGCTCCGCATCGCGCACGCTGTCGAACTGGATCGCGACATTGCGCGTCGAGTCCGACAGGATGTGGAGATTCCCAGCCTTGAGCGTCCACGCCTTGTGCGTGGTGTCGTAGTTCGCGGTGCGTGCGGCCAGCAGATACGTTGGATAGTCCGCACCGCGCCCGCGACGCTCGATCTCGAGATTGTCGATCAGCCGCCGCTCCACATTGAGCGCCGCGATCTTGTAGACGCGCCCGTGCGGTGCGCTGTAGGCGAAGTTGTAGCGCTCGTTTCCGGGCTTGTAGCGCCCTTCCTCGATCAGCTCATTGCGCTTGAGATCCGTGATCGGCACGAGCTCGCCGAGCGCGAAGGCAAAGAGCATGACGATCGCCGCGCCGCCGAAGATCGGAATGAGCAGCCGATAGAAGCTGATCCCCGAGGCCTTGGCCGCCGTGAGCTCCGAATGTCGCGTGAGCGATCCTATCGTGAACACGGTCGCGAAGAGCACCGCGGCCGGCAACACCATGTAGATCGACTCGGGAAACCAGTACACGTACGCCATCGCGATCTGCTCCGGCGTGAGATGCCGGTTCAGATATTTGCCGAGTCGGTCCGTCAGGTCGATCACGATCACCAGCAGCGGAAAGCCGAGCGCCGTGGTGATGAAGATCTTGATGAACTCGGATGCGACGTACCGGTCGAGTGGCCGCAGAAAGGGCCACTTCACGCGGTCACTCGTCTGCGCCGTTCTGCGCGAATCGCCGCGATGCGGCGCACGCGCTGTCCGATCCAGGTGCGTACCGTGTCGAGCAGCTCGCTCGAATCGCCGCCGCGCGCAGAGCCCCCCGTGCGCTGCACGCGAATGAGCCCGGCCACGCCGACGATCGTGAACAGCGCGTTCGCCATCCACATTGCGATGACGGGATCGAGAATGAGCTTGTCCGCGAGATCCTCGCCGACGATGAGCCCCACGTAGTAGAGCGCGAACACCGCGATGCTCACGCCGATGACGAGACCGACGCCGCCGCGCGGGAA
Source organism: uncultured Gemmatimonadaceae bacterium (assembly GCA_963792685.1). Classification (GTDB taxonomy): domain Bacteria; phylum Gemmatimonadota; class Gemmatimonadetes; order Gemmatimonadales; family Gemmatimonadaceae; genus FEN-1250. The sequence continues at coordinate 133,079 of CAWBWW010000001.1, read as the reverse complement.
GCGAATCCCGATCGGCGCGCCCAAGAGCACGAACACGACGCACGCGGCCGCGAGCGCGAACTTCTTCTGGATCTCCGTCTCGTAGCGGCTCATCGCGATCTCCGAGTCGTGCACGCGCGCCTTCATCACCTCGATCTGCGCGGCAGAGCTCATGAGATATGCGGGATTGCCGGTAGGAATCGGCGGCCCATTGGGCGACTCGAATGTGCGTCCGCGGCCGACGACGCTCGTGCCAGGAAGCTGCGGCATCGAGCTGCCCGGAAGCTGCCGCATTGCGGCGCCCGCGGTCGTCGGCGCGTGAGCGGGTGGCTTGCTCGCCAACGCGCGTCCCGGCGGTGGACGGAATCCGCGATTCGCCACGCCACTCGGCGGCGGCGCGTGAAAGCCATGCGGAGTCGCGCCGGCGGAGCGTGGCGGTGCACCGGTGGAGAGCGGAGCCGCACCCGTGGAGATCGGAGCCGCACCCGTGGAGATCGGAGCCGCACCCGTGGAGATCGGAGCCGGTCGCGCCGCAGCGGGCGCTCCCGATGCGAGAGTTGTCGACGTTGGCGTGTGCGGCGGATTCGGCTGCGCACCGGTAGTCTGACCTGTGATCACAGCCGCATTCTTCGCGACGGCCGCCGAATCACTGTCTGCGATCGAGGCGTTGCCGAACAGCGGCGTCGTCAGCTTGCAATACAGCCCGCCCGCAGACGCGTGCGACGTCGGCTTCACGACCTTGGCAGGCTGGAGCTGCTCACCGGTCGCCAGATAGTGCGTGGCAGAGGCGAGCGTGTTCCCCAGCGTCGTGCGCGCCTGCTGCAGATCCAGATAACCGTCCTCGAGCCCCTTCGACATCTCGCACACCGACATCTCGCGCTCGGACTTGTAGTCGTCCTTCTCTGTCTGCTCGAAGCGATTGCCAACGCCGCGCACACGCACGAGGTCCGTGCGGAAATAAAGACGCGTGAGCTCGCTCAAATTGTCGCGCGGGATCTGCTGCATGTAGCCGTCGTGCAGCGTCATCTGCAGATCCTTCTGATCCGGCGTCATCCCCATCACGCCGGAATCCGAGAAGATCGTCTTGCGACGCTCCGGATCATTGAAGTTGTAGATCGTGACCTCGCGCATCCGGTCGGTCGCTGGGTCGATGTGGCTCGTGCGCAGAAACAACTTCCCGGGCATCACCTCGTTGATCACCTGCTCGCGCAGCGCGAACGTCGGCTTCTTGCGCGCGATGTCCGTTTGCAGGGTGCGCAGCCGGTGGTTGCTGCGCGGGAGCACCTGATCGTTGAACACGAGCATGAGAAGCCCGAGCGTGGCACCAAAGTAGATCGCCGGGCGCACGATGCGCATCACCGAGATCCCGCTCGCGCGCAGCGCCGTCACCTCGTTCTCTGCCGTGAGACGGCTGAACGCGTAGAGCACGGCCACGAGCACGCCCATCGGCATCGTCATCGCAACGATGAACGGGATCGAGAGTAGAAAGAACTCTCCGATGACGCCCCAGCCGAGTCCTTTCCCAACGAGATTTCCGAACTGCTTCGCCACCTGTTGCAGCAACAGCAACGCGGTGAGTGAGGACAGTGCGAAGATCAGCGGGCCGATCAGCTCGCGAAGGATGTAGCGGGTGAGGAGCTTCAAGGACTCGCGGACAAGGGTGACGGGAGGGCGCGCGACGCCCCGGATGGAGAAATCTAAGCGTCTTGGCGGGTTAAGGCGCCAGAGCCGTGCCTCGCAGCGCCCACTATCTTACGACGACCTCAACCCACTACTCGATAGCCCGTGCGCAAGTTCCACCCGATTCACGCGGTAATCGCTGCTGCACTGCTCGCCGTCGGCTGCCACAACGACCGCCCGCAGACCTCCTTCGACGGCACCACTGCGCTCGGCTACGCCAAGGCGCAGCTCGACTTCGGCACCCGCATCCCCAACTCGCTCGGCGCACAGCGCGCGGGCGACTGGATTGTCGCGCAGATGAAGAGCCGCGCAGACACGGTGATCGAGCAGCGCTTCGATCACGTGACGGTCAAGGGCGACACGCTCCACCTGCGCAACATCCTCGCGCGCATCCATCCGGCGGCCGCGCAGCGCGTGCTCTTCCTCACGCACTGGGACACGCGTCCGGTGTCCGATGGGTCGAGAGATCCCGCACAACGCAACATGCCCATGCCGGGCGCTAACGATGGAGCAGCGGGAGTTGCCCTGTTCGTCGGGATCGGTGATGCTCTGCGGAAGACGCCAGCGACGGTCGGAGTGGACCTGCTCTTCGTGGATGGCGAGGACTACGGCGACTTCGGCACCATGAAGGATGTGCTGCTCGGCTCGACGTACTTCGCCTCACACTTGCCCAGCTCTGACTACAAGCCGCTGTACGGGGTGTTGTTCGACATGATCGGCGACAAGGATCTGGACATTTACCAGGAGCCGACGTCGATGCAGCGCGCCCCCGAGGTCGTGTCGCTCGTGTGGAATCAGGCGCAGAGCCTCGGCTACTCGAAGTACTTCATCAACAGCCCGATGGACTCCGGCGTGACCGACGATCACATCCCGCTGCTCGATGCCGGAATTCATACGATCGACGTGATCGACTTTACCTACCCGGAGCACCATACACCGCAGGACACCTTCGACAAGATCTCCGCCCACTCGCTGCAGGTCGTGGGCGATGTCGCGACTGCGCTGGTGACGTCGAAGTAGCTCTCGCGGAGCATGGCCGGGCACCGCTGCGTATGGTGCCCGGACGCAGTCGATCGAATGCGCATCCCGACGCGCCCCCGCGCGATCTTCGCGCATGCCGACACCAGCCGAAAAGCGGGCCCTCGTCTTTCTCTCCGCCATGCTCACCTTGGGCGCCGGAGTCCGCGCCACGAAGGCGCGGAGCGCCGAGCCGCCGCCGCCGAGCGCGGCGGCGCGGGCGGATCTGCATCGCCAGATCGTGTCCGTGGATTCCGCGGACTCCGTGGAACACGCGGGCGGCGGCAAGCACCATAGGTCGAAGCGACCGAAGTCATTCGGAGTCTCGACGTCGGACGGATCCGATGCCTCCGTGCGCGCAGATTCGAGCGGTGGATCGAAGCGCAGAAAGCGCACAAAGCTTTCATCGCCCGCCGGCGCCGCGACGCGGGATCTCGGCGCCACTCCCGGCGGCCCGGTGGACATGGATCGCGCGCAGGAGTGGGAAATCGTGTCGCTTCCAAAGGTTGGTCCGGCGCTCGCGCACCGGATCGTCGCGGACCGCGATTCACTCGGACCTTTCGGCTCGCTGGGCGAGCTTCGGCGCGTAAAAGGGGTGGGTGACGGGGTCGCCAACGCCATCTCTCCCTACGTGACGTTCTCACTCTCACCGCGTCAATCCCGTGAGAAAGAACGTGACGGGGCGGCTCCGCAACGCAGTGATAAGCGGCGTAAGCGTCCGGCTCCATCACAATAGTAGGCGAGCCGATTCAATGACCACTGCCCGGGTGGGCGTCGACGACGCTCCCCGGGTTCTGTTCCCTCTCCGAGAACCATGGCCGTCGCACCAGCAGCTCAAGCCGCGGGTGAGCGCATCGGTGATCTCCTCATGCGTGAGGGGCTGATCACGCGCGAGGAGCTGGACCGCGCGCTTCAGGAACAGAAAACCACCGGCATGCGCGTCGGCTACAACCTCGTGAAGCTCGGCTTCATCGACGAGGTCGAGCTCACGCGCATGCTCGCGCGGCAGTACCGGATGCCCGCTGTCGACCTCACGAACTTCGAGGTCGATCCGCGCATTGCCAAGCTGATCCCGGCCGAGCTGGCGCAGCAGCCACCTGGTCCTCCCGCTCAAGCGCGAAGGGCGCACGCTGACGGTCGCCATGGCGGACCCGACCGACCTCGGCGTCATCGACGACCTCAAGTTCATCACGCGCTACGACATCTTCCCGGTCATCGCCGGGCGAGTACACGCTGCGCAACGCCGATCGACAAGCACTACGGCGAGAACACGCGATGATGCCGCTGCAGAACATCCTCAACGACATCGACGACGAGGGACGACGTCGAGGTCGTCGAGGAAAAGGAAGAGGAAGTCAGCGCCGCGGTGCTCGCCGCCGCGATCGACGATGCGCCGGTCGTGAAGCTGATCAACGCCATCCTGACCGACGCCGTGAAGAAGGGCGCATCGGACATCCACTTCGAGTGCTTCGAGCACGAGATCCGCGTGCGCTACCGCATCGACGGCGCGCTGCAGGAAGTGATGAAGCCGCCGATGAAGCTCAAGGCGGCGCTCATCTCGCGCTTCAAGATCATGTCGCAGCTCAACATCGCCGAGCGCCGCGTGCCGCAGGACGGGCGCATCAAGCTCAAGATCGGGCAAGAAGGTCATCGACTTCCGCGTGTCGACGCTGCCCACGCTGTTCGGCGAGAAGGTCGTGCTCCGAATCCTCGACAAGGGCAACCTGACGCTCGACCTCGAGAAGTTCGGCATCGAGCCGCGCGCCGAGCGCGAGTTGATGGAGGCGGTGGCGAATCCGTACGGCATGGTGCTCGTCACCGGCCCGACGGGTTCGGGCAAGACGACCACGCTCTACTCGGCGCTGTCGAAGGTCAACAACGATCGACGTCAACATCATGACGGCGGAAGATCCCGTCGAGTACAACCTCTTCGGGATCAACCAGGTGCTGGTGCGCACCGAGATCGGGATGACGCTTCGCCGCGGCGCTCAAGGCGTTCCTGCGTCAGGATCCGAACATCATCATGGTCGGCGAGATCCGAGACCTGGAGACGGGCGGCATCGCCATCAAGGCCGCGCTCACGGGCCACCTGGTGCTGTCGCACGCTGCACACGAACTCCGCGCCCGAAACGGTCACGCGTCTCTGGACATGGGGCTCGAGCCGTTCAACGTCGCGTCGCGCGCTCAACCTGATTCTCGCGCAGCGCCTGGTGCGGAAGATCTGCAACACGTGCCGCGCGCAGTACGAGCCGGACGCGATCGAGCTCTCGGCGCGAAGGTCAAGCCGGAGACGACGTTCCGCGAGCCTCCAGCTTCACGGCGGAAGCGATCGAGAACGTGAAGCGCAGCGCGTCGAAGGAAGCCGCGCCGATCGTAAAGGACTTCAATCTCGACACCAACATCGGGGAGATGCCGTTCTTCAAGGGCAGGGCTGCGACACGTGCAGCGGCACGGGGCTCAAGGGACGCCAGGGCCTGTACGAAGTCATGCTCATGACGCCCGAAGCTGCGGAAGCTGATCATGCAGAGCGTGGGCGCCGCGGAGATCCGCGAGGAGCCGTCGAGGAAGGGATGCTGACGCTGCGCATGGACGGGCTGCTCAAGGTCATGAAGGGAATCAGCACGCTCGACCAGGTCATCCGCGAGACCGCCGCGTAGGAGTTGCGGGGCTCCTGGCGGGGTTCGCGGTCAGGCGGTTCCGCGTTACCCACCCTGCAACGCTCGCGTGTATTCCCTCGTCTATAGGGGGTATCCCGTTCCCCGGGACCGCCACCTCAGGAGCTACATTGACCGCACCCGCCGCCAATACCGTCAACCTGCGCGCGCTGCTCGAGGAAATGATCGAGCGCGATGCGTCCGACCTGCACATCACCGCGGGTGACAAGCCGAAGCTGCGCATCGACGGCGACATCACCGACGCGAACGTCGACGTCGTGCTCACGCCGAAGGACACGCTGCAGCTCGCGTACTCGGTTCTCACCGAAAATCAGAAGAAGCGGTTCGAGACCGAGGACGAGCTCGACTTCTCGTTCGGCATTCAGAACCTCGCGCGCTTTCGCGGCAACTGCTTCAAGCAGCGCGGCTGCGTGTCGATCGTGATCCGACAGATCCCGTTCAACATCCGCACGTTCGACGAGCTCGGGCTTCCGCACGCCGTCGCGAAGATGGCCGAGCGTCCGCGCGGGCTGGTGCTCGTCACGGGACCGACGGGCTCGGGCAAGTCGCACGACGCTCGCCGCGATGATCGACAAGATCAATCGCGAGCGGCGCGGCCACATCATCACGGTCGAAGATCCGATCGAGTTCATCCACCGCCATCAGAGCTGCATCGTCAACCAGCGCGAAGTCGGCACGGACACCAAGAGCTTCGCGAACGCGCTCAAGTACGCGCTGCGCGAAGATCCCGACGTCATCCTCATCGGCGAAATGCGCGATCTGGAAACGATCCAGGCCGCGCTGACGATCGCCGAAACGGGTCACCTCGCGCTTCGCCACGCTGCACACGAACTCCGCGGCCGAGGCGATCAACCGCATCATCGACGTGTTCCCGAGTCACCAGCAGCCGCAGGTGCGCGCGCAGCTCGCCTTCGTGCTCGAGGGCATCGTCACGCAGACGCTGCTGCCGAGGCGCGAAGGGAAGTGGCCGCGCGATGGCCGCGGAGATTCTCGTGGTGACGCCCGCGATCCGCGCGCTCATTCGCGACGACAAGGTCCACCAGATCTACTCGACGATGCAGTCCGGAAAGAAGTACGGCATGCAGACGCTGAACGACTCGCTCTACAGTCTGTACATGGCGCGCGAGGTCGTGCTCGACGAATGCCTGCGCGTGTCGCGGCGATCCAGAACGAGTTCCTGCGCATGATCGGCGGAGACGCCGATGGATGACGTTGCCAACGGCGATCGCCGAAGCTTGCAGGACAGCACGCCAAGTTCGCGCGCTCGCGGGCAGACGCCGTACTCAGAAACGTCAGGCAGGAGATAGCCGATGCCAACGTTTGCATACACGGCGCGCGCGCTCGAACGGCGAGCTCAAGTCCGCCACGATGGACGCCGCCGACCCGCGACGACGTCATCGCGCATCTGCGGCAGCCAGCGCCTCATCGTCGTCAAGATCGACGAGGAAGCCAAGAAGAAGAAGAAGGGCGGGCGGATCAAGATGCGCGACATCGTCATCTTCACGCGTCAGTTCTCGACGATGATCAACTCCGGCCTGCCGCTCGTGCAGGCGCTGGACATTCTGTCCAAGCAGAGCGAGAACAAGGCGCTCGCAGGACGTCACGCACGCAGGTCGTGTTCGACGTCGAGTCGCGGCCACACGCGTGGCCGACGCGCTGCGCAAGCATCCCAAGGCGTTCACGGAGCTGTACGTGAACATGGTCGCCGCCGGTGAGGCGGGTGGTATTCTCGACACGATTCTCATGCGACTCGCGACGTTCATGGAAAAGAACGACGCGCTGGTCGGCAAGGTGAAGGGCGCGATGATCTACCCTGGCGTCATCATGAGCGTCGCCGTTCATCGCGATCGTCGACGCTGCTGATCTTCGTCATCCCGGTGTTCGAGAACATGTTCGCGAGCGGTGGATCTGGCGCTGCCGCTGCCGACACGCATCGTGATCGGCGCTGTCGAGCTTCCTCAAGGGCTACTGGTGGGCGCGTCGGCGCCGGTGCGTGGTTCGCCGTCGTTCGTCGCTCAAGCGCTACTACGCGACGCCGAACGGCAAGCTCACGATCGACAGGTTCCTGCTCAAGGTGCCGGTGCTCGGCGACGTGCTCCGCAAGTCGGCGGTGTCGCGCTTCACGCGCACGCTCGGCACGCTGATCAGCTCGGGCGTGTCGATTCTCGACGGGCTCGAGATCACGGCGAAGACGGCGGGCAACCGCGTCATCCAGGACGCGATCATGGAGTCGCGCGCGAGCATCGCCGGCGGTGACACGATCTCGGCGCCGCTGCAGAAGTCGAACGTCTTCCCGCCGATGGTCATCTCGATGATCGCGGTCGGTGAGCAGACGGGTGGTCTCGACGAGATGCTGACGAAGATCGCCGACTTCTACGATGACGAGGTCGATGCGGCCGTGATCGGGACTGCTCGCAGCCTGATGGAGCCGGTCATGATCGTGTTCCTCGGCGTCGTCGTCGGCGGCATGGTGGTGGCGATGTACCTGCCGATCTTCGACATGATCAACGCGGTGCAGTAGGGGGGAGCAGCTCACCCAAGCTCATCGTTGTATTACGGGGCCCCGTTCACCTGAGCGGGGCCCCGTTCGTTTCGCAGTGCGTCGTGTGTAACTCACGTCCAGATCCGCGTCTCATCTTATGACTGCTTTCCCAATGCGCTCACTCACGTTCTGCGCGCTGGCAATGCTCTCTCTGGGTGCTCGCCTGGAGGCGCAGCGCCTCATCGTGCCTGCACTGCCTGCGCCGCCTGCCGCCAAAGAGGCGCTGTTCGGGTCCATCTCCCCGGATGGCCGCTCGTTCGTGTACGAAGTAGTGGAAGGCGAGGAGCGGCTTCTGTGGCGTCTCGATCTTCGCTCCCTTCAGGCAGGGCGCCTCACACCTGCGCCCGGCGTACGACGTCACCCGGTGTGGTCCCCGGACGGGAGGCAACTCGCGTACTGGCGCAGCCACGCACTGATCCGGGATTCTCAAGGCAATGAGGGAGTCTATGTGCTCGATGTCAACACGAAGAGTGAACGGCGGCTGGTGGTCGCTCCCGTTGGCGATACCTCGGGACATCCGGGACGCGCTGCCTCCTCAGCCGGACTTGCGGCTGCCGAGTCCGGGGACGTCACCTGGCTTTGGGACGGCCGAATCCTGTATTGGCGGTTACTCGGAGGGCTGACAATGAGTGGGTTGGGTCCATTCAGTCTGGCGTCCATCCGTGCTGATGGTAGAGCGTCTTCGCCGCCAGCCACGATTTCTGGAGGATATGAGAATGCCATTTCCCGCAGTGGAGCACGGGAGGCGAACGTAGCTAATTGCTGCGGCGGTGCGAAGCGAGCGATCCAGGTGCGTGAGGCGAATCGAGCGCGCTGTGTCGCCGGACCTATCGAGCCCAGCATGCAATTGGAACGCGCGATCACCTGGTCGAAGGACGAAAGACGGCTGTATGTCGTGGGCCGGGTACCTGGCAGCGGAGATGCGCGAGAGCACGCATTCGCGATCGACGTTGCGAGCGGCGCGGCGTGGCAAATCGGTCCAACGGACCTTTCGGTGGCGAGCGTGAGTGTCACCGACGCAGGAGATGTCGCCCTCACCGTCAACGCGGAGCGCGGACGTATTGGGTCTCTCTGGATCCTGCCCGCTTCCTCTGTTCGTGAATCGACGCCGGGTGCTGCGCATCTAGGTCACTGTCCTCCCATGGAGCCGCTCATCGCGGACTTCGTGCGCCGCGCGAATCTGCCCAGCGTGCATTGGATAGAGCCGATATATGAAGACTCAGCACGTCAGCTCACCGTGTTCTCAGTTGCCTACGGTGGCGCGTGCGACATCTACTCAACGCGCACGGGGGTGCGCTACGGCTCGCGTGTTGGCTGGATCGAGCTCGACGATCTGTGCCAGTCGATGGAGAAGCTCGACTCGATGCACCGAAACGTTCCGTGGTTTCTGCTCCGCTCCTCGGATTCGTATCTCTTCAGCGATACCCTGGCCGCCCTCCTCAAGGGAGGAAAAAGGGCGGACGAATTCTGGAGTCTCTTTGTTCTCCGGCAGCCCGCCACGCCATTCGACGTGATCGTGCGCGAGGTACGCAACGATCCGCACAGACTCGCGCTCGTCGCGCTGGACAATCCGACGGTAAGGAACAGCGACGCCGTTCCGTTCGAGGCTCGATTGAGACTGGGTGCACTGGAAGACACCCTTGCTGCCGCAATGGTGACTCTACCGGATGTGCGCAGCAATCCGGAGCGGCTCGTCGCGATCACGGATCTTCCGTACTATCGCACGGGCGAGGGACTGGCGGCGATGCGGGTGGAGCAGCAGCTGCAAGCGCTGATCCCATTGTTGGTGGCGAAAGTCGAAGCGCTTTCGGAACGAGCGGCGGTCCACGCGTACATGGCGGGAAAAAGCGCAGGTAACCCCGACACCATGGGTATCGCACTCCTGCATGGGCCGTTTCCGGAAAGGCGAAAGCTCGTTCTCGCGCTGGAGACCGTTCGAACGTGGGAGTCTCGCCCCCGGGACAGCGCTTTTGCGCGCGCGGTGCTGGCGCGATTGGGATCCACTCCAGAGCATGAACTGCTGGCGGCCGTTCAGCACGTCCGCAATAGTTCGCAATTCGGCAGTTTGCCGGAGCTCATGCTTTCGGATTACCTGCACATGCCTTGGCCCGTGCTCGAGGCAATCACCCGCCTGGATGAGCGCTTTCGACATTCGCGCAACCGCGCAGCGATCAAGCTCGCGAGTGAGCCGTCGGCGCCCGATTCGATCCTCGAGGTATTAGCGAATGGACTGTCGCACGGTCGTGATCCTGTGCTCGCGGAACGACTGCTCCAGAGGCACCCTTTCGCAGATACATCGCGAGCGCTGCTTCGCGCGCTGGGCGCGATGGAGCAAGTGCAATACGGGGTAGTTGCAAAACAGGCACGCGAGCGACTCGCAAGACTCGAGTTACAGGGAGCACCGACCAGCGCGCCCTTAGAACCGTTGCCGCCGCCGCCGACTCCTACTCGTTCGGCTCCACGCTGGTCTGGCGAATATGGGCAGACAGATCAGTGTCTCGCGCCAGATAGTTGGTCCGAACAGCTCGGTCGCTCCATTGGTGTCGAGGCTGAATTGCTCGCAGGTGATTCTCTGTGCATTCGCGCAGCCGCGGCGCTCGATCGCGCGTTCGAGCTCGCCGAAAGGAGAGATTCCGCCTACGTGTTCGGGGTTATGAACGGCTTTGTTCTCGCTTTCCCACCGGCGCGTCCGGACGCAGATGTCACTCTCGTCAGATTCGACAGTGCGTTCGTCGAACGTTCACGGCGCGTCGTTCAGGTGCAGTAGGCACTTCTCCTTTCAAGGCGGCCGCAAGAAGCAGTGCACGTTGAACCCGTGCCGCGCCTTTCAGCGATACGTGGATCCCAGCACGATGAAAAGGGCGAGGGCGAGCATGCCTGCGGCCGGCGCGGACTTCCGGAGCGGGTCGTGAATCTTGAGGTGCATCGCCAGCGCTCCGAGCATGAGTACGCAGATGAGCAGCGCCGCAGGAAGAACCAGCGGTCGATACCAGAATGCCGGCAATGAGCGCGAGCGCGGCGCCCACCTTGAGCGCACCGACGACGCCGACCATCCACGCGGGCAAACCATACGCGGCGAATTCTTCGCGCATATTCCCCGCGTCGCCACCTCGATATTCAGTGCTACGGTTGGCGCGTAGCAGCCAAACGTTGAGCAGGCCGAGAGCCGCTACGATTTGAAAAATGACGAGGAGTGGACCCATCGGAGCTACCGCCGTGTTTCAGGTGAGTTGTTCGACATGCGGAATTTAGGTCTCACACAAGGAAAGAATGCAACGCAGCATCACGATCGCGGCGGTATTGTCCAGCGTTTGTTTCCTCCTCTACGGCGCGAGCCTCTTCGGTTCGCGCGCGATGGTGGCCGAGTTCGAGCGCTACGGTCTCGCACCGTATCGAACCCTGACGGGGGCCCTGGAGATGGCCGCAGGGGCAGGGCTGCTCGCGGGGCTTCGCTTTCGCCCGTTGCTGATCCTCTCCGCTGGCGGGCTCGCGGCGATGATGATTGGCGCGATCGTCGTGCGGCTGCGCGTGGCTGATCCCTTCGTGTCGACAATTCCAGCGGTACTTCTCCTCGTCCTGAACCTGTTCATTCTGCTCGCTCCCCTCTTGAGAAGCTGACCGTCTATCTCGGCACGATCGCGTCGCGCAGCGCGAGCACCGCGCGCTCCTTCGCCTTTGCCTCGACATTGAGAGTCAGTGTCATCGAGCGCCACTCATCCGGGAAGTCGCGTGGATCCACGAGGTCCGCGTGTGGACGGCACGCGCCCTCCCATCCGTCGCGTGGCGAGGAAATGTGGAAGTAGGGCTCCCGGTTAGCCCACGTGGCTGCCGCGCGGCTCGACGCGGTGGCGACGTCCATGTCATCCGGCAGGCAGCGGTGATGGTGCACATTGTACACGAGAGGCACCCCGAGCCGCTCGCAAAGCGGGAGCAGTGCCTCCGGGGCGAACGACATATCGTCGTTCTCGAGCGCAATGCGTGCGCGCGCGACCGCGTCGAGGCGCTCGTTGCCTCGCTCGAGCCTGTCGAGCGCCGCATTGATTCCACCCACAGCACCACCCGCGTGCAGCGTCAGCACGTCCGCTCCAACGAGTGAGGCGATGGCGCCCTGCGCCTCCATCTCGGCCAGCGACGAGAGCACGACGCGCTCACGCTCCGAGTTGAGCACCACGAATTGATCGGGGTGAAACGAAAGCCGCACCCCGGCAGCGCGCGCTCGCTCGCCAGCGCTCGTGAACGCGGCGACGATGCCGCCGTCCTCGTCGATGTCGCTGAGGCGATAGCCCGTTATCGGATGAGTGACGAGCGGAAGAATCTGGCTGTTGATGCGGAACGCGCCGATCCCGAGCTCCGAGCAGCGCTCGATCGCGTCGTGCAACGACTGTGCGTTCTGACGCGCGATGGCCTGCAGATATTGTCGGCGCGCCGCTGAGTCCAGCGTGGACACGTACTTGTGCGTTGCCGTCCGAAACCGGATCGGCGCATTGAGAAATTGGCAGCAGAGTCCCCAGCGAATGCCTGGCATTGCCGCTGACAACGCAGGCACCGGGCCATCACTCAGAGTGCCCTTGTAGCTGCGCAGTCTACGCCACCGCCATCGCCAACCACGACAGCGCCGCGATCAGCCCCACGTAGATCCCGAACGCCTTCAGGTCGCCGGGCCCTTGCTCCTTCTGCACCGCGCGCCAGACCGCGACGATGCCGACGAGCGCGAGCAATCGCTGATTCGTCAGCAGATACGCGATCGCGATCGCTCCAACGGCGGCGATACGCTGCCTGCGGTCGAGCGCGTGAAAGCCCCGTGAGCCGTCGAGCTGCCACACGGGAGTGAGGTTGAACAGGTTGATGAAGCCCGTGAGATGCGCGATGGCCGCCCAGATCGGAATGCGCGTCGCGTAGAACACGGCCATCGCTACGAGCCCCGCGCCCAGTCCATAGATCGGGCCCGCGAGCCCGATGTCGGCGTCGACGTGCGCGTCGGCCGGATGCTCCTTCAGCATCACGAGCGCGCCCACTCCCGGAATGAAGAGCGGCGCGCCAGCCGCGAGCCCGAGTCGCTTGAGCGCCGCCACGTGTCCCATCTCGTGGATGTAGATCGAAATCACGAACCCGAGCGCGAGTGGCCATCCGTAGATGCTCCAGTACACGCCGAAGAAGGCGAACATCGAGAGGAACGTGCTCGCCTTCGTGAGTCCGAGGATCAGGAACTTGAGCTTGCCGAGCAGAATGAGAATCGCGCTTGCTATCGCGCCGAGCGCGCGACGCCACGCTGGGTGATCGGGATTTGCGGGTTTCGAACCGGACGCCTGTGAAGTCGATGGGTTCAGCCGCGAATCGAGATCGGCGACACGAGTCGAGATCGTCGCGTGCTGCTGCGAATCCGCGGGCAGAAACTCGAGTGCCTCCTGCCAACGTTGGCGCGCGCTCGACAGATCGCCCGCTTGCATTGCGGTCTCCGCATCCGCAGCGAGCGACTTGAGCTTCTCCGAGTGCACGAGCGTGCCGCACGCAGGGCATGCCATGGTGTGCGGAGGAAGCTGTGTACCGCAATGCGCACAGCTTTCGCCGCGCGCAACGCGCCAGGGTTGACTCATTGCACCGTCAGGCAGATGCGGTCGAAGGGCCGGCGCCGATGCGGTACGGGCCGGAGACTTTGTACACGGGCGCCGCAGTCATACGCCATGCTTGTCGCATTCCGATGAAGATGATGAACGCGCTCAGGATTCCGCTCGGCATCGAGCCGACGATCATGAGAACGGGAAGTGCGAAAGTAAGCAGAAATAGTGCACCGAAAGACAACAGGAGCGAGACATTGCCTTTCTTCTGTGCAGGATGATCCGCGGCGACCGTTACGGAATCACCGCCGGTTGCACTCGCCGAGGCCGCAGAGTCGGGAGGCGAAGTCACGACAGCGGACGCCGACTTCTTCGCGTGCCCCACTCGGCCCTGGAACGCCAAAGGTGCGTAGGCCATACCCACCGACCAGTACGTCAGCAGCACCGCGAGGATCTGAAATCGTCGCCCGCCTTTTCCAAGCGTAGCCTTTTGCACAGCCCATCCGACCATGTAGCCGATGGCGATCGCCACGATGCCGATCTCGAAGTTCGTGATCTTGATGACGCCGTAGTACAACACCGCACCCGCAATCGCGGCGAGCAGGCCGAGCGCGATGGCCTTGCCCATCGTCCCGATGCCTTTGGGCACACTCGTCGACGCGAGCACTCGGTTCTTGCAGCGCTCGCACGTCGTTTTCCCGTTGATGTGGAAGTAGTCGGTCTTGACCGGTGTCTTGCACACGACGCAGTTCACGGCCGGCGCCGCGGATGCAGCGTCGGTGGCAGGCGTGGCGGCGGCAACGCGATCGAACTGCAGCTCTTCGTTCGCCACACGCGGATCGTCAGCAGCCATCGGGTCTCCAGGAACGGTGGGGTGCACGCACGCTCGACTTCGGCGGTCGCGGACGCGATATACGGTAAGCGCGGGTGGCGACGCGAGCCAGCTGTGATCGCCTGGATGCGGCGTTGCCCCCTTCATTACACGAAGCGGGTTTGGCCCGAGTCACGCGGAAACTCCGGCGTCCACCCTCTCGTAGGGCCTTCCACGCAGCATCACGCTGCCAACGCACGCTGGGAGGCATCATGATCTGGTTGATCTGTGTTGGGCTCGTCGCCGGCTGGGCGACGGGGAAGATTCTGAAGGGAAGCGGCTACGGCCCGCTCGCGGACATCGTCATCGGCATTCTCGGCGCGATCATCGGCGGCTTCGTCATGCGCGCGATCGGGTTCGCGGGATCCGGCGGATTTATCTACTCGGTGTTCGTCGCGGTGCTCGGCGCTATGATCCTCGTGTGGCTCGAGCACCTCTTTTCCGGAAACCGCGGCCACAATCTCTGAGCCTGCGCCATCGCGCGTGAGCACCAATGCGAGAGCCGGACGCGACGCACACTCCATGCGCCGCATCCGGCTCTCGTGTCTACGGCCTCACCCCAACCGCCGCGTACAGCTCCTTTGGATCAAACCGCACGCCGTCCTTCACCACCATCACCGTCTTTCGCACGTCGCTGATGTTCGTGGTGGGATCGCCATCGACGAGCACGACATCCGCAACCTTCCCCACCACGATCGATCCGCGATCGTTCTCGTGATGCATTACGCGCGCGGCGCCGATCGTCGCGAGCTTCAGCACCTGCGGCGCCGGAATTCCCGCCTGCACGTATAGCTCGAGCTCGCGCAGCAGCTGGAAGCCCACGGGCCCGTTGTCCGTCCCCGGCACGATCGGCACGCCCGCATCGTACATCGCCTTGACGATGCTCTTCATCTGTCCGAACGCGTCGCGGTAGCGCTGATCCATCTCGCCCGACACAGGCAGTCCGCCGGCGTAGAAGCTCCGCTGCACCTGCGGCGGCATGCGATCCACGATCGGCGCCTGATTCGGATCGAGCGTTCCGGCCCGCGCCGTGAACATTCCCTCGAAGGTCGTGAGCGTCGGGTCGATGCTCGTGCCGCGCGACTTGAACAGCGCGACGAACTCCTTCACGCGCGGCGACTGCATGTCGAGATCCTTTCCCGCCGCACCCACCGCGGTGAAGCGCGCCATCGTGCGCGTGTCCTTAACGCTGTCCATGAAGTTGAGCAGCAGCATGTTCGCATGCTGCACCTCATCGAAGCCGAGCTTCACCACCTGCGACGCCGTCATGTACGCCGGCACGTGCCCGCTCACGCGCATCCCCTTCGCATGCGCCTCAGCGATGATCGCCGGCACCAGCTCCGGCTTCATCGAGCTGTACACCTTGATCTGTTCGTAGCCGTGGGCCGCGTACCAGTCGACCTCGCGCTTCGCCGTCGCCTCATCATCCGCGAGGAGACCTGTAGGCACCTGATACGGTCCTGATCCGTCGATCAGCCCTGCGAGCATCAGCCGCGGGCCGATCAGCGAGCCATCCGCGAATTTGCGCCTGAGCTCCAGCACGCCGAGCGTGTCGTTCCCCATATCGCGCGCATTCGTCACGCCGGCCGCGATGTGCATCAGCCCTTCCTCACCGGGCTGTATGTGCACGTGCATGTCCCAGAGTCCCGGCAACAGTGTCTTGCCACCGGCATCGATCACCGTTGCACCCGCGGGAATCTTTACGCTCCCGTCCTTGCCGACGGCCGCGATGCGCGCGCCGTTCATCACCACGGTCATCTCAGGCTGCACGGTCGCAGACTCCGCGACGAACAGCCGCGCGCCGCGGATCACGAGCGCGCCCGTCGGCTTGTGCGCGAGCTCGCGCGCGAGTCGCGCGAAGCGCTCTCCGCGCGCCTGCTCCTGAGCGGCGATCATTGCCGGCACCGCACCCTCCCATCCCGCGGGGACTACGCTCGACCATCCCGACACAGTCGCGAAGTGCGCGTTGCCGTCATCCGTCCACACCGGAAACGGCGAGAAGCCAAGGCCAGCCACATTGTAGCGCGCGACATGTATCGGCTTGCCGCTCGCCGTGATCGTCATCTCCCCAGACTTCTCCACCGTCGCCTCTCCGCTCGGCAACAGCGGCAGGTGCCCGCCGTTTGCGAGTGCCGCCTTCACGAGCAGCTGTGATCCAATCGGGCTCTCGGCGCTGGAGATGTAGTACGCACGCCCCGCATTCGCCCGTGTGCCGTGATCGCTCGACGTCTTCCACGTCGCGGTGCCACTCTCGCTCGTGAAACGCTCGTCGACAGAGTCCTTGAGATAGCCATGGCCGACGATCGAGAGAGAGGTGGGCACGCTCCCATCGCCGACCGTGAGCACGGCTTCCTGGTGCGGACCGCGGCCGCGATCGTTGTATTCGTATACCGAGTGCAGCGCGCCATCGGACCACCACTCGCGGTACTCGCCGGCAGGGCGCCCGGAGAAGAGCACGACATAGTGCGCGGTGTCCGCGGATTGTGCGTGTGCACTCGCGAAGGGAAGGAGAACGAGTGCGATGAGAGCGCGAGATGTGCGCATGCTATTCACGTGTGCCGAGTGGGGGAGCACCGCAACGTTATTTGCGGCTCATCATTGAGGCAAGATCATTCGGCACGAGTCACGAAGGGCGGCGCGCGATATGCGACGAACGCCTGCATGCCGCTTCAATACGCGAATCTCGATCACGTCACCCGCCGCTCGATGGTCGAGGAGCTCGACGCGGACATCGCGAACGGCACGATGCACATCTCGCCCCGCCTGCAGCCGAACGCGGTACCGGAATATCAGCGTCTCCTGCGCGACGCGCTCCGCTACTACGATGACCTCTGGCTGGAGGAGCGCATCGCTCCGTTGATGGTCGACTTCGAGACGCGCCGCACGCCGAAAGGCGACACCGTCACCGCGCGCCTTCCAGAAGGCGCCGCGCGCGTGATGGCCGAGCGCGACTTCAACCTCTACTACATGCGCGGGATAGCGCGGCGCGCGATCGCCGAGGGGCGGCGCGAGGTGGAGGTTTATCGCGCACGTCTCTCAATGGAACCGCGTCGCGAGTCAGCCGTGCTCGAAGGGACGCATATTCCGGCCGAGCAGCTGCTCGCGGATTTGCGCTCACCAACCCCGCTGTCGCAGGCGGCGCCGCGACTGGGGAGGCCAAACTCCGGACTCAGCGTGCGCCTCATGGGGCCGGAGCAAGAGGCTCGCAGATCGAGCGAAGGGAGCTCGGGCCGTGGTGGCTCGAGCTCCCTTTGTTGTTCGCCATGTTGCGTGAAGCCACGTGCATCGAGCTGTACCTAGCTTGCGCTTCGTCCACCCTCGGACCGCCTCGTCGAGCCCCTGCCGCCCTTCGGGTTCGTCTGGTCATCAATGTCGACGTGTTCCTGACGCAGGTCAGCTTCGACCGTTCGGTTTTCCTCGACCTCGCGCTTCCTCGCCACGATCTCTTCCTTCACGACTGCGCGCTTCTCGGCCACCACTTCTTCTTCGGTCACGGGGATCGTGATCTCGTCCTCCCCGATCTCGACATCGCCCGCGTGCATCCCGTCGGTTACCGGATGCCGCTCCACGATCACTTCCTCGCGCATCACCGGCACCTCCTGACGCACGTGCTCGGTCTCTACTGTCTTTCCGAGTCGCACCTCGCCGGCTTGCACGCGACGCTTGCCAACCGCGAGCTCCTCCTCCGAAACAGTGAGCTTCCGCTCGGAGTCACCGCGCAACGTGGCGTCATCGCCACCGATATCGCCGCGAGCATCACTGCGGGCATCGCCGCGAACGTCGTCGCGAAGCGTGTCGTCACTCGAGTGTCCTTCGAGCTTGTTCTTCACCGAGCGTGCGGCGTCCTTCAGCTTCTCGCCCATGCTCTCGTCATGCAGTCCATCGTGCTGCGCCATGCAATCCTCCTCAGCTTTGCTGCCGATCTTCCGGCGAGCTCTGGTGACGTATTCCGGAATCGTCGACGTCGACACGCTCCTTTCGGAGATCGGCCTCGACCGTCTGCGTGTCCTGCACTGCCTGTTTCTTCACTACGAGCTCTTCCTTCACGACCCGCCGCTTGTCGACGACGATCTCATCCTCGTACACGGGGATGCGGATCTCATCGTCGCTGATGTTTGCGCCGCGGGCGCCGTCGGCATTCGACACAGGCCGGCGCTCGACCGTGACCTCTTCGTGGGAGGTGCTGACCGGCTGTGATACGTGCTGCGTGTCCACGCGCTTCCGAATGCTCATCGCCCCAATCGGCACGCGGCGCTTGCCGATCGCGAGCTCCTCTTCGGATCTCGTGATGCGCTGCTCGTCACCGCGCTGCCCGTCACCGCTCTGCTGGGCCTGCTGCGGACGGCGCCTCCCGAAGAACCGGTTCTCATCGAAGTGATGGCTGTCGTAGAAGTCTCGCGACGCATTCGTCATGGTTGCGTCGTCGACCCCACCCGTGCTTCCCGCGGCCATCGAGCCGATCGACGCACCCGAGTCGCCGCCGTTCGTCGCGTCGATCGCACCTGCATCGAAGTTCGGAAGAAGCGAGCTCTCGTAATCGCGATCGACGTCGCCGTGTGTGTAGGGCGGGAGCCCGGCGAGTTGCGTCGCCTGGAGCGAGCCAAGGATCACGCGATCGTCGTCATCGTCGAGCCGTGCCTGGCCCACGGGAATCAGGACGTCGCGGTCGTCGTCGAGGCTGAGCGCGTCCTTGTCGAGCCGGACATCGAGATAGCGGGTTCGCATCTCCACCGTGTCGACGATCAGGTCGTGCACCTTCCCCACCTTGGTTCCGCTCGCGTCGGTGACGCTCCATCCGCGGGGGTCGGGCGTCCCTTCAGCCACATCGAAATCCTTGATCGAGCTCAGTGCGCCCACGCGCGGCGTCGCGTCCGCGTCGTCGCCTCGGCGACCACGCTCGCCAAAGCCATCGTCTTGATGGCGGGTTGAGTCTGTCATGCAGATACCTCGAGTATGTAGCATCGAGCGTCTTCACTCGATGTCGTTGAATGCGTAAGTGATTGGCGGGAGTGCGTCACCGGAGTGTCACGGTCGCTGATTCGGGCTGCCGGCGACGGCGCCATTCGCGGTCGAGCTCGTCGTGTCACTCGCGACTCCGGGGTGAGTGACGCGCTTGCGGCCGAAGAGGAAGCCGAGCACCAGCACCAGGGCGAGAAGACCGATGAGCATCGGCCAGATGTTGCGCCTTTCTTTGCGCGTAATTGGAATTTCGGCCACAAGTACCTCACTGCTGAACGTTGGATGTCGTCGAAGGGCCGTTCGCCGATTTTCCGGCGATTGACGGTGTGTTGGCGATGCAGACGAGTCGGGGGAAGCCTCCATCTCGGACCAGGACGCGCGTCGCGGTCCTGTCCTTATCCTTCGTGTCCGGCAATCCCGTCAGGCACTGCGAGCGGCGAGCTTTCTGGTCTCTCATCCTGCTCCGCGCCGTTGAATGCGGGACGACCTTGGACACGCATGTTTTGGCAAGTCGTATACCTTTCCGCCTTCAGCGCATCGGATACACTCGATGTGTGGGCAGACCTTTACCCTCTCTCCTCGATTCCATGCGACCACGATTCCGCCACCAGCTGCTCTGGTCTTCGCTCGTGCTCTGCGGCTTCACCTCCCGTGGCGTAGCACAGAGCAGCGAGAGCGCGGCGCTCCGTACGCGCGTCGACTCGATCGCCACCGCTGTGCTCGCGAGCACGGGCGTGCCCAGTGCGACGGTCGCAGTCGTCGTGCATGGACAAGTGGCGTACGCGCAGGCGTACGGAACCGCGAAGCTGGAGCCGCACCTCGCGGCGACGCCCGACATGCGCTACGGAATCGGCTCGATCAGCAAACAGTTCACCGCCGCGTGCGTGTTGCTGCTTCAGCAGGAGGGGAAGCTCTCGGTCGATGATCCGGTTGCGAAGTACCTCCCCGGTCTTTCGCGAGGAAACGAAGTCACGATCCGCGAGCTGCTCTCGCACACGTCGGGCTACCAGGACTTCTGGCCGCAGGACTACGTGCCGCCGGACATGGCGAAGGCGATCACACCGCAGGCGATTCTCGATCGCTGGGCGAAGCAGCCGCTCGACTTCGATCCGGGAACGCGTTGGCAGTACAGCAATACCAACTACGAGATCGCCGCGCTGATCGTCGAGAAGGTGAGCGGCAAGCCGTTCTATCAGTTCGTGCGCACGCGTATCCTCGATCCACTCGGCATCAGCTCCGCGGTGGACTTCGACGCGAAGGGCCCCACGGCGATCGAGCCCGTGGGATACATGCGCTACGGGCTCGGACCGCTGCGGCCCGCGATCTCGACGGGACCGGGGTGGATGTACGGCGCAGGGGAGCTGGCGATGACGGCGCGGGATCTCGCACGGTGGGACATCGCAATGATCACGCAGTCACTGCTCAAGCCCGAGTCGTATCGCGCAATGGAGACGACGGTACTGCTCAAGAACGGTGCGAGCACCGACTACGGACTCGGCGTGGACGTCGACATGGCCTCGGGGCATCGCCGGGTTGGGCACACCGGGGAGGTAGCGGGATTCACCGCGGCGAACGTCGTGTTTCCGGATGACAGCGCGGCGGTGGCGGTGTTGACGAATCAGGATGCGGCGCCCGCGTCATCGCTGATTGCGGACGCGATCGGGCGCACGCTCTTCACCACCGAAGATGCGAACACGCACGCCCGTACCGCACGCGCACGCGCGATCTTCGAGGGGCTGCAGCACGGCACGATCGACCGCTCGCTCCTCACGCCCGACGCCAACGCGTACTTCAGCGCGCAGGCGCTCGGCGATTTTCAGTCGACGCTGTCATCGCTCGGCGCGCCCACCGATTTCGTGCAGACGGCGCAGCACGAGCGCGGTGGCATGCTCGAGCGAATCTACCGCGTAAGGGTGGGCGACCGAACGCTGCGCGTCTGGACTTACGAGATGCCCGACGGAAAGCTCGAGCAGTACCAGCTCTCGCCGGCGGGGTGAGCGCCGGCGAGCCAGCGCCGGCGAGAGCGCCGGCGAGCCAGCGCCGGCGAGCCGCGTCACGCCGCGTGGGTGTCGCGACGCAGCTCGCTCAGGAAGCCCGGCACGCTCGATTGCACGCGGACGTTGATGGCCGTCAGCTCCTTGGACATCATCTGCGCGCCCGCGCCCCCCGCGATGAGCACCACGTCTGACGGAAGCTGTGCGCGCAGCGTGCGCAGCTCCGCGAGCACCGCGTTCGCGTTCTCGACGTAGACGATGCTGACGGCGACCATACGCACGCGCGTGGACTTTGCCGCTTCGGCGATCTCCGTGGCGGGTAGCGTCCCGCCGATGTAGAGCACGTTCCACCCTTCGAGCGCGGCCGCGGCGCCGACGAGCGCCGCGCCGATGACGTGGCGCTCGCTCCCGGATGTCGTCACGAGGACCGTCGGCGCGTTCGGCCAATGCGTGAACACACGCATCATCGCGATGATGATCTCGTGCAGCGACGAGGTGACGAGATGCTCGTGCGCGGGAGAGAGCCGCCCGGCATGCCACTCATCGCCGACCTTGCGAAGGAGCGGCGTCGCAACGGTCTCCAGAAATGCGGGCATTCCGAATACCACGGCGGCGCGTCGCAGCGTGTCGTCGAGCGTGGCGTTGTCGAGCATGCGCGCGAGTGCGAGCGCGGTGCTGACCACGTCGCTGGGATCGGGCGCTGCGCCCACTGCGTGGCCGCGCTTCTCGCGAGCCGCTTCGTCCTCGGTCACGAGCTGCTGCAGCGCATCGACCGGGAGTTTGGCGATCTGGCCAATGCTGCGCCCCGCGCGGGTGGCGGAGCGGAGAAGGATCAGGCGCTCGATGTCCGCATCGCTGTAGACGCGGAGGCCGTTGTGCGCGCGCGAGGGAGTCACGGCGGCATAGCGGCGCTCCCACACGCGGAGCACGTCCTGGCTTAGCCCGGTGCGCTGGGCCACAACTGCAATCGGGTGACGCTGCTGCTTGGACAGAATGTGGACAGCTATGGTAGTCATATAGGGCTCTGGGTCGCCTGTGGTATCGGTGTTGGACTAAAGCGCCGGACAACGGGGCAACGATACACTCCCAAGCTCCAAACGCGCAAGTCTGTCCAACAACTGTCCAACATTATAACTGAGCGAGCCCCGGACGGACACCAGCAAGGCGCGCGTCGCGCGTCGACCCGCTGCCTGAGATCCACGCGGAGTGACCCGCAATTCCCACAGGCGCATCGTCGGACCGATCTCTGACATGTCGCGTCTGGCGCGCGGCGCCATGCAAAGCCAAGCTCACCGCACCTTGGTGATTCCTGATTCACGCTGCCGGAGATGTCGATGAACGATTCCGAAGCTCGGCGTGATCGCTCAGCGCGAACGCTCGTCGCCGGCGTCGCCTGGGTGTTGTTGGCGAGTCAGCTCGCATGTCCGAGGCCGACCGCCCGTACAGGAGCGCAGGCGAGTGCCGCGCGTTCGGTAGACGACATCATCGCGCACTACTATCGCGCGATCGGCGGCTATGATCGGCTCGAGCGGATCACGACGCGCCACATGTGGGGCACCTACTCGGAAGGCGCGCTGCACGCGAACACCGACATCACCTGGAAGCGCCCGGCGCTGCGTCGAGTCAACGTGCACGCGCCCGGATTCGACTACGCCGAGGGATTCGATGGAGAGACGTGGGAGTACAACTTCCAGAAGCGACAGCTGATGATCGATACCGGGGCCGCGGCGGCTGCGGGCAGGCGCGGAGCGGAGTTCGACGAGTCGTTCGTCGACTATGCGCGCAAGCGACACACGGTGGAGATGCTCGGAGCGGAATCATTCGAGAGTCGGCCCGTGCACCGGATACGAGTGACACTCGAGGATGGCTGGCAGAAGGAATACGTCTTCGACGATAGCACAGGGCTGATCGTTGCCCTTCGCAAGGCAATGCCGCTGCATGCCACGGGCCCCGTCATCGCGTCGCTCACCAGCTATGAGGACTGGCGAGCGGAAGGAGGCGTGCTGCAGCCGCATCGATTCGCCGAGCACGAGATCGCGACCGCGCGTCTCCTCAACACGTTGCAGTGGGACAGCATCGCAGCGAACGTGGATCTTGACGCGAGTGAGCTGGCGCGCCCCGCACATTAGGCGAGACTAAGAAACATTACCGGCTCGGCGCGCGCGCGTCACATAGAAGGAATTGCCTGCTCGCGCCATCATACCGCCGGGAAAATGAACAACTGGACCGTCCGCACGCGGATCATTGGCGCATTCGCAGCCGTGATCACCATCATGATTGCGCTCGGCGCCGTCAGCTATGCCGGGCTTCGAACCATTCGCTCACAGGCGCGCCAGATCGAGAAGGACGTGCTCCCGGGCGTGGTGATCTCCGCCAAGTCGCAGGCAATCGCGCGCGAGCTGTTGCTCGCCGTCAACAAGCACTCAGCCGCTTCGACTGCGCGGGACAAACAGCTCGCAGCGGACAAGGTCGAGCAGCTGCTGCAGAGCGCGAACAAGAATGACGAGGCGTACCAGGCGACGATCATCGACGAGAGCGATCGCCAGCTCTTCAGCGCCATGAAGGATGCGCGCGACCGCTTCGCGAAGGAGTACGATCTCGCGCTGGCGGACCAGGCGATCACGCAGGACGAGCTCTCCACACGTCTGCAGCCTCCGCTCGAGGAATACGTCAAGCTCGGGGACTCGCTCTTCGAATTGAATCGTGCCCAGGGTGTCGGCGCCACGACTGACATCACCGCTTCCGCGGACAAGTCGCTCTGGACGCTCGGGCCGTCGCTGGTCTTCGCCACGATCGTCGCCGTCTTCTGCTCGTGGATGCTCGTGCGCCTGATTCAAAGCGCGCTCGCGCGACTGATGACCGTCACCGCCGTGATGAGCGCGGGCGATTTCCGCGAGCGCATCGAGATCGTTCGCCGCGATGAGCTTGGGATGCTCGGCGAAGGGATCAATCGCATGGCGGATGACCTCACGAACCTCATTGGCCAGGTGCAGAAGTCGGGCGTGCAGGTGAACAGCTCGGCGACGGAGATCGCGGCGACCTCGAAGCAGCAGCAGGCGACCGTGACGGAGATCGCGGCGACGACGGCCGAGGTGGGGGCGACAGCCTCGCGGATCTCGGCCACGTCCAAGGAGCTGGCGCGCACGATGGGCGAGCTCTCCGAGGTCGCGGATCAGACATCGACGCTCGCGCAGGGCGGCCAGGGCGGGCTTCAGCGCATGGAGTCGACGATGGGACAGATCGGCGCCGCCTCGGATCTCGATCAACTCGCGGCTCGCACTGTTGAGCGAGAAGGCAACGAACATCGGCATGGTGGTCACGACGATCAGCAAGGTGGCCGACCAGACGAATCTTCTCTCGCTCAACGCGGCAATCGAAGCGGAGAAGGCAGGGGAGCACGGGCGCGGCTTTGCCGTGGTGGCGCGCGAGATCCGGCGACTCGCGGATCAGACGGCGGTCGCGACCTTCGACATCGAACAGATCGTGAAAGAGATGCAGAGCGCGGTGAGCGCAGGCGTCATGGGGATCGACAAGTTCGCCGACGAAGTCCGCCGCGGCCGCGAGGCGATCGGCGAGGTGACGACGCAGCTCACCGAGATCATCGCGCAGGTGCAGACGCTGCCGCCGTCCTTCGAGAGCGTGAACGAAGGGGTGCAGTCGCAGTCGATCAGCGCGGCGCAGATCTGGAAGCGCTGGCCCAGCTGAGCGTCGCGTCGCAGCAGACGGCGGACTCGCTCCGCCAGTCGAGCATGGCGATCGACCAGCTCAACGATGCGTCGCGCGGACTTCAGAGCGGAGTCCAGCGCTTCACGCTCGCCGCGTGAGCAACGCAATTAGAACAGCTTAAGAAACATTACCGCGCTTCATGCTCGGCGTCCCTCTAGAGAGACGCCGTCACGCTTCACCCTTCCGCTTCGCACATGACATCCTGGTCGGTTCGCTCGCGAATCATCGGCGGCTTCGCTGCGGTGATCGCCATCATGGTTGCGCTCAGCGCGCTGAGCTACGCGGGGCTGCGAGTGATTCGATCGCAGGCGACGCAGATCGAGCAGGACATCCTCCCAGGCGTGGTCATCTCTGCGAAATCGCAGGCGCTCGCGCGCGAGCTGCTGCTCGCGGTGACCACGCACTCGGCTGCGACTTCCGTACACGACCGGCAGCTCGCGGCCGACAGCATCGAGCAGCTCCTCAAGATCGCGGCGAAGAACGACGACGCTTATCGCGTCACGATCATCGATGACGGTGACCGTCAGCTCTTCGGCGCCATGCGCGACGCGCGCGACCGCTTTGCCGCTGCCTACAGAAACGCCTCGGCGGACCAGCTGCTCACTGAGGTGGAGCTCCGCACGCAGCTGCGCCCTCCGCTCGAAGAGTACGTGAAGCTGAGCGATTCGCTTTTCGATCTGAATCGCGAGCAGGGAGCCGGCGCCTCGACCACCATTGCGGGATCGGCGTCCCGATCGCTCTGGGTGCTCGGCCCTGCGCTGCTCCTCGCGATCGCGATCGCGGCGGTCTTCTCGTCCGTTCTCGTCGCCGATCTCTCGCGCCTGATCGGGCAGGTGCAGAAATCGGGGGTGCAGGTGAACAGCTCGGCGACGGAGATCGCGGCGACCTCGAAGCAGCAGCAGGCGACCGTGACGGAGATCGCGGCGACGACGGCCGAGGTGGGCGCGACAGCCTCGCGGATCTCGGCCACGTCCAAGGAGCTGGCGCGCACGATGGGCGAGCTCTCCGAGGTCGCGGATCAGACATCGACGCTCGCGCAGGGCGGCCAGGGCGGGCTTCAGCGCATGGAGTCGACGATGGGACAGATCGGCGCCGCCTCGGATCTCATCAACTCTCGGCTCGCACTGTTGAGCGAGAAGGCAACGAACATTGGCATGGTGGTCACGACGATCAGCAAGGTGGCCGACCAGACGAATCTTCTCTCGCTCAACGCGGCAATCGAAGCGGAGAAGGCAGGGGAGCACGGGCGCGGCTTTGCCGTGGTGGCGCGCGAGATCCGGCGACTCGCGGATCAGACGGCGGTCGCGACCTTCGACATCGAACAGATCGTGAAAGAGATGCAGAGCGCGGTGAGCGCAGGCGTCATGGGGATCGACAAGTTCGCCGACGAAGTCCGCCGCGGCCGCGAGGCGATCGGCGAGGTGACGACGCAGCTCACCGAGATCATCGCGCAGGTGCAGACGCTGCCACCGTCCTTCGAGAGCGTGAACGAAGGGGTGCAGTCGCAGTCCATCAGCGCGGCCCAGATCTCGGAAGCGCTGGCCCAGCTGAGCGTCGCGTCGCAGCAGACGGCGGACTCGCTCCGCCAGTCGAGCATGGCGATCGACCAGCTCAACGATGCGTCGCGTGGACTTCAGAGTGGCGTGCAGCGCTTCGCGCCGGCGGCCTGACGATGGCCGACAGCTCGCTCTTTCTCCTTCTTCGACTCGGCGAAGATCGCTACGCCATCGACGCCGATTCGGTAGTCGAGGTGCTTCCGATCGTGCGCCTCAAGTGCATCCCGTGCGCGCCCAACGGCGTCGTCGGCATGATGAGCTTTCGCGGCAGTGCCATTCCAGTCGTCGACCTCGGCATCATCACATACGGCACACCGACGCCTTCGCGCATGATGACGCGGATCCTCGTCGTGCGGTACGAGCCGGCGGCGCGGCAGGAGGACGCGGGGCTGCTGGGGATGATCGTGCCAGAAGTGATGCAGACCGAGCACTTCGACGTGAGCCGGTTCGCGCCGGTCGGAATCAGAAACGAGCGCGCGCCGTATCTCGGTCCGGTGCTCACGACACAGGATGGAGTGCTGCAGCAGGTGCTGATCTCAGCGCTTCTCAGTGACGAGCTGCGCGGCGCGCTCTTTCACGACGTGATCGCAGCGTGAGCACGCAGACGGCAATGCCGCGCTGCGTGGATGCTGAGCAGATCCTGCGCGATGCGATCGGACTCGATGCGTCCACGGTCGGCAGCTCGCTCATTGATCGCGCGGTGCATCGGCGCATGAAGAAGCTCGGAATGCGCTGCGCCGCCGAATATACCAGGCTTTTGGGAGACGGAGAGCCTGAGCTGCAGGAGCTCATCGAGCAGGTGGTCGTACCGGAGACGTACTTCTTCCGCGAGCCCGACGCGCTCGCGGACGTCGCACGCCGCGCGCTCGAGACGCACGCGCGCGGGGAAGATTCGATGTTCCGTGTGTTGAGCGCGCCGTGCTCCACGGGCGAGGAGCCGTACTCGATCGCGCTCTCGCTTCTCGATGCTGGAGTTCCCGCCGCCGCGATCTCCATCGACGCGATAGATGTGAGCACCGAGGCAGTCCACCGCACCGCAGAAGCAGTCTATCGTCCGAGCTCGTTCCGCTGCGACATGAGCGCGTGGAAACAGTACTTCTCCGAGAGCGCCGAGGGATGGCGCATTGACGAGAGCGTGCGCGCGCTCGTGCATCCGATGCGCGGGAACGTGCTCTCCGCCGAGCTCGAGACCGGACACGAGCAGTATGACGTGATCTTCTGCCGCAACCTCCTCATCTACTTCGACGAGCGAGCGCAGGCGCGCGCGCTCGAGAAGCTTGCGTCGCTCCTCGCGCCTAACGGCGTGCTGGTCGTCGGCGCGGCCGACTCCTTCGCCGCGCGGCGCGCCGGCTTCGCGCCTGCGGTGGGCCACGAGCGATCGTTTCTTTTCCGTCGCCGCACCGATGCTGCGGCAGCGGTGCAGCCTGTTGTCGCGCGCCGCGCGCCGGTGCGTGCGAAGCCGCCGCGGGCCGCGGTGCTCCCGCTGCGCAAGGCGATCCCGCTGAAGCGTGTCAGCCTGGCGCCAAAAAGCGAGCAGTCCTTGGCCCTGATGTGCGAGGGAGAGCCCGCAGCATCCGCAATCGCGGAAGTCTCTCGTTTGGCCAATGAGGGACAGCTCGAAGGCGCCATTGATGCTGGCGAGCGCGCGATGCGCGGAGGAGTCGTCTCCGCGGAGCTGCTCGCACTGGTCGGCACCATGTACGCGGCGATGACGCAGCTGGATCGCGCCGAGTCGTGCTACCGGAAGGCGCTGTTCCTCGAGCCCGTCAACGAGGAAGCGCTGCTCCATCTGGCGCTTCTCGTCGAGAAGCGAGGTGAGACGGCACTTGCAGGCAGGCTTCGGATCCGCGCGCGTCGTGCGCTCAGCTTCCAACCGTTCGCCGCCCGATGACTGCACGCGAAGATTGCTGGAATGTGATCGGGGTGACCGGCGACAGAAGCTGCGCGGAGCTCTCTGCGCACACGCACTGCCGGAACTGCCCAACGTATGCGTCCGCCGCGGCAACGCGTCTCGATCGTCCCATAGCCGACGCGGCGATCGATCTCGCCACCGAGTATTACGCCGCCCCGCGCGAGGCGGAGGACGCAGCAACCGCATCGTGCTTCGTATTCAGGCTGGGCGCCGAATGGCTGGCGGTACCGATGGCGCTGCTCGACGAGGTCGTCACGACGCGCCCCACGCACTCGCTCCCGCACCGGCGCGGACCGGTCAGGATCGGTGTGATCAGCGTGCGCGGCGACATCATCGTTCACGTCTCACTCGCCGGTCTCCTTGGCATTCCCGACGATGCAGCGTCTCCTCCGGCTGCGCATACGCACAGGCAGAGCGCACCACGGGTGGTCGTCCTCGCCGATGATCGCGGCCGGCTGGCGATCTCCGTGGACGAAGTGATGGGTATTCACCGGTACGATCCCGTGGTGCTGCGTCCCGTGCCCGCCACATTGGGACAGGCGCTGGTGTCGTACGCGAGCTCGCTGCTCGCTGTTGGCGACCGAATCGTGGGAGTACTCGACGGCACCCGCGTGCTTGCCTCTCTCTCGCACGCGCTCTCATGAGCTTCGATGACTCTTCACTGCTCTCGCTCTTTCAGCTCGAGGCGAAGACACAGTCACAGAAGCTGAGCGATGGACTCATCGCGCTCGAGTCCGATCGGTCTCCGGCCGCGCTCGAGGAGCTCATGCGCGCGGCGCATTCGCTCAAGGGAGCCGCACGCATCGTTGGGCACGAGGGTGTCGCGGCGATCGCGCACGAGCTCGAGGAATGCTTCGTCGCCGCTCAGGGTGGGAAGCTCGCGCTCACGGGTCCGCAGGTGGACGTGTTGCTTCGCGGGGTCGACCTCCTGACGGAGTCGGCGCTCGCCGCTCCGGAAGCCACGCTCACAGACGAGGCCACGCGCGAGCGCGAGGCGACGCTCGGCGCACTTCGCTCGATCGAGCGAAACGGAACGGGTACAGCGACGCGAGAGATCGTCGAGTCGAATGGAAATGGAGCTGCGCATTCCAAGCCGCGGCTCGACGGCGCCTCCTACGACACGGAGCGGCTGCTCACGCTCGCAAGTGAGGCGCTGGTCGCCACGAGAGCGCTCGTCTCGACCGTGGAGAACGACGGCGGCCATCAGCGCACCGATCAGGAGATCGAGCGCTCCTTCGATGCGCTCCGTGCTTCATTCCGGGTCGCCCGGATAGATGCGCCAGCCGCACTCGAGGCCCTCCATTCCGCGGTCGCATCGGTGCTCGCGAGCCGGCGCGAGCGTGGCTTTGCTCTCGATTCTGTGAGCCAGCGCGTGACGAGCGCCGTCGAGCATCTCTACGAGGGTGTACTCGACGCACGAATGCTTCCGTTCGGCGATGGCGTCGTTGGGCTGCCGCGCCTCGTGCGAGACACCGCGCGCGCGCTGGGGCGGGAGGTGACACTCACGATTTCGGGCGAGGCGACCCCTGTCGATCGTGAAGTGCTCCGGCGCCTCGACGCTCCCCTCGGTCATCTCATCCGGAACGCCGTCGATCACGGCATTGAGCCGGGAGAGGAGCGGCTTGCGCGCGGGAAATCTTCGCGCGGCACCATTCGCGTCGAGGCGCGTCACGGTGGTGGCAGGCTGCTCGTGAGCGTTCAGGACGACGGCCGGGGACTCGATTTTGCCGCCGTGCGCGCGCGCGTCGTGGCCCGCGGGCTCGCCGAGCCGCAAGCCGTGGCCGAGATGAGCGATGCCGAGCTGTCGCACTTTCTGTTTCTTCCCGGCTTCACGATGCGGGACGAGGTCACGCCGATCTCGGGACGAGGCGTAGGCCTGGACGCCGTCCAGATGAGTGTGCGCGAGATCGGTGGCGACGTACGCCTGGTGCATCCCCCGGCGGGCGGCATGCGCTTCGACATGCAGCTCCCGCTCACGCTCTCGGTGATTCGTGCGCTCGTCGTCCTCATTGGCGATGAGCCGTACGCATTCCCGCTCGCGCGCGTGCACAGGATCGTGCGCGTGGAGAGCGCAGAGCTCTCGTCCGTCGAAGGGCGCCAGCATTTCACGCTCGATGGACGACAGGTTGGCGTGGTCTGGGGACATCAGCTGCTCGATATCGGCGCTTCGGCTGCACGAGAAGACATGAGCGTGGTCGTCGTCGGCGATCACGAGTCGACGTGGGGAATAGTCGTCGATCGATTCATCGGCGAGCAGGAGCTCGTGCTGCGTGGGCTCGACGCGCGGCTGCAGAAGGTGCAGGACATTGGCGGCGCGGCGCTCCTCCCGGATGGCTCACCTCTGCTCGTACTCGACGTGGACGATGTGATGCGCACGGCCTCGACGCTCGCCTCCGGCGGACGCCTGGATCCGATGCGCAAGGAGACCGCCCCCGCAAAGACGAAGAAGCGAGTGCTCGTGGTCGATGACTCGCTCACCGTACGTGAGCTCGAGCGGAAGATGATCGAGAGCCTCGGCTATTCCGTTGACGTCGCCGTCGATGGCATGGACGGGTGGAACGCCGTTCGCGCCGGTCACTACGATCTCGTCGTGACCGACGTCGACATGCCGCGCATGGACGGCATCGAGCTCGTCACGCTCATCAAGCAGGACGGGCAGCTTCGTGCGACGCCGGTGATGATCGTGTCGTACAAGGACCGGGATGAGGATCGGCGTCGCGGGCTCGACGCAGGTGCCGACTACTATCTCACGAAGGGCAGCTTCTATGATGAGACCATGCTGCGCGCCATTGAGGATTTCATTGGTGCCGGCAAGTGAGGATCGGAATCGTCAACGATGAGCCGCTCGCGGTCGAGGCGCTGCGGCGCGCACTGCTCTCGGTTCCGACTCACTCGGTGGCCTGGGTAGCAAGAGACGGGGCGGAAGCAGTGCGGCGCTGCGCTGCGGACCGTCCTGACGTCGTGCTGATGGACCTCATCATGCCCGTGATGGACGGCGTGGAGGCCACGCGACGAATCATGGCCGCGTCTCCCTGCGCGATTCTCGTGGTCACCGCGGACATCACGCGAAACACGAGCAAGGTGTTCGCCGCAATGGGCGCGGGTGCGCTGGACGTGGTCACGACGCCCTCCAACGTCAATGGTGCAGGTGATAGCTCGACAAGCGCGCTGCTCGGGAAGATCCGGCTGGTCGTTCAGCTTGGCATTACGTACTCGCCGGTCGTGTGCACGCCGCTCCGGCCCGAGGGAGGAGCGGCGAACGCGCTCATCGCGATCGGCGCCTCCGCGGGAGGACCGCCCGCGGTTGCGCACGTGCTGCGCGATCTCGCGGCCAGCCTCCCGGCGGCGGTGCTCGTGGTCCAACACGTCGATGCGGAGTTCGTGGACTCGATGGCCGAATGGTTCGACAGCCAGTGCGAGCTCGCGGTTCGCGTTGCGGAGAACGGCGCGAGACCGCGTCCCGGCCTCGTATATCTCGCGGCCGGCGACAGGCACCTCGTCGTCAACGCGGACGGATGTCTCGCGTACCAGTCCGAGCCCGCGGATGCGCCGTATCGGCCGAGCGCGGATGTGCTGTTCTCGAGCATCGCGAAGAACTGGCGCGGCACCGCTATCGGTGTCGTGCTGTCGGGCATGGGGCGCGACGGTGCCCTTGGGCTACACGAGCTGCGCATGGCCGGCGCGCGCACCATTGCGCAGGACAAGGGCTCGTCGGCAGTCTACGGAATGCCACGGGCTGCGGCGGAGCTGAACGCCGCAACCGATGTGGAGCCGCTGTCGCGGATCGGTCCACTCATTGGTGAGCTGCTCGGCCGCTCGCCGCGCACATTGCCGATGCGCGCACTCTCGAGGCAAGGCTGACATGAGCGTTCCACACCCCGCAGAGGACCTGTCCGCAAATGCGCCGGCGTCCGGCATGGTGCTCCTGATCGACGATCAGCCCTTCGTTGGTGAGGCGATGCGGCGACTGCTCGCCGATGCGGACGATCTCGCGTTTCACTATTGCGCCGATCCGATGGAAGCGATCAGCAGCGCGAATGAGATCGCGCCGACGGTGATTCTCCTGGATCTCGTGATGCCGAATGCGGACGGGCTCGAGATCCTTCGACGACTCCGCGCCAACGAGCCGACGGCCGAGACACCGATCGTGGTGCTCTCGACGAAGGAGGATGCGCGCATCAAGCGCGACGCGTTCGCCAACGGCGCGAGCGACTACATTGTCAAGCTGCCGGATCGCGTGGAGCTGCTTGCGCGCGTGCGCTATCACTCGGGCGCGTGTCTCAACCAGCGGCGCCGGAATCAGATCGCGACCGCGCTGCGCGCGAGCCAGCGGGCGCTTGCCGAGCGAGTGTCGCAGCTCCAGGCCGCGCTCGAGGAGATCGAGCTGCTGCAGCAGGCGAAGGCGGACTTCTATTCCATTGTCACCCACGACCTGCGCAATCCGGCGGGAAATGTCCGCGTGGCCACGAAGATGCTGCTCGAAGGAAAGGCGGAGCCGCTGCTGCCGAAGCAACGCCAGTTCGTCGACATCGCGGCCAATGCTTCCGAGAAGCTCATGCGGCTCATCAACGACTATCTCGACTTCGCCAAGATCGATGCCGGATATCTCCATTTGAATCGCGAGCCAACCGATCTGGTCGAGGTTGCGCGTCGCGCGGCATCCACGGCAACGCTGCAGGCCGGCGTGAAGAATCTCGCGCTGCGCGTCGATGTGCCCGCCAGCGTTGCGGCGGGTGAGGCTGACGGGGGGAAGCTCGAGCAGGCACTCGAGAATCTCCTGTCGAACGCGGTGAAGTACACTGCGGAGGGCGGAACTGTGACGCTTTCGCTGATCGTGGATGGTGAGCGCGCTCGCTTCACCGTGGCCGATACCGGGGCGGGCATCGATCCCGCTCTCATTCCCACCCTCTTCGCGAAGTATCATTGACTGGCCGGCGATGCGACGCGCGCCGCTCCTGGAACGGGCCTCGGTCTGCTGATCGCGAAGGAGATCGTGGAGGCGCACGGCGGGCACATCACGGTGCGGTCCACCGGAGTCGCGGGGCAGGGCACGTCGTTCGTCGTGGAGATCCCGCGCACAACTCCAGTTGCACTGGCGGAGGACGTGCCAGAGCGAATGGCGAGCTAGCACTCACCTGCCGCGATGGAAAAGGGCCGGAGCGTTGCGCTCCGGCCCTTCTCGTTTCACCTGTCGTGCCGAGCGACTACGGCGGGCGTACTCGAGCCGAAGTCGCTGAGCGGCGCGCTGATGATGCGCCGCTCGAGACCACGCAGGAGTCCACTCCCCAAGCGTTAGAATTGTGCAAGAATCTTTGCAGCCCTGAATCGCGCAAGTACGTCCCCGAAACAGCGGTGTCACGCTGCTCCAGGGTGTATCAATCTTGCCAGCGTTATTCGCCAGTCGAGCGATTGCAGCGCTCGCAGCCTCAACAGTTTTCCCGGATAAATGCGTGAAGTACACGAAGCTCGGTCACACTGGTCTCGACGTCTCCCGGATCTGCCTTGGGTGCATGACCTACGGGGTTCCCGAGCGCGGCCCGCATCTCTGGACTCTGGACGAGGAATCCTCGCGCCCCTTCATCCGGCGCGCGCTCGAGCTCGGGATCAACTTCTTCGACACGGCCAACGTCTATTCCGACGGCACCAGCGAGGAATTCCTCGGCCGCGCCATCCGCGAGCTCTCACGTCGCGACGAGGTCGTGATCGCGACCAAGGTGCACGGTCGCATGCGCCCGGGTCCGAACGGCGCCGGCCTGTCTCGACGCGCGATCATGGCCGAGATCGACAACAGTCTGCGCAGGCTACAGATGGACTACGTCGATCTCTATCAGATCCATCGCTGGGATCCCTCCACGCCAATCGAGGAAACGCTCGAGGCGCTGCACGACGTGGTGAAGGCGGGGAAGGCACGCTACATCGGCGCCTCGTCGATGCACGCCTGGCAGTTCGCTACAGCGCTGCACCTCCAGCGCGAGAACGGGTGGTCGCGTTTCGTGACCATGCAGAACTACTACAACCTCCTCTATCGCGAGGAGGAGCGGGAGATGATGCCGCTCTGCGAAGCTGAGAAGGTGGGAGTCATTCCGTGGAGCCCTCTCGCGCGCGGGATGCTGACACGCGACTGGGACGACTCGAGCTATCGCAAGGAGACGGACGAATTCGGGAAGACGTTGTACGCGCGCACGGCGGACACGGATCGTGTGATCGTCGAGCGAGTGGCCGCCCTTGCCGTGAAGCGCTCGGTGCCGCGGGCGCAGGTCGCGCTCGCGTGGGTGCTGCAGAAGCCGTTCATCACCGCTCCGATCATCGGTGATTCCAAGCCCCATCATCTCGAAGATGCGGTCGCCGCGCTCGACCTGGTGCTCACGTCGGAGGAGATGGAGTTTCTCGAGGAGCCATACGTTCCGCATGCCGTGACGGGCTTCTAGCGCGATCGTGATCTGCGCATGAAGCTCCGTCTGCTTGCGGTGATGGCCGCGAGCGCACTGTTTGCGATCGCCGGGCAGGCGCAGTCGCATTCCGGCGCGCTGCAGCATTCGACAATGCTCGATGCGAAACAGCGCGACGCGATCGACCGCGGCGACGCCGTCACCGTGACGCTCGACACGCCGGAGAAGACCGAGATCATGACGCTCGGCGTCGTTCGTCTCGAGGTGCCGCGTGCGTTTTACATTGAGCACGTGAAGCAGCTCACCGGCTTTCTCGCCCGCACGCAGGCAGACGCGGGGACGTTCAGCGAGCCCGCGCGCGTGGAAGATGTTGCATTGATTTCGCTCGACCCGGCGGATGCCAAATCGCTCGAGAAGTGCCAGCCGCTCAAGTGCGACGTCAAACTGCCTGCTGCCGACATGGAGCGCTTTCGCAGCACGCTCGCGAAGATGCACGATCCACTCGAACGCGCGGACTCGCTCATGCGCGACTGGTTGGTCTCCTACGTGAATGCCTATCGTGCGGACAGCGCCGAGGAGACTGTCGTGTACGATGACACCAGGCGCTCGGTGCGCAGCAGCGAGGTGTTCCGGACATTGCTCGCCGAGCCGATGCCGTCAGGCATTGACAGCGAACCGTTCGAGTCGATGCTCGCAAACCGCCGGTCCGCGCGTCCGGCGGGTGTGACGTCGCGCATCACGTGGGAGATCGATCGCGTGCCGGGGCTCAAACCCACGCTCGAGGTGATGCAGCGATCGCTGTATGCGCCGTCGTCCCATCCCGATCGAAGCTGGATGACGAACAAGCTCCTCTACGCCACTCACTACTTCGAGTCGGAGGTCGACTATCTCACGGTGGTGGACGCGCAGGCCGCAAGCGGCGGGCCCCCTGCTTCGTACCTGATCGTGCTCAGGCGCCAGAAGTTCGACGACCTGCCGAGCGGCGGACTGTTCAACATTCGCGGAAAAGCGGTGAAGAAGCTGCGCGAGACGTTGCGCACGGCGCTCACGAACACGCGCGCGGAGCTGTCGGCAGCATACTCCGGCGCGCAGCCGGCGCAGCACGCACCGTGAGCTGGATGAGGATTGCGCGCTGGAAAATCGCGGCGATGCTCATCGCTGCCGCGCTCGCCCTCGCGCCGGCGCGGGCGCGCGCGCAGAGCGATTCGATGCCGGCCATGCCCGGGATGCCGGGGATGAGCAATCACCCCGCGAAGGGCGACACCGCGAAGCCCGCGCATGAGGAAGACATGGAGGCGCGCATGGCCGGCGTGCTCGGAATCCCGCACACGCGTCTCGGGTCCGGCACGAGCTGGCAGCCGCAGGCGGCGCCGCACTACGGCTGGCACTTCGTGCGCGGAAGCTGGACGCTCATGGTGCACGGCGTGGTGTACGCGGAGTACGATCGGCAGCTCGGCACGCGCGGCGACAACCAGGTCGGCTCGATCAACTGGGGCATGCTCATGGCGATGCACTCGCTCTGGGGCGGGATGCTGCATCTCCACGGAATGCTCAGCGCGGAGCCGGCAACCATCGGGTCGCGAGGATATCCGCTGCTGCTGCAGTCGGGCGAGAGCTATCACGGCGAGCCGTTGCACGACCGCCAGCATCCGCACGATCTGTTCATGGAGGTGGCAGCGATCTACGAGCACGCCGTCGCCCGTGACCTGGCGCTCTCGCTGTACGTGGCGCCCGTCGGCGAGCCCGCGATTGGGCCCGTTGCATTCCCGCATCGTCCATCCGCTGCCAGCGATCCGCTTGCGCCGCTCGGCCATCATTGGCAGGACGCGACGCACATCACCTACGGCGTGCTCACGCTGGGCATGTTCAGTCGGCGGTGGAAGGCCGAGGCGTCGATCTTCAATGGACGAGAGCCCGACGAGCATCGCACGGACATTGAGGTGCGTCGGCTCGACTCGTATGCCGCCAGGATCTTCTACAACCCCGATCAGAACTGGAGCTTCAGCACGTCCGCCGCGTATCTCGCGAGCCCGGAGGTGCTGCACCCAGACGAGTCGCTGCACCGCTACTCGGCGTCGGTCATGAACACGCGGCTCCTGCGCTCGCGCGGTGAATGGAGCAGCTCGATTATCTACGGCGCGAATGCGGTCACGGGCGCTCGGGTCGCGAACAGCGCACTGGCTGAGACGGATGTGAGCCTCGACGGAATCAACACGTTTTTCGGCCGCGCGGAGTTCGTACAAAAGAGCGCGCAGGACCTCGCCGTTGCAGACGAATCGGACATGCGCAGATACGACATCAGCGCGCTGACGCTCGGCTACAGCCGCGAAATCGTGCGCGCGCGGGGCCTGACGCTCGGCGCGTCGATCCTCGGGACGATGAGCGTCGTTCCACCGACGCTGACGTCGACCTATGGAACGCGTTACCCAAAGGGCTACGCAATTTTTCTCCGGCTGCGCCCGGACCGCATGCGCAGCCACGGCGCTATGCCGGGAATGTGAACGGGTGGGAAACATGGAGGGGTCCGCTCCCGTAGGGTTCGGACCATCCTTCACACGGATTCTGCCCCATTCTGTCGCTCATACACATTCTCCTCGCGCTGCAAGGCGCGCAGCCCCCAGCGATCCGCGCCGACACGGGGCTGCGCGACAGCGTCGCCGCGCGAATTGACGAGGACTCGGTTCGTCTCGCCAAGTGGATGGAGGCGCGCAAGATTCCTCTTACACCTGAGCTCGAGCTAAGCGCGTATCGTGATCCTCTCGCGCGCGATCTGGTGCTTCGCGCGCGACGGGCACGGCTCGAGCAGGATTCCACGCTTCGCGCGTACGATGCGATATCCCACGAACGGCTGACGGTGGGGCTCGGCGTCGGCGGCATCGGGCCCGAAAAGCTTTTCCTGCGCAACGAGTCGGCCGCGCGCGTGCGCTGGCAAAGTGGACGTGGCGCCGTGGTGGACGTGCTCGGTGCGAGATCCGTGCTCCCGATGGTGACACCGGGCGTGCGAGTGATCACCGATATGCTCCACATCGATGCCATTCCGTACTATCCCGGTCGAGAGAGCCTGTTGCGCGTTGCAGGAGTGCACCGCGTCAGACAGTCGAGTGGGCCGGAGCTCATCAACCCCCTCGCGGCGGGCGCCGAGGCGTACTATCGGTTCCAGATCGGCGACTCGGTCGCGTTCGTGCTCCCGGATGGCACGCGCGGTCGGCTCCGCGAGGTGAGGGTGGAGGCGCGGCGTCCGCGCGCTGATCTCATCGTGGGCTCGCTCTGGTTCGAGACGAGATCCGCGCACCTCGTGCGCGCCGTGTACCGACCATCGGTTCCGCTCGATGTCGTCGAGTTCGTGAAGGCGACGGAAAAGGACGCCTTCGCTGATGTACCGACCGCGATCAAGCCGATGATCTTCCCGATGTCGCTCGATGTCACCGCACTCACGGTGGAGTATGAGCTGCACGAGCAACGGTGGTGGCTGCCGCGACTCGAGACGTTGAGTGGGCGAATGCGCATCGGCTTCATGCGCGCACCGTTCTCTCGCGAGGAGAGCTATCGCTACGCGAGCGTCAACGGCGCTGATTCCTTGCCGCCCATCTTCGCCTCCGCCGCGGACTCCGTGAGATCCGCGCATCGAGATTCGACGCGTCGCATGCGATCGGAATCCATGAATGCCTCAATGGATTCGGCGCGAGCGGAGCGCGACAAGCGACGCGCCACACGCGACCATCGAAATAATCGCGATGATGAGCTCGGGCTCCTGAACTGCGCTCTCGGCGACACGCTCACGCGTCGATCCGTGCGCTACGGCGGCGCGCTGCCGATCGTCGTGCGCATTCCCTGCGACACCGCGAGCCTCACGCACTCGAAGGAATTCTCTCCATCGATCTACGATAGCGGAGATGAGCTCTTCGGCACGAAGGAGCGTGAGGCGCTCGAGAAATCGCTGGGCCTCGGGCTTCAGGCGGGGTGGCATCCGGAGACGCCCAAGCTCCATTACGGCGTAGACCGAGGGATGGTGCGCTACAATCGCGTGGAGGCGCTCTCCGTGGGCGCCCTGCTCGAGAGCACGCTCGGCAGCGGCTACACGGCAAATGCATCGGCGCGCATCGGCTTTGCCGACTGGCAGCCGAACATCGAAGCGCACTTGCTGCGCAGCAATGGCAGTCGCACGTACTCCCTCGGCGCCTACAGGCGACTGAATTCCGCCAACGACTGGGGAGATCCGCTCAGCATTGGGAGCTCGATCTCGTCGCTGCTCTGGTCGCACGACGAGGGCTTCTACTTCCGAAGCGCCGGCGCGGAGCTCGTGTCCACAACGTCAAACGCGAACGCCTTCACGTGGAGAGTGTTTGCCGAGCAACAGAGCGACGCCGAGAAGCACACGAATCTTTCGCTGTGGCATCTGCTGGGTGGCGCGGGCTTCATTCCGAACATCCACGCGCAGAGCGCTACCGCACTCGGCGCGAACGCGCGCTATCAGGCATTCGTACGGACTGGATCCGCGAGGGCTGCGCACAGCGCTCGATTTGCGAGGCGAAGGTGCGACGGGAACGTTCGACTACGCACGCGCATCGGCGGAGGCGACGGCGACGCACGGTTTCGGGACAAAGTTTGACGGCGCGGTCACGGCGAGTGCGGGCGGAACGCTCGGGTCAGTTTCGGTGCAGCGACTCTGGTTCCTCGGCGGCGTCGCCACCGTGCGGGGGCAGGAGCCGGGAACGCAGGCCGGGGACGCGTACTGGCTCGGTCGTGTGGAGATCGGTCGGACGTTCACGGCATTTCGGCCGACAATCTTCTACGACATCGGCTGGACAGGGCCCCGATCTGCGTTTGCCGGTTCGACGCGACCGATCTCCGGAGCGGGCCTGGGGATCGCCGCGTTCGACGGGCTGCTTCGCTTCGACGTGGCGCACGGCATTCACCCGAATCACGCGCTGCGAGCGGACCTCTACACGTCGGCACGATTCTAGAGGACGCTCGTGACCTTTCCGAGCGCAACGCGAGGGAGGTAACGTTTGCTTGGCAGCCTCGACCTCGCACCAGTATTGAGTCAGCCTTCCGAATGCCGTCAAATGAACCGCCCGCTTCCTCGACTTCACAGGAGCCGGAGCTCGACTTCCACGCGATCTTCGCGGCGGCGCCCACTGCATATCTCCTCGTGCGCGCGGATGCGCCTCGCTGGACGATCCTTGCTGTAAGCGATGAGTACTGCCGCATCACGCGGCAGCGCAGGGAGCAGCTGATCGGGCGCGGCACCTTCGAAGCCTTTCCGGAAAGCCACGGAACCGAGAGTAGCCACGGCAAGCACAACGTGCGCTCCTCGTTCGAGGGCGCGCTCTCAATGAATGGACGCATCGTGCTCCCGATTCAGCGCTACGATCTTCCGCCCACCGATGCGGAGCACGCCAACTACGAGGAGCACTACTGGCGCATGTCCAGCGCTCCCGTGCATGGTGCCGACGAAGGCAAAGTCGCCGTGCTGCACGCGGTCGAGAACGTCACCGAGCAGATTCTCGCCGCGAGAAAGGAGCAGGAGGCGCTCGCGGCAAAGCGGACCGCGGAGGACCGTCTGCGCACGGTGTTCGCAGAGGCACCTGTGGGCGTGGCCGTGCTCCGCGGCCCCGAGCACGTGTTCGAGTCGACCAACGACAGGTATATCGAGGTCGTAGGTCGCGGCGATCTCGTGGGAAAGACCGTTCGCGACGCGTTCCCGGATCTCGACGGTCAGGGCATTTATTCTGCGCTCGATCAGGTGTATGCGACGGGCGTGCCGTTCGTCGCGAGCGAGATGCTCATTCGCCTGGATCGATATCATGACGGCGGGCTGTACGACGGCTATTTCGACTTCGTGTATGAACCGCTCCGCGATCACTCCGGAGACGTGGAGGGAATCGCGGTCATCATCACGGACGTGAGCACCGTTGTCCACGGAAGGAAAAACGCGGAGCTGCGCGAACGTGGGACGGCGGAGCTCAATCGAACTCTGTTGACGCAGCGTGCGGAGCTCGAGTCGCTGAACACACAATTGCAGGAGCAGGCCACTGAGCTCGAACAGCAGACGGAGGAGGCACAATCGCTGAGCGAGGAGCTCGAGCTCGCGAACGCAACGCTTCGTCTCGCCGCGACCGAGGCCGACGCGTCCCGCGCGCGAGCGGAGCAGGCGCAGAAGGAAGCCGAGGAATCCGAGCGACTCTTCCGCACGACTGCGAATGCCGCGCCCGTGCTCATCTGGACCACCGATGCGCAACGCGGAGCCGACTGGTTCAATCAGCCATGGCTCGACTATACGGGGCGTACGCTGGAGCAAGAGGTGGGCAGCGGATGGGCGCAGGGCATTTTCCCGGACGACATTGACCGGTACTTCGCCGTCTATCAGGAAGCGTTCGATGCGCGAGCGGAGTTCTCTCTGGAATACCGGCTGCGAAGGGCCGACGGCGAGTATCGGTGGATTCTGGACAACGGAGTTCCGCGCTTCACTCCTTCCGGAGATTTCAGCGGCTTCATCGGCTCGTGCGTGGACGTGACCGACCTGCGACTCGCGCGTGAGGCGGCAGAAAACGCGAATCGGACGAAGGCGGACTTTCTCGCTGCAATGAGTCATGAGCTGCGCACGCCGCTGAATGCGATCAGTGGCTACGCGCAGCTCATGGAGATGGAGCTGCACGGTCCGATCACCGCCAAGCAGCGGACGGCGCTCGAGCGGATTCGTCGGAGCCACATGATTCTGTCGCGCCTGATCGAGGACGTGCTCAGCTTCGCGCGCATTGATGCCGGACACGTGTCGTACCACGTCAGCGATGTGCCCGTCGATCAGTTTCTCGAGAGTGTGGAAGCGTTCGTTGCACCGCAGCTCGAGCTCAAGGGCCTTGCCTACGAGTATCGCCGCACGAACGTGGATGTCACGGCGCGCGCGGATCGCGACAAGTTCGAGCAGATCATGCTCAACCTGCTCTCCAACGCGGTGAAATTCACGGAAGCTGGGCGCATCTCCCTCGAGTGCGACACCACACCGAGCGATGTGCTCGTTCGCGTGCGCGACACGGGACGCGGAATTCCGTCAGACAAGCTGCAGTCGATCTTCGAGCCCTTCGTGCAGGTGGACTCCGGGCTGAAGCGCGGCATAGGCGGAACGGGGCTGGGGCTGGCGATCAGTCGCGAGCTCGCGCGCGGGATGGCGGGCGATATCATCGCCGAGAGCGTTGAGGGTGGGGGCGCAGTGTTCACGCTTTCGCTGCCGAGAAGCTGATGGACATGCGCGCGGTCGTCATTGGGGCCCCCGGAGGACCGGAGGCGCTCGAGATTCGCGATGTGCCGCGTCCGCAGCCCTCGCACGCGCAGGTGCTCGTGCGCGTGAACGCGGCCGCGCTCAATCGCGCGGACATTCTGCAGCGGGAGGGTCGCTATCCGGCGCCGCCGGATGCTCCGTCGAACATTCCAGGAATGGAGTTCGCTGGCGAGGTAGCCGAGGTCGGCACTGGCGTGTCGCGATGGAAGGCCGGGCAACGAGTGTTCGGGATCGTCGGTGGGGGCGCATACGCCGAGTATCTCGTGACGCACGAACGGCTGCTCGCGGAGATTCCTGAGAGGTTGAGCTACATCGAAGCGGCCGCCGTTCCCGAGGCGTTCATCACGGCGCACGATGCGCTGGTCACGCAGGCGTCGGTGCGCGCATCGGAGTCGGTGCTCGTGCATGCCGTGGCGAGCGGCGTCGGCCTCGCAGCGGTGCAGCTCACCCGCGCGCTCGGCGCCATCCCGTTCGGAACTGCGCGGGGGAAGGGGAAGCTCGACTGCGCTCGCGAGTATGGGATGGAGGACGGTTGGGCAGCCACCGATGATCTGCGCGAGCTGGCGGGCCACGCGAAGCGGTGGACCGGCGGGCGCGGGATGAATGTGGTGCTCGATCTCGTCGGCGGCGCCGTACTTTCCCGCGAGCATTGAGGCGATGGCGCCGCTCGGCCGGCTCATGGTCATCGGCACCCTCGCCGGCCGCGAAGCGATGATCCCGCTCGGCCGCGTCCTCTCGTCGCGCATCACGATTCGGGGCACGATGCTCCGGGGGCGCGCGCTCGAGGAGAAGATTGCGGCAACGCGCGCGTTCGAGGAGCAGGTGGTGCCGCTGTTCGCAGCGCGGCGTGCTGCGCGCGGTGGTCGATCGCGAGCTCCCGCTCGACGACGTGCGCGCGGCCCACACGCGGATGGAGTCGAACGAGTCCATCGGAAAAATCGTACTGCGCATTTCGTGATTCGCGGCCGACTCGCGCTCGCTGATTGGCGCGGCTACCGCTGGCCGCGTGCACGGCGGCGGTGCTCCCGTACTATCGAGGTCCTCGCACCGACCACTTCGACGGCCGGCACTTCTTCAACGAGGAGCCGTTCGAGGAGCAGCAGCCATCGGAGCTCGCGCGCTGGCAGCTCACGCGGCATCGAGGGCAGTGGCCCGACAGCGCCGCGATCGCCGAGCCAGCACCGCCGGCTCGCGTGGGCGGTGGCGTGCTTCGTGTGACGATGGTGAACCATGCGACCGTGCTCTTCAGATGGACTCGCTCAACATTCTCACCGATCCCGTGTGGTCGCAGAAAGTCGGATTCGAGGGAGAGCTCGGCGTGCAGGCGCCACCGTCCCCCGGGAATTCCGTTCGACTCGCTGCCGCGCATCGACGTAGTGCTCGATCAGCCACGATCACTACGATCACATGGATCTGCCGTCGCTTCGAAGGCTGCAGGAGCGTTATCATCCACGCATCGTCACCGGGCTCGGCAATCCTGGCTATCTCGCGACGAAGGGTGTGCACGGCGCCGAGCAGCTGGACTGGTGGCAGTCGGTGACGATCGCGCCGGGAGTTC
This sequence comes from uncultured Gemmatimonadaceae bacterium, assembly GCA_963792685.1. Classification (GTDB taxonomy): domain Bacteria; phylum Gemmatimonadota; class Gemmatimonadetes; order Gemmatimonadales; family Gemmatimonadaceae; genus FEN-1250. The sequence goes on along the minus strand of CAWBWW010000001.1, from coordinate 89,387 downwards.
GTGTGACGGCGGTGCCGGCGCGCCACTGGTCGGGGCGCTCGCTCAGCGATCGGTACGAGCGGCTGTGGGAAGGATTCGTGATCGAGGGCGCGCGCGACACGGTGTATTTCGCGGGCGACACTGGGTGGGGGAGGATGTATCGAGAGCTGCACGAGCGATGGGGACGATTCACGCTGGCACTGCTCCCGATCGCGCCTTTCCGCCCGCGTTGGTACATGGCGCGCAAGCATTTGAGCCCGGACGATGCCTTGCGCGCCGCGATTGAGACACGGAGTGCAATGGTGATCCCGATTCACTGGGGGACGTTCGAGCTTGGCGACGATGGGGAGAGCGAAGCGGTGGACACGCTGCGCGCCGCAGTTTCGGCGCTGCCGGCGCGGTGCCGCCCGCGGCTGGCGGTGCTCCGCAATGGCGAGCATGCCGAGCACGATGCGGGCGCGAGCGATTCATTGACTTTGTCAACTATTTGCCTGCGCGGACGGTGACGGACGCCACCCGGGCTCGGCCCGACGAGGAACGTCGCTGGCCGGACTGGCTCAAGCATCTGCGCAGGCGCACGACCACGGGTCGCTTCATTGCTGAGGTGGATGGGCTGCGCTTCATTGCGATTGCGCTCGTCGTGTTCTTCCACGTGCACGATTACATCACCACGAAGTTCCGTCTGCCTGCCGGCAGCGCCGCAAGCGAGGATTGGCTCGACCGCGTTGCCGCGACAGGGCACTACGGCGTGCACATTCTCTTCATCATCAGCGGCTTCGTGCTCGCGCTCCCGTTTGCCGCACACTACCTGGGCGGGCGCTCACCGGTGCGGCTCAGGGCGTACTTCATTCGCCGGCTCACGCGACTCGAGCCGCCGTACATCATCGCGATGTGCGGCTTCGCGCTCGCGCTCGCAGCCATGGGCGCCGCGCACGCACCGATTCTCCCGCATCTGCTGGCGAGTCTCGCCTACGTGCACAACATTGTGTACGGGGCAGGGAGCACGATCAACGTGGTCGCATGGTCGCTCGAGATCGAGGTACAGTTCTACATTCTCGCGCCGGCGCTCGCTTCGGTGTTTCGCGTGCGCGATCGCTGGCTGCGCCGCGCGGTGATCGTCGCCGCGATCGGGTTGTCGATATTGGTGCAGGTGTTGCTGGCACCGGCGCCCTGGGTGCCGTTGTCGGTGATCGGATTCCTCCAGTTTTTTCTCACCGGATTTCTCCTGGCCGACGTGTACGTCACGGATTGGAAGAGCGCGCCCGCACGGACGCGCACGTGGGACCTGGTGACGCTTGCCGGATGGCCGGTGCTCGTAACTCTATGGATGCGGGAATCGCCGAACCCGGTGGCGTTCATTACGCTGGCGTTTCTCCTCTTCTGCGCCGCGTTCCGTGGATCGCTCACGTCACGCGCGCTCGGCACACCGGCCATCGCGACGATCGGCGGGATGTGCTACACGATCTACTTGCTGCACTTCCCGCTCATCTCGATCATCGGTCGACACACTCTTGCGATCGGCTCCGCGCGCGCGCAGTGGGTGCACCTGTTGCTCCAGACCGCGATCATCGTTCCGCCGGTGCTCGTCGTCTGCCTCGTGTATTTCTCCCTGATCGAGCGCCCGTGCATGGAGCGTGATTGGCCGCAGCGCCTGGTGGCATTGGCGCGCGGGAAGCCGCAGGTCGCATGATGGCCGCGGACGCGACTTCGACCGCAGCGCCACACCTGTCGCTCATCGTTCCGGTGTACAATGGCGCCGAACGACTGCCCTCGAGTCTCGAGGAGCTGCGCACGTTTCTGCACGCGCAGCGCTATCGCTCGGAGCTGATACTCGTCGACGACAGCAGTGGCCCCGAGACTCGAGCCATTCTCGAGCGCTTCACGGCATCCAACGATGGCGTGCGGCTCATCCGGAACGAGGAGAATCGCGGGAAGGGCTTCGCGGTCACGCGCGGGATGCGCGCCGCCGTGGGGGAGTTCCGCGTGTTCACGGATGCTGACCTGGCCTATCCCGCCACCGAGGTTGGGAAGATCCTCGCGGACCTCGAGGCCGGTGCCGACGTCGCGATTGCGTGCAGGGTGCTGGCCGAGTCGCGGTATCTGATGAGCCCGAGCTTCTTCTCGTATCTCTACACGCGCCACGTGATGAGCCGTGTGTTCAACGCGATGGTGCGGTGGACGCTCATCCCGCGTGTCCTCGATACGCAGGCCGGGCTCAAGGGATTCACCGCGCACGCCGCCGAGATCGTGTTCCCTCGTATCACGATTCCGCGGTTCGGCTTTGATGTGGAAGCGCTGTTCATCGCGAAGAAGCATGCGCTGTCGCTCGCGCAAACTGCCGTGTTCTTCCGGTACGACGAGGAGCCGACGACGGTTCGTTTCGTGGAAGACGCGCTCCGCATGATTCGCGACCTGCTGCACATCCGTCGCAACGACTGGCGAGGGCGCTACGCCTGAGCGTCCGCGGCTCATCATCAACGCCGACGACTTCGGGTTCTCGGAGGGCGTGACGCGGGGAATCATCGAGGCGCACGGCGCTGGCAGCGTGACGTCCACGTCGATGATGGCGAACGGGATCGATTGGGAGAACGCGGTGCGATTCGCGCGGGCAACGCGCACGCTCGATGTGGGCGTCCACCTGAATCTGGTGCAGGGGCGGCCGCTGCTGCGCGTGCCCTCGCTCATTGACCATCGTACCGGCGAATTCCTCGGGCTTGGCGCGCTCGCGCGACGTGCACTCGCGGGCCGCATTGATGCGGACGAGCTCGGGGCGGAGGTGCGCGCGCAGATCGAGCGCGTGCGTCAGGCGGGGATCACCGTGACACACGTCGACAGCCACCGCCACTCGCACGTGCTCCCGCGCATCTTCCCCGTAGTAAAGCGCGTCGTGATCGAGGCTGGAGTTCGTGTGCTGCGCATCCCACGCGAGCCGCTCGGCGTGAATGCGCTGAATCCCGGCGCGACCGCGCGGAAGCTCGTGCTCGCGACGTCCCTCATGGTGACGCGTGCGCGGCCGCTCGACCCCTCGCTCGTCACCACCGATCACTTTCGGGGCGTGTCGCTCCAGGGCGGGTGGCGATTCGGGAGCCGGCTTCGTCGCACACTCGACACGCTCGAGCCCGGAAGCACGGAGCTCATGGTGCATCCGGGGCACGTTGACGAGGCGCTCGCTGCTCAGGATCCCTACACGAAGCCGCGCGCGATCGAGCTGGCGGAGCTGACGTCGAGATGCTGTTCGTGAGCGGCTCTCGCGGGGCGACATCGAGCTCGTGCGCTTCTCCTCGCTCTAGACTGCGAAAGGTTGCGAGCTCCCAGATCATCGTGAGCCAGGCGATCGTGCAGGGGATGGTCTTGAGCCGGTAGTGCACGAAGAAGTCGCGCTGCCAACTCTTGGGCGTGATGTCCGTGGAGGAGATCGAGACCACGAGGATCGTAAGGACCATGACGGTCATGTGCCACCAGGACCGCGGCGTGGTCGCGAACCAGATCGCGATGCCGGTCACCGCTATCACGAACGACGGTGACTCGGACTGGTGGTTGAAGATCACCATGTACACGAGCAGCGCCGACAGAAAGCGGAGCCGAAAGTCCGCGATCTCCCAGTTGCGCCAGCGCGCGAGCGGGAGCATGAGCACCACCGTCCCAAGGAGCTGCACGGGCCAGTTGGGCCAGCTCACGCCGAAGATCAGGCGGAGCTGCTGCATCACGCCGCCGTACAATCCGCCGCCACCGCCGCCGCCTACCGAGAGCGCATCGACGGCCTCGACTGCGCGCCACGACTGGTATTGCGCCGCGAGCTCCGCCGGAGTGGCCACGAGGAGCGGCAGCGCGAGCACGACCACGCTGGCCAGGAGCATGAGCAGCGCGAAGCGGATTCGGCGCGGATAGAAGAGCGCGAGCGCAAGCGCCGCCAGCGGGAAGATCTTGATCGCGGCGCCGAGTGCGATGGCGACCGCGGCGCGGAGCTGCTTGCGATGCTCGAAGGCGATAAAGGCAAGGATCACGAGCGCGGTGACCAGCGAATTACTTTGCGACCGCTGCATGGAGCGCAGCGCCTCGAGATAGATGAGCGCGAGCGCGATCGCCGCCTGCCGGCTCGGCAGCAGCTTGTCCACCGCGTAGAAGAGGAGCAGCGTGTTCAGCGCGTCCCAGAGCGCGAGCGAGATCGCGAAGGGAATGAGCGCGAACGGTGCGAACAGCACGGCGAAGCTCGGGCTGTACTTGTAGAGGTCCGTGTGATGCTGCGGCTGCGCCGCGTACATGTCGTGCCCGGACGCAAGGTTCAGAAACGACCAGCGGAAGATCAGGAAATTGTTGTCGGGTCCGCGAGCTCCAAACGCCTTGTCGAGCGCAACGACTATGATCGTGACTACGTAGAGCGCGAGCAGCCACTGGCGCGCGGAAATGCGGTCGAGTCGCATGCGGAATTCTCGCCGTACACAGCGCGCGCGGGAAGTCCACGGTTGACGCGCACTCGGGGAGCCGACACTCTTCCCCATGCGACGCGAGCATCACCTTCCAGTCTCACGCACGGCCCGCTACTTCACGGCGGGCGAACCGCACGCAGGCGTGCGCGAGCTCTGGTTCGTCTGCCACGGCTACGGGCAGCTCGCGGGGCGGTTCATCCGTCACTTCGAGTCGATCGCCACACCGGAGCGTCTGATCGTAGCCCCCGAGGCGCTGTCGCGCTTCTACGTGGAGCAGCCTGGCAAGACGCACGCGGACACGCACGTGGGCGCGAGCTGGATGACGCGAGAGGACAGGCTGAGCGACATCGAGGACAACGTCGAATATCTCGACGCACTCCACGCGCACGTGATGACATCGCTCGACGGCGCGTCGCCGTCGTTCACGACGCTCGGCTTCTCGCAGGGCGTTGCGACGGTCGCGCGCTGGCTCGAGCGCACGACGGTGCACGTGGACCGGGCGCTCCTGTGGGGAAGCACGATCCCGCTCGACGTGGATCTCTCCCGCGCGACAGCCCTCCGCGGCGCGCGCCTCAGCGCTATCGCCGGAATCGCGGACGAGCACGCGACGCCCGAGCTACTCGCTGCGCAGGACAAGCGCCTCACGTCCAACGGCATTGCGTGCGAACGCGTGAGCTTCAACGGCAGCCACCGCATCGATAGGGAAGTGCTGGGCCGGTTGGCGGGCGAGGGCGTGACGGCGGGCTGAAGTCGCAAGCGTAGAGAAACGACAACGACTTCACACGAATGGCACGAATTGACTGCAATCGAACCGGACGCGACGAGAGTACATCACGCGTCGCGCGCGAACGGCTTGAAGAGTGGGAGCTTCATCCGTGTGAATCCGTGTGAATCCGTTCAATCCGTGCAATCCGTGCAATCCGTGTCTAAAGAAAAGGTATAGCCAGCTCGAGCGGCAGTTGTTCGCCGAGCTCACATGGGCCGAAGATCACGCACCAACAAGTGAGATACGGATTTAACGGTTTGAACGGGCACTAACGGATTTACGGCACTTGCTCTTATCCGTTTGTGTCCGTTTGTTTCCGTTTTTTTCCGTATCGAAATTGTTAGTGCCAGCCCGGGGCAGTTGCTCCTCGCTCAGCGGCTGAGCGCCCAGCAATACCCAACTTCTTTTGGACACGGATTGCACGGATTGAACGGATTTACACGGACAAACAACAGCCGTAGTTGTAAAGAACCCGGCGATGACAGTCTTCGTCATCGCCGGGTTCAATTAGTTCTGATTCGCGTCATTCGTGTGAAGCCGTTGCCGTTCCACGCGCTACCCGCTTCACGACTAATGCTCCAGAATCACGTACTTCGCATCATCCGTCAGTGCGCAGGCAGGAGCTGCACGGCCACATACCTCGAGGTATCGAAGTACTTCTTTGCCGCAGCCTGCAGCTGTGCGGAGCTGAGCGACCGCACCGTTTCGTCGTACTTGTTGATCAGCGCCGGATCCCAGCCGTTGAAATCGTAGCTCGTGAGGAGGCTTACCCAGTAACGATTCTGACGCAGACTCGTTTCACGCTCGCGCAGATCCGTTTCCTTGATCTTCTGCAGGTCCTTGTCCGACACGCCGTTCTGTTTGACGCTGTCGATCTCGGCGAACACCGCCTTCTGCAGCTCGGTCGCTCGCTCCGGGGCGGAGCCGAAGTCGATGCGCAAGGCGTAGCTCTGGTGAGGATAGTGCGTGGGGATCGCGCTCACTCCCACTCCGTAGGTGCCGCCGAGGTCCTGGCGCAGGCGCTCGCGGAGCTTGATCTCGAGCAGGTCGGAGAGCGCGCTGAGCTGCTGCACGTTCTCCCACGTGAAGTCGAAGGGGCCGGTGAACACGAGGGCCGTTTGCGCCTTGGGTTCGATCCCCTTCTTCACCTCGCGGGTGATCACGCCCGTGGGATAGGTCATCCCCACGTCCTTCCACTTCTCACCACTGTGCGTGGCCGGCAGGCTCGCGATGTACTGCTCGACGAGCGGCTTGAGCTTGGTGGTGTCGACCGTCCCGACGAAGAGGAAGGTGAAGTTGCTCGCGTCCGCGAAGCGCTGCTTGTACAGCGAGATCGCGTGCTTGAGGCGCACGAACTCCATGTCCTGCGCCGTGGGCGGCTTGGCGCGGAAGTGGTGCTGCGCGAGCGTGAGGTCGAGTGTGTCGGCGAACGCGGCAGACGGACTCGCGGCTCGATTGGCGAGCAGCACCTCGATCTTGTTGCGATACGCTTCGAACGCCGCGCTGTCGGCGCGAGGAGCGGTAAATGACAGATAGATCAGCTGCATGAGCGTCTCGAGATCCTTCGGCGAGCCTCCGCCCGAGAGCCCCTGCTGGATACCGCCGATGAACTCGCCGACCGAGACCTGCTTCCCGGCGAGTGCCTTCTGCAGCGATGTCGCGCTGAACGTGCCGATGCCGCCCGCGTCGACGGCCGCGGTGGCGACGGTCGCATCCAGATAATCGGAGTCGCTCACGACCGAGGTGCCGCCCGGGCCATAGGCGCGGAAAAGCAGCTCGTCGTTCTTGAAGTCGGTCGGCTTCACCAGCACGCGCGCGCCGTTGGACAGCTTCCACTCGGTCACACCGACGGATGCGACCGTCGTGGACGACACGATCTTTCCAGGAGTGGGCGGCGCCGGAACGAGCGGCGCATTCGACACGGAGTCCGTGTACGCCGCGACGTTCACGTGCGCCGCGCTGTCGAGCACCGCACGAAGCGCCTGTGGGCTGGGAATCAGCGAGGCCGACTTCTGCGGCGCGTTCACCACGATCACGCGGCTCTTGTTGTTGAGCCACTTTTCGGCGAGCGCGTTCACCTCGGCGACCTGAATACCCGGGAGCAGCTGCTGATAAAGCTCGTACTGCTGCGCGATGCTCGGAATAGCGGTGTGCTCGAGGAATGCACCTTCGTACTCCGTCACGAACGCGGCCGACGCCGTCTTCTCACGCTCCGCGTACGCGCTCTCCATCCCGCGCAGCATCTCGGCCTTGGCGCGCTCGAGCTCCGTGCTCGTGAAGCCGTGCTGCGCGACGCGCTCACCCTCGGTGACGGCCGCGCGCAGCCCACCGAGCACACCGCTGTCCGGAACGAGCGCCGTGAGCACGTACACATTCTTCGTGCGAATCAGCCGCCCCTGATTGGAAAACGCGCCAAGAAAAGGAGCGCCGGGGCGCTGCGCGATTTCCTGGAGACGCGAGTTGAGCATGTTGTTGTAGAGCGAGCCCACGATCTCGTTTCGGAAATCCGCGACGGTCTTCTGCTGCTCGAGCGGCTGGAGATAGTAGACTGCTACTGTCGAGCGTGTCGCTTCGCTGTCGGTCGCGATCGTGACGAGCGTCGAGTCGTGATCCGGAACCGGGAAGCTCGCGCGCGGCCGCTCGTTCTTCTTCGCGGGCCAGCTCGCGAACTCTGCCTTGATCAGCCGCTCGACCTTGGCCTTGTCGAAGTCGCCGACGGCCACGACGGCCATGAGATCGGGGCGGTACCACTCGTCATAGAAGCGCTTCACCTGCGAACGCGGCGCGGTCTCGAGTGTGTGCTTGTCGCCGATCGGAACGCGCTGCGCATAGCGCGAGCCGCTGAACACAACGGGAAACTGCTTGTCGCGCATGCGCGCCGCTGCTCCGCGTCCCAGCCGCCATTCCTCGATGACGACGTTCCGCTCGCGCGCGAGCTCGGTGGAATCGAAGGTGACACCGCGCGACCAGTCAGCGAGGATCTCGAATCCCTTGTCGAACAGCTTCGCGCTGTCGGTTGGAACCGTGAGCTCGTAGATCGTCTCGTCGAACGACGTCGAGGCGTTCAGGTCTGCGCCAAAACGAACGCCGGTGGATTCCAGGTAATCGACCAGCTCCTGCTTCTTGAAATGCGTCGTGCCACTGAACGCCATGTGCTCGACCACGTGCGCGAGACCGCGCTGCGAGCTGTCCTCGAGCACCGAGCCGGCGTTCACGACGAGCCGCAGCTCCGCTCGCTTCTCCGGCTTGTGATTCACGCGGATGTAGTAGCGGAGCCCGTTGGGCAGTGTGCCTATGGTGACCGCCGGATCCACCGGGAGCGGCGCGGTGAGCTTCGGCGCCGCACTCGGCGCAGAAGCCGGCTTCGCGTTGCTCTGCGCGGCGAGCGGCATCGCGCTGGCGACAGCGCCGAGCGTGAGCAGAATCGGGACGAGAAGGGTCGTGCGGGATGTATGGAGAGTCATGCTCGTATGTGACAATGGATTGAAAGCGCGCGGTCAGTCGGGGAGCGTTGCGGTGCGGCCGCGGTTCTGGATCTTGAGCCACTCGTACAGTGGTGCGAAGTACTCGACCATCGCCTGTGCATCGAGCGGGCGACCGGTCGTCTCGCGCAGCACGTCGCGCCACGGGCGGCTCTCGCCGGACCTCATGATGCTGCGCAGGAAGTCGCCCGTCGCCTTGCTGCCGTAGTAGTCGGTGTCGTGCGGGTCCTGGTGCAGGATGTCACGCGCGATGTGGAGATGGAGCTGCACCAGCAACGCGGTCGACAGCGCGTAGTCGTAGTACTGCGCGGGATCGTCCGTGATGTGCGTCTTCGTGCACGCGTCGCACGTGCTCTCGTCGCGCGGAGTGGGGGGAACGATCCCCTGGTACTTGCGCACGTACTCCCACCACCGGGCGTTGAACTGGTCTGCCGGAAGATTATTGGCGTAGACATCGTGCTCCCAGTGCGGCATGACTCCCGCGCCGAACGGCATCACGACGACGAGGTTGAGCGCTTCCTTCAGCTGCTGCGCGATCAGGTCGACCTTCGCGTTTGCCGGCGCCAATCCGCGGTTCACGAGGAAGCGCCGCTGCCCCGCGGCGATCTGCATCATCGTCCCGATTCCTTCATGGTACGCGCGATTTGCGCCCGCACGCAGTAGCAGCGGAACGTCGGGACGGGTGTACGTTCGATAGTAGTAGATGTGTCCGAGCTCGTGATGCACGGTCTCGTACCACTCGGTGTTGGGCTCGACGCTCATGAGCGAGCGGATGTCCTGATCGAGATCGAGATGCCACGCGCTGGCGTGCGTGTTCTTCTTGTACGGCGCATCCGGCGGAAGCGCGTACAAGGACGAGTTCTTCCAGAAGCTCGTCGGCAGCGTGTCGAATCCCAGACTCACGTAGAACTTCTCTCCCTGTCGCACCACCCACTCCGCATCGTGCGTGCGGATCACCGAATCCGCATCGAGCCCTTCGACGTGCACGAGCCCCTCCCACGACTGGCCCCATCGGTTGGGAAGCCAGTCCGCGGGGATCATGTCCGGCACGGGCTGGTGATATCGCTTCGCCAGCTCGTAGCGCGCCCACGTGTGCAGCTCGCGGTAGAGCGGGCGAAGCTGCGCCAGCATCGTATCCGTGAGCTGCAGCATCTCGTTCGCGGACATGCCGTAGTCCGACACGTGATACGCGAAGAAGTCGGGGTAGCCCATTGACTTCACTCCGCGATTGCGCAGATCCCGAAGCTCGACCATTCCCGGCTTGAGCGTGCGTCCCACTTCCTTCGATGCCTCCCACACGGCACGGCGCTGGGCGAGATCGGTGCTCGTGCCCAGCAGGTTGTCGATCTCGTTTGGCGTGGTGGGCTTCCCGTTCAGCGTGAACTGGAAGCCGTACAACCTCTCGAGCTGCGCGTTCTCCGCGTCGATCCTCGCGCGCACGACGTCCGGGATGGTCTGGGGCGCGTCCGCGGCGTTGTACTGCATGATCTCGAGGCGCCGGAGCTGAATCGGATCGAGCTCCGCGCGGTGTGTGAGATACCCCTTGATGCGATCGATGTTCTCGACGCTGCCCACGAATTTCGAGAGCGCGAGCCCCGCTTCGCGTGCCCGGATCGCGTTCGTGCTGTCACCCGCGACTATATGGGTGTTCGACGCCCACTGCGCGAGCTGGTTCGCATAGTTGAGCCGCTTGAACGTGCTGTCGTACGACTCCAGGTATCGCTCCACCTCGGCGCGAAGCGGAGTGGCAGCCGGCGTGCTGGCGGTGGACCGTGCGTGCGGGTGCGCGCAGGCCGCGAGGGCGAAGAAGACTCCGAAGGAGCGGATTGCGTGGCGCATGTGGGGCGGGGAAGAAGATGTCGGAAGATAGCGCTGAGCCTCACGGAACGCTCTGGACAGTTGAGCGGAGGGCGCCAAATTGCGTCATGCGAAAGATCGCCGCGGCGCTTGCCGTTCTGCTGCTCGCGCTCGCGGTCGTCGTGACAGTGCGAACCTTCCGCTTCACGCGTCGAGCGCACGATTCGCGACTGGGAGGTGCGCTCCCAGCCGTGAACGACTCGATCCTGGCCTCGCATTTTGCCGGCGCCATCCGGATTCCCACCATCTCGCGCCAGGATTCGGGGCCGGATCTCGTGCCGATGCGCGCGCTCCACGCCTATCTCGCGCAGACTTTTCCGCGAACGCACGCAACCCTAACGCACGAAGTCGTAGCTCCCGCGAACCTCCTCTTCACGTGGACCGGCACGGACACGGCGCTCGAGCCCGTGGTGATGATGGCGCACATGGACGTCGTTCCGGTGGAGACCGGATCGGAAAACGCGTGGACGCACCCTCCGTTCTCCGGAGACATCGCCGATGGCTTCGTGTGGGGGCGCGGCACGCTCGACGATAAGGTCGGCGTGTTCTCCACCCTCGAGGCGGTCGAGGCGCTCGTAGCAAAGGGCTACCGGCCTCGCCGCACCGTATATCTCGCGTTCGGAGACGATGAGGAGGTGGAGGGACACGGTGCCGCGGCGATAGTTGCGCTGCTCAAGTCGCGCCGCGTGCATCCGCTCGTCGCCATAGACGAGGGGAGCGCGATCGTGAGTGGGATCGTTCCCGGTGTCTCCCGCCCCGCCGCGCTGATCGGGTTGGCCGAGAAGGGGCACATGAGCGTGAAGCTCACGGTGACGGGGGCGGGCGGGCATTCATTGATGCCGCCCGCCAGAACCGCGGTGGGTGTGCTCGCCCAGGCGGTCACGCGCCTCGAGGAGCATCCGATGCCCGCTCACCTCGACGGCGCTGTTGCCGGAATGCTCGGGGAGCTTGCACGCGAGATGTCGTTGGGCGCTCGCATTGCACTGGCGAACCTCTGGCTCACGCGCCCACTGCTGATCGCCCAAATGTCGAAGTCCCCGGTGACGGATGCCTCGCTTCGCACGACTACCGCGCCCACGATGATCCAGGGAAGCCCCAAGGAAAATGTGCTTCCCATCCGCGCGCAGGCGATCGTGAACTTCCGAATCATTCCCAGCGAAACGCCGGAGAACGTCATGGAGCACGTGCGCACTGTGGTGAACGACACCAGCGTCGCGCTCGCCTTGGCCGAACCGCCCGCGCCGCCATTGCCGGTGTCGAGCACGACTTCCGCATCCTATCACACGCTCGCGCGCGACATTGCGGTGCTCGATCCCGAGGCAATCGTCGCTCCAGCCCTCGTGCTCGGCGCGACCGACTCGCGGCAGTACGGCGGCTACGCGCGCGACGTCTATCGCTTTCTTCCGGTGCGAATGGGGCCCCACGATATCGATCGCGTGCATGGGACCAACGAGCGCATTGGCGTTCACGACTATGCGCGGGGTGTCGCGTTCATGACGCTGCTCATCTCCGACCTCTCCTCACAATGATTCCTGTTTCGCTGGAACGGCGCGTCGAGATCGAGACGCCTGAACAAACGGTGCTCTCGTACACGCTCGCCGGTGTGGGCTCGCGCGCCGCCGCGGCCGTGCTCGATCTCATCATCCTCGGCGTGACCGAGATTGCGCTCACGATAGTGTTGATGGGCACGGCCGGAGCGCTGGAGAAGCACGGCTCGCACACGGGAACGACCTCCAGCGCATGGCTGTTTGCCGTGATCGCGCTGCTCAGTTTCGCGCTGCTGTGGGGATACTACGTGTTCTTCGAGGCGATCTGGGATGGACAGACGCCTGGCAAGCGATGGCTGAGCATTCGCGTGGTGCAGGATGGTGGCTACTCGGTCTCGTTCGGCGCGTCCGCCGTTCGAAACCTCATTCGCATCGTCGATCTCCAGCCGGGACTTACCTACGGTCTCGGGATCCTGAGCGTGGTGATCTCGAAATCGGGAAAGCGGCTGGGCGACATTGCCGCCGGAACGATCGTGGTGCACGAGCAGCGCGCACTCATCACGGCCGCGCCGCGCACTTCTTCAGACCGCTCGACCGCACCAGCGATCACTTCACAGCTCACGGAGGAGGAGTTCTCGCTGCTGAGCAGATTCGTCGCACGGCGCACGGAGCTCACGCCGGAGATGCGTTCGAGATTCGCGTCGCAGCTCGAGCGCCGCTTCCGGCAGCGTCTTCCGATGAATGATTCCTCCGACAGCGCGAAGCTTCTCCGGCTGTTCGAGACGGAGAGCGACGCGCGTGCGCGCGGGCTGCCTTCTGCAGGCGCGAAGGGCGCCGCTCGCGAGCGGCACGCGATCGTTGCGATCAATGCAGGGCGCTGGCGCGAGTTCTCCGCCGCGCTCACCGCCGCGCAGAAGAAGGGGCTGCGCGCGATGTCCCCGGAGGAGGTGAGTCAGCTCGTGTCGCTCTATCGCGAGGTCTCGACGGATCTCGCGCGGCTCCGCACCGCCTCCGAGAGTGAGGAGCAGGACGCGATCTTCTACGTGAGTCGGCTTCTGGGTGCAGGACACAACTTCCTCTACCGGCAGCGCGGGCTCTCGGCGCGCGATGTCTGGCGCTTTCTCTCCGTGTCCGTGCCGCGCGAGATTCGTCACTCGGCCTCGTACATCATGTTCGCCGCCTGTTTTCTATTCGCACCGATGGCGATCGCGTTCGTGGCGGTCGTGCTCCATCCGGAGCTGGAACGCAGCCTGAATCCGCCGGGGATGATCGACCGCGTCGTCTCGGACGCGCATCTCGACAGCGCGGGCAAGCACGAGTACGTGCCGATCAAGGACTTCGAGCGCCCGGTCATGGCGAGCGGCATCATCGCGAACAACGTCCAGGTGACGTATGCCGTGTTCGCATTCGGAATTACCGCGGGCGCGTTGACACTGCTGATGCTCGTGCTGAACGGCGTGAGCATCGGATCGGCGTTCGGTCTCTACACCAACCACGGCGTCTTTCATCTGCATCCGCGACTTCGTGATCGCGCATGGCGTGCTCGAGCTGAGCGCGATCTGCATCGCTGCGGGCGGGGGATTCCTGCTCGCCCAGGCGCTCCTCCTCCCTGGGGCACACACCAGACGAGAAGCGCTCGTGATCAACGGGCGGCGCGCGGTCCGGCTCATCAGTGCATCGACACTGATGCTGCTGGCCGCGGGCACGATCGAGGGGCTGATCTCGCCGCGCACCGATCTGCCGCTGTGGGTGAAGGTCAGCGTGTCGGCGTCGACCGCGGTGCTGCTCGCGTTCTGGTTCTCGCGAGCGCGTGGAAGCGAGGAGGACGCGCCCGGAGAGGAGTTCGCCTACAGAGAGCCGCGCGCCTTGAGCTCGAGGTAGTGATTCACCACCGCCGTTGCGAGCCGCTTCGGCGAGACATCGAGAACCGACACCCCCGCGCGACGCATCCGCACGATCGCCTCGTTGCGCGCCGCCAGCAGCTCCTCGGCGGCGACGCTGCCGTACAGATCACTCGATGAGCTGTGCGATCCAGGCACTGCCGCGCTCACCAGCTCGTCGTTCTTGAGCGCGACCACCACGAGCAGATGCCGCATTGCACTCCGAACGGTATGCGCTATGATCGCCTGCGATGAGCGCGGATCGATCACATCGGTGATGAGCACGATCAGCGAGCGCTTGCGGTGCCGCGTCGCCAGCGTGCGGAATGCAGACGCATAGTCCGGCTCCGTGAGCGTTGCGTGCGCGGGGATGAGCGCCTGCCGGATGGAGCGGAGCGCCTTGTCGCCCCGCGCCGGCGGGACGAAAGCGCGAAGCTCGTTGTCGAACAGCAGCAGCCCCACCTGATCGCCGGCCTGCACCGCCACGGACGCGAGCAGCGTCGCCGCCGAGAGCGCGTACTCGAAGCGCGGCACTCCGGACGCGAGCTGCGTCATCATGCGCCCGGCGTCGACCGCGATCATCATCGTCTGTCCCTGCTCGACGGTGTACTCGCGTGTCATGAGCTTCTGCCGCCGGGCCGTTGCCTTCCAGTCGACATGTCGCGGGTCGTCGCCCACGGCGTACTCACGGAGCGAGGCGAAGTTGCTCCCCTCGCCACGGCGGCGGATCGCGCGGATCCCCGCGTCGCGCAGCCGGTGCTGCACCGCGAGCAGCCGAAGCTGTCGTACGCCCGCAAGCGAAGGAGTGACCAGCACCGAGTCGGCCGGCTCGTATCGCAAACTGCGCTGCACCAGGCCAAGCGCACCCCGGATGCGGAGCACCACAGGGCCGAGCTCCCACGATCCGCGCTCCCGTGCGACGAAGGTGAAGGGGATGCTCGTCTCGGAGCTGCCCCCGAGCGCGTGCATCTCACCTCGACGCTCCGGCGACTCGATGATGCTCGGCAGCGAATCGAAGAGCGACACGCGGAGCGGCCGGGGCGCCAGCGACTTCACGCGATACTCGCCGCGCTCGGTATCGCCTAGCCCGACGTTTGCCGGAATGATGCGCTGCGCCTCGATCTGCCACTTCGCAGGGAGGAAGAGCAGGTCCACGATCACGGCGACGAGAAGTACTACCAGCGCGAGCGTTGCGAGTGGGGCCGAGACCAGCCATAGCGGCGAGAGCACCACCACAGCCGCAACGAGTCGTCGCGTGGGGACGATCGCCACCATCGCGCGCCCCACCGCATGCAGCGCCTCGCGCACGGTGATCACTTGGGCGCTACGATGCGCGTGAGGAGTGCGTCGAGAACGTCGTCGCCGCTGCGTCCCTCGATCTCCGCCTCCGGCGAGACCATCACGCGATGGCGCAGCACGGGAAGCGCGAACTGCTTCACGTCATCAGGCGTGGCGAAATCACGGCCGGCGAGGAGCGCCGCTGCGCGCGCGGTGCGGAAGAGCGCGACGCTCGCGCGCGGCGATCCCCCGAGCGTGAGCGACGGATCCTCGCGCGTGGCGCGCACGATGTCCGCGATGTACTCGCGCACCTCGGGAGCGACGCGTACCCCGTCCACGGCACCGCGCAGCTCGCGACACGACGCCTCATCGAGCACCGGCGGCGGCCGTACATCCGACGCGCGTTCCGCATCGAAGCCGCGGGAATAATTTTCGAGCATTCCCAGCTCGGCACTCCGCGAGGGATAGCTCACGCGAATCTTGAGCAGGAAGCGGTCGAGCTGCGCCTCCGGAAGCGGGTACGTTCCTTCGTACTCCACCGGATTTTGCGTTGCGAAAACCGTGAACAGATCGCCGAGCGGGCGCCCTTCGCCGTCGATCGTCACCTGCCGCTCGCCCATGGCCTCGAGGAGCGCGGCCTGCGTCTTGGCGGGTGCGCGATTGATCTCGTCGGCGAGCAGGAGGTCGGTGAACACGGGGCCGGCGCGAAATTCCGAGGTGCGACCACCATCGCGCAGCACGTTGATGCCCGTGATGTCGGACGGCATGAGATCCGGGGTGAACTGGATTCTCCCGAAGCGCGTGTTGAGCGCGCCAGCCAGCACCCGCACCAGCAGCGTCTTGGCCGTGCCGGGCACTCCCTCGAGCAGCGCATGGCCGCGGGCGAGAAAGGCGACGAGCGCCTCGTCGATCACACCCTCCTGCCCGATGACTCGCTCCGTCACGACCGCGCGCACGCGCGCGAGCGAGTCGGTGATCTGTTCTGGTGTGATCACGTTCTGAGATTCCTCTCGATGTGGTCGATGGCAGTCCCGGCGAGCACGAGCTGCTCGGCCGTAGGCTTTTTCGCGAGTGCGTCGGTCAGAGTATCGATGTCGCTGCCCACCGCCGGAATACGCGCACGCAGAAGGGCGAGGTACTGCTGGTCGCTGAGATGCGATGTGGTACCGAACGGATGGCGCCTGCGTACGCCGCGCACGAGGCGCTGCACGGCCAGCTGGCTGGCGCCGATCGCTTCGTATGCGCGCGACAGAGCGCTCACGTGCTCGAGCGGAGATCGTCGCTCGACGCGCGCGCGCGCAACCGGCGCAATGGGCGTACGCCGAGCACCATGAGATAGAGGAGCCCGGCCCCCGCGAGCTGAAGCAGCGCCCGCCCCCACGTCGTGCCCACGAGCGCATCGCCGATCACGGTGAGTGTCGTGATGCGCTCGCCGTATCCCTGATGATACTCGTCGAAAACGATAGGTGAACGCTTTGTGGAATCGATGCTCTCGAGCACACGCACGGCGAGCACCGCGCCCGAACTCCTGCGAAGAACGTCATTGCGGAGGAAGTCCGCTTCGCCGATCGCGACGACTTGCCCGCGCCCGAATGGCAGAATGGCGATCTCGGGCTGCGCGCCCTTCTGCTCGACCGAAAGAATCACCTTCGCGGTGGACGGCCACGTGCCGACGGAGTCCGAATCGGTGGGCGGAGTTCCTTCGAGAAACTTGTGAAACGCGCTCGCGCTCGGAATTCCAAGCGCGTCGCGGAGCGTGTCGAGCGGAGTGGATGGATCCGAAGAGTGTATCCGACGTTGGACGTAGCGGAAGAAAGGACTGCTCCGAGGTGCGCACGCCGATCGATTCCGCGACCGCACCCTCGCGCTCGGACACGACGATCAGCTTGGCACCGCGCCGCACCGCATCCGAGCAGGGTGTGCATCTCGTGCGCGCTGGGCGGCAGGGGCGTGCTGAGCATCACGTACGTCGCGCTCGTGTCCGAGCGTACCCGAGTAGGGCGTGATGCGCTCGGTCGTGTGCCAGCCGAGCCTGTCCAGAATCGCGCGAAGGCCATGCGAGCCATTGATCGCGCTCGAGCGCGTGCTCAGATAGCGTCCCGTGGCGTCCTGCCCCACGGGCGAGAGCACCGCGGTGAGCGCGAGGATCCCGAGCAGCGCCGGGAGCACCACTCGCGGGCGGAGCCACTGCGACTTCGCCCGATCAGCCATTCGCCATCACGACGGGCTTTGCCAGCGAGAGCAGTCGTTCGTAGCGGTCGCGATCGCACTCACCCAGCCCGTAGATCACTATCTCGTATGCGCGGGCGAAATCGCGAAGGCTCGGGAATATCGGCGACGACGCGCCGCTTCACTTCGCGCACGTAGTCGCCCGCAGTCTTTGAAGGGTGCAGCTTGAGCTGCTTCTGTCGCGCGCCTGCGTCGAGCAGCGCCGCATAGAGCGCGTGCGCCGCAGCGGTGTAGTCGCCGGCGCGCGGCGAGCTGTTGCGCGGCAGTCCACGCGTCGCCGCGAGCGCCACGCGGCGAGTGATCCCATCCGCCACCCGAGGCGCGCAGTGCGGCGCGTGCGCGTACGAGGTAGATCCAGCGCGCGATCACTGCAGCGGTGAGGAGCGTGAGCAGAATCAGAACGCTCCAGAAGAGCGGCGGCGAGTGACGCAGCGCATGCAGAATGCGGCACGAGCCAGCCGAAGAAATCTGAGGAATTCCGTGCGCACCCAGTCCCATGCTCGCGCCACCCATGTCGTCCCCGTGTACTTCGGCTGTCCGTACACGGACCCGACCGCGCGTCGTATCGTCTGTTCCGGAATCTGGTCGAGGCGCACGCGGATCCTGGTCAGGAAATGCATGGGAAGGGGAGACGCTTGAACATACCGCGCGGCCGATCGCGGCGGCGAACTAGCGCGTGTAGCTGTCGCAGACGGAGCGTACAGGGCATGCGGACACACGCGCGCGCCCGCGCGGTGCACACCAGTGCCCCAAGCTCCATGAGTGCCTGATTGTGCACGTACGTGGTCTGCCCCGGTGCGGGGAAGCACTGCGCGGGCGATCTCCCATGTCTGCTTGTGGCCCGCGTGCGTGCGCGGATTCACATGCGGGCGCGAACACGCGCGTGAGCACGCGCGCGACGTTCGTGTCCACCAGCGGCGCGCGCCGCTCGTACGCGAACGACGCTACAGCTCCCGCCGTGTAGGCACCTATCCCGGGAAGCTTGCGCAGCGCATCGGGCTCACGCGGGATCGCGGCGGGCGCGCCGTCCCGCACGATCGTGCGTGCGAGCCGCTGCGAGATTGTGCGCGCGGGCGTAATAGCCGAGCCCACTCCACGCCTCGCGCACGCGCGCGGGGCGTGACCGCGCCACCGATTCGAGCGTCGGGAACCGGTCGAGGAATTCGGCGTACTTGGTGATGACGCGGGACACCTGCGTCTGCTGGAGCATCAGCTCCGAGACCAGGATACGGTAGGGATCGCGCGTGCGGCGCCACGGAAGGTCGCGCGCGTTCACGCGATACCACGCGCGCAGCTTGCGGCCGAAGGCTCGCGCGCCGCTCGGGTGTAATCTGTACGGGGCTCACGGCGTTGAACGCTATTGGGGCTGCGTAAAGGGTGCAACCGGGCTACGGATGTTAGCTTTTCGAATCGTCAACCGCCCTCGTCGGGGCCGCCCGTTCGCTCAGGAGCAGAGTATGAACGTCGTTCGTCATTTCGCCATGCTGCTGATCGCGGCAGCGCTTCCCGCACTTGGACAAATCCACTACACGCCCGGCGTGCAGCGGTACCGGCTGCACTCGACTGTGCAGCGCACGCAGGAGCAGAACGGGAAGAAGACGTCCGGGACCATCACGAACGAGCAGCAGGTGACGGTCGTGCTGCAGGCGCCCGGCTCGAAGGGCGCGCTCAGCGATCGGGACACGCTGCACTTCGACGTGACGCTGGATTCCGTGAATCTCGAGCTCGAACTGGCGGTGCAGCTTCCGAACGTGGCGGTGATGCAGGGGACCAAGGTGAGTGGCGCGATGCTGCCGTCCGGGAAGGTGCTTGAACTTCAACTCGGACACGAAGGTCGACGGACGGCGTCGATCGCGAGTCGATCGTGTCGAGCATGGCGCACTTTCTTCTCACGCTGCCCGCCAACGCCGGCGGCGGGCACCACGTGGACGGACACCGCCAACACGAACGTCTCGAAGGATGGCACGTCGCTCAAGACGTCGACGATCACGGTATCGAAGGTGATCGGCGACACGACGATCGCGGGGCAGTCCGCGTGGCGCGTGCATCGCTCGTCCACGCTCGTGATCTCGGGCACGCAGTCGCAGTCGAACCAGCAGATCTCGATGGACGGGACGGGCACCGGTGAGGCGATGTACTACATTGGCACCAACGGCATCTATCTCGGATCGACGTCCAGTCACAGACGATGAGCGAGTCGGTGAAGGCCGCGGGGATGGTCATTCCGGTGACGCAGACCGCGACGTACGTGGTCACGATCATCAAGTAGCACGCGAAGTAGCATCGCAGGTCGCGGCGCCGGCGCGCCGCCGCACTCGTTCGAGCAGCTTCACCCGCAGGGGGAGCGATGGCGGACGAACAGCGAATCGCGGTTCTGGAACAGCACGTCCGCGCGCTGTACGAGCAGATCGGGGCGCTCCGGGAGGAGCTGCGAACGCGAGACGGCAGCGGCGCCACGGCCTGCCGCGCAGCGCGTCGAAACAGCCGCGGTTATGGCCGAGTCGGCCCCACCGGCTCCGCCACTGGAAGCGCCGCAGAGCGCCGCGCCTCAGCCGGAGCCGACGGCCGCGCCGTGGGCGACCACGTAGCGCCGCGCTCTCCCGCGCTGCCGCCACGACTCCGCGCGCGGCGCGCAGCGAGCCTGGCGCTCCCGCAGCAGGAGCCCGAGATCGATCTCGAAAATCTCCTCGGCCGCTACGGCACGATCGCGGTCGCGTCGCTCGCCATTCTCATGGGCGTCGGGACATTTCTCTCATGGGCGATCGAGCACGGACTGCTCGGCCCCACCGTGCGCGTCGTGCTCGGCTTCATCGGCGCGGGAATCGTCGCCGCCGTCGGGTTCTGGGTGCGCAAGAAGCGCGATGTGCGATTCGGCAACGTGCTACTCGCGCTCTCGCTCGCAATCGTGCACGTCGACTCGTGGGCGGCGGGCCCCTATCTGCAGGTGCATCAGCGCGCCTCGCCGCGCTGACGATCGCCGCCCTCGCCTCCGCGGCGCTTGCGGCGCTCGCGCTCACTTCCGAGGAGCTCACGCTCTTCGCGATCGGATTTGCCGGAGCGCTCGCGGCGCCCTTCGTCACCGCGCGCGAGCCCGGAAGCGTCGTCCTCCTGCTCACATACGGCTGGGTGGTGATCGCGCTCAGCCTGTTCGCCATCCGCGAGCGCGGGTGGGAGCCGGTGCTCTGGCTCACGGTGCTCGGCGCCGCTGGTCTACGTGGCGGCCGGTGCCGCGGGGCCGCATGCCGTGGACAATCGCTGGGTGGCGACGCACGCGCCCGTGATCTTCGCTTTCGCATGCGCTGCAGCCGCGCTGTTCTTCGCGCGCGACGCGCTGCGCTCGAAGCTCGCGCTCACCTTTATCGGCCTGGCCTGCCTGGCCACGCTCGGCTACTCCCTCGATGCGCAGATGGCTGAAGCGGGCGTGTCGCTTTTCGGAACGCTCGCCGCGTACCTAATCGCCCGCGAGCTCGAGACGGATGAGAGATGGCTCGTCGTGGGGAACATCATCCTTCCTCTCGGCTTTCTCCTCGCGACGATCTACTCGTCCAGCGACAACTTGACGCAGACGCTCGCGGCGCTGGCGCTCACCGCCGCATCGTCGTTTCTCGCCTGGGAAGACGAAGAAGAGCGCGAACACCATCTGCTGGTGTCGGCCATAGCCAGCGCCATTGCCATCGGCAGCTGGCTGTCGCACCACGATACGCGCTGCATACTCGCGCTCTCGCTGCACGTCGCGCTCTACGCGATGGTGCTGCGCGCCACGCGCGCGAGGCTGCTCGTTCCACCGCTCGCGCTCGAGCTGCTCATTTTGTCCGGGTGGACGCTCGTTCTGCTGATGGACCGGACGCCCTACACGTACACGCCGTTCGCGACGCTTCCGTCGCTGTGTGCATTGGCGGCGGTTGGCGCATGGGGCATGCTCGCGTTCGCTCTCAAACCCACGCCGACGGAGACGGATCCCGAGCAACTCGCGCTGTTCCAGTTCACAACAGCGCTGGCGCTCGCAACCGCGTTCTTCTGGGCGCGACAGGAGCTCGATGGTGCCTGGTCGGCAGACAAGGCGTCGTTCGCGCTCATCATGTACTACGCGCTCACCGGACTCGCGCTGATCTACGCGGGCCGCGTGCGCGCAATTCTGCCGTTGCGCGGCGCCGGGCTCGCGTTGGCGTTCTACGCGGGCTTCAAGGCGCTCGTCGAGACCTTCACGATCGACGCGGTGGGGCTGCGCGTGGGCGCGCGCATCCTGGTGGGTGTCTTCCTCGCGGCGGTCGCGTACTGGTACCGCACGCCAGCAGAGCCAGAAGTCGCAGCAGGTGAATCGCCGCACTTCGATCCGGGGATGCAGCAGGAGACGACCGCCCCCTAGCAGCTGCCGCCCGACGACCTATTCGAAGTCGTCGCGCGCGCGACGCTTCTTGATCTCCGATCTCCGCTTCTTCGACTCGAGCCGCTCCTCCTTGCTCGCGCGCGTGGGCGCTGTCTTTCGCCGCGCCCGGGGAACAGTCAGCGCCGCGCGCACGAGCTTCACCAGCCGCTCCTCCGCCGCCTCCCGATTGCGAAGCTGGCTTCGATGCTCGCTCGACACGATGCGCACGAATCCGTCCGCATTCATGCGAGGCTGCAAACGCCGGAGCGCACCCTCGCGTATCTCCTCCGGGAGCGCGCGCGTTTGTGCGGCGTTCCAGAGCAGCTCGATGCGCGTGGATGACGTGTTCACGTGCTGGCCGCCCGCGCCACCCGAGCGCGTCGCCCGAATCGACAGCTCGTCGCGCGGGATCGAGACTCGCTCCGTCACCTCGAGCGAGTCGCTCACGACTCCTCGCCGTTCCCCTGCGCGGCAACGGGCTCCGGAGCGCGATGCACACGCACCGCCGCGACGCGCCGCGAGTCCATCGCCACCACCTCGAGCTCCCCGCCGTTGAATGGCACCCTGTCGCCGACGCGCGGCACGCGTCCGAGCCGCGAGAAGACGTACCCGCCAAGCGTGGACCAGCTCCCTTCCGGAATCTTCACGCCGTGGTCGGAGCGCACGTCGATCAGCGACATCGAGCCCGAGAGCTCGAGCACGCCGTTCATCTCGAGCGCCTCGCGCTGCGCGACATCGTACTCGTCCGCGATGTCGCCGATCACCTCCTCGACGAGATCCTCCATCGTGACGATCCCCGCCGTCCCTCCGAACTCATCGAGCACGATCGCCATGTGCGCGCGCGTCTTTCGCAGATCGTCGAGCACGCGCTCCGCGGACGCGATGTCCGGGATGTAGAGCGCCTCGCGCACGAACTGCTGGACCGTGAACGGCTGCTTGCCGTCGTACAGCCAGAGATCCTTCGCGAGGAACACCCCCATCGAGATCGTCGAGGTCTTCGCCGTAGATCGGGTACCGCGAGTATCGCTCCTGCCGCACTACAGTCCACACCTCGTCCTGCGTGGCCGTCGCCGGAATCGCGACGATCTCCGTGCGCGGACGCATCACGTCGCGCGCCTTCTTCTGATGAAAGTCGAACACGCCCGCGAGCATCTGCGCATCGCTCTCGTTGATCATCCCGTGCGCGCGCGTCTGCGTCACGAGCAGCCGCAGCTCCTCCGGCGAATGCGCACGCGTGCTCTCAGTCACTTGCGTCACGCCGAGCACCCGCAGCAGCGCGCTCGCAGCGCCGTTGAGCAGCCACGTGATCGGGAGCGCCACCTTTGCGAACCAGCGCAGCGGACGCACCAGCCAGCGGCTCGTCGACTCCGGATTCGCATACGCAATCGACTTCGGCACGAGCTCGCCAATGACGATGTGCAGAAAGGTGATCGTCACGAACGCGACGATTACCGTCGCCGCCGCATGCGAGACTACGGTGGCGCTCCCGAAGCCAAGCCTGTCGAACAGGGAGGCGATCAGCGACGCGACGGTTGTTTCGCCCGCCCATCCGAGCGCGAGCGATGCGAGCGTGACGCCGAGCTGCACCGCGGAGAGGTAGCGCGGGATGTCGTTTGCAGTGAGCTGAACGAGCTTCGCGCTCTTGTCGCCGCGTGCTGCCAGCGCGTCGATCCGCGACCGACGCGCACTCACCAGCGAGAACTCGGCGGCCACGAAAAACGCGTTCGCCAGAACGATCACCAGCACCGCGATGAGCCGTAGCGCGATCGCGCTGGCCGTCAGCGCGACTTCAGAATTCTCCACGTAACTCATTGAAGGAGTGGGTCGTCGTGCAGGTATAGCAAAATGCACTAATCGGCGGGCTCCCGGTACTCTTGCGCTTTGCAAGGGCCTACGCCGCCTCCCGCACCACGAGCTTCTGCCGATCAATGGTCGAGCCGCGCCGCGTCGTTCGGTACATCTACATTGGCCGCCTCTCCCTCGCCGCGGCGATCTTCATCGCGGCGGCGAGCGCGTGGCACGGCCCCGACGCGCGCGACACCCTCCTCGCGACGCTGGCCCTGTTCGCGTCCATCGCGTTCACCTCCGTCTCGGCCTGGTTCGCCCTCGCCTACCGCAACCTGGTAAACCGGGGCTTCTACTACACGCAGTCGCTGTTCGACGTCGCGCTCATCACCGACGATCGTGCACATCACCGGCGGCTCGCTCTCGCCGTTCGCGGCGCTCTACATCCTCGCCACCGCGTGCGCATCGCTGCTGCTCCCCGTGGGCGGCGGCCTCCTGATCGCCGCGCTCGGCAACGTCCTCTACTTTGCCGACGTCATCGTCCTCCAGGGCACGTCGCTCGGGTTGGCGGTGATTCTTCAGCTCGGTGTCTTCGCCATCACCGCGCTCGGCGTCGCGTACCTCGGCGCACGGCTGCAGGAAGCCGGCGTGAACCGCGAGGCGCTCGCGCAGCAGCTCGTCGTCGTCAAGCTGCAGGCAGAGGATGTGCTCAAGAACATCCGAAGCGGCATCATCACCATCGACGTGCACGGGCGAATCCTCTTCGCCAACGCGATGGCCGGGCACCTCGTCGGTTTCGACGCGGAGACTGTGCGCGGCGAGAACATCCACAACGTCGTGAGCGAGCGCGCCCCCGCGCTCACCGCCTCGCTGGAAAAGGCGGTGCACGGACACGAGCGCGTCACTCGCGGCGAGGCCGCGATCACCGTGAACGGGCGCACCTTCCCGATCGGCTTCACGACCACGACGATAAGCTCGGACGGAAGCGCCGAGCACATGTCGGGCACCGTGATCTTCCAGGACATCTCGGACAACAAGCGG
Organism: uncultured Gemmatimonadaceae bacterium; assembly: GCA_963792685.1. Lineage (GTDB taxonomy): Bacteria > Gemmatimonadota > Gemmatimonadetes > Gemmatimonadales > Gemmatimonadaceae > FEN-1250. Next base: position 64,810 of record CAWBWW010000001.1, on the reverse strand, counting down.
CTCGAGGAATTGCGCTTGCGCGCCGAGCGGCTGGAGGCGGTGGCGGAGCTCAGCGCCTCGCTCGCGCACGAGATCAAGAATCCGCTCGCGTCCATCCGGAGCGCGGTGGAGCAGCTGGGCGCTCGCGCCCGCGCCACGGAGGATGAGCGCGTACTGTCCACCCTGATCGTGCGCGAGTCGGATCGCCTGTCGCGACTCCTCTCGGAGTTCCTCGACTTCGCGCGAGTGCGTGTGACGCGCGGCGAGCGTGTGAACATGGGCGAGGTCGCGCAGGCGGCGGTGCGTCTGGCGGATACGCATCCGGATCGCAAGACCGGCGTGAGCGTCACCTGCGTGATCCCGACCGAGCCGCTCATCGTGGAAGGGGACGAGGATCTTCTGCATCGCGCGATCTTCAACATCACGCTCAATGCGGTGCAGGCGGCGCCTGCGACCTCGGGACGCGTTACCGTCGAAGTGTCGCGACTCAACCTCGAGCAGATCCCAACCGGCGTGCCGTTCGAGGTGAGCGCAGTGGCGCTCCGCGTATCCGACAACGGACCTGGAATTCCGATCGAGCTGCGCGAGCGCGTGTTCGATCCCTTTTTCACCACCAAGACGGGCGGAACCGGACTGGGACTGCCGATCGTCCATCGTGCAATCGAGGCCCATCGCGGCTTCGTGTTCATGGACAGCAGCCCGAGAGGCACCCGCTTTACCGTGCTATTGCCGCAGGTGCAGCAGCGCATTCCCGTGGAGATGGACGCATGATGGCAGCAGCCAGCCCGAGCGTGCTCGTCGTCGACGACGAGACGGGCATTCTCGAGACGCTCAAGATCCTCCTCAAGAACGAGGGCTTCACGCCGCACGTCGCACTCGGAGGAAAGCAGGGGCTCGAGCAGATCGCCGTGCTGGATCCCGACATCGTGCTTTCCGACGTGCGCATGCCGAGCGTGGGCGGGCTCGAGATCCTTTCGGCCGCGCGCGCGAAGGATCCCTTCGTGCCCGTGATCCTGATGACTGCGCAGGCTGACCTGCGTTCGGCCATACAGGCGGTGAACGAGGGCGCGTACCACTACATCCAGAAGCCGTTCGTCAACGACGAGATCGTCTCCATTCTGCGGCGGGCGGCCGAGCATCGGCAGCTGCGCGTGGAGAACCAGTCGCTGAAGCAGGAGATCAAGCGCCAGGGGCAGAACGGCGTGAGCGCACCAGTGGGGCGTAGCAAGGCATGGCTGTCGGTGTTGCGTCTCGCGGAGACGGTAGCGCCCACGGATTCGATCGTGCTGATCCAGGGCGAGTCCGGAACGGGAAAGGAAGTCGTTGCGCGCTACATCCACGATCTGTCGCAGCGCACCGACGGCACCTTCAACTCCATCAACTGCGGCGCGCTTCCCGAGAGCCTGCTCGAGAGCGAGTTGTTCGGTCACATGAAGGGCTCGTTCACGGGCGCGGTGAAGGACAAGCGCGGCCTCTTCGAGGCGGCGACGAAGGGCACGTTCTTCCTCGACGAGATCGGCGAGACGACGCAGGCCACGCAGGTGAAGCTCCTTCGCGTGCTTCAGCAGCGAGAGGTGATTCCCGTCGGTGGCACCGAGCCGATCTCGATCGACACGCGCATTCTTGCCGCGACGAATCGGGATCTCGAGGAGGAGATGAAGCGCGGCACGTTCCGCGGTGATCTCTTCTATCGCCTCAATGTGTTCGCGCTGCACTTGCCGCCGCTCCGCCAGCGCCGCGACGACGTGCCGCTGCTCATCGACTCGTTCCTCACACGAGGCGCGCTGCAGAATGGCGGAGAGGCGAAGCGCCTCTCGAACGATGCGCTGGACGCGATGCTCGCCTATACCTGGCCCGGAAACGTGCGTGAGCTCGAGAACGCACTCGAGCGCGCAATGATTCTCACGCCCGGGCAGGAGATTCAGGTCGCTGCGCTCCCCGAGCGCGTCACCGAGCGCAAGCCGGAACCGCTGATCGCCGATCGCCCGGCGAGCGCCAATCCGGCGCTCGACGTGATCGAGCGCGCGTACATCATGTGGGTGCTCCAGTGCGAGGGTGGCAACAAGAGTCGCGCGGCCGACATCCTCGGCATCGATCCCTCTACGCTCTACCGAAAGCTCTCCCGTTACGGAGTCGCGGACACGTGACACACACCATCCGACCCACCCCGTCGTCGTTCCCGCTGGTCGACCCGTCTCGCAACGCTCCGGCGGCTGGCGCGTCCTTTGTTCAGCCAGTTATGACTACCGCCGTCACGCCAGCCGCACCTCGTCCGATGGAGGGGACCAGCGCTCCGCCAGAGATCGGAACGCTGAAGCTGCGCGCATCGCTCAAAACCGAGATGATGCTCAGCCTCGCCGTCCTCGGCACCGCTGCGCTTTCGCTCGCCGCGCTCAACGCCGTCGTGCTCGAGTCGCTGACGCTGAGCAAGGATGGCCCGATCTATCTCGCGCTCCTCGTTCTCGCGGACATCCTGATCTTCGTCGCCTTCGGCGCGTACAAGATTCAGGGGCTCGTGCTCGATCCGCTCGACACGGTGGTCGAGACCACCGAGGCGATCGCAGAGGGAGATCTGTCGCGACGGGTGCCTCGCACCGGGCCCACGGAGTTCTCCCGGCTTGCGCGCAGCATCAACCGCATGACCGCGCGCATCCTCGAAGAGCAGGCGCAGCGCACGCATCTCGAGAAGGTCGCCAGCGTCGGACGGCTCGCCGCCGGCGTTGCGCACGAGATCGGGAATCCGCTCGGCGCAATCGGCGGCTACGCGCACATCCTGCGCAAGAGCAGCTCGCTCGACACCGACGCCCTGGACGCCGTCGCCGGCATCGAGCGCGAGAGCGCCCGAATCGACCGCATCATGCGCGGGATGCTCGAGTACGCGCGCCCGCGCCGCCGCATCACCGCACGCATCGATCTCAACGTCACCGTGAACGAGGTCGTGCAGCTCCTGCGCGATCAGGGAACGCTGCGCGAGGTCTCGCCCGAGGTCGCGCTGCAGAACGGCCTGCCGAAGCTGATCGGCGATGGACACGAGCTCGAGCAGGTGCTCGTCAATCTGATTCTCAACGCGGTCGACGCGATGCAGGGGCACGGCAAGGTGTGGATCGTGACGCAGTCGGTGGCCTTCGACGACGTCACGGGACGCAACGGACGTCGCAACAACGATCCCGACGGATTCGACGTCGCGCGCGAGCAGAGCGCGCGCGTGCGTGCGTGGCTGAACAGCGTGGGCGAGCCGAAGCAGATTCTCAAGCTCATCGTCGCCGACTCCGGCCCAGGCGTTCCCATCACCGAGAGCGAGCGGATCTTCGACCCGTTCTACACCACGAAGGAGCCGGGACGCGGCACCGGGCTGGGGCTCGCGGTCGTGTCACGCATCGTGGAGGGACTCGGCGGCACGATCTGGGTGCGCCAGGCGCGCGAAGGTGGCGCGGCGTTCATGATGTACTTCCCCGTGCCCGATGAATCCGCCGTCTCCGACGAGCGCCCAGCAGGCACTTCTTCACCCCACTCGTGAAGATTCTCGTCGTCGATGACGAGCCGGGACTCCGCCAGACGGTTTCCCGGATTCTCGGCTCGGAAGGACACACTGTCGGCACTGCTGGCGAGGGCGAAGAAGCCCTCAGCAAGCTCGCCGACGAAGATGTCGATCTCGTGCTCTGCGATCTGCGCATGCCGAAGATGGACGGCCTCGAGTTCATCGAGCGCTACACGTCCGGAGGTGGGCACGCGCTCGTGATCGCGATGAGCGCTTACGGCGACTCCGACACGGCGATCGCGGCGATGCAGAAGGGCGCCTACGACTACGTGCAGAAGCCCTTCCGCGCGGAGGAAGTGGTGCTCGCCGTGCGAAAGGCGGCCGAGCGTGAGAAGCTGCGCGCGAAGGTCGAGGAGCTCGAGGATCAGCTGAGCACGATGCGCGGCGCTGACGCCATCATCGGACACACTCCTGCCATCCGCGCCGCGCTCGACATGGCGCGCAAGGTTGCGCGGCATCCGTCCACGGTGCTCATCACGGGCGAGAGCGGAACGGGCAAGGAGCTCGTCGCGCGACTCGTGCACAAGAGCAGTCCGCGCGCGGACAAAGCGTTCGTCGCCGTGAACTGCGGCGCCATTCCGGAGCCGCTGCTCGAGAGCGAGCTGTTCGGCCACGTGAAGGGTGCGTTCACGAGCGCCGACCGCGACAAGATCGGGACTCTTCGAAGAGGCCAACGGCGGCACGCTCTTTCTCGACGAGATCGGCGAGCTCCCCGCGGCGCTGCAGGTCAAGCTGCTGCGCGCGCTGCAGGAGGGCGAGGTGCGGCGCGTGGGCGCGACCACATCGCAGCGCATCGACGCGCGCGTCGTGGCCGCAACGAATCGCGACCTCGGTGTGGACGTCGCAAGCGGCAGATTCCGCGGCGACCTGTACTATCGCGTGAACGTCGTGACGATTCGACTTCCCGCGTTGCGCGAGCGCTCGCAGGATGTGCCGGAGCTTGCGCTGCACTTTCTGCGTCTCTACAACGTGCGACTCGGGCTCAAGGTCGAATCCATTGCGCCGCAATGCGATGCGCACGCTCATGGACTACGCGTGGCCCGGCAACGTGCGCGAGCTCGAGAACGTGATCGAGCGGGCGCTCGTGCTGTCCGCTGGCCCAACGATCGAGCGCGAGCATCTCTCGGACATCATCGCGCCCGCTGCGACCGCGCAACCGCCGCTCGACGACTTCTCCGTGAAGCGTCAGACCGAGGCACTCGAGCGCACGCTCATCCAGCGCGCGCTGGAGCGAACGAATGGCAATCGCACGCGAGCGGCGCAGCTGCTGGACCTCTCGCACCGCGCGCTCCTCTACAAGATCCGCGACTACCAGCTCGGCAGCTGACCGCGCGGCCCTGACCGCGAGTCGCTGACCGCGAGCTCGGGCTCGCGCGACAGTTCACTTCCTCCCGCGCGCGAACGCTGACGCGCCCTCCATATGCCGCCGCTACACTCGGCGGCATGCGAACATCCTCGCTCCCGCGTGCCGGCTTTACCCTGGTCGAGCTCCTCGTTGCGTGCCTGGTGCTCGCGATCGGCGTGCTCGGTCTCGCGTCCACATCGGTGGCAGTGGCGCGCCTCACGGGCGACGCCGCTCGTGCCGGCACAGCGGTGGAACGAGGGCAGGCCAGGCTCGAGAGCATGCGCTCCGCTGGGTGCACGGCCGGCGGTGGAAGTCTCGCCGCTGGCGGGATCGACGAGTGGTGGTCGGCGTCTCCCTCGCCCATGGGCGCGGCGCTCACGGACAGCGTGCGCTACACCGAGGGCGTGCACCACGATCCGCACGGCGAAACGCTCTCGAGCGAGGCCTGGTGCCCATGAGGTCCTGCTTGCGCCGAGGCACCTCGTTGATCGAGCTCGTCGTAGTGATCGTGCTGCTCGCGGCAGTCGGGAGCGCGGTGATGGGCGTCGTGATCCACCAGGAGCGATTCTACCGCGCGCAATCGGACGCAATCGACGCGCGCGCCACGGTGCGTGACGCCGCCTCGCTGCTCCAGAGCGAGCTTCGCGCGCTCACCCCGTCGGACGGCGATCTGTACGCCATTGGGGCCTCCGCCGTCGAGTTCCGTGCGACGCTCGCGCAGAGCGCCATCTGCACGATCTCTCCGTCGCGCAGCTCGATTACGATCCCGCCGGAGCATCTGGCGTCCGGCGTTCCGCTCACGTGGATCGGCACGCAGCCGGAAGCGGGCGATACACTGCTCGTCCTCGCCACCGACTCGACGCTTGGCGGCAGGTGGGACCGGCACGTGCTCAGCTCTGCGCCCTCCGCCACAGGATCCTGTCCGCTCTCGTCGGGATTCACCGCGACCGCCGCCGAGGCATCCGCCGCTCTCACGCTCTCATTCAGCCCTTCGCTCGACAGCACCATCGCGCCCGGCACCATCATGCGGGTCGTGCGCCGTGCCCGCTACGAGCTCTATCGCGCCTCCGATGCGCAGTGGTACCTGGGCTATCTCGACTGTCTCTCCACGCGCTCCACGCCCTGCAACGTCGTGCAGCCCGTGAGCGGTCCGTTCGCGGCCCTGGGCATCCAGCTCGCCTATCGGGATGCAAGCGGGCGCTCTCACCGCGATTCCCTCGCGCGTCGCTCGCATCAATGTGCTCGCGATCGCCGCGCGTCGCACCGCGCCCGCAACGCTCGACTCGCTCGCAACCACGATCGCGCTCCGCAATTAGCCGTGCGTCCCTCGTCGCTCCCATCCGCTGCACGGCTCTCCCCGCTCGCGCGGCGCATCGCGCAACGGGCCGCGCGCCGCCGAGGCATCGCGCTCGTGATGACACTCGGCGCAATCGCGGTGATCGGCGCGCTGGTCATCGGCGTCGTCTTCTCGGCGATGCTCGAGCGCCGCGCCGCAATGGATCAGCTCCTCCGCGCTCGCGCGCTCGACGCCGCGGAGCTCGCGCTCGCCGGCACCGCCGGGCCCGGGGAATGGGACTCCACGTGGAGCGCTACGCTCGCGCGCGGATTAGTCGCTACCCGCTCCTATCCGCTTCTGGCTGCGGACGCGGTGGACAGCGTGCGCGTGGCGAGGCTCTCCGCGCGCGTCTTCCTCGTGGTGTCGGATGCGCGCGTAGGCCTCTCACCGCTTGCATTTGCGAGACGGCGCGTGTCCATGATCGTCGTACTAGACAGCGTGCAGCGCCCCTCGCCGGCTCGTTTTCACGCATGGCTGGAGCTTCCGCGCTGAATGCGTACAACAACCCGCCTGCCTGCTATCACGTAGCGCGCCCACTGCACCCCGGCTGGTGTTACTTCCACCGCCGCCGCTCGTGTCACAGTAGCAAAGCTTTGGTACAGCCCGCTTCGCTAAGGGTATCGTACCGTGCCACAACCGCTTCTACCGCGTTACGTCCACGCACAAACTCGTTGTAAAACCCGCCTCTCACCGGCCACCAACATGGCGCTCTTCGGTCGAAAGAAGACGACAATCGGACTCGATATCGGATCCGGACTAATCAAGGTAGCAGTCATCGATCATGGTCGTGGCGATCCGCAGCTCGTGAAGGTCGCGATCGCACCGCTGCTCGCAGACGCGATCGTCGAAGGTGAAGTGATGGATCCCGGCATCGTCGCCGACGCGATTCGCACCGCGCTCGGTGCCGCCGGCATCAAGGGGAAGGGCATCGTCACCGCCGTCGGTGGGCGCGACGTGATCATCAAGAAAATTCAGATCGATCGTGTGAAGGAAGCACAGGCGCGTGAGCTCATTCGCTGGGAAGCGGAGCAGCACGTCCCCTTCGACATGGAGTCGGTCGAGCTCGACTTTCAGATTCTCGATCCCTCCGCCGATGGCCTCGGAGATGAGCGTGCTGCTCGTCGCTGCCAAGCGCGACCTCATCGAGAGCAAGCTTCGCCTCCTCACGGATGCCGAAGTCCAGCCGCGCACTCGTCGACGTCGACGCGTTCGCGCTGCACAACGCGTTCGAGCTCAACTATCCCGATGCGATGAACGGCGTCGTCTGCCTCGTCAACATCGGACATGAAGTCACGAACATCAACATTCTCGACGATGGCGTTCCGCTCCTCACGCGCGACATCGCGGTCGGCACCCGCCGCTTCCGCGAGGATCTGCAGCGCGAGCGCGGGCTGAGTGTCGAGGAAGCCGATACGCTCCTGCAGGGTTACGATCGCTCGCCGCATCTGCAGGCGATCACCGAAAGTCGCGGCGAAGAAATCGCCGTCGGCATCGAGCGCGCCGCCGCGTTCCTCGCGTCGTCCTCGCGCTCGGCCAGCAAGCTGAAAGCTGCTTACACCTGCGGCGGCGGCTCGCGCGTCCCCGGTCTCAACGAAGCGCTGTCGGCGCGTCTGCGACTTCCGGTCGAGCAAGCCAACCCGCTGCAGCGCTTGAGTGTACGTGACGGGGCTTTTGATTCGCTCGTCATCGACGACGTAGCACCCCTGCTGATGCTCCCGATCGGACTGGCGCTTCGCCAGGTCGCCTGATTCCCATCGAAGGACGCGACAATGATTGAAATCAATCTTCTCCCCGGAAGCGGGAAGAAGCCTCGCAGCCGCAGCGGTGCCGGAATCAATCTCTCCGGCATGGCGTCGGGACTTGCCTCGAAGGTCAACGATCCACTGCTCCTGAGCGCTGTTGCAAGCGTTCTCGTGGCGGCGCTCGTGATCGGCGGCATGTTCTGGCATCAGCGCGCACAGTCCACTCAAGTGAACGAGGCGCTCCAGAAGGCGGAGCAGGACTCGATCAACTACTCCGGTGTCATTCGCGAGCAGCGCAAGGCGCAATCGCAGCGTGATTCCGTGGTCGCCCAGGTCAACCTGATCAAGTCGTTCGACGACAAGCGCTTCGTGTGGCCTCACATCATGGACGAGGTCAGCCGCGCGCTTCCGCCGTACACGTGGGTGACCTCGATGGTGCAGACCAACACGATCTCCGTCACCTCGCAGCCTTCCGGTCCGCCGCCAAAGGGCGGCAAGGCCGGTCCGCCGGCCGTCGACAGCACGAGCGTGCCGAAGGTGCAGTTCAAGCTCGTCGGCAACACCGTCGACATTCAGGCGCTCACGCGATTCATGAAGGTGCTCGAGTCCTCGCCGTTCATTGAGAACGTGCAGCTCGAGAAGCTCCTCGATCATTCTCGTCGATGGAAAGGAAGTCACCGAGTTCGCGCTTTCTGCGAGCTACCAGACGCCCGATCCGTCCGCGATCAAGACGGTTCCCGTAACTCTCTCGGTGAGGTAGCGATGGCCAATCTTCCGAAAGGTCAGCGCGAGCAGGGACTTCTGGTCCTCTGCGTTGCCTCACTCATCGCGATCGGCGCGTACTGGAACTTCGTGTACAGCAAGAACGCCGCTGACATCGATGTCCGCCAGCAGCACGCAGACGCGCTCGTGACGATGAATCAGAAGGCGAAGATGGAAGTGGCGAAGGGGAACGTGAACGAAATTCGCCGCCAGCTCGCCGAATATCAGCAGAATCTCGTGCTCATTCGCAGCCTCGTCCCAACGGGGAACGAAGTGCCCTCGCTGCTCGAGCAGATCTCGACGGCGGCGCGCCGCGTCGGTCTCGATGTCGCGACGGTCGATCCGCAGCCCGTGGTCGAAGGCGAGAACTACGACACCTACCGCTACACGATGTCGGTAGTCGGCGGCTATCACGAGCTCGCCGAGTTCCTCGCGAACGTGGGCAACCTCACGCGCATCGTGCTTCCGGTGAACGTCACGCTATCGCAGCCGAACAACACGGCCACTGTACAGGCGCACAAGAAGGAAGGCGAGGCGGCAATCGAAGCCAAGTTCCAGCTGCAGACCTTCGTCACGAAGACGCCGGTCGCAGATCCCTCATTCGATGCACCGCGCAAGAGCGGAGCGAAGTCATGAGCCAGCTTCTTCAAGGGTGCCGCCTTCGCAGCGCTCACTATCGCGATGCTCTCGTCGCGGCAGGCGAGTGCCCAGGCGTTCCCCAACATCAATAAGCCAAGGAAGCGGCGACGCGATCCGTCGAAGCGACCAACGCGCATACCGCCGCGATGACGGCAGACCAGTCACCAAAGCCGGTCGCGCAACCTGCTCCGCAACCCGCGCCGCAGAAGCCCGCCGTGATCGTCAGCTCCACGACCTCCGCGAAGGGAAGCGTCGCCACTGCAGCTCCGGCGCCAGGCAAGCCTGCGCCCGCAACGTCCGCTGCACCGGCGCCCGCCGTTGCGAGCGCTCCGACGAAAGGCGCGCCGGCTTCTGCAAAGGGCGCCGGCACGAAGGGCGAAGGGAAGTCGGACATCTCGCTCGTTCGCGAGTCGTTCAACTACGCCGCCGATGGTCGTCGCGACCCGTTCATGTCGCTGATGAAAACCGGTGAGCTCCGCCCGGCAGTGTCCGATCTCAAGCTCGTGACCGTGATCTACGATCCCGCCGGCCGCTCAGTCGCGATCCTGCGCGATCTCACGACGAAAGAGCAGTACCGCATCAAGGTCGGGCAGACGCTCGGCCGCATGCGCGTAGCGTCGATCCAGCCCAAATCGGTGACGTTCACCGTGATAGCGATCGGTACGACCTTCCAGGAAGTGTTGGCACTCAACGATACAACGAGAGCGAGGACGCAATGAGGCGAGTCTGCACGCTGGTAGGGATGACGCTGTATCGCGCTGGCTGCCAGCGCGTCCGTCGCCCATGCCACAACGACTGGCGAGACGAAGAGCGGTGAGGTCAAGTCGCTCGCCGTCGTCTCGGCTTCGGGACGCGCCGAGGTCGTGATCGCGGTCGACAATTCAGTGAGCATTCAGGATTTCTCGCTGGCCGATCCGTCGCGCGTCATCCTCGATCTCAAGGGCGCGAGGCTGAACGCACCAACGCGGCTCTATGATCACGTGCCTCGCGGCGGCGTGACCAACCTCCGCGTCGCGCAATACCGCGCGAACACGGTGCGCGTGGTGATCGACCTCGATGCCGACGCACAAGTACGCGGTCACGCGCGACGCGAACGAAGTGCACGTCGCGATCGACGCACCCGCCGGGCAGGCCTTCACCGCCTGGCGCGCCGCACCGCAGATCACGAGCGCCGTAGCCACCGCCGAGGCGGCCCCCGAGCGCCGCAGCCGGACATGGCGATCGTGCAGCCCGCGCTTCGCAAGGCCAGCGTCGCTCCGGTGAGCCAGATCAAGTTCGCCGCGTCGGCAGCGCAGCCGCGCATCACCGTCACCTACCAGGACGCGGACATTCGCGACGTGATCGCGGCGTTCGCCGTCTTCTCCGGCCGCACGATCGTCGTCGGCAAGGGTGTCGCCGGCAACGTCTCGGCGGAAGTTCGCGATCAGCCATGGGACGTCGCGCTCCGCGCGATCCTCCAGGCGCAGGGTCTCGCCGCCAAGGAAGATCAGGACGGAATCATCGCGGTCGACAGCTATGAGAACATCGCGAAGCAGCAGGCCTCCGAGCCGCTCACCACGCAGATCATCTCGGTGAACTACGCTCGCGCCTCGACGCTCGTGTCCACCGTCCAGAGCCTCCTCTCGAAGGAGTGCGCGCCGGGAACGCAGGGCGCGCCGGCGAACAGCACGCAGCTGCCAGACGCGCGGCGATGTAACCGCAGATTCGGCGACCAATCGCCTGCTCGTCACGGATGTCGCGTCGCGTCTCCAGGAAATCTCGAACTACGTGAAGGATCTCGACGTCCGCACGCCGCAGGTCTCGATCAAGGCGAAGATCATTCTCGTCAATCGCACGAACATCGAAGACATCGGCGTCAGCTACGACTTCGGCTCGCAGGGAACGTTCTTCAATTCGCTCATGCAGCGCACCGATCCGTCCACCTTCAAGCCGGTCGACACGAACGGCGACGGTGTGCCGGATGCAGTCACGGGAACAGCCGTACTCCAAGGCAGCAGAACGTGATCGAGATCGGCGGCAACTCGCTGGCGGCGGTATCCAACGCCAACGCCCGCGTCGTCAACCCCGCGCTCTCGCTGATCTTCTCGACGGCGCTCGGCAAGTTCAATCTGACGTCCTTCCTCGACGCTCTGCAGGAAGTCCGGCTCGCCGATGTGCAGGCGGAGCCGAGCATCGTGACGCTCGACAATCGCAAGGCCGAGATCCTCTCCGGTGAAGAGACGCCGATTCGAATCATTGATATCGGATCGCTCAGCCAGGGTGGAACGGCGGCGTCGGCGCCGCGCGCAACGGTGAGCGTTCAAGGAGACCGGTATCATCCTCACGGTCACGCCGCACATCACGAACAACCGCAAGATCCTCATGACGCTGCACGCCGAGCGCTCGCAGCTCCAGGCGGCCGCGTCGGACCTCGGCTACACCTTCCTCAAGCAGCGCGCTGACAACGAGCTCCTCGTCGGCGACGGCGAGACGGCCGTGATCGGCGGACTCACCGTCACGTCGGTGACGCAGTCGAAGGTCGGCATTCCGCTCCTCGTCGACCTGCCGTTCATCGGCAAGCTGTTCGGCGAGACGCGCACGGAAGAGGACAAGAACGACCTCCTGATTCTGGTTACGCCGCACATCGTCGATGAAGGCGAGAAGCTCGGCGCTCCCGGTAGCGACCGTTAATTCCGCTGAGACCTGATCATATGAATCCCAACTCCGCACGACCCGCGCTCTCCCCAGCGCGCCGCCTCGCGGCGGCTGCCTTCGGTCTGGCCGTTGTCGCTATCGTCGGCGCGTGCGGCGAAGGGAGCGGGTCCACCTGCGCCACTTGCGACACCGGACGCCCGGTTGTCACGGTGTCCGAGACGTCCAGCTCCGACTCGTCGATCGCGATCACGACGCACGCGTCGGACAATCTCGGACTGCTCACCGTGCACACGCGAGTGACGGCCTCCGGAATCACCGGCGGCTTCGACACGACGTTCACGACTGCTGTGACCTCGGTCGACATTCCGTCCACGATTCAGATTCCCTCGACGATCCCAACGGGCACGCCGATCACCGTCGTTGCTACGGCGATGGATGGCGCGCATAACGCCGCGCACCCTGACACGCTGGTTCTGCACACGGGCGCGGGCGGTGCCGCCGCGGTCGTGCTCACGAACCCGCACTCCTCCGACACCGCCGTCGTCGGCTTCTCGCTCGCCATCGCCGTGAGTGGCAAGGCGCCCGCGAAGGTGAAGTCGCTCGGCTACATCGCGTCTGGTGTCTTCGCGACGCCGTTCCGTGATTCCGTGATCTTCTCGAGCCCGCTGCTGGACTCGATCGCACTCGACACGGCGCTCAGCCTCGTCGGCGCGAGCACGGGCACGCTCACGATCACGCCGTTCATGATCGACTCGCTCGGCCGCCAGACGCTCGGCGCCCCGGTGTCGCTCGTGGTCACGAACGTCGTCCCGACCAATACGATCCCGGTGGTCGACTTCCAGATCGCTTCCCGCGTCGAGGCCCGCGACACGATTCACGTCGAGGCACGCGATCGCTCAGGCGTCACCTGGGTGGGCTACGAAGTACGCAATCTGCCGAGCGGCACGCCGTTCTTCGCGGCAGACTCGGTGGCGATCCCGGCGAATACCAGCTCGGTCACGCACACCTTCAGGATGAATCTCCCGGTCACGTCGTTCCCGACGTCGCTGCAGGTGCAGGCATTTGCGCGCAACGCGACCACTCGCGACTACGCTCGCAAGCCTGTCGGCAACGCGGGCGTGATTCGCACGGATACGGTGGTCGTCGTCGCAGGGCTCACCACGCCGCTCGCGGCTGGTGGACTCGTCGCCGATGCGCTCTATCACCCGCCCACCAACAGCATCTATCTCAGCAACATTGAGCGCAACGAGCTCGACGTCTTCAACCTTGGCGACTCGACGTTCCACACGCCGATCCAGGTTGGCTCGCGTCCGTGGGGTCTCGCGGCGTGGCCGCGCGATCGCAACGGCACCATGGGCGACACGCTGCTCGTCGCCAACTCGGGTGGTACGCTGATCAGCTACGTGAACACGAACTCGCAGCGGAAGTCTATCGCTATCCGCTCCCGGTGCTGCTCGCGCAGTCGGTTACCTCCACCACCGGCTCCAATGGTGTGCTCACGGAGACCATCACCGACTACGTGTTCAGCGATCGTCCGCAGTATCTCGCGGCGACGTGTAAGGGCTCGGTCGCGCCAGGCACGCCGTGCGGCGACGTGGTGCTCGTCTACACGACCACGCCTACCGCTGGACAGTCCACGCCGTTCACCAACGACGGCACCGTGCGCTGGGAGAATCTGATCACGCACCAGTCGCACTTCTTCTTCGAGCAGGCGATGGGGCAGTCCGCCGACACCAAGGACACGCTGCAGGTCCAGCGCTTCGCGGCGCAGGGCATCGGCACCTCGGGCGCGATCGTCCCCTTCCGTCAGCAGTTCATCGATTCGCCCACGGACACGGCCTACTATTCAATAGTGATCAAGGTGCCCGCACTGGGCTTCCGCGACACCACGTACACCCGCAACTCCGGCAACTTCCGGCGCGCGGTGCTCGGTGAGGGCGGCGCAGCCGGTGGTACGGGCACGCAGCCGAATAGCCGCGCGATGCTCTTCGACGTAACCGCGGGCTTCACGACCTCGTTCGTCGACAAGTTCGGCGTGAGCCACGTACTTCCGGTGCCCGTGATCGACGACGGCGTCTCCGGCTCGTTCCTCGTCACCGACTTCATCGCGAACACCTCCACTCCGGTCTCCGGTGTAGCGATCAACTTCGACGGTGAGCTCGCCGGTGTGCGTGCCGACTCCACGTATCTCTTCGACAACTCGCTGCGCCTCCAGGGCATGCTGCAGACGTCCGCAGGCAACGCCGGTATCGACTTCCACCCGCAGAACGCCGGGATTCCTTCGCCTGGTCCGTCCGGCGGCACGCACCTCTTCTTCGCGGCGTCGAACCAGCCGCAGGTCGAGGTCTACAACACGAACTTCTACTCGCGCTGCCTGGTCGTTCCGACGCGTGATCCCGTAATCGGTCCGATCAAGTCCGCACCCACGGGCGGTGGCAACATCGTTCTCGTCGGCGCCACTGCACACGGCGTCGTGATTCTCCGGGTGACCGCGGCGCAGTTGACTGCCTGCTCGTAACCTCGCTCCTGTAGTAAGCTTTTCCGACCGCCCGTCGCGATCCGCGACGGGCGGTCGTACTTTATCCATCACTGTCGGCACCATCGTCGCTTCCCTGATCCCATCGCATGCTCCGCTTCACCACCGCCGGTGAATCACACGGTCCCGCGCTCGTCTCGATTCTCGAAGGGATGCCGGCCGGCCTCGCGCTCCTGGCCGCCGATGTCGACGTCGACCTCGTGCGGCGGCAGCAGGGCTACGGCCGCGGGCGTCGCATGCAGATCGAGCAGGACGCCGTGCAGTTCCTGTCCGGCGTGCGTGCTGGCGAAACGCTCGGCTCTCCGATCGCGATGCTCATTCCGAATCGCGACTGGAAGAGCTGGACCGAGATCATGGACTCGGCGCCGCGCGAGGGAGATCCCGCTCCGCGCAAGCGCAGCGTCACGCGCCCACGCCCCGGGCACGCGGATCTCTCCGGCGTCTTCAAATACGATCGCGACGACGCGCGCGACATCCTCGAGCGCGCATCAGCACGCGAGACCACCGCGCGTGTTGCCGCCGGCGCGATCTGCCGGAAATTTCTCCGCGACTTCGGCATCACCGCAGGGAGCCACGTCATCCACCTCGGCGGTATCGACGCCGAGCGCCCCGATGTGCTTCCCCCTGATCTCAACGCGGCCGTCGACGGCTCGCCCCTTCGCACGCTCGACGCGAGCGCCGAGCAGCGCATGATCGAGCGCATCGATGCGGCGAAGAAGGAAGGGAATACACTCGGCGGCATCGTCGAGGTGATCTGCGACGGCATTCCGGTCGGACTCGGCTCGCACGTCTCGTGGGATCGCAAGCTCGACGGACGGCTCGCGGCGGCAATCATGTCGATTCCCGCGGTGAAGGGCGTCGAGATCGGGATCGGGTTCGAGTCATCGCGGCGCCCGGGCTCCGAGGTGCACGACGAGATCGAGCTGCACGCGAACAGCGCGCGCACGGGGAACGTGAAGCGACGCACGAATCGCGCGGGCGGGCTCGAAGGCGGGATCACGACTGGCGAACAGCTCGTCGTGCGCGTGGGGATGAAGCCGATCTCCACGCTCATGCGTCCGCTCGGAACCGTCGACTTCGCCTCGTCGACTCCCGCGGCTGCGACCGCCGAGCGGAGCGATGTCACTGCGGTGCCCGCACTCGGCGTGATCGCCGAGGCGATGGCCTGCTTCATCGTCGCGCAGGCGATGCTCGAGAAGTTCGGCGGAGATTCCGTCGGCGAGACGAAGCGAAATCACGACGCGTACGTGGAGCACATTGGCCGACGGATCCGCGAACGAGCGGAATAGTCCGCATCTCATCCTCGTGGGACTTCCCGGGTCGGGGAAGTCCACCGTAGGGAGGCGCGTCGCCCGCAGGCTCGGCCGCCGCTTCCTCGATTTCGATTCGGAGATCGAGCGGCGCGAGGGAAAGTCGATCGCGCAAATCTTCGCAGAAGTGGGCGAGCCGGGATTCCGCGCGCTCGAGCTGGAGCTCACCAGGGAGCTCGCATCCATGGACGGGATGGTCCTCGCGCCGGGGGGTGGCTGGACTACTATTCCTGGGGCGACGGCACTTTTGCGCCCTCCCGCGCGTATGATCTACCTTCGCGTGCGGGCGGAAATCGCGATCGGAAGGATCCTGCGGGGGCGCCGAATTCGGCCGTTGCTACAGACCGCCGACCCGCTCGAGACCCTGAAAGCGCTTTTGGCCGATCGCGAAGCGGGTTACTTACAGGCAGACCACGTTGTGGACGTGGAAGTCGTTAAATCACAACAGCTTATCGCCACAATCGCTCGTCTTGCCGGGCCTTGACAGCCTGACTAGCTTGCCAAAGTGGCACAGGAACGAACGCGGTAAGTCCTTTGTTTTTAATATATTCCGCGATTGGATACGATTCGCGGTGGTTTTGTGGCGCTGGCGCGTGGCAATCGTTGATACTGGTCAGCCGCGCCCTCGGGGGAGATCATGACATTCAGAGTGCTGGGACCGCACGAGCGGGGACGGTTCGCACCGGACGCCTGGGGGCACCTCATTGCGCTCAGCGGGTCCGGTCTGCTGTCTTCGGCGGAGCTCGAGCAGCTCATCGAGCGGGCGCTTCAGCAAATCGAGGGCCGGATAGCTATCGATGATATCCGGGCGCTCATGGAAGGCGTGGGCTATCTCGACGATGGCCTCAACGGCGACAATGTGACGGTGCACTGATAAATGGCTACACGAAAGAAGGTAAAGACGACTGTGGCTACGAAGCGCAGCAAGGCGGTGAAGTCCGTCGCGACGAACGGAGCAGAAGCTCCGGTCGCGATCGATGCACCGGTTGCGCTCGTAACGAAGCGGCCGCGTGCGAAGAAGGCAGTGAGCGCCGCGAGTGCAGCGCCCGCCGCTCCGCGCAAGCGCGCGCCGGCCAAGAAGTCGTCGCGCAACGACATTCCCGATCTCGATGTGCCGGGAATGGCCGGGAAGTCGCTCGTGATCGTCGAGTCGCCCGCGAAGGCGAAGACAATCGGCAAGTATCTGGGCAGCGAGTATCGCGTTCGCGCGACCGTCGGCCACGTCCGCGATCTCCCCGAGAAGGGGCTCGGCATCGACATCGAGCACGGCTTCGCGCCGAAGTACGTTCCCGTCCCCGGCAAGGAGAAGACGCTCGCCGAGCTGCGCGGTGCGGCCAAGGTCGCGTCGCACGTGTACATCGCGACGGATCCTGATCGCGAAGGCGAGGCGATCGCGTGGCACGTGGCCGAGACGATCAAGCAGAAGGGATCGCCTGCGCCGGAGCGCGTGCTCTTTCACGAGATCACGAGCGACGCGGTGCATCAGGCGATCGCAAACGCGGGCGTCATCGACGAGAAGAAGGTGCACGCACAGCAGGCGCGTCGCGTGCTCGATCGACTCGTCGGCTACAAGGCGAGCCCGCTTCTCTGGAAGACGGTGCGCAAGGGACTCTCGGCCGGGCGCGTGCAGACGGTCGCGCTCCGACTGATCGTCGAGCGCGAGCGCGAGATTCGCGCGTTCAAGCCGGTCGAGTACTGGTCGATCGAGGCGTTGCTCGAGAAGGACGGGCAGCGGTTCACCGCGCGGCTCCATCAGGTGAACGGCAAGAAGACGGAGTTGCCGAACGAGCGCGAGACGATGGATATCGTCAACGCGGTCAAGTCGCGCGATACCTTCCAGGTCACCGATCTTCGCCGCCGCGAGCGCCGCAAGAATCCGCAGGCGCCGTTCACGACGAGCACGCTGCAGCAGGAAGGCGCGAAGAAGCTGAGCTTCGGCAGCAAGAAGACGATGCGCGTTGCGCAGGGACTATACGAAGGTGTCGAGCTCGGCGCGGAAGGCGCGGTGGGGCTCATCACGTACATGCGTACGGACTCCACGCGCATCTCGGAGGTCGCGGCGCAGCAGGCGCGCGACTATCTCACGTCGCTGTTCGGCGCGCAGTTCCTCGCGAAGGGAGCCGCAGCTGTACGGCAAGTCGGGGCAGGCGAACACGCAGGACGCGCACGAGGCCGTGCGTCCAACGGATCCCGACGCGTCGTCCGGAGCACATCAAGAAGTATCTGACGCCCGAGCAGTTCAAGCTGTACGAGCTGATCTGGAAGCGCTTCATGGCGTCGCAGATGGCGCCGGCGGTGTTCGACACCACCACGGTCGACTTCCTCATCGATGGAAATGAAGGGAAGAAGTCGTCTGCGGAGCCGCGTCAGTATCTGTTCCGCTCCACGGGAAGCATCGTGAAGTTCGAGGGCTTCCTCACGCTCTATCGCGAGGCGCACGAAGAGGGCGATGGACGCGCGCTCGAGGATGAGCAGGCGCTTCCGGAAGTCGCGCTCAACGAGCGGATCCCCGTGAAGGAGATCGTGCCCAAGCAGCACTTCACCGAGCCGCCCGCGCGATTCAGCGAAGCGAGTCTCGTGAAGGAGCTCGAGCGACTCGGCATCGGCAGACCGTCTACGTACGCGTCGATCATCTCGGTGCTCGCGGACCGGCACTACGTGCTCCTCGAGCAGCGTCGCTTCACGCCCACGCCGCTCGGCGAGACCGTTGCCAAGATCATGGTCATGCAGTTCCCCGACATCTTCAACGTGGAGTTCACGTCGGGGATGGAGGGAGAGCTCGACAAGGTCGAAGCGGGCAGCATGGGATGGCAGCGTGTGCTCGAGGAATTCTGGGATCCATTCCTGTTGTCGCTCAACGCGGCGAACGTGGAGGAGCTGATCGCGCAGGCGCACGATCTCTCGGTGCTCGAGACGGAGCGCTGCCCGAAGGACGGCGGCAAGCTCGTCGCGAAGGGCGGCATTCTTCGGCCCGTATCTCGCGTGCGTGAATCGTCCCGAGTGCACGTTCACGCGCCCGCTCGGCCGCGATCGCAAGCCGGCCGTGATGACTACGGAGGTCTGTCACGAGTGCGGCAAGTTCATGGTGATTCGTCAGGGTCGCTCGGGCGAGTTCCTCGGCTGCAGCGGATTTCCGAAGTGCCGCGGCACGCGCGCGATGCCCACGGGAATCAAGTGCCCGAAGGACGGCGGCGACATCATCCAGCTCCGCTCGAAGCGCGGCGGCCGCGCGTTCTACGGCTGCGCGAATCACCCGGCGTGCGACTTCATCGCCTGGAACAAGCCGGTTCTCGAGGAGTGCCCGGACTGCCACTTCATGGGCGCCGAGATGAAGTCCACCAAGGCGCGCGGCGACTATCGCAAATGCATGAAGTGCGGCAATGAGTGGGAGGTCGCAGCGCCCGAGCTCGAGCCCGCCGTCGCGGCGGGCTAGCGGGTGCGCGCGATGAGCTCCACGCGCGACGCGATCATAGTAGTGGGTGGCGGGCTCGCCGGCTCCGAAGCCGCGTGGCAGCTGGCGGAGCGTGGGCACGAAGTGGTGGTGCACGAGATGCGTCCGGTGGTAAAGACGGCCGCGCACCAGACCTCGTCGCTCGCGGAGCTCGTGTGCAGCAATACCTTCAAGAGCACCGACACATCCAACGCGCACGGACTGCTCAAGGCCGAGATGCGCGCGCTCGGCTCGCTCATCCTGTGGGCGGCGGACGAGGCGCGTGTCCCCGGCGGGTCGGCGCTGGCGGTGGACCGCGTCGTGTTCGCGAACGCGGTGCAGGGCAGACTCGAGTCGCATCCCCGCATCACGGTCGAGCGCGGCGAGATCACGGACTATTCCGTCGCCGTCCGTCATCGCAACCGGCCCGCTCACCTCCAACGCGCTCGCGACGGCGCTGCGCGCGCGTCTCGGCGTCGACGCGCTCTCGTTCTACGATGCGATCGCGCCCGTGGTGTCGTTCGACTCGATCGATCACGAGATCGTGTTCAAGGCTTCGCGCTACGGGAAGGGCGAAACCGAAGCTGAGCGCGAAGAAGGCGCGTATCTCAACTGCCCGATGTCGCGCGAACAGTACGAAGCGTTCATCGATGCGCTCGTCGCGGCGGACAAGTATCAGGCGCACGAGTTCGACGAAGCGCCGTACTTCGAGGGATGTCTCCCCGTCGAGGAGATGGCCGCGCGCGGTCGCGAGACGCTGCGCTTCGGACCGCTCAAGCCCGTCGGGCTGCGCGATCCGCGCACGGGACGCGACGCATACGCGGTGGTGCAGCTCCGCCAGGAGGATCGCGCGGGGCGCATGTGGAATCTCGTCGGCTTTCAGACGCGGCTGCGCATCGGCGAGCAGGAGCGAGTCTTTCGCTCGATCCCCGGGCTCGCGAACGCGGAGTTTCTGCGCCACGGGAGCATCCATCGCAACTCGTACGTGAACTCGCCGGCGGCGCTCACGCCGGCGCTCACGCTGCGCGATGATCCGACGGGTCTTTCTCGCGGGACAGATCACCGGCGTCGAGGGCTACACCGAGAGCAGCGCGACCGGTTTGCTCGCGGGAATCAATCTCGCGCGCATGCTCGCGGGGCTCGAGCCGGTCGATTCCGCCGGGCTACCACGATGCTCGGCGCGCTGTATCGCTACCTGCGCGAGGCGGATCCCGCGCACTTCCAGCCGATGAACGCGAACTTCGGGCTGCTCGACGATCTCGCGAAACCCGAGCGCGACAAGCGCCGCAAGCGCGAGCTCTTCGCCGAGCGCGCGCTCGCGGACATCGAGAGCTGGCAGCGCGAGCACGCGCTCGAGGCCGCACTGCCGGTTGAAACGTGAGCGACGCGCACGCTGTGGGCGACGACGTGAACGAATTCCTTCTGCACCTCGAGAAGGAGCAGAACGACTCGCCGAACACGCTGATCGCCTACCGTCGCGATCTCGATTCCTTCGTCGAGTTCCTCGGCACCTACTATGGTACGGAGGCGTGGACGTGGGGCGGCGTGGACCGCCTCGCGATCCGCGGATTCATGGGCCACCTCACACGCCGCGGGCTCGGCAAGCGCACCATTGGTCGCACGCTCTCGGCCGTGCGCTCGTTCTACAAGTTTCTGCACCGCAACGAGGTCGTCGAGGCGAATCCCGCGCGCACCATGCAGTCGCCCAAGCGCGACAAGTATCTCCCGGCGTATCTCGACCGGGCGCAGATCGACCTGCTGTTTCAGATGGCCGAGACGCGCGCGTGGGAAGGGAGATTCACGGATGTGCGGAACCTCGCGATCCTCGAGCTCTTCTACTCCACGGGGCTGCGGCTCTCCGAGCTCGCGGGTGTGAATCGCGACGCGCTCGATCTCGTGTCGCAGCAGCTCAAGGTGCGCGGCAAAGGTCGCAAGGAGCGCATCGTGCCTATCGGCGATCACGCGCAGCTCGCGCTCCGAAACTACGAAGCCAAGCGCGACGAGCTTGCACGCGCGCTCGGCGGCAAGGTTGATCGCACCGCGTTCTTTCTTTCGCGCACCGGTACGCGCATTGGCGTGCGCGCGGTGCAGCTCGTGGTCGGAAAGTTTCTCGATCAGATCGACGAGGACGCGGGACTTTCGGTGCACTCGCTCCGCCACACGTTCGCGACGCACCTGCT
Organism: uncultured Gemmatimonadaceae bacterium; assembly: GCA_963792685.1. GTDB lineage: Bacteria > Gemmatimonadota > Gemmatimonadetes > Gemmatimonadales > Gemmatimonadaceae > FEN-1250. The sequence goes on along the minus strand of CAWBWW010000001.1, from coordinate 43,379 downwards.
CGATGCGGGCGCCGACCTCCGCGCAGTGCAGGAGCTGCTGGGCCACGCATCGATCGCGACGACGCAGATCTACACGCACACGAGCGTCGAGCGCCTGAAGCAGGTGTACGCCAAGTCACACCCGCGGGCGTGAGCGCGAGCAATTCGGCCGCGCGGGGCAATCCCGGCGCGCAGCTCGGCTCGGGAATCCTCCTTGCATCCACGCAACATCATGCGCGCTGAAACCATACCCATCGTACTCGGCCTTCTGCTCTTTCTCATCGCTGCTGCGATGATCGCGGATGCCATCGTGGCCGACAGCCACACGCTTCCGGCGGAACGCAGGGCGAGGGAGCGGCCGGAGCGGAGCAGAATCGGACAGATCGTGTTCGGTACCGGGCATGCTCTGCGTCGCGGCCGTCCTCGTGGGCCGCGACCAGTGGCGGTTCACGACGCTGGCGATCGCAGTTGCCGTGGTGCTCGTGGTGGTTGGCGTCGGGCTCAATCTGCGCTACATCCGCGGCTCACTGCTGGGGCCCGTGCTCGGCCGCAGCGCGAAGCGGCGAGCGACGGACGAGGACACCATCGCGACGAAGCGAGGGCAGCGAAAGTAGCGTTTGCCCCCCGGCTGTCGTGGTATCTTTGGGCATGGCACACGCATTCCCCACGATCTACGCCACCACCGTTCTGGGTGTGCGGCGCGACGGCAAGGTGGCCGTCGGCGGCGACGGCCAGGTGAGCGTCGGCGAGACGGTGATGAAGTCCAACGCGCAGAAGGTGCGCGCGCTGCGCGGCGGCAAGGTGCTCGCGGGATTCGCGGGCGCGGCGGCCGATGCGTTCACACTCTTCGAGAAGTTCGAGGAGAAGCTCGAGCGCTATCCCGAAAATCTTCCGCGCGCCGCCGTCGAGCTGGCGAAGGACTGGCGCAGCGATCGCGTGCTGCGACGGCTCGAGGCGCTGCTCGTGGTGTGCGACAAGAGCCACGGCCTCATCATCTCCGGCACCGGCGACATCATCGAGCCCGATGATGGCATTCTCGCCATCGGCTCCGGCGGATCGTACGCACTCTCCGCGGCGCGAGCGCTGCTCACCAACACGCAGATGAGTGCGCGCGACATCGTGCAGCACTCGCTCGAGATCGCCGCCGACATCTGCATCTACACGAATCGAAACATCACAATTTTGGAGCTATAGCGGCTTGATCGAACGCGCCGGCGCTTTGTGCGCGACGGCCGCATTCGCTCGCCGCACTCGATCATGCCATCCAATCGCACGCAGCAGGCTGTAGCACGGCTGGCCGATCTCACACCGCGACAGATCGTCGGTGAGCTCGACCGCTACATCGTAGGACAGGGAGACGCGAAGAAGGCCGTCGCGATCGCGCTCCGCAATCGCTGGCGCCGGCAGCAGGCGCCCGACGGGATTCGCGACGAGATCTCGCCGAACAACATCATCCTCATCGGTCCCACCGGCGTGGGCAAGACGGAGATCGCGCGCAGGCTCGCCAAGCTCGCGGCTGCCCCGTTCATCAAAGTCGAGGCATCGAAGTTCACCGAGGTCGGCTACGTCGGCCGCGATGTGGAGTCGATGGTGCGCGATCTCGTCGAGAGCGCGATCGACATGGTGCGCAACGAGCGCGAGAGCGACGTCGAAGATCTCGCATATGAGAAGGTGGACGAGCGGCTGCTCGATCTGCTTCTGCCAAAGCCGACCGACGGAGCGGCCGCGCCGGGCAATGCGGCGCATACGCCGGCACACACCGGAGCTCCGGGCCAAACCGGCCCCGCGCTGTTCGTCGTGAACCCGAGCGGCGAGACCTCGCGCGAGCCCGCCGACGAAGTGGGCGCCGAACGCTATCGCCGCACGCGTGAGAAGCTCAAGCAGCTGCTCATCGACGGAAAGCTCGAGGACCGCGAGGTCGAGGTCGAGGTGTCGGCCGGCAAGGGGCCAATGTTCGACATGATGGTGCCGCAGGGAGCGCCGGAAGGCATGGAGAACTTCACCGATATGCTGTCAGGAGATGATCCCGAAGCGCCGGAAGAAGCGCACGGTGAAGGTGAGCGAGGCACGTCGCATCATTCTCGAGCAGGAGCTCGAGAAGCTCATCGATCTCGATGACGTCACCGCAGACGCGGTTGAACGTGTCGAGAAGATGGGGATCATCTTCCTCGACGAGATCGACAAGATCGCAGGCGAGCGCTCGCAGATGGGCGGCCCGGACGTCTCCCGCGAGGGAGTGCAGCGCGACCTGCTGCCCGATCGTCGAGGGCTCGAACGTGCAGACGAAGTACGGGCTCGTGAAGACGGATCACGTGCTCTTCATCGCGGCCGGCGCCTTCCACGTGTCGAAGCCGAGCGATCTGATTCCCGAGCTGCAGGGACGATTCCCGATTCGCGTGGAGCTGACCTCGCTCACGGAGGCGGACTTCGTTCGCATCATGACTGAGCCCGAGAACGCGCTCACGCGACAGTACTCGGCGCTGGTGGAAGCCGAAGGGGCGTCGCTCACCTTCACGCCGGATGGGATTGCCGAAGTGGCGCGCATCGCGGCGTCGGTGAACGACCGCATGGAGAACATTGGTGCACGCCGGCTGCACACCGTCATGTCGACGCTGCTCGAGGATGTGCTCTACGATCTTCCGGATCGCGGCAAGGAGCCGATCACTGTGACGGGCCAGCTCGTGCGCGACCGGCTCAAGACGATCGTCGAGGATGAGGATCTGCGGAGATACATCCTGTGACCTCGTTCGACGATCTCTCGCTCGCAAAGCTGCGCGGTCGCGCGAGCGCGAAGTGGACGACGTATCCACCCGACGTGCTTCCGGCGTGGGTGGCTGAGATGGACTTTCCGCTCGCGGAGCCGATCAAGCAGCGCCTGCGTCGCGCAATCGACGCCGATGACTGCGGCTATGCGCATCCGGTGGCACTCCCAGCGGCGTTCGCCTCGTTCGCGAAGTCGCGCTTCGGATGGAACGTGGATGCGGCGCGCGTGCGCAGTGCGCCCGAGGTAATGATCGCGATCGCCGAGATTCTGCGATTGGTGACCAAGGCGGGCGACGGCGTGGTGATCAACCGCCCGGTGTATCCGCCGTTCACTATGGTGATCGAGGAAGTCGGATGCACGGTGGTCGACGCCCCGCTTGCGCACGTCGAAGGCGGCGGCTGGGATCTGGATCTTGACGCGCTCGAGAAGGCGTTCGCGGATGGGGCAAAGGCATACGTGCTGTGCAACCCGCACAATCCGGTTGGACGAGTGTTCGAGAAGTCGCAGCTCGTGGCAATCGCGAAGCTCGCGAAGCAGTACAACGTGGTGGTGCTGGCGGATGAGATTCACGGACCGCTCGCGCTGCCGGGCGCCGTGCACGTGCCGTTCGTCTCGGTGAGCGAGTCGACCGGCGCGGATGCGATCACGATCACCTCGGCGAGCAAGGCATTCAACATTGCAGGGCTCAAGTGCGCGGTGTTCGTCGCCGGATCGCCGGCGATGCAGAACGTGATGCGCAAGCTGCCGATCGAGCTTCCTGAGCGCGTCGGTCTTCACGGCATGCTCGCCAACATTGTAGCCTATGAAGAGGGCGCGCCGTACCTCGATGCCCTCATCGCGCACCTGGATCGCAACCGCTCCCTGATGGCTGAACTGCTCGGCGTGTACCTGCCAGCGGTGAAGTACGTCCCGCCGCAGGCCGGCTACCTCGCGTGGCTCGACTGCTCCGCCTTGGGACTCGGTGACGATCCCGCCAAGGTGTTCCTGAAGAAGGGCAAGGTCGCCTTGATGCGCGGCCTCGACTTCGGTCGCCAGGGCGCATGCTTCACGCGCGTGAACATGGGAACGTCGAGCGCGATCTTGAGTGAGGTGGTTGGGAGGATGGGGAAGGCGTTGGAGAACAGTTAGGAAGCTCGAACCCGACGCGGAGAGAGGACATCACGCTCATAGGCAACCTTCTTTGAACGTGGGAGCTTGACCCGTTCCAATCCGTTCAGATCCGTTCCAGTCCGTATCCAAAAAAAGTCATAGCCGGATTGGTGCAGTTCGCGTGGCGGACGCTTCTCGCCGAACACATAGATCCACTTCTTTTTGTTACGGACTTGAACGGATTGAAACGGATGAGAAAACGGATACGGCAACCGCAGTAATCCGTTTGTGTCCGTTAAATCCGTTTCCAAATTGTTAGTGCCAGCCCGAGCGGCCGTTCGTCTGGCTCTCGCCGCGTCGGGTTCGATGCTCTTCGATTCGTATCATTCGTGTGAAGCCGTTGCAGTTTGTCTTTCCTCGGCGAACCAGCCCGCGCCTTGCTCCCCCCCGAGCGCGGCCGTTATCTTCACCGCGCCGCGCACCCCTTCAGAGGACCAATGGCCGACGCTCCCCACCGCGATTTTCTCGCGATTCCCGATTTCACGAAGCCCGAGCTCATCAAGCTGTTCGATCTCGCCGAGCGGATGCGCAAAGGCGAGTACTCCGCGAAGCCGCTCGCGGGGAAGTCGCTCGGGATGATCTTCATGAAATCGTCCACGCGCACGCGCGTCTCGTTCGAAGTCGGCGCGTGGCAGCTCGGTGGGCACGCACTGTTCCTCTCGCCGCGCGACGTGCAGCTCGGACGCGGGGAGCCGATCGCCGACACCGCGCGCGTGCTTTCTCGCTATGTGGATGGGATCATGATCCGCACCTTCGCGCACAGCGAAGTCGAGGAGCTCGCGCGCTTCGCCACGGTGCCGGTGATCAACGGGCTCACTGATCTGCTGCACCCCTGTCAGATCCTCGCCGATCTGCTCACCGTCAAGCAGCACCTTGGCACGTGGGAGGGGAAGAAGATCGCCTGGATCGGCGATGGCAACAACATGGCGAACTCCTGGATCAACGCGTCGTACCGGCTCGGTTTCCAGCTCACGATCGCGTGCCCCGAGGGCTACGATCCCGACGCGGCGACGCTCGCGCGCGAGGGCGGGAAGAACGTGAAGATCGTGCGCGATCCCGCTGAAGCAGCGAAAGGCGCGGATGTCATCAACACGGATGTGTGGGCATCGATGGGGCAGGAAGAGGAGCAGGCCAAGCGCGAGGTCGCGTTCAAAGGCTACGAAGTCGACAAGAAGCTCATGTCGAATGCGAACAAGAGCGCGATCTTCCTCCACTGTCTCCCCGCGCACCGCGGCGAGGAAGTGGCCGCCGATGTGATCGACGGACCGCAGAGCCGCGTGTGGGACGAGGCGGAGAATCGCCTGCACGTCCAGAAGGCGCTGATGGCTGTACTGATGGGAAACGAGCCGCTCAGCTAGCGCTGGCGGCTCGTTCGTCGATCGCGGTCCAAGCTCGCAGCTCAGCCGCTCTTCTTCACCGTCCGGTTCTCGCCGCTCGGCCGCCACGGCTTGAGCGCCTGTAGTTGCTCCTCGATCGCGTGCATCTGATCGTCGGCGCTCATGAGCGAGAAGCGCGCGAGCGCGCGGCGCAGCCACTTGGTCGCGCTCGTCACGTCGCCGCGCGCGGCCTTCACCATTCCGAGCTCCCGCGCCGCTTCCGCCTCGAGCGTCAACAGCTGCAGCCGGCCCGCAATGCGGATTGCTTCCTTGAGGCGCGGCTCCGCTTCCTCGAGCTGGTGCATCTTCCGGTAGATCTCACCCTGCACGCGGAGCGCAGCCGCGCGGCCGCTCTCGTCCTCCATCTCACCGAATAGCGCGAGCGACTTCTCGCTCCGCTCCAGCGCCTCGGGGTAGCGCTCACTCTCGCAGCGCAGCTCCGCCTGATTCAGCACCGCTCCCGCGATCACGTTCTTGTCGTCGCGCTTCTCCGCGATCGCGAGGCAGCGCTCGAACGCCGTTTCAGCGGCATCCCAGTCCTGCTCCTCCGCGTGCGCGAGCGCGAGATTGTGCAGCGCGAGCGTGAGCGCTTCGTCGTCGCTCACCGACTCGAGCAGCGTAACGGCGCGCTCGTAGCTCGCGCGCGCCTCCTCGACATCGCCGAGCAGCAGCGAGAGCGCGCCCATGTTGATCTGAATGCGTCCACGCAGCGCCGCAGACACCGCGAGCTCCGATGCGACAGCGTACGACGCGCGCGCTTGCGTGAAGATGCCGCGCTGGCAGAACACGGACCCCGCGCCGTTCTCGATCGCCGCGCGAAGATCGTCGTCGCCGAGCTCCTTCGACGCGCTACGTGCGCGCTCGTACAGCTCGAGCGCATCGTCTAGCCGCCCCTGCCGCCATGCGACTCGCCCGAGGCGGAAGAGTCCCTGCGCAGCAGAGAGCGGGATCTCCGACGAAGAGAGCCGCCGGTACGCCGTGATCGCCGCGGCGAGGTCGCCGCGCTTCTCCGCCTCTTCGCCTTCTGCGAGTGCCACTTCGTGGTCCGTCATACTGCGAGCCTCGGTGCGCGCGTGTGCACGCGCGGGAGCGTCTGCCGCCGGCCGTCGGCCGACTGCACGTGACGAAGGAGCGCGCCGATCACGTAGGCCGCACCGCCGCGTGCGCGGATCTGGTGCGGCGCCGCGTGCACGTAGCGCTGGCACGTATTGCGGAACGCGCTTCCGGATGGAAAGTCGAGCGCGAGCGCAACGGAGTCCGCGGTGCGCTCGTTGTCCTCGAGCATCTTCGCCGCGACGACGAGCCGTCCCCACGCGATCAGTCGCTGCGCAGTCGGGAAGCCCGCCTGCACGAGACGATCGGACAGCACCTTGCGGCGAATGCCGAGGATGCGCGCGAGCAGATCGGGCGCGAGCCGCTGGTGCGCGCGCGTGACCGTGACGAGCAGCGCGTCGCGCACTGTGGGCTTCACGTCGGCGAGCGCGGGACGAAGCAGCTCGATGATCCCGCGCGCCTCCGCCTGCTCGATGATCGTGAGCAGCCGGCGCGGCTCATCGTCCTGGTCGGCGACGATCAGTCCATCCACGCCGAAGCGCCCCGCCTCGAACAGATCGCGCGGTCGCGCGGGAGGCACCGCCGCGTACAGCACGACCGTCACGGATGGAAAGCGGCGCTTCACCTGGCGAAGCCAGTCGAAGGTGTCGCTCACCTGCGATGCGGGGAACAGATCGATGAGCGCGATCGTGACCGGGCGCGCCGCACACGCGGCGAGCAGCTCCGGCCAGTCGTTGCACGGAACCATCTGGTAATGGTCCCGCAACGCCGTGCGGACACGATTGAGCCGGTGGGGGCTGGGAAGAAGAGTCGCGACCAGTCCCACGAGCTACCTCGACATGAGAGTCATCACTATAGGAAGGACGCGGAGAATGGCGTCCTGTCACAGGCAAAAGAGGCCAGCCGCGTGACGACCGGCGCGCTGCCTACCATGGATCGTTGCTGCTTTTCGCGCAATGTGATGCTGTCACCTCGCCCGGTGACGTCGCGGCTATACCCATGTTGCAAAATCCCGCTTTTCTCCGCGCAAAATGTTGCGAATCGGCACTTCTTTACATAGCGAAACGCCAGAGCCTGATAGTTAACTCGTTGTAAGACAACGAAATACCATTCGGCATGGCTCACGCATTAGCACCTCCCCGAAGAGACCGCCTGGCTTTCACTGCCGGCGAGCTCAACCAGAAGTTCAGAAATTGTCGCGAAACAGCGTCGCCGTCGTACCAGCACCCTTGGAGAGTTTGCGAAGATGCGATCACTCACTAGCCCGTCAACCAGCCACGTGACAGCACGACGCTCGATCCGCAGGCCGGGATTCAGCGCGGTCGAGCTGCTCATCGTGTGCGCCATTGTCGGGATCTTCGCGACCCTCGCGTATCCACGCGTGAACTTCACGCAGTTCCAGGTGGACTCGGGAGCCCGCACCGTACGCGTCGCGCTGCAGAACGCCGAGCGGCTCGCGGTCACGCGACAGTATGACGTGGTCGTGAGCTTCGACACCGTCAACAAGCGCATCCGCATCGTCGAGGACGGCAACAACAACGATTTGGTCGACAACGGCGAGCGCGTCACCTACGCAGCGCTCGAGGATGGCGTGCACTTCAAGATCCCGCCCGCAGGGCTGAGCGGGCCCGTGAGCGGACCGGTCATCGGCTCCAACCTCAAGAACGTCGACAACATGCCGACCATCGTGTTTCGTCGCGATGGAGCGGCGAGCACCGATCTCGAAGTCTATCTCGTCTCAAGCAAGGAAAAAGCGAACGACTGGCGCGCGATCCAGGTGGTGCAGTCCACCGGACGCACGGACTGGTTCCGCTACCTGAACAATCTCTGGAAGGCGGGGAGCATATGATCGTGCGCACACGTCGCCGCAGCGGCATGACGCTCATCGAAGTCATGATCGCACTCGTGATTCTCACGGGCGCACTGCTCGGCATGGGCAAGTTCATCACGTCGTTCTCGCACAGCACGAGCGACGGCGCGCTGTCCTCAGTCGCGAGCGATCTGGTGCTCGACCGCATCGAGACCATCAAGGGCTCGAGCTCGTACGCGGCACTCGATACGTATGCAGTGACGGAAGCCTCGATCGTCGGTTTCCCGGGCTACCGGCGCGTGACGCAGGTGGCGCGAACGCTCGACGGCACCGAGGACTACAAGGCGATCACCGTCACCGTATCCAATCCGGGGCTCAGCACACCGGTCAAGAAATCCACCATCATCGCAGCCTTCTGAGGATGTCACCCATGCGTACTACCGGTTCCTCCCGGCGCGACGGCGTGACCCTCATTGAAATGATGATCGCGATCGTGCTCTTCGTGCTCGTGTTCGGTCTGGCGGTTCCGTTCTTTCGCTACCAGGCACGCTCGGTGAGCGCCAGCGCCGGCCGACTCGACGCGTTGCAGAACGCGCGCTACGCCCAGAGCGCGATCGACCGTGATCTGCGCATCTCGGGTATCGGCATCGTGCAGGCGCAGCCGATGATCGTACAGGCCGACGGCTTCGCGATCACGTTCAACGCCGATCTCGAGACCAAGGACAGAAACGATCCGCTCTCGATCTACTATGACGCCGACCTGGATTCAACGGGCGCGGATGCGATGCAGAACACCAGCAAGGTCACGCTTCCGAACTCCTCCGTTCAGTATCCGGACTCGAACTACAAGAACGGCGCGATCATGAGCTCGGCCGAAACGGTGTCGTACTGGCTCACGAGGGATTCGACGGCGACACGCACCGATCAGTACATCCTCTTTCGCCGCGTGAACAACCTGAACCCGAAGGTCGTGGCGAAGGGAATCATTGTTCCGGCGGGACAGAACTTCTTTCAGTACATGCACCCGAACAGTGTGGGCGGTCTGGATTCCATCAGAGCCGCGTACCTCCCGCTCTATCACTCGGCGCCCGTACATGGCTCGCCGGCGGATACCGGGAAGTCCGCACAGACGGACAGCATTCGCGTGATCCGCATGTCCGTCACCGGTATCTACAACGATCCCGACAAGGGTCCGATCATGAAGACCGTCGTGAGCTCGACGAAGCTGCTGAATGCGGGCATGTCGCGGTCGACCGTTTGCGGAGACAAGCCGATCGCGGTCACGACGGCCGACTGCCACACCCACCTACTCGGGTGGCCACGTCACGAAGGTGACGATCCGGTGGAATTCGTCGCTCGACCAGGACGCCGGCGAAAAGGACGTCGAACGCTACATGGTCTTCAAGAAGCTCTCCGCGAGCCCGGATTGGGGCAGCCCGATCGCGGACATTGCGGCCTCGCAGACGAATTACCAGCTCGATGACACCTCGCTCACGGGGGGCCAATGGGTCTGGGGGATCGTAGCGCAGGACTGCTCGCCGAACAACTCGGCAGTGACTTCGACCGGAGTTATCAATGTCTTCTAAATCGCATCACGTGCACCGCACGTCCGGCATGTGGGCGAGCCGTCTGTCGCGACGCGGCACTGCGCTCATTCTCGTGCTCCTCATGACGGTGACGCTCGCGGCGATCGCAATGTCCGCGATTCTGCTGACAGGCTCCGGCGGCATGATAGGTCGCTACTATGATCGCGAGCGCGACTTCCGCTACGCGGCGGAGGCGTCACTGCAGATGGGGAAGGCGCGCCTGCTGCGCGACACGACGATCCATCTTCCGGACACGGGCTTCGTGACGCTCGTCTCGGGCGGAACGATCACAGGCGCCGATGGTCAGACGATTCCGAACGTGAAGGTGAATCTCTACGCCGGCTACACCAACATCACGACCGGCCAGTTCGGCCAGTATGCGAGCGTCGTGGCCGAGGCGTACGATGCTGGTGGAACGAGGTATGTGCGCCGCCTGGAGATGCAGGCCGAGAACTTCGCGCGGTATGCGATGTTCACGAACACGTTCTCGGGCGGCTTGTGCTACGGCACGGGTGAATTCATCCGCGGCCGCGCGCACAGCAACCAGGGATGGTACTCCTGCGGGTCGCCGACGTACTACGACACCGTGTCGGCGGTGAACTCGGTGACGGGTGGATCGCCGACGTACAACAAGGGCTCGATCAACGGCGCACCGTTCATTCCGATTCCACCCGTGGGCAAGCTCGCGGCACTCCACCAGCACGCGATCGATGGCAATCTCGACATTGTACCAACCGGCAATGATCTCAACTCCGTGCGCACGCGTATCGAGTTCACGGCGGTGGATCTGAACAACGACAACAACATCACCGACCCGAACGAGGGCTTCATTCGCGTCTATCAAGAGGTTGGTCCGTCGGCGAACTCGGATCGCATGAAGAGCGATCTGCAGTTCGGACAGAACGGCAATGGTGTGGCGCCGGAGGATTCGCTCTGTGGCGACTTCCATCTCGACAGGACGGGGAACCCGACGTTCTATCCGATCTCGGTTCACAACGCGCCCTGGTTCCTCGACGCACACCTCTTTGTCGGTGGATCGGGTGGTCAGCAATGGACGAACGTGAACGATGATTTTGCCGGCAACATCACCCCGTTTCTTCGCGACAAAATCATGCAGAACCCGTCGTTCCGGTGCTACATGGGCGGCGACCCGCATCTCGTTGCCACGGAGCGTCGCGTGGCGCTGCCCGCGCCTGTCCCGGCCGACTGGCAGAAGGGTGGTGAAGACACGACGCTCACCGACAGCACGCAGTACGGATTCTGGCAGAAGTGGAGCGGCGATGAGTCGCCCGTCGTCACGGCGCTCGCTGGCGCGGGTGGCCGAGCGGTGGTGTGGAAGGCGCACGTCAACACGCTTTGGCCGCTGCACCGCAGCTTGAACCCGAGCACGAAGGGCGTGATCCACGTGCACGGTCCCGTCGTGCTCAATGGAGTGCTCCAGGGCAAGATTACCGTGTACGCCGCGACGACCGGTGCCCAGACCGGGCAGGTGGGCTACGGCGACGATCTCGTGTACGCGCAGGATCCCGCATCCGCACTATGCGCCAATCTGCTCGGCGTCATCTCCGACGATGACCAGCTCATTCTCGACAACGGGATCAACTCGCCGGGCCGCGCAGGAAACGGCGGCGGTGGATATCCGTGGCGCTGGATGGATGGCGACGACAACGGCATGTCCACGTCGCACGACTTCGTGCTGCACGGCGTGACGATGAGTCGCGGTGGAACGGTGGGAGTCGAGAACTACAACCAGCACGCGGAGTCGATCGGGCAGTGCAACGCGGCCAACTCGGGGCGCGGCTGCATCCGCCAGGCCGGCGGCGTGATCGAGCAGGTCATCTCGGCCACGTACAACGGTGGCGGTGCGGGCTTCGGTGAAAACCGGTCGGTGGACGTCTGCCTCAACACGCAGTCGCCGCCGTACTTCCCGACCACGGGGCGCTACATCGACAACCGCTTCTACGAGATCGATCCGGCGCGCTACAACATCACGACGCTCTTCCAGAGCATGCAGGGCGGTTACTAACACCGAGTAGCGGGTACGCAGCACCAACCGGGCACCGCGGCGCACGAGCGCTAAGCGGTGCTCGGTTTGCGTTGAGGCACTGAATTCGGGCGCAACTTGGCGTCAAACGCCGAGTTGGCAGAGGGTATGCTGAGTCGGCATATTGCGATGAACCTCTTCGAACGGAAGATGCGAATCGCAATTCTGACGGTGAGCGACGCGGGCGCCCGCGGCGCGCGACAGGATGGCTCGGGGGACGCGATCGCCAGCTGGACTACGCAGCGCGGCGACACAATGGCAGCGCGGGCGCTCGTTCCGGACGACGTGACGACGATCGTGGCGCAGCTCCTGGCGTGGTGCGACGGAGATGTTGCGGACCTCGTGCTCACGACGGGCGGCACCGGGCTCGCGCCGCGCGACGTCACCCCCGAGGCCACGCGGGTGGTGCTCGAGCGCGACGCGCCGGGAATCGCGGAGCGGATTCGCGTGCTGAGCGTTGAGAGCTTTCCGCGCGCGGCTCTGTCGCGCGGGTTGGCCGGCGTGCGTGCGCGTACGCTCATCATCAATCTCCCGGGATCGACGAGTGGTGTGCGCGACGGGCTCGCGGCGATCGAGCCGATCATCGATCACGCGGTGCGCATCACGCGCGGCGCGGACACGAGCCACGACGATCCGTCTACATGAAAGTCCTGATCACGCTCACCGATGTGGAGCCTGCGGTGCGGCTCAACGCGATGCTCGAGCGCTCGGGTGTCGAGACGGTGCTCGTGAGCCCGATCGATGACGTGCGTGCGGCGCTGCGTCGCGAGTCGCCGGATCTCGTGGTGCTCACCGGAGGGCTCGTCGACACGGCGAACGTTCAGCTCGTGCGCGACCTGCTGTGGGATGGCGTTGCCGCGGTGGGGCTCGCGGACATCGTCGATCCCGCACTGCACGACCGGCTCCGCGCGCTCGGCTTCGTCGAGGTGTACGCAAAGCCGGTGGACCTCGACGAGGTGCTCACCGGCATCCGTCAGATTCTCGATCGCAGGCGTCTGCAGCAGGAGACGGGGCTGATCGGCGAGAGCGAGGCGATGCGCGAAGTGCTCGTCAAGATCGAGCAGATGGCGCCGGTGAGCAGCACGGTGCTGATCGAAGGGGAGAGCGGAACGGGGAAGGAGCTCGTCGCGCGCGCGCTGCACCGACTGAGTCCGCGGCGGAGCAAGCCGTTCATTGCGGTGAACATCGGCGCGCTACCGGAGACGCTGCTCGAGAGCGAGCTGTTCGGCCACGAGAAGGGATCGTTCACCGGCGCAGCGGAGCGCAGGCTCGGGCGCTTCGAGCTCGCGAACACGGGAACGCTCTTTCTCGACGAGATAGGCGAGGCGCCTAAGAGCACGCAGGTCAAGCTGCTGCGCGTGCTCGAGCAGCGTGAGCTCACGCGAGTGGGTGGTGCGACGCCGATCAAGGTGGATGTGCGCGTGGTGGCGGCGACGAATCGCCCGCTGCGCGAGGAAGTGGAAGATGGTGCGATCCGTCCGGATTTGTACTATCGACTGAACGTCCTCAACATCTATCTCCCGCCGCTGCGCGAGCGGCGCGAGGACATTCCGCTGCTCGTGCGCTCGTTCATCCAGGAATTCTCCGCGCAGCACGAGCGCCCCTTTCACGGCATCTCGGCCGACGCGATGCGCATCCTCGCGGACTATGCGTGGCCGGGGAACGTGCGCGAGCTGCGCAATCTCGTCGAGAGCATGGTGGTGCTCTCACCGGGTCACGAGATCACGGCCGCTGACATCCCGCGCGTGTTTCGCGAGGGCGGGAGCGCGCGCTTTCTCCCGGTGCCGGTGGGTGCCGTGCTGCGTGGGCAGGAGGGCACGGGCGGGCGCGAGCTCGAGTTCATCGTGCGCAGTCTCGTGGAGCTCAAGCTCCAGGTTGAGGAGCTTCGGCAACGGGTGGACGAGTCGCGCGAGTCTCGTGAGCCGCGCCTGGGCGATGGAGAGGTGCTTCCTGCGGCGCGATTGCCGGGCGTGGCGAGCGCGATGTCGAGCGTAGGGATCGAGCCGAGGGAGGAGGCGCCGGCGGCGAACGTGGTGACGATCACGCCGGGGATGCGGATGAGCGACATCGAGCGAGCGGCAATCATTGCCGCGTTGCGCGAGACGCGGGGAAACCGAAGAAAGGCCGCCGACCAGCTTGGGATCGGGGAGCGCACGCTCTACCGGAAGCTCAAGGAGTACGACCCGCGCGATGGCTATATGGCCGTGCGCGTCGGTGTTCTGCCAGCGTAGCTCGACGTGCCCACCGAGCGTGAGATCGATATCGGCTACGGCCAGCCAGGAGGCGAGTTGGTCGGGCTCGGTCAAGGCCGCCCAGACAGACGCCACCGGGTGCGCGAGATGGCGCTCGAAACGCAGAACGTAGTGACCGTCACGCATTTCCAGGATGCCATCAGCCAGGGTGGCGATGGTCGTAGTGGGAGTAGGGGAGGGGTTCGGAGACATCGGGTTCCTCCTTGTCTTGCGTCTGCGCGTCCAGATGACGCTCAAGGGTATCGAGCCGACCGGCCCAGAGTTGCCGATAGGGCTCCAGCCAGGCGACGACCTCGGCGAGGGGGGCGGGGTTGAGGTTGTACCAGCGCCGCTGCGCATCGGAGCGCACCACGACGAGACCCGCTTCCCGCAGCACCCGCAGGTGTTTCGAGACACCGGGTTGGCTGAGGGCAAGCGCCGTGACCAACTCTCCGACCGACCGTTCGTGCTCGCGGAGCAGGTCGAGGATCTGTCGTCGGGTAGGTTCAGCCAAAATCTCGAACATCGTCGCCATCGTTTGAATATACTCGAAAGGTTATATGTCTGTCAAGGCATGTACGTGGTGTGGACCCCGCGCAATTTCCGGTGGCCACGATGCCCGGAGGCATCCTTGCTCCACACCAGGCAAACGGACAGTATGCAGTTGTAATTGTCTCGACCTGACGCCCCCGCAGCACGGAATCACCCGAAGGGAAGGGGACACGATAGCTCACAGGTTGCGTTGTCCGTACACTATGAAAATGCGTCGAAAGAGGAGAAGATAGACGAGCGAAGTCGAGGCGGCGCAGATGATTCGCTGATGTGACGCACACGCGTTGTGTCCGCACAGCACAACGTTTCACGACCGTGTGCAAGAGCATAATCGGCGAACGAATCATACCAATGTCTACAGCGTGTTGACCGATCATTGTCTTCTATGTAGACAATGCTTATACAAGAAAGTCACTTGTCATATGGCTGATGCTGCAACCATTATCGGTCTGTCTATCAAAGATGCGAAAATATCGACAATCGTCCATGTGTGAAGCGCGATGCAGCCCCGATCACGATGCTGATCTTCATCGGTGTAGGGTAGTAACATATCCCTGATCGACAATTGCCGATGCGCGCGATCCTTTTCTTTGTCCAGACCGTTTTTTCGCAGGAGCGCGGATTGCATCGCTTCGTAGTTCGTGCTTCGTGCTTCGTGCTTCGTGGTAGCGAGTGATTGTCAAGGGTCGCGACTGGCTCGGGTATGCGGTCACGCGTGAGAGAACCGGTGGTGTTATCTCTCCGTCTGGGTGCGTGGCAGCCGGTGCGTCGCGGTGCGATACTGACAGTGGGATCGCGCACTCCACCTGCATGATTGCATGAAACCGAGGGGCAAGGGGACTATGGTACGAATTCTCGTCCACACGGGCAAGGGCGGCGTCGGCAAGACGACGGTTGCGGCGGCCACGGCGCTCCGGTGCGCCGAACGCGGCCAGCGCACGATCGTCCTCAGTACCGACGCCGCGCACTCATTGGGTGACGCACTCGATACCCGCCTCGCAGCGGAACCGCTCTCTATCGCCCCGAATCTTTGGG
This sequence comes from uncultured Gemmatimonadaceae bacterium, assembly GCA_963792685.1. Classification (GTDB taxonomy): domain Bacteria; phylum Gemmatimonadota; class Gemmatimonadetes; order Gemmatimonadales; family Gemmatimonadaceae; genus FEN-1250. The sequence goes on along the minus strand of CAWBWW010000001.1, from coordinate 27,800 downwards.
CGCAGGAAGTGAACGCGCTGCACGAAATGGAGCGGAACTGGGGCCGCGTGCAGCAATATCTGACCGATTTACTCGCCTGGCAGGGCTTCGAGGGGCTGACGAATGAGGAACTGACCGTCATGCCCGGCACGGAGGAGTTATTCGCCCTCCTACGCATCAAGGGGCACGCCGAGAGCGGCGCATACGACACGGTGATTGTCGATGCCGCGCCGACGGGCGAAACTCTCAAGCTGCTCAGCCTGCCCGATGTGATGAGTTGGTGGATGGAGCGGCTCTTTCCAACCGTCCGCCGGATGGCGAAGATGATGCGGCCGGTCGTCCGGCGTGTTACCTCGATGCCGGTGGCCGGGGACGAGGTGTTCGATTCGGTCGATGTGATGGTCTCCCGCCTCACGGCGGTGCGCGATCTCCTCACGAACCCGGAGATTACCTCCGTGCGCGTCGTCGTCAACCTCGAACGGATGGTTATCCGCGAGGCGCAACGGTCGCTCACCTATCTCAGCCTCTTCAACTATCTCGTCGATGGCGTGGTCATCAACCGTGTCCTTCCGGCGGAGGGGACAGGGGGCATCTATGACGCGATGCGCGAGACGCAGGCGAAATACCGGCAGGTGATCGACGAATCGTTCGGCCCGCTGCCCCGCTTCACGGTGCCCTATTACACCGAGGAAATCGTTGGTATCCCCCTCCTGAGTCGCGTCGCGGACGATCTCTACGGCGATCGCGATCCCGCGCAGTTCTTTTACCGCGGTCAGCCGCAGCGTATCGAGCGGGAAGGGGAGGATATCGTCCTCGTCCTTGATCTGCCTTTCATGGAGAACGAAACGGTCGATCTGCACCAACGCGGCGACGAACTCGATATTCATGTCGGCTGGCACAAACATCACGTCATGTTGCCCGACATGCTCGCTCGCCGCACCGCAGCGGGTGCCCAGATGCGAGACGGCGCACTGCGCATCCGCTTCATCGGTGGCGAGCGACCAGGAAGACGATAGCGCTCCCGTTCCCTCTGTGCAGTGTCAGAGAGAGCGACAAAGGTTGGCCGGATCGCCAGACAATTGATTGGTGGAGACTGGCGGGTCCCGAGGGGGCAGGTGGGAGACCTCGAATGCTGAAAGTCGATGCGCCACGTGCCAAAAAATGCGAACATTTGTCTGCGTTCACTCTGTACGAACGACACGAATGGGTGATGGTCAGCGCATGAATAGTAGTGAAATCCTCTTTGATGCGGGCCTTTATCTGCCTGCCCTCGATCTCTGGCTCGATCCGCAGCACCCGCAGGCGCGCGCGGTGGTCTCGCACGGTCATGCGGATCATATCGCGGCGCACGATCACCTGATCGCGACGCCCGAAACGGCGCGCATCCTGCAACATCGCGTGCAGGCATTCACCGGGACCGTCACGCCGCTGCCGTATGGCGAGCCGCTCGACCTGCCTGGCCCCACGCCCGCGCGCCTGACGCTCTATCCGGCGGGGCACTGTCTCGGCTCGGCGCAGGCGCTCATCGAGGTCGGCCCTACCCGTATCTGCTACACCGGCGATCTGAAGCTGCGTCCGAATGTCGCGGCGGAGAGCGGCGTGATCGTGCCGTGCGATCTGCTGATTATCGAATCCACCTTCGGTGAACCGCGCTACGTCTTCCCGCCCGAGCGCGCAATCGAGGCCGACCTTCAGGCCGAGATCGAGGCGGCGTACGCGGCAGGGGAGGTGCCGGTAGTGCTTGGCTACGCCCTCGGCAAGGCGCAAGAGGCGCTGCATCTCTTAACGGGTTGGGGCTATCCGGTGATGTGCCACGGCGCAGTCGCGAATATCGCGCGCATCTACGAGGAGTGCGGCATCCGGTTCCCCGGCCCCTATACGCGGTACGCGCGCGGGCAGGTGGCGGACAATGTCCTTCTTTGCCCGCCATCGGTGCGGAAGCAGTCGATGCTGCGCGCCCTCGACCCCGTCCGCACGATCCTGCTCACCGGCTGGGCATTGCATCCCGGTGCCGGGAATATCTACAAGGATGTCAGCCGCGTCCTGCCCCTCTCCGATCACGCGGGCTACGATGACCTCCTCCGCTATGTCGAGGAGAGCGGCGCGAAAACGATCTATACCGTTCACGGTGGCACGAAATTCGCCACCCTCCTGCGTGAGCAGGGCCACGACGCCCACTTCCTCGCCGGTATGTGATGGAAGATATGAAGCGCATCCGGGAGGATACACCGCTCGATGAGATTGACACCCTCGCGGGTGTGCGTGCCCTCGCGGCCGGGTAGCCTTTACCGTGCGATACTCTGAAATCTGATTTCATTTCACAATGTAAGAGAACCGTTTCCATGTACACCTCGTTATAAGGAGCGTGCGTGCGATCCTGACACGCAGACGAGCTGCGAAAATGGGTGCCTGGGGACAGATTACTGGAGGAAGCAACGTATGGATTCATTGGCAGGAATGGGTACACGGCTCCATCGCCGTCGTTTCCTGGTCTTCGCGGGTGCCGCAGCAGGCAGCGCGATCCTCGCGGCATGTGGTGGCAGTACGGCGACCGATACGCCGAAGCCGGCCGCGCCGACGACGGTCGCGCCGACCACTGCGGCTCCGACCACCGCTGCACCGACGACCGCCGCTGCGAGTGCGGCTGCCGCGACCCGGCCCGCCGGTTCCACGGTGGCGAGCGCCGCCGCGAGCACCGCTGCACCGGCAGCGACGACCGCCCCGAACCCGACCGCCGTCGGTAGTGCGGCGGCGGCGACCCGGCCCGCCGGGAGCGCGGTCGCCAGTAGTGTCAGTGCGACGACCGCCTCCGGCAGCGCGGTTGCCAGCACGGGCGGCATCCAGACGATGGTGATCGAGGCATTCGACTTCGGTTTCAAGACCCTCGGCAGCATCCCCGGTGGCCTGACGCGCGTGCAGATGAAGAACACCGGCAAGGAACTGCACCACGCCCAGTTCATGCTCCTCAATACCGGGGTCTCCATCGAGCAACTCGGCGCAGCCTTCCAGAAGGGGCCAGATGCGGCTTTCGCCCTGGCGACCTTCCCCGGTGGGCCGGGCGCGGTCCTGCCGGGTGGGAGTTCCGAGGTGATTCTCAACCTCAAAGAGGGGCAATACGTGCTCGCCTGCTTCATCTCGGGCGAGGACAATATCCCCCATCTCGCCAAAGGGATGCTGATGCCCCTCAAGGTGACCGCCCCGCCCGCAGGGGCGGCATCTGCGCCTGCGGTGAATGGGACGATCACGATGGTTGACTTCAACTTTGACATGCCCGCGACGATCCCTGCGGGGAAGAGCATGTACACGATCGCAAATACCGGCGCGCAGTTCCACGAGTTCAATCTCGTGCAGATCGCCCCCGGCAAGACCGTCGATGATGTCAAGAAGTTCCTCGATGCACCCGCAGGCGCGCCGGTATCGGGGCCGCCGCCCGGTCTCCCGATCGGTGGGATGCAGGCCCTGACGAGGGGCAACACCGGCATCGTCGTGCTCGATCTCAAGCCCGGCGACTATGCCGCCATCTGCAACGTCCCGGACCAGTCGAAGCCGAACGGTGACTCGCACCTTCACCTCGGCATGATTAAGGGCTTCACCGTCAAGTAAGGCGAACCTGCACCATACATAACGCGAGGGGAGCGCATCGCGCTCCTCTTTTTGCATTCACTCACAAAGGCGCAGGGAGCGTGACGCTATTATTCGTCGTTCCGCCGCTGCCAGATCGTGCCGTCGACACCGAGGGCGAAGACGAGGGCCGGAGCGTCATCCGTCGTGGCGAGTGCGAGGATCGGCAGTGGAGTGAGCCCCTCGCTCCATTGATGGAAATCGCGACCGTGGGTGTGCGATCGGAAGACCCCGGCACTCGTGGCGGCGAATACCGCGTCGTCGCGACCCGTGGGCGATACGGCCAGGGCGGTGATCGTTGCCGTGCCCTCCTTCGTCGTCAGTGCGGTGCCAAGCCAGAGCGGGGCACGCACGCCATCGCGCGTCTGCCAGGCGTTCCGGCGGGGCTGCATCACCCGCCCGGCAAGCCCGACGAACAGGGTGTCACGCGCATCCCCGGTCGCGGTCGCCAGGGGGAGTATCCCGCCGCCGCGCTCTTCCAGCCAGCGTACCCACTGCGCGCCGTCATCGGTCGAGCGCCAGACCGTCACCGCCCCTGTGCCGGTTGACGCAGCCCGTATCGTGCCGACATAGAGGGTCCGGTTTGATGTGCAGGCAAGAGAAACGACCGTGTCGCCATCGAACGGTGTGTCGAGGGGTCGCCACTGCGCACCATCATCGTCCGAGGCGATCAAGCCGCCATCGAGTAGTGCCGCGAAGACCGGTGCGATGCCACCCTGTGTGGGCGTCCCGGCGGCGATCAGCCCGGTCGGCACCGCACTCCCTGGGGTAGGCATATCCCATCTCACGCCACTGTCGCGGCTGCGATAGATGCCCGCGCCCGTGGCCGCGAAGAGGCAGAAGTCGGGATCGCCCGCGTCGCCGGGTGCGGCTGCCACGCGATACACCGCACTGTCAGAGAGACCGGCCCCGGCATTCGCCCAGGTGTGACCGCCATCACGCGAGACCCGGATACCCGCTTCGGGGCCGACGGCGAAGAGTGTGCGATCGCGGCTGAAGGACGGGGAGGTGACGATCCCGGTCAGGAAGGTCGCCGTCAATCCGGTGTTCGCACTGACCCACCGGTCATCCCCCGCGTGCGGGTCGAGACGAGCGATACCGTCCCGGTAGAGACCGGCTACTAATCTCTCCCCGTCGTTGTTCGGGACGAAGGCGAGGTCGAGCGCCGGTGGGAGGGTCTGTCCGGTCAGCGACCAATGCGCCCCGCCATCGCGCGAGAGCGCCACCCCCTCTGCGGTTGCCGCCGCGATCAGGCGGGCCTCCGCATCGCATGGTGAGAAGGCGACCGCGTCGATGCCGCCTGCAGGCAGGCCGTACACGGATTCCCAGGTGATGCCGCCATCGTCCGAACGCCACAGCCCCGCATTCTCGGTCCCGGCGAGGACGCAGCGGTCGCGGGCGAAGGCGGGCGAGATCGCCAGGCACTGCACTGCCGGTTCGTCGAGCGGCAACGCGACTTCCCGCCACGATTTGCCGCCGTTGCGGGTGCGGTAGAGACCCGACGCAGTGGCCGCGAAACCAGTGAGATCGCGTGTGCTCTCAAGCGAGAAGGCGAGCGCCAGGACGGTGAGGTCGAGCAGACCGGGGTTCGCGCCCGTCCACCGCCGACCGCCGTCGTCGGAGGTGAGAACGCCGTCCTCCTGGGTGCCGATGAAGAGGCGTTCTGCTCCGCCCGCGCCAGGCACGACCGCGATGGCGAAGACGCGACCCTCGGCGAGGGTCTGCTGCCAGGTCCGCCCGGCATCGGTCGAGCGGTAGAAGCCGGTCTGCGTGCCCGCGAAGAGGAGATGATTCTCCGCGAAGCGCGCCGATGGCGCGACCGTCGTCAGGAGAGGAAGCGGTGTATCGCTCGTGGGTGACCATGCCCGCCCTCCATCGCCGGAGCGATAGAGCCCCGTCGCGGTCGCCGCAAACAGCACCCTCTCGCCGCCCCTGTCCGCAGATGCAGTCGCCAGGCCAATAACTGTGCCCCCTTCATGGCTCGCCAACCGTTCCCACTCATTGCTCATTGCTCATTGCTCGTTGCTCTTCGGACGAGGACATCGGTGATGAGCGCCATCGCGGCGGTGCTGACGCTCCCTTCGAGCGCGGCCAGCACGACCGGCAGCGGGTCGATGATCCCACCATCCCAGGCATCGACCCAGCGACGCGCAAGGACATCGAAGGTCCAGCCCGGCTCGTAGGCGCGGGCGTCGGCGAAGAGGGCGCTCGGGTCGATGCCCGCGTTCGCCGCGATGGTGCGCATCGGCGCGGGTAACGCCCGTGCGAGAAGCCGCACACCGAGCGCTTCATCTCCCTCCAGGCTATCCGCGAGCCGTTCCAGCGCGGGGATGCAGGCGTGCAGCGCGCCGCCACCACCCGGCACCGCTCCCTCTCGGAGAGCCGCCTGCGCCGCCGTCACCGCCGCCTCGACGCGCGCCCGCACGTCCGCCCGCGCACTTTCGGTCGGCGCACCGACCGAAATCATCGCCGCAGTGCCCGCAAGTTTGCCGATTCGCTCCCGGATGGTGCGGCGCAGGTTGTCATCATCGGCGGGGACCGCGCGCAATTCTGCCTTCGCTTCGCTGATGCGCTGGCGGATGGCGGCCTTCTCGCCCCGCCCGCCGAGGATGCTGAAGCCATCTGCGGTTGCCCAGACCTGCCGCGCCCGACCGAGATCGGCGAGTGTCGCGGTGGCGAGACGCGCGCCCGCCGCCGTCAGAAAGGGATGCCCGCCGGTCGCGACCGCGATATCCGCAAGAATGCGACCGCGTTGCGCGCCGGTGCCCGGTGCCCGCACCGCCAGTGCGCCATCGAGCACGCCCCGCTCGCGGTTGACGATCAGCAGGCCGAGTGCTGCCGCGCCCACCGCCGGTGCGATGACGAGCAGTTGCCGCTCCTCCGCTACGATACACGCCTCCAGGATGGGCAGGAGGTCGTCGGCGCGGGTGAGGGGGCAATCGGTGACGAGCACGCGCGGGTCGTAGAGGCGACCGACGGTTTCGCCCGCCGCGAGCAGATAAGGGGAGAGGAGGCCGCCTTTCCACCGCTGACCATCGAGGTATTCGGCAGTCGTCGTCATTCCCTGCCACTCCTCGATCAGCACCGCGCCGTCCGGCCCGATTGCCTCGACCAGTTCGCCGATCGTGTCGGCCAACGCGGCGTCACGTACGATCCCCGCGACGAGGCCCGCCAACTCCGCTGCCGTCTCGACGGGGCGAGCCTGGCTGCGCAGTTCGTCTTGCGTGACTGACAGGCCGCGCGCGATCCCCCGCCGCAACGCCTGCGGGTCGGTACCGGCGGCAAGCGGGGGCATTGCCGCGTGGAGCAGGGCGTGCGCGAGTGTGACCGCCGTCGCTGCCCCGTCACCCACGCGCGTGAACACCGTCCATGCCAGTTGCCGGATGAGCATTGCGCCCATGTCCGCGAAGGGGTCATCAATCTGAATCGTCCGCCGCATGATCGTCGCGGCGTGATCGAGCACTTCGGGGGCGAAGCGCGACGATTGCCCGGCAATCGCGACCGTCCGCGCCAGTGGCCCGAGCGTCGGGCACACGAGGCAGCCATCAGATCGACCCCGCGCACGAGCGCCGCGCGCGATCCCGGCGGGCCGAGAACGCGCTGCCGCCCTGCCCACGCGCCATTCCTGCTCGTTGGCATCCCACTCTCGCGGTGATGCCTCGCACGCACCGGTCCCCTGCTTTCCGTGCTCATGGCTGTGTAGTCTATATGCCTGAAGGCCAACTGTCACGACAGGGAAGTAGGCAGTAGGCAGAGGCAGTAGTCAGCATCCCGGCGTTCGACCCTCCTTCGTTCCTCTGCAAGGAATCGTGCTCCAGGTCGCATGGGACCGACCACTTCGAGTGTCTCACTGATGACTGGCACTGCCGCGTCTCGTCTCATTCAATTGACAAATCCCTGCCGCATGCTAGACTCAGCACATCGAAAGTCCTAACCCGAGTCCTATCGTGTCGTGTGGTTCGCATATCGCCCATCATCGGGGTCATATCAGCACACAATCGCCGCCTCTCCAATGGGTGGCGGGCATCGTACACGATTCGTCAGTCCATCGTGAGGCAGACAAAGGAGAGGTGAGGTCATGGACGAACAGCGCCCGGTGGTCGTAGTACCTTTCTCGCGGCGGCAGTTCCTGAGTGGCGCGGTGACGCTGGCAGGAGCGGCACTCCTCGCCGCCTGCGGCAGCGGCAAGGGAGAGACCGGCGCTGCGACCACCGCGCCCAAGCCGTCGGGGCACGACCGCACCGGCACGCGGCTGCGCGACGACCGCTCCGTGCCGCCGGTTCCGCCGGTGCGCCGACGACCGCAGCGGCTGCCGACGACCCCCCAGCCGGACCTCACCATCGTCTCGGGCAAGTTCAATGTCTGGTTCTCGGCGAACTGGAACACGGTCACGGATGAGGCAGTCGGCAACACCTTCGTCGACTGGGGCAAGCAGAACAATATCAAGGTCGAGTGGCAATCCATCCCCGGCTCGCCGATCATCCTCCAGAAGGAAGCGGCGGCGGTCGCTGCCGGTCAGCCGCCCGAGCTCGACAACAACAATATGATCTACTGGTACACCCAGGGCGAGATGGGCGACCTCGGCGCAACCGTCAACAAGTTCAAGGGGATGGCCGGCGGCATGTTCCCGATCGGCATCAGCTCGCTGACCGCCCCGGATGGCGTCGATCATCGCCGCGCCGTACGCGATCGATGTCTGGCCCGCGCATTGGCGGATCGACCTGATCGGCGCGAAGACCGGCGGCAAGTTCTTCGAAGCTACGACCAGCTGATCGACCTCGGCCCGCAGATCCAGCAGCCGCCGAAGAACTACACGTACGCGATGGCCCTCGGCCACGAGGGCGACCACGTCAACAACCTCGTCACGGCTCTGGGCCTACGGCGGTCGCCTCAATGACGAGAAGGGCGTGCCGGACATCACGAACCCCGCCAACAAGGCGGCCATCCAGACCGTCGTCAATATGTGGAAGGCGAAGCTGATCCCGCCCGAGACGTTCGCCCAGACGGTGACCTCGTGGAACAACGAGACGTATCAGAAGAGCCGCGGGCTGATCGCCGTCAACCCGGCGACGATCATGGGCTGGCTGCTGGTCAACGACAAGGACCTGGGCGACAACACCGGCCTCGCGACGCCGCCGAAGGGGCCGGCGGGCGGCTTCGCCGAGGGCGCGCGCGCTCGGCTTCGGCTACTTCAAGAAGGCGAAACTGGCCGACCAGACGCCGTCCGCGCTCGACTACTTCATGCACCGGACAATCTGCTGAAGATCTCCAAGTCGGTCGAGGGGCGCTTCGTGCCGGTCTATCAGGACCATGCCAAGGGCGACTTCTGGGAGAAGAGCAAGTTCGCCGAACTGAAGAACATCGCCACGGTCGGTCGCGTCCGCAACTGGCCCGCGCCGCCGCAGCCGTGGCTCGCGGATGTCACCGACGCGAAGTACGTCCTCTCGGACATGATGAACAAGGTCATCAACCAGAACATGGCGATCGAGGACGCCCAGGCGGCGGCGCAGAAGGACATGATGGACTCGTACAATAAGTTCGTGAAGAAGTAGCGAGAGTAGACAGTAGACAGTAGCAGTAGTCAGTAGTCGGACGAAACGACGAGATTTCTTCGCGCTTCTGACTACTGTCTACTGACTACCGCCGGAGGTTCTCTGTGGCGAGGGCAGAAGCGACCCACACACCGTAGTGGCACGCACGGCCTCGAAGTGCGGTCATCCCAGTCCGGTCCGGCGATTGCTCGGGCCGGACTGGCAGTTGGGCTGGCTCCTCGTCGCGCCGGTCTTCCTGATCATCGCCGCGCTGCTGATCTACCCGTTCTTCGACGCCATCCTGCTCAGCTTCCAGGATCGGTTCATCGGCAAGGCCGGTCACTGGATCGGCATACGGAACTACACCGACCTTTTCACGAACCCGAACTCGCACTTTCTCAAGGCGGCGTGGAACACCGTCGCGATCACCGGCGGGGCGATCGTCAGCAAGTTCTTCATCGGCACGGCGATGGCCTGCGTGCTCAATCAGCAGATCCGCGCGCAAGAATCTCTGGCGCGGCCTGATGTTCCTGCCGTGGGCGGTGCCCGCCGTCGTGACCGCCTACGCATGGCGGTTCATGTTCGACACCTCCGGCCCGATCAACGGCGCGATCGCCCAGTTCCACCTTCGCGATGACTATATCTACTTCTTCAATGACGCGAAAATCGCGCTCCCGGCGCTGATCGTTGTCATTGTCTGGTCGGGCACGCCGTTCTGGACGATGAATATCCTCGCCGGAATGCAGGCGATCCCCGGCGAGCTGTACGAGGCGGCGGAACTCGACGGCGCGAGCACCTTTCAGCGTTTCCTCTACATCACGATGCCGAGCCTGAAGCACGTCTTCCTCGTGACGGCGCTGCTTGTCGACGATCTGGACGTCGGCCAACCTCGTGCAGATCCTCGTCCTGACCGGCGGCGGGCCGAACTACAGCACGACGACGCTGCCGCTGCTCGCCTATCTGGTCGCGATCCCCGGCGCGCGGCTCGGCGGCGGCGCGGCGATCGCGATGACGATGTTGCCCGCCTACCTCATGCTCGTCTATTTCCTCACGCGTCAGATGCTGCGGCAGGAGTAAATAATGGCGACGGTGACGGCAACGCGGAAACAGCGTACGCGAGAGCCACACGCAGTTCGACAAACGGCGGGCCGCGCGCGATCGGTCGTGGCTGGATGATCGCCACCTATGTCGGGCTGGCCTTCTTCCTGCTCTGGACGCTCGTGCCCTTCCTCTGGATGCTCCTCGCCTCGCTGAAGACGAACAAGGAGATTTACGACGACTTCACGCTCGTCCCGAAGCATCTCTACTTCGGCCACTACTTCGGCGCTGCTCAAGGGCGGCGGCGGCAGCAAGGCGTCCGGCAGCTTCCGGCAGTGGCTCCTCAACAGCACGTACATCGCCGTGACCGTCACGGCGCTCTCGGTCGCCCTCGGCGCGCTCGCCGCCTACTCGATCACGCGGCTACGCTTCACCGGGCGGGCGCTCCTGGCGCGCGGACTGATCTTCACCTATCTCATCCCGAACTCGCTCCTCTTCATCCCGCTCTTCACGATCGTCGCCCGGCTCCATCTGGTCGATTCGTTGCAGGCGATGATGCTCGTCTACCCGACCTTCACGCTGCCGTTCTGCACCTGGATGATGGCGAGCTACTTCCGCAGCATCCCCATCGAACTGGAGGAGGCCGCGCGGGTCGATGGCTGCACCCGGCTCGGCGCGCTCTTCAAGGTCGTCATGCCGCTCGCGGCCCCGGCGGTGGCGGTGGTGGCGATCTTCGCCTTCACGCAGTCGTGGAATGAGTTCCTCTATGCGCTCGTCTTCACGAACTCGCTCGCGTCGCGCACCGTCACGGTCGGGCTGACGCAGATGCTCGGCGAAGATGTCTTCTTCTGGGGCCAGATGATGGCCGGCGCGCTGATCACCGCCGTGCCGCCGGTCGTCCTCTATATGGTCGCCCAGCGCTTCGTCATCCGTGGCCTCGCTGCGGGCGGCGTCAAGCTTTAGTGCCCTAACCCCCCAACCCCCTTCCCCGTGGGGAAGGGGGAGAAGATCAATAGCCCAGACAGAGACACATTTGCGCAATCGGTGCCATCCACTCCCCCAAGGGGCCGAGCAGGGGATGATCCAGCCCCCAGAGGGCGATGACACCGATCGCTGCCAGCGGGCCTTTTTCCCGTGCCAGCCATTCCGCGAGCGCCGCGCGGATCACCGCGCTGCGCGTCCATTGCCGTGAGAGGGCGGCACAGTCCAGGGCTTTCTTCATCGTGATGGGCAGCGTCACCTGGACGGCCATCGTCGGGTCGTCCGCACGCCGTCGGCGTCGGTCCGTTCGCGGCGCGGTGCCCTCCTTCTCGTCATCGGTTGCCTTGCTTCCGGTCACTTGCGGCCATCCTTTCTGGTGCACCCACTGCGACGCTTGCGGCACGGGAGGGCGATCAATCATCCACTCGCAGAAGAATGTGCTCCTCCGGGGTCATGTTTCACTTTGGCAGTCTGTTGTTCGTAGTCATTATCTCACAATTTCCCTCCCGCTTCCTGGGGGGCGGTGCGGTGGGGTAGGCAACGACATTGCCGTCAACCCGGACATGAATCTGCGCGGCAATCGGTGGCGCGACATATCCGGGGACGCGGGCGGTGATGAGGGTGCCGGATGCGGTCAACTGAAGCCGTACGCTGGCGTCCTTCCCGTAATAGGTCACATCGCGCACCCGCGCCGCGCTGCCTCCTGCGGTGGGCGGGCAGGTGATGACCTGCTCCGGGCGGATGAGGAGGTCCGCCGGGCCGTCCGGGATAGGTTCACGGATCGCCAGATTTCCCAGTTCGCAGGTGGCGACGCCTGCGCGGACCATCGCGGGCAGCACGACCGCATCGCCGAGGAATGCGGCGACCCCGAGATCGGCGGGCGCTCGGTAGACATCGGCGGGTGCGCCGACCTGCACGAGCCGCCCATCGCGCATGACCGCGACCTGGGTAGCGAGTGAGAGTGCCTCGGCCTGGTCATGGGTGACGAGGATCGCGGTCGCACCGGCGGCGGCGAGCGCGCTGCTGACGGCGCGTCGGGTGCCGTCCCGCAGCCCGGCATCGAGGGAGGAGAACGGCTCATCGAGGAGGACGACTTGCGGTGCGGGGGCGAGGGCGCGGGCGAGCGCAACGCGCTGCTGCTGACCACCGGAGAGTTCGTGGGGATAGCGGCGGGCGTAGCCGGGATCGAGACCGACCAGATCGAGCAGCGCGGCGACGCGGGTGCGGTCCCGCCGGTCGCGGCGGGGGAGGCCGAAGGCGATGTTGCGCGCGACGCTCAGATGCGGGAAGAGCGCACCCTCCTGGGCGACATAGCCGATATGACGGCGCTCCGGCGGGGTCGACCGACCGGACGCGAACACGGGAACGTCACCGAGCAGGATCGTACCCGCGTCCGGTCGGTCGAAGCCCGCGACGAGCCGCAGCAGGGTCGTCTTGCCGCAGCCCGAGGGACCGAGAATGACGGTGAGGCTACCCGAGGGGACGTGCACGTCGATGCCATCGAGGATCGGCGTGTTCCCGAACGATTTGGCGAGCGCGTGGATCGTCACGTCGGTCATCCGAGACCGGGCTTTCCCGCATTGCGACTGAGCAGGTAGGCTGCGGGCGCGGAGATGGCAACCATCAAGGCGGCGTACGGGGCGGCAGCGCCATAGGCGACGCTGTCGGCATTGCTCCAGAACCGTGTGGCGAGCGTGTCGGTGCCGGTCGGTGCGAGGAGCAGTGTCGCTGTCAACTCGGTGACGACGCTCAGGAAGACGAGGACCGCCCCCGCGCCCACCCCGCGCGTGATCAGTGGCAGGGTAACCCGCCAGAGCACGGTGATCGGGCGGGCACCGAGCGCGCGGGCCGCATCGTCGAGGATCGGTGGGGCCTGGGCAAGCGCGGCTCGGATACTCACCGTCGCGAGGGGGAGGAAGAGGATCGCGTAGGCGAGGAGCAGCAAGGGCGTGGTCTGATAGAGGGGGCGCGCGTGCCGGATCGCCACGGTGACGAGGGCGAGGGCGACGACGATCCCCGGCAAGGCGTGCGCGATATACGTTCCGCGCTCAATGAGCGTCGTTGCCGGGCTGCGATGCCGCACGGAGAGCCACGCGACGGGGAGTGCGAGGCTCGTGCTGACGACCGCGCCCGCGAGGCCGAGCCCGATCGAGCGCGCGGCGGCAGCGACGAGCATACCGACGGGGAAGGTGGTGGAAGTGCCGTCGATCAGCCAGCGCGCGAGACTGCCGAGCGGGACACCGAGCGCGAGGAGCGCCAGCGCGAGCAGGGCGGCGAATGCGATGGGCGTGCAGCGGCCGAGCCGTACCGGCGTGACGCGCCGCGCGGCCCCCGCGCCGAGCCGGGCATAGCGGGCGCTGCCGCGCAGGAGGAGTTCCGCGAGCAAGAGGAGCAGGCAGCCCGCCACGAGGACCCCGGCGAGCATCGTCGCGGCGGGGCCATTGAAGGTGGATTGATACTGGTCGTAGATCGCGGTGGTGAAGGTCGGAAAGCGCAGCATCTGCAAGGCCCCGAACTCTGCCAGCAGATGCAGCGCGACGAGAAGCATCCCGCCGAGCACCGCCGGGCGGAGTTGCGGGAGCACGACACGGAAGAAGGTGCGCCACGGGCCGTCACCGAGGGCACGTGCGGACTCCTCAAGCGCCGGGTCGAGGCCGCGCAAGGCCGCTGCGGCGGGCAAATAGACGAGCGGGAAGTACGAGAGCGTGACGATGAGCACCGCACCGGCATAGCCCTCGACCTGGGGACTGAGCGACACCCAGCCGAAGCTGTTGACGAATGCAGGCACGGCAAGTGGTGCCGCGAGGAGGGCGTGCCAGAGTCGACGACCGGGCAGGGTGGTGCGCTCGACCAGCCACGCGGCACCCGTGCCGATGGCGGCAGAGAGGGGCACCGCCGCGCAAAGGAGACGGGTCGTGTTGCCGAGGAGCTCCCCCACGCGGGGTCGCACGATCAGCCGGTATGCCTCGTCCCAGCCGACCGACACGGTGGCGGAGACGACGAAGAAGAGGGGAATCAGCGTCACGAGCGCGATGAGTGCGCCGAGGGCAAGGAGAAACGGCGAAAGGGAGACGAAATACCGTCTCCCTTTCTGCCCTCGGAGCGCGGTGCGCATACGACGCAGGGGCAGGGGGCGCGCCAGTGGCGGATGCTGCTCGCTCGCGTTCAGAGGAGCCCCGCCTGCTGCATCAACCCTATCACCGGCGGCCCGTTGAGCGCGGCGATATCGACCTCCGGGATGCTCAGTTCGCTGAAGGGCTTCAACTTCGGGTTGGCGGGCACGGCGGGATTGAGCGGGTATTCCAACGATGTCTTACCCTCGGCAAGGACCTGCTGCCCGCTCTTTCCTGTCAGGTACTGAAGGAGCATCTGCGTTTCCTTCGGGTGTTTGCTCGACTTGAGCGCGCCCAGGCCGGAAACGCTGACAAACCCACCGGGGTCCTTGTTCGGGAAGAAGTAGAGCGCGGTATTGGCGCTGTTCACGCCGGACTCGGCCCGATCCTGGTACCAGTAGTAATGATAGATGATGCCGGCGGGAATCTCCCCGCCATTGACCGCTTTCATGACCGCGCCGTTGCCTGTGTAGACCCTGGCGTTCGTCTTCAGGCCCTTCAGCCACGCCGCAGTCGCGTCGTTCCCCTTGATCGCCAGGACGGCGCTGACGATGGCCTGGAAGTCGGCCCCCGCCGCAGCGATGCCGACTTTGTCTTTCCACGCCGGGCCGGAGAGGTCCATGATCGATGGCGGCAGTGCGCTCGCGGCCAGCATCTTCGGATTGTAGACCAATACCGTGACGCGCGCCGCGACCCCCATCCAATCACCCGTCGTCGGCGAGAAGCGGGCGGGCACTTGCGCGAGCGTCGCCGTGTCGATGGGCGCGAACAACCCCTTGGCGGCGACGACCTGCATCGCGGGGGAGTTCTCCGTGATGAACGCATCGGCGGGCGATCCCGCGCCTTCCTGGACGATCTGATTCGCCAGATCGAAGTCCTTCCCGGAGCGAATCGCCACCTTGATGCCGGTCTCCTTCGTGAAGCCGTCCACCATCGCCGTGACCAGGTTCTCGTGCTGTGCATTGTAGAAGGTCAGCGTCACGTCGGAGGTCACCTTCGTCGGCGCTGCGGTCTGTGCCACGGCTGCCGTGGTCGCTGCGGGTGCCGCCGTCTGGGCTGGCACAGTACCCGCCGGGATCGCCGTTTGATTCGCGGTGGGCGTTGAGTTCGCTGCACCGCCACAGGCCACCGCCAACGCGGCGATCACCCCCTGCCCCGCAAGGATCACGAATTGCCGTCGCTTCATCTGCCTCCCCTTCATCACTGCGCTACCTCATCGTGAGCGGGAAGCGAGTGAGTCGCCCTCCTCCCTGCTCTGCGAATTAGACTACGCTCAGGCAGATGGTTTTGTCAACATCTAGTTTCAAAACTTTCCATAGATTTTAGTATGCTTTGTGGCGAAGGGAAGGACTGAGGACGAAGTGCTGAGTGCTGAGTGCTGAGTGGGTACCCGTGCGCCCCTCCCTCTCCCTTCTCCATCGCTGTACAAACCTGAGGCATACCATGATCTATGGGCGATGGCTCCGTACGAGAGGGGTCGGGGGTGAGGAATGGAGCCTCATTGCTCGCTTGCCAGGAGCGTCAGCAGTTCGTCGTGCTGCCTTGCGATCCGCCCGCCGCTCGCCTCGATGAAGTATTGCACTTGCAGGTTCACGACGCTTCCCTCGTTGTCCCCCGCCAACCGGATATCGGTGCGTAGCCCGTCTACCCGCTTTCCCAGGGCGTATGCGAACCCCACCTCCGCCGCCGTCCCTGAGTCCACGTCTACCCCATCCAATATCGCCACGAGCCGCTCGCAGGCGCGGATGGACTGCTCGTTCTTCGTCCCGATCGCCGCGTTGATCTGCGCCAGCGCCGCGACACGAGCCGGACGCTCGACGATCATCTTGGCGGATCGCAGCGCCTGGGTGATCTCGAAATCGTCCCACGGGTTGACGACCTCCACATCTGCATGGGCCAGCGCCTTCTCCAATTCCAGCATGTACACGCGTGTCGAGTAGGCGAACCCAAGCGGGGACGCTAAATAGACCTTCATATGTTCTCTCCCCCCTCTTCCGGTGCGCTGCCCGGTGCGGTCATCCCCTGAGCGACCATTGTCGCATATGAAGACAACACCCTTCATCAACGGGCGACGCGCATCCCGTTGTCGAACTGATCGCACGGAGGATAGGCCGCGTCGTGCGACACATGACGCGGCCTATTGGGGAAGAATGACGACAGACGCATGGTCATCAATGCGTCTGTCGCTCGAGGGAGGTTACTTGCTGCCCGGCCCCTGCCCGGTGCGCTGTCGCGGGTCCGGCACGACACCTAACGCGCCAGCCAGGTCGATCTGGTGGTCCTGTTCCTGTTTGACGATCTCCTGCAATACCTCGGCCAGGGCATATTCCTCCAACTCCTGTGCCTGGCGAATACGCACGCGGTAGTTCTGGATCGTCTCGTCCTCGGCCTGGAGATCGAACCAGAGCATCTCCTTATTATCCTCGGACACCTGCACCGGCTTCGGCTCGTGGACGGGATAGGCACCGAAATAGTCCAACTGCCGTGATATCGCCAGCGCGTGGTCCAATTCCTCGTGGGCGTGCGCTTCGAGTTCGGTGGCGATGTCCATATAGCTCGCGCCGTCGAGTTTCTGGCTGTAGATGACGTACTGGATAATCGCTTTGTACTCGCGGGCGAGATCTTCTTGCAGCCCCTGGACGATTTGCTCTCGGGTGGTGCCGTGTTGCGCGTTCTTGGCCATTGTGCGGTCCTCCTTCAGACGAAAAAGCATCCTCGCCACTCGTAGCGCAGGATTCCTGCCGTCAACATCGCGGGAGGGGAACAGTGACTCGATGGGTCTTATAAACGTAGCCGGGGAATAATGGAGGTGGAGAGGGATAGAGGTGAATAGCGGTAGAGGCAAGCGTCCCGCTTGCGCATCAAGCAAGCGGGACGCTTGCCTCCACGGAGCGTGTCTTGCGATAGCGAGCGCATCTGTTGTATGCCGAATAGCGGCACGATGAAGGAGGTATCGCATGAACAGGGCGGACACGGGTGAAACGATGCTGACCGATATGGGCTTACTCCTGCTCCGCGTCTGCGTCGGCGGTGCGCTGATGACGCACGGCTATCCGAAGCTCTTCGGCGGACCGGGGAAGCAACCGCCCGAAACCGTTACGAAGATTGTGGGCAGGAACTTCCCGGCGACCTTCGAGAAGGGCGGTCCTGAGGCATTGCGTGCGGGCCTGGAGCGTATGGGGGTCCCACTGCCGCAGCAGGCCGCGCTCGCAGCGGGCCTTGCCGAGTTCGGCGGCGGGCTGGCGATTGCCCTCGGTGCCCGGACGCGGCTGGTCACACCCATCGTGCTCTTCAATATGCTCGTCGCGATCCGCAAGGCGCACTGGAAAGCGGGTTTTCACGGGCAGGGTGGCTACGAGATGGCCTATTTGTTCGCTGCTGCCGTGGCCACGCTCGCGCTGACAGGGCCGGGGGCATATTCGCTCGATCAGCTCACCCGGCGCGCATCCGCACCGCAGGACGCATAACATTCCCGGTCACTCGCGGCAGGCTGGTCAACATATCCCTTATAGCTCTGAGTGTTGGTCTCACGATGAGTGGAGACAAGGGGGACGCTTGTCTCCACCATGAGTTTTAACGCTCGTAGGAAGTGACGCTCCGAGACAATTCATGCGTTCGCCTGGAAATCGAGGCGTTGTGAGCGCGCAAATTACTGGGATAGTCAAGTAGAATGTTTAATAACTCCCCAGGGTGGGGGAGTGCTTTGCAGTTCAATAGCGCGGGAGGATAACCGCAGTGACCAGTACACAGACAATCAGCCGGGATGCCGTCATGGCCGCGCTTCGGACGGTCGACGATCCCGAACTCCATAAGGACCTCGTGACCCTCAATATGGTGAAGGACGTGGTGATCGAAGGGAGCACGGTTGGTGTCACCGTCGAACTGACGACGCCCGCCTGCCCCCTGCGGGGGAAGATCGAGGCGGATGTGCGGGGTGCGCTGATGCAGGTGCCGGGCGTCGGGCATGTCGAATTGCAGATGACCGCGCAGGTGCGCTCGATGTTCGGTGGCAAGCCGGGCAAGGAGCCGATCCCCGGCATCCGGAACACGATTGCCATCGCATCGGGGAAGGGGGGCGTCGGTAAGAGCACCGTCGCCGTCAACATCGCCGCGTCGCTGATGCTCGAAGGGGCGCGGGTGGGCCTCCTCGACGCGGACATCTACGGCCCGAGCATTCCGATCATGCTCGGCACGAACGAAGCGCCCGTCCCGACGGCGGATAACCGCCTCAACCCCGTCCATGCGCACAACATGACGCTCATGTCCGTCGGCTTCATCAACCGGCAGGACGACAAGCCGATCATCTGGCGCGGCCCGATGGTCGCGGGGTTGCTCACGCAGTTCCTGCGGCAAGTGGCGTGGGGGGAGCTCGATTACCTCGTCATCGACCTGCCACCGGGCACGGGAGACGCCCAACTGACCCTGACGCAGGCGCTGCCCCTCTCCGGTTCGGTGATCGTCACGCAGCCCGCCCAGGTAGCGCTCTCGGACGCACAAAAGGGCATCAATATGTTCAAGCAACTCGATGTGCCGATCCTCGGCATCATCGAAAATATGTCGTACTACCCGAACCCGGTGACGGGCGAGAGGATCTATATCTTCGGCAAGGGCGGCGGGCAGCGGGCGGCGACGCGATACAATGTGCCCCTCCTTGGTGAGATCCCGCTCGACCCCGAGATGTCCGAGTCCGGCGATGCGGGCGTGCCGCTCGTCATCAAGAATGCCGCCTCGCCCCTCTCGCAGGCATTCCGCGATGTCGCCCGGCAGATGGCGGCGCGCCTCTCTGTCGAATCATTCAACAACGCCATCCCACTCGGTGTGCCGATCATCCTCGATCCGAACGGCGGGCAGGGTGGGCAAGGGAACGACCCCAGCGGCGGTCATCGCCCCCTACGCCTCAGCTAGACCGGCAGGTTTTTTCTCGTGGAAGCAAGCGTCCCGCTTGCCGTCCCAATGCCACGAAGGGCAAGCGGGACGCTTGCTTCCACGAGAGGTTCCCGAATTGCTATCAATTTCTCCTGGTATCGCCAAGGTGATGCGCGCATCGGCAGAGCGAGAACAGGAGATTAGGTCGTACCTGTCCCTTCGTTCATCGAGAATCTTGCACGAATGGACAGTGCGATTCCGGGTTCAACCATCCATACTCAAAGGGACGCAGCGATTGAAGAATGATCCGGAGTTAGGGGATACAAAGCGCAAAGAATGATCCGGGCATCACAATGGAACTCATTCCTGCGTTCAATCGTTGTGGTAAAGGAATACGGAGCATGTGGCGCTCCAGGGGTTTCGTGAAGAGGAAGGTTTGTGAGATGAAGACAGTACGACAGATGCGGTTGGTGGCGTTTCTTGGTCTCTTGCTTCTCGGTCTCGTCGCAACGAGCGCCGCGCCCGTCGGCGCGACGACGATCTATGTCGATCCCAGTGGCAGTTTTGCGGTTGGTGTCGCCGATGGTTGGGTCCAGCAGCAACCGGACACCAAGGGTGTCGTTGCCCTTTGGACGGTCGACGGTGGCGCGGCGATCTTCAATATCGTTCGTGAGAGTATTCCCGCGGGTACGTCGAGCGTCGATTACGCGAAGGCGAACATCGATGGGGTTTCCACCTTCAATGGTTATACGGAGCTTCGCCGCGATTTCATCAAGTGCGCCGATCAGGATTGCCCGATCCTCGATTACACCGTGATCGATGAGAACGGCGAGACGCAGCGCATCCAGCAGACATTCGTCACCAAGGGCTCGGACGGCTGGGTACTCACCTACCGCACCCGCCTCACGGACGCGACCGCCTACAAGAGCGACGTCGAACTGATGGTCTACTCCTTCACCATCTAACAGCATATCAAGCGGCGGTCAAACCGGATCGACGCAAAAACACAAAGGCGCAGAGAACGCAGAGGGGAGAAGAAAATGATTCTCCCCTCTTTGCGTCCTCTGCGTCCTCTGCGCCTCTGCGGTTCAAGCGGTTTCGTCGTCTACATCAGCCCCTTATAGGCGCCGCCGTCGATCTGGATGCTCGTGCCGGTGAGCCACTGTGCGTGCGCGGAGGCGAGGTAGACGACGAGGCTGCCGAGGTCGTCCGGCTGACCGATGCGGCCCATCGGCACCGACTTACCACCGCGCTCGATCACCTCATCCACGCTGATGCCCTCGCGCTCCGCCTGGCTGCGGCTCGTCGTGCGCACGCGGTCGGTGAGGATCGTACCGGGCAGAACATTATTGAAGGTGATGCCGTCCGTGCCGAACTGCTGCGAGAGCGTCTTCGCCAGGCCGATCACGGCGGCGCGGATGCTGTTCGAGATGATGATATTCTCGATTGGCTGCTTGACGGAGAGCGAGGTGATGTTGATGACGCGCCCGCCGCCGCGCGCTTGCATGATCGGGATCGCGAGGCGGATGAGCCGCACCGCGCTCATGAAGTTCTGCTCGAAACCCGCCTGCCACTGCGCGTCGGTGAAATCCATGAAGAAGCCCGGCGGCGGACCGCCGGCATTATTGACGAGAATATCCAGCCCGCCGTACTCGCGCTGCGCTGTCTCGATCAGGCGGGTGCAATCCGCTTCCTGCGAGAGGTCCGCCGAGAGCGTAACGACCTTCACGCCCGTCTGCTGCCGGATCTCGTCCGCCGTCTGATTCAACGTCTCTTCACCGCGCGCGCAGATGACGAGATGCGCACCCTCCGCCGCCAGCCCCATCGCGGACGACTTACCGAGCCCCTTACTCGCCGCACAAACCACCGCCACCTTATCTTTCAGCCCCATGTCCATGTCGTCACTCCGTTCCGAAGTAGCGAGTAGCGAGTAACGAGTAACGAGAGGATACGACACCACCTCGTTACTCGTTACTCGCTACTCGCTACTCCATAAAGCCATACTGCCGCACTTTGTCCAGACGGTGCTGTGCGACAATGCGGCGCATTGTGCCCGTCTTGGAGCGCATCACCAGTGATTCCGTTGTCGCGTAGCCGTGGCTGTAATGGACGCCTTGGACCAGTTCGCCGTCCGTGATGCCTGTGCAGGCGAAGAAGGTATTCTCCCCCTTCGCGAGGTCGTTCAGGCCGAGGACGCTCTCAAGATCGAGCCCCTTGGCGCGCGCTTTTTCGGCGTCGTCTGTCTCCGGGCGGGGCCACGGCTTCGCTTGAAGGGTGCCCCCGAGGCATTTCATCGCACAGGCCGTAATCACGCATTCCGGCGCGCCGCCCGTGCCGAGGTAGAGGTCCACGCCCGTCTCCGGCAAGCAGGTCATGATGCAGCCCGCCACATCACCATCCGAGATGAACTTGATGCGCGCGCCCGCCGCGCGGATCTCCTTGACGAGGTCGGCATGGCGGGGCCGGTCCAGCACGCAGACGAGCAGTTCCGAGACCTGCCGTCCCTTCGCCTTCGCAACATTCTGGAGGTTCGTCGCAACGGGCGCGCTGATGTCTACGACGTCCGCCGCCTCGCGGCCCACCGCGATCTTGTTCATGTAGAAGAGGCCGTGCGAGTCGTAGAGGGTGCCCGCCTCGGACATGCCGATCACCGAGACGGCATTCGGCATCCCCTTGCTCGTCAGGGTGGTGCCATCGATCGGATCCACCGCGATCTCGACTTTCGGTGTGCCGGGGGCGCGGGTGCCGACGCGCTCGCCGATGAAGAGCATCGGCGCTTCGTCCTTCTCCCCCTCACCGATCACGACGATGCCGTCCATCGCCACGGAGTCGATCGCGGCGCGCATCGCATCCACCGCCGCGCCGTCCGCGCCGATCTTGTCACCTTTGCCAACCCAGCGCGACGCCGCGAGCGCCGCCGCCTCTGTGACCCGGACCAGTTCCATCGCCAGGTTCCGGTCCACATTCATATGCTGTACTTGCGCCATCCGCTGCCTCCTCTCTAAAGCCGAAGGACTGAGGACTGAGGACTGAGTGGGCGCATGCTATGCGCCCCTACGGCTCCCCTCTCCATCGCCGCACTAACCTGATCCATACCGTGATCTTTTGGCGATGGAGAGGGGCCGGGGGGTGAGGAAAGCTACCGCTTTCGTGTCACCTGGGCGCGGAGTTTGGCCATCTGTGCGGCGGACTCGCGGCGGGCGTCGCGGAGCGCGGCAACCGTCGGATGCTCCGCACGGACGGCGTGCAAGACCACTTCTTCCGCGGCGATGAAGGCATCGCCGATGTCCGCCAGTTCCGCCGCAATATCGATGGGGATCGTCGAAACGCCGTTGCGGTCGGCGTGGAGGAGATCGTCCGGGTAGACGGTGACGCCGCCGACATGGACGGGCACATGCACCTGCGGCGTATGGTTGTAGCCGTGCGCGCAGATCGTCCCGTTGGTGAAGACGGGGAAGTTGATCGCCTCGACCTGATCGAGGTCGCGACCCGCACCGCTCGTAATCAGCCCGACCGCGCCGAACCCCTTGTAGACCGAGCACATCACTTCGCCGAAGGTCGCGGCGATGGTCGGGTCGTCCACATCCTGGAAGACGACGATCGGCGGGCCGGAGAGCTCCGCAAACCGCTCCACCTGCGCGTCGAGACTGGAATAGGAATCGCCGGAGCGTGGCGGTAAGTTGGAGCGGAACGTCGCGGTCGCCGCAAAGCCGACAATTGGCCCCATTTGTGCATACGCGGCCACGATCCGCCCGTCCATATATCCGGTATTGCTGTGGACGAACCTCAAAGAGTTCCACGAGATTACAGATCGTCGGCGTGTCGAATGTGCGCAACTTCTCCAGTACCGCCGGTGTCAGTCCAGCCATCGCATACCCTCCTATGATGAGAAAACGATTGAACCGCAAAGACGAATAAACCAGAAGACACGAAGGAAGAGAGAAATGGAGGAAAGGAGATTCTGTTCTTTGTCCTTTTTCTCGTTCCCTTCTTCTGCGTCCTTCGTGTCTTCCTGGTTCAATCATCCGTTGTGGGCCGGCCATTGCGAGCCAGGCGGCGGCGCGGGCGGGGAGATCGACGGAGCGGCCTTTCTCGACGGTGCAGCCGGGGAGCGAGTTGAGGAAGGTCCGGCCATACCGCTTCGTCAGGACGCGTGAATCGAGGACGGCGCAGACGCCCCGGTCAGTGCTGGAACGGATCAGCCGCCCGAACCCTTGCCGGAACTGCAACACCGCCTGCGGCACCGCAAACTCCCCGAACGGGTCCGCGAACCCCTCGGAGCGGGCCTGAAAGACGGGATCGCTCGGCACCTTGAAGGGCAGCTTCGTGATGACGAGCACGGAGAGCGCGTCGCCGACCACGTCCACCCCCTCCCAGAAGGATGAGGTGCCGAAGAGCACCATTTCCTGATGCTGCTTGAACCGCTCGATCAGTTGGCGCGGCCCGCCATCGAGTCGCTGGCCGAGGACGACGATGCCCGCCGCCTCCAGTGCGGGCTTGACGGCGCGGTAGGTCGCCTGGAGCGCGCTGTAGGAAGTGAAAAGGACGAGCGCGCGGCCCCGTGTCGCCTCGCAGAGGCCGATGATCGCGTCCTGAAGCCCTTTCTGATAGCCGGGGCGGTTCGGCTCCGGCATATCCTCGACGGTATAGAGGAGCGCCGAGCGGCGGTAGTCGAAGGGGGAATCCACTGCGACCTCGGTCGCGGTGTCCTCGCTCGATGCCCAGGCGGGAGCTGAGATAATCGAACTTCCCCTCGGTCGTCATCGTCGCGCTTGTCAGGACGACCGAGCGGCGCGGCCCGAAGAGATCGGCCTGCAAAGTCGCACCGACATGGAGCGGCGCGGCCTTGACGCTGACCGACCGCGAGGTGTCGGCGGGCATCCCTGGCAGATGTGCGGCGCTTCCCTCAGTCGGTTGCCAGCCGCCGCGCGGCCCCTCGATCTCCGTCCAGTAGACCATCTCTGCGTCCGGCTCGGCGAGGGCGGCAGCCGCGCCAACGCGCAGGTCCGTGCTGATGCGCAGGGCGCGGGTGAGCAGCAGGAGCGTATCGTCCTGCTCCTGCATCGTGTCGTCCGGCAGGCGATAGACCTGCTCGAAGATGCTCGTCAGTGCCAGTTGGATCGCGCCGAGCGGGAAGGAGAGGTCGTCCCAGGCGATCTCGACATCCGCCCATGCCGGATCGTTGCGGACGCTCTGCGTGATGCGCAGGCGGGTGTCCTTCTCGTTCTGCGGGCGGCCCGCGAGGAAGACGGCGAGGCGGTCGAAGAGCGCGACCGTCAGCGTGCGCGTCTCCTCGATGCGTGGCAGCAGTTCGCCGCAGACGCGGGTCGACCTCGGTCTGCACATCACCGCGGTGTCTTGCCGGTGCGGACGCGGATCGGCAGGTCGGTGAGCAGGCCGCGCGGCCCCTCGGCGTGCGGCTCCGCGAGCAGATTGAGGAAGTTGAGTACCGTCGGCGCGCTCGAAGGCGTAGCCGAGTTGGTTCGTCGCCTCATCTTCGAGATGATGCGCCTCGTCCACGATCAGATGCTCGTAGGGCGGCAGGACACCGCTGTTCGTCGTCATATCGGAGAGCAGGAGCGCGTGGTTGACGATCACGACGTGCGCGTTCTCCGCCGCCCGCCGCGCCCGCTGCACGAAGCACTGCCCGCGCTTCTGGAAGACGCACGACGACGGGCAGCTATCCGGCCCCGCATTGACGCGGTTCCATGCCTGCAGCGACGCCCAGCCGCCGCTCCTCGTCTGTGAAGCGAATTTCGCCGACATCGCCGCGTGTCCGTCATCTGAAGCCAGAGCAGGAGGCGGAGCATCAGGCGCGCCTCGGCGGGCGTGAGAGTCGGGTTGCCGCGCAGTTTGAACCAGCGATAGAGGCAGAGATAGTTCGCCCGCCCCTTGACGACCGTCGCGCGGAACTCGGCGGGCAACCCGGCGCCATTCGGGGCGGGCGCGCCGCCAATCGTGGCGAGGACGTCCTGCAAGTCCGGGATGTCCTTTTTCGCCAGTTGGTCCTGCAGGGCGATCGTCGCGGTGCTGACGACGACGGTTTCGCCATGCTCCACCGCGTGCGCGACGGCGGGCACGAGATAGGCGACGGACTTGCCGGTGCCGGTGCCCGCTTCGACCAGCAATCGTCTCATCGTTGTTGAATGCACTCCGCGACCGCACCGAGCATATCCATCTGTTGCGGGCGGTGCTCGTAGTGCGGGAAGGCTTCCGCGAAGGGGCCGTCCGGTCGGAAGGTGTCGAGGATCGCGCGCGTATCGAGCGGTCGCTGGCTGCCGGTGTTGCGGAGGGGTTCAGGCCGCGGGCGCGGCATGAGGTAGAGGAGATCCACGCCGCCCTCCTTCTCACTTCCGCCCCCGCCGCCCGCCTGCGCGCGCAGTTGCTGGAGGATGCTCGCCCCCGCACCGCCGCCAAAGGTCTCTCGCTGCTTCTCGCGCTGTGCTTGCCGAAAGAGCGCGCGCGAATGGCGATTGCCCGAGGTCCGCGAGGCGGGCCAGTTCCGCCAGCGTTTCCGGGTCGCACTCCGCGATGCTTATCGAGCAGCGCGCTGGAAGACGGCGGCGGTCAGTTCGCAGTCACCGAGCGCGCGATGCTCCTGCGGCGTGCCGACTTTCAGCCGCTCCGCGATGCGCGTGAGGCTATAGACGGGCAGATCGGGAGGAGGAGGGTCGCGAGTTCGTAGGTGTCGTAGGTCGGGTTCTCGAGGACCACACCCTGTGCGGCGAGCAGTTTCAGATCGAACTCGACCGACTGCCCGACGATCGGGTAGCGCTGCACGAAGCTGCGCAAGCTGTGGCGCAACACTCGCGAAAGGGCGGCGCGGCCTGCAGCATCGCATTCGTGATGCCCGTCAGTTGCGCCGTGCCGAGCGGGACGGCACGGATAGGACGGACGAGCGAAGACCAGCGTTCCAGGATGCGCTCGCTCGTGAAGGTGACGGCCGCGACCTCGATGATCTCGTTATTGCGCTCATTCGCGGTCGCTTCGACATCGACCGCGACATAGATCGGCGTCGTCGGTGCGACGGGCGGGGCGGGGCGGTTCGGGATGCCACCGGGGCGCGGTCGGCTCGGCGGCGGTAGGGGTGACACAGATCATTCTCCCGGCGGTTTCCGCGACGGGCGCGGCATGGCTATTTCGGGTTGTTCGGCGGGGAAGCATCCCGCGCGGGCGGGCCGAACACGATGCGCATTGTAGCAGAGTATTCGCAGATCGCGGGGAATCTCACCCCCCGGCCCCTCTCCATCAAGTGGAGAGGGGTGACTCATCTGAATTGCCGTGGTATCCCCCAAATACCGTGGTCTCTCAAAGGGCGCTCCCCCTTCCTTTTAGGGAAGGGGGCCGGGGGGTTAGGTTCCCCATGTGATACTGTTCCCTCATTGTTCTTCTGCATTGCGGGCGACCAATCGCGGAGCGATTTCTTCGGGGAGGGGCTACTCATGACCATCTACGACACGCTTGGGGTTCGCACCGTGATCAATGTGGCGGGGCCGGTGACGCGGCTGAGTGGCGCGCCCCTCCATCCGGACGTCGCAGCGGCGATGGCGGAGGCGGCGCAGCACTGCGTGCGCATCGAGGATTTGCAGGAAGCGGCGGGGCGCGAACTCGTCCGAGGCGACGGGCGCGGCGGCGGGCTACGTGACGGCGGGCGCGGCTTCCGGGTTGGCGCTCGGGGCGGCGGCGTGCATCGCGGGGCTGGATGTCGCGGCGATGGATCGCTTGCCCGAGACGACCGGACTGCGCAACGAAATCGTCATTCAGCGCCCGCACCTGACGGCGTACACGCATGCCCTCCGGCTCGCGGGGGCGAAACTCGTCGAGGTCGGCTATCTCGGCTTTCCGGGGCAGGGGATTACCTGGCCGTGGCAGATCGAAGCGGCGATCACCGAGCGGACGGCGGCGCTCGCCTACTCGTTTGGTAACGCGCCGGGTGTCGTGCCGCTCGCGGAGGTCGTCGCCATCGCGCACCGGCACGATTTGCCCGTCATTGTGGATGCGCGCCGCCGCCCTGCCGCCGGTGGAAAACCTGCGCGCCCTGATTGCCGTCGGGGCGGACCTCGTCGCCTTCAGTGGCGGCAAGGCGATTGGCGGGCCGCAGGCATCGGGCATCCTCGTCGGGCGCGCGGACCTCATCGAATCCGTCGCCTTGCAGCATCAGGATATGGATGTCTATCCGGAGACGTGGACATGGCGCGACCGCTACCTCGCAACGGGCATCCTCCCCGGCCCACCGCATCACGGCCTCGGGCGACCGATGAAGGTCGGCAAGGAGGAGATCGTCGGCCTCGTCGTCGCCCTCCGTCGCTTCCTCGCGCGCGATCACGCGGCCGAGCGGGCGACGCAGGTGCGGCAACTGGACATCGATAGTCGATGCTCTCCGGGTCTGCCGGGAATTCAGGCCGAGCAGTTCGCGGAGCGGGACGCCCCCCGCGCCTACCCGACAGCCGTGTCCGGATCGATGCGGCGGTGGTCGAGCAGTCGGCCGCGCGATCATCAACGCCCTGATCGAGGGCGAGCCGCCAATTGCCGTCACACAGAACCTTCCTCCACGAAGGCGCACTCGGCATCGTCGCCTCGCTGCTCAAACCCGGCGAGGAATCATCGTCGCGGAACGATTACGCGCAGTGCTGAAGGGGAAAGAGCGGGTTTTATGACCTAATCCTGGTAA